>NZ_LGAJ01000009.1 GCF_001280875.1 Sellimonas intestinalis | reverse complement strand
GATGCATCGGAACACGTCCCTCTCTACACTTCAAAACAATTCTGACTATTTATCGTCCAGTTTGAGAACGCTCATAAATGCTTTCTGCGGAATTTCTACATTTCCCACCTGACGCATCCGTTTCTTTCCTTCTTTCTGCTTTTCGAGGAGCTTTCTCTTTCTGGAAATATCTCCTCCATAGCATTTTGCGAGGACATCCTTTCTCAATGCCTTGACCGTCTCTCTGGCAATAATCTTGCCGCCGATTGCCGCCTGGATCGGAATCTCAAAGAGCTGTCTTGGGATCTCTTCTTTTAGTTTCTCACACATCCTGCGGCCTCTGTCGTAGGCACTCCCCTCAAAAACAATAAAGGACAGAGCGTCTACCTCTTCTTTATTGACAAGAATGTCAAGCTTTACTAGAGAGGACTGCTGATATCCAAGCATCTCGTAGTCAAAGGATGCATAGCCTCTGGAGCGGGATTTCAAAGCATCGAAGAAATCATAAATAATTTCATTCAGCGGCAAATGATAGTGAAGCACCGCCCTGGTTGCCTCGATATATTCCATCCCTTGGTACTCTCCTCTTCGCTCCTGGCAAAGATCCATAATGGCCCCGATGAATTCGGACGTCACCATGATTTCCGCTTTTACCATTGGTTCTTCCATGTACTCGATCTCACTTGGCTCCGGCAGATTGGAAGGATTCGTAAGTTCGATCACTTCTCCGTTCGTCTTGTGTACTTTGTAGATTACGCTCGGTGCGGTGGTGACGAGATCCAGATTGTACTCCCGCTCCAACCGTTCCTGGATAATCTCCAGATGCAAAAGTCCTAAGAATCCGCACCGGAATCCAAATCCGAGAGCAATGGACGTCTCCGGCTCAAACTGAAGGGAAGCGTCGTTTAACTGTAACTTCTCCAGGGCGTCCCGAAGATCCGGGTACTTGGCGCCGTCCGCCGGATACATCCCGCAGTATACCATTGGATTGACTTTCTTGTATCCCGGCAGCGGTTTTTCGCATGGACGGTTTGCATCCGTGACCGTATCACCTACCCTGGCGTCTTTTACATTTTTAATACTGGCTGTAATGTAGCCGACCATTCCTGCACTCAGCTCTTCACATGGAATGAAACGGCCCGCGCCGAAATAACCGACTTCCACGACTTCTTCCCTGGCGCCTGTCGCCATCATCTGAATCTTAGTTCCTTTCTTCACGGTTCCCTCTTTGATCCGGCAAAAGACAATGACCCCTTTGTAGGAATCATACACAGAGTCAAAGATCAGCGCCTGCAGCGGCACCTGAGGATCCCCATTTGGAGCAGGAATCTTGTGGACGATCTCCTCGAGTACCTGATCCACATGCAGCCCGGTCTTGGCGGAAATCTGCGGTGCATCCGTGGCCTCAATGCCGATCACGTCCTCGATCTCCTCGATAACACGTTCCGGTTCCGCACTTGGCAGATCCACCTTATTGATAACCGGGAAAACGTCCAAATCGTGATCCAGCGCCAGATAGACGTTGGCAAGGGTCTGTGCCTCCACACCCTGAGCCGCATCCACCACAAGGATCGCCCCGTCGCAGGCCGCAAGACTTCTGGACACTTCATAATTAAAGTCCACATGTCCCGGTGTGTCGATCAGATTGAAAATATATTCTTCCCCATCCTTTGCCTTATAGACGGTACGAACCGTCTGCGCTTTGATTGTGATGCCTCTCTCCCTCTCCAGCTCCATATTATCAAGAACCTGGGACTGCATCTCCCGGCTTGTCAGAAGTCCGGTCTCCTCAATGATCCGGTCCGCCAAAGTCGATTTCCCGTGATCAATATGTGCAATGATGCAGAAATTCCGTATATGTTTTTGATCAATAACTGACAATGTAAGTTCCTCCCATCAACTCATTTTAACTACTGTATTGCATAATCAGAAGCTCTACCGCCATGGTGTCGGCAAGCTTCCCTGTCTTAACTTCTTCTTCAGTCCCCGCACAGCCTTCCAATATCTGCCGAAGCTTACGTATCGAAAACTTCTGCGCCTGTGCCAGGTATTTTCCAACCGCAAACGGCGGGATTTTCACATGCTCACTGATCTCCTTTTTGCCGTATCCCCGTCTGCTCATTTCGGAGACTTCCATTAGGATGCGGAACTGCCGGACCATCAGAAATAAAATCCGCATCGGCGGCTCCTTTAAGGCAAGCAGGTCATAATAATATAGAAGCGCCTGCTTTTGCCTTTTCTCTGCTACAGCATGGATCATCTCAAAAATCTGATTATCAATGTGTGTCGTACAGATCTCCTCCATATCGTGAATAGTAATCTCTGTCCTTCCCATCGTGTAGCAAAAAAGTTTCTCCAGCTCTCCGTGAATATTCTCCATATCGTCACCGACCTTGGTGAGAAAGAACCGGACCGCGGACTGCGTGATCTGCTTTCCTTCCTTCTGGATCATAGAAAGCACCCATTTCTGCAGGGTAGCGCCGTCCTGCCTTGTCATTTCCACAATCCGGCCTTTTTCTTTCACTGCTTTGTAGAGCTTGCCACGCTTGTCCACCTCGCTCTCGACAAAAAGAAAGCACGCCGTCTCCGGCATACTGCGGATATACTCAGAAAGCTCCGGAGAGGCACTTTTGAAAAACCCCGTGTCCTCCATGACAATGAGGCGGCGCGGCGCAAAGAACGGCAGCGTCTCCGCCAGGTCTATCACCTGCTTTACGTCCGTCCCCTTTCCCTCATAATATGCATAGTTCATTGTATCCCCTTCGGGAAGCATAGCTTTAGAGAGCCTATCCTTATATTGCTTTTTCAGATAGCTCTCTTCGCCATACAAAAGATATACCTGTTTGAATTGTCCTGTTTTGAGATCTTCATTTAAACTTTTCATAACGCTATTCTAGCATAGAACGTGTTTTTCCGTAAACACCCTATCTGAAAATTTTCCGAGTCCGATTTCATCATGCTCTTTGATGATCCTGTCCTATCCTGTTTCGTTCCCTCCTGCGCCAGAAAAGCGCTCAATCCACATCTGCTTTCCGTCACTTCGGATCGTCACCGCCCCGGTATCCTTTGTGCAAAAAATTTTCATATCCGCTTTTTTCAGCCGCTTGATGAGTTTTTCTCCCGGATGTCCGTACGGATTGTCTTTCCCAGCGGAAATGAGCGCCACGTCCGCATGATTCTGTTCGAGAAACTGATCCGTCGTAGCACCATCGGAGCCGTGGTGTGCTGTTTTCAGCACTGTGTATATCCCGTTTGCGTATGCCCCGGATAAAAAATCCTGCTCTCCGGCCCCTTCCAGATCCCCGGTAAAAAGCATGGAAAACCGCTGATACTCAAGCTTCAGGATCATGGAAGCCTCATTTCCGGGCTCCCCCTGGTACGCTTCTGACGGTCCCAGGCAGGACACAACCGCTCCCTTTTCATCTCTTACTGCCATCCCCGGCTTTATACATTGTACCCGGACGCCGTTCTTTCTTGCCGTTCGGGCAAGTCCATTCAGTCCCTCATCCCACAGCCGTTTCTCTGGCAGAAAGAGGGTCTTGATTGGAACTCCCAGTCTCCCCCTCTCGATCATCTCTTGCACACCGCTGATGTGATCGGCGTCCCCGTGGGAGATGAACACATAATCCAGTGTCCCCACGCCCCGGCTTTTTAGAAACGGTTCCAGAGTATAGCGGGCAAGATCCTGCCCGGAAGTACTTCCTCCGTCTACAAGGCAGGTCCATCCTCCAGGCATCCGGAAGAAGATTCCATCTCCCTGCCCTACATCCACCATGGTGATCTCTAGTTCGCCGCGATGCTGATTGCACGGTCCCAGAAGACAGCAAAGTCCAACCAGAAGAAATCCTGTCCCAAGCTTTCTCTTTTTCTTCCAGCACAAGGCATAGGCAAGGATCAAAAATGCCAGGTAACAACAGATCCGCACCCATCCCGGTTCCCCGGTAATGACCCTGGCCGCGGGAAGCTGGAGCATGATCTGGCAGTTCCACTCGTAAAAACAAAGTACCAGCTTACTGATCCACAGAAATACCGTCGCGAACGGCGGCAGGATAAGACAGCACAGACTCCCCAGCAGCCCCGCACCCATAACAACGGACATCAGGGGAATCACCCAGAGATTGATCAGCACGGAATAGAGCGGAAATTCAAAATAGGATGTAAGCAGCACCGGAAATGTCAGCAACTGGATACAAATTCCCGGCCAAATGGCCGCCAGAAACTTCCCATGGAACCCTTTCTTTTCCTTTCCGGTCAGATGTATCCACAGAGTCTCCCCTGCCCAGATAGCAAAGATCGCCCCAAAGGAAAGAAGAAATCCCACATCATACACCGAGCGCGGATGAGCTCCCAGGAGAATCGCCGCTGAGACGGCAAGGCTTGTCAGAAGGTCGTAAACCCGCCCGCTCACCTCGGCTCCCATCCGTATCAGATACATCAGCACTGCCCGTTTTGCTGAAACACTGAATCCTGTCATCACCGCATAGGGAAATAATATCAGTGTTCCGACAAGAGCTCCCGCCAAAAATGGTGCTCCTGCTTTTCTCATCAAACGATAGAGCATCAGACCGATAAAGGACACATGCAGACCGGACACTGCCAGCAGATGGGCGATCCCGTTCTTCTGATAGAGCTCTTTCGTCTCCGGTTCCAGTCCGCTCTTATCTCCGAGAAGGATTCCACTAAGCACTGCTCCTTCATCTCCCATCCGGGTCAGGAGCTCGTCTTTCCACTGTTCCCGCAGACGGGCAAGCCATTCTTTTCCATATTGTATTGTCGTATCATTGACTTCGATTGATTCCGGAAGGATTCTTCCGCAGATCTTTTGATTTAGATAGTAAGAACGGGAGTCAAACGCTCCCGGATTGGACGGCCTTTCAAACAACTGAAAGGTTCCTGTGACTGTGATCGTATTGCCGATCTTATAACCGCTCCATGTGGAGCTGTAGACAATGTAGCCTCTGTCTTCTGAACGGAGATACCATGTCGGACCTTTTTCTCTTTGCTCTCTTTTGTAAATCTGTCCGGTCACCCGGACGGTCTCCCCATCCATCCGTAGGACTTCGGGCGGGAGCTCTTCCTTTGCTCCCACCCAGAAGATCACATACCGAATCATCAGAAAAACAAGGCATATCATCACCAGAGGCCTGTTTTTCAATCTTTTCCTTCTCCTTCCACAAGATCCAGATTACGCGAAAGCGGCTGGTCCAGAGGTACGCTCTGTCCAAAACGGATATCGCTCTCGCCGTTGATGGAAATCTGCACCTGTCCTGCCGTTCCGCTCTCCACAATCGAATTGACAATGGAGTAGATCAGAATCTCCGGCTTAACGTTGGACTTCATATTCATCAGTTCCTGGTCAAAATTGACGTAGCAGATCTGATCCTTTGTAGAAACACTCAAAATCTTGGTGTTGGCCGGTAACGTCTCATACGCTCCTGAAGAAGACGGACCTTTCAGAAGCTGTTCGATCACCAGCCGTTCCATCGATATATTACTGTTATAACGTACATTATTGACCGTTTCTTTTACGAGTCCGTCTCCGGCTTTGTTGGCAAAATAAAGTGTCAGTGATGTGGATTGATAAAAATGCAGCGAGGATCCGACATTCTGAACGAAATCCTCAGAACTCATCAGGCCGACCGGCATCTTATCTGACCTCAGAAGCGGCTCCCGCTCAATATAAAAGGAAACATACTGGATACCGGAAATCTGTACCAGGCTCTTTACGACTGCTGCCCGTAAGAGTACCTCCTCAGTCGTGTCAAGAGAACGGTACTTCTCATTGAACGACAAATCTACCTGCTTTCCATCCACCTCGAACTCCTTCACACTTACATCCTTTATGAACGGACTCTGATAATCCTCAGACTCCTCCTTTGGCTTTTGGAGAACATCCAGAACATGCTTTATCTGCTCTTCCTTTGTCTTTCCCTCTTTTTCAGCGGACACCTTGACAAGATCAGTCTTATCAGCACTCAGATAGTACAGCCCAAACCCACTCTGCTTGACCTGCTCTCCTCTCCCGCATCCGGACAGCAGACCAAAAGCCAGAAGCAGGACAAGCAGAAATGATACATCCTTCTTTCTTTTCATGGTCTCCTCCTTCTAGTTCGTACTTGCAACATACTTCAGCGGGATCCGCACGGTGAAAGTCGTACCTTCTCCTTCCTCACTGTATACCTTGATGGCCCCCCGGTGCATGACAACGGCGCTTCTCGTAATGGCAAGACCAAGTCCGGTACCTCCGATCTCACGGGAATGGGACTTGTCCACACGGTAGAACCGTTCAAAAATATGCTCCTGGGATTCCTTTGGTATCCCCATCCCGGAATCCGCCACTTTCAAATAGAAAAACTTATGGTCTGCATTCAATGACACATGTACCCAGCCGTTTTTATGATTGTACTTGATCGCGTTCTCCACCAGATTGCTCACCGCAAGAGATAACTTTGTCTCGTCCACTTCCGCCTCTACAGTACGAAATGTCTCAAATACAAGCTCGATATTCTGCTTCTGGGCAATCGGACGAAGTCTCTTTAAAATCCGCTCCACAATTTGGTTGATATCCAGTGTCTCAATATTCATATCATGGGACGTCTTGTCCATCTTTACCAGCGAAAGCAGATCATTGATGATCTTGTTCTCCCGCTCGATTTCCTCGGACATATCTCCCATAAATTCCCGGTAAAGCTCCGCCGGGACTTCCTCCTGGGACAGAAGAGAATCTGCCAGCACCTTCATGGATGTCAAAGGCGTCTTCAGCTCATGGGACACATTCGAGACAAACTCCTGCCTTGTCTCATCCAGTACCTTGAATCTTCCGATCAGCTTGTTAAACGCCTCCGAAAACCGAATGGTCTCCAGAAAAGCATATTCATGCAGCTCGTTTCCCTCCGAACTCTCCGTCATACTTTCCACGGATTTCGTAATCCGGTTCAGTGGCCTCGTAATATAAAAACTTACCAGAATACCGGACACAATCAGCACAACAAGAGCTGTAAGAATAATAATATCCATCGTCTGTTTTAAATTCTCCTGGATTCCGACAATATTATCGGTGGAAACGCTTGCCAGCATCACGCCCACGATATCTTTGGACGCCGTCACCCGGATCGGAGCCGTCACCTCGATATAACTGTTGCGCTCATCATAGTTACTGATAGACTCGCCTCTGAGACACTTGATGACATTGCCGGAGACAATCGTCTTACCCACGTCCTGATCGTAAGAATCCTCGATGATCTGATAGGACTGGTCAATAATCATAACACGCCCATTATAAATATTGGAAAACTGTGTGATCTCCGCATCGATCGACTCAGGTATATCCCCGGTCAGCGTATCCAGCACCGAGAGCTGGTTGCAGAGAATCGTACACTGATTCTGAATCTCTGCCATGCGGATAGACACGGAGTAGCTCTCGTTGGAACGAAGAACCACACCCCGTATAATCAGACACGGCACCATACCTACAAAAAGGATCAGCAGGAAGATCAACACCCTGAGACTTTTGAACGGATGGCGCCTGAGTTTTAGCTTACCCCCTAAAATAGTAACCAACTCCCCATTTTGTATATACATATTTCGGATCGCTTGGATTCACCTCGATCTTCTCCCGAAGTCTTCTGATATGTACATCCACGGTTCGCGCGTCGCCCGGATACTCATAGCCCCAGACCAGATTCAGAAGATCTTCCCTGGAGTAAACCTTGTTCGGATTGTGGGCCAGAAGCTCCAGAAGATCAAACTCTTTTGCCGTCAGGTTGATCTCCCGGTCTTTTGAGAATACTCTTCTGCTCTCGCAGTCCAGTTTCAGATCGCCCTTGACAATCATCTTCGTATCTTTTGTGTCCTTTTCCTTCCTGCCTGTCCGCCGCATAATCGCCTTGATCCTTGCTTTTACTTCCAGGATATTGAACGGCTTTGTAATATAGTCGTCCGCCCCATATTCCAGACCCAGGATCTTATCCATATCGTCTCCCTTTGCCGTCAGCATGACGATCGGCACATCCGAAAATTCCCGGATCTGTTGGCATACCTCAAAGCCATCCAGCTTCGGAAGCATAATATCCAGAAGAATCATATCGTAAACATGATCGCGCGCATAGGAAAGGGCCTCCTCCCCGTCGTAGGCGCAGTCCACTTCCATGCCATCCTGCTCCAGACTGAAACGGATTCCTTTTACAATCAGTTTTTCATCATCTACAACCAATACCCTTTTTGCCATGTTTCTCCCTCGCTACACTGTTATCTTGTCTTTCATCTTTTCAAATACTCCGTCCTTGATTCCGGAAATATTTTTAATCTCTTCAATAGAAGCAAATTTCCCCTGCTCTGTCCGGTACTGAATGATTGCATCCGCCTTGACTTCGCCAATTCCCGGAAGTGTCATCAGCTCCTCTTTGGAAGCCTGGTTTATGTTTACCTTTCCGTCTGTCTCCCCTGAAAAGCCTCCGGCCGTGTTTCCCTGCGGAATACTCGAATTCCCCACTTCTGCATCATCTGTTCCAGGGACATAGACTCTCGCTCCATCCGTCAGCACCTCCGCCAGATTCAGATATGAGGCTGCAGCGTCGTCCGCCATCCCCCCTGCCATCTCAATCGCCTGGTAAATCCTGCTGCCGGCCGGAAGTGTCACGACCCCTTCCTTCCTGACCTTTCCGCAGACATAGACAACGATGGAATCTGCCGCCTCTTTCGGACTCTCCTTTTGCTCATCCTCTCCGGCATCCCTCACCCCGCCGTCCTTTGCCTCTTTGCCGTCCTCTCCGGACGCATCTTCCAAAACGACAGGGGCTCCCTCCGTATCCTGTCCTTTTCCGTGACAGCCCGACAGCCCGGACAAAACAAAGACTGCCGCGGCCGTCATGCAGAGCAGCTTTTTTCTCTTTCTTTGCATAGTTCTCCTTTCTCTTCGATGAGAAAAGCCCCCTCTATGCAGATAGTTCTATTGTAACGAATTTCCCTTTAAATTACAACTCTATTTCCATTGGAAAATTGCAATTCCAATAAGTGCAATCAAAAGACCTCCTGCCCGTTTCCAGTCAAAAGGTGTCTTGTCCACACCAAAAAGCCCCAGAAGTTCGATTACATAAGCCACAATAAGCTGGGCGATTACAATGAGAAGCGCTGCTTTGGCTGGCCCTAACTGGTCCATGCTTTTGATAACAGTCCAGGTGATCCCTGCTCCGATTGCTCCTCCGAGCAGCATATAGCGTGGCTGTACCTCCAGAATTCCTCCGATCGGATCTCTTCCCGCCACAAACCAGACAACAAGGCAGACGATGAAAGCAGAGAACTGCACCCACATATTGCTGACCCACATTCCAGTCGTCTTCGTTACCTGGGTATTAAAGACCCCCTGCACACTCATAAGCGCACCGGAAATCAGGGCAATGATAAAACCGGTCATTTCTGGTCATTCCTCCTTTCCATTTGAGAAAGTAGTGTCCCCGAAACACCGGTTTTTATTCACTATTCCAGGATCTCGTCGAGAATCCGGATCAGTTCATCCACTTCTTTTTCCGTGATAATCAGAGGTGGTACAAAACGGATCACATCGCTTCCCGCACCGATCAGCAGAAGTCCCCGATCCAGCGCCTTTTTTGTCACATCTGCAAGCGGGATACTGAGCTGTATTCCCTGCATGAGTCCCTTACCCTTGCAGGATACGATGCAGGTGTGTCGTCCCGCAAGATTTTCAAGCTGTTTGCGAAGATAAGCGCCAATCTTTGCAGTATGCTCCGGAAGATGCTCGCGCTCATAGATCTCCACAGTCTTTGCGACTGCGGCACAGGCAAGTGGTCCTCCCCCATATGTTGTACCATGGTCCCCTGGATTCAGCGAGCACTCTGCCACCTTCTCTGTGAGGGCAAAGGCGCCCACCGGAAATCCATTTCCAATCGCCTTTGCCATCGTCAGAATATCCGGCCGTACTCCATACTGCTGCCAAGCGAAGAAAGAGCCTGTCCGGCCCATACCACACTGTACTTCGTCACAGATCATCAGAATATCATTCTCATCGCAAATCCGGCGGATCCCTGTTAAAAATTCCTCTGTAGCGACATTGATTCCGCCTTCGCCTTGCACCGGCTCCAAAATGATGGCGCAGGTCTTATCGGTAACGAGCTCTTTGACGCTTTCCAGATCATTGTATTTTGCAAACCTCACTCCAGGAACGAGCGGCTCAAATGGTTCCTGATACGCCTTATGTCCGGTCACCGAAACAGCGCCGAACCCACGTCCGTGGAACGACTCTTCCATGGCAATCCACTCATATCTTCCGCTCTTTTTGGTGTATGCATACTTTCGTGAAGCCTTCAATGCTCCCTCGATTGCCTCTCCACCGCTGTTGCAGAAGAAAATTCGATCCATTCCGGACACTCTTTTCAGCGCTTCGGCCGCCTCTTTTGTCCTTGTATGATAGTACAGGTTGGAAGTGTGCGCCAGATGATCGATCTGACTTTTCAGGGCCTGATTCCATTCCTCATTTCCGTATCCCAAGGAATTGACTGCGTAACCGGCCGCAAAGTCCAGATACGCTTTTCCTTCCGTATCGTACAGATAGGCACCCTCTCCATGATCGAGCACAATCGGAGCCGGATTGTAAGTGTGCACCAAAGCGTTCTGTACTGATTCCATATATGCTTTATCCATGATAATACCGACACTCCTTGTCATTTAAAATCGCGGTACCGATTCCCTTGTTCGTGAAGATCTCAAGCAGCAGACAATGAGGAATCCGTCCGTCCAGGATATGAATTCTTGAAACTCCGTTTTCCAGCGCGTCGATGCAGCTTCTAAGTTTTGGTAGCATACCGCCCTCGATGTAGCCGTCGTTAATCAGACGGATCGCATCCTCCGCTGAAAGTTCCGGAATCAAAGTCGCAGGATCTTTCGGGTCTTTATAAACACCTTCAATATCTGTTAAGAAAGCCAGCTTTTCTGCCTTGACCGCCTTGGCAATCGCACAGGCCGCCTCGTCCGCATTGACATTATATGCCTGGAAATCGTTATCCAAACCAACAGAGCAGACAACCGGAAGAAAGTCTTTTTCCAGAAGATCAAAGAGAATCTTCGGCTCCACGTCGCAGACACTTCCCACATAACCAATGTCTTCGCCATCTACATATTTTTTCGTTACCTTTAACAGACCTCCATCAATTCCGCTGACACCAATGGACTTGATTCCAAGCTCTTCTACAAGCTGTACAAGCTTTTTGTTGACTTTGGAAAGTACCATCTCAGCGATCTCCATCGTCTCCTCGTCCGTCACACGGAGTCCATTCACAAACTTTGTTTCCTTACCGACTTTGTCCACCCACTTACTGATTTCCTTGCCGCCGCCGTGTACAATAATCGGCTTGAATCCGCAGAGCTTCAGCAGTACGACGTCCTGAATGACTCTTTTTTCCTGCTCTTCGTCAAGCATGGCGCTTCCGCCGTATTTGACAACGATGATTTTCCGGTTGAACCGCTGGATGTACGGGAGGGCTTCGATCAGAACTTCCGCCTTGTCCAGATACTTCTGCATACTCTTATCCATTTTTCCTACCTCCTAGCTTCTGTAGTCCGCATTGATTTTAATATAATCGTATGTAAGATCGCATCCCCATGCGGATGCTTCTTCTGTCCCCATCTTGATATCGGCAATGGCTGTGATTTCCGGCTGGGAAAGAATTTCCGTCGCCTTCTCCTCGCTATAGCCTACTGCCGTGCCGTCCTCTGTAATCTGAATCTTGCCTGCCCTGCTCTCAAAGAACAGATCCACTTTCTCTGGATCAAACTGTGCTCCGGAGTAACCCATAGCGCAGAAGATCCGTCCCCAGTTGGCGTCGTGCCCTGCGATGGCAGTCTTCGTCAGATCTGAGCAGACGATGGATTTTGCCAGCGTTTTTGCCTGCTCTTTCGTCTTGGCGCCAATCACTTTCGCCTCAAAAAGGGCGGTAGCACCCTCTCCGTCCCCGGCGATCTTCTTTGCCAGGTAGACGTTGATCTCATGGAGCGCTTCTGTAAACGCTTCATAGTCCGGTGTTCCCACCTTGATTTCTTCGTTTTGGGCCGCACCGTTTGCCAGGAGCAGCACTGTGTCGTTTGTGGAAGTATCTCCATCCACGGAGATCATATTGTAAGTATTCTGCACGTCCTCACTCAGCGCCTTTTGCAATGCCTCTTTGGAGATCACAGCGTCTGTCGTAATAAAACTGAGCATGGTACACATATTCGGATGGATCATTCCGGAGCCTTTTGCCATACCGCCGATCGTCACAGTCTTTCCATTCACCTCAATCTGGGCTGCCAGCTCTTTTTCCGTTGTATCTGTCGTCATAATCGCTTTGGCTGCCAATGTACCATTTTCGATTGTCCCATCCTTCTTCCGGGCTAGCGCTTCCACGCCTGCCCGGATACGGTCAATCGGAAGCTGACGTCCGATCTCTCCTGTGGAGCCAAGGGCTACGCTGTCCGCCGGGATTCCCAGTGCCGCTGCTGCTGCCTTTGCGGTCTCTTCACAGTAGTACATCCCTTCCTCTCCGGTACATGCATTGGCGATTCCGGAATTGACAACGACCGCCTGAACCGGTCTGCCGGAATCTACAAGCTGTCTGTCCCACCTGACCGGAGCTGCTTTGACCACGTTTGTCGTAAACGTCCCCGCCGCCACACACGGTATTTCACTGTAGACAAGGGCCATATCTGTCCTGCCCTCGTATTTGATCTTCGCCGCGGTACTGGCCGCCTCAAAGCCTTTTGCCTTTGTCACTCCACCTTCTACTATCTTCATCTTGCCGTCCTCCCGTCTTTCTTCTTTCTAAAACATGATTATTCAATAAACACAGTGATGTTTTCTTCATTCAAAGTAAAATCGTAATAATTCAGATCTTCCCGCTTCGTCCAGCCAATACGGTTCCAAAACGCATTTCCTACATCGTTCTTCGTAAATGCGATGAGGGACACCTTGTTAATCCCTTCTGCCTGCAACGCCCTCATGGACGCCCCCACCATCTGCCGGCCGATGCCATGTTTACGGTAGGACTCCTCAACACAGACATGGTAAAAACAGCCCCGTCTCCCATCGTGTCCACAGAGAATACAGCCTACGATTTTACCATCCTCTTCTGCCACTACGCTGGATGTAGGATTTCTCTTCAAAAACCGCTCTACCCCTTCTCTGGAGTCGTCAATACTTCGAATTCCGAATCCGTGGATTGTTTTCCAGAGATGGTAGACCTGATCGTAATCCTCGATTGTCATTTCTCGAATCTTCATCTTTCTTTTATGGAAACATCGGCACCAGATTCAGTCCTTCCTTCTCCGGAAGTCCAAACATCAAGTTCATATTCTGTACCGCCTGTCCTGCTGCTCCTTTCACCAGATTATCCATCGCCCCCATCATAATCACTCTGCCTGTGCGCGGATCAATCTGGAAATTTACGTCTACATAGTTACTTCCCTCTACCCATTTGGTCTGCGGGCAGACGCCCTTTTCCAGTACCCGGACAAACTGCTCGCCTGCATAGTAACGGTCGTAAATCTCTTTTACCTTGTCATAGGAAACTTCTCTTTTCAATGAAGCATATGCCGTCACAAGGATGCCCCGATTCATCGGTACAAGATGAGGCGTGAAATTCAGTACCGTCTTTGTCCCAGACGCAAGGGTAAGCTGCTCTTCGATCTCCGGTGTATGCCGGTGAGTCGCTACGCCGTAAGCCTTGATATTTTCATTGACCTCACAGTAAAGATTATCTACCTTAGCTCCTCTTCCCGCTCCGGATGTTCCGGACTTTGCGTCGATAATCAGCGTATTCATATCGATCAATCCTTCTCTGGCAAGCGGATAGATGGAAAGAATCGAGCAAGTCGGATAACATCCCGGATTTGCCAGAATTCTTGCCCCCTTGATCTTCTCCCGGTTAATTTCACACAGTCCGTACACCGCTTCCGGTAAAAACTGCGGACTTTTGTGCTCGATCTTGTACCACTCTTCATAAACCTTCTGGTCTTTGATACGGAAGTCCGCACTTAGATCAATGATTTTAACTTTGGATAAAATCTCTTCTTTTAATAAAGAAGCACAATACCCCTGCGGCGTCGCTGTGAAGATCACATCCACCTGATTCGCCAGTTCTTCCATATTATCATCTTTGCAGACGCCCTCTACTATCTGAAACAGATTCTGGTATACTGCCGCATATTTCTGATCGATATAGCTTCTGGAACCGTACCATTTGACCTCCACGTCCTTGTGACCCATCAGGATCCGGACCAGTTCTCCTCCGGCATATCCAGTCGCCCCGATGATTCCTGCTTTTATCATATTTTTCGTTCCTTTCTTTCTATAAAATCATATAGAACGCTCCTCTGGAATCGAGCAATGTTACTTGTAGTCTTTAGTATACAACCTGTTTTTTCCTTTCGCAAGTATAAATACGCATCTTTTTTGTATAATTATTCTTATTTCGTGAATATTTTTTTGTGAATTATGCATCTATATTAAAAAATCTCATCCCATTTTTCTAATTTCCGCATTTATGTATTGCATAATTATAAAAAAAGGTGTATAGTAACACATGTGAATCGGAACATCAAATTCAGGAGGAATATAGATTATGAAAGAAAAAGTGGTACTCGCATATTCAGGAGGCCTGGATACGACAGCCGTCATTCCATGGCTGAAAGAAACATTTAACTACGACGTCATCTGCTGCTGCATTGACTGTGGGCAGGGGGAAGAATTGGACGGATTGGAAGAGCGCGCAAAGATGTCCGGCGCAAGCAAGCTCTACATTGAAAATATCGTGGATGAGTTCTGCGAAGACTACATTATGCCTTGCGTACAAGCCGGTGCTGTCTATGAGAACAAATATCTGCTCGGCACAGCAATGGCTCGTCCGGGAATTGCGAAAAAGCTCGTTGAGATCGCAAGGAAAGAAAACGCAGTAGCAATCTGTCACGGCGCAACCGGAAAAGGAAACGACCAAATCCGTTTTGAGCTTGGTATTACCGCCCTGGCTCCGGACCTTAAGATCATCGCTCCTTGGAGAATGACTGATCTGTGGACCATGCAGTCCCGTGAAGATGAAATCGAATACTGCAAACAGCATGGTATTGACTTGCCGTTCGACGCAAAACACAGCTACAGTCGCGACCGGAACCTCTGGCACATCAGCCACGAAGGACTGGAACTGGAAGATCCTTCTCTGGCTCCGAACTACGATGATCTGCTTGTGCTCAGTGTGACGCCGGAAAAGGCACCGGATCAGCCGGAAGATGTCACCATGACATTTGAAAAAGGGATTCCGAAGAGTCTGAATGGGAAAGAGATGAAACTGTCCGAGATCATCACAGAACTCAACAGTCTTGGCGGCAAACACGGTATTGGTATCATCGATATCGTAGAAAACCGTGTTGTTGGAATGAAATCCCGCGGCGTTTATGAAACACCTGGCGGAACAATCCTGATGGAAGCACACCAGCAGCTTGAAGAGCTTGTTCTTGACCGTGCGACGCACGAAGTAAAGAAAAACCTTGCCAATAAGCTGGCTCAGGTTGTATACGAAGGGAAATGGTTCACACCGCTTCGGGAGGCAATCCAGGCTTTTGTAACATCCACACAGGAGTATGTGACAGGAGAAGTGAAATTCAAGCTGTACAAAGGCAATATTATCAAGGCCGGAACGACCTCCCCATACTCTCTGTACAGCGAATCCCTCGCAAGCTTCACAACCGGTGATCTCTACGACCACCACGATGCGGACGGATTCATCAATCTGTTCGGACTGCCGCTGAAAGTGCGTGCCATGAAGCTGATGGAAGAAAAACACAACCAAAAATAGTACAACACGAAAACATACAGCCAAACCAGACTTCCGGGGAATCATCCTTCTCCGGGAGTTTTGATATTTTCTGATTTTTGAGGTAAAAGCAAATGCGATTATTATACGGTACGACAAATCCTGCCAAACTCTCTTCCATGAAACAAGTACTTGACAAACTTTCCATTGATATGATCGGGCTGCGTGATCTTAACACTCGGATTCCGGAGGTAGAAGAAACCGGAAACGATCCCCTGGAAAATGCGGTTTTAAAAGCACATACGTACTATGACACCTTCCATCTCCCTGTCTTTTCCTGCGACAGTGGACTGTACTTTGGAGATCTTTCACCTGATCTTCAGCCTGGAACCCACATCCGCCGGGTCGGCGGGCGCTCCCTGAACGATGAGGAAATGACGGCATACTATGCCAATCTTGCCAGAATCCACGGTGGTCTTCTGACCGGCCGATACAAAAACGCCATCTGTCTTATCCTTGATCCGGAACATATTTATCAGAGTATAGATGAATCCCTATGGACAGAACCGTTTCTCCTGACAGATACCCCACATTCTAAGCGAGTTCCCGGCTATCCCCTGGATCGGCTTTCCCTGGATATCGCTACCCGGAAATACTACTACGATCTCCCGGACAGAGTCGTAGACTCCTCGGCAGTTCACACCGGATACTACCAGTTTTTCCGGGCTCACTGCCATCCAGAACACAGATAGCTTGGGCATATAATTTGCAGTAGATTTCCCACTCTATTCCTGTTAAAATAAATATATAATATCTGCAAGGAGGGAAATCAGTTGGAAAAACTAACTTTAATAAGACCGAACCTCTCCTTTTCCGATGAGATTCGTGCTTACCGTCAGGAATTTCTTGATCTCGGCAGTCCGTTAAATGGCTGCGGCCCCCTGGCTGACATGGAAGACCCGGCCCAGTGGGTAGTTCACACTCAGCGTTTTGAACTCGGAGAAGACATTCCTGAGGATATGGTTCCATCTACCCAATTTATCTATGTAAGAGAATCCGACCAGAAGATTCTTGGAACGATCCAGATTCGTCACACATTCACTCCATTTCTGGAAACTTACGGCGGACATATCGGCTATTCCATCCGCCCAAGTGAACGGCAGAAAGGATATGCAACAAAGATGCTCCATGACTGTCTTCCATACTGCCGCAGTCTCGGCCTTGACCGTGTGTTGGTTTGCTGTATGGATACCAATACCGCAAGCCGAAAAACGATCCTGGCAAACGGCGGTATCTATGACGGTACTGTCTATGAGCCGGAAGGCCAGGTCAACTTTGAGCGGTATTGGATTACAGTAAATGAAGGAAGCCGGTAATATCTGTATGACCTGCTATATACGGATAAAAAGGGAGAAGAAACAATGAAGAAGAAATTATACCTTGTCATTTTGTCCGGTATTCTATTTGTCATTGGTTTCATTTTTATTTATTCTAAAACGGTACACCATGAATATGCCCTGCATGGATGCTATGAAAACGACGACGTTTCCTTTTCTCATATCTCATTCGATATTAGTGAAAACATCTATTATTATGATGAAGTGGACGGAGACTCTTCTGTACATTATACAGGCACGTATGAATATACATACAAATCCAATACCGGGAAAATTCTGACCGGGAAATTGAAAGGCTGGACGATCCGGACGCTTAGCGACAGTCAGATGGAACTGGATACAGGATCGAAAACCATGTCCTTTTCCAGGGTGTCCGATATCCCAATCTTGCATGATGATAAGAATGTCTATGACAGCGGAGAATCACCCCTGTGATTGGCACCAAAAGCAGCCTTTACAATCGTACAACAGAAATCTGTTTATAAAAGCGGTTCATCCAAAACAGACGAACCGCTTTTGATAATTCTATGTCATTTCCTTCGCTTCTCAAAAAGATATTGGATTCCGGCAATCTCTTTCCCGCCAATTTGTACTGTTTTCTCCAATCCCGTCTCTCCTCCATTGGCCTCATAAAATGTTCTGTTAGGATTTTCTTTCACACACCAAAGGGAAATTTGTTTCTCTTCTCCTAAGACATGCCTCATATAATCCAACATCTGCAAGCCGTATCCTTTCCCCCTGTCACTCTCCTGAAAATAGAGGGTGTCAATCTCCGCATGAAATGCATCCACCTCATGCCCCGAAGCAAATCCTACGATATTCCCCTCCTGTTCACAGACATACAGCTTTGCACCTTTATCGAGCTCTTCTCCCCACACGATTTGCTGTGCATCCAGATTCCTTGCGTCCAATACTTCATCAGGCATGATCCCACGATAAACACTTTTCCACGCCTCCACGTGGATACGGGCAACGTCCGCCAAATCCTTTTTCTCAGCTTTTCGTATCTTCATACTTTTCACCCTTTCCCGTCATAAAACGGTGTCAATCATCCGCTTTGCATTTCCATACCAGATCTTTTCAATCTGCCGCCAGGTAAATCCCGACTTTTTTAACGCCTCGGATAGCAGTGGCATCTCCCCGATATCTGAAATCTCCATCTCTTTCGCCCCGCTAAATCCGTCAAAATCCGTCCCCACCGCCACAAAATCCTCTCCACCGATGCGGTACATATGCCGGACATGTCCGACCATCTCATCGATTCGGCATGAACCGCTCTCTCCCAAGAAATTCTGATAAAAATTCAACCCTGCAACGCCTCCCTTCTCCGCCAAAGTCCGGATCTGGCGGTCAGACAGATTACGAGGATGATCCCGAAGCGCTCTCGCATTTGAATGGGATGCCACCGGAGGAGTCTTACTGTGGGACACCACATCCCAAAATCCACCCTCCGACAAATGGGAGACGTCGACGATCATACCGAGACGGTTCATCTCATCGATCACAGAAAATCCAAACGGTTTCAGTCCTTTTCCCATGTCCTTCAGATCCCGGCTGTTAGGATACCCGATACAGTTTTCATAATTCCACGTCAGTGTGATGAGCCTGATTCCCATATCGTAAAGTCCCTTTACCCGGTCCAGATCCCCGTGGATGACGCCTCCCTCCTCCAATGTCAGAAATGCTGACAGTTTCCCCTTTTTCCGGTTTTCTTCCAGATCAGCTCCTTTTCCGGCAAAAGCGATGTCGTCGGAATAAATCCAGATCTGCTTTTTCAAATAAGCCGCCATTCTTCTGACATATTCATATGCCTGCTCATACCTGGACTTCCCCAGAAATTCATCCATTGCCACAAAACAGGCAAAAAACTGAGCCGCCGAACCTCCCTTTTTCAGTTTTTCTATATCTACTTTCAGATTATTCTTCTTCAGATCCTGACCCGGCGTTTTCTCCGAAAGCAATTCACAGATTGTGTCACAGTGCATGTCAATCAGATTCATAAGAAACGACTCCCTTTCATAAACTGATACCATTATAATCTAATATAATCAGAAAGGAAATCAGATATGAAACAGAAATCCCCTTCCATTGGTATCGTTGTCTGCGCCAGAGAACGCGGACGCGTCTTTGTAAGTCTCCCCTATATTCAGGCGATTGCAGATCACGGTGGTCTCCCTTTTCTGATTCCCTTCTTCGAAGATGCAGACGTCTCTTTTTTCCATGCGTGCTGGAAACGCTGCGATGGTTTTCTTTTCTGCGGAGGCGAGGACGTCACCCCCCTGTTGTTCGATCAGATGCCTTCCCGCCATCTTGGCGCTACGGACTATGAATTCGACCGCTTTCAGCTCGATTTTGCGTCTTTTCTATTCCATCATTCTGACAAACCCGTACTTGGGATCTGCAAGGGGATGCAGATATTAAATCTTGCCTGCCACGGCACGATCTATCAGGATCTGTCCGAAAATCCGAGCTTCTTTAACCATAATCCCAATGCCATGTTTCGGCATGATCCGGTTCACCTGATCCAGAGCGAAGAGCAGACTCTCCTCTCCCACCTCATCGGTAAACAGGCAAAAGTCAACAGCTTTCACCATCAGGCTGTCAAGGAACCCGGATCCGGTCTTCGCGTCTGTGCTGTATCTCCGGACGGAGTGATCGAAGCCATTGAAGACGAATCGCACCCGTTTCTCCTTGGCGTCCAGTGGCACCCGGAATGTATGTACCTTTCCTCCCGGAAAATGAGCCGAATCTTTTCCTCTTTCCTTGAAGCATGCTGATGAATCCTGGCTAATTCTCATCAAGCGACCTTCTATGACAGCGGATCCTATTTTATATGAATCTTTGCTGTTATTCAAACGGATACCGGACGCCCCATCTCTTTCGTAAGCCGTCCATGAGCCGCATCATATACAGGGTTTCGCTGTGAGGCATCTGCGGAGATTCCATTTTGCCGTCCCGGATTGCCTCCATAGCCGCCCGGACTTCATACTCAAATCCCGTGATTTGGGCCGGAACTTTCTCTTCCCTAAGCAGTTTCCGGTCGTTGTCAAAGATCTGGATATGACTGACATTATTGATATTCCATGCAATCAAATATCCCTTGTCTCCATACACGATTCCCGCCTGCTCCGTACCTCCAAGCATACTACTGTGCATCGTTGCCATACATCCGTCTTCAAAGACAAAAGTCACTGTATTCTGAGCATCTACCCCGGTTTCCAGTTTCACGCAGGACGTATCTATGGAGGTGATCTTCGAACTCGTAATCATTCGAATAAACGTCAGCGGGTAAATACCTACATCCAGAAGCGCGCCACCTGCCAGAGCCGGATTCCGCAATCTTTCCACCATGCGGATGTCGTATCCCAGATTTGCGGTAATCATATGTACCTGTCCGATCTCCCCGGAGGAAACCACCTCATCAATCATCTTCCTTGATGGAAGAAACCGCGTCCACATGGCCTCCCCGACAAACAGCTTTTTCTCCTCAGAGATACTCAAAATCTCTTCCGCCTGCTCTGCATTGGCGGTGAACGCTTTCTCACAGAGAACCGGTTTTCCATAGCAAAGCGCCAGCTTCATACACTCATAATGGTGGGAATGGGGAGTCGCCACATAGACAAGCTCTACCTCCGGATCCTGTAACATCTCTTCATAAGATCCATATGCCTTTTCCACCTGGTGTTCCTTTGCAAAGGTCTCTGCCTTTTCTAACGACCGGGACGCTACCGCATACGCCGTAGCGTCCTCCATTTGATTCAGTGTCCTTGCCATAGTAACGGCGATCCCGCCTGCTCCAATAATTCCTACTTTCACTGTATCTGCCTCCTATCGTGTTATTTTTATATGATTACAAGCTCTTTCTCCCCGGAAATCCAGCGATCTACCATTCGGCGATCATACGAGGTAACTGTATCCGGGATCTCGCTTTTTGCAAAAAAGCGATGTTCCCACGTCTCATTCGTCTCTTGCAGCAGCTCTCCCATAAACTGGGTAGTATAGAATACAATCCCCGTATAGCAGCAAACGTCCCCATTGGGATAAGTAAGAATCTGATCCGGTCCGGAATAAATTCCAACCAGCTTCAGTTCCCCTACAAGAAGTCCCGTTTCCTCTCTTACCTCTCTTCTGGCAGCCTCCTCAAACGTTTCTCCCGGTTCCATTGCCCCTCCGGGAAGCCCCCAAAGTCCATTATCCTTCCGGCGCTGTAAGAGTAATTCTCCATTCGGATTTTCGATCAGCACTCCACATGCTGTCATCACAAGCGGTGCGTGCCCGATCATCTTCCGCATTGTTCTGATATAATCTTTTTGAAATTCTTCTGGTATGTTTTTCACAGTAAGTCTCCTTTCACTCTACTTTTATTGTACCAGATTTTCCTCTTAAGACAAGCTGCCGGTAAGATTCTCTTCTCTTTTTCTGATGACAAAAAGGCAGACTTCCTGTACAATAGGAAAAGACTGTAGAACAAGGAGTTTTATTGTATGAGTATTTTAACTGTAGAACATCTGACACACGGTTTTGGTGACCGTGCGCTCTTTTCGGACGTTTCTTTCCGCCTTCTCCGGGGCGAGCACATCGGGCTTGTCGGAGCAAACGGTGAGGGAAAGTCCACCTTTTTTAATATGATTACCGGCCATTTGACACCGGATGAGGGTAAGATTGAGTGGGCAAAACACGTCCGTGCCGGCTACCTCGATCAGCATACCGTTCTGAAAAAAGGGATGACCATCCGGGACGTGCTGAAATCCGCTTTTTCCTGGCTCTTTGATCTGGAAGAACAGATGAACCAAATCTGTGATCGTCTTGGAAGCGTATCTGAGGAAGAGATGACTTCCATGATGGAAGAGCTTGGGACGATCCAGGACATGCTGACCATGCACGATTTCTACACCATCGACAGCAAAGTGGAGGAAGTCGCAAGAGCACTTGGTCTTCTGGATATCGGCCTGGAGCGGGACGTAACAGATTTAAGCGGAGGCCAGCGGACCAAGATTCTGCTTGGAAAGCTTCTGCTGGAGAAACCGGACATCCTTTTGCTGGACGAGCCGACCAACTACCTGGATGAGGAGCATATTTCCTGGCTGAAGCGCTATCTCCAGGAATACGAAAGTGCCTTTATTCTGATTTCCCATGACATTCCGTTTTTAAACGATGTTGTCAACATCATCTACCATATGGAAAATCAGGAACTGAACCGGTATGTGGGAAACTATAGTCACTTCGAGGAAGTGTACGCGGTTAAAAAAGCGCAGCTTGAGGCGGCCTACCGTCGTCAACAACAGGAAATCAATGAACTCAAAGACTTCGTGGCCCGCAATAAGGCGCGTGTCTCCACACGAAACATGGCGATGTCCCGCCAAAAAAAGTTGGACAAGATGGAGAAGATTGAGCTGGGAACAGAGCGGCCAAAACCGGAATTTCATTTCCGTTACGGAAGGACTCCGGGGCGTATCCTCTTTGAGACAAGGGATCTGGTGATCGGGTACACCGAGCCTCTCTCCAAAGCACTGTCCATTTCCATGGACCGTGGACAGAAAATTGCATTGACCGGGGCAAACGGAATCGGAAAGACGACACTTTTAAAGAGTATTTTAGGATTGATCCCGTCGCTTAGCGGGTCATGTGAACTGGGTGAAAATCTTCAGATCGGCTATTTTGAACAGGAAGTAAAGGGTGAAAATTCTGCTACCTGTATTGATGAAATCTGGGCCGAATTCCCATCCTTTACCCAATATGAGGTACGGTCCGCTCTCGCCAAATGCGGATTGACAACCAAACATATCGAAAGCCAGATCCGGGTATTAAGCGGAGGGGAGCAGGCTAAAGTCCGTCTGTGCAAACTCGTAAACCGTGATACCAATCTTCTGCTTCTGGATGAGCCGACCAACCATCTGGATACGGACGCAAAAGATTCCTTGAAAAAAGCGCTCCTGGAATACCGGGGAAGTCTTCTTCTGATCTGCCACGAACCGGAGTTTTACCGGGACGTTGTATCGGAAGTCTGGGACTGTACCAAATGGACGACGAAAATCATATAAAAAGACATAAAATCTCCCCGCAGGACTCCGGATCAAACGACCAGTTTGATGTTCCCTGCGGGGAGAATCTTTCAGGATTTTCCGATTCGCCCGGGCTATTCCCGATTTACAATCCGCAAAATGTGGATTGCAAGAAATCCGATCTCTTCGATCCTGACTTCCTTTTTCAGTTCTTGTTCTATCCAGGCACAGATTTTCTCTGCCGCCGCAAATTCTTTCGGATATTTTACCTGAACAAAATCATTCAAATCCGCCTTTACCTGCTCACCTTTTCTCGTCCGCACAAGCATATAGTAGATGTGGCTCATCATCCGGTTATACCCTAAAGAATCCTGCTCCAGATCAATCTGGAAATATTCTTCAATCATGCGGATCCCCTCGTTGATAAGCCTTGTATTATCCAGTGTCTCGGAGACTTTCTCATCAGATCGTGCCGAATGGATGTGCAGGGAAATAAATCCTACCTCATCGTCCGAAATCTCAGCCCCTGTCATCTCCCGGATGATTTCTCTGCCCTTAAGGGCGACTTTATATTCTTTCTCAAATAATACTTTGATATCCGGGGTGAACGGATTCGGAATCTGCATTTTCTCCTCTGCCCGTTTCGCCGCAAGGGCGATATGGTCTGCCAGTGGAAGCAGGGAATCATGGCTGACTTTCTCAAATACCCTCTCCGCTTCCTCCAGAATTCTGCCTGTGGCCTCCAGGTATACCGGCTTGATCCCATTGACGACTTTCAAGGCAGACGTCTGCTTCTTCTTTGTCACCAGCGTATAGATCTTCGCACTTTGTATCATCTTGATCTCTTCGCCCGGATGCTTGCCAAAGCCGATTCCGTTTCCAAGCAGAATGATTTCCCGCTTCTTTTCCTGATCCAGTGCCAGGATTGCATTATTATTTAACACTTTGATTATTCGATACATCTGACATAAGCTCCTTTACAATCAGCAGCTTACGATTTCCGCTATCTCCTCCTGCTCGTTTACATGGCCGGATCTTTTCATCACAACTTCTTCCTCTTCTGTCAATCCCGTGAATACCGCAATGCAGGCTTCGGATTTCGCATGCTCTTTTATATATTGTATATCAAAAGCCATCAGTTTGTCTCCCTTTTTCACAAAATCCCCGTCTTTTACAAACATTTCAAAGCCTTTTCCTTCCAGCTTCACTGTATCCACCCCGATATGAAGCAGATACTCTACTCCGTCAACCGTTGTCAGACCAATCGCATGATTCGTCGGGAATACAAATGTTACATTGCTGTCCTCCGGAGCATAGACCACACCTTCCACCGGCATCACCATATATCCGTCTCCCATCATCTTGCCGGCAAACGCCTCATCCGGCGTATCAGCAATCGGATGCACCTCTCCGGTAAATGGAGAACATAATACTTTTTTCGTTGTCTTTGCTTCTGTATTTTGGGGCGTTGTTTCCCGCACCTCTTTTTCCTCTACGTTTTCTTCATCCGGCGCAAGATACTCTTCATCCGGCGCGTTTACAAGATAGTCTTCCAGATTAGATTTGACTACCGTTACGGACGGGCCATAAATTATCTGAATCCCCTGTCCCTTCTTTACAATTCCGGACGGACCCGTTTGTTTTAGAATTTGGTCGTTCACCAGCTCCGGTTTCACAACAGTACACCGCAGTCTTGTAGCGCAGCAGTCCACATCGGAAATATTTTTCTTTCCGCCAAGTCCCTGCGTGATCAGAATACTTCTCTCATCGCCTGCCGGATCCCCGCTTTTTGTCTGCTCTCCCTGTCTTGCCTTATAATCGGCCTTTGTATAGAGTTTTGTCTCGCCGTCTCCATCTTCCCGTCCCGGAGTTTTGAACTGAAACTTCTGAATCAGGAAACGGAATATTACATAGTACAGGATAAAATAAATAACACCTGCCGGAATAATGAGCATCCAGTTCGTCTTCGCATTACCCTGCAGAATTCCAAAAATAAACAGATCGATCAATCCACCGGAAAATGTCAGTCCCACGGCAATATTTAACATGTGTGCGATCATGTACGCCGAGCCTGCCAGCACGACCTGGACGCCAAACAGCAATGGCGCTACAAACAGGAACGAAAATTCCAAAGGTTCTGTAATTCCTGTCAGCATACAGGTCAGTGCCGCGGAGAGCAGAAGCCCGCCCGCCTGTTTTTTCTTTTCCGGTTTCGCACAGTGATACATGGCAAGAGCCGCCCCCGGAAGTCCGAAAATCATAAAAATAAATTCACCCGAGAAATATCTCGTTGCGTCCGCACTGAAATGTACGGTGCTTGGATCTGCCAGTTGGGCAAAGAAAATATTCTGTCCTCCCTGTACAAGCTGTCCTGCTACTTCCATTGTTCCGCCCACAGCAGTCTGCCAGAACGGAAGATAAAATACATGATGCAGGCCAAATGGAATCAGAGCACGCTTGATAATACCGAAGATCAATGTTCCGAAATATCCGGTTCCCGTCACCAGTCCTCCCAGTGCGTAAATTCCATTCTGCACAAACGGCCATACAAAAAACAGAAGAATTCCGACTCCAACATATACCAGAGTGGAAATAATCGGTACAAACCGGGAGCCACCGAAGAAGGACAGCGCATTCGGCAGCGTGATTTTGTAATACTTATTGTGAAGCGCCGCCACGCCAAGTCCGACGATAATCCCGCCGAACACACCCATCTGCAATGTCTGGATACCAAGTACACTTGCGACCGTACCACTTAACACATCTTCAGAGATGGTTCCGTCTGCCAGCACGGTTCCGTCGATCTGGAGCAGTGCATTGATCGTAACATTCATTACAAGAAATGCAATCATTGCGGAAAGCGCCGCAACTTCTTTCTCTTTTTTTGCCATACCGATTGCGACTCCTACAGCAAAAATGATCGGCAGATTATCAAAAATCGCATTCCCCGCCTTCGTCATAATGGTAAATAGCGCATTTAAAATCGTTCCTTCTCCCAGGATGCCCGTCAGATTGTAGGTCTCGATCGTCGTTGCGTTTGTCAGCGAACTTCCGATTCCAAGCAAAAGGCCCGCAACCGGGAGAATCGCGATCGGGAGCATAAAGCTTCGCCCGATTCTCTGAAGCACACCAAAAATTTTGTCTTTCATGTTGGTCTCCTTTCCCTTCCTGTGACAGCATGTTTTTCCCTGCTTTGTACCCAAACTCAGGAAACTCCCCATTCCCCCATCCCTTTTCTGAGAACAAAAAAGCATGAACTGTCCTTTTTACACTTCGTCTTCTAAACGAAATACAAAGGATAGTTCATGCCTGAAATTCAGTAACACGCTATCTTATTTTCTTTACTGTTGCCAGTATAACGTACACCTGTAGTTCTGTCAATCTTTTTTTAATTTTTCTTTAATTCTATAACCGTATTTGCAATTCTACGTTTTTACCGGGTACTGCCTAATGCTTAACAAGCTTTCGCCCTGAATGGCATCAGCGCCTGCATAAAATATTCTAAATAAAATGGTAGCTCGATGATTATTAGACAGAGACATTTTATTTTCTATTCCCTTTTCTTACTGCTCACGGATGTGTTCCAGCAGCGTTTCCATCAACTGAATCGTATCCTCGACCTCCTCACCAAGTGTCTGCAATTTCGTCTGTACAAGGTAATCTGTAACTGGGTTATCAAAAGCAAAATCCGCAAATGTCAGGAAACTGCTTACTTCCATCTTGAGCTCCGCCGGGATCTCCACGCCTCGCAGAGTCTTCTGAAAATCCGTCAGTTTCATTCTGGACTGCTCAATCAGTCCCTCCACTTCGTTGATTTTGGAATGTTTCACATAAGAACTGATCAGATTTCCACCAAAGATGTCCAGAATTCCCCATTTCTTCGCACTATTTAACTTTGCTCTTACTGCGTATAGACTCGCAAGTGCCTGCTCTCCTGACTCCTCTGCACACCTTAAATCCTCTTTTAAACGAACTTCTCCCATATCGTTTTCCTCTCCTACATTTAATCTGCTGGCTTCTGCCATGAAAAATGCCCATATGAAATAATCATCGGAAGCGCTGAAAGATACCTTTCGAAATTGTAAACAGTCCCCAATACAAAAAAAGACTTCTATCATGACATCTGTCACAATAAAAGTCTTGCTATCTCATTTGCTACGGGTACCTCTCGGTACCGGCTGACGATTACAAATCGACCTTCCGAAGAAGGCTTAAGCTACTCCCTTTCCATTGCTTGGAACGACTATAACACATTTGCATTTACTTGTCAATCCGGTTTTCTGCTTTCTTCCCGCATCGTACCTGATTTCTTTGTCTTCTTCCGCTTCGACTATCCGCCTCCACCTCATCTGTATATTCCTTTAGGACTGGCAGTTTGCGGCATCAATCGCCAGTACCAGCATCAGAGCCATCATTTCATCTGCAGAATTAGCAATATCTATCACATAAGTGTCTCCCCAGTGGAAAATCTCTTTCGATATATGCATGACCGGAACCCCGCCAGCATAAGCATCGTACTCCCATCCCATCATATTGCCCTCTACTTCCCATCCATTGTAATCCACTATGTATTTGGGCCGTAAGAATGTTATTTTTCTGGAAACTTTTCCGTAAAACTGACCACCTACATAAACCTCAAAGGTCGGGAGCAGGTGAAGCAGCTTTTCCTGAATCAGACCGATCTCGTTCTGAGAACTATCAAACACTCTCAATCTGTGTCCGATAGAGAAAAAATCTCCCTTTACAAAGTAACGGACATTCCCATCCTCATCGTAAATATCATAGGTATCCGTCCATGAAAATACCCTCTGTTTGATTAACAATTTCATACTTTTTCTCCTTTACTTTTTTCTTTTGCACATAACATAGTTTCTCAGAGTGACTCCACTCCGCTTTACTTCCTGTTCCCGTATCACCTCGTACCCCCTTGATTCAAAAAACGGTCGCGCTGTGATGGAAGCGTAAGTTTCGAACCGATTCACTCCAGATTGTCTTTCCAGTTCATTGCAGATCGCCGTGGCGATATGTCGTCCCTGGAAGTCCCGGTGGACATACAGCCGATCCAGATACCCGGTTTTGTCCATATCCCCAAATCCCACAATCTGTCCGCCTAGTTCTGCCACCACCGTCCGGTGACGTAAAAAAGACGCGTTCCATGCTTTCAAATCTCTCTTTTTGGGCGCCCAGACATCAAGCTGAATCTTGGTATAATCAGCCACATTGACAGTATGTACAGTCTGGTAGAAAAGCTTTGCCAGTACCGGGCCATCCTCCTTGCGATACTCTCGAATCCTGAGACTATCACCTTCCTTTTCTCCTCCTATAAGCATCTCTTACTCCTCCTGATGGATATACATCCTTGACATCTTCTCTTCTCCGTCACCTTGAGCCATACAATAGAATTTCCATCCATAACGCTCATAGAATGTATCGTGATCTGTGATGAGATAAAGAGTGGAGATACCCCGTGCTTTCATATCCCCACATACATAAGCCAGCATGTTTCCGGCAATTCCCCGGCGCCTGTATGGCTCTTCTACATACACGGCACAGACGTTAGGCGCCAGATCTTTCCGATCGTGAAAATCATTTTCAATCACACCAAGCCCACCGATGATCTCCTTTCCCCTGATTGTCAGATACCACTGGGGAACTGCCGCTTCCCCCGTAAGGCTTTTCTCCATACTTTTCTCATATTCCTCCAGAGGTACCTTCCACTTTTGATGAAACCAGTCTGCCGCCTCCTGTTTTCTCTCTGGGGATTCTCTCAGATTGATGATCCGAAATCCATTTATCATAACACTTTGCTCTCCTTTTTATCTTCGCTGTTATATTCAACTTCTACTGCTTAAAATTATAGAAAAAATGCTCTTGATCTTCCGGTAAAATCAAGGATCGCTTACTGTCTGCTTCCGTAATTGGACGAATCGGTCTGCACGGATTTCCAAATGCCAAGTAATGTGCCGGGATATCTTTCGTCACTACACTTCCCGCACCGATCACAGCCCCATCCCCTATATGGACTCCGCCAAGAACAACCGTGTTGCATGCAATCCACACTTGATTCCCAATCACGATCTCCGGAGCATATTCTGCCATTGTAGTTTTCCCTTCCTGATTCAGTCCCATCCTTTCCTGGGAAATCAATGGATGAGAGGTCGCCATCAAAGAAACATTTGGTCCAAAGCAAACATGATCTCCAATTATAATTTTCCCGTCATCCATCACTGTTAAATTAAAATTGGCAAAAAAATTTTCTCCAATAAAAGTATGCGAACCGTAATTAAACTGAACAGGACCCTGAAAATAAAACACCTGTCCTACCTTTCCCAGCATACCCCTGAGAATCTCCTCCCGCCGCGGGTCATATTCATCCAAAACATTATACTGCCGACATGCTTCATGCGCTTTATGCTTGATTTCTCTTAGCTCCTGTTTTCTCGGATCAAACATATAACCTGCAAAAATTTTTTCTTCCTCTTTCATAAGCCTCTCCTCTTTTCTACTTACTATCCATTTACATCTGTTTCCTCACAATTCGGTACTCGTCTCCATTATGGTAATACGGACAAGAGTAATGAGGCTCTAGCTGAAGTCTCATATAATCATCTTCGTCCATGGCAACGTCACAGATATATTCGCCATATTCCTCGTCAAAAATATAATAAGCACAACTATTGCAGCTTTGCGTCGATCCTTTCCGCATGATTTTACTCCCTTCTCCCTATCTTATTATCATCAGTGTATCATATACCGTATTCCAAGAAAAGTATTTGATTTCCCCTGAAAATGGTGTAAAATGAAAAAAACCGGATAAAAGGAGAATCTTATGGAAATCAAAGAATTTTTTCGATCGAAGGACCGGACACACTGGCTTGCAATGATTCAAACATGCGACTGGCCCGCCGGACAATTTCTGTATGAACTGCTGACCACGAACCAGATACATAAATTTTGCGGAGAACATGTGAGACTGTTTCTTTTGACAGATGGCACAAAACTTGCGGCATTTTGTACCTTATCGGATGTAGATGATATCAAAAAGACGGACAAGTCTCCATGGATTGGATTTGTCTATACCTATCCTGCTTACAGAGGGCGCCATTACATGAGAACGCTATTAAATTTTGCATGTGAAACTGCCCGAAATGATGGGGCTGAAGAAGTGTTCGTTGCCACCGGGGAAACCGGACTTTATGAAAAATATGGCTTTTCCTTTTACGACATGATGGAAAATGCCGTAGGTGTGCAATCTAAGGTGTATCGGAAAGAGCTGTCTTGATCCAAAAATCATTGGTCTCTCAAGCTTATCTGTTTGCCTTTGATTTTACTCTTACAAACCAAAACAAGGGCAACTTTTCATTGATAATAATTTCCTTCCTTTTTCCCGATCATCATAAGCCATCGTTGATGAAAATATATTTCTCCATCTTTTTGATAAGAATGAAAACCTGTTAATCCATTGCCTTTCATTTCATCTGTAAGCCGTTTGGATATGTCTGCGCATATCTCCGCAGGTGTATTTGTGAGATTTAGCCAAGCGGATAACGAAACAGGAAGTTCCGTGCACTCCAATGTCATAATGGACAAACAGTTCTTTCGGAACATTTCTGTAAATTCCTCCTTGCTCAATTTACGCACATGCGAGGGATCACGCAATGTTTCTATCTCATTTTCTGTATTACGCAATGCTTCTTCGGCCGCTTCCATATCAATGACAACCAGCTTACCACCTGTTTTCAAAACCCTTGCCATTTCTGAAAAACAACATTTTGGATTGGGAAAATGATGAAAAGCAAGGCGAGAGATTACAATGTCAAAGCTGTTCCTTTCTTCGGTACGAAAAATAAGGACATATCTGTTTTTTCTAATGTTAACAACTGCACTTTTTTCTCAATGCCGCCGGCATATCCTGTCAGGCTTCCGTTCGTACCGACAACACGATGACAGGGAATAATGAGAGAAATAGAATTATGTCCCACAGCACCGCCGACAGCTTGTGCAGACATTTTAGATAGCCCTCTTTGTTGTGCTATTCTTTTCGCAATTTCACCGTAAGTCATTGTCTTTCCAAATGGAATAGTCAACATCACTTCCCATACCGCTTTACGAAACGGCGTTGTCTGCATAGATAGCGGCGGCGTGAAATCGGGCGCTTTACCACTAAAATAAATATTCAGCCAACGGGCAGACTGCTCAAATATCGGCAAAGACTTTTCTTCATAGTGTTTCGGAAGTGTATCGCCAAAATATTTTTGTCCGTCAAACCAAAGGCCTGTAAGTTCTGTTCCATTACTGGAAAGTGTGATACCTCCTAAAGGTGAATCATAGTGATTTGTATAGGTCATAAGCTTATACCTCCATATATTCATCAGAGTCCGCACGGGCTTTTATTCTATCAGACATGGTATAGGTGTGGTCTATCCCTGTTTTGGATTGCTCGTAATTTTTCGTGTTCGTTCACTTTTCTTATTTCCTGTTTTGGGAGCGTAATCTTTCATTATCCGTTTTCTCCCAAATGCCCTGTAAATCAAAACCACCACTTCGTACTCTCACCGCAAAATCCATGATATACTCCGCTTTTTTGAAAGTCATTCCAAAGGTCTGTAAACGTTCAATCCCCGCAGTAAGAATGGTATCGTCATTTACTACGCCAAGATTTTCTTTCATTCTCTTCCATATTGTTGCTTGTGCCTTTGTAGAAATTTGCTGACCAATAATATGATGAATAACCGAAGAAAACAAATCGCCGTCAACCTCACGCTCGACTTTTCCGATTTTATCGATCACTTCCGCAAGGCATTTATCTTTTTGTTTTAAGTATGTAATTTCTTTTTCACCATACTGGAAAAACATACCCGCTTAACCCCCGACTTGGCTCTACTCTTATTAAACAATATAATAGTATCATAATTTAAGACAATGCAATACCAAAATATCGTCCAATACTATCATAATATATCCAAACAAGGACACAACAAAATAACACACACATAAAAACGCTACAGCAGCTCTATTCATATCGCAACACTTCGTTGCATTTCATCATTAAGATACATTTTGTTACATCCTCTGAATTTACAGCAAAAAACTGATATACTGCTAAGAAACTGGAGGTATGTTATGGCAAATGTACAGCTTGCAAAAAATTTAAAAACACTTCGCAAAAAATACAACTATACCCAGCAAGACGTAAGTACTTTTTTGAATATTACCAGACAGGCATACTCTCACTACGAGCAGGCACTTCGGGAGCCGGATCTGAATACACTGGTTCATCTCTCCCGATTTTATCAGGTCACTTTGGACGAACTTATTGCAGGCAACATTCATGCCGACCAGATCCGGGAATCTATGCCCATCTATAAATACCGTCATAGCGAAACTGTCGATCACATCCACACGCTATATCTTACGGATCAGGAAGTAAACCTGATCGAAAATTTCCGTGATGCAAGTGAAAATGACAGGCAGATGCTCCTGATCTTTCTGAACAGAAAACCATAACCATCTGCACTACCCTTGCAACCGATTACATCCTTTCGGACATATAGATTCATCACGTAAAAAACCTGACAGTTCCTTATCCTAAACCGCCAGGTTTTTCCATTTTCACCCGTCATATCTTATTTTCTTTTAAACAATCAACATCGCGTCCCCAAAGCTGAAGAATCGATACTGCTCCTTTACCGCCTCTTCATAAGCATGGAGCACATGCTCTCTTCCCGCCAGAGCGCTGACCAGCATAATCAGCGTGGATTCCGGCAGATGGAAGTTTGTCAAAAGGCAGTCCAGTACTTTGAACTGATATCCCGGATAGATGAAGATCTCTGTCCATCCGCTGCACTCCGATAGCGTCCCATCTGGCTTTGCCGCAGACTCAATGGTCCTACAGCTCGTCGTACCCACACAGATGATACGGTGTCCTCCCCGTTTGGCCCGGTTGATCTTTTCCGCCTCGGATGCCTCGATATGATAAAATTCTGAATGCATATGGTGTTCCTGAATATTTTCCACCTTGACCGGACGGAATGTACCAAGTCCCACATGGAGAGTGACATGGGCGATATCCACACCACTTTCTTTGATCTCTTTCAGAAGCTCTGGTGTAAAATGTAATCCTGCTGTCGGCGCCGCCGCAGATCCGCTGTGTTTTGCATACACGGTTTGATAACGGTTCTTATCCTCAAGCTGATGAGTAATGTACGGTGGGAGAGGCATCTGTCCAAGCTGATCCAAAATCTCCTCAAAAATCCCCTGATAAGAAAACTGAATCAGACGGTTTCCCTCTTCTACGACGTCGATCACCTCACCGATAAGAAGGCCTTCTCCAAAACTGATTTTTGTACCCGGTTTTGCCTTTTTCCCTGGCTTGACAAGAGTCTCCCAGATATCATTTTCCTTTCTCTTTAAAAGTAAAATTTCGATCTTAGCATCGGTTCCGATTTTGGATCCGATCAACCTTGCCGGAATGACTTTCGTGTCATTAATCACCAGGCAATCCCCGGGCTTTAGATATGCTTTGATATCCCGGAACATTCTATGTTCGATCTTCCCGGACTCCTTGTCAAGGACAAGGAGCCTGGAAGCGGATCGGTCTTCCAGCGGATCTTGAGCAATCAATTCTTCGGGAAGTTTAAAATAAAAATCTTCTTTTTTCATCATGGCCCGATTCCCTCTTTACTGTCTCAGCTCGATTCCCATACTTTCCAGACCGTTCAGGATTTTCTTCATAGCCTTTGTCACGTCAGCATCTTCAAGCGTTCTGTCTTTTGCACGGAATACGATGGAATATGCAACGGACTTATGTCCTTCTTTAATCTGAGCCCCTTCGTACAGGTCAAACAGATGGTAGCTTTCCAGAATGGAACCACCTCTCTGCTCAATCATTTCCTCGATTTGTCCTACCAGAATTTCCTTTGGTACAACCATACTGATATCTCTGGTCACAGCCGGGAATTTGGCGATTCCTGTGTACTTTCTGTCAAAGGTTGCACGTACTATGATCTCCGGCATATCGAGAACCGCGACATAGGCGCGTCCGCCGATTCCGTAGTTTTCCGCCACGGCCGGATGGACTTCTCCAAGATAACCTACCACGGTTCCGTCATAAAGAATGTTCGCTTGTCGTCCCGGATGGAGGAACGGCTTTCCTGCATTTGGATCGTATACTTCCTTTTTGTGCATACCGATTTTTTCAAAAAATTCTTCTACAACGCCTTTCATACTGAAGAAGTCTCCCTCTCCGTACATACCAAGGGTAAACTGCATTCTCTCTTCCGGAAGTTCTGTGAGTGGAAGAGTCTTCGGCAGATAGATATTACCAAGCTCATACAATCTGACGTCTTTATTTCGCCGATTAAAGTTTGTTGCAAGAGAAGTCAACATTCCATTTAAAGAAATCGTACGCATAATACTATAGTCTTCTCCCAGAGGATTGGAGATCTCGATTGCCTGACGTTCCGGTGCGTCCTCTGGAAGCAAAAGCTTATCAAATACTTTCGGACTTTCAAAAGAGTAGCTCATACCCTGGCTGAATCCACAGAATTCCGCAATATTTCTTGCTGCCGCCTCAATGCGCTGTTTAAACGACAGTTTTCCGATCGTCGCCTCTCCTCTTGGAAGGGTGGTCGGAATATTGTCGTATCCATAAAATCTTGCTACTTCTTCTGCCAGATCCGCAAGGCGGAAAATGTCCTGGCGGAAAGTTGGCGCTACGATCTCATTTGTTGCTTCATCGTATGCAAGCTCTACCTTCTCCAGATAAGCAATCATGTCTTCTTTGGAAATATCAGTTCCCAGAAGCTGATTGACGGCGTTTTCGTCAAACGGCACCCGTACAGGCTCCTTTACCTTGCTGTAAACATCCACAATCCCGCCTACCACTTCTCCAGCTCCCATCTCTTCTAAGAGCTGGCATGCACGGTCGATAGCTGCTTTTGCATTATTCGGGTCCAGTCCCTTTTCAAACTTTCCGGATGCGTCCGTACGCAGTCCCACACGTTTGCTGGATTTCCGGATGTTGGTTCCATCAAAACATGCCGCCTCAAACAAAACGGTGTGAACATGATCTGTAATCATGGAATTCTCCCCTCCCATGATTCCAGCGATTCCGATGGATTTTTCTCCGTCGCAGATCATCAGGACATCCCGGTCAAGCTGTCTTTCCTGTCCATCCAGTGTGGTAAATGTCTCACCGTCTTCTGCATTTCTGACAATGATCTGATGTCCCGCAATCGTATCCAGGTCATATGCGTGCATCGGCTGTCCGTATTCTTCCATCACATAATTGGTAATATCAACCAGATTATTGATCGGACGGATACCAACGGAAGCAAGTCTTCTCTGCATCCATTCCGGTGACGGGCCGATTTTGATATTTTTTGCCACTCTCGCACAATAACGCGAGCAAAGTTCCTGATTCCTTACTTCTACCTTGATATAATCGGAAGCATCCTCGTCGTTTCCAGTCTCTGGTACAATCGGAGGATAAAAACTTTTTCCAAAAGTTGCTGCCGCCTCTCTTGCGATTCCTATGACGCTGAAACAGTCTACACGGTTTGACGTCACTTCATATTCAAATACCGCATCGCGCAGTCCCAATACTTCCACTGCGTCCGCTCCCACTTCCACGTCGTCCGGGAAGATATAGATTCCGTTTTCCGGCGCTTCCGGGTACATGTCTCTTGTAGAGCCCAATTCCTCGATAGAGCACATCATGCCACAGCTCTCCACGCCTCTTAATTTCCCTTTTTTGATCTCAATACCGCCTTTTGTCAGGCTTCCGTCGTGGCCGCCTGCCACTCTTCCGCCGTCCAGAACAACCGGGACTTTCTGTCCCTCTTCTACGTTCGGGGCACCTGTCACAATCTGAATCTTTTCACTTCCGATATTAACCTGGCAGACGACGAGCTTATCCGCATCCGGATGCCGTTCGATCTTTTCGATCTGACCGACTACGATCTTATCAAGATCCGCGTCCATCTTTTCATATCCTTCTACTTTCGTTCCGGACAGCGTCATCGCATCTGTATATTCCTGCTCTGTCACATTCAAATCCGGAACATATGCTTTTATCCATGATAATGATGTATTCATGTTGTCTGTTCTCCCTTCCTCTTAGAACTGCTTTAAGAATCTGATGTCGTTTTCGTACAGCAGTCTCATGTCGTCGATTTCGTATTTCAAAAGGGCGATTCGCTCAAGCCCTACTCCAAACGCAAATCCGGTATACTCATTCGGGTCGATACCACACATTTCAAGAACGTGTGGATGTACCATCCCGCAGCCCAGGATTTCGATCCACCCAGATCCTTTACAGAAACGGCAGCCTTTGCCTCCGCACTTAAAACAGGTCACGTCCACCTCGGCGCTTGGCTCTGTGAACGGGAAATGATGCGGACGGAATTTTGTCTTTGTCTCCGGGCCGAACAGCTCTTTTGCAAACACTTCCAGCGTCCCCTTTAAGTCAGCGAAAGAAATATTTTTATCGATAACCAGTCCTTCAATCTGATGGAAAGATGGGGAGTGGGTCGCGTCCACCTCGTCAGAGCGGAACACACGCCCCGGAGAAATCATACGAATCGGAAGTTTACCCTGTTCCATGACACGGGCCTGTACCGGGGAGGTCTGGGTTCTGAGGACGATATCCTTGTTAATATAGAACGTATCCTGTTCATCCTTTGCCGGATGATCTGCCGGAATATTGAGTTTTTCAAAATTATACAGGTCGTACTCAATTTCCGGTCCCTCGATGACTTCATATCCCATTCCCACGAAGATTCTCTCCACCTCTTCCTGGGCGATCGTGTTCGGGTGACGGTGTCCGACTACATTTTTCTTAGACGGAAGGGTGACGTCGATCACTTCTGCTTTTAACTTTTCCTCCCGGATCTTCTCATCCATCTTTTTCTTCGTCTCATCCAGAATACTTTCGATCTCCTGGCGAACTTCATTGACCATCTGTCCAACCTTAGGACGCTCTTCAGCGGCAACATCCTTCATTCCTTTAAGAACGGCCGTAAGCTCTCCCTTTTTTCCTAAAAATCTGACTCTTACATCATTTAATTTTTCCGGCATATCAGCAGAATGGATCTGCTTTAACGCCTCTTCTCTGATGCTTTGAAGCTTTTCTTTCATGTTGTTCCTCCTTTAACTACCAATATCTGTTTCACAGGGACTTCTGATATATTACCTGATTTTCAGTAAAATAAAAAACTCCGCCCCAAAAAGGGACGGAGAATCAATCCGCGGTACCACCCTGATTCCTGCGTAAAAAGACAGGCTCTCTTCCTATGCGTAACGTGCACGTTGACGTCATTTCTTACTACTTGTTCGGAAATGCGGCTCCTGCGGGAAATTCAGTATATCTGTCGAATAGAAAGGAGCTTCCAGCCTCCGGCCCCTTCTCTCTGGCAATGATCAGATACCCTACTGACACATTCACAGCCTTTACTATATCTTCTTTATTTTAAACATCCCTTTCCCCTTTGTCAAGACCGGATCCGCCAAATCTCACTGTAAAAGTCAAAGTCCAGCCCAAATGTGACTTTGTGCATGACTGAACTGTTACCTCTAAATTCCCGTACCGGACGCTTCGTCCAGATACCGGATTTCAGTTGCAGTGCGGCTTGTAAAGACACTGTCATGCTCCACAAAGACCATTGTCGGCTGGCGGGAAAGAATCAGCTCCTCTATCTGAATCCTCGTAAAAATGTCGATATAATTGAGCGGTTCGTCCCAGATATACAGATGGGATGGTTCACAGAGGCTTTTTGCCAAAAGAATCTTTTTGCGTTGTCCCTCGCTATACTCCTCCAGCCGTTTGTCAAACTGATCTCTGGAAAGATCCAGCTTTCTAAGCACCGCCCGAAACAGTGCCCGGTCCAGCCCTGCCCTCTCTTCCATCTCCTCCAAAGTTCCTTTCAAACCGGAAGAATCCTGGCTGACAACGGAAATCTTCAATCTGCTGCCAATACGGATCTGCCCTGCGTCCGGCTCTTCCACCCCCGCGATCAGCTTCAGGAGGGTAGATTTCCCACAGCCGTTTCTTCCCTTCAGGGCGATCCGGTCGCCACTGCGGATTTCCAGAGAGAATTCCCGAAAAATCTGTCGTTCTCCTCTGGCAAAGGAGATTTGATCCACCGTCACCAGACGCTCTTTGTCATAGACAAGCGGAAACATTTTCAACGCTTCTGTTTCCTCGATATTTTTCAACAGTCCGGCCTTTTCCCTTGCCGCCCGCTCCATCCGATGCTCCAGTACCTTGGAACGCTTCATCATCTTGGCCGCTTTGTGTCCGATCGCGCCACGGTCCGGCTTTAAGCCTCCTATCCTGTGTCCGGTCTTTTCCTTCTCCTTTTTTCCGGCCCATCGTCCCGCTTCTCTGGCAGCGTCCTCATAGTGCCGGATTTCTTTCTTTAATTTCTCGTTTTTTCCCAACTCCATCTGATCCCGCAGCTTCTTTTCCCGCTGCCACGTACTGAAATTTCCCCGATAGATCCGGATGCCGGAGCGCTCAAGCGCCATTGTATGATCTGTACAGGAATCAAGAAGTTTCCTGTCATGGGAGACAAGGAGAAATCCCTGTTTCTTCTTTAAGTAGGAGGCAAGCATCTCTCTTCCTCCTTCGTCCAGATGATTGGTCGGCTCGTCGATTAACAAAAAGGCATGCTCCTTGGCAAACAGTACCGCAATCTGCATCCGGATCTGCTCTCCCGGACTGAGCGTCCCGTATCGCCTCTCCAGTATCCCCGCGTCCATACCCATCCATTCCATCTCTCTTAATACCTTCCAGAATTCATACTCCGGATCAATCTCTTCCAGAACTTCCATTGCTGCTCTGTCTTTCTCCCGGATCACGGTCGGAAAATACTCCGCCGTCTCTGCCATCTGAATGTTACCTCTGTACGGGTATTCCCCCTTGAGAAGCTTTAAAAATGTTGTCTTTCCCGTCCCATTTCTGCCAATCAGACCGGTCTTCCAGCTTGTGTCCAGAAGGGCATTGACATGATCAAAAATCATCTCATAATGGGTGTCATAGGAAAATGTAAGATCTGTAACCTGAATCTGTGACATGATATCATCCTCCTTTACGGCACACACGCAGAAAGCTGCATACCTCCGGACCGCTGCCATAAAAAGAAGCCATGAAAAGCTCCTCTTTTCATGGCCACCGCCTGTTCTTCATCAAATATAGAAAAAAAGAATGTCGCTTCCTGCAATGCGTACACACAGAATCTGCCTCTCGCATCTTCCGTGTACTTATCTGTTTCATTGTCTTAAAATTTGCAGGAAGTATCGATCATCCTTTCACCTCATTTCTGTAACTTTGCGCTTTTAGTATACTGTCCGAGATGTCTTCTGTCAAGTCTTATCCTGATCATTGCAAAAGATTACCAAAATCCCGCACATCAGGATCATGTGGAAGGTCTTTATCCAGATTGTCACGAAAGACCGTGATATTAATCACGCCGCCAAGCAAAATCATATACATGCAGAAATACAGCCAAAGCATAACTAAAATAATCGTTGTCAGGCTACCGTACATGGTCGAAAACCCTTCAAAAATATCCAGATAGACGGAAAAAATCAGGGAAATCACCTGCCATCCGACAGCACTGAATACCGATCCCGGAATCTGATGTTTCCACTTCGTCTTGATCTTCACATCCGGAAGAAACCGATACAACAACATACAGAACAACATCATCACTCCGATTGTCAGGGTCGTCCGGATTCGGATCAAAAACTCCACCGCTTTTTCCAGAACCGGTACATTCATCTCTACAAACACACTGATTTTATTCCCGAATACCGCCAGCAGCAGGCACGAGATAATCACCAGAAGAAAGAGCACCGTATAAACGGAAGCTCTGAGACGCAGATAAAAATAATTCCTGGTCTCCTTGCTCTGGTAAATACAGTTAAGCCCTGATGTTATGGCAAGTACACCCCGTCCCGCAGACCACAGCGCCACCAGGATCGTCACAGGGATCATCGCCTTAGACTGGCTGTAAACCTCATTGATGATGGAAATCAGAAACGGCGTGACTGTTTTTGGAAAAACTTCTGTCACCGCTTTCATCACATCTGTCCTGGTTACCGGCGTGTACTGTACCATCGTCAGAAGCAGTAAAATAATCGGAATCAGTGACAGCACAAAGAAAAAAGCGGACTGAGACGCATATGCGCCCACATGATTTAGCACAGCCCGGTCTAAAATTTTCTTTATCCATCTCCACTGTTTTCTGATCATAACGTTCCTCATTCCAGTTCATTTCCAGTTATCATACCATCAATTCGCAGCAATTTCCACTCCATTGTAAAACATTTTTAATATCGCTTTATAATCTTTCCCTCTTTTCGCCATTTCATTCGCCCCATTCTGACTCATTCCGATCCCATGTCCATAACCTCCTCCTTCAAGATGAAAGGAGGCCCCGTTCTTCTCAATCGTAAAAAAAGCACTTGGCAAAAGTGCGGCGGATGCCGCCACAGAGCCGTCCTGCTTTTTAATCTCGTATCCGCTTCCCCCAAGAGCGGACCGAATCTTATTTTCCGTCTGAATGGTGGCGGTTCCTTTGTCTCCGGTGACTTTCATCTCCAACGCCACTTCGCCCTCTCCCCGTCTGGTGATCTCGATTTGAGAGATAGTTCCCACATCCTGTCCGGTATTCAGTCCAAAGAGATTGGAAAGCGTATCCACCGGGATATCACAGTTCCAGGAAAACCACGGCAGGTCCTGTTCATAACAGACCCCTTCTTCCTCCACTTTTACAGCTTTTAAATAAGAGTTGGCATCGGACACCTTCGTCCCCCAAGCCTCCACATTCGTTGTCCTGCCGCATGACGTGGAGAAATAGTACGCCTTGACAACTTTGCCCTGGTAGAGAAGTTTCTCCCCGCGCGTTGCATCCACCGCCGCGATGGTTTTCTCCTGTTCCTTCGAATTCCCATAGACCTGATAAGCGGTACTGTCATCTACATTAGCCCTGTACTCTGGATAAGCCTGCCCCTCCATATGACAGTAAGCATAGCTCCTTGCACAGACTGCCTGGGCTTTTAACGCCTCTTCTTCATAGGAAGCTGGCATCTCGCTCGGCACCACGGCATAGAGATACGATTCCAACGGCAGTTCGTTGATTACCGCAATTCCCTGCGCCGTCTGATAGAGCTCCAGCTCTCCCCGGTAAGACGGAATTCCAGAGCCCCGCTTCAGACTGGAAATTGTGATCTTTTCCCCCTCCTTTTTCGGACGGACCCGGATCGTCCCACCCTGAAAGAGCGTATCGTCCGGAGCAATCGTCACAGACTCACCTTCCTTTGTCTCCCGCTTTTCCTTTGTCCCCTCCAAAGTGAGTCCTCCTGCCGCCGAAAGCGAAACATTGGGATGTACCTCTCCAGCATAACCGTTCGTCCGAAGGAGCACCCGGATCACAGTCTTGTCCGCCTTCCCATCTGTTTCCTTCTCTTTCTGGTTTTCTTTCTCCTTTTCCCCGGGCTGTTCCCCGGACTTCTTCTCTTGACTGCTCTCGGCCAGTTCTGTCTTCTCGTCCCGGCTTTCTCCTCCTGTTATCATATGTACGAGCCCCACGCATAAAAAAAGGCTCAAGATAATACCGCCGAAATAATACAGAAATTTCCCATCCCAACGCTTTTTCATCTTCCGCACCTTGTCCGATCACATTTATCTTAATGTATGTCTCTGCTGATTTTTATATGTATCTTTCTGTCCTTTACCCGGACAGAACGTAAAAAGCAGCCGTAAAACGACTGCTCTTTCTCTTTGATGTGTATCCCCCCAAAATGCCGGCTCCTGTATTTTGACTCCTAGCAGTCCGCTAGGTGGGCAACCGCATCTGCTTTTCTGTCTTCCACTGATTAGATGAGGCCTGACATATTACAGAGATAATAGGAATCCCGTTTAAAGTATTGTAGGTTCAAAATTACAAGAGTTATCGTACATTTCAGGTTAGATTTATTATACCGTATCCGCCTTCATCTTTCAATATTTATTTAGAATCCTTTCCCAAAGAGGAACAGAAATTTCTGGAAAAGTCCTTTTTTCTCCAGAATCTTCACCCGCACCTGGCGGCAGAGTATTTTCAATTCTCTATACGCTGTCTTTTCGGTCCTCCCTTTCCCAAACGCTGTCTTCAGCACCTGACGGATTACCGGTTCCGTTTGGCTTCGTTCAATCTGGTACTTCGTTTCTAAAACTGTACAGAATGCTTCCTGTTCTTCCGGAAGCGCTTTATTACCGTCAAATTCCAGCATCCCATAGAGAATCCGGTACATACGCAGATACTTTTCCTCCTTTGTGCGAGACGTGCGGATCTTTTTCCACTGTCTGCCATAAGCGAAGAACAGCCCTGACGCCATCACGAACGCCGACACAGGAACTACCCAGAGGAAGACCGGTATCGCCCCTTCTTTTCCAGAGCTTCCCCTGACGCCCTCCTTCCCGGACCTGGCGTCATTTTCCGGCTGCTTTGGCTCATCTGAAACTTCCGGTATATTTTGCTGTCTGTCAGGTTCCGGGGATGAATCGGTCTGCGGATCCTGGACCTGCACATCTTCTCCTTCCGGATCCTTATCCAGGATGATCTTCTCCAGTCCCTCTAACTGATTCTCATAATATCCCGGCGTCATCTCTGCCGGAAACCATCCGAATCCGGGCAGATAAATTTCTGCCCAGGCGTGAGCGGCATGATCCGTAATCTCTGCCTTGTATGTTCCATCCTCCGTCTCGTGAAAATCCGACGGCCTTGCAACATATCCAGACACAAACCTGGCCGGAATTCCATTCATCCGCAGAAACATTACGCCTGCGGAAGCAAAGTGTACGCAGTACCCCTCTCTGCTTTCATCCAGGAAATACATAATGAAGTCCTCGCCCGCAGGTGTCCGCCCCGGACTTTTTGTATAACTGGCTCTCACATCCAGATAACTTGCCATAGCCTGGACCGTCCCCCGAACCGTACGCCCGCTTAATGCAGTCGCAGTACTCTCCCATTTTGCGCGAAGCTCTTCTGGCACTTCCAGGTACCTGTCATATACAAACTCCTCATATTCCTGCGCTGCATCGGATGGCTCATATGCAATCCCCGAGATATTCTTCTCCATCGCTCCCACGTCACCGGCAAGGATCGCTTCCACCGTGTAAGTACGTCCCTGTCCTTTACTGAAGGTGTCGCCATACATCTGCTCTGTCTGATCGTGTTTATATGGAAAATACCCGTATTTTCGACTGGCTCCTCTTCTTGTAATCTCCGCCTTCACAGGCAAAAAGTCAAGTCTGTCCCGGTTAGCGTATGCCGTTTCATACTCCCTTTCCCGAACCGTCTTGATTTCCCGTTCGGAAAGGGAGCCGGTATCCCCGGATTTTACCCAGCTATTCTTGCGGTAGTCCGTTCCGATATATCCCTGGAAATAAACGGTACTCTCCGGGCGCCCGGAAAGCGTGACCTCAAGCTGGACTTCCCCGCTTTCTTTCATCTCATCGACCGTCCCCATTCTCCCATCTGTTACACCGCCGATGGCCGTCCGGGTAAAAAAATCGGCAATCCGGCCCTGCCAGACAATCGGATTAGAAAAGAATGACTCCATCTCCCCCTTCGGTATCACAGCCCCAATCAAAAGTGCGGATGCCGCTGCCAACATAAGGGGCCTTCCGGCACTGTCCGGGCTTGCCAGAAGCAGGCACAGTACCGCGCATCCAAAGAACGCCGCACCTTTCATCTGGATTGTCAGACCGTGAAGAAATGGGAAGGAAAACGCCGCCGCATACAGAATCATCGTGATGATCCGCAGTTTCCGGACAGAGCCAGCCAGCATACAGACTGTCAGAAAGATTCCACAAATTCCAAGCAGTCCCCATGTCAGAGCCTCCCCTTCCAGGGAAATCTGAATCCTGCTTTCCTCTCCTTTCATATATGCTAGGACTGCCCAAACAGATCGTTCAAGCATTTCCTTGCCATCCCCGGCCGCCTCGCTTTTCACAAGAAAAAAGCAGATTACCGGGAAGATTCCTACAAGCCTCCCTACTACAGAATCGTTTTCCAGCCAGACATATGGTAGCCAGAAAACTCCAAAAGACACAATCCCTGCCGCAAGCACCGGCATGAGAAAGACATCCCCAAACACCGGCACAAAGGCAAAGATCAGTCCCGATCCTGCCAACGATGCTGATAACAGAAGCCAGAAGCGTTCCCCTCTATTCTTACCCATCGTTTTTGTGTCCATACTCCCTCATCACCTTATATTTCCAATACCGTGCCGCTTAGTTCCTGTACAAACGTGTTCTCGTGAAACCACAGCGTATCCTCCTCTCCACAACGGATGGAGAGATCCCCGCTGATTCTCACTGCTTTCCGGTAAGGTTCAAAAAATTCGTACCGATACATCGCCTCATCCAGCACATCCAGATCAGATACCCGCGTCGAGGAAAGCGCTAAAAGCCAGTCATAAAACGTCTCTTCATCCTTTACAAGAAATCTGCGGAAAATCTGGCTTTCCCGCTCTTTCCACACTGCATAGAATCGACAGGATTCCTCCACAAGGGCATGTCCGACTGATGCCGCCAGATTCAGAAAAACCGTATTCTTTGCGGGAAACCTGTCTTCCTCTTTCCGGGAAAGCAGCACCACCACCGCCGCCCCAAGCGGAAAGCTGAATTCCTTTAAGTAAAGCTCCTCCGTACGGGCACTCAGTTTCCAGTGGATCTGTGCGATTCTGTCCCCGGGCTTGTACTCATGGACGTCAAATACCTCCGATGCATCGTCCCCTCCCCGGTCTTTTGCATACTCCTCCCCCTCCGTTACGAAGAGACGGACGGCCTTACTGATCTCGGCAAATACCGGATAGGCCTTCGGCACGACATGAATCTCCACCGGCTCAGAGACAAAGCGACGAATCCGGATATAGAACATCCCGGAAGCATCCCTTGTCACCGCTTTTTTGATTTCCCACACCTGCTTCCCGCAGACCGTGGCATGATACGGGAAAATCAACGTCTGTCGCCCGCCTTTTTTCAGATCCCGCACAACCTTCCTGTTCTTTCCCATCCAGAGCCACAAAACCGGAATCCGAAACGCTCCACAATTTTCCACCACAAAGGGGATATGCAAAGTCTCCCCCTCTTCTGCCATCTGTAAATCTCCCTGAGGACGAATCTTGATACGAACGCTCATCAACTTGGCTTCCAGATAAAGTACTGCCGGAAATACCAGTTCCACCACAAGAATCGTTCTGCCTTCCGGCCAGTCATAGACAAGATTCAGATAACATGTGGCGAGCAGTGCCGCCAGGTACAACCATTTTTTCATTCTATTCTCCCTTTTCCTGCCTTCGGCTTTTTCGTCCCTGTCAGGATTTCCTCAATCACCTGGGTCGAATCCATTCTGGCCGCCCGCGCCTTGGCGCTCAAAAACAGTCGGTGCACCGTCACATCCGGGAAGACACTCTCCACATCATGCGGGATGCAAAACGTTCTTCCCTCCAGATAGGCATAAGCTTTTGCTGCTTTAGCAAGAGCAATCGTCCCTCTTGGGCTGACGCCAAGCCGTACCATCTGGTGATTTCTGGTCGCCTCCACAAGATTTCCAATATATTGGTAGACTGCATCGTGAATATAAACCTCCTCCACCTCTTTTTGCATTGCAAGCAGAAGGTCCTTGTCCATGACAGAGCGGACCGCATCCGCCGGACTACCTTTCTGATTTCCCTTAACGATCTCGATCTCTGACTGAATATCCGGATATCCCATGGAGATACAGATCATAAACCGATCAAGCTGGGACTCAGGAAGCATCTGAGTTCCCGCAGAGCCGAACGGATTCTCCGTAGCAATCACAATAAACGGCTCCGGAACCTCGTACGTCCTCTGATCTACCGTCACCTGCCGTTCCTCCATGACTTCCAGAAGCGCCGACTGGGTCTTCGGAGACGTCCGGTTGATCTCGTCCGCCAGAAGCAGGTTACACATTGCAGCTCCCGGCTGATAGACAAACTGCTGCGTCTTCTTGTCATAGAGGGAAAAACCGACAATATCCGCAGGAAGCACATCCGGGGTAAACTGGACACGGTGCCGCAAAAGTCCCATACTTTTTGAAAACGCCACTGCCATGGTCGTCTTGCCAACGCCCGGAATATCCTCGATCAGGATATGACCTCCAGCTAAAATCGCAGCCATCACCTTTTTTATACAATCCTGTTTTCCAATGACCGCCTTTTTCACTTCCTCTATCACCGAGGCGGCAACCATCATTCCATATGTTTTTTCCATAGCCTGTCCCCTTTTCTTTTTTCTTATTGTATCATATCAAGATAAGAAGAACACTCTATATAAAAAATTTAACTTGTTCCGGCCAGATCGAATCTCTTGTCATCATCTCAGTCCTAAAATTTCCCGCACTGTCTGCTCCATCTGCGCACCGTCACATTCTCTCGTATGACAGATTTTCGCATGCCGGATCTCCTCCACAGCCAATGGGATCTCTGTCCCCGAAATACGGCTCAGTTCATCGGCAAGACCGATCTCCTCCTGTTGCTCATATGCACCCGGATGAATCGCATCCAGCACGCTTTTTGCGAACTTGTACGGACTCGCCGTTGATGCGATGACCGTCTTCGTCTGATCGCCGCAATCTTTTTTATATGCATCGTACACCGCCGCCGCAACCGCCGTATGTGTATCCATCACATACCCGGTATTTTCAAAGGTGTCCCTGATCGCCTGTTTCATCTCTTGTGCGGAAGCATAGCCGGCTGCAAAATCCGAAAGCTTTGCCTTCATCTCTTCCGTGATGCCGTAGCTCCCTTTCGTTCTAAGCTCCTCCATCAACTCACAGTTCTTATCGGCGTTTCTTCCGGAAATCAGATAGATCAGACGCTCCAGGTTACTGGAAATCAGGATATCCATAGATGGGGATTCCGTCAGGACAAACTCACGATTCCTGTCATAGGTACCTGTACAGAAGAAATCAAAAAGCACCTTATTTTCGTTGGAGGCGCAGATCAGTTTTGCAATCGGAATCCCCATTTCCTTTGCAAAGTAAGCTGCCAAAATATTTCCAAAATTTCCTGTCGGTACGACTACATTGACCGGATCGCCCTCCTGGATTTCTCCATTTTTCAGGAGACCACCATAAGCGTAAACATAGTAAACAATCTGCGGCACCAGACGACCGATATTGATAGAATTGGCGGAAGAGAACCGAAATCCCGCTTCACGTAGCTCTTCTCTGAGCTTCGGATCCTCAAACATCCGCTTTACTCCGCTTTGTGCCTCGTCAAAATTACCGTGAATGGCGACAACCGCTGTATTCTTTCCTTTCTGTGTCACCATTTGAAGCCTTTGCACCTCGCTGACTCCACCTTTCGGATAAAAGACGATGATTCTCGTCCCTTCCACATCCGCAAAACCCGAAAGCGCTGCTTTTCCGGTATCTCCGGAGGTGGCGGTCAAAATTACAATCTCGTCCGTGACCCCTTGCTTTTTCGCCGCCGTCGTCATCAGATGCGGCAAAATGGAAAGTGCCATATCCTTAAAGGCAATAGTCGGGCCATGGAACAGCTCCAAATAGTATGTGCCGTCCACATTTGCAAGCGGAGCGATGGCTTCCGTATCAAATTTTTCATCGTATGCCAAACGAATACAGCTCTTTAGCTCTTCCTCCGTAAAATCAGTGAGAAACTGCTTCATCACCATATAGGCAGTCTCCTGATAGTCCATCCCGGCAATCTCCGAAAGGGACACGTTCAGCACCGGAATCCTCTCTGGCACAAACAGTCCACCTTCGTCGGAAAGTCCCTGCAAGATCGCCTCTGAGGCGGTCAGCATAACATTTTCGTTTCTCGTGCTCCTATAAAATAACTCCATGGCCTTTCCTCCTTATCTGGCTTCTCAATCTTACTGCAATGATCCCACAAACCGTGGAAACATTCTATTCATTGTCCAAAAGGGCGGCACGCTTTGGGAATATGGTGCCGCCCTTTTGATTTCGTCTGCCGGATACCAAGATCCAGCTAGCCCTTTAATTTCTGATTCGTGTAGTTGACAAGTCCGCCTGCCGCAATGATCTTCTGCATAAATTCCGGGAACGGCTGTCCCTGATACTCCGTCCCTTTCGTACGGTCATAAATCTTGCCGCTGTTAAAATCGATTTCCACCTCGTCGCCTGCTTCGATCTCCTCAGCCGCCTCCTTACACTCAATGATCGGAAGTCCGATATTGATAGCATTGCGGAAAAAGATTCTTGCGAACGTTTCTGCAATAATGCAGCTTACGCCTGCTGTTTTCAAGCAGAGCGGCGCATGTTCTCTGGAAGAACCGCAGCCGAAATTTTTTCTTGCGACAATCATGTCTCCAGGCTGTACTTTCCCGACAAACTCAGGATCAATATCTGCCATGGCATGGGAAGCCAGCTCCTGCGGGTCAAAAGAATTCAGATATCTTGCCGGAATAATCACATCCGTATCAACGTTATCTCCATACTTAAATACATGTCCTCTTGCTTCCATGATCTATTCACCTGCTTTCTCTGGATTTGCGATATAGCCTTTGATGGCACTTGCGGCCGCCGTCTCCGGAGAAGCAAGATAGATCAAAGAGTCTACATGTCCCATACGCCCGACGAAATTCCGGTTCGTGGTGGAAACACACTTCTCGCCCGCCGCCAAAACGCCCATATGGCCACCCATACACGGTCCGCAGCTTGGTGTGGAGAACGCACATCCGGCGTCCACGAATATCTCCGCAATGCCTTCTTTTAAACATTCCTTGTAGATTGCCTGAGTACCCGGAATGACGATCACACGCACATCCGGATGAACCTTATGTCCTTTCAGGATCTTAGCCGCTCTTCTCATATCCTCCATTCTTCCGTTTGTACAAGACCCAATGACGACCTGATCGATCTTGATCGGCTCCATCGCCTCTATCTCATCGATGGTATGTGCATTTCCCGGAAGATGAGGAAAAGCAACTGTTGGTCTTACTTCAGAAAGGTCGATCTCGATGACCTCGTCGTATGCCGCGTCCGCATCCGGTGTATAGATCGTATATGGTTTCTCAGAATGTTCTTTCATGTATGCTTCGGCTTTCTCATCTACAAGAAAAATCCCGTTCTTTGCCCCTGCCTCAATCGCCATGTTAGCCATGGTGAAACGATCATCCATAGAAAGCTCAGAAAGTCCATCTCCGACAAACTCCATGGACTTATATAATGCTCCGTCCACTCCGATTTTTCCGATGATGTGGAGAATGATATCTTTTCCGCTCACATACTTTCCCGGCTTTCCTGTGAGGACAAACTGGATTGCTGACGGCACCTTAAACCAGAGCTCTCCGGTTGCCATCCCTGTGGCGATATCCGTCGTACCGACTCCTGTGGAAAATGCGCCAAGAGCGCCATATGTACATGTATGGGAGTCTGCTCCGATAATACACTCTCCTGCTACAGTGATCCCTTTCTCCGGAAGAAGTGCATGTTCAATTCCCATCTGTCCGATCTCGTAATAATGAGTCAGTCCCTGATCTTTTGCGAATTCCCGGATTGATTTGGAATTCTCCGCCGATTTGATATCCTTGTTCGGTGTAAAATGATCCGGTACCAGTACAACTTTATTCTTATCAAATACCTTATCCGCCATCTGCCGAAATACCGGCACCGCCATCGGACCGGTAATATCGTTTGCCATTACAACGTCCAGCTTTGCCTCGACAAGCTGGCCTGCTGTTACTGCGTCTAATCCCGCATGTGCCGCAAGGATCTTCTGCGTCATTGTCATTCCCATGCCTTTTGCTCCTCCTGTTATTCTGGCTTACGCCTTTCTTCATATTTTATCATACTTCCGTATAGATGTGCAAGAAAAATCAGAGCGCAATCTGTTTTTTCGGCAGTCCAATCATCCGGAATCGCATTTCATATTTACGCTTTTTCAAATTTATTATATAATAGATATTGCATGAAAAATTTGTCGTTTAAAGGAGAATGAGCATGACGTTAAAAATGGGAACCAACCAGCACACCTACATCGTCCGCTCCATTCAACTGGAGCTTTCGCTCGAACGCAGGCTCGAAGCCCTCGGCCTTACCGAGGGTGCTCCGATTACCATTTTAAATAATGATAAAAAGGGAGCCATGACTGTTCGGTTCCGTGGGACCCGATTTGCCCTCGGGAGACGGATTGCTGACCATATTGAAGTGGAGGAGGCCAAGTAATGGGTGAGGTAATTAATGTAGGGTTCATCGGGAATCCAAACTGTGGAAAGACAACCCTGTTCAACGCCTATACCGGTGCCAATCTGAAAGTGGCAAACTGGCCGGGTGTGACAGTGGAAAAAAAAGAGGGCATGACAGAATACGAGGGCGATCGTTTCAAGCTGATCGATCTCCCCGGTATTTACAGTCTGACCTCCTACACAATGGAAGAGACTGTTTCCAGAGAGTGTATTATGAGTGATGATGTGGATGTGATTGTGGACGTTGTAGACGCTTCCTCTCTGGAGCGCAATCTTTATCTTACACTCCAGTTAATCGAGCTTGGGAAACCAGTCGTACTGGCTCTCAATATGATGGATATCGTAGAAGAGCGAGGAATGGAAATCGACCTGCACCGTCTCCCTGAGATGCTTGGCATCCCGGCAATCCCGGTATCCGCAAGGAAACGGACCGGACTTTCTATCCTGATGCATGCAGTCAAGCATCACGAAGGTCTTATCACCCAGGATCCGCTGATCCATCATCATCAGGAGAAGGAGGAACACTCTTCCCACCGTCACAATCACCATGCAGAGTACGCAATGGTGTACAGTGATGAGATTGAGGACAAGATTGACATTCTCATCGACCGCCTGTCGGCGCAGGATCCTGGTCTCACCAACAAACGTTGGCACGCTATCAAACTTCTGGAGCATGACCCTGTCGTGATGGAACGCCACCCGGTACAGCTTGCGGATGTGGCGGCAGAAAGTATGGAAAAAGAAATCATTAACCAGAAATATGATTTTATCGAGGAGATCATTCAGGAGGTACTCGTCAATAAAAGCCAGAAAGCAGAGCGGACCGAGCGGGTAGACCGCATTATGACGAGCCGTTTCCTCGGCCTTCCGATCTTCCTCTTCATTATGGCTTTTGTATTTTTTATAACTTTTACAGTGGGTGACTGGATGAAGGGATACTTTGAACTTGGTCTTGTCTGGTTCTCGGATCTGGTGTCAAACGGCCTGGAAGCTCTCCATGCGAACCCGCTGATCCGCTCCTTGATCGTGGACGGTATTATTTCCGGGGTCGGAGGCATCCTGACTTTCCTTCCGAATATTTTTATCCTCTTTCTGGCGCTGGCCTTTCTGGAGGACAGCGGATATATGTCACGTGTAGCCTATATCATGGATGATCTGATGAGCCATCTTGGACTTTCCGGACGTGCTTTCATCCCGCTCCTTCTTGGTTTTGGCTGCTCTGTTCCTGCTGTCATGGCATCACGGGCTCTGGAGCACCGTAAGGACCGCTTAAAAACGATTCTCGTCACCCCGTTTATGTCATGTAGTGCGAGACTTCCGATCTACGTCCTGTTTTCTTCCATGTTTTTCGGAAAATACAGGATGCTGGTCTGTTACTCCATGTATCTGCTGGGTATTGTAATCGCCATCGCGGCAGCCTTTATCGTCTCCCGGTTCGATGGCAGTAAGGCAGAACATGCCCTGCTCATTGAACTTCCGGAGTACAAAACACCAAACGCACACACGATTGCCATCTATGTGTGGGAAAAAGTGAAAGATTATCTCTCCAAAGCAGGTACGGTCATCTTCATCGCCTCCATCATTATGTGGGCTGTGATGAATCTCGGCCCGCATGGATTTGTATCGGATATTTCCGAGAGCTTTGGCTCCATCATCGGAAAGGCTCTCGTTCCGGTTCTTGCTCCGGCAGGGCTTGGCTACTGGCAGATTGCCGTGGCGCTCATCTCCGGTATCGCCGCCAAAGAGGTGGTGGTCTCAAGCTGCAGTGTCCTCTTTGGCATTGCCAATATCACGACTCCGTCGGGAATGGACAGCATGGTGGCCGTCCTTGGCTCCATGGGATTCGGAGCGGCGAACGCTTATGCGCTGATGGTCTTTTGCCTCCTCTATGTTCCATGCATGGCGACGCTTGGAACGATTCACCGGGAAGTAGGAAAGACAAGCATTACTGTTGCATTTGCGTGTTTTCAGCTCGTCATTGCCTGGATTTTCGCTGTGATCTTCTATCGGATCGGAATGATGTTTTAACAAAGCCCATATAAAAAAGAATCCTGTTTAGCAGGATTCTCCTGTCCATCGGGAACATTTAAGAACTAACGAAACCGTAGCCGACTTCTCATTTTTCTGTGGACGTTCTGCTACGGTTTCTTTTTACATTAATTTCTTTCTTGTTTTCAGATAATCCCAAAATGGCGGATACCAAAGAGGGGGATCCTCAAGAAGTGATTTCCTGATAATGCTCTTCTCATGGGTAAACGTATCAAAGCTTGCTTTTCCGTGATACTTTCGCATTCCGGGCTGTCCCGCTCCACCAAACAGCAAGTATGGCGTCGCGAGAGGAACGACAGTATCATTGATACATCCCCCTCCATAAGAGAACTCTCTTAAAATGAAAGACTCCCTTTTCTTGTCTTTCGTGAACAGATACAAAGCCAACGGTCTCGACTGTGCGTCGATAGCAGAGACTGCCTCTTTCAGATCGTAATACGACATAATCGGAAGAATCGGTCCGAAGATCTCTTCTTTCATCACGGCATCATCCCAGGTGACGCTATCCATCACGGTCGGCTCGATCTTCAGCGTCATACTGTCTGTCCGCCCTCCGTAAATAACCTTCCGCTCGTCCATCAGCCCACAGATCCGTTTGAAATGTCTCTGGTTAATGATGGAAGAATACTCCTCATTATCAAGCGGAGCAAATCCATACATCTTCTGGATCTGCTTTTCGATGTAGTGGATCAGCTTTTTCTTGACACTGTGCTGTACAAGGACATAATCTGGTGCCACGCAGGTCTGTCCCGCATTTAAAAACTTACCCCAGACAATCCTTCTGGCCGCAGTCTTCAAATCCGCAGTCTCATCCACAATACACGGACTTTTTCCGCCAAGCTCGAGAATGACCGGTGTGAGATGTCTGGCTGCTTTTTCCATCACGGACTTGCCGGCTTTCGGACTTCCCGTAAAGAAAATATAATCAAATTTTTCACTCAGAAGCGCCTCGTTTTCTTCCCGTCCCCCTGTCACTACCGTCACATAGCCGGATGGGAATACTTCCCGGATCATCTCCTGAATCATAGCCGATGTATGTACTGAATAGGAAGACGGCTTCAGCACCGCACAGTTCCCGGCGCTGATTGCCCCGATCAGCGGGGCCACGGTAAGCTGGAAAGGATAATTCCAAGGAGCCATAATCAATACGACACCATAAGGCTCTCTGTAAATAAATGAGAAAGATGGAAACTGCGTTGCCGGAGTTTTGACTCTTTTAGGCTTTGCCCAAAACGTCAGATGCTTCATGTTAAAACGGATCTCCTCTTTTACCATTCCGATCTCAGTCATATATCCTTCCGTACTGGATTTCCCAAGATCCTGACTCAGCGCTCTCAGAATTCTGTCCTCGTTTTCCTCCATCCATTTCAGAAGTTTTCTAAGGTAAAATATCCGAAATCCTGGTTTCTTTGTCTTCCCCATCTTAAAAAACTCTTTCTGCCGCCTTACTAATCTTTCGTACTCCATTCCTTCTCCTTTCCAACTAGTCTTTTAACTTCTGCATCTTTTCCTTTTTAGCTTCCCGGAGGTACGGGATCTCGATCGGATCGATCGGATCCACCGGACTTTCTACTTTCATCTTTTTCTGCCGGCTCCGGCGCTTTAAGAGCTCTCCGCCCTTATTGTAAAACCAGAAGCTGTAGGCAAGAAGCTTATTGGCCTTTCCGATCTTGTCTTTTACAGTCTTGTCATAGAATCTTCCTCCGGCTTTTACAATCTGATTCTTACGGATCAGATTAATGAGTTCTGTCTCGCAGGCTGCTGTTCCTGAAAACTCTGTATAAGCCGTGCTCACACACTCGATCTTATGTGCGTCACTCCCTCCGATTCCTGGCTTATGGTATTTTTTCGCAAGTTTTGCCGCACCCTCGTTGCTCTCCTCCGATTCACACGCATTAAATACTTCGATAAAATCAAATCGCTTGATCAGCTCCGGGGATTTATAGAAACGCTTTGTATTGGTAAAGCTTAAATATTTCTCACCGCATGGATGAGCAGGCCCAAGCACACCCCCGTTTTTGTGTACAAGATCAATCAACATCGCAAGCGGAAGTCCCCTCATTTCCAGGAGACGCATCTTGCGCCCCTCCGGCATGATAACAAGAAAATGTCCCGCATCTCTCGTATCGTACTCGATCCCTTTAAACACGATAAAGTCCTGGTATTTCTTCCCTTTCAGTTCGTTCTTCCAATACCGATAACCATTGTACGTGTCGTGGTCTGTTACAACCATCCCGTCATATCCATGATCAATCAGCTTATCAATATACTCTTCCAGTCCTACTTTGCTGTCAATAGACCCCTCTTTTACATGACAATGCATGTCCAGCTTCATATACAAGCCCCCTTTTGCTTCCAGGCTTATTATACCCTTTTTTTCAAAATACCAACAAGCTCATCGGCATTTTTTTCATTTGCGTATTCTGTTTTCTCTCTTTCTTCTAGTTGTCCGACTCTTCCTGTTCATCGGAATCCAAAACGTTTCTCGCCATCTCAATTTCAGACTCCACCGATTTCTTTTCCCGAATCTCTTTTGCCTTCTTTCGCTCCAGTCTCGCGATCTTACTGGACTTCATGGCATACTGGATACAGATTCCGACAACCGCAAGTACGGCGCTTACCGCATAAAATACAATCCTGCTCTCATATGGCAGATAATGGTAAGCGACAATTCCCCCAAGTACGCCTCCGCTGATTCCCATCACCGGAATGATCAGAGGATCTCCGAATACAGCCGCGAGAATCGCAAATATGAGCGCCACGCCGCCTGCGATTCCAAGTACCAGATAACCTTCTCCGCCGCCCAGCGCAGCCACACTTACAAAAACTGCGATCAAAGAAAATACAAATGCACCAAACTTCCTAAATACCGCTTCAAATGCGGCAAACACCAGTCCGGCCCCTGCGGATACACCGATCATCACCCAGCCTTCCAGATGCAGGAACCAGGAAGCCGTAAGGCCGGCTGTCACACCAAGCAGAAATCCCTGTATCGCAAACAGTACATATTTACACTTGGCGCCAAACAAAATCATCAGAAGCGCAATCACACCTGTCACCACAAAGGCTGCCGTTCCTCCCTTCGAAAAGATCCATGAAAAATCCATATTTTTCAGACCATCCTCAAAAAGCAGACGGCTGGTCTGATCTGCTGCTTCAAATATTCTTTCCATCTTTGTCTCTCCTTTGTATCTAATTACTCATTAGTTCTTTTTCTTCCTGCCTTTATTTTAATACAAAACTGATCTTCCCGCAACACGAAAGATGGACGCCGATGCTGCTCTTATCATCAACGTCCATCCTTAATTTGTTGGTTCTTCAGTCATTCGTTAACCTACCTTTTCTCAGATTATGTGAACTGTTCTTCTCTTTTCGGTGGTCTGTACCTCCTTTTCTGAAATCCCTTGATTTCTTTTCGTTTATCTTGTCTTGATAGTAGCACGTGCAGTTTATTTTGTCAATATATTTTTTAGTATTTTTTATTTTTTCTCTATATTTTATAATGCTTTGTATAAATTATCAGTCGATTTATATTCATCACCAATATAAAAAGATACCATACTGTCTCTGGGACTGTATGGTATCTCTTCCATACTTTTCTTGTATTAAAATGCAACTTTTCCGGAATCAGTTCCGTTAACCACATAATAAACTGCTGCTTCCTCCGGCTTTACATAAAGTGTGATATCTTTGATATCTCCCACTTTCTTTCCGTTTACCTTTGTCCAGTCTTTCTTGACTGCGGCAATCATCTCTTTTTCCTCTACTTCTTTTCCATAATACTGAACGAATGTCCGTACTTTGATCTCTTTTTTCGCTGGTTTCTTTGCAGTTGTCTTTTTTGCCGTTTTGACTGTCTTTTCTGTCGCTTCTTTCACCGCGTCCTTAACCGCGTCTGTCTTCTCTGCCACAACTTCTTTTACAGCTTCCGTCTTTTCCGCTACGACTTCTTTTACAGCTTCTGTCTTCTCTGCTGCTGCCTTTGCGGTCTCCGCGGCAACTGCTTCCGTCTTTGCAGCTACTTTTGCCAATGTACGTTTTCTTGCCATAATAAATCCTCCTAATGAAAACTGTGACCTGTTGTCATTCTATTTTGTCTTACCTCGCTAGCTGTCCATTATTATAGCACATTTTTTTCAAATTGCAAGGAAAGCGGCTTTTTATTCATCGACATTGAATTTATATACGGTTGTCGTCTGATAAGTCTCTCCGGCTTTGCGGATCGGAGCCTCAAACTGTTCATGGTGAACCGCGTCCGGGAAGTACTGGGTCTCCAGACAGACAGCGGCGTGTTTGCCGTAGATCTTCTGTCCTTTTCCTGTCTCGTGTTCAATCCCGTTTCCTGTGTACATCTGGATTCCCGGAAGGTCAGTATACACTTCCATGGAAATGCCAGTGTCCGGAGAGCTTACTTCCGCTGCCTTGATCAGACTTCCGCTGTTTCCAAGATCCCAGTTGTGATCATATCCTCCGCCAAGCTTCAGCGGCTCGTAGTCCGCTTTGATGTCCTGCCCAATCGCTTTTTTCTTACGGAAATCCATCGGAGTACCTGTAACGTCAATGAGCCTTCCGGTCGGGATCAGCATCTCATCCGTCTCTGTAAAAGCATCCGCATGTAGACACACCTGGTGGTTTAAAACCGGATCTCCCCCCTCCCCGTTCAGATTAAAATAGCTGTGGTTTGTCAGATTCAGTATCGTATCCTCCGATGGGATCCCCCGGTAGGAAATCCTCACTTCATTCTCGTCCGTCAAAGTATAGGAAACCTCGATTCTTACATCCCCCGGATATCCCTGATCTCCGTCCGGGCTAAACACAGCGAACGTAATGCTCTTCGTATCTGACTGCTTCACTTCCCAAAGTCTCTTGTTATAGAAATCATAGCCGCTATGCAGGTTATTTCCATTTTCATTTGCGTCAAGCGTATACTTCTTTCCACCAAGTTCAAAAGCAGCTCCTCTAATCCGGTTCGCATTTCTTCCCACGGTTGCGCCAAGAAAAATTGCCCCGTTTTCATACCCTTCCACATCGTCATATCCAAGGACTACATCCCTCTTTTCTCCGGTTCGGTCTTTCACTTTCAGACTGACAAGTGAAGCACCATAATCTGTAAGCTTTAGTTCCATTCCTGCCGCGTTTTCCATCGTATAGAGACTGGCCTGTTCTCCTTTGGCAGTTTGTCCGAAATTTTCTTTTTTCATATCATCACCCAATGCCCTCCCGGGGCTTCCTTTCTCTGCATATTTCTGTTCTCTATTTTACACCTAAATTCCCCACATGAAAAGAAGCATTACAAAGGGTGTCCGAATCGTTACGATTTTCTTTGTAATGCTTCTGGATGGTTTCTGATTTCTTCTCTTTCTTATTTCCGATAAGCAACGGAATTCCATCTGAGCTCATTTTTCAGTGTGCGGATATCTGTATCCTTGTCAATGTAAACCGCTTCAATGCCCATAGCGTCAGCCCAGTCCCCCATCTGCTCTGCTGTGATGTCGTAGGAAAAGGCGGTGTGATGTGCGCCTCCGCAGAGAATCCATGCTTCCGCTCCGGTCTGAAGATTTGGCTCCGGCGTCCAGAATGCAGTCGCAACCGGAAGTTTCGGCATCTGCTTTTCTGTCTTTTTGCAGTTGACACTGTTGATAATCAGACGGAACCGGTTGCCCAGATCAATTAGTGAAGTTGCAATCGCCGGACCTTCCTTTGCCGTAAAAACAAGGCGCGCCGGATCTTCTCTGTCTCCCATGCTAAGGGGCTGTACTTTCATGCTGATCGGACCGTCTGAAATAGTCGGACAGACTTCCAGCATATGAGCCTGCAAAATACCCTCTTTGCCCGGAACAAGATTGTATGTATAGTCTTCCATAAAAGAAGTACCCTTTGCATCCTTCATTCCCTCTGTCATAATCTTCATAATCCGGAGCATCGCAGCCGTCTTCCAGTCTCCTTCCGCTCCGAAACCATATCCTTTTTCCATGAGTCTTTGGATTGCAAGACCAGGGAGCTGTTTCAGGCTGCCCAAATCGCCGAAGTGTGTAACAATGGCCTGGTAATTTTTCTCCTCCAAAAACCGTTCAAAACCAATCTCCATCCGCGCCTGTACTGCCACATGCTTTTTAAATTCTTCAGGATCTCTCCCTTCCAGAAGAATATCATATTTATCATAGTATTCGTCAACAAGAGCATTGACTTCTCCCTCTTTGACGTCTTCTACTGCTTGGGCAATCTCATTGACCGGATAAGCGTCTACTTCCCATCCGAACCTGATCTGTGCTTCCACCTTGTCGCCGTCTGTAACGGCCACATTTCTCATATTATCCGCCACTCTCATAACGCGGACATGACTGCTCTCAATGACGCCCACTGCCGTACGCATCCAGGATGCGATCTTTTCCTGTACCTTCTGATCAGACCAATGTCCCACCACGATTTTTCTCTCAATTCCCATCCTCGTGAAGATATGTCCGAATTCACGGCCACCGTGTGCAGACTGGTTCTCGTTCATAAAGTCCATATCAATGGTGTCGTATGGTATTTCCTGATTAAACTGAGTGTGCAGGTGCAGCAATGGTTTTCTGTACTCCTGCAGTCCGAGAATCCAGGATTTTGCCGGAGAAAACGTATGCATCCAGGTAATGACGCCGGCGCAGGTCTCATCTGTATTAGCCTCATTGAACGTCCGGCGGATCAGCTCATTTGTGATCAATGTCGGTTTCCAGATAATCTCATACGGAAGTACACCGGATGAATTCAGCGCCTCCACAATTTTCTGTGCGTGCTCTGCTACATGGGCAAGACATGCGTCTCCATAGAGATCCTGGGATCCTGTGCAGAACCAAAATTGGTACGTTTTCTGTTTTAACATTTGTTTGTCCTCCTGCTTTTTATTCATTTCTTTTTACTTTCTTTTTTTCCCGGCTGCGGCTGGTTCCTGCCGCTTACGTCAAATATGATTGATGACCTTGACCGAACTTCGCATGATCAGCTCTGGCTCAAGCTCTACTGTCTCGATCTCCGTAAATCCCCGAATCCGTCCTATCATCATCTCAGCGGCGATTCTCCCCAGCTCTCGCACCGGATTTCTGGCAGAAGTAAACGGTATTTCGCAGAATCGTGACAAATCCGAATCATCAATTCCTATAATAGAGAGATCCTCCGGGATCCGGATTCCCTGATCCATACAGATTCCAACCATCTTGTTGGCTACCTCGTCATTGTAACAGACACAGGCTGTGCAGCCCTTGATTCGTTTCAAGACCCGGCCGCAATCATCCCGCATCTCTTCAATCTCATCTGAATCGATCCAAATCACCTGTTTTCCTTTCACCTTGATATCCGCCTCCATCAACGCGTCCACATATCCCGCATAACGCTGGTGTCCCTGACCGTCATCACCTTTAAAAATCCCGGCGATATTCATATGACCACAGTCCAGAAGATGCTGCGTCACCATACGCCCCGCTTCCCGGTCATCCAGACTAATGTGAGGGATATCCAGTTCCGGATAAAAGCTATTGATAAACAGAATCGGAACGCCCATTCGTTCCAGCTCTTTATAGAGCTTCAGATTCGGGTTTGGGATTCCACTCTTTGTCGTTTCTGCAATCAGTCCGTCAATCGACTTCTCACGGATGAAATCCTTCAGGATCATCCTCTCCTTTTCGATCGCATTGTTGGATACGGCAATCTGAAGAAGAAATCCTTCGTCTGAAAGCACCCTCCCGATTTCCTTCACAATCAAAGGGAAAATATAGACGTCCGCATACGTTGTCATCACCGCAATCCGCATCGAACGTTTCCGCTGCCGTTTCCCGATCTCAATATACGTTCCGCTGCCACGCACACTCCGTGTAATCTGCTCTTCCTCCAGTACAGACAGTGCCTTGCGAACCGTCTGACGGCTCACATGGAACCGCTTCTTTAGCATATTCTCCGAAGGAAGTTTGTCCCCTTGCTTCAGCCGCCCTTCACGCAGCTCTCCCCGGATCCAGGCAATCACCTCTTCATACTTCTTCTGCATGTCAAAGCCTCTCTTTCATTCTGGTATCACTATACCCTATCCACATGCACAATACAAGCCGGAGAATTATCCAAATTTGTTTCAAACAATTTATATGAAATTGAAAAGTTGTATTGTAAAAATCCGAAAATTTATAGTACAGATTTTACAAAGGGGAGGGATTCCGATATATCGGAATCCCTCCCCAATACGTTATACCTATGACTCTGCCATGTCTTTTGCGCCGTGCCGTTTTCGGATGATAAGAAGAACAGCAAGCATCAGGACTATACCAATCGGCAGTGATATCCATGCGGTCTGTGTAAATCCTGCGATAATGTAGGTAACGAAGCTGACCGCTGCCGCCGTCATGGCGTACGGAAGCTGGGTAGATACGTGGTTTACATGGTTGCACTGTGCCCCTGCGGACGACATGATCGTCGTGTCGGAGATCGGGGAACAATGATCGCCGCATACCGCTCCTGCCATGCAGGCAGAAATGGAAATGATCATCAGCTCCGGATTGGAATTCTCAAATACTGCCACGACAATCGGGATAAGGATTCCAAAGGTTCCCCAGCTTGTTCCTGTCGCAAACGCCAGGAAACATCCTACAAGGAAGATGATCGCCGGCAGCAGGTTCATCAGACCGTCTGCGGATGATGACATGGCATTTGCCACAAAATCCGCCGCTCCCAGATGATCTGTCATTGTCTTTAAGGTCCATGCAAATGTAAGAATCAGAATTGCCGGTACCATTGCCTGAAAGCCTTCCGGTACACAGTCCATACACTCTTTAAAGCTCAAAACACGTCTGGCAGAATAAAGAATCATCGTCGCCAAAAGTCCGAAAAAGCTGCCGATTGCCAGCCCTTCCGAGGCCGAACACTGGGAAAAAGCAGTAATAAAATCAGTACCGTTGAAAAATCCTCCGGTGTAAATCATACCGATGACACAGCATACTACAAGGATGAGTACCGGAATCACGAGGTCAATGACTTTTCCTTTTGTTTCTTTTATGCTTTTATTTTCCATATTGGCAAACGGACGGTCCGGCGTCGTGTACAGGTCGCCTTTGATGGCGTTCTTCTCATGGACACGCATGGAGCCGAATTCTATCTTCATCACTGTAAGTCCTACCATCATCACAATAGTCAGAAGTGCGTAAAAATTGTACGGGATCGCCTTGATAAAGATCGAAAATCCGTCTTCACCTTCCACATAGCTCGATACCGCAGCAGCCCAAGAGGAAATCGGCGCAATGATACACACCGGAGCCGCCGTCGCATCAATCAAATAGGCAAGCTTAGCTCTGGACACCTTATGGCGGTCTGTCACCGGCCTCATAACGCTTCCCACAGTCAGACAGTTGAAATAATCATCAATGAAAATCAGAACCCCAAGGGCAATCGTCGCAAGCTGTGCCCCGACTCTTGTACGGATCCTTTTTCCGGCCCACTCCCCGAAAGCAGCGGATCCCCCCGCCTTGTTCATCATGCTGACGATAACGCCTAATACGACCAGAAAAATAATGATTCCTACATTGTCCGAACTTGTCAGTACGCTGATCATTCCTTCATTTAACACGGAATTGACAGTGCCTTCAAAGTGGAAATTGGAGGCGAACAGACCTCCCACCACGATTCCGATAAAGAGGGAACTGTACACCTCTTTCGTAATTAACGCAAGGCCGATAGCCACAATCGGCGGCACCAGCGCCCAGAAGGTTGCATACATCGCAGGCTGTACCGTCTCTCCATCTGAGGCAAACACTGTCAGTGACCACATGGATACAATCATAAGCACGGCCACCAGCCCTTTTCGTATCGTTTTCTTTTGCTTCATGTTTCTCTCTCCCTTTTTTCTTTCTTTCGCTGCAGCCAATACAATCACCGGAAGTGCCAAAAGACACATTCCGGGATTGTAAGCGGTCGCCAAGGTCTCGGGCAGGCCCGGACTTTGGTTCGTCGCCAATACAAAAAGCCGTGAGTATATGCAAAACACACTCACGGCTCAGATATCTGTTCCGATTCCACGATAGCGCTCCACAATCTGTGACAGTATGCTGTATCTTCTACAACATCCCAGAAAGCAAAGTTACGTCCTCCTTCACTTCCTTCGGCGGTTTCCCCTTTCTGCTCTGCGGATGGTACGTCCGTCTGTCCAGAGCATACTGATGAATCCCGCGCCTCTATCTTCTTCCTTGAAATCAAGGCTTTTATTCAGTTTTTCTAACTATATCACACTTTCGCTGTTCTCACAAGCTCTTTTTCTCCATTTAAAACAGCTTCCAGAAGCTGATCGCCTTCGTAGCAAAGTTTCAGAGAGAAAAAGGGAACATCCTTCTGAAGCAGATCGAAAAAAATCCTGTCTCCTTCCCATAGATTCAGCCCAAATATTTCATCTTTCGGCACCCAAAGAAGCTCTCCTTCATCACATTCTTTGAGCTGTCCGGAAAAACCGTCAATCGTATACAGGCAGATATATTCCGGGTCCTGTTTATCACAGATGAATGTGAGAATCCCCCGGAACTTCATAGAGGTGACGGCAAGCCCCGTCTCTTCCTTGGCTTCCCGGATCATACATTCTTCCGGGCTTTCTCCATACTCAAACTTTCCTCCGATTCCGATCCATTTACCCTCGTTGACGTCCTGCTCTTTTTTCACTCTGTGAAGCATAAGATAGGATTCCCTCGTCTCAATATATCCAAGTGTTGTCATTTGTACTTTTGGCATGTTGATCCTTCTTTCTTTTTACAGCTAGTATAACACGCCTATTTCAAATGGTCTACTGCTGCCCGCTCGATGGCAAATCCTTCTTTATATCGCTCGATAAAAGTATCAAATCCGGCTACCTCCTTTGGATCCGCTCCCATCACAGTTCCAGTCTCACCCGCAAATACCTTTGCGGAAAGGAATTTTGGCAGACTTTCTCCCTCTTCTTTGTGTACGAGGTAAGACGCCAGAAGAGCAATCCCCCAAGCTCCTCCTTCTCCCGCAGTCTCCATCACAGACACCGGCGTGTCGATTGCTCCCGCAAGAATGCTTTGTCCTACGCCTTTTGTTTTGAAGAGTCCTCCGTGACCCAGAATCCTATCCAGCTTCACATGCTCCTGCTTCAGCATAATATCCATTCCGACTTTCAACGCCCCAAGAGAAGTATACAGGTGTACCCGCATGAAATTCGCAAGACTGAATTTGCTCTTTGGAGTCCTTACAAAAAGCGGACGACCCTCTTCAAAATTGGTAATATGTTCCCCTGAGAAATAATTATATGCCAAAAGCCCTCCGCAGTCCTCGTCTCCTTCCAGCGCTTTCCGATACAGTGTTCCATACAGATCATTCAGATCGATCTTCATACCAAACGTTTCCCCGAATTCCCGGAACAGGGATACCCAGGCATTCAGATCGGAAGTACAGTTGTTGCAGTGTACCATTCCCACCAGATCTCCGGACGGCGTTGTCACAATGTCGATCTCCGGATAAACTTTGGAAAGCTCCTGCTCCAGCACAACCATCGCGAACACAGACGTTCCTGCCGATACATTGCCGGTTCTTGGCGCCACACTGTTCGTCGCTGCCATTCCGGTACCTGCATCTCCTTCCGGCGGGCAAAGCGACGCACCTGCCTGAAGCGCTCCGGAAGGATCGAGAAGCTTTGCCCCCTCCTCTGTCAGCACACCTGCGTCTTCTCCTGCCACCAAAACCTCCGGAAGGATCTCTGCCAGCTTCCACGGATACCCCTTTCCCTCAATCTGTGCGTCAAACTGTTTCATCATCTCCTGGTTAAACTGCTTCTTTTGAATATCAATTGGAAACATGCCGGAGGCTTCTCCAACACCAAGCACCTTCCTTCCGCTTATTTTCCAGTGAATATATCCTGCAAGGGTCGTAAAAAACGCCACATCTTTGACGTGCTCTTCCTCATTTAAGATCGCCTGATACAGATGGGCAATACTCCATCTCTGAGGAATGTGGTACTGGAAAAGTTCCGTCAGTTTTTCTGATGCCTCCTCAGTGATCGTATTTCTCCAGGTACGAAACGGCACCAACAGCTCTCCATTCTTGTCAAATGCCATGTACCCATGCATCATTCCACTGAATCCCAGAGCTTTCAGCCGTCTGATCCGAACCCCGTATCTTTCCTCCACATCATACGCCATAGTCTGATAACTTTCCCGCAACCCCGTCCAGATATCCTCCTGTGTATAAGTCCAGATACCGTTGTCCAGCCGATTCTCCCAGTCATGGCTTCCGGAAGCCACCGGCTCGTTTTGCTCATTGATCAGAACCGCCTTAATCCTTGTAGAGCCGAATTCAATCCCCAGAACCGCCCTCCCTTCTTCGATCATCTTTTTTGTATTCTGAACATCAAGTGCCATATGCTATTCCTCCTTTTTGAAACCCGCATTTTGGTACTATTATATCATCCTCCCTGTTGACCGGCAATCCAACCTGTGTATACTGCACAATTTCAGCCAAATGCCGAAAAAAAGGACAGCAGCTCCTCAAAGTTGTATTGAAAATCCGCCGTCCGAAACTTCATATTTCCCAGATACTATGGTTCCCGCAAGGACGCTATTCCCCGCGCCAGGATTCTTACATCATCCAGAATATAGTCAAAAGCTCCTGCTTTGTACAAATTGAATACAATCATTCCAACCGGCACCGCCAGAATCATTCCGAAAATACTTCCAATCCGGTAACCCACATACAATAAAACCAGCGTGACAAGAGGGCTCAGTCCGATGCTGTCACCAACCAGTTTCGGCTGGATCACCTGCCGCACAAGCTGGGTAATGCCGTAGATCACAAGCAGCCCCACCGCCGTTTTGATATCCGTCACAAAGAATTTATAGACTGCCCACGGAATCAGTGCTGTTCCGGTTCCAAAAAACGGGAGAAAGTCCAGAAACGCAATCAACAGTGCCAGCAGGAAAGCGTAATCCACACCCAAAATGAGAAATCCACACAGCAGAATCAGTCCCACGATTACCATGATCTTAAACTGAGCTTTGAAATACCCGCCCACCGCATACTTCAGATTGTAAATGACCATGGTCATCCGGGCTTCGATGGCCTTTGGCGCCACCTTCTTGCTCCACTGGATGACCTCCTCTCTCTGAGCGGTAAAAAAATATGCGGACACAAGTGCGACAATCACAGACACAAGCGCGCTTGGAATTCGTTTCACCACGTTTCCGGTCATCTCAACAGCCGGATTCCCGAGACCCGCAATCAGCCCTCCGACTTTTTCGTCCATATTCTGCACCAGGGAATTCCAGCCATCCTGAATATTGTCCGGCAGCATATTATAGAACCCCTGGAACCGTCCTCCGATCTCTTTTAACCCGGATTCCAGATCCCGGTAAAGATGAGGCGCATTGTTGAGAGCCATCTGAACCTCACGAATGAGTTTCACAATTCCCAGATAGCCAAGTCCGGCCACAATGGCGATTACGAGTATAATGATCAAGGCTGATCCGAATTTTTTCTTGATCTTTACCCGGTTTTCCAGCCACCCTACAAGCGGATGCGCCAGGTAAGCGATAAACCAGCCGATCACAAAAGGCATGAAAAAGCCGAGTGCACGGATTCCGATCACAAGAAAAAGCGCCGTCCCAAGCAGGCTGAAAAAGAGACTTGCCGTCACCTTCCAGTATGGTCTTGTATCTTGTTTCGTTCTGTCTGCGTCTTCTCCCATCTTATTCCTCCTTGTCGACGGATTCAAACAGTCTGGATTCGGCATACTCCCAGATCTCGTCTCTACCCTGCTTTGTCTTGGCGGAAAAAGGAATCACTGTAGTTCCGCTTACCAGTCCAAGTCCTGTCCGGATCGCTTTTAACTGCTTTGCCACCTGGCTTTTTTTCAGCTTATCAAGCTTGGTGGCGATAATCACTGGTTCATAGCCCTGATGCAAAATCCAGTCGTACATCATTTTATCGTTTTTAGAAGGATCATGCCGGATATCAATCAGAAGAAAGACCGCCTTGAGCATGGTCGATTTATGAAGGTAGCGCTCGATCATCTTCCCCCATGCCTCTTTTTCCTTCTCCGAAACCTTGGCGTATCCATAACCCGGAAGATCCACCAGATATATTTCCCGGTTGATATTGTAAAAGTTGATCGTCTGGGTCTTTCCCGGCGTCGCGGAAATCCGGGCAAGGGATTTCCGGTTCATCAGCGCATTGATCAGCGAAGATTTTCCTACGTTTGATTTCCCCGCAAACGCAATTTCCGGCTTATCATTTTCTGGAAGTGTACTCGTAATCCCACAGACAGTTTCCAGCGTCACTTCTTTAATTACCATCCTGTTCCCTCCTTTGTTCCACCTGCTCTGACATAGCAGTATGTAATACTTCTTCCATTCTGGAAACAAAACGCACTTCCAGCCCTTTCGTGATCTCTTTGGAAAGTTCCTCTACATCCGTCTGATTTTCCGCCGGCACGAGCACGAGGTGAATTCCCGCATTCTTTGCGGCAAGCAGCTTCTCTTTCAGACCGCCGATCGGAAGTACTCTTCCCCGAAGTGTAATCTCCCCGGTCATGGCTACATCGGAGCGGACTTTCTGTCCGGTCACTGCTGAAAGAATGGCTGTCGCCATCGTAATCCCGGCAGACGGTCCGTCTTTCGGCACCGCTCCTTCCGGAATATGAACGTGAATGTCGTGCGTTTCAAAAAAGTCCTCTGGAATCCCGTACCGCCCACTAATAGAACGAATATAGCTGATACCCGCCTGTGCGGACTCTTTCATCACATCCCCCATCTGTCCGGTCAGCAGAAGCTTTCCTTTTCCGGAAAGGACATTGACCTCAATCTGAAGTGTATCCCCTCCCACGCTTGTCCATGCAAGTCCGGTTACAATTCCCACTTCATCCCGGCTTCCGGCAAGATGATAACGGTATTTTTCTTTCCCGAGATAATGTGTCAGATTGCGTTCTGTGATCCGCACCTGATTTTTTCCAGATTCCAGGATCTCTCTGGCTGCCTTGCGGCAAAGCTCTCCGATCCTTCGCTCCAGTGTACGCACTCCGGCCTCTTTTGTGTAGCCGCGGATGATCTTCCACAGCGCCCCGTCCGAAATGAGAAGAAGTCCGCCGTCCAGTCCGTGACGCTCCAACTGCTTTTTCAAAAGGTGCTCCTTTGCAATGTGCATCTTTTCATTTTCCGTATAACTGGATACCTCGATCAGCTCCATCCGGTCCAGAAGTGGCCGTGGAATCGTCTGCAGAGTATTTGCCGTCGTCACAAATACCACCTCGGACAGATCCAGCGGCACCTCCAGATAATGATCCCGAAACTTCCTGTTCTGTTCGGAATCCAGCACCTCAAGCAGGGCAGAAAATGTATCCCCTTTATTATAATCGGTGCTGACCTTGTCAATCTCATCGAGCAGCATCACCGGGTTTTTCACTCCCGCCTTGCGAAGTCCGTCCGCAATCCGTCCCGGCATGGCCCCTACATAGGTCTTCCGGTGTCCCCGGATCTCAGCCTCGTCCCGGACACCGCCAAGAGAAATTCTCACATACGGCTTTTTCATAGACTCTGCCAGAGATCTGGCAATAGACGTCTTCCCGGTCCCCGGCGGGCCTACCAGACAGAGGATTTGAGAACCGCTCCGGTTTGTCAGCGCACGCACCGACAGATATTCCAGCACCCGCTCCTTCACTTCCTTCAGCCCATAATGCTGCGCCTCCAGAATCTCCTTGGCATGGGCGATATCCGTAAACTCTTCTGCCCGCTTATCCCACGGCATCTCCAGCATGGTTTCAATATAGGTACGGCTCACACCGGCCTCTGTCGGATTGTTCACCGCCTGTTTAAAGCGTCGGATCTCCTTTTTGATCTTCTCATGCACTTCCTCAGGAGCCAGAAGCTTTTGCTCTGCCTTTTCAAATTCTTCGGCATCGGATGTAGTACCGTCCTCACCAAGCTCCTCTCGGATATATTTTAACTGTTCACGCAAGATATATTCCCGCTGTCCTCTGTCAATCCGTTCCCGGACTTTTTTCTCGATCTCTGCTGTGATGTCAAAGGCTCTTGTCTCCTCCTCAATCTTAGCCGCCAGAAGATAGAATCGCTCCAGGAGACTATCCTCATCCAGAAGCTTCTGAAGAGAGGCTGAATCCAGGCCGATGCCCGCAGCGGCCTCTGCCGCCATGGTATAGACGTCGTCGATCTTTAAGATATCCTGAATGACTCCTTCCGGGACCCGCTTTGTGCGTATTGCATACTGCTTCAAGGCATCCGTCAGTACCTTTTTCATTCCTTCCAGTGTCACGCCTTCTGGAAGATCCGGGCACTTCTCCGGATAAATGGAAATATCACCTTCCCAGAATCCATTTGCTTCCCGAAACTCCCGCAAAATTGCCCTCTTCTCTCCATAAACCATGACCCGGATGCCTTTCTGCGGGACACGGACAACCTGCCTGATCTCGGCAAGTACTCCTCCGTGGCAGAGTGCGTCCTTATCCGGCTCCTCAACTTTCTCATCTTTTTGTCGGATCAGAAATACCTTCTGCCCTGCAAGCATCGCCTGCTGAATCCCCTCGATAGATTTCATCCTGATCACGTCAAAATGTACTGCCATTCCCGGAAAAACGGTCAGTCCCCTAAGCGGTACAACTGGTATATGATTGATCTGTTCTGTCATTATGTCCTCCGTATTTTACAAAAGGTGCAGGTAAAACATACCTGCACCTTTCCCATTTCTGTCTATTATGCACTTTCTGTCTGCTATGCACTCTCGGATTCCCGCTCTTCATGTTCTGTCTTTGGCAGGCTCTTTCCTTCTACAACATCTCTGGTAATGATACAGGTCTTTAGCGTCTCGTCAGATGGCGCACGGTACATGATATCCATCATCACATTTTCCATGATGGCCCGTAAGCCCCTGGCTCCTGTATTTCTAGCAATGGAACGATCCGCGATAGCCTCCAGCGCGTCTTTATCAAAATGCAGTCTGACGCCGTCCAGCTCCATCAGCTTCTGATACTGCTTGACAATCGAACTCTTTGGCTCTGTCAGAATCTGAATCAACGCATCACGGTTCAGGGACTCCAGTGCTACCACAACCGGAACACGACCGACAAACTCCGGAATCAGTCCAAATTTCACCAGATCCTGCGGAAGCACCTGGTTTAACAGTCTGTCCAGATTGTCCTCGTGGTTTTCCGCAATCTCCGCATTAAATCCGATGGATTTCTGATCAATCCGTTTCTCGATAATCTTGTCGATCCCTTCAAATGCTCCGCCGCAGATGAACAGGATATTGGATGTATCGATCTGGTAAAGCTCCTGATGCGGATGCTTTCTTCCGCCCTGCGGAGGTACGGATGCAATCGTACCCTCCACAATCTTCAGAAGCGCCTGCTGAACACCCTCCCCGGAGACATCCCGGGTGATGGATGGATTTTCAGACTTCCGTGTGATCTTATCGATCTCATCGATATAGATAATCCCATACTCTGCTCTCTCAATATCTCCATCCGCCGCCTGAATAATTTTAAGAAGAATATTTTCCACATCTTCCCCGACATATCCGGCTTCAGTCAGAGTCGTGGCGTCCGCAATCGCAAATGGAACATTGAGCACCTTCGCCAGTGTCTGTGCCAGAAGCGTTTTCCCGCTTCCGGTCGGTCCAAGCATCAGAATATTGCTCTTTTGCAGCTCCACCCCAAGATCTCGCTGTGCTTTGATCCGCTTGTAATGATTATAGACCGCAACGGAAAGAACCTTTTTGGCCTCCTCCTGCCCAACCACATAATCATCCAGAAAGCTCTTTATCTCTTCCGGCTTCAGGAGATTAATCTCTCCCGGCCCGTTATTTTCGTCTTCATAATCAAATTCTTCTTCTATAATCTCGGCACAGATCTCAATACATTCGTCACAGATATATGCTCCGTTTGGCCCCGCAATCAGCTTGCGCACCTGAGACTGTGGCTTATTACAGAAGGAACATCTCACTACATCTTCTTTTAAAGCCATTCTCACACCTCATTTTATGTAACGCTTCAGCCATGCGGCCTGGATTACCAAAATGCAGGCTTGGCTGCAGAAGTCTTTCGATATTTCCCGGCATATAGCTGAATCGTTACTATTTTATATTTTCCGTATCGTTTTGAAACACGGAAAGGGGATGTCCCAGGCCACTGGGACAGCCCCTTGTTTCCCTTTATCGGCTTGTAATGACCTCGTCAATTAAACCGTATGCCTTTGCTTCCTCGGCAGACATGAAATTATCGCGATCTGTATCCCGTGCGATCGTCTCAAGCGTCTGTCCGGTGTTTGCTGCCAGAATCTCATTTAATTTCCGGCGTGTTTTCAGAATATGTTCTGCTGCAATCTGTATCTCGGACGCCTGTCCCTGTGCTCCGCCTGACGGCTGGTGAATCATAATCTCCGCATTCGGAAGCGCAAGACGCTTGCCCTTCTTACCGCCGGATAACAGGAAAGATCCCATACTTGCGGCCATACCAATACAGATCGTAGACACATCACACTTGATGTACTGCATCGTATCATAAATTGCCAGACCTGCCGTCACAGAACCACCCGGACTGTTGATGTACAAGTTGATGTCTTTTCCCGGATCTTCGGCTTCCAGAAACAGAAGCTGCGCGACAATCACGCTTGCCGAAGCATCGTTGACTTCGCCGTCCAGAAAAATGATTCTGTCTTTTAAAAGTCTTGAGTAGATGTCGTATGAACGCTCTCCACGGCTTGTCTGCTCAATGACATAAGGTACTAAACTCATGCAATATGCCTCCTTATTTTTGTCTCTTATTCTTCTACCGCGTTTTCAACAAGGAATGTCACAGCTTCCTGGACAGCCATATCCAGTTTCATCTGTTTTTTCTCATTTTCTCCCATGAATTCTTTGAGCTTCTCTGCTTCCATCTTGTAAGACTCAGCCATCTTCTGGATCTCTTCGTCGATCTTCTCATCGCTGATCTCAATATTCTCAGCCTTTACAATTGCTTCCAGAACGAGCCTTGTCTGAATTCTCTTTAATGCCTGCGGTTTCAGCTCTTCCGTCATCTTCTCCGCTGTCATTCCTGTAAACTGGAAGTACTGATCCATCGTAAGGCCCTGCTGCTGTAATCTCTGTGCGAAATCATTTGCCATCTGTCTTACTTCAGTATCGATCATGGCATCCGGGATATCCATCTGTGCGTTTGCCACAGCTTCTTCCACTGCTTTATCTTCCTGTTTTCTCTTGCCTTCCGCGATCTTCTGTTCTTTAATTTTTGCCTTGATATCTGCTTTGAAAGCATCGAGCGTCTCGAACTCAGATACATCGGAAGCAAACTCGTCGTCAAGCTCCGGAAGTTCTTTTACTTTGATCTCATGTACTGTGCATTTGAATACCGCGTCTTTTCCTGCCAGATCCTTTGCATGGTACTCTTCCGGGAATGTTACACGGACTTCTTTTTCCTCTTCCAGATTCGCACCGATAAGCTGATCCTCAAATCCCGGAATAAAAGATCCGGAACCTATAGTAAGCGGATAGTTCTCTCCCTTTCCGCCTTCGAATGCTACGCCGTCTACAAATCCTTCAAAATCAAGAACGACTTCATCTTTATCCTGAACCGGACGGTCTGTCACAGAAACAGTTCTCGCGTTCTTCTCCTGCTCCTCGGCAAGCTTCGCGTCGATCTCCTTCTGTGTAACACGGTTGGAAATCTTCTCTACCTTTAATCCTTTGTATTCGCCTAATGTTACTTCCGGCTTTAATGCCACCTCAGCTGTAAAAATAAATGGTTTGCCTTTTTCAATCTGTACGATATCAATCTTTGGCTGCGATACGATCTCAAGATCCTCTTCATCATATACTTTTCCGTATGCTTCCGGAATGAGCTGATTTGCAGCGTCATCGTAGAAAACTTCCGGTCCGTACATTTTTTCGATCATCTGGCGCGGCACTTTTCCTTTACGGAATCCTGGGATGCTGATATTTTTCTTCTGCTTATTATAAGCTCCCTGGAGTGCCTTCTCCAGTTCTTCGGCTGAAACTTCGATCGTCAGTTTCGCCATGTTGTGTTCCAGTTTCTCTACTTGTAAACTCATTTACATTTCCTCCTAAATATTATCGTATATGCGAAAAGTCGGCAGACTTATCTACATTACACTGATTGTTTGAGTATACCATATTCTAATATGGATTTCCAGCCCTATCCTGCACTTTTTCCAGTGATTTTCGTCTTTTGCTTTTGTCCTTAGTTTGTGTTCGCGATCTCATCCATCCGGAAGAACTGCTCCAGAAGCATCTGGTACTCCTCCTCGCTGACGGCATAAGAATTCCCATCTTCCGCCGCGACTTCCACGATCACGGTTTCCGGTTTTCCGTATTGCATCGAGGTATAGGCGTCCTGTAAAAGGCTGTACGCCCTGGACAGATAATCGTACTGCATCATTTCCCGAATTTCTTCTTCGGTTCCCTCGTATCCGCCGTTTTTTGCTGACTTCTCGATTTCATCAGAAGCCTGCTCAAGCTCCTTTACATAATTAAGGAACAAATCCACCGGCTGTATCTCAACGGAAACTTCATATTCCTTTTCCCCGGCCTTTTCTGCTTTCTTAACGTCGTATTTCATCACACTGAAGATATCTTTTACAAGTGTCTCGTACTCATAAAGCGTGTAATCATTCAGCTCCTCGTATCCGGCCGTCAGATAGGCATAAACAAAGCTGTCCACCGATGATTCATAATCCTGTTTCAGCTCAAATTCCGATGTGTCCATGATCTGCGCCGCCTCCGAAAATTCCCCCTGGAGTCTCTCATCCAGCACGGCCTGCATATAACCTGCCGCGTCAAAGTCTCCGCCGCAGCCTGTAAGACCAAACACGGCAGCAAGCAGTATGGCCGCAAAAGTATATGCCATTTTTCTCATGGTGTTTTCCTCCTTATACGGTCTGATTCTAGCAGACTCACCTGCAAAATGCAACCTGGCATAACGATTCAGCCATGCGGCCTGGGCAACGAAAATCTGCCGCAAACCGCAGCTCTGAGCCGGATAGCCGAATCATTACAACTTGTCGGAAAATACTATTTAGGGGGGCTTGTTTTCCTCTTTGGATCTCTTTATACTGAAAGAAACAGGAATACAAACTCCAGGAGGAAATGATAATGAATAATGACAATATGGAAATCGAGCGAAAATATCTGGTCGAGACCTGCCCTTTCTCACTGCACGACTATCCATCCCATGAGATTGAACAGGGATATCTGAACACAGAGCCGGTTGTCCGCATCCGGCGTTACGATGACAGCTATGTGCTGACCTACAAATCCAAAGGGTTCCTGGTCCGGGAGGAGTATAATCTTCCTCTCACAAAAGAAGCCTATGAACATCTGCGTACAAAAATAGATGGAAGACTGATCCAAAAACGGCGCTATCTGATCCCTTTAGAGGACGGACTGACGGTGGAACTGGACTGTTTCCATGGAGATCTCGCTCCGCTGATGCTGGCAGAAATTGAATTTCCTTCCGTGGAAAAAGCAGATACTTATACGCCGCCTTCCTGGTTTGGGGAAGACGTGACATTCTCAAAGCAGTATCATAACAGCGTCTTAAGCAGACTCAGTATCTGAAATAAGGATTTATAAAATAATAATGGGCAACATTTCGTTGCTTTTTGTATATATTATACGTTTCGTGGCATTATCTGAATTTTACATAAGAAACTGCTATACTGTTTCTAAAAATGGAGGTATGCCATGGCAAATGTACAGCTTGCACGGAATTTAAAGACGCTTCGCTTAAAATATAATTACACTCAAAAAGATCTGAGTGCTATTTTAAATATCACCAGACAGGCATACTCTCACTATGAAAAAGCGCTCAGAGAGCCAGACTTGTGTACGTTAGTCCGCTTTTCTCATTTTTATAAGGTCACCTTGGATGATTTGGTCGCCGGGATCATTCATGTGGATCAGATCAACGAGTCCCTGCCGATTTACAACTACCACCTGGGAGAGACCGAAGATCACAAGCGTTCGATCTTTCTGACAGATCAGGAGCTGGAATTGATCGAAAAGTACCGAAATTGCAGTGCCAATGACCAGCAGGTGATCCGCGGATTTCTGGAAAACAAGTGAGAGCAAACTTTCCCATATGTTAAAATCCGAAGCTAACATTACAAAAATACGGGACTTCCCATGAATACAATGAGGGTAGTCCCGTTTTCTCTGCAATTATTCAAAACTTTTCACGGTTCGTTTTAATCCTTCTTTTAACGGCACTTTACATGTCCATCCCATTTTCTCCAGTTTCTCCGTATTCAGTCTTGTGCGTCCCATTTTACTGTAACCGGCACTCATCGTTTCCGGAATATCAAATACGACTTTTCTTCCCCTTTCCGGGTACAGACCGGTCAACATCCCGGCAACCTCACGGATCGGAAGCGGTTCCGTCTCATTTGCAATATTGTATGCCTCCCCTGCTTCTCCGTCCAGTAAAGCAAACAACATCCCCGCAACAGCATCCGTGATGTAACAAAACGCCCGCTCGGCGTCGCCTGTACTCTTTAACACAATATCTCTGTTATTTACGATGTCTGAGATGAAATCCGCCATGACCCTGCCGTCATTGTTGATGGTCATGCCCGGGCCGTAAGAATGAGCGATCCTCACGGCTGTAAACGGAACCTGATATTGGTGGTAGTAACTCTGACAGATTGTTTCCGCCATCCGCTTACTTTCTGGATAACAGGCCCGGAATTCCATCGGGTCCAGACTTCCAAATGTCTCCTCGTGGATTTCTTCTGTTCCATCCGGCATTTTTCCGTATACCTCCCGTGTGGAAGTGTACAGCACTTTTTTTGTACCGGACTTTCTTGCAAGTTCCAGGACGTTTACCGTCCCTGTTGTATTTGCGGCAATGATTCCGACCGGATCATGTAAAATAAAATGCGGGCTGGCATTTCCTGCCGCATGGATAATGTACTCCGGCTTCTCTTCCATGGTAATCGGCGTACACACATCCTGCACCTTCAGATGGAAATATGGCATATCACGAAAATCCTCAAATTTTTCCCATGCTTTCTTTTCATTTCTGACCAGAGCTGTCACGTTTATATCATACTTTCTTGTCTCATTAAGATACATAAAAAAATATACGATATAGGTGGCGAGCATCCCAGATGCTCCTGTAACAAGGACCGAACTTCCTTTTAGTTTTTCAAACGGCAAGTGTTCCTTTGCAAGCTCACACATATCCTCTCTGACGATCTGATTCTGATAATCCATTGCCATTCCTCCTGTTTTTTCAGATTCCGAAAAGCTGCGAATTCTCCCGTGCCTCAAAAAGAGCCCGGAATGTATAGAAATCCATGGGTGTCGTAATTTTGATATTCTCTACCGGGCCGTCCACCACAAACAGCTCCTTGCCATAGTGGGACATAATCGATGCGGAATCAATATAATCCAAACGTCCCTCTTTTCTTGCTTTCTCGTGACTTTCCAGCAATTCTGAAAGCCAGAAACACTGTGGTGCCCGTGCAACCAGACATTTTGACCGGTCTATGATTCCATCCACTTTCCGTTCTTCTCCCGAGCATATGATCGTCTCAATCACCGGAGCCGTCGTCACCGCGCTCCCCTTATCCCTGACAGCCTGGATACAGTTTGTAATGAGTTCTCCATTGATCAGCGGGCGTACGCCGTCGTGTACGAGAACAATACTTTTCTCTCCATGCGCAATAGCTTCTGCCGCTTTCAGCCCCTGATAAATGGAATCCTGCCCTGTCGTTCCACCTGGAACGACCTTTTTCACTTTCTTGAATCTGTATTTTTCCAGCAATTCATTCAGAAACGGGATCCATCCCTTCACACACGCCACCGCAATCGCGTCGATTTCCGGATGCTTTTCAAAATGTTCCAGCGTATAAATAATGATCTCTTTCCCGTAAAGCTTCAAAAACTGCTTCGGAAGCGCCTTACTGTTCATGCGTGTTCCGATCCCTCCGGCAAAAATTACTGCTATGTTCATTCTATTTCCTCCTGATCTTTCTGAAAACACCATCCCGCATCTGTTCTATCAATGGTCTCAGATTCTCCTTGTTATAAAAAAGATAAGCCAAATACGCAGCTCCATAAATCAACATGCAGAACCAGGATTGAATCATCCAACTCGACACAATGAAGATGAGAGCAAGTCCGTTTTCAAATAATAAGGTCTTCCCTGATGATATTTTTAAGGTTCTGATAAGATAAATCTCTGCGATATTGCATCTGAGCGCAAGGATGACTGTCAGTGAAGCAATCGATAATGTCAGATTGTCCAGTACATATACTACGACTCCTGTAATGATACACGAAATCACTACGATTCCCCAATTAATATACATCATCATCTTTTCTTTTCTGAGCGCTTTCAGATAGGTATTGATTAACAAAGAAACTTTACTTTCATAGACACACATCGGGAAGAGGAGCGCCATATATTTTAAGCTCTCGGCATACTGGGGAAGCCATCCGCTCAACAAGACCTTGGCCGGATAATAGACTAATAACATTCCAAGAACCGGTATCATCAGCATCATCCGAATCGTTTTATACATCTGAGCCAACCGTTCTTCCGGTGTCTGTTTCAACATCGGATAAATGACAACACTGACTGCACTGATAAAGACCATCAGCATATTCGACATTGTCATTGTAAGGGAAACTTTCCCGAATGTTTCCACATTCCAGTGATTCTCTATGGCAAATCTTACAATTCCATTAATTAAAAGCCCTGCAATATTGGCAAACATCAATTTACTGCCTATTGCTATATTTTCTCCGGACTCCCTCACTCCAATTCCTACACAAGATAGTTTTCTAAAAACCATATCTTTACATTGAATACAAAGAAGTACCAAAGTGACAAGCCTTGCAAATAAATCTGCTGAAATCAAAATCACAAAATTCTTTTGTCCCAGCGCGAGCATGGACAAAACACAGACTGCATACACGATTTTTTCCAACATATAATTTTTGGCATAATCTTTGATTCGGTCTGTAATCTGTAAAATATACTGAAGCAATGTCCGTGGAAGCTGGAGAATACAGCATGTCCCTGTCAGGATGAGAACGATCTGCTTCTGTGAATCATCTACCCCGAAATATGCAACTGCGCCGATTACCAAGGCAATCAAGATTTCAAAAAACGTCAGCAGCCAAAATTGTCTGTTAAAATATGTCTTATCTAACTCTTCATATTTCTTTCCGCCAAACTTCAGATAGATTCCATCTGCCCACCCAAAATGAAAAAAGCCGGTATAAGTGACATAAAAAGTATATAGCTGCCAGTATGAGTACTCTCTTACCCCCAGAGCTTTCGGTACAATAAATACCAGGACCATGGAAACAAGAGTATTGATTCCATTCGCCAATACAGAGTAGGATACGTTTTGAAATACATTTTTTATTTTAGAGTTCATTCAACTTTCCAACTTTCTTTTTGCTGACTCTCATAAGAACAAAATAGATTACCAAAATATAAACTGCTAAATACATATATGACGTCGATAAATACGAAGAAAGGATCAGTTCATCGATACTCTGCATAAATAATGGATACATCAGCACCCCGTAAAAGATCAGCAAAATTCCAAATCCATTCTCTTTTTTGATATTATTATAAAACAAGGAATAAAATGCGCCTACAGCTCCCTGCATAAATAACATTCCAACATACCCGTAATCATTGATGTATCTGCGCAGGCATGTGTATACATTTCCAGATGCATCTCCGAAATCCACAAATTCCAAATGACGCACCGTTTCCTTTAGATGAACCAGATTCAGCTTTCTAAGGACACTGGTTACTCCATACAAGGTCTCTTCGCCAAAGACCGTCGACAGATCCTTGGCTTTATTCAGCCAGTAATCAAGAGATGGTATTGACATTCCTGTATAAACGGAAACCATATCAAACAACTTTCCTCCCTGGCTTTTTCCTGTAATAAATCCAAACAGGAAAAACAGAATAAAGAAAACGCCAAGCGCTGCCGCCGCAATCAATACAATTTTCCATACATGAATGGTCTTCCATCCATTCTTTTTTCTTTCAATCAGGAAATGAAAAATAATGACCATTCCTAAAAACTCGATCATAAAGGTACGTCCTGTGCCCAGGGCTGCCATACATAAGTATAACACAACTGGGAAAAGATAAAGAACGTCCCGCCTGTTCTTCCCTGCATGGAGATTATTGATAAAGAAATATAAAAAAACCGCTGAAAATGCTTTTCCTAGCAGAGATATATGAATACTTGCCTTTCCGATCGTATATCCTGGAATAATATACATTTTTCTTGCATACTCCAACATCGAAGCCAGACCATTCGTATTTCCTGCCAGCAGCGAAATTTCATATGTCTGCTTGATCATAACTGCCAAACCTGCTACCATACCAAGTACAATTACGATCACTATCGTTTGGGGAATTTCAATTCTTGAAATTCCTCTGTTTTGCTTTCTTTTTGGAACAGCATGTTTTTCAAAAGCAGCTGAAATCAATATTTCTCCCACGCCAAATGCAAAAACTCCGGTCAAGATCACGAAAACAGTCAGCGGACTCAGCGTAAACTGCCATGTGTCAATGTTCAGAATCGCAAAAAATGTACTGACCAGAAACATCCCGATCGTAATGACCCAGGGAGACAATATATCTTTTTGATTCATCAAATATGCTGTAACAAACATACAACATAATCCAAAAAATAATATATAAATCATAAAGACTCCTGTGCTTTATTTCTTTCTTACAAATAATATCGTGATCACAAATAATCCGCCTAAAACTCCCAAAACTCCGGCAAGAGCAAATTCTTTCACTTTAAAAGTATTCTCTGCCTCCACGATCTGATTCCTGATATATGTCTTCTCTTTGGCAACTTCATATTTCAAATCCTTTTCTACCAAAGAAACACTTTCCATTGCTTTCTCTATATAGTCATTCATCATCTCTTCCATAACAGGCTGGATTTCTTCCTGTTTCGATTCCGCAATCACTTTATAGAATCTCACTTCATAGATCATGGAATTCGGTACATGGTAAAGCTGGAATTGTTCCTGGATCCATTCTACCTGATACTTCAGAGCCATATTTCCCCATCCGGGACAGACTTGTTCCATATCATAGTTTTCTGTATAAGAATCCGCAAGCTCAGACAACAATGTACTTCTTGTCCACAAAAGACTCATATCGTAATCTAACGTTTCACCTGTCTTCGTGCTTTCCAGTGAAGCTACGTCAATATTTAACAGACGGTAAACATCTACTTCGATAGATTTTCCGGCTCCGCCTTTTTCTTTTGCGTATAAATAAGACTGTCCGAAATAGGCTGCTCCTCCTATCACAAGTACCGCTAAAAGAAAAATATACCATTTCCTTTTTAAATGTTTTAAATATTCTAAAATCATAGATGTCTCCTTTTTTATTTTCTCAATTTTTTCCACAATATGAATTTATAATATAGATCCGCCAATATCAGAAGTATCATATACCACTGTCTGTCAAAAAGAACCGCCATCCATTTCCTTTGCTTCGGCAAATTTCCCAACTGCTCTTTCTTATGAAATATCCGAAACACTTTTTGGGAGCGTACCCATTTTAACGCCTTTTTCTTGTCCCGATATCCATAATTACACCCTCTTCTTTCAAAAAGGAAGAGAATATCTATTAGATAATCCGTTGCTCTTAATACCCATGTAAACGTAGTCCCATACTCCTGATTCATTCTACGCAGGAGATGATACTCTGCCTCCGCTGCCTTTACATTTGCTTCGATCTGATTTGGATGAAACTTCTTTGAAGTACTATGCTGATATCTCTGATAATGAATATATCCCACATAATCCATAATCACTTGTCGTTCCGGTATCAGATACATCTGATTGTTAAAAATCCAATCTTCGTATCCCATAATCACAGACTCATCAAACATCAACTTTTTATCCTCAAACAGAGTCCGGCGATAGATTCCATTCCAGATCATATTAAAATATCCACTTCGGTAGATATTCTGATATTCCTCTCCACATTGTTCTCTTGTTATAATCAGTTGTTGTTTTATACAATTATCCCGGACTTCTTTGGCTCCATTCGGGAAATCCTCTTCTACACGATATCCAAACTTGACAATATCTGCCCTATATTTTTTCGCATACGAGCAGGATTTTTCCATAATATCTTCGACAAGTTCATCGTCATTATCAATAAAAGTAATGAATTCGCCCCTGGCTTCTTTGATTCCCCGGTTTCTTGTCTTCGTAATTCCCTGGTTTTCCTGATGAAACACACGAATTCTTGCATCCTCTTTCGCATAGGCATCACATAATCTCCCGGACGCATCCGATGAACCATCGTCGATCAAAAGCAGCTCCCATTCTTTCATGGTCTGCCTCTTTACACTTTCTACAGCCAGATATAAAAATGTTTCCGAATTATATACCGGCATGATAATACTGATTTCTGGTATATTGTTTTCTACTTCCACCATATTTTTCCTCTGTGCGACGCCACTCTTTTTTCCTTGGGCGGCATCTGCATATAATCACCATATAAATTTGTCAGATACTTCTCATATCCCTCAGGCGCATAAAATCGCTTTCCCTCAAATTCCATTTCAATCATATTGTCAAAATACTTTCTCTCAATCAACTCGCGCTCGATACCCGCGCCGCCAACCGCGCTTGCGATCCATTTGGAATCCTGGAACGTTTCCTGTTTCACATACTTCATCATATAATGATAACATCTTTTAATACCGATGATTTTTATCAGTCCATTGGCGGCAGATTTAATCATTTGATTTTTCAGATTTCTCTCTTTATTTTTAATTTCATCTTTTTTCAGCGCTGCTTCCCAGATTCTGCTGCGTAAACGAATAATCTTCATCAAACGCTGCATTGCTTTCTCTTTTTGATTTCCCATCCCGTCAATCGGAAAAATATCGATAAATACTCCCATCTGATGAAGGTCTTTCCCGATTTCTTCCACAAGCCTGGTTCTGGTATCCACTACTTTTGCAAACGTATATGGATATCCCTTGGTACATTCAATAGCAAGCAGTTTATAGATGGGATGCTTTTTGTGGCTCATGATTTTGATAAACTGTTCATAGTCCTCCCTTGGCATAGCGATATCGATGTCGTCATCCCATGGAATAAAGCCCTGATGTCTGACCGCTCCAAGAAGCGTACCTCCAGCGAGGTAATATCGTATGTGGTAATGCCTGCAAATTTTGTCGATTTCCTGCAGCATTTCCAGTTCTATTTTTTGAAGCTCTTTTAATTCTGTTATTTCCCGCATGATTTTTCCCTCTTACTGTCCAGGCATTTTCTTATGATATTTTTGTCCAGCGGATGTTTCAGGTCATACCCCTGTTTCATTACCTGTTGTCCCTGATTGTTCCGTTCCATTCCTCTACATCTTATGATTTCATCCGCCCAGCGTGCTTTATCATCTAAGGAAAGGAATTGGCAGTTTCCCGTAATATCGGTTTCTCTTGTCACACAGTCCGAAAAGAGACACGGCAGTCCACTTGCCTGCGCCTCGATTCCTACAATCGGAAGTCCTTCATAAAATGATGGAAGAATAAACACGTCTGATGCCTGCATAATCTCATTTACATCCTGCCGTACACCTAAAAATCGGATGCGCTCTGTCACATGCTTTGCTTTTGCATATTGCCTGACTTCCTCTTTCATATCTCCGGTACCTACAGACAGCAAAATGACGTCTTTGTCTTTTTTTACGGTTTCCGCCAGGATGTCAATCACTCCCTTAGGATTCTTTTGATGGGTCAGCCGGCCAACATGACAAATCACAAACTGATCCTCTATTCCCAGCTCTCTTCGTTTTCTCGCTCTGACATCCTGATCAAAAAGGTACTTTTCCGTATCAATTTTATTATGTATGACAACAGTTTGTTTCCTTTTCCTTTTTCCAAACAAATATTCCGAAGCGCATTGCGCACACGACATTCGCTGATTTACAGCTAGATTCAGAAAAAATCTGCAAATCTTCTGGACTTTGCTTTTCATCATATCGCCATTATGACTGTGCACCACGCATTTTCTTCCCATAAGACGCGCTGCCATCACCGTTGGAAATACCATCGGATCCATGACATTAAAATAAATCACCCGATATTCCCGATGTTTTCTCAAGAAATGGAAAAACGCTCTCAAATGCGTGAGGATACCCTGTCCTTTCCCCGGAATATAAAATATTTGAGATCCGTTTTCCCTCATCTCTTTTTCAAAAGCCATAGATTCAAAGTGGATGAGAAAATCAAACTGAAATACTCCTCGGAACTCCTTGGTAAGATTGTAAATATAGTTTTCAATTCCCCCGGTAAGATTGGTCATACCATAAACTAATACCTTTTTCATTGTTACCTCGCACTCGCTTCGACATAAAACCGCTCCAGCTTATTTGCTTCCTCAAGCACATCATATCCTGCATTTCTGACATTCTGTGTTCCTGCCGCCCGATCCTCAACACGCATATCGAGCAATGTTTCTGCCCACACATCTTTTTTTTCATTCAAAGATAAAAACACCATATTTTCCGAACATTTTGCTTCTCCCGGAATGGTATCTGTACAACAGCATGGCAGTCCTGCCGCCTGCGCTTCAATCAATACGATGCCGAGCCCTTCCGCAAAAGAAGGAAAGGCAAACACATCCATCGCCTGAAGCCATTCATTTACATTCTTTTTGATTCCTAAAAATCGCACCTGGCGTTCCATTCCTTTTTCACTGACCTGCTTCTTCACATCGTCCATCGTTTCGCCCTCTCCGATCAAAAGAAGCAGGGCATCTTTTTCCTTTTCCAATACCTTTTCAAAGACGTCTACAAGGAATTTATGATTCTTATTTTCATTAAATCTTCCCACATGCCCAATTACCAGCTCTTTATCTGCTCCCAGCTCCCGGCGCAGCCTTTCTCTTACCTCGGTTTGGAAAGCATACTCTTCTGTCCGAATCGCATTATGAAGTACCTGTCCCCTTTCTTGAAATACCTGATCACCAAACAGATAATCCCCTGCCATCTTGGAACATGCCATCACATCTGTGCAATATCTTTCAAACGCATGCCTGCTGACAGACGCAATCAGCTCTTTCACAGGCGACGTCATTCCCACACTATGACTATGCGCAATTCGTACCGGTACTTTGTATTTTTTCCCATACCACAGTGCAGGCAAACTCATAATCGCCTCGTGTCCATGGATGATGTCATATCCTCCCTGTTTCACAATTTTCCTGATCTCTGCCAAAAAACGGATGGGATTTTTTTTATAGCTGGTAACAAGAAAAACTCTCCCACCCATTTTTTTAATTTCAGCATAGCAATTATCTTCTCTTTTGTCCCAGCACACAAAATCCATGCGGAATTTTTTCATGTCCATGGCTCGCAAGTAATTCATCAGAAAGCAAGCCACTCCACTGTCAGAATTCATATTGGCAATATTCAAAATTCTGATTCTCTGATCTCTCATTATCTTCCCGCCTTTAATTTGGTAAACAGTTTCGTGTTTTTCGTCTTTACAAAGGTAATCACCTTTGCCTCCAGATAGGTAAGCCAGGTGCTCTTCCAACGAACCGGCAGAAGCATCACTTTCATATAGAAAGATCTTGGTCTTGCCACTTTCACCATCTTACCTACTCTCGGATTTGCCAGCATCTTTTTGATCTCGGCACGTTTTTCCTGGTTTGTCATTTCGCATTTCGGATTCGTGACATTTTCCACACAGCCGATGAAACGCTCTACATATCTCCTTGCAATCATCTCTTTACTCTTTGCGTCGCCAACATGCCACTCTTTGTAAAGATCCATCATCCAGCCATGCTCTTCTTCCCGCTTTTCATACATACCCGGACGATAAGCCGCAGTCTCAGACTCGGAGCGTGCCCGCAGGAAGTGGTAGTACTGCTTATGGGTCACGGTCACTCGTTCCACATTTCTTACAATGCTGACATTGAACGGGAAATCATCCCAGAATGTCTCAGGGAAACGCAGATTGTTTTCCATAATATATCTGGACTCAAAGAGCTTATTCCAAGGTGTATAGAGTAGATTTTTGTCAAATAGTTTGTATGCGTTTCTCCGGAACGATTCTTTGTCCGGATAAACAGCATCCTCCACCACGTAATCGTCTGTCACATAATGCTCCTTGTCATAATAGGTGTCAATGAAGAAACCTGCCACCACGAGCTGCGCGTTGTCCCGCTTTGCAAGCTTGTACATATCTTCCAGCATCGTCGGTTCCGCCCAGTCGTCGGAATCCATGAAATACATGTATTCTCCTTTCGCGATCTCGATCGCGGTATTTCTTGCACTTGGAGCGCCGCCGTTTTCCTTATGGATCACATGGATTCTTTCATCCTCCGCAGCATACGCGTCACAGATCTCCCCGCTTTTATCCGGAGTTCCGTCATCGACAATCAGAAATTCCCAGTCCTTTAATGTCTGAGCCTGAATACTCTCAATCGCCTTTCCAACATATTCTTCTACCTTGTAGACAGGCATAATGACGCTGACTTTGATCTTATTCTCTTCCATACTTTTATTCTCCTATTGCAATTCTTTTTCCACAAGCTGGAACGCGGACTCAATCACTTTGTCCATATCGTAGTATTTATATTCTGCCAGCCTGCCGCCGATCAGGAGATGCTCCTCATCAGCTAACGTTCTGTATTTCTGGTATAATTCCTGGTTCTTTTCATCGTTGACCGGGTAATATGGCTCCATCCCCTCTTCCCAGTCTGTTGGATATTCTTTCGTGATGACTGTCTTTTCCTGGGTTCCAAATTCAAAGTGCTTATGCTCAATTACACGGGTATATGGCGTCTCCCTGTCCGTATAATTGACAACCGCCACCCCCTGATGATTCTGTTCATCCAGCACCTCTGTCTCAAATCTCAGGCTTCTGTACTCCAGCTTGCCAAACTGATATCCAAAATATGCGTCCAGCATACCGGTATAGAGCACTTTTCCTCCAAGCGCATTGTACTTTTCTTTATTTTCATTGTAATCTACGCCAAGCTCCACATCGCAGCCTTCGAACAGTGCATCGATCAACACATTATATCCGCCGATTGGGATACCCTGGTAGAGATCATTAAAGTAATTGTTATCATAAGTATAACGTACCGGAAGGCGCTTGATGATAAAAGCCGGAAGATCTTTACAGTCACGTCCCCACTGCTTTTCCGTGTATCCCTTGATAAGTTTTTTGTAAATATCTTCTCCCACCAGACTGATCGCCTGTTCCTCCAGATTCTTCGGTTCCCCTTTGACAGCCGCCTTCTGCCGGTTGATGATCTCCTCCGCCTCTTTCGGGGTCGCAATCCCCCACATTTTGCTGAAGGTATTCATATTGAACGGCATATTGTAGATTTCCCCTTTATAATTTGCCACCGGGGAGTTTGTGTAACGGTTGAACTCCACAAGAGAATTCACGAAATCCCATACTTTTCTGTTGCTCGTATGAAAAATATGGGCGCCGTACTTGTGTACATGGATTCCTTCCACGTCTTCACAGTAAAGATTGCCGCCGAGCGTCTCCCTTTTTTCCACAACCAGACAGGATTTTCCTGCTTTTTTTGCAAAGTACGCAAATGTACCCGCAAACAATCCGCCTCCTACGATCACATAATCATACTTTTTCATGTTTTACTGTTCCTCCGTTTTCGTTTCTTGTGCTTCTTTAAATATATATTTCCGTGTTTCGTTCGTCCGAAAAGCCTCTGTACTGTCAGATTTCAAAAGTACAATCGCAGTCTGGAAAATCAGTTGGATATCTCTCAGGATACTGAACTCTTCAATATAGATCATATCCATCATCAGCTTGTCTTTCGGTGATGTGTTATATTTTCCGGAAATCTGGGCATATCCGGTAAGGCCAGCTTTCACCCGGAGTCTGTAGCGAAATTCCGGAAGCTGGTCTTCATAAGCCCTGACATTTTCAAGCATTTCCGGTCTCGGGCCGACGAAACTCATATCTCCTTTTAAAATATTAATCAACTGCGGAAGCTCGTCCATTCGGATCTTCCGCAGAATCTTCCCTGGTTTGGTAATCCGGTCATCATCATCCGTTACAGAATGGTTCTCCACATGTTCTTTCATGGTCCGAAATTTATATACTTCAAAAACACGTCCGTTCAGTGTCGCACGTTTCTGTTTAAAGAAGATATGTCCGCCGTCATAAGCTTTAATTGCGATAGCACTTACAATCCAGATGGGGGACGTCAGAATCCCAAGCACAATAGCCAGAGACATGTCCAAAAGTTTCTTCATTACCCTCTGCTCCATTGTCCACGCTTTCACATTGGCGTTGAGTACAGAGACATCATCGAGCAGATAGTATTTTGCGCTCATCTCCACAATATCTTCAATCTCCGGATTGAAGTAAATATTAATCTTATTTTTATAGCAGAAACGGACAATCCGGCTTCTAACATCCAACGGTACATCATGGATGAAGACAGTATCTGCCTTTCCCACTGTCTCAAACAGATTCTTGTCTTTATAGTCCATGATGTAGTCGATCTTGTACTGTTTCTTATACTTTAGAATTCCTCTGACAATATTGTCGAGGCTCTCCTGGGACGAAGTCACGATACAGCAGCTTTCCGGCTTATGAATCGTAAAAAACAGCCCGTTTCCACCGTAGGCAAATACGATGATAATCATAACCTGAACAAGAAAACTCAGGAGCAGTGATCCAAGGCTGTCCAACCGGAAAGCATAAATGCTCGGAGTGATCGTATTCATAATCATCAACTGGATATATGTCACAACATCTGTAAACAGAACCGCCAAAGAAAGGGAATAGATGATTGGCTTACTCTTTCTCCGTCCCACATCATATCTGCCGTAAATATTCAAAAACAACAGTCCCACAACACAATAGGTAGAAAATGTGATACCCATTGTTCTGGAAAGAACGCCCAAAGCCCTGTTTTCTCTGGACATAATGAACATAAAGGTGCCCATCAGTAAAATATATAATAATAATTTGATACACAACCACATGGTTGATTCAAATTTTTTCAGTTCTCGTTTCATAAAACACCTCGCTGGTCTAAAACTCTCTATATTATATAAGATTTCTATCCTTTCCGCAAGTTATTAGACCTTAAAAATTTCTTATCTTGTAATAATTTCGTAATATTTCCGCCGGAATTTCCCTGAATTCCCCTGTTCCTCCATTAAGTGATGTAACATTTTCTTTTCTCAATATAAAATTTCCAAGAGTCTTATGAATACAAAAAAAGAGAACATGCAACAGGAAAATTTCCATGTTCATCTTCTCTCTTTTCTTACATAATCAACGTTTTCTAGTAAATTCCGCTCTCAATTAATTCTTTGATTGCATTGACAACACTCTCTTTGTCTTCTTTATATGTCACCCCAAACCATTTATCCCTGGACTGCAGCACAGTGACTTCAGCCTGTCCATCCGCAAGAAGTCCGCCAATGATGGTAGGCAGAAGATACTCTGCTTTCAGATCCTTGGCATCTGTTTTTTCCAGAAATTCCTGGAAACCTTTTTCCAGAATATTCAGAAATTCCGGCTGTAATCCCCACATGTTCATGGAAACCGGAGCTTCAAGTTCGAGCCGTTTTGCTCCGTCCTCTGCCTCGGCATGATCCCCATTTCTGACAATATTGTGTGTCTCAATGATGTTGGTGAGCATACCATTTTCATCCACCTCACAGACACCTCTTGTCACTCCGCCGTTTTCACTAAGCGTGTTTTTCAGGACAAAGCCCACCATGCAGATTGGTTCTTTCCCGGTATTTTCTCTGTTTTCTTTGAGATACTGATATGCCTCCGCATAGGCTTCTTTGCCATAGAAATCATCCGCGTTGATGACGAGAAAAGGCTCTGTCACCTTGCCCCGGCACGCCAAAATCGCCTGCCCCGTGCCCCACGGCTTTGTTCTTTCCTGGAATTTCGTCCGGAATGTTTCCGGAATATCGTCGAGCTCCTGAAAAGCGTACTCCACTGGAATCTGTTTTTCAATTCTGTTTCCGATCACTTCTTTAAAATCTTTTTCCAGATCTTTGCGGATGACAAATATTACTTTGTCAAATCCTGCCTCCACAGCATCCCGGATGGAATAATCCATAATAATTTCCCCATTTGGCCCGACCGGTTCCAACTGCTTAATTCCTCCTCCAAATCTGCTGCCGATTCCTGCGGCCATAATCACTAAAGCTGCTTTACTCATCGTCTGTCTCCTTTTATTATGTTGATTTCCCTTACTTTTCTTCCATCAGTCTGTCCACAGCGCTGAAAAACGCCCGGAAACCTGCCCGTGTAATATTGGCGCTGACGCCAACTCCATAGGTCTCTTTTCCGCTGCGGTTGTCGCGCAGGCAGATGTAGGCTGCCGCCTTTGCCTCAGACCCCTGACTAAGAGCGTGCTGTGAGTAGTCGATCAGAGTAAAGTCCATTCCAGATTCCTCTGTCATCAGCTTTTTCAGTGCGGCAAGAGGTCCGTTTCCTACTGCCTTAGCACTCTTTAATTCCTGACCTGCCATGAAGACCACTTCGATCTCCGTCTCATTTTCCGCCACATCCTCTGCTTTTGCACGGATGAATTCATATGGTGCCTTCCTGCGGAGATACTCTTTCTCAAATACTTCCATCATCGTTGCAGGAGCCACTTCACCCTGGGATTCCGCAATCTTTTGAATGACGTCGGCAAACTCTTTATGCATCCGCTTCGGAAGCTTATATCCAAACTCGCTGTCCATTACAAAGGCTACGCCGCCCTTACCGGACTGGCTGTTGATGCGGACGATCGGCTCGTACTCTCTTCCGATATCGGATGGATCGATCGGAAGATATGGTACTTCCCACCATTCCTGCCTTCTCTCCTGCATGGCCTTCATTCCTTTGTTAATTGCATCCTGATGAGATCCGGAAAATGCGGTAAATACCAGTTTACCGGCATATGGATGGCGCATCGGTACATCCATCTTGCAGCATCTTTCGTATACTTCTTTGATCTCTGTTACATTTTCAATATTGAGTTCCGGATTGATTCCCTGGGAAAACATATTGTAGGCAACGGTCAGAATATCCAGATTTCCGGTTCTCTCCCCGTTTCCAAACAAAGTTCCCTCCACACGATCCGCTCCCGCAAGAAGTGCAAGCTCGGTTGCCGCAACGCCTGTACCTCTGTCATTATGTGGGTGAATACTTAAAATGACACTCTCGCGGTCACTGAAGTGACGGTGCATCCATTCAATCTGATCCGCATATACATTCGGCGTCGTCATCTCCACCGTTGCCGGAAGATTTATAATGATTGGATTTTCTTTTGTCGCTCCCCACTCCTTCTGAACTGCCTCGCATACCTCCAGGGCATAGTCAAGTTCAGTTCCGGTAAAGCTTTCCGGAGAATACTCGATTCTTAAATTCCCCTCGAAATCTTTTGCGTATTTTTTCACCATCTTCGTGCCGTCAATGGCGATCTGCTTAATTTCTTCCTTTTCTTTCTTAAATACAACCTCTCTTTGGAGTGTGGACGTGGAGTTGTAAATATGTACAATCGCATTCTTCACACCTTTCAGTGCTTCAAATGTTCTCTCCACAAGATGCTCCCTGCACTGTACCAATACCTGAATCCACATATCATCCGGAATAAGATCATCCTCAACAAGCTTTCTCAGGAAGTCATATTCAATCTGGGACGCTGATGGGAACCCCACTTCGATCTCCTTAAATCCCAATTTTACGAGCAACTGGAACATCTCAATCTTCTCTTCCACCACCATTGGCTCAATTAAAGCCTGGTTTCCATCTCTTAAATCCACGCTGCACCAGATCGGCGCTTTCTCAATCTCTTTGTCCGGCCAGGTACGTTCCGGATACGGAACAACCGGTACTCTTTTGTATCTCTGATAATTCAGCATGTTATCTCACACTCCTCATTCTTTTTTCTATTCTCCCAATCCACTTTCCACAAGCGCTACCATTGTCTCAAGTGCCTGCTCTTCATCCACTCCATCGCAGATAATCTCCATTTCATCGCCACATTTCACGCAGGCTCCCAGAACACTGAGCACACTCTTTGCACTGCTGATTCCCTTATCCGTACGGAATTTGACACTGCAGCAAAACTCTGCCGCAGCTTTACAGAACAGCCCTGCCGGTCTCAGATGCAGTCCTGTGGGATTGCTGATAACGACTTTCCGGCTAACCATATCGCTCTCCTCCAGTTATTCACTTTCCTTATTTTCCACCTGCTCCAGTCTGACCTTGATGACAACATTCTCCGCCAAGGAGCATCCTTCCGGAAGCTTTACTTCTACCGGGACATCATATTCTCCCGGCTCTTTGTAGGTCACCAGATTGATAGACAAGCTGCCCTCATCCAGCTCCAAAGCATCCAAAAGCTCCTGATCTCCCTGTACCTTAATCTCCAGGTTGTTTCCGGATACATAGGAATACTGAAGTCCGTCCTGCAGGTTGTTCACCACAATGGCTCCGGTTGGAATCTCGATCGTCCGGCTGCCTTCCTCCTCGATTCCGATTGTCACCACAACAGCTCCCGCATTCTCGTCGATCAATTCGACTCCATCCGGAAGATATGGCGTAATATCCACCACAACCTCTTCCTTGCTGTCCAGATCCCGGATATTCAACGCACTTGCCGGAATCTCGATTTTGTCAAGATCCTCAAGTACATCTGTGCTTCCTGATACCTGAACCTCTTTTGGCTCTGTCTCAATTCCGGTAAACAGGTAACCGTCCGCTGCCGTAATATACGATGTATCAAAATCAAGTTGAAGTCTTCTTGTATTCCTTACTTCCACCTGTACTCTGACATCATTTTCATCCTTCAGGTCCTGAAGCGTCAACAAAGTATTATCAATCGCTTTTCCATCCGCGTCATAGAATACAAGCTTGGACTGCAACACGGTATCCGACGCGAGTCCGGTCACATCAACCTCCGCCACGACCTTGTCGATCCGTTCGATAATGGACTTCGGACCGTTCACACGTACTTTTTCCGGATCCGCCTTGATCTCTCCGAGCACATATCCGTCCCGTACACTTCCTGTTGTCGTCGGTGTAATCGGGTACGTATTCTGCGCTTCATCTTCGATTGTAACCTGAAGATTCCTAGGATTTGAGTATGCTTCTGAATATTCAACTCCCGGGATCGATACCTCGATAGGAATCTGGGAACCAAGGGACATCTCTTTCATATCCGCATAAGCTTTGATATCATGAACCCTCAGACTATGAAGAACGGATCGCTTCGCACGCACCGTCACCCGGACAGTATCAGTCTCATCCTCGATCTGGTAGGTTTTTCCTTTGCTTGTCACAACTTCCGGATGCAGAATCTCAACTGGTACATTAGAAAACTGTACAGATGTGACCGGATCGTCAAGATTCACGACCACCATCCACAGGAATGCGGCAAGGGCAAGCGACAACAGCTTCAAAGCAAGGTTGTTAGTCAGTTTCTCTTTCATGTTTCCGCCTTCCTTTCCACAGTCTCGCTATCTTTTTCTCCGTATTTTTCGTCTGAATCCGAATCAGACTCTCCTTCAAGTATTCCGGCGTCACGTTCCGCACGAGCTGTCCGCCCTGTGCTACAGAGACATAACCGGTTTCCTCGGAGACCGCAATAACAAGTGCGTCGCTGACTTCACTCATACCGAGAGCTGCCCGGTGCCTTGTTCCAAGTTCCTTGCTGATCTCCATATTATCCGAGAGCGGCAGGTAACAGGTCGCAGACACAATCCGGTTCCCTCTTACGATAATCGCACCGTCATGCAACGGAGTGTTGTGTTCAAAAATATTGATCAAAACCTGGGAAGATACGATACAGTCCAGATAGATACCGGTACTTTCATATTCCGTCAGACGGATGGCCTGCTCTACTACAATCAGTGCTCCGGTCTTGACTTTTCCCATAGCAAAACATGCATCCACGATCGAATCGATCGTGCGGCTGCTGAAACGTTCATTTTCTTTCCCCTTATCAAGCGGCACAATCGCTGTAAGGAACCGCTTTTCCCCAAGCTTTTCCAGCGCCCGCCGAAGCTCCGGCTGAAACACCACAATCGCCGCTATCGCAAGGATCGACACACTGTTCCTTGCAATCCATAAAATCGTATTCATTCTCAGTATGGCCGCAACAAGAATAAACACGGCCAGCACCAGAATTCCTTTTAACAGCATCCACGCCTTCGTGTTCTTAATCCAGACCATAAGCTGATAAATCAGAAACGCCACAATCACAATCTCAACGATATCTGTCCAATAAACATCCGGAAGATACCAGTCCGGAAAATAGCCCCTCAGCGCCTCAAAAAACCGGTTGTTCACTCCTGTCACCTCCCATCCTCTTATACTCACCCATGTTTTTCCCCTTTGATTTTTCTTCTTTGTCTGTATTTTTACTTATCTTCTTTATCATCCAGCTCATTTTTCAGAATCTTTTCCAGATCCATCTCTTCCTGGAGCTGCTTTGCCAGGAGCATCTCCTCCGTCATTCCCGGTATGTAGGACTTTTCTGCCGGTTTTTCTGCCGGAGCCGGCGAAGCTTCCGGTGATTCCTTCATCGGATGCTCTTTCGATTTACTTTCATGCTTTCTCAGATCCGTCTTCCGCCTGCTGATCTTTTTCACGCGCTTTTCCGGAACTGCCACGGATACTTTCGGAATCGCCTTTACATAGTAATAGTACTCATCATCCTCATACTGGAACTTCTCCGCTTTAGAATAATCGACAGAAAAAATGAAAAACTCTAAAATCAGCGCCAGTGCGACGGAAATCATGTTTCCAAAAATCAGCGTCACATAGTCGATCGGAGTAGAAAAAACAATACTTCCTGCCACAATCACAATGATGTCCGCCACAGCCCCTGATGCCACAGCGATCTTCCAGGACTGATCAAACTCACTCTTTCTCAGTGTATAGACAACCAGTACCGCTACAACAAACGATGCGATGTAGATCCACATTTCCTTATTCTGCAGAATCCGGGACGCAAACAGAGAGATCTCCCCTGCCATTCCGCTGGCACCGGTCACTGCTGTAGCCGATGTCTCCAGATAGCTGATCATGGAGTAAATCATCGTACCAAAAATAATCGGAATGATACAGCTTGGCGTCCCCATAAGCGCAAAGGAAATCGGGACAGCAAAGGGAATCTTAAAAAGATACGCTACCATAACGAGCAGCACGATCATGGACGTCTCCGGAGTAAATCGGAAATAAAAAATGAACATAATCGCAAAAAGTGCTGCCGTTACTGCCATCACTCCCATGGACAGGGCAAAAATATGAATCAGAATCAGGACAGCCGCCGCCAGGACTGTCAGTGTTCCCGGCAAAAACGCACAGATCAACGCCAGGATCAGGGCAACAATCGGATTTGAAACTGCTTCCATGTAACCGATCTTCGAATTGATCAGATAAAATACTATAAACGCGAGAAGAAAATGCACGATCTTATCCACTTCTTTTGAGTACCTCGCATAGAAAGCCTGCAGCTGCTCCTTCAGGACAAATAAATTACTCATTCTTTTTCTTCCTTTCTTTGCTGTAGAATTTATCCAGCTGCGTCAGCATACGGATATAGCGTTTTACTCTTCCCTTTGCTCTGATATGTTTCTTCTGATAAAATCCGGACGCAAACAGTCCATAAGAAACAACAAGAATCAGATATAACGCAACGGCCGCAAGTACAAACAGAACAATCGCAAACAGACCTACGTTGCTCAGAAAGGTCTCCACAAATGCCGCCGCAAATACTCCAAACAGAACCACATAACCAATCGTGACCCAGATAACGGTAAAAATCGTCTGATAGCTGACATAATCCTTTTTATAGTAAGAAGCGATCTTGAAATCCTCTTTTCCATACTTTTCTTCATAAAGTGCCATCTTATTCATCAACTTTACTTTTTCTTCGTTAACCATATTCCACCTTCCTGTCATCAGAAAAACTATGTTCAGTATATCAAAAATCAAATATCTTGTCCAATACTTATCGTTAAAAAGAAAACTTGCCGCACCCCCGACTTTTTCAGTATTTTGGCCGCTTCATTCACGGTATTCCCGGTCGTATAAATATCGTCAATCAAAAGTATCCTTTCCAGAGCTATGGTTTGACGTTCAACCCAGAAACTCCCCTCAAGATTATGTGCTCTTCCACGGCGGTCCAATGTCTTCTGCGCTGCCCTGGATTTTCTCTTATGAAGCAGCTTTCTCTCCACCGGGATTCCCGTTATCCTTCCAAGCTCCCTGGCCAGAACTTCTGCCTGGTTGTAGCCTCTCCTGCGCCTTTTCTTATGATCCATAGGAACTGGCACAATCGCCTGTACGTTCCATTTCCGGATCAATCTATCAAACTGCTCTTTCATCACCCCGGCATAGTACCTGGCATACACTCTGCGGTTGTGAAACTTAAACTGGTAGACGGATCCGCTCACCGGCGGGCGATGAACCCAGAGACTCCGTCCACGGTCATAGTAACACATTCCCGTTTCCACCCTCTCTTTGCAGTCTTTACAGAACTCCGTCCTCTCATCCCGGAGTGGCTTTCCGCATTTTTTGCAGGCCGGCTCCCTCGCCCAAAAAAGATTTTTCTTACAGTCTTCGCAACTCCCCTTTGTGTACGCCTTTCCACAGAAAGGACATACGTCTGGGTATAACAGTTTCCCAATGATATTCATTTGTGTTTCTTCTGATTCTTCCCCCGATCAGATGATTTGTCTCCCTACAAAATCTCCTGAATCCGCTCTGCAAGCGACGTATTCCGCTTCTGCTCATCCACATTTTGAATCATCTCACGAAAAACAGTTTCGTTTCCTACCAGTGTAACACATTTTTTCGCTCTTGTAACCGCTGTATACAGCAAATTTCGACAATAAAGCTGTCTCGGTCCCGCAAGCAGCGGGATGACGACTGCCGGATACTCGCTTCCCTGTGATTTATGGATGGTTATCGCATAAGCAAGCTCCAGTTCATCGAGCATCTTAAACGGATATTTTACCTTTCTTTTTTCGTCAAACTCTACTTCCACAGTCTCATCATATGTATGGATTGCCGTCACGATACCAATATCTCCATTAAAAACTCCGACGCCCTTGTCCACAACCAGACCGTATTTCGTTGCGATCTCCCACTCAAGCTGATAATTATTTTTCGTCTGCATGACCTTATCTCCGACACGGAACAGTCTTTCCCCATATTCCTTCTCCTGCTTTTTGACAGAAGGCGGGTTTAAATACTGTTGTAAAATCCGGTTCAGCCGCTCCACTCCAAGCAGTCCTTTCTTCATTGGAGCAAGCACCTGAATATCTGTCATCTTCGCCTTTACATAGCGGGGCAGTTTTTTCTGGATCAGAGTCAGAATCACACTGATAATGACGTCCGCATCCTGGCGTTTCAGGAAAAAGAAATCCCTGCTCTTATTATCCAGACGCACTTCTTCCCCCGCATTGATCCGGTGAGCATTGACGACGATATCACTTTCCTGTGCCTGCCGGAAAATCCGGGTCAGCATCATCACCGGAAATGCATGGGACTCAATCAGATCCTGAAGGACCTTCCCCGGTCCCACCGACGGGAGCTGGTTGCGGTCGCCCACAAAGATCACTCTCGTCCCCGGAACCACCGAGGACAACAGTGCGTGCATCAATGCAAGATCCACCATGGACATCTCATCAATAATCACCACATCCGTCTCCAGCGGATTGTCCTGATTTCTTCCAAATCCACCTTTGCTGCTCTCCTCCGGACTGCCGCTTACTTCTAAAAGCCGATGAATCGTCTGCGCTTCATAACCCGTCGTCTCTGTCATCCGCTTTGCCGCACGCCCGGTAGGAGCCGCCAGACGGATATCCATTCCCTCACTTAGAAAATAACGGATCATCGCATTGATGGTCGTTGTCTTTCCTGTACCAGGTCCTCCGGTCAAGATGAATATCCCATGCTTTACCGCCTCCGCCACTGCTCTTTTCTGCTGTTCATCCAATGTAGATTCTGTCTCTTCCTCCAGCTTGTCAATCCTTCTGCGGATCAGATCATCTGGTTCGTCATAGTTTATATTCAGCTCCTTTAACATCCGGGCCGTGTTCATTTCCATATAGTAATATTGGGCCGGATAGACACGCACCTTTTCCCCATCCTGCTTCAGAACCACCTTTTTGGTCATCGCAAGATCCATCAGATATTTCTCAATATCTTTCAGCTCCACCTCCAAAAGCTGCGCCGCTCTCTCTGACAGTACATTCTCTTCCAAGTATACATGTCCCTCCTGCACACTTTGGAGCAACGTGTAAAAGATGCCACTCTGAATACGGAAATCCGAATCAGTGTGAATCCCGATCCGCGAGGCTATCTCATCCGCTGTCCGAAAGCCGACGCCCTCAATGTCGTCCGCGAGCTTGTACGGATTCTCCTCCAGAACACTGTAGGTGCCAAGTCCGTATTTCTGGTAAATCTTAACCGCCAGATGAATGGAAATTCCGTATTTTTGCAAGTATATCATGGCCTGTCTGAGGTCTTTTTTCTCCTCCACCTGCACACAGATCTCTCTTGCCTTTCTCTCACTGATACCTTTGATCTCCGCCAGCCGCTCCGGCTCTTCTTCCATAATGCGAAACGTATCTTCCCCGAATTTGGCGACGATTTTCCCTGCAAGCGCGGGCCCGATTCCTTTGACTGCTCCGGAACCTAGGTATCTCTCAATGGATTCCCTGTCCTCCGGCTCCTTGATCCTGTGATTTGTCACCTGAAGCTGCATCCCATAGGACGGATGCATGGTGTATTCTCCTTCCAGTTCCAAAAACTCACCCTCGCCGATATAGGAAAACTTCCCGACACAAGTCAGTTCTCCTTCTTCATTATTTAATTGAAATACCGTATATCCATTATCCTCATTCCGAAAGATGATATGGTCGATATATCCTGTAATCTTTTCCAAACCGTGCCTCCATCTGCCGTTCTTCAGCTCGCTGTCACCCGCCGTCGGGCTGCTTCAGACTGCCGTTTGCGGCCTTTTTTCAGAATAGAACAGGACTGCCGCGAAACTCGTACTCTTCTCCCGCAGCAGTCCCTTTGTTGTGACTTCTATACATGAAACTTTTTGTTCTCACTCATAAATTCGACAAACTGTCCGGTGCCGATGGCAACGACCTGCATTGGATCTTCCGCAGTCATTGTATGAATTCCTGTCCGCTCTTCAATCAGCTCCTCAAGCCCACGAAGCAGAGCTCCGCCGCCCGTCAGGACGATCCCTCTGTCCAGGATATCCGCTGAAAGCTCCGGCGGTGTTCTCTCCAGCACTCCGATCACAGCCTCTACAATCTGGCTTGTCGGCTCACGCAGTGCTTCCTCCGTTTCAGAAGAAGAAACTGTCACGGTCTTCGGAAGACCTGTCACAAGATTTCGTCCCCGTACCTCGATCGTCTCATCCTCCACAAGCGGATACGTCGTACCAATCCGTATCTTGATATCTTCCGCAGTACGCTCACCGATCAGAAGATTGTGCTTCTTTCTCATGTACCGCACAATCGCTTCATCAAAATCATCTCCCGCGACTTTCAGCGATGTATTAACAACTGTGCCGCCAAGAGAGATAACCGCAATGTCTGATGTACCGCCTCCGATGTCAACAATCATATTTCCACATGCTTTGGAAATATCGATGCCAGCCCCGATCGCCGCGGCAACCGGCTCCTCGATCAGATGCACCTCTCTGGCTCCCGCCGCAAAAGTCGCCTCCTCTACTGCCTTTTTCTCCACTTCCGTCACACCGCTTGGAACACAGACACTGATGCGTGGCCGCTTAAACGTACGTTTTCCAAGCGACTTCTGCACGAAATACTTGATCATCTTTTCCGTAACTGTGTAATCAGAAATAACGCCCTGCCTTAACGGACGCACCGCTACAATATTCCCCGGCGTCCTGCCAAGCATCAGTCTTGCTTCTTCCCCGATCGCACGAATCTCGCTCGTATCTCTGTCGAACGCTACAACGGACGGCTCTTTGAGTACGACACCCTTTCCTTTCACATATACCAGGACACTCGCTGTCCCAAGGTCAATCCCAATATCTACTACCGCCATGAACTAAACCCCTTTCGCAAATCCATCTATATTCGCTCCTCTTTGGTCTATTATACTTCCTCTTTCGTATGTCAGAACGCATAAACCTCTGGTTCTACGCATACATTTGTTATTATAATCAATCTTCCTGGAAATGGAAAGAGTTTTTTCTCATAATCTGTAAATTTCGTAACAGTTCAGCCATACACAAAGTCACAAAAATCTGAGTTTCAACTTGTTTGAAAACGAAGATTTTTTGTGTACTTTGTATATGGCGTTCTGCCATCAGCGAGGATTTAGCCACGCAAGTGGCGTTTAAAGCCGCATAGCGGCTAATCCGAGCTGTGTGGCTGAACTGTTACATATTCATTCTTTAAGGAATGGCGCGAGATATCGCCCTGTATGGGATTGTGGACATTTTACAATCTCCTCCGGCGTCCCTTTCGCAATAACAGTTCCGCCTTTGTCTCCGCCTTCCGGTCCCATATCGATAATATAATCCGCTGTTTTAATGACATCCAGATTGTGTTCAATGACAATGACTGTATTGCCGTCCGCCGCCAGTCTTCTGAGAATCTCGGTCAGCTTATGGACATCCGCAAAATGAAGTCCCGTCGTCGGCTCATCCAGAATGTAGACAGTCTTCCCGGTACTGCGCTTGCTCAGCTCTGCTGCCAGCTTGATTCGCTGTGCCTCCCCACCGGACAGCGTTGTCGAAGGCTGTCCCAGGCGGATATAGGAGAGCCCCACATCGTAAAGTGTCTCCATCTTTCGTCTGATACTCGGCACGTTTTCAAAAAAGGTCAGCGCCTCTTCCACAGTCATATTCAGCACGTCGAAAATACTCTTTCCTTTATATTTTACCTCCAATGTCTCCCGGTTGTACCTCTTTCCATGGCAAACTTCACACGGCACATAGACGTCCGGGAGGAAATGCATCTCAATCTTTAAAATTCCATCCCCACTGCACGCCTCACACCGGCCGCCTTTGACATTGAAGCTAAACCGGCCTTTCTTGTATCCCTTCGCCTTTGCGTCCGGCGTTGCCGCAAACAGATCCCGGATCAGATCAAAAACACCCGTGTATGTCGCCGGGTTGGATCGTGGCGTCCGCCCGATCGGCGACTGGTCAATATCGATAACCTTGTCAAGATTTTCCAGGCCCTGAATCTCCCTGTGTTTTCCCGGAATAGTCCTGGCATGATTCAATACTTTCGCAAGTTTCTTATATAAAATCTCGTTGATCAGTGAACTTTTCCCTGAACCTGATACACCTGTCACACAGGTCATCACGCCAAGCGGAATCTCTACATTGATATTCTTCAGATTATTTTCCTTTGCCCCGACAATCTTTAGAAATCCGGTCGGCACCGCCCTCTTTTCCGGCACCGGAATTCGGATTCTTCCGCTTAAGTAATCTCCGGTAACAGAACCAGGCGTATTCATAATCTCCTGAGCATTCCCCGTAGCAACGACTTCTCCGCCATGCTCCCCGGCTCCCGGACCAATATCCACAATATAATCCGCAGCAAGCATGGTATCCTCGTCATGCTCCACGACAATCAAAGAATTTCCCAGATCCCGCAGATGCTTCAAAGTGGCAAGCAGCTTGTCATTGTCCCTCTGGTGCAGTCCAATGCTCGGTTCATCCAGAATATAGGCTACACCAACCAGACCGGAACCGATCTGAGTCGCCAGACGAATTCTCTGTGCTTCCCCGCCGGACAGGCTGCCTGCCGCCCGTGAAAGAGTCAGGTACTCGAGACCAACATCGATTAAAAACCCGATGCGGGAACGGATTTCCTTTAGAATCTGTCCTCCGATCATCTTCTGTACCTCGGTCAGTTCCAGCCCATTTAAAAATTCCTGAAGATTTTCAATAGACATAGCTGTTACTTCATAAATATTTTTGCCGCCGATAGTCACAGCCAGCGCTTCCCTTTTCAGGCGCTGCCCTTTGCAGGCATGACACGGTGTAATTCGCATGAAAGTTTCGTACTCTGCCTTCATCGCGTCGGACCCGGTTTCCCGGTAACGCCGCTCTACATTTTTGATCAGCCCTTCAAAGGCCACGTCGTAGACGCCCTCGCCCCGCTGTCCTTTGTAATATACCTTGATTTCCTTTCCATTCGTTCCATAGATCAGAACGTCATGGATCTTTTTCGGATACTCTTCAAACGGAGTATCCAGATCAAACTTGTATTCCTCGCAAAGAGCGCGCAAAATGGCATTTGTAAAACTGGATGGATCCATACAGGACTGCCATCCAAGCGCCGCGATCGCTCCCTGATTGATACTCAGAGATTTATCCGGGATCATCAGATCCTCGTCAAACTCCATCTTATATCCTAGTCCAAAACATTCCGGGCAGGCGCCAAACGGATTGTTAAACGAAAAACTTCTCGGCTCTATCTCATCAATACTGATCCCACAGTCCGGACAGGAAAAGCTCTGGCTGAAATTGATCGGTTCTCCGTCAATCACGTCCACAGTCATCAATCCCTCCGCCAGATTCAGAGTCGTCTCGATGGAGTCGGTCAGACGCTTTTCAATCCCCGGTTTTACCACAAGCCGGTCCACCACAATCTCAATATTATGCTTGATATTCTTTTCCAGGCGGATCTCCTCTGTCAGCTCGTACATGTTTCCATCGATCCTCACCCGGACATACCCGCTCTTCTTCGCCTTCTCCAAAAGCTTGGCATGGGTTCCTTTCCGTCCTCTCACGACCGGCGCCAGAAGCTGGATTTTTGTCCGCTCCGGCAGTTCCATAATCTGATCTGTCATCTGATCCACCGTTTGCTTTTTGATCTCCTTACCGCAGTTTGGGCAGTGTGGAATCCCGATTCTCGCATACAGGAGACGAAAATAATCATAGATCTCTGTTACCGTTCCTACAGTAGAACGTGGGTTCCGGTTCGTAGATTTCTGATCAATGGAAATTGCCGGGGAAAGTCCCTCAATACTCTCTACATTCGGCTTTTCCATCTGTCCCAGAAACTGTCTTGCGTAGGAGGACAGTGATTCCATGTAACGTCTCTGCCCCTCTGCATAAATCGTGTCAAACGCCAAAGAGGATTTCCCGGAACCACTCAGGCCCGTCAGTACAACCAGTTCATTCCTTGGAATATCCAGGCTGATGTTTTTCAGATTATGCTCATTTGCTCCGCGGATGCGGATATATTGTCTGTTGTCCATTGTTGTTTCCCTTCTTTTATTCTTCAATTTCCTGCAAATGCTTTTTTAATTCAATCATATTGTCTCGCAGCTTGGCAGCCGTCTCAAAATCCAAATCCGCCGCCGCTTTTTTCATCTGTCGCTGCAGATCTTTGATCAGCTTCTCCAGCTCTTCCCGACTCATAGACTCCGGATCCTTCTCCAGCACTTCTTCCTGCTTTGCAACTTTCTTGGAAATACTGATCAGGTCCCGCACCGCTTTTCGAATCGTCTGCGGGGTAATGCCATGCTCCTCATTGTAGCGCATCTGAAGCTCCCGCCTTCTCCTTGTCTCATCAATAGCTGCCCGCATAGAGTCTGTTATCGTGTCCGCATACATAATGACACGTCCATCTGCATTTCTTGCGGCACGCCCGATCGTCTGAATCAATGATGTCTCAGAACGCAGGAATCCCTCTTTATCCGCATCCAGAATTGCGACAAGTGTAATCTCCGGAATGTCCAGGCCCTCCCTCAAAAGATTGATTCCCACCAGTACGTCAAAGACGTCCAGACGCATATCCCGGATAATCTCTGTTCGTTCCAGGGTATCAATATCCGAATGAAGATATCTCACACGGATTCCCAATTCTTTCATATAATCTGTCAGATCCTCTGCCATCCTTTTAGTAAGCGTTGTAATGAGGATCTTGTTCTTCTTAGCTACTTCCTTATTGACTTCTCCAATCAGATCATCAATCTGTCCCTCTACAGGACGCACTTCCACCTCAGGATCAAGAAGACCGGTCGGACGGATTACCTGCTCCGCCCGCAGAAGCTCATGTTCCTCCTCATAGGCCCCCGGCGTCGCCGATACAAACATCACCTGGCTGATCTTGCTCTCAAACTCTTCAAAATTGAGCGGCCGATTGTCCTTTGCCGACGGAAGACGGAACCCATAGTCCACCAGAGTGGTTTTTCTGGACTGGTCTCCATGGTACATCCCACCGATCTGTGGAATCGTCTTGTGGGACTCGTCAATAATCATCAGAAAATCATCCGAAAAATAATCCAGAAGCGTGTGCGGCGGCTCGCCCTCTGCAAGCCCTGTCAGATGACGGGAATAATTCTCAATCCCGGAACAAAAGCCCGTCTCCCGAAGCATCTCAATATCAAAATTCGTCCTCTCTGAAATCCTCTGCGCCTCCAGAAGCTTGTCCTCACCTTTAAAGAAACGAATCTGATGCTCCAGCTCCTCCTCAATCTGTCCGATTGCCCGCTCCATATTCTCTTTGGATACGACATAGTGGGACGCTGGGAAAATCGCAATATGATTCAGCTCATTTTTAATCTCTCCTGTCAGAGAGTCCACTTCCGTAATCCGGTCAATCTCATCACCGAAAAACTCTACCCGGATTATATTCTCTCCAGAACCGGCCGGAAATACTTCCAGTACATCTCCATGAACCCGGAACGTGCCTCTCTTAAAGTCAATGTCATTTCTGTCGTACTGAATGTCGATCAACTTCCCAATGACTTCATCCCGGTCCTTTATCATACCAGGCCGCAGGGAAATCACCATGTTCTGATAGTCAATCGGGCTGCCGAGTCCGTAGATGCAGGACACACTCGCCACGATAATGACGTCTTTTCTTTCGGACAGTGCCGCTGTGGCTGAGTGGCGCAATTTATCAATCTCATCGTTAATCGCCGAGTCCTTGGCAATATAGGTGTCCGATGATGGAACGTAAGCCTCCGGCTGGTAGTAGTCGTAATAGGAGACGAAATATTCTACAGAATTATCCGGGAAGAATTCTTTAAATTCTCCGTACAACTGGGCTGCCAGTGTCTTGTTATGTGCTATGATAAGCGTTGGCTTTTGTAATTGCTGGATGACATTCGCCATGGTAAATGTCTTGCCCGATCCAGTAACGCCAAGCAGTGTCTGGCACTGATTCCCTTCCTTAAACCCTTTCACCAGTGATTCAATTGCCTGAGGCTGATCACCTGTCGGCTTATAGGAAGATACTAATTTAAACTTTCTTTCTTCACTCATATCCGCTTCTCCTGTACGATTCGTGTAATACCATTATTGTATGCCTCTCATATGCGTTTACACGAATTCCGCCCAAATATTCTAACAGCATAAATATTCTGATATTATGCATAGTCAATAGTTTTTATTCCAAACAAATGTTCTTTTTTCATTCTATCCTATCTTGTCATATGCGTCAATCCCATTAGGAAATTTTATTAAAATTCTCTGTATGTGAAAGAAGAAGGGAATCAACGTCTTCTCCTTTCACTTAATCCATTCGTCTACATTCAGAACATACCCTTCTGTAATATGTGGAAGCACTACATAAGTATCTGCGGTAAATTCTTTATTCGTATGTCCCAGTGTTCTGGAAACGGCCGCCAAGCTATAACCTGCTTTCAGAATTACTGTAGTATACGTTGTCCGCAGATTTCTCCATGTAATACGTTCCAGATTTTTTTCTTGCAAAAACTTGTCCAGTTTTTTCCAGAGATATCCTCCCGACCTCGGTCTTCCATAGGAAGAGCAGCATATATAATCTGAATCCTGAAAATATTTTCTTTTTCTGCTCCTTTGCTTTTCATATTTTGTCCGCTCTTCTAAAATTGTCTCGAAAACAATATCCGGTAGTTCCAGACGTCGAAAACTTGCAGGCGTTTTCAAATTTACTTCCTGTTTGGTATATTCCTTGGCAGGCAAATCTCCCTTGCTCCTCTTACTGTCAACGCCTAACTGACGCCGGATTGTAATTTGTCTTTTCACAAAATCTACATCACTATACTTAAGACCAATAATTTCATTTCGTCTTAATCCCATTAATGCAGCGAACAAAACCGGAAGATAAATGTCACTTTCTTTTGCCGCTGCCACAAATTCTTTCAATTCCTCTATCGTCAACGCTTTCTTATTCTGGATATTTAATGCCCTTGGAATTGCTTTCTTCCATTTTAGTCCTGTGATTAAATCATATCCTATATAACCATTTCTCTCTGCATATTTTATGGACGTTGACAAAACTGTTTTTAGGTTCTTTGCAACAGCTGGTGAATACTTGTATACCTTTTGATACATATTCAGAATATGCACTTTCATCAGATTCTCCATCTTCAGTCTTCCGTATTGAGGAATAATGTAGCGGCAGACGCAATTGCGGTAGGCATAATACGATTGATATGCCAGATCTGGTTTTTTTACTTCTTCGAGCCAATAACGATAAAATTCCTTTACACTAGTATCCCCATAAACTGCAAAATTTTTCTGCTGCAGTTCTTCTATCGCAGCCGCTTTCGCGTCTTCTGCCTGTTCAACACTATCAAATCTGCCTATCTGCCTGCTGATTTCCTTATCCCATAGGGTTAAAAAAACAAAAAAGCAAAATTTCTCTTTCCTCCTACAGATATCACTTACTGTCCAATCTAAGATTATATAATTCATCTCGCACTTTATCCTGCAGGAAATTCTTTATTTATATACTGGTTATGGGAAAATTCCAGTTCTGTCAGCTCAGAATATCTTTCATATACATCCTCAATCGTTGCATAACCCATTAACCCCTTTAATACCAAAAAGGAAACCCTATTTGTCCGGAGCATCATCTCCGCATACATATCTCTTAAATCCTGTGGCGACACCTCCGGGACACCAGCCTGTCTGCATAGTCCTTTAAGAAATTTGTTAAAAGATGCCAGCGCTCTGTACTCACCATTTTTCTGACAAGTAATCAAATCATGATCACGGTAGTCCTGCCTCCGTAGAAATTTTGCGTTTTCACTTTGCTTCTTTCTCACAAGTACTTCTTTGATGATCGTATCATGGAGTGTAAGTGTTCGTTCAGAACTGCTGCCACGGATATCTTTCTCTACCGGTTTGTTTGTCATCTTCCCATTTTTACCTTCCGTTTTTTTCGCAACAATTTCCCTCTGGATCTTAACCTGCTTTTTCTCAATATCAAAATCCCCGAATTTCAAGCCATATATTTCTCCGCGTTTCAGCCCGCAGAACATACCCAGTAATATTTCTAAATACCAGTCACATCTTTTTGCATATTGCAGAAAAGTCGTTTTCTCCGTATCTGAGTACAGGAAAATCATGTGTTTCTCCCGCCGGGGCCGTTGTACATTTTTCATCGGATCAAAGTCCAGTATTCCATCTGAAAACGCGCTTGAAAGAGCCATGCCAAACAGCTCATACAGCTTTAATCCATAGGATAACTTTTGCTCCGAAATTTTACGAATAAGCGTATTGATATAGTTTTCAGTCACTGCACACACTTTAATATCGGGCATCATGGGAATAACACAATCTAAAACATATTGATATACCTGGACCGTCGAAGAAGCGAAATCCTTCTGCTGATTTAACCAAACCTGAAGGTATTCTTTCAAATAAATGCTGCTATCCTTTCGTTTCTGCAGTTCCTTTTTCTGAGTCTCAAAAGCAGATAAATACTTATAATAACTTGCTTCTGCTTCTTCTGCCGTTTTAAATCCTCCTTTCTTCCCATACTTCACCATAAAATTCTCATCATAAGACTTCGTGCGATCGTACCATGAGCCTCTTTCAAAAAAAGCTATCTTTTTATTTTTCTCCATAATATCAACCTCCTTTTCTTCTTTGGCCTTCACTATAAATATGATAGATATTAATGTCTTTTTTATTTAGTTGAGAAAATCCCAGACAAAAAAACTGAATGATCTCATTTAGAAACCATCCAGTTTATATATCGGGTCAGCTTATTGTCCGTTTGCGAGTAGCTTTTAAGGGATTCCTTTCTTCCCTCTCCATTTCCAATTTTCCAGACATTGCCCGACAAATTCAGCATATAACAATGCTTTCAAAATCATCTACCTATATATTTCTTCCTTTACATTAAAAGATTGTCCCACTTGATTATATTTATAAAATTTGTACAAAATATAATTCTCTTTATCCATTTCATGTGTTGACAATATTATTTGTTTATCTGCAAAATCGTTTCTAAGCACTTCTATTAAAGAAGAAATATTTATATCATCCATAGTCTGCACTGGATCATCAATAAGGATAAATCCAATGTCATCTGAAGAAACTTTTATGTATTGTTTGTTCATAGCAAAAAGAAAAGCTAAAACAAAACCAGAAAGTTGACCCGAACTAAAGGTGTTTAATATATCATGTTTAGCATCTCCATTTGAGACAAATCTCATTTCATCCTTACTTACAAATACCCCCAGACCATTTTGATAATCTTGAAGTATTTTACCTGTATATATCAATAACGGTACTCTTAATTGCTTTAAAGTAAAATTTTTATATTCTTCCACCGCTTTATCATACACTTTACCTAATTTATGTAGCTGTTGACGAATTTTTGTTACCTTTTCTTTCCTGATAATCAATTCTTTCATTTCTTTTCTAATTGTATGTATTTCAGTATCTTCCTTTTCCCTAACAACTCTTTCAAGATATTGGTATTTCCCTTTTAATTTTTCTATCGATAACAACTTCTTCATATCAGCAATATCTTTACCAAAAACTTTTTCTACGTCATCATATTTGTATTTATCATATAAGCTTTCAAATTCCGGATTCCGTATATCTTTAATCAGTCCGGATAAGATTCTTTGTATATCTACTACTGTTTTGTCCTTGTCTGTTTGCGGTACATAATCTGTATCAGCCAAGTGTTTTGCGACTTTCTCAACATTTGTTGTCCTCCCAGAATCACTGATAAAACTTTTTAATGTTGTTTTTCTTTGAACTATTAGATTAATAGTATTTTCGTCTAATCCATCTATGTATGGATGGATCATCTTTTTTACACGTTCAACCTCACTCTCCAGTTCACTGCTTTTTAATGCAAGCCTTTCCCCTGTACTTCCACTTTCATTTCTCAATAATTTATCTACTTCCTCAAAACCATTATTTAACAAAGTTACATTTGCAAATTCTGTATTACAAAATGGGCATGAGGTTCCCTGCTTATCATACTCATTTTTTGCATTTTTCAATGCATTTCGAGCACTTGATAACTTATCTATTATTTTTTGATTGGTAGAAAATGCATTTTTTAAACTAACTATTTCACTGGATATATTCTTAAGTAATGAGAAATCATATTCCTTTAATTCTGGAATTAATTTCTTTAACGCAACAACATCTTCATCTTTGTAATTAGCAGCATCTGGAATCTCCTGTCTAAAAAGAAGAGTGCTATTATATATCTGAATCATAAAATCCCACTTTTCCAGTTGCTGCTCTGCTTTTTGTCTTGAAATAAGATTGTCAATTATATATTCTCGATTATCTACATAGTCTTCTATCGAATTTCCCTTAAGTATTTTCGAGATATCTTTATTCCATCCATAATTTCTGTAATCGCTTTCATTCTCCCAAAAAGAGACTATACTATCTAATACCTGTAATCCTCTTTTAATCTCAGAAACATCTTCCTCCGCAATATTCTCTCTATCCCAAAAATATAAATTTGGATCTTTTTTATAAAGGCCTAAATCCACATACTGCGGCTTTTCTATCCCGTATTGCACATTATTATTTGATAAAGCTTTTAGCTTTATTGCTTTATTTTTTAATTGTGTTTCCAGATTTATAATCTCATCATTAATCAAATGCCCGCTTGTTCCAATTTTGCTTCCAATAAGATTTGTTATAGCATTTTTTCTTCCATCTATAAAATCTGTTTTTAATAAAACATTCATTGCATTTTTTCTATCAGTAATAGATCTTTTTAAAAAATGCACAGATTCCGCCTGTGAAACATAATAGTATACATTAAAATTTTCTGCTCTATATTTTATTGATGTTTTATTATCTACAGTATCATTCCAATTATCGTAATTATGAAGAAACCGATCCAATTCTTCTGTAGAAATAAATTCCTTAATTTTTCCATAACATATTGAATTTTCAATCTCTAATTTATGTGTATTATTTAATATTTTTGCAAACAGTGTAAGAAATTCATCTTCTTCTCTTTTTAAAGTTAATACAACATATCCGTCCACATCTGCCTTATTAAGCAATATATGTTTTCCTAGATTCGTTTTTTTATTCTCAATCGCTTTATCTAGACGTGTAATATTTTTTGAAAAAATCAATTCAATTGCATCAAAAAAAGTAGTTTTTCCAAAACCATTTGGTCCAGATAAAATAATAGGATTCTTTTCATAATCAATACAGAATTCATAGAATTTTGCATTATCAAAACACTTAAAATTCTTTACACGCAAATTAACAATTTTATATTGCATCACTCCACCCCTTCTATGAATTCATTTATAATTTTATCAATCTCTTTTTCAGTAATATCATCTTTTTCTAAGGAAATTAATTCTTCCAATGCAATCCTATTTTCTTTAATCGCTTCATCAAACTCTACTAAATCATTGCTCAAAGAATCTTTGACTATTTTTTCCAATGAAATATCATCGGATGTTGCTTTAAATTGGTATTGTAAAAAAGGTATCTTTGAAAACAGCCTGATCACAAGCTCATAGACACTATTATTATTTGTTCCATTCATAAGAGAATAATAATTCTCCTCTTCATCTGCCAACTGAGAAAGAATCTCAACAATACTTTTATCACCATAATTGGCTAAGACTTTTTTCAATCCGTCAACTTGTTTTTCTGTATATGGCAGAATATATCTTTTAAAATAATCCGGAGATTCTTCAATCGAATAAATCAAATTTCTATATTTAGATAGCATATTCATTTCCGAAAACTTGACAAGGTATATTGCTGATGTATTTTTGTCAATTTGCGACACCTCCTGCTTATTTTCAAAGGAACTAATTATGGAATACTTAATTCCCCCTTTTTCATTCCCGCCACCAATATATCCCTTTTCCAATTCACTTAATTCTTCTCTTATCACCTCTTCATCATCTGAGATATTAGTACAATCAATAGAATTTAAGATAAAATAGCTTACAATACTTTTGTCTGCATTAACAAAAAAAATCTTGTTATTTTCTTCCCACGTTTTTATAAAATTGTATTCTCCAAATAGCTCAATCATTATATCTTTCATTACTTCAATTCTCCTAATGCTGTCTTTCTATCTATAAGTCTGATAATTTTAGGCCGATTACAGTCCTTTTTCATCTTTTCGACTGTAGAAGAGGTTATCCCACTTATCTCACTCAATTCGTTTCCTGTTAACACATTTACATCTCCCCCATTAAAGAATAGGTTTTCCTCACACAAACGGTCTGTAATCAAAACATCACATTCATATAACAATGACCTGTCTGTCTCTTTTTCTAATTCTTCTCTCAGATTTTTCTGAAATTCATCTATATCATAACTACTATCTAATGTTAACCTGTATGTCCTATTTCCATCTTTTATTGTTTCATATGCATCGTTTCTGACAAGCCCTAACGTTTCAATTTCGTCCAAAAGATTTAGAAACAAATGAGAAACTAAGCTGTCTTGCGGCAAATTATTGTTTTTTCCTACTTGCGGGGTTTTTAATATCAAATTATGTATTATCCGGTTTTTATCAGTTTCTGATTTACCGTTCAAAATGCTAACCTGCTTAAATAAATTGCAAACATCAGAATCCGCACAATCTCTGCAATTACTTTCAGCACAATTATTCCATGGCTCACTTGGATACTCAGCATAAGCATCCCGAATGCTCCTCAACACCTGAAAATATTGGTATGCAACCGTATCTATTTTTTCATGATAATCTATCTCTATCTGTCTTAGTATCTCATCAAACGTAAATATACATTTCCCACTCCGATTTTTCTCAATATAAAAATCCGTAATTTTCTCTTTCATACAAAGAAATAAATTGTCATATACTAACGCTGTATAGTCAACATCAACAAATGTATAGTGAGGGCATTGTATTTTTAATATTTCACTTATGATATTATATGCTTTTGCCCGAATCTCTTTTGTATTATCATATTTTTCTTTATATTCACACAAATATGCTTCATCCTCAGACAAAAGTGGATTATCCTTTTTAAACGTTTCTACCTTATTCTCTATAATAGCTTTATATGTTTCTAAAGCATTATCAATCTCAGTAACTGCGGATTCTATTTTTTTTATATCATTTGAATTTTTAGACACAAACTTTATTATGCTATAAACATCTGCCTTTTTATGATTTCCTGACACTTTATCCAAAACGATATAATCGTCTTCTTTATCCGTAGTCGGAATATCCTTTTTTAAAATAATCTTTTTACTCAACTCTTCCTGCAATTCATTAATATATGTCAATGTTGTTGAAACGAAATCTAATGGGATTTTCTTACTTTTTGACACATGAAAATATCCGTATTCTGCTTTATGCTGAAGAATACCTATTATAAATGAAAATTTATCATTTTTCTTTAAATTTACCGCACCCGCCTTAACTTGATGTAAGGAAATATATTTAGCATTTTTTCTTATAGAAAAATCTTCTTCCCCCTCAATTTGTAAATCATAACCCGAAATACTTTTCCCATACTGTAATAAATCATATATATTTCTTAAAGCAATATACAAAGCTATATGCCCTTGATATTCATAGTTCTCCCATGAGGTTATTGCATTTATAGGTTCAATCAATATCATTTCTATTTTTAACAAAACTTTTTGTTAAAATCCTCCTTTCCACTTTTCAAAAAAGACATTTTACCACTACATTATAAATCATAAAGATATCCACAGGGAAAATCAACACTTTACATTGGCATTTTCTTCTCTCAAACAAATTTCTTTGCCTTTTCCCTTTGATTCTTTTCGATATATTAACTTAATTGCCGAAGGCAGAGGATTTGTAATTCAAAATTTCAAAAAGGAGCCCCAGATCTTCCGAGGTTGTCTCAAAATAAACACAAAAATTAATATTAACTGGGTCCACATCCCCTATCTGTTTTAAAACTTGCTCTAGAAAAGCCAGACTCAATACAATACCAGGGGCGCTATATCGGAAAACTTTTCAAAGTCATCCAGAAGAGAATACCTAACGAGGTGAAATTCACCCCTAATCAAAAGAGCTGTATATCAATAACGACAGAATATAAAAACGCCCTAAGAGTTCTTCATTAAAGTTACCTTTCTTATCGATTTCGTAGCTGGTCCCTTAAGCACTAATTGTTTTCATCATAATTAAACGTAAATCTACAATGCGGAAAATTACTGCACTCAAAAAATTCCCCATATTTACCATTTCTTATAACCAAATAACTACCACATTGCGGACAAATCCCTTGACCTACTAATTCATAAAATTCCTCTTCTCTTTTTTCATTAAAAATCCCCTAGCCTTTTTTCGAACGGCACCTCAAAATCTGCTACATGTGCGATAAGTCTTTTTCCAGAACATAATATTTTTCTTTCCTGATCCACATCATTTTCCTGTACACTTTTATAACAAATAAAATAATCACAATACTGACAATCATCTAAAAAATTTGCATATGATTTTTGCTTCCATACCCTCTTACCGATAGGGCAATTATCAACATGCAACGCAAAATTTCTAGATATAATCTTCTTTGCTTCAGAGGCCTCTAAAAACCTTTTATAAATTTCTTCTCGTTTATCGTTATATACCCATGATTTATACTCATTTTTATTAATCAACACGTCTTGCAAATCTAGCTCAGAAATATTTCTATCAATTTTACTTAAATCAATCTCTATTGTCGGTACTCCCAAAACTTCAATCTTTTTCTTCTTTTCTAAATCTATTTCATGAGTAACAAAAATCTCTACTATTACTTTTCCTATATCCGTTAATAACAAAATATCCGGTATTATATTATCGATCTTTTTTCCAAAATAACTTCCGAAACTTTTAATACTTTTTCTTGTTCTATTAATTCTTTTCTCCCTGTTTCTGGAAACGTCAAATATAATGCTGGTACTTGTATGATACCAGTTTCAGAAATTACTCTTTTCGCAGCCAAATGCAAAGATGTTTGATACCCGAACTCACACTCGATCGTGCTTTTATGTGCAAAATGATGTAATACTTTATTGCCTTTTCTTGCTATTAAAGTTTCGATACACGCCGGACATTTACATCCACACCGCAGTCCACTTTCCACTTCGGATATATGAACTATTATGTTGTCTTTCAAAGCGTATACCAAATTTAAATTTTTCATCTCTATGTCCTTTGTTTTTATAAACATTTTAGTTATTTTATTGCATAAATCTATCTCTTTTGAAATTTTAAGTCTACAAAATAGAGCTTTATCTTCTTTTCATTGAAAGCTTTTTCCAAATCTTGTCGAATGACAAGATCAGGTCGCATAATAAAGTCACTTTTTCATGACTACCAGGAAATTTTATAATTAGAGTGTACTATCCTTCCAAGAACAATAAGAGCATTCAGTCCATATTAACATTTTCTCGTCTTACGCATTTTCAAATGTCCTAACTTACTTCAAAAAACCACCGCACATTTAGTGCTGGCTGTTTTCAAGTGTTTAAATCAGTATTATATTGTCAATTTCCAAAGGTTCCGTTCTTTCCCTCTATTCTTTCCACCTAGCAGGCGCTACTCCATAATCAATTCTTTTGCATATCCTTCTCTCTCCGATTCTGGAATACCGAGTGCTTCCATTGCCTGTTCTTTCGTCAATGTCATATTTTTCATAAGATTTCTGAGAGAGAAAACAACACCTATTCGAAATCCCTCTTGGTATCCCTTCTGATATCTCCTTTCTACTATATCCATACTCAGGTTATACATAAACTACACCTCACTGTTCAAGTGTTCTATCCTTCTCATCAAAAGCTCTTTCCGCAATTTCCCTGCTCAGGCCAAGCATACCAGCAGACAAAAAGCCTCAACTCTCAACAGATCATGCATTTCCTATCAGTTTTTTCCTGCATGGAATAACAGTCGATTATATTCTTTCATTTCTCTGGTTTTTATTCTCCTTCCCCCGGAAAGCAAAGACATATTTTCTGTTCCCCTCCGGCTGCATCCCTTTTCCAGTCAGAACGGACGCATAGTTCTTCGTTTCAATCTGGCTTAATGCTACTTCGACTGTCTGCGGCAAGTCCTTCTCATCCTGATCCTGAATTTTGAATTCCATAATGATCGCCGGATCTGCTTTCTCTTTCGACTCTACCACCACATCATATCTTCCAAATCCGCTTTCGAGGTTTGATGTGATCTGATAACGGTCTTCGAGATCTACAATCAGCCCTAATACGAATCCATGATAAAACCGTTCCGGCTCCTTAGCCTCAGAAGGCTTTTTCCCCGTGTCAAAATCTTTGACGATGATGATGTAAACCAACTGCGGACCATCTTTTTCAGCATAATAAGCACTTCAAGATTTGTGACACTTACCCCATAGACATGATCCCATCCATCACTTGTTTCTACCGTCCGGCTGTCACTCACTTTCAAATAGCCGTTTCCCAGCATCAGACTCCATATCGCATTCTTTTCAATATCCAACTCCCCATATAGCTTCTCCGTGAACAATATACTCCAGAGTGCCCGCTCTAAGATTTTTGCAGGTATCCTAGTTTACTAAATGCCACATCTCTAACTTTTAACATGTCCTATACGATAAAATGCTCTTGCAATATCCGGTGATTTATCTCAAAAAATCTTCCACTAACGCCTGATTAATATCATTTTTTATCAAGTTTCGAGCATGTCTATAATTTTGAAAAACATCTACTCCAACAAGATATTTATTTTCTAAGTCTTTTTCGTTCATTTTTTCCTTTTCTTCTCTTGTCAGACTCGAATACTCTTCATGAACAATCTTGGACACCATTTTCTTTTTTGCAATGAGATCCAAAAGTTGAAACTCAATATACCTATTCACTCTATAATACAGTGGATCTCCTATTTTTTTGCGTATTGTTTCTGGTGAAGGCTCGTTAGATGTACATATAAAAATTACATTACTCAAATCAACATCATAATTTTTATCCATATAATGACCTTCGTCGAACATTTGATAAAATGCACTCCATATACCTGGATTTGCTTTATCGAACTCATCCAATAAAACCACATTACTTTTTCGTTCTAATAAGTCCTTTGCAAAACTTCCTCTGTTATGATCAGCACCATATAAATAATCAAAAAAACCTTGCGTCTGGTACATAGATAATTGCTGCCTAAACAATTCTCCACCAAGAAGCATACTCAAATATTTAGCTGTCTCTGTCTTTCCAACACCCGAAGGCCCGTAGAACATAAAAATGATTGGTGCATTCTTATTCTTCTTACGATATAATTGGTACAACGAGGCTAATAATTGTTTTTTTACTTTTGGTTGTCCTACTATCTCCTCGTCAAAATGAATATTAATATTCTCTAATTGTTTCTTTCCTATCGACCTATATTTGTATTGTTTTATCTCTACATCCTCTTTGTTATAAGACCGAATAATTTCATTCTTGATACATTCTGGTGGATTCTGCAAATATACAATCTCCAAAGCTTCATCCACCCGATCCAAAATAGTACAGAAGTTCTGAATACCTCCCTCAGTGATGCTCGAATATGACATCGAATACCCTACCACATAATCAAAATCTATTTTTCTAAATATATTTGCCGAATCACAGACCCTAATCAAAGTTTCCAAAGGATAATATCTTTCTGGAATAATTTTCAAGAATTCATTACGAGGTCCATAATATAATACAAGTCTTGCCATCTATTCAACCCCTGCCAATATAATATCGTAAATGGGAAACAATTTATCTTCATTGCTATCTACCACAACCTGCTCAAAATCGGTTATAATCTTTCCTTCATCAGAAAACATCTTTGAAAAATCAAACTGATCTTCTTTTCCCTTTCCCACTTCGACACCATAAAAGTTCAAATTCATCTGTAATAAATCAGAAATCCCATAGTTGTTCTTAAATGCTTCATTATTAAAACGGAATATTACTTTTTCCGTTTCCTTTATTGCCAACAGTTCATAATATCCCTTGCCCAAACGCAATGTATCATACATTTTATTCATATTGATTGCAAAATCACCATCAACACAAATCCGTCCCTCTGTCATTGCTAAATAAGGAGTAATTGTCTGAAAATATGCAATAGAGTTAGGCATAATATGTATACTATACCCTTTCATACATTTAATGTCACTGTCCGACTCTCTTACAATCTCTATAAAATCTGAGAGTGTCGTATTTGAAATCGTTGTCTTTATGAAATTTTCTCCTGATGTGTAAGCTCCTATATTAGAGTCTAAGTTTGCACTTCCGCTAACAAACAAAGAATTAAACAGAACTTTTAATCTTGCACCAGCTTTAATTTCGGTATTGTTTCCAACCTTTTCTTCTTCTGAATCAGAAATCAATAACGTGCCACCATTAAGAATAGTTAAATAGTCTGTGGCAGAATTTTCATCAAAATATACTATTTTTCTCATGTACTACCTCATTAAAATTTTTATTCCAAAATAATCCAAATATATCACACAAGGTGAAAACACTTTTAAAATACCTTTTCTTATCAAATAAACGATGATTTCTATTCCTATATGCATTTTTCAACATTATTACTCGAATACAATATCTTCATCTGCCTTTGCATATACATCCAACTGATTCTCAATATCCAACTTATTAACCAGCCAGCCACGTGCCATACACATCTTGATAAAATCGTCAATACGATTTACACCATTCATTTCCTTCAATGTTACAACTACTCCAAATTGAAGTGGTTCTTTTCTTCTCTGTAAACGTTCTTTGGTATTTATCTTTAGCCCCCAAAGACCAGAAGCATATGCTTTCCTTGGTCTTCTTCTTTCCTTAATCTCTTCACTAATATGCTTAATATTATCCCATTTCCGATACATTTTTCTTGCATCTTCTTCATAAATGGTAATCAACTTGTCTTCCGATTGCTGGTTATTATCTATTGGTTTTATTTTAGCTTTCCCCTTTTCAACAATAACTCTCCCAAAATGTATATCCATTTCAGTACTTGTATAATCGACACCCTGATTACGATCACACTGCGGAAAATAAACTAACGTTGCTCTTGCATAAAATGGATGTGCATTATCTACAACCGGTACTGGCAGATTATATGTATATGTCTCATATTCCTCTGATGCGCCTGTCAAAATAAAACGTATCTCATCATTCGATGATTTTAAAATTTCATTAATATGTCTTGGAACAATACCATAGCCAATACTATGTGAAACATCATCTTTCCTATTCCATCCCGCTGCAGTATCAATCAATAACGCTTTCGCAACTTCTCTACTCAATCCCATAATGTGAATTAAATATGCCAATTTTCTTGAAATCCACGGGGCCGCAAATGAAGTTCCGTTTACATATGCCGCACCCAGTTCATCACGACATACAACCATTTTATCAATATAACTGGAACCGTCTCCGCCATAATAACTGATATCAGGCTTATGAAAAAACGATAATACAGGACCAACTCTGGTATAAGATGCCGATTTTCCTCTAAAATCTACAGCATTAACTACCAGAGAATTAAGCGAATCTGCTGGCGATCCAATTCTCATATCTTTTTTTGTTTCACCATCTGATCTATTTGTTCCCGCAACAACAAAAATAACATCATACTCACTTTGTATACGGTCTAGTTCTGCCGCTTCTGGGGAAATAAAATTAGGCTTGATTTCAAGTTTGGAGCCCAATGATAAATTCCACACTTTAATATCCCTATTTAAGGCAACAATATTGCGTATCATTTTTAACACGGTAAACGAACTGAAACCCTTATGTGTTGCAACACCAAAGTGGCGCACTCGGAATCTACCACACCCATCATCAAGTGCTGGATTACCTTGTGGACCATCTACAATAATATAACTTACCTCTGTTCCATGTTCATAATCCTTTGCGGTCAATGGAATATTGGGATCAAGCAAATTTTTATATTCTACCCACTCATGAAAATATACTTTTTCATTAAAGTGTGTATCAATAACTCCTATTACAGGTTCGTTGATCGGATGCGGTATCAAATTTTCTTCATTACTAAGCTCCTCCTTATCATCCAACGCTTCATCTCTCGTAAGCTGTGAAAAATCAGTGATACTCATCGCAATCAGATAAGATGCATTATTGTATAACAGTTTCGCTTCATCTGGATTAAGTCTTAATGTAGTGCCATCAATAATACGTTCATCAACAATATGGATGCCAAACTTTGACAATAATTTCTTCGTCTCAATCCCGGTCTGATAAATTGTTATAATGGACTCCTCTGTTATCTCTTCTGTGGCACGATCGATATCAAAACTTTCAACATAAAATCCATCCACCACAGCATTTAAAAAATTGGATTTAGAAAATTCACTAAATCTATCCGCGGGTGTTTCTGCTATTTTTTCTGTATCCTCACTAGTAATATTTCCATTAAAGTGTTTTTCAATAACAGATATTGTTTCGCTCAATATTTCAATTGCTTTTTCAATCGCTTTAAGTGAAATATAATGAGTAAACACATGCTTTTGTATCTCTTTACCATCTTCGTCTGATTCCCAGATAAACTTAGCACCTTTAATAGATTCTGTAGGAGATTTACTATTCTCAGACAACAAAATTTTCAATCTGTTGCTCTTTGCAACAATATGTGTATAGTGCACGCTTACCAAGGCACCATTGATATCTGTATTTGTTTCCCAATACTCCAAAATTCTTTTCAATTGTTCAGACAATTCAATAAGATGTAACGAAGACACACTTTTTCCCTTTGGAAGTTTCGGTGATCCCGGTCTGGAACTATTAGGTCTTTGCTCAAATCTTCCTTTTAATTGTAAAATGTTATTCATTCATTACACCTTCCTTCAAATCTCTTGCAACACTACTTTTTGATCTTCCAACCAGTATTTCTATTTCTCTAACTGTAAATTTCTGACTCTGAAGTTTTTTCAAATCTCCTGGTTTTTCATTACAGACTGCAGAGTAAAGCTTTCTAAAATAATCCATACCATCACGCGGATTACTAAATGCAACAGATGTTTTAATCAAATTTTTCAATTCCCCCGGATACGGTATCTGTTGCATTAGTTTCATTATTTTACGGAACAAGCGGATATCCCTATTTGCCAGTTTTAATTTATCAAGATATTGATCTAACATCTTCTCTGCAATCGAAAGAAGATCTTCTTGGGTATATCTATCAAAATCAATGACTGAATCAAACCTTCTAATTAACGCTTTATCAAAGTATTTATAAAGATTAGTTGTAGCAACTAAAACTACATTTTCATTCATCCGGTCAAATCCTTTCAACATCGCGGAGGTTGCCCGCCCCATTTCCCGCAAATCATTCTGATTCGTTCGATCTAAAGCCAAGGCATCGATTTCATCAAACATAACAATGACCTTATTAGGTTGAATGAAACTATTTATTTCCTTGAACAACATAGATAAATTCTTTTGTGTCTGTCCCAGTTTACTATCAATCACTGCCGAAAAATCCACCATAAAAATTTCTCTATTCAATATCCGTGCAAGTTGCTTAACCGCCTCTGTCTTCCCTGTTCCTGGTGCCCCCTGAAATAAAAACTTATTAATTCCAATATGATGCTCAATTGCATTTACTACGCCCAACAAATCGCCGGTAATTACATCTGGAAGTAACAGCATATCTTCCTTTCCCTCAATTTTTTCAAAAAATGGAGAATCATTCTCCGACAGTTGTGGAACAAACGTATTTACATTGGACAATAAAGACATAATATACTCTGAAAGCTGATAATCTCCAGAAGCATCAAATCCTTTAGCAATTTCATAAGCTTCATTTCTAAAGCCCGCATCATTCTTTTCTGCATAATATTTTATTAAATTTATCACATTTTTTTTCTTCATGATACGCACTCTCCTCCTTGTTTTCTATACTTAGTTTATCATGCACGGGACATTTTTGTCAATATTGGGACAAATATTAAAATATTAAAAGAGTATTTACGCACTATCCTGTAAATGCTCTTTTATTTTTATCCTATAAATTTTATCTGCGGAGCAATTTACCGCTGTTAGGACGCTTTCTGCGGTGTCACTTTGTTACCTTTCCCTTTTTCCTGCCCGTTCAGGATATCTCCTTCCAGCAGAAACTGGCATTTCTGGTACAGCATCTGGATCGTAGCGCAGATCTTTTTCCTTGCCTCCTCAAAATTTCGTTCTTTAATAGATGAAAATGTAAGCGAAATCACAGGATAAGTCCCCTGTATTTCTCGGTATTTTTCCTCTTTCCAGATATCCATGCCCCGGAAACAAGGACTGTCTGCATATTCAATGAAAAAAAACTGTTCTACCATACTCATAGTCAGCGTTTTCCAAAAAGTAATTTCTCATTTTGACTCTGCTCACCAGAAACATCTCTGCTATTCACTCCTCTTTTCCATATTATCGCTCCGCATCCCATAATTAGGACGCACCGTCTTCCCATGAGCAATAATCTCATCCAACGTAACCGGTTCATAATTCCAGTACATGCATCCCACATTATATATCTCTGTATGGAGTCCTTGCTTATTGAACCACTCCGCAATATCGACCTCTATGTCCGCTTCGTCTGTAAAATGTGAATGCCCATGCAAATGGATCGCCTGATAGCGATGTCCATTATACATAGGTATAAAATAATGACTGAGGATACATCTTCTCTTCGTACCGTCTTCCAACGTCACACGAATATCATCATAATCTTTAATCCCTGCCAGAGCATTTTTTGCTTTCGCATTATCCAAAAAACGATCATGATTTCCTTTAATAAGGATAATCTGGCCATTCAGACTTTTAATCAGGTTTGGTGCTTCGTCACTGCGCGTTTTCCATATCATGTCCCCAAGCACATAAACCAGATCCCCTTTACCCACTTTTGCATTCCATCTGCGAATCATCTCTGTATCCATTTCTTCTACGGAAGAAAACGGACGCCCATCGAATTGAATTACCCTCTCATGGCCAAAATGATTATCGCTTGTAAAAAAGAGCTTTCCCACTTCTATCCCCTTCTTCTTTATCGTCTCAGTTCTCTTGATGCCGGAAGTGATACTTTCCTTTTCCATGACCGTTCACAGGCTCGATGATACCATGCATTGCCATTTCACTCAAAAGCTCTGAGCTACTTGTCAGATTCAGACCAAGGCCCCTCTATACGTTAGGCCTTCCAAAAGCAACCTGGGAATTTAAAGCTTCCCGTAATATCTGAATATGAGTAGTTCCCTTTGCTGTGAAAACATCTTCAATGTTCGCTTTTTCCGGTTCTTTGAATGTGCCGCTAATATGCAGTGTCCAGTTATGAAGCGGATGATTTTCATTCAACAGAAGATTGCGGAGCAAGATTCCATCCCCTTTACACATTTTAAACAGATGTACAAATATACTTTCAAGTATACTCTGTATAAGACGCCTTTTTCCTGTAAGGGTATAAATATGCAGGCTAATAGACAGCTATTTGCTATTGTACGAATCAGGTCACCCGTTCATCTGGTATCACTTAATCCTTATAGTATCATCCTGTCCACCCGTGACATACAAAATGATATTAAATGAGACTAAACAGCACTGTAAAACACTATCTTTTCTCCCCTGAATAGTAATGGGCGAAATATTCCATCTCCACCCAGTCGTCCACATTGGCAAGTGTAGCGAAGAGTACGATCCCAATAATATCTTTCAGTTCATGCCTTGCCTTTGCCTGCTGACGGCTATCCTCTATATATTCCATCCATTCTAATAATTCATTCATAGAAAAATCCCATTTTTTTCTATCATACCAAAAAAGGATTTGTTCACAATCTATTTACTCATGCGTTTGTCGTACATCATACCGTTTTTTACTTCATCAACATAGGTTCGCATGGTAAACTCCGGCTCATGGCGTTTACAAGGCTTATTTCCATCGCAGACAGCTCGATATTGGACGGAAGAAGGTCTATGCCTTCTTCATAGCATAGGATACCCCGCCCACAGAAAAAGACTCGTCGCGGATCACCTTTTCCATGAGAGTGACAAGCGTCATCGGTAAACTGTCTTGATCCTGCCGACCCAGGCAGGTCGTGAGATCGCCCTGGGGATTGGCGTCAATCAGCAGCACTTTTTCCCTTGCAGGGCAAGGCCGCTCCCTAAGCTAACAGTTGTTGTTTTGCCCCCACCTTTCTGATTGGCCAGTGCAATCAAGCGGCCATTCTTCTGAGAGTTTCTTTGGTTCGACATGTTTTGTTCCCTCCTTTTCCATAAATTTGGCTGCCTGTCGGCAAGGCAGACAGCTATGTAAAAATGGGCACCAAAAACGTTTCCTCTTTTTATAGACAAAGTGGCTCATCTTAGCCCAAAGGATATGTGATTGTTCAGCCTTTCTTTACCAGGGGCGCACATGGCTTTTATCATAAAAGCGTCCACGCTGTCCGTGGCCTTGTTTTCTCCTAGCAACTTGTTCCGTAAGTGATTTTAACTCTTGATCAGGAGACTGTTTTCCTCCAGCGTAAGAAATATGGAAAGTTTTTTCTTCTCATCTGAATCACTTTAGCCATTTCCACTTGAGACTTTGATAGTTCTTTCCGTATTCTCTTTAGAAGTGATAAACAAAGATAGTCCACAAACGAAGCGTATCTAAAAGCTGATTCCAATCAATTTTTAATACTTCGGTCAACTTGACCGCAACGCAGTATTTAATCTGATGTTTATCACTTTTATATAGAACCAGTGTTGCAGGAACAATACCGACTTCCTCTGCCAGTTCTTTCATAGAAAGTCCTCGCGTTCTTTTCTACTAGCAGGCAAAAGAGGTTGTTGTAAAATTATCAAAAACAAATTTCCATTCCAATTTCTCACCGCCTTTATCAATTCGGCAATTTTTTGTTTTTTTGCCGATTTTACAATTATTTGCCCGGCATAGGAATGGATGCCGGCGAACAATTTCTTATGAACAGAAAATACTCGTTTGGTGTAAAGCTGAAAGCACACTCGAACAAAAACGCCACTATCTGGGATGGAAATGCAATAAGGTCTGGGCAAGAAACATCATTTCTGCTTTATCTTCTTTCCTTGGTCTTTTCTTAAAAATACTCCTTTTGTTCAAAGAGCCTATATACTCTATCAGGTCATCAAAGTAAAATTCTTTCCGCGTATATCCTAATGTTCTTGAAACTGCAGCCATATCATATCCTGCTTCTAGTATTGTTGTGGTATAAGTGTATCTGGAGACGCAAAAAACTGAATGATCTCATTTAGAAACCATCCAGCTTTTTATAGCAAGTTCTCTTAAAACCCAAAATACTTTTTTCTCACTTTTGTATTTGCCATAACGCTCAGATACCTTTTTAACCGCAAACGCGCTATATTCTGCGTCACGTTTTTGCTGACCATATCCCAGTTTTCTCTTGCGTATTCGATTATTTTCCCATCTTCTTTATTTTCTTCGTAAAGCATTTTAAGCAGTGCTATAGCAGCCCTGTACTCTTTCTTTTCTGAATTCTGATAAAAATCATAAAACATTGTTTTGAACGGATAAATACGCTTATAATAGCTGCATATTTTCTCCAGAAGAATTATGAAACTCTCTATAAAATTACTGCTGTCAAATATATCCCCACAACCTGCATCCGGTAGTTCCATTAGTTTACGATGCCTGTCAGCAAGTTCTTCCAACCAAATGTTCATCTCCTCTGATATAACAACTTCATCCGTACCGTCCCACCAAAAAAGCCGGTCATCATCCGTCAGATAATAATTGCTTTTCCCTTTTAGCTTTTCCGGCGTATGATAAAATGTGAACCAATTATCCTGTCGAAGAAATTCAGCTGTTTTTATCTCAGGAATTATCTGTTCTTTCCATTTTCTCCGCTGTTCCTGCAACTTTCCAGAAGCGTACTGTTTCATCTGCTCGTCATAATATACTTTGTCTTTCCATTCTTCCCACAATTTCCAAAATGACTCCTGTTTTATTTCTGCCGCAGGATAAACAAATACTCGTGCCGGAAGGAACAACGATAATTCTGCAAGTGCCTTTAAATTTTCGTCCCTACTTTTCTCTCTCCTCTTTCTGTCCAATTGAAGAAACCGTAAAAGATGGTCATAGAATTTATCTCCATAACACTCCTGTAAATGCAATAAGGCCATTTTGCACCGGTATATATCCTCCGGATAGGATGCCGGCACTATATTATCTAATTTTAAACTCTTAGTACCATATATGATATATAACAGATCTGATAGTTCCGTTCCTCCAGCAGCTTTAAGTAATTTATCAGGGAGCATCTGTCTTAATTTATCTCTCGAAAACGGCTTATCGTAATCACATCTATAAGAAGCAATATGTTCTGCCGCTTCCCAAAGATGATATCTCTTTTTCATGGAAAATGTTGTTCCGAGAATATGATTGAGCCATCCAACATAAAATTGAGGATCAATTATTTCTCCATTGCACTCTACAAACCCAGGACTTTTATCATACATTTAGTATACACATATGCTGCAAGAATAACGTCACAAAACTCACAGTTTCCTATCTTACTAGAATAGAAAATAGAATCATTCACATAAAATCCTCCATTTTCCAAGCTACTTTCCTCAAAATAATTATACCAGAAATCCACCTTACCTTCACTCGATAATTCCACTGGGCTTAAAAGAAGCAGTTCGTGACCAAACAATAAAACCTTTTCAAACTGCATCATCCCACCATAGTTCAGAATTTTCATCATTTGCCTGCCAAAGCATTCCCGCTTTTCTTCTGGTATATCCATTTTTCCCGTATATCTTGCAAATGTACCCATACTACGCCACCCTAAAATCCAAATATAATATTTCTTTGTTTCTTGTTTGTCAGCAAAGACACCAATGCACTTATCTTAATATAGTCAAAACTATCCCTAGAGTCTTTAATGATCCACTCTTCTGCCTGCCCCCCGTCAATTCTGGAAAATACTCCTGCCCCTTGTCCAAAAGCCGTTGAATAAGTATAAGTGCCTTTTGGTAATTTATTTCACTTCCATGCTCCATAAACTCTGCAACAAACTTCTCCTCCACATACCTGCAGCAACTACGTTCCAATCTAGTTATAATATCCGCCAAAAAACTTTCTACTGAAATAATAGGAGGTACGCAAATACCATTCATTTCCTCTTCCCAATATCGGATACATTCCTTCATATTTTGTGATAAAAGCAGATTACATCCATCCCAAAACTCTAAAAATTCGTCTTCATCTTCTCTCTGTATTGCCTTATAAAAGGGAAACTTCTGGAAATCACTTTCGTCATCTTTGGAATCAGCTTCCCATATGATGTCAGAATATCCTTTTGTCCCTACAGAGTCCCATGTTTCCCAGAAATCCAAGTTGGCAGCCTGCGTATAGGCAAGCACAAGACGCATAGGTAAAACATACAGGGAGAGCTCTGCAATAATCCCCTTTTCATCCTGACGTGCTGATAGTTCTTTTCTTTTAGTAAAATCAGCGTTTATCAGTTCTGCAAGGAAACTTCTCATAACTGTTTTTTCAGTTTCTTTTATACCTTCAAAAACTCTATATGCATATTCTATCCGGCTGCATGAATTTGCAGATTTTATTTCGTTTCTACAAGATATCTTTGTCTCATCGGGCATAATTATTTTTTTATTTTCGACTTCAAAAACTGCTAGCAACTGCTCCATATCCAAGCTGCCATACTTGTCCGAATAATCCTCTAATAAATCTGTATATGTAATATCCTTATATTCTTCAGAATTTCTGAAAAAAAGATACACTTCCGACATTCTAATTCGCCCAGGCAACGTTACTTTCTCTCCTAATACCCCCTGAATCAAAAGCAGGTATATTTCTACATCATACAGCTTGCCAGATTTTATAAAATAGCAGCCGCCATTCGTATATGCTTCCTGCAAGACCATTATCATATTCATTACAATACCAAATTCATTATATCCCGGATCTTCCACATACAGTTCGCAAGTATTCAGGTCGTATTGGGAAATTTTTCTCTTTTTCTTTTCAAAAATTGAATTAATCAAATAAAACAATCCCATCTGTATTTGGTCGTGCAGGGGCAGCCACAGTCACTTTTTTCCTGCAACCGTCATTTCTACTGTCTTTCTTATACCACATTTGTCCATGATTTCAAGAACATATCTATTCATCTCATTTCTTTTTTCTGCTGGAATATTTACCTTTCCTGCAAGACAAAACATATTATCTTTCATATACAATCCTCCCGCTTCGTTCTCATATGCAGTAAGTAAATTATAATTTCTATATAATCTGTCTATTGCTTTCTTCACTTTTAACAGATGATTGAAAATCCTTAATGAATTTTTTCATACTGAATAATATCAAGTTCTTACCAAACATATTCACCTGACATCTTCGCAGAGGAAATAAGCAACCTTTTCAAGATATTTTTTCTGTTCCTCTTCAAACAGCCCCAGCAGCACTCCAACTCTTCCTGTTTCCCGGTATTCTTCCAGCCCTTCAATATACTTTGTTCGGTACTTAACCTCTATAATCAAAGGAATCAAATTGGATTTCAAACATTCTCTGAATAGAATAAACCTCCCCATCGTACCATTTCCATCTGGCAATGGTACGATGGGGATAACTGTCAAACCGATTTTTCCCAATAAATAAAGAACAGATATATCTAATCACATCTGCTCTTTACACTATACCTATATAACACACCCATGAGAAATCAATTTTTGCTGTTTCTCTGTCAGACTACTATAATTCAAAACTTCTAAATCAGATTTAAGATAATTGCACATATAACTACGAATAATACTTTTTTTATCTATATATTCAAATTTAAATTTTGAATTATCAAACGAATTCCCATCAAAAAAACCACTAATAAATCGCTCCTCATTATTGCCACTATGCAGTAATTCATCAATAACAAACAAACCAGAAAAATCTATTGTTCTTAATTGTTGTTGAAGTTCATTAACAAAATCAAAAGGAGAATCACTGGTTTTCATAATAACTAGGATTTTTATTTCTTTATTATCAAGTTTTACAATATCAAAATTATTCATATGTCTTCTCCTTTCTTTGTTTTACTACTTATTCATAATATTCATCAATAAGCGATAATGTTCTTTTAATTAAATCATGTGCTCTTCCTACATCAAGTAAATCCGTTGTGTCCAAAGGTGCTGTAGGGTCATCCCAATGAGATAATTTATTTCGGTTACTATTAAAGAAAGTATAACAATTCCCTATATATTTCACTTGTTCTGTAGTAGCTTTCCCATATCTTTCAGAACATAACCTATATTTCGCCCCTACTTTCTCAAACATATCATAGCCATTTGCTTTTATATATTTCCAATCAGGAATAATCTCCAAATTCAAAAGAATCATTTTTAAATGACCATCTATTGCTCTGATTACTGGTTGAGCCAAATATGTGCCATCAAACATATTCCCATCTAGTTTTAAATTGTAAACTGCTTGATGCAATGTCTTTGACATTTTTGCTGGCAATTTATCATAAGCATTCGGCATATAATATTGAACTTTTGAACTAATTTCATCTTTATCAATATTAATTTTGTATGTATCATTGTATATCTGTGGAATTTTCTCAATTTCTACTAATTCAGTCACATATGACAAAATTGTTGAAAAAAGCTGTTTGGGTTTTCCTTGCATAACAAGTTTATTTCCCTTGTTATAATAATTTATCACTATTTTATCCTTATTGCCTAATTTTAATGAAACAGAACGCCCATATGCAATACTTTTTTCTTCCTTCTGAATATTATTTGCTCCAAATTCTTCCTCTAACAAAATCAATATAGTTTCTAAATCTGACCACAGGATATTATCAACGGTAAACCAAAAATCTCCTTTTTTAATTTTAGGAATCCCCTTTCCATTTGTCAATGCTGCTTTTGCTAATTTATCAGCTTCTTCATTATATTTATTCCCTGTATGTGCAGCGATTTTTTTGAATGAAATATTAAGTTTATCACTATTCTCTTTCATGAAATTCGCATACTTCTTTGTCAAACTGTTTTTGGCTTTCCACTCGCCAGTAGCCCATTTCTCTATACCTAAATAATCATAGCATATCTCTATTGCAGAATATCCATTCTTATCACACCATTTTACAGCAAACATTGCTCCGAGCATCTCTCCCGTGACGTTTCGCAATGCTATTGAATCAGGATTATCTCCATTTCCAGACTCCCGAATGACCTCACCATTAGGAGTAATTATAATACAACCAAACGCATACTTACCAATATCTGCATCAAAACTACCATCAACATATGCAATAATTTGATTTTCTAAACATTCTTCCCCTTTTTCAAAAGAACTATTCAACTCGCTCTTCTCTATTCCAGATAAATATTCGTTTGCTTCTTCCTCTGTAAAAAAGCCTTTGTATTCTGCCCCTGGATACCCATTAACTGAATCTCTACACTCATCCCAGCTTCTAAAAATCCCAACTAATTTTCCTTTTCTTACCGCATATATCTTTTTCTTCGCCATTACTTTCCTCCAAAGTGACATATTATAGCAAGTATTCCCTTACATGTCAATACTTCCATACCCTAATCATATAGTTAAACGTTACTATTCATAGCTTCCAGCCAATTATAGGAATGGTATTTGCACATTTAAAGTTGCTTGCAGCGAAACATAAACACTCTCATAATTCACTGTACCGAATCGTAACAGCGTAGTTTAAATGCATTTCGACTATGAACAGTAACAGTCAGACACCTTTTTTCAAAATAATTATATTTCATATCTGCAAATAGCTCAACAACTTTATAAATTATTCATAAATCAATCTGTCTGTCTTTTTTCTACTCAACAATCACATTTTCTCCAACAATCTTCCTAATACAAATACTTTAACTAATTTTAATGTGCAAATCGGGTGCCGCTGTTACGCCACTTTCTGCCGGCGTCTCTGTGTTACATTTCCATCTTGAAAAGGATGGATCGCCTCATATTTCGCATGGAATTCTGCCATATATGAGAGTTCCTTTAACGGTTAGCTGTGATACCATTCTAAAAGTTCTTCCATTTTCGCAGGAACATCTTTCAGAAGTACCGTTTCATACATTCCAACCATGTCCAAACGTTTTTAAAAATCACCTATCGCATATCCTTTCGCCCGATCTTCAAAAACACCACTTTTCAGTTCATAATGAAAAGTTTTGATCAAATCAATGGATAATGGTTCTTCCAACGTGTCAATCATCTTATTAAACATTAAGAAATGTCCATTCATTTCTTCTACATCTTTTGCCTGATAGTAATCGTCGTTTACCGGAAGCATACCTGTATCAAACAGTGATGCCGTCTGATCTTCCGTTAACATGGAATCTTCAATTTTATTAGATAAGTTCCATATCAGATTTATGAAAACTATTATATCATAATGTCAATGACAGATATGCCCTCAATAAACATATATTTCTTTTTGTCTGCTAAAAGATTTGCAGAAAACGGTTTAATAAAAATACAAAGTTAATCTACTAATCTTTGCTATATACGGCAAGTAGTGCCCCCCTTATTAACAAACAAAGAATAGACAATATAGCACAAGCTTACATCATTACTCTTTGACATGATGATTACTTTATCACATACTTAGTACCTCTTCCCCTGCCTTCAATTTTTACAACACCTTTCTTCCCCATATCTTTCAGCAACTGTGTTGTCTTTGATTTGCCAAATGGGGCATAAGGAGCAATTTCGCTGATGGATTTCAGCATTGTCCTGCTCAGAATCTTATATATTTTTCTTTCGTCTTCCGTTAAATTCAGGTTTTTCTCAAAAACCGGGAGTACGATCTTGATTGTATTTTCCGACACTTCAAAATCCGGCTTCATCAAGCCTTCCTCATAGAGCTGTTTTATCCTTGTAATCCCTGTACCGAAGATTTCAACAAACCCAAGTCTGTAAAATACATTTGCAAGATTTCTATTTCTTAAAATCGAAAGTTTCCCCGATAAATATTCATCTTCTGCTATTCCAGAAGGCAGTCCCCCCGGAGAAATAATTTCTATTCTGTCATCAAACATCGAAACTTTGATCTGCGAATCCATATCCCACGCTCTGTGAATCAGCGCATTTGCGATTGCTTCTCGAAAGGCAGCCTCCGGTATTTTTTCTATCTTTTTCCTGTCAGTGCCTTGTATTTCTTCATATTCATAATAATCCTTGAACACCTCTGCAGTTTTTTCGTAGACTTCAAAAATGGATATATGATCAAAGGTTGCCCTCTTATGAATCACACTGATGTTTTCACCGAACTTTACCATATCAATTCCCGGAAAATGATTTTTATCCGCCAAAATACCAGCCGCATTATTATATCCAATCGTACTGTTGTATAAGTTCAGCGTTTTCAAAGTGTCCTGATTAAAATCTTCAATCTGGATACATTCTTTTAGTTTTTGACATAGCGTATCAAATGTCAACTCTTGTTCCTCACACCGTAATTCTTCAAATCTGATATTTTTTCCTTCTAAAATCAACCTTGACAACTCCAGTGTGTCAACCTCTATGGTTGCAGTATCATTTCGCTTATATGCCTTCGATTTATATAAATAAGGCTTTTGCATCCCGCTTTTTACAGTCAGTTTTATCGTTCTGTCGTGATTCTGCAATTCCAGCGTATAATGGGGCTGCGGAGTAATACTGTCATTAATCTTATTTTCGATATCAAGACATGCTTGTTTTACATCTGACAGACCTTTGATATTACCATTGTCATCGATGCCAAAAAATACTTCTCCACCATCGTAATTCGAAAAGGCACTTACTGTTTTTAAAAATGTATTTGTAATCTTTTCTTTAAACTCTGTTGTTCTTGTTTCACGCATACACTGTTCTTCCTTTCCAATTTCACTGTTTATAGTATACGCAGAAACACGCATAAAATCAATCGTATTTTTTTGCAATTGATTTTATGCGTGTTTTTGATCATAAAATTTAAAATTCCTGTCATAACAAATATGTTTCTGCAATGATATGCGTCAAATAGCTATATAGCAACAGACTATTCTTCAATCATAATCCCTATTTTTTCAAAAAATAAAGACACGTTACAATAGTGCTTTAAAGAATTTCCATTTTCCATGATAAATTTCCATATCTCCGCATAAGTTCCCGGTACATAACATGAAATATCATATAATGACTTCAAAAACTCCATAGGTCTATCGCTATATTGGTCTGCTATTTCAAATGCCAAATTATTCTGAAACAAACATTCCCACACCTCCTTAATATTTTCACTCATCCAACATTGCCAGATAGCTGTCCAACCTTTTATTCACATACCCAGCAAACAACTTTTCCATCACATCCAGATTATGATTTACAAGATATTCATCAAACGAATTGTAATAAGCAATCCGATCTGTAAACTTAATGTCTATTGGAGGATACCCGGCTTTCATCAATTCCAGATTCATAAGCAGTCGTCCCGTCCGGCCATTTCCGTCAATGAAAGGGTGAATTCCCTCAAACTCAATATGAAACCGTGCAAGCCGTGGAATGATATGCTCTGTGTTATTTCTATAAGACACTAGCAGTTGCTCCATCTTAGGCTGTATCAGATATGGCTGCACTGGTTCATGCTTTGCACCCATAATTCTTACCGGAACTCTTCTGTAAACACCTCGGTCATCCTTTTTATCAGCCAACACCAGATAATGAATCTGCTTAATAATGCTCTCTGATAATGGTACCTGATTCTTTACCAAATCCTGCACAAAATCAAAAGCTTCTTTATGTCCGACCGCTTCCATATGATCTTTCAGTGGCTTCTGATCAATCGTCAAACCACGCAACACCATATCCGTCTCTCGCAAGGTCAGCGTGTTTCCCTCTATCGCATTGGAATTGTAAGTGTATTCAACTACAAATTCCTCTGTCAGTCGCTCCACCTCTCCCGCTGTCAAAGGTCGTCTGGAATCCAGTTCGATTTTTTTCCTGTCAATTACCGCCAGCAAACTCTCTGCTTTTTTATACCTACCGTCCTCCGGTTTCTTCGCATCTACAGGAATTTTCCAACTGCGCCCTTCGCGGGTAACACCCAAAATTTTTCCCTCTGAACATAATATACGAACTCTTCTATCTGAAATGCCCCATTTTTCTGCGGCCTGTTTCACTGTCATGTACATAAATCTACACCTCTCTTCAAACAGTAGTATACCCTATTATCGGAACAATATAAACAGTATCGGAATAATATTTTCCACTTATCGGAATAATACAAAAGTCCGAAAGATACCAATTCTCAATCTCCCGGACCATTATTATGCACTTTTAATTTTGGTTTCCTCAATCGTAGTAAAATTGTAGTATCCCACCAGTCCTATTGCACTGCTTTGCCGCAGTTTATCGTAGCAATTGCCCTCAAGCACTTTCACGCCACTGTTTTTGTCGTGACAAAGAAGAGGTATTAAAATCATATTCCTCCTGAAAATTTTTTCCATAAATTTCCTTTTCATTTCCAGACTACTCAAATTCAACAATATATCTTCCTATTCTCCAATATATTTCTGTCATTGTTTGATTAACGGCACCTGTGAGGTGTTCTTTGGCAACTGCTACCGTTTTTTCAATTTCAGAAATCAAATAATCCATCTTATCATTTGTTGTAACCTCTTACATATATTTCCTTTCCTGAATTTGTCAGCGCTTTCTTCTGTCCGCTTTTTGATAATTTCTTTATGACTCTGTTCCATTTTAATCCTGATACATAATCTTCTTCCACATATCCATAGCGCAATGCATACTTGAAAGAAGTTGTAAGCACAGTCTTCAAAATTTTCGCTACTGATGGAGATTTGTCATATGTTTTTTTATAAATTCTCTTTACATGATTTTTCCGCAATTTCCCCATAGATAGCCGCCCATACAATGGCAAAATATAATTTTGAATCGCATTCTTATAAGAATAATAAGAATTATAGGAAAGCGACTTCTTTTTGACTTCCTCTAGCCAAAACTCATAAAAGTCCTGAACACTTGTTCAAGCGTTCTGTCACTTCATACAGTTTTCCACTGCATTTTTTCGCTAGAATCTTTGCTAGGTGGGTTCCCCCTTGTCGGCTCCAACTCCTGTGCCCGTGTTTCATCCGCTTTGCAATTACACTCCACATATGGTTCTCCATTGTTTCCATGTTTCAGTATTCCAGTCCTTCCGGCAGTTCAAGGCCCTGCGACTGGTATGGCAGAAGCCCTTCCCTGTTATTCTTATAATACCGGATCAGTTCTTCTCCGTCTTTCATCTCATCATCGTCACTCAGATTGCTCCCCTTCGCTTTATTTTTCTATAGTAATTTTCAAAAAACGACCCTGAAATTTCTCCAGAGTCGTAAAAATCAAGTCATTTCATTTTAATTTTATACAAGCAATTTTTAATTTAGTAAAACTTTCCTCACTGATTACATGTTCTATCCGACAAGCATCTTGCTCTGCCGTTTTACGGCTAACTCCTATAGCCAAAAGCTTTTCTGTAAAAAATAAATGTCGTTCGTAAATTTTTTCAGCAACTTTTTTACCTGCATCTGTCAAGGAAAGAAAACCATTTTTATCTTTTCTAATAAAGCCGCTCTTCTGCAAAACTGCAACAGCATGGCATACACTGGGCTTTGATACTTCTCTATATTCAGCTACATCCACAGAACGTACCATACCATTTTTCTTCTGAAGAATTAGTATCGTTTCCAAATAATCTTCCCTAGATTCATAAATCTTCATAAGACTCTCCTTTACTCCGCCAATTTCCAGCCTATAGCCTCCTTCCTAGCGGATATAAAGTCAGCATACAATCCACTCTGCTGAATCAATTCCGCATGAGTGCCTCTCTGTACAATATGAGCGTTGTTCAGTACAAGTATCTGGTCGGCGTTCCGAACGGTTTTCAGCCGGTGAGCAATCATAATGATGGTCTTATCATGGGTCAGTGCCTCAATAGCATGCTGCAATTCATCCTCATTCTCCGGATCAACGCTACTTGTTGCCTCATCCAAAATGATAATAGGCGCGTTTTTCAGCATGGCACGAGCGATGGAAATACGCTGCTTCTCTCCGCCGGATAAAGTACCGCCTCCCTCGCCTATCATAGTGTCATATCCGTCCGGTAAAGCGGAAATAAAGTCATGACAACAAGCTTTTTTCGCCACCTCAACCACTTGCTCATGAGTAGCGTCCTGGCAACCAAACTTGATGTTGTTCTCAATCGTATCTGCAAAGAGATATACACTCTGAAACACCATTGAAATGCTCTTCATCAGACTATCCAGTTTGAAATCCTGTACATCCATACCGCCAATGGTAATTTTTCCGGAGTCTACATCCCAAAAACGGGCAATCAAGTTACACATTGTTGTCTTACCTGCACCAGAAGGACCGACAATGGCTGTGGTTGTTTTCTCAGGAATAGTAAAACTGACCTGATCTAATATCTTGCGGTCTGCGTAGGAAAAATCCACCTTATCAAACACAATCTCGCTGGTTTTGGGGGTAATGTCAGCGCCTTTCTCATCCATTATCGGCGTATCATCAATGGCATTTGCCGTGTCCATCGAAGCCGCCAACATTTGCAACAAAGAAGCCATGTTTCCGGCATTTTCCAAATCATTGAACACCATGAAAGAAGCTATTACTAAAATCAAGCCGTAGACCAGCGGCAGAGAATCGCCCAGCCAAAGCCAGATTGAAGCCAGTAACAACAGGATGCTGAACACCCGGACAACCACTTGTTTGATAGCGTCATAGGGAATGCTGGCTTTTGTCAGCTTCAGATTATTCCGGCAACTTGATTGAATAGCATTTCTGATGGATTGTGCACTGTCCCTTTCAAGCCCAAATGCTTTGACGATTCCCATGCCCTGGATGTATTCCAACACGGAGGTCACAAGGGACTCCTGTGTGTGCTGACGAACCGAACTTTGAGCTGCGGACTTTCGGAGAGCCAGTTCCGCCACTGCAAGGTAAAGCAGGACACCGGCAACAGCTACAAGCCCAATCCTCCAGTCGAATATCAGCAGGACAATAACCAAAGCCACCGAATTAAAAAATCCCCCCAGTACAGATACCAAAACACGGGCTGCCGAGTTTTCTACATCTCCTAAAGTCGTTGTGACAATGGCAGTAATATCCCCGATACTATTCTTGTTGAAATAGCCCATCGGGATATAGCGCAGCCGATCTCCTATATGGATACGTTTTTCTGCCACCATACAATAGCCGGTTTCTGTCTGCTTCATCGTGGAGAAATAGGTCGTAATGATACGCCCAATAAGGGAAACGCCCATAATCCCCAGTGAAATCCAGATAAATTGTCCGTCCCGGTTGTTAGATACTAGCGCACCTATTACCACAAAGAGGGCGGCAAACTGCAGGGCTGAAAACAGCCCAGACAGGAATGCAAACAATAGAGATTTTTTTAGCAGCCTCTTCTTGCTGCCTGCAAAAGCAAAAATTTTTTTCAATGTTCCATACATCTGACATCCCCCTTACATCTGGTCCTTCGCGCCGATATGCGCCTGCCACATATCCCGGTAGAGGGGGCAGGTTTCCAGCAGTTTCTCATGCGTACCTTGTGCGCGGACAGTTCCATCCTTTACCACAACAATGTTGTCTGCGTCAACAATGGTAGACAGCCGGTGTGCAATCACAATCAGGGTCTTGCCGATAGTCAAAGCGGAAATGGCTTTCTGTACCAGCGCCTCATTTTCGGGGTCAATGTAGGCAGTGGCCTCATCTAAAATGACAACCGGCGCGTTTTTTAGCATGGCACGGGCGATGGCAATCCGCTGGCGCTCGCCGCCGGAAAGGTGGGAACCAGCACTACCGACAACCGTATCATAGCTGTTATCCAGCCGGCGGATAAAGGCGTCACAGCCGCTTTGTCTGGCAGCCTGTTCCACCTCCGCATCTGTAGCACTGGGTCTTCCCATGCGGATATTCTCCCGGATGCTACGATTAAACAGGTAATTGTCTTGGGATACATAGGAAATCTGATCTGCAATTTCAGACAGCGGTATATCCTTCATCTCGTGGTCTCCGAGTGTAATACTGCCGGATGTAACATCCCAATATCCGGCAATGAGCTTCGCCACCGTAGATTTTCCGGATCCAGATGGTCCTACAAGGGCTGTCATGGTCCCGGGCTGAATGGCAAGGTTCACATCATGCAGAACTTCTGTTATACCGTCATAGGAAAAAGACACATGTCCGAAAACAATACCGGTATCTTCCAGCTTAACCGGCGTGTCCTTATGGTTCAGTTCTTCGGCGTTCAAAAGCCGGCTGATTTCTTCCACATTTGTCCCCAGTACTGCCAAATCATCTGTAAAAGTAAAGGCTGCGATAATTGGTCCAACCAGCCCCAGCGAGAAAATTATAATAGAAAGAAAAGTAGAAAGTTCCAGACTACCAGAAAGCCAGAACGCAAAACCGCAAGGCAGCACACAGATTAGCACTGAGGGCAGAATGGCATTGTAGGCACTCATAGTTTTCTGGTTTTCTCTCATCCAATCCACATAGTAGTTGGCGTTATAGTTTACTGCATCGGAATACTTTTTGTAGGAACCGGCGGATTGACTAAATGCTTTAACCACCTCAATACCTCCAATATACTCTACAATGGCATCTGCCATCTGTTTTCCGGCTTTTACCGCACCTTCCCATTTAACGGGATAGTTCTTCATACCGGCGGACATAACAACAAGCCCCATCACCAGAGTAACAAGAGACAAAAGCGCCATGCGCCAATCCAGAATAAACAGGTACACAACAATCACAAGTGGTATCAGAACATTTGCAGTCATTTCCGGAATCAGGTGCGCAAAGGTCGGTTCCATTCCCTCTACACGGTCTACAATCGTTGTTTTATACTGACCAGACGGAGTATCCAAAACCGTTCCCATCGGGACATGAACCAGTTTTACTGTGATATTCTCCCTCAAGTCGCGTAGCGTGTAATAAGTCGCCGTGTGGGAAACCGTTGTAGAAAGGCAGGAAAACAGCACTTTCCCCAAATAGCCGCATAATGCAATAATGCTAGCGGTCACATAGAAGGAAAAATTCTGCTCCCCAGCCAGCATCAGCGTAACAATATGCGCCACGCAAAAATAGGGCACCATCTGGCAGGTCACGCCTAATACTGCAAGGATAATGCTGCTTATGAATTTCCCATGATAAGATTTTCCCCATCCCCATAGGACACCTATGGGTGATTCTTTCTTTTCTTTTTTCATATTACCGCTCCCTTTATGAAATAGTTTCTAATTTTTTCAAGACCGACCTTATCCATTTGAAATTGATCAACAATGTAGCCTTCCTCAAAATGAACAATATCCGTACAACAGTCTAAAATCAACTCAAGATCATGGGTAATAACATACAAGGTAATACCCGCGTCTCTGACTTGCCGTAGGATATTTGCAACCTCTTTCATATGCTTATAATCAAGACCGCTGGTCGGTTCATCGAAAAATAAAATAGAACGCTTAGACGCGATTGCCGAGGCAATTGCTACTCGTTGTTTTTGACCGCCAGAAAGGGACATAGGGTGTCTGTCTTTGAAATCCGTTAAATCTAATTTAGAAAGGATTTCTTCCGCTTGTTCCTGGTTTTCCTCCTCCATACTAATTAAGATTTCATCCAACACCGTTTCTGTAAAAAGTTGATGATTAACATCCTGCATTACCATATAGCAGGTATTTAACCTGTCTTTAGGGTGGTAAGTCTTGCCATTCCAGATAACTTTACCGCAACGCTTTTCCAAACCGCAAAAGCACCGGGAAAAAGTAGACTTTCCGGCTCCATTGTTTCCAATAATCCCTACAATACGATTTGCTGGAATTTTATCTTCACGAATGTGAAGTGTCTTCGGCTCATTTTTATAGGCAAAGTTAAAGTTGCAAAGCTCCATTTGTTTTCCAGTTTGCTGTACTGTTTCAGGTGGCAATAAATTTTCAAGAATGAAGGCACGCAACCCTAAATCGGTTCTTTGCTGTTCTGTCAGCCGCTCAAATTCTGCAGCGGAATAATCTTTTTCCACCTCTCCAGCAGTAATATAAATAAAACGATCCGCAAGACCACGCAGATAGTAGAGTCGATGTTCCGATATAATAATTGTTTTTCCCTGCGATTTCCAAAATGCAAGCGTAGCTCTCAGAGCAAGAATAGAGGAAGCGTCAAGGTTGGATGATGGTTCGTCCATAACAAGCACATTTGGTTCCATAATCGACACACCTGCACAAGCGATTTTTTGTTTTTCTCCGCCGGAGAGATGAAAAATATTACGCCCCATCAATTTCTCCAAACGGAAATCCTGGACGGTTTTTTCCAACCGGTTCCGAATACTTTGTTCCGGCTGGCCGAGATTTTCACAACCGAATGTAATTTCGCTGGTTGTATCCACATTAAAAAATTGAGAACGGGGATTTTGAAATACACTGCCAACAGTTTTTGCGGTATCATAAAGGGGCTGCTCTGAAACTTTTGCCCCGTTTACCCATACTTCCCCGTTCATTTTTCCTTCATAGTAATGAGGAATTAAACCATTGATCAACCGGGTAATTGTCGTTTTTCCGCAGCCACTTTCACCGCAAAGTACGACAAACTGACCGTCCTCTATATTCAGATTTATATCCTGAATCCCACCAGCGCTCTCATTTTCTCCTCCATAAGAGAAAGTTACATGGTCAATCTGTATCACAGGCTCACCCCTCCTTTTAAAACACAATTTGCCGCTGAAACAAAAACAGAATAAAACATAGGATGCAAAGCATGATAGCTATCACATCTTGAAAATGAAAACCAATCTGACATACATTTGTACGTTTGACGGGGGCACCAAGCCCCCGTGTTAACGCGGCGGCAGAAAGTTCGTCTCCAATCTTCACAACGGATACCATTAAGGGTACAAGCCTGTATTCTACCATCAAAAAAGGATTTTTTCCTCCGAAACGGATTCCCCGCATTTTCATTGCGTCCCGTATTGCCTGATATTCTTCACTGATCGTAGGGAAAAAGCGAAATATTACAGACATGGGGATGACAATTTTTTCTGTAATGTGCATACGTTCCATTGCAGCGATAAACTCACTTACTGAAGTTGATGAAATCAACCAAGCACCTGTCATAATGCCGGGTGCAAAGCGCGTCATTATGGATGTAATCGCAAGCACAATGAAAGAAAGCAATCCACTTAAAACTGTGAGGGCTATCCGTTCCAATACGAAACAGACCGCATATAATAGCAAATACTTTCCTGCTGTTTTGAAACGGCGCTCCGATAAGATCAGCACAAAAGGGATAAGGCTTAAACAGGGCTTGACGATGTTCATGATCCCTGTGTTGCTGGTACTGAACATCAGTGTTGTGATTGTCAGCAGCAGTACAAGTTTTGTGCGAGGATCAAACAATATTCCTTTTCTTTTTTTAGTTGTTGCAAAGAATGATTCCTCGTTCATTACACAATTCCCGCTTTAGCAAAATGCTTTTTCAACAGTGCCTTACCTAACAGGCCACCCAAAATTGCGAAAACAAAAATTCCAGCAATTACCAGAACGATGCTCCACATGGGCATAACTGCCATTACTTTGTCAGCGTATTCCTCACCAAAGCTGGCTGCAAAGCTGGCCCGGGAATCCTCTACCATGAAATACATGGGAATGTATGTACCAACGATCCAAATACTGAATACCGCATAACCGATCAGGCTCTTTTTTACACTTTTATAGCCGCCAGATTTCAAAATCAAATCACTCATCAAGCCAAAAATCGCACCCGTTAGTACACCCCAGAATCCCATGCCGGTCAAGCCCATCAGCAGACCGCTTAAAATTCCCATGATCGTAACCATGCCGAATTTTTTCACTCTTGTCAGGAACAGCATGAAGGGAATACCGGTAATCAATGCCCACAATGCTCCGAGAATCGGCATGAAAATGGGCACAAATCCAATAGGAATGGCGACGCAGCACCCTATAACAAAATAGAGAACTGTGAATAGACCGAGATTAATCAGATCCTTTGCTTGTAGCTTGTTACTCATAATGAGTACCTCCATTTATTTTTTTAGTTAGTAATTTCTAACCTCTTTATAAGATAGCACAGTTAGTTGTGGCTCTCTACAACCAATTATCTTTTTAGCTCCAAACAGCACCGAGTTTTTTTGTTGACTGATTTCGTTTGCAATTCTATAATATAATTAAAATTCAAAGAAAAACAGGTAGTCGAATGACAGGAGCAAGAAATGAAGATTGATGATATTATAAGAAAATGTATTGAGATTCCTGGTATTTCAATAAAGCGCAGTGATTTCAGTGCAGAACTACTTATGAAAGCCAAAGAAGGGAAGGGGGCGATGACCTTTTTCCCGCTTTTCCCTGGGCTTACTATTGCGTATATCTTCGTAAATTCTCCGACATGGGCAGCACCCAATTTCTGTGAAGATAGCTCCATTGAAAAAGGACCGTTGCTTCTAAACTATTGTGTGACCGGGCGTTGCGAGATTATCTTGAATAATGAAAACTTTGTATATGTGAAAGATGGAGAAATTTCTCTCACAGAGCGTTTCGCCCAAAAGCAATATGTCTATCCTCGCCGCATCTATGAGGGAATGGAATTCTTCGTTGATACTGATACTCTGACAGCAGAAAGTGCATGGATACAAAAAGAGTTTGGCATTGACTTTCATAAAATTATTGAACTTTTTTGTCCAAATGGAAATACCTATATTTCAACGGTTGCTCCTGAAGTCGAAGAGATATTGACAAAACTTTGGGGACTTTTGGATATTGCGCCCCCATTTTCAATCTTTCAAATGAAGGTCTATGTTCTGGCACTTTTTTCACTGCTACAAAGTCTTAACGATATTCCCCCATCGCAGGCCTGCACATTTTTTACTGAAACACAGGTAGAGATTGCAAAACGTGTTGAAAAAATCATTACTTCCGATTTGCGGCAGCATCATCCTGCATGGGAATTGGCAGCACAGTTTTCTGTCAGCGAAACCAGCTTAAAAAACTATTTTCGTGGCGTTTTTGGTCAAAACATATCTATTTATCTTCGGGAAATGCGAATGAAAAAAGCTGCTGATTTACTTACCACTACAAAACTATCTGTAGCGACAATAGCGGAAAAAGTTGGCTACATGAATCAAAGCAAGTTTGCATCTGTTTTCAAAAAACAGTTTGATATGTCCCCCCTAGAATATCGACGACATAAAACTCTAGATTTGCAAAAGAATTATAGAATTAGAGAATATCCCAACATTTAACATCTAGAATCTTTAGCATGATAACAATTAGGCTCATTCCCCTCTAAGCCTAATTGTTATCTGCTTTCATCCTATTCAATTATACCATCTTCGTAATATTCCTCTACATGATTCTGTTTTTTCAATGACGTATAATATTTAGCAATGAGTTTAGGTGTCATCGGATGAATATTAAGATTTAATTTTTTTAACATTTCTGACATTTTCTCCGTTGAAAATATCAAGTCTTTCTCTTGTTTCCAATATTTCTCGTCAAAAAAATCCATAAAAGGCGAAATAGGAAGTTTGCATTCATACGTTTTTACCTTTTCTATCCACTGTCTAATATCTATTGGAGATAAAGAAATTCCAATACTTTTAGCTATTGCAGCAGCATCTTCAAAACTAATGCTCTGTGGGTTTATAATATGATATGTCTTACCATACTCCCTTTCATTTTGCGATATCCCTACCACTATTTTTGCCACATCATCAACGGCAATCGGTGCTATTTCACCTTTTACGTTTGGGTATAGTTGAAGTAATAAGCAAGTCTCTATTATTCTGAAAATAAAATCACCAGTATTACACATTCCACTTTCTGAATCTCCAACAATGTGACCCAACCTATATACAATCACAGGAATTCCCAATTCCTTTGCTTCCCAAATTATCCTCTCTGATACCCACTTACTTTGTGTATATCCAATTGGTAATATCCCTGGATTACTAAGGTTTTGATTCTCTAAGACTACTCGCTTATCATACCTAAATTTTGAAAAAATCGAAATAGTTGACATATAAAAAATTGCTTTTATACGCTTATATCTTGCAAATCTTATTATCTCTTTGGTGCCATTTACATTAATATTTTTCAATTCGTTATATCCATATAAAAAATGTACTTTAGCTCCATTATGGTAGATACAATCTACCTTTTCTGCCAAATTCTCATATTCTTTTTCCTCCATTCCGAGATTTCTACATCCAAGATCCCCTAGAACTATTTGTACACGCCCTTTTTCATAATCAAAGGTTCCAAATTTCATCAACGAATTTTCTAGCTTTTTTTCCGCTTCTCTTAAGGACTCTGCTCTAATTAAACAATATATTTGCATTGTTGTCTCTTGTAACAATTCTCGCAATAGATAACTTCCTAAATATCCTGTCGCTCCAGTTAGTAAACAAACATTTTTTTCTATTTCTACTTTTTCATTATTAGGTGTTATATCTAATTTAATATCTTCTTGTAACAATTCAAATAAGTCTGTTTGTTCGCACTTTGGTTGTTCTAAGGTTTCATATATCTTTCTACTGAGCTTTTCAATAGTCGGATAAGAGAAAATATATGAAAATGGAATATTTATATTTCCAAACACTTTTCGAATACCTTCTATTATATTTATTGCATTTAGACTGTTTCCTCCCAACAAAAAGTAATTGTCCTTTGCTCTCACATCGACTTTTAATTCTTCTTGCCATATTTTCTTTATTTTACATTCTATTTCTTGTATCTTCATTTTATTTTTCCTCCTATCATTCATTTAATTATTAGATATTTAAACATATCTAATATAAAATTTCCTCTCCATTAATCGGTATAATTTCTTCTGGTAAAATATTATTTACAGGTCCAATACATTTTCCAATTTCTCCCCATAATTTACATAAATTCAATTGATACTGTATGTTTTTCCTATCCATTTCATTTTCAATTAACATCATAAATTCGTTAATCATATTAGAAATTCCCTGTGGCCAAACATTATCATATATATCTTTGTAAGTATCATCAAGACAATCTTCATTCAAAATTTCTGTAACTTTTTGATTAGAATATATATTATTTCCTTCAAAATTTAATATCCCATTTTTCTTCTCTATAAAATATCTCGGCTCCCAAAATACGGCACCTATCGAATTATCCATTACTAATTGTCCGCTACTAGTAAAAAGTACAATTCTATGAAACAACAATGCATAATTATCGGAATTATCAGAAGCCATTCTATTTTCTATTTTTAATATCAACGGTATCTTTTCCACTTCCCCCTCAACAATAACCAATATTTCATTAGTAGTTTTAACTTTATTTAGTTTATATGTGGTAACATTCCCCAACATTTTTCCTAGTATATCCAAAAGAGGATATAACACCTGTATACTACATTCAGCTTCCAGTAAAATAGGTCTGGTTTTATTTAGTAATTTATTTGCATATTCTATCATAAGTTTTCCAGCCGAAATTCCAGAATAAAAACTGTTAATATAATAATGGCAATGATTCTTTAAAGCTTGTTTAAAACATTCTTTTGCCTCGTTATAATGAACCGGTTGCTCTTGAATTACATTTATTCCTCTTTTTAAACATTCTAAAGCTATTTCTGCACCATCACCCCCAGTTATGGATGATTTTACAGCAACACAAACAATATCTACATCTTTACTATTTAATTGAGAAATATCAGTATATAATGGGATATTATTTTCACCTGCACATTTTTTAGACTGCAAACTCCCCTTTGATAAAATTCCAACCAGTTTGCAGTTTGCATTAATTTTTATGCCTCTGATATACATTCTTCCAAAATTTGTTCCGCACACTACTATTCTATAGTATTTTTTATCTTTCTTCCCTAAACTCATTTTATATTCTCCATAATTTCAAATAAAATCGAATAAGGCAAATACAATTACAGTATCTGCCCCATCCGCTTTTAACTATTCTAGTATTTTTGCCACATCATGCACATTGGGTTCCTTAAGACAGTTTGTATGTTCTCCTGGAATATAATCAATTGTCAAATCTCCCAGTACTATATTTTCCCACAGTTCTTTGTTACTAATATCTCTTACCGGAAAAAAATGTTTTGTATCATCTGCAACAAACAGAGCATGCACATCTCCTACATAAATTGATGGCTCATATCGCATAATCCCTTTAAAACTATGTCTAAACAATTTATAAAGTATTTTAAACATATCAATATTTTCTGCATCATCTCCTTCATTCTTTTTTATGGTTGCAAATATTTTTTGCAATCTTTCCTCTTGTGATAATTCACTTAATTTTTTAAATCCTACTGCAAGTTCTTCATACTCTCCACTTAACGTACATAGTTCATCAATTGATATAGCACGATCTCCATTTTGTGTCTTAAAATTTTCTAATGCACGCTGTAATAAAGTATTGCTGCCTATATACCCCGCTTTTTCTATATCTGCCCCAATGGATAATGCGAAAGCTCTTTCAAGAAGTAGCTCATTATCATAGTTATGTCCGCAGAGACTCGAACTTATTGTGACTACTTTAGCAACATTTTTCCCTCTTTCAACTAAAATGCGAGCAGTTTCAAAGGCAATCCAGCCACCAACACAATAGCCAATTAATATGTACTGATTCGTTGAAATTTTTTCCAATATATCTGCATATCTTTTAGCAGTGTCAATAATAAGACTATCGACATCTCTATTCAAATATTCTTCAAAACTTCCAAAGTTAAAACCACCCAAAAGTTCTGACTCCCTACTACTCTTTGCTAAATATGGCAGTAAGTCTTTGTAAGAGCTCAAAGTACCTGTCCCCGCATGAAAAAGAATTTTTGCTTTCTCACAATCTTTTTCTGGCTCTTTAAAGCTAATAAAAGGCGAAATATTTTCAGATTTTTCTTCAGTTGTTTCTGAAATTTTTCCCCTTAGTACTTCAGCGATCCCCTTAATTGTCGCATTTTTCATTAAGGCCATCATAAGGGCATCCCATTTCCATCCTTTTGTTTCTGGTAATTTTTGCATCATTTGACTTATTGTCTGTGCAACGAGCAATGAATCCCCTCCCACTGAGTAAAAGTCCTCATCTCTTCCTATCTCTTTACACCCGATGATTTCACACCATATATTCTTAATTCGATTTTCTAAATCGTCTAAAGGTTCAACCTCATTTACCTTATCCTTTCTATATTTTTCCTCGCGAATAGACAATTTTTTTCTGTCAATCTTTCCATTACTGCTCATAGGAAATTCATTTAATTCAATTATCTTTGAAGGAATCATATATTCAGGTACTTTTGTTTTTAAATAGCTTTCTATTTCATTTATATCTAGATCATTTTCACTTGAAAACTGAACTTCCATTAGAACTTGACCTGCTGAATATAAAACATCGTCCTCTTCGGGATAGGATAAAATAATATGCCCCTCCATCTCTTTTATTATATTTTTCCATTCTTCATAGTTAATAAAAATACTCTCCTTTGATTTTCTCCCATCTGAATATTCTTTAACGGCCTCTGCAAACTCAAATTCCATAGAAGTTAATAATGCATATCTCTTTTTTACCTCCTCAATAATAAATAGTTTTCCTTCGTTTTTAAGCATCTTCCTTATATTTGTTAAACTCTTCTTTATATCTTCTGCATTATGCAAAACGTTTCCACATAATATAATATCAAATTTCTCGCCCTCAAATCCTTGATCCCAATTGCATTTATTAATATCATAAATCTTATAATTAATCCAATTGTATTGCGAGAAAAGTTTTTTTGCTTCATTAAAGAAAAATTTTGAAACATCTGTAAAATAATACTCTACATTATATGGATGTAGTTTTTCAATTAATTCTAGACTACTACCCGCCACTCCTGCACCAATTTCCAATATTCTAATATTTTGCCTGTTTTTATTTAGTATTTCTAATATTTCCTCATGAAGTACCTTATTAATAGAACGATTAACTATATTGTCTTTATATGCGGCGTATGCAATGTCCAACTTTCCCTGTGGAAACAATAGTTCATTCGGATGTTTCTTTCCAGTCAACAAATCCTTTAGTTGAGTTGAAGATGAGTGTATGTAATTCATAAGGACATCACTATATCCAATTTTTCTATCTATTAGTTTCCAGTCCTCTTCAGCTTTTTCTGCAATATCATCAGCATATTTAGTTTTAGCATAAAACATACCTTTCTCTTCGCAAATAAATTTTTTATCTTTCAAAGCTGTCAACCATCTAATAATTAATTGGTGATATTGCGGTTTTACTTTTAACAGTTTTACAATGTCCTCAGGAGAATATTTCTCTTCACTACAGTTAAACATACCTTCCTTTCTCATTAAAGCCAAAATATACATTAGCGCCGTATTATCTGCAGCCTCAATCCATTTTTGGAAATCCTCTTTTGTAAACGTAAAACCAAATTCTGCTTCACAAATCTTTTTCTTCTCTGCAATAGTATCCGCAGCGGTAATAGTTCCATTATTTTTAGAAACATACGCTATCAATTCTCCATTATTATTTCTCACTACAACTGCATTTTCTATTTTTTTATACTTCCTTAAGGCATTCTCTATCTCTCCTAACTCTACTCTATACCCATTAACTTTAACCTGGGTATCTTTTCGTCCAACAAACTCTATAATTCCATCTTCTCTGTATAGTCCTAAATCCCCCGTTCTATATATGCGTTCATTGATTTGACCTATATATTGAAATTTATTATTTGTAAGTTCAGGATCATTCATATAACCTTTGGCTAAGCTCTTTCCCGCAATACAAATTTCCCCGATAACATAATCCGCACAAGGATTGTCATTTTCATCTAAAATATAAAATCGTTGATTTGATAATGGAATTCCATACGGTACATTTCTATCTGTTTCACTCATTTTATCAGTTGGAAAATATATTGACCAAATACCAGCTTCTGTAGCACCTCCTAGCCCGACACATTGAGTCTTAGGAAATCTTGTGCGAATATTCTTGATTAAGTTAGCAGGTATCCAATCTCCAGATAACAGTATTAAGCGAGGCACGTTTTTTCTACAATCATTTACCTGTAAATAAGCCATAAACATCTCCATTTGGGCTGGTACCATATTATATACTGTTATATGATATTTTGTGCATAATTCATACCAATGGGAAACATCTTTTTTTCTACTTTCTAATGGTAAAATAAGTGTTGCATTTGCATAAAATGCCGCAAATATATCAAATACTGATAAATCAAAATACAAATTGGAAATTCCTAATATTTTATCATCATCCGAAACCTCAAATTTGCTACAAATATCCATTATTGTGTTCATTGCCGCTGCGTGAGTCATTTCTACACCTTTAGGAATCCCTGTACTACCAGATGTAAATATACAATATGCGGACACATCTGAATCAAAGCATTCATATTTTAGCCCATTTTTGCTAGAGATATCATGAAGATCTATTCTAATATCCTTTTCCGTAATTCTTTCCTCTTTTTTCTGATATATGTTTAATTCTATGTTTGCTTGATTAACAATTTGGTATATTCTTTCTTTAGGTTGCGATGCATCTATCGGCACATATACCGCACCAAGAGATAATATAGCAATGACTGATGCAATTTGCCAGCCTCCCTTTTCAAGTAATACTCCAACTTTATCTCCTTTTTTTATTCCATTTTCTAACAAACGCGTTTGAATTGTTGCTGCTATATTTTCTAGTTTGGAATATGAAAATTTTTCCTCTCCACATATAAGTACAGTTCTATCTGGATTTTTTCTGCATCTCAAAAAGAAGCTTTCAATCAAATTTTTATTTTCATAAAGCTTTTCTGTATCATTTATCTTTTTTCGTATCTTCCGAGTATTGCTTCCTAAATTAATCATCAATTTATTTTCCCAAAATTCATCAAATACAGAATTATGAATATATTCCGTGAAACTTTCAAACATTTCATCAATTAGTCCTCTTGGGAATACCCCTTCTCTAACATCCCAATTCACTAATACCCCATCTATTGTCTTGCTAACCTGGCAATCTATAAGAACTTGTGGCGTTTCACTGATTTTATACAATAGCTGTCTTTTTTGTAATATATTCTCCTTATTTCCTGAGCCTACTGTACTTGTAAAAACATACGGAATAATACTTTCCTTATCTTTTCGTTTTAATTCACGTAAAACCTCAATTCCGCTAAATGCATTATGTGTCAAATTATCAAATAATATTTTTTGAGTCTGAGTTGCCTGTTCCTTTATACTGTTCGAATCACTTTCTTTAAATTCAAATAATGTTGTCGATGTAAAATCTCCAATTATTTTTTGTATATCATCATGAATATTAGGTCGTTGCATAACCGTAATATTAATCAAAAAATCTTTATTTTTTGACCATTGTTTTAAAGTTAAACAGTATAGCAATAACATCATCGCAGTTGGTGTAATATGATATTTCCGGCATTTTTCTTCGAACTTTTCCCATTTGCTGATATTCAAAGTATATTTCTTTTGAAAAAATGTTTTTGATTCTGTATCAGTAAAATCAACAGATGTATATATTTCCGGTTTACCCGGCAGAAGATCAATTTTATTTTTCCAATATGCTTTATCTTCATAAAACTTATTAAGGAAATTAATATCCTCCCTTTGATGTTGTGTATACGTTATATAATCTCTGTAGTTAATCTTTAGTGGTACAATCTGTTGGTTACTATATATCTGTTCCAAATCATTCATAAGTACATCTATACTAATGTAATCTCCAATTAGCATATCTAATGATAAACACAAAACACTTTTTTTACGATTTATTATGAACAAGACCAAATCAAACATGATATCTTTTTCTGGATTGTATTGTTTAAATTGTATTTGATTTCTCTTTTGTAATATTTCTCTATTTATATCGTTTTCAGTCTCATTTTCCAAATGATAGATTTCAATTGGTAATTTTGATATCTCTGGTAAGATAGCTTGTTTTCCCTCTTTTGAAAAACGTGCTCTTAACATTCCTTGCCGTTCAACAAGCTTTTTTACTGCAAATCTGAACTTATTTTCATCAGTAAATTCCGTCAGAAATTCAGCATATATTTTGCATCCCAGTCCCCCATAAAGATAACCTGGATTTCTTCCTAATAAATAAGAAGCCTGAATATCCGTGACTGGAAATTCTATATACTCTTCTTCTATATTATTTTGTACTATATTGACTTCCTTATGGGTTAAAAGTTCTATTATTTTTTCTTTATTAGCTTTTACTTCTTGTTTTAGTTCATCTCCAAATGCACCTTGCGGACTTTTAAAATGTAATTTTCCGTCTTTTACCCATAATTGTATGTTTTTCTCAGCACATTTGTTTATAATTTCATTTACGTTCATTTAATATTACCTCATCATATTTTCCGACTATGCAACTAATATAACCCATTTTCTGCTTTGATCTATTCTTACTTATTTTATTCTTCTTATCAAAACAAGATACGTTACACACTATGTCAGTTGCATTTCTGTATAATAGCCCACTTTAAAATCTATCCTTTTTTAATCTATCGATGAATATCCAACATTTCATATCTTTGATTCAAATCTTTATCCATCATATAGTTCCTTCCTCCATATCTGTATTTTCACTTTGTATTTTACTTTTCTCTAACGCCGCCGCTAACATCTTTGGTGTAGAATTAGAGAATAATAGCACAAGAGATATCTTTGTATCTGATAATTGCTTATTATTTAATTCATTAACTACCGCCATAGCCTTTAAACTGTCTCCTCCTTTTTCAAAAAAATCATCATTTCGAGACAGTGTTTTTAATCCCAGAACCTCCTTCCACACTTCTGCAATAGCCTTTTCCATAGCTCCAACTACAGGTTCATCCCGCTTTTCTTCAAAGAGTTCCGATTTTTCCAAGACCTCAGCTATTTTTTTGCGGTCGACTTTTCCATTTACAGTTAAAGGTATACTCTCCCATACTTTTATAGCCTTTGGCATGAAATATTCTGGTAGTTTATCTTTTATTACTGCTAATACATCTTCTTGTAGTATATTGTTTTTAGCTGTAATAACAGCAATAATAGTATTTCTTACAACCATCGCACACGCATTTGTAATAGAATCATTTTCTAATAAAGCGCACTCTATTTCTCCAAGCTCTACCCTATAGCCGTTAATCTTTATCTGATTATCAACGCGTCCTATAAATTCAAGGTTTCCATCTGACCAGTATCTGGCCACATCGCCTGTGTAATAAATGGTTTCCTTATTAGATTCCCTTGTAATAAAACTTCTATCTGTTAATTCTTTACTATTAATATATCCTTTTGCTACACCATCACCTGCAATGTAAAGATTTCCTGGTACCCAATCTGGACAATCATTCATATGGTTATCCAAAACATAATATTTTTGGTTTGATAATGGTTTCCCATAAGGAATACTAATCCAGAATTTAGGTATTTCTTTAGGAATACTGAATATATTACTCCAAATACTAGCTTCTGTAGCTCCACCTAAGCCAAATACTTTGGTATTTTTAAATAGCATATATATCTTTTTAGGTAAAGTTACCGGAATCCAATCTCCACTTAGTAAAACTATTCTTAATTTTTCTGTACCTGGAATATTTTTGCCATACATATATGATACTAGCATTTCCATAAATGCCGGAACTGTATTCCATACAGAAATCTCCTCTTCCACCATTAGTTTAAGCCACTTTTCTGGATCTTTTATTTGTGAATATTCTGGAATAACAACTTTTCCACCACTTCCTAGAATTCCAAATATATCATAAACAGATAAATCAAAATGCAGACTTGATAGTGCCAAGACAGCATCCTTTTCACTTATGCAACATCTAGAATTAATATCTATAATAGTATTTACAGCCCCTTTATGGGTAATCATAACCCCTTTTGGCATTCCTGTACTACCAGATGTATAGATTACATAAGCTATATCCTCTAGAGTATTCTGAACAGGTTGAAACTCATTCTCATCTTTTTCTCCTGAGACTACCACACACTCTTTTCTATCTAACCACTCATGTACATTCAGCACTTTTGGTTGTATAAGATATTTTTTTGCTCCACTATCATTTAAAATTTTTTCTATACGTTCTTTAGGATTATGTATGTCTATCGGAAGATATGTAGCTCCAGCAAAAAGCGTTCCATATACCGCTATTATCTGTTCCCAACCTTTTTCCATAATAATAGCTACAATATCACCTTTTTTAACACCATCTTCTTTTAAAAGCCTTGCAATATAAAGGGCTTCTAACTTTACTTCTCTATATGTCATCCTCCTTTCCGCACTAACAACAGCCTCTCTATATGGTTCTTTGTCTGCTTGCTTTAGAAACATATCGTTTAGAGTTTGCGTTGGAAATTTTTGCAATGTTTCATTCGCCAATTTACGTGCTTCAGATATTTTCACTTGAATTAAAGAAGCACTTTTTTCTTCGAATAATTCTTTTCTTTTCGCTAACCGTTTTAACAAATCCATGTATACATTAAACATCTCATCAAGCATACCTGGGAAAAACAATTCGTCTACACTATCCCAAAACAAATTCAATCCGCCATTATTTTCTACTACTTGATGATCCAACCAAACCTGCGGTGTCTGGCTTACATTATATACCGGAGTTCCGATCCATTCTCCATTACTCCATTTACTAATTCCTAAACCACTTGTAAAAACAATCGGCATAAATGAACTATTAGAAATTCCCTTTGCACGCTTTAATTCACGCTGAAATTCTACAGCACTGTACTGAATATGTTCTAAATCTCGCATCAACTGATTCTGAATCGTTTTTGCCCTTTCTAAAAAAGTAGCCTTGCTGTCGTTTTTCATTTCTAAAAGTGTTAACGTTGTAAAATCTCCCACTAATTCATTTACTTGCGGATGCATGGGCACTCTGTTAAACTGAGTAAGGTTTAAAGTGAACTCTTTATTTAAACTCCATCGGCGTAGTGTCTCACCATATGCAGTTAGCAAAAGAGCTGCCGGAGTAAAATCATACCTTTGTGCAGAATCTTTTAGGCTCTTCCACTCTTCTGCACTTAAATACCCTGATCTTCTGTTGAATTTCTGTACTGTTATATCACCTTCTTTTTTAGCTAATGGTAACTCTGGCGCCAAAGAAAATTCTGGAATTCTATCCAACCAATACTTTCTATCTCTTTCATATGTTTCTGATTTTTTCAGTGACTCAATCCCCAAAACATAATCCCTAAAAGAGATTTTCAATTCTGGGAAAGTTTGAATTTCATTTCTATATCTTTTTGTCCACTCACTGAGTAAATGGAACATACTCCACCCATCAAAAATAAGATTGTCAAAACTAATATGTAATCGAATGTTTTTATTTTTTAATATAGTAATCCTTACATCAAATAATGGCCATTTATCCGCTGCAATTACCTGATGTGACATTTCTTCGCGTATCTTTTCCAGGTTAGCTGATATATTTTCATCTAAATCATTGCTTAAATCCAATATTTTGAATTTATATTCTGGTACATCTCGCAGTATTTGTTGTTCCCCTGTCTGTAATACAATTGCTCTCATCATTCCATGATATCTTATCATATCGTTCCATGTTTGTTGTAATTGCTGAATATTCAGATCAAGAGCCTCTAATTCAAAATAACAATGCGTTGAAACCTTTCCCAAATCATAAGTACCGCTTCTTCCAATCCAATATGCTTGTTGAACATCTGTCAAAGGAAAAGGTTCAAATTCATGTACCTTATCAACTTTCAACTCATAACTATTACCCTCCAATTCGACTAAATCATTTTTTCTTAGTTCATCGATACGTTCGGCTTGCTCTCTAATTGTTTTTCTTCCCATAATATCCGCTATAGAAAATTTCACCAAAAATCTCGCCTTTATTTTTGTAAGCATTCTGGTTGCAAGCAACGAGTCTCCGCCTAAAGAATAGTAGTTTTCGGTAATACCAATACTCTTTTTGCAAAATATTTCTTCCCATATTTTGCAAAGTTCTTTTTCTGTTGCAGTTGTTGGCAAAATTACGCTCTGTTCTTCTGATGCACCGATATATAAATGATTCAATTTTTTCCTATCAACTTTTCCATTTTTATTCAAAGCCATATTCACTACTTTATGATAAGTTTTAGGTATCATATATTCAGGAAGTTTATTTGCTATTTTCCCCCTAATAAATTGTTCATCTAATTCGTACCCAGCCTCCTCGCACATTAAAGCAAAGATATTCCTTCCAAATACACTTTTATGTTCTGGATATATTTGAATATTTTTATATCCATTGTTTCGGAACTCTGCTTCCCACTTTGAAGCACTACTTATTATATCTTTTCTATAGTTTTCACCTTCAAGAACTGCAACAACCATATCCTGCATTACAGTCGGTTCGGTAACTTCCAAGGCCACTAAACAGCCTGTATCTTTTAATATTCGCTTAATGTTCGCTAAAACATCCTTTACTGATTTTACTTTATGTAGATAATTTACTGATATAACGCAATCGCATCTATCCAATTCTCGTACATCTACATTGTCGGAATCTATATTAATAACTTTCGCCTTAAAAAACGGATATCTACTTTTAAATGTTTTCATACTATTAACAAAGTATGCTGATGAATCAATATAGGTATATTCAACTCCCAGCTCCTTTACCGATTCCAAAAGAAACTCTGTGGTTTCTGTATCCCGTGTTCCGACTTCAAGTATGCTAATTTTGCCCTCTTTTTTCTCTATAAGTTCTCGCATTAACTTTGTCAAAATTCTCAGAGTTTCTGTTTTTCCCGGCAATGTCGAAAGTAAATCATTAGGAGATAAATTTTGATTCTCTGCATAAAAAACTTCTTCTGCCGATTTGTTTCCTTCGATTATGTCATAAAGTTGTCTTTGCACTTTATCCATATAATGATTTACTTTTTCACTGTATAAGTCACTATTACAATTTACTACTTTCTTATCAATATTCATAGCAAATCCATTGTTGCTTTCTTTTATAAAGCCAGACGATAATAAATCCTTTATCCAAAGTTTAACCGTACTCTTTTGTGTTGTATCAACTCTACTATCCTGCATAATTGAATCATATGTAATAGTTGTACCAGAGTTTAAAATACCTATTTTTTGTAATGTATCTAGCATAATTTCAAGGGATCTTTCCTCCGCATATTCAACCAAGTTATAATACATGCTCTCGTCATACATTCCTATTTTAAGCCCTTTTAATCTATTGCATTGTTCTTCAACAATTTCTTCTGTCTCCTTTTTTCGAAATAAGGGTTCTTTTATTTCTGGCACTGTTTCTAAATAAGCAACCAGATGTTGCTCTCCACCTACAGAGTTTATTGGTTCCACTACAGCATTTTTAATACCAACTATCGTTCTTAATGCGGCTTCAATTTCCCCCAATTCAATTCTATGACCACGAATTTTTACTTGAAAATCCTTTCTTCCTAGAAACTCAATTGTTCCCTCATCCCAAAATCGACCTTTATCTCCTGTTTTATACCATATGTTGCCTGCATCTCTTACAAATTTTTCTTTTACTAACTTCCCATCTCCTCTATATGTCCCAACGCCTTCTCCACCTATCCAAAGTTCTCCTGGAACCCAAAATGGAACATCCAGCCCTTTTTCATCTACAACCCTATACGACTGATGAGAAAGCGGTCTTCCATAAGGAATAGACTTCCAGTTCTCCGGAATAGGCAGCTTAACTTCTAAATAATTTGACCATATACTCGCTTCCGTGGCGCCACCCATAGCAATAAACTTACACTTATCAGTACATAGACTTATTCTTTCTGGCAAATCCATTCCTATCCAGTCTCCTGAAACCAATACTGCTTTAAATGGTAATATTTTATCTTGTGCTTCTGTACATATTAATAACATATTTAGTAAAATAGGTACAGAATTCCAAATAGTAACTTGATATTCCTCTACCATTTTTAACCAATATTCTGCATTTCTGCTGTTCTCGTCAGAAATCATTATCAGGGTCCCACCAATTCCTAAAGTTCCAAATATATCATATACTGATAAATCAAAGTCCAATGCTGAAACTCCTAAGAACACATTCTCGCTGCCAATCATAGCACGTTTATTTACATCTTCTATCGTATTCCACGCACCCTTATGGGATATTTCCGCACCTTTAGGAATGCCAGTAGTTCCGGAAGTCATAATGATATATGCAGAACTTTCTGGTAAAACCTCTGGCAATATTTCTGTTCTGTTTTCTGACATCATCCCTTCTACTGTCCATATTGTTGACATTTGAGGCCAAACGATCTTGTTATAATTTTGAAGATCAGTTATTACATACCGGATTCCCGTCTTTTCATGTATTATTTTTCTTCTTTCTTCCGGTTGGTTTATAGTAACCGGAACATAAATATTATTTGATGCAAGAATCCCTAATGCAGCTACAGCCTGATGCCAACCTCTAGCTGTAGAAATCGCAATAGGTTGACGTTGAATATTGTTTTTCGCCAAAAAGCTTGCTATAGATACCGCTTTTTCAGCTAATTCTCCATATGATATTTTCTTATTAATTCCGGTATCCACAATTGCAATTTTATCCGGATTTTCTTTTGCCATTTCAAAAAATTTTGTATGGAGACAAGATGGTTTCAAAATATTCTTTATGTTTTTTTGTTGCTCAACAAATTTTTGATACTTTTTAGGTAAAACATCGTAATAAGCATCCCAGTTTTCAGTTCTTAATCGATGTAACAAGTCTCCGAAACTTCCCATCATATCATCCATCATTCCATTATAGAAAAGCTCATCAACACTGTCCCACGAAAGCATTATTCCCTCTTCATCTTCATAAGTCTGAAAATCCAGCCATATTCCAGGTGTTTGGGAAATCATATAAGAAAATTTACCTAAGTTATCCTTAAATTCGTTGTTAACTAATGGAGTTCCTAAATTGCATGCAAAAACTACAGGTGCTATGGTTTGTCTTTCTCCTGATAACTGAGCAATATCACGTTGAACCTGAACACCTGAATAAGATGTATATTTCATATCCTGATAGAGCTGCTTTTTTATCATTTCTACTACTTCTTTAAAGGTTTTCTTTTTTTCCAGATCTATTTCCAAGAGAAGTAACGTCGTGAAATCTGCCACTACTTCCTCAATGCCTGGGTACTCTGTTTTCCTATTAAAAAACGGAATATTGATCACGAATTTTTTATTGCTGCTCCATCGTTCTAATACATATGCGTATGCAGATAATAGCAAAATTGCGGGGGTAATTTGATTTTCTGCTGCTTTTCTCTGTAATACCTCCCATTCCTCTTTTTGTAATCTAACAATTCTCCTATTAAATTTCATTTCTGTAAGATTCGATGGTTTTTTAGCTAATGGAAGTTCTGGACCTAATGGCATATCTTGTACTCTCTTATTCCAATATTCTTTAGCTAATTTTCTTTCCTCAGCTTCATCTTTATACTGATTTTCCAAGTACACACCAAAATTCCAATTTTTAGACTCTTCTGGCAACTCTCTTCCTATATAAGCCGTCGCCAAATCCCTAAGTATAATCTGCATGCTTTGAACATCCGCAACCAACAAATCTAATTCGAATAGGATCCTTGTCTTTCTTTCTGGCAAAATACAGCATGTAAGCGCTGCCACTTGCCCTTCCTCTACCTTTAATTTTCTATGCGATAATTCTAATCGCTTCTGTTCAAGAATCTCTTGAAACTTCGGATTTTCGCTCAAATCTATTACTTCGATGTTTTCACAATATGGTTTTTCCATAATCTCTTGCAACCCACTATCTAAAAATCTAGCCCTCAGCATTGGATGGTGGTATTGTAAGAGATTCCATGCCTGTTCTAATTTGTTACTATCAACATTTTCTCCTGAAAACTCTAAATAAGCATGGCACCCAATATCCCCTAATTCTTGACCTTTTTCTCTACCGATTTTATACGCATACTGCACATCAGTTAATGGAAAGGCAACATTGTTTATTTCAACATTATTTTTATTATTATAAAGAATATTATCACTTCTCTTTTTCTTCATTCTTTTTTGAATCAACTGCCACCAATGTTTTAATGTAGGTTGTTCCATGAGATGACCATAAGGAATTCTAATTCCCTGTTTTCTCCAAGTATTAACCAAACGCATAATTTTTAGCGAGTCTAATCCAAGTTCTAATAAATTATCTTCTTCTTCAATTTCTACATTAACGGGTAACTCTTGTTTTACTTGTTCTTTAAGCTGTATGTATTCCATAAAACTAATCTCCTTTTTGTAGATGTTCTCCCATCACTATCGCTACACTGTAGTTACGATCTAATTTGAATCTATATATTCTCCAGTTTCCTAACTTTTCATTCAAGGAATAAATGTTATTATTTTTTATATAAAAGCTATCTGAATCTTGTGACCAGCCTTTCCCAATTGCTTTTACATATGCTTCCTTAGCTGTCCATATATCAAAAAAAGTATTCTCTGTTGGATCCTCGCAAATAGCTTGGTACTCATACTTATGAAAAAAATGCTCGGCAATATCTTTATAATCAGCCAATTGTATTTTTTCCTGCACATCAACTCCTAAAGACATTCCATAGCCAAATACCAATAATAGGTAAGCTCCTGAATGCGACAAATTATACTGTAAATTAATCTCTTTAGTTTTACATTTAAGGTATGGTTTCCCAAAGTTATCCTCTTTAATGATTATGTTTTCCATTTGAACACTAAGATAAAATGCAGCTAAATATTTAGTCAAAATCCTTCCTACTAAATATCTATATTTGTCAGCATCATTTATAAATTTATCAGCTTTTACAATCTCGTTTTTTTCTAGGAAACACCTCTCACATTGTATCTTCACTGCTATTTCATGCCATTGTATACACCAAATATGTATTTCATTTTTCTGCAATTCTCTAATCGTTTTTAAATCCGAATTATTAAATACTTTTTTATTCATCTTTATTCATGAGTATTAGTTCTACCTTATTCAATACCTCCTGCTCCTTATCTCTAATAAAGAAATGTCCTCCGTCAAAAAAGAATACATTAAATTGATTTTCTGCATAATCTCTCCATTTTAATATTGCTTGCTTATCAGCTTCTTTATCGTTAGTTCCGCCTAACGCAGTTATAGGGCTATTCAACTTTTTTATATCCCGAACACAATATGTCTCATCCATAATAAAATCAGCCCGCAACATGGGTAAGAAAAAACTCATTAATTCCTTATTCTCTAATATTTCACGCGGAGTTCCATCAAACCTTGCAATACCTTTCTCAAATTCTTCATCATTCAAATGATAAATTGGATTTGGTTCAGGTAAATGCGGGACTCTGCTTCCGGATATAATTAGATGTTCTAGAATTTTCCCGTTACTTTCTAGTTTCCTTGCTACCCCATACGCAATTTTTGCCCCCATACTATGTCCAAAAAAATATAGCTTATGATTTCTATATTGAGAGATACACTTATACAAATCCTCTATTAGAATTTCCATATCTGTATATGGCTTCTCTATAATTCTCTCTTCTCTCCCTGGCAATTGGATCGGGCAAACTATCATATCATTATTCCAAAACTTTACCCAGCCATTAAATGCAGCCGCACCTCCACCTGCAAAAGGAAAGCAAAATAATATTTTATCTCCTGTCCTGATTTTTTCTTCGTTTTTTAGAAATTTGTTCATCGTTATTATATTTCTCCTTCTTCCATTTTTGTATCTAACCGTACCTCTAATATAGTTTCTCCCGAACGAATTTTTCTACACATTTCAAATTTTAATCCTGCTTTTTGGAACAAATTACAATATTCTGATAATGTTCTTTCAGTCCCACCACATACAGCCCAAATTTGCAAATCGTTCATATACACTTCAACATTTTCTCTTGTTATACTTTCTGGAATAATTAACTCTATAATGTATAGAATACTATCATTAGTCATATTAGATCTAATATGACTCAATATTTTTATAGAATCCTCATCATTCCAATCATGCAATACTCTTGATAATACAAATATATCTCCAGAAATAGAAAACGGTTTAAAAAAATCTCCTGATACAAATTCACATCTTTCCAATAATGAATTCTCTTTTAATTTTTGTAATGCTTTTTCTTTTACAAACTCCAGATCCATTATAGTTCCAGAGGCAGAACGAAAATGTTTAAGAAATTGTGTCATGATTGCTCCCGTTCCTCCTCCAATGTCAACAATCCTTTTTCCTTTAATATCTTCTATATCGTTCAAAAAGTCGGCTAACAACACACCTTCACTCACAAAATTCATCATATTATTAAAGGTATTGTACTGTTTCTCGTCTTTCCTATTTTCTGCAAACAGTTCTGTTCCTATAGCTAATGAATATGGCGTTTTTCTATCTTTAGCCGCTTCTGCCATCATCGCCCAACTTTTAGCGCATATTCCTCCGCAATATAAGACATATCCCTTCAGCGATCTTGGAGATTTATCAGTCAGTAACATACCTTTTTCAGTCAATTTATATTTAGTATTTTGTTCCTCTAAAAAATCATACGCAACTAATGGTCTTAATATTTTTTCCAAGATAACATTTTCTATATTTATTTTCTTACTAAGTTCTACAGATGTATCTATATTTGATTCTATAAAATCAAATATCTCCAATCTGCAAGCAGTATATAATAAGTATGTATTTGCGAATCCTTGACTCATCGACATAATAATCCTAGTATTTATATCTATGTTCTCCATAAACACTCTCCTTCATAGCTTATTTAATAGTTACTTTTTCTCTCAACCTATTTATATCTATCTTACCTATTTTTGTTTTTGGCCATTCTTCTATAAACTCTATTTGATCCGGAATTTTATAGTGAACAATTCCTTTCTGCTGAAGTTTATTACAAATTTCATTCTTATCTAGCTTTTTTCCTTCTTTAAATTGTACAAACGCACAACTTTTTTGCCCTAGCAGATGGTCCGCAATAGCAACAACCACCACTTGTTGAATTTCTTCCAACTCAAGCAATCCCTCTTCTATCTCTGAAGGCTGGATTTTTTCTCCTGCTCTATTGATCTGTTCTTGTATACGTCCTAAAACGCATATGTTACCTTCTTCTGTGATTAAAGCTCTATCCCCGGTTTTATAATATCCGTCTTCAGTAAATTTTATATCAGCTTTTGGCTCATTATAATAACTTTCAATTGTATACACGCCTCTTACAATTAATTCACCGCTTTCCCCTTTCGCAACTTCTTGACCATTTTCGTCAATAATCTTAATTTTATCTGCTTTTGATATAGGCTTTCCTTGTGTTTTTATTATCCATTCATCTGGATCCCCCAAGGAAGTAGACATCACTAACCCTTCTGCTGTTCCAAACTGATTTTGGAGAATACATTGAAAATTACGCATTATATCTTCCGCCAATTTAGGCTCTAACCTAGCCCCTCCAGTAATGATTACTTTCAAGGACGAAATATCAAAATCTTCTATTTCTAGTAATTCCATACATAACTGTGCAAGGGTAGGGACTAAGCCCGTTATAGTTACACGCTCTTCTTCGATTAACTCCATAATCTCATCCGGACTTGAATAATAACTTAATACTGCAGTTCCTCCGGCATATAAGGTTCCCAGTATTCCGGGGCATGCCAATGGCATATTATGTGCTATAGATAGCGATGCCAGATAAACTGACTCTTCCCCTAAGCAACTTCTTATTGCTGCCATTTTTGCATTATAGATGTAATCTGCATGTGTTCTAGGAATTAATTTAGGTTCCCCTGTAGTGCCTCCTGATAACAATAAAATTGCTACATCATCATATTTAACTCTGGTAGTAACACATTCATCTCCTATCATTTCCTCCTGGTTAGTAAATTGTTCGTCAATCATTAATGTAACTATATCAGGAAATTTACGTTTAATTTCTTGCCTCATATTTTCATATTTATATCCAGCATATTCTATTGGAGCAATATAGGCATCTGCCTGTGTTTTTTTAATAATTTTAACTATTTCTTGTTCTCTATAGGCTGGCAATACCATAACAGGAACTGTTCCCATACGGAATAGCGCAAATAATATCTCTACAAAATAGATTTTATTAGTACATTGCATAACAACTATACTATTTTCCTTAACACCTGATTCTCTGAGCTTTTTTACTAGTTTCCGGCTGTTCTTCATTAATTCATAATAGGTAATCTCTCTACTATTGTCTTTAATAGCGATTCTATTGCCATATACTTCTCCCCATCTATCGATGAGTTCTCCAAAAGCTATTTTTTCAAACCCAGTTACGTTGCTATACTGTTCTAAATTCTTTCCTTTCATGATTTTCTCCCATTCTCTTTTACTTAATATGGTATTGTTGTTAGTTTTAACTAACCTACTAATATTTAAATATATCACCTTTATACTTTTAAATCAATCCTATTCTATATTCTTTCCAAAAGAAATATCTTATTTATTCCTCATAAACAGTTGTATTTATCTTTGAATTTTATGCATTTTTAATAATTATAAAATGAAATTCATATAACTGTCTCAATACACTTTTCCCTTTTGTTTATATCAACAATTAATTACGGTTTTCTCTACAGAACTATTTATTATTCATATGTGAAAATCACTTCCTATATTAATTTTAATATACTAAACTTGCTAAAATCTCACTACATATCATAATTTTTTTAAAAATAGGCTTCTCCTATTCAACTCCCCTTACCCCCCCCCCCAATCATGAGGGGTTAGGGGTTTTCTTTTGTTACGTTTTCCTGCATAATGAACTGGAGTGTCTTTCAATTAGACAATCATTAATAATCGCATACGTGAAGTCTTCCCTTTCCCCATAAATCTCTCTGTCCCTATAATTTTTACCATTGTCTCTACATAGTACACTCAAAAAAAGAAGAAGCCATCCACACCGCAATAGCTTCCTCTCACCCATGCTGTTCTATTTTATCTATATCCATACTCTTCTTCAATTGAGATTAATAATCTCAGATTTGTTTTTTCGAAATTGTTGAATTCCTCCCACTTAACGCCATGTTTATTAGTTTCTCTGTACCAACTATATTTCTGATAATGTGTGTCATTTACTTCTCCAGCATTGAATAGCTGGCCATGTCTTGCGTAAATTTCATTAATAGACATTTTTAAAAGCCTCTGAAAACCTACTGTCTCATCTTCTCTCAGAGCCAACACCATTTCTTCAGAAAGCACTTCACTGCTACTTTTAGCAAATACAAAACCATCTTCATCGATGTGGGGCTGCACTTCATTCCGAGGAACTGTATCCTGTACCTCAGCTCCGTTCTGCTCCGAATGTACGCTACTATAATAGCTTGTCCCCCCTATGATTAGTACAGCACAAATAATTACTGCGATCACGTGCTTAAACTTTATTGTAACGTCAAAACCTACAAAAGCGCCTTCTTCCTTCTGGAAAGAGATGCTTTTACCATCCTCACTTCCAACAGAATACCTTTCGCTACTAATCATCAAAGATTCCTCCTCTCGGAGTAAGCTTGGTAACCGTAGTAGTCTTCCATGTGAATCCCAATTTAAACTTAATACCAGTCGGTCCAGCCTTTACGTAAGCCTCTGGTGATCTTTCCTTACATACAGCCTGCTGCACTTCGTACTCAATTCCATTAGCAACAAACATATCTTTAACTGTCTGCGCTAACGCATATGCCTCATTCTTTGAAACATACGCTCCTTGATTATTCTTTACGATCCCGCATCTTGAAGGATCGATTAAGGATGTATTCTTCAACCTTGTTCTCTCCTTTTTCTTGATTTGATATTACGGACATAAAGAAGGCATATCTTTCTGGTGTCAATTCACCAAACTGTGCAAGAGACATCATAGTCTCAAACACTTTTTTGTTCTCGTGTTGTTTCAAAACCTTCTGATATGATGCCAGATTGGATTCAGCCCTCTTTACGCTCTGTCCAGTTGTCAAGCCAAATTTCATATGGCTACCTCCACTTAAAAATTTGGGTTTTCGTATGCGACCATAAGCATCTGGAACGTCTCTTTATCAAGTGACTTATTCTTAGCAAGCTCAACCATTGTATCACAAAGTTTGTCACGATCCATTGTACGATGCTCCAGCGCTTTTGTGCGATACTCCAGTGTTTTGAGCGCTATCTCTTTTTTTACCTCCACCTCATGATATCTCTGAAATGGTGCTGCAATTGCGTTAGGAACTACAGCAACAAGCTGAGTAGCAACCTCAGTACCAGAAATCTGAATGTCATTAGATCTGGTATCAACAACTTCATAATCCATGATGTTCATAATTTCGTTCTTTCCTTCCATTGTTTTCTCCTTTCGTCAAATCAGTATAATATCATTTACTGTTACGCACATTAGTTACTCATGTCAGTTCCCCTCCTTTCGAGCACTTACATTATACAATTCATATTATTTTCGATACCAATATCCTACCACTTTTAACCATTTTTAACAATAACTAGTCAAAATCATGAACTGCTTTGAAAATTATGTTTTTGACAAAATAACATTTGTTTTCATTGTGTTTTTGACAGAATTTGATATACTATAACTATAATTAGGATGGAGATGATTCACTATGAATAACAAAAGCAAAAAAGATATGCAGAAACAATCGTTCACACAAATTTTCTCTTACCAACTGGACGAAGTGAATAAAGATGCAAGATATAACTCATATCTTGTCCCTTTGCATTGGTTTGTGAAACTTTATACAAGAAGAACTCATAAAATGACAATGGGGGATATTGCTAAGCAAATGGGCATTGACTCAGCCACATTTTCAAAAATGTTACGTCATGGTATTGCCAAAGACAAACGTCAGATCACATCTGAACATATTAATCGCATTTGTGAGATAATTAATATTCCTCTTTCGTCAATTCTATTTTTGTACGAACATAAAGAAGCTGTTGAAAAAAATTTGCAACGCAATGATTTTGAAAAGTTGACAAATCTACTCAGGGGGAATTTTGATGAAATTCTTTATCCATCAGCCTTCTATGATATCAACAGTGGAAAAAAGATGTCAAAACCAGCTAATACGAAGGACTTTGTCAGCACCCTAGTCTCTGAAAATTCTATCCTAGAACCAATCAGAGGGAAATGGTATTTTTATTTTCCAAGCAGTGACTCTAAAATAAAAGAACAGCGAAAAAAAATCCTAAAAAAGAATCCAAGCCATGTACCGGAAAGTTCAGAATTGGCTGAGCTATTTTCTCTTTATTCACCAGACCATATTTATTGTGGTACACTAAATATTGAATTTAAAGGTGGCAGATACTACGCAGTGCTAAAATACATGACAAATCCTTCCGAGCATAAAATACTATGCTATGAGGGTAGTGCTTCTTCTCCAGTCGATAACACTTCCATCTTCTGTTCTTTAACGAGGCAGAGCGATGGTGATATCATGTATATGATAATGTCCAAACCTTCTACAGAGAAGCGACTGCAATACCTTACGGCTTCAGTTTTAACCTTATCTCATCATCAAGATGAAGAAAGGCATCGACCTTGTTCATTACGTATGATTCTTAGCCGTAAACCAATCAAATTTGATTCGAAAGCTTATAAAGTAATGATTTCAAATTTAATGATGAACGAAGCGGTTATTTCGATAGACGATTATGGTTACAGCCAATTAAAAGAAAAGCAAAAAGAATATGATTCACCTGCCCTTGATGTCTTCCTTGAGAAATATCCGACTATTGACAGCCTTCCCAGAACCAAAAGATATTTGACCGTACGAAATTGTGCTTATATCAACGAGAAGTTTCTTGATAATTTCGATGATAGTTCCGATGAATCTAAAAAATTAGATGAAATAGACATCCTATATCTCGAAGCACTACTTCGACAACACTCCACCGCACTTTGGTATTCAAAAACTAAAGCCACAAAAATCAATAAGGTCCTTAAAAAAATTGATAGTTAATACATTAGCATCAAAAAGGAACAATCGGGAAATCAATGCCAATAAGTTAAGCACATCGCAAGAGACTCCCGTATGAAATTTCAAATGGCTGTGAGCAAGAATTTCTGCTTTCAGCCTTTTTGATTTTAAAAGCAGTACTATCTTCCTAACATGATTGATAGGCACAAATCGGTCACTCCTTTGATTTGCCAAACGGAACATAAGGAGCAATTTCGCTGATTGATTTCAGCATTGTTACAAATCCCATTTTACGGCAGTCTTCAGCCGCCGTATTAAGGGCGGATATCTCAGCGGGCTCCCCACTGTTCTGCCGGTACTGGGGATAAAGCTTTTCCGGCTTTAGACCGGTCCGCCTGTTGATCCGGTTCGTTCCGCTGTCCTTTTTGCTCTTTCTGTAAGCATCTGCCAGCGCTGCCAGCATTTTTCCTGATAGTAAGCTGTACGCCCATCCTCAAAAGCTATCATCTTCCGTCCTCTCTTTCATAAAACTGCACTATGCCAAGCTGCATACTGTCCGGTCTGACACGGAGTACCGGCAGAATGACTTCACATTCATTTCCAATTGTCTCTGCCTTATCCGGAGAACAGAATATTACCTGAAGTTTCTGCTGTTTCATAAAATCCAGCATCAGTTTCACATTCCCCGGATCCATCTTAGCACATAGCTCATCGATAAAAACAAGCCTGGTGGAATTCGTTCTCTGGTAGTAGATCATAAGAAGCGTAGACGTAAGGATCAGAAGATACGGGATCTGTACTTCCGCTCCGGAACTATAGCCTGTCTGCCGCGACAGTTTCGCCCTGTTTAAACGTCATTTGTTATCAGAATCTCATATGTCATGTAATTACGGTAATCTGCAAACCGGGGGATCGTCTCCTCGCTGTTTGACTCTATAATACGGTTGATGATATTCTTCAGCTCCCTCTCGAGCTGATATTCCTCCTGGGAAAAGGGACTGAGCGCCCCCAGAACCTGCTGTCCATCCATTCCTCCAAGCTGCTCTCTTTTATCCGGATATTTTGCGTACCGGATGATCTCGCATATTCGGATTCATCCTTTGTCGCTCTGGTACAATACCTTTTCCAGTGTCCTCAATGCTGATTATTGTAAAAAGTTCCTGTCTGCACACAGCGATATGAATATTTCCGCCATCCATAGATATGAAAGTCGTACTAGTCTACCATAGATTTTTTCCCACAAATCATCTTTTTCATAAGGACTTGGTTTTAATTCTTCATTTTTCAACATTTGGCCTATAACAGTATCTATTTCTCTGTATATTCATAAACATCTTGTTTCAAACGAACATATTTTCAAAGTGTAAAAATAATGATAACCACTAACACCAAAAATATGATAAAGATGATCACTTCCATATATACCCCATTCCATATACATTTGAAATATAAATTTCTGGATAAAATCACATACACTTTTTTCAGCAAAATCTTCATGGAGAAAGGTTTGGTTACATAGTCGTCCGCACCTAATTCATATCCATTTAAAACATCTTCTTCTCGGATTTTAAATTGCCGATCCGGCAGGCTTTGTATAAATAGAAAAACTTTCCTTCTCTAAAAAGTATCTGATCCCTTTTAAAAAGGTTCCGGATTGCTGTACTGAAACACCGCCTCTGGATTTTTACAAGCAGTCCAGAAACTGTTACTACAATTCATCTCCAGAACATTCCCTCTTTTCTTCAGTAATCTCACTGTATCAAAACAATTTACATCTTCTATCTTCATTTCCTCCAGTTGATGTTCTGCAATTTTGAACAAATCGTTCTGATCCAATAGTACCTTTGGAATATATTCATAAGAAAAATATGGTTCATCTGAGTTACTGTTAATTACATTTAAGAGGTATTCCTGATACGGCCTCGGAAATAAGTGGTCAAACTCAACCGTCAGTTCTTTTTCCGAACTCTTCTTTACTTTTTCTATCAACCGGCGCAGGATAGGGGGAGATATAATGATAAACTCCCCGTCTCCTACAAATTTCAGCTTATAAACGATCAAATTACCCCCTTCTTCCTTAGTCCTGCCCTTTTCTCAGACGTTCCACCAAGCTCTCTTTTGATACCGAACGAAGAACTACAAGGGGTACGGTTACACATACGATCACCAGAATCACAAACACACACAACATCTGTACTGCCGGAAAAGAATAAACCGCAAAATATATCACGCCATTTTTTATAAGCAGGAAAATCAGATAAGATAAAATCTCGCCCACTGTCATAAGAAGAACCATCGTAATGCCACAGTAATAAACCCCTTCGAGAACAAGTGTAATCTTTATCTGTTTTCTGGTCATGCCGATACTTTCCAGCACAGCCAGTTCTTTTTGTCGTGAGTAAATGCCTGTAAAAATAACATTTATAAAGTTGGCGAGCCCCATAAAGATCAGAAATCCGCCTAACACCGTTCCTGCCGCCCGGATTACTCCCGCTAACTGGTCAACGCCTGCTTTTATCTCGGATTTTGAACTTATCATAACACTGTCCATCTGCGCCGCTATCTCTTTCAGTTCCGTTGAGATGTCCCCTTGTGTGCCCGCTTTACAGTCTATCCGGATTGTTTGTATATGAGGTGTTTTGTCTATTCTTTCCACTCCTTGTTCCGAGGTATAAAAAGCACTGATCTCACTGCCATTTTGAGTACCATAATTTAAATACTGGTTTTTATAGGTTTTCCCTTCTTCCCCCGGCGCCTTTGTCAGAATACCAACGACAGTATAAGTAATGCTTTCGCCGCTTACACCAACTTTGCTTACCTGTATCTCTTTTCCCGTGAACTCTCTGTAATCACTCCCCTCTGTTGCCACCAGAAATATCCCTGTTCCCGACTCAAGATAGTTCTGTATTTCTTCGTCCGGCAATGTACTGTTCCATGTAAATTCCTCGAGCTTCTCCATAGATAATCCAACTGCCTTAAACCGCAGGTCACTCCAGACTTCTTCCTCAGCCCCGCTATACAGAGCCTGCAGCTTTGCATAAGGAGCCAGAAACTGTTCCGCTTCCTCTACTTTCGTAACTTCCACATAATCCGTCTCTATTTTATCGACTCCTTCGAGGTTTTTAACTTTTTCAAGTATCCCATCATCCAGACTTTTCTCCGCCTTTTCTTCATTCCCCAACTGCCAGCTTATATCTTCCATAACAAAATCATACGGCATTTCACGGTCGTATTTCAGATTATAGTCAAGCTTCTGCGTAGATGAACTTACCGTCAAATAGATCAGAAGTCCGAAAAACAGAGAAGCAAATGTGACCAGCGCACGCTTTCTGCTTCGAAATACATTTCTGTAAGCCATCCGGTACAATTTGACTCCGCTGCTGCCCTTATGGCCTTTTATCTTATGTACAACGTCCACATATTTCAGAGCCTCTGTCGGCGACACTTTCCCTGCCAGCCTCATCCCTTTTCTTGCACTGAACCAGACTGTCACATATGCAAACAAAACGGTAAACACATAGATCAGCGGAGAAACCGTAATTCCGAATTCAAATTTCCCGTTCTGGCTGTTCATGAGCGCTTCCAGAAATTTAGGTACTGTGATGACCGCAAATGTAGTTCCAAAAAGCAATCCCAGAATAATCCCCACAGCCGCAACCAGATTTACCTGTTTCCTGACAATTTTCTTTAACTGCTTTGATGTTGCGCCTAACGCCTTTAGCTGGCCGTACATATGCATTTCCTGCAGTACAGAAATATTGATGATATTATAAATTAACAGATAGCCGCTAATCATAACAAAAATAACTGCTAAAATGGGAATCATAGCCCCCATAAGCGCCTGTGCCGCTGTTCCTGACAGCCCGGATACAAAAATTTCATCATTTCCGGCGGCATGATCCAGCAAGGCAAGTGCTTCTTCTGCATTTAATCTGTCGTCGATCAGAAAAGTTCCCAATCCCCCTTCTTCCTTTCCGTGCTCCTCTGCAAAACGGCTGGAAACGATCATATTCCCGGCTGCACGCTTACTCATAGAATGGTTGATGAAATACAGATTTGCAGCCATAGTGTTGCCGCTGTTCGGCGTAACTCCGGTTTCATAAATAAAATCCGTATAATAGCCACTCAAAGTAAATTCCTGCTGTTTTTCTTCCCCGGAAAGAAGTTTATATTTTACGGAAATGGTCATACCAATCTGCGGATCATCTACTCCCAATTTTTCCAGCGTCCAACGTGAAAGCATAACCTCACTTTCCTGCCGCGGATAATTCCCGGTTATATCAGAGACAGTCGGTTTGATAAAATTCTCCCACTCCGTCTCATCATACGCAGTCATTGAAATAATTGTCTGACTGGGCATACCCTTCACATCCAGTACTTCTCCCACAAACTGCTGTTTTCCCGTCGCCTCTACTTCATCCAAAGCGGAAATCTGCTCCATTTCTTTCTCTGTTGCCATGTAAAGACCGCCGTTCGCCTTTGTTCCCGCAGTGCGGAGATTTGCAAGCTGAAAGTTATGAAATATGCTGATCCCGGCGCCAAACATAACAGTCATAAGGATCGTGACAAGAACAACTGCTATAACAAGAATTACATTTCGCGCCTTATTTTTTCTGGTATTATTCTTTACGAATCTTTGGATTGCCCGATTCTGTATTTTTCTATCTGCCCGCATATTCTCCCCTCCTGTTACGCAATGATCTTCCCGTCACCGATTTTGATCATCCGGTCTGCTCTAGCCGCGATATGCGGATCATGCGTAATCATGACAATCGTCTGATTATAGTGTCTACTGGTTTTCTGAAGGAGCTCCAGAACTTCCTCGCTTGTCTCAGAGTCAAGATTTCCTGTCGGTTCATCCGCGAGAATAATCTCCGGTTTACTGGCCAATGCTCTCGCAACCGCCACTCTCTGTTGTTGTCCGCCGGAAAGCTGTGATGGCATTTTATAGACCTTCTCTTTCAGCCCAAGCATTTCAATAATCTCTTTTACAAACTTTTTGTCCGGCGCTCTTCCGTCCAATTCAATGGGGAGAGTGATATTCTCCAGAACATTCAGAACCGGAATCAGATTATAGTTCTGAAAAATAAACCCGATATTCTTTCTGCGGAATACGGTCAGTTCGTCCGGTTTCATTTTCTCAATTTCCTTATTCCCAATCACAACTTTTCCGGAAGTGGGAACATCCAGACCACCGATCATATTGAGAAGCGTGGATTTTCCGCTGCCGGACGCTCCAACGATTGCTACAAACTCTCCTTTTTCAATAGACAAATCCAAACCGTCCAGTGCTTTCGTGAGATTTTCCTCGCTGCCATAATACTTTTTGAGCTGCTTTACTTTCAGAATACTCATATCGTCAATTCCTCCTGTGAAATGAAAATACAGCGTCATCTTTTCGCTTGCTTTCAGTATATTTTTGAGAAGAATTTTTTCAATGGCAGTTGCGTTCTTTGACTTCCACAATGCGTAATTTGACCTCAGTCGGCAATCGAGTGGAGGGGAAGATCCTTTCATCCTTTCGCCTCCCAGCTCACCGCGATACCTCGCTCATATCGCACAAAAAAAACTGTATGCCACTCTTCATGCAACATACAGCTCTCTATCAAATATCCAAATCCTATTTTTCTGCTATTGGTATCAGAATGGACAGCATATACACTCCATTCTGATAATTTCGTTTATATTGTCCTCCGTATTTTTCTGCCGCTCTTTGGATATTTTTCAATCCAAAACCATGAAGAAACGTATCTTCTTTCGTGGTTTTTTTCTCCTCTTCCTCCAGTATCGCAGAATTTTCTATGTGTATGACAAGAAAATGATTCTTTTCTCTCGCCTTCATCGTAATAAAACGCTCTTCTTCTGACACTTTTTCACACGCCTCAATTGCATTATCCAGAGCATTTCCGAATATGGTACTAATATCCAGGGCATCTATGAAATCTCCTTTTGAGAAATCTATCTCTGTGTGGAAGTCTATGATTTCCTCTTTCGCCTTTCTATACTTATCCCGCAGGATCACATCCAAAATAGTGTTCCCGGTCTGCACATAATCCTCATAATCGGAAATCTGATTCTGGAGCTTTGCGATCATCTCTTCCGTTTCCTGCTTTTTTTCCTTATCTCCAGTATGACCAATCTCTTTCAACTGCGCCTGCAATACAAGCAAATGATTCTTCATATCATGGTAAATCTCCCGGACACGTTGCTCGTCCTTTAACCGCTCTTCATAATATTGATATTGAGCCTGCAATTTCTGTAACTGCTGTTCTTCTTTTTGCTGGATCAGACGAATTCTTGCACTATCATGTACGAAATAAATCAGCAGAAACAATGCTGCAAGTAGAATAATAATGCCTACAGTCTGTGATATTTGGGTAATTATATCCCGTCCATAGAGTAAACTATTTACAGAACTCATAAATATGAAGATCAGTGCCGCTAAAAGAATACTAAACAATAGATCTTCTCGTTTTGTAAAGTTTTTTCCAATCTTCACTAATGTTTTCTTTATAACAACGGCAATCAATAACATGAGAATATGATAGATCAAATAATATTCTGCCTGCCAAGCAATATCAGAATTTGTAAGATCAGAAAATAAAAATCCTAACCCAGTAGTTAATATCATTTCTGTAAAAACGCCGCTGAATATAAAAAACAGCATGGATAAAAGTCCTTTTGGCATACTGATTTTATATAACCGGCATATAATAAATGCACATAAAAATAGTTCAACCACTATTTTTATAATGGAAGAGATAGGAGAAAAAGTCAGTGTTTCCGCAAGCAGGACAAAAAAGCATACCCATAGAACATCTTTTTTCCAAGGAATTAGTTTCGTTGCATAAGTCCTAAACAGATATGCCCCAATCATTCCTTCCCATACTGTGCATATTATATCGATGAAAATTGTTACAATATCCGTATTCACAGCATTTTCCCCCAATATCCGGCTAACACCTCCATAAACTTTTTCCGTTTTGGCTTGCTGACATAGACTGTCTCTCCGGAAGTCAATTCCACATCCAATTTCTCTACGTTCTTAACAAAAGAAAGATTCACAAGAAATCCAACGTGGCAGCGGAAAAAACCATACAGAGTTAGTTCTTTTTCTATCTCCTTCATGTTTTTATAGCATATCACATCTCCATCATCGGTATGTAACAGTAGATTTCTCTTGTATGTTTCCACATAATGTAGTTTACTCACAGCCACTTTAAAAGAACCTTTATCGTTCTGCACGACAATATAGGGATTTTTGTGTCTGTGTCTTTCAATCCAGCTATTCATCTCTGTTTTCAGGCGGATATATTTCATCGGCTTTATAATATAGTTCACAGCCTGATATTGATATCCTTCCAGAGCATACTGCTTTAAGGATGTTAAGAAAATAATGCTGACTTCTTCATCCAGTTCCCGTATTTTTCCTGCAGCCGTCAGCCCGTCCATCTTATTCATCTGAATATCAAGGAAAATCAGATCGGTAGTTGTATCATAATTCTCGATCAGCTCCTGCCCATTCCGATACTCAGCTATCATAAGTTCTATCCCTGTTTCCCCGGAATATCGTTTCAACAGATCTTTTAGTTCAGAAACAAATTCTATTTCATCATCACAGATTGCAATATAGTACATAATCCACCTCGATCACTCTCATATCTCAGTATTGTATTATACCTGTTTTCCATATGATTTTCCACCAGATTATTCATCTGAAACTGCCCTGTGCTTTGGTATTGGCCTACTGACCTTGGTATATTTTTTGTCCATTAGATACGTGCTATCTCATACTGTTGCAGGCCATGCCCAAGCAACTGGATGATTCTCAATTCATCCTCAGCATCCCGAACCGCATTATGCGTCTCGCTATACCGATCATCTCCTGTGAGCATTTTAAAAATCTCCTCCACACCATATCCACGTTTCAGTTTGCCCGTCTTACAGCAGTCCGCACAGGCCGGGATCGCCCGATTATACTGACGGTACGCCGCCAGACGCATAATATCATACCATTCAAACATTGCATATTCCCACAAATGGCGCTTGTCAAATGAAGCATTGTACGCAAACAATTTCTCTATTTTATATGCGTCCAGCCATTGCCTGATCTCCTTTAATGCCTGCTTTCTGCTTGCCACACTGATTCCATGTTCACAAAATCCAAGCTCTGCCGAATATATCCCTCCCACCTGATATTCTGGTGAAATGATATAGTAGAGCGAATCGATTTTTTCCTTACTTCTTGCGTCTGCCGCCACGATTCCGATTGACATCACTTCATCGTTCCAGTTGGTCTCTGTATCAATGACCGCAAAATTACAACACTCCATTGTTTTCACTCCTCATTTGTTAAAAAATTGAATCGAACACTATTTTACCATATCTGGTCACGCACGCTCTCGTTTTATGCCCCTTTCGTGTAACATAGCTTCGCAGGCCGGAAAAGGCTGGACCCCTTTTCTTTCCCAAAATATGAAAACTTAACAAGGTATCTTTTTGCATCCAAACAGAGACGCGGCTCAAAATGCAACGCAAACTCGAAAAAAGCGCCGTAAACACGGCGCTTTTCGTATGGACCTGGCGGGAATCGAACCCGCGTCCGAAAGCCTCTCCATCAGAGCATCTCCCATCACAGTCATTATTTTGAGATTCCCCCGGATTGCCGCCTAATGACAGGCTGCCATCTTCGGTAGCTTCATAAAGTCTTCCATCTCCTCAAAGCTTTGGAAACGAAGTGCCCCGCAAGTGTTGAAGCCGGTAATCCAGACCGCGGGCAGTCCGGAGCCGACTGCTGCCGAAATTAGGCAGCGTACGCTAATTTATTATTGTCTGCGTTTATTTTTAAGTTACGGTTTACTGCGCGGTCCCGTCCCGCGGATGGCTTCTCCAACTTCAAAACCCCCGTCGAAACCAGTACAAGCCCTGGTTTGGCAGACAGTTGTTCTATTATTATATGCAGGAGGAGCTTTCCTGTCAACCCCCTGCCTGGATGATTTCTATTTTTTGAAACTATTCGGCCATGTAAACTGGCCGGATCCTTGATCCGCTCCTTTCCCTATGCCTCGTCATCCGGAATGTTGTGATCAATCCATGCTTTCACAAGATCCATCCACTGTCCGCACTGTACCTGCACGCCCCGGCCATCTTTAGAACGACTAAGATCGGTCGCCGTCCCAAGTCCGTGGTGTCCCTTTGGAAAGAGGTGGAATTCCACCGGTACCCCTGCCTTTACAAGGGCATTGACATAAAGAAGTGAATTCTGTACCGGAACAGACGAATCCTCATAGGTGTGCCAGATAAAAGTCTTTGGCGTATATTCAGATACATTGAGTTCCAGAGAACATGCCTCTTCCAGACTTTCTTCCGCCTGCGATCCAAGCAGATTCTTAAAGGAGCTTTCATTCCGAAATGTGCCCGCCGTAATAACCGGATAACTTAAAATCTGTCCGTTCGGCCGGATCATCTCCGGCGTGGTACCTAGAATCTTGGCAAGCTCCGGACTGTGCCAGTAGGTAGATACCATAGCAGCCAGATGTCCGCCCGCGGAAGACCCCTGAATCAGAATCCGCTCCGGATCAATAAACCATTTATCGGCACACTCTCTTAGCATTTTCATACAGGCCGACGCCTGTAAAAACGCGTCTGGAAATACTGCGTCCGGCACGGTCGAATAGCGGAGAATGGCCGCATGATATCCCATCTCCATAAACCGTACTGCCAGACCTTCCCCCTCCCGGTCCGAAGTCATCGCATATCCGCCTCCCGGACAGATCAGGACGCAGGGTCTTCTCCGTCCATCATAAAGCTCTTTGGAATTACTCCAGAAATATGTATAAAGTCTTGCGTTTGTTTCCTCTTCCCCGATCATAACAGGAATGATCTCGTGTACCATGCGTCGGCCTCCCCTTTTGTATTTTATTTATTCTTCATCTTCCAGTCCCAGTATTTCTGCAAGCACCTCAATGATAATCTCGTTGGTGCAGGATTTGACATAGCCAAGCATATGCAGGGAAATCTCGTCCGATTTCTGCGCATCTGTCAAATCCGGATTTTTCTTTGTCATATCAATCAACTGAATCAGCTTTGGTGTCAGCTCTTCATAAGTCTCTATTGTTGTCTGGGAAACAAGGTTCCTCAGATCCTTTTTTGTCACTGGTACCATTTCTATTATACCTTCCTTTTCCGTTTGAATCTACCCAAAATTGCGAATTTTGAAATCTCTTTGTGCCTCTCTTGCCTGATCTTTTTTGGCAATGTCCGCCCGCTTATCGTAGAGTTTCTTTCCCCGTGCCAGCCCGATTTCCACTTTAACCAGGCTCCCCTTTAAATAGACTTTCAGCGGCACAACTGTCATCCCCTTTTCTTTCATTTTCCCTAGCAGCTTATTGATCTCCTGCCTGTGAAGCAGTAGCTTTCTGACCCGGAGTGGGTCTTTGTTGAAAATATTCCCTTTTTCATACGGGCTGATGTGCATCCCGTACACAAAGACCTCCCCGTGTTCCATGCGGATAAAGGATTCCTTGATGCTGCATTTCCCCATCCGCAAGGACTTTACCTCCGTCCCGGCAAGCGAGATCCCTGCCTCGTATGTCTCCAGTATAAAATAATCGTGATATGCCTTTTTATTATTGGCTATCATCTTTACCCCTGTCGTCTTTGCCATATCCTAGTTTCTCTCCTTTCCAGGCTCAAAGTCGATTGTCCTCTGCAATTCATCCGCCCCGATGACACGTACCAGAATGGTCTGTCCGAGCCGGTACGTCTTCCCGGTATGGATCCCCTGCATTTCATAACGATCTTCAATATACTCATAATGATCATCGGTCATGTTCGCTACATGAACGAGTCCCTCGATCGTATTGGGGAGTTCCACATACATCCCCCATTTGGTAATGCCGGATATGACTCCCTCATACTCCTCACCGATCTTGTCTTTCATATACTGTACTTTTTTCAGCTTGACGGTTTCCCGTTCCGCCTCTTCTGCGCGACGTTCCGTCTCACTTGCGTGTTTTGTCACTTCTTCCAGGATAGACTGGTAATGACAGATTCTCTCCTCATTCATCCGTCCCCGCAGTGTCTCTTTGATAATCCGGTGAATCTGCAAATCCGGATAACGGCGGATCGGAGACGTGAAATGCGTATAATACGCAGTAGCAAGTCCGAAATGCCCCTCATTTTCCGGGGTATATTTTGCCTGTTTCATGGAACGTAGCGCCAATCTTGCTATCATTGGCTCCTCCGGTTTTCCTTCCACCCTGGCAAGCAGCTTTTGGATCTCCTTGGGATGAATTTCGTTCGTTCCGACATGCATAGTATAGCCGAAGTTGTGAAGAAAGACCGCAAGTTTCCTGATCTTTTCCTCATCCGGCGCCTCATGGATTCGATATACAAATGGAATCTCTCTCCAGAAGAAGTCCTCTGCCACCGTCTCATTCGCAGCCAGCATGAAGTCCTCGATCAGCTTGGTTGCTGTGTTTCGCTCGTATGCTTTCAGCGCTATCGGACATCCTGTTTCGTCGAGCACCACCTTGGTCTCCGGAAAATCAAAGTCCACCGCGCCTCTTCTATGCCGCTTTGCCCTAAGAAGAGCAGAGAGTGTCTGCATCTGCTGAAACATGGGTACAAAATCCCGGTAAAGCCGGCACTGCTCTTCGTCCCCGTCTTCCAGAATTCGCTTCACCGCCGTGTACGTCATGCGTCGGTCCACCCGGATCACGCTTTCCACGATCTCATGATCTACGATCTCCCCTTTTTCATTGATCTTCATCAGACAACTCAGAGCCAGACGGTCCTCCCCTTCGTTGAGAGAACAGATCCCATTGGAGAGCGTATGCGGAAGCATCGGAATCACCCGGTCCGCCAGATAGACGCTGGTTCCCCGCTTCTTCGCCTCCCGGTCCAGAGCACTGTTCTCCTGCACATAATTCGTGACGTCAGCAATGTGAACACCCAAATAATAGTACCCGTCGCAAACATTCAAGGAAACCGCATCGTCCAGATCTTTGGCGTCCTCCCCGTCGATCGTCACCATCGAAACGTCTCTTAAATCCCTTCTGCCCGCACGGTCCGCATCGCTTACGGGCTTTGCCACCCGCTCTGCCTGATTCCTTACTTTTTCCGGAAATTCGATCGGAAGCTCGTAGGACATGGCGATACTCAACACATCTGTCCCCGGATCGTTGACATGTCCAAGAATCTCCACCACTTCTCCTTCCGGCTTCTTCCCGTCTCCACCGTAGGAAGTCAGACGGACCACAACCTTGTGTCCCGTAACGGCCCCCTTTGATTTCTCCTCCGGTACAAAAACATCCTGGAGAAACTTCTGATTGTCAGGTAGAACGAATCCGAATGTCTTACTCTTCTGGTAATATCCGACGATCTGGGACGTGCCACGCTTTATGATCCGGATCACCTTCCCCTCCTGGCGAAGTCCTTCCCTCTTTCCGGCGCCCCGTGTAATCTGGATTTCAACCTCATCTCCCTGCAGGGCGCCGTTTGACTCCTCCTCCGGAATGAACACATCATCGTCTGATCCTTCTATGGAGACAAAGCCAAATCCCCTTGCATGAGCCTGATAGATTCCGGCCAGCCGGTTGGCCTGCCCCTTGATATAATTGCCCTTCTGGGTCCGGTGAATCTTCCCCTCCGCCTCCAGCGCATCGAGAATCTCCTTTAAGTCCTGGCGGTCGTCCTTTTTCACCTGAAGTATGGCCGCCATCTCTTTCATCTTCATCGGGACATAGAATTCGTCACAGATGAACTGGTATACCATTTTCTTTCTTTTCTCATATTGTCGGTCCATTGTCCGCACCTAGCATGCTCCCTTCTATTCTATACTCATATCGTGAAATCACCGGAAGTATCAAAAGATATATTCCGGGATCGTAAACGGTGACCAAAGTTCCAGGCAAGCCCGGACTTTGACGCGCCGCCATTGTCAAAAAAAGGACACCCTATCTTTGAAATAGAGTGTCCCGCATCTTTTTTCATTAAGCAAATACTTTTAAATTCAAAACCGCAGCAAGGATGATAAACAGTGCGGCAAGAATCTTTGTAACTTTTACAAGGGTTCCCTCCATAGAACGACCTCTGTTCTGTCCCCAATAGGTATCCGCCATGCCGGCAATCGTTCCAAGTCCGGCTGATTTTCCTTCCTGCATTAATACAACTGCTGAAAGAGCAATACAGTCTATTACAAATATAATTGTGATCACAATCTTCAAAATTTCCAATTTCTACACCTCCTGCGTATAAACCATTTATAATATTAGCATATCATTGAGGTTTACGCAAGCAGTTTTTCACAGACTTTCGGGTCACACGTAAAAATCGTTTTTTAACAGAATGGTTGTTTGTAGATGGCCGCGTCCCCAAGCTCTTCCTCGATTTTCAGAAGCCGGTTGTATTTTTCTACCCGCTCGGATCGGCACGGTGCGCCTGTCTTGATCTGTCCGGTACCAAAAGCAACGGCAATATCCGCAATCGTCGTGTCAGCAGTCTCGCCGGAGCGGTGAGAAACAATCGAGCGGTATCCGTGTTCCTGCGCCATGCGGATCGTGTCAAACGCCTCAGTCAGCGTTCCAATCTGATTGATCTTTACCAGCACCGCATTGGCTGCATGGGCGTCAATCCCTTTTTGGAGCCGTCTGGTATTGGTCACAAACAAATCGTCTCCCACAAGCTGGGTCTGTAAACCAAGTCTCGTATTCATCAGCTCCCACCCGGAGAAATCCTCCTCTTCCAGCCCATCCTCAATGGAAACAATCGGATATTTTTCGATCAGTTCGGCATAGTAGTCGATCAGTTCCTCCGCCGTGCGGACGACTTTCTTCTCCTTCCCTTTACTTTCGCCTACAAAGACATATTTCCCAAAGTCCCGATCGTAGATCTCGGACGCCGCCGCGTCCAGACAGAGCACGATGTCATGCCCCGGATGGTATCCTGCCGTCTCAATAGCTTCCAGAAGTGTCTCGCAGACGCTCTCCGTGTCCGGAAGATCCGGCGCAAATCCGCCCTCATCGCCCACTCCGGTATGCAGTCCTTTTCCCTTTAGCTGCGCTTTCAGCATATGGTACACTTCCGTACACATCCGAAGTCCTTCCTTAAAACAGCAGGCTCCCACCGGCATAATCATAAATTCCTGGAAGTCGATAATATTGTCGGCATGCCGGCCTCCGTTTAATACGTTCATCATCGGTACCGGAATTCTACGGGTATGTGCCCCGCCAAGATACCGATAAAGGGGAAGCCCCAGACTTTTAGCCGCCGCTTTCGCCGCTGCCATAGAGACACTCAGAATAGCATTGGCTCCAAGGGCGCTCTTATCCTCAGTACCGTCCAGCCTTACAAGCACACGATCCAGTTCCATCTGATCGAGGGCATTCATCCCGATGATTTCCCTTGCGATCCGGTCGTTGACGTGATTTACCGCCAGCTCCACACCACGGCCACAGTACCGGTGCTGCTTTTCTTTGTCACGAAGTTCCAGTGCCTCGTGGCGCCCTGTGGACGCTCCCGACGGAACACTTGCGGTTCCAATGGTGCCGTCCGATAAAAGCACCTGCGTCTCTACCGTCGGATTGCCTCTGGAATCCAGGATTTCTCTTGCGTATATATCTCGAATCGCTTTACAGTGATACATGATCATTTCCTCCTTTTCTGCCATAGTATTTCCGAAAACATTTCTTCCATACCGTAAGGAAAGTATTACATGATTTTTCCTTTCATAATTCAGCCATACAGTCTGAATATTCATAAAATCTGACATGAGCTTTCTAATCAAGTCTGCATAGGTGAACCATCGCAGATTTCCTCGATTTTCCCCTGACAGGTCGTTGACTTTTTCATCCTGCGGAGTTACAATTTTGAAGAAAATTCTTCATAAAAACCGAAAGAAAACGAGGAAGAAAAAATGAACAGTAATTACCATGTGGATATGAAATATTCTATCCCAAAACCGAAATCCGATATCAAACCTCATTCAAAAGTCAAGGATTTCGTTGTAATGACCGCCGCAACCGCTGTCATGGCCTGCGGGATCTACTTTTTTAAATTCGCAAACAATTTTGCTTTTGGAGGAATCACCGGTCTTGCGGTTCTTGTCGCCAAAACCGGAGTAATCAGCAGCGGAGATTTCAACTTTGTCTGCAATATTGTACTCCTGGTTCTTGGATTTTTAGTACTTGGTAAAGGTTTCGGAGCCAAGACCTTTTACTGTAGCATGCTCCTTTCCTTTCTGCTGTCCATTCTCGAACGTGTATATCCGATGGACGGCCCTCTTACGAACCAGCCAGTACTGGAGCTGATGTTTGCTATCGCAGTACCTGCCTTTGGCTCTGCGATACTCTTTAATATGGGGGCGTCAAGCGGTGGTACAGATATTGTGGCGATGATTCTGAAAAAGTATACCGGATATGATATCGGACGCGTCCTGATGCTCTCCGACGTTGCCATTGCAGTAGCCGGCGTGTTTGTCTTCGGTATGGAAACCGGGCTCTTCTCCATTCTGGGACTGGTTCTTCGCTCTGTAATCACAGACAACTTCATTGAAAGCTTCAACTTGTCCAAGTGCTTCAACGTCGTTTGCAGCAACCCGGAGCCGATTTGCAATTTCATCATCCGGGATCTTCACAGAGGAGCAACGGTCTACACGGCGCAGGGAGTTTTCTCCGGCAAAAAGAAATATATTGTGTTGACGGCGTTAAACCGGCCCCAGGCAGTACGTCTCAGAAACTTTATCAAAGAGACGGAACCGGGAGCCTTTATCCTGATCTCTAATACAAGCGAGATTATCGGACGGGGATTCCACACGGTATAAGAACAATATGGAAGCGCAGAATCGCCAGTACCGGCATTTATCGGAACTGGCGATTCCTTCATTTGGAATTTACTGCCTTTTACAATGTTTCTTTTGGCGCCATCAGATACAGATACGCGTCCTCCAGAGTGATTTGGGGCTGGGTACACGGCACGGCCGGCCGGGTATCGCTGATCATTTTCACCGTCATTCCCTCTTCTGTGTACTGTTTAGAGGTGATATGGTATTTTGCCTCCAGCCCTCTTGCCTCATCTTCTCCGGAGACAGCCGCCATCCAGATCTTTCCTTTTGCATGGTTCAGAAGATCCTGCACGGTTCCGGTATAGAGAAAGGTCCCTTTTCGCATGACCGCCAGGTTGCTGCACGTCGCCGCAATATCTTCTACTACGTGGGTGGAAAACAAAACCGTACGCCCTTTCGCAAAATCCACCAGCAGATTCCGGATCCGCACCCGCTCTTCCGGGTCCAGGCCCGTGGTCGGCTCATCGACAATCAGAAATTCCGGCTCGCCAAGCATTGCCTGAATGAGCCCCACTCTCCGCTTCATTCCACCGGAGAGTTGGCGCATCTTCTTTTTTTGATGAGGCAAAAGCCCCGTCTTCTCCAGATAAAAGTCAATTCTCTTTTTACAAATATTCTTCGGAATTTGGGAGAGTTCTCCCAGATATTCCAGACATTCTCTCACCGAAAGTCCCGGATAAAGATTCAGCTCCTGCGGAAGATAGCCCAGTTTCCTTTTGATCGTTTCATACTGCTGTGGTTCGTACCGGATGTGATCCAACCAGATTTCTCCCTCCTTTGGCGTAAGCACTGTTGTCAGCACTCTCATCAGTGTCGTCTTCCCCGCCCCGTTTTCCCCTAACAGGCCGTAGATTCCTCTGGGAATCGTCAAGTCTACCTGATCCACCGCCCGGACGTGATTTTTAAATTCTACTGTCACTTGTTTGATGACTATACTCATTTTGACACCCTCTTTTCTATCCATGGAATGAGCAGCACAAACAGTGCCGCTATTGCTATCTGAATCATTGTTCCAAAGATCCAGTCCGCCGTCTTTCCCTTGACAGGATGACTGGCCGAATATGCGAACAGATTGTACCGTCCGAACAGCGCCTCTCCTGTTTTGGAATTGGTGATGATCCAGACTACCGCCGACACTCCGATTCCGATCCATTGGCTCTTTGCGGCATTGGAAATAACCAAAGTTAAAAGGCTCCAAAACAGAATCGTCCCAAGAAGCGCCACGGCATAGTACCCATACTCTGTTTCAAGTGGACGCTCCCTGATGGGATATGGATTCTGCCAGAAAAAGACAAAATACCATACCAGAAAGAGAACATATAAATACAAGACCTGAATCAACCATCTTCTGTAAATCGTGCAGATCCTGCCTGACAGGGGCTTGAGGAGAAAGATCTCCCACCGCTGACCACTTTGATCCATCACCCTTGTCTCCGCACAAAATACAAACGCAAGAATTGCCGCCCCCGGGATAATGGTCCGGCCGATTTCCGGAATCACCGCAACTCCCATCGCCAGGGAAAACAAAAGGAGAAACAACACGGAATATACGATTTTGTACGGAGACATACAGATTTTTATTTCCTTTTTCATCCTATGCGCCTCCTTTTCCAGATGGCGGACGCCATAAAAAGCAGTCCTGCCGAAACAACCAGAAGAAACACCTGATTATACACCGCCCTTGGAGCCACCGCCTCCAGAAAACCGCCGTCGAACCGTACTGTAATCGCCAGAGGTCGTAAAGGCCCCATATTGGAGTACATCAGGTACAAAAACAAAAACGGCACACCCGGAAGCGGGTTCCGAAAGCCCAGCGCAATGATAGTATAGACGCTTACGATCATCAGGACATTTGGCAGCATATAGCAGACCGCCGGGATCAGAAATTCAATCAGCGAAACCGGAAGACCGTTTCGGATTCCAGCGACAGCACTCAGCGCAAAAAAAACTACCACAAACAGAAGCCAAGCCGCCGCCATGGAGAGAAAGCCGCCTGTCGCTTTCCCAAATACATAAGCCTTGGCAGTGACAGGTTTCGTATGAAGCAGCTCGTAGGTGTCTCTTTTCGTGTCCCGGATAAAGAGGAACGCAAGTAGCACCGCACTGAAAAATCCAAGGTATAATCCTCCAAAATCCGCGAATTTCCTGCCAAAATACCAGGAATAGCTGTGGGCCGTAAGCTTTTCTTTCAGATCTTTGTTGATCTCATTTTTTGTCCCTTTGTGATACTCATACACCTGGTAATAATACTGAAAACTGTAACCTTTCGGATATCCATAGATCTCCCCGATCGCATCGGACATCTCAGATACGGACTTCCCTGATTCCCGAATTTCCTTTAGCGTCTCCCGCACATTTTCCGCATCCTCGCCAAATTCTTTGACAATCATACTCTGTATCTTTTTCGCCGCCAGATCGATCCGTTCCTTTTCCGTGGACTTAACATAGCCGTCCATGATATCCGCATCCGCGAGCGATTCCGGTTTCGTCTGCTGTACCTCCTGCTTAGAATGGAAATAATGTACGTCCAGATACGGAGAAAGGATCTGGAAGAGCCCATAAAGAATGAATAGGATACCCACCCAGTAAAGTGGGTTTTTGAAATAGTTTTTCAGTTCCTGCCGGATCATCCCTTTCATCTTATCCCTTCTTTCTTTTCTTGATAAGATGATGGTATCATTCGATTCACAACCAAAACACAACAAGAACGATTCTTTTTAAAATGCTTCCGTTTCCGGCACAACAGATTCCGGTACAATCGACCGGAAATAGGCACGCACGCAGGCGCCGCCACTTTGATTCTCCACTGTCAGAAAACCATCGTGCTTCTTGCAATACAGCTCGCTGATATACATTCCGAGACCAAAATGCTTCATATCGTCCCGCAAGCCAGAGGTCGTAAAGGCCTGCTTTGCCCTCTCCTCGCTGATGTCAAAGCCTGTCCCATCGTCCTTTACCTCCAGGGTCAGTCCACTTTCCTCCTCCAATACACAGACTATCACCTGCCTTTTTGCAAACCGCAGTCCGTTTCCAATCAGGTTGTCCGCCACCTCCAGAATCAGATCCCGGTCAAGAAAGAGTGTCTTCCCTTTGCCGCCCGCAAAAATCTGAAACTCTCGTTTCGCCTCCCGGGAGAGAATTTCTCCCACCTTCTGAATCTCCTCGCTGAGTTTTTCCACTGTTTGCGGCTGACAGGAAAGCGGTTGTTGTTCCAGAGCAGAAAAAGCACGCATCCGCTCCAGAAACCGTTCCAGCCGTTCGATCTGCCCCATACTTTCGCAGAGCATATGAAGCAGGGTTTCCCTGTCCAGCGTCTCCCCCGGCAAAAACTCCAGCATCATCTCCTGGTATCCTTTGAGCACAGTAAGCGGGGTTCGGATATCATGGGCGATGGCGGCACGCAGAACCTGCTCATCCTCTACCATCCGCCACATTTTCCGGTTGTTCTGTGTAAGCTGATTTTTCATCCGGTCAAATTCCAGACAGAGTTCTCCCAGTTCATCCCTGTTTTCATACCCGATTTCAAAGTCCAGATCATTGCCCGCAATCTTTTCTGCCGCCATCCGGAGGGCTCCCAGTGGTTTCCGGATTTTCTTTTGATAAAACAGCATGGTGGACACAATGATCCCACCCGCGCACATGACAAGAATTCCATAAGTCTGTAAAAAATCGCACCACTCAGAAAAGCGTGCGTCCCAATCTGACATTCTGCTGTTACTGACCCTTGGGATCACCACATCAAAAGATTCCTCATCTCTTTTGAGAAATTCTTCGATGTAACGATCCTGATCCACGTATTTCCACCAGATCTGCTCCTGTATCCGCCCAGCCTCATTCCCGGCAATGGCGCCCAGCAGAAATCCTGCAAGAATTCCTACCGCCATGTAGAGCAAAATACTTTTACGCAAAGAAAGATTTCTTACTTTTTCCATCGATATCCCACTCCCCACACCGTCTCAATCGGATCCTCGTCTGTAAACTCACCGATCTTTTTCCGAATCCTACGGATCAGTTCTGTAATTCCACGGCCGTCCCCTTGTCCGTCAAATCCACATACATGTTCATAGATCCGCTCTTTATCAAATACCTGTCCCGGATGCATGGAAAGGAATTCCAAGATTCCAAACTCCGTCTTTGTCAGATCCAGCATCTTTCCGTCAATCCATACCGCTCTGGCTCCATAGTCTACCAGAAGTCCGTTTCCAAACCGGTACCGTGTCTTCTGCTGATGTCTCTCTTCTCTCCGCAGATGGGCAAGTACTCTCGCTTCCAGCTCCTTCAAGCTAAACGGCTTTATGATATAATCATCCCCACCCATCATCAGACCATTCACCCGGTCCTGCTCCTCCACTCTCGCGGTCAAAAATAAAATCGGGCAGGATACCTGCCCTCGGATCTTTCGACATACCTCCAGGCCATCCATCCCCGGCATATTAATATCAAGGAGAATCAAATCCGGCTCCTCGGCCGACATCCGGACTGCCTCCGTACCATTACCCGCCTGCAATATCTGATAGCCTTTCATTTCAAAATACCGTCCCAGCATCTCCAGCAGATCCCTGTCGTCATCTGCCAGTAATATTTTATATCCCATGTTTATTCACCTCTGACAAAAGTATACACAAAAAATAGCAATAAAAAAACAACAGATAACAAAACCGGGGACATATTCCCATACATCGGAATATGTCCCCGTTGAAATCTGCTATATACCACTTCGGTTATCTCCTGCGAATCAGTACACCCTTTGGATATAATCTTCCATTCTTATATTGTCTTTGGAACAAGATCTCTCCTTTTTCCTGTACCGTAACGTCCTCCTGAGCACAGTTCAGAAGGATTTCGATCTGGTTCTGATTGCGGTCGAGTTTGATATAGTGTACAAGCCGGTCGTCTCTGTATTCTTCCGGGAAGTGAAAGTACAGGCTTTTGAATGACGGCTCCGTCTTCCGCAGGTGGATAAGCTTCTGGATCTCGTGGATCCGACGCTGATTTTCTTCGGTGTGCAGGTTGTCCCACGGCATACATCTGCGGCAGTCCGGATCAAAGCTTCCTTCCATGGCGATTTCCGTCCCGTAGTAGATGCACGGGCTTCCCGGCATGGTAAAGAGGACCGCCAACTGTTGATAAAAGATATCCAGATCCCGGAACCGGTTCATCAGACGTTCTGTATCGTGGGAATCCAGCAGGTTAAAAAGAACATTGTTGGACTGCTGCATATACATCGTATAGCAGTGATTCACCATATACTCAAAGTCCTCTTTTTTCATCGTCCTGTCGATGAAAAAATCGTGGATTCCGCTCATCAGCGGATAATTCATCACGGAATCATACTCGTCCCCCATGAGCCATTGGCTGGCATCGTGCCAGATCTCTCCTAAAAGATAAATATCCGGCTTCATGGCTTTCACATGCTCCCGAATACGCTTTAAAAACCGGTGTGATACTTCATTTCCCACATCAAAGCGGATGCCGTCAATGTCATAATCCCGAATCCAGCCCTCACAGACGTTCTGAAAGTAGTGGATGACCTCTTCGCTGTTCGTGTTCAGCTTTGGCATCTTGTCCGCAAAGGCAAAAGAATAGTAACGTCCGTCCCTGGTACTTGCCTCCTTATTCATCTGCTCCCAGTCATTCACCATAAACCAGCCCGCATAAGGGGACTGTTCCCCGTGTTTCTTTACGTCCAGCCATGGCGCGAAATTCTGTCCACAATGGTTGAACACGGCGTCCACCATCACCCGGATTCCGTGTTCATGCGCCTCTTTGACAAGATGTCTCATCATCTTGGCATCCCCAAACTGCGGATCGATTCTTGTATAATCCTTCGTATCATACTTATGGTTAGAATCTGCCTCCATAATCGGGTTTAAGTAGATACCCGTAATTCCAAGCTTCTGCAAATACGGAAGTTTCTGGCGGATCCCCTCCAGATTCCCACCATAGGTCTCCTCGTTCGTGACTGCTCCTTCATTCTTCCACGCAAGGATACCTTCCCTGTCATCTTCCGGCGTCCCGTTACAAAAGCGGTCCGGGAAAATCTGATACCAGATCGTGTCGTTGACCCAGTCCGGCGTCCGGTTCACATCCGCAGGGTTCATCCATGGGACGGTAAAGCACTGAAGCATCCTTCCCTCCATCTCCATCTGCTCTTTTGTCAGAAACCCGTCTTCAAAATAGTACCAGATCTCATCATCCGTATGTAATTCAAAATAATATTTGCACCGTTTATACTTTGGCACCAGGGTTGTCGTCCACCAGATCTGATGCTTCAGCCGTTTCCTGTAGAAAATCTCTTCCCGGATTCCGGTCCACGTCTCTTTTCCTCCCAGAATCCCCGCCTCAAACGGATCCCCATAATAAAGGAAAACCTGCTTTACGTCATATCCGGTCTTTAAGTTGACGATCAGTTCCGATTCGTTCAAAGGATAACTCATTTGCTCTGTCGTTCTATGGTAAACTCCTGTAAAATCCATCTGTCATCAAACCCTTTCTGTCATTGCTCTCCGGTACTTTCTTAATTCTTCTTTTGCCTGTCCAAAATCCGGCATCCGCCACTCCCAGTTCGGGGAGCCCACCGTTCCCGGTGTGTTGATGTGACCCTCCGCTCCCAGTCCGAGAAGATCCGCCATAGGAAGAATGGCGTATTCCGCCTTGCTGCGAAGCGTATATGTCAGAAGGCGGTCTTTTACAGATCCCTGTTTGATGCCCTCCCGCTTTAAGAAACGGCGCACCTTCCTTCTGGCAGCTACGCTCAATCCCTCATACCACTGCATAAGGGTATCATTATCGTGGGTTCCGGTGTAGATAATCATGTTTTCCACATCATGGAAACTGTCATATGCATATTTTCCACCCGTCTCGATGGAGAATACAAGGATCTTCATCCCTTTTAAATGGTAATGGTCCTTCAACTGCAATACTTCCGGCCGAAGCTCACCCAGATCCTCGGCCACAAGATTTAAGCCGTCAATTTTTGCCCGAAGAGTATCGATGACCTCATATCCCGGAGCCTCGATCCACTCGCCCTCAATGGCGGTAGGACAGCTTGCCGGAATCTTCCAGAATGTGTCAAAGGCACGGAAATGATCGATCCGGATGATATCAAAAAGCTTTTGGTTGTAACCAATGCGGTCGATCCAAAACTGGTATTCGTGATCTTTCAGGTAGTCCCAGTCATAGATTGGATTGCCCCATCTCTGCCCGGTGGCGCTGAAATAATCCGGCGGCACTCCGGCGATGAAAACCGGCCGGCCGTCTGTATCCAGGAGGAAATTGTCCTTTCCACCCCAGACGTCCACAGAATCCACACCCACATAGAACGGCACGTCTCCCATGATCTGAATACCACTTTCGTTGGCACGCCGTTTTACTTCCATCCACTGGAGGTAGAACTCGTACTGGAGGAACATCTGGTAAGCCGCTTCGTCCTCCTGCTCCTTTGGCAGCGGCGCCGGAACTTCCGGCCAGATCTTATCCTCTTCTTTCCATTCATTCCAGCAGACTTTGTGGTTCGCCTTTTTCTTGGCACGGAATACAGCGTACTCGTAGACCCATGGCTGCCTCGTAAATTCCCTAAAATCTTCTGTCTCCGTAAAGTTTGAAAATGCCTCTTTCAAATACGGCTCTTTAAAAGTACGGACTGCATCATAATCCACGGTTCTGACATTCTCGTGGAATGTAGGTGCCTGTTCTTTTAACAGTCCCGCTTCAAACAGAAGATCGAGACTGATATAGATTTCGTCCCCGGCGCAGGAGGAGTATGGCTGGTATGGGGAGTTCCCGTATCCCACCGGATTGAGCGGCAGGATCTGCCAGATCTTCACCCCGTTTTCCCGCAGAGCCTCCACAAACTCATATGCATATGCTCCGAGCTCCCCCACTCCCGTACGGGACGGGAGGGCGGAAACCGGCATTAAAATTCCTGTTTCTCTCATGGCTGCTTTCCTTTCCTGCTGCATCCGGCCTACAGACGCCAGATGTCATCGTTGTATTCCCGGATGGTCCGGTCGGATGAGAAGAATCCTGCCTTCGCGATGTTCACAAGAGCTTTTCTCTCCCAGGAGAGCTCGTCCTCATAATCTGCCAGCATCCTCTCTTTCGTCTCAATGTACTCTTTCACATCCAGAAGTGTCATAAACCAGTCTTTGGAAACCAGTTCCTTGTAAAGTCTCGCAAGGCTCACCGGATCTCCGATACGGATCAGGTCTTTACTGATAATAAAGTCCACCAATTCCTCGATCATGGCGTCGCCATCGTAGATCTTGCCGGAGTTGTATCCGTTTGTATCATAGAGACGAATGACTTCCTCGGATTTTGCCCCGAAGATATAAATATTATCATCGCCTACAAGTTCATGGATTTCCACATTTGCCCCGTCTTCGGTTCCCAGCGTCACGGCTCCATTGAGCATGAATTTCATGTTTCCGGTTCCGGATGCTTCCTTTGAGGCAAGGGAAATCTGCTCGGAAATATCGCAGGCCGGGATCAACTTTTCCGCCTTGGTGACATTGTAATTTTCTACCATCACAATCCGCAGGTATGGACGTACCGCCGGATCATTCTCGATCAGCTTTTGCAGACAGAGAAGCAGATGAATGATATCCTTGGCAATCGTGTACGCCGGAGCCGCCTTCGCTCCGAAAATCATCGTGATCGGACGTTTCGGCAGATTCCCTTTTTTGATCTCTTTGTATTTATAAATCGCATAAAGCGCGTTCATCTGCTGTCTCTTGTATTCATGGAGACGTTTGATCTGGATATCAAAGATAGAATTTTCATCGATCTCCACACCCTGTGTCTGCATAAGATATTTCTTCAGCTCTGCCTTCGCTTCTTTCTTGATGGTCCTCAGATCCGCCAGTACGTTCTCATCGTCCTTGTAAGCAAGAAGCTTCTCCAAATGGGAGGCGTCCTCCATAAATTCCGGTCCAATCAGTCCGGTCAGATAATCGGATAATCTGTGATTGCAATGTACAAGCCATCTCCGGAAGGTAATACCATTCGTCTTATTGTTAAATTTCTCCGGATAAATATCGTAAAACGGCTTCAATTCAGACTCTTTTAAAATCTCTGTGTGAAGCGCTGCCACACCGTTGACCGCATATCCGAAATGAATATCAATATGCGCCATATGTACCCGGTCTTGTCCATCGATAATATATACTCTCTCATCGTGGAAATCTCTTTTCACACGGGCGTCCAGGTCCCGGATAATCGGCATCAGATGCGGAACGACCTTTTCCAGATAAGATACCGGCCATTTTTCCAGTGCTTCCGCAAGAATCGTGTGGTTTGTGTAAGCACATGTCTTTCTCACAACGTCCACTGCCGTATCCATGTTAAATCCTCTCTGCATCAGCAGGCGAATAAGCTCCGGGATCACCATCGTCGGATGCGTATCGTTGATCTGAATTGCCACATGATCATACAGGTGGTAGAGATCATACCCTTTTTCCTCTGCTTCTGCCAGAATAAGCTGCGCCGCGTTGCTGACCATAAAATACTGCTGGTAAATTCTTAAAAGCTGTCCCGCCTCATCGCTGTCATCCGGATAGAGGAAAAGTGTCAGATTTTTCCGAATATCCTCTTTATTAAACTGAATCCCATCATGGATGATTGATTCATCCACAGTATCCAGATCAAACAGATGCAATTTGTTGCAGCCATTTTGGTATCCTGGTACGTCAATGTCGTACATCGTAGAGGTCAGAGTGAAATTCTGGAACGGCACTTCAAAATGGCGCTCTATCTTTGTAAGCCAGCTCTGATCCGTAATCCACGGGTTTTTCTCTTCTCTTTGCTTGTTGTCCACAAAAGTCTGGCGGAATAATCCGTCATGGTAGTTTAATCCTACGCCGTCTCCCGGAAGTCCCAGGGTGGCGATGGAATCCAGAAAGCAGGCCGCTAAACGCCCGAGCCCTCCATTCCCAAGAGACGGCTCCGGCTCTACTTCCTCGATCTCGGTGATCTCCTTATCATATCGTTTCAGAACTTCTCTTGTCTCGTCAAATAATCCCAGATTGATGAGATTGTTGGACAAGAGTTTTCCGATCAGAAACTCCGCTGAAATGTAATAGAGCTTTTTGCTGCCTTCGTTTCTCTTCATCCCGGCCATTTTTTCTTTTGTAATCTCTAAAAGTGCTGTATAGATTTCTTCATTGGACGCATCCTGAATGTTTTTTCCATAGTTCTTCTGTAACATCTCCTGTAATAACTGTTCCATCTTCGTTCTCCTTTCGATGTAGATTCTTATTCGACCGCCTCGTACACTCTGAGGATCTCGCCCACACTCCATGCCTGGGCGAAGCATCCTTTGGATGAGGTCGGGTTTCCTCCGTCATAAATCTCCGGAAGCTGTCCGATACATCCTTCTCTCATGGCGCTCTCCATGACTTCCAACTGCTTTCGGACATGCTGTCTGGCTTCTTCACTGTACCCGTGTACTTTCAAATACGCCAGATAATAAGCCCCAAGCGGGAAGACCCACACCGTTCCCTGGTGATATGCCAGATCTCGCTTGATCATTTCTCCTCCGTAAAACGGATGGAACTCCTCGTCCGCTTCTTCCAGTGTCCGCAGTCCGTAAGGGGTGTAAAGTTTCTCGTAGACCGTCCGCACGACCTGCCGTTCCTGCTCTTCATCCATCATACCAAACGGCATGGATACCGCCCAGATCTGATTGCACCGGATCTGCGTATCCGCCTTCGTCCCGGAGATCAAATCCTTTAAGCAGCCTTTTTCCTCGTTCCAGAATTGCTGCCGAAATGACGTCCGGACCTTGTCCGAGAGCACCCCATACCCAGTATATTCCATTCCCAGTTCAGATGCAAACATTTCCATAATGCGGAGAGCATTATACCAGTAGGCATTGACTTCCACCGGTTTTCCGTGTCTCGGCGTCGGAAGCAAATCTCCTACCCGGACATCCATCCACGTCACCTGATCGAGCCCTTCCCCGGCCAAAATCAGACCGTCTTCATCCATACGGATGCCATGTCTCGTGCCTGCCTGGTAGTTTGCCACAATGCGCTCCATTACCGGCCAGACTTCCTTTACAAAATCCAGATCCCCTGCCGCTTGGTAATACAGGTAGACACAGTTGATAAATAGCAGCGCCGCATCCACTGTATTGTACCGTGGCTCATTCTTCCCCTCCGGAAAAAGGTTCGGCATCAGACCGTCCTTTTCGTGAACGGCAAAGGTCCGTAAGATCTCTTTTGCAGTCTCATACTGTCCGGTGGAAATGCAGACCCCCGGAAGAGCGATCATCGTATCTCTGCCCCAATCCTCGAAGAACGGGTATCCTGCCAGAATCGTCTTCCCATCCGTAGACTCTCTCCGGGAAACGAATTGTCCTGCACTTTTGGCAAGCACCTTTGCCATCGGTGCTGTAAATCCTGCCCGCTCTTCCAGTTCTTGACGGTACTGCTTCGTGTCCGCAAGAATACCTTCCGCATCCTTTCTTCCAGCACAAGTCGAAGCGATGATCTCCAGCCGCCCCGTCTTCCTGGCCGGAACTCTCAGGCTGATCTGAAGCACCGCCTTTGTCCTGCCGGCCGGCCGCCTGCCATCGCAGACATCATAACTGTAATAGCAGGTTTCCGTCTCCTCCTTCTGTAAAATCTCTCCATTGGTCTCAAAGAAGAGCCCAATCCCATTCGATATGACCGAATTTCCATCCCACTGAAAGTTCTGCTCTTCCTTTAGATCCTCGCCTTTTCTCACAAATTGGAGGAATGGAGTGACTTGAAGTGTGACCGCTTCCAGTGTCTCGTTTTCTATTTCATAGACCACCGCCACGGTATTTTCCATGTGCGGCATCCCGATTTCCTTTCTTACCTGTACACCGCCGGCCTCGTAGCGCCAGACAGGCGTATCCTCAAAGGTGAAGGAGGATAGGTACCGGTATCCCTCCTCCGCCGTACCGCCATCAAACTCCTGAGAAGAAAGCACTTTCTTCTCTTTTTTCGTCTCCAACACTTCCCGCAGACGGTGAATCAGATTGTAGCGGTGGTTCGGCGCCTGGGTGCATCCCATCAGCAGGGCATGGTCATTTCTGGCCGCTGATCCGATCATTGTCAGGGAAGAAAAGCCCCCCAGCCCATTTGTCAGAAGATAGCAGTTCTCCTGCCCTCTTTCAAGCGTTTTGATATCTTGTTTCCCGTAGATCCATTTCATATATCTAGCCTTCCTTTCCTGTCTGTCCAAGCACCAGGACACTGCGTCCTTCCACCCGGATCGTTCCTTCTGTCACAAACGGATTCTGCCAGAGGCGGCTGCTGTGCGCATCTACAAGCACTTCCCATTTTCCTTTTGGAAGGTTTCGCTCGATTTCTTCCTGTCTGCTATTATAAATCACGCAAAGTGTCTCCCACAGGGACGGCTGGCTCTCGCTGTGGTTATCCACGAGAAAGCCAACGACCCCATCCGTTTTCCACTCGTCCCGGATCCGTTTCCACGCATCCTTTGATTTATCACAAAGTCCCGGCAGCCGTTTACGAAGTGCAATCAGACCGCTGTAATATTCTACCAGCTCATACTGTTCATACATCCGGTTCCAGTCGAGACGGTTGATCTCAATCGGAGCGTTGTAGGAATTTTCGAGTCCTCCTTTTGTGCGGGACGCTTCTTCCCCGGAAAGGAAGAAAATCCTGCCCTGGCACGTCATGTACACCGCCGCCGCCATCCTGTTGGCACGCATCCTCTCTGCCTCATCCTCCACTGTAAGAGAAAGCTTATCCCAGAGTGTCCAGTTATCGTGGGCGGATACATAGGTAACGACCTGGGATGGCGCCTGGACTTTGGATCCCGGTCCGCACCATGCTTTCACCGAGGAGAGAATCGCCCCCTCCTGTCCCTTTCCTCCATTTACAAATCCAGGCGTTCCCCCCTCAAAGGTATGCCCCTTGATGGCATCCCTTGTATCATCACAGAAAAATCCAACCTGCGGATTCAGCCGGTCTATATTCTTTTTGAGTGCCGGAAGAGCTTCTTGTTCCATGGGTGTTTCACTTGCCGACCATGGTTCCCCGAACACAAGTTTCTCGCCTTTTCCATAGCGGGAAGAAAGCTCCATCTCGATCCGGTTCATAAGTCCGGTGTCCAGAAGTCCCATCAGGTCAAAACGGAATCCATCAATATGGTACTCTCCCGCCCAATAAAGCACGGAATCCACAATATAGTTCGCGCACATGATCCGCTCACTCGCCACATCATTCCCACAAGCTGATCCGTTCGCCGTCTCTCCGTTCTCGTGGACACGGTAATAATACCACGGTACCGTCCTCTGAAACCAGGAATCCAGGAAATAAGTATGATTGTAGACCACATCCATGATAACCCGAAAGCCGTTTTTGTGCAGAGCCTTTATCATCTCTTTGAACTCCCGGATGCGTACCTCTCCTTTTCGTGGATCTGTGGCGTAGGAGCCCTCCGGTACATTATAGTTTACCGGATCATACCCCCAGTTAAACTCCCCCGATTCCTTCGATTCATCGACAGATCCATAGTCGTATGCCGGCATAAGCTGGATATGGGTGACGCCCAGTCTCTTCATATAAGAAAAGCCTGTGGGATGCACACCGTCATGGTTTCGTGTTGTATTCTCACAGGTAAATGCCTTATACTTTCCACGGAAGGCCTCGGGAAATCCTCCCGACGGATCCCAGGAATATTCCCCGATATGCACCTCATAAATCACCTGCTCCGGCTGCATTTCAGGGGATACCTCCTCCTGCCACCCGTCCGGGTCTATCTGTTTCAAATCTACGATCATGCTCCTTTGTCCATTGATTCCACACGCTTTCGCATAAGGGTCCGCTGACCAGATCGCCTCCCCCTCGATTACGAGCTCAAAATCATAGTATACGCCGTGGAGCATTTCTTTTGTCCGGTAAGCCCAGACGCCTTGTTTTTCCTTTTCCATAACCTCGGTGCGATAAGGTTTCCCTGTCTCACCATCCTGGAAGAAGCGGACATTCACCGTCTCTGCAACCGGGCTCCACAGGAGGATGGAAGTTCCATCCTCCGTGCAGGTTGCACCCAGGTCATGTCCCTCATAGGTATATTGTTGTTCAAATTTCGGATCCGAATAATATGCCTTCCATTCTGTTGCTGTCTTTCTCATCTGTCACTCCTCATTCATCTGTTTTGCCTGCCTTTCACACTTAGCCTTTCACTGCTCCGGATACACCATCTACATAGTACCTCTGCATAAACAGGAAGAGGATCGCGATCGGAATGGAAATCAGTACGGCTCCTGCCGCAAAGCTGGTATACCAACTGTCAATATATTCCTTTTCCAGCATTTTCCAGAGCCCAATCGCAATCGTGTACTGGTCGGAGTTGGCACGGCAGATCACTTTGGCAAAAATGAAGTCGAGCCATGGAGCCATAAACGACGTCAGCACGGTATAGATGATAATCGGTTTGCTAAGCGGCAGTGTGATCCTACTGAAAATCTGCCATCTCGTACATCCATCCAGAAGCGCCGCCTCATCCACCGCAATCGGGATGGTATCAAAGAATCCTTTCGCGATCTGGAATCCAAGCCCCGCGCCTCCTGAATAACACAAAATCAGCGCCACTTTGATCAGATTCCCTTCTGTCAGTCCGATTGCCTTTAAGATAAAGTAAACGGCAACCATGGACATGAATCCGGGAAACAGTCCCAGGATCATCGCCATGTTCATATAAGGCTTCCGCAACTTGAATTTTAGCCTGGAAAGGCAATAAGATACCGCCAGCACATAAAATGTGGAAAGAATACAGGAACACACCGCGATGAACAAGGTATTCGCAAACATCTGTGGAAAGTTCAGAATGGAGGTGTCTGTAAACAGTCTCACATAATTATCCAGTGTAAAGCTCTGTGGGAAGAAAGTGGAAACATAGGACCCCTTCTCTGCCCGGAAGCTTGTCAGTATTACCCATAAAATCGGGAATACCCAGATCAACGCCAAAATGGCAAGTACGACATGTACGATCGTATTATGAATGAAACGTCTCTTTTTAGCTGAACGTACTTTTCCAGCAGCCATGTTTAGAATCCCCCTTCTTCTTTATATGATTTACTGTTGCGGTATGTAAGAAGAGCCGCAATCGCCAGAATAATAAATGTCAGGATACCGATCACCGCACCGATATTGTAGTACTGCTTATCAATGGTCAGCTTGTAAAGCCAGGTAACAAGCAAGTCGGTACTTCCTGCTGTAGAGGACAGATCCGTAACCGGATCTCCTCCGGACAACAGGTAAATAATATTGAAGTTATTGACATTTCCCGTAAATGTTGTAATCAGGTACGGCGTCGTCACATAAAGCATATACGGCAGCGTGATCTTAAAAAAGATCTGCACCGCGTTTGCTCCGTCCACCTTGGCCGCTTCATAAAGTTCTCCCGGAATATTCTGAAGAACTCCGGTAAGCTGAAGTAGCGTATACGGTACACCAACCCAGATATTGATGACAATGACAGTCACCCTCGCCCACATCGGATCCGTGAAAAACGGAAGGCTGGCGTCCTGTGCAATCAGTCCCAGATTCCGAAGCAACACGTTGACCGCTCCCTCCGGCTGAAGCATCGTTCTCATAATCAAAAGGGAGACAAACATCGGAACGGCACAGGAGAGAACGAAGCAGAATCTCCAGAATCCTTTTGCTCTTGTCTCTTTCCGGTTGATAACGATGGAAAGGATCATACCGAAAATATAGTTACTAAACGTTGCAAAGAACGCCCATACAATCGTCCATGCAAGTACAGACCAAAATGTACTTCCCAGAATACTGTTGGAATCAAACAGCGCCCGGAAATTATCCAGACCAACCCACTCAAACAGCATCAGGTGATTGTCGATCTTACTGTAGTTTGTAAATGCCATACAGATCATAAAGATCAAAGGCAGGATGGTCAGCGCAAAGATAAACACCATCGGAGGTGTCATCAGAAGACGGTGCAGATTCTCGTGGAGGAGTGCTTTCACGTCCTCGACAAAGCTGTTCACATGTCTTCCTTCCCTGTCGAGACATTCCGCCTTGTACGCGCTTTTTAATGCTCCCCGCCATGCCCAGATCATCAGAATTGTCACAAGAATCGTTGCCACCCCATACAGCAGGATCAGAACAGACTGATCACCCTTTGTGTATGTATAGATCTGATTCACCTCATCCCATACCTCTTTTTGTTCTACTGTTCCCAGTGTCCCAAGCATGGAGAGGAAACGGATTCCATTCAAAACCATGAATACAACATACGCTACTTCAACTGCCAGATAGATCAGTCCTTTGATCTTCTGTTTATGCATGATATTTCCAAATCCCATCAGCACCATAGAGAGCTTCGTCTCCATGCCGCCTTCCCTGATTGCCGCCGTACAGGTGTACGGTGTCGGGAATTCATTGACATGCCTTTTTCTTATTCCCATCCTCTTCTCACCTCGTTTAGATTCCATCACTGTTCATTGCCTCATTCATCGCTTCCGCCTGCTCTGCGGAGTTGTCATGTGTCACACTGCCGTTGCGGATTCCTTTTCCCATGTTTTCAACCGGAGTCCAGCAATTATTCATCTTGGCGACAAACGGCTGAAGAATCGATGTGTCGTTGAAAGTATTATTCTGTGCCATAACAAGCGGATCTTCCGCAATTTTAGTATCCTTCAGAAGTTCCGTGTTACATGGGATCACATTTCTGAGTTCATAATGTGTCCGCTGCGCCTCCGCAGATCCCAGATATACGGCAAGCTCTACCGCTGCTACCATATCTTTGCAGTTTGGATTCACGCCGATCGCCTTGGACCCGGCGTAAGCCATCATCTGCTTTTCCTCTCCATTCAGTGTATAAGCCGGAAGAGCGATTGCGCCCATGTTATCACCCAGCGCCTCCTTCACCGCATTGGCGTCCCAGGAACCGGAAAACATGGCGGAAATGCTTCCGTCACGAAGTCCCGCAATACCAGAACCGTCGGCGTCGATTTTAAAATTCGGATTTCCCGCCAGATCTATAAGATAATCTGTCACTTCCACGGATTTCTCTCCCCCGAAATCCACGCCCTTTGCCTCGTCCGTTCCATCTCCGAACAGGGTACAACCGTTACCGATATAAAATGCCGGAAGATACCAGGAGTTTGTCATCGGGAAAGAGACAACGCCTTTTTCCAGCATCGTATCCAGATTTTTCACGTCCTCTTCGTCAAATACGCTCTTGTCATAGTACATAAACCAGGTGTTTGTCGTAAACGGTACACCGTAAAGCTCCCCGTTCTTTGTCAGGGATGAGATGACTTCTTCGGTATTTGTTCTTTCGATCTCCTCTCTGTATTTTCCCCCGAATTTCACCAATGCGTTTGCATCCGTCATCGTGGTAAGTGTATCGTTTGCATACATAAACACATCGGCACTCGCCTCCGGATCCTGCGCTACCTAGCCTGCCGCCGTCGCCTCATCCGCTACACCATAGACAAAGGTGATATCCCATTCGGGATGTTCGTCCGCAAATTTCTCACACGTCGTCTGAAGCCATTCTCCACTGTCCTTTGACTGATCCTCCGATGGGGACCAGACCATCAGACGGACTTTTTTCTTTCCGCCGGACGATCCATCTTCGCTGTTTCCGCACCCGGCAAGCATGGATGCGCCCAGTACTGCCGCCAGCAAAACTGCCAACCCTCTTCTCTTCATCGTTCTGACCTCTCCTTCCGAAAGTTTCGTTTTGTTTCGTTAAGACATACTATACATGCCCTATTTTGGTTCGTCAACCCTATTTCTCGTTTTCAACCATGCATTTCTCTGTTTTTCACATGTAAAAGTCCTCATTTTTATATCATTTGCACAATTATTTTTCTTTCTTTTCTTCATTCGGCGATCGAAACTTTTGTTTTACAAGTTTCGTAAAACAAATTGCATTTTCCGTAAGTATTCGGTATAATAGAGAAAACAGGTGAATTCATGGTTAGATTTCAGAAAGGTGATTGTATGGCTACAATTTTAGATATCGCCGAGAAGCTTGGCGTGTCCAAGGGTACTGTTTCCAAGGCGCTGAACGGCGCTCCGGATATCAGCGAAACATTGCGAAAAACGATATTAGAAACCGCTGTCGAGATGGGATATACGAGACGGCGCAGACAGAAGCAGACAGCAAAGAAACTCTGTATTCTTGTAGAAAATCTGGATTACGAGGAGCCGCACCAGTTTGGCTATGATATTGTTACCGGATTCCGCCAGATGGCGGAGCCCGCCGGATTTTTGGTTGAGATCTTCCCGATAACGGAGAAGCTGCAGCGCTCCATCTCTTATGATATGTTCATGCTCCAGCACGATTATCTCGGTGCGTTTGCCCTTGGATTCACTCTTCAGGATCCATGGATGACAGATTTTCAGACGAGCAGTACTCCCACTGTACTGTATGACAACTATATCAAAACCAATCCCAGAACAGCCTATGTCGGTGTGGACAACAATGAGGGGATGGAGCTTGCCGTCTCCCACTTAAAAGAACTGGGACATAAAAAGATCGGATACTTAAGCGGAGCCCTTGGCTCTCATATTATGCAGGTACGTCATAAGGCGTTCTTCCAGGCCATGCGGCAGAACGGCCTGCGTGCCGATTCTGACTTTGCCGGGGCATCCTACTATATCAGCCAATGTCTTGAGAAGCATCTGCCCCGTCTGATTCAGATGGGTATGACCGCCATTATCTGCAGTCACGATCTACTGGCAAACGCGGCTATGATCCAGTGCCAACAGTTCGGAATTCGCATCCCGGATGACTTAAGCATCATCGGTTTTGACGATCTGCCGATCTGCCCGTACACCTACCCGCCGATGACTACCGTCCGCCAGGAGCGGACCGAGATCGGCAAATGCGGCTACTATGCGCTGGACAGTCTGAGAAACAGTGTCTCCATCGGCACACTGTTGCTGCATGCCAAATTGATGGTGAGAAATTCTACCGGACCGGCGTCGGAGAAGAATTAAGATTTCAAGGTATACAAAAAGAGGACTGTCCTGCTGATAACAGCCGACATCCTCTTTTCCTCTCCATTCTTCTCTTACTTAATTAATTTCTGTATCTTTCTTGCCTCCGTTGTCCCTGCTTTTCCCAGCAGTTCAAACAGAAGCGCTTCGTAGGTTGTAAGGATAGCGCCCTCCAGTCTCGCCCGTTCCAGCGCCATTTCCAGATCCCGCGCTTTCCTGCTGGAGATGCAGTCTGTCACAAGAACGGGCTGAAAGCCTCTGCTCTTGAGATCGATCACCGTCTGCAAAACACAAATGTGGGATTCAATTCCGCAGAGAATCACTGACTTCTTCCCACCCAGCTTCGGAATCACTTCTTCCGCCGCACTGTAACTGATTTTTTCCAGGTATTCCCTGGTTCCTGCGGCTTCCACGATTTCCGGCACTGTCATACCAAGTCCTCTTGTATACTGCTGTGTGAGATAAATCGGAACTCCGAGTTCTTTCAGTCCTCTCAGCAGAATCACCGAGTGAGCCAGCAGTGCCTCTTTTTCCTGCATCACCGGCATCAGCCGCTCCTGATAATCTACGGCTACAGCCGCCACGTCTTCTCTTCTAATCAACATTCTATCCTGTCTCCTTTTTGACCTTTGCTTTTCTTGTCATAGATTCCTGTTTTCCGCTGTCTTCTCTTCTGCCTGTTCCAGAGAATCGTATCCATAGAAACGTACCATAAATCCTAGAATTTGCTCCGTCAGATTTTCTCCCCGTTCCTCCATCTCCCTGATCATTGCGGCGTACAGAGCAATCGTCCGATCCGAATATGTGCTGATCTCTCCCCTCAAATACGTCTCCTGCGAGGTGTCCCACGGCGTATCCTCAGAGGTATAAATCTTTCTTCCGGTTCCTCCAAGATTCGGAAACCGCCTGGAAAAGTCTTCGGCCCACCATATTTCCTGGCTGATCAGCTCTTCCTGCATCCGGATTCTCTTGCCGCTTCTTTTCGGAAGGATTTCCCGGAAACGCTCGTATTCCTCCGGCGCTGTGCTCTCCATCATTCTGGCATACTTCTCTGTCAAAAGATTCCATCCTTCCTTCCAGGCATCCCGAAGATCCTGAAGATAGCTTTCCAGCACCTCTTCTGTCCATGCCAAGAACTGGCTTTTCCTCATAATCTCAAACGTCTCCCGGTCATCCTGGCAGGAGGCTCTTCCTCCTTCATTATGTACCTGCTGGAACTGTATCCATTCTATATCCACCACAGCCTCAATGAACCGCTCTTTCTTAGTCATCTTTTTGTCCCTTTTTCCTTTCCATCAAAACCAGCCGTTCAAAGACTGCTCCCTTTTGTTCTTCCAAAAAGACTTCTTTCCGGTCAGAAATTCCCTGAGCGTTCAGTTCTCCGACAACCATCCGGCAGATCTGCTCAATTATTTTTTCTACCCCGGTGTCCCTCAGATCTTTTTGCATCAACTCCTCCAACAGTGTACAAAGTTCCGGTATCCTCCGAAATGTCTCCATCCCCCTTATCTTCCATTTATAAAACGGCATGTATGTTTCATTCAAAAGATAGGCTGTCTCTGTCGATGCCTGAATAAACTCGGACAGAGAGAAGTACATGGCTCCAATCGCCTCCCGTCTCTTCGCCCGCGGGAAATTATACTGTCCTGCCTGCGCCATACGTCCCAGAGAAAGGCAGAGCCTTTTTAAGCGCACTGTCTCTGGTTCCCTTAAAAACCCCTCTCTTCGCTTTGAAAATTTCCCAAGTGGATCGTCAAAGACCTCTCCGTTTGTAGCAGTCCGCAAATTCTCCTGGGTAATAGAGAGCCAGCTCTCATCGTCTTCCGGTGCTTTCCTGTATCCTGTCGGTTCTTCAAAAAATGCTCCGATTTCAAACACGCCGACCCTTTTTTGACCATGTGAAGTCGTATTTCTGGCTTTATATCCCAGAAATTCTTTCGGAAGCGCTTCATACGCCTCCTGAAGCCGCGCTCCGATCTTCCGGTAATCCTTTTTTGTCAGCCAGAGGCAAAATCCCGGGCCAAAATCATGGTCCGTGGACAAAACGTCATCATATCCAAGACACTCCGAACCCTCCCCGCACAGTCCTGCGGCAATCCGCCCCGCATAGTCCGGAAACTTTATCTCAATCATTGGTTTCCCGTATTTCTCATAGTAGGCTCTGGCAAGTTCCATTCCTTTCATCTTACTTTTTTCGGCCGCCTGTTTTCTCCCAAGCAGATCTGACACCAGAGACAGATTCTGCTTTGTCACCCGATAATACTCATTTTCCCCGTAGAAACGATCGATCTCTTTTAATGCTCTCCGGTAATAGTTCGCAGACGATTCCAGATCTCCTTCGTGGAAACAGGCCTCCCCAAGCCCGGAAAGTGCCGACGCAAAATGGGAATCTTTCCCGTCCCGGGTCTTTTCAAAAATCCGTACGGCCATCTCCATGTGACGTTTCCCTTCTTCTATCTCCTGCATCTGAAAACAGAGATTCCCAAGATTTGTGTGTGTAATGGCCACCTCGATTTCCGCATCATCCAGTTTCCGGATGATATCCATCGCCAGTTCCAGCTCCTGTTTGGCCTCGTCAAGCCTTCCCGTCTCACTGTAGAGGAGACTGAGATTATTGTGAAGAGACGCCATACGATAGTCCGGCCCGGTTACATGTTTGCGGAAAATCAGGTGCGCTTGTCTGTATAACGCTTCCGCCTCCGCATAGTTTCCGGCCGCACGGTATCCCGTAGCCACATTTAACAACATCGTGCCGTATTCCATTGTCCCGGACAGACCCATAGCGTCCGCAAGCTCCATTGCCTGATCGGCGCAGAGCAGACACTCCTCATAACGGCCTGCCGCACGGTAATATCCCATGAGCTCATTTAAAATAGCAAGAATCGAACCGTTCTCACCCGCTGCCGCCGCCTGTTTCAACCCCTTTTTCAAATAAGCTTCGGCCTCATTTCCCTGCCCGGAGGAATAAAGCAAATCCAACCCCTCCAGATACTGCCGCAAATCAAACATCGTCCCCTCCTATTCTTGCATGTCCAGTTCCACCGGACAATGATCGCTTCCAAGAATCTCCGTGTGAATCTTCGCGTCCTTCAACCGGCCCTTTAACGCCTCCGACACAACAAAATAATCAATACGCCACCCTGCGTTTTTCTTTCTGGCGCTGAACCGATAGGACCACCAGGAATAAACGCCCTCCTGATCCGGATAAAAATAGCGGAACGTATCGATAAATCCCGACGCTTTCAGAGTGCGGAACTTGTCTCTCTCCTCATCTGTAAATCCAGCGTTTTTACGATTTGTCTTTGGATTCTTCAGATCAATCTCCTCTGCCGCCACATTGAGATCCCCACAGAATACGACCGGCTTTTTCTCTTCCAGCTTCTTTAAGTAAACCAGAAAATCCGTCTCCCACCGCATCCGGTAATCCAGTCTTGCAAGCTCATTCTGTGAGTTCGGTGTATACACGGTGACAAAATACAAATCATCATATTCCAGAGTGATCACACGGCCTTCCTGGTCATGCTCCTCGATACCGATCCCGTACCGCACGTTCAAAGGCTCCCTCTTTGTGAAAATCGCCGTCCCGGAATACCCTTTTCTCACCGCGTAATTCCAGTACTGATAATATCCCGGAAGCTCAAGTTCCAGTTGTCCCTCCTGCATCTTCGTCTCCTGGATACAGAAAATATCCGCGTCCGCCTCCCGAAAAAAATCCAGGAATCCTTTCTGCACACACGCCCGGATTCCGTTCACATTCCATGATATCAATTTCATAGCTTCCATTCCTCCTGTATCGTTATTTTTATCTGATAACATAAAATCGTTTAAAACACAAAACTTCTTTAAAAATCAGATTTCTTTTTTCTGTCCTTTCTTATGCATTATATCATCCCATTCTTTCCCTGTCATTTTCTTTTTCGCGTGTCTCCTGACTCTGAAAAGAAGTGGATTTCTTCTCTTCTTTATTGTATACTGAGTTTGCTAGCGTGCTCAAGGGAGATGGAGGACAACATCATATGAAAATTGAAAAAATTACGGAGCAGAAAAAGCGGTTCCTCGATCTGCTTTTGCTTGCCGACGAGCAGGAAAGCATGATTGACCGCTATCTGGATGAGGGCGATATGTACGCCCTATACGATGACGACTTAAAAGGTGTCTGCGTCGTTACCCCAGGAGATGACGGCTCCTGCGAGCTGAAAAATATTGCCGTCTACGAGGACTGTCAAGGCAAAGGCTACGGAAAACAGATGATAGATTATCTGACAGATGTCTATTCCGGATCGTGCCATACGATGTATGTAGGGACCGGGGACAGCCCGCTTACCGTACCGTTCTATAAAAAATGCGGGTTTACTGAATCCCACCGGATAAAAAACTTCTTTACGGACAACTACGATCACCCAATCTTTGAATGTGGGATCCAGCTTGTCGATATGGTCTATCTGAAAAAGGCACTATAGCCTGAACAGGGGGAACCCATGCGATCTTTTTCCCATGATTCCCCCTGCATATTTTCTATCCTTCATCTCTGTAAAATACTTCTTTTAAAAATAACCCCTGAGCCGGAGCTAAAAATCCTGCTTCTGCTCTTTTCTTTTCATTCAGAATCCGAGGCAATTCATCTGCCCGACGTTTCCCACTCCCCACTTCCAGAAGAGTTCCGCTTAAAATTCGCACCATGTGGTACAGAAATCCGTTCCCCCGAAAAACCAGATAAAGCTTATCTGGTTCTACCTCGACTCGGATTTCGTCGATCCGCCGCATACAGCTTTCCTCATCCTTGCGGTCTGTAAAGCTGGAAAAATCGTGGCGTCCAATCAAATATCCAGCCGCTTCTCTCATTGCCTCGATATCCAGCTTCTCCGGGTAGTGGTATGTATATTTTCTTGAAAAGACACACGGCTTTTCCCGTAGATCAATATGATATTCATAACACTTTCCCTTTGCGCTTCTGCGTCCATGAAAGGTATTCGGTACCAGCTCGATTTCCCGGATACGGATATCCTCCGGAAGCCTCTCATTCAACTTCCGAAGAAATTCCCTTTCCTCGACTTTCCCGGACAGTCTGAGACTTGCCACCTGTCCCAGCGCGTGAACACCGCCATCGGTCCTTCCGGATCCCTGTATCTTCACCTCATACCCGGTGATGGACGCAATGGACTGTTCTATCACATGTTGAATTGTCTGTTCTACTCCCCGTTGTCTCTGCCACCCCTGATATCGAGTGCCGTCGTAGGAGATTGTCAGCTTATATGTTCTCATCTTTTCTCATCTCCGATGCCATTACTATGATTTAGTATAGGCAGAAACGCCGCAAAATTCAACTCGAAAATTTACGGCGTTTTCATTTGTTTTTTGTTTTCAGGATCCTTCAGCATTCTGTCACTTCCTGTATTCTGCAAGAATCTTTTCGAGTTCCGGATTCTCTTTCAAAAAATCATACTCTTTTTTCGTTTCAATTTCAGAAATGAATGCCCGTACAAAACTCTCTCCAGCAGCAGATCCCGCTTTCTCCTGCCTGGTACCGGCATATCTGTAATATAATGGGCTTGCTTCCATGTCCCACGGTTTTCTTGCTTCATCCAGCGCCTCTCGTATCAACCTGATACTCCCTTCGCTGTCTTTCCGATATAAAGCAAGCAACAGATGCGGCACAACTCCGCCATACTTCCACATTCCGCACAAGGATATTATTTGCTCCGCAAGATCCGCAATCTGTTCTGCCTCTTGACGATTTCCCGTCGTCTCTTCTATTTCAATCAGCTTATACAGATAGTTTTGAAGCGTTGTCGCTGTCTGCATCAGTTTCCCTTCTAAAAAGAGAGCCGCGGCGCCTTCCCCTTCCTTCCGGATCAAAACATTCGTTTTCATAATCGTTGTATCAATGGTAACATCCGGAATTTTGGCAAGATAAGCATCTGCTTTCTCATATTCTTCCATTTGTGTGTATTTCACAGCCAACATATACTCACTGGACATTCTGATCTTTTCATTCGTGCTTTCTGCCGTCCGCTCAAGCCAGCCAAGAATACTGGCATCGTATTCCCGCCTCCTTTTGCTGTCTGTCTCAGAAAGTATCAACGCACTATTCAGGACTGTGGAAACCGTATAAATCAACAGCTCGCACCGTGGATATTCATGTATTTTCTTTGATGCCATTTCAAACACCGTATCGATACTCTCTTCCAATACTGCTTCAGAAAGCTCATTAACAAACTGTCCAATCTCCCTGTCTGTCAATTCTTCCCGGAAAGAAAACAGCTCGTTCATATCCATCTGTAATAATCTGGCAAGTGCCGGTAGTGTAGAGATATCTGGATAAGAATTTCCTTTTTCCCACTTATTAACGGCCGAGGCAGAAACTCCCAGGGCGTTTGCAACCTGCTCTTGTGTAAGCCCCACACTTTTTCTATAATTTCTGATCTGCTCACTTATATTCATTTTCCGTACCTCCTGTCCATAATTTTATTATATCCTCTCCAAGGCAGGTTTTACAACTGAGCAGCCCTCTCATTTCTATTACAGAAAATGAACCATTGGTTATATTGTTCTATTCGCCCAGGCGAATCACCTGACCGCATAAATTCTGCTCTACAGCTTTGTGTGAGATCATCAAAATCGTATGATTTTCCGCAAGTTTGGTCACTGTCCTCATCACATCTGCCGCCGTCGCCTCGTCTAATGCGCTCGTAATCTCATCCAACAGAAGGACTTTCGCATTTTTCAAAAGTGCCCTTGCTATCGCTATCCGCTGCCTCTGTCCACCGGAAAGGTTACTTCCTCCCTCCTTCAAAATCGTCTCATACCCTTGCGGCAGGGACATGATATAATCATCTATCTCTGCGTCCCGGCACGCCTTTCGAATCTGATCCATATCCGGATTTACCAGGGCAAAATTGTCATAGATTGACATATGGAACAGATACGGCTGTTGTGAAACACAAGTCACCAGTCCTGCGTACGTCTCCTTCGGATAACACCAAATCTCGTTTCCTCCGACGCGAATCGTTCCAGAATCCGGTTTCTCAAACCGCAACAGCAAATGAAAGAACGTACTTTTTCCACATCCGCTTGGTCCAGAAAGCGCTGTCAGGGTATTGGGCAAAATCCTGACGCTGTAATCGGAAAAGATCGGTTCCTCTCCATAAGAAAATCCCAGATGATTCATCTGGATGTCATAGTCTTTACTCTCCACCACTACCTCTGTCTCTGTCATCTCGTCCTCCTTTTTCCGCATAAAACCATCGTACCGGTCAATGGAAACATGTTTGATCCGCAGTTCTCCAAGGGCGGTGACAAGGTCGCTTAAAGATGTAAACATCGTACCAAAATAGGACTGGATGATGAGCACCGTATCGATCCCAAAGACTCCGTGCAAACACTGCCAGCATGCATAGATCATCAAAACGATCTCCATACACATCGTAATGCTCGGATTTAAAATATTGCTGATGACTCGGTTCCGAATCTGCTTGTTATGTACATCGATATATGCCTCGTTAAGTCTGCGGTACTTTGTGTGCAGGGGAGCCAGCATCTGAAAGATTTTAATTTCTCTCATTCCGGAAAGAAGTTCTCCATAAAAGCGAGTTTCATCGTCTCCTTTCTGTTTCCCTTCCTTGGTCAGCTTCTCATATTTTTCATTATAAATATTCAAAATCCAGATCACCAGGGCATTGACCAAAAATCCGACAGCCATCAGCCCCAGACTAATTTTCGCCAGAACGACGATAGAAACTGCAAAGGAGAACAACAACAAAAGGGCCTCTGAAAGCCAGGTTCCGAATTCTGCCAGAACTCTCACATCCCCATTGACCAGATTCAAAAGTTCTCCCTTATTACAGACAGCAAAGGTCGTCATTTCAATCCGGTCCAGCTTCTCCACCATCTGATCCTGAAGTTTTCTGTACACATCATTATAAAGTCTCCGCTCTACCATAAGACTTATAATCTTGAACACCTTCGAACAAATCTTCAAAAGGAAATAGATCACCATCATCAGCATGACCCGGTTCGCATCTCCCTTGGACAAGCTGTCAATCGCCATACTGAACAACAGGCTCACAAACAGATACGGTCCATTTGCCATTATAGAAGACAGCACAAGAAAAACCGAAATTTTCCTGTCTGCCTTTGTCACCTGAAAATAACGTCGGATAATTTGTAAATTTTTCATTGTAAAAACCTTTCTAACGCATGATGTAAAAGTCCCTGGATCTCCTCCTCGCCGAGCGTCATGTTCCCTCCATAAAGCTGCGTGGCAATTCCATGGGCATAAAACCGGATATCCCTGTAAAGCTCCTCACTCTCCCGTATAGAAATCCCGAACTGTTCAGCGGTACATTTAATCGTCTCTCTGTTCCAGGGCGAATCAATTACTTCCCGGACTGTCCTGGAATCAAGAAGGGGATTTACAAACAGTGCTCCGAAAAAATGATGCTCCATCCTTGCAAAATTAATATAAGCAAAGCTGATCGTAAACAGGTAATCCTCTTTTTGCACATACCGATTAAGAAACGCACTGTAGTACTCGTCAATCCAGCGCTTAACCTCCATTTTCAAGTCTCTCATGTCCTGGAAGGACTGGAAAATAGGCATTGTAGAGCAGTTCAGCTTCTTCGCCAGAGCTCTCGCATTTAAGCTGTCAATCCCCTCCTCGTGAACCATATCAAATGCTTTTTTCAAAATCAGTTCTCTTGTGATCCTCTTTTTAGGCGGCATCTTACTTCCTCCTTTAAATATCTATTGTTATATAACATTAGTTATTATAAGGGTATTTTTCTGTTTCGTCAATAGTTTTATGAGATATAAATCAAGGGAGACACTTCCTTACAAAGTATCTCCCTTCACCTATTTCTTATCCAGTATACTCTTTAATTCTTCCATAAACGTATTGACATCCTTAAATTCACGATAGACAGACGCAAAGCGCACATATGCCACTTCGTCCAGATCTTTGAGCTTGTGCATGACGATCTCACCGATCACTTTGCTTGGGATCTCTTTTTCTTCCCGATTGAAAATCTCTGTCTCGATCTGCTCCACTGTCTTTCGGATCACCTCGGCCGGCACCGGTCTCTTATAACATGCCTGGAGGATGCCCTTTTCGATCTTTCCCCGGTCGTACTGCTCCCTATTGTTATCCTTTTTAATCACAATCAGGGGAATTGTTTCTACTTTTTCATAGGTCGTAAAGCGCTTGCCACATGTATCGCACGACCGCCTTCTGCGGATCGAAGATCCGTCCTCTGCTGGACGGGAGTCAATCACTCTTGTGTCCGGATTGCCGCAGTATGGACATTTCATCTGAAGTACCATCCTTTCTCCAAAATCTGGTATCAGTATACCATCTTCCGGTAATGACGGTCAACAGATCGTACCCAGAATTACCTGCACTCACAGAGAAATTTTTCTTCGCAGATATCCACAAGGATGATATCCGGTCCTACCTTACAGATACACTCAAACGGGATCACATATTCACTGTCATATCCGAACAGACCACAGAGTCTCCCAGGCCCCGGCACAACAATCGCCTGCACGCACCCTTTCTTCATATCCACTACGAGATCTACCACACAGCCAAGTCTCCTGCAGTTCCCTGTGTTGATGACTTCTTTTTCTCTCAGATCGCAAAGTCTCATCCGTCTTCCCTCCTATCGCCCCGGCCGCAGCAAATCGGCCGCCAGGGTTCCTGATAAACCCTGACGTTAGATCGTAGCCAATGCAAAAGCGCATATGCCGGTCTTATCACCAGCATATGCGCCATATTGTCTTTTGTTTCCCGCCTGCATTCGGATTTCTGAGTTTCCATGTTTAGAGGTTCATAACCTTTTCACTTTCAAATGCTTTTGCAATGACTGCGGTCAGTATTCCTCCAAGAACGAGGGTCATAGCAAGGGTCACACCATACTGTGCCATCGTCACTTCCGATGTGAGGATGCCTTTGAGCGCCAGCGCTGTGTTATAAAACGGAATCAGGTAATCTTTCATGCCAGCCTCTCTTGTCGTAAACATGGTCATCATACCGATCACCAGTACCACCATGTAGGCTGGGGTAATATAGGTACTTGCCTCTTTTAAATCTCTCGCAAAGACGGAGAGCAGAATGACAATGGCTGAATAAAGAAATGCTATCGCTACCAACAGCACGCCAATCATTACGATCTGTTCCGGTGTAATCTCAAGGTCAAGACCACTGTCTCCTCCCAGTATCTTCGGGAATGTAGCTCCCATCACCACGATGTAGATCACCGAGGAGATCCCAGAAATCGTCATCAGTGCAAAGACTTTGCCGAGTACAATGGATTTTCTCTTGACCGGAGTCACAAGAAGGCTCGCCATCGTGCCTCTCTCTTTTTCTCCCGCGATCATATCGGTTCCGATCCCCATCGCGCCTGCAAAGAGCAGGATGGTGATGAAATACGGCAGCATCATTCCAAGCGCCTTGCCGCTCGCTTTCTGATCGTCCTGAACAACCATGTCTTTATTATCACTGTTGACTGTAAATACCTGAAGCTCGTTCATGTCCGTCACTCTCTGGGAGAGCAGTACCTGACGATACGCTTCCAGCGACTGATTGGAGATCAGCTCATAAGCACTGGAAGAATAATCTTCGGACGGATTGTAATAGGTCTTAATCTGCGGCACCTCGTCTCCCTGCCGATATCCTTGAATCAGGGAATCGAAATTTTCCGGGAATTCAATAAAGAGATCCGCGTCTCCTTCCTTGAGCATAGACATCACATCGTCGCGCTCTGCTTCCGTCTCAACGGATTTCACATCCATGTGCAGGTCCGAAGCATCCAAGAAAGCCGTAAAGCTCTCCGGCTCGTTCATCATGTATACAATGGACTCATGGTTTTCGATGTCTTCCATCTGACGGCTGGTAAGATTGCCTACCAGCGCCATAATCCCGACCATGATCAGGACAGGAAGCAGGAAAACAGAAAAGACCATCTTTTTATCTTTAAATATTCTTGCAAGCTCTTTCTTATAAATCGTTCTCATCCTATGCTTCCCCCTTTACGCTTTTAAAGTATTGGAAGAAAGCATCTTCCAGATCCTGTGTCCGCGTCTCGTCAAGCAGCTCCTGAAGGGTTCCCTCTGCTCTCTTCTTCCCATCGATAATAATGCCGATCCGGTCGCAAAGCTTCTCCGCCTCGGACATGATATGTGTGGAAACAATAACAAGCTTTCCTTCTTCTTTGAGCTTCCTTAAATAGTCTGTGACACCTCTTGCAGTAATAATATCAAGTCCGTTAGTCGGCTCGTCAAAGATTACCACTTCCGGATCGTGAACCAGGCTGACAGCGATTGCTGCCTTCTGTTTCATACCGGTGGAAAGCTCCTTGATCTTTTTGTGGGCGAAATCACTGATTCCAAAATATGTAAAGAGCTCTTCCTTCCTGCGTTTAATCTGCGCCGGTGCGATCCCTCGAAGTTCTCCAAAGAAATCAAACAGATAATCCACGGAAAACTGTGGGTCCAGCTTAATATCGCTGGTCAGAAATCCGATACTCTTTCTGACTGCTTCTGAATGTTTCTGTACCTCATTGCCATTCACAAAGATCTCTCCCGACGTCGGCTTGATAATCGTCGCGATACATCGAAGTGTCGTCGTCTTCCCTGCCCCGTTCGGCCCCAGAAGTCCGTAGATCTCTCCTGCTCTTGCCGTCAGCGTCAGGTGATCTACCGCAGTCTTCTTCGGATTCTTGGTGTGAGATTCCTGCATCTGCTTTTTGTTCAGCTTATAAATTTTGGTGAGATCACGGATCTCGATCTGAACACTCTCATTCATAGCCTTTTCCTCCATATGCCTAAAATTGTAATGATTTTTCTTAACTCTTTACCATAATTGCATTTCTTTTCTCTTCTGTCAAGCAAAATCTTATAACAATTTTACCCCCCCCCCCGGAAATTTTTGTCAAGTACTTTCATTTACTTTTATGAAGGAATACGTTCTACTTCTTTATTCCGCGTCTTATCGTATCTACAAGTACACACAATACGATTACGATCACCATATCAGGCAGAGTATTTCCGAGTGGAATCTCTACGTTTCCCATTCATATACTCACGCCTCCATACTTCCACAATCCATGGATTCTTTCCGGTACTCTCCTGTAATGGCAAAGGCATGGTCCATTGGCCCGCTTCCTTTCCCCAGGTCGAGCATGGCACCCAGGGCTCCGGAGAGATAATCTTTCGCCCTTCTTACCGACTCCTCCATATCAAACCCTTTCGCCAGATTAGCCGCAATTGCGCTTGACAGGGTACATCCTGTTCCGTGAGTGTTGGGATTGTCAATCCGTTTTCCATAAAACCAACGGCAGTGTTCATCCCTGCAGAGCAGATCATTGGCGTCATTCAGCTGGTGTCCGCCCTTTACCAGAACCGCGCACTGATATCTGCTGCTGATATTTCCGGCAGCTTGCACCATATCCTCCTCTGTGTGGATCTTCATTCCTGACAGTACTTCCGCCTCCGGGATATTCGGAGTGATCATGTCCGCCATCGGCAGGAGCCTGCCCTTCAATGTGTCAATCGCATCGTCGCTGATCAACTTTGCTCCACTTGTCGCCACCATCACCGGATCAATCACGATCTTTTCAGCGCGGTATTGTTCCAGTTTTTCAGCAGTTGCCATAATCAGCTCCCCTGAAGAGACCATGCCGATTTTCACTGCGTCCGGCCGGATATCTGTGAAAATACTGTCTATCTGCTGTTTTAAAAATTCAGGAGATACCTCCATAATCCCTGTCACGCCGGTCGTATTCTGTGCAGTCAGTGCAGTAATCGCACTCATGGCAAACACACCATTTGCGGTCATTGTCTTGATATCTGCCTGAATCCCGGCGCCTCCGCTGGAATCGCTTCCGGCGATTGTCAATGCTGTTCTCATCTTTCAACATCCTTTCTTTTTTACTTCCTCAGCATTCTTTTCTATCGCGACAGAAAGTGGTGCCCCCGGTCTGCCGCTGGAAACACATGCCGTTCCTCTTAGAAGACCGTCGACGCTCTTTCCCAAAACCATTCAAAACGTTCCCAGCCTGTCAGGTAAAGATCCGCCTCCTTCCGGATCTTTCCCTGATCTTTTTCATTTGACCTGTCGTACATCCCGACTGTCTGAAATCCAGCCCTTTTTGCTGTCCGTAGGGCATGGAGCGCATCCTCAAAAATCCATGTTTCTTTTGGATTCGTATGAAGAAGACGCTCCGCCGCAAAGTAGACGTCCGGACGGCTTTTCCCCCATCCGGTTTCCGAGCAGGTGCAGATTCCCTCAAAGTATGAAAGAACGCCCAATCTGTCCAACGCCGCTTCCGCGTTTTCCCGGTCACCGGATGTAGCGATCGCCATCGGGATGTTTCTCCTGCAAAATTCGTTGACATAAATCTCCACGCCTGGTTTGAGTAAAACCTGATGCTCGTAAAATTCTTTCAGCTCCTGGTTGATTCCTCTCACCACTTCTTCCGGCTTCCACTTTAGTCCATAATGGTCAATCAGATACCTTGCTGCCTCCTCCAGGCTCATCGGAGACAAAATCTCCCCAAGATCTGCTTCTGCAGAAATTCCCAGGTGTTTCAGATACATCTGCCCCAGATTTTCCCATGCGGACATCGAGTCCAGAAGAACCCCATCCACATCAAAGATGGCCCCTTTTATCATATGCACTGCCTCCTTTCACCATTGAGCGGATTCCCTTTATATGATACCGAGCGCTTCCATGCTCTTTTCTTTTAAACTCCTTGCCGCTTCTTTCGTATCTTTCTCGGCAAAAATCGCGCTGATGACCGCAATCCCACAAATTCCACTGTCATTCAGCTCTTTTACATTATCTTTTGTAATGCCTCCGATGGCAATAACCGGAATCTGAACTGCCCTGCAGATCTCCCGTAGCGTCTGGTGATCCACTTCCACGGCATCCGCCTTGGAACCTGTCGGGAATACCGCCCCCACACCAAGATAGTCGGCGCCGTCCCTCTCTGCCCGGACCGCCTGCTCCACCGTTTGAGCCGAAACCCCGATGATCCGCTCATTTCCAAGCCTCTCCCTCGCCTTTTTGACCTCCATATCGCTTTGTCCTATATGAACGCCGTCCGCATGGATCCGGGCGGCAATCTCTACATTATCGTTAATGACAAACGGTACATGGTATTTTTTACAAAGCTTCTGGATTTCCTGCGCCTCTTTTAAAAATGCGGTATCCTCCAGTCTCTTCTCCCGTAGCTGGACAAAGGTCACTCCTCCCTGAATCGCATGTTCAACCTCCTCATACAGCGTTTTGCCGCCCAACCAGCTTCGGTCTGTCACCGCATAAAGCAAAAGTTTATCAGCGTACTTCATATTTTGCTCCTCTCTCCAGATCTTCTCCTGTCATCTGATAGACTGCATCAATAATCCGGTTCCGGTAAGTAGCGTTCCCGTCTCCCTCCTGCATCCGGCTCCATCCGATCTCACCTGCCAGCCCCATGATACACACGGCTGACGCGGCTGCCTCAAGCGGTTTCTCCTGATTTGCTGTCACATAAGCCGTCATCATTCCTGATAGCTGACACCCTGTCCCTGTAATCTTACCCATCTCTGGTCTGCCGTTTCGGATCACATAACAGATTTCCCCATCAGAAACGAGATCAATAGCGCCAGTAACCGCAATGATACAACTTGTTTTTCTGGCAAAATTTTTCACAAAAGCAATCGCGTCATTCAGCGTTTCCTCTGTCACCGCGTCCGCCACATCTGCGTCCACACCCTTTGTCGTCCCACTACCATAAGCAAGTGTTTTGATCTCAGAGATATTTCCACGAATAACTGTCAATTTAATTTCCTTCATAATCCGAAGCGCCGTGTCGGTACGAAGTCTGCTCGCCCCCGCTCCGACCGGATCCAGCAGCACCGGATGTCCCAGTTCATTTGCTTTCTTCCCGGCAAGTAACATCCCCTCTATACTTGACTGATGCAAAGTTCCGATATTGATATTCAGCCCGCCGCAGACTGACGTGATGTCTTCCACATCTTCCGGCTCGTCTGACATGATCGGGCTTCCGCCACAGGCCAATAGAATATTGGCCACGTCATTGACTGTAACATAATTCGTGATATTGTGTACTAAAGGTACATTCTTTCTCACATTGTCCATACATTCTTTCATCGTCGCACACTCCTTTGCTCTGGTATGGATCACGGCACAAGTCAGAGGAAACCCGGACTGTGGCTTATCGCTCATACAAAAAGCGGGTATCCCAATCAGGGTATACCCGCATAAACAATTTCTCTTCCTTCCCTACGTTGGCATTACCCAAATCAGGTCTCGGGTCAAAGCCTCCAGCTTACTCTCAGCCTGCTTCCTACGCAAGCTCCCCGTCATCATCTGTTCTTTTGTGTCGTGCCGGAGTCTCCTCCGGAAAGCGTTTGTCAGTTCCTACAAATATTATGTTAGCACTTTCAACGCAAAATTGCAATGGTCCGCACATGAGATTCTGTCTCCGACGTGACGATTCCCATCCCGTATTATCTATGCAAACTGACTTTCATATAATTGTCTGTAAAATCCATTCTGTGCGAGCAGCTCTTCGTGCGTACCTTGCTCGATTATATTTCCATCTTTCATTACAAGGATCCGATCCGCCGTGCGGATGGTCGAAAGGCGATGCGCCACAATAAAGCTGGTCCTTCCTTCCATCAGCTTTTCAAACGCTTTCTGAACCTGAATCTCCGTCCTGGTATCAATAGAGGACGTCGCCTCGTCCAAGATCAGGACAGGCGGCAGACGCAGCATGACTCGTGCGATACAAAGAAGCTGCTTTTGTCCCTGGGAAAGATTGCCGCCTTCTTCGGAGATTACAGTGTCATACCCGTCCGGCATCCTGGTGATAAAGCTGTGGGCGTGAGCCTCTTTTGCCGCATGAATGATCTCCTCTCTTGTGGCCTGCGGATTTCCATATGCAATATTCTCCGCAATCGTGGCGGATTTCAGCCAGGTTTCCTGGAGCACCATCCCGTAATTTTCTCTCAGGCTATCCCGGGTGATGTGGCGGATATCCTCTCCTTCCATACGGATCACACCCTCATCCACATCATAAAAACGCATCAGCAGATTAATCAATGTCGTCTTTCCGCACCCTGTCGGCCCGACAACGGCAATCTTCTGTCCCGGCTTCACCTCCAGATTCAGCCCTTTCAAAAGCGGCACTTCCTTTTTATAAGAAAATCCGACATGTTCCAGTTTCAGATTTCCTTTGGCATCCGTCAGAACCACGGCGTCCTGATCGTCTTTTGTCTCCGGCTCCTCCTCGATAAAATCAAATACCCGCTTTGCACAGGCAAGCGCGTTCTGAAGTTCGGTCACGACGCCGGAAATCTCGTTGAACGGCTTCGTATACTGGTTCGCATAGGTCAGAAAGCAGGAGAGCTGTCCTACACTGATGGCTCCTGTAATAGCACTTAACGCGCCTCCGATCCCCACGCCCATGTAGACCAGGTTATTCACAAACCTGGTACTTGGGTTCGTAATCGAAGAAAAGAAAATGGCTTTCAGACTGTACGTCTTAAGCTTCCCGTTTATCTCATCAAACCGTCCGCAAGCCGTACTTCCATAGCCAAACGCCTGGACAATCTTCTGATTTCCCACCATCTCATTGACAAGAGACGTCATATCCGCTCTCGTCTCAGACTGTTTCCGGAACATCTGATACGTCCGCTTGGCTATAAATCCAGCCACAAAGAAAGATAACGGTGTGAGCAGTACGACAATCAGCGTAATTTTAATATCGATGGTGAGCATGAAAATCAAAGTCGTCACAATCGTCACCACGCCGGAGAAAAACTGGGAAAATCCCATCAAAAGTCCATCTGAGAACTGCTCCACATCCGTAATGATCCGGCTGATCGTATCACCATTTGCGTGACTGTCTATATAAGAAAGGGGCAGCTTTTCCAGCTTCTTAAAGGCTTTCAGCCGCACATCCAGCACTACCCGGTAAGTGATCTGGTTGTTGCAAAGATTCATCAGCCACTGTCCCACTCCCGTAATTACAATAATAATGGCAAGATTCCTTAAAATACCGGCAATTTTCCCGAAAAGCACCTGATCTCTTCCGATAATATAATCAATTGCGTCTCCTACCAGGATCGGAGCATACAACGTCAGCACCCCTGTCAGAACCGCAAACAGGAGGGAAAGGATCACATAGAACGAATAGGGTCTGATATAGCAGAGTACTTTCTTCCACGTACTGTTTGTTTTATGCATGACGTCCCACCTCCTTTTCTGAGAGCTGAGAGAGGCAGATTTCTCGATAGACCTCGCACGTTTCCATCAGCTCTTCATGTGTACCGATTCCGACCAGCTTTCCATCATCCATGACCATGATTCTATCCGCCTGCATAACGGACGCCGCCCTCTGGGATACTACAAAGACGGTCATATCTTTCAAATCCCTGACTGCTTTACGCAGCCTTGCATCTGTGGCAAAATCAAGAGCAGACGCACTGTCATCCAGAATCAAAATTTGTGGCTTCCTTACAAGGGCACGGGCGATTGTAAGCCGCTGCCTTTGTCCGCCCGAAAGATTCTTGCCTCCCTCGTTAATCATGGTATCTAAACCATCCGGTTTCCCTTCTACCACTTCCAGTGCCTGAGCTCTTTTCACGGCCTCCATGATCTCCACATCGTCCGCAAGTTCGTTACCAACTCTCATATTATCCCGAATAGTTCCACGGAACAGCACTGCCCGCTGCGGTACCATTCCAATTTTCTGTCTTAATTCTTCTATTTTATAGTCTCGGACATCCCGTCCATCTACAGTCACACTACCTTCCGTCACATCATAAAACCTCGGTATCATCTGGACAAGGGTGGATTTTCCGGAACCGGTTCCTCCGATAATTCCAATCATTTCCCCTTGTTTCACAGAGAAATTCAGTCCTGTAACTGCATAGACCTTGCTCTTTGGATACGCAAAAGACACCTGATGAAAAGCCACGGCCTCCTTGACCTTTGTAACCTCTTTTTCTTTCATCATTTCCTGTACGGACGTCTCCCGGCCAGCTAACTCTTCCACAGACGGATCCTGGATGGATGGCTCAAGATCAAAGACTTCATTGACACGGTTGGCGCAGGCCAGTGCTTTCGTAAAGCTGACAATCAGGTTGGACAATGCCACTAATGCGGTAAGAATCTGGGTCATATAATTGACCAGGGCAATGACCTCTCCCTGGGTGACGCCCCCGGCATAGGTCTCCCGGCCTCCAAACCAGACGATCGCAATGGTCGCCACATTGACAATGATATAAGTGGCAGGATTTAAGAGGGCAGAAATCTTTCCTACCAGCATCTGCGCCGCCAGAAATTTTGTGTTCTTGGCCTTAAATTCCTCCCGCTCCCTTGCCTGCATTCCAAAGGCCCGGATAACCCGGATCCCCTCCAGATTTTCTCTGGTGGAAAGCAGGATCCGGTCCAGCCGTTTCTGCACCTGGCGGTACAGCGGAATGGACACTACCATGATCCCGTAAATCACAAGGGATAAAAGCGGCACTGCCACAACAAAAATCAGCGCCAGCTTTACACTGATCGTAAAAGCCATCAGCATTGCTCCCACCACGATAAACGGAGATCGCAGAAAAAGCCGGAGCACCAGATTAACGCCCGACTGCACCTGATTAATATCACTGGTGATTCTCGTCACCAAGGTAGAACTTCCCGCGCGGTCAATCTCCGCATAGGAAAGACTCTGAATGTGCCGAAACATGTCATGCCGCAGCGCCGTTCCAAACCCCACCGATGCTTTCGCCGCAAAATACTGGGCAGTCAGGGAACAGGACAGCCCCAGCACCGCAAATAAAATGAGGATACTGCCCATTCTTAAAATATATCCCGTATCCCCGTTCCGGATTCCGATATCAATCATGTTCGCCATAATCAAAGGAACCACCAGCTCAAAGCAGGCTTCCAGAAGTTTAAACAGAGGACCGATCATACTTTCCTTCTTATAATCCTTCAGATACTTCAGTAATTTTCTCATTTCCTTTTTTCTCCTAAATTCATACTTTCTTTATTATAAGGGGTGTCCCATGCCTCCGCAAGCCTATAATCTTAATTCTTTTGGTACAGTCTTGTCTTTTTTTCTGTTTCTTTTTATACTGTAAAAGAAAATCATTTTTATCAGGAGGTTTTACGATGAGTATCACTGTACATACAACCCATTTTAACGCACGTCCAGACTGTGGAGACCGTCTGGAGAAAGAGGCTCATGTCTACGAGCTTCTGGACCGCCTGGGAATTTCCTATGAAGGAGTGGATCACGATACCGCAAATACCATCGAAGACTGTGAAGCTGTAGAACAAGAACTCGGCGTCAAGATCTGCAAGAATCTGTTTCTTCGTAACCGTCAGAAGACCACCTTTTATCTCCTTTTAATGCCGGGAGACAAAAAATTCGTGACAAAGGATCTCTCCGGGCAACTGGGAATCTCCCGCCTTTCCTTCGCGGAACCGGAATTTATGGAACAGTATTTGAATCTTACACCGGGGTCCGCAAGTGTTTTGGGGCTGATGAATGACCCCGGTCTGGATGTGACTCTTTTGATTGATGAGGATCTCCTTACAGATGAATATATCGGATGCCACCCTTGTATCAACAGTTCTACGCTCAAAATCCGCACCAAAGACATTCTGGACGTCTTTTTAAAACATACCGGACATCATCCGACGTTCGTGCGTCTGTAATGTGTCACTGTTACAAAAGATTGGAGAATTTGTTATGATTGCAGTTTATTTACTTCCGGTATACCTGCTTGTCAATGGATATCTGCTGCACCGGATTTTTACCTGGCTTTCCGCCATCCACCCTGTATTTCGTAAAAAGGCGGTGCGGATTGTCCTCGGAATTGTCTACCTGTTTGTGGCCTTTTCTCCCGGCATCGGCTTTCTCACGCCTCCGGGAGAGGCACAGCGGTTTTTAAAAGGTCTTGGCTACTACTGGATGGGAATAATGCTCTACATGGTGCTCGTTGTCGTTGCCGCCGATCTCATCCGGCTTGTTCATACAAAAATTCGGAAAAAAACTTTCACCCGGCTGCGTCCGGCTCTTGCCGGGGCGCTCTGCCTGATCCTCATCACAGCGGTCAGCATCTACGGGATGGTGAATGCCCGGTGGATCCGCATAACGCCTTATCAGGTAAAGGTGGAAAAACAGGCCGGGGATCTGGACTCCTTAAAAATCGCACTGGTAGCGGATCTTCACCTTGGTTACAGCGTGGGAACCGCACAGATGCGGCAGATGGTGGATAAAATCAACGCACAGAATCCGGATCTTGTCGTCATTGCAGGAGATATTTTTGACAATGAATACGAAGCGCTGGACGATCCACAAGAACTGGCTTCCACACTCGCTGATTTGGAGAGCACATACGGCACCTACGCCTGCTATGGAAACCACGATATCCAAGAGCCGATCCTTGCTGGATTCACCTTCCACCAGGATGGAAAAAAGATGAGCGATCCCCGGATGGATACCTTTCTTAAGCAGGCCGGGATCACCCTGTTACGGGATGAGACGATCGAGATCGATCATGCCTTTTACCTGTGCGGCAGACCGGATTATGAACGACCAGGCCGGGGCATTGACACCCGCAAAACACCGAAAGAGCTCACCGAAGAGCTGGATCTGACGAAGCCTCTCATCGTCATCGACCATGAGCCACGGGAGCTAAATGAACTCTCCGAGGCAGGAGTGGATCTGGATCTTTGCGGACATACCCATGATGGACAGGTCTTTCCCCTCACCCTGATTACCGACATGGTGTGGGAAAACGCCTGCGGCTACTTAAAGAAAGGTTCCATGCATAATATTGTCACCTCCGGAGTGGGCGTCTTCGGACCAAATATGAGAGTAGGTACCAAAAGTGAGATCTGTATGATTGACATACAGTTTTTATCATAAAAAGAATCCTTTTTGGCAGGATTCTCCGCCTGCGGCGGGTCGCTTCACTGGTAGCTTCCACTCCGCCGCAGTGCGTTTTTTATTTCATAGGAACGCAGTTTCCTATGAAATAAAAACCATCAGGCGCACCCTTTTATGAGCGCACCTGATGGTTTTTGAATCCAAAATAAGAACAGACAGCACAGACCGGGGTGAAACAAACTGCAGCCACGATTTCCATCTGATAGACCTGAACAGTGTGACCTCCGATCTGATATGCCGGAAGCGCAAATACTTTGGCAGGTGAAACGAGATTCCCCGGACATAGTTCCAAGAGATGATTGAGCCACGGAATATCCCACACTCCCCACAAAAAGATCGGCAGAACAAAAAATGCCAATGTAACCAGAACACTGATAAAGGAGGACGTTCCAAGTGCCGAAGCAGCCAGAGCAAAACCGATCAGCATCATAATGGCCCCCAGTCCCAGGCTGATCAGAATTAAAAGTGCTTTCCAGTATGGTAATGCAAACGGCGCCATACCGATCATCCCTGTGGCACACAAATGGGCATCCACTGCAAATCCATCTGTCCCGAAATATCCGATCGTAACCAGTACGATAAACGCAACCGTTCCGATCAGAATGGTAACCGCAGTCAGAAAGGAGGCCAGAATCTTGGCCCGCGCACACCGCGTCTTCCCATAACGGGATGACAAAATCAGGGAGTCCATACCGGACGTGTATTCATCTGAAAAAACCGGGGCGATCATCACGATCAGAAGAACCGCCGCAAACAGTAAAAACGTGGTGACATAGCTAAGCATCATGTCCATACCGCTTGTAAAGCCTCCCTGCATCAATCCCTCTTGCCCAGGATAAACCTGATCCGCGGGAAGATGGTTGTAATTTCCATCCGCATCAGTAAACACCTTTGCCACGGCAGCATAAAAGCCATTGGCGTACCGATAATGCACGTCATCTTTCATCTGGTTCTCATCCGTAAACTCCCCAAGGATTCTTGCGTTCTCCTCCAGAATTTCCTGGACATCCTGATCGGAAAGCGTACCGTAGCTTTCTGCCAGCTCCTTTTCATACTGAACTGCTTCCCTGCCTTTTAGCACATCTCCCTCGGAAGTCAGAATCGAAGAAAACCGGTTCGGATTTCCTGCGTAAATCATAAAAAGCAATACCACACCGTAAATCAAAAGCAAAACTAATACAAATTTACGCCGAAACAATTTCTGTATCTCCAGTCTAACAAGCGAAATCATCGTTTGTCCTCCTCTCTTTGAAAATCATACAGGTAAATATCTTCCAGAGACGGCTGTGCCTCCTTTGCCCCTTTTACAGGACAAATATCCGAAACAATCCGCAGAAGACATCCTTGCTCTTCATTTTTCAAATTGCCAACTGTAAAGTGGCGTTCCATCTCCGCAACCGCCTCAAACGGCACCAGACATTCCCATACTTTCCCTTCCAAATCTTTCAAAAGTGTCTGCGGCTTCCCGCACCGGATCAGCTTTCCCTGCTTCATCACCAGAATCTCATCAGCAATGTACTCGATATCCGACACAATATGGGTGGACAAGAGCACGATTTTATCCTTAGAAAAGGAGCTGATCAGGTTGCGAAAATGCACCCGTTCCTTTGGATCCAGTCCGGCCGTCGGCTCATCCAAAATAAGAATCTTCGGATTATTCAGCATCGCCTGGGCAATTCCCAGTCTCCGTTTCATCCCTCCGGAAAAAGTTTTGATCTTTCTGTTTCTGTCATCAGTAAGCCCCGTCACATCCAGAAGTTCCTCAATCCGCCGCTTCGCCGCATGCTTGTTCAGCCCTTTTAAGGCAGACATATACAGTAAAAACTTCTGTGCAGTAAATTCCGGATAGTAACCGAAATTCTGCGGCAGATATCCAAGAAGGCTTCGGTATTCTTCCCCCATTTCCTGGATTTCCCGGCCATCCAGAGTAATTTCTCCGCCGCTTCTTTTTTGAATGAGACAGACAAGTCTCATCAGCGAAGTTTTCCCTGCTCCATTTGCTCCCAAAAGTCCGTAAATCCCCTCACGCAACGTCATATTAATATGATCTACCGCAGTCTTTGTTCCATATTGTTTTGTCACATGCGTCAGTTTCAGTTCCATGTGTTCTCCTTTCTATTCCATCAGTTCTTCCCATACCAGTTCGCCATTCTGTACACACTGGAAAAACTTCTTTCCATTCATCACGAGGCTCCCCAAAAGCACCGCCAGAAGTACAAAAAGCAGCACCGCTGTCTGATCACTCTCCAACATTCTTTGAAGGTCATCTTTGACATTCCACATACCAATGACAACACAGACTCCCATCAGATCAATCCCGATGATCCCATATTCCGCCTGACGGCTGCGGATTTTTCTCAATAAGAAGAAGGACAGTGAACTCACTGCCAAAAACGGCAGACAAATCCACAGTTCAAAATCTACAAAACTTCCGCTCTCCACTCTTGTCATCACCGCACCCAATCCAAGAAGGACGCCAAAGGCAAGACCAAGCACAATCATCTTCAGCAGCAGAAGCTCCCTCAGATTATAGTAGCAGGACTGCTCCATCTCCCACATGCCCTCTGAAAAACTCCTGGCTAGTTCCGGTACAAGAAAGATACCAGGAAGCGGGGCAAGTATTGAACATAGTGCCAAAGTATTCTGATAGGAATTATGAAGCGCCATCAGAACGCCCACCGCACAAAAAAAGAGAAGCCCTCCCCAGGTCCACCTGGAAATATACCCCGCACTCTCCCACATCCGCACTAAAAGCGGACGTGACGGAAGGATCACCTGATGACTGATTTCTTCCATCATACGTTCCTTGCATGCCGCTACCCTCTTTGGATCCGGCACCGGCTTCTTTTGTTCTTTTAGTAGCTGTTCCATTTCTTTTATCCGTTCCATCTGAATCCCTCCTCTTCCAAAATCTGTCTCAGCTTTTTCAGGCTTTGACGAATCCTGCTTTTCACAGCCGTGACCCTTTCTCCCGTCACATATGCAATTTCTTTTGCGGTCAGTCCATGGTAATACGAAAGATCCAGCACTTCCCGTTGTTCTTCCTTCAACTTTTCCATCGCCTTTTTGATCGTCACCTGCTCCGACACCCTGTCCGCAAAATCCTCTTCTCTCAGTGTCTCTTCGTACTCTTCCTCGTATCCAACCTCACTCTCTGATTTCTTCCGGAAAAAGTCAATGCATACACTTCTTGCGATTCCAAAAAGATAGGCCCGGAATTTCTTCTGTTCCACATATCGGTTCAGATAACGGATGACTCGAAGAAAGGTCTCCTGGGTACAATCATATGCCGCACTCTCCCGCCTTGTTTGGGAATAACAATATTGAAAGATGTCCTGATAATATTCTTCAATCAGTTCATTCATCTGCTCGGGCTCACCGGAGAAGATGCGTTGTATTCGTTCTCTGTCTGTCATAATCGTGGCCTCGTATTTTTATCGTAAAACGTCTTACATATTATATAACGAATCAAGAGAAGAAAAAGAGCCAAACAAAACAAAAAAAGAGGAAAAATTCCTCCGCCTCTTACGGCATCAGAAATTTTTCCTCTTATTATAATGTCATCTCGATGACTTTTTCGTTCGGATTATGGTACATTTTCACAATCGCAACAAGCTCGCCCACCTGATTATGAATCTTACATTCCACCATAATAATCGGCGTATTCATCTCCAAATTCAGAAGATTACTGTATTCCGGCGGCACCAGAATTGGATAAAAACGCTGTGTCACCGTCCCGTCCACAATATATCCGGTCATATCCAGCATCTCATCCAGATCTTTCATCCCCATGGAGTGAACATGAGAATACGGATAATAAATCTCCTCGATCGTAACCGGCCGATCATCTTCCATCATCAGTCGAACCGCACAGATCATCAAGTCTTCCTGCGTAATCGAAAACAACGCCGCATATTCCGGCTCCGGCCGCACATTGAAGTAAATCAGACGGTAATTTGCATTCTCCTGCTTTACAAAACTGTCCACCGTCGTATTCTTCCTGTGCAGAGCCTGATCTGAGACAAAGGTTCCCCGGTTTTTATTCCGGTAGAGATAGCCCTCCGCTACCAGCTCATTAACCGCCCTGCGGACTGTCATCCTGCTCACATCGAATTTTACTGCCAGCTCGCGTTCCGAATCAATCGGCGTACTGACTGACTTGTCCCTGATATCCTCCATCAGGCGTTCTTTTATTTTCAAGTATATTGGTGCGGCCAATCTTCTCACCCTTCCTGTCGCTTAAGATTTTATGAAGCCAAACTTCCTCCATGGTTCCAGGTAGTCAAGAAGCATCCGCTCATTTGCCGGAAGGTGCCCGATCACATTTTTCCGGCCGTCATTTTCCATATCCATAAGTACGATCTGAAGTTCTCCCTTGTACCGGTTGTACTCATCGTTGACAATGACCACATCGCCACGTTTCATGTCCCTGGTATTCCTTGCCGGAACCTCCTGATCCGCATACAGGACACGAGGCTGTGTACTTCGGGCCATAAAGTCGCTCATGTCTCCCCTGACAAAATGAAGTGTTTCATATAAAATCTTTTCTTCTGTACAGGAGAGAGTATACTCTCTTTCCATGCGAAATGTCAACAATGAGGGATCCAGAAGTGATAAATTTCTAAGCTCTTCCTCTGAAGCATAGCAGTTGGCGATCAACACATCGTCCACGAGTCCTGTAGCAAACAGATGTCTGGCGGCCGTGTCCACCGGAAGATCCCGGTGCATCTCCAGAGTACACAATCCATCATTCACCGGCCACGGTCCGAAAGCATTCGGTTCCTGAGAACTTACAAACGCCGCTACCGGGAGCCCCAGCTTTTGAATCTCCCTGCTGCATTTTTCAAAATGCCGGTACCCAAGTCCAGTGTACCGTTGCGGATAGAAGTTGTGGCAGGTCGTCAGGTTTGCAGTCTTCGGACAATGGCTCATAATATTTTCCAAATATCGGTTTCCAAGGCTTGCATTCATTTCAATCTTCAGATTCTGGGGATTATATGTCATAATGGATTCTGCCAGAGAGTCAAATCCCTCATCCAGACGGATTCCGTCCGCATGGATCTCACTGAAAAACGACAGATCATCATAAGTCACTCCAAGTCTCTTCAGCACAACAGGCGCCACATCCAGGATGACCTCCATCCCAAGCCGGTGAGCAAAATCAATCTGCCCCCGAAACTCCTTACCTATTTCCTCCCGGCTTTTTGTAACGCTCAACAAACAGGAAAATATCCTGCTGCACCCGTACTTTGCCGCCATCTCCATATACGCCCGGTCCCGCTCCGGCGTCGTATGCTCCGGATAAATTGAAATACCAATTCGTGCCATGTGTCTTCCTTCCCGTTCCATCTGCCTATGCCTGATCTCTGTTTTTGATAATATAGTCCTCCATGGCATGGAACATCTTTTTCGTCCTTTTCTTTGCACTTCTCCTGTAGAGAGCTCCGATAATACGGTAATTCAGATCCTGAGATTTGGTATCTCCCTCATAGTCTTCCAAATAAAAGACCTCAATTCCACTCTCCGGTGCCTCCTCCAGCCGGTACTCAATCCGATTGATCCCACTGGCAGAATCAAAAGACGCTGAATATCGGTACGGCGGATCATATTCCGTCACTGTGATCCGCACGTCTCCTTCACGCCCCACTTTGTTTTTCATCTTCTTTGTATAATGATACCCTTTATGAATCTGTTCCCGTTTCACATCTCTTCCCGTCGCACTTTTGATATCATAAAGCACGGACACCATCATCTGGGAAAAGAATTCTTCCGCCGTTACTCTTAGCTTCTCTCTGATTTCCATTCTGTCTCAACCTCTGTCTATTTCTGATCGTCCCTGCTCCGCTCTTTTTTCCAGTAGATCAGACTGATCAGGATGATCGCCAGCCCCGTGACAATCAACGACATCGGCTGCTCCACCTGAGGGGACAACATGATAAAGATCATGCCGATCACCATGAAAAAGACCGCCCAGGAACCTTTCTTCTCGTTCTTCTTTCTGCCTGTACCCATATCCGCACGCTCCGGCTTATTTTGTGTAAATCTTTTCGCTCAGTACAATAAACTTCTCAGCAAGAATCTTGAAATTTTCCGCACTCATCAACTGGTCTTCCGCATGGACAAGAACAAGGATGATCTCCGTCTTCTCTCCTGCTGCTTCCTTCTGAATCAGATCCGCATGGGCTTCATGTCCTTTTACGAAAAACTGATTCCCTTCTTCGATCTTTGCTCTAGCTTCATCAAATTTTCCTTCTGTCGCCAGATCTATCGCCTCTACATAACTGCCTCTTGCCATTCCTACATTTGAGATGATCTCAAAGCAGATCATTTCGATACCATCCATCTGAATTTACCTCCTGAAATCGTTTTCTTTTTACCAGAACGGCAGGGGACAGCCTCCCCTGCCGAAATTCTGTCTCTTACTTATTGTTTATTTTCCATCCTGTTTGCCAGCATGACAAACGGAACCCAGATCAGTACGGCAACCGCAAGACAGATCAGGGAAACCACGCCTGCCATTACACTGCCACCCGTTCCGAAGAAAGCATACAGACCGACCGGCATTACCCACGGCACCTGAATGTATACCGGCGGGATGATGTGCGCTGCTGTAAATACATATCCGATCACAGAACATACCGGAGCTGTAATCAGCCATGGAATCAGGTATACCGGATTGAGCACGATCGGAATACCAAAGATCACCGGCTCATTGATATTGAAGACTCCCATCGGAAGCGCAAGTTTCGCAATCTCTCTGGAATCTTTTTTCTTGGAAACAATAAAGATCGCAATCAAAAGTGCCAGGGTCATACCGGAACCACCAGCCATCGCATACGCATTGATTGACCCACGTGTCCAGATATATGGCATATCCGCTGTAGACTGTGTTTCGTTCCAGATTCTTAAGTTCTCAAGAAGAGCCGGGGTATAGATTCCTTCCGTTACCGGAGCCAGAATATTATCCCCGTGCAGTCCGAAGAACCAGAACAACTGAATCAGGAACATCATCAGAACGACGCTTCCGAGCCCCTGTGAAAGACCAAGCAGCGGCTTCTGAATCCATTCTACGATCAAGTCGTTCGGATACAATCCTGTAAACTGTACGCTGATCTGTGTCAGAATACCAAACACATAAATCGCAACGATACCCGGGATAATCGCCGCAAACGCATTGCTGACCGCAGGCGGTACAGAATCCGGAAGCTTGATCGTCACTTTCTTCTGCATCAGTTTCACATAGATCATCGTCGACAGCAACCCTACAATCAAGCAGGTAAACAGACCGCTGGAACCCGTATAGGCTTCGCCCATATAGCCCCATCCGCTGACATTCTGAAGTGCAACCGCACCTTCACTTTCAATGACGTCCAGTCCTGCCGCTTTCAGAGAATCCAGTGAGGATAAGTCCACACCGTTTAATATGTAATTAAATACGGCATTTTGATTCATACAGGTTACGACAGCGGAGAACGCAATAACAGCACCCGCAATCGGATTGACGTCGTACGACTTCGACAAATGGTATCCCAACGATATCGTAAAAGCGATACCAAGGACTGTGATGGAACCGAAGTATACGTTTCCATTGATAGCAATAATCGGATCCATCGCCGCAACAAAACCATTTCCCTCTCCCAGCCACTCATTTGGCAGGTCACGTAAAAATACGTTTAACAAGACTGCAATACTTCCGACCATGGTAACCGGCATGATAGCAATAAAGCCGTCACGTATCGCAATCAGATGCCGCTGGCTTCCGATCTTGGCAGCCATCGGCATAAAATGTGTTTCCATCCATTGCATGAAAGCATTCATACTTACCTTACCCTTATCCTTTCAAATCTTGTCCTATTTCCCCAGGATTTCAAGAGCCTGATCCAGAACCTTTTCGCCATTCATGGAGCCATACGCTACCATATCAATGACAGTAACCGGCTTATCCCCGGCGATCCCTTTCATTTTATTCTCCAGGAAACGAACCTGAGGCCCAAGCATCATAATATCGGCCTTCTCAATATTAGCGGCAGCCTCCGCATCTGCAACAGCCCAGATCTCGGCTTCAATTCCACGTGCTTTTGCGGAATCCTTCATTTTGTTCACCATGAAACTTGTTGACATTCCTGCTGAACATACGAGTAAAATTTTTACCATAATTCTCTTCCTCCTTCTTTGCATTTTATGGTCTGCTATGGTCTATACCACTCTGTCGTTAATCATACCACATCATACAAATTTATTACAATTCCTTTTTCCTTTTTTCATGAAAATAGTCATTCTGCACAGAATACTCCTTGTTTTTCCGTTTAAAAAGCCCTTGTTTTTAGCCATTTTTGTGCGTTTTTCACAACTGAAAAAGATTTTTTCGTTTTCCATGGAAAATTTCCGGGCAAAGTGTTATCATGGTATATACCGTATTGGAATGGTCGCCAGTATGGTCTAACCACTTTCTATGATTTTATATTTTTGGAGGTGTTTATTTCCCATGAAGAAAGATTCCGTTAAAATCGTCACGATCGGAGGAGGATCAAGCTACACTCCGGAGTTAATTGAAGGATTCATCAAACGTTACGATACATTGCCGGTACGCGAGCTCTGGCTTGTGGATATCGAAGCCGGACGGGATAAACTGGAAACCGTCGGCGCTCTTGCAAAACGTATGGTTGAAAAGGCCGGCGTTCCAATGAAAATTGTATTAAGTTATGACAGACGCGAAGCATTAAAAGACGCCGACTTTGTCACCACCCAGATGCGGATCGGCCGTCTGCCGGCCCGGATTCTCGATGAACGGATTCCATTAAGCCACGGCATGATTGGACAGGAGACAAACGGCGCAGGCGGTATGTTCAAAGCATTCCGTACGATTCCGGTCATCCTTGACATTGTAAAGGATATCCAGGAACTCTGCCCAAACGCATGGCTGATCAACTTCACCAACCCGGCAGGCATGGTGACAGAAGCTATTCTTCGTCACACTAATTTCAAGAAAACCATCGGTCTTTGCAATGTCCCGGTGAATATGGTTGCCGGATTTGCGAAAATGCTGGGTGTGGAAGAAAAGGACGTCACCATGGAGATTCAGGGCGTCAACCACTTCATCTTTGCTACCGATGTATTTGTAAACGGCGAGTCTCGTTTCCAGGAGCTTCTCGATAAATACGCACACTTGAGCGCCGAGGATACGATCCAGATGAAGAACTTTGTCTCCCTTCCATACTCGCCGGCATTTATCGAAGGACTGAGCGCAATCCCTTGCCCTTACCACAACTACTACTTCTTCACAAAAGAACAGTTAGAAGAAGAGCTGGAGCAGTTTAAGACCGGGACCGTTCGCGGTGAAGTCGTAAGCGAAACAGAAAAAGAGCTTTTCGAGCTCTACAGCCATGAAGAACTGGCAGAAAAGCCAAAGCAGCTTGAAATGCGCGGTGGCGCAAAATATTCCGACGCCGCATGCAACCTGATCCAGTCCATCTACAATGACACCGGAGATATCCAGTATGTCAATGTCAGAAACAATGGTACGATTCTCGACCTCCCGGCGGATTCTGCTGTCGAGGTGGCATGCCGGATCACAGCCGACGGCCCGAAGCCGCTCGCTACCGGAGAATTAAAACTTCCGATCAGCGGCTATGTACACATGATCAAAGCATTCGAGCGTATGACAATCGAAGCGGCCGTAAGCGGAGACAGAAATCTTGCTGTTGCCGCCATGAACTTAAATCCACTCTGCCCGAGCGATGAGCTTGCAAATATCGTAGTGGACGAGCTTCTGGAGGCACATAAAGAATATTTGCCACAGTTTTTTAAATAGGTAAAATCCGAATTAAAAATCTCCATATCGACCTGGTACATCCTGTTGATATGGAGATTTTTTCATATCTGATTTCTCACCATAGGCCGCTCTTTGTTCTTTGGAGAAAAAACGTCTGTTGTTCTTTTTCAACGAAAGCTTTACGCTCTTATCCATCTGTCGCTCATTTGCATACTTTACTTCCACAATCATTTCGATCTTGTTATCATTCGCATCATTCAGAATGAGATATAGTAACCAAACATTTTCCTGCTTGAAAATAAGTTCTCTACACAGATCAACCAAAATCTTGAATTCCAACTGGCAGCATTTGGGGGGATCCCGTTTATCATTTATTTACATATCTATTTCTAAAAAGATTTGCTTAATGGGCTAAAACTTCGCAAAGTACCTGAAATAATTTGTTTTCTAAATTCACAACATACAGGGCTTTCTCATTTTCAGAGTAAGACGACCGAGTAGCCGTCCCCCATTCAGGTTACATAAATTCTTATTGGATAATACCTGGTTCCTCTACTATTTATGAAAAAAAATCCACTTTTCTTAATTTCTTTGCAGTTATACATATAGTATTTTTTCAAAATCTCTAAAATTTCCGGCGTTACAACCTGAATATATCTTTCTTTTCCTCCTTTCCCCATAATTTTTATAAGACCCGAATTCAAATTTACACACTCAGCCTTGATATTCGATATCTCATATACCCTTGCCCCTGTAGCAAAAAATATTTCGATCATGGCCACATCTCTCAGCCAAAATTTATAAGCTTTTTCACTTTTTCGATTTTCGTTTATATACATATAATTCAATAATTTTTCAATTTCTTCACGTGGAATAATTCTCGGTAGCAAACTTATTTCTTTAAATTTTACTTTAATTTTTCTAAAAGGATTACTTTGAATGATTTCATTTTCTTCCAGATAGCTATAGTAAGTCCTGACTGATGCGATTTTACGCTTGATCGTTTTAGGCTTATATTTTTTATGCAATTCCGTAATATATGCCTCGACTGCGGCTTTATCCGGAATATCTTCTCGAACATACTCGAAGAACTGCTTCAGATCAATTCGATATGCTTTTAACGTATTCCAATCCAATTCTTTTCTAAACTTGCAATATTCCAAATATTGCTCTACCGTCTTGTGATAACTCATGTCTTTACCTCCGTATCTTTTTGGATAGTGTAACATACTTTTTCATCAGTCAGACATGAGCACTCCATGTATATTATGAATTTTTCGTCGAATGACACAGAACCTGTATAACAGAATACCTTTCAGATAGTAGCAGTTTTGCACAAACGCAATGCAAAATAAAGATGTGAGAACACTTTGAATTGTTGAGCGAGAAGAATCATGTGAATACGAACTATGATCCTTCTCACTCCATTTTTGTTTATTTTCACTTGATTTTTATGGCTTTAATCACATAAAAAAAGATCCCTTGTATATACCTTTTCCAAGACATCTTCTAATTCCTGACTAAAACGGTTTGCGACGATTACATCAGAGTATGATTTAAACTCCTCAAGACTATGATATACTTTGCTGCCAAAAAATATTTCCTCCTTTAGTGTCGGCTCATATACGATTACTTCCACTCCTTTTGCCTTAATTCGTTTCATTACACCTTGTATTGAGCTCTGCCGGAAATTGTCTGAATTTGCTTTCATTGTCAGCCGGTAAATTCCTACCCGGACTTTTTTCCCTTCTTCGAAATTTGCTTTTTCTAAAATTCGGTCCGCAATGAAATCTTTTCTTGTGCGGTTTGCATCCACGATAGCCTGGATCAAATTATTGGGTACTTGATCATAATTTGCCAGTAATTGTTTTGTGTCCTTCGGGAGACAGTATCCTCCGTATCCAAAAGACGGATTATTATAATGTGTACCTATTCTCGGGTCCAGTCCCACGCCTTCTATGATCTGTTTTGTATTCAGTCCCCGCATCTCCGCATATGTGTCTAATTCATTGAAGAAAGAAACTCTCATTGCTAAATATGTATTAGCAAATAATTTAACTGCCTCTGCCTCTGTAGGATTAATATACAAAACAGGAATTTCTGTCTTAATTGCTCCCTCTTGTAGCATATTTGCAAATACTTCTGCTGATCTTTTTAATTTTTCATCCTTTAAATCTGTTCCTACAATAATTCTGGACGGATACAAATTATCGTATAAAGCGCGTCCTTCACGTAGAAATTCCGGTGAAAACAGAATATTATTGGTATGGTATTTTTCTTTGACCGATTCTGTGTATCCTACCGGGACAGTAGACTTAATAATCATAATCGCATTAGGGTTCACTTCTAATACCTGCTCAATTACACTCTCAACAGAAGAAGTATCGAAATAGTTTTTCTTCGGATCATAATTGGTTGGTGTGGAAATGATAATAAAATCAGCATTGGCATACGCCAATGCTGCATCTGTTGTTGCTATAAGATTTAAATTTCTATGTTTTAAATACTCCTCAATTTCCTTGTCAACAATCGGAGACTCTTTCCGATTAATCATTTCTACTTTTTCCTGTATAATATCTACTGCATAAACCTGATTGTTTTGTGACAATAAAATAGCATTGGATAACCCTACATATCCAGTGCCTGCTACTGCGATTTTCATTTTATATTTTTCCTTTCTATCCAATGTTTTGTATCTATATTTCATATACGAAATAGGAAATAATTTTTTATAATGTTACAACTTCCCTTTTTAACATCATCTTTTTTCTCTCCTTTGAAATCTGTTTATATATAATTTATGGATACAATTTTGCTTGTCTATGATTATATAAATCACGCATAAACATATAAATACACAAGCTCCTACGCCTATTTGAGTCACTAGTGTCAAAAGAGATTCCTTCATTTTTGCTCCAATTTGATCTACTAAAACATACATAATTCCACCAATCAACAAATAGGTTACAGAATCTCTAAAGTATTTTCTAAAATTTAATTCCTTTCTTACTACAACCGTTTGATAAATACAAACTGTTCCCTCCGCTGCAACTGTTCCAAGAACTGCCCCCATCGCTCCTAATTTAGGAATTAATAATGAATTAATTATTAAATTTACGATAGCCCCTGCAAATAATGACATAATAAAATCTTTGTCTTTTTCATTTGGTAGTAAATACTGTGTTCGTATCACATTCGCCCAAGCTTTAAATACAATAATAGGAGTAATCGCTCTAATCAAAATCCCACAATCTGTAAATTCCTTTCCAAAAAAGACAGGTGAAAATACAGTTGCAATTCCGGCTATTCCAAAGGCCATAGCACTGCTAAGAAACATAACGAAATTCATTGATACTTCTATATACTTCCCGCTTCTTCCATATTGTTTATTTGCAATAACATTGGTCATTCTAGGAAGCATTACACTTCCCAAGGCAGTAATAACTCCGAATGGAATATTAACAATTTTTTCCGTATTTTCATAAAACCCCGATTCTCGCATAGTACTCATGCTACCTAACATAATCTTATCCATAATAAGATATAAGCTCACTGCTATTACCGGCAAAAATAAAATAGCACATGGCTTAAAGTGTTTACACACCTCTTTGATCGATGGTTTGTATAAAACTATTTCTCCTCTTAAAAAAGGCCATAGTACTAATTGTGTTAATAAAATATTGATAGATAATATAAACACATAAATAGGAAGATCGCCACTATTTCGTACAAAAATAAAAATTGCAATGACTCCAATAAGTCTAATTATAGTATTCCTAATCGTGGTGATCTTAAACTTCTCTAGTCCAAAAAAGAACCAACTAATATCACTCATTGCTGAGAAAACATAAATCCCCTGCAATACCGCTATATTCCAATACTTTGGATGAAATACAATTAAATAAATCAGATAGATCACAAACATTATACTTGAAGTAATTACCTGAAGTCCCCATATGCTCCAAAATTCTCTGCTTAATTTCTCCTTATTATCCCTTACTTTAGCCACACAACGTATCCCATAATTCTTAAAACCAAGCATAGCAATAAGGACAAAATAATTTGCTATAGAATATGTATAGGAATAAATCCCAACATTCTCTGGACCTAAAACTCTGGAAATGTAGGGCGATGTAATCAGTGGTAGAATCATTGATAACATCTGGTATAAAATACTATATACAAAGTTCTTTTTTAAAGATATCATTTTTATACCTCTGTTTTAATTTTTAAGTTTAAAAAAATATCAAGAATTTAGTATATATGGATAAGTTTTTACAAGTTCCATCACAAAACCACAAAATAAAATGTAAAATCATATTTTTTTAGAATTTTCTAATTATTTTAATCTCATAATATAACTTTCTTGACTACAACTAAAATTTAATCTTCTTTTTTATATTTTCTCTTCATCTTATGATCCGGTAATACAAGCCAAGATCCTAATAATTTATTTCCGCTTTCTGAATAATATTTAGCCATTCCATACATCGGAGTAAATGTCATTTCACCTAAAATAGGTTCATGACGATCATAAAAATCTACCCGTACGAACGGAAATGGCTTGGACAATTTTTCTGCATATTCCACCATTTTTTCTAAACATGTTGGTTTCATAGCCAACTGCTTATTTGGTTTCGCACCAATATCTAAAACTTTCCATTTTAAGTCATACCATTCTAAAATTAATTCTTCGTTTTTATTAAGTACATTTTCACGATTAAGGCATACAAGAATTGCCTTTACTTTTCCATTAAAACAATATAGTTTATAATCTTCTGGATATAATCCTGAATCTGTTTCAATATACTCCTCAGAGATTATTCTATGCTTCATGGCATAGTACTGGGGTTCATATGTACTAGGTCCATATTCTGTATTCATCCATGTAGCTAATGCGTTTTTCGCTTTATTTATATCTAATTTTTCTTTATTTTCACACAAAATATTATATTTACAACCATGTGTACATTTTATTACAAACTTTTTTGGAAATTGTTCCCATCGCACATCATCTACTTTTTCATACACACCATATAACCGAGGCATAATATTATCTGATCCAAGGCAACCAATAACGTACTGCCTTAAGCCATATTTGTCTGCACATTGCACAATTCTCTGATCTTGCCAAAATAGAGTAAGCCAAAGTATTTTTTCGTTAAATCCAGTTGGATTTTTTAAATTTAATTTTTTTCCAAAAACCTTAAAATACCGGTACTTGACAAATACCACTGGAAAATACTTTTTTATAATGTCTAAAATTAATCTTTTCATAATCAATTTCTCCTTTCTCTAATAAAAGAAATTCTATTTCTAAATGAACTTTGGCTTACGAAGGCTATAATAATTATTATAAATGCAATTGATTGCTGTGTTTGTGTAAAATAAAATCTTACTTGAGAAAACAATATTTTTTGCAAAAAAAACAAATAAATAGCCAAATTTCTAGCTTGGATATATTTTGTATCTATTTTCTTGTAATAATAACCACACAAGATTCCAAAAAGCAATAATATTATCACTACTCCTAAAATCCCACCATCTAAGTATGGCTGATACATAATAGTAGCATAAGCATTCATATCAAGTCCAATAAAACTATTAGGTTCCAATATGGTAAAACTATAATATCTTGAGTCAAGAATCCATTGAGGATAATCCATAATTCCAATTTGTTTTAAAATAAAAATTATAGGATATATAAAACCGTAAAAAGAACTTGCCCCTCCCAAATATGGTTGTAATGAATTCTCAAATTGTTGGATATGATAATCAAAATTCTTTAGCCCAACCGGAAAGTATATATATGCCTCTCTCAGCAAATTCATACTTTCTCCTTTTCTTTGAACTGTTATAAATACAAAAACAAAAACCAATGGAATGATTGAATAACGCATGATTTTTTTTACTTTTTTGGGTATTTGAAAATTTCTTTTTTTCACTATAAAAATTCCAAAAAACAAATATAAAACCAGCCATAAAACAATGGATCTTCCACCAGAAGTCATCATCCATAAAAACATCATAATTAACGTCATGCCAAATAACTTCTTATCCTTTTTTCCGATCAACATATCCGACACAGCGATAGGTAATGAAGCATATATTGTAGGCGTACTAACAAACTGATTCATCATAACATTAAATGCTGACATTGTTACCTCATTATATCCACTTACCTGCCCCTGGTTACTATATAATCTTCTAATTTTGGCCCATGTATATCCACTATTTAAGAGCTCCATTACATTTTTAAAATTGTAAAGTAAAAAGAGAATTACAATAAAATACAATATATATATTAATCTATAATCTAAAACATATTCTTTTTTTCTCGACATAGATATTTTGGCCGAAAAAAAGCTACCATATAAAGTCCCAAAACAAAAGCTTGATAGTCCAACTACAAAAACTAAATAAGCCCAATTTGAAATACTGTACAGGCCAAATAATTGTAAAGAAGCAAAAAAAATCAGCCCTATCCAATAGGCCGTCATAATAACTCCTGGGTGAAACCATTTTTCTTTTCTGGATAAGAAAAACAGAAAAAACAGGAAACATATTGAAATAGTTAAAATTGACATTCTATACCTCATTTATTGCTTATTTGTTACTGATAAATATACACTTTTTACTTCACTAATAAGCCTCTGTGTTGTAAATTTATCGTTGGCTTCAATGTAGGCTCTGTTAATCATTTCGGCAAGTACATGCTTATCCATCCTACATATCACATTTTCTATCTTTTCAGCCAAATCTTGATAATCTCCACTTTTATAAAGAATTCCATTATATTCATTTGTGATTAATTCAGCCGTTCCACCAGTATTGGCTCCTATACATAAAATTTGCGAAAAAAAGTTTTCTACTGTTACTCTTCCAAATGCTTCTTTTACGGAACAAATCAAGCCTATGTCTGCAGATTCTCTTAGCGATCTTAAATCATCAGTATATTGAATAAAACGGACATATTCTTCCAGCCTATGCTGTTTTACATAATTTTTAATATCATTATAATAATCATCAATCCCATATCCTACTAACAATAATTTTAGTTTAATACCTTTACATGCTAAAACATTAAGAGCTTTTACAGCTTCCATTTGACCTTTTTCTTTTGATATTCTACCAGCAAGTAACATAGTATATGGTTTTGAAGAAAAAGCATGTTCCTTAAGCTTATACTTTTCCGGTTCAACCCCATTATATATAAGCTTTACCTCTTTCATTAATATTCTTTTATATTTATCGCATACAGCCTTTGATATTCCTATAATTTGGTCAGCTCTTCGCATATACCCATACATCTTTTTCTTGTTAAATGGAGTGCAATTTAAATCTTCTTCTAAAAATTGTCTAATATGCCAAACATAAGGTATATTCATTCTTAATGCACATTGAGCACCAATACAATTATCTATACCATTAATATGAATAAGCTCAACTCCAAAACACTTTAATTTTTTTGAAATAAACCAAGAAGCCATATTATTATATATTTCTTTTAATTTATACATAATTGTTGTACTAATAGAAGAATCATCAAGCGATCGTCTCATAGTATAATTTCTCAAATAAATATTCTTTATTCCTATGTGTTTGCTCACATTCTGTGGATGATTTGGATAAACAATATATATTTTATTTCCTTCTTCTGCTAAACTTTCCGCAATGTTTATCATAGATAACGATGCGCCATCTTTTCCAGAAATGCTATGATGTGCAAAAAAACAAATATTCATAGTTGAAACTCCGTTATAAAATATTCTTTATTCATTTTAAACTGTTTTTTTTCAAAATTATTAAAAACAACATTATAAATTTGCTTACATTCCTTTACTATGTTTTCTCTTTCTTTTGAGTCACACTCTTCATATAATTCAAAACAATCTTTTACAAATGTTCTTCCACGGATGAAGCATACTTTTATAATTGAAAAACTACATCTTATTTTGTTCTCATCTATGTCAAAATGTAAAACTATTGACAAATCCGGTCTATTTTCGTAAAGGAGATATATCGAATTAGGAGAAATTAAAAAATTTCCCAAACTGTATGCAATCACCCCATTCTCTAAAGGTTCTACTCTTTGTACTATGTGTGGATGGCTTGCTATAACACACTTCACACCTTGATTGTAAAAGAAATGACATATCTTTTCCGAATAACTCCCTGGAATAAGATTAAATTGTCCTCCTGTATGTAAATAAGCAAAAAGATAATCAACATTATTTTTTAATTTTTGTATATCTTTACTAATTCTATTAATATAGAATTCATCGAAGTCTCCTGGCTGAATATTATCCATCCTTACATGATTATATGTCCGTCCTAACATTCTTTTTATTTTAACTCTTATTTCTTTTGATAAAACCTTCTCTTTAAGTTTATCAAACATTCCTTTAGGTATTACCGCATTTAAATCGTTCGGTTTCAATAAATTGACATAATGATCGCCTTGATCTATTTTTACTCGATTTAAACTATAATTCGTTCCATACGTATATGCTAAAAATCCTACTTTCTTTCCTCCTATATTCACGATCAGATAGGACTGCTCATTCTGCTTTTCCCTCGTTCCAACATGCTTAATCCCATTATTTTTCAGTACTCTACTCGTTCTTATTAGGCCGTCAATTCCTCTATCTAAACAATGGTTATTAGCTGTGGTAACACAATCAATGGATGCATACTTTAACTCTTCACAAAAAGAATCTGGTGTATTAAAACTATAAAGATCTCTCGTATACTTCCTATTTCTCCCAGCAAAAATAGTTTCCAAATTTCCTATAACATAATCTGAATTATAGTATTTTTTTAAATTAAAAGTGATATTTTTATTTCCTTTTTTCAACTCCTTTTGCAAAGGTTTTTCGCACATAATATCACCAAGAAAACTTATCCTCATCTTTCAAATATTACCTCTCTATATTTTGGCCACTTTCCAATTTGATCAGGCATTTGCGTGATATCCGGATCTGCTGTACAATTGCCTTCAATTATACAAATTCTCCCATTTTCTTGCACAGCGACATCCCATCCTATGAATCTGACATTAGGCTTTACGAGAGCTGCCTTTTTTACAGTATTTATTATTTTAGTCCAAGATGGAATTTTAAACCCTACAATCTGCTCCTTTGTTCTTGGATGTATGTAATACTTTTGATTCAATTTATCTATGGCAGGAGTAACAACTATTCCTGTTTGTATATCGATAATAGCCGCTAGCCCAAAATGGTGAAAATTATCAGTGCATTTTTCTCCATTGCCACAACGAAAAACTGCATCCATTACTTTGACTCCTTCTGGGGTAACTAGCGTAATGATACGTAATGTATTCACCGATTCTGGATTAAATTTACTCATTTCAGGACTTTGCTTAATAAGCCCTTCTACAATCACATGTCTTTTCTTTAATTCTTTATATAATTTGCCTATTTCTCTATTTTCCGTTGAAATAAGATTTATTCCATTTCCACCACTTCCCTTTTTTATCTTTTCCATAAATCTAGTATTCATTTTTACAAAATTTTTAAAATCTTCTAATGAACATTGATCCATATCAAGCCATTCTCGCCCCAAATATTCTTCAAACACTCGATTGAATTTACATTTATCATCAAAGTCCGGCTGATTCTTTGTTCCATTGCAGGTGTAAATAATCTGCATTCTGTTTCTCGCTACAATGAAATTTTTCCGATCAATCGCTCTTCTCCTATAAAAGTTGTATTGAAAATAATCATTGATTCCAACACCGTATCTTGCCACTGACCATAAAAAGTCTATGGTTATGCCAAACTTCTGAATACAATTTAAGTTTGGAGATATATAAGTTTTCATTAATAAAATATATTTTTTTATATGTAATAAAACGTACTGTAGTCCCTTGCTTTTTGTATACCCAATTAATTTCTGCTTATCACTCATTACTCTCCTCCCTGAAACTATTTATTGATCCAAATCCCTTTACCTAATTCCAGTGCTTTCTCGTAAATTCTATTTGCTAAAAGTATATCTTCAACAGCTAAGCCAACAGAATTGAAATAAATAAATTCTCCTTCTGATTCTCTTCCTTCTTTATCACCACAAATAATTTCATAAATGTCAGCATATATATCTTCTTCCTTTAGCTCTCCTGCGTTATACATTTGTACAATCGTTTGTTTTCGATGTTTTACAGCTTCCCAACAATCGCAGACTATTTTTGATGCCATCCTGGCAACTGCAAATTCGTCTTCAATTCCTGCCACATGTATATACAATGTCCCTGGTTTAATCCATCTGGCTTTTAAAACAGGTTCCTGGGAACTGATCGCCGTAACTATAATATCAGCATCACAAATCGCTGATTCATAATCATTCTCACAATTTATAAATTCAACATCGGAATACATTGGAGCTAATTCTTCTATAAAAGTGTCAACACTTTTTTTTGTTCTTGAAGAAACAAAACATTTTTTAATATCTTTTTGCATAAATTTAATTAACTTAAAATGGGCTTTTGCTTCTTCTCCCGCACCTATAAAGCCAATGGTATTTGCCTCTTTTCGAGCAAGATATTTTACCGCAAGTGCACCCACTCCCGCCGTCCTAAGGCTAGTTAATTCTGTTGCATTCAAAACACATTTTACTCCACCTGTATTTGTTTCTGACAAAACAATAATCCCTTCTACATTTGGGAGGCCATTTTTTTTATTTTCCGGAAAAACTGATACCCATTTCATACCACAAGTATTTTCTCTTTTTAGTGTGGCAGGCATACAATTAATTCTATTTTGATACTTTTCATCAAATATTTGAGAACTTTTATCCGGTTGAATTGTTGTTCCTTCATACATCATTTTTAATGCATCTTCTACAGAATCAATCACTATTTGATAATCTTTTCCTAAAATCGAATGTATTTCTTCTTCGGCTAAATATAAAAATTTATTTACGCTCATAAATCCTACCTGCCTATTTTAAACTCAAGTTTTTAATATCCAACATGTTACAGACCAAATTTTGATCATTACTATCTAACAATTGATACACATCATGCACTTTCTCGATAAAACTTTTCAATTCATATTCATTATCAAAAACAAAATGTGCAAGTGCTGCCACCTGAGAAAAAGTGCCCGAATCCATGATTATATCCCCTTTATCCATTTTGGTAATAAATGTAATACATTCCGGACACTGTTCTACTTCTGATACTCCCCTAACTTGTACAATTTCACCTTTCTTAGCATATATTGGATAAACAGCATAATATTTTTTTCTTATCACATTTTCCGGTACAATCGATACAAATCCATATATTAAACTTTCTCCCGTCAAAGCATAATATATATCTGCCGCTACCTGATTGATCCCATACATATAATCGATCGGGTATATAGACGCCGATCCACCGTACCGATAACCAGCCTCATTAAAATAATATTTTTCTCCATCGTGAAATACTTCAATCCAGAAACTTCCCTCTCTAATTCCTATATCTTTAACTAAATCAGCTAAGTTGTTTTCAAATTTTTGGCGAAATTCCTGTACTAAATCACTTTCAAAAACAAATAATCCTCCAACGTAACTTCCTTGTTTTTCATAACGTACTGGATATTTATCTTCTAAGCCACAAAAATATAATTTTCCTCCTGAAACCGTATAAAATACTACCACTCCATCATTTTTCACATATTTTTCTATAATAATATTATTTGTTGGTGAATTTTCTTTAGCCTTTTCTATTCCAATCTCTAATTCATAATCATTTTGACATACTGTAAAGCCACTACTTCCACAACCATCGGCCGGTTTGGTAATAACAGGATAATCAATCCCTCTATTTTTTATTTCCTGAATGCCATATTGCAAGGCGACCGGAAGATGATGTTTCATACACAATGCTTTAAACTTTCTCTTGTCTTGAAGAACTTCCCACTGCTCCTTTTTACAATAACAAGGCATATTTAATTCTTCTAAATAAGCACATGCTGACTTAATTACATTTTCGTTTCCTCCCATGTAAACGCCATCTATTTTTTTATCTATGATCAACCTCTTCATAGCTGATGCATCTGTAGAATTTACTTCATACCCCTCATCTGCAATTTCAAAAATGCCAGCTTTTTTAGAATTTCCAGTCGCTACTAATGTTATTTCATACTCACTTGCAATTTTTTTTATTGCTTCTTTCCAGAGACTTCCTCCCAAAAGAAGTAATCTTTTCCCCGCAATCTTTTTCTTTATTTCATTCTGCACTTTTGTCATTTCCTCCGATTTTATTGATTTTTATAAATATTTTTTCTTCTTATAACTGTATCAATAGTTTTAAAAAAGATTATACAATCCATTCTGAAGTTTACTTTCTGAGCATATTCAGCATCATACTGAAGCTTAGATTGCAAATCGATTGCATTTCTAAAAAATGCCTGTGAGTAACCGGTTAATCCCGGCCTAACGTCAAGTCTTTTCCTCTGTATTGCACTAAGATCTCTAATATTCTTATCTGCGGTATCAGGTCGCGGGCCAATAAACGACATATCCCCCTTAAAAATATTAATTAATTGCGGTATTTCATCAAGTGAAGATTTTCTCAAAATTTTCCCTATCTTTGTAACCCTCGGATCATTAGGTGAATTATAGGTGGAATTGTCTTTGTTTCGAATATCAGGCGCATTCATTTTCATAGAACGAAATTTTAACATTTCAAATACTTCCCCCTTATATCCTCGTCGTTGCGCTTTGTAAAAAATTGTCCCTTTATCTTCGAAGTAGATCATTGGTCCTATAACTAAAATACTAATCCCAACTATTGGCATTAACATTGCTGAGAATATAATATCCAAAAATCTTTTTATAAATTTCTTGTACATTGTCCCATTTCCTATCTTTACTATTTGTTGTATTTTTTAATACTTCTCGATTTTAATCTCAATTTTTTTCAACGCTTTTTCACAAATCTCTATAGACTCTTGATTACTTCGTCCTTGAGCGATAACACATCCAACACGATCCAAACTATTATGAATATCTGTGATAGAACTTCCTGTTTTTTTAAATAATAAAACGTATTTTACTCCATTTACTGAGAGTGCCTCCCCAATTCCTGTCACATCCTCCAATCTTCCGCTTTCACTCGAAAAGAACCGAATCGCACTTCCATATCTGTTGTTTTTAGGTATATTTATTTTTTCTCCACATGCGTTTTCGATCACAAGTTTCATCATGTCAATTCCAGTGGACAAAGGAACAAGGTGTGTAGTAATAAAGTCACCTCCCATCCTGGCTCCAAGTTCAATCATCTTGGGACCATCTTGAGTAACTTTCATCTCTACATGGACCGGACCGTTTCCAATCCCTACCGCACGAATTGCCTGAACAGCCACTGTTTCTATCGCAGTTTTAATTTCTTCGGAAAATGCCGATGGCTGGCAGTGCCCCATTTCTACAAAAAAAGGTGCCCCCGTTGTTAATTTGTCGGTAATCGCAAGAACATGCACTTCTTTATTCTCACAAATAACTTCCACACTGACTTCCGGGCCATCCAAATATTCTTCAATCAGGATTTCCCCCGTCTTACTGAAGCTTTTTGTATACTCATATGCCTGTCTTGTGTCTTCCTCCCGTTTTACTAAAATGACTCCTCTGCTCCCAGAACTTTCCTGTGGTTTGAAAATAACCGGATATTCCAGTTCCTTTTTCTGTCTCTGGAACGATGCGTCATTTTCCACGATCCAAAACTTCGGACTCGGAACTTGATGCTTCTGAAAAGCCTTGATCATCTCGATCTTATCTGTCGCTCTGATCGCAACTTCTTTGGAAATTCCCGGAATTCCAAGTTCTTCGCTTAAAACTGCTGCTGTACGAACAGGCATATCTGTCGCTACTGTTACTACGCCATCAATATGACATTTTTTTGCCACATTCAGGACTGCTGCTACATCAATCGTACTGACTTCATAAAATTCATCAGCCAGATCTCTTCCAGCAGCATTTCTGTCATAGTCCACAGCGATCGTATAATATCCCATCTCTTTTGCCTTTTTAATAGCTTCTATCTGCATAATAGAAGCGCCAAGACATAATACTGTTTTCATTCATTATCTCCCTGTTTCTTCTTTCACACATTCCACATATTTTGCCGTCACATACTCCACATCTTCATTAGTCAGCAACGTATGTAATGGCAAAGTGATTTCATTTTCAAACTGTCTGTATGCATTTGGATAATCTTCGATTCGGAATCCAAGATTTTTATAAGCAGTTAAAAGCGGCAACGGTTTATAATGCACATTTGTCGCAATTCCTTCTTCTGCCATCTTCTCTATGATATGGTTTGCTTCTTCTCTTCCAATCCCCGGAATCCTGGTCAGATAGAGATGCCCGGTCGATACATGTTCTTTCTCATAATGATTCAGCGTTTGAA
>NZ_LGAJ01000008.1 GCF_001280875.1 Sellimonas intestinalis | reverse complement strand
AGGCAGAGCCTTTTGTTATCCCGTCTTTGTAACACGCGTTTTTATAAAACTGGTTATGCTGGAAAGAGCGCAGGGTGGATGCCTTGGCACTAAGAGCCGATGAAAGACGTGATAAGCTGCGAAAAGCTTCGGGGAGGAGCAAATATCCAAAGATCCGGAGATTTCTGAATGGGGAAACCCACATGAGAAGACCTCATGTATCCATACGCCAATCCATAACGTATGGAGGGGAACCCGGTGAACTGAAACATCTAAGTAGCCGGAGGAGAAGAAAGAAACATCGATTTCCAAAGTAGCGGCGAGCGAAATGGGAAGAGCCCAAACCAGTGTGCGAGCACACTGGGGTTCGGACTGCACAAGCGACTCCTGAGAGTAATGGAACGGTTTTGGGAAAGCCGGCCAGAGAGGGTGAAAGCCCCGTACATGAAAGTCAAGGGAGAGCGGCAGGATCCAGAGTACCACGAGACACGTGGAACCTTGTGGGAAGGAGCGGGGACCACCCCGTAAGGCTAAATACTCCTTAGTGACCGATAGCGCATAGTACTGTGAAGGAAAGGTGAAAAGGACCCCGGGAGGGGAGTGAAAGAGAACCTGAAACCCTGTGTTTACAAGCTGTGGAACCTCTATAGAAAGAGGGACCGCGTACTTTTTGTAGAACGGTCCGGCGAGTTGCGCTGGCTGGCGAGGTTAAGGGCTGGAAGGCCCGGAGCCGAAGGGAAACCAAGTCTGAATAGGGCGAGAAGTCAGTTGGAGCAGACCCGAAACCGGGTGATCTATCCATGTCCAGGTTGAAGCTGCCGTAAAAGGCAATGGAGGACCGAACCCACATCCGTTGAAAAGGGTGGGGATGAGGTGTGGATAGGGGAGAAATTCCAATCGAACCCGGAGATAGCTGGTTCTCCTCGAAATAGCTTTAGGGCTAGCCTCGATAGAGTCAGGTGGAGGTAGAGCACTGAATTTCCTAGGGGGCGTCAAAGCTTACCGAAGAATATCAAACTCCGAATGCCATGCTGATGCTTATCGGGAGTCAGACTGCACGAGATAAGTTGGGCAGTCAAAAGGGAAAGAGCCCAGACCTGCAGCTAAGGTCCCAAAGTGTGTGTTAAGTGGAAAAGGATGTGGGATTTCGAAGACAACTAGGATGTTGGCTTAGAAGCAGCCATCCATTGAAAGAGTGCGTAATAGCTCACTAGTCGAGAGGTCCTGCGCCGAAAATGTCCGGGGCTGAAACACACCACCGAAGCTCAGGGATCTGCAAGAGCAGATCGGTAGAGGAGCATTGCATACAGGAAGAAGCAGTACCGGAAGGAGCTGTGGACTGTATGGAAGAGAGAATGCCGGAATGAGTAGCGAGAGGAAGGTGGGAATCCTTCCGGCCGAATATCCAAGGTTTCCAGGGTAAAGCTGATCTGCCCTGGGTAAGTCGGGGCCTAAGGCGAGGTCGAAAGACGTAGTCGATGGATAACAGGTAGAAATTCCTGTACTGCTGTACAACAGAACTGTGGGGACGCAGAAAGAGAGCGCGAGCCGGGAATGGAGAGACCGGTGCAAGCGGGGTAGGAGTGTGTCAGGAAAACCCGGCACACAATCCGAAGACGTGATGCGGAGCGAAAGCATAGTAGCGAAGCGCGTGAGCTGGCTGCCAAGAAAAGCCGCTATTGTTTGTAGAGTACCCGTACCGTAAACCGACACAGGTGGATGAGGAGAGAATCCTAAGGCCGACGGGAGAAGCATTGTTAAGGAACTCGGCAAAATGACCCCGTAACTTCGGGAGAAGGGGTGCCATAGAGATATGGCCGCAGAGAATAGGCCCAAGCAACTGTTTAGCAAAAACACAGGTCTATGCGAAACCGAAAGGTGAGGTATATGGGCTGACGCCTGCCCGGTGCTGGAAGGTTAAGGGGAGAGGTTAGCGGAAACGCGAAGCTTTGAACTTAAGCCCCAGTAAACGGCGGCCGTAACTATAACGGTCCTAAGGTAGCGAAATTCCTTGTCGGGTAAGTTCCGACCCGCACGAAAGGCGTAATGATTTGGGCACTGTCTCGACAATGCACCCGGTGAAATTGAAGTACCAGTGAAGATGCTGGTTACCTGCGCCAGGACGGAAAGACCCCATGGAGCTTTACTCCAGCTTGATACTGGGATTCGGTACTGCATGTACAGGATAGGTGGGAGGCAAGGAAGTAAGGACGCCAGTCCTTATGGAGCCGCTGTTGGGATACCACCCTTGCGGTATTGGGTTTCTAACCAGCAGCCGTGACCCGGCTGTGGGACAATGTCAGGTGGGGAGTTTGACTGGGGCGGTCGCCTCCGAAAGGGTATCGGAGGCGCTCAAAGGTTCCCTCAGAATGGACGGAAACCATTCGGAGAGTGCAAAGGCAGAAGGGAGCTTGACTGCGACACCGACGGGTGGAGCAGGTACGAAAGTAGGACTTAGTGATCCGGTGGTATAAAGTGGGATTGCCATCGCTCAACGGATAAAAGCTACCCTGGGGATAACAGGCTTATCACTCCCAAGAGTTCACATCGACGGAGTGGTTTGGCACCTCGATGTCGGCTCATCGCATCCTGGGGCTGAAGTAGGTCCCAAGGGTTGGGCTGTTCGCCCATTAAAGCGGTACGCGAGCTGGGTTCAGAACGTCGTGAGACAGTTCGGTCCCTATCCGGCGTGGGCGTAGGATATTTGAGAGGAGCTGTCCTTAGTACGAGAGGACCGGGATGGACCGGCCGCTGGTGGATCTGTTGCGTCACCAGGCGCATGGCAGAGTAGCCAAGCCGGGAAGGGATAAACGCTGAAGGCATCTAAGCGTGAAGCCCCCCTCAAGATGAGATATCCCATGCGAAAGCAGTAAGACCCCTTGAAGACGACGAGGTAGATAGGGCAGAGGTGGAAGTGTGGCAACACATGGAGCTGACTGTTACTAATAGGTCGAGGGCATAACCAAAG
>NZ_LGAJ01000007.1 GCF_001280875.1 Sellimonas intestinalis | reverse complement strand
CAGAATCGTCATTCTGTGGTATTTTATACAATCAGCCTCATCTTTTTCAAAATCCGTTCATGTGTCCTGACCCCCTCTGCCACATAAATCCGTGTCGTCTCAATCGAAGAGTGCCCGAGTATATCTGCCAGAAGAGCCAGATTTTTCTCTACCGCATAAAAACACCTTGCGAACAGGTGGCGCAGATTGTGTGGAAAGACCTTTTCCCTGTCCACTTTTGCCTCCTCGCAGATCTGCTTCATCTCGTGGCAAATATTACTGCGGTCCAGTGGTTTTCCGCTTCTTGTCTGGAAAACCGGCCCCTTACGGATGGACTGAATACTCACATACTGATTCAGTTTTCCACGTAGTTTTTGGGGAAGCAAAATAGTACGGTCTTTCCCCTTTAAGTGGATCTGTACTTTTCCACTTTTCAGCGCATCCACCGTTATAAACTTCAATTCACTTACCCGGATTCCAGTTCCGCAAATCGTGAGAATCACATAATAAAGCCGCAGATTAGGTCTTTTTTTTGCCACCTCAAGCAGACGGCGGTATTCCTCTTCTGTCAGCTCTTTTTCCTCATCTACAAACGCCTGCCGCTGAATCTTCAGTAACTTCACCACGCAGGAGGAAAGCCCAGAGAATTCAAGATACGAATTAATTGCTGAAAGCTTCGTATTGACCGTCTTAGGCTGATATGTCTCGATCAGCCGTTCCCGGTACTCCAGAATCTTTGGCTTTGAAATTTTTGCGCCCTTCATAAATACCGAAAGTACCCGGATCTCACGCAGATACTTTTCAACCGTGGCCTGACTCTTCTCTTCCTGTCTCAAGAAAGATTCATAATTTTCCAGTGACTTCTTTGTAATGCTTTTTCTTTCCATAAACAACCAGCCTTTCTTTCATGGGTTTCTCTTTCATATTCCATGATATTCTTTTACCAGTCGCTTTTTGGAAAATCAAATACATTTTCCGAGCTTTCCGGTTCCTTTACGCCACAGCTCCATATAACATCCTCATTTAACGATAATATTTCAAAACCTTGTCTCGCTTCTTGGCGATTGTCATCCGCTTTTTCAAAAGCTTCCTTTTCTCACGTCCTGTTCCATATTCTCCAAATAGCTCCCACCATCTTCTAAGGATGTAGCAGGGATAGAGAAACGGCTTCTCACGAAGCTTCGGATAACGGCTCCCCAACCGAATACGGGACGGAAACAGAATCCGTTTCCATTTGCTTTCCCCGGAATCTATTGCTACCGCAGAAAACCCGGCAAGTTTTCGGTCATTGTTTTCACCAAAGCCGTAAATTCCTCCGGTAAACATATCTTCCATCAAAATTTCCGGACGCACACTTTTATTCACGAATCCCTTAGGCACCATGGAAAGATCCAGGTGGAGATAATCCGTTCCTGCATTCAAAATGGCCGCAAAGAGTTTTCTCATATGACTCTCCTCGAGAAACTTTTCGAACTGTTTCCAGTCTATCCGCCCGGAAAGCTTTTGTGTCCCCAGAATCAGATCTATCATCTGACGGACGCCCACCCCGGAACCATAAAAATGCTTGTAGAAATGGGACATGAGCTGGATCATCTGTGTCGTCGGCTCCAAAACAAAAAATCGATGCCCTTCAAACATAATTTCCTCCGTCTGATCCAAGCTATCATAAAATCGTGAATTCAGATGCCGTTGCATCTGATTTTCCTTTCCAATGACATTCAGATGAACTTCCACATACAGGGAATTATCCTGTGCAAGGTAGCTGATCTCCTGCTCGTCTTTCACGTCGGGTACATGGATGCTCTCTTCATTTATAAAATGAAGTGTTTTCAAAATCTCATCCACTTTTTGCAAATCTCCAGGATCGATCAATATATCTTCGTCTCCAGAAGGCCGCAACTCTGACTTGGGATACCAGATTTTGCAGGAAATCCCTTTCAGAACCACATAGCGAATTCCATGTTCCTGAAGCGTTTCGCAAAGCTTGGCGAAACGCTCAGTCTGCACAATCTGACGGCCGGCAGCCGCTACTGTCTCACTCATCCACTGATTCCGAATATCCGGCGCAACAACCGTATAAAGAGCCAGACGATAGATCTGTTCATAGATCATGGGCCATAAGTTTTGATGGACACTGATTTTATAAAGACACTTCCATTCTTCCTCTGTCCGATATCCCGTAAATTCTGCCGTCTGTCCGGTCAGCGCCGCTGAAATTATTTTTAAAAAATCTCGTTCCTGTGTATTCATAACTCATTCTCCCCGCACCGTTTTTTTCTCCACACTTTGTATCCTTTTCGAAACACCAGATACACCAAACCGCCCACCGTTCCTCCAATCGAGTTGTAGCAAAGATCGGATAACTGAAACGTCCCAAGACAAAACAGAAGCTGAAGGCTCTCGATTCCAAGTGAAACACTAAAGCTGATCACCAGAGCTCTTCCGATCATCCGCACCGTACTTCTGTGATCCACAAATTTTTCCGGAAAGGTCCAGTACAACAGCGCAGTAAACGGGAGAAATAACGCTATATTTTCAATGGCTTCTGTCGTCATCTCGCCATCGTCCCCATAAAGTCCCCAGCCGCCCAAAATATTCGATAGAGGATTACTCCAGATACTTCTATTTAAAAGTGTCCGGAACAGCATCAGCGCCACATAAAAAGACAACAAAAACAGATGACGGAATCTCTTCGATTTCCGAAACATTTCCCACCAGATTTTCACCGCTTTCGTCCAGCTCGTTGCTTTTGCAAACAGGTAAAAGAACATGAAAAAAACGGCGAGAAGAAGTGCAAAACCAAACGGCTCATAGATGGCTTTGAGGATGTTCGTGAGGATGGATTGTATAATGGAAATAAGGATCACCTCTTAAATTTGTTCAAAACTCTTGTTATTTCATACATGACAAAAATGGTTCAGATTTATTATGCATTTTAAGATATTTTTCAATCCACAGACTTTGTATAACGCAGTAAGGCGCTAATGCACAACAATGTGAAACAAGTATAATCCAATAATTCCTGCTTATATGTGTAAGCAAAACGCTAACGCCAAATAATAAAAACACTCCAATGCTCATAAGAACTGTCTGAATTTTCAATTCACTAAGTCCATTTGCGATAGAACCATTTAGATTGGACCATACCATAAAAAACTGTTCCAAGGCAAAGCAAAACATAAGTGGTATGCTGACTGCAAATGTTTTACTGCCTAACCAAACATCAAAAACTATCTGCATAATGGGAAATACTGCAACCTGCCCTACTGAAAATAAGACCGCAACTAATTGTAAGCCTCTTAATGCCTTTTTTATCCAGACAAAATCTTTTCCAGCCATCGCCTTTGTTACAGCGGACCATATTGGAATTGTAATTAGTGCATAAAACGTATTAACCAGGGAAAATACTTTAAAATATACATTATACTCTACTACTCTATCTGCTCCACATAATTTAGTAATTAAAATAGCATTACTATTATTAAGTAACATTGTCTCTAATTGTATAATCAAAAACAAACTTCCTAACTTTAATGTTTCTTTGGCATATTTAATTTTACAGTACCTTATACTTGGTACGGCAAACTTCATTTTTCCAGAAAACAGTACGATTGTTATACATATAAGCGGTATATTTACCGCAAGCATATATGCAATAGCCAATATAACGATATTATTGTTATATCCTGAGAAATTTGCCCCTAAAACATAGATTAGAATCATTGTATTCGTTACAAGTACAAGAAGATTGGCGATATAAGACTTTTGTAATGCATATTCAATGGAGGTCGATAGTCGAAGCACCAACTGTAGAAATATGCTAAAAATCACAATTCGCATCGCTGTATTTAATTCTGCATTAGAAACAGTGTTTGTGTTAATTCCAAAAAATTCTGTCCAGTCAATGAAATTAGTACAATACAACACGATTGTGCCAACTAAGACGGAAATGCTTAATAAAAAACCATATGCAGAAGATATTAAGCATTTGATTATTTTTTGATCATTACTACATGCAAATTCCTCTACCAGACGGTTTCTGAGTCCATTACCTATACCTAAATCGAAATTTAACATCCAAGTAACCACCGACAAAATCGTAAACCAAATACCTAATATTTCGTTTTTACTGAAATAATCCATGTAGGCAGGCGTTGTTAGTAAACCGACAATAATACCACCGCCCTTGATTACTACGGCATTTGCTATGTTTTTTAGCACATTTACGGTGTTTTCATTCCCATTGGAAGTCAGTTTTGAAAGAATTGTCATAATTTAATACTCCTCATTTTCAAATAAGGTTATTTTCTCTCTAAGATTATTGATATGAAAAATAATATTTTTTACATAAACGATGTTTTTTCTTCTTTACTATCATCTATATCCCCTCTTTCACTACCAATTTCATAACTTAATTCTTCCTTAAAAGGACTGTAAAAATTAGTATTCAAAACCCCCATTAAGAATCCCCAGATCAGAAATGCTCCTTCTTGCACAGGTCCCCTTATCGTATATGTGTACAAAATTCCTCCAAAAGAAATAATAATTAATAGGATATATACGTTCATTTCTCTATTTCTTCTTTTGATTCCTGCTATTCCTTTTTTTAAGGAGCTGAGGAATATCGTCAAGAGAGCCAGCACTCCTAATATTCCTATTTTAATTAATACTGTATAGTAGCCATTGTGTAATAGTGGAATTTGGTTATTTTCAACCATTTCTGACCAGGAATATGGGATATAATCGATGTGAATTCCTCTTCCTAATCCACTTCCTATTATTTTTTCAAAAAAGTTACTGCTAATCCATTGCTTTATAGCAGCTTGCATTTCGTAAGCTCTCCAATTATTCATCGCACTTTCCGTAGAATCAATAATCTGAGAGTTGTCCAGTTCATTGAGGGATTCTCCGACTTTCCCTGAAAAAAAATTCAAAACATCTTTAGGAATAATAGTCACAGTAACTACGGCCAAAAGTATTAATAATACTAGTAAAGTAAATACTTGCAAGAAGCTTCTTTTACGATTTTTTTTATATATTAGCACTAAAAACGCAACTAAAAGTATGGATGCTAACGGCACAAATATGGATATACGTCCAAGCGAAAGAAATACATGTGCGGAAACTATAATAATAATTAATGTATCTAATTTTTTTGAAAACACAAAATGCCTATTAAAAAATGAATTAAGGATCATAATAGGTAAAATAAATCCAATATCATACACACCCGTTACAAAATTCAGCCGTATGCCGTTAAAATCAAAATTTCCATTTATCAAAAAAATATAAAAGCAATAAATTGAAACTATAAATGCGTATATATATAAGGTCTTTAAAAGAGAGGCTCCCCTTTTATTTTTTATAAAGTTAGCACCTATCAAAATCCATAATAATGTAGATGTAAAATAAAAAATATCTCTTGCCACATTCCTAATAGGATAGAGATAATAACCTAGAACACCTCCCCATACGACCAAGAAAATATATAATTTTAATCCTCCTATTTTAGGTAATAGTATTTTAAAATGATTTTTCTGTATCAATATGAGAAGGTAAACAGTAGAAACCAGGAAAAAAACTGTCTGGCTAAAAATAATGGTTCCTGAAAGTAAAATAACCAATAAATCCCAATATACATTAGTGGGTTTTTTTATGTATTCCATATTTTTCTTTCACCTTCCAAATGATAAGCTGTAAATTTCTTATAAATATAGCCAGTATACATTCTAAAGAATTATAGCCACTATAATTTTTAATATAATATTTACGGCTTTTCAAAAACGCAATCATTCTTGCCGCATTACTGCTAGGTTTCTGCGAAGATATATGTTGATGATATGCGGTTACTTCATCTACGTAAAGAGCTTTATAACCTTTATTTTGCAAAGTTTTAGCTAAAATAGGCTCTTCACAATACATAAATACATTTTCATCAAGCAGATTCCCTTTTTTTATAAAAGATTTGGATAAAAAAAAGCAGCAGCCGGAGAATTTTTCACAATAGCCTGTCCTTTCCTCCGTTTTATAACCTCCCCCTATTTTTAGCTTCTGCTTCATGTATTCTATAGGATAAAGTATCTCTTCTAATGCTGTTAATTCTCTCATAGGGTTTTGGTTTTCTCCATCTGGTAATAAAACTCTCGACGCCATCGCCCCTATATTATTCCATTTACAACTTTCGTTTACCATAAAGTCAATGTATCCAGGGTCTCTTATCTCCACATCCGGATTAATAATCAAAACCCACGATGCATTCAGTTGCATTGCTTTTTTTATTCCAATATTATTGCCGTAAGAAAATCCACCATTTTTATCAGATGGAAGAAAGATAATCTGCTGTTCATGACAGAACTTTTTTAAGTTTTCAACTTGCGTCCTGTTGGATGAAAAATTATCTACAACAATGATCATAAAGTTTTCATACTTTTGCTGAAGTAAAAAGTTAATACATTTTTTTGTATCTGCTGTTGTATTATAATTCAGGATTACCCCAACCACCAAGTTTTCATTATCTATCGTTTCCATAAAATTATTGCTCCTCTTCTAATCTCTTTTCTAGTTCCATTACTCCTAAAAGGATCCTAGCTCTAAAACCTGCTATTTCCAAATCTCCACTACCTCCTCTCATCAAATAGAAACTTATTATATAAAGTAAATATAAAATCAAATTTCTAATCGTTTCCTCTTTAAAAGCAGTTACGGAAAATAAATTTTTTATATAGTTGATAATCTTATCATAAGATAATTTTTTCTCATATATAAGAGTCTGCAAAACAAAATGCCAATAATCGAAATCAGAAGGTGCATTTTTAAGAGAATACTCAAAATCAAAGACAAAAAAAATATTTTTATTTATACAGGTATTCCACGGCGTAAAATCTCCGTGTACACATCCCCAATCAACTAATTGGTTCGAATACACGTCCATAATACTTTTCACCGCTTTTAATATGCTTTTACGGTAGATTACATCCAATTTACCCGTATTTTTATTAAGAAACTCAATATATTTGTATAGTCTCGTGTTTTCAAATTTACATTTTTCGTGAGTTTTTGTGTAAAGCTCTTGAATAAAGATTCTATGATGCTTTCCAAAACTATGTAGAGTTCTGGCACCTTTTTGCTTTTGCGTAGACTGCAAAAAAACGTTTTCTTTCCCAACTCTGCCTTCAAATGTTTTCTTTGGAATATTTTTGACTCCCTTTTTATTCAAAAACTCAAGCATGGAAGCTTCATATTCAAATAACTTCTGTACTTTCATTGATTGTCCAATTTTACAGTAACCTAATATGCTGTTTCCTCTATAGATTTGAATCGTAATCTTCTGGTCTACAGAAGGAGTTCCATAAAAAATTGAGTATTCAAAATTCTCACCATAATATCTTTGTAGGATATTCATAAGTGAATCAGTTAGCTCAATCCTTTCTAATTCTATTTTAAAAAACAGTCTAAAAACTGAGCTCTTTAAAAGACAATTATATTTTTTTAATAGTATCCCTTTCTTCCCCGATGGTTCATAAATTTCAAAGCCAATGGATGTGTTTTTGTAGGGGATACTCCACATTTTTCCTTCACGATTTGTAAAAGTAAAAAATAATGGCATCGACGCTGTATCAATATTATTTTTTAGTATATACCTATTTTGAACATTCATATCACTCTTTCATCACTACCTCGTCTAATACAGTAAGTATCCGCTCTATAAATATGCTTTTGTCTTTCCATCTGAAATTATCCCATATTCTTTTGCGGCCATTTTCTCCCATCATTCTCCGAATATCAGGATGGTCTATCAAATACTGAATTGCTTTTGCCATATCTTGTACAAACTTTTTTGACCCATGTGGTTTAATTCTAATGGCACATTGGTCATTTGTAATTGTGTGCATCCCTGTGCAATCCAGACATATTACAGGCAGCCCCAGTGCCATGGCTTCCATAAGAGCCCAGGAACCACCTTCATGCAAACTTGGAAATAAATAAATATCTGCTTGAGATAGCAATTCCAGGACCTTGGTTCTGGGAACTTCATCCAGTATTGTCACTTTTTTCTGAAGACCATTTTCGTTTATAAAAGAAATAAGATGATCTTTTTCATTTCCTCTCCCAACTAATGTGAGATGAATATTACAATCTGGTAATAATTTTACAGTTTTTACAAGAGACATTACATTTTTAATCGGGATCAGACGTCCTGTGTATATTAATTCTGTTACATCTGATTTTTCACATTGATTGTGCAGGCTAAATATTTCTTCCTCTATTGCTGTCTCAAGTACAATATGAACTTTATCTTTATATTTGTCCGGAATAGTTTATGCTGAATCAAAGGTTCTTACTAATATTGCCGCCGCTTTTTTGGAAGGATACGCCACTAATGGATTTATAAATGCGCTTTTTTTCAAAAAATACCGGAATGATTGGACCAAATGATCCTTTAAAGGTAATGTATTTAAAAAACTTTTAGGGACACAATCCCCACCGCCTAACGGTCCCCATATAAATGGAGTTTTAAAAAAAGGCAAAAATGTAGGCATCCAGAAACTTCCGAAACTTAAATGCATGGTATAATCAATATCATTTGTTTCTATAATTTTTCTTATAATTTTAATTATATTGAATTGCCATATTGTATAATACAAATAAAGTCCCTTTTCTCTACGCTTTAGTTTTCTAATATATGCCGGAGCATCATAATAATAGAATTTAATATTTTTTCTTAAGTTCACTGGTAAATTTATTTCAATTTTTTCTCTATTATTTTCTCTTGTAATCACATGCAACCGATTATTTTTCGCCATTTGCAATACCCAGTTCCATCCTACTCCAGCTTCGGAACCAACAAAGGGCTCACATCCATATGCACTCACTAATATATTATGCATTTCCTCTATCCTTCTTTTATGCTATATAATCATTCGTTTTATTAGTATAGTAATCAATTATAACAGATAGGGCCTGATCCGTAATTTCTTCTGGTGTCTTATTTGCATCTAACTTTACATATCCTTTTGCTATATCCTTTAATTTATTAAATTCTATCATCTGACGCTTTATTTCATTTAATGTTAACTCTTGCTTCCTAGAAAAGACGACAGTAGGATCAGCATTTAACACAAAAGTAATTTGAGGCTGTGGAACAATTCTGCAAAAAAACCTTCTTATTTGAAATGGTAAGTTTATTTTTGATCTTTTCGGATCTACTAAAAAATCATAGGCGTATCTATCAAAAACTGTAAATTTATCAAACTGAACATCTTTTCGTATATTTACAAATCCACCCAAAATATAATCAACCGTATAGTATATGATTCTTATTAATGAACTAACTGTATTTGTTTTTTTCCCTCTATGCGGTTTTGTAAATTCCTTATCCTGTTCCATTATGCCTGCTCTCTCACCTAATTCGCCCAAATTGGGAATAAGCGTAGGTCTAAAATGATAGATATGTACTTTTGAGATATCCGTAACAAAACATTCTGCTAACTTTACTGCTAATAGATCGATAAATGTTGTCTTTCCTGTTCCATCCGGTGCCTCCACAGCTATCATTTTTCTTATCTTACGGGGACAAACAGCAATACGATATACCTTTTCTTTAAAAAAACTGATAACATTTCTGGTTGTGTATATCGGTCTTTTCTTAAACGCATTGACCTTCGAGTGTTTGGAAAGGCATCGTGCATTTTGAATGATCCATTCAAAATCAGACTGGTCTAAATGAGCACATATTATATCTGCCATATTTTTATCAAACACTTTTTCTAAGATTTTAAGGATATGTAATCGATTTTGCAAAAATCTTTCCGATATTTTATCTCTATATTTCTTTTTTAGTTCTCTGCATCCTATCACTTTATATAGCAAAAGCATTACTATATCATAAGATGGGCTCAATACTGTATAGCCGTGATATTCAATCGTATTTTTGTAAAGTTCGTGAAAGTCAAAAATTTCAAATCCTTTATTTAGATATCCGGCTATAAGATCTACATGAATATAAAAATCAGAAGAAAGATCTAACCCAATCCAACAATGTGCTCTTTCAAATTGAACAACATAATAATTTGGAACATTGTTTTCTTTTAATACTTTAATAAACAACTCTGCCGCACTTCTATACTTATTAGGATTTATTATTATATCAACATCTTTTGATTCGTTTTTTTCAGGTAATCCTTCATAATTTCTCAAAATAAAGTACTCTATTTGCCTATCTTTTAATATAGATAAATATTCATGTAATATCTTTGAATGTCTTTTATCCCATTTATATTGGATTTGCATAAAAAAACCTCTCTTTTAATCTTATGGTTTATTTTATTTTGTCGCGCAGTTTTGCCTCGAATAGCTTTGTACGTTCTTCCCCAATCACATTTTCTAAAAAATTTCTTGCATTTCTTAGAAACGGGCGGAAGATATTTCTCCATATTAAACTATTCCCACGTTTTCTTTCTCTTTCAGTAAGCCAACTAGCATCAAAATGATGAATAGTGACACTATCTTTGGAAATAAGAAACTCATTTTCATTCTTTTTTTTGGGACAAAAAACACTTCTGTCATAAATATGGATTCCCGAGACTATTTGCTTACTGTTTCGTGGAGTGAGGCCTTTTTCGACTAATAGTTTATTTAATATCTTTACATTTGTTGTAGTATCTGCCACTCCATTTTTATTAATAAAATCGTGAGAATTATAATATCTTAGCAATTTCAAAAAAAGAGGATTATTTTTTTGTGTTCCAATTATCCCTGTCCCGACCATCGTTCGATTTTCAAAACCCAGAAAAGTGTTATGATCTAAAAATGGTGAGAAATCTTTTAAAACTTCTACGTCCGTATCTAAATAAATTCCACCATATTTATTTAATGCATAAATCCTTACATAATCAGAAACAAAGGCATACTTTCCCTGATCATATGCCTGTTTTACATATCTTACACTTTGCACATCAAAACTTTCTTCATTCCAGAACACAAACCGATATTCCGGTAGTTTCACTTGCCAGTTTTCTATATATATCTGCTCATTTTTAGGAATGGGGTTTGGTCCAAACCAACAGTAGTGTATTATTTTGGGAATACTCATTTCAAATTCTCCTTATATATTTTTGTAACATCTTGCAATAGAAGTTTCATGGATAATATTCGCATATTTTCATATATCAAAATTTGTCTATCCATTATAATATCTTTAAGACTTGTTTTGAGATCCGAATATATAAATTCTGAATCTAATAAATCTTTGGCCCCTACATTTTCACTGACAAGAACCGGCACTCCATAACTCAATGCTTCTAAAACAGTAAACCCAAAAGTCTCATAACATCGGCTTGGTACGACCAGTAAATCTGTATCACCAAATATTTCCTCAAGCTGGCCATATAGATACCCCTCCTGTCTCACCGTAATATAGGGACGAGTAACCGAAGTTGAAGAGTAAATATGTAATTCAAAATTTTTAACATCATCTGCCCATAATTCATCCAATGTCTTAATCAAATATGGGAACCCCTTAAATGGTTTTGCAGGGCCAAGATAGGTTAGTCTAAGAGTTTCATGGTCAAACTTTTTTTTCTTCCGATGATCTTTAATATCCCTATGAGTAATCGAAATCACCGCACTATCTTTCGGAGTCATATATCTACGATATATCTGTTCTGCTACCGTACTGTTAAAATGAATAAAGCTTATCTTTTCGAGCATAGAAATATAATATTCCCGCAGTTTCCGATACTCTGCGGCATTTCCATCGGTAACTCTACATCCCCGATCTGACGATTCTTCAAAAAATTCCTTCCGGTGTTTTTGACGTATCTTTATTAGTAAATGGGTGTTTTTCAATCGACGATATAGAGGAGATTGCATGAGTGTAATCTTTTTCAAACTAAGTGCAGTTTGATTACATCGCACACAGTCCGCACAGTTGTGATCCTCGTCACAGGTCATCCCTCCATGAAATAACGTGACCTTGGGACAAAGACCATAGTAGTCATGGCTGGTAAACACAGTACGAATCCCCATCTCTTCTGTTACCTCTAAAAACTCTCTATGTAACCCCATCCACGTATGAATATGAATGGTATCAGGCCGAAAATCTTCTAAAAACCGAGCGTAAACCTTCAAATCAACCGCAGCCGTATACGCAGAACAGTTTAAAATACCCTCATCTAAAGCTATCGGCAACGGATTTACCAATTCGTAACTTCCAATTTCTTTCCAATTTTCTCTCTTTCGAATACGCACTCTTTTATCTATTAATCCTATCCGCCCGGGCCATAATAGCGCGACTTCATATCCCTGTTCTTTTTGTGTCAGCATAAGATCAACACAATATTTTGTCAGGCCACCTGTCCGCCATGGTGGAAAGCCTAATGCATAATGTAAAATTCTCATTTTATTCTTTCCTTTTGTGTTAGAAATATCTCTTCATACTGATCCACGATATCTTGCCAGCTATAATTTTGTGCTATGCGTTCTTTTGCCTTGCGGCCAAACTCTTCAATCTTTTCAAATGTCATTTCATCTGCATTTTCAATTAATCCGGACAAATTTCCATTTTCTTTGGTCCAATAAAGAGCATTACCCTCTGCAACCTCACGATTAAATCCAACATCCAACAATAAATTCAGCTTCGTACTACCAAGTGCTTCTAAAAGGCTTGGATTCGTTCCCCCAACCTCATGCCCATGGAAATACCCGTATGCGTTTTCTCTGATTTTCATTAGTAATTCCTGGTTATATACTGTTCCGACAAACTTGATTCGCTTATCGTTCTTAAAATGAAGTTTCTGTTCCAATTCATCTAAAAACTTTTTATTCACATTGGTGACAATAGCAAAATTTTTTTTACTGTGGCTGTGCATAAATTCCCGAATCATTATTTCGTAGTTGTTTTCCGGTACGAATCGTCCAACTACCAAATAGTATTCGAATGGTTTCACTCCCTTTTCAGAACACCAGTCTTTGAAAACGGGGTCGGCATCTGACAGCTTACTTTTTCTGGTTTCCGCGCCATAAGCGATAAATATTGTCCTCGGATCCCTTCCTTTTATTCCTTTTCCGTCGTAACATATATGGATATATTTCTCAATGGTTTTGCTGTCACAGATGACTAAATCCGACCACTTTACCATCATGCTTTCTGATACCTTCCAGTATTTTCGTACAAACGCCGGCCACTTCGCTCTTTTCCACTCATGTCCATCTGGATTTAAGTATATCTTTCCACCCAGTTTATGAATTTCCCGATAAAAATGTTCTGCAAAAGGTCCAATGCGACACGCCATAATATAGACGATCGGATTTTGAATATGATCTCGTCTGATGATCTTACAACACTCCTTTAATGCAGCTACATCGTAATATATCGCTTGAGCCGGTCCCAGCTTTTCCGGGATTTTTATTCTGAAGCAACGGGCATTATGGTATTTAAATTCTTGACTGTTAATTATCTGTGCATTCTCTGTTTTATGAGGATTCATGCAACCATCGCCATTTGCTTTACATGCTACATGATATTGGATCCTTTCATTGTTCTGATGATATTCAGTCAATTTATTAATGAAAGTCTCGTAACCGCCATATGCACCTAATGACTTTGCCCCGACCAGAAAGATATGCTGTATTCTATTTTCCTGCATGGATTCCTTTTCTCTTTTCCCCATCACATCGACCCTTCTTTTTTCACCACCGCCAGCACTGTCTTGAAAAGGATCCTGAAATCCATCCCCACGCTCCATTCCGTGATGTAGTTCGTATCCAGCCGGACGACTTCCTCGAAGTCCGTGATCTCGCTTCTTCCGCTTACCTGCCACATTCCGGTGATTCCGGGTTTGATGGCAAGTCTTGCCCGGTGGTGCAGTTCGTATTTTTCCCATTCATCCAGCGTCGGCGGTCGTGTCCCCACAAGCGACATATCCCCTTTCAGCACGTTGAAAAACTGTGGGAACTCGTCAATCGACGTCACCCGGATGAAATTTCCGATTCCGGTCTTTTTCCTGCCGTCGGGCAGAATTTTGTTTCCAATGATTCTTGTATCAAAATCCACTTTAAACATCATGCCGTCTTTGACACGGTTTTCTTTCATCAGTTCCTGTTTTCGTTCCTCAGCATCAAGATACATACTTCGGAATTTATACATCTTAAATCTTTTTCCGTTTTTTCCTACCCTGATCTGGGAGAAGAAAACGGGTCCCGGTGACTGAATGTAGATCATCGGCGCAATGATCAGAAACAGAATTCCTGTCAGAACACACCCGGTCAATCCTCCCAGGATATCCAGACACCGTTTTAGAAATGCCTGCTTATCTGTCGTATAATTGATGCTGGTTGTAAGTACCAGATATTCTCCTACTTTCTCGACCAACGGCCGTTTTCCCACCTTATTTTCTGCCTGGGAAATGTGGAAATGTACTGTGACTCCAGTTTCCACCAGCTTGTCCACCAGACTTTGGGGCAGCGTTTCGTCATCCCCCGGAATCAGAAGCACTTCATCGATCCAGGCACGGCACACGTACTCCGGCGCAGTATCTACGTTTGCCACCACGGGAATCCCACCCACCTCCTGACCTACGATATTACGGTCTGCAATGACCAGTCCCGCCAGGTTATACATTTCGTAATTGTGGTTCCGGATACTCAGTACGACGTCGAGAGAAGCCCGGTCTGTTGTCACAATCAGGAGCGACCGGTCGCCGCCCTCTTTCATTTTCTTTCGTAGTCGTCTCTTCCAAAGCAGTCGCACCGCATACGTCAGGAACAGATAGATGCTTCCTGTCAGATAAAGTACGATACGGGAGAAATTGCCGCTTTCCTGTATGGTGAATAAATAGAGAACCGCCAACAGCGTCACCAGTACAACGTGTTTCAGCGTCTTGGCAAATTCCATATAATATCCTCTTTTCAGGACACTTTTGAATGTTTCAAAGAAAAAAAGTACAACAATATCCGCCATTTCCAGAAAGATCGCCATATTCAGATACAGTTGTGTTTCGTATGGATTTCCAGACTTATGCCTCAGCAGATAGGCAATGATAAATGCTGCCTGCATACAGATCAGGTCCAGCAGGACAAAATCGCTGTGTTTTAACCATCCCTTAGAATGTTTCTTGTACATGATCTCTATCCTTTCTTGTTACAGCCGGATCACAGCTTTTCCCCTCAGTATCCTTCCTGGATTTTCTCTTAACAACAGCTCCGGACATTCGCTACCATAGTGTCTTCCCAGAAAATCCCGCAGAGCCGCCAGCTCCATTGTACGGTAATCCGCCCGATGAGCGTCGGAGGCCGCCAGATGAGCGAGTCTTCTCTGCAAAAGATATTCTGCGGTAATCATAGCCGCTTCCCCAAACCTGCCGAAGATGCTCCCTTTGTCGATCTGGAGGGTGCATCCCATATCCGCCCACTCTTTCGTGTGAGCTGGTGTCTTTTGTACGCAGCGGTAACGCTCCGGATGTGCCAGAACAGGATAGTATTCTTCTTCCAGCAGGTGATCCAGCATCCGGTATACCTGCCAAGCCGGGGCGTCTGGCAAAACTTCTACAAGCACATATCTGGTCTGGTTGATTGTCAGCAGATCACCCCGCTTCAATTTCCGGATCAGCTCGGGTCCGTCCATGATTTCCATCCCCTCCACCAGCTCCAATGGAGTCCGATACTTTCTGAGTAATTCTTTTAGTTTCTCAAGACGTTTTCGGTATTCTCTTACCAGACCTGACGTCTCTCTTCCTGGAAGATTCGCGTGACAGGTGGCTGCGGCAACACTGATTCCAGACTCTGCCGCAGTCTGTGCCATTTCCGACGCCTCCTCCCAGGATCTTGCGCCGTCGTCCAGACCGGGAAGCAGATGAGTGTGCAGATCAATCATGTGCTCCCCTCTTTTTTCGGTCTTCGTAACTGTAAGAGCCGTAGCCATAATAACCGTAGCCGTACCTTCCATATCCATAATATCCGTAGCCGCCACGGTGAACCGGAATACCGTTAAACGCATAACCAAGGAGCGGCGCTTTTGCGTCTTCGAGTCCCTGGATACAATCCAGTATCCGGCGTTTCTGCACCATGTCATAACGAATGATATACAAAATGCCGTCCGCACGCTCCGCTAAAATACTGGCGTCCTCAAACATTTCCGCAGGAGGGGCGTCCAGAATAATCAAATCCCATCTCTCTTTCATCTCCTGCAACACTGCCTCAAAACGACTGTGATTGAGGATCTGCTGGACCTTTTTGATCGGGCGGCTGCCCCCCAGGAAGTCAATCCCGGTTTCTTCCTCGTTTCGTACCGCTTCTTCTAATGTACATTTTCCAGTCACCACGGAGGCCAGCCCTCTTCCGATTTCCCCTGTCAAATGTTTCCGGTCTTCCTGTTTTCTGAGATCTGCGTCCACAAAGAGAACTTTCACCCCATGGGAAGCCGCCGCTGCCGCCAGATTATAGGCCAGCGTGGATTTCCCTTCTTCCGGCATGGTACTGGTAATCAGAAGAAGCTTTCCGCCCCGTTCCTCCAGTTCCCTGGAAATCCGGATCTGCAGACTTTGAATATTTTCCTTAAATGCCTGGGGCGTGCGATCGTCTTTCATCCTTATCCATCTCTGATCTTTCTGCTTCCGAAGCTTCCTTGGCGCCTCTGGAATATTGGCGATACAGGTCAGGCTCATAGCGCTTTTTAATTCCTCCGGCTTCTGCACCGTTTTCTTAAAAAAAGCATACAGACAGATCAGAAGAATTCCTGCTCCCGCACCGTAGAGTCCGCCCTTTTTGATCTGTGCCCGGTAGCTCGGTTTGTTGTACGGCTCATCCGGCATTGTAGGCTCGTCGATGATGTTGAATCTCGTATCTCCGATGACAAACCTGGCAATATCCGGGTACACCTTGATGGCAGACTCCAGAATGGCTTTGGCATCTTCCGGACTCTGACTTATCACGCTCATGGTAATCATGTTGGACTCGGAGATAGCCTGGGCGGAAATGCTGCCGTTGACCGCCTCGACTCCCAGATCTTCCTTGATAGCATCCGTCAGAAGGCTGCTGCTCAGAATGTAAGGAAAGGTCCTGGCAAGCTGCCCCGCCGTTGTCGTGTCATAATAAAAGTTGTACGTACCGTTACCGGAATCCGCCGTGGACGCTCCACCCGTCAGCACGGTGAAAGTGGCGGACGATTGGTACATCGGCATATAAAAGATCCGGGACGCTTTCAGATAAAATGCACCTGCTCCGATGGCCATAAGCAGAATCACGAGCCACCAGAATTTCAGAAACCCCTGGATGATGTTCCAAAACAAGGTCCCCAAATCGATAACGTCATCCCCATCGAGTTTCCGGTATGAGCCCGAGTCCACCTTTTGATATCCATTTTTCTCTGCCATCCTTACACCTCCCCGCTGTCATCGTTTCTGCTGTAGCCGTAATAAGAGTGCTCCCGAAACGAATTCCACAAATTTTCTCTGAAAAAAGCGTTTAGAATAAAGCCTGTGAAATCAACGCCCGTCTGACGGATGGTGTCGGAAGCATCGTTTGTTGCCCGTACATCAGTCCAGTCCTGACGTACAATCAGTACCGCATTGTCAGCCATTTTCAGCATCAGCTCCGCATCGCTGGAGACGGACATGGGCGGTGTGTCCAAAATCACGTAATCCATTTTTTTCCGGCCTGCGTCAATGAGCGCACCCATCTCTGGTGAATCCAGATACTTTGCCGCATTGTGAATACCCTTTTTCTGAAACACGGTGTAAATCCGTTCTTTCTTCTCGTAGAAGAGCACGTCCTTGACACCCGCCTTTTTCTCCAGGTAATCGGAAAGATATTTCCGGTTTTCCTGCTGTTTTTCAAACACCTTATAAAGAGCAGGTTTCTTCAGATCCACGTCGATCAGAAGCACTTTTCTGCCTTTCTCCGCCAAAGCAAGCGCCAGATTTGCTGCCACTGAAGATTTCCCCTCGTTCTCGGACACGCTCGTGACAATCAGAACTTTCTGCTCTCTACGTTGCATATGATGATCCAGACGTGTCGCCGTTTTGCGGACCGCCTCACAAAAAGACATGCTGACCAGTGCGGACGAAATGAGAATGGATTTGTTCAGCTTTTTCAGTACTCCCCGGACCGTCTTATTCTTCCGCTCGTAAGGAATCACCTCCAGAATCCGGCCGTCCAGGCTGCGCTTGCCGCCTTCTCTTGTCTTGACTGTAAACCGCAGAACGGATAACAGAACAATGGCTCCGGCAACTGCTGCCGCTCCAAACAGTCCGGCGATCTTCTGTATCCGGGAAATATTCATCGTATTGGACGGTGCGTAAGGAACCGCCGGCTCCTGCACAATTCGAAGGGTTGCATTGGAAAACAGATAATCCGATACCTCCCCGTAATTCTCAATGGCCGACTGGATCACCATGTATGCCTGTCGTGGATTTTCACTCGTCACCTGCAAGGTAATGAGGTTCGTTTCCTCGATGACGCTTGCCCGGATGGATTCGTCAATCGACTTCTCTCCAAGATCCTTGGCAATCTTTTTTTTCAGAACATTGCTGTCAAAGACTTCGCTGAATACACCCGCCATCTGGTTTGTCAGGGAGAGAGAGGAGTAGGCGCTGCTGCTACCTTTTGCGTTGACCGCCATGGTCGCCTGGGCCGTATATTCCGGTACATACCGGAAACTCATCATGCCCGTCACCGCAAGCCACGCTGCCGCTGCCGCCAGAAGAATCACCCATAGATTCTTCAGCAGGTCTCTTATGATACAAAAGACGCTGATCTCATCAAACTTGAATTCTCTTGCTTCATTCATCTGGTGTCTCTCCTTCTATCCCCTAACGATGACGGTCAGCCAGGTCTCCCCTCTGCCTGCGTCTCCTTCTGTCTGATAATGCACCTCATAAGTGCCTCCCTCCGCGGTGTTGACTCCGGAGGCAATGGAAACCGTGTCCGTATCCAGACGATTTCCGTCAATATCTTCGATATAATCAATGTAATCTTCCGGGTGGAATTCGTCTCCTTTCTTTATGTAGGCAATTCCCTGTATCAGATGGATTTCCGTACTGATCCGAGACGCCTCCACAATGTGAACCGGAAGTGTTGCTTCCACGGTATCTCCCAAGCTGTTTGTCACCTGTACATGGACTTCATAATCTCCGGCGGTCCGGTAATTGATACTGCTGTCCAGAAGTTTTACAAGACTTGAAATATCCCCGTCAATCTGGTCGCCCGCCCGAATATAATCCATAGCGTTATCCTCCCTGCTCTCCGCAAATACAAGTGGGCTTGAGAGGGAAAATTCCGGCGACTGATAGTCGGTAAATTTTACCCTTCTCGTCAATGTGGCCGCCTGATTAGAAGAATCAAAGACCACATAGGACAGATTACACACTCCAGGTTCGATGAACTGGGAAAAATTGCCCACCATGATCTGATCTGTCAGATCACCGTCCTTTTCATCCTGGGCCTTCAGCCCCTCCAGCAGGTCGCTTTCTTCGTAGGATGTGGAAATCTCAAGCTCCCCGGTCTCGTTTGTTATCACTGGTTTCGTAGGATCTTCCCCGGCACGTTCCCGGATTTTTGCGGCTCCGCAGAGTCCAAGGCTTGCCATAAATAGGATCACAACCAGTATTCGTATATATCTCATCTTGCTTTCTCCTGTCTTGTGGATTTGTCAGAATGTGTCGAGGAATTCGCGGATTCCTTCTTCGTCTACCTGAATCATGGCCCGGTTCTCAATCTTATACACCCGGCTGCACATGGAAAATACGCTTGGCCGGTGAGCCGCCACCAGAATGGTTCTATTTGGTTCTTTTTTGATAATATTTCTCAGTACCCGCCGTTCCGTCGCCACATCGAGAGCACTTGTGGCTTCATCCAATATCATCACCGGTGCGTCCGCAAGCAACGCTCTCGCAATCGAAAGTCTCTGCTTTTGTCCCTCAGAAAATCTGCTCCCTCTCTCCCGGACCTGGGTATTCATACCGTCCTCCAACTTTTCAACAAATTCCCAGGCACAGGCCGTTTCCAGAGCTTGCCGGATCTCCTTGTCATCCGCCCCCGGCTTGACCATTCTTAAATTATCCGCAATCGTTCCGGTAAAAAGAGTGTTATTCTGCGGAATATAGCTGAACAGGCAACGTGTGGCGGAGGAGGCTTCTATAGAAGGCCACCCTGGATTTCCAAGAAGAATCCGGCCTTTCTGTGGATGATACAGTCCCAGAAGAAGATTGAGTGTCGTCGTCTTTCCCTGACCGGATGGCCCGATCAGAGCCACAATCTCTCCCGGGTTGGCGGAGAATTCTACATTTTGGTAAATCCATTGATTCCCTTCGTACGCAAAATCTACATGCTCCATTTTGAGAGTAATTCCTTCTTCCCGGCTTCGTCGCTTGGTCTCGTCCGCCTCTTCTTTTTGTTCCATAGAATCTCTTGGAAGACTTGTCACCTCCATGATGCGCTCTGCACTGATTCCCGCCCGGATCACCGTCGGCATGAGACTGATAATCCCGCTGAATGACCCACGCAAAGAGCCTGCCATGGAAACGAACATTGTCATGGTACCGTAGCTGATGTCTCCTTTCCAGAGCCGGTACGCCGCAAATCCGTAACATGCATACCCTACCGCCTGTCCTACCAGAGATGTGATAATCGTCGTCCACTGCTGGAAATGATTCTGCGTCAGCGCCACGGCCACCGTTTCTTTCTGGATGCTGTGGAATTTTTCCATAACCCGGTCTACCAAACCAAAAGCTTTAATAAACTGAAGATTCTGAAAGGTTTCCTGGTCAAACACCGTCCGGTTGCTGGCAACTTCCTGATTATCTTTTTGGAAATCCCGCATCTTCCTCATAGAATACCGGGATGTCAAAAAGGAAACCGGCGCTCCCATCAGCGCAATCGCAGCCATAACCGGATCATGTCTCACCACAATAACAAATGCCCCCCCAAAGCTAATGAGTGTCGTCACCACATTCGGGAGAAAGGTGAGGATCGTATTCGCCACCACACTCGCATCCCCGTTAACCCGGTATAAAAGATCACCAGACCGGTATTTCGCCAGGGATTCCCAATTCGTCTGAAGGATCTGCTGATAGATGTCGCTCCGGATCTCGTTTGTGACCTTCAGCCGGACTCTCAGTGATAAACTTGTTTTCACAGCATTGATAAAAATCTGTGATACGCCGACGCCCACATAGACAACCGCAACCTGTATAATCTCAGCAGAATTCACTCCGGTCACTGCATCTACCAGATCCCGGCTGACAACGGATGTTCCCAAGGACAGTACCGACCCGGACGCTCCCAGAAGGATATACACGCCGATCAACAGCCAGTACTTCCGCACATAGGCATACATCCAGAGCAGTTCCGTAATCAGGCGCTTTAACTTCCCCTCCCTGACCTTTTGAAGGACTCGTCTAATCTCACTCATGGTATCTTCAGAATCTCTCCCCGCCAAAAACGGTTTTCTCCGCCAGCTCCACTGCCGCCTCGTCCGGCCGGCAGGACAGCTCGTAAACCGGAAGCGCACACAACAAATGATTCAACGTCTCCAAGCACAGCTCCATTCCATTTTCCAGCCAGCGAGGGTAGAAGATACTGCCGGAAACCGCGGAGACCTTTTCAAAACCTTCCAGTTTCCGAATCCGGTTCTTGGGAGCCTGCTTTAAAATGATGAGAGCATCCACCGGAACACTGGCATTTTCACAGTAAGGAGAGGAACCATGCCATGGCGTGCCCCATCCAAGGAAGTTCCCTTCTGTCTCCTGCACAAACACAATATCGCCGTTGATAATAACAGCGTCACGATATGTATGCCACAGCTCTGCCTGGGTAGTCTTCCCGATCCCGGAAGGACCAAGAAACATCAGGCCATGTCCATCAAAGTCGATAAGAGAGCTGTGGAATTGGATCATATGTCGCTGGACAGCGTGGATTCGAAATATTTGAAGTAATAACAGTTCAAATTCTTGATAATTTTGGGGCAGACACTGTACTGTCTTCCATTCCTTATCAACAATGGCTATTTCTTTTTCATAGGTAATTATGTACTGGCCTTTAGGCTGTATTTTATATTTCCTGAATAAACTTCCCGAATCTTCCTCATCAAACTCCTTAATTAGAAAATCTATATTCTGCTCACTTTCTGATATAAATTTCTCATCCAATGAATGGATTCTAAATTGTGAAACAAATGTTATTTCAATAATCTTATACTTTACTTCCATATTGTTTGCCGCTAGCGAGCCATTGTTATACATCCATTACTGTATGCTTCACCATGCATCAAATCATTGCAAAAATCACTGACAGCAACCTCGCCAACTCGATTGATCCACGTTGAAAATACGGCATTCAAATTTTGGTTGCTCTCGTAATATTCGATTATGTCTTGCTCATTACTTATTCCTTGAAATCCCGAAAACGGGTTTCCAGGTTTATCTAAGTACCAACTAATGCCCGTAAATCCTGAGTTTTCACCCCCAACGTTATAGCTGAGATAATATCCGCTTGTTGTATCAGCACCCGATGGTATATTTACTGCATAAGTATTTACACCCGATGCTTCCACTGGTACATATACTGTCTGTGTCATATCCTCCATTCTCCTTTCCCTTCATCAAGCCATCTTTTTACTCTGTCGCAAAACTCTTCCGTCACCTTATGCGGACTTCCACATTCCGCATTCAACATCCCGGCACATTTGAAACATCCTTTCTGTGCCTTGCAGGTCTTACATTCTTCCGGCCAGTCCAATTCTTCTTCGTACCGGATCAGCTTTTCCCACGCCTCCCGAAATGCCTGCTCTCTTATCTTGATATGCGGTTCATTCATAAAGCTGCAAAACCGTATTTCTCCGTTCCATGTAATCCAGTAGCCTATCCGGTAATCTTTACAATAGGTACATGGTTTTCGTTCAATCTCAACAGGCCTGTTCTTCAGCAAATATTGAATCTCTTTCTTTTTTTGTTCGTCCAGCCTTTCTTGAATACGGACATCCCCTGCTTCATTGTCAGCACCTCGAACTGAGGATTTGACTCCTGCCGTCATTGTCCATGGAAGCTGATTGCAATAGGCATAGAACGCCATCCGTTTCACGTCTTCCTCATTCTGCCGAATAATGGTACTGACAAGCTGGATCGGAATCCTCATCTCTTTTAGCCTCTGAATCCCCCTATCTACCTTCGTAAACCCGCCGGGAATCCGGCAGACCTGCTCGTAAACATCATTGTTGGTGCCGTAGAGGGTGATCTTGACTTGCCGGGGAGGAAAGGCTTCCAACAATTTTTCAAACTTTCCGTCGATCATGGACGCATTTGTTTGAAGAGTAATAAAAAATCCCATCTGCGACAATTCTCTCCAGATCGTCCTGAATTCCGGATGCATCAGCGGCTCCCCGCCGGTAATGCAAAGCCATGTCGTCCCGGCCTCTTTGGCTCCTTTTGCTATACGGATCCATTCCCTGGCCGTCAATTCTTTCCCATATTTCGGGATTTCCGACGGTTCCAGATGAACATAGCACATCCGACAGCGAAAATTACACCTGGGAGTCAATTCAAAGGTTCCGGAAATCGGAATAGCATCCACAAAGGCTTTTTCCCAGACTGCCTTGTAGAAAGGATCCAGCCATTCCATTCTGCTGCAGGCCGATTCAAACTCATACCCCATCTTTCCCAGTTCCTTTCGGCATTTTTACAAAAACCTGCCCCCGAATTTTTCCATCATCTAAAATGTTGTTGTCGGCAAGCGTCTTCAAAAATTTCTCAATATCAACCGCCGCCTGTTCTCCGGTCACCCCGGTGTAATGTTCCAGAATCTTCTTTACAAGATCTTCTTTTTGAAATTCATGGTCTTTCATGTAATCCCAAAGGTATGCGCCCGAAGAAGAGATGTATACAATGGATGTCACTTCCTGCACTCTCTTTCCCGTAGGCACCACTACAAACTGCCCCGCCACTTCCCGCAGAATCAACCCGTCCTTCAGTTTCATAGGCATCCACTCCTTTTCCCGGATTTTCAATCCGCTATCTTTGTTTGTATCATAGTTTCTGGCGCATCCGCATATATAAGATAAAGGACGATTCAGTCATAACATTGTGGATTCAAATTCTTATATAAAGAAATCATCCTCAGCATTTCCGCAAAGTCCTGATCATCCTGAATCTGCATCCAGGGTGTAGATCCCAGAAATGCAAAGGGAATCTGATCCGCCAGCCGCATAAAGATGCTCCCTACGTCCTCCTCGTAGTCGAAAAGCTCAACCCGAAACATCGTGCGCTGTCTGTCCCAGATAATTAAATTCCCCTTCATACTTCCGGTAATCTCCTGAATCTCCGGCGCTGTCATCTCTCCGGTCTTTTCGTCGTACGCTTCCGGATAGGCAAGCACCATAGTGTCATAAGGAATCGTGCGGCACGTCAGTTTCTCATCCAGGTCTCTTTCCCAGATCAGAAATTCTTTCATTCCAAAAGTTACTTTTTCTGGTCTGCAAACCAGACATTTTATCATTTCCTTCACTTGCCATCCCACCTGCTTTTTTATGCGTCCGCTATACCACAGAATGGTTATTCTGTGGTAACAAACCCAAAACAACAAGAAAACAAGGGCTTTTCCCTTGTTTTGTCCTTCTGAATCTGACGATTCACCCTTCTTTCTTTAAAAAAAGCGTACAGGTAAAAAGGCCCGCTTTCTTAAAATTTAAACGGGCTTCTTTGTATGCAAAAAAACTATTGACTTCTTACGTTTATAATATTAAAATGAAACATGCTAGATAAGGATGTCTCATTATGTATTTTTTTACCACGGAATAACCATTCTGTGGTATCTATTTTCTACCGCAAAATAACCATTCTGTGGTATTTTCAGATTATTAAGTGCATCTTTTTCAGGATTCGTTCATGTTTTCTAGCCCCCTCCGCTACATAAATCCGTGTCGTTTCAATCGAAGAGTGTCCGAGAATATCTGCCAGAAGCGCCAGATTTTTCTCCACCGCATAAAAGCACCGGGCGAACAGATGCCGTAGATTGTGAGGAAAGACTTTTTTTCGATCCACGTCCGCCTCCTGGCAGATCTCCTTCATCTCGTGACAGATGTTGCTCCTGTCCAATGGTTTTCCGCTTCTGGTCTGAAATACCGGCCCCTGATGGATAGACTGTGTTTTTACATACTGATTCAGCTTTTTCCGCAGTTTTTGGGGGAGCAAAATGGTACGGTCTTTCCCCTTTAAATGAATCTGTACTTTTCTGTTTTTCAATGCCTCCACTGTAATAAATTTCAATTCGCTTACCCGGATTCCAGTCCCTCCAATAGTAAGAATCACATAGTACAGACGATGATTCGACCTACGTTTTGCCGCCTGTAAAAGACGACGATATTCCTGTTCTGACAGTTCTTTTTCCTCATCCGCAAATGCCTGCCGCTGAATTTTCAGAAGTTTTACGGTACAGGCTGAAAGCCCGGAAAATTCGAGGTACGCATTGACTGCTGACAGCTTGGTATTGACGGTCTTAGGCTGATATATTTCCATCAGTTTTTCCCGGTATTCAAGTATCTTCTGTTTGGAAATCTTCATACCATCTAAAAATACGGTAAGCCTCTGTAATTCCCGCATATACTTTTGGACAGTTGCCGGACTCTTCTCTTCGTGAATCAAAAAAGTCTGAAACTGTCTCAGCGATCTCCCTGTCACGCTTTTTTCCATAAATCGGTTCCTCCCTTACTGTGGTTTTTCTTTAGTATTAGCAAAGTTTCTCTCATTTACTCTTACTGCACAGTTTACCGTAAACTAAAAAGACTGAACCATTTTCTTAATTGGTTCAGTCCTTTTTCTCTTTTTTGACTATTTTTTGAAACCCTGGAACTGTTTGCGTCCTTTTCGAATTTCTTCCATGAAATCAGTCATCTCCTCGGAAAGCTGGTCAAAAAGGTACGTTTTCCCTTTTCGCTCGTACTGTCCCAGATAATTTTCCCGGATATCGATGTTCGCCTGCTCAATGTCCTCTTTCAGCCCTTTTGCTGACAATCTCCTTGCCCCCGCACCCATGATAATAATCTGTTCCAGACCATCCGAGGTTGCAACCGTCACCTGATGCGTCCTGCCGATCTTATGTACTGTCTTTTCGATATACTGATCCGCAGTCTCCGCCTCTTTCGTGTAGACGACATAAATATTGTGGTATTTCTGTACTTCACCCATCTGCCCCTCTACTTTGTATGCGTCAAAAACAAGGATTAGCGTCTGCTTTTTATACCCTTGGTAATTGCTGAGTATATCCATCAGTTTGTCCCTGGCCGCCTGAATATTCACCTTTGAGAGCTCTTTTAGTTCCTCCCACGCAAAGATAATATTGTACCCATCCACCAGGAGATATTCTTCTGACTCCTCCTTTTTTCTGGCTGAAACTGTTTTCGGTGCCAAAGCAGCCGTCCTCTGCTTCTGGTACCCGTATTTCCGCTCCTGCCCGGACCCATAAGTCCGCTTAAAAATTTCTTCCAGCTCTTTTTCATCTCCCCACCCATAACTGGAAGTCAGCGTATAAGATCTTGGTGTTGTTTCCGTTTTTACTTCCGGCTTTTCTTCTTTCAGAACACGTTCCACATGCATGTGTTTTTCGACCTCGTCCCATTCCACATAGAACCCTGTACCGTGGGAGCAAAATATCGATCCGGCCGGATTGTCCGAATCGTTCTTGGCACAGTATCCTGTGGCCTCTACAATCTCCTCGCTATTGTGACATGGTTCATACCCCCGCAGTGTACAGGACATCCGACCCTGGCCTTTTGTATATGCTACCACTTCCATCTGGTAGTCCTGAACCTCGGATACAGGAACACTCCCCCTCAGGATTGTCTGGTCCATGCTCTGTTCCGGCGGTGCAAATGTACCGCCCATCTTCTGGATATCAGTCATTGCACGACCCACATTTTCCTGAGGCACTTCCAGGACAAAATCGTACACCGGTTCCAGAAGAATACTTTCTGCTTTCATCAGTCCCTGACGCACCGCCCGGTACGTTGCCTGCCGGAAGTCACCACCCTCCGTGTGCTTTATATGTGCCCTCCCGGCCGCCAATATCACTTTCAAATCTGTGATCTCCGATCCGGTCAAAACGCCCGGATGTTTCCGTTCCGCCAGATGGGTCATAATCAGGCGCTGCCAGTTTTTATCCAACATGTCATCGCTGCATTGATTCTCCAGTACCAGCCCGCTTCCCCGCTCCCCCGGCTCCAGAATCAGATGGACCTCCGCATAATGGCGCAGTGGCTCGAAATGGCCGATGCCTTCCACTCTCTTTGTGATTGTTTCCTTATATACAATACTTCCGGAACTGAATTCCGTGCGGACACCGAACCGCTCTGAAATCATGTTCTGCAAAATCTCAATCTGTACTTCTCCCATGACCTGGACGTGAATTTCTTCCGTTTGTTCATTCCATACAATATGAAGCTCCGGCACTTCCTCCTCAATCTCTCTCAGTTTCAAAAGCATGAGGTGGAGGTCCTCTCCATCCGGAAAGAGTACCTGATAAGAAAGCACCGGCTCCAGTATTGGCACCTGAGCATCCGGTTCGACACCAATTCCCTCACCGGACCATGTAGAATCAAGACCTGCAATGGCACAGATACTTCCTGCCCCAGTTTCCTCCACACTCTGAAACGCAGATCCGGAATAAATCCGGATCTGATGAACTTTCTCCTCCCAAGTCTTATCAGGATAATCCTTTTGCTGCCCGGAAAGAACATCTTTGACACGTAACGTCCCTCCCGTGATTTTCATATAGGACAGCCGGATTCCTGTCTGATCTCTTGCGATCTTATAGACCTTCGCCCCGAATTTCTCCGGATACCGCGGTATCGCCATGTATGTATCAAGAACCCCGAGAAATTCTTCGACGCCCTGCATTTTCAGTGCGGACCCAAAACAGCATGGAAACAGTTTTCTCTCACGAACAAGAATCCGTACCGTCTCCTCCTCAATCTCTCCGGTCTCCAGATAACTCTCCAGAAGCGAGTCCTCGCATACCGCGATGTTTTCCAAAAAGAGGTCCTTGTCCTGATCACTTCCAAAGTCCACGCACCGTTCATCCAGCTCTTCTTTCAGTCCCCGAAGAATCTTCGCCCGGTCCGTCCCCGGCTGATCCATTTTGTTTACAAAAAGAAAGACCGGAATCCGGTACCGGTCCAGCAATGTCCAAAGTGTGCGCACCTGACCCTGTACGCCGTCCGGTCCGCTGATCACAAGCACCGCATAGTCCAGCACCTGGAGCGTCCGCTCCATTTCCGCCGAGAAATCCGCATGACCCGGTGTATCCAAAAGAGTCACCTGCTTCTCTCCGATATTCGTCTGCGCCTGCTTGGAAAAAATCGTGATTCCTCTGCTCTTTTCCAGCTCATAGGTATCCAGAAACGCATCTTTGTGATCCACCCTCCCCATGGTGCGGATGCGTCCGCTTTGAAATAAAATACTTTCAGCCAACGTCGTTTTCCCCGAATCTACGTGGGCGACCAGACCAAGACAAATCTGATTGGAAAGTCTTGTATTTTCAGACGTATCTTCCACGAGAATACCCCTTTCTATTCTATCGTTGCATAAACATAATGATATCACAGAAAGGAGTCGAAGTCGATACTTCCCGATCATCTTCCAAGGGATTTTTTTCTCCCCTTCCCGCCGATTTTGTGCTATACTAAAAGTATTGTGCACAATTACGAATTCGGTGATCTGCCGCTTTTTTGTGGCTTCCGACAGAATAGGAGGGATTTTCAGATGCACGATGATAAGAAAATAGAATTGTTTGAGAGGGCGTCCATTCCGTCGGCCGTTGCAAAGCTTTCCATCCCGATGATTTTAAGTTCTCTCGTCATGGTTCTCTACAACATGGCGGACACCTATTTTGTGGGAATGCTGAATCAGCCGGTGGAAAACGCAGCAGTCTCTCTTGCTGCCCCGGTTCTGCTTGCTTTCAACGCCGTCAATAATCTTTTCGGCGTCGGTACGTCCAGCATGATGAGCCGCGCTCTTGGCCGGAAAGACTACGAGGTTGTATCGTTAAGCTCTGCTTTTGGATTTTACTGTTCGCTCATCTGCGGTGTACTCTTCGGAATATTGTGCTGTTTGCTGCAGAATCCGCTCCTGTCCCTGATCGGTGCGGACGCCACAACCAGGAGCGCCACGCAGGGCTATCTCTTCTGGACCGTTTTCCTTGGAGCTGCACCGGCTATCTTAAATGTCGTGATGGCGTACCTTGTCCGCTCGGAAGGAGCTGCTCTGCACGCCAGCATTGGAACGATGAGCGGCTGTTTCCTGAATATGATTCTGGATCCGATTTTCATTATGCCGTGGGGACTTGGTATGGGGGCTGCGGGCGCCGGATGCGCTACTTTTTTATCCAACTGTGTTGCCTGTCTGTATTTCTTCGTCCTCCTATATGTGAAACGTGGAAATACGTTTGTCTGTATCAATCCGCGGAAATTCCGGATCAAAAAGGAGATTGTCATGGAAGTATGCGGCGTTGGCATACCAGCCTCCATCCAGAATTTGCTCAACGTAACCGGGATGACAATTCTCAACAATTTCACCTCCGCGTACGGCGCCGACGCAGTAGCTGCTATGGGAATCTCCTACAAAATCTACATGGTGCCAATGCAGGTGTCCATGGGATTCTCTCAGGGGATCATGCCGTTAGTCAGCTACAATTTTGCCTCCGGGGATCGAAAACGCATGAAAGCGTCGATTCTCTTTGCTATTAAGCTGGTTGTCCCGGCCCTGGCTGTCGTCACCTTGCTTTACTATATCGGTTCAGGTGAACTGATCAGCCTGTTTATGAAAAATGAATCCATCATCGCTTACGGAAGCAGATTTCTACGGGGCTTCAGTCTTGGACTGGCTTTCCTCAGTCTGGACTTTCTGACAGTCGGTGTGTTCCAGTCCCTTGGATTCGGAAAATATGCTCTGCTTTTCGCAGTGATGCGCAAACTCGTGCTGGAAATCCCGGCGCTGCTGATTTTAAACGCCATCTTCCCACTTTACGGACTCGCTTATGCACAGTTTACAGCCGAGTTGATTCTTGGCGTCTGCGCGATTCTGATGCTTCGGTACATCTTCCGAAAATATGGGAACAATATCAAGACCACTACAGATCCTTTCTAAGATCTCATAATAAAAGCTCCTCTTCGAGAGACTGGCAAAAAGCCATCATCCCGAAAGGAGCTTTTTTATACTTCCTATGTATCTGTTTTCGTATCAGCCCTTTCTCTTACTCGCCGCCAAGAATATGCATCTCCATTCTGCACTGTTTCCGCACAAAATAAAAGCAGACTGCTTGCATGATGATCGTAAGAATCCAGGACGCCGGATAGGAAATAAACAGAAAATACAGGGATCTGTGGTGCGGAAATAACAGATAAACCCATACGATTCTCGTTCCTACCGTTCCAATCACGGAAAGGATCATCGGTACTCCGGAGTGCCCCATTCCCCGCATAGCTCCAGGGAAAAGATCCATAATCCCGCAAAGAAAATACGGCACCGTGGTGATGGAAAGCACTTCCAAGCCGCACCGGATCACGTCAGCCTCCGAGGTATAAATCTTCAAAAGCTGCCCTCCAAAAGCATAGGCTCCGATTCCCATAGCCGCCGAGACGCTGACCGTCAGGATAATACAGTTCACAAGCACCCGATCCATCCGCTTTGGCTTACCGACACTGTAGTTCTGGCTCGTAAAGCTCATGCACGCCTGAGTAACCGCATTGACTGCAGAGTACAAGAATCCGATAATATTATTGGCTGCCGTATAGCCCGCCATAGCCGTCGATCCAAAAGAATTGACCGAGGACTGCAGCAGCGCATTGGAAAAGTTGATAACCGTACTCTGGATGCCCGCCGGAACTCCCACCTGAAAGATCATTTTTAAATGCTCCGATTTGATGGTCAGTCTGGAGAAGCGGAGCTGATAGCTTCCCTCTGTCCGGTACAGACATCGAAGCACCAGAATACAGGACACCATCTGAGATGCCACTGTTCCTACCGCCACTCCTGCCACATTCAGGGGGATCACAATGACAAGAAGCAGATCCAGTATGACATTGGCAAGTCCTGCCGCAATCAGATAAAACAGTGGGCGCTTCGTATCTCCCACCGCCCGTAAAATTGCCGCCCCGTAATTATACAGCATGAAAAATGGCATCCCCATGAAGTAAATCCGCATATAGAGGACGGACAGATCGATCACGTCGTCCGGCGTTCCCATCAGCGTCAATGCAAACCGGGAGGCGCCGATGCCTACCACAGCCATGATAAGACCACTGATCAGCGCCAGAAAGATCGCCGTATGGACGGCCTCTGACATCTCCTTGTCTCTTCCGGCCGCATAGTAGCGGGCCGCAAGCACGTTGGCTCCAAGGGAAATGCCGATAAACAGATTCGTAAAAATATTGATGAGGGCCGTCGTAGAACCCACTGCCGCCAGAGACTGGCTTCCACTGAACCTCCCCACAACAATAATATCCACAGCATTGAACATCAACTGCAAAATACTTGTCAACATCAGTGGGAAGGAAAATGAAATCAGCTTGTCCATGATCGTCCCGTTACACATATCAATTTCGTACTTGTTCTTTTTCAATGATCTGCATCCCCCTCTTTGGTACTCTCCTTTATACTCCGCCGGATTTTGGTGGAACCTTATTTTTTATTCTTATAATATAAAATCGAAAGTCCTTTTAACAACAAATCGTCGTCCAGAATCACATCTCGCCTGCAATGCGGAACGATTTTCTTTGCAAGACCTCCGGTGGCGATGACCGTCGCCTTGCCCCCAAGCTCCTCCTTCATCCGGTCGATAATACCGTCAATGGCCGCTGCGCTGCTGTAAATCACACCGCTTTTCATACATTCTATCGTATTCTTTCCAATCAGATGCTCCGGCGCCTCCAGACTGATACCGGAGAGCTGCGCCGCCCTTGCGGTCAGAGAATCCAGGGAGACCCCTACACCCGGATAGATCATGCCGCCCTGATAGCGGCGGTCCTTATCGATGACACTGACTGTCGTCGCCGTACCGAGGTCAAAGATCAGCATCGGCGCCTCGTACTCCTTGATTCCTGCCACTGCGTTCACCACCAGATCGCCGCCTAAAGAAGCCGGATTATCCATGCGGATATTCAGTCCGGTCTTGATACCCGCCCCAACGATCAGAATCTCCTTTTTCAGGATCTTTTCTGCCGCAAGCTGGAAAATCTTTGTAATCTGGGGCACAACAGACGATATGATCCCGCCCTGGAGAGCTGCCGGATCAACCTGGTAGATATCAAGGACATTTTTTATGTCAATGGCGTACTCCAGTTCCGTCTTCGTGCGGACTGTGGAGAGCCGCTCGATAAAACTGCATTTGTCTCCCTCCATGCATCCGATCACAATATTGGTATTTCCTATATCAATCGCTAAAATCATACTTTAAACTCCCAGTCTGTCTCTGATATTTTTCCTCATCAAAATCTTTCCGATACAAAGTGTAAATACTGCCGCCACTATGGCTTCCGGAATTCCGTTCGTCCCGATGACGGAGAGAATAAATGCGTACACCGCATTGACTGCGACCCCGTTTGCCTGCGCATAGGCGTCACGGAAAAACACGAAGATCAGATTCATCACAAGCAGGGTATTGACAAGGGCTCCCGACATCCCAGCCAGAATCAATCCTGCTGACGAAACTTTTTCATTTTTGGATAAGGACCGGACGCCCTTATACACATAGTGTGGCACAACACCGACCAGTATCCGCGGAATGAAGCAGATCACAAGGCTTCCGATTCCTCCGCTGAACTCTCCCAGGCTGTAAAACGGGGTGAATACAAAGGACGTCACGGTCGGATTCATCGTGTTATTTATAAAGCTGGTCGCTCCAAAGACAAGTCCAAGTACCGCTCCCTTTTTCGGTCCCATCAGAAGAGATCCGATGATGACCGGGATGTGGATGATGGTTGCCCTTGTAAATCCAAGCGGAATATATCCGAGAAAAGGGGTAAATGCCAAAAGCACAATGATTGCTCCGAATAATGCCACCTGGGTCATGCTCCTTACGCTGAGTGCGCTGTTTCTACTATTGCTTTTTCCTGTCTGATACATAATGATTGCCTCCTTGTTATCATTCTCTTACGAGATACAATACGTTACGGCACAGAAATCATGTTCTGTTTCCCTATTTTCGTTTCTCTTGTTCCTTTAAAATCTGGCTGATGATATGTGCGGCTGTCTCCTCCTTTGTCATCTTTCCGAGTGAAATCTCCGCATCGTCCGTAATCATCGTGACGACATTGGTGTCGCCGCCGAATCCGGCGCCCTCTACTTTCAGATTGTTTGCCACGATCATATCCAGATGTTTCTTCTTCAGCTTTTTGCGGGAGTTTTCCATCATCTGCTCTGTCTCCATGGAAAATCCGCAGAGGTACTGCCCCTCTTTTTTGTGGTCGCCAAGGTATTGCAGGATATCATCAGTACGCTCCATCTCGATAGCAAGCTCTCCGTCCTGTTTCTTTACCTTCTCATCACTTTGGTACTTCGGGCGGTAGTCCGCCACAGCAGCGGCTTTGATAATGATGTCCTGATCACCGGCATATTCTGTCACAGCATCAAACATCTGCTTTGCCGTACGAACCGGAATCATCCGGACGAACTTTGGCTTCTCTGTCTGGGTCGGTCCTGTGACTAAAGTCACGTCGGCTCCCCGCCTCATGCAGACTGTAGCCAGCGCATAGCCCATCTTACCCGTGGAATAGTTCGTAAGAAACCGCACCGGATCAATGGCCTCCTGAGTCGGCCCTGCCGTGACCAGTACTCGCTTCCCGGCAAGATCCTTTTCATACTGGATCTCTTTTAAAATATACTCCAGAAGAAGCTTTGGCTCCGGCATCTTGCCCTGGCCCGTATCCCCGCACGCCAGATATCCGGTGACAGGATCTACCACCTCGTAGCCGAAGTGGCGAAGCTTGTCCAGATTGTCCTGAACGATCGGATTGACAAACATATTCGTGTTCATGGCCGGGACGACGATTTTCTTGCATCGGCAGGCCATCACCGTCGTCGTGAGCATATCGTCTGCAATGCCATTTGCGACCTTTCCGATCACATTAGCACTGGCCGGTGCGATCATCACCACGTCCGCAAGCTTAGCAAGGGACACGTGCTCCACACTGTACTGAAAATTCCGGTCAAATGTATCAATCAGACACTTATTGCCGGTGAGAGTCTCAAACGTAATAGGATGAATGAAATTCTCCGCATTCTCAGTCATCAGTACATGGACGTCCGCCTCCAGCTTTTTCAGAGTGCTCGCAAGCGACGCGATCTTGTAGGCCGCGATACTACCTGTCACAGCAAGAACCACTGTCTTTCCTTTCAGCATCATCTTTCCCCTTTCTTTCAAAATTGTTCCTGTATTATTATAGTTTCTTACGCCAAAAAAAGCAAACCGTTTCTTACGGTCTGCTTTTTCTCTTTTTTACTTAGTTTACTTTCCGGAAATGGAAGAGTCTGGAGTATCCGTCTCCCTGTCCCGTTCTTGCTACTCCCACAAGCCCGCTGGAGCAGTCTGAAACGCTAAATCCCACATACATGAGCTCGTCCCCATAATGAACGCCGAAATCTGTCTTCTCCCCGAAACATTCCCGCACTTCATAAGCTTTTGTCTCTTCCAGACCACTGAAATAGATGCGTTCCAGCTTACCCTGGATCGGCTGCCGTACCCGAAAATACGCCATCAGTCCTTCGCTTCCATCCTTTGCGACCACCTCCCAGGCCGCCTGATTACCCTTAAACGGACTTTCGAGGCGGTAAAATTCTCCTTTCTGGATGAGATCCCGGTGCTGTTTCATAAATGTGATCTGCTCCTTCATCTGTTCCAGTTCTTTCTCCGTAAGCTTCGTGATATCCAGTTCATAACCAAAAGTTCCAAAGTACGCCACATTTCCTCTCGTCTCCAGAGACGTGCTGCGGAAAATCTGGTGGTTCGGTGACGCGGACACATGGCTTCCCATACTGGACAGGGGATAGACGTAAGATGTACCGTACTGGATTTTAATCCGCTCTACCGCATCCGTATCATCCGAAGTCCATGCCTGCGGAGCATAGTAGAGCATTCCCGGATCAAAGCGGGCTCCGCCGCTTGCACAGGACTCAAAGAGCACGTCCGGGAATTCCTGAATCAGCCGCTCGTAAAGACTGTACACCCCAAGAATATAGTTATGCCGTACCTTCCCCTGGTACGTTCTATCGTTTCCATTGGAAAAGACTTCTGAGAACGCCCGGTTCATATCCCACTTGATATAGGAAACCGGAGCCTCCGTTAAGATTTTTCTCATCTGTCCGTAAATGTAATCCACCACCTCCGATTTGGAGAAATCAAGCACGTATTGGTTCCTGCTGTGGCAATAATTCCGGCGAATGTCTGCCAGCAGCCAATCTGGATGCGCCCGGAAGAGAGCACTGTCCTTATTCGTCATCTCCGGTTCAAACCAGAGCCCGAATTTCATCCCCATCTCCTCAATCTTTCTGGCAAGCCCGGTAATACCTCCCGGCAGCTTGTTAAGATTCGGGTACCAGTCACCCAGGGAAGCGTTATCCTTATTGCGCTTTCCAAACCATCCGTCGTCCAGGACGAAGAGCTCCACGCCAATCTCCTTTGCTTTTTCGGCAATCCGCAAAATCTTTTCTTCGTTAAAATCAAAATAGGTCGCCTCCCAGTTATTGATGAGGATCGGCCTTGCCTTGTCCCTCCATACGCCTCTCGCAAGCCGGGTCCGGTACAGATCGTGGAACGTCCGGCTCATCTGGTTCATCCCCCTGTCCGAGTAGACCATCACCATCTCCGGGGTCTGGAAGGATTCACCCTTTGCCATCTCCCAACGAAATTCATTCGGGTGGATTCCCATCACAACCCGTGTCACATCGAAGTTGTCCACCTCCACCTGGGCGAGAAAATCACCGCTGTAGATCAGACTGCATCCGATCGCCTCTCCCTGGTGCTCATCGGTATTTGACCGCTTTAACATAAGAAACGGATTGAACTGGTGGCTGCTGCACCCCCGCATACTGTACACGGCCTGTGTACCGTAGCCAAGCTTTCTGGTCTGCGGATACCGTTCTCTGCCCCACGCTCCCGCCAGCTCCACCATCTCGTACTCCATATCCGGCAAATCGAGACAACCGCTCATACAGTTCAGAAGAGTGATGCCATCTTCTTTCTCACATGCAAACTTCGCATGTCTGGTAATCACCGGACGGTCCGAAAAGATGCTATATGACAGTATGATACGTGTTTTTAAAAAAGCATCCTCCAACACAACCTCCAAAGTATCCGCCTCATTTTCATTCTCCACATAGACTGATGGCAGACCCTCAATCCCTTTCTTCCCGGCATAGATCTCATGGGACTGATATTTGAAATCCACTACCCTGCTGCCGTCCCCACTCTCCAGTTCAAAAGCCGGATACCTCGTATCCCCGGAGCCAAAGGCGGGATACTCCTGTTTTAAATGTTCCAGAGAAAAATTGCTCCTGCCCTCAAATGGATACGGAGCCATATCTCTGGACACATACTCGACAAGATACCCGAAATCCTCCCGATCTGTGATGCGCTTGCCATAATAGACATGCCCTAACTGCCCGTTTTCCAGAATTTTAATGATATAACTGATCTTTTCATTATAAAGATGAAATTCTTTTGAAGTCTGATGAAATCTAATCGCCATATTCGTCTCCTTTTTCCATGTACTTTTCTTATATTTTACCAAAAAAGAGAATCTTTTCATAGCAAAAGATTCCCTTTCCGTGTTATTTGATCGCCCCTCCGGTTCCTTCTATAATATACCGCTGCGCAAATAAGAAAATCAAAATCGGTGGTAGGATCATAATCACTGTGATACACAGCATCGGAACAATGGATTCAGAGTAAACCCCCTTGAACGAAGCCAGTCCTAGAGCCAGTGTATACTTGGATCTTTCCTGCAGGAAAATCAATGGTCCCAGATAATCGTTCCATGCAGACAGCATATTCAGTACACCGACGAGAATCAGGGACGGCTTCATAATCGGCACATAAATTTTGTAAAAGATCTGGAATGAGTTTGCCCCATCGATCCGGGCCGCCTCCTCAAAATCTTTCGGCACGCCCATCAAGAACTGGCGCATCAGGAAGATATAATATGCTGATCCGAACCAGGACGGAATAATCAGTGGCTTTAAAGTATTCAGCCATCCAAATGCGTTGAACTCCATATACTGTGGGATCATCGTAACATCCCACGGAATCATCATAGTAGAAAGCAGCAACATGAACAGTACATTCTTTCCCCGGAATTGAAATCTTGCAAACCCGTAGGCTACAAGTGCAGCCGATACCATGGATCCCAGCGCCGACAGTACGGTAACTGTCACGGAATTTTTCAGAAATGTCGCAAACGGCTGGGCATTCCATGCGTCCACATAATTCTGCCAATTCCAGATGTCAGGAAGGAATTTCGGTGGAAATGCTACCGCCTCTGATTCTGTTTTAAATGTGGAGAAAAACATATATACAAAAGGAAACAAAAAGTAAACCGCAAGTAATGTCAGGATCACATACAGAATTACCTTCGTTTTTTTAGACATTCTCATTACTTTTTCCTCCTTTTCTTCTTATTATTAGAACCGCCGACTTCACTTTCATAGAATACCCACATAGAAGAGGATTTGAAAACCAATGCCGTCAGGCACAGAATAATGACAAACATCACCCAGGCGTTGGCGCTGGCATACCCAAGTTTGTGATGGCGAAACGCATTCTCGTAAGTCATCAGTCCGTAAAAATAGGTAGACTTCATCGGTCCGCCCGCAGTCAGAAGCATGACAAGCGTAACCTGCTGGAAAGAACTGATAATCGAGGTAATCAGGTTAAACAATAATGTCGGCGTGATAATCGGCAGAGTGATACTAAAAAACTGCCGTGCCGGTCCGGCTCCGTCAAGAGACGCAGCTTCATAAAGATCTGCCGGTATCCCCTTAATATTCGTATAGAATACAAGCATCATAGTCCCGACTCCGAAAGCGCTAACGATAACGACCGCCAGAATCGCCCACGAAGGGTCTACAAGCCATTTTGGTCCTTCAATGCCGATGAAAGACAAAAGATAGTTCAAAACACCATAATCACCGTTTAGCACCCAGCTCCAGATTACGGATGTCGCAACACCGGAGACTACAGCCGGAATATAGAATATCGTCCGATATATTTTGATCCCTTTCAACGGCTGGCTGATCAGCATCGCAAGGAACAGAGCAATACAGATATTAAGCGGTACAAAAATTGCCGCGTATTTAATGCTGATCACCAGAGATTTCAGCACCTGCTTGTCCTCAGTAAACATTTTTATATAATTTCCAAGCCCTACAAAAGTTCTCTCCCCGACTACCGGCCAGTCAAACATGCTGATGCACAGAGAAAAGATCAGTGGTCCAAGTGTAAAAACAAGGAATCCGATAATCCACGGTGTGATAAACAGATAGGGCGTTATGGTCTTCCATTTTTTCATGTAACTCTCTCCTTATGATTTAGAGGGGGAAGATCCCCCTCTTTCTCTTGCACAATCGATATCGATCGCTGATCTACGGCAACTATTCGTGGTTTGCTACAACCTCGTTCAAAGCTTCTTTCGGATCCGCTAAACTGCTTGGATTGATGATACTTTCAAATGCAAGCTGTACATCGGCGTCAATCTCGGTCCAGCCGTCCGCAATGAAACTTGCCGGTGCATAGCCTGCACAGTTATCAAGCGCTGTATAGAATGGAGCACAGTTTGGATTTTCTCTAAGATTTTCAGACTCTACTACCGATTTTAATGCCGGGAGTTCCGTTTCGATCCGGTACTTATTCATCTCTTCTCCTGTCCAGTATTTCAGGAATTCCCATGCCTCATCTTTGTGTTTACTGGTTTTGGAAATTGCGATACCAGACGTATTGATGACACTGATGGAATGTTCGGTCCCTTCAAATTTCGGAATCTGTGCGATACCATAATTGAGTCCTTCTTCTTCAAACTGCTTGATCGGCCATGTTCCATCGACATACATTGCCGTCTTGCCGCCCAGCATTTCGCTTTGTCCGCTTTCTTCGGACGCATACAGCACGCCGTCTTTTTCCATATCCTGGAACTTTTCAAACACTTCAATGGATTTCTTACTGTTGATATTACCATCCAGTTTACCGTCCTCATCCACAAACGCAGTTCCATTGCTCCATAAGTACATTTCCAATGTATAAGGCAGCGTGCCAATCGGAAAGGTAAATCCATTGACACCGTCGATCTTGGACTGAATTTCTTTTGACGCTTTTTCCACATCCTCCCAGGTCCAGTCATCTGACGGGTATTCCACTCCGGCCTGGTCAAATAAATCTTTATTATAATACAGGCAAGATGTTACGACACTGACCGGAACACCGTAAATCTTCCCGTCATTGGAATTGTACGGCCAGAGTGCCTCAAAGAAATTATTCTTGTATTCTTCTCCCTCAGCCTCAATCCGCTCGTCTAGTGGTTCCAGACTTTCTGAATAGGTTGGATAATCCCACATGTACATCACGTCCGGAGCGTCTTTCGCTCCCATGCTGGCCGTCATCTTTGTATCAAAATCAGATCCCCATCCTTCCAGTACAACTTCAATCTTATCCTGGCTCTCATTAAATTTATCGACACATTCCTGCTGGCTGTCCAATGCGGTTGCGTCATCCCAGGTTGCGAAACGGAGCTGGACTTTTCCATCACTTGTCTTTCCATCTTCCTTCTCCTTTTCTCCTCCGCATCCAAGCAGCATGGAACCTGTCATTACAGTTACCAGACCAACTGCCGCAAGTCTTCTCATTCTCTTTTTCATACTGACCTCCACCTTTCACATTTGTTTGATAATTTCCAATCGTCCCGCCGCCGTGCAAGGAAGCTCTGTAATTCCAGCAAGAATCACGTCCTTTTCTTCCACAATCTCCCCATAACAATCTTTTTGAATCACTTTGGCAGGAGTTTCGTTTTCTGCTTTGATATAGATTTCTGTTGCCTTTGTACCATTGATAATGATGGTTTCTTTCTGCTGTTTTCCGATAGTAACGACTCTTCCCGCTGAGTATACTGCTGTAATCTCCGTATCGTTGTCTCTGACACTGACCTGCGGATAGAGATTCTGCGGCTCTTCTGCTTTAATCGGGCCCGTTTGAAGCAGTCTTCGATATCTCCTCATCAGATCCATGTAATTCTCCACCATATTGCGGTGTTCTGCTGTCAGGTATTCCATTTTCACCGAAAACTGCATCGTTGAAAAAAGCGTATCGATGATCTGAAGAGCCGCTGTCTCCGGTGTCTCTCTTTCGTTCCAGACGATTGGGTCAGAGTGTACCGCCGTATATCTGTTCATCAGCCGCAGATCGATACTTCCTACCCTATTGGCAAGCCCCGATTCCGGACAATCACAGACCCTTAACATGTTGCCATATCTCCTGATAAACGGCCCGATATACCGCTGTCGGAATTCGATAAGGATGTCCGGTTTTATCTGTTTTAACTCTGCCATCGTCTCCCCAAGAAGTCTATCAAGGGCTGCCTGCAAGCAGATACAGTCCATATCTTCATTCACTTTCGGGGTATCTGCTCTCTCATAAAATTCATCGATAAAATCCAGTTTCAAGCCGTCCAGTCCCCAGTCCTTTACGGCATTTACATAGATAGTTTTCAAATACGACCTCACTTCCGGATAGCGGATATCCAGAATTCCCGTCTTTTGCTCTTCATCCACTGCAATCAGTTTATTATGAAACAGATTCCATACTTTGGAATACATTCCGACATAAGGTACGCTGAACCACAGCAGGTATCTCATCCCCAGCTTGTGAATACGATCTACGTGATCTTTCATATTTTTGATTTTCTTTTCAGTGACCTCCCAGTCCCCGCAATATCCGTAGCCCCGGTTCGTATCGTCCGTCTGCCATCCATCGTCCACGATCACAGTCCGAAATCCAAGCTCGGCCGCACGCCGGCACTCTGCTTCGACGTCTTCTTCCGTGAACTCCTGATGATAGGAATACCAGAAAGAATACATCGGATCTCTGGCCTCATCCGGTACAAATGCCGGACGAAATCCACAGTCTGTTTCCCACCAGTCTACCGCATCCCCAATCGCCTGCTCATACCGGACGTCCCGGTCATCCAGAAGAATCCTGACTTTGTATGCCGGCGTTTCTACCGCTCCGGCAAAAACTTTCACACGACATTTCATCGTTCCATTTTCCTCATGGACTCCCACATTCATATTGACTTTTTTCTCTGCTTCTGAGACAGCTATGGTCTTAATATTTCGCCCGTCAGTACTGAAAAATACATTCAACGGCGCTGACACAGAACTCATAGAAATTTCCCCATGTGCCCAGTCCGCTTTCAGCGTTCTGTCATATCTGCAATTTGGATGCCATCTTCCCGCAATGTTACAGATCGGGAAATCCCATTCACAAGTAATGGTGATCTCATCCTCCTGGGATGGAATCTGATCCAATATGATGTCATATACCTGTCTGCCATCCGGAAGGTCCCTTAATGTCTGTCTTATATTTGCTTTTATATTACTTGTTATCCTCATTTTTCTCTCCTTGCCTTGACTTTTCTATCAAATCTTTATATGCTATATTCAACTTTGAGCTGCACTTTCAAAGGAGGGACTCATTGCTATGGAAACAAACGTATACTATGACCGTGTGGATTTTCAATGTCTCGACCAGATTGAACATCAAACAAACGATCTCTATCTGACAAGATGCGGTATCCACCAGCCTTCACCTGGTTATGTATGGGGTCCGAAAAAGCGTCCGCAGTACCATATGCATTTTATTCTGGAGGGAAGCGGATATTTTGAAATCAACCATCAGATCCATCATCTGAAACAAGGCCAGATTTTTCTCATCCCCCCTGATACAGTATCACGCTACTACCCAGACTCCCAGAATCCCTGGACCTATGCCTTCATCAGTTTCCAAGGGAATAAATCGGCACAGTACATACAACAGGCCGGCTTTGGGGATTGCCCATATATCCGCGACTGTGTTAAAGATCCGGAGATATATGTATCTATCATCCGGGAAATGTTAAAAACACACCAACTGACCATTACCAATGAGCTGAAACGCGTCAGTCTGCTCTTTTCCCTCTTTTCCTTACTGACAGACTCCTATCAGATGTCCTCAGATTATACGAAGGATCACCATGATTACCTGCCTGAAACCTATTTTGAGCATGCAATACAGTATATCCACTTTCATTACGGCAAAAATATCCATATTCAGGATATCGCCGACTATATTGGCATCACACGATCATACCTTTTTTATATTTTTAATAAAAAGCTGCGCATGTCTCCACAAAAATATCTTTTGAACTACCGGCTCCAGCAGGCAAAGGAGCTGCTCGGTTCCACCGATATTTTTATCAAAGATATTGCCCATGCTGTGGGATATGAAGATTCTCTTGCATTTTCAAAAATGTTCCGCAATGCGACCGGATATTCTCCGTCTGCATATCGAAAACATAAAACCGGTTTTTCTGAAAACAAATAGTACTTCTCTTCTTCGTCTGTAATTATACTGTTTGGAAAAGAAAGCTTGAATGGCAGAATGACCAAATAATATGTCATAATGTCAAATATTTGGGCAGTTCGCCCTGATAATAAGTGGAATTGGTATTTTTTACAGCACCATTGGAAAGGGCTGACGCACATTCTGCATCAGCCCTTTTCTTTTTATTCATTTTGCTGCACCTTTTTGTAGTAAGTATGCGATGTGATTGTATAAATAATAAAGTACACGACCGCAAAGGTAAGTACAACGCCGATGGTACACCGTACGAAAATCTCTTGATTGATGAGGTTCATTGCCCGCATCAGGTCTACCAGTGCCGGGAAGGACGCCGCGGTGTGCAGAGCCGCCATTGCCAGGGGCAAGAAGAATACCTGGAGGATCTGCCGCCGGATGGTAGAACGGATTTCGTCGTCCGTCATTCCGACTTTCTTCATAATCTGGAACCGCTCTCTGTCGTCGAGACCCTCTGTGATCTGTTTATAATAGATAATCAGAGATACCGCCAGCAAGAAGAGGATGGACAAAAACAGTCCGATAAAGAGGAAGGAGCCGAACCGCTCATAGTAGTCCGTCCTTGACAGCTCTACATTTCCCACTGCCATCGGATGTTCAACGTATTGGATCAATGTATCTCGGAGAGTCTCTATGAAATCTGCTTTCTGACTCCTCGTTCCTTCTATATTATAATAATATTCGTAGGTGATGACCCGGTAGCCTGTCTGTGTTCCTGCATACTTCTCGTTGTATACATCCCGGATCTCCTGCAGAGCCGACATATCCGGTACAATGACCGCCATGTAATGTGTCTCTGTCAGATAAAGTGCCTGATTCCAGACTCCGGGATCCTCGACTTTGGATTTGACTTTCCAGCTCAGTTCATCCAGCTTCAGCGACTGCCCCACGCTTTCTTCCTCTTTTTCATAGACAGCCACCTCATCGTCCCCAAGATTCAGGTCTGCTCCGGTATTTTTGTTATAGTCATCCTCGGTCAAAAAAGCAAAAATATACAGATTTTCCGGAGAAATCTGCTCCCCGTCGGAGAGGGTAAATTCTCCTGGTTCTCCCGCAGCAAGTCCTGCCATCCAGAGTTGTTTATAACCAAAATCGTCTCTCATGGCGACGCCGTTCTCCTTTGCCTGATGCTCAATTCCCGCCTGAAGATCCGCCGTCTCTTCCTCGCCCTTTTCGAGTATACAACTTGCATGATAATCTCTCGGAAACTGCAGTTTCAGGATGTCCTCTTCCCCCAGGTACAGACTGAAGCTGGTGGAGACCGACACAATCACGGCGGTGGACAAAATACAGATCGTCGCAAGCCCTGCCGCATTTTGCTTCATCCGGTAAAGCATCCCGGATACGGTAATGAAATTTTTCGGACGGTAGTAAAACCGCTCCCGCCGTTTCATCCATTTCAACAAAGCGATACTGCCCGCCAAAAAGAGGAAATATGTGGCGAAAATCACCAGCAGCACCGCAGGAAGGAACACTTTGATTGTCTCGTAAATGCCATCTGCAAACAGTGCGAGGCCATACCCTGTTGCCAGAAAGATCACGCCAAGCACCGCAGGAATCTTTTTCACTTTCGGTTCCCTCTCTCCCTCTTTCGCGCCCTGCAAAAAGGAAATCGGACTAGTTCGCAGGATCGAGAGCAGATTGTAGCAAAGGACGAGCAGGTATAAGACGCCAAATACTGCACATGTGTTTCCTACCGCACCCAGTGGAATCTCAAACCGCAAATCCGACGGGATTCTAAGAAGCGCTAAAAAGACGAGAAACGCAAGCTGGCTGAACAGGGCGCCTGAAACGATTCCGCCCACAATTCCCCCAAGAGAGGTCAATACCACTTCCCATAGCATCATCACGGAGAGATGGCGCTTCTCCATCCCAAGGACGCAGTATAACCCGATCTCTTTCTTCCTCTGCCGAATCACAAAACTATTGACATAGAACAGGATGATGAAGGCCATGATAACGGCAACCACCGTGCAGAACCGAAGCATCAGATCCGTATTGGAGCCCTGTGTCGTCTCGTAAGTCTGCATCATAGAACGGATACTCGTCAGGATATAGTACATACTGACAATCAGTACATTTGCCAGCAGATAAGGCAGGTAGATTGCCCGGTTCTTTTTGAGATTCGACTTTGCCAGTGTAAAATACAAAGCATTATGCATACTCTTTCCCTCCTGACGCCATCACAGTCAGAGTCTCGGAGATCTTCCGGAACATCTCATCCCTGCTTTTATCTCCCCGGTAAATCTGATGATACACGGTACCGTCCTTGATAAACAGTACTCTCTTGGCATGACTTGCGGCCGTCGTACTGTGAGTCACCATAAGGATTGTCTGCCCCGCCTGATTGATCTGCTCAAACATATGCAACAATTCATGGGAGGCCCTGGAATCCAAAGCCCCGGTCGGTTCATCCGCCAGAATGAGCTTGGGCTCTGTAATAAGTGCTCTTGCGATCGCCGTCCGTTGTTTTTGACCCCCGGAAATTTCGTACGGAAATTTGTCCAGCAGATCGGAGATCCGAAGCACCTTGACAAGAGGTGACAGCCGTTTTTTCATTTCTTCTGTCTTTTCCCCGGCAAGCACGAGAGGGAGAAAAATGTTGTCCCTGACTGAGAGCGTATCCAACAGATTGAAATCCTGGAATACAAACCCGAGGTTCTTCCTCCGATAGACTGCCAGATCCTTGTCCTGGATCTTCCGGAATGGGAGGCCGTTCAGGATAATATCACCCGAAGTCGGCCGGTCAAACGACGCCAGCAGGTTCAGAAGTGTCGTCTTTCCGGATCCGGATTCTCCCATCACTGCCGTATACTCTCCTTCTTCCATCGAAAAGGTCACATCCTTCAACGCCTCCACCTGGTTTGTTCCAAACCGGTTTGTATATGTTTTTTTCAGATGTCTGACTTCCAATAATGCCATAATCATCGACTCCCTTTCTTTTTGTTCTGCCTTTATTGTACAGAAAAAAGAAAGTGTCCGCCATCGATTCGGCTTACACTTTCTCTTCGTATTCTTACGTCGGTGTAAGATTGTCACAGTCCCAGTTCTTCTTTATAGTGCGCGTACATCGCATCTGCGTCGCTGGCTCCATAGGAGGAATAGACGATGTCTCCTTCTTCATCCACAATGAGAGTCAACGGAATGGATGTTGCCGGATACAAATTAGACGCCTCCAAATTTTCATCCAGCGCAATCGGGAATGTATAACCATTCTTCTGTACAAAGTTTTCGACCTCTTCTTTGCTCTCCCCGCAGTTGACCGCCAGGATTACCACATCATCAGGATAGTCCTCGCTCAGCCGCTGAAATGCCGGCATTTCCTGAACGCACGGGCCGCACCAGGTCGCCCAGAAATTCAAAAGGACCCTTTTCCCCCTGTAATCAGACAGTTTGACAGTCTTGCCGCTCAGAAGCGTCACCTCAAAGTCCGGAGCTGTCATCCCTTTCTCCGATTCCCCCTTTGCTGTCCGCTCCTCTTTGCTTTCGTCCTTTTTCGTGCCGGCTGTTTTTGTACCCTGCTTCTTGTCATCCGTTTTCCCCGCACAGGCAGAAAGCGCTGCTACCATTAATATCATACAAAGTAACATTCCCATTCTTTTTTTTCTCATCAGAACCTCCTCCATTTCCTGTGTTTCCATTCAATCGCTCCAACATGGCAGACCTGTTTACATTCTCCACACTGAATACATTCCCTATCTCCGACCGCTTTCATATCCATGCGGCACTGACGCACGCACTGGCCACAGTGAGTGCACTTCCCCTCATCCACCTCAATTCCCAGAATGGAAATCCGGGAGAACAGCGAATAAACTGCTCCGAGCGGACAGAAAAAACGACAAAAACTACGATAAACAAAACAGGTGCTTACCAAAAACAGCAAAAGCACCAGTACTTTCCAGTCAAAGAGCACACCTGCCGCCGCCCGTAGAGACGGATTGCCAAGAACCAATGTCAGTCCACCTTCCAGCGTCCCCGCCGGACAGATATATTTGCAAAATGACGGCAGTGGAAATCCGTTCCGGAAGGCAAAATACAGTGGAATATAAATCACAAACAAAGCAAGAATTCCATATTTCAGCCAGGAAAGTATCCGGGTTATCCGGTTTTTCCTGTATTTTGGCACCGGGATCTTGTAAAGCAATTCCTGAATCAATCCAAAGGGACACAAAAAGCCGCAAATCATTCTCCCCAGGAACAATCCGGAAAGAATCAAAAAGCCGAGAATATAAAATGGGAAACGAACTGGCGCACTGCTCAGTGCATTTTGCAGCGTCCCAAGCGGACAGGCGGCAATGGCCCCCGGACAGGAATAGCAGTTTAAGCCCGGAACACAGACGCCCTTTGTTTTCCCCTGATAAATAGCGGCCTCCCCAAACCCTTTTAGATTCGCGTTATAGATCAAAGCGCTGGCAAGCTGGATCCATCTCCGCTTCATCGGAAGTTTCCTCTTATCCAATGCCGATACACTCCAAACAGATTCGGACTGCCTTACTCCATGTCGTATGAAATTCTCCTTGAAAAATGCCAGCTATGAGAAATAGCACCCCAATCAGTCCGATCACAGCTCTTCCAATCAAGACTCTTTGCTCAGTAAACTTCTTCATTCGCTCTCCTTTCTGTCAGCCTGTATTCAGCTTCGGCCTCCTCGTATCGATACACACTTTTGTCCCTTTTCCCGGCTCGGATTCAATCTTGACCGGATGTCCCAGAAGATCGGCCGCTGATTTCACAAGGGACAGTCCGATTCCGGTGGACCGTTTGTCCAGTCTTCCATTGTAACCGGTGTATCCCCACTCAAACACCCGCGGCAGATCTTCCGGTAAAATTCCAATCCCGGTATCCATAATGACAATCTCCCCCTCACCCTGACGGCACACGGATACATACCCTTTTTTCGTATATTTGACCGCATTAGTGAGAATCTGCTCCAACATGAACACGAACCATTTTTCATCCGTCAGGATCGTAAAGTCGAGATCTTCCCCGATCTGAATGGAAATCTTCTTATGAATAAAAAGTTCCGACAGGTTGCGGATCGCCTGCTTCACCAGATCCGCCGCCCGGAAATGTCCCAGACTCAGATCTTTCACACCCTTTTCCAGTTTCTGATAATCCAGCGCCATTGCAATATACTGTTCGATCTGGAACAGCTCGTGACGCATCGTCTCCGTGTCCGGATCTTCCTCCTGAAGCAAAAGCCTTAACACCGACACCGGCGTCTTGATCTGATGGCTCCACTTCGTATAGTAGGCATCCTCCTGCTTTCTCTTCTCCTGCTCAACGGCATGGTGGATGCTCCACGCCCTTTCACGCTTTCTCAGTAACTCCTGATAGAGTAGTTCCATCTTGTCGGTTGTCTTTGGAAAATAGTTGCTTTCAATCTCCTCTTTCTCCTGCATCTGTATAAGCCGGATACATTTTTTCCGGTAGGAAGCGTACCCCAGCCCCCAAATCAGAAAAAACAGGGCCGCCGAAAGGATCATCGTATAAAATGACGGTCCCCACGGAAGTCCATAGAGAGAATAGATCACTGCCTCAAGCGCAAGAATACCAAAAAACAGTACTTCCATGTCACGCTTCGCCCGGATGTAGGCTGCAAAATAGTTATTCTTCCACATAGTATCCCATACCTTTCCGGGTGAGAATATAGTTTTTGAGCCCGATATCCTCCAGCCTCCGCCGGAGTCTGGTGACATTCACGGTCAGCGTGTTGTCATCGATGAAGCTTTCCGTCTCCCAGAGATTACGTATCAGCACACTTCGCTCAATAATTTTGCCCGGATGTTCCATCAGTGTCCGTAAAATTCCGAATTCATTTTTCCCAAGCTCCAGCTTTTCCTGCCCATAGGATAACACCGAAGTGTCCAGATTCAAGGTGAGTCCCTTGTGGGTCAGCACGGACGGACTGACTGTTCCAAAGGTATACGTCCTGCGGAGAACCGCCTGGATCTTGGCCGTCAGCACTTCCATCCGAAACGGCTTTGCCACAAAATCATCCGCCCCCAGATTGATGGCCATCACCAGGTTCATGTCGTCCCCGGAGGAGGACAAAAAAATCACCGGCACTTTGCTGACCTTTCGGATCTCCCCACACCAATAATACCCATTATAGAAAGGAAGGGAAATATCCATCAGAACAAGCTGCGGCTCAAAGTCCTGAAATTCTTGCATTACGTTCTGGAAATCCTCAGCCACATGGACAAGATATCCCCACTTCTCCAGATTTCTCTTTAAGATATCCACCATCGTCTCATCATCTTCCACCAACAGAATCCGATATTTCATATGATTCCTCCTTTAACAATGTGCTTTCACTATACCACAGGCAGGGGCGGATTGACAACGGAAGGCTTCGGAAACCTTTGTTTCTAATTGTAAACTTAGTTTTTATTTTTGGTTGACAATTATTTCCTGAGACGGTATACTATCACCTAGACAACAAGAGAGGAGAACTTGAGATGAACAATACAACAACAAAGGCTTCTGTTTCAACACGTTACCTTGTGTCAACAGCGCTAATGACAGCCGTACTCTGTATTCTGGCACCGATGTCCATTCCGATCCCGGTAAGTCCGGTGCCGATTTCCCTGACAAACCTGGTCCTCTATTTCGGACTGTTTCTTCTGCCATGGAAGCAGATGTTCCTAAGCTATGTCGTATACATGCTTCTTGGAATCTGCGGTCTTCCGGTATTCTCCGGATTTTCCGGCGGACTCGGAAAGCTGATTGGCCCGACAGGCGGTTATCTGGCCGGCTTTCTGTTCCTGATCGTGATCGCCGGGATTTTCATGGATAAGGCTTCCGGCCGTTATCGCATCTTATTCATTCTGGCAGGGATGATCCTTGGCTCCGTGATTACTTATCTCTTCGGAACCGCATGGCTCACATTTCAGATGAATCTGACCTTTGTACAGGGACTCTTTACAGGCGTGATTCCATACCTCCCGGGCGACGCGCTGAAAATCGTACTTGCTATCCTGGTCGGACCGCAGATCCGTAAACGCCTGCCTGAAAGATAGAATAGAGCAATCCGTTTAAAGAGTATCATTGATCCACGATTGACAGGCGAACACCCCAGAGTGGTAACTCCGGGGTGTTCATCTATTTCTTAATTGACAGTATCAGAACCGCTGCCATAATACAGAGAATTCCAAAAAAGTCCGGCAACGTAAAGGCAGTATGCATCATCAGGACAGTAGCCGCCGTCGCTGTTACCGGTTCCACAGAGGCAAAGAGACTTGCCCTGGTGGCTCCGATGATACGGACCCCCTCCATATAAAAGGAAAAAGACAGAACCGTCCCGACTACCACAACCATGGCCATTGCGCCAACTGCCTGGAAATCCCATGTTCCAATCACATGCCACGGCTTCGTAAACACGCACATCAGGATACCTCCAATCAACATCCCCCACCCGATCACACAGAACGTGCCATACTTTTTCATCAGTTGCAGTGGAAGCAGGTTGTAGACCGCCATCATAACGGCAGAAGTCAGCCCCCAAGCAAGTGCCGCCTCGGAGATGGCAAGAGAGTTTGGATCCCCGTGGGTTGCAAGAACAAAAGTTCCGAACAGAGCCAGTACCAAGGCTCCTATTTCCATAAGACGTGGCATCTTTTTCGCCCGCACGGCGGTATAGAGCATAATAATAGCCGGAGCTGTGTATTGCAGCACTGTCGCAGTTCCGGCATTAGATAATTCCACAGAGGAATAATAGGTAAGCTGGCATCCGGCCATCCCGAAGATGGCAAATAAAATCAGCCAGAATACATCCTTTTTATCCTTCCAGATCTTCCACATCTCTCTTCCTTGTTTCAGATACACCGTAGTAAGCAGAAGCAGACCCGCCAGCACCAGACGGACACTGACAAGCCATCTTGCGTTCAGACCTTTGTACGCAAAAAGATACTGCCCGAACACACCTGCAAGTCCCCAGAAAATCCCGCCGATCACGGCGATGCAGGCCCCCCGCAATGCCTCTCTTCTTTCCATATTGTTTATCATAGCTGTTTTCCTTTGAAACTCTCCATCATAATCGGCATATATTCCCTGCTGTATTCTGCCAAGGAATAGCTGCCTTTGTTCAAGCACCAGTCTGTGACAAGCGCCCGCTCGCAGAGAGAATAGTATTTCAAAAGTTCGGAGACACTTTTTCTCCGGTTGATTTCCCCACGCTTCTGGCCCTCTTCCATAACGGAGGAAATCAGCTTATAGTACTCCCGATTCTGATCCAGAAGACTTCTCTCTCCTTTCGAGATGAGCTGGGTAGAATACAGGGACGCCAGCAGATCAACCTTGATACTCCGCTCCATAAACAGGTGAGATCTGTAATTGAGAAACATCAGCTTCTCAAAGCTGTCCATATACGGATCCATCTCCTCTTTCAAAGACAGATACAGATCATCCAGCACTGTCGACAGAGTATTCAACAGAGCGTCCTTCCCATCAAAATAATAGTAAAAGGATCCCTTGGACGTGTCTGACAGACGGATAATATCATCCACCGTCGTCGCGTCGTATCCCTTTTCATAAAACAGTTCCCAGGCCGCAGATACAATCCGGTCCTTGACCCGCTTCTTCTTCTCTTCCATTGTTACCTCCCTGCTCCTTTCTCCTGTATCTGATCAGCAGCCATGTCCACGTCAGACCACACTGCATATCTCATTCCATGTCCTTTCAAATGGAATAAAAACAGCTCAGCTGTACTTTTACAACTGAGCCGTCTCAATTCATGTACTTCTACAGTATACCTTTTTTACATTCTCTTTGCAATATCCGCGCACGCTTTCATAGCTTCAATCACAGAGCTTCTGAATCCGGTTCTCTCCAGTACTCTGACTGCCTCGATAGTCGTACCTGCAGGGGAGCATACCATATCTTTTAATTCGCCCGGATGCTTTCCTGTCTCTAATACCATCTTCGCGCTTCCCATCACAGCCTGTGCCGCGAACTTGTAAGCCTGCGGTCTTGGCATTCCGTCCGCTACCGCCGCGTCTGCCATAGCCTCGATCAAAATGAATACATAAGCCGGGGAGCTTCCGCTTACGGATACGACCGCATCCATCAGGCGCTCAGGAATAACCTCTACCTTACCAAAGCTTTCCAGAATATGACACGCATACTTCACTTCTTCTTCAGACAGGTATGGATTCGGGGATGCTGCTGTCATGCCCTCCATCACCATAGCCGGTGTGTTCGGCATCGTTCTTACGATCTTTACTTTCTTGCCGAATTTCTCTTCCAGCCATGCCAGTGTTTTTCCAGGTGCGATGGTGATTACGATCTTGTCCTCTGTCACCTTGTCCTTGATTTCTGTGATGACAGACTCATAGAACTGTGGCTTCACAGCAAGAACAATCACTTCTGACTTTTCTACTACTTCCAGGTTGCTGTCTGTAATCTGGATCCCGTACTGGTCTCTTGCCTTTTCTCTGGTCGGTACGAAAACGTCGGAACCAATGATCTCTTCCGGCTTAAATACCTGGTTTTTAATGATGCCTCCCATGATGGCGCCAGCCATATTTCCACATCCGATAAATCCTAATTTCATATGTGTTACACTCCTTTTCCGCTAAGAATCATTTTGTATACACTCAAATCATTTGTATACAATTCATACCTATAAAATATCACTATGTATCGTCCTTGTCAATCATTCTTATGACATTTCTTCCATTTTTCCTTGTAATTTTGTTTCTATTTGTATACAATAAAGTTATTAGTATACAAAGGGGTGATCTGCGTGGCTGAGAAAATTTCCCTGGCCGACCAGGCATATCATACAATGAAAGAGCGGATTCTCAATCTGACTTATCCGCCGGGAATGCAACTCACGGAAACGATGCTTGCCGAAGAACTGAATATGAGCCGAAATCCGATCCGAACCGCCTTAAAGACGCTTCATGCCGAGGGTCTCGTTGTCCGGGATTATTATAAATCGATTATTGTAAAAGAGATCACAGACAAGGATATCGAGGAGATTTACCAGCTTCGTGAGCTTCTGGAGGGAGCCGCGTTCCGGGAGATCTTTACAAGCGGCAGAGCTGATGAGTTTTCCTACCGGATCGAGGAGCGTGTCGTTCGGATGTGTGCGTGTGCCGGGGATATCTACCACTGGGAACTGGCGGACACCCAGATGCACATGGAGATTGTCAGCGTATTTGACAATGAGCGGATCAATCGTATCTACGAAATGTACCTTAACGAGGTCATCCGCATGGGGTTGTATTCCGTCCGGAATGGTCTTCACATCAGCAGAGCCAATGAAAATCTGAAAAAGATGATCCGCTACATGCGGTCTGATCAGTACGAAAAAGCCTATGAAATTTTAAGAAACGATCACTTTATGATCGGCAAAAGCAGCGCTTTAAAAAAATAAAAAGTCCTATGACGGCAACGGCCACAGATAAAGCCAGAAGAAAACAAACTTCTGCCATTGCCGTTGCCGCCGACACCCATTTTCTTATGACTGACATCCCAGATTCCTCCTTCTGCTTTCTATTATAGGAAACCCGTTTCCTGCTTTCCATCGAATCATCTTACATTTTCTGCTTCTTATCTTACAAATTTGCAACCTATGTTTTTTTCGGCATCCGACAGCAACTACCAAAAGTGTCAAAAGTCGCAGACCGAATTGTAAGCGGCCGCCAGGATCCCTGGCAGACTGGAAATTTGTCTCGTCGCTAATACAAAAAGACCGGCATACGATGCTATCTTTCGTATGCCGGTTCTCTTTATTTTCTTAGACATGTGCCTCTGTTTTCTTTTTCTTCATCACGGAATGTTCAATGTCGTACTCTTTCCTATCCTTAAACTCCTGAATCTTCCCGTCGTTCCAGTTCTGTACAGGACGGTAATATCCGGTGATCCGGCTGTAGACCTCTGTCTTTCTGCCGCAATGCGGGCAGGTGTACTGCTCCCCGTCGATATAGCCGTGATCCTGGCAGATGGAGTAGGTCGGAGAGATCGTATAATACGGAAGCTTATAATTCTCCGCAATCTTCCGTACAAGGAGAGCCGATTCTTTCCATCCTGGAAGCTTCTCGCCGAGGAACGCATGGAATACTGTCCCGGAGGTGTAAAGAGTCTGTAACTCATCCTGGATATCCAGCGCGTCGAAGATATCATCGGAGAATCCAACCGGAAGATGAGAGCTGTTCGTATAGTACGGAGTGCCATTCCCCTCGGATGCTGTGATGATATCCGGAAACTGCTCCCTGTCATGCTTCGCGAACCGGTATGTGGTGGACTCCGCCGGTGTCGCCTCCAGATTGAAAAGCTCTTCGTACTCTTCCTGATAATCAGAAAGCCGGTTTCTCATAAAGTTCAGCACCTTCACCGCAAATTTCTGAGTTTCCTTATGAGTGATGTCCTTTCTTAGCCAGTTCGCATTGAGTCCTGCCTCATTCATGCCGATCAGACCAATGGTAGAAAAATGATTTCCGAATCCGCCAAGATACCGCTTCGTGTACGGGTAAAGTCCCTCGTCCAGAAGCTTGGAGATCACCTGTCTCTTAATGTGAAGGGATCTGGCTGCAATATCCATCATATGTGCCAGTCTCTTAAAGAAGTCCTCCTCATCCTTTGCGAGGTATGCCATCCGGGGCAGGTTGATCGTAACCACACCGATAGAACCTGTACTTTCGCCGCTTCCGAAGAAGCCGCCCGCTTTCTTTCTAAGCTCCCGCAGATCAAGTCTTAGACGGCAGCACATACTGCGGACGTCGCTTGGCTCCATATCGCTGTTGATATAGTTAGAAAAATACGGCGTCCCGTATTTGGATGTCATTTCAAAAAGCAAGCGGTTATTTTCCGTATCGGACCAGTCAAAGTCTTTGGTGATGGAATAAGTCGGAATCGGGTACTGAAATCCTCTGCCCTGTGCATCGCCTTCAATCATCACTTCAATGAACGCCTTGTTTACCATGTCCATTTCTTCTTTGCAGTCACCGTAGGTAAAGTTCATCTCCCTGCCGCCTACAATGGCCGGTTTCTTCTTCAGATCATCCGGAACCGTCCAGTCCAAAGTAATATTCGTAAATGGAGCCTGAGTACCCCACCGGGACGGTGTATTGACACCGTACACAAAAGATTCAATACACTTCTTTACCTCGGTATAGCTTAAATGGTCCGTCCGCACAAACGGAGCAAGATATGTATCAAAGGATGAGAACGCCTGGGCCCCCGCCCATTCATTCTGCATGATACCGAGAAAATTCACCATCTGGTTGCAAAGAACACTCAGATGTTTGGCCGGAGCTGAAGTAATCTTCCCAGGAATTCCACCGAGCCCCTCCTGAATGAGCTGGCGTAGAGACCACCCTGCGCAGTATCCGGTGAGCATGGAAAGGTCATGCAGATGAATGTCCGTGTTGCGGTGAGCCTCTGCAATCTCCCGGTCATACACTTCGGACAGCCAGTAATTGGCCGTAATCGCTCCGGAATTGCTCAGAATCAGCCCTCCAACCGAGTATGTCACTGTAGAATTCTCCTTGACTCTCCAGTCGTTGACCTGCAGATAATTGTTGACAAGCTCTTTATAATTTAAGGTCGCGGACTTCAGGTTCCGGATTTTCTCTCTCTGCTTTCTATAGAGAATGTAGCCCTTGGCAACGTCCGCATATCCTGCCTGACTCAAGACCTCCTCCACACTATCCTGGATCTCCTCCACCTTAATCTTTCCATCTTTTATCTTCGGCTCAAAATTCGCCGTTACTTTCAAAGCAAGCATATCAATGACACTAGGATGAAAATTCTTTCCTGATGCCTCAAATGCTTTCTGAATCGCAGCGCCGATCTTATGAATGTCAAACTCTGCAATCTGGCCGTCCCGCTTTACTACCTGATACATTTGTCATACTTCCTTTCCCATTCGTGTCGATGTCCCCATTATATCACTTTTCTTCTTTTACCGTCAACGCAATAAACAACATCTAGTTGTTTTTAGCAGTTTAACACTAAACATTCAACAAGATGTTGTTTTTTCTTTTTCTCTATATTCCCCGGATTTCTACCTCGCCTACGTAATTCTCCATAATCGCCTTTACCTGTAAAAGCACTGGTTCATCGTAGGCATGCAGGCCCTCACGAATCAGTCCCCCGGAATTTTCAAACTGCTGGATATAATAAGTCGCAGCCCCCCGAATCCACCGTCCCATTTCCTCGAAGTCCGATTTCTGGTGGAATTCCCGTACCACTGTCGTCCGGAACGCATACGGCACATGCCCCTCCAGCAGATACTCCACGCTCTCCTCAATGGGCCGAACGTCAAACTGCCCAAGCCCCACTGTCCGTGCGTACTTTTCTCTGGAATTTTTCAGATCCATGGCCACCTGGTCGATCAGTCCTTCTTCCACAAGACGGATCAGCCGCTCCGGAAAACTGCCGTTCGTATCCAGTTTGATCAAGTACCCCATATCCCGGATCTTTTTCAGAAGCTCATCCAAATCCGGACAGATGAGCGGCTCTCCCCCGCTGATACAGACACCGTCTAAAATCCCCTGCCGTCTCTTCAGGAAATCAAACAGCTCCTCCTCAGAGAAATTTTCATGATCCTCTACTCCTGTCACCAGTGCCGCATTATGGCAGAACGGGCAGCGAAAATTACATCCTCCAAGGAAAATGGTACACGCTGTCTTTCCGGGATAATCCAAAAGTGTCAGCTTCTGAAGTCCCTGGATTCTCATAAGCACCCCTCCTATCCTTCTTCCTTTGCTTCCTTACCCAAAACCAGATTTCTCCGAATCCGGTCATAAAAATATTTCAGCTTTCTGACAAACATGGTCAGATAACGAAGCACCGGCTCTGTAGCAATAGAGAATACTACAAAAAGCATAATACATTCCGCCGACATTCCGGTAATGGCAAAGAGCTTGTTCAGCACCGTGCTGCAGAACAGCAGAGCGCAGATACACAGTAGCAATACCGCCACACGAATCTTGTTCATCGGCCGGCTGATCCGGTAGAGAATCATAAATCCCACGATCGCAAGAAGCATTGTCGCAGCCGTTGAAATATCCGTTGCGTTGACGCCGAATGTTTCTCCAAAAACAACGAGCGCCCCGACTGCCAGTACATCTGTCAGCGCCGCCGGGAGTGCCTTTAAAAAGACATTCGTCAGGAAATGCCCTTTGATCATACTCTTGTTCGGCTCCAGCGCCAGGAAGAAGGCCGGTACACCGATCGTAAACATACTGATCAGGGATACCTGCGACGGCTCCAGTGGATAAGTAATCATAAAGACTGCCGAAAAGATCGCAAGTAGGAAGGAAAACATATTTTTCACAAGAAAAAGGCTTGCGGATCTCTGGATATTATTGACAACCCGCCGTCCTTCCAACACGACGCTTGGCATACAGGAGAAATCCGACTCCAGAAGCACGAGCTGTGACGCCTGCGCCGCCGCATCGCTTCCGGACGCCATAGCAATACTGCAGTCCGCATCCTTTAACGCCAGTACGTCGTTGACTCCGTCCCCTGTCATGGCAACCGTGTGACCTGCACTTTTAAGCGCCTTGACAAACTGCCGCTTCTGGGACGGTGTGACACGTCCAAAGACCGTATACTTCTGAACTGCCTGACGGATCTCTTCTTCTGTCGTCAGCGTGGCCGCATCCACAAAGTCATCCGCACCCGCAATACCGGCTTTCTTTGCCACCTCAGATACTGTCACCGGATTGTCACCCGAGATGACCTTGACCTCTACCCCCTGCTCTTCAAAATAAGCAAAGGTCTGCGGCGCTTCCTTTCGGATCGGGTTTGCAAGCATAATATAGGCAAGTGGCGTCACTTTCCCACGAAGCGCCCTGCCGTCCGGTGTCTCTTCACAGTTTCCAAACACCAGTACCCGATAGCCTTTGGAAGCTTCCTTTTCAATCTCTTCCTCATATGCCGGATAATCGTCCCGCAGGACAAACTCCGGAGCACCAAGCACATAGGAGCTCTCTTCAAAGGTAGCACTGCTATATTTATATTCGGAGGAAAACGACGTGATCTTCTGCGCCTTTCTCCCAGTACTCTTTTGAAAATAGGCCTGTACCGCCTCCATGGTGATATTGTCCCTGCTCATGGCATGTGCAAAATCCCCGATCAGACCCTTTAACGGCGGCATCGTTTCTTTATTGTAATGTCTGGTGGCACGAAGTCCCTGAACTTTCATTGTATTCTCTGTGATCGTTCCGGTCTTGTCCACGCATAGTACATTGACCCGTGCCAGTGTTTCAATACTCTTCATGTCGTGAAGCAGTACTTTCTGCTTGGCAAGACGCACGGCACTCACCGCAAGGGCCACGCTCGCAAGCAGATAGAGCCCTTCCGGTACCATACCGATCACTGCCGCTACCATAGCCGTCACACTGGAACGAAAGCCCTCGTCATTCAAAAAGAAACTCTGGATAAATAGGATGAAACCGATCGGAATGATAGCGATGCCGACACATTTGACGAGCTTGTCCAGAGAACGGATCATCTCCGACTGTTCTCCATCTTTCATTGCCTTGGCCTCCAAAGTCAGGCGGGATATGTAGGAATCCGCGCCCACCTTCTCCAGTCTCGCATGACACTCCCCGGAGACAATGAAACTTCCCGACATCAACATATCACCTTTGTGCTTTGTAATCTCGTCCGCCTCACCGGTCAGAAGGGATTCATTGACCTGAACCTCACCGTGCTCCACAATAGCGTCCGCGCAGATCTGATTGCCCGCCTTAAAGATTACGATGTCATCGATCACCAGATCCTCCACCGCAATCACCCTCTTCCGGCCATTACGGACTACCGTCGCCTTCGGAGCATGCAGCATCGTCATCTTGTCCAGTACATTCTTTGCCCGGACCTCCTGGACGATACCGATCAATGTATTCAAAATGATCACCGGCAAAAATGTCAGATCCCGAAACGCGCCCACAAGGATCAGAAGCAGACCAAGAATCGCAAAAATCAAGTTAAAATATGTAAAAATATTGTCGTGAATAATCTCCTTTGTCGTCTTTGACGGAGGATCCACCGGAAGGTTCGTCCATCCGCCCTCCTCACGTTCTAAAATCTCCTCTTCATAAAGCCCCATATGATAATCCGGTATACACCTTCGGATCGGAAGACGCTCCGGCTCATACTCCGTATCCTCTTCCTGTCTTTTCCTTCGTATTCCGGCAAGTCGTTCTATCATTCTGTATCTCCTTCTCGTCTCTTCTTTCGTTTTCTCTTTCCACTCTCATGGTTCTATTATACGCTCAGAAACGATAAATACCATAAAAACAATATGAAGAATTGATTAATTTTCGTAACAGCCTTACTATGCACATCATCACAAAAACCAGAGTCCGAACCGCACTGTTTCAGATTAAATAAAAAGTGCTGCCACACTTATTCTTTTCGTGTGACAGCCTTTAAAAATATTATTTATGATTGTCTGTTTGTCAGAGAATGATTGATTTCGACAACTCTATAACAAACATTAGTTAAAGCTCTGCTCTGTTCTCTCGATAATTTCATCCTGAAGCGCTTTACTTAAATTTCTGAAGTGATCGCTGTATCCTGCGACACGTACAATCAGATCCTTGTAGTCTTCCGGATGTTTCTGAGCCTCAATCAGCGTCTGCTTATCGATGACATTGAACTGGATGTGATGCCCGTCCATATTGAAGTAGGTGCGGATCAGGTTCGCCATCTGATCAAGCCCGTTCTCTCCTGCTACGACATTCGGGGTGAACTTCTGATTCAGAAGTGTACCGCCTGTCTGTAAGTGATCCATCTTTGCACAGGATTTCACAACTGCGGTCGGTCCGTTTGTATCCGCTCCCTTTTCCGGAGAGATACCTTCGGATACCGGCTTCTCCGCAAGACGTCCGTTTGCGCTTGCTCCCATCACTTCACCAAAGTATACATGGCAGGTTGTCGGAAGCATATCGACACGGTACATTCCGCCATTCATATTATGACGGCTGGATACTTCCTTCTGATAATAGTGGAAGACATCCTGCATGATATCATCTGCATAATCATCGTCATTGCCGTATTTCGGAGTCTTGTTTCTTACAAGGTTGAGAATATCCTCGTGTCCTTCAAAGTTATCATTCAGTGCTTCCATAAGCTGCGCCATTGTCATCGTCTTCTTATCAAAGACATTGTATTTTACAGATGACAGGCAGTCTGTGATCGTTCCGATACCAACCCCCTGGATATACTTGGTATTATATCTTGCTCCGCCTGCGTTGTAGTCCTTTCCTTTGGAAATACAGTCGTTTGTAATGATGGAAAGGAACGGAGCCGGCATGTAGTCCGCATAGATCTTTTCGATGACGTTGTTTCCTCTTATCTTGATATCGATAAAATGTTTCACCTGTTTCTTGTACGCTTCATACAGATCTTCGTAGGAAGTAAAATCTGTTGCCTTTCCGGTCTCAAGCCCGATCTGCTTCCCGGTGCGCTTGTCGAAACCATTGTTCAGTGTGATCTCAAAAATCTTCGGCAGATTGAAATATCCGGTCAGAATATATGCTTCGTTTCCGAACGCCCCTGTCTCTACACATCCGCTCGTTCCGCCTTTCCTTGCGTCCTCCAAAGATTTTCCTGCATTTAAGAGCTCCTGAACAATCGCCTCCGTATTGTAGAACGCCGGCTGTCCCCATCCTTTTCTGGAGATCTCACAGGCACGTTTCAGGAACTTCTGCGGAGTTTTTCGGCTGATCTGTACGTTTGAACTTGGCTGAAGAAGTTTCATCTCATCCATACAGTCCAGAATCAGGTAGCTGACATTATTGACTCCGTTCTTTCCGTCCGGTGTGATACCGCCTGTATTGATATTCGCAAAATCCGTATATGTTCCAGACTCCTTTAAGGTGATACCTACCTTCGGCGGAGCCGGCTGGTTGTTGAACTTCACCCAGAGACATTCCAGAAGCTCCAACGCCTTCTCGTCGTCCAGGATTCCTTCTTCTACGTCTTTTTCGTAGAATGGATTGAGGTGCTGATCAAGGCGTCCCGGTGAATAAGCGTCCCACGGATTCAGCTCGCTTGTTACGCTTAAATGTACGAACCAGTACATCTGGATTGCCTGCCAGAATGTCTGCGGCTTGTGAGCCGGTACCACGTCACAGTTGGCTGCGATCTGTAAAAGCTCTGCCTTTCTCTTTTCGTCGGTCTCTTTCTCCGCAAGCTCTCTTGCGTATTCTGCATATCTCTTTCCAAGAACCATGACGGCATCACATGCGATGGACATTCCGCGTAACTGGTTCTGCTTTTCAAATGCTTCCGGATCGTTCTGGAAGTCCAGTGCTTCCAGTGCTTTCTGGATGTCCTCTTTATAATCCAGGAAACCTTTTTCGTAGATCTTCACAGATCCTACCGTATGTCCCGGTCCTCTCTGCTCCATGAACTCGGTAAAGATCCCCGCCTCATAGCAGTCTTTCCACTGCGGCGTCATGTTGTCCAGGATTTTCTTCCGGATAGAACGTTTCTCCCAGTAAGGAATAATCACGTCCTCCTGATATTTGTAGTCTTCCTCTTTCACTTTGAAGCTGATTAAGTCACGGTCGTTCATAACATGCATGTCTTCTACTGTGTGGCAGCATAGTTCCGGGAATGTCGGCGCCGCCCACGGCTCATTTCCCTTTTCTCCGACAATCAGCTCCCCGTCCCCGATGTAAAGGGATTTTGTGGAGAAGTAGTCTTTCAGTACCTGGGCGCGCAGCTCCGGAATGGACAGCTCTCCTTCATACTTTTTGTAAGTCTCTGTCTCACTCTTCGCACGCTCCATGTCGATGTGTGCCTGTGTGTTTTCACTCAGCTTTCTCAACGCTTTGATCCTTGCGTTCATGCCTCTTTCTTCCATTACATTAACCTCCTATTTTTGTATTATGAAATCCGGCTTTTTCAAACAAGCCAACAAAGTGTTCCATCTCTTCTCTGGAAGGAGCCGTAAGACCGTTTCCCTCATACTGTTCCCCCAGTCTCGCGTACTTACTCGATCCGGTATTATGGTACGGGAGCAGATTGATCTGTGCGACGCGGATTTTCTTCTCCAGCAAATAGTCAATAATCTGCCGCATATCTTCATCTGTCCCGTTGACTTCCTTCACCGTTGGGATCCGGATATAAATCCTTGCCCCGTCTGCGCTCAGCTTCTCCAAATTTTCCAGAATGAGCGTATTGTCCGCTCCAATATATTTTCGATGTTTTTCCCGATCCATCACCTTGACGTCGTATAAAAATGTATCTGTAAATGGAAGAATCCTCTGGTAATTCTCATACGATGCATATCCACATGTATCGATTGTAACTGTAATGCCAAACCGGTACAGTTTCTTTACGAGCGCTTCGATGTAATCCATGTCCATCGCCATGACCTCTCCGCCGGAAAGGGTCACGCCTCCGCCAGATTCTTCGTAAAACATCTCGTCCTTTCTCAGCTCTTTTACAAGCTCCGGAACCGTATACTCTCTCCCCGCTGTCTCGCGGATATTCTGCGGACAGACCTCGGTGCATTTCCCACATACCTTACAAAGCGACATATCTGTCTGAGACTTTCCGTCCACGATACGGATCGCATGATTCGGACAGGCCGGCACGCAGTATCCACATCCGGTACACTTCTCATTACTTGTCAGAAGCTGATTCGCGTACTTCTGCGTTTCCGGATTGTGGCACCAGACGCACCGAAGCGGGCAGCCTTTAAAAAATACGCTCGTACGGATCCCATCTCCGTCGTGAATCGAATATTTCTGAATATTCGTTACCAGTGGTGTCATTTCTTTTCTTCCCCTTTTGCTTCTGTTTTAGACTAAAGTTCAAACCTTGGTTCAATTATAGCAGTTGACGAAGAAGTCGTCAAGATTTTATCAATCAAAATTGAGAAAAATTTCACGAATTATCACAGATCCGTTTTCCACCTTTTTTCTATTCATAATTTGGCTTCGTAGCCACAATCCCGGACGTAACTGTCTGAAAAAGCTCATAAGGAAGTCCTGCTCCCATATCATTTTCACTCCACCGGCACAACATTCTGGTACTTGGACAAAGCACGCTGATATTCAGCTCGCCTGTCAAATACGGCGAAACCGTCAGCTCAGAGCACATTCCCTGCATTGCCCCCATATCGATTACCGGCTTTTTCCCCATATGATACTCGTACCCCTGTACGATCCGCATGGACTGCCATGCGTTTGTCATCACAATCACAACATCCGGTGTCCTCGAACAGTCTTTCAACGGCACTACTGCCACACCATAAGTTTTCACCGGCATCCGGTGCAGGCTTTTCACCTGCTCACGCATCCGACGAGCCGCTGCATTGGAAGAGTACAGCTTATAGGAAAAATACTCATGTCCGCTTTCTATCTTTTCTGTACTCGGATCCAGAGCCAGCGCTGTTGTTGCCCCGTCGCACCGGTGATGTGGCTGTCTACTCTTAATCCCCTTTTCTTTTACGGCTGCCTGCTTGACCATAACACAGTATGGCATGGACACTGTCGTTTCCTTGGCCGGATAAGCTTCATAATCCTCTTTTGTAAACAAAAGCGTAATCGCCACCGGTTCGCTCTGCAGGAGAAGTACCTCTTTCCAGATATCAATGCATCTATTGATTTCCTCCTGTGGATATTGTTCATGTGGAAGCCCATATTCTATATTCTTATGTTTAAACGGCATCTTTGTTCTCCTCCTTTTATCCCGGCTTAGGATTGCTTTACTGGATCGACGCAAAACTAAACCGATACGCATTAAATTTTATCAAAATCCATACAATCACCGCATACCCCAGTACAGATAACAGCAAAAACAACCAGTCTGCCCGATTTGTCTTCATCTTTTTGTAAAACGTACGCTTTGTTTTCCTTCCCATACCTCTGCTCTCCATTGCACAGGCCACTCTTTCCCCGCGTCTCGCCGCTATACATAAGAGGGGCAGCGGCACTCGGAACGGTGATGTGAATCTCGACCCAATCCCTTTGTTCCAGGGAATCCCTCTGATTTCCTGCGCCAAATGAATTGCATCAATCTGTTCCTGAAGTTCCGGAAGAAACCGGTAAGCCGCCATCGCCGCATAGCCATGTACAACTGAAAGTCTGCACTGCATAATCAGACTCAGTAAAAGATCCCCTGGTCTTGTCGTCAGTACAAACCCCATAGACATTGTGATCAACGCAAGTATCCGAAATCCTAATGTCACAGCATGAACAAAATCTCTTCTCGTCCATCCAAAAATCCAGAAACGCACTACAATTTCCGATTCTTCGTTCAATCCTCGTAAAAGCAGCATGGAGATCATAAACAGTATACTTATTATAAGAAATACCAGAAGCCTTCGCAAAAGGTTTCTCATCGGAATACGTCCGGCGATCCATGTCCCGAAAAAGAATACTAGAAAAGTAACCGCTGGGAGAACCGGGAAATAGGATAGGCAGACGATGACCGTTATAACCGCAATCATCGCCAGCTTGATTACCGGATTTCTCCTGTGAAGAAATGAATCCTGTTCTATATAGTCAAACATCTGTCCGCTCCTCCTTTTTCTTTCCATGCGAAGTATTCCCCGGTGGAAAGATCACATTGCACCCTTCCCTGCCCGATCTCCACTACTCTCTTAGCGTATTGTCTGACAAGCTCCAGGTCATGTGTGATCATCACGATAGTGATTCCCTCTTCTGTCAGCCTTCGCATATCTTTCATCAGTTCCTGTCTGTTTTCAAAGTCCTGTCCATAAGTAGGTTCATCCAGAAATAAAATCTTTTGATGTGTAAGCAGCATATCTGCAACACTCAGTCTGCGTTTCTGTCCCTGACTTAGCACAAATGGACTTTTGTCCTTCTCTTTTTCAAGGTGAAACCGCTTCAGCATCTCCGAAACCCGTTCCTCCTTTTCCTTCTGGGAAATCTTTACCTTTTTCAAACTGAACATCAATTCATCATAGACTGTATTTTTCACGAACTGGCTCTCCGGATTTTGGAATACCAACCCGATCATATGGTACAGATCCTTCTTCCGGTACGCTTCCACCGGTTTCCCAAATAATGTGATCTTTCCCCTGTCATGTACACAAATCCGGAAAATAAGGCGCATCAACGTCGTTTTTCCAACACCGTTCTCCCCAACAATCGCCACAAACTCCCCATTACGCACTGTCAGGTTCAACCCATTCAGAATTTCTTTCTTTTTTGTTTTTTCCTTTTTCCCCGGAGACGAATATGAGAAATACAGATCCTCTATTTTCAAAACTTCTTCCTTTGTTTCTCCGCTTTCTTTATGCTGCTTTCCCCTTTGCTCAAAAAAGAATGTCTCCTCCCGCTTCTCGCCGTCATCTCCCCGAATCCTCTTTGCATTATCAATCACATTCCCGTTTCTGTCCAGTGATACGAAGTAATCTACTTCCTCTTTGATCTCTTCGATATTATGTTCTACAAGAACAATCGTCATCCCTTCCTTACGGGACAGCCTGACAATCAGGTCAAAAATTTGTTTTCTGCTTTTAGGATCCAGATTGGCAGTCGGTTCATCCAGAAGCAGAATCCGGGGCTTCATTACAATCAAAGACGCAATCGCGATCTTCTGCTTTTCTCCTCCTGACAGATGGACAAGCTCTGTTTTCTCATAACCGGGCATCCCAACAAATTCCAAAGCTTCTTTGATCCGCACTGACATGATTTCCGGATCCATTCCCATGTTTTCCATCCCAAAAGCCAGTTCTTCCTCTACCGTAAATGTGCAGAACTGACTTTCCGGATTCTGCATAACAAATCCCATGCTACCACATCTTTCTCTTGGCGGCACCGCCGTGATGTCCGTCCCATCCAGCAGTACCTCCCCTTCCACTTTCCCTTCATATACATGTGGAATCAAACCATCGAGAAGATACAAAACTGAACTTTTTCCACAACCGCTCGGCCCTGTTACCACATGGATCTTCCCTTCAAAAAAACGACAGGAGAGATGCTCCCACACCGGAAGCTTCTCTCCTTCATAGCAGTATGACGCATGTCTGATTTCCAAAATCGCCTTTTTATCCATTTCTTTTATACTCTGATACATTTGAATCCTTTCAATACTCCTGTTTTTTCCAAAGCTGCCGTAATCATCTTTACCAAAATAATTCCTATCACCACAGAACTCAGAAAACGAACGGCAATTACTCCTACCGCTACCGTCGTCCCGTAGCTCATCGGCGTTCCCCAGAAAAATCCGTCTCTTAAAAACACAAATGCCGCTCCCAAGATCTGACCTGAAATCATATTTTTCAGGTTTCCTTCATATTTTCCAAGAATCGCATATCCAATCTCTACTCCGAGCCCTTCCAGAAAACCTGCCAAAACAAGCTGAAGACCGTATGGACTCCCCATCAGAAGGTTGACTCCTGCTGCTACAAGCGCGCCGAAGACCGCAAATCCCGGTTTACGCACAATATACATCGGTAATGCGGCCGAAAGCATGTACACGCCGAATGTGATCTCCATAAATACCGTTCCAAGTACAGCGGACATCGGCATATACGCCCAGTCAAGCAGTGTAAAAATCACACCTATGACGGCTGATATCATTGCAACAACTACAATTTCCTTTGTCTTGAATTTTTTACCCATCTTTTCTCCTTCTCCTTTGCCATAAGACCCGTATTTTATGCCCGTTTTATTTCCTAGCCAAATACATAAAACTTATATCATTTCTGTCGTTTATTGTCTAATCGATATTTTGTATAAATCATAAGATTTATTTATACTATTTATATATGTGGTCAAAATGACGCTTCCCTAATCTTTGGTATAATTCAAAAAGGAAGATGCCGTTTCTTTTCTGAAACTCGCATCTCCCTCTTCCTTTTCGGCGTCCGCACCGTATTTCTTCTTAATTATATATTATCTTATATATTCTGCTCCGCATAGGCTTCCGCAATATTTCTCATATGATCGCCAATTCGTTCATAGTCGATCAGGATCTCGGAATAGAGTACCGCGCTCTCAATCTCACATGCACGGTTATTAATCCGCTCTACCTGCTTATCCCTGCACCGCTCTGTAATATCGTCTACTGCACGTTCAAAGCTGACCGCATCCACCAGAAGCTGGGTCGGGTCTGTCTGGGCGGAAAGTTCCATCCGCTCAAACGCTTTTCGGCACTGCTCCCGCATTTCTTTCAGCTCCTCAATCGTCTCTTTGGAAAGCTTCAGTCCCTTTTCCCGGATAAAAACGGCGTGCTCCGCAAAGTTCATTGCATGATCCCCCACACGTTCTACATTCCCCGTGATCTGGAAAATGCTGTTCAGGCGCTTTGTCTCCGCAGGTCCGTGCTCAATCGTAAGGACCTTGGAGAGCCGTCTGGAGATACTGATATTATAAAGATCAATGGTATTCTCCGTCTCTTCCACCTCGGCAAACCGGGTGTCGTCACCGGAAAGAATCATATCAAACCCCTTCAGCACATTTTCTCTTGCAAGGCTGTACATACTGCCGACATTCTCCATCAGACTGCTGATTGCGATCGCGGAAGATCCAAGTACATGTTGGGAGCTCATAATCTCCTTCAGCCACTGGTCGTCGTCCGGCTGTACTCTGATCTCTTCCTTTTTATCTGGAAGGATCTTCTCAGCCAGAGCCGCCAGCCCTGTTCCAAATGGTATCAGAATAATTGTTGTCACTACATTGAACAAGGTATGCATATTGGCAATTTGTGACGCCGGATGAGCCGGTGTCAGACCTGCCACCGCATCTGTCAGTGGAGTCACAAGACAAAGGATAACGAATAAGACGGTTCCGATCATATTGAACATAAAATGGATCACTGTCGTCCTTTTCGCATTCCGGTTCATTCCCACGGATGCAATCAGAGAAGTAATACATGTCCCGATATTCTGTCCGAACAGTACAAAAACCGCACTGTGAATATCGATCAGACCACTTAAAGCCAGCGCCTGCAAAATACCAACCGAAGCGGACGATGACTGAATCACTGCTGTAAAAATCGCTCCTACTACGATTCCGATAATCGGATTGGAAAAACTTGTCAGTGCATTGACAAAGACTTCCGAATCCCTCATCGGCACCATGGCGTCGCTCATCATACCAAGTCCGATAAAGAGTACCCCAAGTCCCGCAATGATGCTTCCGATATTCTGAACATTGCGCTTCTTGGAAAACATACCAAGCGCAATCCCTGCGAACGCGAACAGTGGGGCGATGGTTCCGATATCCAGGGCGACAAGCTGTCCTGTAATCGTCGTTCCGATGTTGGCTCCCATAATAATCCACACAGCCTGTCTGAGAGTCATCAGTCCTGAATTAACAAAGCCCACCACCATCACGGTAGTAGCGGATGACGACTGGATGACGGCTGTGATGACGGCTCCGACAAGTACTCCAAGGATCCGGTTGGAAGTCAGTTTCTCCAGGATCCCTTTTAGTCGGTCCCCTGCGACTGCCTCCAGATTGCTGCTCATCATCTGCATCCCGCACAGAAAGAGGCCGAGTCCTCCGAGCAGCATAAAGACATATTCCGGTTTCATTTGTAATGTTCCTCCTGATATTATTCCTCGTGCAGCGTTTGCTCTGATACCGCACTATTTTTCATTGTATCGGAAAAGGAACTGGAGTGTCAATATTTTTTCAAATTTATGTAAAATTTACGTAAAATCTATAAGAATAGTTCAGCCATAAGCTGTGCTGCGACAAATCCGAGCTGTCATGGCTGAATCGTCACGCCGCTGTATCAAACCGCTTTTTTCTTCTCCGGAAGCTGTGCCAGCACAATGGCGATGAACATGAGTACACACCCCAGGATCTCCCGGCTGCTTAACTGCTCATCCAGAATCACCATACCTGCCAAAACAGAAATCACCGACTCCAGACTTAAAATCAGCGACGCGATGGTCGGATTCATCCCCTTTTGTCCGATAATCTGGAGAGTGTATCCAACACCGCTTGAGAGAGCTCCGGCATAGAGAATCGGCAGCCATGCCGCCAGAATATTGTGAATATCCGGCTGTTCCATCACGAGCATCCCCACACCGCTTACAATAGCGGCCACAAAAAACTGGATACAGGACATCTTTACCCCATCCACCAGCTCAGTGAAGTGATCAATCACAAGGATATGGATGGAAAATGCCAGCGCACATAAAAAAACCATTGTATCGCCGTATCCTATAGAAAATCCTTCCGTGATGCAGAGGAAATACAGTCCTGCCAGGGCTAATACGACGCCCGCCCAGACATTCAGCCCGCACCGCTTCTTAAAGAACAGTCCGATAATCGGTACAATGATAATATAAAAGGTCGTAATAAATCCTGCTTTTCCTACCGTCGTATGCTGAATCCCAATCTGCTGAAGACAGCTTGCCACACCAAGGGCCAGTCCGCAGCAAATTCCTCCGATCAGAAGTTTTTTCTGATAAGCCTTTCTCCTGCTCTCATCCCGGCAGATTTCTTTTTCCTCCTGATTCGGATTCACCTTGTTTAAAAAGGCGATACAGGGGATCAGCATGATCCCCGCGATCAGGGAACGGACACAACTGTATGTAAAGGGACCTACATAGTCCATCCCTACGCTCTGTGCCACAAAAGCCGTTCCCCAGATCAATGCTGTCAGAAGCAGCAGCAGGGAATTTCTCACTTTATGTGTTTTCATATGTTGTTTTCATCCTTTCTCCTACTTACACTTTCTCTGATAACCAGTTTGGCAGGTACAGAAACTTTCATACTGATTTCCCGGTTCGTATAGATACGCTCCGCAAGCATATTCACTGCCTCTTCGCCCATAAAATCCATCGGCACATGAACCGTAGTAAGCGGCGGAACAAGATATTTTGTCATAGAAATATCGTTAAACCCGACGACGCTGATATCTTCCGGAACCCGGAGCATGGCCTCCTGAACCGCCTTATAGCAGCCGATTGCCAGTGAATCGTTTGCGCAGAAAATGGCTGTCGGCCGATCCTCTAAGGCCAGTAATTCCTTCCCCATTCGATACCCGTGCTTTGGCGTAAAGCCTCCGATCTGGATATATTCTTCATGGAAAAGATTCTTCTCCTCTAAATAGTGCGAATAGATCGGCATCCGCATGTCCACGATCTCTTTTCCATCGGAATCCACGTCTCGTCCTCCGATAAAAGCAATCTTTTCGTGGCCTGCGTCCACCAGATAATCCATTACCTTCGTGACTGCATGTTTTAAATTCACCACGATGGAATCAAAGAGCTCCACGTCTCCGACCGCGTCGATGAAAACAGCCGGCTTATGAAATCCCCGGATTCTCTCCACAATACCTTTACTGAATGTCCCCAGACAGATGATACCATCCAGCTTCGCCAAATTATCCGCCGTATCCTCCGAGGTGACAATCACTTTTTTAAACCCTTCTTTGTCCAGCTTTTTCTCCACAGCAATGCGAATAGACAGATAGAACGTATCTTCCAGCTCTTCTTCCGGTGAATAAGAACAAAAAAGTCCCAGTTTCAGCTTTTTCTTCTTCCTCTTTTTATCCTTGATCTGATACTCCAGCCTGTCAGCCGCCTCAAATACTCTACGTTTCGTTTCATCCTGCACATTCAATGTATCGTCAAAATTCAGAACACGAGAGACGGTTGTGACAGAGACTCCAGCGAGTTCAGCTATCTCTTTTATCGTAGCCATATTTCTTGAATCCCCCTCTGATTATGCACTTCTATTTATTCTAACACATCTGTTTTTTAGTCACAACCGTCCTTTTTATGTCCTTTTCACTTTCACGATTCAGCGGCTTTCACCTTTTGTCCCGTATCATGCCAGGAAACGGGCAATCAATTCAATGCAATGTTCCACATCCGATAAATCCGCCACCTCGCACGGCATATGCATATAGCGAAGCGGCACGGACACAAGCACGACCGGAACGCCTTCATTGGAAAAGTGAATTTTGTCCGCGTCAGTATAGCTTAATCTACTGGCTACTTCCCACTGTACCGGAATATTCGCCTTCTTTGCCGTGCGCTCCATCTTTTCATTGAGTTCTTTCGCCACGATCGGGCTGTAGCAGAGCACCGGTCCTTTTCCAAGCTCCACCTGGCCCATTTCCGCCGGGTCCATGCCAAGGCAGTCGCTTGTGTACGTCACATCCACTACTACGGCAAGCGTTGGATGGATCCGTGCGGAGCACCAGTATGCCCCGGTCTTTGTCGTCTCCTCTCCGGTCGTAGAGGCAGCATAAATACCAGACGTACATCCCCGTTCTTTTGCCCGCTTCAATGCTTCCATAATAATGTAGACGCCAATCCGGTCATCCAGCGCTCTGGACGTAATCCTCCCATTCGCGAGCGTCCGGATATGGGTGTCCGGCACTACCGGATCTCCCGGCTTCACATAGCGCAGAGCATCCTTGCGGTCTTTCGCTCCGATGTCAATTTTCAAATCCTTTGTACTCATCCCCTGTTTCTCAAAAAGTCCCCGATATGCCTCCACAACGCCCGGTATCTCCCTCTCCTTTGTCTTTACGATCACCTGTTGTCCCGGATAAGTAGGAACGACAACGCCTCCTCTGTCCACTACCTGAAGTCTGCCATCCTCAGTAATATTGGAGATCATCAGTCCGATCTCGTCCGCATGGGCAGAAAGCAGAATCCGCACCGGGCTGTCCGGGTTGGCGACGCAGACCAGATTGTGCATCTCGTCCTCCCGGATCTCATCCGCAACGTTTTGCATCTCCTCCCGGACAATGTTCTGCAACGGCTCTTCATATCCGGACACGGAAATACTCTTTAAGATGTTCTTTAAAAATTCTGTTTCCATTCTTTCGTACACGCTCCCTTGGTAGAATTTTTCACCGCCTCCAGAAGTTGTGAGAAAGTGGACAACTGATAGTCTGCCAGTTTACACTTTACCGCTTCCCCGACTGCAGCACAGTCCATTCCTCCGGCTTTTGCCGCCTGCACGCCCGCCTTCGCGTCCTCCACAACAAGACAGTCCTTTGGCTCTTTCCCCAGATACTTTGCTGCTTTTAAGAACACTTCCGGATCCGGCTTGGACTTCGTAATATTGTTTCCGTCCGATACTGCGTCAAAGTAATCTCCAAGCCCGATCTGCTTTAGAATAAAGCCTGCGTTTTTACTGGAAGACCCGATGGCAAGCAGAAGTCCCTGCGCCCTCAGCGTATCCAAAGTGGTTTTTACCTCTTCGGAGAGATCCGCCGTTCTCATATTTTTTAACAGCTCTTTGTAAATCGTGTTTTTCTTTTCCGTCCAGGAGACCTTTTCCTCCCGGCTCATCTCTGCGTCGTATTTTTCCAGGATAATTTCAAAGCTCTCCATCCGGCTGACGCCGCGCAGTCTGTGATTGACCGTCTCGTCAAATGGAATGTTCAGCTCATCCGCAACTGCTTTCCATGCCTGGTAATGATACTGGTCCGTGGAACAGATCACGCCATCCAGGTCAAATATCACGGCCTGATACTTCATCTTGGTTCCCTCCTAAATCTCTTTTTTCTCACCATTGATCCATATGCCCACCGGAGCGCCGTCAAGTCTTCGTACTTCCGCCTGATTATTACCGTCTGTCCGGATTTCCAGCCACGCGTTGTCATAGTGAAGACGGAATGTCAGGCTGCTCCACTCTTTTGGCATGTTCGGCTTCACGTTTAAAATACCGTCTTTTCCAATCGATACGCCCGCAAATCCGAAGACGATCGTCTGCCATACGCCTCCTGCATTGGCTGCGTGGATTCCCTCTCTTGTGTTCTTCTGCAAATTCAGAAGGTCGATCAGCGCGGCACGTTTCAGATATCGGTACGCCTTAGAATCGTCTCCTACTTTCAGTCCCATGACCGAATAAATACTTGGACTTAATGACGATCCATGGAGAGTACGCTTCTCATAGTAATCATAATTTTCTTTCATCAATTCCGGCTCAAATTCTTCTCCCAGCAGGTGAAGTAAAAGCACAACATCCGGCTGTTTCAGGATCTGGGTCTCCCTGGCTTTACAGGTCTTTAATGCCTCCGGACGGATCGGCCAGTCGTTTTCATCATACTGGTCAATCACCACATCCTTTAACTGGAAATATCCTTCAAACTGCTCCAGCAGGTTGGTTCCCTCTTTTCTCGGAAGATAGATCTTGCTCTGTACGGTGTTCCAGAATTCCAGCTCTTCCTCTTTAAGTCCGGTCTTTTTCATCAGCGCTTCGTAGTCGTCCGGGCGCTCTTCTTTCATCGTCCGGATCAGGGACATCACATAGCGCAGGTTCCATCTTGCAAAATAATTTGTGTACAGGTTGTTGTTCACCGGCTCATGCCACTCATCCGGACCTGTCACCTGATTGATCTCATAGCGGTCTTTTTCCGCCACATATTCACAGCGGCTTGCCCAAAATCTGGCTGTCTCCGTGAGAACTTCCGCTCCTCTTCCGTAGAGGAAGTCCAGATCCTTTGTAATGCGTACATAGTCATAGATTCCATAGGCCACATCCGCCGTCACATGGTGCTCGTACATTGCCACATAGCAGCGGTAGCAGGTGCCGTCCGGCTCAATGGTCCAGTCCGGACACTGCTCTGTCCCATCGTCCGCGGACTCCCATGGATACTGCGCGCCCTTATAACCGTTTTTCTTTGCGTTCTCTCTTGCCGCATCCAGAAGATAATAGCGGTAATTCTCCATATTCTGTGCCATCTTTGGGAACACATAAGAAAAGAACGGGAGCATAAACAGCTCAATATCCCAGAACGCATGTCCGCCGTATTCTTCTCCGGTCAGAAGCTTTGCTCCTACGCTCACCCGGTCGTCCGTCTCGTTTCCTGTACTCATCAGGTGAAAAATATTAAAACGCACCGCCCGGTTCAGCTCCGGATCGCCTTCAAAGCAGACGTCCGCTTCTTCCCACATTGCGTCATATACGTTCTCATGGAAACGAAGTTCTGTTTCCAGACCGTCCTCCATAAAGTGGTCGACCTCCTCTTTGATCGTCGTATGGAGCGCATATGCCGGACATTCCCTCTCCGTGTACATGGAGACGTATTTTACCAGACGCACTGTCTCCCCTTCTGTCACTGGAACATCTCCAAATTCCACTGCCTGCTCCCCAAAGGCATGGAACATGCGGTTTCTCATCACGGGTCTGCCGTCTTTGTAAGCTTCCAGCACGCATCCGGTCCCCACATGGAGATGACGGTCCCTCGTAGCAGATTCTATATAGACGCCGTGTTCTCCGAGCGTTTCGTTGGCGGTAAGATACATATGTTTTACTTTAAACCGTGGCGCGTCATAGAAATTGACGATGGTTCCGTCTATGATGTTTTCCGCCTCAATGATGCCGTCGTAGTTTACCGGAGTCACAAACAGCTCGATTGCCATCCGGTGTACATTGTGACGGCTGACAAAACGCCGCCCCTCCACTTTGGTAACACGGCCCTTCTTATCTTTCAGCACATATTGCTTGTACAGTACGGCATGCTTCATATCGAGGACTCTGGAAAACTCCAGAATCTCGCAGTTTTCAATACCGATCAGCTCCTTTTCCACATAGAGACGGACGCCAAGCCAGTTCGGCAGGGCGGCAAGCTCTCTCATAAATGTCTCGGATTTGTCAAATACACCGTTGACGTAGAGGTACGGGAGGGTAACGCGCGTCCCCTCCTCGAAGCTTCCGCGGATCCCAAGATACCCGTTTGACAGGGCAAACAGGCTCTCATTTTTCAGATTCTCCTGCGGGTCGTATGTATCCTGACAAATCAGCCATTCCTCTGTGCTCATGTCTTTTTTGATGTTCTCTGAAAATCGGTCTCTGATCATCGTTGTTTTCCCCTTTTCTAATCCAGATATTGTCTCGTTGTTTCTTCCGCGGCCTGACAGGCTTTTGTGATTTCTAAGGTAAAGGTCATAGAAAAATCCTGACGTTTTACCTTATATTCCGGGAGCTGTTCCTCTCCGCAGCTATTGCTCCCAAGTCCAGAATGTTGAAAGTCAAGATGAATGATGACGTCACCGCTTCGTTCGATTTCATGCGGGTGACGTGCTTTCTCCAGGCTCTCGTCCGTATAATTGGCAAGATTCATCCCAAGCCCCTCAGGCATCCGGCAAAGGAGCGCCTGATCTCCGTCGGAAATGGCAAACCACTTCACCTGCTCCCTGTGTCCGTTTTCCTGTGGAAAGACATAGTTTGTTCCCATGCCGTCCACCGTGCTCTCATAAACGCCCATGGAGACAGCCTCCTTGCTGTCCGGGTAATTTTCCTGCGGTCCCAGGCCATACCACGCTGTCTTCTGTAAAGATCCTGCCGCTTTCATCACCACACCGATCCGAGGCAGGAACTCCGGCTCTTCCTTTCCGTTCTGGATCGTCTTTCCGGTAAGCTGCACCTTTACCTGACCTCCTGAATAGACGGTGTATACATAAGTACAATGAAATCCCCAGGACTGATTGAGACATCCAAAATACTTTTCCATCGTTATCACAGCCGCACCGCCCTTTTTCTCCCAGGAGAAGCTTTCCGTCTGTTCGCTGCCTTTCTGGATAAAATACTTGTTCATCCAATCGTCCTTTTTGTACATATCGTTGTCAATCGTCGCCCGGTACAGGTTCATCACCGGTCCTTGGGTCAGATACATCTTTCCATCCCGTTCCAGGGAAACCAGATTCCCGAATACTGTGTGGAATTTCGCACAGATACGCGGATTCTTTACAGTCAGGATTCCATTCTCTTCTGTGACCTCCAGCTCCTCCTGCGGTATTCTTACTTCCAGTTCATCCTGTCGGATCCCAAGATCAAACTGCTTCATGGCAATCTCGTGTCTCGCCGGCGCATAGTTTGTCTCATATTTCTGACAGACACGGATCCGCAGATAGTAGTCCGTATTTTTCTTCACCGCAAAGACAGTCAGTGGGATTTCCACCTGCTCCGCCTCGTGCGGAAGAGCGGATAACGTCTCGATGTTTCCTTCCTGGATTGCTTTTCCGTTCTCCTCCAGCGACCAGTAAAGCACCACCTGGTCTAAAGATAAGAAATCATAATGATTCTTAATCTCAATCTTCGTCCGGCTTCCCGCCACCTTGGTGATTTCTACCGGAGCAATGACCTGCTTATATTCCAGAAGCGCCGGGGACGGCGTTCTGTCCGGCATCAGCACGCCGTCAATACAGAAGTTTCCATTGGTAGGAAAATCCCCATAACATCCGCCGTAGTTATAATATATCTCTCCGTCTTTTTCCGCACGGATTCCGTGATCGTACCACTCCCAGATAAAACCTCCCTGAAGACGTTTATATTTACGGAACAGGTTCTGGTAGGCTTTCAGTCCTCCCGGTCCGTTTCCCATGGCATGGCCATACTCACACAGCACATGAGGCTTGTTCCCTTTCATCTCGGATTCGCCGATCTGTTTCATTCCCTTGATCCTCGTATACATGGTGGAGTATACATCTGTCACTTCCGCCTCGAAGTCCCCTTCGTAGTGAATCAGCCGCGTCGGATCCAGCTTCCGGATCTCTTCTGCCGTACTACGGAAATTACAGCCAAAACTTGACTCATTTCCCATGGACCACATGATGATGCAAGGATGGTTCCGGTCTCGTTTCACCATGCGAATACTCCGCTCCACATAGGCATGTTTCCAGGACGGGTCGTCGGAAATCCATCTATAATTTCCTGTCCATTCAAATCCATGACATTCCAGATCAGCCTCATCGATCACATAAAGGCCGTACTCGTCACACAGATCATAGAAGTACTCGTTTGCCGGATAGTGAGAACAGCGCACTGCATTGATATTATGCTGCTTCATCAGAAGCAGATCTTCCTTCACTTTCTCGTAGCTGACAGTCCGTCCTTCTTCCGGGTCATAGTCGTGATGATTGGCACCGTTTAAAAGGATTGCCTGACCGTTTACGAGAAACTGCTGATCCCGGATCTCAATCCGGCGAAATCCAGGCCGTACCCGTATCGTATCGTCCCCAAGCGTCACAAGAAGATCGTAAAGATGCGGTGTCTCCGCCGTCCATCTGTGGACGTTCGGAAGCTTTTCCTGCACATGTACTGTTCCCTCTTTGGTCTCAAAGGTTCCGGTCTTTACTTCCTCCCCCTCATAAGAAAGCATCCAGCTTCCTCTGGCCTCACTCTGCTTGAAAGTGAGATCCACGGAAAAAAGCCCTGTCTCCATATCGTCATCCAAAGATGCTCCCACCTGGCAGTCCAAAACAGCCTGCTTTGGCTCGTTTATAAGCTCCACATCCCGGTAAATGCCCGACATCCACCACATATCCTGATCCTCCAGATAGGTACCGTCTGACCAACGGTATACCCGCACAGTGATGTCATTTTCTCCTTCTTTTATATAGGAAGTGATATCAAATTCCGAAGGCAGACGGCTGATTTTCCCGTAGCCTGCATGTTCTCCGTTGACCCATACATCAAAGGCACTGTCCACGCCGTGGAATTTCAGAATCGTATCATTTTTGAGCCACTCCTGATCAAGACAGATGCTTTTTTTATAGATACCCGTCGGATTCTCTGTCGGAACATAAGGTGGATTCACAGGGAACAAATACAATACATCTGTATAATGCATCTGCCCGTATCCCCGAAGCTGCCATACGGAAGGAACATCGATGGTATCCCATCCCTCTTTTGCCCCCGGGGCTTCAAATCCTGCCGGAGAAAGTTCCGGCGCGTCCAGATACAGAAACTGCCATTTTCCATTCAGGCTGATCCTGGAGAAAGAATCTTCGTAGAAAGCCGTCCTCGCCTCTCTTCTTCCGATCGCCGTCAGCTCCTGATTCTCCCATCTTTTCTTTTTTCTCTGTGTCATCTGTTTCTACTCCTTGTCTGTTATAATATGCCAAGGCAGCCAGACAAAACGCCTGCCTTTACAAGCGTATCTATCTGACTGCTTTTTTGTTATGAAACTGCTATTTGATGGAACCACTTGTTCCTTCCACGATATATCTCTGTGCAAAAATAAAAACGAGAATCGGCGGAATAATCATAACCACCGTAATACACAGCATCGGAATAATCGCCGTTGTGTGTACGCCCTTGAAGGATGCAAGACCAAGCGCCAGTGTGTACTTGGTTCTGTCCTGCAGGAAAATCAATGGTCCAAGGTAGTCATTCCATACGGTCAGCATGTTGAGTACCCCCACCATAATCAAGCATGGCTTCAGGATCGGCATGAAAATCTTCCAGTAAATCTGGAACGCGTTCGCGCCGTCCAGGCGCGCCGCTTCTTCATAGTCTTTTGGTATTCCCATGAGGAACTGTCTCATCAGGAATACATAATAGGCCGATCCGAACCAGGTCGGAACAATCAGCGGCAGCAGGGTGTTGATCCATCCGAAGAGATTGAATTCCATGTACTGCGGGATCATAGTAACATCCCACGGAATCATCATTGTCGCAAGAAGGATCATAAATAAAATGTTTTTGCCCCTGAATCTGAACCGTGCGAATCCATAAGCTACAAGGGAACTGGATAAAATCGTTCCTGCCGTCGTCAGCACCGTTACAAGAACTGAGTTCAGGAAATAGGTTCCGAACGGCTGTGAGCTCCATGCCTCAGCGTAATTTTCAAAATGCCAGTCTTTTGGAAAAAGACTTGGAGGATACGCGATGGCCTCTCCTTCTGTCTTAAAGGTCGTAAGCAGCATGTAGACAAATGGCGCCAGGAAGTAAACGGCTACGATGGTCAAAAGGATATAAAGAATCACTTTTGATTTTTTTGACATCTTCATACTGATTTACCTCCCTTTTTCTTCTTTTTGTTGTCCGCCTTTACTTCGGATTCATAGAACACCCATGCGGAGGAAGACTTGAATACCAGGGCTGTCAGAAGCAGGATAATAATGAACATAACCCACGCATTGGCGCTGGCATATCCCATCTTGTGATGTTTGAACGCATTGTTGTATGTCATCAGACCGTAGAAATAGGTAGACTGCAATGGTCCGCCTCCGGTCAGCAGCATCACGAGCGTTACCTGCTGGAACGAGCTGATGATGGATGTAATCAGGTTGAACAACAAGGTCGGTGTGATCATGGGCAGCGTGATACTGAAAAACTTTCTTGCAGGACCCGCCCCATCCAGAGACGCGGCCTCGTAAATCTCAGTAGAAATATTTTTCATGTCCGTGTAGAAAATCAACATCATCGTTCCGACGCCAAACGCACTGGCAAGGATCACGGCAAACAACGCCCACGCCGGATCTACCAGCCAGTCCGGCCCTTCGATTCCGATCAAAGACAACAGATAGTTTAAAACTCCGTAATCACTGTTGAGAATCCAGCTCCAGATAATGGACACTGCTACACCGGAGATAACAGCCGGAATATAGAAAATCGTACGATAGACTTTGACGCCACGAAGCGGCTGAGTAATCAGCATCGCCAGGAACAGCGCCATGATCAGATTCAGCGGCACAAAGATTGCGGCATACCGTAAACTGATCCCCAAAGATTTCAGAACCTGATCGTCTTTCGTGAACATTTCCATGTAGTTCCCAAGACCGACAAACATTTTCTCTCCTGTCAACGGCCAATCAAAAAAACTCATAATCAGGGATAAGATCAATGGCCCCAACGTAAACACAAGGAACCCGACAATCCATGGCAGGATAAAGAAATAAGGAGTCGCTGTTTTAAAAAACTTCTTTTTTTTCATATGAAATCTCTCCTAAATTCAGGGAGGAAGTATCTCCTCCCTGCTGATGTATCACCTTATTTTACTGCTCCGTCAAGAGCTTTCCCTGCATCTTGTAAGGAACTCGGATTGAAAATCTGTTCAAACGTTAAGGACAGGTTTTCGGAAACCTCGGACCAACTGTCCATAAGGAAACTTGCCGGTGTATGTCCCTTACTCTGCTCCAGCATGGTGTAAAACGGCGCATATTCTTCCTGATCCATAATGCCTTCTGATTCTACCACACTGTTGAGTACCGGAAGTTCCGTTCCGATTCTTGCTTTATTACACTCTTCGTTGGTCCAGTATTTAATGAATTCCCATGCGGCGTCTTTGTGCTTGCTGTCTTTGGACATAGAAAGTCCGGAAGAGCTTAAGATGCTGACAGAATCCTGTCCCGCGTCTGCAAATGCCGGAATTGTTGTCACACCATAATTCACTCCGTCCTCATTCAGTGTATCGATCGCCCAGGAACCATACACATACATTCCTGTATTGCCGGCACGGAATTCATCTGTACCATCTTTTTCCGTGGCTGTCGCGTACTCGTCTTTTTCCATCTTCTGGAACATCTCAAAAACTTCTTTGGATTTGTCAGAATTGAGGTTCCCGTCCATCTTTCCGTCCTCTGAACAGTACGCACTGCCATTGCTCCACAGATACATTTCAAAATCGTATGGATCCGGTTTCATCTGGAACGAAAATCCTTTCGCGTCTGTCTTCTCAGAGATTGTCTTTGCCGCTTTCTGGAGATCGTCCCATGTCCAGTCCGCCGTCGGGTAGTCAATACCCGCTTCATCAAAGATGTCTTTGTTATAGAAGAGACAATGTGTCGTGAAACCTACCGGAATACCATAAATACTGCCGTCCATTGTGTTGTAATCCCAGAGTGTATCATAGAAGTTGGATTTGTACTCATCTCCCTCTTTGGAGATATACTCATCGAGCGGCTCCAGCCCATCATAGTAAGATGGATAGTTCCACATATACATCACATCCGGAGTATCCCCGGATCCCATTCCGGCACTGATTTTTGTATCAAAGTCACTCCCATACGCTTCCAGTGTCACTTCGATGTCATCATGCTCCTCGTTGAACTTGTCCACAAGTTCCTGCTGTTTGTCCACGTCTTCTGCTACATCCCATGTCGCGAAGCGGATCTTTGTCTTTCCGTCACCGGACTTGTCGCTTCTGCCGCATCCGGAAAGGATCGCTGTAGCAGACAGAGCCATGATACAAACGACTGCAAGTTTTCTTTTCATGTTGTTTCCTCTCTTTCACTTCTTTTAGGTAGTTTTATTTTACTATTTTTACTTAGTAAAGTAAATATCTTTTTACCCCCCCCCCGCTTATTTTCTCTATTATTTACATTTTTACCTATCTTTTTTTGTGCATTATATATAATAGTTTCTCTGTTTTTTTATTAATTGCACATCTTTTTACAGTAAATTGTTTTCTATTTTACTAGTTAATTTTCTCTTCCAATGTAACCTTTTTACACAATAAACGTTTGATTTTGAGCCGAACCGCTCTTAGAAATAAAAAAAGGCAACATCCAGATACGTTTCTGAATGTTGCACGTTAGAACTTTTTATATTGTTTCCGCCTCGAGAAGCGTTTCGATCATACTCTCCACGGTAGCTTCCTGAGATGTGATGGTCCACATTCCAAAACTCCGGGCTTCCTCTTCGGTCTTTCGCCCAATACAGAGTGCCCGGACATGCTTCAGATTCATCCGTCCATCCATCATGTTCACAAATCCCCGCACCGTGGACGCGCTTGTAAATGTCACCGCGTCGATCTTTCCCCCTTCAAACTGTGCCAGAATTCTTTCCACCCATGCAGGTGTCACTCCAGCGAACGTCTCGTAGACAGGAATATCCAGACAGTCCGCCCCCTGTTCACGTATCGGTGGAAACAGCTCTTCTGATGCTTCCCTTGCCCGAAATGCCGCCACCAGATCCCCTCTCGTCACCTTTTTTGCCAGCGTATTCCCAAGCTCCCGTGCCTCGTAAACATCCGGTATCAGATCCGGCAGAATCCCTTTTCTCTCCAATGCTTTCCCGGTTCCTGTACCGATCACGGCAAATCTGGCCCTCCAGAGACTCCGCACATCGATCCGTTCTGTTTTCAGAAAGGAAAAAAATACGTCCACGCCGGCAGCACTTGTAAAGACAATCCACGCTGTTCCCGCCTCGGCCCGTTTACTGATCCGGGAGATTGCCTTACGAATCCGCTCCCGGTCTTCTTCCTTTTTCAGTTCCTTTGTCCGGATGGCCGGGAGACCGATGACCTGAGCTCCCAGACTACGAAGACTTTCGGCAAAACTCCTGTTTCGTTCTTCCGGGCGTGTCACCAGAATCTGCCTGCCTCCAAGGGGACGCTTTTTCATCCAGGAACATTCATCCCCCAGGGCACAGACCTGACCTACTACAATGATGGCCGGCGCTTTGATTTTCTCCTCCAGGACATGCTCTGGAAGATGGATCAGATCTGACCGTACGCTCTTCTGACAGGCGAGGGTTCCGTCCTGGATCACCGCCGCCGGCGTCTCCCCCGGCATCCCGGCCTCTCTTAGTTTCGTGCAGATCTCAGGAAGCGCCGTCACACCCATCAGAAAAATCAGGGTTCCTCCGAGCCTTACCAGCGCTTTATAATCGATTCGGGTTAAGCCTCCCTTTCTGGTATGTCCCGTGATGACATGAAAGGAGGACGTATAGTCCCGGTGGGTAACAGGAATTCCCGCATAGGCCGGAACTGCCACACCGGAAGTCACACCCGGCACAATCTCAAAGTCAATACCGGCATTTCTAAGCGTCTGAGCCTCCTCGCCTCCCCTGCCAAATACAAAGGGATCACCGCCTTTGAGCCGCAGCACATGATTACCCAGCTCGGCCTCCCGAACGAGAATCTGGTTAATCTCTTCCTGAGGAACAAGATGATGGTCCGACCGCTTCCCCACATAGATGGTCCTGGTATCCGGCGGAATCAGGCTTAAAATCTCCGCACTGATCAAGGCATCATAGACGATTACATCCGCCTGCCGCATCAGATGAGCTGTCCGTACCGTGAGAAGTCCCGCATCCCCCGGTCCGGCCCCGGCAATCCATACTTTCCCCTTTTTTTCCTTTTTCATCTGCTAAAATCTCCCTTTCAAGCTTTTCGCCAGCCGTTTTGCCAGCACTTCTCCCTGGTGTGCCTCTCCCGAGATCGTGCCCGCCGTAAACTGCCCCGACTCCTCGTGATAATAAAGCCCCCGGATCCGAACCTCTCTCCCGGCAATCTCAGCATACGCCGCCACCGGGGATGTGCATCCTCCATCCAGGTAACGGACAAATCCTCGCTCCGCTTTTGCCGCTATCCGGCTCTTATCATCATCCAATGCCTCAACCCCCGGAATCTTCTCCCCCTTTCGCCCCTGGACAGCCAGAATCCCCTGGCCTGCGGACGGGATCATCTCATCCACGGAAAAGATCCGGGAAACGCAGCCTTCCATGCCAAGTCTCTTCAGTCCTGCAAGTGCCAGTATCGTGGCGTCATAGTCTTCGTGCTCCAACTTAAACAGCCGGGTCTGGACATTGCCCCGAATATTTTTAAACACACAGCGAGGATACAGCTTTGCCGCCTGCAAGGACCTTCTTCTGCTGGAGGAGCCGATCACGCCTCCCTGCTTTAAGCTGATTTTTCCCGCTTTCAGGATCAGAGCGTCCCTTGGATCCTCCCGTTTTGTATATGCTACTACCGGAAGATCTCTTGGAATCTCCATGGGCATATCTTTCAGGCTGTGGACCGCCAGATCGATCGTCCCATCCAGAAGCGCCCGGTCCAGTTCCTTTACGAAGAGACCTTTTCCTCCGATTTTTTCCAGACTCTTATGGAGAATTCGATCTCCTGTTGTTTTCATTGTTATGATCTCCACCGTCAGTCCCGGAGCTTTCTTCTCCAGAATTTCTTTTACAATTTCCGCCTGTCTTACCGCAAGCGCGCTTTCCCTGCTGCCGATCTTTATGTGTGTCTTCATATGTTTATCCTTCTTTTATCGCTCGTTATCTATCTTGTATAATAATGCATTCAGGATCGCCGCCGCAACCGTACTTCCTCCTTTTCTCCCTTTTGCTACAATATACGGAACCTTTGCGGCCATAATCCGTTCTTTTGCCTCAACGACATTGACAAACCCGACCGGGACGCCGATCACAAGGGCCGGGTAAATTTCTCCCTTTTGCATGAGTGTTTCAATGGCTATCAGCGCCGTCGGTGCGTTCCCCACGGAAAAGATCACTTGTTTTCCAGTCTCCTTTGCCATACGAGCCGCCTTTTCCATACTTGCATATGCCCTTGTAAGCCCTTGTTCCTTTGCCGTTTTCGCCACGTCTGGATCTGCCATGTAGCAGTGTACTTCCACTCCCAGTTTTTCCAGGGACGTCCGGTGAATCCCAGCCTTTGTCATATTGGTATCCGTCACAATGACTGTATTCCCACCGTCTCGAAGCGCCTCAAGCGCACACTTCACCGCATCCGGTGAGAAGGTCATAGTATCTGCATATTCAAAATCCGCCGTTGTGTGGATCACCCGCTTGATGATGTCCTCCTGTCCTACGTCAAATCTTCTTCCCTTCAGCTCTTCCGTGATGATCTCAAAGCTCCTGCGCTCGATCTCTCCCGGCAGAACCTGTTCCAATTCCATACTCATCTTGTTATACTCCTTCTTCCAGAATCCGGTAGACCGCTCCTATATCGAGATTCTCCCGGATCACCTTTGCAAGCTTTGTGTACTGTTCCTCTTTGTAAACTCTAAGATCCAGAGGCCTGCACTCCCCCTGACGATATCCTTTCCGTTCCAATAAACGGCGGGTGATCATTCCAGAGACGTCACCCGAATCAAAGAATCCGTGAACATAAGTGCCGCACACCGAACCGTACGCACATCCTTCCAGACGGCAGCCTTCCTCCTGCAAGGTAGAAATCTTCGTAAATGCCTCTCCGCCCGTCAAAGTAGTCTCTCCCATATGGATTTCATACCCTTCCAGCGTACAGCCCTCAAGGTCCGCCCAGAATCCCTCTTTGCATGTGATCGTTCCCTCAGCCCTTGTCCTTCGCTTCCGTCCGGTAAACATCGTCCGTACCGGAAGTAAGCCAAGCCCTTCCATTGTTCGGGGAATACCGTCTCCTGCCTCCGATCCCGCAGGATCAACGAGGATGTCTCCCAGCATCTGGTATCCCCCGCAGATACCGATGACCGGAACTCCACGACCTGCCGCTCTTTGGATCTTTGCCGCCAGACCGCTTTCTTTCAGCCATTTCAGGTCTTCCAGCGTATTTTTTGTCCCCGGCAGTACGATCAGATCCGGCTCTCCAAACTGGGAAAGACTCCGGACATAACGCACCGAGATGTCCTCGTAGCAGGAAAGGACGTTCAGATCGGTGAAATTGGAAATCCTCGGAAGATGGATGGCAGCAATGTCAACCCTTCCCTTCCCTTTTGTATTCTCAAGCCTCTCGCTTAAACTGTCCTCGTCATCCAGCTCCAACGTTACATATGGGATCACACCCCGCACCTGTTTTCCGGTCCGTTCCTCCAATACGGAAAGTCCCGGCTTTAAGATCTCCACATCTCCCCGAAATTTATTGATGACAAATCCTTTGACCATCTCCCGCTCCTGTTCTTCCAGAAGCGCCAGGGTCCCGACAAGCTGTGCGAACACACCGCCCCGGTCAATGTCCCCCACCAGAAGAACCGGCGCCTTTACCATCTGCGCCAGTCCCATATTGACGATATCGTCCTGTTTCAGATTGATTTCCGCAGGACTTCCCGCTCCCTCGATCACCACAATATCGTGCCGGTCCGAGAGCGTCTCATAAGCTTTCAGAATATCCGGAATCAATGCTTTCTTATACTGGTAATACTCCCTGGCAGGCATCATGCCCCGGACTTTTCCATTCACAATCACCTGGGACCCCATATCGCTGGCAGGCTTTAACAGAATCGGATTCATCTCCACACACGGAGCGATCCCCGCCGCCTCTGCCTGCATGACCTGGGCGCGTCCCATTTCCAGACCATCCTCTGTAATAAAAGAATTCAGCGCCATGTTCTGAGATTTAAACGGCGCCACCCGGTACCCGTCTTCCTTGAAAATCCTGCAAAGACCTGCCGCCAGCACGCTCTTTCCGGCATTCGACATGGTTCCCTGTATCATAATCGGCTTTGCCATGTTCCCTCTCCTTTATATCGTTTCAGAATCCTGCGAAATGCCGCAAGCAGCCTCTCGTTGTCTTCTCTTCCTTTGACCGCGATGCGGTAATATCCTTTTCCAAGTCCTCGGTAATTACAGCAGTCCCTTATGAGAAATCCTTCCTGCTTCATCTCCTCGTACCAATCGATCTCACTGTAAAATAAAATGTAATTGGCATCAGCCGGATAGTAACGAATCCCCAGTCGGCCGAATTCTTCCATGAGGTGTCTTCGCTCTTCCGCAATCAAAAGCCTTGTGGCCGCCGGAAGCAGGTCGTCTTTAAGCGCCGCCACTCCCGCCTCCTGTGCCGGGATGGACACCGGCCACGGCTGTCTTGCTTCTTTCATCCGATCTAACAATGCGGTATCCGAACAGACGCCATATCCGCTGCGGACTCCCGGAATGGAAAACATCTTTGTAAAGGCCCGCAGTAAAAAGAGCATCCGGTGATCTTTCACAAAAAACTCATGGTGAATCCAAGGGGCATCCTCTGTAAAATCGAAAAAGCACTCATCCAGTACAAGCCGGATCCCATTCTTCTCGCATCGTTCTATAATCTCCCGAAGCAATATCTCATCGATGCACTGTCCCGTCGGATTGTCCGGGGAACACAAAAACACCAGATCCAGATCCCCGGTCAGTTCCTCCAGATACCGGGACGTCAGTGTGAAATGATCCTCCTCCCGCTTTTTATGGAAACGAATCTTACAGCCGACTGTACGCAGCGCTTTCTCATATTCCGAAAAAGAGGGAGTACACAGAAGCGCCTGCTTTGGTTTTTCCGCAAGTACCAGCGTATAAATCAGATCCGCCGCCCCGTTTCCACAGACAATATAGTCAGGAGGAACCGACTCCCGTTTTGCCGCCGACTCCCGCAGTTTTCTGCAAAGAGGATCCGGATAGGCCGTCACTTTCAAAATGCTCTCCTGCAATGCCTTCATAACCTTTTCTCCCGGCCCCAGAGGATTGATATTTGCAGAAAAATCAAACAATCCGTCGTTTGTATAGATATCGCCGCCATGCTCCTGCATGTCGTTCACCTCGCTTTCTTTTTGCCTTACCATAGGAACAACAACCTCGCCAGCCCAAAGAAGAGCAGGCCAAGCCATGACGTTCCCATCAAAAGGTGGCACGCCCTTTGAATATCCTCCCGTTCTACACTTCGTATGGCGTCCCCAATGGACGGTTTCTCATACAGCTTCCCAAAATACCATGCATTTCCGGCAAGCCGTACCATCAGCGCTCCCGCACAGACAGCCTCGGTCTGAGCCGCGTTCGGACTCTTGTGATTGTGTCGGTCCCGCCGGTAAATCCTCCAGGCATTTTGCAAACTATAATGCGCCCGGTCGCTCATTCCCAGAATTCCGGCCGCCCCCATCATCAGAATCGCGGAAATCCGTGCTGGTATCAGGTTGCACAGGTCGTCCATTCTGGCCGCCGTCCGCCCAAAGTCCAGATACCGGTCATTGCGGTATCCGATCATAGAGTCCATCGTGTTGACCGCCTTGTAGAAAAATCCCAGGCCCGCTCCCCCGATCATCAGATAAAAGAGAGGCGCAATCACGCCGTCCGACGTATTTTCCGCCACCGTCTCTACGGCAGCTTTCACCACTCCCTCTTCCGTCAGATGTCCGGTATCTCTACCGACGATCATGGAGACGGCTCTCCTGCCGTCGTCCAGAGTACCGTAAGTAAGGGCTTCTTGTACTTTCAAGCTCTCTGCTTTTAAGGAACGGGCTGCCAGAAGCTGCCAGCACCAGAATGTCTCAAGCATCCAGGTGCAAACCGGATGGATGCGGGACGCCACAAACAAAAGCAGGCACGGAACAGTGGTGGAAATCCCCACCGTTAGAACCCAGAGCATCGTTCCTCTTCTTCTAAGCGTCCTGGCAGAACCGCCCTCCCGATACAGTTTTTTCTCGAGCCAGGAGATCAGATAGCCAATCATCCGGATCGGATGATAGATCCACGCCGGATCTCCCAAAAGCTGATCCAAAAGAAATCCTGCCGTACAGGCCGTTAAAATACACATAGCTGTTCTTCCACCTTACACTCTTTCTTCCCTGTTTTCCACAAGTCTTCCTCGATACGGACCCGATATCCACATCCGTTTCCACAATTCCACTCGTAATATTCTTGTTTCGGGATGCCGCATGAGGAGAGAATCGCCATCAGCGTCCCTCCATGAGCAATCATTGCCGCCCGCCGGATTTCTCCTGCCATCAGATCTTCCACCGCTCTTTGAAAGGCCTCCTTTGTCCGCGCGGTAAAAGAAGCCATGGATTCCCCGCCGGGAAACGGGAGGATGCCGCCGGAATCGATCCACGCCTGGTAGTCCTGATCCCCGGTCAGTTCCCTGTAATTCTTTCCCTCAAAGGCTCCGAAATCACACTCCCGGAATCCCTCGATAAGAACCGGATCCAATCTCGGGTAAAGAAGTCCTGCCGTTTCCCGGCACCGTAAGAGCGGACTTGCCAGAACAATCTCAACTTCCGGCACACCGGAAACACTGCTCACCGGAAGGATCGGCTCGTCTGTTGTTCCAATATAGCGTTTTTCCAGGTTCCCGGCTGTCGCAAAATGCCGGAACATCAGTATCTCCATCTGTTTTTTCCCTTTCGTTTCATGTATCCTATTTGTTTCCGGTTCCCATCTAACATGCCGGGAACCAGTATGCCGCTGTGAGCACCGTAAGAGCCGCCAGCTCAAAGACCTGGAGAAAATAGCCTGCCAGATCCCCTGTAATTCCTCCGAATTCTCTGTCAGCCATCCACAGATACCAACCAAAAACGGCCGCCAAAGTCAGGGTAAGCAACGCAAGTATCAGCACACCCGATGTCAAACATAAGACACCCGCGCACCCGACAAGATAGCATACGGTGGAAACGCATACTGCCCGTTCCCTGGCGGATTTATGAAAAGCCGCCGCCAGTCCGTCCTTTTTTGCTCCTTTGCAAAGCGTCACCGAAAGACCGCTTAGTGTCCTGGAAAGGACAAAGGCGCAGGCCATCCCCGGAAGCACGGCCCGATCTGCCACAGACCAGACAGCCACGCTCCACAAAAGATAGACGCCAAGACCGATCAAGGCAAACGCCCCGGTGTGCGGGTCTTTCAAGATGGCAAGCTTTTTCTCCGGCTCTTGGTAGGAACGTCTGGCATCCGTCGTATCCAGGAAGCCATCCATATGGATCCCCCCTGTCACAAGAAGAGGCAGAATCGTAAGGACGATAGCCACGAATATAGCCGGAAGTCTGTTCCTGTCCCGCAAACCATACAGAACCATTCCCATCCCCCACAAAAGCGCGCCCTCTGCCACTCCCACCAGTGGGAAGAAGCAGAATGTGTACTGCATCGCCTCATTTGTCCAGCGCACTTTCGGGACCGGGATTTTAGAATACATGGAAAACGCGATCCCTAAAGAATGAATCCATTTCATGTCGTAAACTCCTCATACTGTGCAATCTGAATATCGTCAAAAGAGCTCATCTCCTCATAGACGGCCATCGCCATATCAAGAAGCGGAAAGAGCGCGCAGGCGCCCGTTCCTTCCCCAAGGGCCATCTCAAGACACAGCGGCGCTTCCATGCCAAGCTCCTTAAGAATCCTTGCGTGAGCGGGTTCCTTGGAGCAGTGAGAAGCAAATAGATAGTTCCGTACTGCCGGATGAATCCTCGCCGCCGCAAGAGCCGCCACCGAAGAAATAAAGCCGTCCAGTACTGCCGGGATCTGATATTTGGCGCATCCTAAGAACACGCCGGCAAGACCCGCCAGGTCAAGTCCTCCTACCTTGGAAAGGACGTCCACCACATCGGACGGATCCGGCCGCCACTTATCAAGTCCTTCTCGGATCACGGCTTTTTTCCGGGTGAGTCCCTTGTCCGATAGTCCTGCTCCCCTCCCGGTCATTACTTCTACCGGTTCCCCGGTAAGCGAACAGGCTACGGCACTGCTGGTAGTCGTATTCCCAATCCCCATCTCTCCGGTAGCCAGGATTTCATATCCCTCTTGTTTTCGTTCCTTTACGATCTGCATCCCGATATGGATGGCCTGGATCGTCTCCTTTCTTGTCATGGCCGGCTCCCGCAGAAAATTGTTCGTGCCGCAGGAGATCTTATACGGAGTACGGGTCAGACCCTTCACATCCGTTCTGATTCCGATATCATAGGGCAGAACGTCCGCCCCTGCCGCTTTTGCCATCTTACAGACGCTCGTCTGCCCGGAAAGGAAATTCCCCGCTACGACGGCCGTCACCTCGTCTCCTGTCTGGGAAACTCCTTCTTTCACAATCCCATTGTCAGCACAGAGAATCACAATTCCTTTTTTGTCAATCAACGGGTGGATGGTCCCCTGGATCGCGGCGATCCTTGCAATGGTCTCTTCGAGTTTCCCCATCCCATGCAAAGGCTTGGCAAGCTGGTTCCACCTGGCAAGCGCTGCCTGTCTTACCTCCTCATCCGGCAAAGTGATGTCCTTGATTGCATCGTTCCAGTTTTCTTTTTGCATATCACGTTTTTCTCCTTTCCAGACAAACTTTCACAAACCGCTTTGCAAAGTCCGGGCAGGAATCATAACTGATATGAGGAAACCCGGCAAACACCGCTTCCTTTTGCTCCACACAGTCCCAGTTTCGCTTTCCGTCGGGCTTCACCGCACGGCAACGGCTTCCATTCTCTGTACAGTCCCAGTAATGAAATTCATGTCCCCGGATCGTCTCCCCTTGTCTCAGATACACAAGATCCGATTTTGCTTCCAACGTCACATAGCCGAATCTTCCCAGGCTCTCTGTCCGGTAGCCTCTCCCCTCCAGAAATCCAGTCATGGGGTAGAAGTTTCCGTCCTCTGCTTCCAGCTCCTCTTTCAGATAGAGAAACCCGCCGCACTCGGCAAGACATGGCATCCCAGCCGCCAGACTCTTGAAAATATCCTGACGGATCCCTTTGTTTTTTGCCAACTCTTCTGCGTAGAGCTCCGGATATCCTCCTGACAGCAAGATCCCTTCCGTCCCGTCCGGAAGAGCCATGTCGTGAATCGGAGAAAAATACAGGATCTCACACCCAAGTTCCCGCAGAAGTTCCAGATTGTCTTTATAATAGAAGCAAAAGGCCTCGTCCTTTGCCGCCGCGATCCGTACTGGCGGGCGGACGGTTCCGGCAGACTTCCCTGTTTCCATAAGAAGGTCTTCTCTGTCTCCTGCATCTGTCCCCTCTTTTGCTATCCTATACAGCAAATCCAGATCCAGTGTCTGCTCTGCCTGATCTGCCAGAAGATCCAGCTTCTTTTCCAAAGATTCTACTTCCCCTGGAAGCAAAAGTCCCAGATGCCGCCCCGGAAGAGCGGCTTTTGGAAGAATCGGGAAATACCCTGCCAGCCGGACGTCATATCCTTCTTTTGCAAGCCATGCTTCTGCCACCGGGGCAAGCTGCCCATATGTCCGCCCGGTCATCCCATTGAAGACCACCGCCCGAACCTGCCTGGTTCTCTCGTAATCCAGATACCCCTTCAAAAGGGGCAGTACCGAATGTCCCATTCCCCGGCAAGGAAGGACAAGGACGACGGGAAGATTAAGAGCCGCCGCAATCTCGCTGGTACTCCCTTCCGGATCCGAGCAACGCAGCCCGTCATAGTATCCCATGACGCCCTCTGCCACTACCAGATCTTTCCCTTCTCCATGCTTCTGAAACAGCCGCCGCTGTACCTTGGGTGTATGGAAAAAGAGATCCAGATTTTCTGACGGAATTCCCAGAATCCTCTCATGGAAGAGAGGGTCAATGTAATCCGGCCCGCATTTGCAGGCGGCAAGGGAAAGCCCTCTTTTCTGAAAGGCCCGCAGGAGCGCGCAGACTACGCTCGTCTTGCCGCAGCCGCTTGCGGTCCCGGCAATCAGAATCCGACCCGTTGTATTATTCATCGCTGTCCTCTCCTCCCCCTTGCAGCACGGCCATCCAGACCGGATTTTGCCCCATCATCATATGATAATCTCCCAACTTTCTGCTGCACGCCGTCTGTATCTGTATCACATCCGTCTCCTTCCACCGCTCCTCTTGAAGAAGTCCTGCCATCTCCTGAACCGTCTCCAGGCTGACCGCTGTCACGACAATCCGCGCATTCGGAGATTTCGAAAGGCAGACGTCTATCATCTCCCGCAGTCTGCCGCCGCTTCCACCGATAAACACGTGGGTCGGAGCCGGAAGATCGTGAAGCGCCTCCGGTGCGTCACCCTCCACTACGGTCACATTGTCCGTTCTCCACCGTCTCTTATTTTCCTGAACGAGCCGGACGCCCTCCGGATTACGCTCGATCGCATAAACCCGTATTCCTCCGCCTTGCATGGCAGTCTCTACTGCCACACTGCCGGTTCCGGCCCCAATGTCATAGACGACAGAATCTTCCTGAAGCCGAAGTGCCGCAATGGCCATGGCCCGGACGGAAGACTTCGTCATCGGCACGCTTCCACGAATCAATTCCCCGTCCTCCAGATGACGCCCCACCCTGGCGTCATATTCTGGATGATGTACCCATAAAACTGTCAGTCCTGAAAGCATCTCCGGTGTCATATCCCGAACCGCTCCGCTGTAAAATACCTCGTCCTCATAGGAAAGATTCCGTCCTGCCGCCGCTTTTAGATCATCGAGTCCATACCATGCCATCTTTTCCAAAAAAATTTCCGCTGTCATCATTCCTCCCAGCAGAATAAACGTGTGCTCATGTGTGGAGATCGCATGAATCACATTCTGGTCTGTCCCGTGAAGGCTTACAAAAGCGGCCCTCTCCCATGGAACCTGACAGCGTGCCGCCATAGCAATCACGGAAGCAATGCCAGGACAGATCCTCACCCTCCAGCCTGCCCGACAAAGCTCTTCTGTCATCTTTTCTGCTCCACTGTAACATCCCGGATCTCCGGAGAATAGAAGAGAAATCTTCCCGTCCGGTACTGTCTCCAAAATATGTAAGACCTCCTCCGGCCGGTATTTCTCATAGCGGAGTACATTCTCTTTCTGATACTTCTTCGTACTTTTCAGCATCCGCTTGGCCCCGATGAGAACAGTACTCTCCCCGATCAACTGCTTTGCCTCCTGAGTAAGACTGCGATCCCCATCTGTTCCGATTCCGATCAGATTAATCGTTCGTTCCATAGTGATATCCCCTCGGTGTCACCATCGCCTCCCCGATCCGTCTGGTCCGGGACGTGCCGATAAACACTGTTGTAAACATATCCGTTGTTGTGTCCTTTAACTGTGCAAGAGTCATCAGATGCTGTTCTTCTCCTTCCCTTGCGATCTGACGCACATAGCCGCATACCGTATCCGGGCTTCGATATTCCAGCATAATATCACATGCACGGCGCAGATAATCCGCACGCTTTCTGCTGGATGGATTGTAAATACAGACGGCAAAGTCTCCTTTTGCCGCATCCCGGAGACGCTCTTCAATCTGCTCCCATGGCGTCAACAGGTCGCTTAACGAAATCACCGCAAAATCGTGAATCAGCGGCGCGCCCAGCCGCGCGGCTCCCGCAGTAGCCGCAGTAATCCCCGGAATCACCGTGATCTTCACCCCGCCAAGCTCCATATGCTCACGCATTTCGTACATGAGTCCTGCCATCCCGTACACCCCTGCGTCACCGCTGCAGATCATAGCCGTCACTTGTCCGGCCTCGGCCTCCCGAAGGGCCATTTCACAGCGCTTTACCTCCCAAGTCATAGGCGTGGTAAGAAAACGCTTTCCGGGAAAATGCTCTTTCACAAGATCCACATAAACCGTGTAGCCTATAATCACATCGCACTCCTTTAATGCCTTCACGGCACGAATCGTCATCTCCTCATAGGCTCCCGGCCCGATCCCAATGACATAGACTTTCTGTTCCATCTTATTTCCCCTCCTTCCCGGATCCATTCCGAAACATCGTATCAAATTCCGGCGCATAAAGCCTCGACCGCTCATACCCGCTGTCTTTTCCTGTGTCCAGCACCCGTCCGACGACGATCAGCGCCGTCCGGGCGACTCCCTTCTCCCTGGCCGTCGCCGCCAGTGTGCCCACGGTGCATCGGTAAACCGCCTCTTCCGGCCAGCTTGCCTTATAGACAATGGCCGCCGGGGTGTCCTCTTTGTAACCACCCACAATCAGTTCCCCGGAAAGTTCCTCCAAAAGCCCGGTGCTTAAAAACAGTACCATCGTCGCCTGGTGGGCGGCAAAGCTTTGGATCGATTCTTTTTCCGGAACCTTTGTTCTGCCCTCCATACGGGTTATAATGACTGACTGGGATACTTCCGGCAAAGTGTACTCCAGATTCAATGCGGCAGCAGCACCGCAAAAAGAACTGACACCCGGACAGACGTCATAAGCGATTCCCATCCGATCCAGCGCATCCATCTGCTCCCGAATTGCTCCATAGATACTCGGGTCTCCGGTATGAAGCCGGACTGTCATCTCTCCCCGGCGTTCTGCATCCCGGATCACCTCCAGCACCTCCTCCAGCGTCATATAGGCACTGTCATAAACCGCGCAATCCGTTCTGCATCCCTTCAAAAGCTCCGGATTTACAAGGGACCCGGCATAAATCACCACGTCTGCTTCTCTTAGAAGACGATCTCCCCGAACCGTAATCAGGTCGCTTGCTCCCGGCCCTGCCCCTACAAAATGTACCATCAGGATCCCTCCTTTATCACAATCAAAGAATAATAACTGGAATGGTCCGGAACATCGTCTGGATTCTCATAGATCCGTTCTCCCTCCATTCCGCAGTTTTCCACCATCGCAAACCACTCCCCACTTTCCCGGAGCATATCCTTGATCACCGGCATCTTTTTTCCTGCCTTCATCAGGATCTTTGTCCCCGGAAGCGTCAGTCCCTCTTCGATTCCGTACGAGGCCGGCAAAATGTGAATCTCCTCCCGGTTCTCAGCAAGTCCCCGGTTCAAAGCCGCTGCCGCCGCACAGAAAGACGGTACCCCCGGAATGATCCTCGCCTCATATCCGTCCCGCAGCACCCGCCTGTGAATATACAAATAGGTGGAGTAAACGCTTGGATCGCCAATCGTCAGAAAGGCGATCTGCTTCCCTTGATTAAGATAGGCTTCCACCTGCTTCGCTCCTTCATCATGGATCTTCTTTAGCGCTTCTTTTTCTTTTCTCATCGGCATCGGAAGTCCAAGCACCGGTTTTTCCCGGATCTTCGGCACTTCTTCCCGCACAATCTGATACGCCTTGCACCGTTTCAGATGGATAGACTCTTCCTCCAAAAGACACGGCCTACGAAAGTCTTCCGCCGATACCGGTACCACAATCAAGTCGCTTGCCTGTATGATTCGCACTGCCTTTAATGTCAAAAGTCCGGATTCCCCCGGTCCAACGCCTGTCCCATATAAGATTCCGCTCATCGCCATCCTCCTTTTTCCTTTGTCTGTATGTCCCCAATCAGTTCTTCCACAGGTCCGGTCTGCCCCAGAAGGCCCCGCTCCCTTGAGAACATCACAAGCCCGGTCTCAATCTGTCCTCTTGTCCTCTGTCCCAGATTCCAGGTAATCCGCTCCATCATCCGCTCCAAAATGGACTCTCTCATTCCGATTCTCTCCAATATGCTAAGCATTTCATCCGTCGTGACACTCTCCCGAAACTCCGGCACGAGGGAAAGCAGGTCTAACGCTCCCTCCGGATCCCTCTTCCCTCTCTCCCAGGCAAGCTCCGCCAGCACGGAGAGAAAAATTTCCACTCTCCCATCCGCAATCCGTGAGTGGGTATTCCAGATCCCAGCCGCAAGCTTGACGAATTTTCCGATATGCCCTACTAAAAGCACCTTCTGAAAGCCCAGTACAACCGCCATATCAAGGGCATCACCCACATAATTGCTACATTTGACCGCATACTCCGGGCGGATGCCAAGTTTTTCTTCCAGGAACTCACTCCCGTAGTTCCCAGGCACGAGACAGAGCACCGTTGCCCCATCCTCTTTTCGCATGTTCATCTCCAGCTCAATCGTTCGTGTCAGCGCCTGTTCGCTCATCGGCTCCACCAGCCCCGTAGTGCCAAGAATCGAGAGCCCGTCCACGATCCCAAGTCTTGGATTCATTGTCTTTTTGGCAGTTTCTCTGCCCTCAGGTATGGAGATTGTCACCGTAAGCGTCCCAAAGAATCCCTGTTCCTCTGCCATCTCCTTCACCGCTTCTGCAATCATCATCCGCGGCGTCCGATTGATCGCGTATTCACCTACAGGCTGTTCCAGCCCCGGCTTTGTCACCCGGCCGACGCCCTCTCCTCCTTTCAGGCGAACCTGCACTTCCCGCATCTTTGCATGGCTCTTAGTCTCTTTTCGCACTTCAGCGCAGACGAGAATCCCATGGGTAACATCCGGGTCATCTCCGGCGTCTTTACGAACCGCACAAAAAACCACGTCCTTTTCCCGCCTGATCTCTTCCACTTCAAGAAACAGCGTTACTTTCGCCGGTACCGTCAGCTTCACCTCCCGGATCTCCTCGCCGGAAAGCACCATCCAGGCCGCTGCCTTTGCCGCTGCCGCCGCGCATGTTCCTGTGGTGTATCCTTTTCTCAGCTTTTTTTGTCCCTTGATAACTGTATCTTCGCATTTCATCTGACCGACTCACCGGATCCTTCCTTTGCTTCTCTTGCATGACGGACAAACATCTGCCGGATCCCGGGAATTTCTCCGAGCCCCTTGATTACCGGACGTACCTCGTATCCACGGGCAGTCAGAATGGATTTCCAAGAGTCCTCGTCCTCTCCTGCCATATCGTTTCTGGCATGATCTCCTGCTACGACCATAAATGGCATGAGAAGTACACGCTTTGTCTGCTGCTCTTTCAACTTTTTGAGCACCTCATCCATCTCCGGAAATCCTTCCACTGTACCGACGATCACATTTTTATAGCCCTTTGCCCAGAATGTGTAGTCAAGCGCCGGGTAAGCCGCATTGGTATGATGCTCCGTCCCATGCCCCATAAGTACAAGGGATTCCCCGTCGCCCGGTCTGACGTCTTCTATAATCAGTCCCGCCGCTTCCTCATAGTCCTTTGTCGCTTCCAAAAGCGGAGCCCCGATCCGCACCTGCGAGAACCGCTCTTGATATGGCGCAAGCTGACTTCTCATCTTTTCGTATTCCAGCCCGTGAATGATGTGGGTCGGCTGAACCAGCACCTCCCGGACGCCGTCCCGGTACATCTGCTCCATGGCCTCCTCCACCCGGAAAATCACAAGCTTATGGTCCAACTTTAATTTTTCGATGACCATGCCGCTTGTAAACGCCCGGTAGAGCGTCCGGTCCGGAAATGCTTCCGCAAGCTCCCTTTCGATGGCTCCGATTGTTTTTTCCAGTGTATCCAGGTGGCTTGTCCCAAAGCTCACCGTCAAAATCGCTTTTTTCATATTGTCCTCCCGAGCGGATCTGACTCTGACGAATGACATGAAAAACGGATATGAAAAAACAGGCAGCTTTCTTTCTGCCCACTCTTCCATATCCGTCTTTTATTTTTCCCTTTGATGGCTCCATGTTGTCTCGTACTTGTCATAATCCCGTAACCTTTCCGACACATTTAAAAGCAGGTATTCTGACTTAAGGATCTTTGCCTTTCTCCCCCCTTCCCATGCATCCGCACAGTGGGCTTACCAGAGAACGCTCCCCTCATACAGCAACGGGTATTGTTCCGGATTCTCACCGGATTCCCTTTTACTCCTTTTCCAAGGTACTTTTAAATGATTGTTTGATTCCAGTCCATAATACCATCGCCCAAACATGCTGTCAACCGCCCGGTCAAGGGGACGGCCGACAGCAGTGTCTCCGTTTCCAGGACGGGAAAGAGGCAGTATCATCCTATGACGACATAGGCCCTGCTCTCCCCTGCCTTTTCTTTCTCCACGAGGATTTTCTTATCAATGCGGTCTTTCAACTCCGCCACATGAGAGATGATACCTACCAGTTTGTTGCCCTCGCTGATAGACGCAAGAGCCCGGACCGCCTTCTCAAGCGCCTCGTCATCCAGAGTTCCGAACCCCTCGTCCACAAACATCGCTTCCATACGGATGCCTCCGGACATGGCCTGAATCTCATCGGAAAGTCCGAGCGCCAGAGATAAAGATGCCTGGAAAGACTCCCCTCCCGACAGGGTATGGATGCTTCGTTTTGTCCCGTTATAGTGATCAATGACGTCCATCTCAAGCCCGCTCTGACTGCGGCGATTGTCTGCCGTCTGCCTGCGGACAAGCTCATACTGCCCGTCGGTCATAACGAGAAGTCTTCGATTCGCCCGGACAAGAATCCGGTCAAAGTACGCCATCTGCACATACGTCTCCAGCATGACCTTTTCCTTTCCGCCGAGTGTCCCATTGACCGTATCGGAAAGAGAGCCCGCAATCCGGTATTGCCGCTCGGCTTCTTCCTGCTGCCGGATCGCCTCCCTCATGTTCCTATATGCCGTCTGATCCGCACTCAAGGCTGGGATCAGCCGCTCCTTTTTCATCATCAGATTCTGCTTCTGCTGCATGGATGCCTGTCTGTTCCTCGTAAGCTCCTCTTTTTCCAACCGCAGGCTTTCCTCTGACGCCTCCCTTTTCTTCTGCTGCCCCGTCCAGATCCGAATAGACGCTTCGCAGGCGGAAATGTCATTTTCCACACTCTGGCACGCTGCCTTTGCCTCCTCAAGCGCCGTCTCTTTCTCCTGCTTTTCTTTCTCCATCCTGACGATGACTTCTTTTGCTTCCCGGAAGGAGCCATAAGTAAGAGTCGCCTGGATCTCCCGGAGACGCTTTTCTTCCGCCTCAAGCCCTGCTCCAAGGGTAGCCGCCTGACGCTCCAGTCCAAGAATCCTCTGTGCACGCTCCTGAGCCTGGTCTTCCAGCTCTTTTCTTCGCTTCTCCAGTCTCTGCTTCTGCTCCTTTTTCACTTGGAGCTCGTTCTCACGGCGCAACAGTTCCTTTTGCTTTTCTTCTAAGAGACACCCTTCCTCTTTCATCCGATGGTAGGCTTCCCCCAAGGATTCCGGCTCCTCCCCCGGCCAGAGAATCGCTGCCTTTTCTTTCAGACTTGCGGCCGCCGCCTGGGCTCTTCCCTGGATCTCGCCCGCCCTCCGGCTCTTTACCTTCTCTTCTTCCTGCACCATGGCAAGCGCTTTCTCTTTCTCTTTCAACGCCTGTTCATCCGGGATCTCATCCGGCTTTTTTGCTTTCTCCGGGTGGTGCAGGGAACCACATACCGGACATGGCTTTCCTTCCTTTAGCGTCTCCGCCAGGATACCTGCCTGCCCGTCCAGAAAAGCCCGTTGCAAGGCCGTGTACTCCTCCTGCATGGCAAGACTTTTCTCACGGATCTTCCTATACTCTGCCTGGGCGTCTTTCTGCTGCTTTTCTGCTTCCTGATACTGTCTTAAGCTTTGTAAAAACGCACGCAGATTTTCATGCCGGTTTTCTGTCTCCTGCCGCTGCCTTAACAGCGATGCTCTTGCCTCTTCCTGATCCGGAATCGCAAGAATCTCCTCCCGGCACTGTTCCAGTTCCTTTCGTTCCTGCTCCTGTGCCTTTCTGGCCTCTTCCAGATAGGAAAGAAGCTTTTCCTCTTTCTGCTTATCCTGGCTCCACTTTGCCCGCCTGTTCTCCGCTTCCTGATAGCCGGCAAGCTGCATAGATTCTCTGGTGATCCGCTCCTGAAGCTTTTCATTACCCGCACACTGTTCCTTTGCTCTTTCCCGTCTTTCCACACACTTGCCCTGCTCCTGCTTTAATCTTTCGAGCTTCTCCTGCTGCGTTTTTTCCTCCTGCTTAGCGCCAAGCTCCTGCTCCGTCTCCCGCACCCGGTCACTATACTGCTGTACATCCTCTTCTGCCTTTTGGATCTGCGCGTCCAGCCTCTTCGTTTCTTCTTCCAGTGTTCCGATGAGATTGGAAAGCATTTCCAGCCACTCTCCCTTATCCGGGCGTTTCCGGCTTTCTTCCCATGCTGCCCAAAGTTCCTCTTCTCCCTTCGGAACGGTCACGCCGTCTGCATATTGCTGTATACTCTGTTCCAGCGTCTCATACGATTTTCGAAATCCTGCGGCTTTCTCCTTCATCTTTTCCTGAAATACCTGGTATGGAGCCGTATGAAACAGCATCCGGAAAATCCGACTTTTCTCCTCCGTCTGGGAAAAGAGCATCTTCTGAAATTCTCCCTGCGCCAGCATGGCAATCTGGGTGAACTGCTCCCTTTTTAGTCCCAGGATCTCTTCGCATGTTTCCGTCACATTCCGTGATCCTGTGACCACCTTACCATCCGGCAAAATGAGCTCAGCGTCCGCTTTCTGGGTGATCCACCCTTCACCCCGGCGCTTAGGTCTTTGATATTCCGGATTCCGGCGGACCCTGTAACTTAGATTCCCCACGGAGAAGGTAAGTTCCACATAGGTTTCCTCCCCGTCCTTCGCGTACTTACTCTGCATCATGTCCGCCTTCCGGTGGCAGCCGCTTGGCTCCCCGTAAAGCGCAAATGTAATCGCGTCAAAAATCGTCGTCTTCCCCGCGCCGGTGTCCCCGGATATCACATAGAGTCCCTGCTTTCCCAGCCTGGAAAACGGGATCTCCTGCCGGGTGGCATACGGCCCAAACGCGGACAAAATCAGCTTTTCCGGTCTCATCATTCACCCTCCCATACTTCTTCCATAATCTCTTTTGTCAGCTTCTTCTGCTCTTCGGAAAGCTCAGTTCCGTTTACAAGCAGGTAGAAATCTTCCACCACTTCTTCCGGCCGTTTCCTTTCCACCGCCTCAATCTCATCATACCGTGACTCGGTACGGATTCTCGCATTGTCATAACTTAACTTCATCAAGTTCGGATAAATCATTCTCAACTTTCCCAGAGCGTCCATTACGTCCTCCTCATCTGTGAGAATGATATGGAAATAGGAGTTTACATCCTGTGTCTCATAGAATGGACGGCTCGTAAGCTGTAAGTAGGTCCCCTTTAATTCCTTCATATCCCGCAATGGCCGGAGCTCCACCGTGTGGATCTCCACGTCGCCTTTTTCCCGCATCTCTACGATAGTCACGGATTTCCGGTCATGGACCTCAGAGAAGGAATACTTCAGCGGCGTTCCGCAGTAGCGGATCGTCTCTCTCCCTACAGACTGCGGCCTGTGGAGATGCCCCAGCGCCACATAATCAAATCTCTCCAGAACGGAGACATCCACCTGGTCGAGTCCCCCGATGGAAATCTCCTCCGACTCGCACTGGACCGCCCCCGCCACAAACTGATGGGCAACCAGAATGTTGCGGACGTCCGGATCAATCTCCATTCCTTCCAGCACTGCCCGTACCGCATCCGTATAGGTACTGATCTCTTTTTCCGAGTATACCATGCGGACCTCGGCAGGCTTTAAAAACGGCATCAGCCAGATATTTAACTCCCCATATTCATCCTTCCAGCGGATCTTTTTGCAGAGCTCTTCACCCGCCATATACACGCCGCTTTTTTCAAAGAGCGCCGCCCCAAAAGCAAGGCGTTCCCTGGAATCATGGTTTCCGCTTATGAAAAAGACCGGAACATTCCGGTCCGCAAACTGATCCAGCAGGTCGTCCAGAATCCTCACCGCACCGGATGGGGGAACCGGTCTGTCATACACATCGCCCGCAATCAAAACTCCCTGCACTTCTTCTTCCTTCGCGATTCTGAGGATCTCATCCAGGATGTAGGCCTGATCATCCAGCATGGAATACTCATTGACCCGTTTCCCCAGGTGGAGATCCGAAATATGCATCAGTCTCATTTCCTTTGCCCTCCTCTAATACTCAATCCCTTCCCTTGCCGGAATCCCTTGTTCAAATGGATGGCGTACCGCCTTGATCTCGGAAATGTAGTCCGCCATCTCAAGGACACGCCCGTCCGGATCCCGTCCGGTCAAAATGATTTCCGGCCGCTCTCCTTCCTTTCCAAGAAACGAAAGCACCCGCTCATTTGGAATCAGCCCATAGCGGAATGTGGAGGTGAATTCATCCATTACGAGCACGTCAAACTCCCCTGCCTGTTCCTCGATGCTCTCCCAGACCCTTGTGTATGCTCTTTTCAGCTCTTCTTTCTGATCCTTTGTCATCGTCCAGTAAAATCCGGGCACTTTCGGCATCCGAAGCTGACATATGGAGGAAATCTGTTCCAAAACGGCAATTTCTCCGGAGTCATCGTTTTTCAAAAAGCGGACAAACAGGATCTTCTTCCCCCGCCCTGCTGCCCGGATCATCAATCCTAACGCCGCGCTTGTCTTTCCTTTCCCATCCCCGCAGTATACGTGAATCATTCCTCTTTGTCCCATAACCACTTTCCTTTCTCTAACCACAGTCTCTTCTCCCGTTTCCAGAAATATGGAATTCCGAACACAGACTCAATCACAATATCCGAACAGCCGGCAAGATACCGGTCTACCTGACCAGCCACTTTCAAATAATCATTCATCTCTACACTATATGTTCCGTTTCGGAACATTTCATTGCTTACAACAACCAGGTGCTCCGCATGCTCTCTCAAGTGTCCGATGCCCCGGATGATCGTCTCTTTCGTCTCTTTCGGATCCCGCATGGCAAAATTCTCACCACCATACAGCTCGTTGGCAATCAGATTTGACATACATTCCAGAATAATCAGCCGCTCCTTCTCCTTAAATGTCAGTCTTTCAAGCCCGAATGGTCGTTCTACCGTCTCAAAATACATTCCGGCCCGCTGCCTTTGGTGGCGTTCCATCCGTTTTCTGCTCTCCTCATCACAGACAATCATCGTAGCTATATAGAGCTTTCGTCTGCCGCAAAGCGCCTGGGAAATCTCCTCCGCCATCCTGGATTTTCCACTTCCGCTGCCCCCGGTTACTGTAACGACCATTGACGAACCCTCTCAATGACTTCCTCAAAGCTTTCGCCCTCTTCCTCCGGCCGCTCTACCACCACAAGAGTCGTGCCTGTCTTCACCGCCGCTCTTACTTTCTCCTCAAACCCTCCGGCATTTCCGGATTCTTTCGTAATCAAAAAGTCCGCCTGTACATGATGAAGCAGTGCTGTATTCATCTCCTCGGAATAGGGACCCTGCATGGCAATGAGATGATCTCCCTCAAATCCAAGCTTCACGCTCTCCTCCACAGCTTCCTTAGTCGACAGGACTCTCGCGTAACAACGGTCTTGATAGTCCCGGATCTTTGTGTACGTTGAAAGCTCCTTGCTTCCCGTTGTAATCAGGATTTTGCCCTCCGTCTTATCAAGGAACCGTACTCCCTCCTCCACGGAAGAAACGTAGCAGATTCCCTCATCTTTCTCCGATGGATTTCGTAAAAGCCTCAGATAAGAGATTCCTGCTTCCCGGCAGGCTGTCCGGATATTTTTTGTCACTTCCCGGGCAAACGGGTGGGTCGCGTCCACTACGAGATCAATCGCCTGCTTCTCCATATAGCGCTTCATCTCAACCTCTTTCATCCGGCCCGCAATAATATTAAGGTTCCCTGCCTGCACTTCCCCGTGCTTTGTACTCACGGTCCGCTCTTTTTCCGGCTCCTTTAACAGGCACTCTTTTCCATACTCTGTCGCCACACTGACAAACACCTCCACCTGGAAATGCTTGATCTTTTCCATCAATTCTCTGCCCTCGGTCGTTCCCGCAAAGATTAAAATATGTTTCATCAGTCTTCCCCCTTTCCGCTGCCGTCCCGGCCGCCGCCTTTTTTCCCCGGTCTTACATCCCATGTAAGCCGCGCTTCCATCTGCACGACCGCCAGTGTCATATCCTCAAAAGTTTCTTTTCTATGGATCAGGCTGCCGCCACCCCCTGCAAGAAGGGCCGCCCTCTCGCAGACGTTATCCGTGCCTGTTGTTTTCTTTACAAAATCAGAAGCAGATACCTCTTCTTCTACCATATTCAGTTCTTCGGCCGTGTAAGTCAGAAACGGAAGTCCATGTTTCTTTACAAAGGCAAGGATTCCTTCCTCATCTGCCTTTCTGTCAATACTTGCAAGTGCAAAGATCTGTGAAATCCGCCATCCGTAAATTCTAAAAACCTGACAGATAACCTCCTCGATCTTTTCCTTTCCGACTCCTCTTCTGCATCCGATCCCGACACTGCAGATCCTTGGATACAGATATAAGATATGGTCTCTCTTTTCTTCCGGCTCCCTTGTCAGAACCGCAATACCAGGACTCTTCTGTCCGGTTCCCTCTAAAAGCTGCTGATAGCTTGTCTTGATGTCCAGTTCCTCCGGCGCTTCCCCGTCCACCGGAAGATCCGAATAAAAGCCTACAGTCTCTCCCTGTAAGATCCGGGCGGAAATCTCTTTTGCAAGTACTCTGCCGGTAAGCTTGATCCTGTTTGCCCTGGCAAAGAGATCTACCGCAAACTTTCCTTTCCGGTCTGTCGCCGTCGTCACAACAAGCCTTGCGCCGCTGCATTTGGCAATCCTGCCGCCAAGCTCCATGCCCCCTCCCAGATGGCCGGAAAGCAGCGGGATCAAAAAACATCCGTCCTCATCCATCACAAGAACCGGCGAGTCGGTAAGCTTATCCTTTACAAATGGGGCGATGCTACGTACCGCAATGCCTGCGGCTCCGATAAAGAGATAGGCGTCTTTTCCCCATCCATCACGAACCCAGTCCCGGATTTTTTCAACTTTCAGGAGGGCTTCTCCTCCCGGCGCCGTCCCCGCACGGTATCCGGCCCAGGGAAGGCCCTCACCTGCAATGAGGGGTTTCAGTCTCTCATTTTCGGCGTGTCCTGCCTTAGTGAAACTGATCACCCGGACAATTCCTCCTTTATTTTCCCATACTGATCTCAAATCCGCTCACCCCAAAGTCTTCCGCCAGAGCTTCCATGCCTTCTCCGATTTCCTCCCTCGTGTATCGGTGCTCCTCCAGAAAATCTTCATCCAGATGTGCAAGATACAGATAAAAGCAAAGCGCCATCTCAAACATGTTCAAATCTCCGGTATCCAGTTCATCCAGAAGGATGTTTTCCGCCTCGTTGATCTCTCCGTCATCCACAAGAGCCAGCAGTTTCCTGTAAAGTGCGTCCGCCCGGTTGTCCATGGCCTCGTATTCCGGAAGCTCATAGTGTGCCTCATCCTTTCCAAGAATCAGCCTTGCCAGAAACCGCCCCTGATCCTCCAGTCTTCTCAGTACAAAATCCTGTTTCAATCCCATAATCTTCGACTCCTCTTCTTCCATCCTTGCTCCACGAACCGTGACTAGTGCATCATACGGCCGATCGTTCCGGCCGCAGCGGCCGCAATGACAAGCAGGCATCCAAGAACGAAGCAGCCCGCTGATACTCCGATCAGAATATAAAGATGCTTCTTCCGGCGGCCTCCAAAGAGTTTTCCTTCGTATCCTTTTCTTCCCATATGAATCAGATAATTTCCCGCATACAACAGTAGAAGGGCAACTCCGGTCCCGGCAACATAAATTCCAAGCGCCGCCAGAGAATACACCTGACCGCCCGCAGACGTCTGTGTATAGGTCGCTGCCTCATCTGTACTGTAAACCCACTCAGTTACCCACTGTAAGCCAAAGAGCAGTACGAGCGGCAACAGATTGTTGACCGCATGGAAAAGCATATTGTAAACCATATTTCCGGTCTCCGCCAACAGATATGCCATCGCGATCCCAAGAATCGCTGTCGGCAGAAAACGCCAAATACTCCCGTGAAATGCCCCGAAGATACATCCCGTCAGCACAATGACAATCCACTTGTTTCCGATCGGCCAGAAGCTGTTAAATACCACGCCCCGGAAGACCGCCTCCTCACAGATGGCCGGCGTTACCGATACGATCAGAATCGAGACGAGAGCCGGAACGCTGAAAAACGCGTAGGACAGCCCCTCGCTCGTCCCCAGAACCTGCTGTGGGAAAAAGTATGTCATCACCATCGTCAGAATCATGGCAATCCCCATCGTTCCCATCCAGAACAAGAACGTGCCAAACAGTCCGGGAAATGTCGGCTTGTGGACCGGGAATACATATTTCAGATTTCCACGAAATAATACGGTACATCCCACCGCGATGCCGAGCATCAAAAGCTCACTGAAGAATGTCCCGTAAAGCCCCATCCTGCTGCTAAGAGCCGGCCCGACCGCAAAGACGCAGACCGCGGTCAGAAGCAGTACAATCACACCATGGTACGGTTTTAATGGTTTTGTTTGTCTGTTCATCGTTACCCCTTCTTTCCAAATTTCAAAACGGGGGAGGATACTCCCCCGTCCTTATCCCATGCAAACTCCCTCCTGCGCTTTTCTTTATCTGCCGCAGATCTCACAGCCCAGACTGCATCCGGTCGGTGTTCCGGCACATCCGCCCATGGCTGTCTCCCTCAATTCAAACGGAAGGCTCTTTCCTACATGGTACATCGACTCTGCCATCTCGTCAAATGGAATCACGCTCTTCACACCACTTAGCGCAAGCTCCGCACAGGTCAGTGCATTCGCCACACCAATAGCATTCCTGCTCTGACATGGTGCTTCTACCAGTCCGGCAATCGGATCGCACACCATGCCAAGAAGATTTGCCATGGCGATAGACGCCGCGTCCAAACACATCTGTGGAGTGCCTCCCATCATTTCCACGACCGCACTCGCCGCCATCGCGGACGCCGCTCCTACCTCTGCCTGACAGCCTGCCTCCGCGCCGGAGACGGAAGCATTTCTCATCAGAATATATCCGACTGCCGAAGCATTCAGCACGCCTTTCAAGAGCATCTCATCATCCACCTGCTTCGTGTCCCTTATGGAAAGCAAGACCCCCGGAAGGACTCCTGCTGATCCCGCTGTCGGTGCCGCCACAATCAGTCCCATGGACGCATTGACTTCCAGTACTGCCATGCTGTAGGAAATCGCTCTCGAGAGTGGAGTCCCACAGACAGAGGAGGCCGTTCCCTCATGGTCTGCCACCAGCTTTGCCTCTCCTCCTATCAGCCCTCCCATGGACTTTTTCGGTTGCCGGATCGGCTCCTCCACTGCCTCTTTCATAATACGCAGTACTTCATAAAGCTTCTCCCTGATCTCTTTTTCCGGCATCTTGCCGCAGGTGATCTCTCTTTGTTTCATCACTTCCGATATCGGAAGCTTTTCTTTTTCACACACTTCCAGAAGTGTCTGTCCTGAAATAAAATCCATATTTGCCCCTCCTACATCTGTACAAGCATCAGATCCTGTACATGTTCATTCTTCTGAATTTCCGCCAGAATTTCTTCCGGTATCTGCTCGTCCGACTCCACCACTGTAAAGGCAGTGGCGCCCTTATCCTCACGGAATAGCCGCATAAACGCGATATTGACTTCCTCTTTGCTCAGACACTGGGTAATATGCGCCACCACACCCGGCTTGTCAATCTGTCTGACGATCAATGTGCTGTATTCACCTGTGAACTCCACATCGATTCCGTTGATCCGGACAATCTTGATCTTGCCGCCCCCGATGGACTCACCTCTGACAGACAGACGATATCCGTTCACTCCCGTAATGTCCATATCCGCCGTATTCGGATGATCTGTCTTCGTTTCTTCATCGATGACAAATTCATACTCTACTCCCATCTTTTCGGCCCATTCAAAGGCATCTCGGATCCTGGCGTCATCCGTATGAAAGCCAAGGATCCCCCCCAGAAGCGCCCGGTCGGTCCCATGTCCATGGTAAGTCTTGGAAAACGATCCGTACAGTGTAAAGACAACCTTTCTTACCGGCTCCGGACACATCTTACATGCCAGAAGCGCCATGGAACATGCTCCCGCCGTATGTGAACTGGACGGCCCGATCATATTCGGACCGATAACATCAAAAATACTCAAAAATTTCATACCTTCATCCTCCGGTTCCTTTCTTTGCTTTTCTTAATATAACATATTTCTATCATCCCCAAAAGGGATTTCACAAAATATTCAACGGTCTGGTATTTCTTCATAATTTCTTAACTTTCCATGAAAAATCTTCAAAATATCCTAAGAGCGGCTTTCACTGTTTTTCCGTTTTATGCTTTACAATAGAATCAGAAACAGGAAAGGAAAGAGGGGCGAAAAAGTTATGTTACATAAATATATACTGGCGAAACATTTTTATACGGCAGAAAAGACGGAGTTGATTGAACAGAGTATGAACCATTATTCATTCTCTTCCTACATCCTGTTTTTCTTTACATTTTCTTTTGCAGGGTGGCTGTGGGAAGTCTTTCTGCATGTATATTTAGATCATGCTCTTGTAAACCGCGGCGTCCTCTACGGCCCGTGGCTTCCCATCTACGGGTTCGGCGGCGTGTTGATTCTCTTTTTGCTCCGTCGTTTTGCCAAAAAGCCGCATCATGTTTTTCTGATGACAATGCTGATTGCCGGAACGATAGAATTTGTGACCGGAACAATCCTTTGGGAAGTCTATCAGATGCGCTGGTGGGACTATCGGGATTCCCTGATTCATCTAAAAGGGTTTGTCTGTCTGAAGGGTCTCCTCCTCTTTGGCACGGGTGGGCTTCTGATCCTTTATCTGGCTGCTCCGAAATTAAACCGCTGGTACCAGAAACTTCCAGGAGGATTTAAGACTGTGCTCTGTGTCAGTCTGGTCTGCTTCTTTCTGACAGATGTGATCCTTTCTCTCATCCATCCAAACACCGGATTCGGAGTGACGATTCCAAGGCTATCATAAGACGATCCATACAAAAACGTAACCGCTTCATCCTGCAGTTTCTTTGCTGAAGACGAAGCGGTTCTTTTTATTTATGATTCTTAGCGGGCACAGTCGGCCTCGATTTTCTCAAAATCTCCATTGTTAATGAAGTACGCACGGTACCACATCAGGAATGTATAGACAACCCAGATCTGAATCGAATGAGTCACCTTTCCTTCTTTGTGCTCTTCCAAAAGGGCGAGAATCTTCTTCTGGTTGAAAAACTTGGCGGCGGTCTCGCCTTCAAACTCTTTCTTGATCATCTGATAGTACTGATCTTCCCTCATCCAGTTCGGAAGCGGACTTGGAAACATGAGCTTCTTACGCTCGGCGCTCTTCTTGCTGAACTTCCGGTCTGCCAAAGCTCGAAACGCAAGCTTGGTGTTGGCATCGTTTACCTTACACTTGGCCGGAATCGTGCGGGCTGTCTGAAACACCTCGATATCCATGAACGGAACACGAAGTTCCAGGGAATTCGCCATGGACATCTTGTCTGCTTTCAGAAGAATCTCCTGTCGCAGCCACATATTGAAATCCAGGTACTGCATCTTGGACACGTCATCCAGATCCGGAACCTTGTCATAAAACTCTTTCGCGATATCCAGAGGATTTCTGCTCTTATATTTCTTCTTGAGGAAGGAATCTCTCTCCTCGTACTTGAAGACATTGCTGTTTCCGATGTAACGCTCCTCCACGTCCTTACTGCCACGGATCAGGAAGCCTTTCCCTTTGAATTTTGGAAGTGGGGACACGGCTTTTGCCACTGCTTTTCTAAACCACTTCGGAAGCTTTTGATAATTGCCAAGAGAAATATTCTCGTGGTAAATGTTGTACCCGCCGAACATCTCATCAGCGCCTTCCCCGGATAGGGCAACTTTGAAGTCCTCGGCACAGCGGTTCGCGATATAGTACAGAAGATTCGCGCTTGGGTTCGCCAGCGGTTCGTCCATGTAGTACTGAATCTTCTCCGCGTCATGGAAATACTCGTCGGCAGACACTTTCCGCCCAATATTGCGGATGCCAAGCTCGTCCGCAAGCTCTTTGGCGTGCGGCGCCTCGCTGTACTTCTGCTCCACAAAGTCAATCGTAAAAGTCGTCAGATCTACCTTGTCTTTCAGCTCATATGCCACATAGCTGGAATCCACGCCGCTTGAAAGGAAAGAGCAGACTGGTACGTCGGCGATGATGTGTTTGTCTACAGAATCCTCCAGCACACCGTCCAGCTTGTCCGCCACACTCTCGATGGTTTGATTCTCATTGATATCAAAGGTCGGCTCCCAGTAGGTGCTTACTGTCAGCCTTCCCTCCTCGTATGTGAAGTAATGTCCCGGCAGAAGCTTGTACACATTCCGGAAAAACGTCTCCGCTCCCGGAATACATCCGAATGTCATAAAGTCCGGCAGCTTCTCCTCAAAAAGCTCCTTCTGGAAATCCGGGTGAGCCAGAAACGACTTGATCTCCGATCCAAAGAGGAACGTTCCGTCCTTGTGATAATAGTAAAACGGCTTGATTCCGAAATGGTCTCTGGCTCCGAAAAGCGTCTTCTTCGTCCGGTCAAAGATGACAAAAGCGAACATCCCTCTCAGGCGTCCGAGCAGCCCTTCCTTTCCCCACTCCTCATAACCGTGGAGCAGGATCTCGGAATCAGTATGCGTTGTAAATACATGTCCTGCCTCGACCAGCTCTTTCCGAATATCCTGAAAATTGTAAAGCTCGCCGTTAAAAATCAGCACCAGATTCTTGTCCTCATTGAACATCGGCTGAGATCCGCCTTCCAGATCGATAATGCTCAGACGTACAAACCCCAGTCCGACCTTTCCTTCTACGAAAGCATCTTGTGAGTCCGGTCCTCTGTGCCGAATCTTATCCGTCATTTTCCGTATTACGGAAGTGTCGTACTCTCTCTCTCCCGCATAACCTGCAAATCCGCACATACATTTTCTCCTTTATATGAATTGTTTCCTAACTTGATATCAACATGCTAACTTCATTATTTTAGCGAATTTTCCCCGGGATTGCAAGTGATTTGTGCCATCACCTGTCCGATCGGCTCCCGTATCACAAGATCTGCCTGCACGCTGCGTCCGGTTTCCGCCTTGTTGATGAGTACCAGATACTTTCCACGGAAATAGTCGATGAACCCTGCGGCCGGGTAAACGACAAGTGAGGTGCCGCCGATGATCAGCATATCCGCTCCGGCGATCGCCTCCACAGAATTCTGGATGATCCGTGTGTCAAGTCCTTCTTCATAGAGCACGACGTCCGGTTTGATCACCCCGCCGCAGCCGCAACTCGGAATCCCCTCGCTGTCCCGGATATACTCTGCGTCATAAAATTTCCCGCACCTCATACAGTAGTTCCGGCGGATACTGCCATGGAGCTCGTACACGGTCTTACTGCCCGCCTTCTGGTGCAGGCCGTCAATATTCTGGGTGACAACTGCTGTAAGCTTTCCCGCCGCCTCAAGCTTGGCAAGCTTTCGATGTGCCGGATTGGGCTCGGCATCCAGACAAAGCATCCGCTCTTTATAAAACCGGTAAAATTCCTCCGGATGTCTCAGAAAAAAGGTGTGGCTGATGATCGTTTCCGGCGGAACATCATATTTCAGATGATATAAACCGTCCTCACTGCGGAAATCCGGGATATTGCTCTCCGTAGAAACCCCGGCCCCTCCAAAGAATACAATATTGCTGCTTTTGTCGATCATCTCCTGAAGCTTTCTGATCTCTTCCATCTCATTTTCTCCTTCCCGTCCGTTTCTTTCTCTTTAGTATAGCACAGTTTCATCATGCTGATAAGATTTCTCCATTTTTGTGAAATCTCTTGTTCCCCTTCCTGTCATCCTGTATACTTGTTCCTATCTGAACATAGAAAGGACTGGTATGTATGAATGAGAGTGTATCTAAAAAAGCTTGGAACATTCTTACTATTTTGGCCGGCAACGCCATCTATGCCCTTGGAGTTGCCGTCTTTATTCTTCCAAACGATCTGATCACCGGGGGAACGACAGGTCTTGGAATCGCGTTTGAACATTATTTTGATATTCCGATTTCCGCTTTTGTCTTTTGCTTCAATGCCGTCATGTTCCTTCTTGGGGCCGTCGTTCTGGGAAAGATGTTCGCTCTGACCACGCTCATCAGCAGTTTCTTCTACCCGATCATCCTAGGTGTATTTGAAAATATCCCGCAGCTTGGCCAGATTACAAACGACCGGATGCTCGCCACAATCTCCGGCGGACTGATGATAGGATTTGCCATCGGCATCGTCATCCGGGCCGGCGCCTCTACCGGAGGTATGGATATTCCTCCACTGGTCCTGAACAAGAAATTCGGTCTTCCAGTGTCCGTGATGCTCTATGTATTTGACTTTACGATCCTGATACTCCAGATGCTCTTCTCCGACAAAGAGCAGATCATCTACGGTATTCTGCTCGTCCTGATCTACACCGTTGTCCTTGACAAGGTGCTTCTGACCGGACACGCCCAGACCCAGGTCAAAATCGTCAGCAAAAAGCATAAAGAGATCAACCAAATGATCGTCCAGAAGCTCGACCGTGGCTCCACCTTGCTTTACGGAGAGACCGGATATCTCCATGTGGATCAGCCTGTGATTATGACCGTCATCTCCAACCGGGAACTTTCCAAGCTGAACCAGGAAGTAAATAAGATCGATCCGGAAGCCTTTATGATTATTTCCCGTGTCAATGAAGTCAAAGGCCATGGATTTTCCAGTAATAAAATCTACCGAAACAGAAAGGCTTCTGCCTGATGTTTCGCAAACAGCCGCAAAACAGCTCTAAAAAGCTGCCTGCGGCTGTTTTTTGTTTCAAAATGAAACTGTATCAATCTTCTTCCCTGTAAGATTTAAAAAAGGCAGAAAGGCTGTCCAGTGTTTTTACGAGTACCGGAATTTCTTCTTCCTGAAGGGCAGAAACGACCGCATCCGTCATTTTCCGGTGGAAATCCGCATGGTGTTGGTATGCCCTCTCCCCTTTTTTTGTCAGACGAATATTGACAACCCGCCTGTCCTCGGCGCTCCGTTCCCGAACCACATATTTTTTGTTGACAAGACTGTTCATAGATGTCGTAAGAGATCCGACTGTAATTTTCAGTTTCTTTGCGATGGCCGTCATATTGTTGCCTTTTCCAAGTCCCACCGCCTCGATAATATGCATGTCATTGTTCGTAATATCTTTGTACTCATCTGTAATGACTGCCTTTTCTTCCAGTTCCCAGATCTCATTGAACAAATGAACCAGGATTTCATTGATTGCCCTGTATGCGTCCACGCTTTTTCTGCTCCTTTACCTGTCTATCTTTCGTCCTGTCTCTTTTCTTCTCCCATCAGTGATTGGATCACGTCTCCTACCGTCGTAATTTCCTGCTGTCTGTACGCCCCTTCTCCGCAGAAAAGAAGCGCTTCCTCCACCTCGCCTTTTGCCGCTGCCACGAGCCGCTCCGTAATACAATACGGAATCTTCGCCGGCTCACACTTATGGAGACATCCCAGACATTTCTTCGGGGTGAATTTCTCCCCGTCCATAACCCGTTTCATAAACGGGTTTAAAATTGCTCTCCCCGGCATCCCCACCGGACTTTTTACGATAGCGATCTCCTCTTTTGCCGCTTTGATGTATGCTTCCTTATAGCGGATATCCGCGTCGCACTCCTCGGTCGTCACAAACCTGCTTGCCACCTGGATCCCGTCTACACCGAGAGCCATGGCAGTTTCCACTTTCTCCCTCGTGTCGATGCCTCCGGCCAGGACAACCGGAATCTTTTTCCCATATTGTTCCCCGTAACCCTGTACCGTTTTTAAGATTGCCTGTACTTCCGACCGATATGTCTCTTCATCAAAGATCTCAAGCTGCTCTTTGGTAAAGCCGAGATGTCCGCCCGCTTTGGGGCCTTCGATCACAAGAAGATCCGGTATCCTTTTGTACTTTCTGTCCCAGTATTTCAGGATGACTTTCGCCGATTTGTCCGTGGAGACAATCGGAGCGATCTTCACACCCGTTTCCTCTGTCAGACGTGGCAGTTCCGTCGGGAGTCCCGCCCCGCAGATAATGAGGTCACACCCCAGGGACGCCGCATGGCGGACATATTCTTCGTAGTGGTTTAACGCTACCATAATATTGAAGCCGATGACGCCGTCCGGAGAGGTCTTCCTTGCCTTCTTATATTCGCTCTCCATTGCCCGCAAGTTGGCACGGAAGGGATCTTCCTCAAAATCCGGCTCCCTAAATCCGATCTGCGCATTGGAAATGATCCCTGCCGCTCCTTCTTTTGCAACTGCGCCGGCCAGCCTTCCCAAACTGATCCCGACGCCCATACCTCCCTGAATCAGAGGAATTCTGATTTGTTTCTCGCCTAACTGAATCGGCGGCCATTTTGTATTCACTTTCTGTTCCTTTCTTACATCCGACGGAATCTCTGATATCTTTTTTCTACCAGAGCGCTTGTATCCATCTCCATGTACTCGCATATAAATTTCTTCAGATTCTTATCCAGTCTGTCTGTCACTTCATGCAGGTTTGCCGTTGTAAAATCTTCCGGTTCTGCAATGACCTGTTCTACAATCTCCATACTCTTTAAGTGGTTCGCCGTCAGCTTCATCACTCCGGCCGCCTCCTTAGCTCGTTTGCTGTCCTTCCAGAGGATGGAAGCAAAGCCTTCCGGCGACAAAATGGAATAAATGGAATTCTCAAGCATCCAGACTTCGTCGGCTGTCGCCATAGCAAGTGCTCCGCCGCTCCCGCCTTCTCCAATGACAATGGATATTACCGGAGTCTTCAAGCCGGACATCTCATAGATATTTCTCGCGATGGCCTCCCCCTGCCCCCGTTCTTCTGCTTCCAGACCGCAGAACGCCCCCGGCGTATCTACAAAGCAGATCACCGGACGGTGGAATTTCTCCGCCTGCTTCATAAGCCGGAGTGCTTTCCGGTATCCGTCCGGAGACGGCATCCCAAAGTTATGTAAAATATTGTCCTTGGTGGACGTTCCTTTTTCCTGAGCGATGACCGTTACCGGAATTCCATGGAATTTCGCGATCCCGCCCACGATGGCTTTATCGTCTTTAAAATAACGATCTCCATGAAACTCGATGAAATCCGTAAACATCGTGCGGATATAATCACTCCCCACAGGACGCTCTTTCTTTCTGGAAATCTGAACTCTCTCCCAGGAAGTCAGTCCCTTATACGGGGCACGCTTTTCCTCCTCTGTTTCCCGGCAGACTTCCTGCTTCCAGCTTTCCACTCCCGTACCTGTCTGATGCATACTGAGGATAGAAGAAAGAACGTCTTTCATCTCTTCCCTCTCCACAATCCGGTCGATGAATCCATGCTCCAACAGGAACTCGGATTTCTGGAATCCTTCCGGAAGCTTCTGTCCGATGGTCTGCTCGATGACTCGTGGCCCCGCAAATCCGATTAACGCTTTTGGTTCCGCAAGGGTAATATCGCCAAGCATTCCAAAACTTGCCGTCACACCGCCTGTGGTCGGATTCGTCAATACAGAAATATATAAAAGTCCTGCGTCGCTGTGTTTCTTTAACGCTGCTGACGTCTTTGCCATCTGCATCAGAGAGACAATCCCTTCCTGCATTCTTGCTCCCCCGGAGCAGGCAAAGAGAATCACAGGAAGCCGCTCTTTTGTGGCACGCTCCACAGCCCGGGCGATCTTCTCCCCGACTGCCCAGCCCATGCTCGCCATCATAAACCTGCCGTCACACACGCCGATCACAACGTCCTGTCCATCGATCCTTGCTTTCCCTGTCACAACCGCTTCCTTCAGATTGGTCTTTTCCTGAAGTGACTGGATCTTCTCCTCGTAGCCCGGAAAACTGAGCGGATTCCCTGCAATCAGGTCAGCATCCCACTCTTCAAAGCTCCCCTCGTCCGCGATCATCTCCACCCTTCTTCTGGCATGAACCCGGAAATAGTTGTGGCATTTCGGACAGATATAATCGTTGTTCTGAACGTCCTCCGTCACAATGGCTGCCTTGCAGGCATTACACTTTTTCAGCAGTCCTTCTGGAACTTCCGGTTTGCCCTTTTTCTCTGACGTATGGATCGTAATATAATTTTTTCGATCTGTCTTTTTGAACATATTGGATAATTTCATGTTTTTTCACCCCTACAAACGCTCGATAAACTCGATATCGACATTTCCGCTCTGATAATCCGGATGATTAATCAGCTCATACAGATAATCGATGTTCGTGTCGATCCCTTCAATGATGACCTCCCCCAAAGCACTCTTCATCTTATTGATGGCTTCCCGTCTCGTCTTCGCATGGACAATCAGCTTCGCCAACATGGAATCATAATACGGCGGTACTGTATATCCACTGTAAATCGCAGAGTCAATCCGCACTCCTTTTCCACCCGGAAGGTAGATGTCCGTGATCTTCCCTGGTGACGGGCGGAAGTTCTTTGCCGGGTTCTCCGCATTGATCCTGCACTCGATCGCATGTCCGGTCAGCTTTACCTCATCTTGGTGGATTTTTATTTTCTCGCCGGACGCAATGCGGATTTGCTCCTTAATCAAGTCGATTCCCGTCACCCACTCGGTTACAGGATGTTCCACCTGGATTCTTGTATTCATCTCCATAAAATAGAAATTCCCGTTCTTTTCAAGCAAAAACTCGATCGTTCCCGCATTTTCATAATGTGCGGCTTTGGCTGCCTTGACGGCCGCCTCCCCCATCTTGTTTCTCAGTTCATCACCAAGGGCTGCCGACGGGGACTCCTCGATCATCTTCTGATGGTTTCTCTGAATGGAACAGTCTCTCTCCCCCAGGTGGATGACATTTCCATAACGATCCGCCAGAATCTGGAATTCAATGTGTCTCGGGTGCTCTACAAAGTGCTCGATATACATCATATCGTCCCCAAAAGCTGCTTTGGCCTCCTTCTGAGCTGTCGAAAACGCCTGAGCAAACTCCTCCCTGGTCTTCGCCACACGCATTCCTTTTCCGCCGCCGCCAAGAGCTGCCTTTACAATGACAGGATATCCGATCCGGTCCGCTTCTTTTACTCCCGTCTCTTCATCAAATACCGGCTCCGTACTTCCCGGAATGACCGGAACACCGGCAGATATCATTGTATTTCTCGCCTCGGACTTATTACCAAGCTTTTCGATCACTTCTGCCCCAGGCCCGATGAATGTAATGTTGCACTTCTCACAAAGCTCTGCAAATCTGCTGTTCTCGGAGAGAAATCCAAATCCCGGATGAATGGCATCTGCCCCGGTAATCATCGTCGCGCTCAAAATTTTATCCATGCTCAGATAGCTCTCTGCCGATGGTGCGGGACCAATACAGACTGCCTCATCCGCAAGTTGTGTGTGCAGTGCTTCTTTGTCCGCTTCTGAATATACCGCAACCGTTTCGATGCCCATCTCCCGGCACGCACGGATAATCCGTACAGCGATCTCGCCCCTGTTTGCAATCAAAACCTTTTTCATCATATCTGCCTCCGACCTCATTTTTGTCTTTTTCGTGCCTATCCGACCATGAAGGTGAGTTCCGCACTTACAACCACTTTTCCGTCTACACTCGCAATCGCTTCACCGACTCCCAGCGGTCCTTTCTGTTTGATAATCTTTGTCTCCAGTTTCACTTTATCTCCCGGAACAATTTTTCCTTTAAACTTGCACTTGTTAATGCCGCCAAAATACGCGATCCTGCCTTTATTCTCTTCTTTGCTTAAAATCGCTACCGCACCGACCTGAGCCAGTGCCTCGATCGTCAGAACCCCCGGCATCACCGGCTCCTGTGGGAAGTGACCGCGAAAAAAGTCCTCCCGGAAAGTTACACATTTATACCCTGTCGCATACTCACCCGGTTCATAATCCTCGATATAGTCTACCAACAAAAACGGGTGACGGTGCGGTAAAATTTCCTCTATCTCTTTGATTCCCAGATGTTTCATATTGTTTCTCCTCTATTATCTGATGCGGAATAACGGCTGGCCGTACTCTACGCCCTGGGCATTTTCCACCAAAATCTCCTCAACGATTCCGTCGTATTCGCTTTCAATCTCATTCATCAGCTTCATTGCCTCCACAATGGCAAGAACCTGGCCTTTCTTTACAGCATCTCCGACCTGTACATACGGAGCAGCGTCCTCGGACGGAGCTGCATAGAACGTACCTACAAGAGGGGATGCCACAATCTTTCCTTCCTGTGCTTTCTCCTCTTCTGTATCCGGAGCTTCCGCTACCGCGGAAGCCGCCGGAACTGCTGCCATCATCTGTGGGTCAGCAGTTACGACTTTCACACTACTTTCTTTTCCCATCTTGACGCAAAGTGTTTCTGTCTCATATTTGAATTCTGTAAGCTTCGAATCCGAAACTGTTTGAATCAGTGTTAAAAGCTGTTCCAGTTCCATTTTTACATTCTCCTATTCTTCGTATTTTTTAATCAAAAGGGTTGCGTTGTGTCCGCCGAATCCCAGAGAATTGCTCATAGCATACTGTACTTCTTTCTTCACCGGAGCACCGACTGCATAGTTCAGATCACATTCCTCGTCAACATGTTCTGTTCCCATCGTCTGGTGAATGAATCCTTCCTCCACAGATTTTACAATCGTCACAAACTCTACTCCGCCTGCCGCTCCAAGAAGATGCCCGATCATGGACTTGGTGGAATTGACAACAACATCTTTTGCAGCCTCTCCGAGAGCGGACTTGATAGCGATTGTCTCAAAAAGGTCGTTGTGGTGGGTACTCGTTCCATGTGCGTTGATGTAGGTGATCTCTTCCGGTTTTGCTCCTGCCTCATTCATGGCGTCTGTCATCGCGCGAGCCGCTCCGCTTCCATCCTCAATTGGAGAGGTAATGTGGTATGCGTCTCCGGTTGCTCCATATCCTACAACCTCCGCATAGATCTTTGCTCCTCTTGCTTTCGCATGTTCCAGTTCCTCCAGTACCACGATTCCGGCTCCCTCTCCCAGGACAAACCCATTTCTGTCTTTGTCAAATGGAATAGATGCTTTCATCGGATCAGTGGACGTCGTAAGAGCTGTCAGCGCCGTGAATCCTGCTACTCCGGTCGGGCAGATCGCACTCTCCGTACCGCCCGCGAACATCACTTCCGCATCCCCGTACTGGATCGCGCGGAACGCGTCTCCAATACAGTGGGTGCCGGAAGCGCACGCTGTCACGACATTGGTACATTTTCCTCTTGCTCCAAGCTGAATCGAAACATTTCCGGCCGCCATATTGGAGATCATCAGCGGTACCATCAACGGATGAACCCGGTTCGGCCCTTTCTCCACGATCTTCGTGTATTCTCTTTCCACCGTCTGCAGACTTCCGATTCCGGAGCCTACGATAACGCCTACACGAAACGGATCTTCCTGTTCCATGTCGATTCCCGCATCCTTGCTTGCCTCCATAGCCGCCGCGACCGCATACTGGGAAAATGGTTCCATTCTCTTGGCTGCCTTGAAATCCATATAGTTCTTTGGCTCAAAATCCTTGACCTCAGCCGCAATCTTTACTTTATAGTCAGAAGTATCAAATTTGGTGATTTCACCGATCCCTACCTTGCCCGTTTTGATTCCTTCCCAGAATTCCGGTACGCTGTTTCCAATCGGAGTAATAGCTCCCAATCCTGTTACAACTACTCTTCTTTTCATATTTCGTCTCCTTCTTCGCTTTTTACATTCCGCCGTCTACACAGATGACCTGTCCGGTGATATACCGCGCGTCATCCGATGCCAGGAAGGCTGCTGTCTTGGCAATGTCTTCCGGCTGTCCGAATGTACCGAACGGAATCTGCGCTTTCGCTGCTTCTTTTACTTTCTCCGACAATACTTCCGTCATTTCTGTCTCAATAAATCCCGGCGCGATGGCATTGACCGTGATATGACGGGAAGCAAGCTCTTTTGCACATGCCTTTGTAAGCCCGATAATGCCTGCCTTGGATGCCGCATAGTTCGCCTGTCCCGCATTTCCATACACCCCTACGACAGAGGAAAGACTGATGATCCGTCCGCTTCTTTGCTTTAACATCTGTCGGGAAGCAAACCGGATACAGTTGAACGCTCCTTTCAGGTTCGTGTCTACAACAGCATCAAAGTCTTCTTCGCTCATCTTCATCAAAAGTCCGTCCCTTGTGATTCCCGCGTTATTTACCAGGATATCCACCCGTCCGTGGGCGGAAATGATTTCCTGGAACATGTCCTCACAGGACTTAAAATCAGCGACATTACACTGTCTGATCTCAGCCTGATTTCCTTCTGCTTCGATCTGTGCTTTTACTTCCTCCGCTTTTTCCCTGGAGCCGTTGTAGTTGACAATCACAAGCGCTCCCGTTCTTGCAAGCTCCATCGCGATTGCCTTCCCAATGCCTCTTGATGCTCCTGTCACTACTGCTACTTTCTGCTCTGTCATACTCCATACTCCTTATGTATCTCCATATTTCAGATCCTTCCCGGATCTGAGCCTATTTCAGCGCCTCTGCCACTTTGTCCACATCTTCCCATGTACCAATGTTGTACATGGAAACGTCACGGCTGATCTTTCTCATAAATCCTGCCAACGTCTTACCCGGTCCAATCTCAACAAAGGTGTCCACACCTTCCTCGATCATTTTGCGGATGCTCTGCTCCCATCTTACGGAAGAGGATACTTGTTTTCCGAGAAGTTCTTTGATCTCGTCTTCGTTCTCCACATATTCCGCAGTCACGTTTGTTACATACGGAATCTCAAGCTTCCCTATTTCTACATTTTCCAGCTCCTTTAACAGCTCTTCCCCGGCTGGCTTCAGAAGGGGAGAATGGAACGGGCCGCTGACGTTGAGCATCACAAGTCTCTTTGCTCCCGCTGTTTTCAGCTCTTCTGCTGCCTGTTCTACCCCGGCAGTCACTCCGGTGATCACAATCTGTCCCGGACAGTTGTAATTTGCGATGGTCACGCCCTCGATCGGTGCGATCACGTTCTCAATCACCTCCGCTTCCATGCCAAGTACCGCCGCCATAGCTCCCTCGCCTGCCGGTACGGTATTCTGCATGAGGATTCCTCTCTTGCGGACTGTGCGGATCGCGTCTTCTTCTGACATCGCTTTCGCCTCAGCGATCGCGCAGTACTCTCCAAGACTTAATCCTGCTGTCACATCCGGATGGATACCTTTTTCTCTTACCACCTTTGTCATGGCAAGACAGGTCGTCACAAGCGCCGCCTGGGTATATTCTGTCAGATCCAGTTTATCATTTTCTTCAAAACACAGTGCGTTCATATCCAGGCCGAGAATATCAGACGCCTTGTCAAAGACCGCTTTCGCGCTTTTGCTGTTTTCATAAAAATCCTGACCCATACCGGCTTTCTGCGCTCCCTGGCCCGGATAAATAAATGCGATTTTACTCATAGAATCCCGCTCCTTTAATCAGTGCGTCTGTCTCTTTCACAAGCTTCTCGATGAATTCCTTACAGGTAAGGACTTCCTTGAACATGGCCGCACTCTGTCCTGCCATCACACTTCCTGTCACAACGTCTCCGTCTACGACCGCTCTTCTTAAACCGCCAAGCGTCATCTGTTCGAGCTCTTCAAAAGAAGCTCCTTCCTGCTCTTTCTTGATATATTCCTTCGCCATTTGATTTCTCAGCACACGCACCGGATGCCCTGTCGAACGTCCTGTAACACGGGAGTCAATATCTTTTGCTTTGATGATACTGTTTTTATAATTGTCGTGAACCTGGGATTCCGCCGTAACAACAAATCCGGTTCCAAGCTGTACGCCTCTTGCTCCCAGCATGAAAGCTGCCGCGACTCCACGTCCGTCCGCAATTCCGCCGGCGGCAATCACCGGAATATGGACCGCGTCCACCACCTGAGGCACGAGTACCATCGTCGTATTCTCACCGATATGTCCACCGGCTTCGGTGCCTTCTGCCACCAGGGCGTCGGCCCCACAGCGTTCCATTCTCTTTGCCAGAGCCACGCTTGCCACAACAGGAATCACTTTTACGCCCGCTTCTTTCCACATTTTCATATACTTTTCCGGGCTTCCGGCACCTGTTGTTACAACCTTTACTCCTTCTTCCACGATGACCTTCGCTACCTCATCCGCATACGGACTCATCAGCATAATGTTGACACCAAACGGTTTGTCAGTCAGTTCTTTCGCTTTTCTGACCTGGTCTCTTACCCAGTCTGCCGGAGCGCTGGCCGCGCCGATCAGGCCAAGTCCGCCGGCATTCGATACTGCCGCCGCAAGTTTATGTTCAGCCACCCAGGCCATTCCTCCCTGGATGATCGGATATTCAATCCCAAGGATTTCTGTAATTTCTGTCTTCATTCTAAAATCCCTTCCTTCATTTTACAGCAATATATTTCTGCCATCCGCTCTCCCGGCAAAAACAGCGGCAAAACGGATGGCCATGCAGAATACGTCCTGTTTCTTATTATTTGTTCAGATACTCAACAACTTCTCCGATTGTTGTAAGCTTTTCCAGATCTTCTGTCGGGATTTCTTTGCCGTACTCTTCTTCCAGAGCCATAACCATCTCAAAAAGATCCAGGGAATCCGCTCCAAGATCATCCTTGAAAGAAGTCTCCTCTGTCAATGTGTTGATATCTGCTCCAAGATTTTCTGCTACGATTTCTTTTACTTTTTCTAACATGGTAATAATCTCCTTTTACTTTTCTTTTTTATGTTTCTATGTAATCCGGCCCATGCCGGGAATTACCATTTACCATTCGAGGATGGACGCGCCCCATGCAAGACCAGCGCCGAATCCGGCTATGATGATCTTCTGTCCTCTTTTCAGTCTTCCGTCCCGGTTCATTTCATCTAAAAGAATCGGGATACTTGCGGAGGAGGTGTTCCCGTACTCCTGCAGGTTCATCGGAAATCTCTCAATATCTGTCTTCAGCCTTTTTGCGACAGACTCCACAATTCTTTGATTGGCCTGATGCAGAATAAACCAGTCGATGTCATCCGTTGTAAGTAATGCCTTTTCCAGGACTTCCGTCACAACCTGCGGCACGCTTTTCACCGCAAACTGAAATACGCCCCGCCCGTCCATACTGATATAGGTATCTCCAGGAACCTTCCCGGTATTTTGGTATTTCTCCAGGAAACGGTCCGAAAACCGGCTTCTGCAAACAAGGGCCTCCCCTTTTCTACCATCCATATGCGCCGCCGGAGGATACGTCTTTCCTTCGGCCGCACATAAAATGGCGGCGCCGGCGCCGTCTCCAAACAGAATACAGGTGCCCCGGTCCGTCCAGTCTACCATCGTAGAAAGAGCTTCACTTCCGATCAACAGAATCGTTTTATAAAACCCCGCCTCAATATATGCCTGTGCAGTCTGATACGCAAAGACAAATCCGGTACAAGCCGCCTGCATATCGTATCCTGAAGCATGAACCGCCCCGATCGCCTTCTGCACTTCGCAGGCCACGCTCGGAAAGATCACATCCGGGGAAGAGGAAGCGACAAGAATCAGGTCAATCTCTTCCGGGCTGATGCCCGCATTCTCCACCGCCCGCTTTGCCGCTTCAGACGCCATAAAAGACGACGTTTCCTCCCCGGCAATATGGCGGTTTCTGACGCCGGTCCGCTCCCGAATCCACTCGTCGCTGGTCTCTACTATCTCAGAGAGATCGTCATTGCTCAAAATTTTAGGCGGGATATACGACCCCGTCCCACATATTTTTCCTATCATCTGTTTTCTCCAAACCTTTATTTTGAACTTCAAATACTTTGATATTCAAACTATATTGCACTGATTCAAAATTGTCAAGCCTGTTTTTACATATTTTTGTAACTATTCAGCCATACGGCCGGAAAATAATAGAGCCTGCAGCAAGCTTGCTTGCAAAAGGCCTATTGTTTCCGGACATATGGCGTTTAGCCATAAGCGAAGATTTAGCTGCGTTAGCAGCGGAAAAGCGGCGTAAGCCGCAAATCTGAGCTGTATGGCTGAATCGTTACATATTTGTGGTAAAATAAATTCATACTAAAATGGTAAAATCAAACAGGAGGACAACGATCATGCGAAATATACGGGGGCTGGAACGATTAGAACGTTTTCTGTTTTGTACAGGACTTTTCATGGGTGCAAGCGAAATCTGGAAACAGTGGACACTCACATTCGTCCTTGGCGGCGGTCATTACAACTGGTGGTATTTTCCGTTCCAGCTTTGCTCCGTCCCGATGTACCTCCTTTTATTGTTTCCTGTGTTCCATGCCTCCCACGTCAAAAGGATTTTTTGTACCTTCTTGATGGATATTGGCCTGCTCAGTGGAATCGGCGCATTTCTTGACACAAGCGGAATGCACTATCCTCTCCCGTTTCTCACCTGTCACTCTTATCTGTGGCATATCCTACTCATCACCATTGGGATCATCTGCGGTTTTTCAGGAATTTCCGACTACACGTGGAGAGGATTCCGTCTGATGGCAGTGCTCTTTGCCGCCCTTTGCGGCGCGGCTACCATACTCAATCTCATTATTGGGCGCATTCATACCATCGACCTCTTTTATATCAGCCCTTACTATCCAATGTCACAGATCATTATTTCAGATTTGACGGCCGCCCTTCCGAATCCTCTGCGGATTCTCTGTTATCTTGCGGTCATTCTTCTGGGAGGGGCTCTGCTCCACCTGTTCTGGCAGTATCTCTTCCTTATCAGAACCCGGAAAAAATAGGAAACTCTTCCTCTTTTTTATTGACTTTATAATTAGTTGATGCTAACTTATGTATAGTTAGATATTGCTAACTGTACTATATTTTAAGGAAAGAAGGAGATACAAATGATTTGTAACTGGTTAAAAAATGAAAAAACACTTTGTTTTCTTGGCGGAGCCGTAGCTGCCTTTGCAAGCATGAAACTGGCAAGAAGCGAGAAAACACGTACCATATGTGTCAAAGGACTGGCAAAAGGTATGAAATTACAGCAAGACGCAAAAGTAACGCTTCAGAATATGAAAGAAGAGGCACAGGATATCTGCTACGACGCAAAACAGGAGGCAAACGGCGCCGAATCCTGTGACGAGGCATAAGGATGAACTACCAGATCATTCACGACCGGCCGGGACGGGTTCGAGTACGCTTCGGTCCAAATTCTTTTAACCGTGAGGAGGGCTATGGCATCGCCGCCCTTCTCACGCAAAAGGCAGACGCCATCCAGGCAGAAACTTTCCCGATCAACGGCAGTGTCCTCATCTACTATCCGAAAAGTGGGCGCAGAAAAATCCTGATGACACTGGATCACATCTGTACTCTTCCTACGCTTCCAAAAGGGAAGCCTGACGATAGTGTTAAGCTTCGTGAAGCCTCCAATGAATTTCAGGATCAGCTCATCGCACATGTGGGACGACATTTTCTAAGAAAACTTCTGTTTCCGGCTCCTGTACGGACTGCCCTGATTCTGTTTCGGGCAGCACGCTACATCAAAGATGGCTTGGAAGCTCTTCTGGACGGGCATCTCAATGTGGCAGTCCTGGACGCCGCCTCCATTGGTACCTCTCTTATACAGCGGTCCTACTCCACGGCTGCTTCTATTATGATGCTCCTTGGAGTTTCTGAACTTTTGGAGGACTACACGAGAAAGAAGACACGGCTTGCCCTTTCCCAGAGTCTGGCGCTGAACATCGACCGTGTCTGGCTTGTAAAAGACGGGCAGGAAAAATCTGTCCCGATCTCCACCATCCAGCCGGGGGATGAGATCTGTGTCCGTAGCGGCTCCGTAATTCCTCTGGACGGAGAAGTGACAAACGGAGAAGCCATGGTCAATGAATCTTCCATGACAGGCGAGCCTCTGGCCGTTCTGCGATCGGTGGACAGCAGCGTCTATGCCGGAACAGTTGTAGAGGAGGGAACCCTCTGTATCCGGGTACGGACACTGGTCAACGATACGAGGCTTACAAAAATCGCCTCCATGATTGACACCTCCGAGACACTCAAAGCCAGCGTACAGTCCCATGCGGAGCGGCTGGCGGATCGGATCGTTCCATTCAGCCTTCTGAGCTCTCTTGTGACTTTAGCCGTCACAAGAAACCCGGTCAAAGCCTCCTCCGTCCTAATGGTGGATTATTCCTGTGCCTTGAAGCTTTCTACCCCGATCTGCGTGATCTCTGCGATGCATGAGGCGGCGAACCACAATATGATGGTAAAAGGAGGGAAGTTTTTAGAAACATTCTCTCGTACGGATACCATTGTCTTTGACAAGACCGGCACTCTCACAGATGCCTGTCCGCAGGTAGCCAAAGTCATTCCGATGGAAGGATACGAGCGTCAGGAGATCCTGCGCATTGCCGCCTGTCTGGAAGAGCACTTCCCTCATAGCATGGCAAAGGCTATCGTCCGGCAGGCCGAACTTGAACATCTTGCTCACCGTGAAGAACATGCTGAAGTAAAATATGTGGTAGCCCATGGCATCGCTTCCACACTCTACGGGGAACAGGTTCTAATCGGGAGCGCGCATTTTGTCTTTGACGATGAGCAGATTCCTCTCAGCGAATCCGAGCAAAAGATCATCGATACCGAGACGAACGGCTACTCCACGATCTTTCTCGCCATCGGAAACAAGCTTGCAGGAATCATCTGCATAGAAGATCCGGTACGCCCGGAAGCGAGAGAAGTCATTCAAGCGCTAAAAGACCTTGGGATCCGCCATGTGATGATGTTGACCGGGGACAGCGAACATGCCGCCATTGCCGCCTGCCGCCTCCTGGGGATTACGGAATATCGCTCTCAAGTACTTCCGGAGGATAAAGCTTCTATTATTCAGGAGCTGAAAGCAAAAGGACACACCGTCGTTATGACAGGTGATGGAATCAACGATTCACCGGCACTTTCCGCTGCGGATGCTTCCGTGGCCATGAAAGACGGATCAGATATCGCCAGGGAAGTCGCGGACATCGCCCTGCTCTCCAAAGATCTCCACCGTCTCGTCATTTTGCGGCGACTCAGTATGGCGCTGATGAGCCGGATTCACCAAAACTACCGGTTCATTCTGGGCTTTAACACCAGTCTGATCGCCGGAGGAATCCTGGGACTTTTGGGTCCTGCCTCCTCCGCCCTCTTACATAATCTGTCTACCATGGCAGTCAGTATTTACAGTATGAAGCCATTTCTGCCAAACGAACCGGAAAGGGAATAATAACAGATACGTAACTACAATGCGCTATACTCGGGGCAACGCATTTTGCCCCGAGCAGGCGCAGAATAAAGTAAAAAATAACCATTTGAAAAAAATTGATTAATTCTGTAAAAAGTATTTGCAAAAAAAACAATTATATGATATAGTATCTTTTGTCAAGCGGATATGGCGGAATAGGCAGACGCGCTAGATTCAGGTTCTAGTCCTCGCGAGGGGGTACAGGTTCAAGTCCTGCTATCCGCATAGATGAAAAGGAACGATTATCATCGTTCCTTTTTTTGTGTTGAGGGAAGATTAGAATCCAAGCCTACCCGGATCCTTGGTGGCCACCTGTAATCTTGGAATATGTCTTTTGGGATTTCAGTTACCCCTGTCCTCAGACAAATGAATCAAACATAATCTTTCATCTGATTAAAAAAAGACCCCCCTGCAAAGTTCTGTCCATCCTAGGGTACTGAATTCTGCAAGAGTGATCTCTTTCCGTTTCATTTTTCTATTTTAGTTTGCAAAATCTGGACTTCCTTCAAACAAAGCTTACGCTCCGACCTTTCCAAGTCCCATTTCCTGTCCGATATTGAGAATATGGTCTCCGATTCGTTCAAAGTCCGTCAACATTTCGGAGTAGAGAATACTAACCTCCTCGTCCTGCCTGCCCTGCTGCATACGGTCGATCTGTCCCTGGCGGAACATCTCGGTCATGTCGTCGATCTGCTGTTCTGCTTTCTCGATGCGTTTCACGAGCTCCTTATCTCCCTTCTCAATATCACTTAAGATATTCAATGCGCTCAGACTCGCCTCTTTCATCTGCCGGATCTCATCCATCTCTGTCTGCGAAAAAGAGATCCCTTTTTCTCCCATCATTTGCGTGTACTCGCAAAGATTCGTCGCATGATCCCCGATCCGTTCCAGATTGCCGCATACTTTAAACAGGGCGCTCATATATTTCGCGTCTTTACGGTTCGTCTCATTGACAATGACCTTGGAGATATATTTACATATCTCTTTGTTGAGAAAATCAATATACTCCTCTTTCTCATCCACTTTCTTCAGCAGCTCAGAGGAACTCTCCAGCACTGCGTCGAAACTCAGGCTTACGTTCTCCTTTGTCATCTGAAGCATTCTGCCTACCTCTTTGCGCACTCCTGTCAGAACAATGGCGGATGTACCGATATGGTTCTCTCTCTTTGTATCCACCGGACGAATGAACTCCAGATGCATCCCTTCCAGTGTCTCTTCCTTCTTGTCCGGGAGCACCCGTTCCGCAAACGATGCAAGATAGTTTCCAAATGGAATCAGAAGAACCGTAGTAACAATATTAAATAATGTATGCATATTGGCGATCTGGGCTGCCACGTTGGTTGGCGTCCAGCTTTCCACTAGAGCGGTCAGCGGCGTCAGGATACAGACGGTCGTAAAGATCACCGTCCCGATCATATTGAATGTCAGATGGATGATCGTCGTCCGCTTTGCGTTCCTGCTTGTTCCGATAGACGCCAGTACCGCCGTGATACAGGTTCCGATATTCTGTCCGAAAAGGACAAACACCGCACTTGGAAGTCCGATCAATCCATTGGACGCAAGAGCCTGCAAAATACCGACGGACGCGGAAGAAGACTGAATAATCGCTGTAAATACCGCACCAGCCAGAATTCCAAGCACCGGATTGGAGAACTTCGTCATCAGACCTACAAACGCTTCTGAATCACGAAGCGGCATCATCGATGAACTCATCATCTCCATACCGAGAAAAAGTACGCCAAGTCCCGCTACAATCAGCCCATAATTATGTACTTTCGGACTCTTTAGAAAGATAATCAGCGCTACTCCGATAAACGCAATCAACGGAGCGATCGCCCCGATATCAAGAGCAATCAGCTGTCCCGTAATTGTCGTACCGATATTGGCTCCCATAATGATCCACACTGCCTGCCTGAGTGTCATCATTCCTGAATTTACAAACCCTACCACCATAACTGTGGTCGCTGAAGATGACTGAATCACAGCCGTAACCCCCGCACCTACAAGAACTCCTAAAAAGCGGTTAGCAGTCAGTCTCTCCAGAATCCGTTTCATCTTGTTTCCGGCCGCTGCCTCAAGTCCGGAGCTCATCATTTGCATTCCGTAAAGAAATAAAGCAAGTCCCCCCAGCAGGCCAAAAAAGTCTGTCAACTTCATGTTCTCTTTTCCTCCATAAAAAAGAATTTTCCTCTTTGATTTTACAAAATGCTAACTTATTTTTAACATTCTATTTATATATTTACTAGAAAAAGCGGAATTACGCAATAGGTATCCCAACAATTAACACGATTTTACATGAATTTTACATTGATTTTACATTTCTTTTCGACAAAAAAGCCGGAAAATCTCTTTTCCGGCCCCCATGTTACCATATTTCCATAATTTCAATGTCATCTTGGTTCTTCGGATTCAGATAAAGATCTAAGGATCCTATCCATGGACTGCTCTGATAGCTTCCGATCTCACTTTTTTTCAGATCTTTCAAAATCATATCACGAAGTTCCATCACTTCCTTCATCTCGTCTCTATCTTCATCCGAATCTGGATAATCAAATCCGACCGCTGCATCGTGCTGCCAAAACTTCGGCTTGACTTTCTTCTTATTATACTGGATACGGTACCTGACTGTGTTTTCCGGTATGGAATCATCCCAGTTAAGGTTCAGATAACGGGTTCCATAGCCCAAATAGAATCTGATGTCCTCTCCCTCAGACAAATATGCCAGCTCTTCTTCTCCTTCCATGGTGGCCATCTCAGTCTCCCCTACGATACGCTCTCCTACATAGTCAAGTGAAAAAAACTCCATAAGTCCAATGCCTGCGCCGATTCCACTGATCAGAACACCAACCACAAAAATCAGCGCCAGCAGTTTTCTCTTCTCCCGCATCTACTCCACCTCCTCTGCCTCTACCGGGACAGTCTCTTTTCTTGGCACCCGTTTCCGATACTTCTTCCTAAGGCCAAAGGTCAGGATTCCAAGAGCGCCTCCTGACATGGCGGCACCAAAGCAGAAGAGCTCAGCTCCCAGAAGCGGATACCCTCCAAACACCAAAATCAGCAAGATACCAAAGCCGAACAAGCAGCATGCCGCCAGTCCAATCAGCAAACAGGTGATCAGAATCCAGGTAAGATTCCAGATCAGAATACAGAAATTCCAGGCAATCCGTTTACTCGTATCCCAGAAATATCGCTCCCCTCTCACCGCCCTGGCTTTCTTCTTTTGAAGCACGCCCTCCTGCGTCGTTCCCCGGAATGCCCTCCATCCTCTTCTCATTGCCTCCCACATATGATGGATGGAGTCTTTCATCCCAGCAAGCCAGCCTCCGATCTTTCCGGCCAGCTTCTTACTCCCCTCGGATACACTCTCCATATCCGGCTTGCGGATTGTGATGCCTTTCCTGCGCTCCTCAAATCGCGGATCCACATGGTAAGCCTCCAATATATCCGCCGCCAGCTCTCCAATATTGCCAAAATCCCGAATCGCTTCCTCTTCGCTTAATCCGCTCTTCATCTTCAGGTCAATGTGCTGAGCGTACTCATCGAGAATGTCCTGCTGTTCCTTATCATCCAGAACCCTCAGATGACTCTCCAGTTCTTTTAAAAACCCTTCTTTATTCATGCTTTCCCTCCTTTAAGAAGCGGCAGACCCGCTCCTGAAATTCATTCCACTCTGCTTCCAACTGATCCCCATACAGGATCCCGGCCGCAGTCAGATGATAATACTTCCTGGGCGGTCCTTCTGTGGACTCCCTCAGGTATGTCTCAAAGTAGTGCTCGTTTGTCAATCGCTTCAGGAGCGGATAGATGGTCCCCTCATTGACGTCGATCACCTTAGATACTTCTGTCACAAGCTCATATCCGTACATATCCCGGTCTCGGACCGATTTCAGGACGATCAGCTCCAGAACTCCTTTTTTAAACTGTGGATTCATCTCATCCCCCCTTTGTTATTATACTATACCCACTACTATACATTGTCAAGTACCAAAAATATTATAATAGCGGACGGCATACGCCGTCCGCTATGTTTCTGAATGAAAAAAAAACTATTCCTGCTCTTTTTCCGTCTGTTTCAGATTGTCCTTGTCAAAATCAAGCACATTTGGCAACTCGGAAGAAACGAGATAGACGTTCTGCTTTTCCTTGTCTGTCAGATAGTAATCCGAGTCAGCTCCATCTCCGATATAGAGCGTTCCTGTGTCTCCATTCTCCCCTGTCACTATGATGGTATAGGATGCTTCATTCAGTCCGTAGCTCTCAAGTGGATCCGGATCTTTGATCTGCTTTTCGGCCTTTACATCAGATACCGTATCTGCGATATCCTGGATTGTATCCTGCACAAGGGCTGTTTCCTTATCGTTTTTCAGATACCAGGTGCCGTCCTCCTTGACAAAGGACATACTGCTTCCATCATCGGCACTGTAGGTGATTTCCACCGGGTTCTTAATATCCAGGACCTGTATCGTCTTCTCTTTTTCTTTCTGATCCTCTTTTTTTGCCTGTGATTTATTGTAGCTTTTCAGTCCGAAATACACACCGCACAGAGCAAGCAGAATCACTACGAGTATGATCAGACCTTTTTTCTGTCTCATTTTTATCCACCTATGCCTTTCTGCGTTTCATCCAGATGACAAATCCACCGATCAGCACGACCGCAGGCACACCGAAAATAAGCGCTGTACTGATGGAACCCGCATGCTGCACTGTGTTCATCTCAACTGACAAACTCTTAGGGTCAATGGAGAGATTTTCCACATCGTCAAAATTGTTCAATACCATGTTTACAAAAAGTCTCTTATTGTCCAGATTGGAAAAATAATCTGTAATCTGGGAATTGATCATACTCTCCGAAGCAATCACTGTCAGCTTTGCCTCTCCCTCTTCGGCTACTGCGGCAAGCGTGTATTCGCCCTGAGTCTGTTCATTCTCCGTAACCGCGTACCCATCCGGGGATGTTGTCATCACTTCATCCACTGTCAACGTATCTCCGAGATCCTCCTTGACCGTAAAGCCTGCGGAATTTACAAGAAGTACCATATTGTTTTCCAGTCCGTCACCAAGGTCTCCGGATGCCGAGATTTCCGGGAAAATATAGTAGTAATTACCCTGATAGTTTCTCTGCGTATCCGCAATGTATCCTTTCGTCTTTGTCATGCCATACTGATCCATCACCGCGTCCAGATTCGGCGTATCTGACATAGCGTCTCCCATGACATAGATCACTTTGCCTCCTCCTGAAAGGTATTCAAGAAGCATCGTCTTTTCCTGCTCCGAGAAGTCTCCGGACGGAGCATCGATGAGAAGCAGGTCACAATCTGCCGGCATCTCTTTCACCATCAAAAGATTGAGCTCTTCCGTTGTCACACTGGATCCTTCGAGTTCATCTGTCATTTCTGTGGACAGTGTTGTCTCTCCATGTCCTGTTGTATAGTACAACTTTTTGCTTACATCTGTCGTCACCTGGTTAATGGCGCTTGTAAGCTGGCCGTCCGCGTCAAATTCCGATTCGGACGTGGAACCTGACGTATAGTAGGAACTGTAATCTTGTACAATAATATCGCTAAACGGTACTGTTACCGACTTTCCCGTATCCTCGCAAGACACAACGATCGAGCTTGACTGTGCGTCTTTGTTCTCCTGAAGTGCCTGCGGATGGTCTACCGGATTAATCCATTCTACACCAATCTGATCCGTAAGAGCCGTATAGCGGTCTAAAAATGTCTTAATCCGCTCATCCGTGGTAGATTTGTCTGCATAAACTGTAAACTTGATCTTATGTCCCAGATTTTTCAAAAGTTTTTTCGACGTCTTGGACACTCCGTAAATATTCTTATTGCTGACATCCACCTGTTTCCATTTCTCCGGAAGCTGGCCCACAATGAGATTAACAACCACTGCGATTACTATCACGACCGCGATCATACCCACACTGTAAAATCCATGGCGGGTTTGCACACTCCGGAATTTTTTCAGTAATTTCTTCATGTCTCCCCCTCCTAACTGAATCTTCTTTTCTGTATGGACTGTACGGTCAGGAATAAAAATACCCCGATCAATGTCAGATACATCACAATCCCTCCGATATCCAGCAAACTGTTCTCCGCCGCACTGGTAAAGGTAGAGACAAGCGCGAATTTCCCAAAAATTGTCGAAAGGAGACCTTCATAGAGGGAAGATTTCACAAAATAAAGCACCACCAGGATGATGGTTCCGATCAGTTCCAGACCACCTGCAAGCACGCCGTTTTTCGTCATGTTGTAGATGAACAAAACGCAAAGTGTCAGAATCATCCAGATACCCGCCATGCCGCCAAACGCGGAAGACGGCAGGAATCCCAGCAGTCCGTCCCACAAATATACAACCATCAATACCCCAAAAGTACCGATCGCCGCAATAATCTGGCTCTCCGTCATGGCGGAGATGAAGCTTCCGATGGCAATGTATACACACCCAAGAAGGAAGAACACCAGAATGGACGCGTAGTCCGCCTTAAAATACGCCTTCCCCTGTGTACTGATAATCAGCGGATAAGCACAGAACAACATACATGGGATAAGAAAGACACTCACCATTGCAAGATATTTCCCGATCACCATCTTCCCTACGCTCACAGGAGACGTCAAAAGGAGCTGATCCGTCCGGCTTCTACGCTCCTCGGAAAAACTCCGCATCGTGAGCACCGGAATCGCCACCAGAAATACGAACATGACCCCCTCCAAAGAATAAGAGAAATACGGATATCCGCTGTGCAGATTATAAGCCATGAAATAGATTCCCGTCATAAACGTTAAAAAGGCGATAAAAATACTCCCCGTCATGGAATAAAAATAGGATTTGAATTCCCGTTTATAAATTGCCAGCATGTGGACGTCCTCCTTCCTGGGTCAGCCGGAGGAAGATATCCTCCAACGTGTGTTGTTTTTTGTACATGGAAATCAAAGAACAGTCCTCTCGCGCGAACGCTTGGAAAACCTCTTCCCGGATATCCGTATCTTCATCCGTCTCAATTACGGCTTTTGTGATTCCAGGATCTCCGGATAAGTACGTCACCTTCTGTATTCCGGAAATCCCTGACAAAATCTCTTCCGTGCGCTCCGGCAAAAGCCTTGTCTCTATTTCTACAGGTTCATTCCCCGCAAACTGTCTTTCCAGATTCTCCGGTGTGTCGCTGGCCACAAGTTTTCCCTGAGAGATGATGATAATGTAGTCACATACCTCCCGGATTTCCGCAAGAATATGGGAGCTCAAAATGACCGTGTGATCTTTTGCGAGCTCCCTGATGAGTTCTCTGATCTCTATAATCTGCTTTGGATCCAGTCCGACGGTCGGTTCATCCAGGATAATCGTTTCCGGAAATCCCAGGACTGCCTGTGCCAATCCTACTCTCTGGCGGTATCCTTTGGACAGATTTTTAATCAGCCTCTCCCGGACATCGTAGATCTTCACCATCTTCATAATCTTTTTGACTTCCGCCTTTCTGCTGTTCCTTGCCACCTTCTTTAGTTCTGCCGCAAACATCAGATACTCTTCTACCTTCATTTCCATGTAAAGCGGCGGCATCTCGGGCAGATATCCCACCGACTTTTTGGCAAGCTCCGGTTCTTTTAAAATATCATGGCCGTCAATCAGAACCTCCCCTTCGGTGGCGCCAAGATACCCGGTCATAATATTCATGGTCGTAGATTTACCCGCCCCATTCGGTCCGAGCAGGCCGTAAATATGCCCCTTTTCTATCCGGAAGTTCAGATGGTCTACCGCAGTGTGACTGCCGTATTTCTTCACTAATCCCTTAACTTCGATCAATGTACTTCCCTCCTCTGTTTTAGTCTATGCACCACCTTAACAGGAAATTGTGACCATTCTGTGCAAAAAATGTGATAAAAAAAGAAACTCTCGTCTTGTCACGGTTTTCGGATTATAATATAGTAGATGCAGCAAGAGCATTTATAAGGAGGAAACAAATGGAATACGCAAAAGAACTTCAGATGGATTCACAGGAAGCTGCTGTCAGAATGGAGGAGGGACGGCTCTATCTTCCGTCCGACGAAGAGATTATGAAAAAACAGTTTGACTGTCTGGAAAAGCTCTATGATTACAACCAGACCAGACCCCATGACCAAAAGCTCCGGGCTTCCATGTTAAAAGACATGTTTGCCAAGCTGGGGGAAGGGTGCTACATTGAACCGCCTCTTCGATCTAACTGGGGCGGATACCACACTCACTTCGGAGATCATGTCTATGCCAACTTCAACCTGACTTTGGTAGATGACGGACATATTTATGTGGGAAGCAAGACAATGATCGGACCGAATGTCACCATTGCTACCGCCGGACATCCCATCGAGCCAAACCTCCGGTATTTAGAGATGCAGTTTAATATGGATGTCCATATCGGGACGAATGTCTGGATTGGTGCGGGGGCTGTCATTTTACCGGGCGTTACCATTGGGGACAATACTGTCATTGGCGCCGGAAGCATCGTGACCAAGGATATCCCTTCCAATGTTGTTGCCGTGGGGAATCCGTGCCGGGTGCTCCGTGAAGTCAGCGAACACGATCGGGAGTACTATTACCGGAACCGCAGGATCGATCTTCCGATTCCTGACGTTCTTCCTGATAAATCAAATGCTCCGCTGTAATCAACGGGGCATCGGACTTGTAACTCGAAAAAGCAGTAAAAAGCTTTGTGCGATTGGTAATTTTCCTGTCCGCACAAAGCTCTTTCTATCATGGCTGTAAGCCAAAATCTAATCTCCAGATTCCATCCCATGTTCCTGTGGGCGCTCAAAGTCCAGATCAATCTCCCGTACTTCCTGTCTCGTTGGGATGGAGTCGGCCGCCCCCTCTCTTGTGACCGCTATAGCCGCCGCCCTGGTGGCAACCATCAGGCACTCCCGCACATCCATCCCCGAAACAAGGGAAGCGAGAAAGTATCCGGTAAAAGTATCCCCTGCTCCCGTTGTATTCTTCACGGGCACATGCAGGCTGTCCTGATAAAACCGTCTCTGTGCGTCCTGATAGACACAACCGTCCCCGCCCAGCGTCATCACAATGCCTGCTTTCGGATATCTTGTAATCATCTCGTCAAGGATGTCAGAGAGATCTTCCTTTCCTGTCATCTGTGCTCCCTCAATCTCATTTACGAGGAAAAGATTGACTTTGGAAAGGTCACAGGAATCGATCTGGGTATTATATGGAGATGGGTTCAGCACGATCCGCATCTTCCTTTTCGCTGCTGCCTCAATGACATAATCCACCAGATTAATCTCATTTTGCAGAAGCACAATGTCGTCCTCCCCAAAATCCGCCAACACTTCATCGATATAATTTTTTGAAAATTTCCGGTTGGCGCCGCCATAGAGCAGGATACTGTTCTGGCCTGTCTCATCTACCTGGATAATGGTATGACCGGACGGTCCCGCCACTTTCCATATATAATGGGTGTGAATGTTTTCCTGACGGCAGAGATTCACGAGCATCTCTCCGTCCTCACCGATCATCCCGGCATGGTGGACGTCCATCCCCGCCCTTGCAAGTGCGATAGACTGATTCAGTCCTTTACCGCCACAGAAGATTTTTCGCTCTTTCGTGTCCTGAGTCTCTCCGGGCTCCACAATATGATCCACCGAGTATGTGTAATCCAGATTCAGCGAGCCAAAATTGATGATCCTCATCTGTACATCCTCCTTTTATTCCTCAATTTTCAAAATCTCCCTGTCATAGGTCCACAGTCCGTTGACCTCTTCTTCAATATCGGAAAGCTGGGTGTATACTGCCGCGCACAGACCTTTCCGCTCCAGTTCCCGGACCTCTTCCCAAATGTTCTCATAGGCATGACGCAGCTTTTTACGCCCGGTATAGATCCGGTATCCGTATACTTTCGGACACATACTGTGTCCCTTTTCTCTCATGGAAAAACCGCCAAACTCCGAAAGCACCGAGGCACGTTCCTTCTCAGGCTTTACCCCGAGGCGAAAGAAATAGTTGTGCGTACTTCTCACATCCCCGCATCTTTGGTCAAACCATCCGCTTGCCGCATCCACCAGTCTTGTAGGATCAAGCTGTTTCAGTTCTTTCGTAAGCCTTACTGTGTCAAACTGCCCCCATCCTTCATTAAATAAAGTCCAGAGAATGATGGATGGATGCCCGTAGAGCGTGCGGACTGTCCTTCGCATTTCATGTTCAAACTCCCTGCGCCCCCTCTCCCGTTTCCGGGAAAGCAGACGTCTTACCCGGTCCGTGACTGGAAGATGCCAAATACTCATAGCGGTAGCCCCATAAGTCACATACCAGTGATGGTAAGTCTCCCCACCGTTTACCATATCCTGCCAGACGAGTATTCCCAATCGGTCACAGTGGTAATACCAACGCTGTGGTTCGATCTTGCAGTGCTTTCGCAGCATATTGTATCCTAAACGCTTTGCCTCCCGGATATCAAAGATCATCGCCTCGTCAGACGGCGCTGTATAAAGACCATCTGGCCAGTATCCCTGGTCAAGAAGTCCTTTCTGAAACAAGACTTCGTGGTTCAGACAGATTCTCGGAACTCCTTTTTTATCATGCTCTACCGTGACACATCGCATGGCAAAATAGCTTTTCACTTTATCTTTTCCCATCCGTACCTCGAACCGGTACAAATACGGATCCCATGGAGTCCAGCTTCTGCGTGCCCGCAGACGAATCCGCACTTTCTCATTCGTACGGGCTTCGCAGACCCGCTCTTCCAAAATGATCTTAACCCTTTTGCAGACATTGGCAAACACTGTAATCTCCACTTCCCCAGTATCGTAAAGGGACGTACATTTGATCTCCCGGATATAATTGTGCGGCACCGCCTCCATCCAGACAGTCTGCCAGATTCCGCTCTGCGGGGTGTAAAACATACCGCCTTTTTTGATTTTCTGTTTTCCTTTTGCATGCCATGCCTGATCTGAGAGATCCCGAACCCGCACGCAAAGATCATTCATCCCGCTTCCAAGATACGGCGTCGCATCTACAGAAAAAGGAAGATAGCCTCCCTTGTGGCACCCGGCCCGATGTCCGTTTACATATACGACACACATCTGATCCACCGCCCCGAAATGAATCAGGACTCGTTCCCCGGAAACGGCCGGATTCTTAAAAGTACGGTGATACCAGAGCGTCTCCTTTGGTCCAAGTCTTCTGTTCACTCCGGAAAGCGGACTCTCCGGTGAAAACGGGACAAGGATCTGTCCCTCATAAGAAGCGGGCGGGCGTCTTTTCATCTCCTTACAAATCCGGTAGTCCCAGTATCCGTTTAAGTTCACATAGCTTTTCCGCCGCATCATCGGCCGCGGATACTCTGAAAGGACATGCTCCGGATCCAATTCCTTCCCCCATCTCGTATAAAGCGTTTTCATTTTCCCTGATCTCCTTTCAGACTCTGTTCCATCTTCAGAAGATACTGGTATAACCTCTCCAGCTCCTCCTCGTCGAACGACTTCCACCAGATTTCATCTCCCTTTTCAAAGATATGCTGTACCTGCACAGCTTTTTTTCTTCCTTCTTCCGTCAGACTAATCAGACAGGACCGTCTGCATTCCGGGTCAATTTGCTTGGAAAGCAGACCCGCCGCCACCAGACGATCCACCGTACGGGAAATCGTCGTAACATCGACAAAACAACAATCCGCAAGTTCTCTTTGTGTCATAGTACCATATTTTCTGAGAGAATTCAAAATTCTTGGCTGGCCTTGCCCCACCGTCAGTCCAATTTCCTGAAAATACGGCCTCAGCGCTGCCCGCCGCAATGTATTGACCTGAAACCATAATTCTCTGATCTTACATTTATCCATATTCCTCTACTCCAGTTCAAACTGCCCTGTATAAAGCTGATAATACCGTCCTCTTTGTTCCAGAAGTTCCTCGTGGTCTCCCCGCTCGATGATTTCTCCTTTTTCCAGCACCATGATAGCCTTGGAGTTGCGTACCGTGGAAAGCCGGTGGGCGATGACAAAGACAGTTCGACCCTCCATAATAGCATCCATCCCTTTCTCGATCAGCCGTTCAGTCCGAGTATCGATGGAACTTGTCGCCTCATCCAGAACAAGCACCGGAGGCTTTGCGGCAGCGGCTCTTGCGATCGCCAGGAGCTGCCGCTGTCCCTGGGAAAGGTTGCTGCCATCCCCATAAAGCATGGTCTCATACCCCAGCGGAAGTTTACGGATAAAAGAATCCGCATTAGCGATCCGCGCGGCCTCCGTCACCTCTTCATCCGTGACATCCAGATTTCCGTAACGAATGTTGTCCGCAATCGTCCCTGTAAACAGATGGGTGTCCTGAATGACCATGGCAAGAGATCGCCGCAGGTCATCCTTTCGGATATGCCGGATATCGATTCCGTCATAGGTAATTGTACCGCTCTCAATTTCGTAAAACCGGTTAATCAGATTGACGATCGTCGTCTTTCCCGCCCCGGTGGACCCTACAAAAGCAATCTTTTGTCCCGGCTTTGCATAGAGAGAAATCCCGTTTAGGATAGTCTTCCCTTTCACATAAGAAAATACTACATTTTCAAACCGCACATCCCCTGTCAGAGGAGTCAGCACTGTCCGTCCATCCCTTTGTTCCTTCCAGGCATAAATTCCCGTTTTCTCTTCACACTCTGTCAAGATCCCATTCTCCTCTTTGACATTGGAAAGCGTGACCATTCCCTCGTCGATCTCCGGCTCTTCTTCCATCATCTGGAAAATCCGTTCCGCACCGGAGAGGGCCGCCAGAAGGAAGTTCACCTGCTGTGTAAACTGGTTCATCGGCATGGCGCTTTGCCGCACATACACCAGATAGGAAGAAAGACTTCCGATATCCAGAAGCCCTGACAGGGCAAAGAGGCCTCCTACGCATGCGGAAACCGCGTAATTGACAAAGGAAAGGCTTACAATGGTCGGTATCATCATTCCTGCAAATGTCAGGGCGTTGGTAGATTCCCGCCGGAGAGTTTCATTCAGTTCGCAGAATTTTTTAAAATCTACTTTCTCGTGGTTGAATACTTTCTCCACCTTCTGGCCAGCCGCCATCTCTTCCACGAATCCGTTAATCTTCCCGATCTCCTCCTGCTGCCTTGTAAAATATTTTCGGCTTCTGCTGCCATTAAATTTGATGAAAGCCGCCATCAGAAGCAGGAATACTACAACAATGAGGGTCAGCCGTACACTTAACACGAGCATCATGCTGATCGTCCCCACAAGCATCAGAAAACTCTGGATCAGCATGGCGAAACTGCTGTTCATAGCCTCCTGTACCGTATCCACATCATTGGTAAAGCGGCTCATCAGTTCTCCATGAGTGTGAGCATCAAAATATTTAAGGGGCAGCTTTTGTACATGGGCAAACAAATCGTGGCGAATCTCCTTGATCACTTTCTGTGCCGTCATTACCATAAGCTGATTGTAGCCAAAAGTCGCCGCCACTCCACACAGATAAAGGATCCCCATTCCTGCCACCGCCGTCAGAAGACCTTTTACATCTCCCGGCAGGATAAACCGGTTGATGACCGGTTTCAACAGATAAGTCCCCAGAATATTAGCTCCGGTGCTGATCAGCACCAAAAGCGCCACCAGAAGGAACATCCACTTGTGTCCGCCAAGATAGTGCGTCAGATGTCTCATAGTCCGTTTTAGATCTTTTGGTTTCTTATATCCGAGATATCTCGCCATTACAACTCCGCCCCTTCCTTCTGAGATTCATAGATTTCCTGGTAAATTTTGTTCCGTGCGAGCAGCTCTTCGTGAGTTCCGATATCCGACACCCTGCCGTCATCGAGAATCAGAATCTGATCCGCATGCCGCACAGAGGAAATTCTCTGGGCGATGATGATTTTTGTCATCTCCGGCAGTTCTTCTTTGAGCATAGTTCTGATCCTTGCCTCCGTCGCCGTATCAACGGCACTGGTTGAATCATCCAGAATCAATACTTTCGGCTGTTTTAAGATGGCTCTTGCAATACAGATTCTTTGCTTCTGGCCTCCTGATACATTCACACCACCCTGTCCCATCTCTGTCTCGTAGCCGTCCGCAAGGCGGTCGATGAACTCATCCGCACAGGCAATGCGACATGCCTTTTTTATTTCCTCCATCGTAGCATCCTCCTTACCCCATCTGAGGTTTTCCAAAAGGGTACCGGAGAAAAGAGTATTCTTCTGTAAGACAACCGCAATGGCATCCCGCAAATGCTCCATCGGATACTTCCGTACCGGAATCCCGTCAATCCGTACTTCTCCTCTTGTCGCGTCATAAAGTCTTGGAATTAACTGGATCAGAGTGGATTTGGCCGACCCGGTCTGCCCAATGATCCCAAAGGTACTGCCTGCCGAAATTGTCAAAGAAATATCTGTCAGCACATCCTCCGGGGCATCTTTACGGTACCGGAAGTAAACATGGTCAAACTCGATCTCTCCACATTTGACATCATAGTCTTCTGCCTCTCGATCCGTAATATCCACTTCTTCATCAATAATTTCCAGAATCCGGCTGCCAGATGCCATAGACCTTGTCAGCGTCAAAAACACATTGGAGATCATGGACAACGAATTTAAAATCTGCATCACATAACTTAGAAACCCTGTCAGCTCTCCGACCTGCATCCCACCGGTCTGAATCATTCTGCCCCCGAACCATATGATACTTAAAATCGTCCCATACATTACAATCTGCATAGCAGGCATATTTAAAGCCGCCAGACGAAACGCCCGCTCTGACTGATTCTTCAGATTGTCGTTGACTTCCTCAAATTTTTCCGTTTCATATTCGCCTTTGACATAGGCTTTCACCACCCGGATCGCCGTCAGGTTTTCCTGGATGATCCGGTTTACCAGATCGATCGCTTTTTGCATCTTCTTATAAAGAGGCTGCACATGTCCCACAATCGTAAACAGCATGACCGCCAGAACCGGAAGTGCCACAAGAAATACCAACGCCAGCTTGGCATTTATAGAAAAGGCCACTGCTGTCGCCGCCACCAGCATCACCGGCCCCCTGCAAAATGGCCGAAGCCCCGTTGATACCGAATTCTGGATATTTGTCACGTCACTTGTCAGTCTCGTCACAATAGACGACACCCGGAAATGATCAATATTAGCAAAGGAAAAACCCTGAAGCTTTTCGTACTCTGCTTTGCGCAGTTGGGCTCCAAGCCCCTGCCCTGCAAGTGCTGAAAACCTGGAGCTTCCGATTCCCAGAAGCAGGGCCAGCACAGCACAGATCACCATCTGAAATCCTTTCATATAGATATAATGGCGGTCCTGATTCGCCACGCCAACATCAATCAGATCCGCCATAATGAGCGGCACAATGAGTTCAAACATCGACTCCGCCGCCACGCATGCGATCGCCAGGGCCGCATACTTTTTATACTTTCCCATATAAGAGAAAATTCTCCTCAGCAATGCCCGCACCTCCATTCAATAGTTGCATATACAATTATTGTATGTTCACTTATGAGAGATGTCAAGACGCTCACAATAATAGAAACACGTTTTCAAGCGAACCCGGGGTATTGCTCTAGGCCTATTGAGTTGGCATATTGGACTGGGCTTATCTGGCTGCATCCCCCTTTTGCTTATATGCCACATACAGTAAAAGTGCCAACAAAAGGATTGTAACGATAACAATTGAATAGCGTTCAAAGACCGCTGTGATCTGATACCAGGAGCTCCCGGCCTTCTTTCCAAGACTAAGCAAAAGAAGATTCCAGACACTGCTTCCGATCACCGTGCGAATGAGGAAACCTGCAAGGGGCATCCTTGTCATTCCGGCCGGAATGGAAATCAGACTTCGTATGACAGGCACACATCTGCCAATCAGTACGGCTGTATTTTCATGTTTATCAAACCAGTTTAGTGTTTTTTTGAGATCTTCTGCTTTGAATCCGATTTTCTGAATCCATCGTTTAGACAGAATACGCTCCAGACGTTCAAGCGGAATGAGCCGTCCCGCCAGATACAAAAGCATTGCCCCCGCTGTGGAGCCTGCCGTCGCCGCAATCACCATTCCTGTCAGGGTCAGGCTTGTATGCTCAGTCATAAAGCCTCCGAAAGTCAGCACCACCTCCGATGGAATAGGCGGAAAGATGCTCTCAATCGTAAGAAGCAGAAACATTCCCGGATACCCGAACCGGGAGAGAAGCCTCAGCAGTTGTAATTCCATTTTTTCTTTTCCTTTTCGATTTCTCTATGACACTGTATCGCTTTTTCCACCTCTTTATGCATCACCGTCCCCTGTTTTCCACATCCGTATACAAAATCTACATGCTCACTGCTCTTCTTTTCAACTTGTTCAAAAATCTTGCACAAAAACATCCACCGTATTAATCCTGAAATTGGCTTTATTCCTAATAAGTCTGCAATTTTTTTCATTTATTTGCACAAAAAATATGGAAAGAATTCGGATATAATTGTATAATAATTGCAGAGCAAAAGAAAAGGGAGGACTCACAATGAAGCAAAACAGTATGTTAGCAATGATTTTAGCTGGTGGGAGAGGGTCACGTCTGCATGACCTGACTACAAAAGTAGCAAAGCCTGCCGTATCATATGGCGGAAAATACCGTATCATCGATTTCCCTTTGAGCAACTGTGCAAACAGCGGCATTGATACGGTTGGGGTTCTGACTCAGTACGAATCCATCCTTCTGAACAGCTACGTTGCGGCAGGCCGCCGTTGGGGACTTGACGCAAAGAACAGCGGGGTCTATGTACTTCCGCCTCGTGAAAAAGCCGATGCCAATCTGGATGTTTACAGAGGAACCGCGGACGCCATTACACAAAACATCGATTTCATCGACACCTTTGCTCCGGAATACCTTCTCGTACTTTCCGGAGATCATATTTACAAAATGAATTATGCAAAAATGCTCGCTTACCACAACGACTGTAATGCGGATGCAACCATCGCGGTCATTGAAGTACCATTAAAAGAAGCCAGCCGGTTTGGTATTATGAATACGCAGGATGACGGACGCATCTACGAATTTGAGGAAAAACCGGAGCATCCGAAGAGCACTCTGGCATCCATGGGTATCTACATCTTCAACTGGAAGCTGTTACGGAAACTTCTGATTGCAGACGCAAAGGATCCGGATTCCAATCACGATTTTGGTAAGGACATCATTCCTCAGCTCCTTGCGGATGACAAGCGTCTGTTCGCTTACAAATTCAAAGGATACTGGAAAGACGTTGGAACTATCGACTCCCTTTGGGAGGCAAACATGGATCTGCTCAACGCAAACAATGAGCTCGATCTGAATGATGCTTCCTGGAAGATTTATACAGAAGACGCAACCACACTTCCTCACTATGTAGGACCTGACGCGGAGATTCAACGTGCCTTTATCACCCAGGGCTGTACCATCGAAGGAATCGTGAAGAATTCTGTCCTGTTCACCGGGGCTAAGATTGGCGCAGGTGCAAAAATCATAGACAGCGTCATTATGCCGGACGCCGAGATTGCGGAAGGAGCTGTTGTAACACGGGCTCTTGTAGCCGATGGTGTTAAGATCGGCAAAGATGCTGTTGTCGGAAACGCTGACAGCGAGCACATTGAATTAGTGGCGAAAAACGTAAGGGGGATTGAATAATATGAGTAGAGCATTTGGAATTGTAAACTCTGCCGGAAATCATATCTGGGTAGACGGGATGAACGATTATCGCCCGATTGGAGCCTTCTCTTTCCTCGGAAGATACCGTGTCATCGACTTCCCGATCTCAAATATGACAAACAGTGGAATCGACCATATCCACGTATACGTAAGAAGAAAACCTCGTTCCCTTGTTGAACACATGGGAACCGGACGTCATTACAATCTGAACTCCAAGAGAGGCAAGCTTCTCACTTTGTTTACTGAGTTCAGTTCAGACAACGACGTCTACAATACTGATATCGCCGCTTACCTGAACAATCTTGAGTGCATCGAGGATGCGCCATATCCATATGTAATCCTTGCTCCAAGCTATATGGTTTACTCAGAGAATTTCAGCACTCTGCTTCAGAATCATATTGATTCCGGCGCTGATATTACACTGCTCTACCATACAGTCGATACCGCAAAAGAAGAGTTCTTGAGCTGCAACATCCTGACGCTGAACAAGCAGAAGGGAGTCCTATCCATAGAGCACAATAATGGAAACGCCAAGAATCGGAACATTTTCATGGATACTTACGTGATGAAGAAAGAGCTGTTCCTTGAACTGATCGCCAAGGCAAGAAAGCTCTCCTCCGTCTATACCCTGGCACAAATCGTCAACTTTGAGTGCGACGAGCTGGATGTGCGCGGCGTATCTCATCACGGATACTTCGCTTCTATAACAGACTTTAAGAGTTTCTATCATGCGAATACAGAGCTGATTAATGCAAAGGCAGCAGCAAGCCTTTTTGATAAAAATTGGCCGATCTACACAAGGACCAATGATTCCTGTCCTACCCAGTATTTCGAGACGGCATCTGTGAAAAATTCCGTTGTCTCCAATGGCTGCCTGATTGAAGGAACAGTGGAGAATTCCGTCATTGGCCGTGGCTGCATAGTGAAGAAAGGCGCTGTCGTAAAGAACAGTGTCATCCTTCCTGGCGCTTCCATCGGCAAGAATATTACGGTAGAGAATTATGTCATTGACAAGAACGCGGACATCCGCCATGTCTCCAGTCTGACAGGAAGTCCGGATGCCCCTGGCTACATCAAGCGCGGAGATACAATCTAGCAGTCTGCTGTCAGAAAGAATTCTTTATAAGAGTAGAGTACACAAAAGAGGGGGATACAGATAAACTGCATCCCCCTCTTTTCTGTCTGATAGCAGAAAATTCTTCCCTCGTAATTCTCTCCGGTTCGTATCTCTGAATGTCTATGTATGTGATGTATCCCGTTCTTCTGCCACTCTTATAAACTTGCCATCAGAATCCCGTTCAAAGTTCAGTACAGTTTCCGTCTCCTGATCCCCTTTCTCGTAACGGACTATTACCTGTTCCTTATCCTCGCCCTTCTCCCCCGGCGTCATTTCTTTTACCTTGATGTTAAGCCCATCATTTTCTGCCTCCAAAAGGTAAACCAGTGCGGGGCCGGAAGAAAGAAAGTTCTCCAACTGCCCTTCCGCAAAATAGGTTCCCACCTCTTCTTCCACACCTTCTCCGATTACACTTGGCGTAAAAAGCAGATCCGGATTGGGCGCCGTCATCATAGTTTCAATCACTGCCTGCGCCTCTTTGCTGACCTCTCCAGCCTCGGACACATTCTCTTTCTTTTTATCTTCTTCCTTCTTTTCACTGGATTTACCGGACTCACAGGCTGTAAGAAGCAGCGACAAAATCAGTATGAGGACACATCTTACTTGGAATCGCTTCCTACGCTTCATCTCTTTCCCTCCTTCCGAAAAGCATTGTTTTGTTTGTTTCTTTTCGTAATTAAAATAGGGAAATATCCATTTTGTTGGAGAGATATTCCAAGATCTTTATCCCCCCGGCGCTGTTGCCCTTCTCATCCAGGGCCGGACCAAAAACACCGATCCCCATCCGATCCACCAAAGGTACTGCAATCCCTCCGCCTACGCCGCTCTTTGCTGGAAAACCGACTGTCATGGCAAACTCTCCTGAACCATCATACATACCGCATGTCAACATCAGTGCCCGAATCGCCTTTGCATACTGCGGCTCAATCAACTCCTCCTGGTCTTCGGGATCTGCACCGTGATTAGCAAGTACCAGACTCATATGGGCGATATCATGCGCCGTCACATCTACAGAACACATCCGGAAATAGAAGTCCAAACATTCCTCCACATCTCCCTCCAGTATCCCGGATGCCTTCAGATAATAGGCAAGTGCCCGGTTTCGATCCCCGGTCGCACGCTCGGACTCATAGACCGGGTGATTCAGTTCAATGGCATCATTATCACAGAGCTTTCTCGTAAATTCCAGAAACCGCCCAAACTTCTCATCCGCATCCTTCCCCTTAATGCAGCTTGCCACTGTAATCGCTCCTGCATTGATAAACGGGTTAAACGGCCGGGTTCTTGTCTCCAGTTTTACGATAGAGTTAAACGGATCTCCCGTCGGTTCGACTCCAACCTTTTCATGGAAAAGATGGTCTGCGCCACAGTCCCGGATCGCCAGAATCAAGGACACCAGCTTAGAAATACTCTGAATGGTAAACGGAACTCTCGTATCTCCCGCCTCCAGCACCTTCCCATCCAGATCCATAGCACAAACGCCCAGATAATACTTATTCACTTCCTTAAGCTGTGGAATATACTGCGCCGTCTTTCCCAGCTTTGTAAATGCCTTTCCATAGTGCAGGGCGTCCTTGAGAATCTCCTCTGTCAGCATTTCACTTCTCCCTCCCTTTTGCCAGTTCATACTGATAAAATTATCCATAATTATATCATCTCTGTCAAGCAGAAAGTCAGGGCGTAAAGGGAGTCAAAAAAGAACCTTCCCACCTGTTTCCTATCGGTTATAAGCCTCCTCGTAGAGCTGCTCCTGGGAATTAAGCGGTTCATCTTCATTCTGTACTTTATAGTAGAGTCCGTCCCCTCTCAGTTCCCGTGCCTTCTGATTATCCCGGCTCATAGTATCAAAAATATGCTCCAGCTTTTCCTGAATGATAGGATCATAAACCGGCGCCGCAACTTCCACACGCTTCACCGTATTTCTTGTCATAAAATCCGCGGACGCAATATAATACTTCCTCCTCTCCTTCGTCCCAAACATGTAAATACGGGAATGTTCCAGGAATCGCCCCACAATACTGGTAACGCGGATGTTTTCCGTCTTATCTTTCACACCGGCCACCAGACAGCAGATTCCCCGGATCATCATCTCTATCTTCACGCCCGCACAGGACGCATCCACCAGCTTGTCGATAATCTTCTTATCCGTCAGTGAATTCATCTTGATGCCAATATATGCAGGCTCACCGTTCTTCGCATGATTGATCTCCACATCCATCATATCCAGTATCTTATTTTGGAGACACTTCGGCGCAACGAGCAAATACTCTGTATTGTCAACCACCTCACCTTTTGCAAGTGCACGGAATACCTTGGCCGCCTCAACCCCGATGTCGGTATTTGCCGTCATCAGTGAAAGGTCCGTATACAGACGGGATGTCTTTTCATTGTAATTTCCTGTTCCGATTTGGGTAATACATTCAAACTGCGTATCCGTCTTTCTCGTAATCAGACAAAGCTTGGAATGTACCTTGTAACCGTCCAGTCCGTAGATCACCTGACATCCCGCATTTTCCAACTGCCGGGACCATTCAATATTATTCTCCTCGTCAAACCGGGCTCTGAGTTCTACCAGAACCACAACTTCCTTGCCGTTTTCTGCCGCCTCAATCAGCGCCTCAATCACCTTACTTTGCTTTGCCAGACGGTAAAGCGTCATCTTGATGGAAACGACATTCTCATCCTCCGCCGCTTCAGTCAGAAGCCGCAGGAACGGCCGGATGGATTCATACGGATAAGAAAGGAGCTTGTCACCCTCCTTGATTTGCTCAATCATACTTCTGCCATCCTGGAACATCGTGGACTTCTGCGGCGTCCTCTTTGCGTAGAACAGGTTCTCATTCTTCCGAAGCATATCCTGAATCTGGAACACAAAAGAAAAGTCAAGCGGAACCGAAGAGTGGAATACATACTTCTCCTCCAACCCCAGATAATTATCCAGCATCATCACACTTCCAATATCCAGATTTCCTGACATCTCCAGGCGAATCGGCGCAAGCTTTCTTCTCTGTTTCATCAAGTCTGCCATAAATTCCCGATAATCCAGGTCCTCATCGTAGAGGGCGTCCGCGTCAATATCAGCATTTCTCGTCACACGGATCAGTGCTTTACCCTGTATCCGGTAACCAGGAAACACTTTGGAGATAAAATGAAGAATCAAATCCTCACAAAGGATAAAAGCGCCTTTTTCTCCCGGTATCTCAATCATCCTCTGAAAAATATTGCTCGTACACGGCACAATACCAAGACGTACCTTTTTGCTGCTTTTGGTTGTAAGCGCTACGACCGCATAGATCTCTTTATTCTTCAAAAATGGGAATGGCTGCCTTCTGCCCACTACTGTTGGCGAAATCAAAGGGAGAATCTCTGACTGGAAAAAACGCTCCATTTTTTTCTCATCCGGAAGCTGATCTGCCCGATACAGGCGAATTCCTTCCTTTGCAACCTTTTCAATCAGTTTCTGATATACTTTTTCTTTTCTCTTATTCAGCTTTCTTGTCTCTGCAAGGATCGCGTCGATCTGTTCCTGAGAGGACATCTTCGTTTTATTATCCCTGATCTCCTGCGGCAGCAGTGTCTGGTCATACAAAGAACCCACACGAACCATAAAAAACTCATCCAGATTCGTCTGATAAATCGATACGAACGTGAACCGCTCACAAAGCGGTACGGATTTATCCTCGGCCTCCTCCAACACCCTTTCATTAAATTTCAGCCATGAAAGCTCCCGGTTCATATATTGGCTTGCCATAAATTTTACCCGCTCCTTCATTCCTTTTCTACAGTATGTTTCTTTCATGGCAGTTCCTGTATGGAACACTGCGGAATACCTTTTTCGCATTCCTGTCCACCTTGGTTTCCATACAATAATAACGGACTACCATGTCGTTTCTAATCTGTTTTCTACTGCGTTTTTCTCTTTTCATCATATACCCCTTTTCCTCAAAAATCAATTTCTAGTTTCTGTTTGAGTATATAAACATTGCAACAAGAAATAGAATAGCACAGTTGCTCATGGTTCATATCAAATCCACATTAAATGCAGGTAAAACGCAAAAAAACGGCAAAAATCCGCTATTTTAGCGTATTTTGCCGTTTCTGACTGCGGATGACAGGAATCGAACCTGCACGTCATGGACACCAGATCCTAAGTCTGGCGCGTCTGCCAGTTCCGCCACATCCGCATATTTGATTATCAGCGTTCCCCTGCCGATAAAAGAATAGACAAGCAATTCTGCTTGCCTAAAGTGAGCGTGCGGGGATTCGAACCCCGGACAACTTGATTAAAAGTCAAGTGCTCTACCGACTGAGCTACACGCCCGTAATATAAATCTAACCTGGGCTAGTTGGATTCGAACCAACGAATGCAGGAGTCAAAGTCCTGTGCCTTACCGCTTGGCGATAGCCCAACAGCCCATATTGGGACTAAGGTGGATACAGGGATTCGAACCCTGGGCCTCCAGAGCCACAATCTGGCGCGCTAACCAACTGCGCTATATCCACCATGAACGTGCCTGCGGGGATTCGAACCCAGGACCTACGGCTTAGAAGGCCGTTGCTCTATCCAGCTGAGCTACAGACACATAGTTTTGAATCTCAAAGCCTCGATTGCTTTAAGAAAGCGGGTGATGGGAATCGAACCCACGTATCCAGCTTGGAAGGCTGGTGTTCTACCATTGAACTACACCCGCAGATCACAATATGGATTCCTGTTATTATCAGGAATCGGGGTGACAGGATTCGAACCTGCGGCCTCCTGGTCCCAAACCAGGCGCTCTAGCCAAGCTGAGCCACACCCCGTTCTCAATTCATCATTTTCCTGACGACAAAAGTTATTATATAGGAACTCCTGATATTTGTCAACAACTTTTTTTGTTTTTTTCTACATATCTCTAACAGTTCAGCCATAACAGCTCGGATTAGCCGCTATGCGGCTTTTCTCGCCACTTACGTGGCGAAATCCTCGCTAATGGCAGAGTGCCATATACAAAGTACACAAAAAATCTTCGTTTTCAAACAAGTTTGAACTCGCATTTTTGTGACTTTGTGCATGGCTGAACTGTTACACATATCTGATCTCGCCCTCCACTTTGCCTTCCTCATCCATCTCCAGAACGATATAACTTGGAAGTCGGTTCTCCTGGCGTGGATAGGTCAGACTCCCAGGATTTATAATAATCATGTCCTCTTCGAATTTCAGACATGGCTTATGTGTATGCCCGAAGATCACAATATCCGCTCCCCTGGCTCTTGCTTCTCTCTTCAGGTGATCGAGTGTCATAGAGACAAAGTAATGGTGCCCGTGGGTCATAAAGATCTTATGCGGCCCCATCTTAATTTCCACCTCAGGCGGAAGTTGTCCGAAAAAATCGTTGTTACCTGCCACCACGTAGGCCGGACAGCCGCTTCCGTACTCAATTTCCCACTCTCGTCCTTCAACATCTCCTGCGTGAAAAAGAACGTCAAACGGTTTCTCTTTTTCCAAGACAAGATCAAAATTGACATGCATTTTATGGGTATCGCTTACTACAAGAATTTTCTGTTTCTTCATAGGCTACCTCTCCTCGATCCGTTTCCTCATTTGCTGTAATCCTCTGCCCCTGTGGCTGATCTCATTTTTCTTTTCCGGCGGTAGCTCTGCTGTAGTACAGCCATACTCCGGAAGATAGAAAATCGGATCGTATCCGAATCCATGCTCTCCCTTTATCTCATAAGCCACTCTGCCTTCGATCACGCCAAGGGTCACTTCCTCTCCTCCGTCTGGAAAGACTGCGGCAATAGCACAGACAAATCTGGCTGTACGCTTCTCATCCGGTACTCCATCCATCCTTCTCAGAATTTCATTGTTCTTGATATCATAAGAAGTATCCTCTCCCATATATCTTGCGGAATAAATTCCGGGTTCCTTGTTCAGATAATCGATCTCCAGCCCCGAATCATCTGCCATTACGATATCATCCGGCAAAAGTGCATGGACAGCCCGCGCTTTAATCAGTGAATTCTCCTCAAATGTCTTCCCATTCTCTACGATCTCCGGGTTGACGCCTGCCTCTTTCATGGAAAGAATCTCCATCCCAAGATCTTTCAGAATCTCCCGGATCTCTGCCATTTTATCTGTATTGCCTGTAGCAAAAATAATTCTACTCATCTTTTCCCTTCTTTCTCGGAGGCTTCGGCCCCATAAATTGATAGAAATACGTTTTAATCATGCCGTTATAAATCTTACGGTTCTTATCCGCCTTTCTTCCAAACCATTTCTCGGCATCCTCATAGCTCGTGATCATGTAGGCTGACCAGTCTTTCAATCCACGAAAACTATCGCCAAAATCTCGGTAAATCTCCGGCAGTGCCTCCTTCTCCTCCAGTCGCTCGCCGTATGGTGGATTGGTGATGATAAAACCGTAAGGCCTCGGATGCCTCAACTCCTTAACCGGACGTCTTTGGAAATGGATCAAATGATCCACTCCTGCTTGAACCGCATTTTTCCTTGCTATCCGGATGACATTCTCGTCAATATCATATCCCTGGATATCCGTTGTAATATTGTTTCGTATTCGATCTTGAGCCTCGGTCACCGCTTCGTACCAGGTCTTTCTCGGGATCAGATTGTCCCAATTCTCAGCGGTAAACTCGCGGTTCATACCCGGAGCCATATCCGCCGCCATCATGGCCGCCTCGATCACAAACGTCCCACTCCCACAGAACGGATCCACTAAAATCCGGTCACGCCGCCATGGTGTCAGGAGAACCAGAGCCGCCGCCAATGTTTCAGAGATTGGAGCCTTCCCGCTTTGAGGGCGGTATCCCCTCTTGTGCAGGGACTCGCCAGTGGTGTCAATCCCTACAGTAACGACATCTTTTTTAATAAATACGCGAACCGGATACTCTGCCCCTTCCTCGGGAAACCACTTCTGATGATAATGCTCCTTCATCCGCTCCACCATCGCCTTTTTCATTATTGACTGTATATCAGATGGACTAAAGAGCTTACTCTTCACAGACGCCGCCTTGGTGACCCAGAACTTTCCGTTCTTTGGTATGTAGCGCTCCCACGAAATCTGCTTCGTCCTCTGAAAGAGCTCCTCAAAGGTCCGAGCCTCAAATTCTCCCACCTTTAAAAGTATCCTCTCTGCGGAACGTAAGAACAGGTTTGCTCTACATAGCGCCAGCTCATCCCCATAAAATGAAACTCTGCCGTCCTCCACCTGTGCAATGTCGTATCCCAGATCCTGGATTTCTCTTTTGAGTACCGCCTCCAGGCCAAAGTGGCACGGTACAACGTATTCTATCTGCATTTCGTATCTCCATTCCCGATTTTGTTCTTCCTATATCTTACGTGCTGACCGCCCTCTTGTCAATAAAGTCTTTGGCTCCAGGTCTTTTGTCTCTTCTGTTTTACATCTTCATATCCTTCTTTTTATTTTTTATAGCCAAAAACCTCCCCGCTTTCTTAGTTTGGAAAGCGAGGAGGTCCTTGTCAGTGACCATATTCCTTAGTAGTTGCCGTTGTTGTAATCGCTATAGTCCTTGGTATGGCAGTCGGATGTCTTGTTCATGTTCTTGTTCTTCGTAGTGTTCTTCGCGCGCTCTGCATTTTTGCTGTTCTGCTGCTCATTTGCGTAAGAAGAATTGTAAGAGCTGTTTTTGTTCGTATTATTTGTGTTGTTATAATTTTTTGCCATTTCCATGTCCTCCTTTTGAATTATGGTACGCTGTTAGTATGCTCTTATCGGGCCGATTTATACGCCATTCTTTTTCCAAAAAGTGGTCTTCCAAAAATAAGATTTTCTTCCAAAATTTAAGCATTTTTTAACATTTTACTTGCTTTTTTGGTTATCATATATTATACTAATTTTTGTAGAAAGCAGGCTTTCTACACCCCTTATTAATTATTTATACTCCCCTCAAAAGACCGATGGCTCCCCCATCGGTCTTTTACTTATGCACGTTCCAGCATCATAGGTGGCTGCCAGAATTTTAGCCGCCTTTGGACTTTGTCTCGTCGCCGGTACGAAAAGAGGAGGTGCTGCCTTCATCAGGACAACACCTCCTTCCTTTAACGTCCACTCATCATACGCAGGATCAGCACCAGTATCAAAAGCGGCAGCGCAAACGGCAGTACCGCAGCGATCAGTCCAGTAATTACAGCTACAATGATAAAGAGGACAATCACAATGCCCACAATAAACAAAATCCTCTTCCACCAGGTGTCGATTCCAATCAAATGCAGAATAGGATGACTGTTGTTCTGCTCCTCCTCTTCTTCCGTGTAGGTATTCTGTACGGAACTGTACGTACCGGAGGCGGAACCATAGTACTCCCGCTCGTTCTCATCGGTATCGATAATCGTTCGGGCAATCATCCACGGGTCTCCCAACATATCCAGGACTTCCTGCTCTGTCTTTCCATTTCGCACCTCGCTTTGGATATAGGAATCATAATACTCGATATTTTCCCTAACTACCGGACCGCTCAAATCATTTTCCAGGGCTTCTCTCAGCTTATCTAAAAACTCGCTTCGATTCATATTCTATACCTCAAAAATCAGATCTCCATAAGATGGCATCGGCCAGATTTCCTTGTCCACAATCATTTCCAGTCTGTCCACCGGTGTACGAAGTGCCTCCATCACCGGAACTACTTCCTTATAGAAATACTCGGCCTGTGCTTGTCCTTCTGCCTTGAAAGCAGCTTCCGACGTTACCTGTTCCAGCCGCCCAAGAGCCTCTTTTGTCTCCTTTAAGAGTCCGCTTGTCTCCACAAGCAGCCCTCTTGGTACCTCCGCGTCCACTCCAGCCTGTACCACTGCATTGACCGTATCTGCCAGTGCCTTTGTCCCACGGATCACAGCCGGAATGATATGCTTACTTGCAATATCAATCATTGTGCGTGCTTCAATATTGATCGCTTTCGCGTAAGCTTCATACTTAATCTCCGCACGGGAATGAAGCTCTGCCCTTGTAAAGACATGGAACTTCTCAAAGAGTTCCACGCTCTTTTCCTCCACAAGTGCAGGAATCGCATCTACCATGGATGGAAGATTCGGGAGTCCCCGTCTCTTTGCCTCCTCAACCCACTCATCGGAGTAGCCGTTCCCATTGAACACGATCTTCTGATGCTCAGTCGCATAGGACTTGATCAGATCATGCAATGCCTGCTCAAAATCTTCCGCCTGCTCCAGCGTATCGCAAGCCTCGCAGAGCGCCTCAGCCACAATGGTGTTCAGAACGATATTTGGCGCCGCAGCCGAATCTCTTGATCCAAGCATACGGAATTCAAACTTATTTCCGGTAAAAGCAAACGGCGACGTCCGGTTTCGATCGGTCGCATCCTTATTCAATCCAGGAAGAGCTTTCACCCCTGTCTGAAGCTTACCTCCCTTGATGCTATGGGTCGCATTTCCTGTCACAACAAGCTGCTCCAATACATCTTCTAATTGTTCTCCAAGGAACACGGAAATGATAGCCGGCGGAGCCTCACTGGAACCCAGACGCTGATCGTTTCCCGGATCCGCGGCAGATTCCCGGAGTAAATCCGCATGTCTGTCAACAGCCCGCAACACGCAGAGCAGCATCAAAAGGAACTGGATATTCTCATGCGGTGTTTTCCCAGGGTCGAGAAGATTCTTCCCGTCGTCTGTCGTCAGAGACCAGTTATCATGTTTTCCGGAACCATTGACGCCGGCAAACGGTTTTTCATGGAGCAGGCAATGAAGGCCCTGCTTTTCCGCTACCTTTTTCAAAGTCTCCATAATCAGTTGGTTGTGGTCTACCGCCACATTGCACTCTACAAAGATCGGGGCCAGTTCATGCTGAGCCGGAGCCACCTCATTGTGCTGCGTTTTCGCCGTCACACCAAGTCTCCATAACTCCTCGTTGACCTCTTTCATAAATGCCGCGATCCGTGCCCGGATACTTCCAAAGTAGTGGTCATCTAATTCCTGTCCTTTTGGCGGCATTGCCCCAAACAAAGTACGTCCGGTAAATACAAGATCTTTCCGTTTCAGATATTTCTCCCGATCTACAAGAAAATATTCCTGTTCAATTCCTACAGAAGGTTTCACGCGCTTTGAGGTGGTGTTTCCAAACAAACGGAGGAAGCGGAGCGCCTGCTTATTAATCGCCTCCATAGATCTCAGAAGAGGAGTCTTTTGATCCAATGCTTCTCCCGTGTAGGAACAGAACGCGGTCGGCACATAGAGTATACAGCCATTTTCATCTTTCTTTACAAAAGCCGGAGAAGTTGGATCCCATGCTGTATAACCCCGTGCCTCGAATGTCGCTCTCAGCCCTCCTGACGGAAAGGAGGAGGCGTCCGGTTCTCCCTTAATCAGCTCTTTTCCGGAAAAACTCATCAACACCTTACCGTTTGCCATCGGTGCAGAGATGAATGAATCATGTTTCTCTGCCGTCACGCCGGTGAGAGGCTGGAACCAGTGTGTGTAATGAGTGGCGCCCTTCTCAATCGCCCATTCTTTCATCTCGTGGGCAATGACGTCCGCCGTATTGATATCCAGCTCCTTGCCCTCCTCGATTGTACGTCTCAATTCCTTGTAAATCTTCTTCGGCAGACGCTCCTGCATCACAGTATCATTAAATACGTTCTCTCCGAAAATCTCAGCCACATTGATATCCCTTTTGTTCTCCTCCATTTGTTTTCCTCCGTTTCTTTATACAGAAAAAGGCACTCCATGCAAGTGGAATGCCTTGTATTCTCTTTTTATGAATTATTCTGCTTTTCCTACGGAACCGAATAATTCCATCTTTTCTTTTACTTTTTCAACGATAGCTTCTGCACCTGGTTTTAATAATTTACGAGGATCGAAGCCTTTTTTCTCTTTATCCTTACCTGCTTCAATATACTTGCGTGTAGCTTCAGCAAATACAAGCTGACATTCTGTATTAACATTGATCTTTGCTACGCCAAGACTGATTGCCTTTTTAATCATGTCATCCGGAATACCTGTGCCTCCATGAAGTACAAGTGGCATATCTCCCGTCAGAGCCTGAATCGCGTCAAGAGTCTCAAAGCTAAGTCCCTGCCAGTTCTCCGGATACACCCCATGAATGTTTCCGATACCTGCAGCAAGCATATCAACACCCAGATCAGCAATCATCTTACATTCATTCGGGTCCGCACATTCACCGGCTCCGACAACTCCGTCTTCCTCGCCGCCGATAGATCCGACCTCTGCCTCCAGAGACATTCCTTTTTCCTTGCAGATTGCCGCAAGTTCTTTTGTTTTAGCCACATTCTCCTCAATCGGATAATGAGAACCATCAAACATAATGGAAGAGAATCCTGCTTCGATGCACTTCTGGCATCCTTCATAAGTACCATGGTCTAAATGAAGAGCAACCGGAACCGTGATCTTCATCTCTTCAAGCATACCATTGACCATTCCAACCACAGTCTTGTAACCAGCCATGTATTTTCCTGCGCCTTCGGATACTCCAAGAATCACCGGGGACTTTGTCTCCTCTGCTGCTGTCAGAATCGCTTTTGTCCATTCCAGGTTGTTAATGTTGAACTGACCCACCGCATAATGTCCTGCTTTTGCTTTCTTTAACATTTCTGCTGCTGATACTAACATATTCTCTCCTCCATTTTCAAAGATATGACCCCCAGGGGAATCGAACCCCTGATTCCACCGTGAGAGGGTGGCGTCTTAACCGCTTGACCAGGGGGCCATGTGCCAGTGAAGAAACACATCCGTGTTACCTCACTCGCTTATTGTATACTATCTGCCCAAAATATACAAGTCTTTTTTTCAATTTTTTAAAATTTCTTTTCCTCCTCTTCATCCAGTTCCTCTAAAGCCCTCCTTTTCAGGCTTTCTTTATATGGATGGTGAATCAGCTCATATGCCTTTTCCTCCGGTACCATGATGCATAGCTCCTGCTGACGGTTTTGGATGCGGACTTTGTCAAACTCTCCCCCGAACTCCCCGTCTAGCGTCCACGGAATTTCTTCCAGGGACTCAAATGAAATCTCCCTGGCTTTGATATTATATATATAATCGGAATTCTTTTCCTTACTCATCAGCGAAGTCACAATACTCTGCATCTCCAGCAGGTTTTTCGGCGACCGGACAAGTGTCACTTCAAATTCTCCATCATCGAATTCTACCTCATGGCCAAACATGTTGCGGAATCCGCCCATAGATCTGGAGTTGGTGACGGAACAAAATACAAAGTCATCCTCAATGTCATTGCCGTCGTACTCTACTCTGACGTGGTAGGATGGGATATCGAAAAGCCGCTTTGCCCCCTCCATGACGTAAGCCAGGTGCCCAAGCATATTCTTCATCTCCTGTTTGGTCTGATAGGAGACATCTGTGAAAAGACCGAACGCTGCCACATAGACGAAATAATCGTCGTTAAACTGTCCGATATCACAGTGAAACGGCTTTCCATTGACCGCTGCGTCCGCTGCGCTCAGAAGATCTTTCGGAATATGCAGACTGTTGGCAAAATCGTTCGTCGTCCCTGTCGGAATGTAGCCAACCGGAGTCTTTCCCCCACGCTTCATCATGCCGGTCACTACCTCATCGAGCGTCCCATCTCCCCCGCTGCACACAACGATATCATAATCTTCCTCGTATCGTTTTACTTTCTTATAAGCATCATGGTAACTCTGGGTCGGATAGATGACTACCTCGCATCCGCTTTTTACAAAAAGATCCACAATATCGGAAAGCTTTGGCTTTAAAAGCCCTTTCCCCGCGTTCGGGTTGTAAATGAACAAAATCTTTTTCATATTTACATTCCTCCTCTCGGTCGCGCCTTTTCCTTTCCTGTTATGACAGGAAAAGGATGTTCACCTCCCTCGTGGTAACACCCTTTTACACTCTACTCTCTATGTACGTATCGGAACTTATCTCGCATGTTCCAAAAACTTCTCAATGCCTTTTGCCGCCGCTTCCTCGTCGACGCCTTCCGCAACCACTGTCAGATCCTCGCCGCCGCTTAACTTCAGGCTCATCATACCCATGATGCTCTTGGCATTAATCTTTTTGCTTCCGATCTCAATGAACACGCGGCTTTCATACTGACTTGCTTCCTGTACAAGCAAAGCGATCGGTCTTGCATCCAATCCGTCGTCACATTTGATCTTCAATGGTTTCTTAATCATTTTGTACCTCCTTGAACTCCATTTGCTTTTCTTAATTCCTCAGCAATTTCGCCTAGACGGCGCAGCCTGTGATTGACCCCGGACTTTCCTACCGGCTCCGGCATCAGCTCTCCAAGCTCTTTTAATGTCGCTTCCGGATATTGCAGACGGGCCATCGCCATATCCCTTAATCCGTCAGAAAGCTTCTCAAATCCTATACAGTCTTTGATGTATGTGATATCCTCCATCTGCTTGACCGCCGCTGAGACAGTCTTATGGATATTGGCTGTTTCACAGTTCACCTTTCGGTTGACCGTATTTCTCATCTCCTTTAAGATGCGGATATTCTCAAACTCCATCAGGGCAACCGGCGCATCCATCACATTCAGTGCCAGTGAAATCTGAGTGCCTTCCTTTAAATATACGACAAACGACTTCTTCCGTTTCACCACTTTCGCATCCATCTCGAATCCCTGTATCAGCTTCTTCAAAAGCTCGGCTTTCTCCTCAGACGCGCATACAATTTCAAAATGATAAGATTTGTGGGGATCACTCATCGATCCGGCCGTCAGAAAAGCTCCCCGAAAGAAAACCCTCTTGCAGCATCCATTCTGGTAAACAAGGCTGCTGACTCCAAGAAATCCTCCATGCTTTGGTTCATCCAGAACCAGCTTTGCAGCCTGAAGAATCCTTTCTGTCTGTTTCCGACCACCGACTGCGATCAAGTATAAAATACTTTTTTTGTCCTGATTTCTACGGATAGAAATTTCAGCCTTTATATTAAACGCTTTTTCCAATAATGTAAAGTACTTTCTTGCAACTGCAATATTTTCCGTACTGAGCTTTAAGACGGGATGCTCCTCCTCTTCCATAGCCGCGCCCGCCGAAAAATACAGAATTGCCGCACATTCCGCGATCTGGCAATGTCTGGCGTTGCTGATCTGCCCCGCCAGTTCTTCTTTTACGTTTCCCGAAAATGACATGTACTTATATTCCTTTCACTCTCGCATCTTTTTCAATGTCCCTGTGCTCAATCTTCAGACCATAGCCCTCCTCCTGCTCCAGAGCATAATATAGCGCGTTTGCCAGGGTGACTGACCTGTGCTTGCCGCCTGTACATCCAATACCTATGACCAGTTGATTCTTACCTTCAGCCACATAATTCGGAATCAGAAACTGCACCATATCCACAAGCTTATCCAGAAACTTGCGGGCTGTCTCACTGCTCATCACGTAGTCCCTGACTGGAGCGTCATTGCCGCTCATCGGACGAAGCTCCTGGATATAGTATGGATTCGGTAAAAACCGGACGTCAAATACCAGATCTGCATCCCCCGGAATACCGTACTTAAATCCAAAAGACAAAATCGTAACATAAAGATTTTTATAATTTTTATTCTCCACAAAGATTTTCAATATCTCAGAACGCAGTTCTCTTGTCAGCATCTGACTCGTATCAATGATGTAATCTGCCTGCTGCTTTAAAAAGATCGTCCTCCTGCGCTCTTCATCGATCCCTTTATCAACCCGGCCATCCCCCGCAAGCGGGTGGCTCCGTCTCGTCTCTTTGTATCGCTTGATCAGCGCTTCATCCGAAGCGTCCAGAAAGAGAATCTCAAACTTGACGTCTTTCTTTCTCAGAGTTTCCAGGGTCTCCCGGAGCTGTCCGAACTTCTGACTGCTCCGGATGTCGATTCCAAGCCCTACTTTCGTGTACTCTGATCCTGGCAGAATCAGCATCTCCATAAACTTCGGCAGAAGTGGGACCGGAAGATTGTCTACGCAGAAATATCCCGCATCCTCCAGCATCTTGAGTGCCGTTGATTTTCCTGCTCCCGAAATTCCTGTTACAATTACAATCCGCATATTCCATACCGCCTTTTCTTATTGTGTCTGTCTCTTTTGTCCTGTCTAATCCTTTTTAGGTCCGAAATCTCCAAGACGGCGTACTTCCGGCTCCAGCCGGACGCCAAACTTCTTATACACCCGGTCGGAAACCTCCTGCATAAGACGATTAACATCTTCCGCTGTAGCCCCCCCTTTATTAATGACAAAGCCGCTGTGCTTTTCCGATACCTGAGCTCCTCCAACCGCAAAGCCTCTAAGCCCTGTGTCCTGAATCAACTTGCCCGCAAAATACCCTTCCGGACGCTTAAACGTGCTTCCCGCACTCGGATATTCCAGCGGCTGCTTCGTTGTCCGTCTTCTCTTGAAATCTTCCATCTTTGCCGCAATGTCCTCACGATCCCCCTTCTGAAGCCGCAGACACACTGCCACTACGATGTAGCCCTGCTTCATAATCCGGCTTGTCCGGTATCCAAACTCCAGCTCCTCCCCTGAAAGGACGAGGGATCGTCCATCCTGATCGAGCACTGTCACTTTCTCAATCACATCTTTCATCTCTCCGCCGTAGGCTCCCGCATTCATCACGGCAGCTCCGCCAATCGTCCCCGGAATACCGGACGCAAACTCAAATCCCGCAAGCTTATGCTCAAGTGCCGCCGAAGCGATCTGGCTCATCAGAGCTCCGGCCTGTGCCCGGATCGTACATCCATGCACTTCGATAACCGCCATTTCCCTCCCGATCGCAATAATGACGCCCCGGTACCCTGCGTCACTTACCAGGAGATTACTCCCGTTTCCTACAATATAATATGGCACCTCTTCTCTCCTGCATAGACTGATCAGTGCCCGAATTTCTTCCTCTGACTTCGGCATCACATAGTAATCCGCTGTTCCTCCCAACCGGAAGGTCGTGTGCTTTGCCATCGGTTCCTGCACTTTCACTCGTTCCTGTTCCATGCATCCGCACAGTTTTTCATAAAACTCTCTGTTCATATCTATTCTCCAAATATTCTTTGATACTATTCTGTTTCCAGTTTATTGTCTTATCATACATCAAAGGCTGTCCAAATTCAATGAACTCTTGCAAAATCGGTTAAAATACGATAATATAGAAAGCAGTATCATTTATTATATTTATCAAAAGGAGTGAACTTTTCATTGGACTCGTCAACAGTCATACAAATTGTGATTCTCATATGTTTATTAGCACTTTCCGCATTCTTTTCTTCCGCGGAAACTTCCCTTACGATGGCGAACAAGATCCGCATGCGTTCTCTTGCGGACGAGGGGAATAAACGTGCCAAGATGGTACTCTGGCTTTCCGAACATTCCTCCCAAATGTTAACTGCTATTCTGATCGGGAATAATGTTGTCAATCTTTCCGCATCATCCCTTACGACCAGTATTGCTTACAAATTCGGCGGCTCTGCTATCGTCATTGCCAATGCCGCAATTACAATCCTGATTCTCCTCTTCGGGGAAATCACACCGAAGACGACGGCTACCCTTTATCCGGAAAAAGTCTCTCTGATTTATTCTCCGATCATCAAGACATTCACCCGGATTATGACTCCGCTGATCTTTTTGATCAACCTTCTTTCCAGGGGAGTTCTGGCGTTGCTTCACATTGATCCCAGCGCTCAGAGCCGTACAATGACAGAGTCCGAACTTCGGACTATCGTGGATGTAAGCCACGAAGACGGTGTGATCGAATCCGAGGAAAAGGAAATGATTTACAACGTCTTTGATCTAGGAGACGCCAAGGCAAAGGACGTCATGGTGCCAAGAGTACATGTGACCTTTGCGGATATCAACAGCACCTACGACGAACTGATTAATATCTTCCGGGAAGATAAATTCACCCGTCTTCCGATCTACGAAGACACAACGGATAATGTGGTTGGTACTATTAATATGAAAGATCTTCTGTTATATGACAACACGAAGGAATTTCATATCCGTGATATTTTGCGCGACGCTTACTTTACCTACGAGTACAAAAACATCTCCGAGCTTCTCGTAGAGATGAGAGAAGCTAAATTTAATATTGCCATTGTTCTCGATGAGTATGGTGAAACGGCGGGGCTTATTACATTGGAAGATATTTTGGAGGAGATCGTCGGGGAAATCCACGATGAGTATGATGAGGATGAAGAAGATGACGTCAGAGAGCTTGGCACTAATGAGTATATCGTGGAAGGTTCCACCAATCTGGACGATTTAAATGATGAGCTGGGACTTCAAATGGAATCTGATGATTACGATTCGCTGGGCGGCTTTATCATTGAAAAGCTAGATCGACTCCCTTCAGAAGGCGACGAAGTTACAACATCGGACGGGGTCCGTTTAGTTGTAGAAAAACTGGATAAAAATCGTATTGAAAGTGTACATGTTTACCTTCCTCCAGACTGGGTACACCCGGATAAGGAAGAGAATTAAGTTGCTAAAACCTCCATGCGTTTCTGTTAAAACGCACTTAGGAGAACCGGCGCATCCGGTTCTCCTTTTTATATTGCCAATTCCCAAATGCAGCTTTCGCACTTCCGGTAATGATTTAACCCTCTTCGTTGGCATCCACTACTTCCTCACCGGCCAGTTTTAATACCGAACGGAGTTCCTCCTCGCTTCTGTCTGTATAGAGCGCAAGTTCCTCCAGGGTAATCTTGCGCCCCATCTCCTCTTTCAGCTTTTTGATCTGTCCATCCAGCTCGTCCACCTTTTCCACCATCTTGCGGTCACGGACATGGACGTCCCGCTGCTCCTCCTGGAATGCCTCGATTCCCTCACGAACCGCGTTCAGAATCTTCTCTTCCTCTCCTGACTCCTTAAGCGCAAGCATCAGGCTGACATTTCCTTCCTGAACCAGATCGCCCAGAAAGACGCTTCCGTCGTGAAGCTCTTTTGCAATTTCCAGCACACGTTCCAAAAATGGCAGAAAACTTCCCTGTTCTGCGCCGACTCGCGTCTGAAGCTCTCTCTCGTAGTTCTGTAGGTACGTCTGTTCTTCCTGCGTCAGGGTACTTTCTTTTTCTTCCGCCGCATAGACTCTTCCATGCTTTCTTTCGTATCCTGATACGGCTACCTTCTGAGACAAAAGGTAGTCGTATACAAGCTCCATCTGTTCGTCACTTAAATCATCATTCTCAAAATATCTTTCGATTTCTTCTTTCTGGATCCTGTTAGCATGCTCCTTTGCTTCCTCCAGAATCCATCCAAGTTTTCCCTGAAATTCCAGTCTGTCTGCCATCTGTATTTCTCCTTTTCTTTTTCATTCCTGTATCGGGTTCTTACGGGATCAGTCTCCCGAAATGACCACCGTCTGGTATCCCGCTCTTCGCAGCGCCTGTTCTGTGCTTGCAGCATTGTCAACAGATGTAAACTGCCCCACCAGAACCTTATAATATGGGCCGATGCGGTTGACAAAGGCCGGAAACTCATCTGCCAGAAGTTCTTCTTTCAGCCGTTCGGCATTTTCCATATTTCTAAAGGCTCCAACCTGAATGTGATAACGCGGCGGTGCCTCTTCTTCTTCCGGTTCCACTTCCGGAGTCAGCTCCGGCATGACATCCGGGACGCTGTCCATGTCAACAACAGGATTTTGCATCAGTGTATCAAGAATTCCTTCGGCGATCGCCAGGGCTATGGCGTCAAAATTTTCATCAAAGAGCTGATTATCCGTGTCGGAATTGATAAACCCAAGCTCTACTAGGACTGCCGGCATCTTTGTCCGCTTGAGCACCACCAGATTCGGTCTGGCTTTCACACCCAGATTCCTGAAACCGATCGTCTCCAACTGGTCATTGATATCTTCCGCCATCTCGTATTTGATACCCGAAAGATCATACACCAGACTCTCTACTCCGGATACCGCATTGTCAATCGGATACGAATTGCGGTGTATGGAAACGAAATAGTCCACCCCGGCCTCATTCGCTTCCATTGCTTTTTGGTATGGAGTCTCATAAATATCTGTGGTTCTTGTATACTGTACATCAATCCCTCTGTTCTCCAGAATTTCTCCAATTGCCAGTACCATCCGAAGTGTATCGTCTTTTTCCTGTCTTCCTTTGTAAACCGCTCCCGGATCTCTTCCCCCATGTCCGGCATCCAGCATAATAGAAACTGCCATAAAAGCTCCTGCATATGTCGTTTTTACATACATATGCAGGAGTCCTGTCCTAAGTTCATTCCTAATCCGCTCTTTTCTCCTGAGCCATAATCAGATTGGTGTTTTGTCTCTCATACTGATTGAGCTGCACATATTGCGAAAATTCATTTGCAGTATATTTTGGTCTGTACCATTCTTTCGATGAAAACCATGCGTTCAGATCTTCTGTCTCGAAAATTCTCCCATGCCTCGCGAAAATCTCATTTCTTCCAAACCGAAGCTCCTCTTTTGTTTTACCTTCAAAATCTCTCTCTGTCAGAAGTCGTTTATCGCTTTCCGGGAAGATGTAGTCCTCATGCTCCTCTTCCTTCTGCGGCTTCGTTCTCGTATCGGAATACGGATCTTTCTTCATCGTGCAGTCCATCTCAGCCGTCAGCCCCTCAGACTGCCCGCCGGACGCTCTCTTAACCACTACTTTTAATGCCTCGTCCTGGAACTCAATCGTCCCTTCCATCCGGTTACTGTATTCATCGGAAAAAGTAAAAGAAGCTATCTTATCCGTTACGACTCCCGTCACATCGTTTGCTCCCCGGAACACATAATCCTCATCGTTTCCGTAGGTTTTTCTGATATCAAAGACGACTCTCTGATCCGCCGCGCTCTTAATCTTGACTTCACACATGCCGTCTGTGGACATCACTTCCGACTCCACATTCGCCTCGTCACACCATGCTCCTTTATAGTTTTTCAGACTCCAGGAGGACTCCTTCTTCTCCTCTCTTTCTACCTGCTCTTCCTCCTGCTCATGTTCCCTACTCGTCACCATCTTGCCAAGGTAATTGCCGCCCACCGCCGCAAGCCCGATGAGGACGACTGCCGCAACAATAATCATCACGAACCATTTTCGAAAGAAGGATTTCTCCTCGGCCGGCTCATCCCCGTCCTCCATCTCGAGCTTTTCTACCAGATCCTCATAGATCTTTCCCAGTCTGGCCTGTCGGATCTCTTCTTCCGCGTCTTCTCTCAAAAGCTCAAACATGAGAACCATCATATCAAAGGAAATATCCACATGCAGGTATCCTGCCTGTGTACACATGAGTCCCAGCTCAATTCTCGCGTACTCCAGGATTCCCCGCAGCTTTTCGACCGGACATTTCCATAGGCGGGAAAGCTCTTCCATGCTCCATCCCTCGTAGTAATGCGCCAGACAGACAAGCCGTCCCGCTGTTCCAATCTGCTTGTAACTGGACTTTAAAATCCGGACAATCTGCTGACGCTCTGCCGGCGTCTCCGGTGCCTCCTGTCCTTCCCAGGATGGAGCCGTCTTCTCATCTTCCAGAATGATCCCCTTCTTACGACATTCCCGTTCACCAAGCTTATAAAGAACTGTATAGAGCCATCTCTCCATCTTCGTCGTATCCTGCAGAGTGCTGATCGTCCGGAATACAACGAGATAGACTTGACGAACCAGCTCTCTTGCCTCACCCCGGTTTCCCATCATCAGTCTGGCCCGGAAATAGACATCCGCACAGGTTTCCCGGTAGACCGTACCGATTCCCTCGCTTTCGCCTCTCTTGGCCAGCTCCACTGCCAACTTTAAACTTTCTTTCATATCTGCTCCCACTCAACTTTCCATGCATTGTTCTTCAGCCATTTCCTGTGCCTCCGGTAATCCGGTCAAACCACTCTACCTGACTCCGAAAGCCCATGGAATAATTCATCTCCTCACTTCATATTATCATATGTTTCCCCACTTTACGCAACAGATTCTTGTGATTTTCATCCTTTTCCACTCTGATTTTCCCTTTGAAGCCAATGAATTTCCATGCGGATGCCAAGATGCCAGAAGGATCTTCTATCTATAAACAGAAAAAACACGACAATTTTCCCCTGGAAAACTACCGTGCCCTTTTCTGATCTCTTTATTCTTTAGCTGAATCGCTCTTTGTCACCTCGGCCTTGTCCCACAACCAGGAAATCACTTTGTTCGCCAGCGCCTGATCCTTTATCTCGTCCTCTGAATACTGACTTTTCAGATCATCCACTGTCATCTGCTGCGCCTGTGCGTTCTCATCCAGCCACTCGCTGATCTCATTCTCTGAAACAGTGATCTTTTCTTCCTTCGCGATCAGATCCAGCACTTCCTGCTGTTTGACATACTCTTTGATCTGCGAATCCAGCTCCTCCTTAAAAGTATCCTCGTCCATTCCCATATACTGCTCCAAAAAATCCGCAAACTCCATATTTAGGGATGTCGCAATCTGCTGATACTGCTCAGTCATTTGGTCTTTATATTTCTGGACCTTGTTCTTCGGATACTTAAGCAGTTCCACATGTTTCATCAACTCGTCCATGATCACCGACTTTTTATCGGATTGGTTCTGAACTACAGCCTGACTCTCCAGTGTCCCGCGTATCTCTTTCGTATACTGCTCAACAGTCGTATCCTCTCCCTTTACCATAGTTACAAACTCATCATTCATTTCCGGAAGAGTGACTTCCTCGATTTTAGAAAGCGTGATTGTAAAGACCGCATCCTTTCCCGACAGGTCCGGATTATTCTGATATGGATCTGGGAACGTCGTATTAATATCAAAAGTCTCTCCGGCCGAATGTCCTACAATTCCATCTTCGAATCCATCAATATATCCGCCCGCTCCTAATTCCAGTTGCTGTGCGGATGCCGTACCCCCATCAAAGGCAACCCCATCCACCTTTCCAGAATAATCAATCGTTACCCTATCTCCTTTCTGAGCCGGACGGTCTATGATCTCTTTGTACGTCGCATAATTCCCGCGGATCTGCTCCATCTGAGAATCTACCGTCTCGTCAGTCACCTTGCTTTCCGTTATTTCATTCACTTCAAGCCCTGTATATCGATTAATTTTGACATATTCATTTTCAATCTCTTTCGGTCCGCATCCTGCCAGCCAGAATACAGACACCATTGTACACACTCCGGCAATCAGAGCGCTTTTTCTATTCCTCATTCTCCCCGGTCTCCTTTGCTGTTATCTCCTACCATTTATATCATACTTCCACTCTTTTGACAAGGCATCTCTCCGACCTGACGTGCATCCATCTCTTTCGTTTCGTTCCCGTCTCCCCGCCAATGAAAACTACAAAAGCGGAGAGAACAGCCGGGAGATCTGTTCCCGGATTCTTATGGAAAGGCCTCTTTGCCGATAGCTTTCTTCTGTCACTTCCTGGCAATGCAGCATATCATTTTCAAAGGCGTCTCTAAGTTTCTGTGAGGTCCGTTCGCTGTAGATTGTGGCATTGACTTCAAAGTTGAGCTGAAAACTTCGGATATCCATGTTGGCCGTACCGACGCAGCTAACAAGTCCATCGATCGTCAATGTCTTGGCATGGAGAAAGCCATTCTGATATGTGTAGCATTTTGCGCCAGCAGCCGCCATCTCTCCGAGATAAGAGTAAGTGGCCCAGTAAACAAACGGATGATCCGGCTTGCAAGGGATCATAATGCGGACATCAACGCCGGACTTTGCTGCGATTTTGAGAGAGTCCAAGATTGCCTGATCCGGAATGAAATACGGCGTCTGCAAATAAATATGATGTTCTGCCATTTGAATCATTTTCAAATAGTTATCACGGACACTGTCATATTTGGAGTCCGGGCCGCTGGATACAATCTGAACAAGAGATCTTCCATCCCGTTCGTACTCCGGAATCTCAAACAGCCGGTCCTCCAGAAAGAGATTCTCCTTAGCCGCATAGTTCCAGTCCAGAACGAATCGGACTGCCAGGGAAGTCACAGCGGATCCCTCGATGCAAAGATGGGTATCTCTCCAGTATCCGAACTTTTTCGTGTCCAGTCCGATGTACTCTCTTCCGATATTAAAACCACCCACAAAACCGACTCTGCCGTCGATGACCGCTATCTTCCTGTGATTACGGTAGTTGACCCGAAACTGGAACTGTCCCAGAAACGCCGGAAAAAACTCGGCCACCTCCACGCCGCCTTTTTCCAGCCGTCTCCATGACTTTTCCCGCATTTTCCGGCATCCCATACTGTCAAAGAGTACCCTTACTTCCACGCCCTCTGCCGCCTTTTTTAACAGTATCTCCTCGATTTCCTTCCAAAGCTCATCGTCTCGAATAATGTAATATTGCAGATGAATATAATTTTTTGCGCCTTTCATCTCTTCCATGAGGGCATCGAATTTCTCCCGACCGTCTGTAAAAATCCGGATATCATTATTGTCCGTCAACACGGCTTCGGCCGTATTCAGATTATAAAGGATCAAACTCTGAAACCGCTCCATCTCGGGCGTTTTCAGCCTCAGCTTCCTCCTGTAAATGGATTCCTCCTGCCTTCTTACCGCATATTTGATTTCGTCTTCGATCTCTTTCATCTTAAACATCCTGCTCTTTCTGTAGTCCTGGCCTACTACCAAATAGAGAAGGAAACCGACGATCGGAATGAAATAGAGAACCAGAAGCCAGGTCCAGACTGCCGTCGGATTTCTCCGCTGAAAGAAAATAATCAGGATGGACAGAATAATGTTGATGAAGACGAGATTATCCAAAATCCATAGAAACAATGCTTTTGTAATATCCCATAACATTTCCATATGCTTTCTCACCTCGTTTCCTGCCCCTATTATACTTGTACGAAAAAAAAGATGCAACCCACCCAAAAAGTACCGTAACCATTCAGCCGCAAGCGAAGACGCAAACTCCCGGAAAACTGCCTTTAAACCACTTGCGCTTCCTTGGAAACAATGCTACAATACAACATGTGTAACAAAAGATTGGAGGAGAGTTATTCAGATGAGTCCGTTTTTTATCGTATCACTCGTGATTCTTGTTATTCTGGTTGTAGCTCTGATTGTTCTTTATTTTCTTGGCAAGCGCGCCCAGAAAAAGCAGCAAGAACAGCAGGAAAAGATCGACGCTATGGCACAGACCGTTTCCATACTTGTCATAGACAAGGGACGCATGAAACTCAAAGAGGCTGGTTTCCCTTCTATTGTACTGGAAAGCACGCCAAAATATTTACGCCGATCCAAAGTTTATGTCGTAAAGGCAAAAGTCGGACCGAAGATTATGACGTTCATGTGTGATGACAAAGTATTTCCGCTGATTCCTGTAAAAAAGGAAGTCAAAGCAACTGTAAGCGGTATCTACATCACAGCAGTCAGAGGCGTGAGAGGTCCTCTTGAGGCGCCGAAGAAGAAAAAAGGATTTCTCGCAAGAGCGAAGGAATCCGCAAAGAAAGCCGCAATGGAGAATGCTTCCAAATCAAAAAAGAAATAAAAACCGTAAGGAGAGCACGAAAAGGATGCTCATTAAAAATCGCCAGTTCCGGCACATGTCGGTTCTGGCGATTTTTCAATTCTTATATTCTTTACTGCCATCCATCCAAAAAAATCGGATTACTCCATGCCTTTCTTCCGTATCGATCCGTACAGACAGCACGCACATAAGTTTCGTGCCCTTTCAGCAGATAGGCTGCTGTTTGAATCGTCTCCTCCAAAGATTTGCTTAAAATAGACCTCCCGTCATTGATACGATTCCCCGTAATAAAGTCTATTCGCCTTACAGCGCTGCACTTTATGTACGCCTGACCGTTTCTGATGCCCCAGTCATAGATCTCCGGCCCCGAGGAAGAATAATAATTTCCGGCCAGCATATTTTTCACGATCTCCTCGTGGGAAAGCTTAGGTGCTTTCACGACAATATAGCCCCCAAACGTGTCTTCCACCTCTTCGTTGTTGTGATTGTCATCCGAGGCAAACGCGAAAATCTGTTTTCCTTCTCTTAACATCACATCCCACCTGGCCTCATCATATCCGGTCGCACTTTCATTCTCTGTACCGTAATTATAGATTTCCAACGCCCAGATTCCTCTCGTATGAATGAATTCTTCCTCTCGCACTCTGGACCAGACCGGGTGATTATATGTAGCGATCAGTCCTCTGGAAGTCATCTCATCCGCAAGCTCCTGAGCTACACCCGCACCGTCCCACTCTCCATAATATTTTCTGACAGCGTGGCCTTCCATATGGTTGTATAACGGGAGAGCCGCTTGCTTCTGCATCTCTTCCGTACCGAGAATCCCATGGATATGGTGTACCTTTTTCCCAAAAGGAGAGGATTTCGACTCAAATAAAACCGCGGACGCCTCCATTCCCGGCAAAATAATAAAATCTTCGCAGTCAAATTGGGAGCGGTAATCGGTATACAGATCATGTTCGGAAAAACAAAGAAAATGGTAACCGTGTTTTTTGTATATGTTTACTGCCTCTTCCGGCGTCAAATGACCGTCTGAATGAATGGTATGGCTGTGAAGATTGCCTTTATACCAGTTCCCATCTTTGGAAAATCCCGGTATCGTCAGACAGTCAAGTTCTTTTTCCGTCATTTTTGCCTCTTTCATATGTTTTCCTCCATATACTCTAAATGAATCCCGAAGCTTCTCATTCCTCAGACAATTCCTTCTTTTGGCGCTCCATCATCGCTTTTACCATCTGAGCGGATTTTTCACCTTTAGTACAGGCGTGTATTTTTACACAACAGTCTGCCATCGGATGATCCTCCATTTCCATCCGATAACGAATTTCCGCAAAAATCTCATCTTCTTTTACATCCAGATCAATTCCCGTCGTCCACACTCCAAAATGAAGTTGTCCGTACGGCGTCTCATAGCAGGAAAGAGTGCGCTTATCTTTCTCAAAAAAAAGGCTCCCTCGCATCTCTCCCGCTTTCATAATCTCTACACTTCGGTCTCCTGTGATTTTGATCTTACTTTTCCCAGATTTTCTGCCGCTTTCAGACGCCTCTTCATACACGAAATAATGCTTTCCATTTTTAAAGAAATAATCAGCAGAAGTAAGCATTTCCACTGCCTCAGCATCTTTCGGTCCCTGTCCTCCATCATCCAACATCTCCCACTGTGTTCCTGTAATTCCCAGTAATATTTCTCTTTCCATATCCAGTTCCTGCCGTCCTCTACATCGTATTCTGATTTTATTTTAATATTCTTCGATATTGATTCGCTGTGTCGTGCGGATATCATAAGGAAGGATGGAATTGGCAAACTGCTTGAACTTGTCCGCCGTATCGCTCACATAGAACTCGTAAGAGCCGTTTGCGCATGCAGGACCTTTCTGTTCCTCCCCTTTTGTTTCTTTGCCGCGGCTTCCTCCTTCGTTTAACAGATCCATTCCTTTTAAAAGCTTACGCAGCTCCATAGCTGTCTCGTACGCGGGATTTACAAGCTCGATTCCATCCCCCAAATACTTCATAATCCGTGAGCGCAGAAGTGGATAATGGGTACATCCCAAAATCATCGTATCGATATCCGATTCCTTCATTGATGCCAGATAGTAATCAATGACTTCCTCCGCAATATGGTGCTTGGCAAATCCCTCTTCCACGATCGGGACAAAAAGCGGGCATGGCTTACCAATTACCTCCACCCCTGGCATCATCTCCTCCATTACTTTAGAATACATGTGGCTTCGAATGGTTGCCTCCGTTCCAATCACGCCGATCTTCTGATTTCTGGTGACACGCACGGCTGCCGCCGCACCTGGGGCAATCACGCCCATCACCGGAATATCCGTCTCCTCTTTGACCACATCCAACGCCAGCGCGCTCGCCGTATTGCAGGCAATGACAATCGCTTTCACCTGCTTTGTCTGGAGAAACCGGATGATCTGCCGGCTGTATCGGATAATATTGTCTTTTGATTTACTTCCATAAGGGACCCTGGCTGTGTCCCCAAAATATACCATATTTTCATTCGGAAGCTGCCGCATAATCTCCCGTGTAACCGTCAATCCTCCCACCCCGGAATCAAATACGCCGATCGGATCCGTCTTTTTATTGATATTCACAATTCCTGTCTCCTTTTTACCTTCTGTCTTATCATTGTACAATTTCTCTTTTTGCTTTTCAAGTAGAAATCCTTCTGGGGCAAAACCACCTGTAATCCCCTTACAGATATGGGTAGCAAAAAAGCAGGGAAATTCCCTGCTTTTTTGTATCTTTCGTAATTAAAGCGCAAGTTCTTTCGCAATATCATACTGGTACTGCGGAATCCCTTTTTCCATGTTCAGCGCTTCATCAATGTCAAAGTCTACATACTCGCCATGCTTATAGCCCACAACACGGTTTGTCTTTCCTTCAACAAGAAGATCCACTGCCTTTGCTCCCATGATAGATGCGTAAACACGGTCTTTTGCCGTTGGGCTTCCCCCTCGCTGCATGTGTCCGAGAATCGTTGCTCTCGTCTCCATGCCGGTAGCCTCCTCGATGGTCTTTGCGATCTGAACGGAATTTCCTACACCTTCTGCATTAATAATGATGTAGTGCTTCTTTCCACGCTTTCTGTTTAACCGGATGTCCTCTATAATCTTATCTACATTATAATCATGCTCCTCTGGAAGCAGAATTCTCTCCGCCCCATTGGCAATTCCGCACCACAACGCAAGATAACCGGCGTCACGTCCCATAACCTCCACGATACTGCAGCGCTCGTGGGATGTGGACGTATCACGTACCTTGTCGATCGCTTCCATCGCTGTATTGACTGCCGTATCAAATCCGATCGTATACTCAGTACACGCAATATCCAAATCAATCGTCCCCGGAATACCGATTGTGTTGACGCCAAGATTGGACAACGCTCTGGCTCCCTTGAAAGAACCATCTCCGCCAATCACAATCAACCCGTCAATCTCATATTTTTTACAAATCGCCGCTGCTCTCTGCTGTCCTTCCTCTGTGCACATCTCCTGACATCTTGCGGTCTGAAGAATCGTTCCTCCACGCTGAATTGTATCAGAAACATCCCGTGCAGTCATATCAATAATATCTTCATTCAAAAGTCCTGAATATCCTCTTCGGATCCCCCGTACTTTCAATTCATTCCCAAGCGCTGTTCTTACAACCGCACGGATCGCCGCGTTCATTCCCGGTGCATCTCCACCGCTTGTTAAAACACCAATTGTTCTGATTTCTTTTGCCATGATTCCTACCTCCATTAGGTCGTTCCCTGATCCCTGAATGTGCCTTTTTTGTGAATATTCTAACCATGTAATATACTAAACTATTTAATTTCGTTTTTCAATATCTTTCCTATATCTTCGACTTTTCGACTACTTTTAGCCGCTCTTTGCCAAAATAGTTCGTCAATCTGCCAAGGAGTTCCTCAGAAATTTCTACATTTCGTCCTGCCGGGAGCTGCTTTACGGCATGCTCTGCCTGACAATAGATAAACACTTTCTGTTCACCCTCGCTCATATGGAGCATGGAATAAAGAAGCTGCTCTTCCTGGAGAAAAGATGCTTTATCTGGATACTGGATCCAGAGCTCGCTTTCCGTCTGTTCGAACGGAATAATCGTCTCGCAGATCATCTTGCTGGCGCTTTCGTCCTCCTCGGACACCCGCCCCCTTACAAAGACTTTCCTGTCCACTTCCAAATACTGCTGGTTCCTCTCATAGTCCCGTGGGAAGATGACGACCTCCACAGTCCCAAGAAGATCCTCAATCGTGATAAACGCCATCACCTTATTGTTCTTTGTGTATTTGATCGTGCGGGCTGTAATCATACCCCCAATGGTTTCCTTGGCTCCGTCCCGCACTTTGGTGTGCCCTGTCTCGTCATCGTACTGGAAGTCATGGGTCGTTGCTGTGATAGATTTCTTCCATCTGTCCTCATACTCCTCCAGAGGATGACCGCTGACATAAACACCCAGCACTTCTTTTTCAAAGGCCAGCTTTGTCTCCTTCTCGTATTCTCCCACTTCCGGAAGCCGGATATCAAACTCCTTCTTCTGCTCATCATCCACAATGTCAAACAGACTCATCTGGCCTGCCATCGAATATTTCTTCTCCTGGCTGAGCTGATCCAGAATCTGGATATAGACCATCATGTGCTGTTTTCTTGTCCCGTCAAAACAGTCAAATGCCCCAGACTTGATAAAGTTTTCAATCGTCCTCTTATTAATATCCTTTCCGGACATACGCTCCGCAAAATCCCGGAGATTCTGGAACAGCCCGTTTCGCTCCCGCTCAGCAATGATATCATCAATTACTGGTTTTCCAATACTTTTGATCGCCGCAAGTCCATAGCGGATGCTGCCATCATCTACAGAAAAGTTTCCGTATCCTTTATTTATGTCTGGAGGAAGCAGTTTTATACCCATTTCTTTACAGGAATAGATATATTCCGCCACCTTTCCCGGATTGTCGATTACCGAAGTCATCAACGCCGCCATAAATTCCACAGGATAGTAGTATTTCAGCCATGCGGTCTGGTAGGAAACAACCGCATAAGCCGCCGCATGGGATTTGTTAAATGCGTATTTGGCAAAATCGATCATCTCATCGTAAATCTTATTGGCCGTCTTTTCATCAATCCCACAAGCCAGACACCCCGGCACCCCTTCTTCCGGATTTCCATAGACAAAATTCTGGCGCTCCCGTTCCATGACGTCGCCTTTTTTCTTGGACATGGCTCTTCTTAGAATGTCACTTCTTCCAAGTGTATATCCTGCCAGATCCCGCACGATCTGCATGACCTGCTCCTGATACACGATACATCCGTAGGTCGGCTCCAAAATCGGCTTTAACTGCGGGCAATCATACACAATCTGATCCGGATGGTTCTTCCCCTTCACATACTGGGGAATGAAATCCATCGGCCCCGGACGGTAGAGTGAAATCCCCGCAATCACATCCTCCAGATTCCTTGGCTTTAATTCCTTCATAAAGCTCTTCATCCCGGCACTTTCCAACTGGAACACCCCGTCCGTGCGTCCGCTGCACAGGGAGTCGAAAACCGCCTTGTCGTCGTAGTCTATCTTCGCCATGTCGAGAGGTTTCCCCGTACTGTCCTCCGCCAGCCGCGCGGCATTCTGAATAACAGTCAGTGTCCGCAATCCCAGGAAATCCATTTTCAGAAGTCCCAGCTCTTCCAGCGTCGTCATAGTAAACTGAGTAACCGGAGAATTGTCCGACCCAAGGGAAAGCGGCACGTACTCATCGATGGATTTCTGACTGATGACAACTCCGGCCGCGTGCATGGATGTATGTCTTGGCAGACCCTCCAGACGCTTACTCATATCAATAAGCTCTTTCACCTGCTCATCCGTCTCGTAAACTTTCTTCAGCTCCGGGTTCATCGTAAGCGCCCGGTCCAGCGTGATATTCAGCTCCGTCGGAATCATCTTGGCGATCCCGTCTACAAAAGCATACGGAAGATCCATCACGCGCCCCACATCCCGGATCACACCACGGGCCGCCAGAGTACCGAAAGTGACGATCTGCACTACTCGATCGGGGCCGTATTTTCTTGTAACGTAATCGATGACTTCCTGCCGCCTCTCGAAACAAAAATCCACGTCAATATCAGGCATCGTTACTCGCTCCGGATTCAGGAACCTCTCAAAAAGCAGGTTGTAACGGATCGGATCAATATTCGTGATTCCCAGGCAGTATGCCACAATACTGCCCGCCGCGGATCCACGCCCCGGCCCCACCATAATCTCGTGGTCTCTGGCGTATTTGATAAAATCCCATACAATCAGGAAGTAGTCCACATACCCCATGGTGCGGATTGTCTCCAGCTCATAACCAAGTCGGTCTACGAGCTCTTGCGGACTTCCTGGATACCGTTCCTTTAATCCGTCAAAGCAAAGCTTCTGCAAATATTCCCAGGATGTATAGCCGTCCGGCACATCGTATCTCGGAAGCTTTGTCACACCGAACTCGATTTCCACATGGCATCGATCAGCAATCTTCTGAGTATTCTCAAGCGCCTGCAAAGCATACGGAAACAGCCCCCGCATCTCATCTTCGCTCTTGACATAGTACTGCCCGCCCTCATAACGCATCCGGTTCTCATCGGAGAGCTTCTTCCCTGTCTGAAGACAGAGCAGAATATCGTGCGGCTTTTCATCCTCCGCATACGTATAGTGGCAGTCGTTGGTCGCCACCAGCTCAATCCCCGTCTCCTTTGCAAGACGCAAAAGCCCCTGATTCGCCGTCTGCTGCTCACTTATACCGTGATCCTGCAATTCAAGGAAGAAATTCCCTTTCCCAAAAATATCCTGGTATTCGTAGGCCGCCTGCTTTGCCTCTTCGTAGAGTCCCCGTACCAGATTCTTCTGTACTTCCCCGGCAAGACAGGCACTCAGCGCAATCAGCCCGCCGCTGTACTGTCTGAGGATCTCCTTGTCCACACGTGGCTTATAATAGTACCCCTCGGTAAATCCCCTGGACACAATCTTCATCAGATTGTGGTAGCCCTCTTCATTTTCGGCCAACAAAACAAGGTGATAGTAACGATCTTCACTGTGTCCGGTCTCCCGGTCAAACCGGGATCCCGGCGCCACATAAACCTCGCACCCCAGGATCGGATTGATCCCTGCCTTTTTTGCTTCTTTATAAAAATCGATCACTCCGTACATGACGCCGTGGTCTGTAATGGCGGCACTGTCCATGCCAAGCTCTTTGACCCTTGCCACGTACTCTTTGATCTTATTGGAACCATCCAGCAAACTATATTCTGTATGAACATGCAAATGTACAAAACTCATTGTTTTCCTCCTTTTCCGGTATTATTATAGCAGAAAAAAGAAGCACCGGAAACAGGAGACAAAAAGAATTCTGTAAGGAATTCAGCAAGATTATGATATGAGTACGAATCTCTAATCCGCCCCACAGAAAGGACGGGAGATGCTGTTCAGCACGTACACCATCTCCCGTCGTATACTGTATAATTTCTGATATTATAAATCCGCCATCCGGCCGATGATTTCCTGATAAAACTTTTCCTGATCCTCTCCGCGCTCCAAATTATCCAGGATCACTCCGTCCTTTAAGAGGATGATCCGGCTACAGTTACTTGCCATCTGCGGATCATGTGTTACCATGACGATGGTCTTGCCAAACTCCCGGTTGATCCGGTTCAACGCATTGATTACGATTTTCCCTGATTTAGAGTCCAGATTTCCGGTCGGCTCATCCGCCAGTATCAGGTCTGGATCATTGATCAGCGCACGACAGATGGCCACCCGCTGCTTCTCCCCACCGGACAATTCGTATGGATTCTTCTTAAGCAGATGGGAGATCTCAAACTGCTCCGCGTACTTTGCGGCAGCCTTTGTCATCACATCCACGCTCTCTTTCCCCAGGATCATCGGAAGCATGATATTTTCTTCCACTGTCAGACTGTCCATCAGGTAAAAATCCTGGAAAATAAATCCGATCTGCGTCCTGCGGATATCCGCCAGCTTATCCCCATAAAGTTCTGTCGTATTCTGCTCCATGAAGAAAACCTCTCCGTCTGTCTGCTTGTCGATCATACCCAGAACTTTCAGCAGGGTCGTCTTCCCACAACCGGATTTCCCCATGATGCCGACAAATTCTCCTTCATCTACAGCAAAATTCAGCCCTTTCAGAACCTTGATATCCTCCCCGCTCTTTTTCTGTGCTGATTTCTGATAATTCCGAATTAAATTTTTTACTTCTAATACATGCATTACCTGCTTTTCCTCCTAAATAAACGCCAATGACAATTTACTAAAATCTTTTAATTGCCATTTTCCTTGCATGATTATCTACAAGATATTCCTTGCCAAATACGCCTACAACCTCATTAGTATTAAATACCAATGCCAATTTTTTACTAAAAATAGGGTTTAATACAAATTTAATCTCAGTATTTTCTGGCGAAAATCCATATTCTAATAATTCCAAAGGCTTTAAGCCCTCATTAAACGAAAAGCACCATTCACTTCCTATGCCTCTCATTCTCATCAATTTTGCAGGAATTTTCAGTCCCAACACCCCTAGTTCATACAATCAGCTAATCTTGTTAAGTATCTGTTCACAGTCAAATGCAAACGTCGTAATAAATGATACCTTTGACAACACATCAAATAACTCTTTTCCTGTTAAAATAATATTTTTTCCATTAAATTCAAGTAAAACTTTACTAATATTTAGGAACACCTTATCATACTCATATAGAAATTCTGTTTTAATAATATCATCAGCCTTATTGTTTATAATCAGCTTGATTGTTTGCATATCAATCTTATTCGCTTCTGGATTAGCCATATTCTGATTAGCATTGTATAATAAAGCATAATATTTCAGAATATCCCTTGGTCTCCAAAAAGATACCCTTAACAGATATTCAAACAGGGGAATATTTATCACTGCTCCATTGATCTCTATACCTACCTCCTCAGGTATCGCCGGTAGATGTTTCTTCATTATAACTGAAAGCCTTTCCCATAAGTCCATATCTGATCTATGGGGAATACTAAAAATATATTCTAATCTGAGAACTACAACCTCCAGCAACTCAATTGCGTCCCAAGATAAATCTGTAAAATTAACTTTAGAAATATCCCGATCTGCCGTTTCAATTTGATCCAACCTATCTTTAGGTAAAACAATACAAAAATGTATATCTTGTACTAATGGATCTTTTGAACATTTCATAATTTCTACAGCTCTAACCATACTTCTATAAAATAGTCTTTCAAATTCCGCCCTTTTTTCACCTTCTATTCTATCTTTTTCATTCTCTTTTTGTAATAAGAAATTTGTCTCTATACGAAAATCCTCACTTAAAGTATCAAATCCATCTAAAGCAATCATAATCCTTTTTTTGCATCTTGCTATAGCTAATTGAAAATTTGAAAACAGTTTTTTTCCTAAAAATTTTCTAAATACATTTTGAACAGTAAAATTAGCTACCATAGAGGCCTCAAATGCCTCTGGTGTCGCATAATCTATGATATATTTACTAATGAACTCTTCAAAAAAAGTCACGCATTGTGTAAATATAGTTTCCTGAATATTATCTTCTTCAAAACTATTAATATTAAAAATCCTTTTCAGTTTATTTCCCACTTGATGAAAAATAGGCTGCCTATCATCATTGATATTGCACTCTTCTTCTTCCAGACAGACTATGTATATACCACACAAATAGATGTATACATTCCAAAACAACTGCAACATTTTAGATCTTGAAAAAAGTCTTCTATCATCTTTATATTTTTCTAAAACTGAATACACTTGATATATATCAATACAATCCGCACTAATAGGCTTTAATATTTTATATTTATCTGCGAATTTAACTTCTCCTTCATCATACTTCTCAAGAATTTCAAAAAAAGTAGTTTTTCCACTTCCTTTTCTCCCGATAATAAATGTACATCTCTGAGACATTATACTTGTATATGCATTTGTTTTGAACATACATTCTTTTGGCAATTTACCATTAGATTTCGTATCACAAAACAAACTTTCATACATTTCTTCTTTTGATTTAAAATCATAATCTTTTCTTCTACTTGCTGAAAATGTTTTGCTTATAATAGTTGATACTAAATTAGTCATTTCTGTCCTATACATAGTATTAACTACTTTTTTCCCGTTTTTTGCTTTTATAATGACATTCCCCTTAGAAAGATCTACCGCTATTTTGCTACTGAAATCTTCTGTTACTGCCGTTTTTAGAGTTCCTTTAATCAAAACCTCCAAAATCGAATCTTCTTCTTTTTTCAACTTAGATTTGATCAGTTGATATTCCCGATAAACCCCTCTTGTTATGTCCCCTTTATCAATTATTTTCTTATACTCTGGTGAAAAGAAAACAACTACAGAATCACATGAAATTATTTCTTTTTCTCTCTTAATAAAATCTTCAGAACACATAAAACTTTTTTTATCGAAAATAACTTGTACTTTCCCACCAGACTTTTTTTCTACTTCTTTTTTTAGATATTCCATTATTTCTGTTGAATTATCCCAACAGTACGAAAAATAGCATGTACTTTTCACAATTTCATCCTCCCTGCTATTTATCATTTCAGAAATGATAATATCGGCTGTTGAAATATAAATGTCAATATTATCATTAACGGCATATAAAATAACCACTCACAAGTAGCAAATAAACAGTTTAAATACCTTAATTTTTTATCTTTTGTCTTCTTATAATTTATATCCTGTATATTCAAATCAAACTCCACTACTGCCTTCTGTCGAACAATATCGTAAAGCATTTTAAATTTTCTTTCTAACTGCAAATAATAGGAATCTAAAAACCAAAAAGTTATAGCTGGAATATATGTAAGCCCAAAATAATTCTGATTCATATCTTTGTCTGCAAGAGCAAAAATAGCTACTATAAGCGTAACCGCCCACCCTTTAAGCATAAAAGAATTAGTAGCCATTCTTTGTATAATATTTTGTATCATTTCCAAATGTTTATATTTATCTTCCAAAAACAAATCCCCCATTTTCCTTACATATATTATATATTCGTGTACAAATTATAACAAGAAATTTTACATATACTTATTCAACAATTTACATATATAACTTTTTACAAATTTATATCAGGGGTTTAAAACCTTTTAATCTCCTGACCCCTATACGGTTATTCCTTCACTTGGATTTCAAAGCCCGTCCATGCCTGTTCAGCAATACGATTGACAAATTCCTTTAATCCCATTCCGGCAGTCCCACTTGATTTTCTTCTACCAGTGCATCCCGCATGTTCTTTTCCACATTCGTAATAAAATACGCTCCTTCCATCTCACGAAACCCTTTCCGTACAGCCTCCATCTGTTCATCCGGAAACCGCATGAAATTAAGACAGTCCTCCTGTACTGGGATTCCCTGTAATTTTGCCTCTTCTGTCCATTTCCCATCTTCTGTTTTATTATATAAGAATCCCATCAAAAAGTTATAGCCGATTTCTTTCTTATTACTTAACATACCAACCGCACCATAAGCGGACACCGCCGCCATTTTTCGCCCATCTAGATCCGGCATCACTTGAAAATGGGTTTCCTCGCTGCTCAAATCCACTTCGTTCATATGGCTGATTCGGTACGTCGGCTCTTCGGTATATTGTTCTTGCTACCGGAATTTCTTCAGTGCCACAAAATATGTTTCACCAAATTGTTTCCATTTTTCCTTGTCAAATCGTACCTGTCCCGTCTCATAATCCACTGCCGGCTGAAACCAACGTCCTCCAAATTGTGACAGTCCCTCTATGATACACTGTCTCAATGGCAGATTTTCAGATAGTTTTGCGTACTCCAGCCATTCTCCAAGCGATTTCCCCTCTAGAATATCGATATCCTGTATTCCTGCCAGAACGTAATAGGAACAGGTAAGGGGAAGCAGATATTGCTTGCCGCCATGTTTCCCGACCTCCAAGAATTCTTTTTATAACTTCCCTCTTTCCAATAGGAATCCTCATCCATATAGGAGTCCAACGGGGCAAACGCACCACTTTGTATAATCTGATACGGATTATCGAACAAATCAGGTTCCACTGTTGACATCTCCATAGGAGCAGTCAGCACATAGAGATCCGGCCCTTTCCCAGCCATAAGTTCAATTTGCAATTTTTGAATTTCATTTTCACGGATTGTCATATCCAGAGGCAATACCTCAACCTGAATATCCAGATTTTCATTCTCATCCTCCATTGCGCTCGCCCGCATCTGTACTGTACTTTCAAATGCCTGTTCCGTAAGTACGGTCAATGTTGCCTTTTTATCCGTGTGCTTCTCCCCATGCATCCAGTCATTACCAAAGCCAAATATACACAAATCATTAACACTCTTATTCCCTTATTGTTCCTCATTTACCGTCTCCTCCTTGGTATTTTTATATATGGTATCAGTCTGCCACTTATATTCCATATATCAATTCCTAATTCTCTAATAATTTTCAGGTAAATCTTGTTTATCTACATAATTGAGTGTTATATTGTTCTATTTATACTATTATTAACTAACTATTTATGTATGTCAATATCTTTTCTATATTTAAATTTTACATCTACATAATAAAAATCATTTATATACAAATTAATTTTTGAGTTATTGGGGTACTTAATAAGATCCCAACCCTCCCTCTGTTGGAAAGGATGGCGGTGGATTTTTATCATCAAATGATTAGACAGCGATGGCAATTACCACTAACCTCAGCGTGATTCCACCGTGAAGAAATAAAAACCCTCGGACTACCATCCGGGGGTTTACATTTTGGTGAGTTCATTAACAAAATCATCTCTATTTCCTTTGTCCCTGTCAGTTAAACGATTATGAATATCGCTTACCTGTTCCCCCCCTGCTTTTACTCTTTCACCTGTGTTTCGTAGTTCCTGCGTCCTTTCTCCGCAATTTCCGCACCTGTTTTTTTACAATCTTCCCAGTCTTTGGTGACCTCCCATCTTTTCTCCCGCTCCGCTTGATCTACAGAAGTCTGTAGCATACTTTCTGTTTTCGTGGAAAAATAGGCCAGATTGAATTGTGACAGTATCTTCATCGTCTCTTCTATCGTCTCATCAGATAAGCCTGATCTTTTCAGCATCCACTTTATGGCCTCCTGGTCAGCCGGATTATCACGCCCTCCTATTCCATCTTCCAATCCTTCTGTCTGACGGTTCAAAAACAGCATCAAAAACCGGTATGCGTCCTGTTTAGTGTCACTTGACATGCCAACGGCTCCGAAGGCCTGAACCTCCATTATCCGGTTCCCTTGCAAATCCGGCACAATTTCCATTCTCTTGATTTCATTCGTAATACCCTTTACTGTCATTTCACCATACCAGTCGACCGATTCCGAAAAATACTCTGTACAGAATTGTTCCATTAAAACAAAAAAATCCGCCCACTGTTTTTCGTCAAAAAGTATGGCTTTCTTCTCATAATCTGCCGCCGGCTGATACCACCCCTTCACATGTAAAGCTTGCTGCGCCATCGTCCCCCGTAAATCCAGATCTTGCGAGCTGTCGGCGTATTCCAACCATTCTAAAAGCGTTTTCCCATTCAGATTTCCTGTCCCCTCTGTATTTGATAGAAACAGCTCTGACTCAAAAGAAAGTGGAAGAATATACTGCTTGCCCTCATACTGCCCAGCCTTTAAAAGAGGATCAAAGTAGCTTGTTCCTTTCCAGTAACTATCCTGATTCATATTATCATTTAAAGGCGAAAAGACGCCACTTTGCATTGTTTTATAAGGATTGTCAAACAAAGGCAGTTCATCCAACGGTTCTCCGGATCCATAGCGTAAATTGTTTAAAATATATACGTCGTACCCTTTTCCTGCTACAATCTGTGTTCTTAGCTTCTGAATCTGTGTTTCTCTCGTTTCAGGTTCCTCAGAGAGCGTCTGAATTTTTACTTCCACATCATCATATTTCTCATTAAATCCATGACGTGCTACCTTTACCTGGTCCTCATACTCCCTTTCTGTCAAAATTGTCAGAACAAGCTTTTCTTCCTTCTTTTCATCACATCCCGATAAGCTCAATGATAATATAATAAAAAAAGCAAGCGTAAGAACGGTTTTTCTCATAAAATCACCCCCTTTTAATCCTTTCTTCAAGCAAGGAGTTGTCTGTTAAAAACAGACAACTCCTTAAATTAGTACTTTTTACTGCAAATAATAGGCTTAATTATAACCACCGCATTTTGTTGATACAGTAATAAACCCTGTATAGGAAGGATTCCCTCTCAAATGACAGGTAGGACAGGTTGGTGTATCTTGATATTTCCTTTGAGTAAGGCTATCCGTACCATGCAGATATCCATGTGTACACTTAACTTCTATAACACGTGTCTGAAAAACTTCACGTACGTTTGTCATTGCCGAACCACAATTCGGACAAAGCATTGCCCTCGGCTGAATATCAGATGCATTAACGGAAACAACTCCCATAGCCAGAACCATTACAGTTGCTGAAATCACAGCAACTACTTTTCTAAACTTCTTTTTCATAAATTGTATCTCCTTTCTTTATCTCGTTCCCATTATCCTACCTTTCTTTACAAAACCATTGGCTTCTCCTCCTCTTCCCATCTATCATTCCCCGTTCTTAATATTATAGTTAAATTTTACATTCCGCATTATTATCTGTCAATTTCATGACCATGATTCTATTTTTTCAGTCCATTAAATTTTATCTTATTAATTTAACTAACAAATGCAGTAATACTCCCCCATATCCTCCCATTAGTCCTGGATTCATCCTTTCCTGTGGGAGAAGCCGGATTTTTTCATAGTTTCCCCTCTCTTTTCTCTTCTTTCCCAACACCTGATCTGCCAGGTTCAGAATCCATAGATTTCCACTGTTCCCATGACACAAACTCCAACTGTCCCGTTTCCAGAACGCGGACGTTTTCTGATACCCTCTGTCTATATCTTTTTTTAAACGCTTTTTCCACTTTGAATCGGTAATTTTTTCGTAGCACCAGAGTCTTGACAACAAAATCCCCGCTGCCCCGTGGCACCATGCAACGGTATCTTCCCCCTCATCGCTATGATCCCTGATATCCATCCAGTTTCCGGTCTCCTCCCGATACAACGACTCTTCGTATTCCCAGATCTTTTCTGCCAGCCATCCGTACTCTTTCTTTTTTGTAAGTTCCCATAAAACAAGGACCGGCATCAGAATTCCCGCATTTCCATGCGCCATTCCTCCGATCGGGACATCGACACTCTCCGGATTCCAACCAACTCCACACTCAGTCTTAATCATTTGAGGCAACATCAAACAGATAGCGCGCTCCGCTTCCTGGATATACCTCTGGTTTTGTGTCTCTTGATAGAGTTGCAGAAACACCCATGCCGCTCCCGCTTTTCCTCCTAATAAATCTGAGCAGGAATCTTCTTCCAGAATTTGCGACACAATTCCAGCGTGTTTAACGGCATATTGCAGGTATACTTTCTCATTTGTCAGTCGATATAAATTCAGATAAGCATAAATCAAAGATCCTTCCCCGGTATATGCTCCGGTATTTTGAGACTGTAAATGATTCAATGATACCAGCCCGTTGTCCGTGTATTGAAAGACCTGCTTCTTCAACGCTGTCTGGATTTCTTCAACCCGTTTTAATTTTTGATTTGCCTGGATCATTGTCGTCAAAAGTAACAGTCCGCTCCATCCATCGTAAAAATAGACGCCCATCGGTTCTATTTCCCATGCATAATTTCCGGAACTTGCAAACCGAAGTGCATACCAGCTCACTTCTGTTCTCCGGGGATTCCATATCGCATAATCACAAAGTCGTTCAGTCAGCTCTTTTATATTTTCCTGGATCATATCTTTTTGACTTTTTGCAGGACTCTTGCTTGCGGGATAAATTTTATTAGAAAATCCACTTCTGTTTTCCGGAATCAATTCCACAGACGTCTGAATAAAATCGCATTGCCTCTTTCGATCCTTGCCACATAAACCTTGCAATCGCTTTACGATCCGATCACAGGCAGTTTTGTCATACAGATTCCGCACGCAAATTCTCCCATCCGCCGACAAATCCTTCTCTCCCATAGCAAAGGAAAAGTATGGGATATCTCCCCGAAGCAGAGAACCGATTTCTTCCTTTACAATTTCCTCGTCCTGCTCCCATCGTCCCTGACCAATAGCAGACAAGAAAATCTCACGATCCGCTCCGTCCATTAAAAGCGCCGGGTGGTAAGAACTGTTCAGCAGCATCGTATACCGCTGTGTATGCATCAACACTGTACGGCTTTGAATCTCTGTTCCTTTCCGAAGCTCCTTTTCAAAAATCGTTCGTTCTTTTTCCACGGCTTGATACGCTGTGGAAAATCCCTCCAAAATATCATTCACATACAGCACCAGATCTTCCATTCCCTCTTTTGCATGGGCTAGGTTTTTTCCTTCTGAGGAATGGCCTTCCCGATAAGTGACATACATTTCAGAGGTCTCTCCTTTTGCGACGGTTGGAATTTTAAAAGGAAGCTTCTGCCCTTTTTTGCTGTGAATAGCGCTTCCATCAATCCCTTCTCCCTCATTATTCCATGTGTAGGAAGGGAGAATTCCGGTAGCTAATACAGACTCCCAGAGATGGGATTGTACTGTATCCCGAATAGACTCCTCACTTCGCCCTCTGGAATTATGAACCAGGGCTTCCAGATCGATCATAACTGGATATGCCCCGCAGGCGATCAGATTTTCAAAGTGAATATCATTTGTTCCCAAGAGATAGGCGAGAAAAAGCTGTTCGCCAAGTCTTTGATAATACTGGTGCAACTCTGCCTCCGAATTACACGGCTTGTATTCCACAATCTGGCACCAACTATGATCTTTGCCGGACAAAATCGGATAAAAGTACTGATCTGTCCCTGTTCGCTCTCCGATCCAATCCAGTAATTTCTGATAAAACTGTTCGTTTTCCATAGAACGTGGTTTGAGCAGGATCTGACTTCCGTTTGCAAAATAGATAGTTAATACCTCTTTCCCGCCGTGATGGGAATCGGACAGGCCGGACTCTACCTTTACAATACTCCCCAAATCCTTCTCTTTCCCAAACAAACAGGACAGACTCTCTCGATCTTCAATGACCCATCGCATTACCTGTTCATAATAACAGATCGTCTTTTCTGTACATTCTTTCAGACATCTGATAAGAACCGGATACGTCTCCGAAATATGGCCGAAAAACTCACGGCTTCCACAAATCTTGCAAAAGCTCTCATACTCCTGTTCAGAAGTTTCTCCGCTCAAGTTTCCTTTCTGTTTGTAGGAATGTAATTCAGCAATCAGTGTGCGAAGAGCAATGTTCTGTAACCGAATCGCCAGTACATCTTCAAATGCTTCATACAACATTTCCTCCACTTCTTCTCCCAGCCAACTCCATCTGCTTTCCAACTCACGTTTTCCAATTTTTAAAAAAGTTTTATAAAATTCTGCAAAGAACAGCTTTTTCTCCCCGATCTCTCTGCGTACGGAATCCGCATTTCCTCTTTCTTCTTGAAACGAAATGTGCAGGAATCCTCTGTCCACCTCCTGTTTTTCTTCGAATGGAGCATCCTGTAGATACATCACAAACGCCCTATTATGTTCCCGGAGTTCCTCCACCGTCGTCTCTCCCAGAAGGTGATTCCAGTACTGCGTCCGTTCTACATTTTCTGGTTTACTGGAATCTATATTTTGATAAATACGTTCTGATAAATAGGTATCCGACACTTTTACACCTCCTTTGTTTTAAAAAACAGGATGCCCCAAGGAACATCCTGTTTTGTTTGACTAGCAGCAAAAGATTGTTAAAAAGGCTGTACATTGAAGTGTATATGTTCTTCCTCTGTCTACTACATTATCTGAGCAGTTTATTTTCTGCACTTCCTGCATCTCAACCAATAAATCTCCTGCAAATTCTAAATTTTTGTTTTCTTTCATAGGTTCTCTCCTATTCTCTCTTTACTTATTGGAAAAAGAAATCGAGATCTTGACCTCTTCTTCTACTACATCACATTGAAAGGATCCATCGTATTTCTTCACAATACGTCGGATACTTTTCAATCCATAACCATGAACTTTTTTGTCTTCTTTATCAGAGACAAATTCCCCATCCTTTTCCTGCGGACGTTTCCCGATCGAATTAGCAATCGTAAAAAACAGAAATCCTTTCCTCTGTCTGATTTCCACCCGGATCCATCTTGTTTCTGTCTTCATCTTTTTACATGCTTCTATTGCATTGTCCAGAAGATTTCCAAAGAGAACACTCGTTTCTGTCTCCTTGAATGGGAGACTTTGGAGGACATCCGCTTCAATCTGAAACCGGATGTTCTCCAAATTAGCCTCCTTCTTCTTTTCACTTAACAGAATATCCAGATTCCGGATTCTTGTCCATCTTTCCTCCTGAACTTCTACATAGCTTTCCAGTAACTGATCCAGATAGGTTTCGATCGCTTCATACTCTTTTTTCAATGCATATTCTCTCAGAATAATCATATGGTGACGCATATCGTGTACCTGAATCCGGTTCTGCTCTAATGCTTTCATCATATCCCGCATATTGTCCAGTTCCAGTTTTTCTCTGACTTCCAGAATCTGATTTTCCTGTTTCAGACTCTGGTTTTTCCAACTAATTCCTAAGCAAAATGCAACAACGACAAAGATCGCAAGTAAGGAGCAGGCCGCACTCCATCCACTAACATCTGACAATCCGTTCAAAATATCATAAATCAGGAAATGATATCCTGTTACAATAACCACTAGAATCCCCATAGTAACAAGCATAAATGTTTGTGCTTTTTCAACTATAATTTCGCCTTTTCTCTCTTTCTTTAAGAAAATCAAAATAGATATAATGCTTATTCGGGACAAAATGAAAAGTATGCACTTTTCTCCAGAATAGTTATATGCAGAAAACACTTGATAAAAATCATTTCCAATCGCTATTCCGCAAAAAGCAAAGAAAAGGTCTAATAATGCTACAAACAGATAATAAATTCCTACAATTTCTACAATAAGATGCCATCTCTTCACATTTAAAATCACTGCTACTACTATTGTATAGAAAATGCAAAGCCACAATATAGCACTTGATAAGAAAAATATTCCTCTGTTTACACCCAGCACAATCCCCATCCCCAGGATATTTCCCCAGATGAGGATTTTCTGCCAGGTCTGCAAATACCGTTTCTCCAGCACAGTCCGGTACAGGATCTGATAACACATCCAGATCTCAAAGCATGAGATCAGAGTCAAGATTATGATGTGGGTTGCTCGTTCCATATTCTTTCCCTCCAGTAAGCCTCGATCCTCTTTTTCGCGGCTTCTATCCGGTACTGATTCAGCTCCAAGGTGTGTCCTTCCTCCAGACAGATAACATTGTCCCTTATACTTTGGACATTGCGGAGGTTGATTATATTACTTCTGTCTGCGAGAAAGAATTCCTTGCTGTCCAGTTCTTCCAGAAGCCGGTCAAGAGAGATCCTCTCCCGAAAGGTACCCTGGAACATCTCAAATTCAGCATATTTTCCCATCTTTCTTTTGTGTATACAGATCATTTCACGGAAATAGATTTTCTGTTCTCCGTCCTCGTTCCGCAGCATCCTGTACTGATTTCTCTCAGCACCCAGACGGTACATCAACTTTTCCAGAATTCCAGGAAGTCGTTTGTCCATCTGCTCTTTTAGGATATACTGGTCCGCCTCAATCTCATAGCTTTCCATGGCAAATTCCTTATGAGATGTAAGGAATACTAGTCCACGGTTCGGATATTTCTTCCGGAGGATTCGTCCGAACTCCAGTCCTGTTATGCCGTCTCCAAGCTCAATATCTACAAAGAACAGATCGCCCTCTTCTCCGTGCTCTTCCTGTTTGGCCTCTGCCAGAAAGGCTTCCGCAGAAGAAAAGATCTGAATTTTTGCGTCTCTGAATGCATCTGTTTTCTCTTTGATTTTGTCCCGAATGATAGCCTGCATCTGTCTGTCATCATCAACGATCACGATCTTAAACATCTTATTTTCCCTCCTTTATCAGCAGATAATATCTGTTCTGATTTACATTGTGGAAAATGGCCTCGCCATCCTGTATCCTGAGTCGGAATGTATGCTCCCACAGACCGTCTTCCCCGTTCTGTGCAAGCTGTTTTCCGCAATGATACAAATAGGTGCCTTCTTCTTTTTTCGTCACCTTCTGAATAATGTCATTGACCGCATCCCCAATACGCATAGATTGTCGGGCCGGATTCCAGCTCCCAAGGAGCCGGTTGATTACGCTTTTATTAATGACAATCGTTTCACAGAACAGCTTCCGGAACGCCTTTCTCACCTCCTTTTTAGCCCCCAGGCTGTCAAAGATCTCTAACAGATCTGTCTCAACATCCTGATATGGGAATCCCAGATCACCGTATGCCTGAATATGGAGAAGGGCTTTTTGCAGATCCTCCTTTTCTCCCAGACGTATGTAACGGTCTTTCAGCCATCGGATACTCTCAAGAAGGACTTCCCGGCATCGCTTCGGATCTGTCTTACGGAACATTGAGACAGCCAATTTGATCCCTTCGACTTCCACGTTGGTCTCTTTCATTCTGTCTACTCCTTCTCCCAGGGCTAACTATCTTTTATCCTCCCATTTCCCTTTTCCCCCATGGGGGATTGTACTACATTTTTCGAGTATTTTCGTCTTTCTGACCATGAATTACCATTTTTTGTCCCTGAATTCCTTTTAGAAAGCTACGACAGAAATCATTTCTATCGTCCCCATGAACGACAAAAGGCGAAAGTTTCGCCTTTCGCCTTATAGTATGATCTGCTGTTCTTCTAAGACTAAATTCGCCATGATTTCAAAGCCTTAAATCATAAAGGATACGAGCTTATCGATATCTTCTTTTTCGTAAGCGATGATCTCCTTTTTTTTATTTTGTCTATCTTTAGTATAGCTTATTTTCCTGCAATTACAATATCCTTTTCACGGATTTCGATTTTTTTCTCCTTGAGGAGCCGTCCCACCGCACGTTTGAATTCGTTTTTGCTCATCTCAAATTCGCCGCGGATTGTCTCCGGAGACGCCTTGTCTGTAAATGGAATACGTCCACCGTTCTTTTCCATGTATTCCACGAGTTTTGCCGCATCCACATCCATCTGGATAAAGGCTTTTTCCCGCACGCTTAAATCAAGTTTTCCATTGTCCTTGACTGCGGCTACTCTCGCCCGGATCGTCTCGCCCACCCGGTATGTATGATAAACTTCGCGTTTCGGGATCAGTGCGGAATATTTGCCGTCCACAGCCACAAACACACCGAATCGGTCACTGAGTTCATATACGATTCCCTCTACCATATCGTCTTTCTGATACGGAGAATCGCAGGAAAGTTTCTCATACACTTTCATAGTCGCACAGAGACGCGCACTCTTGTCAATGTAGAGACTTACGAGTATGCTGTCGCCCTTTTTCACTGGTGTCGTCTGCTCACGGAACGGGAGGAAAAGATCTTTCTCCAGTCCCCAGTCGAGGAATGCTCCATTCTTCCCGGTGTCGATGACTTCCAGTATTGCTAGTCTGCCGAGAGTGAGCTTCGGTTCGTTGGTTGTCGCGATCAGCCGGTCGCGGGAATCTTTATATAAAAATACTTCCACCGGATCTCCGGGCTCCAGCCCCCTTGGCACCTGCTTTTTCGGGAGGAGGACATGCTCTGACTCCGTCCCCAGATATACGCCGAAATCCACTTCCTTCTCCATCATCAATACTTGTTTTTCACCCAATTTCATCACTTTTGTTCTCCTTTATGCTTTAGCTCAATCACCGCATATGGTTTCCCATCCCTATCACACAACGCTGCCGTTGCCGCGCCGCCTTCTGTCGTGTACACAGGATAAAGGATATCTCCGTAAACAGCTGATTTCTTATATTCTACGCGCAGACTCTGAAAGTCCGTCTCCACGCCGTTTTCCTCCAGAAGCTCCACTGCCATCTGGACATACTGACAATTATTAACATGATGGTTTGTGTCAATATGGTACTTCCGGACTTTGACCGGAATGCCTTTAATTCCTTCTTGGGGCATCGCTACTTTCCGGGACGCGTACTCCATTGGATACGGCTCTTCCATTCCGTAGCGGGTGACTTCTTCCTCAGATGGCCTGGTCGGCCGGCCGCCCTCCAGATCCATATAGACCCAGATCGAATTGGCGTATGCCACGACTTCACCATCTTTATCCTGCATAATAAAATTCCGGTCTCCAAAAAATCCATGAAATCCACTGGCCCATGTAGATGTGCTGACGGTTTCCCCCAGTTTCGGGTAGCGTCGTACTTCTACCTGCCAGGAAGAAAGTACCCATGCCTTTTTGTGTTCCTCAAGATATTTCGTCCCCACACCCAGATCCTCCGACTGGAAGATGCTGGCATCCTGAAATGTATTGATGATCCCCGGCAGAGTCATGCATCCGTCCGCCGATACTTCGCTAAGCCGTACCCTTGTTTTAATCTCGTACATATGATCCCTCTCTTACTTTTCTTTTGATTCTGCCACAAAACTCTTTTCCATTGTAATGACACATTGATAGCGCTCGTCCAGACGATGGATTTTTTCTGTCACCAGACGCTGCAATGTGTTCTCTTCTTCTTTATCATACCCGTGAGGAAGCACCATGTCAAAGATCAGATTGATACGGTGTTCTCCTGAGACCATACGGAAATCATGGATGCTTGCATCCGGATCTGCCTGTGTTACGATATCCTCCACTTTTTTTCTTACCTTAATTACATCCTGATCTTTTGTCTCTATAGGATCCATATGAATCAGAAGATAGGTCCCAAGATATTTTCTGGCATCCCGCTCAATCTTATCGATGACCTCGTGAGACACTTCAATATTGACGTCGTTTGGTACTTCCGCGTGAATAGACGCCATGCTTCTGCCCGGTCCGTAATTATGTACCAGCAAATCGTGGGTCCCTACAATTCCATCGTAGGATTCCACAAATTTCGTAATTTCGTCACATGTCTCCTGCGGCACTGCCTCACCAATGAGGGGTTCCAGAGTATCTTTTGCGATACCAACGCCCGCCCACATCACGACGAGAGCGACGCCAATCCCTACAAAGCCGTCAATATTGATTCCCGTAACCCGGAAAAATAAAACGGACAGGATCGTAGCCGTCGTCGTCGCTACATCACCCATTGCGTCGGCTGCCGTCGCCATCATCACTTTGGAATTGATCTTTTTGCCCAGCTTCCTGTTAAAGAAAGCAAGCCAGATCTTAACTCCGATGGAAAACATCAGGATCACCACAGACACTGTGTTAAATTTCAGGATCTCCGGCTGCCGGATTTTTCCAATGGCGTCTTTTAGAAAGGTAAATCCTACCTCCAGAACAATGAAAGCCACAATAAGCGCCGCAATATACTCGATCCGTCCGTGTCCAAACGGGTGCTCCTCGTCGGCTGGCTTTTCCGCCATCTTGACGCCTACAAGCCCGATAATCGACGAGCCTGCGTCCGAGAGATTGTTGAAGGCGTCCGCCGTGACAGAGATACTGTGAAGCACAATGCCGATCGCTCCTTTCACAAGGAATAAAAAGACATTGCAAAAGATCCCCACCATACTCGCCAGTACGCCGTATGCTGTACGTACTGCTACTGTCTCTGTATGTTCATAGTTTTTGACAAACCGTCTTACTAAAAATTCTGTCATTCCTTTTCCCTTTCGTCTTTTGTTCTGAAGCTTTAGAGCCCCTCCTACGACCCAAAGAAAAACCATTTCACTTTGAATTTTGAGGTCGCCGTTACCATATCGTACTCATCGTCTGTCAGAACATGCTTGAGCTGCTTTTTCCCTTTTTCGGGTACGACTGCCCGGACACTGTCGATAAAACAAAGATTCGGGTAGAGCACACACCACCAGTTGTGGCCTTTGGCTTCCCCAATCTGGATTCGGAGTGCCTCGTAGGAACCTGCCGGAAAAGTGACGTCCCCATAGCTCTTCTCAGGGAAGTCTGTCCACTCCAAAGCTGCCTGCACCGGATAGGAATATCCTTCCCTTCGAACCGTCTCCTCGGCCACCTCCTCAATCCCGGTTAAATGGCTTCGGATAAAGTTCTTGGTCTCTTCCAGGCTATTACAGTCCATCTTTGCTTCGAGCCAGGATACAACCTCATCCTTGACTGTCATCTTCAGCTCCTGATCCTCTTTGCTGTCGCTGTTTGCAAGCACATGGAAGCGCAGCACTTCCTCCGCCATGTGCTTCTGTGCCGTTTCCATCTTAGCACTGACCGTCTCCGTACGCCAGACACAGGCAGTCAGCATCGCAGAAAGGATGACAGCCGAAACTGCCATCACCCATTTTCGTTTTCTCTCCGTCATCATCCAAACTTTCCTCCCGTTACTTTCATCTGAAATTTAACAGGAGTATTGCCGGATCTCCGGGATTTATTCTGTTTTTTCCGGATTTCTGTTCCGGCGGATCGTCTCCAGGACGGCCTGGGCCTGCTTGTCAATGTGGACGGCGATCTTTTCTTCCGCCTGCCCCTTCTGTCCAGCTTCCAGATAGCTGATGAGCTCCTTGTGCTCCCTGGAAATCTGCGGGTGAAACTCCCTGTGCTTTAAGTATTCCACCCGGTAACGATACATCTGCTCACCCAAATTGCTCAGAAGCTGGATCAGCCTCTGATTGTCTGTCGAGCGGTAAATAATATCATGGAAATGGACATCTGCTTCTGCGGTCCTTGTCACATCATCCGAGGTCAGGGACCGGTCAAATTCCTCTGCCGCCTCTTTGAGCGCTTCGATCTGCTCCCCGGAAATCCGGTCGCAGCTTAAGCTTACCGCCAGCACCTCCAGGGCTCTTCTGACTTCAAGCACGTCCCTCATACTCTTCTCTGTGATCTCCGCGACCTCCGCTCCCCGTCTTGGGATCATCAGCACCAGCCCCTCAAGCTCCAGCTTCCGGATCGCCTCCCGGATCGGAGTCCGGCTGACGCCGAGCTTTTTTGCAAGGCGCACTTCCATCAGTCGCTCTCCCGGCTTTAGTTCGCCACGTAAAATCGCCTGACGCAGTGTCTGAAACACCACGTCTCGCAGCGGAAGATACTCATTCATTTCTGCTCCGAAATCTGCTTCCATTCATCGCTCCTCCTGTTCTTTCGTACATTGTGAATGGTTGTCGTGTAAATCTGTCTTGCAAGTCCCAACTGTCGAATCTGTTCCGCCGTCTTCTTTGCCATACTTCGTTCTTTGAAAAGACCAAATACGGTCGGACCGCTTCCGCTCATCATCGCATTGATGGCTCCGCCTTTGATCATTTTCTCCTTGATCTGTGTAATCACCGGATACTCTGTCTCTGTCACATTCTGTAGGACATTTCCCATGGATCCGGCCACCCGGATGAGATCCCGGTCCTTTAAACCTTCGATAATCCCGTCTATATCCGGATGGTCTACGATCGCCAATGCGTCCAGTTTCTCATAGACGAGCTTTGTGGACACGGAAATCGGCGGCTTTGCGATGAGCAGATGGCACTTTGGCATGGCAGGGAGTCTGGTCAGCTTCTCCCCGATCCCTTCCGCAAGCGCAGTCCCGCGCATGATGCAGTACGGGACGTCCGCGCCAAGGGTCACGCCCCGTTCCATCAGTTCTTTTTCACTTAACTTCCACCCGAACATCCGGTTCATGCCAAAGAGCACTGCGGCAGCGTCTGCGCTCCCGCCCGCCATCCCAGCCGCAACCGGGATATGCTTTTTCAAGTGGATCGCCACACCGCGCCTCTCACCGAATTCATCCAGAAGAATCTTCGCCGCGCGGTATGCGATATTTGTCTTATCTGTCGGCAAATATATGAGATTGGTGGACACGGTGATGCCCGGTTCCTGCCGTTTCTCTAGCGTCACCTCATCATACAGGTAAACGGTCTGCATAATCATCCTGACATCGTGATAACCGTTCTCTCTTTTTCCAAGTACATCAAGCCCCAGATTAATCTTCCCAAGTGCTTTTAGCTGAATCCGTTCCATCCAATCTCTCCTTGTTCTCACTCTTTTCTCTTCTGCCCCAATGGGACACTATGTATTTTGTATACATTTCTTTATAGTATACTCAAATTCTCCTTAAAAATCAATATCCTCTCACCTGGCTGGAGCCCTTTTTCCTTCTCGATTCCATTCACCTCGCAGATACTCTCCTCCGTTGTTCCAAAGCGTTTTGCAAGTCCAAAAAGATCATCTCCATCCTTGACTGCATACCCCACAATTCCCGGCCGCTTTGCAAGCTCTTCCATGGATCTCTCCTCCACAGTCAGTCCAGCGATATTCTCAATCGACACCGGACGCCGCACCAACGCCCTAAAAGAGACCGTCGCCTTGACCTCAGCTTTTCCCTGACCCAGGAGATTCACGGAGAGCTGCTCGATGTAGCCGTTTAACGAGCTGCGTACATCCGGGTACATCTCATTACATTCCAGCACACAGGTAAACGGTACCATACCCTGCCAAGTATCAAACGGAATATCATCATCCGGTTTGACATACAAAAATCCGATATGGAGGATGCCCTCTACCTGGATTCCTTCTTCTTTTGCTTCGGTTCTGACAATCTCAAGGCTGCCCGATGTATGGCAGATCTGAAAAATATTGTCTTTCAGCTCCGGAAGAGAGAGTGTCTCACTGACGCTGCATTTGAGATGATTCTGCATGACAAGCTGCTCACACTCCTGCATTTCTTTCTGGACGGTGAGATTGCAGCTTAAAGAATAAAGATCCTCCAGAAGCTCCACCTCTTCCTCTTCAAAAACCGACGCTTTCACCTCCAGGGACGCTTCGATTCCGATGATCCGCATTTCCCCGTCCTCATCGAGTCTTGCTTCTGCATTCTCATCCGTAAAGGCAGTGTCAATCTGGTGGTACATCGTCTCATCCGCCCCCGGACACGGGATCCTGCCTTCAAAGCGCACCGGTTCCTCGATCCAGTTCAGTGTCTCATCCGGCGTTTCATAGAAACAGAATACCAACAGCTCGCCCTCCACGATGAGGCTGTCTGCCACCAGCTTCGTATCCAGCCGCTGTGGTTTCATATCCGTCCACAGCAGGGCGGCGATATTTTCCTTTCCTTTTGGGAGCCGGATCTCTTCCTTGATGCGGTAGGTATCCCGAAGAGTATTCTGCATTTTCAGAACCCGCCTATCAGCCTTTTTCTTATAACATCGGTCAACGCCCTCCACATCCACGGTCAGTTCCCCCTCTTCTCCTGTCTCCGGTACAAGAACCATTTCCGCCATCGTGCGGATATTGAGTTTCCGGGAGTGGATCATCACCGCCGTCACATCCGTCCGGGTGCTTCGGATCAGCCAGTCACCCCTCTCCTCCTCGGTATAAACCATCTCCTCAAACGGAAACTGACCGGACAATTCGGCCATCTTTTCTTCCGCCTCGTCCGTGACGTAAAGAATGTGAAACAATAGTTTCCCGTGGACTTTCACATAGTTATCCACCTTGCGGATTTCTTCGATCCGCAGCTCGCCCTCACTGATCATCACCTTTTTGATATCCTTTTTATTATCCGGCACATTGTAGTCCTCATCAATCAGAAACTGGTCCGTAACCGGTTTTCCACTCCACTGTTTTACAATCTGTTTTTTCACCAACTCCATAGGGAACCTCCTCATTCTTCAAAGACAACATGTCTGTTATGATAATCCAGTTTGACAGCAATATAAGGCCACGTCGATTTCTCGATCACCTGCTCTTTTTCTCCCGGTCCTTTAAGCTCGGTACGAATATGTACGGCATTTTCCGTTGCGTAAAGTTCTTTCACCTCAATGCTGTACCCGCTGCTTTCCTTCTTCCCGTATCCTCTGACGAGAACCATCTGTCCCTGATCTGTATATGTCAGTTTCATCGGTTCGTCCTTTTTCTCCTCAATCGTTGCCTGTAGTTCCTCTGGTATGTCTTCCTTTTCCAGGACCGTAAAATCCAGTTCCTGCTTCTTCTCCCCTCCAAGATCCGTAACCGAGCACCCGGCCACCAAAAAAAGGAAAAGTATCGCAGTACAGGAGAAGATGATTTTTCGGAAATTTCCTGCTTTTTTGCCCATACGATGCGATCCTGCTTTTTCTCTTTATCATCTTACACAAAGTTCCTGAAAAAAATGACAAAACCGGATTTCTTTTCCAGCATTTTTATAGTATAATGATAGTACTTTGTTGATATGTCGTTTCTCGACATGTTGTCTATTAAACTTTTTTGGAAAGGAACTAATCCTATGATTCGCTTTATCTGTGTCACCATTTTTCTGGTGGTCTTCCTGATTCTTTCCATTCCGGTCTTCTTCGTGGAATGGCTGATCGGAAAGAAAAACCGGGAAACGAGGGATTTTTCTTCCCTGCGGATTGTCCAGTGGGGATTTCGTTGTATCCTGCGGATCGCTGGCGTAGAGACTACAGTGATCGGCCTTGAGAATGTGCCGGATGAACCGGTACTCTTTATCGGGAATCACAGAAGCTATTTTGACATTCTTCTGACTTACTCCCGCTGCAAGCGTCTGACCGGCTATGTTGCCAAGAAGGAAATGGAGAAGATTCCGTTGCTCTCCACGTGGATGAAGTATCTTTACTGCCTGTTTCTGGATCGTCACGACCCGAAGCAAGGGATGAAGACAATCCTGACAGCGATTGATTATATCAAACGCGGTATCTCGATCTGCATCTTCCCGGAGGGCACGAGAAATTCGGGAGAGGAGTTAAGCCTTCTTCCTTTTAAGGAGGGCTCTTTTAAGATCGCCGAGAAAACCGGGTGCGCCATCGTCCCGATCAGTCTCAACAATACCGCAGAGATGTTTGAGGCTCACTTTCCTAAGATCAAAAAGACCCACGTCGTCATCGAGTACGGCGCTCCGGTCTACCCGAAGGATCTTGACAAGGAGACAAGAAAGCATCTCGCCCCGTATTTTGAGCAGATCATCAAAGAGACCATTCAGAAAAATGTAGAAATCGTATAGAAATAAACGGGTGGAAATTTGTATGTCTCCACCCGTTTTTATGTACTCTATTCATTTTTCAAAAAAGCTTCTATTTCGAGAACAGCCTGCTCTTCGTCGCATCCCTCAGCTGTGATCTCAATTTCCATTCCCTTTGACGGTTGAAATGCCATCATTCCCATAATACTCTTTGCGTTGACCTGCATCTCCCCGCTCTTCAGTAAGATCCGGCTCTGGAACTGGCATGCAATACGAACCAGTTCGGCCCCCGGAGCCTCATATCTGCTTCCAAAATCTGCTGCTGTCACGTTTCGTTTGGTCATATTGACTCCTCCTTCCATCTGGAAATGTCCTTTTTTTACATCTATTATATACTACTTCTCCCGGCCTTTCAATTTCAACACGGATTTTTCTTCCCCTTTGCCCGGATGAGTGCTATAATGTTTCCAGCATTATGCTGAATCACCAGAAGTGCCAAAAGGCACATTTCGGGTTGATACGCGGTCGCCAAGGTCACATCATGCCCAGACTTTGGCCCATCGCTATTTTATAATACAGGCTGTGTGTCAGGCCGCACAGCGAAAGGAAGTGTATCCAATGCTGGAACGTAATTTAACATTATTGACAGATTTGTATGAGTTGACAATGATGCAGGGATATTTTAAGGAGAAGGATCACGACAAAGTTGTTGTCTTTGACGTTTTTTATCGTGCCAATCCATGTAACAACGGCTACGCCATCGCAGCCGGACTCGACCAGGTGATTGAGTATATCAAGGGACTTCATTTTTCCTATGAGGCGGTGGACTATCTCAGAAGTCTTCACATCTTCGACGAAGACTTTCTTCATTATCTAAGTGGATATCATTTCAGCGGTGATATCTATGCCATTCCGGAGGGAAGTGTGATCTTCCCAAGGGAACCTCTCATCAAGGTGGTGGCCCCAATCATGGAGGCACAACTTGTGGAAACCGCAATCTTAAATATTGTCAACCATCAGTCCCTCATAGCCACCAAGACCGCCCGCATCGTTTATGCGGCAAACGATGGAGGTATCATGGAATTCGGTCTTCGCAGGGCCCAGGGGCCGGACGCCGGACTTTACGGGGCGAGAGCTGCCATGATTGGCGGATGTGTCGGCACGTCTAATGTACTGGCCGGACAGATGTTTCATGTTCCGGTCATGGGCACGCACGCCCATAGCTGGATTATGAGTTTTCCGGATGAGTACCAGGCATTTAAAGCTTATGCCAGAATGTATCCGGACTCCTGTACCCTTCTCGTGGATACCTACGACACATTGAAATCCGGTGTGCCGAATGCCATCCGCGTCTTTCGTGAGATGCGGGAAGAGGGAATCCGGTCCAAAAGCTTTGGAATCCGTCTGGACAGCGGGGATCTTGCATATCTTTCTAAGAAGGCTCGCAAGATGTTAGACGATGCGGGATTCCCAGACGCGAAAATTTCTGCTTCCAACGATTTGGATGAATACCTGATTCACGACCTGAAACAGCAGGGTGCCGCCATCGATGTCTGGGGTGTAGGAACCCACCTGATTACGTCTAAGGACTGCCCGTCCTTTGGGGGCGTCTATAAGCTGGCCGCCATCCAAGATGAAAACGGTGTGTTTGTACCAAAGATCAAGCTCTCCGAGAACACGGAAAAGATTACCAATCCGGGCAACAAAACAATCTACAGGATTTACGAAAAGGAGACCGGAAAGATCAAGGCTGACCTGATCTGCTTTGCGGATGAGACTTTTGATGAAAATGACGATCTTCTGCTCTTTGACCCCATCGAGACATGGAAAAAAACGCGGATGAAGGGCGGCACCTATACAATGCGTGAGATGCTCGTCCCGGTTTTCATAAACGGAGAATGTGTCTATCACTCGCCGTCCGTCATGGAAATCGCTGAATACTGCCGTCAGGAAAAAGATACTCTGTGGGATGAGACGAAGCGTCTCTTCTACCCGCACAATGTGTATGTGGATCTTTCAGATCGCTTATATCAGGTTAAGAAAGAGCTTTTGGACCAGATGAGTATGGATAATTTATAAGGAGGAATCGAAGACTATGAGAATCATTGTTTTGGCAGGAGGACTCAGCACGGAGCGGGACGTTTCCCTTAGTTCCGGCGCCGGTATATGCCGTACATTAAGAGAAAAAGGACACGACGCTTTTCTTCTGGATCCGTTTCTGGGACTTCCGGACGCGGGAGACAATCTGGAAGCAGTCTTTACAAGACCTGATGCGGGGCTTTCCCTTGCATCAGGCATCCGTTCTACAGAGCCGGATCTGGAAGCGGTGAAAGCTTCCAGAGAAGACAAATCCGACTGCTTTTTCGGAGCCAATGTCATCGAACTTTGCCGTCTCGCGGATATCGTATTCATGGGACTGCACGGTGATGTAGGTGAAAACGGAAAGCTTCAGGCTGCCTTTGACGTCCTTGGTATCCGTTACACAGGGTCTGGCTCCCTTGGCTGTGCCCTGTCCATGGACAAAGAGATCACCAAGGTGATTTTCGAGGCAAATCATATTCCGACTCCAAAGGGAACCTGGATGAAACGGTCCACCGCGGATCACTCCCTTGCCTCCACCGGACTTCCGCTTCCGCTTGTTGTAAAGCCTTGCTCTGGTGGTTCCAGTATCGGAGTCTACATTACACAGACGGAGGAGGAGTTTGATAAAGCAGTCAAAGAGTCCTTCCGCTATGAGGATGAGATCATTATTGAAGAATATATCAAAGGTCGAGAGCTCGCCTGCGGTGTGATCGACGGAAAGGCCCTTCCGGTCATCGAAATCTGTCCGAAAACCGGATGGTTTGACTATGCCAATAAATACCAAGACGGCATGACAGAGGAGATCTGCCCTGCCCGTATCCCGGAAGAGACAGCAAAGAAAATCCAGGCAATTTCCGAGCATGCGTTTCAAGCACTCAAGCTCGATGTCTATGCCCGTGCGGATTTCCTTCTGACAGAGGACGGCAACATCTATTGTCTGGAGTATAACAGCCTTCCGGGCATGACGGCCGCAAGTCTTCTTCCGAAAGAGGCAAAGGCCGCCGGTATTGAGTTTGGAGAGCTCTGTGAACTGCTGATTGAAAAATCGATGGACGCCCGTTACTGCGGGTAATCACCAAAGACAGGAGAAAACATATGAAAGGGTTATCACTGGCAAATATTGCCTCCGCCTGCGGCGGTACATATAGGGGTTCTGAGGACGCTCGAAACCGGGAAATCACAGGAGTGGCCATCGACAGCCGCAAAATCGAAAAGGACTTCCTCTTCGTCCCAATCAAGGGCGCAAGGGTGGACGGACACGACTTTATTGAACAGGTCATGGAAAAGGAGGCTCTTTGCACCTTATCCGAGCATCCGCTTACCGGGGCGCGGTATCCTTATATCCTTGTAAACTCCACCGAGCAGGCTTTAAAAGATCTGGCACACTTTTATCGAAGTCAGCTTGATCTGAAAGTCATCGGAATTACTGGAAGCGTGGGAAAAACGAGTACCAAGGAGCTGATCGCTTCTGTCCTAGAACAGAAATATCGGGTGCTGAAAACAGAGGGGAATTATAATAATGAAATCGGACTCCCACTGACGATTTTCCGTCTGACCGAGGAAGATGAGATTGCTGTTCTGGAAATGGGAATCGACCATTTCGGGGAAATGCACCGTCTGGCTGATATTGCCCGCCCAAACGTCTGTGTCATTACCAATATCGGATACGCGCATCTGGAAAATCTCGGATCACGAGAAGGAATTTTACAGGCAAAAACGGAAATGTTCGAACATTTACAGCCGGAGTTTGCGGTTGTTTTAAACGGGGACGACGATATGCTCCGCACGGTGGCCGATGTGCACGGACAAAAACCGGTCTTCTTTGGCATCGATTCCGCCGCCCCGGTCTTTGCCTCCCACATCGAAAACAGAGGGTTAAAAGGGACGCTCTGCACCATCCAGCTTCCTGCATGTGGAGACTTTTCTGAGACCACCATCCAGGCTGACATCCCGATTCCGGGCAAACATATGGTGTACAATGCGCTCGCAGGCGCCTACATCGGGCACCTCTTTGGACTTTCCCCAGAGGAGATCGAGACAGGAATCCATTCCCTTCAGCCGGTGACCGGGCGTAACCATCTCATTGAAACGGACACCCTGATGATTTTGGACGACTGTTACAATGCCAACCCGGCATCCATGCGGGCGTCCCTCGACGTCCTTGCACTTGCCACAGGTCGTAGAGTCGCGGTCATGGGGGATATGAAGGAGCTGGGAGAGAATGAGGAGCAGCTTCATTTTGAGACCGGAGAGTATGCCGCCAGAAAGGGCATTGACACTATCGTCTGTATTGGACCGCTGGCCTGTCAGATGTACCTTGGAGCCAAGAATCTTGCTTCCGGCAATACAGTTCTTCACTATACCGGCAAGAAGGAATTTTTACACGATCTTCCGTCCTTGTTTGAGGCCGGGGATACTGTTCTTGTAAAAGCGTCCAATAGTATGAAGTTTTCGGAAATCGTGGAGGCGCTCACCGAATTCGAAGCTAACACGAAAGATGAGATAGAAAAAGGAGCCAAACAATGATAGACTATCAGATTCTTGCCCTGGATCTGGACGGAACACTCACCAACTCCCAAAAACAAATCACGCCTCCCACACGGGAGGCGTTAATCCGGATTCAGGAAGCCGGAATTAAAGTGGTCCTGGCAAGCGGACGTCCGACAACCGGGGTGCTTCCCCTTGCCAGAGAACTGCAGTTGCAACGATTCGGAAGCTACATCCTCTCCTTCAACGGAGGAAAAATTACTGACTGTCGAAGCGGTCAGACTGTTTACAATCGTCTTCTGCCAAAAGATGTGGCAAAGCCCCTCTTTGAACTAATCAAAGACGCTCCGGTCGACATTGTCGGTTACTCCAGCCGTGGTATCCTCTCCGGACTTCAGACAAATGAGTACACCAAATTGGAGTCCACAATCAACGGGCTCCCTGTTATCCATGTAGATAACTTTCCGGCTTCTGTTGAACAGGAGAATAATAAATTTCTTATTACCGGAAACCCGGACGATATCGCCATGGTAAAAAAACGGCTGATTCCTTACTTTCACGGACTTCTAAATATTTACTGTTCCGATCCGTTCTTTCTGGAGATCATGCCGCAGAATATCGATAAGGCACACTCCTTGTGTAAACTCCTTTCCAGTATCGGACTCACCACAGAGCAGATGGTCTGCTGCGGAGACGGCTGTAATGACATCACAATGCTTGAAACCGCCGGCCTTGGTGTCGCTATGGCAAATGCACAGACTGCCGTGAAAGAAGCGGCAGATTACATTACATTGTCCAACGACGAAGACGGGGTACTACATGTCATTGAGAATTTTTTCATTGTTTCTGAATAATTACAACCTTTTGGCCGGGTTCCGTCGCATCGGAACCCTATGCAGTCAGAAACAAAATAAAATAGAAAATGAAAATAGCCGCTGCAACAACGGCAAGTACTGTAAGAATCTTCTTTTTCATTTTTTCACTCCTGTTATTTCTCACGAAACGTAATCTTATATTCTTTCAGGTCATATTCTTTTGCGAAGAACTCCTTGAGGATCGTCTCTGCATTGCTTTTTGCGTTTTCCAAAAGTCCGTTACTGACAGCGTCTTTTTCTGCCTGCTTCTGCATATCCTCAAATCCATCATTGATCTCCTCCAGTCTGATCTGCCGAAAAATACTCTCCTCCTCGTGGTAAACCTGGAAGGAATCCTGTTTCATCTCGCTGCTTAAGATCCTGGCCTCGGGCAGCCGTACTTCGATTATCTTATCCTTGAGATCCCAGTCAATGTCCCCAAAATCAATTCCCGCCTTGATCTCGAAATCCATGCTGTAAATATATTTGCTTTGTGTAAACGGAATCTGGATACCAAACAATTCTCTGGATCCCTCCTGCACCCCAACTTCCGTCGTGTAGGCACACTGAGTCGCCAGCTCTCCGATATCTTCAAATCCAAGCTTTGTTGTCTTACTCTCCGTGAAGAACGTTTTGCGGACGCCGAAAATCACTACCGCCACGACAACAAGAATCAAAAGGATTTTGATGATTTTCTGTGAAAGATAAAATTTCAAAAGTCCAAAGCCGCCTCTTTTTCTCGTACCTTGTTCCTGATGTTGACTCATCATGTTCTCTCCTTTGTATTATTTTCCATACTTTTTTCAGGCACCTTTCATTATTACGGAAAACCGCTCCTTCGTCAACGTTTTTTCTTCTCTCTCCTCGGCGCCGCCATCTTATAACACTGCCATATCTTCAGACTTCCTTACACAGAATATGACGGAGCGTTCCACCGTACTTCTCCTTGGTTTTCCGGATCTGGTACCCTCTTTTCCGTACATTGGAAAGGCTGTACGGATTGTCCGGGTGGACGGTTACAAGAAGATAGTGGATGCCACGCTTCTTCATTTCCTTCTCGCATGCTTCCATCATCCGATCCTGAAGGTGATGCCCCCGGTATAGAGGATCCACTACCGCTGTGTCCATATGGGCACTGACAAGTAACTGTTCCTTAGAAAATCCGAGATCCTTTCCAAGGTTGTACTCTACATCTCCTGGAATCTCCACAAGGAAACATCCGGCCAGAGAACCCTTTTTCGTGCCACCCTTTACCCGTGCTATAACCGCAAATCCGGTCGTCTCATCCTCCTTTAAGCAGGTCACAAGGAAATCCTTTCCTCCGTCATAAAACCAGTCAGAATTCTCCATATGAACCACGGTCTTTTTCATCAGCTTACGGATATCCGCCAGATCGGATTCCTCTGCTTTCTGAATCGTAAAATCTACCTCGTTGATCTCTCTCCATGCCTCCTCATAAGCTTTCTGCGTACCGGCATCGAAACAGATCATCGTCACCTCTTTTATCATACTTTGGGTACGAAGAAAGGTGAGGATCTCACGAACCGCCGTTCTGGAAGCTTTCTCCACCGGATACCCGTAGATTCCTGTACTGATGGACGGAAACGCCACCGTTTTCAGTCCATAAGAAGCCGCAATCTTCAGGCTGTTCTGATAGCAGGACGCGAGAATCTTCTCCTCACCCTTTGTTCCGCCCTGATAGACCGGTCCAGGCGTATGAATCACATATCTGGCAGGAAGGTGAAAACCCTCCGTAATCTTCGCCTCTCCAGGTGTGCATCCGCCAAGTTTCCTGCACGCCGCCAGAAGTCCCGGCCCTGCCGCCGCATGGATAGCGCCGTCCACACCGCCTCCCCCTAAGAGGGACGGATTTGCCGCATTGACAATCGCATCCACCTTGCACTGTGTAATATCGCCCCTGATAATCCGAAATATTCCCATCTTTACCTCCCGTATTGCAATTTTCCTCTGCTGATTTCCCGGACAACTCCGGGAATATCCCGGATAGATGCTGCCTTTCTCTCGATCCGGTTCTGGCTCTCCTCGTCCGGCTGCGTCAAATCCGGCACCATCACCACATGACATCCGGCGCCATACGCCGCCCGGATTCCGTTTGGAGAATCCTCCACCGCCACACAGTCCTGCGGTTCTTTCTGAATCTTTTCACAGGCGTACAAGTACACATCCGGGAACGGCTTTCCACGCTTTACCATATTCGCACAGATGACAGCATCAAATAACTCTAAAATTCCAATATCTCTTAGATACTGTCTCGCTCTCGTTTCATCTGTCGCCGTCACCACCGCCGTCTGGTATCCTTCCTGGCTAAGGACTTGAAGCACCTCTTCCACGCCATCCTTTTTCTCTATTCCGTGTACCCGGATATGCTCCTGCATCAGTTCCTTTCTCCGCTCCCTAATTGTCCAGTAGTCATACTGCTCTCCATATTTTTCGGCAAACCAGGGCGCCGCATATTTCCCGGCAAAGCTCCGGAACGCATAACACTCTTCAAGACTTAAAAGAAGCCCCGCCTCTGCCGCAGCCTGTCTCCAGAAGCGGGTCAGATATTTTTCTGTGTCAATCAGCACGCCGTCCATATCAAATAATACTGCCCTGATCTTTCTCACTGTTTCCAAATTCCCTCCATTTTCTCTACTACCAGAGACTTCACTGTGCCTTTCTCCTGTACGTGGAACTCAAAGTTTCCGGTCTCTGACTGCTGGTAAAATTTCTTCGCCCCCGCTGCCTGTCCGTCATTTAAGAATACTTCGCACACGTTCCGGTCCACAAATACTTCTACCGTGGTAACATCACTGATTTCCGCCGGATAGAGAATATTTTTTGCTCCTTCTCCCACGGTCCGGAAACGGCACTGGCCATCTTTTTGCTCCAGATACAGCTTCCTGTCTTTCCACTTATAAAGTGTCATTCGAAAATCTGATGGTTTCTCCATCTCTAATTTGACATAGTAGGTGTTGCCCTCAATTCCGGTAACCTCCACGTCCTCCCCGCATCCTTCGTAGACCGGGTAGCGGATAAGCCGGTAGATTCCCTGAACCGGATTCTGGTAAAGTTTCCCGTCCTTGATGTGAAGTACCCTCGGAATGCTCATACTTCCGCACGCACCGTTTGGCGATTTGACGTGCTCCTTTGCCACGTCGCTGATCCAGCCGACAGCCACCCGTCCGGTCTCCGTATCGATAGTCTGCACCGCATAGAAATCTGCGCCAAAATCATAAAGCCCTCTGGCCTCCTCATGGAACTGATCCTGATACCATTCTCCGATGTGGTAATAGATGCTGTTTTTTCTTCCGTGCCCGTCCACATGCCCGCAGTATCCGGCAGTCAATACCCACTGGTTGTCAAGACGGAAGAGATCCGGACATTCCAGAGGAAAATTCTCCTCCTCCTTTTGTTCCTCAAAAATCTCGCCACAGTACGTCCACTGCGCCAGATTGTAGGATTTATAAAGGGATATGGCCGGATGCTCTTCACCCCTGATACCGATAAGCATCTTATATTCTCCATTCTCATAAAATACTTTCGGGTCCCGGAAATCCCGGCCCTCCGGGCCTTCAATAATCCGGCTCTCCCGCTCCCAGTTCAGGCCGTCCCGGCTCTCCGTCATCACCTGATACTCCCTGAAAGCTGTCCTATCTCTTCTCTTTCCGATGTGGCGCGTAAAAAACAGTCTGAGCTTCTGCTCCTCGTCAACCAATGCCGTCCCTGAAAAAGCGCCGCCCACCAGCTCCGGATAGTTCAAAATCTCCTGCTGCGGCTCCATACACACCGGAAGATGTACCCAGTGGATTAAATCCTGGCTTACCGCATGTCCCCAGTACATATTATCCCACTCCTCAGAAAATGGGTGAAACTGGTAAAACAGATGATAATACCCATGATAAACACAAAATCCATTCGGATCATTCATCCATCCCTTTGGTGGGGAAAGGTGGTACTGGTTACGGATGGGCGTGTCATACCATTCACCCCACTGACTCCTGTCATAAAATCTTCCGTCCTGGATCATGCAGATGCCTCTCTCCAGCATCTGCTCACAGCCGCTTAAATAGGCATAGGAAATCTCGCAGTTCTCAGCCGACACCTCATAGGTCGTCCCCGGATTCACCGTAATTTTCAGCCACTTTCTGTATTGACTGATCTGAAACATTTTGCGCGCACTTCCGGAAACCATATAAAGTCTGCCTGTCTCCCCAGGTTCTGTCTTAATAAACAATTCCAGTTGTCTGTATTTTTGCGTATTAAATCTCATGTTCTTCCTCCTGTACTCAGGCGTATTTGTCATCAGCTCTTACCCTTACAGTGTATCACAAAGCAACGCATTTAAAAAGCGGTATCCCCTCCGAACGTGTAACGATTCAGCTCTCTTGTCTGATTCATTACGACAGAATCTCTCCGGAGACGATACCGCCTCTTTATCTTAGAAAAATATACTCAGCACAGTTCCTCCGATCAAAAACGCAAGTAAAAGAGCAAGCAGAACTCCCATACTGCTCCTAAGCCACCTCGGACTCTTCACAGTCTGATCGGTAATCTCATCTTCCGGCTCCACCTCAAGCTCCGTCTGAGCCAGAATCGAATCGATAATCTCCTTTGCCTCCTGTGCATCCCTTTCATCTACAAAAATCTTCTCTCCATAAATAGAATTCCCCGTATAGACATCCATGACCCCTCCGGAACCCCTTGCCTCCCGGAAGCCCTGAATATCGTTTCTCTGAAGTGCCTCTAAAAGCATCTCGGCCTCAATCCGATCCCCTGCGGTGTAAATACTGACCGGACGCATAGCCTCCACACTTTCCTGTCTTGCTGCTCTCATACAAACACCTCTTTTCCTTTACATCAGCGGAATGTATGTCAAAGATTTCTACTATTATTATAATCCTTTTATGTACTTTTTCCAAGGGTTACCCCTATTTCCCTTCCGAAAAAATATATTGATTTTCTCTTGACAATTTTCTGCTTTAGATCTATTATGATATCAAAATAATATCACTTTAACTCATGTAAGACTGAAGGAGGAAGAGTTATGGAGACAAAACAATCTTTGGTTCACGAAGAACGCATTATCAATGCGAAAAATGGATTTCTTATGTTATTTGTCAGCACACTGCTGCTGGCTGCCAGCATCGCCATGTGCATCTTGGGTCCGGTTCTTTCCGGTATGGACCGCATTTCGGGCGGGCTCTGCGGATTCCTCATCGCTCTTGGTCTTGTGCTTTTCATTGTGTCCATCATTCTGTACTGCGGACTGAAAATCTTAAATCCGAACGAAGCCCTTGTATTTGCCCTTTTTGGTAAATACTATGGCACACTGAAAAAGCCTGGTTACTTCTGGATCAATCCATTCTGCTCCCCGATCAACCCGATCGGTTCAAAGAATTCTTTCACCATGGGAGCAAACGGTCATACATCGGTCACAACGGGCACGAAAAAGATTTCCCTCAAGACTATGACGCTTGACAATGGTAAGCAGAAAGTCAATGATGAGCTTGGAAATCCGGTAGAAATCGGAGCTATCGTCATCTGGAAAGTCATCAATCCGACGCAGGCGGTCATCAATGTAGAGAACTATAAAAATTATCTCTCCATTCAATGCGACGCTATCATCCGAAACACAGCCCGCATCTACCCGTATGATACAAGCGAGCAGGGAGACGAAAAGTCACTTCGTGGCAGTAGCCAGGAAATTGCGGATATTATGCAGTTGGAACTTCAGGAGAAAGTTGCTGACGCCGGTATCCAGATTATTGACATCCGTATCACGCATCTGGCATATGCACCGGAGATCGCATCCGCCATGTTGCAGAGACAGCAGGCGGCAGCTATCATCGATGCACGTCAGAAGATCGTGGAAGGCGCTGTCGGCATGGTGCAGATGGCGTTGGATAAATTAAACGAAAACGAGATTGTCGAGCTGGATGAGGAACGGAAAGCCGCCATGGTGAGCAATCTACTTGTCGTGTTGTGTGGAAACAAGGATGCACAGCCGATTGTAAATAGCGGTACCATCTACTAAATCCAGAAAAAAGGTGGGACACATTTTGGAAAAAAATACAGCGGAAAAGGGAAAGGCCAAAAAACAAGTCCCTTTGAGGCTCTCGCAAAGCCTTTACAATGAAATTGCCCAGTGGGCAGAAGATGATTTCCGTTCCATGAACGGGCAGATCGAATATCTTTTAACTGAGTGTGTGAAATACCGAAAAAAGAACTCAAAAAACAAACAGTAACATCAAACCGGGCGGAGCCCCTAATGATAGAAACGGCATAGGCCGTCTCTTACGGAAGGGTTTCGCCCGATTTGCTGTTGGAAATTATGATTGCTCTGTGTGCCACAATCATTTCTTCTACTTTTAACTATTCTCCTTTTGCAGACGTTTTAGGACATATCTTTGCATCATCGAGTAGATAAAAAGCCAAAACAATATATAGATTGCATACATGATACCCATAAACCTTCCATATCTCAGGACTTCTGACACCGTAAACAACCTGGCCTTTAAAGTAATTCCAATAAAGAAAATTCCGCCGATTACTGCCTGGATCATCGGGAGCAGCATAAAGAAACGAAGCTGAAATCCTATTTTCTTTGCCCTTTCTTTTCTCCTCATACCAATCTTTTCCAAGAATGTATCTTCCCATTTCCATGTATCTTCTTCCTGCTTTACATAAAGAAAATACTGGAATGCTGCCATAATCACCAGTACCAGAAGAATAAATCCATTGGCTGTCCGTGCGAGAAGGATTTCGGATTCCGTATTCCGGATCATCTGCGTCCTCTCATAAAACGGCTGGATAGAACGGTCCCAGACACGATCCAGGCTGTGTTTCTCCTTTAAATATTCCAGATTCTCTGCCACCTCTGCTGATTTCCCGTCCGGTACATTCATGCAGTACAGCATCGTAGGTCCCTCTGTCAGATTCCCTTCGTGGACAGCCGAATAAAATTTCCACTCCGCCTTTGAAATCGTTTCCCTTTTGGCCCAGTTCTCCCGGTTTTGTGTACTGATCTGATTCCAGACTTCTTCAAAATATGCATCCGACAGCACAATCAGATTTTCCTGTTTCCCCTGCTGAAACGCTCCGATCAGACTGTTTCTCTCTTCACTTACAATTTCCCGTTCAGGAAATACATTCCAATATCCCGCTGTATCATAATACTCAAGCGGCTGCCCAAATCGGAGATGTACGCTGAACCTGGTCGTATCCCAATCCAGAACATTTGCTTTGACCGACAGATCCTGCTGGTAGACGGCATGCATCTCTTTCCCCTTCAATCCCAGTTTCCGAGGCTTCTGCCCCGCGTTTTTCCGCATCTGATTGTAGGTCGACTCAGAGATTGCGATATGCTGTCCCTGTGGCCATTGAACCGGACGTGTAGAACCATTCCAGTTTGGAACTGTATCACTTCCATACAGCGACGTCATCCGCACCATTGGATACTGGTAAACTGTGGCGTCCGCGTCTGCCGCAATCTGCTCCAGTTCCGAAAGATCCGTCTCATATGCCGTACACACGATATCGTACGGATACATAGCTGGGATATCCTGCCTCATATTAGACGTGATAAAGGGTGTAGAAAACAGCGCCAGGAGCAAAAACTGGACAACGGACAGATAAAACAGTACCATAACGTTCTTCCAAAACCGATAGTAAAACGGATTCCACCGGAACAGGTGTTTGTAATAGCCCGCCCCGTTCTTCCGCTTTTTCAGCCATAGCGCCATCCCACCGGAAAGCAAAAAGAAAATTCCAAGCGCCGGCAGACAATAGATAAACTTCATCTCCGTCCAGCCACGAATCGTAATCCATTTGATTGCGAGGACATATAAACCAATTCCCGATACAATCCAAAGAGCCAGTCGTCTCTCAGGCTTTCTCTCTTTTTTCCGTTCTTCATTTAATTCTGTGGAGTTTCCAAGGGAAATAAAGTTTTCCTGGTTAAAGCCAAGCGCCAGAATCATCAACATCACATAAGCTGCAAAACCGATCAGAACCTGGGAAACACTGACGACAGATGGTAACTCTATGTGTCCCTGAAAGCTCCTTGCAAATCCTCTTCGCAGGACAGCTGCCCCAATCATTCCAATCGGAAAACCGATTACCGCAGCCGCCAGCACATTGATCGAAAATTCTACCAGAAAGATGCGGTATGCAGTATTCTTTCGGATTCCGAGAATCACCATCAGCCGGTATTCTTTTTTTTGCTCCTTAATGTACCAGGAAATCATCAGCACCATCATCAGAACACTTAACACGCCCAGAATGAGGGCAAGACTCTGAAAAATCCCATGGATTCCCTGACCAAACATGAAACTCGTCTTCCCTTTACCTCCGTAAATCCGATCTGTCATAAAATATATGGCAAAAACAATATAGCAGATTGCGGCGAGCAGAATTCCGGAAATAAGAAAAACGATCTGCTCCTTCCAGTGATAACGGAAATTCTGGCGAATCACTTCATAAAATTCCGGCGGATATTTGCCTGGAAAATGGTTGGCCTTTTTCCGATGTTCCTTATCTTTTTTCTCTCGCGCCTTGATCTCCTCATACCGCTCGTTCAGGTCTTCTCTCTGTTCCAGGTATTTAATACTTATAAACTCCACGGTAAACATGGCAAGATAATATAACGGAATCTTCGCATAAAGGAGTATATCGGCCGAATACGTTATAAATGCCAAAACTCCTGCAAACGTAATAGATCCCAGCGCCGGAAGCCAGGAAAACCATCGCCACCACTTCCCTGCCAGAAGCAAAAGTTCCCGAATAAGATAGAGCAGCACGAATCCGAAAGGAATAAAAAACAGAATATATTCTGGTGTAATCCCTGCTCCCTTGGTCAGTCTTTCCAGTACTTCCATCCATGTCCGAAATTCTCCATCAATATAGAATTTTACCAGACAGAACGTCAAAAGTGCTGCTATTCCGGCAATCAGTCGGATCGCAGTAAACCTGTCAAGTGCTCTTTTTCTTTTCATTTCCCCTCTCCTCCTCGTATTCGTTCCAGTTTCCCTCGATGTAAGCGGTAGATGGAATCCATCCCTCTTAACTCTTCCTCCTGGTGCGTGACTTTAACAAGTGTCTGTTTTGAAAACAAACTTTCCATGGTATGTTTTCTGGAATCCACATCATATCCTGTCGTCGCTTCATCCAGAAGAACTATTTCAGCTTTCTTTAACAGCGCCCTCGACACCGCTATCTTTTGTCTCTCGCCGCCCGAAAGTTTCAATCCGCGATTACCAAGCATCGTTTCATATCCTTCCTCCATCTGAGAAATAAAGGAATCCGCTCCGCTCAAACGACAAACTTGTACCACGTCCTCCATGTTATTTCGCCTTCCAAGATCGATATTATCAATAACAGACGTATTATAAAAAAACGGATTTTGGCTGACTACAGCAATCTCCCCTCGTATCGTTTCCAAACCAAGTTCACGAATATCTCTTCCTTTTATTTTAATGATTCCTTGGTCCGGTTGATATAGCCCTGTAATCAAATCAAAAAGTGTTGATTTTCCAACTCCATTATTGCCGATAATGGCAACCTTCTCCCCTTGATAGATCTGGAAAGATATCCCATCTAAAACAGGCTTCTGCCCATGATACGAAAACGTCACATCACAAAACTCAATCACGGGGATAAGCTCCTTATCATTTTCATTATAGCACACCTTTTTTGAAAATAATGCCTTTTCCTCTTTCCCATTTAAAAATTCATAAAACCGCTCTGCTGAAGGTTTGATTCTGGCAAAATAGTATCTTACATCGATCAGCAACGTGATCGATCCTGTTATATTACTACAGTAAGTAATAAACGCTAATAGACTGCCTGCGGTCGTTTTTCCCATGATTACCAGATACCCTCCCAGAAGATACAAAAATCCCATAATCAGTGTATCTACACTCACTTCACAAAAAGAATACTTCTGATCCCACATGGCGCTTTTTTGATAAGACTGCAGCAGCTTCTTCTGTAATTTTTTCAATTCGTTATTCTGAAACGTATAAAGATTCCAAAGTTTCATCTCCCGAATCCCACTAATCTGTTCTTCCAACCAAGCCATAAATTGATTATTCATCAATAAATTTTCTTTAACAACTTCTTTCTTTCTTTGTGAGAAAAAAACAACGATAATAAATTTTGCCGCAATCATCGCAAATAACAAAATTGTCATTTGAGGACTAATTACAGACAGCCCGACTGCACCTGCAATCACCTGAAAAACCGCTCCTACTGACAATGCTGCTATTTCATCAAAAATGGAAGAAAGAGACTGGATGTCTGTCTGCAAGGCCTGAAGAATCTGCATTCCATTTTTCTCTTTATACATGCTGATTGGAATTCTGTATAATTTAGCAAATGCCTTTTCATTTAATCTGCCAAACATCTGATTATGTATTTTCACGAATTCATAGGATCGCAAAACTCCCATTCCCGCTACACTCACTTTCGCGGCGACAAAAAATAGTACCGATGAAAGAAGTGCTGTTAAGTTTTTCCCAAGAATCCCTTGGTCAGTAATCTTTGTCAGCAGCAACGGTTGGGCATAGGTCATACATCCTTCTATTATAATACATACAAAAAGTAAAAGTACTTGCCTTTTGCATATGAATATTACTTGTTTCAAATCATACTTTAAAGCATCCATTCTCCGATATCCCTTTATTATCTTATGACGAAGAGGAGATTACGTTGCTGTAATCTCCTCTCCATTTTCCTTACGGTGCGATCATAATAGAAAGCATCTTTGACATACTGCTTCCAGAAGCATTGCAAAGTGATATACAAGCACACCCTGCTAAAACCTGCATCGTAGGCATTTTTCGGTATACTTTTTTGCCTAATCTTTTCTGCATATATTTCACCTCCTTCTTCCTGTGATTTCAACTGTTAATCTATAAAAGTCTTAACAAGTTTTCCACCATATGTTTCATTCTCACATAATTTTTCACGCTTCCCGCAAGCAATTCACGTTCCGGAATCTGGATTGAGAATTCGTTTTCGATGTCAAAGCAGATCAAAACAAGCTCTCTGGCTGGAATTTTTATTTTTCCTCCAAAGAAATCTTCTGTCTGTAACTCTTCCTGCTTCTGAAAATCGATTCCTGTTCTCTTTAAAAGAATCTGGTTCAACTTTTTACTGATTTCTTCTTTCATTCCTATTCACATTCTCTCTATTTCTGCATAACTTTGTAACTTCTCGATCGCTGCTTCTGTTAATCGTTCTATTTCCTTCTCACTGTTTAAAGAAAAAATATAGCTATTTTCCAAACCGTCGATTGTCGATTCCACCACTGTGTTTTCTATCTCAGATGAAATGATTTTGTGTTGATTAAGAGAGGAATACATATCAACTGTATTGTTTTGAATACAGAAAAAGTCAATTTCTTCCCCTATGATTTGCTCTGTTTCTTTCCCCATATTATGTAAATCTGTCTCCTGATAATCTCCCCAGAAAACCTGTAATAAAACACAGTCCGGATGAAGGATTCTTGAAATTCCGTAAACAGAAAGTCCTAAATCTTCCGGAATTTCTCTTCCGAATGAAACGGAACCCTTTTTCATGCCGACCAAGAACAAATCATACTCCTTATTCAGCTCTATTTCCTTAATATAATGATTTGCCTTTATCAGATTTTCACTGGACAATTCCGGGCTAAAATAGTCATACACACTATAGATATCTTCCTTCTCCTCTTCCATTTCCATATCCGTAACAATCGCCACGCTATATTGTTTTCTTTCAAAGCACGCTTTTATTTGTACTAATAACTGAAAATCGAAAAGTGCCTCCGAAATTCCAAGAATATACATCACCGAAGTATCTATGTCAAATAGTTCCTTTTTATTTTCTTCCATTTTCTGTTCCCTTCCTTAGAGAGTCTGTTTCAAAATCATATCCCAGTTCTCTCAACACGCAGTAATCTTTAAAAACATGTTCTATCTTTTTTCTCATATCTGCACAATTTCTTAATAGACATGTTTTTAATTCTTCTTTTTCTTTTTCCGCATATCGGATGCAAAAATCACAATACCGATATGCCCAGCAGTCCTTACACTGACCGGATGTTATGTCCTCGATGTTCAGAATCTGGGACGCTTTTTGAATATCAATCCCAGAGTTGATATTACCCATTCTGGCAAGTTCCACATTTTCACATACCTTTTCACAAGGATATAGGTCTCCCTCGACAGTCACAAATAGACTTCTGATCCCTGGTATACATGGGCCACCATGATGCCATTTTTTTGGAAGCTCGATATCCTCGTCCTGCTGTTTCCCTCCTCTTAGCATTTTCAAGAATTCTACCTGCTCCCTTCCGAGAACTGAAGTATTCTCTTTTCTTATTTTTCCAAGCTTACTCATTAAAAGTTTAAAATATTCGTATTGATATTCTTCTGAAAAACGGTCTGATACTGTGTTTTTCTCTTTTTTCCCCTCATCTTTTACTAGTCCGGATGTAAAAACCGCATCCTGAAACAGTTCTTCCCCTTTAAAATAATTTCCAATGCAGCTATAGCTTTCTTCCGGACTGATGACTGTATTAAAGGTAACATTAGAAATAAAGAAGTTATGATAATGCTCTTTGATATAACGTGCATTTTGCATCACGGTGTCATAGCTGCCTTTGTCACTTCCAGCAAATTTTCTGTATCTGTCGTGGATCTCTTTAGGTCCGTCAAAACTAATCGTGATTTCAAACTTTTTCTCTATCAGATAAGTAAGTATTTCGCCTTTCAATAAGGTTCCATTTGTTGTAATCTGATAATGGATTGCTTTATCTTTGGTCTGTGTTTCCATGTATTCTACACATTTCTTGATTAACTCAAATTCCAGTAATGGTTCTCCGCCATAAAATCCCACACGAAGTTCTTCGCAGGCAGAAGAATGCGACAGCAGAAAATCCAATCCCTTTTTTGCCATTTCAAAACTCATTCTCTTATTTGAATGGGTTCTGGTATAATATTTGCCAGAATACACACAGTAATCACATCGTAAATTGCACTGTTGTGTTACCTGTAAAGTGAGATTCCCGATTCTATTTTCGTACAGCGATGGCAAAAGTTTCGTGACCGGGTGCTCTGATATTTGGACATGTGAAGTTTTTAAGTACCCATATTTCTTTAATTTGCGAATTTGCTCATTTTCCTCAATATTCTCTCGCTTCTCTAACCTTTGATAAGTATCCGGAGTGACCTTCAAAATAGAATCTGTATTGACATCATACAAATAATATCCGGTAGAACAAGAAAATAAATGTATAAATGGTTCTTTATTAACTTCTTTCATATTCTTTCCTTTCTTTGCACTCACACTTATTTTTCATCACTTTATACAAACAAACTACTATTTTCCCAGTTTCTTTTCAACACTTTGTCCATCAGTTTTTATTTTGAGTCCATGAGTTTTACCCTATATACCTTTACCTCTTTTCTGTCATACTTTCATAAAAACAGGACTAATCATGGATATCATATCTTTGCTGAATCTGAATACCCATAATCAGTCCTTCTTATTTGTCATATATTCATTTTCTCTTTTCTTAAATCAGTCCCAGCAGATGGGTCGCCACCTGAAAGTACACCATGATGGAGCAGACGTCCACAATCGTTGTGATCAGCGGCGCCGCCATAATAGCCGGATCCATGTGAAGCTTCTTGGCAAACAACGGAAGCACGCATCCGATCATTTTGGCGATCAAAATAGTGGCTACCAGGGAGATGGATACAAGAAGCGCCAACATTGGGTCCCGATAACGAATCACCATGTATACGCCATTGACAATAGCCAGTGCGGCGCCCACCAGAATCGCCACCCGGAATTCCTTGAAAACAACCCTGAAGATATCCCCAAAATGGATTTCATCCAGCGCCAGTCCCCGGATAATCAGCGTAGAACTCTGGGAACCGCAGTTTCCGCCTGTATCCGTCAGCATCGGAATGAAGGAAACAAGGAGCGGAACCGCGGTAAACGCAGCCTCATAGTGTGCAATAATCGTCTGGGTGAGTGTGGCGGATAACATCAAAAATAATAACCATACAATTCGATTTTTTGCATGCCGAAACACACCTGTCTCAAAATATGGCTGCTCGCTCGGACTTAATGCGTTCATAATCTCCATATCTTCTGTGGTTTCATCTACCAGGACGTCCATCGCATCATCGATCGTCACGATTCCAACCATATATCCCTGCTGATCCAGCACCGGCAGGGACAAAAGATTGTATCGTGACAACAGGCGCACCGCCTCCTCCTGATCTGTATGAGTCGTCACGGAAATAATCTCCTTCTCCATCAGCTCATCCATCGTCAGGTCATCATCCATCGTCATCAGATCCTTGGCTGAGACAATCCCGATCAGTTTCCTGTTTTCCAGGACATAACAGGTGTAGATCGTTTCCTTATGAATCCCGGTCTGTTTGATGTGTTCCATTGCTTCCCGAACTGTGGTGGTACGACGCAGATCCACATACTCTGTCGTCATTATGCTTCCGGCGCTGTCCTCCGGATAGTTGAGAATCGTGTTGATCTGCGCCCTTTTCTCCCTGTCAACCTGCTCCAGAATCCGTGTCACCAGGTTTGCCGGAAGTTCCTCCAGCAAATCCACTGTGTCGTCCATATAGAGCTCATCCAAAAGCTCTTTTAATTCTTTTTCCGTAAACATTTCCACCAGATAGGCCTGCATGGAGCTGCTCATCTCTGCAAAAACTTCTGCCGCCTTGGCCTTTTCAATCAGGCGAAACGCCAGAATCATCTCTTTATCGTCCAACTCGGCAAGGAGAGCCGCAATGTCTACGGTGTACATGACCTCCAGAATACTTCTGACTGCCTTGAAGTCTCTCTTCCTTAAAAGATCTGTTAAAATCTGTCTGTTCATAGCAATCCCTACTTTCTCTTATCCATGTTTTCATGTAACAAAACGAGTCATAACTGCCTCCAGCATCCATTGCGCCTCACCTGCCTTTCCTTTCCGCGGTTCTACCCGGAGGGCCTTTTTTTCTATAGGATCGTTCTTCAGACGCCTATCCTATAGAAGAAAAAAATCTCCGGCACAAAACCGGAGATCATATCTACCTCAAACTTTCCTACGTCCAAGCTTTAGTATCACAGGGCATAATAATTGCGTTAGGTTATGCCTTATCGGCGACATGACCTGTTAACCAGCGCATTGTGTCTCCACAATTTAGCGGCAGCAATCTTAGGTGGCCCAAATCCCTGTGGTAACCTCACCTACCGATTTCTTCCTTATCATACTTCGCTTCCCTGGTAGTGTCAAGTTTTTCTTTCTTTCTTTTTTATTATGTTTTATACTGATGTTACAGTTCACCCGTATGCCTAATGCCGGATGTTATGCCAGTACAAGGGACATCTGGCCTTCATGCAGACAAAGGAAGTACCATTCCCTGAATAAATCAGTGGCAACAGCCACGATAAGCATGTAGTGCGTTTTACGAATGGCGCTTCCGTGAACAGTCACATACTGATAAATAGTAACGATAAGGATGGTGATCTATTTGCGTATCTTAATTGCAGAAGATGAAAAAGATCTTAACCGGATTTTGACTGCGCGTTTAAAGGCCGAACACTACAGTGTGGATTCCTGTAAAAACGGTCAGGAGGTGTTGGAGTATATGGCCGGCGCGGAATATGACGCCCTCATTCTGGATATTATGATGCCTGTGCTGGACGGACTGAGCGTCCTTAAGTCCATCCGCCGCCGGGGCTGTGCGGTTCCCGTACTCCTCTTAACCGCAAAGGATAGTATTGAGGATCGTGTGGCCGGACTGGACGCCGGGGCCAACGATTATCTCGTGAAGCCCTTTGCCTTTGAGGAACTTCTGGCAAGAATCCGGGTCCTTTTAAGGAAACCTGCCGAAGCTCCTTCTAATTGTCTACAGACCGCAAATCTGAAGCTCCTTCTTGATACCCATCAGGTGTTCCGCGGCGACACGGAAATCCATCTCTCAGGAAAGGAATTCTCCCTGCTTCGCTACCTGATGCAAAATGAAGGAATCGTGCTTTCCAGGGATAAGCTGGAACAGCACATCTGGAATTATGATTTTACTGGAGGCTCCAATGTCATCGATGTCTACATCCGCTATCTCCGTCGAAAGATCGATGATGGATTTGAGCCAAAGCTAATTCATACGGTGCGGGGCGCCGGCTATGTTCTGAAGGTGGCAATATGAAACGACTTTCCTTAAAATTAAAACTTACGTTATTATATTCCTTTTTTATGACGCTTTTGACGTGTGCGGCCCTTGCGATTCTTTTCTCTCTGAGCAACAAAGAGATTCTGGCCTCCACTCAGAATACGTTAAAGAAGCAGCTTCACGAAAGCCTGAAAGATATCGAGTGGGAAGACGGCTCTTTTGATCTGGATTCTGATTTCTACAATCTGGATGGAGGGGTATACCTCTCACTCTACACAGAAAATGGCGACTTTCTATTTGGCCGGATACCTTATGGATTTTCCCTGCATCCTGATTTTTCCGATGGGCAAATCCAAACCCTGTCCGACGCCGAAAAACAGTGGTATATCTATGATCTTTCCTATCGGCTGAACGGCTACGGTCTTGTATTTGTCCGGGGCATTTCTTCTGTCACGGATGCGGAGTCCAGTTTTCGGATTACTCTGAGGTTCGCTGTCATTGTTCTTCCCCTTCTGGTTGTACTGACGGCCGTGATCGGCTATCTGTTTACGAGAAGGACCCTTCGGCCTGTCCGCCGGATCACTGAAACCGTGCGTCAGATTCAAGGTGACCAGGATTTGTCCCGCCGGGTAGAACTTGGAAAAGGAAAGGATGAGATTTACCAGCTTGCGGATACTTTTGATCAGCTTCTTACCAAGATCGAGAGCGCCTTTCAGCGAGAACAACAGTTTACCTCCGACGTTTCCCACGAACTCCGCACCCCGGTGACGGTCATTCTTGCCCAGTGTGACGCAATATTATCTGATGCGTCCCTACCGGCCGAACAGCGTGTTTCGATCGGACTCATCCAGAAAAAAGCGCAGAACATGGCGCAGATGATCTCTCAGCTTCTCCTGCTTTCGCGGGCAGACCAAGGAAGACAGCAATTACAGCCGGAGCTTTTGAATCTCAGTGAACTCACCGAGATGGTCTGTGAAGAACAGGCTATGCTGTCTGAGGAAAAGAAGATTGCCATCACCACACAGATCGAACCGGATCTTTTCGTAAAGGTAGATGAGACCTTTTATATCCGGATGCTTGTCAACCTCATATCTAACGCAATTTCTTATGGAAAGGCCGGCGGCCATATCCTCGTCTCCTGCTATGAACAGAGCGGTTTCTTCGTAGGCCAGGTAGAGGACGACGGCATTGGCATTGCGGCAGAGGATCTGCCTCACATCTGGGAGCGCTTCTATCGGGTGGATTCCTCACGAAGTGCATCGGGCCACTCCGGTCTGGGGCTCTCCATGGTCAAGTGGATTGTCGAAGCTCACGGCGGAACTATCTCGGTAAAAAGTTCGCCAGGAGAAGGGAGCATATTTACCTTCCTGCTGCCAATGAAAGCGGAGTGATCCCCCCTGCCAAAAGTCGTCTAACATGTATGATCTGAGATTTATCAGATACGAAAAGGGATGTCCACAGATCCTTTCCGTGGTACATCCCTTTTATTTTCAGCTAGGCGCCCCCTCGCGGCAGATATGGCATAAGTACATCCACCATCTTCATGCTACGCCCGTTCTTCCACAATAAGCGGAATCTGCATCTCCGTTTCCAGAAGTCCCGCATGGACTCCCTTCATGCTTTCCGCCTCTTCTCTGTCAGAAAAAATCGTCACATCACCTGTTCCGATTGCCAGATAGTCGCCAATCATTCCCCGGAAGTTCGGATGTTCTGTTCCATCCCCGAAGATTTGACTCTCCAGAACCTGATCTTTTGTCATCAGCAGAAACTGTCCTCCAAAAGCTTTTTCAAATTCCTGCTCAAACTGATCTTTCTTTTCTTCTTTTACAAACAGATTCAAAGCCCGTGGTTCGATGGACGGAAGCCACTTCAGACACTCACAGATCTTTGGATAGTCCGTAAGGGAAACATTTTTTGTATCCACCAGCCCATGATCCGCCGTCACGATCACAAGCGCATCATTGAGCTTCCTGCATAATGTCTCCACCTGTTCTTCCAGTCCACGGACAACTCGTTTCGTCTCTTCACTGTAGCATCCGGTCTCATGCATTGTCTTGTCTGGCTCATTCCAATATGCATAAATGTATTTCTTTCCCGGTTTCCGGCAAAGCTCCTCGATTCTCTCACAGATCGCCTCCATTGTCTGAGGAAATGGCTCCTCAAACGGCATGACTTCATAAGCCTGCCCTCCGTGTCGGTTGATTTTCTCTACCACGGTCTCATATCCGCAGTATTTTTGTGCTACATGGTAGTCTGCCGCCGGAGTGCTTGTTCCAGTCTCTGTATTTGTAAAGACGGTCACATTCTTATTGATCTGCGGAAAGTAGCAGTCCCATCCAAGCCAACTGTGCTCACACGGCTGAAGCCCACTCCGGATCGATGTGGTGGCCGCAACCGTAGTCGGTGGAAATACCGAATGATAGTCTGCTTTTTTGCGTCTGAGAAAGAATCCATCCCCCTCCAGACTTCTCTCCATAACTTTTGACCCCATCCCGTCCAGTAAGAGGACAACGATATTTTGATAACCTTTTCCCAAATATGGATCCAGACTTTTCAAACTCTCCCTTCCAACTTCTGTAATACCAAATTCACGCAAAATCGACTGTGCCAGGTTCGGCAGACTGTCTCTGTAATCCGGCAGTTGTTGTCTCTGTCTCATATGTAACCTCCCTCTGTAACTCTATTTCTATCACCCGATCATCTGCCTCCTGTCCTTTATGACGAGCGGTGTATTGTATCCGTACAAAAGCAGAATCGATGGCCGGAAACAGATAAAACCACAAAGCATCTGCATCCCTCCCTGCTTTCGACACAAGCTTTCGCAAAACCGGATAAATCTTTTCATCCAGAAGCCGAGCTCCTCCCTGCTCAAGCGTTTCCCGAATCCGATTTTCCTCTTCCCGGCCAAATACCCGGTTTGCCAAGGATTTCCCGGCAAGAACTTGTTTCACACAGACACTTAAAACCATCTCGCACAGATTATCCATTCCATCCCGGTAGTCCTCATCATATTCCTCCAGCATCCAGATCAAATCGGCCCTTGGAAAGCAATGAAGAAACTGCTGCTCTTGTTTCACACGGGAAAGCCATCGCTCTACACAGTCAATTCCCGTATAATCCTTCAAATCTTCCAGCACCGGATAGTCCAGTGTCAGAAGCGTCTCCTGTGGTGCGAAAATGGGATCGTACCACCGGAAATATTCTGGCATTCCTTTTGTGATTGTTTCATTCAGACAGTGCTGCTCATAGGAATCAAAATTCTTTAATATCTGGTGATATAGTCTCAATGCTCTTTTCGTCTTTTTCTCCACGCACGCTGCCCCCGTAAGATACGCCGTCTCTGCCGTCAGATTCTCCCTGTCCGCAACAGCCCATTTTCTCTGTGCTCCGGCTTCCCGGATACAGTACAGAACTGCTCCCATCAACTGCTCTGCCTTTTCATAGGAAATAGAGGTACTGTCTCCTGACGTATACTTCCGTGCCAGTCTGCCAACGATTGGCACAAGCTCTTCCATCTCATACCACACAGACATCACCTCCAGCAAAGATCCTGAAGCGCCTCCAGATACAGCTCATAATCCCAACGCTTCACTTCATCAAACTGTCCATACTCACTTCTTCCATCCGTCACCCGATATCCCCTGTATCCGGCCCGGATCGCCTGTGCGAAAATATCCAGACAAGTCCCCTCCAGATAGTCCAGATCCCCAAAACAGACAGTTTCATATTGCTCTCTCATAAAATTCAGAAGCTCATCATCCGTAATCTCATCCAGCATCTCATTCTTATAGAGATAAAAGATATCCTGCAATCGTACTAGGGTCTCCACATAATGCTCCTGATTCAGATATGGGCAATCGCAGAATTCATAGATCATCTTAGGCAGAATTCCCTCGCCGAATTCCACTCTCTTCTCCTTCTTAAGCGCTCTGCCCCTCTCCTTCAAAAGCAACTTAGCATCCTGCTCACTTAGCATAAGACCATAGGTCTGTGCCGTACGGTTGGTCTCCATCACTCTGGATAGCTGATTTTGCTGATCCAGTAACTGCATCCAGTTCTGTTCCATGCACATGCCTCCTTTATCGTTTGAGAGCCAAGTATAGCACCGGGCGCATAGCATTGCCAGACTTGATTTTTCGGCCATTTTGTGGTATTATAATGGTAGAAAAAGAGATGAAAAGTCTCTTTTTTCTGTTATTAAACTGGTGTTGTAATCAAACGATAGTTTCCCTTTTTCATGATTGCGACAATCTCTTTGATATTGTCTACATTCTCTTCTATCTCAATGCCTCCATATCCTACTTGATCTAGGTCATGACAGTCGCTTCCAGATATAAGCCTTAACTCCGGATAGTCCTTCCGCCACACATCCAATTTTTCATTGTGATTCCCACTGTTCGGGCGCTGGTTATACTCCACACCGTCGAGATATTCCGGACGCTGTGGAACACACGGCTCCCGAAACGGATGCGCCTGATAAAAGACTGCTCCGTAGGCATGACATCGGTTGAACACTTCACTCTGGCTCAAAAAGCAAAGATTGGGATTTTGGAATAAAAACTCCTCATCAATTCCATAAATCAGAAAATCTTCTACCCCTGGTTCCAGCCGAATCTCAACGCCAAACATCACTTTAACTCCATATCGTTTTCCGGCTTCCCTCGCCTTACGGTAACCAAGCAGATACCGTTCGATCTTCTGCTCATCCGTCTCCCCAAATTCCTGAAGCAAAAGAGGATCAAAGTGGTTTGTAATGACAATCGCATCATAGCCGGCTTCGCCGTATGCTTTGACAATCTCTTGCGCCTCTGCCTTCGCACAGGAACTTCCCTCACTTGTGTGAACGTGCATTTCGATTTTCATTTTGTTTCCCCCTCCATCGGTTCCATTCTATTTACATCGGAAAGAGCGTCATTTGTTCGTATTTCGCTGTTCGAACCAGCTCCATCGGAACCTGACGCAGGATCTCCTCCGTCACCTTTCCATCCCGGAGCCAGTCCTCAATCTGATCTTCTTGCAGAATCAGCGGCATCCGGCCATGGACAGCCCTCATCGATGCATTGGCCTCTGTCGTCAATATGATGAAACATTCTTCGTTATCAATAAGATCAAAAAAACCTGCTAAATAGAGGACGCTCCTGTCTTTCCTTTGAAATGTATATTTCTCCTTTTTCGAATTCCATTCGTAAAAATGGCTCGCAGGAATGACCGCCCTATGGTATCGGATTCCCTCCGCAAACGTCCTTTTTTCCATCACGGACTCAGCTCTCGCATTGATCAGTACCCCTGATCCATGTATCACCGGATATCCCCATTTCATTCCTGACAGTCTAATCTTGTGATCGCCCCACCGCAAAATCAACGCCTGATCTGTGGGATGAATATCCCGCTCCAGCTTCACCTTCTCTGCTTCCTTATCAATCTCCTGGGTCAGATGTTTCATCTTCTGTATCATATTCTCGCCAACATAAAACACGCTGCACATAGGATGTTTCTTCCCCCGTTCTGCCGCCTCCGACTTTCTTCTTTTTTCTTAATCTTATAATACAAGAGACGGTGCTGTATAAACACGTGCACCAAGTTCTCCATCCAGCATATAAAGCGCTCTCGGATCTGAACCGAACAGTTCGTATTTCTTAATCATATTTTCCGCATTCGTCTCTTCTTCCCCCTGCTCTTTTACAAACCAGTCCAGAAACTGCATGGTACGAAAATCCTTCACCTGATTTGCCGCATCATAGATATTGTGAATTAAACTTGTCACATACTTTTCGTGCTCATAGCCCGCGTGCAGCGGATCCGCAAAAGAATGATACCTCTTATCCGGTTTATCAATCGCCTCCAATGTCACCTTACAGCCGTTATTTTGTAAGTATTTCAGAATGAGCATAGCATGATCTCGCTCCTCCTGCGCCTGGATATTGTACCAGTTGGCAAAACCGTCAAGCCCCTCTTCCGTATAATAATTCGCAAAATCCAAATATAAATAGGCGGAATAAAACTCCTTATTGATCTGTGTGTTTAATAATTCTGCAACTTTCGCATCTAACATTTTCTTTCTCCTTTTCGTATCACCTTATAGTTTTTTATACTTTTAATTCGAATTATAACAGGCTCTCATTCTCTGTCAAGAGACTGAAACTTCTTCTCCCGGACAAATGTATCATTAAAAATGATATCCTCACATTCTGAAGCCCAAGAGCCCCTTGACTGCATCAACGTCGTTGCAACGTTTTGCAACATTTCATAACATAACCATCATCCATAAGTTCCAAAATATCCCTATTTACATATACATGCCGCATACATAGATTAGAATCTGAAATCAGTTGTAACAGTTCAGCCATCACAGCTCGGATTAGCCGCTGCGTGACTAAACTGTTACAATCAGTTTATTGGATTTGGCACATCACTTGCTATATATATGGTTAAAAGATTGATGCAGCGTCCTACCGGACAGATTTAATGTCGAAAGATTCTGCAAATTTTCAAAAAGGAGAATGTAGATATGGATTATACGAATTTGCTTAACGACAGCTCCGGAAAAAAATCAAAAGTCGGAATCATTGGAGCAACCAGAGGGTATGGTTATACTCTTCTTGCACAGATTCCAAAAGTCAAACTGATGGATCTCCGGGTCATCTGTTCCAGACATCCGGATGAATGTCAGGCGGTACTAAAAGAAATCGGTTATAAGGAAAACCAAATAGTATATTGTGAAACAAAAGAAGCAATTCACAGCGCAGATGAGGATGCTGTTTTAATCGTAAGCGACTACCGTCTGATGCCGGAATGTGGAATTACAGCGCTGGTAGAATGTACCGGAAACACCACAGTCAGCGCAGATGCGGCTCTCACTGCATTAAAAAGAGGAATTAATGTGTATATGGTCTCTAAAGAAACTGACAGTGTATGTGGGCCAATGCTAAATCAGACTGCCGCTGAAAATGGAGCCGTTTATTCTCTTGTAAACGGAGATCAGCCAAGGAATCTTCTTGATATATGCTCTTGGGCAAACCTTCTTGGTCTGGAAATTATTGCGGCAGGAAAAGCCAGCGAATATGATTTCGTCTGGAACCGTGAAACGGGTATGCTTACTTATACCGATGGAAACAGCAAACCTGAATCCATGCCGGAGATCATTGATTGTTGGAGATATCACGGAAAAGAAACGCTCGATGCAAGAAAACATCTTTTAAAGAACTACACCGAAGTGATTTCTGCTGATCTCTGTGAGATGAATCTCGTCTCCAATGTAACCGGCCTTGTACCATCCTCACCTTTCCTGAATTATCCTGTAGCAAAGACGAGTGAGCTTGCAAACATTTTTATTCCGGAAGAAGATGGTGGTATTTTGAAAAAAACCGGTGTCGTTGATGTATTTTACAATCTGCGGGAAGAAGATGAGGCCAGTTTCTGTGGCGGGGAATTCATCATCGTGCGCTGTGAAAACAAAAAAATGTGGGACATCCTGAAAAGTAAAGGACATATCATAAGCCACAACGATAACTATGCATGTATTTACTATCCGTACCATTATATGGGACTGGAAACACCAGCTTCCATCCTTCTTGGTGATTTTATGAATATAGGAACACATGCGGAATGCCGTCAGGTATCCGTCCTTGCCGGTGTCGCAAAGCAGGATATTCCAAAAGGAACACAGTTAAAAGTGGCCGGTCATCATCACTCCATCGATGGTCTTGTTCCAGAACTTCTGGAGCAAAACACCGCTAAAAATGCTGCTCCGTTCTATCTGCTTAATGGAGCAGTGCTCCTGAAAGATGTAAAAAAGGGAGAGCCTGTTACACTCGAACATGTAGATCTTTCCGACCTTCCAACTTTTGACTTATACAAAAAAGGTACCGAATTATAATTTCATCAGATATCATCCTCATACCACAGACCGTCATATTCCCTTGTGCATTATGTCGGTCTGTATTTCTGTGTCAATACAGAAGATACAGATGAAAGAACCCGTTTTACAAAAAAGCCAGAACATTATAAAATAGAAGAAAATAATTTTTGAAAAAAATGAAGGGAGAAAGAAGATTATGTTTCGAGTTTTGCTGGTTGTCCCTTATCCCAAACTAGAACAAACCGTAAAAAAAATTTACAAAGAATACTTTCGTGACACAGAATTTGAAGTTGATATTCGCGTGATACAAGCGGAAGAAATAAAGCATATGCCATGGGATGAAGCTTATGACCTTGTAATTGGCCGTGGTCATAGCGCTGCCATATTAAAGCAAAAAGACAATCAAGTTCCGGTTCTTGAAATTCCAATTACCGGATATGACATCCTTCGTGCTCTCTTAAAAGCAAAAGAACAGTATCATGCTACCCGGATTGCCGTCATTGTTTCCTCTGCTCAAACCCATGACGAAACTATTTTAAGCTCTATTCTGGGAGCACAGGTATCAGTAAAAACATGCCAGGATTTTGAACGTGTATCCGAAATCATAGAAGATGTAAAGCAAAACAACTATGATGCCGTGGTGGGTGGATATTCTGTCACTTCACAAGCGCTCAGAAAACATATGAATGCAATTACCGTTGAAACGGGAGAAGAAGCAATGATCCAAATTTTACACGAAGCGGCTCGTATGATGGGAACAATCTACCAGGAACATGAAAGAAGAAAAATCTATGAAACCATCACGCAGACATCGAAAGAGGGAATTATCTATGTAAATGGTAAAAAAGAAATTGCACTCGTAAACAAAAAAATGCTACAGATGATTTACACGGATAAAGGATTGATACGTGGGAAACAATTACATGAGGTATATCCTTTCTTTGAAGAAAAATGTGCAGAAGCCATTCAGACGAAACAACCTGTTTATAACGCTGTCCAAAATGTAGACAACACAACTTTTACTATAGATTATGTACCTGTGATCGTAGGAGATAAAGCTGCAGGTGTAGTCATTACCTGCCAGACGGTCAAAAAAATTCAGCAGATTGAATCACAAATACGAAAAAAACTTTCCGAAAAAGGTCTTGTCGCCGCCTATACATTCTCTGATATGATACGAAAAAGTGATCTTATGGAAAGCACAGTTACTATCGCACGTAAGTTTGCTGCCGTATCTTCGAATGTTCTGATCGTTGGCGAAACAGGAACCGGAAAAGAATTAATGGCTCAGAGTATCCACAATGCCAGTGAACGGAGCAACGGACCCTTTGTCGCCGTCAACTGCGCGGCACTTCCGGAAAATCTTCTGGAAAGTGAACTGTTTGGTTATGCAGACGGTGCATTTACCGGAAGCCGGCGCGGTGGGAAAATGGGATTTTTTGAGCAGGCTCATAGGGGAACTCTGTTTCTGGATGAAATATCAGAAATCCCCATCAATTTTCAGGGGAAACTTCTTCGGGCACTTCAGGAACGTCAGATACGCCGAATCGGTGATGACAAAGTCGTTGATGTAGACACCCGAATTATTGCCGCTACAAACAGAAATCTACGCCAGATGGTGATAGACCATGAATTCCGGCAGGATCTTTTATACCGTCTGGATGTTTTGAAAGTATATATTCCGCCTTTGAGAGAAAGGACAGCAGATATTCTCCCCCTGTTCTCTTATTTTCTTAACAAGTATAACAACAAATTTGGAAAAGATATTGCAGGGCTTACACCAGAAGCACAAAAAATGCTTCGCAACTATCATTTCGAAGGAAATATCCGAGAATTACGCAATATTGCAGAACGGGTTTCTGTTATGTGTGAACATGATACCATAGACAAGCATCTGATGGAGACTGCGCTGTACCCGGAGGATGTCTTTTCTTCATCCGAACGCAAGAGAACTGATAATGATTCAGTGCTCCATGAAGAGAATACAATATCTCCAAACGTTTCTATCGAAGAAGAACAGATTCGAGAAGCGTTAAGGAAAACGGGCGGAAAGAAAACACGAGCTGCTGAACTTCTCGGAATGGATCGCTCCACACTCTGGCGAAAAATGAAATCTTATCATATAGAATAAGTTGGCACAAAAATTGCTTTTATTTTTTTATAGAAGCAATTTCGCTTTCTGAAAAAAATCTGCAATGAATGAAAGCGACCAGAAAGGAATGATAAGAAGAATATGGAAAAACCAAAAAACCGGATATTACTGGGATGTGTGGCGGATGATTTTACAGGTGCGTCCGACGCCGCAAGTTTTCTGAGAAATGCCGGACTGCGAACATTACTTATGAACGAAATTCAAAAGGATTTTCCGGTCCCTGAACAGACTGACGCAGTCGTAATTGCCCTAAAATCACGCACGGAAGCGACCGATGTTGCTGTACACAGCACTCTGGAAGCAATTAAGTGGCTGGAAAACCAGGGGACCGAGAAATTCTATTTTAAATACTGCTCCACTTTCGACTCTACAAAAAAGGGGAATATCGGTCCTGTTGCAGATGCAATTATGGAATATCTTGGGGAAACATGCACCATCTTGTGTCCTGCCCTTCCGGTAAACGGTAGAATCGTAAGAAGTGGAAAATTGTATGTGAATGGAGTGCCTCTCGATCAAAGTCCTATGAAAAATCATCCGCTTACTCCTATGTGGGACAGCCGGATTAAAGCCCTGATCGAAACGCAAAGTAAATATCACGCTTACGAATGGGACACTACAGATCTTAACACAAGTGCTGAGCTGCTTCGTAAAAAATGTCTGGAAATTCCTGAAGATCATTTTTATATTGTTCCAGATTATACATGTGAACAAGATGGTCAGAAGATTGCGGATCTTTTTGGTCATCTCCGCTTTCTTACCGGAGGTTCTGGAATCCTGACGCACCTGGGTATCCGGATCTTACAAGACGCCGGCATCCGTACCAGAACCATACCTGAGAACTCAGAAGCAGCCGATAGCAAAGGCGTCGTGATTGCCGGAAGCTGCTCTATTGCTACTTTAGCACAGATTCAGGATTTTCAAGAAAAAGGGCATCCTTCCTTTCGGATTGATCCTTTTGCATTATATAATGGAACACAGACAAAACAGGAAATCATCGATTTTGTTCTGAGCCATCCGGATGATGAAGTTCTGATTTATTCATCCGACACTTCTGAAAAAATTAAAGAAGTGCAGAAACTCGGAACTGAAATAGTGGCAGCAATGATTGAAAGGACACTTGGCAGTGTTGCCAACGCTCTGTTACACAAAGGGTATGGGCGCATTGTAGTTGCCGGTGGTGAAACTTCCGGTGCTGTAACAAAAGTTCTTGGCTATGATGTATTCGAAATAGGTGACTCTGTGGCACCTGGCGTCCCGATCATGATACCAGTACAAAACAAGCACATCCGCCTCGTGTTAAAATCCGGTAATTTTGGACAAGTTGATTTTTTCACACGGGCTCTTGAAATGACGAGGTAATGAACGATGAACACACTTGAACAAAAAATGAATGATGCCATTTGGATCGCAAAAGAATTATTTGACCGTGGGAAAGCTACCGGTTCCTCAGCAAACTTAAGTTTTCTCCATGACGGTCATATCTATATTACAGGAAGTGGCACCTGCTTCGGAAATCTGACCACTGAAAGCTTCTCAGAAGTATCTTTCCAGGGGCAGCACCTTGCAGGGATCAATCCAAGTAAAGAACTTCCTCTTCATAAACTATACTACGAAAAATCGGAAGAAATCCAGGCAGTCATTCATGTCCACAGTTTTTATGCTACCATTTTTTCCTTTCTGGACCACCCGGACAAAACTGACATTGTTCCGGATTATACACCTTATTTGAAAATGAAAGTAGGAACTATAGGCCTTGTTCCCTATGCGAAACCCGGCAGTAACGAACTGTTTGGTTATTTTGAAAAAGCCGCGCCATTCAGTGATGCTTTTATCCTTGCTCATCATGGGCCTGTTGTTGGCGGAACATCATTGATGGAGACCTTTTTCGGTCTGGAGGAACTGGAAGAAAGCTGCAAGATTGCGTGGACATTCCAGCACACATAATAATATTAACATCAAAGAAAGTACCAGGAAGGAGGCCTGCCCATGGAACAGACATTGGAACTTCTACAAAAGCAAAAACAGATTTTAACACAAAAGCAGATACAGTCGTTGACGATTCTTGCAATGGATAATGTAGAACTTGACTGCTTTTTAAGACAAGAATACCTCGATAATCCTATGTTGGAAATCAATGGTCAGTCTCCGGAAACGGTTTATGAATCCCTTCCTGTTCTACCATCTGAGGATGATAAAAAATGGAATCATCAGATGGAAGAAAGTAAGGATCTGAAAGAATATCTAAGAAGTCAGCTCAACATTGGCAACAACGATGAGCCATATGAAAGTTTACAAAAATATCTAATCGAATGTCTGGATGATTCTGGTTACTTCACACTATCTACCAAGGAAGTCGCCGGATATTTTCACACTTCAGAAGAGACAGTGACAAATTGCCTGGATGAACTGAAACTCCTGGAGCCGGTAGGTGTTTTTTCCTCGGATCTGAAAGAATGTCTCCTTCGTCAGTTAGAGGCCCTTGGATCTGGAGACCCTCTGTTGAAACAGATGATCAAAGAGCATCTGGAAGATGTAGCTCATGGGAACATTGGACATATCTCCAGATCTCTGAAGATCCCAACATCTCAGGTTCGCAAGTACATGCTAATGATTGGCACATTAAATCCCCGTCCTTCCACAGGCTTTGGTATTAAAAAAACAGAATACATTGTTCCAGATATCATCATAAAAAAGGAGGAAGACTGGGAAATTCAACTGAATGACGGTTGGATGGGAAACTATCAGATCAACGATTATTACCAGAATATGATACTCAAAACCAAGGATAATGAACTGCGAGCATATTTCCGTGAAAAAGCCTCCCGCGCAACATTTATCCTTCAAAATGTGGAACAGAGACGAAAAACACTGATGAATGTTACACAATTTTTATTAGACCAACAGCTCCCCTATTTTGAAGGGACGGGCCCCCTTCACCCAATGACAATGGCAGAAGCCGCCCAAGTACTGGGGATTCACCCTTCAACTGTCTCTCGTGCCGTAAAGGGAAAGTATATCCAATATCCCAAGGAGACTGTACCTATGAAAAACCTGTTTTCACAGAGTGTATCAGGAATATCCGGATCAACTACCCGAAATGCAAAAGAGATTCAGGAAATGATACGAAGACGGATCAGTGAAGAAAACAAGAGAAGTCCATACAGTGATCAAAAACTGAAAGAACTGCTCGAAGGGGACGGCATCTTCCTGTCAAGAAGGGCTGTTGCCAAATACAGAGAACTTATGGGGATTAAAAGTAGTTTTAACCGAAAAGAATCATAATGTTGCACAGCTTTGCACCATATGCAACGCGTGCAACATTTTATTTTAAAATCTATTGAAAACAAGTTCAGGAAAACATAAATGAAGACCAGAAACCGGCTCTTTGGCTATTTTTACAAAGATGGCACACAAATTGCTGATTACTTTATGTAAAATCACATGCTGTGCGGCCGCAGCAGAGAACACATGATCAATGTCTAATCACATTGACTGGAAAGGACGGTTAGTATCATTATGAAAATATGTGCGACAATGAAAAAATTTCCCGGCGGAATGATGGTAATTCCATTATTGATCGGTTGTGCAGTCAATACGTTTGTTCCCCAGTGCCTGGAAATCGGTGGATTTACAACAGCTTTATTTAAAAGCGGCCAGTCGACTCTGGTAGGGCTCTTCATTTTCTGCAGCGGAGCTACAATTAACGTGAAACAAGTAGGAAAACCACTATATAAAGGCGCAGTTCTTACCATTTTAAAATTAGTAATTGGTGTCATTATTGGTTATTTGCTCAATCTTATATTTGGTCCTGCAGGTATTCTTGGTCTCACCCCATTTGCGGTTATTTCTGCAGTTACAAACTCAAATGGAGCAATTTATACCGCACTTGCAAAAGAATTTGGAGATGATACAGATGTCGGCGCCATTGCAGTTCTGTCATTAAATGACGGGCCTTTCCTTACTATGATTGCTCTTGGGACGACAGGTCTCGCTTCCATTCCTGTACTCTCCATTGTAGCTGCAATCATACCACTGATTATTGGTATGATCCTCGGAAATCTGGATTCCGACTTCCGTGATCTTCTTTCCAAAGGCCTGAATATGATTCTTCCAGTGAATGGTTTTGTATTCGGCGCTAATATGAGTCTTGTTGACATAGCAAAGGCCGGCGTTCCTGGGATACTTCTTGGACTTATCACCGTATTCTCAACAGGTGTGCTCACATACATTATTTACAGTGCAATCCGCCGAAAACCAGATCCAATGGGAATGGCTATCGGCACTGTAGGCGGAAATGCAGTTGCTACTCCTGCATCCGTTGCAATGGCGGACCCATCGTTGGAGCCATATGTAGAATCTGCCACTGCCCAGACGGCTGCCGCAGTCGTTATCACTGCAATTCTCACTCCTATCTTAACGGGATGGGTAAGCCGGAGAGCCTCAAAAAAACTCGCTCTCAAAGCGGCTGCATCTTCCTTAGAAGACAAAGAAAACTGATTTGGAAAGGACTGATTCATCAATGAGTATTCATATTATTAAAGCAGACAAGATCATTACCGGAAAAGACCTTACCTTAATGACACGCGGAGCAATTCAGATTGAGGACGGAAAGATTACCCGCATTTATAATCATGCTTCTCAGATACCTTCCGGCGAACATATTACCGTGACAGATCTGGGCGACAAAACTCTGATTCCCGGAATGATCGATTGTCATAATCACCTTGCATTGGATACGCGCATTGAACATCATCTTGTGAAAATGAATGATTGTGAATGTGAACAGACTATCCGGGCCTTAAAGACGATGAACGATGATCTTCATGCCGGAGTAACCACTGCAAGATGTCTGGGGGATCGTTTTTATATTGATGTCACTTGTAAAAAAGCACAGAAAGAAGGACGGATATCCGGTCCAAAACTTGTTGTCAGCGGCATTGGCATGCGCGCCTCTCACGGTCATGGGTATGTAGGAATGCCATTTGACGGACCGGAAGAATTTCGCCGGCAGGCCCGCGAAAATATCCTCCATGGTGTTGATTTTCTGAAAGTATTTATGACAAAGGTCATCAACGCAACATCTTTTATCTATCATTTTATGAGCCCTGAAGAGCTTCGGGCAGTCGTCCAGGAGGCAAGAAGTGTAGGAATTACCACTGCATGTCACTGCTCAGGAGGACAGGGTCTTGATGACTGCATTGATGCGGGAATCGACTGTCTGGAACACGTATATTACATCTCAGAACGCCAGGTTGAAAAAGTGAAGAACGCAGACCGATGGGTCGTATACACGCCAAGTTATGCACTAAACGATGATCTTCTCTTCAAGTTTTCTCCGAAGGACAAAGATGGGAGTCTGAAAGAAAAAGAAATCATCTGCAAATGCCTGGAAGGCGCCATCTCAGGTGGACTGAAATTTGGTATCGGTACAGACGGAATCCACCAGGGACTTGCACAAGAGGCCATTTATATCTCATCACTAGGCGCCTCCAATCAAGATGTCCTTGCCGGAATTACGGTAAATGCCGCCAAACTGTGCCATGTGGACAATGTAACCGGCTCTATCACTGAAGGAATGGCTGCTGACCTGGTAGCACTGGATGGGAATCCATTGGAAGACCTCTCTGCTCTGAAGCGAGTAGAAGCCGTTTATCAGGACGGTAAGAAAATAAACTAAAATTTTTGTTCCCATAAGTCAAGACAGTCCCGTGAACCTTAGATTTTCCAAACCTAACTTTTCACAGGACTGTCTTTTTCTCTTTGCCGTACATCCGGTTACTTTCCCAACTGGTATACAGCTTTCGGTATATCCTTAATGGAATCCCCCACCTTTATACCTTTCTGAGATCATCTGGATATATATTTCTGGCACGTCCAAGATCCTGGAATACATTTACTTTTGATTTTGACGTTTTAAATCTGACCCGGTCTCCCGGTACCAGATCCGGAAACGTATTGCCCCAATAAAACAGCCAGTCACTGTTCGCCTGTTCGCCGTCCGGCGGATTATCAAGGTGCCCCTTGATCCCGTAACAACGGTACTGCTTCTGCGACAGCTCCCGGACCGATTCAATCACCGTCTCATAGTACCCCTCTTCATCTGGGTGCAGTACATAATCACCCGCTATCCACTTTTTTACATAAGAAACAAACTCCACCGTTCTTCTGTAAAACTCCGCCGTACTATGACCTTCCAGAACTTTGCATCGATGTAATTCATCGTATACCACACTCAGATCTTCCTGCTCGTCCAGCTTTCTCATCTGAATCCCCTTCAAAGGAGTCCTGTCCAATTCTTCATATTTTACAGTCAATAATGGGAAATACTGCTTGCACAAAGCCCACGCAGCTCCCATTTCCACCAGACAGAACGGGCTCTGTAAATATTCGGCTGTAATGAGAGAAATGACCGTATCACATTCCTGCATCTGCTGTCTGATTGTTTCAATAAAATTTTCACCTGTTTGCAGCTTTTCCGGAAACGCCGTACAGAACACATCTCTTCTTCGCAATCCCATTCCCAACTGCAAAAACTCAAGGAATTTTTCTGCCAGTTGTTGATTTTTAGAACTAAAACTGATAAACACCTTTTTCATGTTAATTCCTCCAATTCATCCAGAAGCCGTCCCCTTTCCTTTTGAAAACGAGTTGTTGCTTCTGTAATTTCCCGATAGTATCTCTCCTGATTTCTCCTGAGCTGTCCGCCGATCTGTTTCATTCTAGCCAGGTCATAATTCGGAACTTTCAGCGTTTGCAGACTCGCATTGCTTATTATCCGGATTGTAGTCCCCGATTGGATACGCTCCAATGCAATCTGTCCCTGTTCTGAAATTAAAAATTCAAACAATACATACGGGTCGTATTTCCTCTGATCCACCCGGATCATCGTGATATTTCCACTAATATACGCTTCCGGTGGATTTGCCTCCACAATGGCTGCTTTCAAAACCGCACCCTTTGACGTAAGTAAAATGTCGTCCTTACTGATCCGAAATTTTGCCTTGCACACAGAGCTTGTTCTCTGAATCCGGTCGGCCTGTCCAAACTCCAGCCGAGCGTTCTGAATATCTTTGATATTAATAAAAAACGCTGCTCCATTTTCCGTAATGTCCGATTTCTTCAGAAGCTGTGATCCCCTGACGATCTGCGCAATCTCCTCCAAAGTGATACCTGACTGTATCTCTTTTTCCCCGGTCCGGCGGATATATTGAAGAGGTTTCAGAGAAAATGCATTCTCCCCAATCTCTTCCCTACCGCAGACTGCACTCACTCCGGGAATCTGCTCCGCAGAATCAAACACTTTTTTCGCCAGTTTGATTCCCTCCTCTGTCAGAGAATGAACATTCCGTCCTGTCCGCTGACAATATCCGCTGATATCAAGGAATATTGTTTTTCCCTTTCTCTTTTTCGCTTTGTTAAAAATGAGCAGCTCTCTCCCGGTATGATCTTTCGGATACAAATTGTTTGGAAACGTAATCACAGCTTCTAACCAGTCATTTACTACAATCTGCTCTCTTAGACTCACCTCGTTTCTCCGAATCAAGGAACCTGGAGTCACAATCACCGCCGCAGAGCCATGTTCGCTCAAACGGTACAAAGCATCCTGAATAAAAATCCAGTCGGCATAAATATTACGTTTCGTAAAGCCGTAAAGTCTTGGATCTGTACTCTGGCAGAGCTCCGTAACATTTCTTCCCCTTGGAACATCCATCACGATCATATCGTACCGCTGCCGTTCCCGTTCCTCCGGTATCGTCAACACATCCCTCTCTACAATCTCCCCTGCAGAAACTCCATAGGCGTAGCTGTACAAATTCGCCACATCACAAAGCTCACGACTCTGTTCTTCCCCGCAGAATGAGATCTCTGGATTCCGCAGCCTCAGGTAATCCCATAATTCCAAGCCCAGTCCGGCACCTCCACAACAACTGGACGCGAGATGCTTTGCCTTCCGTGGACTGAGAAGCTCCACAATCACTCTCCTTACCCCTGGTGGCGTCAACACACATTTTCCGTCCCGACCCATCAAGTCCAGTATCAAAGCAAACACCTCTCTGGGGTCTTCCCCCTTTTTGCCATACCATACAAAACAGTCTATCATTTTTTTCAGTAGCCTCTGAACTGCTTCTTGCTCTACCGTCTGCCAGTTTATTCTTTCAGATAACCTGCTGAATGCCTCACGCACATCATATCCCTGAATTCCTTTAATGCTCTCAATGAGGGAACCTTGCGAAACCATGGCACCACTGCCAATATCCAGTCCAAAATCATCCTGCCATTCTCCGTAATGCCAGGAAAAAGCCATTAGTAAAGACAACGAAAAAGCCTGCTCTTCCGATATCTCCCGTTGAAACTCCTTCCAGATTTCTTCAAACATTTGCGTCTCCCGCATACGCCGCCTCCTTTCTACCTATATTTCATAATTGAAATATATCACTTTTGTCTCATAATGTCAATTATGAATTACAATTCATAATTTTTTGTAGAAAAAATTGTCCTCCACCTTGCAGGGAAGGACATAGAATAATACAGTAGTTTACCTTTACTTATTTTAGAATGACGCATACTTTTTTCAACATCCAATGAAACACACTTACTATTTTTTTACTTAATTCAGGAATCTTTATAACTTTTGCAATCTTAGTTCTCAGAAATTCAACGACTAACCCGGAAATAAAAATCAACGCGGCACAAGCAAACGCATACACAACCCCTAAAATAATATTGGTTTCTGCTACAAATGTAAAAGCACCTCTCAGATAATTATTCCATATTACCTGATTGAGCTGAAATAAGTAGATACCAAAGGCTAACGGAGAAAGCTTTGCTATCACCGTGCCCTTCAAACGAATCCTTGAAAAAAGAATGACCATTAGTAATCCACTCAGCAGGATTGTGGGAGACACAAAATTCGTTAGCTGCTCATTTCCCTGAAAAACGTGTGCGGCCCATGTCCAAAAAATACAAATTGCCCACATAATAATGAGAGTGAACGACTTCTTCTGTTCAAAGACCTTGCCTCTCTTTGCCAATGCTCCTATGCAATATAAGATGATGAGCCATAAAGTTGAGTAGCCACCTTGTGTTTTAAAAGCATCCGCAAACAGCCCCATACATGAAAATAAAATAATCAGTATGAGAAACGCAATTTTCGCACTTTGTTCCTCTACCGTAAACATAAATTTATTTAAAATAGGAATTGCAAAAAAGAGCGCGAAGAAAGCTGTAAAATACCAGAATTTCCCAAATGTAACAGGAAACGCGCATCTGATCATATCTGCTTTTTCCCAGACTGGATTACATCCTGCCAGAGTGAACAGCATCGTAATCACAAAAGAATAGAAAAAAGCTTGAAACCACATATCCACCAGTTTTTCGTATTTGCGTGGTCTGTCCACGGCCATATATCCGCTGATAATCGCGAATCCATCCACCGCACAATATGATAAAATCTCTAAAAACCAAAAAGCCTTATACTCCACTGTTCCGGCTTGGCATACCCCTAAGATTCCCCCTTGTCCTAAAGTATGTAACATACACACCATGTACATCAAAACCAGACGTAAAAGATCTATGCCATAATTTCGTTCGTATTTCATCTAATTTCTCCTCATTCCCGTAAGTAGATTTATTATAACATATTTTTGTTATTTATTATATAGCAGAGCTAAGAAACAACATCTCTGGCGCTCAGAGAAACGCTTATACTTTTTGGCGTTAACTAATTCATCATCCTCTTTTGGTAGATTTGGTTGTGATGAGTTAATTTTATCGAACGTCTATAGACCAAGTCTATTTTTATGAAATTGATTTTGCGAAATTAATTATACGTTATCCTAGATACTTATTTATAATTGAAGTATACCACACACCTTCTAACAAATGAATTCGCAATTGAATTTTGACATTGACAGATTAATAACAAATTACAGTAATAGGATTCAAAATAGGGATAATACAAAACAGCAGGCAATCTTATAGACTACCTGCTATTTAAAATAACTCATATTATATTCCATCACTCAAACTCGGCGTGTCCTTTGTTGCTCTTAACTATATTTATTTAAGTTTTCTGTAAATTCACGCCGATATTTACTTCAATTACACCAATTACTCTGGCTTGCTGATTTTCTGTTGCCAAAATGTTGCCAAACTTACTGTCAATCCAATTTATAATGATACTGCCCAGCATTAGTCATTGTTTGTACCTTAAAATCAGGATCTTCTAAAGCGCTCACAATTAAATTCTTTTTGTATGGAACATGTAATGTGGCAACTTTATCCATATTGTCTCTGAATTTCGGTAACTTATCCCAAAGATCCTTAACCTGTTTTCTCATTCCCGTTGAACACCAAATATCTGATTTTTCCTTAAAATCAGGGTAAATAACGATTACCGGAAGTCCTTTTGTGTTAATTCCATATTCAATTTCTTCCCGTAATGCTTGACTATTCTTTGTATTATTGCTCAAAAACAGAATAATATTTTTTGATACATCAAGCCTATCATGCAATCTTTTCTTTAATGTTTCCCATGAGCTATTATCTCGAACATTATATGTTTTTGCATGAGCATCCACAAAAGGAAAAGAACTATCTGCTCCTTTCCATGCACGAAGCTGATTGTAATAAAGAAAATCTGGTGTGGCATTAGCTCCTAAATTTGATTCACTAAAAGGTTCACTCACATAAAATGCCGCATAATTTGCTGTCCTATTTGCCATTTTTACCTCCTTAATGTCATATGAAACATATTTTTATATTCATACATCGGAATATCCTTAACATCGCCATAGATTATAATATCTACTTTAGATTTAAGGCTTACTCCGCTACTATTTAATGTACATAGCATACATCTTAGTAGTGCTTCTCTATCTTTCGGGCCATCATCAAATCTAGATATTCCCGTACCAAGTACGGGAAGTACAATATCATTACTCGCATACACCCTGTCTATCTCTGTCCACATCTTCATGAGCATAAGTTCAAACTTTGCCATATTAGTATGAGCTTCATGTTGTATATTTAGTTCTGTCATCGCTAACATAAGATACGTCTGATTATCTACACTACTATCATAACGAATTACTGTTCCAAGCGGGAACTCATACAATCCATCATTCTTCTTTTGGAGACCAAGCCTCTTTGCTTCATTCTCTACAACCGCTTCAATTTCCTCCTTTTTTCCATGGTTTAAGACTAATTGGCCATGCAATGACTTCTTCGATATTACAATATCGTCAACTCTAGTGTCAAAATGCGTATCACATCCAATAATCTTCCAACCAGAAGCTTCAAATATGTCCCCACAGCTAATAACTACTTGCGTCTGTCGAATTGTAAGGTTTACAGAATCTCTAAAAATCCTGCCAATAGCAAAATAAATGAGACTATAAATCACCACAAAGATTACCAAAACAACCCCAATCCTCATCCAAACATTTGAATCCTTCCAATCTCCCAGCGAAATACCTAGCACAGAAAGAATTGTGGAAATTAGACCTACTGTCGTAACTGAAGCAGTGATACTATCTCGGATTTGTCGTGAAAGATTGATATACCAATTATATATTTTTTTCATAATCACCCCATCAAAACATTTATTATGAAATGTATATTTTCTTATAATAAGTCTGGCAACTTATTATAATCTTCTATAACATTCACCCTCATATAAAGACCATTTGCTCTGCGATATGTTTACCTTATACTCTAACATTTCTATAAAGCTACACCATATTGTTCAAAAATCCATGTTTGACCAGTTTCTATCATCTTAACTAGATATTTTTCCTTTACTTCTTCCAAAAACTCACTGATTGCATCTGGATGATTTTTTAAAAACCATCCTATATGATTTTCGATATAGTCAATTCTGATTTGAGCATCATTCAAATCATTAGGACACCTTTTCATCTTTTCATCAATACTATCGAATCCCGAAAACGGCTCATTTAATCGTTCTTTAGTCATTTGGATATATTCAGGATTAATATCAACCCCTATACTTCTTCTATTCAGTTGTTGGCAAACTCTCAAGCAAGTCCCCGAACCAACAAATGGATCTACAACCAAATCCCCCTCTTTACTTGATGCTAAAATCATTCTTTCATATAGTCCCTCCGGTTTTTGAGTTGGATGTTTTTTTCTATTTTTATTACAATAATGCATATGAGAAAATTCCCACACATTTCCCGGATTAGCCCCACGCATATTATTAACCGAACGATAATATTTCTGTGGAACCCGAATCGAATCTAAGTCAAAGAAAAACTTCTTAGGATTTTTTGTAAACATTAATATATCATCATGTCTGGGACTAAATCCTTTAGTTTTTCCGATTCCTTGTGTATAAAACCATGTAATCCAACTATTAAATGTCATACCCAACTCTTGTTCCAGAATTGTATAAATATATGAAATATACTTCATACCCATAAAAACATATATCGTTCCATCTGGCTTTAAAACTCTTTTTGCTTCATTTAGCCATGTTCTACTAAACTCAAGATATTCTTCAAATTCCAGTTTATCTTGACTTGTTCCATAATTTTTATTTAAATTATATGGTGGATCTGTCACAATTAAGTCTACAATACCATTTTCTAATTTGCTAAGTTCTTCAATAGCATCGCCGCAAATTGCATTTAGTCTTTTATCCATTTATTTTTTTGAGCCTCTCTATAAAAATCCTCAATGCTTCTTCTTGAACTATGCAGATACTTGCTATCTAATAATTTACACATTTCCCAAGTTGTCCTATATTGATATGTAACATAGTGTATATCCTTAATCTGAATTTGCCCCGTTCCTAATGCCGGATTATAATTAATGTCTGCATCACTAATAAATTTTAAATCATAGGCATTATAATCCACAATTTCCATAATTCCATCCATCAATCTTGTACGCTCATTCCTTTGAACATATACTTTATGCTTGATTGATAAAATTATAAACATAAAATCCGGGTCTTTAACATAAGCAGTTCTTATTCTGCTAAAGCTCGTGATATTTGGCCCTTTACCACTATTAGGAATGTCATTTGCTGTTGCTTTTACGTCCACATTTCCCGTTACTGACCTATCATCCTTTTTAAATTGTAATATTATATCAGCTATTCCAAGACGTTCTTGAGCTTCTACATTTATAAGGCGATACGGATTATCCATATCATCTCTTATCCCTGCAAAGACTTCTCCTGCCCAAGCTTCAATCATAGGCCCTGCAATTTTATTTATATTTTCCAATGGAAGGCCCATGCGTAGGTTAGTATTGATGATAATTTTATTATCACCTCGTTCTTTTTGTCTATCAAGAATTAAATTCATTTGCTCAATCACAAATTCACTGTCCGCTTTATAAGTAGGTGATTCTACTGGTATTTTAAAAGTCATATCCTCATATCGCATTTTGTTTACCCCTTTCTCTATTTCGTTATAAATCATTTTTCAGTTTCATCAACAAACTCCATAATATCACCAATATTACAATTTAAGACAATACATATCTTATGCAAGCTTTCCAGAGAAACCGTTTCTCCTTTTCCCATTTTTGCCAATACATTAAAACTAATTCCAGCCATTTCTTTTAAATCAGTTCGATTCATTCTTTTATCAATCAACATTTTCCATAATTTATCATAACATACCGACATATTATTTCTCCCAACACTCTATGTCCTCTATCAACTTGTATCAGTATATCACATTTCAAATTATATATCAAGATAATCTCACAAAAAGCTGAGTTTTTGTCAAACATATGTTTCTCTTTATTGTTGATTGACAATATCAAATCCCCACCATCCAGTCAACAGTAAACTGAACGACTGCGCTGCTATTGACTAATTGATGAGGATTAGCTTTATGGCAGCTAAGAGGGCTTTAAACAGCCCTCTCCTGTCATCGAGCGTCCCTGTTATGCTTTCTCCTTGCAACCCATTTCTGTTCAGCTTCTATCCGTTCCTGTTGCCTCGCCCGGTTAATCACAACGTTTACCTGTTCAGCGCCAACCACAGCCTTTATACGTCCAAAATCCACCGCCACTATCCGCAGTTCCCGATTTTCCGCCAAGACTTCTTCCAGCCTGTTTGTCAGCCGCTCATTTCCACTCCGTTCCCTGTTATATGCCGCTTGCAGCTTTGTAAACTTATTTGAAATATCCAGATATGCCGAATAAACAGAGCGCATAACTTGTACGATTTTCTTTACCAGCGGTTTTGCTTTCTTCTCCCGATACGACTTTGCAGATTCCATAACCGCCGCTTCTGGAAGCGTCTGCTCCGGGTCTGCGGAAAAGTCTGCGGCCAGCTTCTCCATGTTCTTTACCATAGGGGCAAGTTCATTCATGCGTTTCTGGTATTTGTCCGCCTGTTTCTGCGCTTTCTCTGCTTCCTGCCGAGACTCCTGCAAATCTTCCTGTAAGGAACGAATCTCATCATCAACCTGTAACAACTGTTCATGCAAATCTTCGTTGATTTCTTGAAAAGTAGCGTTTTCTTCCTGCAATTCCGCCTTTTTTGCTTCCAGTTCTGCAACTTCCTTTGCCCGCTCCTTTTTCTCAAAATCTAAGACAGATAAATGCTTTTCATGTGTGCCTTTCTTCTCCCACTCAATCCCATGTTCCAGCATGACGGCGGCAAGCTGTTCTTTCTCATAAGCCACCCACTGATTTAATTCCGTTTCCCGTCTTGTGCCGCCTTTAAATCCGAGAGCAGATAACGCCTGTTTCAAAGAAACTCTTGTATCAAGTCCCCGCTTGCTTCCTGTCGTATACGGTACAAAATCTATATGCAAGTGGGGCGTTGCTTCGTCCATATGAAGATAGGCACTGAACACCCTCAACGTAGGATTTCGCCGCTGAAAGTCCTGCATATATTTATCCAACACCTTTACCGCAAGCTGTCCGTTCTCCGTTTTCGCTCCCATGTTGTCCTTATCCCCGATTTGCAGGATAATCTCATGGAATGGTTTTTCCTGCTTGCCGGAACGGATTTTCTCATAATAATCATCAATCCGGCGGTCACTTCTAGTCTGCTTCTCATTGTACCGGGCGAGTGCTTCATCAAACAATTCGTGATATACGTCCTTAATATTTTCGTTGCAGTATTCCACGTTCAGACAGCTTCTTTCCGGGTCAGTATTCTTTGCATGGAATTTTCTGCTGTTATGATTGACAGAGCCTTTCCCTGTCATAAAGCTGATAGTTCGCTTCAATCAATATCCTTTCTCCCTGTCCGGGTAATCAGCGCCGGATACGGCGCATAGGCTTTGTTACTTTCGTCGAAAGTAACGCAAAAGCACTTTTGACAGCCGTTCCGTCCATCAAAAGCTGCCTTTGCGCCCTGCCGGGGGCTTTTCCGTCCTACGGACGGAGCGGCTGTTCCCGCCGCTTTGCTTCCGCTGCCATAGCTTTTCGGATAGCGGAAAGTACGTTTTCTACCGTACATTCCTCCCACCCGCACAGCCATACCAGCGTCCGCATTTCTGCCACAGTCAATTCCACATCTCCAAAGATTTCATTGAGTGCGGCAATTCTCCGGGATTCACTTTCGTAAAAATATTTGTTCACGTTCCGGGTTCCCCATTCTGGCTGAATTATCATCAAATCACACCTTTCTCGTTGTCTGCTATCCACAGGAGCGTGACACGCTCCTGTCTGTTATCATCAAAGGAAAATACCAGCGGAAGCCATCCGGCACTCCACGTTTTTCCAGATATTCCTGTTTGGCTTTTTCCCGTTCTTCCTGTGTGGGCGCAGTCTTATATTTCGCATATAATTCATGGAGCACCAGCGAATCCAATTTCTGCTCCAATCCCTGCCGGATTTTATTCAGACAATCATCATCTTCCATTAGATGATAGCGGAGCAGAGATACAAACAATTCATAAGGAATTTGCACGTTTTTCATCACTTAATCCTTTCTGCGTCGGTTTGCGTCGATAGCGTCGATATTTTCTATACCAGCCCGCTGTAAAAAATACCGTCGCAACCGACGCATATCGTCGCTTTTACTCTCTCGGCTCAAGCCGTTTCAGAATAATCTTCCTTTCATGTCCCCGCTTATTGTCATAGAAAATTCCATAGTCATTAAGCAACTGGCTATTGACTACATTCAGCTTTCTGGAAAGCACGTTTGCCTGTATCTGCATATCCGGCAACTGGCTCACAAGTTCTGTTGCTGTCCCCTCCCATTCCGGCTTATCTTCTGTCAGAAAATTGTTGATTGCTTCCAGCAGGGGATTCGGCGGCTGTTTCCACAGTTCCGTTTCTGCCTTTTTGAATTTCCAGACGCAGCGCTCCCGGTCAAACTCTATAGTCAGTTCCTGATCCGGCTGGTCACGCCCCACTATATCCATGACCGCCTCATTGTCAGTGCGCTTTTTCTTGTGCATGATAAACGCCCCGTCTGCCGCTCCAAGCAGCCCGTTTGTGCCGGAAATCATATCAAAGCTGTCCTCGGATTCCAGCTTGCGTGTGTGATGAACCACCAGCAGGCAGATACCGTATTTATCGCTGAACGATTTTAACTTTGTCACAATCTCATAATCGCTGAAATAGCTGTACCTGTCCCCGCCGACCTCACGCACTTTCTGAAGCGTATCAATGATAATCAACCTTGCGTCCGTATGCGCTTTCAGAAATTCCTCTAATTGCCTGTCTAAGCCCTCATTCAAGGTCTTTGCCTGTGTCGCAAAGTACAGGTTATCCGCACATTCCACGCCGAACATACCGGAGAGTCGCCGCTGAAGCCTTGCATAATCATCTTCCAGTGCAAGATACAGCACCGTACCCTTTCGGACAGGATAATCCCACAGCGGAAGTCCCATTGCCACATGATAGGCAAGCTGTCCCATAAAGAACGATTTTCCAACTTTCGGCGCACCTACAAAAAGGTAAGTGCCGCCGTAGAGAAATCCCTCTACAATCGGCGTTCTCGGCAGATAGACGGTATCATACAGTTCCGTCATGGAAACGGTTTGAAGCCCGCCGCTCCCGGATTTCTTCAGGTTTTGTGCGGCTTGCAGATTGATTTGTGCTGTTTCATTTGCTATAATTTCATTGTGATTTTTTAATTGCGGCTGCGCCCTATCTGCGCCAACAGATAATACGGGAGCAGTCGTTTTCATTTTTTCTGTCATTCATCTTCTCCTTTCAGACCATCTAATGTGATTGCGATTACCTGCAACGTGTAGAGTAGTTCGTCATTGTCCGGGCTTAATGCCTCCAATCGCTTCAATTCCTCGTAGATAGCTACCATTTGATTTTTCAGAGCCTTATACACCCTCGGATTGCCCTGTACCACCACGTCCCGGCATAGTAGCCGCCTTGTAATATAGTCCTGCTTTGTCAAGCCCGACAATGCCACCAAATCGTTAAGCAGCTTCGCTTCTTCGTCCGATACCCGAAACGCTACTGTATGATTGCGCCACCGCCCTTTATAATCAAGTGTTCTTTCCATTTGCATCCTCCTTTGTCATTCGCTCCATTTCCAATTTTTCCGCCATTTCCGTCTGCACCGTAGGGAATAAGTGGGCGTAGCGGTAAGTGATTTTCTCCGCTTCATGCCCCATGCGCTCCCCAATCGCCAGCACCGAAAATCCCATGTCTATTAACAAGGAAACCGCACTATGCCGAATATCATGCACACGAATCTTTTTCACTCCTGCCTGCTTCGCCCCTCTCTCCATTTCATGGTTGAGATAGGATTTTGTGACCGTAAACAGCCTCTCGTTCGGCTGAATGTCATACAGCATTTTGATATATTCCTGCATTTCCTCACAGAGAAATGGCGGCATTTTGATTGTACGGTTACTCTTTTTCGTTTTCGGGCTTGTGATAATATCCCGCCCTTTAGATCGGTGAAATGTCTTGCTGATTGTGACCGTCTGTTTCTGAAAATCAAAATCAGCCGGAGTGAGCGCCAGCAGCTCGCCGGAGCGGATTCCGCACCAGTAAAGCATTTCAAAGGCATAATAGGAACGGGGCTTATCCATCATGGCTTCGGAGAATTTAAGGTATTCCTCTTTTGTCCAGAAGTCCATTTCTTTCGGAACCTCATTTCCCATTGTGCCGGCCCGCCTTGCCGGATTGTAGGGCAGGTTATAGAAGTTCACAGCATGGTTGAAAATCGCCGTAAGCTGGGCGTGTATGGTTTTCAGATAATCCGCCGAATAAGGCTTCCCTTTCTCGTCCCGGTACGCCATGAGTTCATTCTGCCATGCGATAATGTCCTTCGCTTCAATCTCCGCTATCTTCCGATTTCCGAAATACGGTAAAATTTTTGTGCGGATTACATGGCTTTTGGATTCCCATGTGCTTTCCTTGACACGCTGTTTCTTGTCGGTTTCGTAAACTTCAAAGAAGCTGGCAAACGTCATATCCAGCTTTGCACCCTGTTTCAGCATGGCTTCATGCTCCCACGCCTGTGCTTCCCGCTTCGTAGCAAATCCCCGTTTCTGGGTCTGCTTCCGCTCCCCTTTCCAATTTGTGAAACGATAGATTACCCGCCACGTTCCTGTAGCATTGTCTTTGTATACAGCCATTCAAATCATCTCCTTTCCGTTTAATCGCTGTAACAGACCTTTTTATGAAAAAATGTAGCGTTCACACGACCAGCCACCGTCAGATAGCCCTGTTTCTGTAATTCTGCGTTCAGTTCCCGCACAATCTGGTAGGCTTTTGACTTTGACACCCGCAGTTCCGCTGCCACTTCCTCCACAGTCATAAATGATTTTTCTGCCATTCCGTTATCCTCCCCTTTCTCAGTTTAACTATTTTTGTTTAAGTTATATCTATAATACTAAATAAATTCCGTTAAGTCAAGTGGTTTGCAGAAAAATCTTAACTTTTTTTATTTAAGTTCCTCTTGCTATTCCTATTGCACCATGTTATACTAACTTCAACAGAAATGTTTAAGTCAAGAATGGTTGTATCACTATAACTACAACGGAGGTTTTATTATGGCAATCGGCAAACGAATCCGCTTTTTCCGTAATCGGAAAGGCATGACGCAAAAGCAGTTAGGCGAAATCCTCGGTTTTCTCGGAAAAACCTCTGATGTTCGTATGGCACAGTACGAATCAGAAGCCAGAACGCCTAAACAAGACCTTGTAAAAGAAATGGCTCATATCCTTGATGTAAGTCCTCGCGCAATCACTGTCCCAGAAATAGACAGCTATATAGGTCTTATGCACACGCTCTTTGCACTGGAAGATATGTACGGGCTGAAAATCGGAAAGATTGATGGAGAAGTATGCCTGCGGCTGGATAAATCCACCGGCTCCACCTACTCCACTATGTTTGATATGTTCCACGCATGGCAGGAGCAGGCTGCCCGTCTGGAACGGGGAGAGATAACCAAAGAGGAATACGACCAATGGCGATACAAATATCCCGAATTAGATACTTCAAATCACTGGAAGAAAACTGTACCCTCACAAGGATTAAGTGACTTGATTACACAGGCTTTAAAAGACGAAACTAATTGATTTTCAACCTTAAAACACACACTATCTCTACCGCCTGTTAGTTCTTTATTCACGCAAAAAACCTTGCCGACTTTCAACTTCATTTCTGAAAATCAGCAAGGTTTTTCTGTTATTGAAGTATTCTGTTATTCAGTGAATGATACCCGAAATGTTGCCAAATCGTTGCCAGCACTTAAACAAATTTGTTTGAAACCCACATAAACACTGGATTCTTACAACTCATTTCATCACTCAAACTCCCCAAAGGGAATGTGCAATCGTAGTATTTCAGCCACATTTTCCTTTGTTTTCGTATTCATATTATACAGATTTTTGATACTATTTTGAGTATCAATACGGTTTAGTACCATTTTAGTTCCACTTATATATTCCTTAACCTTTGACATATCTATGTTAATGCTTTTCTAATAAGTTGATTACAACAAGTTGACACTCCCTCAATCAGTTTCCTCCTCGTTTTCTGAAGCCAAATAGTAAAATGGATTAAAACCACTTTTTTCATCATTAACTAAGTTTTCTGAATGCTCTGGTTGTAATGCTAATGTCGTATGCTCCTCATCGTCAAACATAAATATTTGTAGATTCTCTTTTCCAATTTCCTCATACGCTTTATTTATTACCTGACCAATAGCGCGTGAATTGCTTGTATCAAATGGTTTGGAAATATGATCTATCACTAATATTGGAATAATTGGATATTTGTCCTCAGCCAAAAGAATTTTCAAAAATCCTAGATATCCACATAGCTGTATAAGAGTATGTCTTGCCATACTTCCAATGTAATAGTTTACTTCCTTTTTTTGCTCTATGTCATTTTCATCCTTTTCTTTAACCTGAACCATTGGCTGTAATATATTACCACGCTTAAAATACTGTATTTTGAATCCTTCTTGCAATATGTCATCATCTACAACAGAAGATATCCCACTCGCAGATTTATACAACGAAGTAATAAACTGCGAAAGTCCCCGTATTTTCGCTATGTCATCTGAGTTTTGAAGTGCTTTCAATTCTTCTTTTATCTCACGTATTTTCTTTTTTATTTCTTTCAAGTCCCCGCTACAATCACGAATATCTGCCGACAGATATTCTTCAATTAATGCAATAGATTTCGCTTTTTCCTCCATAGTATAGCACTGGAACCTTGAATCATTTCGTTTTATTGCCGTTTTTAATGCAATTCTCTGTCGCTTTAATTCCGCAATTGTTTTATCATTTATCGTATATTGACTAAATGATATAGTATTATCAAGTTCATTTACCAGTTGCTTTAATGGTTCCACAAGATATGCAAATACATTATTTTCCGCCAATAATTGTTCCAAATTTTCTAACAACATCTTTCTATTTGAATTATCATTTTCAAATTGCTTTGCATCAGAGATCGAATTCTCATATATTTTTATCTGTTCAGAAATATTGCTATACATTACTTCCAAGTCTGCTATATTTCTATCACTTCCTTTCTTTTTAGGTTCTTCCATATTTTTTATTTCTTTTAGATTTTTTCTGATATCATCTGCATTCCGACCAGTGTACCAAACATTAGACCCCAACTTTTGTATATTTCTATTAACCTGAGTACAAATAAAATCATACCTTGAAGATGTTACTTCCAAGTCCTTTAATTCCTGTTGCAACTGTTCAAGTTCTCTTTGTAACCAATATATTTTCTCAAGATTATTATTAAAGATAAAGTTTAGTATTGGTACTAATTTTACAGAGTATTTTATATCACTACATTTATCAAAAAAATCATGAATCGCCCCTTGCCGCTTTTCTCCCAAAAAATTAAACATCGTAAAGGTTCTAAAAGTCAGTTCTTCTTCTGTAAACTCACGAATATTTTTTAGCAATTCCATATCTTTAGCAAATATAGAATTTAATTTCTCTCTATATTCTCTTTGGTCAATGATCTCCCTCTCCTCTTCATCCGCATAAGATAAATAGTTTTGAGACGGATCATACGAACGCGTCAATATATATATTATATTATCTACCTGAATTTCCATTGAAGCTTTTTTTAAAGTATCTCTATACCAAGGTTTTTTCCGGATGTCTTCTGATGAGCCAAACATAAAATCCAAAAATTTGTAAAACTCCGTCTTGCCTGAACTATTTTTACCTTTAAAATAATTTAACCCTGAACTAAACTGATATGTGTATTTTTTCTCATCGAAACTATACATTGTCAATTTATTTATCCTAAACATTAGCAGTTACCTCTTTCATAAATTGTCTGTCTGACATTTTCTTACTTTCTTCAATAGCTTTTTCAATAAATGGTGACTCTTGATACAAACTCTTTTCAACTTCCTGTTCATTAATCCAAGAAAGCAAATAGCCATTCAATTCAATTCTTTTACCAATTATCAATAAATGAATAGACTTCAATATAAACTTTATATTTTCGCAATATTCCGCATATTCACCAGAGAGCAACGAAATTGCTTTGCAGACAACATCCTGCGTGTTATTTGCAGTGTATACTTTCCCAAGTCTGAATTTTTCTTTTTTGACCAAATACGAAAAAAGTAATGTTTTATTAACCGACAATTCCCCATGTGTTTTTAATATATTTAAAACAATATTTGTATATATACTAATCTGAATAGTTTCAGCTTCTAACTCAAGATTCTGCATTATCTTCGTCCTCCCATGATATTTGATGTTCCACCTCATCTTCCCTTGTCAGATATATTCCAGCTCCATATTTAATTTGTTCACTATCCGCATACGAGTTAGGTTGTTTTTTGGTTTCACTAAGACGCTGCACAGGAGTATCTTTGCCCTCAGTTTGAAGCATAAATTTAACATTTTCAAAATTATCAAATGTTGTTACTTCTATATCTCGTATCTTGCTTATTTTGTTTAATTCCAAATACTTATAACATACATTTTGATAATAGCTACTATATTGTAAATGCGTCTCTATCAGTTTCTGCGGCATCTTACATGCTAATAACTGTTTATATTCCCTTGACTGTGCAATTTTCAAATCAGCAAAGTCAATTTTATTCAGTTTTTTAAATTCCGAATATACAGGATACATATATTGGTCAGTAAATCTAGCACATATGTCTTCTGAATAAGCTATCATTTCCCTATAACTAATAACAAAAGGGGTCTTTTCATTAATACTTTTTATAATTTCAAAAGTAATATGCTTTAACAGTTCCTCAATTCGATTATAATATGTAATTGTATTTACACCGGCTTTTTTAAAAAGCACCTTGCATTTTTCATTGATTTCATCATCAATTTTATTGGCAGATACAAAAGTATACTTATTCTTTACTGCGTCATATACATCAATAAACCCTTGCTTATCTTTTTCATATTTTTTCTTCACTTTAGCAATAGTCGCTTTTTGAGTCTTTTTAGTATCTAATACCTCTGAATACAACTCTTCTGCCGAAACTTCAAAAACAATATCGCTATTTTCATATGAACTATCAGTAAAAAGAATATAATCTGTTACATTCTCATCTGACCCCTCCAATAATATCCAATTTAATAATACTTGTTTTGCAATTTTCTCAGTAATAGTTGTTCTCTTAACCTGAATTGCTTTAGTTCCTTTGGGGGAAACAATTAAATTTCTAAATTTATCCTCATTATCATCTATTGTATCAGGGGTTATTTTTTTAATGGATACATCATCTACTGTTTCAAACTCAGCTTGCATATTTTCATCCATTGACAACATATATGACACAAACACTTTTATTTGATAAGCAAAACCACCTAAACTATTTATTCCGCTTTTATCCGATGTATAAGTATCCAATTCTTTTCCCCCCTATCCACAATATCTTATATGCAGATAATTATAACATTAAATACTATTTTTTACCATATATAACATCTCTGCAACGCCTTAACAAAACCAAAATGCTACAACAAAAACCGCTTGCACTGATTAAAGAGCAAACGGTCACTACCCTCTTTTATTCGTCTTTGTCCATCACTTAGCCTTCTTCTATTTTTTCAAATATTTTTATTGTGGCTATTATCTCAACCCTTTCCATTAATTTACTTGTCCAACTCATCTTCCATTTTCCTCTGTATATACTCAATATCAGGAAATATCAAACGAATCCCCCGTCTATACATAGCAAGAACCTCTCGTAAATTGACAGTCAGTTCCCTATTCAATTTACTATGTATAACCACTGTCTTGCCCTCAACAGTATGCACATGATCAAAATATTTCTTTAATATAGGAAAGGCATTTTATATCAGAAAAGCATTATCTTTCCCAGCAAACTTCCCTATAATGATCGTATTGCATTTCCCATACCGTTTTATTTTCTTTTCTATAATAATCTTATACTTATCTACCTGTGAGCTGATTGGAATCATCCAGTACAATTCCCTATTCTTACTATCTCGAATTGCCAAAAAATGAGGACAATAATTTCCATTTTCTTTATTACTCATCAAGTATTTGTCTTGAATCTCATCAAAAAATTCATCCTTGATATGATAAGAGTATCCTTGCGTCACTTCCATAATTTCTCCCTATGCAAAATCCCCACCAGAAACTGATGGGGATTCATTGACGAACTATACTACTTTTATCCCACCTGTATAGCAAGTGGCAATTATTTACACACCGAATTATTTATACCCCACACCATCGGCAAGTGGCAAAACTACACATTATGCTTCTTAATACCCCGTCGCATAACAAACGGCAAACATTTACTTCTATTCATAGTATAGCAAAATCTGCCGAAAATGCAACAGATTTTTCAATGCCGTCACATCTATTTATGGCGTTAATCCATTTGTTACTCTATGTATATTTTATTATATTCAAAAAATCTAGAAATATCATAAAGTTCAGGCCATATCATAAATCATATTATAATCTATCGTTTCTATTGTACACCATAAAATCTTTCCTCATAATACTTCCTACTTACCCTCCCTGCAATCGTAAGATATCCTTTTGACTCTAATTCATCATTCATTTTCCTAATCAACTTATATGCATGAGCCTTGGATACACATAAATCCTTCGCCATTTCTTCCGCTGTTATAAATCTTGATTTCTCCATTTTCAATTTCTCCTTCATTTGTTTCTTTTCATCATACTTTAATATAAGCTATAAAGAAATCCAAGATTCATTCATTGGAACCAAAAACATTTTCAAATACGGATAATGTGAATAATATAAATATGACAGGCAATCTTAAAGACTACCTGTCACAGAAAAGACTACGATACATACCCGTACTATTCGAATTCAATCGTCCCTGGTGGTTTGCTCGTCAGATCATAGAATACTCGATTGACTCCCTTTACCTCATTGATGATCCTGCTCATTACTTTCTGCAGTACTTCGAACGGAATATCAGCCGCCTCGGCTGTCATAAAATCAATAGTCTTCACTGCTCTAAGCGCCACCGCATAGTCATAAGTTCTCTCATCTCCCATAACTCCTACGGAACGCATATTTGTCAACGCCGCAAAGTACTGATTGATGTCCCTGTCCAGTCCAGCTTTCGCGATCTCCTCCCGGTAAATTGCATCTGCATCCTGCACGATCTGCACTTTCTCCGCAGTCACTTCGCCAATGATCCGGATACCAAGTCCTGGTCCCGGGAATGGCTGACGGAATACCAGATCTTCCGGAATACCAAGCTCCAATCCGACTTTTCGAACCTCATCCTTAAAAAGATCCCGGAGCGGTTCGATGATTTCCTTGAAATCAACGTAGTCCGGAAGTCCCCCTACATTGTGATGAGATTTGATTACTGCGGACTCTCCACCGAGACCACTCTCTACAATGTCCGGATAAATGGTTCCCTGGGCAAGGAAATCAACAGCTCCAATTTTCTTTGCTTCTTCTTCAAATACACGGATGAATTCTTCACCGATAATTTTGCGTTTCTGTTCCGGTTCTGTCACTCCGGCTAGTTTGCTGTAATATCTTTCCTGCGCGTTGACACGAATAAAGTTCAAATCAAAGTTTCCTTTTGGTCCGAATACCGCTTCTACTTCATCCCCCTCATTTTTGCGAAGAAGTCCATGGTCGACGAACACACATGTAAGCTGTTTTCCGATGGCTCTGGAAAGCAGACCTGCTGCTACGGAAGAATCCACTCCACCGGACAGAGCCAGCAGAACTTTACCGTCTCCTACTTTTTCTCTAATATCTGCAACCGCATTTTCTACAAAAGCATCCATCTTCCAATCACCGGAACATGCACATACACCGCGTACAAAATTGTAGAGCATTTCTTTTCCTCGAACTGTATGAAGTACTTCCGGATGGAACTGAATTGCATATAGCTTTTTCTCTGCATTTTCAGCGGCTGCGACCGGGCAGTCCGCCGTATGCGCTGCAATCTCAAATCCAGGCGCCACCCGCTCAATATAATCAAAATGGCTCATCCAGCAAGTTGTAGAAGACTCCACTCCTTCAAACACTTTGGAATCTTTTTTATCAATCAGAACCTCTGTCTTACCATATTCTCCGACCTCTGGCTTTGTCACCTTTCCACCGAGCACATGCATCATCAACTGTGCCCCATAGCAAAGTCCGAGAACCGGAATACCAAGCTCAAATAATTCTTTTGTATATGTTGGAGAATCTGCCTCATAGCAGCTATTTGGGCCGCCGGTGAGGATGATTCCCTTTGGATTCATTGCTTTGATCTTTTCAATATCAATTCGGTAGGAATAGATCTCGCAATATACATTACATTCACGAACACGTCTTGCTACAAGCTGATTGTATTGTCCGCCAAAGTCAAGCACGATTACTAATTCGTTTTTCACGGGTTTTCCTCCTTCTTTTCCTTTGTGGTTCTTCTATTATAAAATAGCCCCCTGCGATTTACAAGTGGATTTTCTCCGCTTACTGCACTTTTCCCACATCAATCCACTCCATATAGCCCGAATACCTCTCCAGCTCCTCCACTGTCAAATCTACGGCACTTTGGCCACTTCCGGCTGCAGGGAACACTCGTTCCATCCGTTTTAGAGATACATCAAGATATACCGTGAATCTTTGTCCTGTAGCGAAAGGACAAACACCACCCGGTTGGTGACCGGTAGCGGTTTCCACCTGAGCCCGGGGAATCATCTTTGCTTTCTGCTGAAATTTTGCCTTGTATTTCTTATTATCAATCTTCGTATCTCCCGCCAGGACAATGAGAATCGGCGCATCATCCACATAAAAAGACATCGTCTTTGCAATCTGACGTGGTTCACATCTAATCGCCGCAGCGGCTTCCTCTACTGTAGCGCTGGACTGTTGAAACTCCATGACCCGACTCTCCATGTCCTGCTCTTTGAAATATTGTTTCACTGCTTCTAGTGACATCTGCCCACCTGCTTTTTCTGTTTTCTCTATATTGCTTTTTCTGTTTCAAAAGCTTGAACCAGTTTATTCCTAAGATCCGTCGCATGACTATACTCAATATACTCGATACTTCCCAAATCACTAATAGCCTTTGTTGCCTTATCTTTTACAATATACACTGGCTTTCCTAATCCGTATGCAAGCCCTAATTCTAACATCACATTCGGATTCAGTCCGGATATATTAATGATCGCCATTCTGCACGCCTGAATCTGCTCGCAAATTTTACACATGATATCCTTACATGTAATCTCTTCGTCCGCCTTATAGTGCTGAAATCCGGCTGCATTCAAAGCCGGCACAATCCCATATAAATAGCTGTCTACATAATCGTCTGAAAATGGCATAGCAATAAAGACCTTATTCCTTTCATAATCGGGCCGCTTCGGGCATCTTTGAGATCCGATTTTAAAACATTTTCTCATCTGATGAGCCGGAATTTCTTCTTCCGTCATTTTTTCTCTTTCTTCATTGATTTCTGACTTCACCTTTTCAATCAGGTTTTTCACAGTATTCAAAAACCATTCCACTGTTTCGGCTCTTACTGTTTTTTGCGTAGAGGATAAGTCATGGGATGCGTAAGAGAGATGACTGATGTGAAGTTTAGTGAAGGTATTATATTTATCCAACAACTGATTATATTCTTTAATCCAGGCCCCATAAATCTTTGTGTAAATATAATCATTCTTTTGGGAATAAATTCTAACTTTCTGATATAAATTATTAAGTTCAAACTCCAAACTTTTCATAATCTTTTGTATTCATCTTAATTCCTCCAAATTCCATGGGAAAGTCATTTTCCGTTTTTACTCTTATCAGACAATATTACTAACATTTTGTAATTTTAATCTATCTTCTCTATTGTATCATGTCTCAGCCAACGGAACAATGTCAGAATACCGGCAATCTCTTGCCTTTGCAGACAAACAGGCGTACCTTCGGTATGCCTGTCTGTCACATCCCCATTTAGGGACCATCCATTTTTCATCACTGTTTTTGTTTTCTAATGTCCGGCTTCTTGTCCGGACTGTTTTTCATCAGTTTGACCAGTCTGCTTGTTCCCAGTCTTTCCGCACCCAGGCGAATAAACTCTTCCGCATCATCAAAGGAAGAAATGCCTCCCGCTGCCTTGACTTTGACGTTCTTCCCTACATGGGTTTTCATCAGCTTCACATCCGCAAACGTCGCTCCCTCAGTAGAAAATCCAGTGGACGTCTTGATGTATTCTGCGCCGGCTTTCGTAACAATCTCGCACATTTTGATTTTTTCTTCCTCAGTCAGCAGACAGTTCTCAATGATTACTTTCAAGATCCGGCCATTGCACGTTTCGTGGATTCGGCGGATCTCATCCTCGATTTCCTCGTACTTTCCGTCTTTTAAGTGCCCAATATTGATGACCATATCGATCTCAGAAGCCCCATTTGCGATGGCGTCTTTCGTCTCAAAGACTTTCGCTGCCATGGTGCTGTATCCGTTCGGAAATCCTATGACGGTACAGATCGGAAGTTTTCCATCTACATATTCGGCCGCTGCTTTCACATAGGAAGCCGGAATACAAGCAGAAGCGGTATCGTATTTCATAGCGTCATCCAGGATCTGTCGGATCTCCTCCCAGGTTGCAGTCTGTGTAAGTAACGTATGATCTACATGGGTTAAAATCTCTTTTGCTTCCATCTTTTTTTGCATCTTCTATTCCTCCCCTGTCCTGGCCCACTTTTGTTCCAGGATATCTTTGATTTCCGGGTCAAATGCCGTCTGGGCGGCATTTCGTAGTAACGTGAAAATGAACCCATCGTCCCGGCCGTACTGCTCGTATACTTTTGTCAATTCGTTTGTCATGGTTGTGCCGCTGACTGTCCGGTTGTCTGTGTTGATGCCCACCTTGATTCCGGCGTCTACAAACTGCCGGAGCGGATACGCTTCCCATCCGGCGGCCGCCTTTGTCTGGAAGTTGCTTGTCGGACACATTTCCACACCGATTCCAGCCTCTGCATAGGCTTTCATCAGCTTCGGATCTTTCCGAAGCGCGATCCCGTGCCCGATCCGTCTGGCTCCCAGTTCATAAGCCTCCCGGACATTTTCCACATTCCCTGTCTCACCTGAGTGAATGGTAAACGGCATACCAAGACGTCTGGCCTCCTCAAATAGGGGCCGGAAACATCTTGTCGGAAACGCCGATTCATCCCCCGCCAAATCCAGCGCACATACGCCCATCCCCAGATACTCTCTGGCACACCGTAACATTGTAAGATTCTGTTCCTCACTGTGGTGCCGCATGGCACAGGTGATGATACCATACCTGACATGAAAAGCTTCTTTGGCCCGCTCCATACCGTCCCTCACCGCCTCAATGACCTGAGCACAAGGCAGTCCGTCATGGGCTGAGAGCATCGGGGCAAACCTCACTTCAATATATTCGATCTTTTCTTTTGCAATCTCTTCTACAAAACGATAGGCTCCATCCGAAAGCCCTGCCGCATCCTGGAGGCACTGCACAGGCAGGTCAAACTTTTTCAGATATTCGGTTAAGCTCCGGCATTGCTCTGATATCGTCAGCTCCTCATCAGACACAGCTCTTCCCAAATGCCCCTCAATGATGTCCTTTGTCAGAGAACCGTCCAGATGACAGTGGAGATCCAATTTAGGAAGGTTTGCGATATTCATAATCTCCCGCCTTTCGTATTCTTTCTGTCTTCTTTTTAGATAGTTTCAATAATGCGGGTTATCAAGCGTTTAAAGTCCTTGGAAACCCGGTCTGCACTCTCCTGCACCTCCATATGATCCAATTTTTGTTTGCTCATACCGGCTGCCAGATTCGTAATACAGGAAATCCCACCGATTTCCATGCCCATATGACGGGCTGCCATGGCCTCGCAGGCTGTACTCATACCGACTGCGTCACCGCCCCAGCTTCTGCACATTCGTATTTCCGCCGGCGTCTCATAGTTCGGCCCGGTAAGCTGCACATAGACGCCTTCTTTGAGGTTCATTTGACAGGCAGACGCCGCCTCTTTGATCACAGTCCGAATCCGGGTACTGTACACCTCACTCATGTCCGGAAACCTTGGCCCCAGCTCATCCAGATTTGGCCCGATCAGCGGACTTGGCACACCGACCGCAATGTGGTCAGTAATCATCATAAAATCTCCTGGACAGAATGTTCCATTGATACCTCCGGCCGCATTGGTCAAAATCAACTGTTTCGCACCCAGCAGCCCCATCAGTCTGGTTGGAAGGACGACGTCAGTCATCGGGTACCCTTCATAATAGTGGACCCGGCCCTGCATAATGACAACCGGCACCTCGCCTACATACCCAAACACAAAGCGCCCTTTATGTCCCTTCACTGTAGAAACTGGAAATCCTTCGATTTCTGTGTAATCCATCGTCGTTTCGATATGAATCCCGTCCGCATAATCTCCAAGCCCGCTCCCCAGAATCAGAGCCACCTTGGGGCTGAAATCCGTTTTCCCCCGGATACTTGTAAGACAGGTCTTTAATTTTTTCTCCATTTATTTTCCCTCCTTTTCTACGGATGCTCCGCCACACCTGCTATTTTCCTCTTCCTTCATTTTTTGCCGCTGCCCTTTATCACAGCGTGATGGTAGCTTCTTTTCTGTAGTAGATCCTTACTTTAGCTCTCCGAGCAGGGAAGCGCCTATTGTTCCCTCCGGCATGGAGAGTCCAAAGTTATCAAGGATAGTAGCCCCAATCACCGCAAATGTATCCTGCTCCGACAACCTTCCGCCGCCTTCCATACTCTTGGAATAGGCCAGAAACGGCACCTTTTCCCTTGTGTGGTCAGTCCCGATATAGGTCGGATCGTTCCCGTGGTCCGCAGTGATAATCAAGAGGTCATCTTCTCTTAGCGTTTCCAGAAGTACCGAAAGCCCTTTATCAAACTGTTCCAGTTCTTTTGCATAGCCTTCCGGATCCCTGCGGTGCCCCCATTTTGCGTCAAAATCCACCAGATTGACAAAGCACAGCCCGTGGAAATCCTTCCCCGCGATCTCGTTTGTCTGCTCCATCCCGTGAATGGAAGACTTCGATTTATATGCTTTTGTGATTCCCTCCCCGTCAAAAATGTCCCGGATCTTTCCTACAGAGATCACATCAAATCCATGATCTTGGAGTACGTCAAGCGCTGTCCGCATCGGAGGTTTCAGCGCATAGTCGTGTCGGTTACTTGTCCTTTCGAACTCGCCTTTCTTCTTTCCGATATACGGTCTTGCTATCACCCGGCCGACCCTCCACTCTTCTCTCATAGTAAGTTCTCTTGCGATCTTACAACAGCGGTACAGCTCCTCAAGACCGAATGTCTCCTCATTTCCACAGATCTGCATTACCGAATCCGCCGATGTGTATACGATCATATGTCCGGTTGCGATCTCCTCCTCACCCAGCTCTTCGATGATCTCCGTCCCGCTGGCACTCTTGTTTCCGATCACTTTATGTCCTGTTCTTTTTTCCAGCTCTCCGATCAGTTCCTTGGGAAATCCATGTTCTGTAAAAGTCTTAAACGGCTTTCTTGTCTCAATCCCCATGATTTCCCAGTGTCCGGTCATCGTATCTTTTCCGTTACTTTTCTCTTTCAATACCGCCTGATAGCCAAGAGGACGTGCCACTTCCGGCACCTGCCGAAGCGGTGTCAGATTCGCAAGTCCCAGTTTCTGAAGCGTGGGAATCTGAAAATCTTCCACTGATTCCGAAATATGCCCCAGTGTATTAACTTCAATATCTCCAAACCTCTCCCCGTCCGGCATGACGCCGATTCCCAGGGAATCAATTACAATAACAAATATCCGTTTTTGCCGTCTCATTCTTCTCCTGCCTTTCTTCCAGATTTCCAGGTCCAAATCCCATTGGCATGAAATCTTTCAGTTTAAAAATCCGATAGTCTTCTGTCCCCTTTGCCAATATAATTTGGAACTCTTCTGGCAAGCAAAATTCCATCATCACCTGTCTGCATACTCCGCAAGGAGGTGTGAAATCCTCGATCCTTCCATTCGGTCCTCCTACAATACAGATTGCCTCAAAATCATGTACCCCCTCACTGACTGCCTTGAACAAAGCGGTTCGTTCCGCACAATTCGTCGGAGTATACGCCGCATTTTCAATGTTACATCCGGTATAGATCATTCCATTTTTTCCAAGCAAAGCGGCTCCCACCCGAAAGTGGGAATACGGCGTATAGGAATATGCAAGCTGCCCGATGGCGATCTCAATCAATTCTTTTATTTTTCTTTCTGTCATAGCGTTTCCTCCTTATTTTCCTGCCTGTTTATCCTCTTTTATCAGCTTGCGAATTGCCTGTATTGCCACTCGTATCGCCATATCCGTATCATGTACAACCGGATTTTCCAGTCCTTCCTTTTCTCTCTCCTGGTTTGCCATAACAAGGAAACAGGACCCTGCCCGGACTCTTAAGTGGCTTGCTATTACAAAAAGAGCTGCCGATTCCATTTCGGAAGCAAGACATCCCAGTCGTTTCCACGCCTCCCATTTATTTAAAAGCTCATAGCTCACCGGCATCCGTTCCGGGGAATGTTGTCCATAGAAAGAGTCCTTGCACTGTACGATTCCTACATGGTATGTCTGCTTTAGCTCCTCAGCCGCCCGCATCAGCGCATAGGTCACATGAACGTCCGCCACGGCTGGAAATTCCGCCGGCGCATACTCCCGGCTCGTCCCTTCCATTCTGATTGCGCCGTTTGCGATCACCACATCTCCGCTTTTAATATCAAGCTGCATCCCGCCGCAGGTTCCGATCCGAAGAAAGGTATCCGCTCCGGACATTGCCAGCTCTTCCATAGCAATAGCCGCGGACGGTCCCCCAATTCCCGTAGACGTCACACTCACTTTCACGCCGTCCAAATATCCTGTGTATGTGACAAACTCCCGGCTGTCCGCCACCAACACGGCGTCGTCAAAATATTTCGCGATTTTTTCGCACCGCTTCGGATCTCCCGGAAGAATCACATATTGTCCGACATCCCCTTTCCCAACCTGAATATGATACTGCTTGCTCGCATCCTCTGAATACTTCATCATCCTACCTCACTTTCCCTGTTATGCCGGATCATCTGCCCTTTTGACAGATCAAGAAGCCTTGTTTGTCCCCTCTACACTTCTTCTACTTGCATCTTACTCGTAAATTCTCCTCCCCAAAAGGACTAAAGTCTCTTTTTCTTAATTAACGTGATTTTTCACAATTTTATTCCTCATATTTTGTGCAAAACAACTATGTTTTTTCACTGTTTTAGGTACCACTTTCTCGTTTTCGTTATCATTTTCTATGGAATCAGTATTTCCCTCTGCCTACTTGACAGTTGTCTCATTTTGTGCAAGGATTTTAACAGTACTTAACACAGGAGATGTAAATGTTATGAAAAGGAAAATATTAATCGTGGACGACGAACAGTCCATCGCTGATCTGGTTGAAGTCTATCTTTCCAACGAAGGGATGGAAGTTCTGAAATGTTATAACGGACAAGATGCCCTGGATTGTATCAAAAAGGAAGATCTCTCCTTGGCGGTCCTGGACGTCATGCTTCCGGATATTGACGGCTACAAACTCTGCCAGGAGATCCGTAAGGAACATTTTTATCCTGTCATCATGCTGACTGCCCGGACCGAGGACACAGACAAGATCCTGGGACTTACCATCGGCGCGGACGACTACATTACCAAGCCTTTTAATCCGCTGGAGCTGGTAGCCCGAGTCAAGACACAGCTTCGCAGATATGAACGGTACAATCATCTGCTCCCGGCAGGCGTCCAGTCATCATCTGCCGCGGAGCCGGAGCGGGATTCCTGCATCGACATCAGGGGACTTACCATTGACCGGGATTCCCACAAATGTTCCCTCAACGGAAGCACGCTTTCATTGACTCCGCGGGAGTTCTCTATTTTGTGGTATCTGTGCGAGAATAAAGGACGGGTCATATCCTCGGAAGAGCTGTTTGAGCAGGTCTGGGGAGAAAAATTTCTGGATAATAATAATACGGTTATGGCTCACATCGGGCGGCTCCGGGAAAAGATGAAAGATTCCGGCCGCAGGCCTAAATACATCAAGACCGTATGGGGAGTGGGGTATCAAATTGAATAAACAGACAGGCAATCAACTTTCTGAACAACTGCGGAAACAGCTTTTGCGCCGCTTCTTTTTCTCCTACCTGCTCTATGTAGGGATCGGCGGCTTTTTATTCCTTCTCGTGTACTGGTATTATCATACGCAGATTTGGTACGGTTATGAATGGTTTTATCAGATTACCACTTTTATCAATCAGTTTCACGTGATCTTTTTGATCTTTTATATGTTGGCCGGAGCGCTTATTTGCGGCTACCGGTATTTGTCCAGATCCTGCACCTATCTGGATGAGCTTCTGACTGCCTCAGACAGCCTTTGGAAACACCAGGAAGATACAGTTACCATGTCGGCTGATTTACGGGAAGCTGCTCTGCATATGAATGAGGTACGGCTGAATCTCATTGAAAGTCAGAAAGCGGCCGAAGCGGCGGAACAGCGCAAAAATGATCTGGTAGTCTATCTGGCCCATGATCTGAAAACACCTCTCACTTCCGTGATCGGATATTTGACGCTGCTGCACGATGAAAAGGAGATCTCCCCTGCCCTGCAGGAGAAATACTTAGGCGTTGCGCTGGAGAAAGCAGAACGTCTGGAAGATCTCATCAATGAATTTTTTGACATCACCCGGTTCAACCTGACTCATCTGACTCTGGATGTGAGCCGGATCAATCTGACACGGATGTTGGAACAGACATTATACGAGTTCGCCCCGATGTTTGCGGAGAAACAGTTGGATACATCCGTCCAGGTTCCTGCGGATCTCTATTTTCTCTGCGATCCAGACAAGCTTCAGCGTGTCCTCGATAATCTGCTTAGAAATGCCGTCAACTACAGCTTTCCGGAATCAGTCATAAAGATCCGCCTCTATGTGGATATGGGAATCCTGACCTTGATCGTGGAAAACGAAGGCTCTACCATTCCGCCGGAAAAACTGGAACGGATCTTCGAGCAATTCTTCCGTCTGGACTCTTCCAGAGCCTCCAGAAACGGTGGTGCAGGCCTTGGTCTTGCCATCGCCAAGGAGATCGTCGAACTTCATGGTGGTAAAATTTCTGCCGAAAGCCATGACAACCACGTAATTTTTCAGGTGGATCTCCCGTATTCATCAGGAAATCGTTAGAATTTTGTGTGAGAAAAAGAGGATTTCTGTTCCGAAATCCGAGAAAACATTCTATTGCCTTTTGGTATAGTAAAAGCGTGCCAGGACAATCGGCTTCGATTTTCCGACACGCTTTTTGATTGTAAACTCACAAATTGTAACAGAAAAAGGAGTGAATTTCCATGAATACCTATCGAAACATACATGCACGACAACAAAAACACGGCCGATCAAGAAAAAAGCGTACCGGACATCTGCTTCATTTTATTCTTCCGATGCTGTGTCTTATCCTTTTGCTATGCACTTTGGCATCCTATATACTGAACAGAGCAGGTGCGGGACTTGACGTCATTTCTCCAATCTCTTCTCTCTTCCATGGCTCCGCGCGGGATGAAATCAGCCACTACGCCTCCTCCCACGGATATGATATCAGCGACTATCCCCAGTCCCTGATCGACCTGTATGACCGGAACCTGGAGACAAAAGACTTCGTCTTTGAGTATCCGATGAAGAAATCCAAGACCCCGCCCATTGACTTAAGTGACCTCAATACCAGTACTGTCCCACTTCTCATGCAATGGGACCAGCGCTGGGGATATCAGCAGTACGCAGGGGATCTCTTCGGACTCAGCGGCTGCGGACCTACCTGCCTTTCCATGGTCACTATCTACCTCACCGGGAATACCGACCGCACTCCGGCATGGATGGCAGAATTTGCCGCCTCCCACGGCTACGCTTCGGATGGAAACGGTTCTTACTGGTCCCTCTTCTCCGAAGGTGGCTCCTCCCTGGGACTTGACGTTACGGAAATTCCTCTGGATGAACAACGTATCATAGATAATCTCCAGGTTGGAAACCCGATTGTCGCCGTGTTAGGCCCTGGGGACTTTACCACTACCGGACATTTCATTGTCCTCACCGCATATCAGGACGGGCAAATCAAGGTGAACGATCCCAACAGCAGGGAGAACTCTGAAAAGCTTTGGGACTATGATCGGATCAGCGGACAGATTAAGAACCTTTGGGTATTCCGCTAGCCACATTTGACGATCGCTGTCCTTACATCCGCTTCTGCTAGAAAGGCTGTAGCCTTTCTAGCAGTGTATCATGGCTTTGTCAAACGGAGAACACCTTACTGGAATTACTCATATAAAATCACTTTCTCCTACGCTCCCAGGAAACATTGCTTTGGTGTATTAGCATCGATCCATTCCTGACTTGGCTTCGCCAACCCCTGAACCGCACCGGAAATCTTTTCTTGAATCAGCAGTGTAATCGGCGCCACCGGATCTTTATGAATAATGAGCATCACAATGGAAATGACAAACATTGCTCCCATTAATACAGTATTAACAATCGGAAGTACTGTCGCCACGGCAAAGGAACCGGACAAAGCGGTAAAGCCCAGAGCAAATTCTGCCACTCCAAGAACCACCGCAACCCCTGTAAATATTGTATTGATCACAGACAACGCTTTCTCCACATCGGAATAAGATCCCGGATTCTGGAACATTTTATTTAGTTCCATAATTTCAGCCACAAACGCAATTCCCATAAGAGCTACATTAAACGCCTGGAAAATAACTTCTGTCACCACAAAACACCGGCTGCTCTTTTCCAGCGTCATTGTTGAATACTCTCCCTCGTTTACCTTTCTTGCGTATCTTGTCGCATTCTCCTCCACATTACTCTTCAGATCAAAGGAATCTCCACTGTGAAAGGAAACACTCTCCAATGTATCAAAGCTTCCTCCTCCAACCTGATAACGGTAAAACGCATTCATCCTCTCAGCCGGAGATGCCGCCATATCAAAAATAGTATTGACCGTTCTCCACAGCACAAAATTTCTGGCTATTGAAAATCCCGCCTGAAGCACAGACAAAATGGATTCTGCTTTCTGAAATGTAGTCAGATTATCCCAATTCATAAAAATATTTCCAAACGAGGCTGCTCCAACCAGTATGTTCACAGCAGAGAAAAACTTAGAAACCGCAGGAACTGTGGGATTGTACGTCAGGAGAGCGGAGGACATGCTTCCACCTGCTATCATAAACTGCATTAACTCCTGAGCCTGAAGAACAGACCATTGTACAAAGATCTCTTTTGATTCCTTTAAAAACTTCTGCATTGCTTCTTCTACATCTTTGGGGATGGTAATCTCTTTATTTTTAAATTTATCATAAAAGCTTCCATAAAGTGCTATTAACAACTTACAATAATTCTCGTAATCTTCCGCTCCTTTAAACGTGTCAATCATCTGAATCATATTGTAATCCGCAAGCTTGGCATACAGTGCCAGAGAGTAGGAGGACTGAAAAACATTTCCATCGGAGTCCGTCAAAACAGTACCATTGATACTATCTTTTATGTCATGGTTTCCGGAATCCAGAATTCCCAGTACCTTGATAATATTTGTTACCCATGCTGGATCTATCGCGTAATTCAGATGTAGAAGCTGTATTGTCTCCACATAATTATAGTACATCCGCTCTGCCCAATACTCACGGGCCGTCTGATTTTCCTTCTGACCCTCATAATTTGTAGTAGGATCCTCCAAATAATCTCTCAGGTCCGGATTAATTGACAAATACACGTACTTATCAATGATGGCCGTCAGATGATGATACTCCGTCTGTGAAGATAACACTTGCTTCTTGTTATCATTTTCCTTCTTGCTCGTGTCCCCGTCTTTCACCTCCTCTGGAATGTAAGACAGGTAGAACCTCGATTTTATGAGAGCCTCATCCTCTTTTTCTCTTCCGCCAAACCCTTTTATAATCTCCGCATCCGTTCTTTTTGCAAGTGTACTGGTCAGTATGATGGGAGCCAGTTTCCGTAGAAATTCAGGAAGATACCCCTTCCTGAGTTTATGCTCCGGATCTTCAGCCTCTTCAATTTCCGTAATGATATTCCTGCTTACCTGATTGATTGCTTCCAGGCTTGCGGCCGTTGTCTTCCCAAAAATATCCGCAAATTTCATACTTTTATCTGAGTTTGAGATATCTCCGCCATAATAATTAACCAGATCCATAAGAAGTTCTGATGTTTTATACGAACAGTACTGCTGCCCATCGAATGTCGTTTCCACGATTTTCCCCTGCTCGTCCTGAGTCGATATGATGACGGAAGGCGGTCTGATCCCGCAAAGCTGCTCCAATGTTAGAGGTTTTTTATCCATGTGCAGTTCCCTGCATCTGCCTTTCAGGCTCTCTGAAATCACAGCGTTCTGTCTGAATCTCTTTCTTGCCTCATCCAATCCATTTGGCACAACAAGTTTCCCCTTTGCAGTATATGAAACCTCCCTGCTTCTGTTTTCTATAATACTTCCCTGAGAACCAGAAAGGGTGATGGAATGTATATACAACTTCTCTTTAGAACCGGCCTGATTCTCAAGGTATTCATTAACACGGATCCCATCCAGATGCAGCATCCATCCTGTCCCCATCTTGAACATTCCAAGGAAATTCTGGGATTTTCTTTCCTCCCGGGTCTCCGGAACAGGAATCAGCGTCTCTCCGTTCCATTTTATACCACAGTAATAATATTTTTTTCGGCTGCCCGATGAATCCTCTTCCACAATGCAGTCTATATCATACAACTCAATGACCGTATCCGTCTCCTCCGTACGATAGGCAATCCGATAATCTCCTTGAAAACACTCCGGGGTTGTTCCTCTGTCGTGAACCGAAATCTCAGAAGCCTCGTAGGAACAAATATGCTGTTCCCCCTCCTGTACGGTGGCCTCGCACGTTCTGTACAAGGAATCAAAGATCATTTTTATTGACAGGATATGAAACTCCGGATAAACAGGCTGCCCCTTATCATCCTTTAAAATCGCATAGGCGTCGGTCTTCCAGTTGGTGATGAGATTCCTTGTTTTTTCATCGTATGATACCGAAAGGATTCCCTGGTTTTTCTGCTCCTCTTCTCCAGAAGGAACCGGTATGATCTCTTCTCCGTTCTGTTTCAATCCACAGTAAAAATAAGACTTCCTGCTACTGTCTATTCCCATACCAAATGCCGCATCCAGTTTCTTTTCTTTCCCCTCAGCCTGATAGGTCATTTCATAATGGAGCAGGGAAGATGCTTTACATAATGTCGTTTTTCCATTTTTTCTAATTATCACATCTGCTGTCAGACCGTGGTGGGCAAGGAAAATGCTCCCCTGCTCCTCCCCATCTTCATAAAAGAACATATTTTTTGAAAAATAATGATGAACCGGTTTTTCATCAATATATAAAACCCCACCCAGAATAGAATACTTTCTTTCCAGCCCCATATCATTACTTTTTGCCTCTATCCTGATTTCAGGAAGAGAAAGGACATTTAACTGCTGGGTCAATACTTTTTTAATTTTCATTTCAAAACCTCCTCTTGTAACTGTGACATAGATAATTCTCCAAACATGTCGCTGAAAATATCATAGTTCTGCTCTATCATGTGCCGGAACCTCTTTTGTTTTTGAAAACTCATACTGTCCAGAACCCTTTTTATTCTGGCAATCGTGATCTCTGGATAATTCAACAGCACCAGAATTCCATTGGCATAATAGGACTGGTATCCCTGCCTGAAATGCAGATCATATCCGGTAAAAGTTTCCCTGCTTTGAATATCCGCATACTGCTTCGTTATTTTCCTTACAATTTCCTTGCCCTTGAGCGTATATACGACATCCCCTACCTGCAATTTTGCCGCATGGTAAAAAGAATTGATGCTGTTCGTCGTTTCCGGGTCAAGGCTTTTCCATCCCTCCTCCGTCAAAACAGCATGTTCCAAAGACATAAACGGCGGAATATCATTGATCCCGTATAGACAGGTTATATGCCTGTTGATTACTTTTTCATCCGAAGTAACAGAAACCGTTCCATTTTCACTGAGCACTTCCATACCTTCTCGAATCTGCGAAATGGGAATCTCTCTTCCATCACTCAGACAAATTTTCGTGTCCCCTGTCACACACCCTCCACTTGGGCGGGGAGCATCGTACCAGTTTCCATAAGACTGATTGTGAATATGACAATCCGGAATGTTTTTCATTTCAGGGATACAGCTTTTCACTTCCTGATCCTGGAGCCAGCTCCAAACGGCCCTCCCCTGATCATACTCGCTATGATAGACCTCTCTTACCTCATGCACGACAAATACATCGTGTGTCGCTGTGGCAATGCCCCGGTTTCTTTTCTCCTGGGAAACCCAGTTTTTACTGTCTGTAACAGTATGAATTGCATTTTCTACGTAAAGGCGCACCGCATCTTCCAGAACTGGTGATTCTACATATTCATATAGAGTTTGTTCACCGGTGTAGGAACTTACGATTTCATTTCCTAAGACATCCTCCCATTTCTGACAATATAAAGAAAATGCTTTTTCATAGTAAATTCGGACAAGCGCAAAACAAAGTCCAATACATTCCTCCATTTGCTGCTCTTTCATTCCCATGATAAAGTTTAATTTGGAAGTCTCTGTATAAAAACTCTCCATCAACTGTTCATTTACACTCACACCAATGTGGGACAAGTATCTCTGAAACACATCTTTCCATAGCGACGTATTCCCTTCAAATAGCCTGCCGACTTTATCCCTGTATTTCATGTCCCGGATTCCCTCTGTCGTGCCGTACATGTTGTTGCCTGTCTGGCTGATCGCAAATAGTAGAAGATTGATTGCTACTTTCACCCACGTTTTATCAACATCTGCAACTTTTCCGGCATCTCCGAAAAAAGTACTTCTTGTTTTTTCGTGGCAGCCTTTTATAATAGTTAAGACGTCCTGATTCTTAAATTGTGTAAAATCGTTTAACTTCATTAATTGAACTACTTCCCCTGCTTCCATCTTCACACCTTCCTTTCTTTTCTCTGTTACACTACCAATCCTGCGGATCATAAAAAGGAGCCGGAAACCACATTCTTCACTCTGTTGATTTCTGACTCCTATCAGTCCTTCGTTCGATACCGATTTATCAAACTGCCACTATCTTCTTTTTGACTTCATATACGGTAAAACTCCCGTCCTTCTTTCGTTTAATCTCCGCATTGTTTCCTCGCTCAGTAATTTCACATACTGCATTCCATAAACAGACTGCATCCTCAGTTTGCTGCGCGCTTACTTTCAACTCTTTATTTGACATCAAACTCATCCCTATCTTCACCCTCCGGGTAATCGCAAAATCATCATCAGCATCACGGATAAGGGAAAGAAAACCGTTGATACAGCTCTGTGCTGCCCGACAGAGTCGCTCTGCTGAAATCCTGCTTTGCCGAAACTCTTACAGATACCAGATTCTGGCCAGTTAAATCTGTTCTGTAATTCGTATTATAACAGTCGAACATGTGTTCGTCAATAGTTTTTTATCTTCTGCAAATAAAATTTTTATAGTTGCATTGCTTTGATGACTTCCCCAAAAGAAGATAGCTTCATAATCCCCTCTTTCTGCAAAAGAACTGAATTATAGAATCGGGAAAAAGCCTGTACAAAACATAAGGTCTGTACGAACTTTAGCACCTCTTATCTTGAAACAGATATAGCCTGTTCATTTTGGGAAGATAGTGTGTCGGTATTATCCCTTTTATCTGTACCGCAAGCTGTAAGACCAATACAGCAAAGAACAGCTATAAAAAGCTGATTCGTTTTCGCATTAAATTTTCCCCTTTCTGTCACTAACCATTCCAACAAACATATCAACCGTTTCCGGTGTCTGATGATCGAAAAACAAACTTTCCATGGTATCTAATTCTGAAATTTTCTTCATATCTTCATCAGAAAGAAAAAAGTCAAAAATTTCAATATTTTCTTTCATTCGCTCGATATGGGTTGATTTCGCTAAAGCGACAATATCCCTTTGCATGAGCCAGCGTAACATAACCTGTGCCGTTGATTTCTGATACATTTCAGCAATATTCAACAATACAGGATTATGGAACATATTGTTTTTTCCCTCGCCAAACGGTGCCCACGCTTCCATTTGGACATGACGTTTTACCATGTTTTCCTGTGCTGGTATCTGCTGATGTAATGGATTGACTTCTACTTGATTAACCTGTGGCGGTATCTCATTGAAAGCAATCATATCTGTCAGCCTATCGGGTGCAAAGTTGCTTACGCCTATAGCTCTGATTTTGTCCTCTTTGTATAACTCCTGTAAAGCTCTGTAAGCACCATAATAATCACTAAACGGCTGATGTAAAAGGACTAAATCAAGATAATCGACTTTCAGCTTCTTCATAGATTTCAAGACGGATTCTTTGGCTTGTTCATACCCATAATTGTCAATCCATACTTTCGTTGTGATAAACAAATCTTTTCGTGGCAATCCACATTTGCTGATGGCGTTTCCGACTTCTTCTTCGTTAAAATAAGACTGTGCTGTGTCGATATGACGATAGCCTACCTTTATAGCGTCTAACACACATCTTTCACAATCTTCCTTTGCAATCTGGAATACACCAAAACCGAGTTTTGGCATTTTTACTCCGTTATTTAATGTTATATACTCCATAATCATAACCTCCTTGACATCTTGTGTTCTTCAGAATACAATCAGATTGTAAAACTCGGTAGTAACTACCGGTCAAGCATTTTTTGAAATTTCTGAAAAGATTTGAGGAGTTGAAAACATGTATTCTATGAAAGCAGTATGTAAGGAAACGAATATGCCTTATGAAACCTTAAAATTTTACTGTAACGAAGGACTTGTACCAAACGTCAAGAGAAACAGTAACAATTATCGTGTTTTTGATGATGAAGATATCGCATGGATAAAAAGTCTTTCCTGCTTAAAAAAATGTGGTATGAGCATTGCGGAAATGAAAGAGTATGTAGCATTATGCCTGCAAGGGGAAAAAACTATCCCCGAAAGAAAACTAATGCTTCATCATAGAAAAAAGATATTATTGGAAAAATTGCAGGAAATAAACAATAGTATCGAATATATCGACACAAAGCAGAAATTTTATGATGATGTACTTACGGGGAAAAGACCATAACCCAGTAACCTCATTAAGATTTCAAACGATTGAATACGGGTAGAGTTATCCCTACTTACTCTTATCTGCCACAGTCAGAAAAGAAAAGGGTCATTTAATTGAAATCAAGATTATGACTTTAGCAAAATAGGACTTTCTGAAATTTCAGAAAGTCCTATAAAATCTGCTTTTAGCAATTACTCGATGATTGTAGCAACACTTTACGCATAGATTTTTCATGTACTTTTCTCAGTGTTTTCAGTACTTATAGAGCCTAAATCTAATAGAAATATGCTCTATTTCACTCTTTACGCAAAATATTAGTATCGTTTTAGTATCACCAGGAATCACAACGGTTTCCTCTAATTTCCCTTGAACATAACCCACCAATGTGCTATATTGTAAATAGAAAAAGGAACAACCGCCCACAAAGTGGTTGACCTTAAAACATTAGTGACACATAGAATTGCCACCCTGCTACCGGCCAAAGTTTCGGGGTGGTTTTTTCTATGCCTTATATCATCAGTGACAAATCAAATAAATGAATGTCAGCAGTGACAGAATGAACATACCAAAGGCCATAAGGTCTTTGAAATCAAAATGATTCTTGTTATTGTCCATCAGCACCACCCCCATTCTATGTAGAATAGAGGTCAGCCACCCTGCAACGCAGTTGTTCCTTTCTATATACTACCACAAGCACAAACCATGTACAATATACTATTTCCGTAACATTAGGAACCCCGGCAACTCCCCGATCTGGTAGGCCAAAGGTCGTACTTTGCTACCTTTACTCCGGTGCTTCGCGTGCGTAATCGTGTCATTAAATTGCCTATGCTCAATAGCATCATGTCATGGACGAAGATAGAGGGATGAACGAAATGGACGCCCCTGGAGGGTGTACATCTACAACCTCCGAAATTAATAATAACGGGGCGATTGTCATATCCTGAGTTCTGCCGGGGGGCTGTATTTCGCCGGCCCCTTTATCTTCGATTTGAACCCGTACTTTTTTGTACGGTGTTGAATAATCAACATTTATATGTTTTGGAATTTCAAAAGTACCGTTTTGGTAGTTTTAGGGTACTGCTATATATGCAGAAAATGTTAAGTTTTGGCAAGTTCTTCTATATAGACGGAAACACTAAGTTTTTCTAAGTTTTGGCGCTCTGCTATATACTCAAGAACATTAGGTTTTTTAAGGTTTTCATTCTCTAATCTACGGTGTACTTAAAAGTACGCTGGCGAAACTTACACCCCTGCTATATATGTGGAAATAGACGGTTTTGACAGGTTTTCTATATATCTGTTTTTTAGTATTATTTAGTATTCTTAGGGTTTTTAAGGGTGCCATTTCTACAAAGCCTTGTCGATCTCTTGTTCATGGAATCAAGTCTGATAGGCTCACAAGTGCGTTGCTATGGATTTCCATAACACGAGTTTTGGAGCATCCCACCCGGTCAGCTATTCTTTCCCATGTCATAGGTTCCATATAGGTTACATATACACAGTAAAGTACTTCTCTTTCTTCTGGATCTTCCACTTTCCCGATTATGTCACGGATTGCTCTCGTTATGTTCTCAGAGAATCTTCGTTCTTCCTCAAGCTGTTCTAAAAGCTTTCTGCCGTCCTCCAAAAGCTGTTTTAAGCTGCCTTTTTGCTCATATGCCTTATTGTATTTCATAAGCTCTTGGATGGCCGAAATCGAGCTTTCCACATTCCCATTCCGCACTTCTGCTGAAAGGCCTATGTGCCATGCTTTTCGGTACTGTTCGAGAAATCTTTTACTACTTCTTCGCTTTCCCCTTTTTAGGGTGTCCGAAATGTCCGAATACTCCTTCTTCATCAATAGCCCAACGCCTCCCGTTCAACCTCACTTGTCCATGTCTGGCGAAACCTGCTTAATCCTACATGATGGATCGGAGCCGGAGACAGATATTCTTCATAATACCGCCGATAATGGTAATGCCTGGATCTCTGACGTAATTTTCGGATTCCTTCGTTCTGTATCTGCCTTGCCCGGTCTGTACTGACTCCGATCACGCTGCCTGCTTCTTTCAGTGTCATCCCATCTTGAAACCTTAAACGGATGGCCGCGGCCTGCTTCTCTGGAAGGTCATCTACAGCAATCCACACTTCTCTTGCCATTCGTTCCGCATCAACCGCCCTTATTACATCCTCTTCTAAATCTTCAGAAGAGGAGAGTACATCAAGAATGGACATAGGTTCTTCTTCACCCTCAACAGGGGCATCCAGACTCCCTATTTGCCCGATCCTAATATCTTTCTGCAACTGCTCATATCTTTCATACCCTATGCCAAGAATCGAGCAGATTTCCGCTTTTGACGGCTCTTCCCCGAAGCGTTTTTCATACTCGGTTCTTGCCTTCTGGTATTTCAAGATCATGCCTGCGGTATGCGAAGGAAGACGGACCGTCTGGCAACATTCTTCAATATAACGTATGATCTTGTTTTTTATCCAATATCCGAGATATGTTACAAATGCGGAGCCTTTAGAACAGTCAAAGAATCTCACAGCTTCACACAGTCCCAGATATGCTTCCTGCATGAGGTCACAGAGTTCCGCAAATCCTGTATATTTCTTTGCGATCTTGTAGGCCAATCCGCTATTCTGTTCCCAGAGCCGAAGCATATTGTTAGATTCGTTTTTCCCCGTTTTTATCAGAATCACAAGTTCTTCATTCGACAAACTCCGCACCATCCCTCGTCATATTATCGTGCCATTAATCTAGTTTTCTAGTAATCTATGGCATAGCAACAAATTATAAACAGATGTCAGATGGAACACTTCCATCTAGGCTTTTCATAATCTCTCCTCTTGCTGATCTTGCACTGTGTAATGCCTCAAAAATTCGTTTTGCCACAACACTCTGAAAACTTTCTTCTCTTGTTCCATCGTCAAACTCATACCCTGCCGGGAGAGGAACTTTGAAATCAATGGAATGGCTCAAGAGATTTTCACCGTAATACGCCACGCTGTCTTTGTCCCCTCCTCCTAAAGCATACGCAATATGCCAACACTGCTTTTTTAAGAATGACATGATTTCTTCATTGTCTTTTCTCCTTCTGCGCTGTTCATGATCCAATTCCTCGGAAAGATCAGAAATCAGTTTTGCCACATTATACGGGACGATATAGTTCGTTCCTCCAACAAGTACTTTGCACATTTCTGTTGGGTAAACAACGATTCGCTCATTTTTCTTACCAACTTTCACATCATTTATAGACTGCATACTGTACCTCCTATTTTCTGAATAAATCCATGTGTTTCGCAATCATTTTTTGCCGTTCGTACGGATCCTTGATTGCAAGGATACCCTCTTTTGTCGGCTCCTTCTTGCTCTCATTCACACCATCTTTTACGGCCCCTTTTAACATTTCCACAAAATCTTTTCTTTGCGCTTCTGATGCTTCCTGAATAATCTTCTTAATAACTTCCGTGTCTTTTTCATCTAACAGCATGTTTTCATATCCTCCTATCTGATTCCTAGTTTTCTGTTATTTCGTTTTTCAAGTTTTTCTAGCTCTTTTTGTGTATATACGGCGGTAGACTTTGCAACCTGTTTTCCGTCTATCTCAATCGTGTTATCGATATGATAGATCCGTCCGTTTCCACCGCCAGATGATCCTATCTGTCTATCTCTATATTCAACGACTGACGAGCTACTGTAAGCAAATTCCGGCTGTGGGTGGAAAGAAAAAGTACCGCGCGCCATATCGTCCAATTCTCTTTCCATCAGCATTTTAATTCCCTGTGCCTGCTGTCCAATTTTCCCACCAAACTTATCAAGACCTTTTACGACCCCGTAGTCGACCATCTTTCCGACATAAATACCCCATCTGGAAGGGGAATGAATTCCGAAAAATCCTAAAACTTTATCTTTAAAACTTCCAAGGGCGCTTTTGGCAGCTCTCCAGAGCGCTTCTGCTGCTCCGCTAATTCCTTTTGCGATACCCGATATAATATCTTTACCAACAGAAGCCCAATCTGTATCAAGAAATTTCCTTCCTAATTGTCCTACCAAATCAACAGCCGCCCCTAAAAGATCGGGAATTGCCTTAATAAGCCCTGCAATAAGTTCACCAATAATCTCTATACCAGATTGAAGTATTTGTGGCAAATTGCTTCCAATTCCTTCAACGATAGTGACAATCAGTTTTACTGCGGACTTCAATATATCGGGCAATTTTTTTGTGATTCCCTGTACTACTGTTTTAGTAATTTCAACTCCAGAAGATAGTATTTTATCCGCATTAGAACTAAGTGTAGAGACAAACTTCGTAACTGTTTCGATTGCAGATCTTATAATAACTGGAAGCATCTGAGAAATACCAGTCGCAAGATTTTGTAGTATCTCCGTGCCCTTCGTTATCATCAGTGGCAAATACGTCTGAATCGCTGTGCTGATCTGTGCGAATAATCCTTGAATTCCGAGTATGATGGTCGGCATATTGTTCAAGATTCCCTGAATCAATGATTGAAGGATCGTAAGCCCTGCCATCATTATATTTGGTGCTAGTTGCACAATCGATGTTGCAATACTTCCGATTAAGCTTATAACCCCTTGCAAGATCACATCCATGTTAGACGTTACACCACCAATCAAGGCATTTAGTATATTTAATCCGGCTGTAGTAATGGACGGCAGTAATCCAGCTATTGTAGTAAGGATCTGACTTAGCAGAACCGAGCCCGTATTTGCAAGCTCTGGGATCTTTGACACAATCCCATTTGCAAGCGTTGTGATGATCTCAGGCCCCTTCTTCTGAACCATAGTAAGTATTTTATTGATCTCTGTACCAAACTCTTGATTCACAAGTCCAAGTCCTACCACTACAAGCCCCAAAATGGCCGCAGGGCCAACCGAAAGCATCGCTGCCTTAAATACCGAACCAAGAGCAGCAATCATCTTGTTAAAAGCCGACATTCCTGTCTCTGCTCCGAGTTTTAACCCCTTCCCAACTCCAGCACCGACCTTTTCAAAAACTGGAATAAATGTCTCCACTTTTGACTTAATTCCATCAAACATTTGTGGGATTCCATTTAATTTCGTTTTTAATCCGTCAAAAGCTTTCCATGCAAGAGGTGCGTCTTTAGAAAATCGCCCTGTCATAGCTCCGAATTTAAATGACAACTCTCCTAGCGAATCGCCCAACTGTATAATTTTACTTTTCCCCTTAGAGAATTCCTTTGAAAAAGCATCCGTAAAGGATTTTCTAAGCTTAGAGAATTGATTCTGTGCTTGAATTACAGTTCCTGAAATAATATCACTGACTTCTGTTAGCTTTTCTTTCGTATTATCAGGTAAAATATTCCACGCTTTTCCCGGAATACCTTTGATTGTCTCGCCAACCGTTTTTGAAAAATTCTTGAGTGTTGTTCGTGTATCGACTGTCTTCTTTTTTATCCTGTCCAGATTTAACAGGAACTCCTTTGAAGACTTGTTAAATTTGGAGAACCCGGCAGAATCAGGGTCAAAGCTCCCTTTTAAAATCTGCTTTACTCCTGTGACACGTTCTACAAATAACTTAGACTGCCAATTCAACTTCTTAAAGCTTTCGCTCCCCGGATCTACCCCGCCTTTCAAAGCTTTTCCGAACAACAGTGCTTTGTCCTTTGCCTTCGTAAGGGATCCCGCCATTTGCTCGCCTTTTTGAGAAGCTTCCGTAAATCCATCTCCTATTGCATCCACAACAGGAAGCATCCCCGCCAGTCCAGCGCCAGCCCCCACTACTGCCATAATCGGCGCAATCGATTCTATTGCTTTCTGCATGTTCTGGAGGTTTTTTGCCGGATCTTCTGTTTTCTGAAAAAGACTGATAAACTGGCTCACACCATCTAAGGCCGATTCTGCTGCAGTTCCTATCCGTTCTATGCTCGTCTGAATCGTTGGAAGTCCGTTGCTGGCAAGTACATTATCTATGGCCTCGATGATACCAGTCATTCCCCTTATCACAGCCGTCCGGACATTTGTCATCGCTGTTGCAATACCGTCCGATGCTGTTTTGGCTCTGGATGCAAACCCATTTACACCGCCATCAAGTTCTATAAGCTTGTCATTAAACTGGTCGAACGTGATGCTCCCATCTTGTAACGCTTTATACAAGTCATTCTGTGCAGAAGCTCCAGCGAACCCAAACGCCTTTGCTACATCGTTCAGCGCAACCCCCATTGTCTCTTGAAGAGAACGCCAAGACTGCAAATCGACTGTGCCCTTGGAAAGCATCTGAATATACTGCGTCAGCCCTCTGGATGCGTCTTCTGTACTGGCTCCACTTGCCAAAAATGCGTCATTTAATGCAAGTGTTGTTTTCGTTGCCTTCTTTAGATCTCCTGTCATTGTGGCGATGCGTTGTGTTGTCGCCGCTACGTCATCTAAGGTTGTCGGAAGCCCCTGAATCCCCTTTGACAATTCTTTGATAGACTGTTTGCTATCTGAAGCAGAGAAGCCAATCTGCTGTAATACTTTCGGGAACCGGTTCAACGTGTCGTATCTGGATATTGCCCCGTCAAGAGATCCGGCCAACATATCCACCGCTTTACTTGCGACCTGCATCACTCCGATAGCCGCCGCTGTCGATTTGAAGCTCGTTGTCAGTTTATTTACGGACCCGGCCGCCTTATTTGTCCTCTTAACCACGTTCTCGATCGTTGATAACGCTTTATTCATTCCAGATGTGAAGCTCTTATCATAAACTGACAATATCGCTTTTACGCTATAGCTCTCCACGTTTTTCCGCCTCCCTCCTGCTCATGTACTCCTTTTTCCTCTGGATGTATCGGCTTAACAGTTCCGACTTCTTCCCATATTCCAGAATTTTTTTCTCCTGCTTCTCGAAATCAAAGAAACTTCGGAACGTCCTAAACACTGGTCGACCATTCCTCTTTGTTGCCCTCGCCTGGTTAATCGCCCAGGCAAGAATATGAAGTTCATGGATCCGGTCAAGCTGCTTTAGCTCTGCCGCTTTCATCCGAAGTTCAAATTCTGGTATTGTCATCCGGTTGATCGTAAGAAAATCGTCTATTCCCAATGTCCGCATACAACGAACAAGAATGTCATCGTAAGTTATTCTTTTAGATCCCCCTGTACTTCCTCCATCTCCCGGAGCTGCGCCTGTACTTTCTTCCGTGTAACATTTGACTTTTTTAAACCCTCAATCACACTTTCAAACAACTGGTCAATATCTGTATTTTCGTCCTCAATATATGTCTCCAGTTCTTTTTCCGAGATCTTAGGATTCTCTGTTTTATTTGCCGCAATCAGCGCATCACACAGCGCTAAAACGTCCCACGTTTTCAATTTCGCAACAAGTACCTCGATACCAAGACCAAACTTCACGCCATTCTCTGCCTGTACAGATGCCCGCTTGTCCATCTCATTGACAAAACCGATTCCAAACTTAAACTCATACTCCTTACCATTGATTTTCAACTGCATTTTTTCTACCTCCAATTTTGATTTTTTTCGATATCCATTTCTCACGCCAAAAGGAAAAGGCGTGGAAACAACTTTTAGACATTTCTGTCTTTAAGTCATTCCCACGCCTATGAACGAATTAACAATTAAACTGGCTTACACTCTAACGAGTGCGGTACTATGATATATTAGTTATAAAACAATTATAACATTAATCACAGGATTGTTCAAGTAGATTATTTGATTTTTCAGATCCATAAGGATTTTCACTAACACCAAGCCCCTAAATCTTCTCTGTCTCCCGGCCACTCTCACTTACTTTATTTCTTTCCAGTACGTTTTTCAGTTCAATATACGCTTTCCGGTATCCTCCGTTATTTTGTTTTGAAATCTTGCATTTTTTCATAACAGGAGACAGAATATTAGTCAATTCCCTAAGCTCCTGCTCTGTCTCATAACTGATTGTGATTCTTGCGCTCATGCTTCCTCCTCATCCATCACCACCGTCAAAACACCGCCCATTATGCCGGATATTGCCAGTATCGCCGCTACGTCCCATTCTGTCAGAAAGAACAGCAGGGCGAAGATCACGGCCGAAGCGCCCAGCGTTTGAAAGATTTCGTTTACGGTATGTAAAATTTTCTTCATTTCTTCTTGTCCTCCCCTTGCTTTTATGTTATAGTTGTCATGTAACAATTAATAATTTTTTTAATTGTAATGTGTTCAGAGAGTTAATTGTCTCGATGGGTAGCTCCGTAGTTATTCTACGGAGCTTCTCTTTTTAACCTTTCCAAATCCTTACCACTTTCATATGACACTTTAACCTTCACACTCACGCCATCACCCCCTTTCCACAAGCCGCTCGTCCAACTCCTCTAAATCTTCCACAATTCGATCCAGATGGTTTTCCACGCCATAAAGCGCTGCTTCTATGTACTCATCACATAACTTCGTCCCGTTATCACTATCAAATTGTCCCCTGATAGCCGCCACAATGGCAGATACTCCGATTATCTCAGCTTGCAATTGATTCAAATTTTTTCTCACCACGACTATTCCCCTTTCTGCATAATTGTCAAAAGCTGTTTCCTTTCCTCATCATTCAGCTCTATCACCGCTTTCATGAACTCCATTAAGTACGGCTTCATGTCCAACTCTCTCTTGATTTCCAATATACTCATATCTTTTTTCATTTTCACTTGTCCTTTCCTCTGAATCTCTGTTATTATGTACCTGTATCCTTTCCACAGCCCCGCAGCCGTGAAAGATACATCTGCCCTGTGGGGAGTTCCCGCTCCCTATGGGGTCTTTTTGTTACAATGTGTCAGTATCCACGCTTCCGCCGATTCGGAAGAATGTATATCCGGGAGCGTAAGTGGTCAGTGGAACCTCGCATACACACCCGGCAAGGGCGCCCAGGCACTCGGCCACTGTCTCAGCTTCTGGCGATACCAAAACATTCACAATCTCTTCCAAACAGAAATATGTCATAAGTTTTATAGCTTGGTCTGCCGTGTATCCCATCTCACGCAGGATATCCACTCTGCGCAGCTTATCCTCTGCATACTTCTTAAACTCTTTATTGTCATCCTCAATAACCTGCTTCATCATTTCTTCGTTAGTCATTTTTTTGCTTCTCCTTTCTTACTCGTTGACCGTCCTATATACGCCTGGAAATTCCACCGGTAAAGCTCAATTCCTTGTAAATACTGGCCTTGCTTTACTCGTTGGTGCCAACCAGTAAATAAGCGTCTTTCTCGTTTATTCGTTGATTATCCTCAAATAAAGCAACCCCTTTTAAATACTGGATTTTCTCTTTACTCGTTGGATTTTTCAGCGTCTTTAAGCTCCATAACGAATTTTTTTGTTTTTCCATATCCAACATTCCACACTCTGGTTAGCCCTTCTTTCTTGAGTGCCGCTTTTGCATCTTTCAAAGCGTTCTTACTGATACTGTTAGCCGCCGCCAACTCGTCCAGTTCCGAAACTTCCATCTGTTTATGCTCTGTAAGCGTTTCAATAATGAAATCCTTCGCATCTTCCACCACTGGCCGGATATTACGTTCCCGTGAATCTTCTTGGATGAATTCTCGGTCTTTCTTTGGAGTGTATGCCTTAAATACCGGGACGCATTTATCGAGGGTATACAAGACGGTTTTTTCCAACTTTCCCCAATTTGATTTTTCATGTGATATATAACGGACGTCACTATCTTTTGTTGCGCCTACCATTAGCACCGATCTGGAAGAATCCCATATGTCTGAACTGTCTGCGATTCTTTTTCTTCCCCACACGCCAGACTGTTTGTTCGCATGGGCGATAATAATCGATGTTAGTCCGTACTTTTCGCCATATCCAATCAGCGGAGAAAAGCACTTTCGCATTGCATTCCTGTCTCCCATCCGTAAATTAGGCGGAACAAAAGCCTGCAGTGGATCAAATATAACAGCACTTGGTCGAACAGTCTCGATAACATCCCGTAGAAGATCCCCATCAAAATTCAGATCAACGAACCTGTCATCTTCTGGAGATATGTAACTTATACGCTCTAGATCTGCCCCGTTGGCCTCCAACCGCGCTCTTAACACATAAGACCATGAATCCTCAGCAGATAACACAAGAACGTTCTCCGGCTTATCGTTAAATGGAATTTGCCCTCCCAGAAGAAAAGATTGTTTTCCTGTCGTAATGCTTGCTACCAAAGAACACCAGATTGATGTCTTACCGACACCGCCTTCTCCTGCTATCGTTGTAATTCCGTACTTTGGTATGTACCCCGGTACCAGCCATTCCGGTTCTTTTATTATTACGCTACTGGCCTTAGCGATCTCCGGAGCCTTCTTGAGCTGCCTGGGCTTTCCTTTGTCATAAACTATATTACCGTCTACTCTCCGCTCTTCCTCAGCCTCTGCAATAAGATCAATAGCTCTTTGTCGCTCCTCTGCTGTAAGTCCGCTTTCAGTTGTTCCACTTCTTGCCGCTTCCGTGACTCCCTCACCTCCCGCCTATCGAAATTTTGTTTTACATACCACGCCGCAACATTCTTCATCTGTTGCTCGTGTCCCTGCTGCCATTCTAATTTTACAACCTCATAATATTCCCGCGCCCGACTGCATCCAAGTTCTTCCAGACGTGTGAGCGCATCCTCGGCAAATCCCGGCCACGTCATGTCATACCCAAGGATTTTCTTGAATGTGTTTTTTCCCAGCTTCCCGAACTGCTTCGCTGCTTCCAGTTCCGTGCAAAACTGAGTGAAAACATTATCAGGAGCTTTCATGGTCCTTCTCCCTCATGCCGTACATTTTTTCATAGAAGAAAGCGCTGCTTACTCTTCCACGAAATGTAAGATAGCCGGCTTTTTTCAATTCTTCATTGAGTTGCCGAATTACCTGATAGCTTTTGCTCTCGGATATATTGCAGATTTCCGAAATATCTTTCGCTGTCAATACCTGTCTCGTCATCATCACATCTCCTCTCCAAAAACTCCCGCTATACGCAAGGGTTTTTAATCCGAATCTTCTTTAATGGTAAATTCATCGTCTTTCGGTCTATGTCCGTGCCTATACGGGTAAAGAGGACACCTTTTCGCCGCACAAAGCCTGACTTCACTTCTCTGCCCGTTGCAACAATCAAGGCACTTTGCCCGAATCGCTTTCATTGGTGTAAGCTTCATTCCGTTCACTTCCTTTCCTCATCCACTGATCCACGCCCTGGCCGGTGTGTTAATGGTCTTCTGTTTCTATGATCTCAGTTACATCCACGCCTACACCTCTAGCGATATTGCCTACCGCTCTTGGTGTCGCATTCTTCTGGTTCAGAATCACGGAAAAACGCTGTCTGCTGATTCCTGCCCGTTCCGCTGCCTGTCCGATAGTCAAGCCGCTTCTCGCCAAAGCGATTTCAAATTTTGTGTTGTCGATTCTCATTTCTTATCACCTCCCCTCCCCATTATTTTTTCTCGTATTACTATTTTTCGTATTACGCATTATCATAATACTTCTTTTAGTAACTCTTGTCAATACTCTTTTTCGTAATTGTTGTTTACATATATTCGTTTTCGTGTTTTAATAATACTGGAGGTGAGAAAAACATGGCACTCGGAAAAAGATTAAAAGATTTATTACATGAAAAGAACATTACAGTTAAAGAATTTGCAAATCTAATAGGGGTCCCACCTACTACGCTATATTCATTTATAAAGAGAGATAGTGACACTGGAAAACTTGAACTAATAAATAAAATAGCCAATGGGCTCGACATGACTATAAGTGAATTTATGCAACATAACTACGAATTCAAGGATACTCCACAAGGCCCGATCACGAATGCAGAAGCCATGAAAGAATACTTCAAAAGCAAAAATATAGACACAGTTGCCGCACACTTTGACGGTGATGAATACACAAAAGAAGAACTGGAACAAATTAAGAAGTTTGCAGAGTTTGTTAAGAGCCAACGCAAAGACAAGAAATAACCACACAATGTCATCTCCTGATCCACGCCCTGGCCGGTCAAGAAAAGGAGAATGATAAAGATGCCAACTTACAAGGATGAAAAAACAGGTACATGGTATTGCAAATTCTATTACACAGACTACACTGGAAAACGTAGGCAGAAATTAAAGAGGGGATTTGTACGGCAACGAGACGCTAAGGACTGGGAGCGGCAATTCCTGGAAAAACTGCAAGGAACGCCTGATATGACATTTCAGTCTTTATATGACTTATATTTAGAGGATATCAGTCACAGACTACGGGAAAACAGTGTTTACGGAAAAAAGAATATTTTCAAAAACAGAATTCTTCCGTACTTTAAAGACAAGCCAATAAATGAAATAACGGCGGTTGATATCAGGAACTGGCAAAACGCACACATACAGGCCGGATATTCTGACGCATATCTTGACCGAATACAGAACACACTCACAACGATAATGAATTATGCAGTAAAGTACTATAATCTTCCTCAAAATCCATGTGACAAAGCCGGACATATGGGGAAACGGACAAGATCAATGAAGTTCTGGACATTGGAACAGTATCAAAATGTCCTGCAATATATTAACGATACAATGGCTCATACCGCTATTCAGATTCTTTTTTATTCAGGTATACGCTTCGGGGAGCTGCTCGCTCTGCACCCTGCTGACCTAGACTTTAATGCAAATACTATCAGCATCACAAAGTCCATGCAACGGAAAGGCGGCAAAGATATCTATACGCCACCAAAGACTGAAAACGGAATCCGTACAGTAAATATGCCGACTGCTATTATGGAGGAGTTAAAAGCGTACATTGGGAAAATATACGGAATACAACCACACCAGCGCATTTTCCCCTTTACAAAAACTTTTATCAGTAACACAATAAGAAGATGCTCAGCGGCGGCAAATGAGCCTTATATTCGCATACACGATTTAAGGCACCCGTATGTCAAGCCCACGACAAAAAAATTTTATCCTTTTTCAAAGTTTAATCGGCGATTATTTCTTTGCTTTTCTTCAGGCTTGTGTTTCTGTTCAGTATCAAGAAAAGCCTTCAATTTTTCTTTTTCATCAGGTAAAAGGCAGCCAAAACTTTTACTGCCCTGTCTATAATAAAATGCTGCCTTCATAGTCTGATTCCTCCGTTTCTTTAACACCAAAAACATCCTGCGTCACATATTCAATCTCAATCCGGTCTCCCGGAAAGATATAGACCTTACTGATAAGCCGGTCAATCAGGGCTTGCGTCAGAGTGTCGGTGCTGCCTACTTCCTGAACGATTTCACGCTGTTTCAGCCTTGCCTCGTAATCGCTTTGTATCTGTTTAGTCTGTGCGGTAATAGCAGCATGGACATTCTTTGCCTGTACCAGCTCCGCATCATATACCGCTTTCCGCTCCCGGTAGGTTTCCAGGTCAATCTCTCCAAGCGCATACTGTTCATAGAGCTGCCGTTTGCTGTCCTGGATAGAGCGCAGCTTATCTTCATGCTCGGCCTGCTGAACCGTCTGCAAATCCAGCTTGTCTTTGCTGCTGTCAATTCCCAGCGCTGGACACATCTGCGCCCGGATTATTTCAAAAATCGCCTGCTCCAGATCAACCATTTTTACCCTTACCCCGTGACAAGGAAGATTTTCTGCCACTTCGGAATGACGGCAGTAAAACCAGACATCATTTCTGAGTGACATGGCATGGTCGCAGCATCCACAGAATACCTTTCCACGGAGAAGGTAGTCACGCCGCTTTTTATTTGGAAGGGAGAACCGCTTAATTGAAGCATTGGCTTTCTCAAACAGTTCCTTGCTTACGATTGCCGGGTGATGGTCTGGGATTTTGAACCACTCGCTTTCATCCTTTAGCTTCATGCGGCGGCTGCCAATCTCCTGTACCTTGCGCTTGCCGATCACATAGGTGCCGATATACCGCTGGTCCTCCAGCATACGCAGGACCGTAGAACTGCTCCAAACGCCGTGCGTCCGGGAGACATTGTAGTGATCCTTGCCTTTATCCCTCCGGTATTCTCCGGGCGTAGGAATCTTCAGGGCATACAGTTTCCTCGTGATCTCTGCGGCTGTATTGCCGTCAGCCGCCCATTCAAATATCTGCCGGACAATCCCCGCCACGTCCTCGTCCGGCTCCATGCGCCCGTCTATGCTCTTGCGGTAGCCATAAGGGCAAATAACACTCTGGTACTCGCCCCGGCGCATTTTTGCGTATTTAGCGCTTTTCGTTTTCATGGACATATCCCGGCTGTAACACTCGCTGATAAGATACTTAAAAGCTATGTCGATCCCTCCGGTATCTCCTTTGAAATTGGCGGTGTCAAAATCGTCGCTCACAGAGATAAACCGGGTATGGTAGAGGGGAAACACCCGCTCAATGAAATAGCCGGTCTCAATGCTGTTGCGGCCAAATCGGGAAAGGTCTTTCACGATGATACAGTCAATCTTTCCGGCCTGTACCATTGTCAAAAGCTCCTGTACTGCCGGACGTTCAAAGTTGGTTCCTGTATGGCCGTTATCAACAAATTCCAGGACTTCGCTGTTATCCCATTCCTGCAGCGACATGGCCTTTTCCCGAAGGAGCAGCTTTTGGTTGGGAATACTCAAACTTTCCGTCTTGAAGTCCTCCACAGACAGGCGGATATAAAGGGCAATCACATATTTCTGCTTCATTTTACCGCCTCCCCCTGAAATTCGCTCTTAAACCGGAAAGAAACACGGATATTCCGCTCGTGGTCGATCTCGATCCGGTCAATCAGCCGGTCAATCAGCTCCGCCGTCAGTACATGGTCCTGCGCCAGTGATTTTGCGTCTTTTTCCATTGCACGGTAGCGTACAAGCTGGTCGTCCAGGGCATCCATACCTTTTTCAAGCGTTTCAATATCATTGGAAAGAGCAGTGATGGATTCCTCATAATCTGCTTTCAGTTCAAAATATTCCTCGCTGGTTAAAATGCCCTGTACGAAGTTTTCATACAGCCCGCGGATCAGACGCCGCTGTTTCTCTATATCCTGCCGTTTGGCAGACACTTGGGATTTCAGACTGTCTTTTTTCTGTTTCTGCCTTGCCTCCAACTGAAAGAGAGGGAGAGACATACCCAAAGCAACGGAAAGCTCTTTTTCTAAAATAGCGGTGACAGTTGCAATCAGCTCTGTCTCCTGCATCATCACGCCTTTGCAGGTATCTTTGGCTACACGGCTGTTCGTGAGACAATGGAACCAGTAAATATCCGGGCCTTTCTTACGTTCCGCCCGCTGCCGGTGGAGGCTCCTGCCACAGTCGGCGCAGAACACCTTCCCTTTGAAAATGTTCGGAGTATAGGGCCGCTTTGGAACAGCCCTGCTTTCCTCACAGACCTGTTTCCGGTATTCCTGTACCGCCGCAAAAACTTCGTGGCTGATAATCGGCTCATGGGTGTGTCGGGCAATAATCAGATTATCGTCATCGGCCTTGACCTGCTGGTGGTCCACCGTCTTTGTTTTTCCCTGCACCAAATCACCGGTATAAACCTCGCTTTCCAGAATCTTCATTACCGTGCGGGTCTGCCATTTTCCGCTGCCGATCAGGCCGGGGCTGGTGATTTCGCCGGTAGATTTCTTGTAGTGGCTTGGCGCCGCAATTCCCATTTCATTGAGATTACGGACGATGCGGTTCAGCGCCACACGCTCATAAGCCCAGTCAAAAATCTGTTTCACGACCGGAGCCGTTTCCTCGTCAATCAGCAGCTTGTGACAGTTATCCGGGGCTTTCCGGTAGCCATAGGGCGCCCGTCCTCCGATATAATCGCCGTCTTTCATAGCCTGCCGTGCCTGCGCCTTGATCTTCCTGCCAATATCCAGAGAATAGGCTTCGTTTATCATATTCTTCAGGGGAAGCATAATGCCGCCGTGAAGGTTGCCGGGGTCCGCCGTGTCAAACTGATCTGTGACCGCAATAAAACGGACATTGTGAGCGTAAAAATACTGCTCAATATAATAGCCGGTATCAATAGAATTGCGCCCCAGCCTGGACAGGTCTTTGACGATCACACAGTTGATATGGCCTGCTTCAATATCCGAAAGCATCTGCTGGAATCCGGGACGGTGGAAATTCGTACCCGTCAGGCCATTATCAATGTATGTGTCATAAACTACAAAATCCGGTTTATCCGCCAGATAATCATTCAGCACCAGCTTTTGATTCTCCACGGAACAGCCGCGTTTCTTGTTATCCTCCACAGAAAGCCGGATATACAGCGCCACATATACATATAAGGACGGCGCCGGCATAGTAGCGTCCGTCTGTTTCCTGCTTTTTCTTGCCATTTAGCTCACCTTCCTTTCTGCGGCCTGTTCCGCGATCTGCTCCGCCAGTGCGACGGCCTTTTTGTATTCATCCTGGTAGTTGAATTCAATATGTAATTCGTCCTTGCCGAGCACCCGAATACTGCGGATAAGCTGCATGACCGCACGGCGGTCAATTTCCTCCATCGTTGAGAATTGCATAAAATGGTTGATCCAGCGGTTCCGCTCGCTGTGGTTCTCCAGTACATCCGTCAGACGTTCTTCCCATTCTGCAATCGCTTTTTGCAGAAGTTCAATGTCGGCATTGTATTTCCGCTTATAGGAAAGATATTCTTCTTTGGTAAGAATCCCGCTTACTAGGTTTTCATAGAGCTTTGTCTTGAAACCCTCAATCTGCGCCCGCTGCCTTTCGTTTGCCTTGATCTGCGCGGTATATTCCTGAACCAATTCCCGGTTGATCCGCTCCTGGCTGATACTGGACAGCAGCGCATCCAGGGAAGCTACATTTTCAATATGGCCCTTTAGACTGTCCTGCACACACTCAATCAAGTCCGTTTCCTTTAGCATGACGGAGGAAGTGCAGCCGTTCTTTTTACCGGTCGGACAATAGTAGTAATGGTATTCCTTATCCTTATAACGGTTCGTCTTGCGGGTCATACGGCAGCCGCAGCACCCACAGATCAAAATGCCGGAGAACAGATATACCTTATCTGATTTTGGGGAAGTCCGGGTGTCAATCCGGCGAAGCCTCTGCACCAGGTCAAAATCATGTTTCTGGATAATTGCTTCATGGGCGCCCTCCACACGAATCCATTCGGAAGAAGGCTTGTCCTCACGCTCTTTCAGCTTGAAGTGGGGCGTCGTCTGTTTCCCCTGGACCAGCGTTCCGGTGTAGGTTTCATCCTGCAAAATACGGATAATCGTAGTCGCAGACCATTTACAGTCCTTACGGTCCGTATAGCCGCCTTTGGCATGGGGCATCCCGTGGCTGCGTTTATAAGCCAGAGGGGAGAGTATGCCCATCCGGTTCAGTTCGTCCGCGATATGGGAAGCGCTGAACCCCTCCAGCCGCTTTCTGAAAATATCCCGTACCACGCCCGCGGCATATTCGTCAACTTCCAGGCCCTTATGCTTGTCGCCGGTTTTCACATAACCGTAAATGGTAAAGGCTCCGACAAAATCACCGCTGCGGCGTTTCACATCCAGGGCGCTCCGGGTCTTTACGGAAATATCCCGGCTGTACGCCTCGTTCATAATATTTTTGACGGAGACGGTAAGGTCATCGGCAGCGTCATTTTCCGTGTCTACATTGTCATTGATGGCGATAAACCGGACGCCGTAAGCCGGGAATACCCGGCGCATATAACGGCCAGTCTCTATATACTCCCTTCCCAGACGGGAGAGGTCCTTCACAATCACACAGTTGGCTTCTCCCTGCTCAATCATCCGCATCATTTCCTGAAAGGCCGGACGATCAAAAAGAACGCCGCTATAACCATCGTCAATCTTTTCCGCCACAACCTCAATCTCCGGGTGCCGGGCAATGTAGTCATCAATCAGCCGCCGCTGGTTGGCTACGCTGTCGCTTTCCACTGACTTGTCATCCGTATAAGAAAGACGGATATACTTAATCGTTTTGTAAACCTGCATAAAAAACACTCCTTTCGTTGCGCAGAAAAATCCCCGCAATTCAAGAAGTGTGGCTATGCCGTATTCAATTCCTTTTCCGATTCTTATTCTACCACGACTTCGCGGGAAAGTCAGCCCCTTTCTGGAAAATATCCGGCTTACCGGAGGATTCCTTTGATACATTCCTCCAGGGTGGCTCCGCCGGAGGCAAAACTGGCGTGGACAGTAAATCGCCCACACTTAAAGCGGTAAGGGTTTTTAATCTGACGGACAAATTCTGCAATCCGGTCCTCACGGGAAAGCTCCCTGTCAACCGTAACATCCCGAATATCTACCAATGTTCCGGTTCCGCCAGCAGCAGTTACATGTTCCATAATATCAACTCCTTCCTGAACATTCCTGGTTATCAAAACCACATGAATAGGTCGGACCTGCGCCCATACAGACACAGACCCGGCCCATTGTATCTGATTTCGATTAGCTGCCGTATTTGCCACGCCCCCCGGCAAGCCCTGATTTACCAGGGCGGGGCTGTTACAGGCTGCGGATAGCGTCACCGCATCATAGCCCCGCATACGCCGCCGCTTTGCCAGAGCTGGCGCACGCCGCAGGAACTCTCCCCAAGTCCTTAGGGAGCCGTGAAGAAGTACCATTGTGATCTGTGCCGTCGTCGCGTCCTGCCTGCCACAGCCGGTTTCGTGGGTTGCGTTTATCGCTCGGACAGCCCGGATTCATCACCTCCTTAGACTGCCTGTCGCCGCGCCGCCCCATCTGCCGCTCGGAACACAGAATGAAGTACCTGTAACAGCGTATATTCGGTTGTCAAGGAGCAAGCGAGGGGCGTGGCAGTTATGACAGTATTTCAGTTGGGGCGGGCCGGAGCATGTGCTGTACGGCCACACCCGTCAGGCTTGTCCCGCCGAATATGTCCCTCTATTATTCATTTCATTTTTGGGCATTATTTTCGGGGTCTGTTTCCAATTTTTCTAAAACTTTTTTCAGACGCCGAAGTCCGCGCTGGATTCCTTCATGCACAGAGCTGACGCCGGAGCCCTCGCTCTTTGCAATTTCCGAAAGGCTCATGCCGAGCAGGAAATGCGAGGTGATCCGGTTTCGCTGTTTCTCCGGCAGGGAAGCAAGCGCCTGATACAGCCGGGCATTTTCCTCCTGCTGTTCAAGCATTTCGGCCGGTGTCAGAACGATCACCAGCGCATCACGCTCCACGCTGGCATCGTAGTCCAGGGAAAAATATGCCTTGTGCCGATATGTACGCAGAATATAGGCAGCTTCAGCCAGCTTATATTCCCGAAGCAGGTCGGCCACCTCGTCAGGCACTTCAACAACAGTATCTTTCGTATAAAACGGGTAATAATCCCGCAGGTTAATTTCTTTCATGGGTAATTCCTCCAATTTCGATTTTTAGATTGGTAAGCAAAATCGAAATCAGAGGGTGGGGAGCGGCAGCGCGGAGAACCCTTATTGCAACTGCCGCTTATATATGAAATACGCGCCCATAAAAGAATGGGCGCGCAGGAAGATGTATGATAATGTATTTTCTCAAATGGGATCAGACTTAAAAACGCCGCAATCCATACCACATGGATTACGGCGCATAAAGCCCTATATGTAAAATAACCATTTTGTTGAATATTACCCTTTGGCAGCACTTATTAGCCCTCCCCGAAAAGGAAGCGCAGAAGGCTTATCCTTCATCAGCCTCCTTTTGGGGAGATTATACAGGGGCAAATTCTATGTTCTTTCCTGAAACATCATAGTTTTGGTAAGGCTTATATAAAATGTGTTTTGAGGTAAGCACGGTCTCGAACGGATTTTATGAAAGAGTCTCATATTCTGATAAAGACCACAAGACAATAAAATTGCCTTGTGGTCTTTATTAGAATACTTCAAATTTACAACCAATTCTGGCAACACTCTCAATAGCTTTTCATGTGTCCTCACCCCCAATATTGATTTACCACAAGTATGAACTGCAAATATTACACAAATGTCCGAGGTGACTCTAATTTCCGGTAAAAGCAAGCTGAATCGTTACAATTCTCGGACATTTCAAAACATCTAATCAAGGAATAACAAAAAATCAGTGGAGCAGCTAATGAATCGCTCCACTGATTTTACTAAACATCTAATTTACTTTTGTGCTTTCTTTCACTTTGCATATTCATTCGCAGTGGCATTCATTTTCCCCATTTATGAGGAGCTATAAACAGTAACACCATGATTAAAATGTAAACAGCATAAATGAAGTATGTTATGGCATTACTCCAAGGGAAACCTGCTGTTGGATGAGAGATAGTAAATGCAAAAAATGCGATTGCAACAACAAGCATAATCAATGCGATGATTCTGGATTTTTTCTTGAATGACATAGTTATACACCCCCGGTTCATTGTAATTGTCGGGAACAAAAAGCTGACTTGCGCCTTAATCTAACGATATTTTGCCGCTTAATCGAACTTACTCTGTCAATCGCAATCGCTCCACAACCGATAGTTTAGTGTCGGTTATGTATGCCCATATAGGCACAACAAGACAGATAAGTAGCACCAGTCCAGCTACTAATATCAGCGGGATAAAAGGATAGGAGAAAACAGCGTAAGAGGCCTCTTTGCTAAATATTACATATAGCACGATGAAGATTGCCGTTCCAACAGTTGCCACAAGGAAAATAGAAACGCCCCAATAGTAGCAACCCTCCATAGATAACATCCGCTTGATTTGCCGCTTTGTCATTCCAACACTTTCAAGGATAGCTAATTCATAGCGCCGTGTGTTTACATTGACAACCATTGTATTGATGAAATTCATTACCCCAACCAGCAACAAGATTACGGACAGTCCTGTTCCTAAAACATTTGCTGTAACGAGATAATCCCGTATTTCTTCTCGCCGTTCATATCGGGATATAATATCAATATTAGAGTGCGATGCGGTGATTAGCTTCAATTCTTGCAGTATATTTTCGTCCTGTTGCCCATCAGTATCAAAGGCAACCCGGAATATTCTATACTGCGGGAAAAGCTCTTGCAAAGCCGCTTGACTGATATACAAATCAGGTGCCGTCCCACGCTCATTGCCGCCCCCCGCTCGAAAGCCATCGTCCAAAAAACCATTTGCTACAACAAAGGAATGTTGTCCATTCTGTGTCTGTATCGTTATTTCCTGTCCCGGTTGAATAAGCCCCTCTACCGTTTGGGACAGCAGCACAACATTTCCTTGTTCAAAGGCAGACATATCAACAGGCGTGTTTAAGGTTTTATTGATTTCTTCTAAATATGCGCTATCAATTCCAAAAATCCCGCTGAAAAAGTTTTGCTGATAATTTTCTAACTCTGCCGGATCAGAAAAATCAATGTCGCTTACTCCGTCTAACGACATAAGGAAGTCGTGAAATACGGTATCATCGTATAAAACTTCTGCTGTTACTTGAGGATAAGGCGCATAGGTCAGCCGCAAATTATCAATGCCGTCAATCTGACTGATTTCTGAAGCCATTTCACTGGGAATTAAATCTTCATTTTCGTGGATACTGTATGTGAGTGCAAAATCACTCACTCCCCATTGGCTCACGTAATTCTCCGGGCTTAAACCATGTAATAGCCCTGTGACGACCAGGAACAAAGAAAGTCCGAAAAACAGCGACACGAAAACAAGGGTGGTACTCTTAACATTCCGAAAGACATTGTTCCACGCCATTCTGGATAGCTTCATTTTGCCGCAATTTTTGATACTGGTCTTTGTGCTGGCCGCTGTATATCGAAGTGCCGCTATTGGTGAAACGCCTCCGGCAATTTTGGCGGGTTTCATGCTTGCAATCATAGCTGTTATGAACGTGAATATAGCTGCTCCGATAAAGATAAGCGGTGAAAAAGATACTTTTGTTCCTACATCAGAGTTTGTTGAATACATCATATTCAAAAAATAGGGAACAACACCAAAAGAAACAACTGCGCCGAGCAACAGGCCAATCGGAATACCGATACAAGAGATTTTTGTGGCCTGTTTATAAATTATTTTCTTGATTTGCTTCTTGGTCGTTCCAATCGTTTTAAGGCGACCGTAAAATTGCACATCTTTTGCGACAGAGATATAGAGAATATTGTAAATCAGTAGGTAGCCGCTAAAGGAAATAAAAACTGCTAAAACTATCACAGCTAAAACAATAGACCCACCATTTGCTTGTCCTAATGGTACAATTTCAAATGTTTGCTTTTCTGTAAAGGCAATCTTGCGCTGTAATCTCTCACAGTTTTTGTCAACATCATCATTACCTTGGAAACGGAGCATAGCGGTAACGCTATTGTCCAGCGATACATTTAGACTATCCTTAAAAGCGGCTGAAACATAAACATAGCCACGATTATTTGTGCGTGTTGAAATGTAGTCTGTATAATATCCTGACAGCGAAAAAGTATCGGTAATATAATCGTAGCTATTGCCGATTTGGTACGATAATGCAATTTCCATTCCTATTTGCGGATCAGAAATGCCCATCTGTTCAAGCGCCCATGTAGGCAGCATAACTTCATTTTTGCTTGACGGGTAATTTCCTACAACACCTGATATAGTAGGCAGACGGTGGGCTTCCCACTCTGTATCGTCTATCCATACCATACCTAATCTTGCACTTTGCAGGTGTTCTGTATCAACGCTGCCTAAACGCTGCTGTATGCCCACGTCAAGGACAAGGCTTGATTTTGCGATTTCAACTAACTGATCTTCCGTTACATTTGTAATCCCGACATCAGCAGTAGTACCCATTAGCCGAGTTTGCTGCATTTGGTAGGTTTCAAAGTAGCTAAATCCAATGCTGAATGTTGCGGTTATCATAAACGAGGTTAGTGCTAAAGCAACAATAGCAAACAAATTTCGTTGCCGTTCATGCTGGAAGCTGCGCCTTGCCAGTTTCTTTACAATGGCGCTGGTATCATTTTCAAAAGGCCAAGTCATAGTCCGTCACCCCCTTATTCCACAATTTTGCCGTCCTCAATCCGTACAATGCGGTCGGCAAGCTGGGCGATCTCGTTGTTGTGGGTAATCATTACGATAGTTTGATGAAACTCCATGCTGGTACGTTTCAGCAGACCCAGTACATCGGCGCTTGTCTTGCTGTCCAAGTTACCCGTAGGCTCGTCTGCAAGAACGATAGCGGGTTTGGTAATCAGGGCGCGGGCGATAGCCACACGCTGCTGCTGCCCGCCGGAGAGGTTGTTAGGCATATTTTTTAACTTGTCCTCTAAGGCCAGCATACCCACGATCTCGTCCATGAATCTCTGAGCTACCGTATCGCCGTCCAGCTCCACAGGCAGGACAATGTTTTCATAGACGTTCAGAATGGGGACAAGGTTATAGTTCTGGAAGATAAAGCCGATGTTGCGGCGGCGGAAGATGGTGAGCTGATCATCGTTCTTCTTTGCCAGTTCTTCACCCCGGACAATGACATTGCCGGAAGTAGGGGTGTCCAGCCCGCCCATCATGTGAAGCAAGGTGGATTTACCGCTGCCGGATGTTCCGACAACGGCCACAAATTCGCCCTCGTCTACGGAGAAGTTTACGCCGTCCAAGGCGCGGGTGATGTTTGGTTTTGTGCCATAATACTTTTTCAAGTCAATCGTCTGCATAACGTTCATATTCAAAGCTCCTTTCAAGGCTTCCTGCCTGTTGATAAGGGTATTATAAAACCCAAATGTCCGCGAAATGTTACAGCGGCCAAAAAATTTCATCGAAAATCGGGGTGAAATGTTACAACGCTCGGACATTTCAAAAAAATTTACGGTGGCAGCCGGAAATGGCCGTCCGCCGCATTCTATTTTGCAGGAAGCATGATAGAAAATTCAGAACCATGTCCTGGTTCCGAAACCACTTTGATATAACCACCTTGCATTGTTATGATTTCGCGTGCCAGATACAAACCAATACCCACGCCCTGCTGATCGTGTACTTCTTCTTCCCGGTAGAAGCGCCGGAAGATGGCGGCTTGATTGCTTTCGGAAATGCCCTTGCCGGTGTCGACCACTTTGATTTCTACATACATTTCCCATTGCACCGCCGACACAGCGATTTTTCCGCCCGCCGGGGTGTACTTCACCGCATTGTCCAGTAAATTAAAAAGAGCTTCGGCTGTCCACTTGCTGTCATGGGAAACTGTCAAATCCTCCGGGCAGTCCACGGACACGGCGATTTCCTTTTTCTCCGCTGCATATACGATCCCACTCATGGCCTGTGCCACGGTATCAAAGAGGCGGCCCGGCTTCTTATCCAACTGGATCGCGCCCGTTTCCAGCCGGGAGGTTTTCACAAGGGCCTGAAAGAGAAAGTCCAGCTTATCCGTCTGGCTGCGGATTCCCCGGATAAAGTCGGTGCGCTCCGCCTCGGTCATGGGCTTTTCCAACAGGGTGTCCGTCGCCATTTTCAGATTGCTTACCGGCGTTTTCACCTGATGGGAAATATCTGATACAAGGGTCTGCAACTCCTGCCGTTCCTCGTCCACCCGGCGGCGGTTCTCCTGCATGATCTGGTAAAGCCTTGCCAGCCGGTGTCCAATTCTGGCAAGCTGGGTTTCGCTGTCCTCTGGCCGCTGGGGCGCTTCATTCCCGGCGATCATGTGGTCTAAGGTCTGGCACAGGTCAGTGGTAAACTGCGACAGCCGCTTTCCAAACGCCTGCGTCAGTACAAAAATCCCCACAAGGGCGCATAGCAGCAGCGCCCCGCCTGTCAGCAGCGCCGCCGTCTGTTTTGTCACAAGAAACAGGGCTATGGTGATCCCGGACATGGAGAGGACAAGCCCCAGCGCCACCCGGCCAAACAGCCGCTTTACCGAGAGGTTCCTAAACTTCATTTTGCCTCGCCTCCCGTCCATTGATAGCCCATACCGTAAACGGTCTTGATGTAGGGTGCGCCGCCATCGGATTCAATCTTGCTGCGAATCCGGCTGATGGAGGTTGTCAGGGTGTGTTCGTCCACAAACTTCTCGTCTATATCCCACAGTTTTTCCAAAAGTTGCCCACGGGTCAACACTTGCTTTGGATTTTTGCGGAACAGGTTCAGCATTTTGTACTCCATCGGGGATAGGGGCAGGGGCTTACCATTTAGAGAAGCTATCTGTTCTGAAAAATCCAGAAACAGCCGCCCATCGTTGTAAATATCCTTAGCCGGTTTGTGATGTTCCAGCATAGCAAACATAGCTTTGATTTTTCGCTGCAAAGCCCCAATCACGAAAGGCTTTGTGATGTAGTCCACCGCGCCTACCTCATAACCTCGTATCTGGTCGCTCTCCTGATCGTTGGCGGTCAGAAAAATGACAATGGTGTCCGGGTACTGGGGTTTTATCAGCTTGCACAACTCAAAACCGTTCCCATCCGGCAGGTTGATGTCCAGCAGCACCAAATCAAGCTCACGCTGTCGCAGGACTTCGGCTGCGGTTCTGGCATTTAGAGCAGAAGTCACACCGTAACCGTCTGCGGTCAGGTTATAGGCTAACATCTTATTCAAAAAACTGTCGTCCTCGACAATTAAAATCTGCTTCATATCCTCACTTCCTTTGCTATTTGCAGATAGTATAACAGGCAAATGTCCGAAAACTATTACAATGAGCGAAAAATTCTATTTTCTTTTTTGCGACTGTCTGCCGGTTTATGTGCGTCTTTGGGAATGAGCCATACCCGGCTGAGATGGACCACTCCATCAATCCGATTTTCTGCACATAATTTCTGCACTCGACGTTCAGATAAATCCCATTTCTTTGCAGCTTCTTGTACTGTCATATATTCAAACATAACCAACCTCCTGAAAATTATATCTCCATTATAGTCGGTCAACCGAATAATAGCAATGGCATCGTTGTGAACAAATCCCAAACAAAGGTTCTCAAAACTACCGGTTATACCGAAAGTCAGATTATCCCGAATATTTCATAGAAACCAGCGACAGAGGCATTTCTTAAAGAAACACTTGGGATAATTTTCTCTTGCGTCACAAACTGTAAAGCCGCCTTAATGTTTCTTTATTACTTACCGTATCTAATAAAGGCCACAAGGAAAGCAGAATCTTACCCTGTGACCTTTTCTATGGCGCTTCAAATTTATAACCAACGCTGACAATACTTTTGATGTAGTCCGGGGAATCAGATGTAGTTTTCAGTTTCCTCCGCAGATTACTCACATGGTTATTGACTGCTTTTCGGGAATAGGGCGAATAATCCTCATTCCAGACCAATTCCATAATCAGTTCATAAGTAAATACCCGCTTCGGGTGAGTAATTAACAAAGCAAAGATGTCAAATTCCTTAGCGGTTAATTTTATTATCTGCTCACCAATACATACAAGCCGTTGCTCCTGGCAGAAATATAAATCCCCTATGTGAATCTCTGTAAACGGTTCATCAATGGTTATCTGCCCCTTATTAGTTTCGGAAATGGCAAATGGGCTGTACACGGGATTATTCTGTTGCTTTTGAGAATCGAGAAGATAATTTACTAACTCCTGACGCTGACGGGCGCTTAATAACATGAGCAGCTTTTCTGCAATTATGCCGCCCGGTTCAGATATATCAAATACAGCTAATTTCCCATGTCGTCACCTCCATCAGTGTAGGTATTTGTGCTTTCATTTCGACTGAATAAAGTTGTCATTCGTCACTGTTAGCTTGACTATATAAAAACATATCCCCTTATAATACGGAAACAGTTTCTTGTTTAATAAGAATATTTTTTCCTGTAATGTATCAGACAGATGGCAGATACGACAAACATAATTCCCTGCCTTCTTACTATTCATTCACCCGCAGACGCTCTACAACACTTCGGTTATTGAAGAAGCGGAGCGCAACAATCGGGACAATAAACGCAAGAGCTAAAAAGAGAACCAACATTATCAGCGCCGGGAACAAGGTCATCTGGAATGACATCATCAGGCTGGTTGGGCCTTGCTCTATAAAGACCCTTATCAATGTTATGCCAAGCGCCCCCGCAGTCAGTGTACCGACAATCCCTGCCAACAGCACATAGGAAAAACTCTCGGTGATCATCATCTTACGGAGCTGGTTGTCTGTCATGCCGATGCTCTGCATTGTGGCAAACTCATGACGGCGGGTAATGATGTTGGTCATTACCAGATTAATGAAGTTGAGCAGACCCACCAGGGCAAATACGGCTCCAATCACTCCGCCGACCAGAAGAACTACATTTTTAACGCCAGAAACATTGGATTTCAGTGTCGAGATAGACGTATAGGCAATATCAGTATCCTGCGCCAGATGGTTTTCCATCTTCTGCTGGTACTTTGCCTCCACATCAAAGAGAAAGCCGTACAAGGTAGGGGATTCATAAATCTCTTTGAACTTCTTTTCCGACATATAGATATTCAGACCGCCAATGTCTGTTGCGATATTGGCTCCGCCTCCGGTCAAAGTCATTTCACTGTCCGTCACCGCTGCTTTTGCTGCAACAGTAAATTCCTCCGTCGGCGTTCCATTTTCATAGAACTGAATGATATCGCCAACCGATAACCCAGCAAAAGCAGGATTATCTAAACCACCCTTCAAGTTTCCCCTGTCATCATATTTGCCGACCAGGATCACATAATTGCCGTTCCACAGCTTGTCTTTCAGAACGGACAGATCCGATTCTCCCTCTATCATATCCATTTTATTTAAGAGGTTTTCAGAGAAGCCAAACACATTTCCCAGGGGCAGGTTATCCGTAGTCAACGCAGCATAACTTTTATCCTTGCCCCATCCTAAATTTAACGAATCAGGGAGCAGATAGGCATATTTATCTGTATTATCAATCGAGTAAGAATCACCCCAATCACAGGCGATATGGTCGTCCTCAAAAGTATTGCGGTACAGACGGACTTCATTCATTACTCCTGGCTGCTGTTCAATTTCTTCTATTGCTTTTTCCGAAAGGGCGCTCTCGTGCCCAAATTCACCTCCAAAAGCTGCCTGAATACCTGGATTGTAAACCACAAAATTACTTCGGGTTTGTTTTTCAATATAAGTACCTTCATCAAAGCTGCCACTGAATACAAACACCGAGTTTAGAAGCACAATACTCAAGGTTAGGGAAATCACAATAAAAACTGTCCTGCGTTTGTTGCGCTGGAGATTGGCTTTCGCCATGCGGGGAATGACTGCGCCGGTGTCTGTCTTTTTCTGTTTTACAGAAAAAGCATCCTGTTCTACATAGCGGATTGCTTCTATAGGTGACACACGGGATGCTTTTTTTACTGGCTTTCTGGTGCTAATATAAACGGTAAGCCCTGAAAACAGGATTGCGCCTGCAATAATAGCAAGATATGGAAGCGATCTAACCTCAATGTTTCCACCGCTATAATCAACAGCAAATGTCTGAATTGCGGCGGGCAAAATGCCGCGTCCAAGCAATATGCCCCAAAACAGCCCAAATGGTGTACCAATTAGGAATAGATACAGTGCCTGCCGGTTGACCAAATGCTTTACCTGACGGGAGGTCGTTCCAACCGTCCGCAGCAAACCATACTGTCGAACATCGTTGGTTACAGCAATTTCAAATACATTGTAGATCAGCAGGTACCCACAGAACATAAACAGGACACCAAATACGGCGGCCGCCAGCCAGATCACCAGATTGCCGTCATTAGACATGATAGGATTAGGCGCAACACGCACAGCGTTATCAGCGCTTGCGTCATCCGGGTTTCCTCCGATACTACGGACAAACTCTGAAATACGCTCCTTTGCCATGTAGTTGTCCCGCATTACCACATCGGCCGCATAAATACCACAGCCGGCACGCTCCCCGGCAACGGCATTCATCAAATCCTGATTTTCTTCAATAAACGCTTCAGAAACAATAACCGATTCTGATTTTTCATTTGGCGTGTCATAAATACCGCATACGACCATATCAAAATGGTAAAGCTGTCCTTGATTTTTGAATTCAACAGGAATTTCTGCACCGACTTTTTCTTCGATATTCAGATCCTTCAGTATGTTGGCAGATACCAACACCTCATTTGCTTTTTGTGGTGTGGAGCCCGTATGAGGTGTCAAAAGCCGAAGTTCCAGTTGGTTCTGATCGGCATAATCAACCTCTGTAACACGTCGGTTGGTGTTAGTCATGATCTCTATGGGTATCCAGCGGCCTACTTTTTCAAACATAGAGTTCTCTTTTAACTGCTGCAACTGTTCCTCAGAAAGCCCCTGAACCAGCACATCCGCCGAGGACCCCATCATCTTTGCCATACTGTATTCCAATGTGCCTTTGGTTCCCATACCGATGGTTAAGACAGATGTAAAGAGAAAGGTTGTCAGGGCAATCGCAATTACTGCAATCACATTTCGCATCCTGTTGCTGCGGAAGCTGCGGTTTGCCAGTTTTTTGATGATTGCTTTATTGTTATTGCCGAATAAAATGTCATTCATAGTCCTGCCTCCTTTACAGCACAATCCTGCCATCTTCGATCCGAATGATACGGTCAGCAAGCTGGGCAATCTCGCTGTTGTGGGTAATCATCACGAGGGTTTGATGGAATTTCTGGCTGGTAACTTTCAAAAGTCCCAATACATCGCTGCTGGTTCGGCTGTCCAGGTTTCCGGTGGGTTCATCAGCAAGGACAATAGCAGGTTTGGAAATCAGGGCACGGGCGATAGCGACGCGCTGCTGCTGGCCGCCGGAAAGGTTATTCGGCAGATTGTTCAGCTTATCCTCCAACGCCAGCATCCGTACCACTTCATCCATAAATTTTTTATCTGCCTTATCGCCATCCAGTTCCACGGGCAGCACAATATTCTCGTAAACATTCAGCATCGGAACGAGATTGTAATTCTGGAAGATAAAGCCGATTTTTCTCCGGCGGAAAATGGTGAGCTGTTCATCGTTTAATGCAGATAGTTCTTTTCCGTCTACAATCACTTTGCCAGAAGTCGGCACATCCAGCCCGCCAATCATATTCAGTAATGTGGATTTGCCGCTGCCGGAAGTGCCGACGATGGCGACAAATTCTCCCTGCTCAATGGAGAGGGTCACACCGTCCAAGGCCTTCGTGATGTTCGGCTCTGTACCATAGTATTTTTTGAGGTCAGTTGTTTGCAAAATGCTCATAAAGAACACCATCCTTTCTTTTTGATAAACCCATTGTAACGGTCAAACCTCGCAGAAATGTCACGAGCCACCAAAAATTTCAGCAAAATCCGGCCCCAAATGTCACAATCCTGTGACATTTCAAATACTGGTGCTCCTGGCTTACTTTCGGAGCAGGAAAACGGAAAAGACAGAACCTTTCCCAGTCTCCGAAGCCACCCGGATATAGCCGCCCTGCAAGGAGATAATCTCACGGGCCAGATACAGCCCAATCCCGATCCCGTCTACATCATGTACGACGTCCTCCCGGTAAAACCGTTTGAAGATCGTTCCCTGGTGCCGCTCTGGAATCCCAATGCCGGTGTCAGCAATGTCAATCTTCAAATACATTTCCCAGCACTCTACACGCACTTGGATTTCGCCGCCCTCTGGTGTGTACTTCACAGCATTATCCAGAATGTTAAATAGCGCTTCGCTTGTCCACTTCCGGTCATGGCACACCTCCAAATGCTCCGGGCAGTCTACTTGAACATCGATCTGCTTCTTTTCGGCATTCAACAGAATGCCGCCCAATGCGGCGGCGAGGGTGTCATAGATTGGCTGCTCCTTCTTCTCCAAAGAGATAACGCCCGTTTCCAGCCGGGAAGTCTTTATCATGGCCTGCATAAGAAAGTCCAGTTTATCAAGCTGGCTGGTCTGCGCCGCCAGAAATTCCTTTTGCTTCTGTACCGGCACCTCCTGGTCTATCAGGGTGCTGTTAATCATTTTCAGGTTTGCAATCGGTGTTTTTACCTGGTGGGAGATGTCGGAAATCAACTCCTGCAGGTCGGCCCGCTCTTTTGCGATGTTATTTTTATTTTCCTGCATGACTTCATATAATCGGTCAAGACGGAAGCCTATTTTATAAAACAGACTTTCTTCTTCTACGCTCTGCCGTGGCTGCTCAGCCCCAGACAGCATATCGTCCAGCATAACGCAAAAGGCATCGGAGAATTTTACCAGCTTCCGGCGGATCAGTACCACAAAGCAAATGACGCAGAGCAGTATAAAAAAGCTGAACAGGAATACACACCATACGGCGTCCGTGTTCCGGGTCAGCATATAGACAGAGGCAGAAATGAATCCTGTTGCTAACAGTAGAAGAACCCCTAAAAGAACACAGGCTTTATTGATGGAGAGCTTTCGCATATTCATTTCTGTGACCCTCCAATCCACATATATCCCATGCCGTACACGGTTTTGATATACTGGCGGCCATCTGTTTCTATCTTGTTCCGTACCCGGCTGATTGCAGATGTTAGGGCATGTTCGTCCACAAAGTTGCCATCCGCGTCCCACAGCTTTTCAAGAAGTACCTGCCTGGTCAAGACAATCCGCGGATTTTTCGTCATGACCTTTAAGAGCCGGTATTCCAATGGAGTGAATACCAATGGCTCGCCGGAAAGGGCAGCAGTCATTTCCGGAAAATTGATTGTAAGCGCACCGTCCTCATAACAGTCTCCGCTGGATTGCTTTTCAAGCCGCCCCAGCATCACTGCCAGCTTTTTTTGAAAGACGCTCATAGGGAATGGCTTTGTCACATAATCGTCCGCGCCCAGTTCGTAGCCTTTGAGCATATCGCTTTCCATATCGTTTGCGGTCAGGAAGATAATCGCCGTATCAGGGCGGCGTTCTTTTGTCTCCCGGCAGAAATCAAAACCATTCCCGTCCGGCAGGTTTACATCCAGCACGATCAAATCATAGTCCTGCTTCGTCAGAAAATCTTCTGCCTTCTGTTTTGTCAATGCGGAATCCACCGTATATCCCGCAAAAGGTATGGTTCAAGAGGTGGTCGTCCTCAACTACTAAAATACGCATCCTATCACACTCCTTTATGTTCAGTGTAGCACCCAAATGCCACAGAAACCTCACGGAAAAATTATTTTTTCCTTTTATCAGCCGGTTTTTCCGCACTTTGGGGTATCAGCCAGATTCGACTAAGGTGAATTACACCATCAATCCGGTCCTCAGCACATAGTTTCTGCACCCGGCGCTCGGACAATTCCCATTTCTTCGCAGCTTCTTGTACTGTCATATATTCAAACATAGCCAACCTCCTGTTGATAATTGTACCTCCATTATAGGCGGTCAACCGAATAATAGCAATGGCATCGTTGTGAACATATCCTAAATAAAGGTTTTTGAAACTACCGGCTATACCAAAAGTCAAATTATCCCGAATACTTCATAGAAAGCCAGTAATAGAGGCATTTCTTTAAAAATGTTCGTGATAACTTTTTAGACATTTACACTGTCAATTTCTATAATTTGCCTTTTAGAAAAATAATTCGGGATAGTTTTCTCTTGTATCCCAGACTGTAGAGCCGCCTTAATGTTTCTTCATCACTTACCGTATCTAATAAAGGCCACAAGGGAAGCAGAATCTTACCCTGTGACCTTTTCTATGGTACTTCAAATTTGTAACCAACGCCGACAACGCTTTTTATATAGTCCGGGGAATCCTGCGTAACTTTCAGCTTACTCCGCAGATTGCTCACATGGTTGTTGACTGCTTTACGAGAGTAGTAGGAATAGTCCTCATTCCAGACCAATTCCATAATCAACTCATAAGTAAATACCCGTTTCGGGTGAGTGATCAACAAAGTAAGAATGTCAAATTCCTTAGCCGTTAATTTGATTACCTGCTTGTCAACACATACAAGCCGTTGTTCCTGGCAGAAATATAAATCGTCCATTTGAATCTCTGTAAACGGTTCATCAATGGTTATCTGCCCCTTATTAGTTTCGGAAATGGCGAATGGGCTGTACACGGGATTATTCTGTTGTTTTTGCGAATCGAGAAGATAATTCCCATGTCATCATCCCCTCCGTTAGTATAGATATTTATTTTATTGTGCGCTCAAAAGCTGAGCATTACTTTATTTTTCACTGTAACGCTCAAACATAACCGTGTCACATAAAGGTTTCCGTTCAGTATGATGACGGTCTGGACTTAAAAAACCGTTTGCAGGATAGCCCAGTATTAGTAATGCAGTCGGCTCTATGTATTCTGGTAAATCAAACTCTTTTCTGATAATTGAAGGATCAAACAGGCCAACCATTACACTTCCAAGCCCCAACTCTCTTGCCTCTAACATCATGTGATCGCAGACAATACCGATGTCTAAATCGCCGGAACATTTGTTGTCAAAGGGACGTACCAGTTCATTTCGCCTATCCCTGCAAACGATTAAGACACAAGGCGATCCAAAGGTTTTGTATGCGTTCTGAACTTTTAAGAGGTTTTCCGGTTCACGGACAACGATAATTCTTTGCGGTTGGCGATTGCAAGCACTTGGGGCTACGCGACTTGCCGATAATACTTTTTGTAAATCTTCTTCCGATATGGGAGTATCGTTAAAGCCTCTTGTAGTACACCGGCTCTTAGCCAAATCTAAAAACTTCATTTTCCTTTCCTCCAAACAAGAATAATTTGTCACATTCTTATCTTATCACAACATGGTAGCTGCGTCAACAAATACGAATAAAATTTCTTGTTTGTGTTGACCTTTCAATGTTTCCCCGGTATAATGAAAAAAACGGAGGAGGGTTACGATGACAAAGACAAGAGTGCCTACACAAAAACGGTCAATAGAAAAGCGTCAGAAAATAGTAAAAGCGGGTTTTGATCTTTTCTGCGAAAAGGGCTACTATAAAACAAATACTGCTGAAATTGCTAAATACGCCGGTGTATCAACCGGGGCATTATATAGCTACTTTGAGGATAAACGGCAAATCTTTACAGAGGCATTTCAGCAGCATCTTGATGCAATTTCGTCTGAATTATTACAACAGCTTATCAGTTTACCAGAGGTTCTTGAATTGTCCACATTCATTGAAAAGTGGATGGATGTCTATATTGATCTATACGCTAAATCTAACCTTGCACTTGTCCAGTTGCGTTTAGTGATAGCAGATGATAAAGAAATCAACCATCACTTTTCTGCACTTGAGAACACCTATTTCTCGAATATAGCCAATATATTAAAAACCAGAGGGATTATTTGTGCTGACCTATTTGAAAAAGTATATATCTCTTGTATTTTGATTGACTCGCTACGGCAGGAAAAAACATCTTTTTCACATAATGGGTTAGATTTTGAGATCATCAAGAAGCAGGTCAAACAGAGTATTTTTCAAATGCTATCGACTTAATTGGAACCTTAAATTGTTCAAAGCCGCCGTAAAAATCAGAACATGAGATAAAGCCGGACAACGGCTTTTTTCTTTTGCCGTCAACCTTCAGATTGGGTCTATATGGTTTCAGTTTTTTCGGAAAAAGCGTTCACAATGCTCGTAAGGAGGCAGCCCCTTATCGGTGATTTCAATATAATCGGCTTTTGTCATACCATACAAATAGTAATCGCAATAGATGTTTACCATTTTACCCTCACGGATAAGCCCCTCCCGCTTGAAGCCTGCCTTTTCCAAAGTTTTATACGATGCAATATTTTGTACATGAACATCAGCCCATAAACGCTGTAATTCCGTTTCTTCAAAGCAGAAGATAGTTACTCTCGCCAGCGCTTCTGTCATAAACCGGTTGCCTTGATAGGCAGGTGAAAGGCGAAATGCCACTTTTGCCATGCGGTCATTCTCAATGAGATACACCCACATATCGCCAATAACTTTATTATCCTGTTTGTGTACAACACCCCAATGAAAACTTTTCTTAGGTTTCTCCGGCTTTTGGAAAAGTAATTCTGGATTTAAGTCACTTTTTCGGGGACGTTTGCCCCAATACCGATAAACGGAGCTGTCTCCCAGCCATTCTTTCAAATCCGCAACATCTTCTTTTCGCAAAGGGCGCAGGATAAGTTGCCCCGTTTCAAGAATAGGTTTATCCTGAACAAAATCCTGTAATTTCATAAGCCGCCCCCTTAAAAGTTGAACACCTGTCCCCAATCGAAACAGCCGGACGCTTCTGTACTTTTCGGCCATTCTCTGCACCATGCAGGAACACCGGGCGTTTCAACTCTGTCAAAACTCGGTGTGTAAGGCTTGATGTCGAGTACGGGTGTATTATCGTTTGCGTCAATGAATGTAACACGAATCGTGCCGTTGGTGAAATCAATGCTAATAATTTCGGATGCTGTTAATGCAATGGGGTTCGGACGTGCAGGAGAGCGTGTCGCAAATACACCCATGACTTCGGGCGCGCCTTTATAGGGCTGTTCTGTCTGTAATTCATTCCGGTCTGCGTCGTTGTCGCAATCGCTGAACCACCAAAGGACATTGATATGGCTGAAGCCCTCTAAGGCTTGCAGTCCGGGAATGTACTCCGGTTTTAACTGAATAAATGTGCCGTTTTCATCATTCTTTACTTTGCCAATGGCTTTTAATTGATAGGTCATATTTTCCTCCTAGATTTGTTGGTAAATCCAGTATAAGACCTCACACCATGTGAGATGCAACAGGGAAAAATATAAAATGCCCTGTATTTTTAGCAGGACATTTCAAAGCCTATACAATCATATATATTCCAGCGGTATTTGAAGTTCAATCAGATATTTTTCAGGATCATTCTCATTCCACGGGCCTCTATGCACAATTTGACGCATCGGGTCAGCCATTTTGTATCCGCTGTTTTTCTGCAGCCATTCGGCAAAGGCAAGGTAGGCTCCTTTTATATTTGCAAAATCTCCATAGACCATTGTGCAAGCCATATATGGGACTGGTTCTGTCATACGGAAACAAAATGGAGCTTTTGCCTTTCCCATTTTCTTTACCGGAGCGCATAGCTCAATATCAACATCTGTTTCCCGAAATTCGGTATCGTGATAAATGGAAAATGTATTGCCCGTTATTTCTATTTTTTGCGCACCGGTAAAAGCAGTAAGTTCTTTCCATAAGTCGCCCTCGGAATAGTAGTTTGGTACAACTTTCCGCAAGGACAGTACCTGATACGCCGGGATCGACTTAACGGAGATGTTATAGTGCAGTTCTCCTTTACCACCCTGTATTTCACTTTTTGCAAGTTCGATCTTACGCAGTTTTTCTCGTTCGGCCTGTATTGCATTTTCTATCTCTATGTGCTTTTTGTCGAGCTGTGCAAGGAGTGATTGCTCGTCCATCGTCAGGGCAAGCGCGATTTCTGAAACATTCAGCCCACTATCCCGCAAATACAGGATTTTATTTAGACGCGGTATTTGCTCCACCGAATACAGCCGGTGTCCCGTCCACTTGTCAACCTTTGCCGGTTTCAAAAGCTCCATTTCATCATAATATCGAAGCATACGGACAGATACCTGTGTCAGCTTTGAAAATTCTCCTATCCGAAACATCGTTTCACCACCTACTCCAACTATATTTGTACTTTTATCTCATCACAGCTTTATATGTTACTTGCTGCATCCTTATTGTACCGTCTTTCGTTTAGTCTATCAATGCTGTTCATAGTATGAGAACTTTTTCCTAGTCACCACAAAATGGCAAGCAATGCAATCTTCCGTAAGATTGCGTATTTTGGCAGGAATCCGTTTCCGGTATTCCTGCCAAAATGCTTGTTGGTGACATGTCCCCAAACCCCTGAGATCATCACCTGCGGTGATGGCTGCGCGTTCCGTTGGAACGCTGAAATCTTTATACATGAAGATAGAAAAAGAAAAAACCTTATCATAGCTATAGTAAAACGGCATGGCGGTCTTGATTTCTTAAAGTTACCGTCAGTAAAATGTAATAGGAGCGTGGGAAAGGAGCTGCTTAGCAACGTTTTTCTTTTCCACCGCCAGGTAGATACAATAGGTTATTAGCGATTACAGCAATAGACTTTAATTGCTTCACCAAAAAACTCTGCAACATTCCATGTAGCAAATCTGTTGATGTACTCGGCAAACCGTTCGTCTGTTTGATAGAGTTCGCCCAGATACATCAGCATATCATCCGAACAGGGATAGAAGTTTTCAGAAATATACTCTTGCCACTCTGCAACAATAGATTGGACGGCGGGTAAAGTAGGTGTTTCTGCCTTATATTCCGCCAGTCGTTCAAAGACATTTTGGGAATATATTAAAAAATCATTCCACTTCTGATTTCTCTCTTTTTCGGCTCTGGCTGAAAAAAAAGAAGAAAACTCTTGATACTCATGGGTGCTGCCCCAACGTCCGATAACTTCATTCCTATATTTTTCTTGTAGAGCAGAAATTTCTGCATTTGAAAATGCTGTAAACGAGTAATCACTCTTTCCGGCCAAAGTATCGTTGACTAAGCAAATAAGTCCCTCTATCTTCTTTTTTCTAAGATTGAGAAGTTCTAAATGTCTTTCTAGCGCTTCTCGTTTATTATATACGGGTGCTGATAATAATGCCTTGATCTCTTTTAGAGAAAACCCCACTTCACGGTAAAATAGAATTTGTTGTAACTTCTCTAAATCATTTTCGGAATATAAACGATATTTTGTCTTATCTGCTTTGGTAGGTTCCAACAGACCGATTTCATCATAATAATGCAAAGTACGTATCGTAATACCGGTCAGCTTTGCAACCTCATGAATCATCATTTTTTTAGGATTCATTCCAAAATCCCTCCACTTCTTTTAGTATTTCATCAGCAGGTGTCATGGTAGCTTCAATGATAGATCTTCCTGTTTTTTTCAGATAATATTTTATCATATGATAGCCACAAGCATATCCAGCACAATAGGGTAAACCAACAGGAAAATAATTTTGCATTTGAGCCATTTCATCACCATATAGATATGCTGTCAGGTTATCTAAGCCTTGTACATCCAGCCCTTCCTGGATGATGGGTTTAATATATCCGTTCAAAGTTTCCATATCTGTCTTGCTTACCCACGGTCCTACATTTTCCTCACCATATAGGTAAGTAGCAAAGTTTTCAGCAAGGCCCTCACTTATCATCATTTCAGCAAGAGTAATGTCATTGTGCCATTTTATAAACTGGAAACGGACATTATGATTTGTTTCATGTGCCAACGCTACGGGAAGTCTGCTCTTAGTGTGTTCAGATGGAACAAGCCATGTAAAAATGTAGCCGGGAATACCTCCATCTCCACAGTAATTGTCATTCATTATCGAATAAGGATTTTGGGGGTCAGCCAGCAAAACAGTGTATAGATATTCTTTCACAGGAAATTCTATTCCAGCATCGGAAAAACACTTTAATGACCGCTCGATAGACTTTTGACAATTATCCCAAAATTGGTTGTCGTCCAACAGTGTAATACTTTGGGCCCATGTTTCATCAATTTTTTCTGGCAGAAGAAAGCCCAACATACCACTTGCCATAATAACATCATAGCCATTCGGTTGTGCAGCCTTCATTGGCACATTGTAGCAGGCCCACTTCTTTTCAAAAGGCTTCATCATTTCATAGCGATAAATATCATTTTTTTTAGAAGCTGGCGCTTCCATGATTTTTCTGTAGATACCGTCAGAGCGAACGGCCTGTACTTTTAGGATGCTCATATTTTGTACTTCCTTTCAATATTTTGTAACCTTATTCTACGGTATGACGGAACGTCAAAGTCAATAGTTTTTGAAAAATTTCTTTCCTGAACATTGCATTATAATTTAGGCAGTCTGATTAAAAACACAAAACTATCACTGGCGTGCATTATCCCGCTCCCGTTCCATCACAGACCCGCCCAACAGATAGTCCACATTGGCTTTAACATTATAAAGCTCTTTCATATCGGCTCTGGCCTGCTTATAAGAAGAATAGGCTTTTCGTTTCTGTTCCAGAAGTCCGGCGTATTCCTCCCGCAGAGATTTGATGGAGGGCAGCTTTGTGATCCCCAGCTCGTCAAAGTGTTTCTTCGCCGCCTGGTGCAGAAGGATTTCCGTCTCATGCGCCACACGGAATTTTTTGCTGTACCCGGCTTTCCGGTATTCCACATAGACCGCCCGCGTCTTGGCATAATTTACAATCTGTTTCTGCAGCTCCCCGTTGGCGGTCATCTGCGTTTCCAATTCTTTGATCTGTACCGTCAGCGCATTGAAGCTGGCGGTAGCGGCATCTGATTTTTTCTGCAAATTCTCATAGCTCATATCGCCATGCTCTTTGAGCCAGATCACCGCCTGGGAAAGCTGTTTTAAGTTAAAAACCTTCGCCCAGCGTTCATACCCCGGACCTTTGCCGGAACGGATTGCCGCCTCAATATCCACCAGCAGCCCGACTTTGGAAACCGGCTTTTGGGGAGAGGTACGGCGCGGCTTCACCGTCCGGGTGCCGGCGATCCGTTCTTTGATGGCCTGCTCGGTATAGTCGCCCTTTAGCGTGTCACACCGGGTATATCGATCCTCCGGCGACAGGCGAAAGCGGAGGTACTTCCGCTCCCGGTTGACTTCAATCCCAGCCGCCTCTAGTTTCTTCAAAAGTTCTTCAAAGTCCTTCGGCTTTTCTTCCAGAGCTGCGTCAACAGCCCATCGTAGCTGCTCCTGGTGGGAAGGCTGTTTCTGACTTCCCATCCATGTGCCGTAATGGTCGCGGCTGGGTTTCGGATTCTCCACAATGGAAAGCCCATGCTCCAGGCACAGCTTGTCATTCATGCGCCGGATCGCCCAGGTAGAGCCCCAGAAGTTGCGGAATTTTTTCTGGCAGTCCAGCGTGGTAGAATTTATGATAATGTGATTATGGACATGGTGTTTATCCACATGGGTGCAGACAACAAAAGCATGGTTTCCCTTCGTCAGCTTTAATGCCAGCTCCCGCCCGATCTGGTTCGCTTCTTCCGGCGTGACCTCGCCAGGCCTGAACGCCTGCCGGAGATGGTAGGCAATCACATCATCCGCACCCCGGTTACGTCCGGTCAGGTTCGCATACTGCCGTTTGGATAAAAGAAACTCCGCATCGGCGGTCCGGGTGTCGCACTCATAGCCATAAATGAATTTTCCAAAATCGGTTTTCTGCGGATTCTCTACATAGTCAATAATATCCGCTATGGCCGTGGAGACATCCCGGCCTTTCCCAACGTGCAGCGGCATGAGCCGTGTGGTCGCCATCCCATCACCCCCTTACTGTAAAACAGGCCCTGTTATCGTGCCTGTTCTTTTTTCATTTTCGGTTTACCACTGTGAGCCGCCTGCTGCCCGACACTTTTATTCAGGCTGTCACGGACAGAAGGTTTCTCCTGTGCCAGCGCATACTCCCGTCTTGCCTGCGTGAGAAACAAATCCATCAGTCCCGTATGGCTGCGGTCAACAACAAAGCAAACATTCCGGTCATATCCGAAACCATCCTTATCCTCACAGACCGGGATTGTCTGCGCCCACGCTTTGTTATCACGGGAAATCCGCCCGTCATAATCTTTCTGCTGGACCGTGTTGGCAAGGACATAGAAAATCCGGTCAGGATCAAATTTCTGTAAGACCTGCTGCACACATGCGGGGCCTAAGCGGTTGTCCCGGTAGTTGTCCGCAATGGCCTGTTCGATTGCCTCCTTACACGCAATGTTTGCCTTGTGGGAAGCACGGTACTGATCCAGTTCCCCATGCTCATGCGCATAGGTGGCAGAATGAAAATAAATTGGTGTTGTATCTTTCAATGAAATCCCTCCAATCAAAAAGCTGCCATAGCAGACAGCCATAATTATAGAAAAAAGGCGGGGCTGCCAACGAACCCCGCCGAAACTGTTTAACCAAATACAAAATCCTTTAACGCGCTGTTTGCTCCGCCGATAATCCCCACCAGCCAGGCCGCCGCCATTGGCAGACCGTAGGGGCTGATCATGAACGCAATCCCCAGCCATGAAAGCCCCGGCCAGAATCCGGCTGCAAAGAACAGTGCCAGCGCCGCCAGAAATACGATCCCCGATAGAATCCCCAGCACAGCGCCGGAGACCACCACAAGGAATTTGCACACCAGATAAAGAATCCCCGTAACCAGTACAAAGGGAAGTGCCAGCAATTTACCAATCAGACGCATACGCCCGCCTCCTTTCCTTTTCCATGTCCGTTTTTTAGGACATTCCGGTATGCCCAAAGGGTGTTTCAAAGAGAAACATATTTGCCCCTCTATCAAAATTCTACCGTGCCGGCTGCCGGAAAGCAACGGCGTTTTTTCCTGTTTACGAAATGTTCGCAAATCCCCGCAGCAGCTTATCCATGCCATCCCACAAACTGTCCAGGCGGGTGCGCAGATCGTCCATGTCGGCAGCGTAAATACTGCCGGTCTCATTGGCGCGTCTGGTATATTGGTTTAAGTTATTGGAGCAGATACGCAGGAGCCGTATCATTTCCTGAATGTCGCTCATATCCAGATGGATGATATAACCGTCCACCGCCATCTTGCGGAGATATGCGGAAAGGTTTGTAATCCCAAGTTCCGCCATGCGCCCCTTTACCAGCTCTGCCTCCTGTTCGGACATGACGAATTCCACCCGGACGGATTTTTTGTTATGCCCGGCCTTCATCGTTCCGGCTCCTTTTTATGTGAGGGCGGCTTATGGGAGGATGTGGCGGCCGTCCGAGTTTCTTTGAGTTTTCCACGCAAAGTGCCTTTTCTCAGGCCGTCAATATACTCTTTTATGTCACCGTTTGTGGCATGGTAAAAGCGTTTGAGCCGTTCCCGTTTCAGAATTATGGCAAGCTCCCGCTCGCTTTCCGGCAACCCGGTTATTGACTGTGGTTTCCCATGTACCGGCATCAGCTCATTTATAAGCTGGCTCTGGTTCTGATAAGGAATTTTGATACGGGCTCCGTCCTCAAACAAAACGGCTACTTTTCCAATAGGGCAGGTCAGCAGCTTTACCCGCTCCACATGCGCCCCATAATCCAGCGGATAAATATTGCCGATCACTTTTCCATCCTGCACATCTTTGATAGAGAGGGCATAGGCAAGGACCGGGTCTTTTGTCTGTTCATGGTAAAAATTCCACACTTTATTTGCATGGCTGCCTTCCAGATAGACCTCCCATTCTCGCAGGGTATAGGTGCCGCAGGGCCGCGACAGCCAGAGAAGGCGCCGGTCCTCCGGTTCTCCCGATACGGCCAGCTTTGGAATCAGCTCTTTATCCAGGTCAAAATCATCTTTATAATGCTGCGTGTGTAGCTCCATGATCTGCTCCAGGCTGTCCAGTATGTCCACGCCCTCGAACCTTATCGTGCCCATCAGCGTTCCCTTTCCGGCGCAGGAGGCGCAACCTGTCTGGCCTCATGTTCCGGGCGGTCTGCTTTCAGCTTTTCCATGAGGGAGGTTTTTTCCTCCGGCAACGTCTCCGGGGCAAGCTCCTGGATTTCCTCATACGTCTGCCCGTCCGTTAGATCGGGGCGCTCCGGCGGCTCATTATTGAGCCTGCCATCCAGCATATTGTAGTTTCCGGTCTGTCCTTCCTCGTAAAGCTCCGCATTATGCAGATAGCTCTCCGGCGGCTGGAAGGGCTGTCCGGCGAACAGGATTTCCCGGTTCGGTGTAAACTGTGAGAGCACGCCGTCCCGAAGCCTTGCAAATTCCTCATACTGGCGCAGGGTAAGGCCGCGATCCAGCATTTCCCCCTGGGTATGCGCCCAGCCCTCCCCATAGAGGAAATAGTACATGTCCGGCTGATCGCAGACAAAGCACAGGGAGCCGTCCTGATTGTCATAATAAGACGCCTGCATATCCTGGTAGTGGCAGCGTTCCTCACGCCCCAGGTACACCCGGTTATCCGCGCCCAGCATGGCGACCATGCCCGCATAGTTGCTGTGGACCGCAGAGCGGATTTCCACTAGCGGGTCCGTCTCCGGCATGACCTGTCTGCCGGGAATCTCGTTCTGCTTTTCTGCCCCGTCATTTCTCGGTGTCATTTCCTCATGGGCGCGGGCATCCAAATCCGGCTGTGCCTGTGCGGAAGTCTTTCTGACGGCGCCCGGCTCCGGTTCTTTCTCCTGTGCGTAATAATGGACATTGGCGGTGGTTTTGCTGTTCATTTCCCTGGCATAAGCCTCCGCAGCCTCGCGGGTGTCAAATTCCAAAGGTTTTCCGTCCTCCTTGCACCACGCCTCGGCATGGCCGAAGATAGAAGCGCCGCTGCGCACCGCCCATACGCCGTAGGTTGTTTCTTTTTCCATTCTGATCCTCCTTATCGTTCCTGCTGTTTTGCTGGTTTCTGCTTTTGGGGCGTCTCCGTGTGCTTTGCGTCTTTTATCTGCTGCCGGAGGGAAGGTCTGTGCTCCGGCTCCGCTTCGGAATCCGTGATATTGACATACTCGCCAATGATACAAAGCGCCTCCCCGTAACTGCCGCAGGCAAACACTCGGTCTTTCATTTCCTTTGCCTGATCCTTTAGGTCATGCTTACGCAGGGTACGGGCCGCAATGCCTACCAAATTGAAGATATTGCCGTCCTGGCCGATCAGCGCACAATCCGGTTTTTCCGGCTCCGGCGAAGGTTCCCCGATAAAACCGCCCAAACGGTTCGGTACAAAATCGGACAGCCAGGTGCCCCCGAAATTCTCATGGGTCTGCAAACGCCACACAGCAAGTTTTCCGATGTCCAGCTTTACATCCTCGAAAGGATAGAGCAGACAGGTAAGCTCCCCATACTGGAAAGTGGAAACATCCTCAAATTTACTGCCATCCTTCAAAATGCCCGCCTCGGTGAACATCTCATTGATTCCGTCCACCCATTCCTTCAAATCCCCGCCGCAGCCCTGTAAGATCAGGCCGTCTTTGCCTTCCATGCGCCGCAGGTCATCGGTTGTGATCGCATTGATATTCAAAAAATCGCCTCCTATCGTTCCTGTTGATGATTCGTTTTCTGCCGGGTGGCTTTTGCCTCCGGCTGTTTCTTTAGCTGCCTGCGGACAGAGGGTTTCTGCTCCGGTTCCCGCATATCCGTAAGAATATCGGATAACGGCTGCTCCCAGCTTTCCCCGAAGCCACGAACCACCGTGCCCGCCAGCGCACCGTTTTCCTGAAACATTTTCAGTGTGTCAAAAGCCCGGTCAAACAGCGTGATATTTCTCTTATCCACACAGGGAGCAAAGTGGATCACCCCTTTGGGATAGTCCCCGCCAGTGCCGATCCAGCCCCGGACAAAATCGTCATAGCCTTTTGTGATCCCGGCGTCGGCCAGTTCGTTGGCATGGCTGGAAACCATTGTACTTATAGCTGCATACTGATAACCTAAGACCAATATGCCGGTTTTCGGGTTATACATAAAGCGCCGGTTATCAATCTGCTGCATATCGATCATCTGCCTCCTGGTATCAATCCGCATAAGCTCTTTTGTAATCGCTTTCTTTTCTATCCGCATCCCTCCCATTTGTTTATTTGTCCGCAACTTATACCCGTTTCAGGGCGTCAGAGTATTCTTATACAGCCGCCCCTCAAACCGGGTTCCGAAAGCCTTGAAAATCAAGCCTCTTTTTGGTTAAGTTGCAGACATATTACCCTTAATTTTTCCTGATCCGGCGCTTGCGTTCCCGCTCGGATTTCCGTCTGGCAAAGGCGCGGCAGGAATCCGAACAATAGGCCTGGCTGGTAGTAGGCAGATAGGCTTTCCCACAGACCGGGCAGGTTTTTTGTTTCAGGGAAGTGTCCTCGCCGGTAATGGCAGATTCCAGCGCCGGGTCCACCGGCAGCACCGCCTCCTGAAAGTACCGGCAGAAAGAGCCGGTCCGCCATTTATGCAGCATATAACAGGGGCAGTCTAAGGGGAGACAGAGCCTTTCCTGATTGTCATAGTTGGCGCAAAGGTCTGTTACCAGCTTTCGGATCGCCGCCCGTTCCTGCCTGGTTAATTCCCGTGAGGGCGGCCCGATCATTTCCTCCTGCCTTTCTTAGCCGGAAATTCCAGCTTGAATTTCACATATTTTCCGCCGGTATCATCCAGCAGCACCACGGCATCATAAGTCTTTCCCGTCTTTTCACTGTAAAGCCCGGACATGGAAACGCGGCCCTCTTTCAGAAGGGCCGCCGCCACAGACTTTGTTATGGATTTTTTCTTGCCGGAAAAGAATTTATTGTCTTTCCACAGCGCAAAGGCACAGTCCCGGTTATCACAAAAGAACCCTTTCTTGCCTTCATATACGGCTCCGCCGCAGCGAGGGCAGGTGCCGACAGCCTCACGCCCGTTTCTTTTTGCATCCGGGAACAGGCCGGCAAAGCGTTCCTCCGGGGCGGTATGCTCTTTTACCAGCGTCCGGCTCATATCCGCAATCTGCCCCATAAAGGATTCTGCAGCCAGTTCGCCGCATTCCACCTGCTTCAACATGGATTCCCATTCTGCGGTGAGCGTAGGCGATTTGATATTGTCCGGCAGGACCCGGATCAGGTTCGTACCTTTTTCCGTAGGGATAAGCTGCTTTTTCTTCCGCTGCACAAATCCGGCAGAGACCAGTTTTTCCAGTGTAGCCGCACGGGTGGCCGGGGTGCCTAACCCCTTGCGCTCGGCGTCCTCCGGCGCGTCGTCACAAGCTCCGCATCGCTCGTTTCCCCCTAAAGGCGAAAAGCTCGCTCTCTCCGCTGCTCCTCCTTTTCCCACAAAGTCTGTCCGCTTTGTGGGAACCCTGTAATTGGCGCCGGCTGTCTCCATAGCTGCCAGAAGGGAATCCTCCGTATAGTGTTTTGGCGGTGATGTTTTGCCCTCCCGGACGCTGGCAGAAACCGTTTCAAAAATCTGCCCCTCCTGCAGTACGGGGAGGGAGGCATCCGTGTTCCCGTCATCCTCCGGCTTGAATTCTTTTAATCCCATGCGGTAGAGACATTCTACTTCCTTCCATCCGGCCTGCAATACGGTTTTTCCCTTTGCTGTAAAGGAATTACCCTGGCAGTCCAGAACCGCCGTCACCGCCTCGAACCGGTGCGCCTGAGCCGTGGCAGAGAGCAGCCTTGCGGCGATTAGCGTCAGGACATCCTGCTCCCCGGAAGGGAGCTCCGATAAATCCGTCCGGGCAATCTCCACCGTAGGGATAATCGCATGATGGTCGGTGACTTTGCTGCCGTCCGTTACACGGTCAATATCAGGTTCCCCGGCGCAGCCTTTCCCAAAGGGCATATGCTCCCGCAGCCAGAGAACCAGGGAAGCGGCGGTTGCCTGCATATCCTCGGTCAAATACTGGCTGTCCGTCCGGGGATAGGTCGCCAGCTTTTTCTCATAAAGGGACTGCACATAGTCAAGGGTCTGCTGGGCCGTATAGCCATAGATGCGGTTACATTCCCGCTGCAAAGTTGTCAGGTCATACAGGCGGGGCGGCTGCACCGTCTTGACCTGCTTCTCCACGGACAGCACAGAAACATCCTGCCCGTCACAATCCCTGCGGATTTTTTCAGCTTCATTTTTCCCGGACAGCTTTTCCCCGGAGGCAGTAAAGCCGCCGCAGGTGATCTCCGGCACATAAAAAGACTTGCTCGCAAATGCCTGAATATCTGCCTCCCGCTGTACCAGAAGGGCCAGCGTGGGTGACATGACGCGCCCCACATTGAGCGTGACGCCATACAGGACAGAAAAAAGCCGGGTGGCGTTAATGCCGATCAGCCAGTCGGCCCCGGCCCGGCAGACCGCCGCGTCATAGAGCTTATCGTAGTCGCTGCCAGGACGCAGGTGCTCAAACCCGTCACGGATCGCCGCGTCCTCCATACTGGAAATCCAGAGGCGTTCCATCGGTTTCTTACATCCGGCGTGCTCATAGACCAGACGGAAGATCAGTTCACCCTCACGCCCGGCGTCCGTAGCGCATACCACGGAATCCACCCGCTTGTCTTTCATCAGACGGCACAGAAGGTCGAGCTGCTTTTTCTTGTCCTTCGGCACCTCATATTTCCATGCTTCGGGCAGGATTGGAAGATCACCATAACGCCATTTGGCATACTGTTCCCCATATGCCTCCGGCTGCGCCAGTTCCAGAAGGTGCCCCACGCACCAGCTCACCAGATACCCGCCGCCCTCCAGGTAGCCGTCTTTTTTCTCATTCGCACCCAGAACCGCCGCCAGCGACATGGCGACGGAGGGCTTTTCCGCAATCACTAATTTCAATGTTCAGACCTCCTTTGCATATCTTCAAATTCTTCGTCCGCCTGCTTTCCTGTCTGCAAAAGACACATCAGCACAACGCCGGCAGACATTCCTCCGGTGAATGTAAGAAAGTGTGTAATCATGTTCCACATAAAAATCGCCTCCTTATTGAGTTTGGTTAATAAAAAACGCAAAGGCTTTCAACACCTTTGCGTTTTATTACAAAGAAAAGGCGCCACCAAAAATATGTGGCGCAGTTTCAAAGATATTTAATTGGGGGAAGGGAAGATTAGATGATCTATAAGCATTGATTCATGTGTAAAAATCATAGCATATTCAAATTATCCCTTTTTCTTATGGAGCTTTAAGTCAATATTTTTCTCTGCCGCCGCATCCTGCAGTAATCCGGCAACAAATGCGCTTTTTTCTTTGATCGTCATTGTTTTCATATCAGGTTTACGATCAATTTCTCTAAGTACCGTTTGCAGCTCTTGCAGTTCCAGCAGGTTGACGGCTACACAAAAGAGTGTCTTTTTGCAGCCATCATTATAATTGGATAATAAAACCTCCAGAATGTTGGCCTTCTCCGCCTGCTCTGCATTATAAGCGTCTATCCCGAATCGTTTGGCCTTTTCCATATCGGATTTTCGGTTTCGGTGTGTTATAAAAGAATCAAAATCGTCAATATGACTGTATTTTTCACAGGGATATTCGCTGCATTGGAAACAATATTCAACACCGCCATGTTCCATACTGCACCTTGCAATTTTACACGACTGGTTTCCTTCACCGCCGCCGCAGCCGGGGCAGTTTTTATTCAAGAACATGGGGCAAAGCCCGCAATTCAACCCACATAGAGCGAATAATTGATTTGGTCGGTTAAATCCTTTCATGGAACCTCCTTAAACAGCCTGCCTGCAAATATTCAAGACAAGCTCTGATAATACTCGACATAGCAAAGTAGAAAATTTGAAATCTTAAAACTCATATCTTGTACCATGCGAGAGCAACAGGCCGTCTGTTAATTCCACACACAGAATGATGGTGTTTTCATTGTCAAAATCAGTATGGCCGTTATCGATCCATTCTGCAAAGACTTTTTTCAGCTTTTCAGCAATCACACAGTTTTCTTTTTTTCCGAAATAACCCAGGCTAACACCTTTCCCGTGCGCTGTAAACCATTCGCCGGCGATTGCAACAACAGAGTTATCTTTTATATGTTTCATTTTATTTGAGAGGGCATGGGTAATGATATAAAATGCACCATCTTCGTAATAGGCATTTACATATCGCACATAAGGCGTTCCATTTTCTGTTGTTGCCATTGCTATAATTGCGTCTTTTCCAAAGCGTTCAATTAGGATCTGTTCGGCTTCTCGACTAAATTTCCTCATTAAATCCTTCCCCCTCATTCAAACTTTTTGCCTTCTCTTGTGCTGAATTACCCAATTTTTCATAGACATAGTTTCCGGCTTTCCAATTATTCAAGTTATGGATTCTTGCTCCACGATCACCATGCTCCGGGTCATCAAACAGTTCTTTTAGCTTTTGGCAGGGCATATCTGAACATTCTCCGCAATGCTCAAGACCTTTTTCTATACAGCATTTTGCTTTATCGCACTCGCCCCAAAACATAATTCCTTTATTGGCTTTACATCCCTTACAGCCGATTTTATCTTTCCATTCGCACACTCCGCAATATGTACCGCAAAAGGCTATCATATTTTTATCTATCATCAAAACATCCCTCTTTCTTATACCTAAAATTGCTGCTGATTGAGTCCTTTTCGATTAGGAAACTATTTCATGGATTAGCGGTGTAATGATAAAATGAAATGGTTATTTCCGATTCGGTTTTCTTTTAATAGCCAGCAATTTCATATAGTCAGCAAATTCAGTTGTATTGGTCGGTTTAAACATTACCCATTTCCCATCATGATAGATTTGGGCTTCATCATATTGCCTACAAATGGCACTGGAAAGTGTATCTCTTATAGCTTCAAATTTTGCCCTCTCATCTTTTCCAAAAATAATCATGAAACCAACACAATTACTCTTTGCGTATAAACTACAAAGGGTTTTTCCACCTCTGCGATACTTATACTCGTAAGCCCAATTTTTTCCACCGGTATTCCATACCCGTTCCATATCGTATTTTTCATCAATAGCCGAACATAACGCTTGCCAAATTTCATACAAGGGCTGTCCAAGCAATTCAGTCATAATTGACTGAGATGGTATATTTTCAAGCATAATTTCTCCTCCCCAAATTCCAATTTGTTCAATTCTATAAACTGGAACTTATAGGTACTATTGACTTACTACTGACTTTCCATCTTTGTCAAGCAAAGGGGCAAATCCTGCCGCATTTCCATTTCTGTGAAAAACGTAGTTTACACCAGTTTGTGTATCAACCCAAATTTCAACCACATCAATCTTTCCCTGCTGATAAATCTTTTTAAAACGCTCCATAAGTATTCCTCCCTAAATTTTAATTTATTTTTCTGTTGTGTTATTCCCCGACAAACGAGAAGTTATCGCTCTGACATATATTTCTGTATTTCGTCAGGTGTTAATTTTCTTATCCGCGTATTTGCATACTCTCTATATTCTTCAACAATGAAAATAGGGTTCATATCTTCACAAGTTTTTCCTTTATTCTTTTTTAGATATAACTGCAAATCCTCGTTGCCTGCAAAGATTTTGTATGAAAATCTGCCATTTTCGCTTTTCAGTTTATAAATACCACATGGCTTTTTCATACTGTAATCAGCAGTACGCAAGTACAACTTTGCAATTTCTAACGACTTAAAAGGGAAATTCCATCGTTGTAATCCACGATGGGGATCGTGTTCAATACAAATGCACCGCCCGCAAGTACCACAAATGTATTGTGTGTGATTTTCTAAACAATCCAATGGATTTAACAATGGCGTTTTTCTATTTTCATCAACATAACATTCCACGCACATTTCATTTTCACTTCCTTTGCAAATTTTGATTTTCCGATTTGGAATTCCTAATAAACAAATTTATATTCAAATGGAATTTCGTATTTTCTTTACATTTCTGTTCATAAGATGGCGTCCTAAATTTCTATAAGCAAATGCCTTTATAACAGATATTTCCTGCCGGTGCTCTTTCAACAAATCATCCGGACAGTCATATATTCCAAAATCCTGATTGATACCTTCACTTTGTATATACGTGTTATTCCCGTCAAAATCAATGACAGGATGCTGAAAGTCTTTTACGGCAACGCCATAGCCGCAGAATGCCCCGACACAATCGCTGTGTATCTGCTGTAATTTAGAGAAATATTCGTTGTCTAAAATAAACGCTTCCAATTCATACCAAATATCTTCAAAGAATACCTCTACCCAACTATGCAATACATTCTTCGGAGCTGACCTGTAAACCAATCCTGTCATTGCCCCTTTTTGCAGTTTCTTGTCAATCGTAAATCCATGTACCCTGCATGGAATATTGCAGGCTCTGAGCAGCGCCATAAACAAAGTGCCTTTTGTATTACACTGACCGTAACCGTCAGCAAGAACTTTGGATGCGGGAATACTGTCGTCTATGTTATATCCAAACAGGATTTCGTCCCTCACATAGTTATAGATTGCCTTTATACGATCAAAATCAGATAATTCCAACCAGCCTCTGTTTTGTATTAACTTCTGAATATGGGTATTTGAATAATCAAGCATATTCGTTTCTTGTATGTATCTATCCACTTCATTATATCCCTTCATAGACGTCTGACTCTTTGATAATGTATTCTTATGTCCGAAAAAGTAAAAGTTATTTCTTTTTGTTTTTTATAAATCAGTTGTTATTCCACATATACTAATATCTCCATCAAACTGGAAGTGCTTAGTAGCTATCAAAGGCAATTTGCATTTCACACATGGGCGAAAGCAAGCCCCATAATAACGAGAAGTATAATGGCAATACTCCATACCCACAATCGCGCTTTTTTTGACAATGTAGTATTCAATACGCCAATCCCTATTAAAATAATAATCATGCCAACAATCGCTGGATAATGAGTGCCATTTGTGCCATTAGACCAAGCTGAAAGTCCAAATACGGAAAATATATTATCTCCGACGCAAACCCCTATACTACCCCAAGTACCCCCGAACACAACACCAAGAATTATTAATACAATCGAGGAAATCCTTTTTATTAACGGCTTATTTATCATGTTCTTATCTCCTCCCCAAATCCCGATTTGTTCAATTCTATAAACTGGAACTTATAGGTTACTATTGACTTACTACTGGCTTTCCATCTTTGTCAAGCAATGGAGTAAATCCTGCCGCATTTCCATTTCTATGAAAAACATAGTTTACACCAGTTTGTGTATCAACCCAAATTTCAACCACATCAATCTTTCCCTGCTGATAAATCTTTTTAAAACGCTCCATAATTATTCCTCCTTAAACTGGAATTTATCTCTCATCTTTCTTTGCTAAAGAAGCAATCGCAAGACATGCCAGCCCTATTCCCAGCATCGCCATTCCAGAATCAACTTCTAACTCTTTCAATATGGACAAAACTACAACTCCGACACCCATAGCAAGTGCTACTGCTTTCATTATCATATGAATCATCGGCGTAAAATCTTTCTTTTTTTCATTTTGTGACTCTGCCTTACACTGCATCAGTTCATCCACACTGATATCAAAGACTTCTGCCAGTTTTGGCAAAGTACTTACATCAGGACAAGCAAGATCTCTTTCCCATTTTGAAACAGCTTTATCTGTTACACCCATTTTTTCAGCAAGTTCAATCTGTGTCATCCTTTTTTCTTTTCTCAATGATGCAATCATCATTCCAAGCGTTTTTTTACTCATTTATTTTTGCTCTCTTTCTTTTTTTGATGCCTGCATTGTACCGCTTCTTCCCTGATTATACAACCGACCAACAGTTTAATTAGATAAACCTTTGGTTTAGCTGTTTTTTCACGCAGTTTATGACATGCAAACGCCAATTTGTTTATTCGTCTATCATATATTAGCTGTTTAGGAGTTTTGCCAAATCCTCAATAGAAGCGCCCATTGTCACAGAGACTTCTTCCATTGTCATGCCGGAAGCAAGAAAACGCTTTATCACCATTTTCATATCCTCGCCAACCTCAATGATGTGTCCGTCCAAATCGTAAAACCGGATCACCCGCTGGCCCCAGCTATGCTCAATCACTTCTCCCAGATATTCGATGTCCGGGTAGTGTTTCAATTTGTTCAGAAAACCGTCAAAGTCCTGTTCCTCAAAGACGATTTCCGCATTGTTGGATTTCTTTAATATCTTTTCTTTTGGCAGATCTACAAGCCAGTCAAAATCCTGCTGCAATGCCAGGCCGCAGGTAAAAGCAATGTTTCTGCCATAATCCTGGAATACCTCTAATCCAAACAAATCCTCATAAAATTTTCTTGCGGCGTTAATGTCGGCCACCGATATAAGCATACATACATGTTTCATGCAAATACTCCTTTCAAACTGTGGTTTCCCATTTCCACAAAAGGTTATCTATAATTCTCTGTAAGTCCAACCGAATTTGTCACTGGCCTTCACAGTTGAATATTCATTATACCATAGAGCAGCCTGTATCTCCACTTTTTCATATCCGGTTTTGTCCAAGATTTGTCCTGTTTTTGTCCAAGATCAGCCCTATGGGTATTTCCCGCAGTTCTTTCCGAAATTGATGCGCAAACCGGATGGCCCTAACCGTGCCTCCTTTTTCCCTCCCGTCATACACAGCGATCACCCGGTCTGAGTGTTCGACCATGTAGCGGTTCCGGTGGGAATAGACGCTGGGGTGGCATTTCTCCTGCATAACAACAACATCCGCGCAAGCCTCCAGCATTTCATAAGTCCGGCCCTTTGCCATCAGGCTGTCCAGGCGCTTTTGATAGGGAATGACAGCAATCAGCTCCAGCGCGGGATTTGTCTTTTTCTTCTCCAGCACGATCTCGGCAAAATACTGGTCCACGCCGTCAGCAAAACCGCTCATAAAGCGGGTAAACCCGTCCGCAACCGCTGAATCAATTTCACGCCGCAGGGCTGCCTTTACATGGTTAATCTCTTTCTGTGGTAAATCTCTGTGCCCGGTGACACAACAAGTCTTTCCTTCCATTTCTATTCCTCCATTCGATAGGTGTTATTCTTCACTTTCCATATTGTAATAGATTTAATTTAGCAAGTCAACGAAAACACCCCTTTTCCCTTTGCGAATAATACAAGGGTGTGAGGTACAATCTATTACAGAATGGGAGGTGAAGGCGATGTATGAAGATTTTGTCCCGGAACGGCTGGCAAAGCTGCGGACACAGAAAGGCGTATCTGCGCGCGATATGTCCTTATCGTTAGGACAGGCAAACAACTACATCAATAACATTGAAAACAAAAAGTCACTTCCCGCCATGCAGTCTTTCTTCTATATCTGCGAATATTTAGGCGTAACACCGCAGGAATTCTTTGATGAGGGTAACACCTGCCCCGAAGCCTTGCGGGAATTTACCGCAGAGGCGAAACAGCTCGACTCCAAATCCATGCAGTATATCCTCGGTATTATGAAAGAACTCAATAGCAGAAAGTAAGCGGTCACGGTGCTGGCCGCTTTATTTGTAAATTTTTTTCGTACCCCTTGCATAAATCCCTCAAAGTGGATATACTATAAGTGAGAAAGTGAGAATTTCCTACTTTCAAACTCAAAACAAAGGAGATGATCGTATGCTGGCCGAATTGCGTCAAAAAGCCCAGGTCACAATTCCAAAGGAAATCATCGTTAAACTCGGTCTGTCCGAAGGCGATAAACTGGACATCTTCGAGAAGGACGGTTCCATCTGCATCATGCCGGTGGTTGTCTACCCCAAAAAATATTTAAGCGAGCTTAAAGAAGAAATCGGGGATGTAAAAGCAAAAATCGCATCCGGGGAGCAGCCTGTCTTTGACAGCGTGGACGCCCTGTTTGACAAATTGGAGGCGGAATGATGGCGTATGAGTTTACCTTTACGCCCCGTTTCCAAAAGCATTTTAAGGGCCTGACCGCACAGGAGAAGAAGCAGCTTAAAAACAAGCTGGAACTTCTGGCCGAAAATCCTTCCCACCCGTCGCTGCGCACCAAACGCATCCAGGGAACCACAGACCTTTTTGAGTGCAGCGTCAACATGGACATCCGCATTATCTGGTATTACGAAGGCGACAAAATGATTATCCTGGTGGACGTAGGGCATCACGACGTATTAAAGCAGTTTTAAGCAGCAGGGCGGTACGCTATGACAGTGTACCGCCTTTTGCTGCCTTTCTTTTATTGTACCCTGCAATCCTCCCGATATGCCCAATCTCACTACCGGCGATAATTCCCGAATTGCTCTCTAAAAGTCACTTTTTTATTTTCCTGTACTTCCAAATCCGCCTTTGCCGCGCTGCTCGCCAAGCTCCGAAACAAAGTCTGCAATCACAACCGGGGTAATCACAAGCTGGCCCACGCGGGAGCCTTTGGAAAGCTCCTGTGTCTGATTGCTTACATTACTGATGATCGCATGAATCTCCCCACGGTAGCCGGAATCCACAGGAGGCAGTTCACAGACCAGTCCTTTTACCGCCATGCTGGTGCGTGGAAACACATAGCCCGCATATCCGTCCGGCACCTCGATTCCAAACCCAAGAGGAACCTTTGCGATCTCGCCCGGCTGCAACGTACAGTCAAAGGGCATATAAACATCCGCGCCGGCATCGTTCCCATGCGGACGGAATGGACGGCGGCTCTCCGGCACGCCAAAGTCAATCAGTTTGATCTTCATGTGCCGCCTCCTTCAAAAAGTGCCGGATAGTCCGCTTTCAGAAGATCCTCCGGCGTCATGTCCGCGCCTATTTTTCTGCCGCAGGTCATTTTCCCCTCCAGGCATTTGTCCTGCTGGCAGAACGGCCCTGTAAGGCCAGGGGCAAACAGCGCCGGGCTTAAAGTATAAAGCTCCTGCCAGATTTCCAAGAGCACGATCCTGGTCTCGTCCGTATTGCGCCGGCATACCCGCTGGCCGATGATATGTTTCCATTGATAGGGCGTGGCGCTGATAACCAGCACATTCCGAAGCCCCTGGGGTGTGGCATAGCCCGCCGCGTCATGGCCGATCCCCTCGGCACACAGCTTTTCGTAACAGTCCATGCCTTCGTGACAGCTTTTTAAGTACAGTTCCCTGACCGCAGCCGGGGCGGTCAGAATCTCATAAGGTACGGCAAAATCTGCCTGCCCCGTATAATTGCTGTACTGTAAGGACGCACTCATAAATTTTACCTCGTTCTGGTGTCTGGTGATCTGTGCCAGAAAACGCCGGCTTGCTCCCACAACAGCAACGGTAATGACCGCAAATTTCTGGACCGTTGGGTGCGGAAGGCCGCTGATTGCCGCCACGGTATTCTCGCTGAACGATTTTTCATAAAGAGCCATCAGGTCGTCCATTGTGGCGATCCGGTGGCCCCTTTGGGTGAGCCGGGCGGCAAAGACCATGTTCTTCTCGGCCTCCGCAACCGCCTGGCAGTTCAAAATCTTCACTTCAATTTGGTTGATTGGTATGTCCCTCCTTTACAATAGCTTTCAGTAAGAACAGATAGTTGAGGCTGTCTGTAATCTTTTCATTCCATGTGCTTATATCGTAATCCGTATCACCATCAAAGCACATATCATACAGGGAGACGATATGCTTCGCCAGCATCCCGGCAAGGGCACGCTCCGGCGTGGTGTGCTGCAAAGCTGCCGCCGCCTTAAAAGCCCCCAACCGGTCCGTATCGTCCCCGGTATATTCTTTGGTTTTCCGTTGCAGGATTTCCCTGCATAAAGCCACCTGCTCGTCAAAGGCAGCATTGACTTCCTTTTGTGTGATATGGCATCCCTCCTTTGAAAAATGGATCGTCCCGAATTTTATCTATTATTCGGGACAAATTTACATAAAGTTCCCGGCATTATGCGCTGGGAAGATAAATCCAGTCATGCATCAGGCAAACGCTGGGTTCGTCCTCCCTGGGAACCATGTGGTAGGTACATTCCCCATACACGGTCCGTTTGTCCTCAATCTCCATGCCATACGCCTTATAGAAGCGGTATTCCAGATTAGAAATGATACAACGGAGTGTCTGTAGCGCCTCCCGCTGTGAGGTCACAATCAGATCCCGGTCAATGCTGCGCTTTAAGAACAGCAGGGATTTATAAAGCTGTACCTCTGTCCGGTAAGGGCGGCAGTTCATATGTTCCAGCCAGTTGCTAAAGGCTACCGGCCCGCTCTGGATCACATCACGCTCCGGGTGGTAATACTCGTAGCAGTCCAGGTTTGCCGTGTTCAAAAGATAGAGCATTTCCCGGACCTCATTTTCCGGCATATCATAGAACCGCAAAAGGGAGCGGTACAGATGGACGTAGCCGGGTATTGGAATAATGGCATTCACCATAGAAAAATCCTCCTAAATAGCAGGTGCGGGAGCAGACAGCCCCCGCACCGGTTTCCCATATTCTTGTTAATCGTTTACAGCCGCCAGTTTTCCCATGACAATGAAGCGGCTCGCGCCTCCGGGCGTACAGGTGGAAAGGGTCAGCACCTTGTCACTGGAAGTCACCGTAACATCGGTTTTAATGACAGAACGGCCCGCCATTTCAGAAAGCCATGTGGTGTAGGCCCCGTCATCCTTGAAGCTAAGCCTCCAGGGGGAAGTGTCGCTGCCGGACTCGCTGGGTTTTGCTACAAACGCCGTGAAAATTTCCACGACATAGCCGCCGTCAGGGGTGACAAGATACATCTGCGGGTGTCCGTCATAATAGCTCTGTTCGTCATACTCATTCAGCGTGGCGAACATGGAGCCGTCCCGCATATTGTGGCCGTAGATAATGGTATTGCGGTCCGAAAAATCCTCCTGATTTTCATAATCCGCAAACAGGCAGCCCGTCTTATTATAGGTACCGTCATACAGGTGGTGCAGGTAATACTCGTTGTCGTCTGTCTGCGTGACCGGGTAGTTAATGGCCGTATCAGGAAGGGTAAGCCACCCGATGATGTCCGGCCCGGTTTCCCGGAGCGCATCAAAATCCACTGTGGGGAGGACTACAGAAGGGTCCTCACCGGCAGGTTCCGTTTCCGTATTATCGTCTTCCGGCGCTTCGGTCTGCTCCGGCAGTTCTACATGGGAAGCGATGTCCTCATAGGCCCCGGCGCTCTCGGAATACTGGTTAAGGTCGCGTACCATCAGAAACCCGCTGCCAAGTGCCAACAACCCGCAGAGGGAAACCACCGCAATACCAACAACTTTTCTCTTTGGGGTATTTCTGCTGTACTTGCCCTTTTTGAAATAGGCTGCGGCAAACAGCCCGCCGCCGATCACAGCCAGCGCCAGGAGCCCGCCATACAGGAAAATGAAATTGTCATCCCCGGTCTGCGGTACCGCTTTATCAGGGTTAGATGGTGTGGACGGATTGGACGGTGTTTTCGGATTATCCGGGTTATCCGGGGTAGCCGGTTTCTCTGGCTTTTCATTGAAGAACTGGACCGTTGCGGTTTCGTCTGCCTTGATCTCCACGGTGGCAGCGTCAGGAATGATATAGTCCTTGCTTGCCCGGTTGGAGATTTCTGTTACGGTATAAATGCCAATGCGCAGCCCCTTGACCTCGATCACGCCGGATTTTGGGCTGGTAAAAGTCTCACAGTAGGAACCGTCCGCATTCTTAACTTCAAAAGCAAACCCATCCTTGCGCCCGTCACTGGAATCCTTCGTGATTTTCAGATTTCCGCGGTATGCCTCATTGGTAAAGCCACGTCCGGTCTCACCGTTTTCCACAACCGCCACCTGGCCGTCCTCTGTGATGGCAAAGTAGTAGGCGTTCTCGTCAAGCTGGTAGTCCTCTGGTGCCTTGCTTTCTTTCACAAAGTAGCCCTTTGCCAGAAGGCCCTCCGCGGTGTGGTAGCCCGCCTCCGATTCTTTCAGGGTACCGATCTTCATATCTTCGGAATCAAATTCCTTGTTGCCATTGGTGTCCTCATACAGATCGAATACCGCGCCGGAGAGGAAACGCAGGAAGGTGTTGTTATCTTTGTCCTCCTTCTCCACAGAAGAAGGCTCGTCTACTGCCTCGGTTTTCATCACCTGCACGCTGCCGCGGATCAGGGTATTTTCCACTTTGATTTCAATGCGCTGGCCGTCCACACCGATATAGATATGGTGCTGCTGCGGGCTTACCGTATAAAGCGCCGGAGAGGAAATTTCCTTTACGATCCAGTGGCCGTAAGGGATATTCTCAAAGGCAAAGCTGCCATCCTCGGCGGTGGTGACAGTAAGCAGCGCGTTTTCCTCGGTAAATTCTTCCGTGTCCGGCCTGAATAATCCCATCAGTGCCCCGGACAGCTTCACATCTTCGCCGCCCTCCGGGTTTTCACCGACTTTCACGCCGTCCACACGCCCGCGCAGCAGGTCATTGGAAACTGCCTCGCCCTCATTTACAAGAATCTGCACCAGCGCCGCCTCCTGGCCGGCATACTCAAAGACAACCGGATATTCGGTATCAGAGAGGATATAGGCGTTGTTTGCGGTGCATTCCTTCACATAGTAGCTGCCAAAAGGCAGGTCGGAAGCAAAGGAAGCGTCATAGCCGCCCGCCTCATTCGGGTCAACGGAAACCACCTCTAAAAGCCCGCCAGCCGGAATTACGCTGCCGTCAAGAGCCGTCAGGTCTGCGGAAGCATACAAGCCGAAAGAAATATCTTTGTATTCCTCATTCATGCCAAGCCCAAAAAGATCGTCCGTTTCCAGTGCTTTGAACAGGCTCACATCCACCTTCTGACGCTCGTCATAAAGTCCGATGGCGGTCTGCGTTACTTCCACAGTTTCACCCGCATAAGTAAGCTCGGCATATTCCGGCTGGGTGTTTAAGACCATCCCCTCCGGCGCCTGGCGTTCCTCCAGTCGGTAGCGCCCCAGATAGAGAAGCCCGCTCTGGGCGGTTCCATCCTCCCCGGTGGTAAGGGTTTCCACAACGGTATCTTTTGCCGCCCTGAGCGTTCCGTCACCGGTATAAATATCTTCATCCGCGATCACGTCATAGACTGCGCCCGGCAGCCCCATGACCTCATACACCGGCTGGTACAGGCCATCGTTCTCCTGGACGGAAGCGAATACCTCGCCGGTCTTGGTGATGGTAAGCTGCCCCTTCTGCGGCATATTGTACTGCGTAACCGTGACAACGGCCTCGCTGCCGTCAATGGTAAACGGCACCGGCTCGCTGGAAAGTACATACCCGTAAGGTGCCGCCACCTCGTAAAGCTCATAATCCCCGGTGTGCAGAGGCTCCGGCAGCATCAGCCAGCCTTCATCCGATACATAGAAGGTATCAAGGGTTTCCGGGTTCGGATAGTAAATATCCTGGGTGACAAATTCCCCGGTGGAGAGGTCTTTGATCTGGAATCCCGTGCCGGTCATGGGAATAATGTTTCCGGTCTCCGCGTCGCATTTTTCCACCTTCAGCCTTGCCGTGATGGTGCGATTGTTTAAGATATAGCTGTAGGTCTGACCGTTAGAAGAAATGAATACCGTAAAGTCCGGGATAAACGCCTTGCCTTCCTCCCCGGAAACCTGGTGGACTGTATAATGGCCGTAAGGGAGCATTTTGGAGGAAGCGAAGCCGTCTCCATCGGTGGTGAGCAGATCACGCTCGCTTTCCTTTGCCGCATCATAGCTGCCTGCCGCCTTCAGGTAAACCTCAAAGACCGCACCGGCCTCCGGGCGTTCAATGACGCCCTCATTGGGTTCGTCCGTATTTTCATCCCCGGACACATCCGGGTCCAGGTCGTCCGTATGCTTTACGAGCTGGATATTTCCGTAAATAACTGTTTCTGTCACCTGGTTCTCGGTGGTGTTCAGTTCCACTTCATACAGGGTCGGGGAAGCCCCCACCTCATAGACCGTATCGTTTAAGAGGTAGCCAGTGCTGGGATCAATCTCCCGGACAGTCCAGTTATCACCGCAGACATAGTACCGGGTCATAAAGCTGCCGTCCGGCCCGGTGGTGTAGGTGTCCACCAGCTCGCCATTGTTATAAATTCCGTAGGTTGCCCCGGCAAGTGTCGCGTCGCCCTGGGCGGTACCGGTATCAGCGTCGCTCTTTACCGCATGGACACGGAATTTTTTCAGGATATTGCTGAAATGCACCGTGGAGGTCTGTCCGCTTTCAATGGTGACATACTGCGCGGAAGGGGCCACATAGCGGTCCACCGGCAGCTCCTTCACCAGATAGGTGCCGGGCAGCAGCTTTTCTTTGATCTGCCCGTTTTCTCCGGTAGTGACGGTTTCATCCACTTTATTTCCCAGAATATCCGTGCCGGAAATGTTGAAGGTGATCCCGGACACAATACCGTCCTCGCTGGTCTTGACGATCTTTGCGGTGCCGTAGGTTTCGGTCTTGATCTTTACAAAGAAGGAAACCGGGTCGCTGGCACCGGTCATCATGGTCTGATAACCGGGACGGCCCCAGATCAGCATATCGTTGGCAACCGGAATATCCTTTCGGAATTCAAAAGTCACCGGGTCCATAATCATGTTCTTACTGGTAAATGTGTACTTGTTCCCGTTTCTTGTGACGGAAACACCACTGCCTTTCAAAGTCTCCAGATTGATTTTCAGGTTATTGGTGTCCGTGACGGTCAGGGTATAAATTTTTTTCTCCGTGTCCCATTTCAGTTCCAGTTCCGGGGCTTTGCTTTTCTTTGTGGAAGTAAAGGAGGGAACCGTGGAATGGGAAGCAACCTGTGACAAAATCCAGTTGTAGGCTTTTTCCGCAGGACGTCCGGCAATCACGCTGAAATACTGGTCTGCGTTTGCATGGCCGTTCCCGTGCCGGCTGTATGGGTCGCTGCGAAGCTGCTGCTGGTATTCCCAGAGGATGATCTGCGTCGCCATTTTATAATCGTCCTCGTTAATGCCGGACACAGGGAGGGAGGCGCCGGGTTTCCAGCCGTAGATCGCCGTGAGGGTGATCCCCCGTCTTGCCTCGGAAGGGAGCAGGTTTAAGTAATTGCTGTTGGTGCCGCTTTCCGACGTATAGGTATTGTCGGAAGCGTTATAGGCAATGCCGCTTTCCACACAATATACCTGCTGGCTGCTCCCATCCGAAGCTGTCAGCATGTAATGCCGGTAGGCGTTGCCCCCGGAGCTGGTACGCACATCCATCGTTCCGTCAGAATTGTAAACAAGGTAGGTATAAGGCGCCGGGCTGTAATAATGCTGTCCGTCAGACCCCACATATTGATCGCCCAGCCAGGAGCTTGCTTTCTGTCCAGGCGAAAACGCGAACGCCTGAGTAGGGATCATCCCAAAGACGCATACTGCGCAGAGAAGAAATGCCAGCAGCCGCTTTACGCCGCTGCGGTAATGGGTATTTGTTTTCTCCATGAAAAATCCTCGCTTTCTTAAAATAGTAAAGGACAGCTTTACTCGCCGTCCTCCTGTTCCTTATTAATCCTGTCATCAAAATCATCTTCGGAGAGATATTCCGGCTCTCCATAGGCTTCATCCGGGTCAAAGCCTTCGCCGTAGCCGTCATCCTCGAAATCCCCGTCATCCTCTGCCTGCTGCTTCGGACGGACGATCTTCACATAATAGCCAACGCCGCCTACCGCAAGCAGGGCAACGATAATAAAGATAATCGTGCCGACGCTGCCATTGTCCTTTTTCGGCGGTTCGGTCTGTGCGAGTTCCTCTGTTTCCGCAGGTTTTTCCTTTCCGGTGCAGCCTTTCAGATCGTTCTTGCAGACCGGGCAGGCGGTATTGACTTCGCCGGCTTCGCATTTATCCGTACAGGTGCAGACGTCCTCTGCCGGGATCACGCTCATGGTGCCCTCGTTCTTTTCCGCCAGGGCCATCAGGTCAGCCTCGGTAACACCGTTCAGGAAGTAGACGTTGTTGTCGTCACGCTTGCCGTCAATGATAAGATAGAACACATTCCCGGTCTCGGTGGTAATGGTATAAAACTGCTTATCATCACCCTCGCCGGTAGCTTCATCCAGCACTGTGCCGGTTCCCTCCGGGGTAAACGCGCCAGCCGGGATAGAGGAAGTGGTTCCTGTTTCCTCCTGGGAATTGGAGCTGCCGTTATTTGTGCCGGAGGCTGTATTGCTGCCGCCATTGGCGCCCGTATTCGTACCCGCATTAGAGCCATTCCCGGAAGAATGACTGCCTGAATTGCTGCTTTGGGCGTTATGATTGGTACTGCCGGAAGAAGCAGCCTGGGCCTGTGCTGGTTTTACCGGCGTGCTGCTCTGGTTCTGCGGTACCGTGGCAGCAGGTTTCTCCGTGGGAGCCGGTTCCTCATAATAGGGATTCTCAAACTTCACGGTCTTTGAACGGTTCCCGGCATAATCCTGGGCGTACACGCTTACCTGTTTTCCTGTGCCGGCATAATCCTTTAAGGTGACGGAAGCCGCCCCATTGGTTAGGGAATTGATACGGTTCCCGTCCACAAAGACCGCCTCCACGCCGGAATTGTCGTCGCTGCTTTCTATTTTCAGCGTATCGCCGTCCAGGGAAGCCGCAAGCTCCGGCGGTGTGGTATCTTTGTCCCCGGCGGCATAAGCCGTCAGGGGCAAAGCGATGGCGCTTATGACAAGCACAAGCGCCAGTAGCAGAGAAATTTTTTTAGTCCTCATTCCTATCCTCCTGTTTCTTAAGCGGGCCATCCCCGGACGGAGCGGCCTGCTGCGATTTCAGAAATTCGGCCAACTGCTGGGGCGTCAGATGGAAGCTGCGGGCAATCGCCACATAATCCGTGTTCTCCAGTTCTGTTTTCTGTTTTTCCAAGTCGCGGAGCCTGGCCTGCATCTCCGCAATCTTGTTTTTCGTCTTGTCGATCTCTTTCTCCAGTTTTTCAATCTTAGGGTTCAATTTATTACCTCCAATCTGTCAGGGCAGACGCCCAAATGTATAAAAGTGCTGCTGCCAGTAGCTTGTGTTGATGTTCGCGTAGGAGATTGGGTCCCCGCAATGGATCATCATCCCGTTACCTACATAGATTCCCACATGGCTTGCGCCGCTGGTGTTATAGGTGCCCTGGAAGAAGATCAGGTCGCCGGGCCTTGCATCCGCGCTTGATACAGGAGTACACACGCCTAAAAGCCCGTCTGCGGTCAGGCGTCCGAAGTTCCAGCCCACGCCACAGTGATTGACTACCCAGGAAACATAGCCGGAACAGTCAAAGGAAGTGGAAGGGCTTGCGCCTCCCCACACATACGGATAGCCTAAATACTTTTCAGCCTCCGCGAGCATAGCCGCAAATTTTTCATCCGCAAGGGCCTCCGGTGGAACATCATAATTGAAATAATTCCCGCCGCCTCCTGCTGAAACCTCCGGCAAATGCCGCTCACTGGTATCGCCGGTATCGGCAAAATACACGGGATTCATATACTGGCCGTCAACCAGCACCTCCAGGTGCAGGTGCGGCCCGGTGGAATTTCCGGTACTGCCGACCTTTGCGATCACATCCCCGGCCTTTACCTCCTGTCCGGCAGATACTAAGATTTGCGAACAGTGGCCGTATTTGGTGGTAAGGGAGTGCCCCTCATAAGCCTCGCCCTCAATGGCGACGCACAGGCCATAGCCGCCCGCGTTTCCTGCCAGCGTGACCGTGCCGTCATGCCCGGCCAAAATCTCCGTGCCCTGGGGCATCCCAATGTCAACGCCGGTATGGTAGTTCTTTTCCCCACTGATCAGGTGTACCCGGTAGCCGTAGTAGCTGGTGACATAGGGCAGCCAGTTCGTTCCGAATACATTTTCCACATACTGCCGGTTGCCTTTGGTCTGCAATAAAATCTCGCAGATTTCCTTCTGGTCTGCGTCCATGCGTGAAACCACCAGGTTTTCAAGCGGCATGGAAGTAAGCGTTACATTTAAGATGTGCCACTCATAAGGCACTTCTTCCTCCGTTTCCTCGCCGGTCTCCGGGTCCACATGGGTCTCTGTCCGGTAGCGGATTTCCGTTTCCTCTGTGAAGGATAGGGAATACTGCCCGTTAAAAAGCTCCCGGAGGACGCTCTCGATCTGTGCATAGGTAAAATCCTGGTACGCAGAGGTGAGATACCCCATCAAAACATAAGGGTCATGCTCAATGGGACCGATATTATAGCGGTATTCGTCATAACCGAGCCGGTCCGATTCCACACGGTTGATCTGCATCTGCAGGTCCGTTTCCCACTCGGTATAGACAAGCTCCGCATTATTGATGTCCGCGTCGTCCGCCAGATAAGTAGAGGCGGCAAGGCTCCCCAGCCCTCCGGTTCCCAGATTAGAAAAGGAAGAAAAGAGGGAGGTAATCAGGAAAAATACCAAAAGGAGCAGGATCACGATTCCGCATATAACTGGGTGGCGCTTGATGGCATGAACCACGCCGGCAGCGATCTTTTCTGTTGTAACGGCGGTGTCCTTTGCGCACTTTCCCGCTTTTTTCGCTTCTCTGGCTGCTTTGGCATACTGGCGTTTTATTTTCTGTTTCTGCCACATCCTGGCAAGAAGGTTTTTCTTCAGCTCTGGGTTGTCCAGTAATGCCTGCCGGTAGGCAAGCCGGGCATTGGCCCTGGCTGATTTCTGCTGTAATTTTGCCACCCTGCGGTATGGTGAGGTCTTATGTCTATGGTAGGCATAGCGTAAACCCCCTTCGCCCGCAAGCTCGGTACGGTGGGCCGCTTTAATGCCGACATTTTCATCCTCTGTCTGGTAGATTTTTTTATGGGCGTAACCAACCACCATATTTGCGCCGGCCTTTACCGGGCGCATCGGAGCAGGACCCTTTACATGGGTCCGCTGGGATTTCACCGCTTTTTCAAATTTCAGGCGTTTTTTTGCTTTACCCGTATCAGGGTCAGAAGATGTTTCCATCCGCAGCTTACGGCGGGCAGGCAGGCGGTTTTCCGCCTGTTCCAGCTTTTCCGCTGTCCGTTCTGCTTTCCGTCTTGCCTGGGTGAGCTTTTTATCCGCTGTTTCCGGTGGTAGCTCGTCAGCGGTAAATTCCAGCTTGGAAGGCCGTTTCGGTTCCCCTTCGACTGCCTCCGGTGGTTTCTCCTTTGGTTCCTCGGCTTTGGCCGCCTCCTGGAAACGCTGCTGGTATTTGTTGCCGTGCTGGTGCATCCAGTGGCGGCGTTCTGCCTGACCGGGTTCTCCCTGTGTGTGGCGTTCTGTACCAGAATTGCCACTGTCAGAATCCGCACACCGGGAATCTTCATATCTGAAATCCTTCCGGCGCGGTTCCGGTGCAGAAGTTCCCGGTTCCAAATGGTTCTGTGTTTCAGGTGCCCGCACCGGCTCATGATCCATATCCCTGCCTTCCGAGTATTCCGGTATGGAAATATCCGTCTGCTGCGGTATATCCGCTGTGGAAGGCTGTGTATCATCCGCTGCCTGCTGTGCTGCGGTTTCATACCTCCGGCTCCGGGCCGTTCCCGGAGAAGAAGGGGCGTCCCTGGCCCGCAGCAGGTTAAAATCCTGTTCGCTCTGCCGGGTGTCTATCCGTTCCTCCGCATGGGAATCACGGACCGGCATCCGGGCATCTTTCTTTTTCCTCTGAAATTCTTTTTCCCGCGGCACTGTTATCACCTCCAGTCATTTTTATTTTTCGGGAATTTACGCACCTGCCACTTCATCAGGCCGTGTTGTAAGTACGCTGTATAACAGGGTGTCCTTCGGGAAATGATCGACAAAGGGGATAATCACATTCCCAAAGAACAGAAGCCCCTCGCCGGGGCCAGAATGGGTCACATAGGAAAGCTGGTGCGGGGAAATCCCCAACTGCTTCGCCAAAATCTGCCGGTCTCCCTGTGCCTGGTTCAGCATGTAGATAAAATCCGAGTTCTCAAAAATATTCTCAATCTCACGGGAGGCCAGCAGATCCTTTACATTCTGCGTCAAGCCGCTCGGTATGCCGCCCCATTTACGGAATCTTTTCCAGATTTCCACGCTGAAACTTCCGGTCTGGCCTTTCAAAAGGAGATGGAATTCGTCGATATAGAACCAGGTCGTCTTGTGCTTCGAGCGGTTGGCGGTAACACGGTTCCACACGGCATCCTGCATAATGAGAAGCCCGATCTCTTTCAGGGCCTTGCCCAGAGACTTTAACTGGAAGCAGAGTACCCGGTGGTTGTTCATATCAATGTTGGAACGGTGATTGAACACATTCAGGGAGCCATTGACATAGATTTCCAGCGCCGTAGCGATATTCTGCGCCTCCGGCTCCGCCTGTTTCAAAAGCAGCTCATACAAGTCGCCCAGGACCGGCATATTTTCCGGGCGTGGGTCCTGCAAATAATCCCGGTACACAAGCCTCGTGCAACGGTCAATGATGGTCCTCTCAATCGGGGAAAGCCCTTCCTTGCCGCCGATAATCAGGTCACACAGCGACAGGATAAAATCGCTTTTCAGTGTGATGGGGTTTTCATCGTCCGAATAGTCCAGGTTAATGTCCATCGGATTGATATAGTTGGTGGAAGTCGGGGAAATGTCAATGACCTGCCCCTGATCTCCAAACTGCTGTACCAGAGGCCCGTACTCATTTTCCGGGTCTGCAATAATGATGTCATCCTCCGTTAAAAGGAACACGTTCACGATCTCACGCTTGGCAGAGAAGGACTTGCCGCTGCCGGGCGTTCCCAGGAACAGGCCGTTGGGGTTCTTTAAGTTCTTGCGGTTCGCCATAATCAGGTTGTTGCTTAAAGCGTTCAGGCCATAATAAAGTGCCTCGCCCTCCTGGAACAGCTCGCAGGTCGTAAACGGCACGAAAATGGCGGTGCTGCTTGTCGTAAGCCCCCGCTCAATCTCAATCTGGTTCAACCCTAAGGCAAGGGAGGACATAAGCCCCTGTTCCTGCTGGTAATCCAGACGTTTCAGGGCACAGTTATACTTCTGCGCAATACCGGAAGCAGAAAGGATGTCATTAAACAGCTTTTGCCGTTTGGAAGCGATATTCTCCACCAGTACCGTGACTAAAAACATACGCTCATTCCGGCTCTGCAAATCCTGTAAAAGATTCTTCGCTTCTTCGCCGTAGGTGGCAAGGTCGGTAGGTATGATGTCCATGTCATACCCGGCGCGGACCGCTTTCTTCTGTTCCTCAATGGTCATTTTCTGCAAATCGGACATCTTGCGCTTGATGTTCCTGATCGCCTGGGCCTGGTCGATGGACTGGATATGCAGGTTCACCGTCACGGCATCGTCCAGGTCTAAAAGCTCCGCCAGCAGCCGGTCCGTCAGCTCCGGTGCTAAAATCTGCAAAAAGGACACCGCCCCGGAATGGTCGGCCACCCGGAAGGTCTTTCCGTCATTCGAGAATGACAGGCCGGAGGGCGCAATAAAATCCTTTGTGGAGAGCCCGGTTTTCGGCAGGTCCGCCCAGGTAAAATGAAACTTTTCCTGCCCGTCCGGGTGGAGCTGGCTGTGAAGGAGCTCCAGGCGTTCCAGACCGTCTAATGGCTTTGCCTGTGCTCCCAGGGCCTTGAAATTCGCCAGCACGTCGGCCTCGATCCGCTTCAGGCGCATCTTCGCGGTGCGGAGGTCGTCAGCCTCAATGCCGAAGGTGATATATTTCCGCTTGGTAAGGCCGTTGTTGCCTTTTTGGAGCTGGCCCTTTAACATATCCCCATACTCCCTGCGGATTCCGTCGTATTCGTCGCCGCGGATGGGAATGTCGATACTGCGGGCGAAATCCTGCATATTGGCCCGCTGGTTGATGAAAGTAAGCTGCACATGGATCGAAGCGTCAAAATAATTGAGGAAATCACAGTAGCCCTCAAAAATCTGCGCTTTGTCATCCGCCTGTGCAAGCTGGTAGTTAATATCAAAAAACTGCACCGTCTTGGTGTAGAGCTTATCATTCAGCCGGCAGATTCCATCCCGGTACATTTCCTTATAGGGAATACTCTGCTGGACCGTCTGCGGGGCGTCCGTTTTCAGCCCGGCAAAAAAGCCGCCCTTTTTAGGCGGCCTGGTGCGGACAGTCTTATTTCCGCTTGTCTTTGCGTCGGCCCTGGTCTTTTTTGCCTGCCTGATGTTTCTTTGCAGACGTTTTTCCTGGGCCTCTTGCTGCTTGGTTTTTGGCAATCCTCATAACCTCCTTTTCTGACATGGATTTATACAGGTTTTCCGTCCGGTATGGCCGTTTCTTCGGCCAGAGCTTATAGCGGAGCCTGTTTTTCAGAAGTTTCTCCGCTGGCTGCCCGTCCCGCTCATACATGGCGAAAAAGAAAAAGGGCATCATAAGCCCGATCATCAACAGCACCGCCGCCGAGTTGCCGATAGCGCCGCGGGTAAGGAAATATACCGGCAGCCCCACCAGCGCGGCCAGGCTGAAACAAATGAGCTGGCGCTTCGTCAGGTTAAACGCCAGCTTGGTCTTGACTTTTGTTAAGTCTTTGGGTACGGGTACATAGGGCATGTAAATTCACCTCCTAGCATGCTGTATCTTACTGATTACGTTCCTGCATCGTGACCGTGGATTCCACTTCATTGCCCCACACATCCCAGCCGGGGGTCTGCTGCCTTGCGAACAGTTCTACCCTGGGCTGGTCGCCCATGAGCTTCACAATCTTATCCCGCACCTCGTCCGGTTTCTTGCTGTGCTGTTCGATATGGGAGATCACAAACTGGTGGATTCCCGCACACTGGCGTTTCGGGTGTCCCCTGGTCGCCAGTAAGCACACCTCCGCGTTTGAGCGGGTCCAGAACCCCATCCCATAAAACCAGGAATCCGCCTTGCGGTTCTGTTTCAGCCAGAGGAAGGCCAGTGTTTTATATTTGAATCCCCATGCTTCGATCACCCGGAAGGCTTCATTGAGCTGCGGGAAGGTGGCCCATAGAAAAAGCGCACTGTCTTTGGCCGCAAGGTCTGCAACCGGCAGTGCGCATATTTCTTCTATGCTCATGGTAGGGTAATGGTTTTCCGCCACCCCGTTGCCGCGTTTCCTGTCATAACGCCAGGGCGGGTCCGCATACACGATGCCATATTTTCCGGCCTCCGGCATTATCGGGCCTGCTCATTCTTGGCGGGAGCTGGCTTTGCCGGCTGCGTCTTGACCTTGCCGGCATTATCCTTCAGGGCGCCGGTCAGGGAAGGTTTCTCCGCCGCTCCCTTTGTCGCTTCAAGGGTGGCCTGCAGATTTTCAATCGCCTGGCCGTACCCGTCGATCAGGGCGTCGTTAAGCTGCCTGCGGAAATCTGCCGTCACCGGCCAGCAGACATCCCTCCATTTTCCCTGCTTATCCTGGGTGGAAGGCATGTTGACATACAGGCCGTTTTCACCGGAGCAGATACGGAAGCCGTCAATCTTGAAACAGTCCCCAATCGTCACATTGGCGAAAGCCAGAAGGTTCCCCATTGGGGCAATCGGGCGTACATTTACATCCAGCTTCAAGCCTTCGCCCGTCTGAGCCTCCGGCTGCATGGGTTCGTTGTTTGTCTTACTCATATAGAAAAGTCCTCCTTCTTGTTAAAATGTAGGTTGGTTACACGCTAATGCGAGTTAAAAATACTTTTGGATAGCGAGCCTGTCTTAAACAGGGCAAAGGCCAGCAGGACCGTATAGCCTGCCGTACCCCAGATCGCGCCGTGAATGTCGCCGGAGGAAGGGATCGACTGGACCAGCACCGCATAAATTGCAACGCAGACCAGGATCAAAAACCCCTGGAAACCTAAAGCAAACAGGGAGCGCAGGTAATTTGTCCCCATCTGCCCCCATTCACGGTTTGCCATTGTGGAAAAGGGTATGGGTGCCAGGCTGACCGTCAAATAGATTTCAATCATACGGCCATACACAATGACAAAGATCACGATGGACAACACCCACATGCACAGGTTGATGATGTTGGTCTCCAGCCACAGGCCGATCAGCTCCCACATCCCCATTGCTTCAAGCTGCGTCTCCAGGTCGGCCAGCGCAGCGGTAACGTCCAGATTCCCGTTTATCACGCCGGCGCTCTGGCTCACCACATTCTGGGCGACGTCAAACACCGCCATGACGATAGTAAAGCAGTTGGTGAGCAGGTATGTGGCAACAAAGGTTTTGAAAATCCACTTGAAGATGTTGAACGTATCAAAATCGTGCATGTTGTTCTTTTCAAGAATCATTTGAATCAGTTCATAGACAAGAACAAAAGTCAGGATAATTCCCGCAATGGGAATGACGACGGTTTCAGAAAGATTCTGGATCATACTGAACACGCCGCCATTCCACCCCTGCGGCGTCTGGCCTACCTGCGAGGCCACATCCGAGACCTGGCTGTTGACGGACTCAAAGATACCGGTGTATTGTCCTGTAATCGCTTCGATTAAGCCCTCTTTAATCCAGTCTGTTATCCTTTCAAACAGACTGCCCATCGGCTATTAACCGAACAGGCCGGAGAGCAGCGGGATCAGCGTGGCACCCACCAGCGCAATGCCGCCGCCAGCCATAAGCTGTTTCATGCCCTGGGATTTGGCGCCAGGGTTGTCGTTGCCATAACCTTCCAGAAGGTTGATGACGCCCCATGCGCCGAGGCCGGCGCCCAGAGCAATAACCAGGATTTTCAGGGTATCAATCGCACTTGCAAAAAAAGCCATATAGTTCCTCCTTTAATTTAAGAAATATTGTTTTTGTGGTCTGGCCGTTTCAGGCCGGAAACGAAAAAACGCCCCTGTGCTTCAAGAGAATTTACATCAAGCACAGGGGCGGCATAGTCCAGGGCGTACCTGGAAAGTATTCAGTTGTCAGGGGAGGGGCACGAATCCTCAATAAAACCTCCTTCCGGTGAAAAGAAAAAACCCGTCAAAGCCAGAAACTTTAACAGGCAGCTACATCATCCTGCAGCCGGAGCCTCCAAATCCTCCGCTGTGACCTCATAATTGCGGTACAGCTCGTCAGGACGCATCGGCATTTTTGTAGATAAGAATTTTTCAATGTCAAAAGCGTTCTTAGGGGCATAATCCGACAGATATTTATAGTTCGGGTGTCTGGTAATATCATACTTGCGGGAGAGGAAAGGCCGGACGCCCCTGATCTGCAGGAGGCATTTCCCGCCGTCCATGACGGCCAGTTCGTCCACCGACATTAAATCCTTTCCTAACTTCTGGAAATTCCGGCCGTGGGATTCCTGGGTGCCCTTCGTGACGCTGGTGTTATACATGTCGATAGTCTCTTTCCCAAGCAGGGAGTTCCAGCTTTTCAGAGTAGTTTCTTCCTTGCCTCCCAGGAAAAGGGAAGCGTCACAGTTGCCGATGATGGTGTCCATGTTGTCCTTATAAAGCGCCTTCAACTGGCTCTGCGCCTGCAGGACCAGACAGGCCGAAATCTCCCTGGAACGGATCGTTGCCATCAGCTTTTCCAGGTTCGGAATCTGCCCGATATTGGCGGCCTCGTCAATCAGGCACCGCACATGTACCGGCAGCCTGCCGCCGTACTTGTCATCGGCACGCTCACACAGCAAGTTAAATAACTGAGTATAAGCCATACTGACAAGGAAATTGAAAGTCGCATCCGTATCACTGATAATAAAGAACAGCGCCGTTTTCCTATCCCCGACCAGGTCAAGCTCCAGCTCGTCGTACATAGTGATCTCCCGGACTTCCTTAATGTCGAAGGGGGCAAGTCTGGCACCGCAGGAAATAAGGATCGATTTTGCGGTCTTGCCCGCCGCAAGTTTGTATTTCTTATACTGCCGGAGGGCGAAGTGATCCGGGTCTTTCTGTTCCAGTGCGTCAAAGAGAAGGTCAACGGCATTTTTGAAACTTTCGTCATCCTCCCGGACCTCCATAGCGTTTATCATTTCTACCAGGGTGGAAAAATTCTGCTCGTTTGTGGGGGCCTCATAATAAATATAGCCGATCAACGCTGTGTAAAGCAAAGTTTCGGCCTTGACCCAGAAGTCGTCGCCGGATTTTCCTTCCCCTTTGGTATTTGCGATCAGCACCGTTACCAGTTTCAGAATATCTTTCTCATTGTGAATGTAGGCAAAAGGGTTGTAGTGCATACTTTTTGAAAAATTGATCGTATTGAATACCTTGATCTTATAAGGCTCATACACGATTTTTCCATTCTTTCCCCGGACCGGGTTGCCGTCCTTATCCAGTTTGGGAGTGCCGCGGCTTAACAGCTTTCCCACCTCAATCAAGACCGTGCCTTTGGGATCGGTAACGACATAACTTGAGTGCATCTGCATAAGATTGGGCTTGATAAAAAATCTCGTCTTGCCAGAGCCGGAACCACCGACCACCAGCACATTTTTATTGCGGGCATGGGCCGGATTCTTCGGCCTGCCGGACATCATAAGCCCCTCGGTCTGCGTCAGGATAATGTTGTTTTCCGGTTTCGGGTCCATAAAAGGGGCAATATCTGTTTTGTTACCCCAGCGGGCGCTCCCATATTCCACATTTTTGCGGTACTTTTTGGCGTCCTTCCCTTTGAGATAGACTGCCAGCCGCACAATCACCGCACCGCATAATCCCACCAGCCAGTCCAGCGCTGCACCGGGCCACATACTCTGAAAGGCCAGTGAGAAGCCTTCGGAAAGCCCCAATAATTTCTGTGAGGCGTCCGCTCCGGGGGCAAGGCGCACCGCCTCGCCCAGCTTCGCAAATACCAGAAGGAACAGAAGATAGGGCAGATGAAGGATCACCTGCTTTTTCAGAGTGTCGGTATCTATCTTCATCGTTCTGGCCCTCCGTGTTCCTTGTTTTTTACCCGGTCACGGCCAAGCGCCTGTGCCAGCTCCTTGAACTTATGAAGCTGCGAAAGAAGCGACGGCCTGGTGCTGCGGGTAAGGTCTTTCTGCGTATATTCCTTAAAAGCCGCTGTCAGCGCGTCCGCCTGGTTCGCCTTGAAATAGACTGTCCACTTCGGTGGATCAGTCCCCAGCTCTTTTTCAATATGGTAGCGGACCTGGTGTTTCCTGGCGTACCGCTCAAAAGAACGGATTCTGCCGGACACTTCAATGGTATTGGCCCCTGGGTCTTTATAGGTCAGCCGTTTCATGCTGTTCCTTCCGACTTTCGGGGTAGTGCGTTCCTGCTCCATCTTACGGAGCACGGCGGCAATCGCAGAACGCAGCACCCGCCCGGACAGCTTTGCCGCCTGGATGGAGACCGATACGGTCCGCTGTTCCAAATCTTCCTGCATAAGCATCCTCCTTCCTGATAGAATCTGTAATTATAAATAGGAAATAACTGTTTAACGGGCATCCCCGATCACCTGCTGGCGCGGGGCGTGCTCAAAGGCTTTTGCCGCCTGGTCTACCTGGATTTTCGCATGTTTCAGAAGTGTCTTAATGATGGTCGCCGGGTGATCCTGTTCCTCCAGGTGTTCCACCATGCCCCTGCACTCGTCCGGCAGGTAATCCGCCATATCTTTACAGACATCGGCCAGGTCTCCCATAAAGCCCCAGCAGCTATCCGTGAGTTCACCGTTTTTGTAAAGTTCAAATCCATAGCACTCGCCGCGCAGGTAGGAATCATAAGCCGCTACTTCGCTGCGCATCAGATCCTCCGCCCTTTTCCGAATAGCGCCGGTCATTTTTTCACCGCCGAACTCTTTCAGGGCATCCTCTTTGGAAACATAAATCCAACCAACTTGCCCGCTGTCCCAGGGATCATTGAAACTTGTGGTCTGCATGGCAAGGCCGCTATGATCCATGAGATAAAGGGGCAGCGTAATGTATTTTTCGGAGATCACCTTCAGCATGGCGTCATCAACCGCCCGTTCCTCCGTCTTTGGTCCGTGCTGGAACCGGCTGCTCACAATGTTCACCATGTGTTCATAGCGTTTCAGACCCGCTTCATCATGCCCCACGGTATCTAAATACATCTCCCGCAGGAAATCGTCTTTATCCATGTAATTGTGGCTGTCACCCAGCGCATAGCGGGAGTGAAAGCAGGCCATTGTCCCGAAATGTTCGTCTACCTCACGGGGAGAGATTAAAATATCGTCCGGCTGCACCATCAGCGCATAGGGGCCGTCTACTGCCATCAGCATATGCCATCCCTCCCTTCCTACAATTCCATGCCGGAATGTTTGGGCGTTTTTTCCTGGTGCTCATTTGTGACCGGCTGCTTGACTGCAATGATCTCTCCGGCAATCCGGGCAAATTTCTCCGGGTGCTTAAACTGCTCGCTGAATTTCTTCATCAGTTCAGGGGAAAGGTCGGTGAAATCTTCCTCTCCAAGCCCAACAATCAAAAAGTTTCCGGCAACAATATCGTACAAATGGCCCTCATCATCATAAAGCGCCCGGTTTAAGGGCATCCCTAAGAGCTTGCCTTCGTCATTGCAGATCAGCCCAACCAGATCATCAAAGGGATAAGTTGCCTGAATATCTCCGCCGACAGCAGCCTGCAAGGATTCCAGCCCGCCCTCAATTTCAGTCTCATAGGGCGATTTGCCCGGCTCTACCATTAACACCTTCATAGCTGCATATCCTCCTTCTTTTTATTTGCCGCACCGGGAACAGCAGGTGTTTTCTCCTGCGTTTTGGCCGCAGACAGCTTTCCCAGCACCGAAGGTTTCTCCGGCTTTTCAGGCATAGAAATACCGCCCTCCGAAACTTCGGCGGCGGTGCGCTCTGGTTTTACCGGTTCCTGGCCCTCCACTGTGTACCCTGGCAGGAGCGCTCCATACACGGTAAAATGGCGCTCATACTGTTTTGGTATCTGCGGGGAAATTTCCGTGAATAAATGGGAGTAGGCTTTTTTCCGGCCTTCCAGATACTTTTCAGCGGCGGCTTTGTCCGTGTAGCGTTTCTGATTCTGCCCGGCAATCTTTTCGCCATAACCCTGCTTTGGGGAGTTCACATAGACATCCCAGGTCACATACCAGGCAACCGGTACGCTCTGTTTGGTTTCCCGGTCATATTTGGTATCTTCCCAAATGCCACAGCTCATACGGTAGACGCGGTTACTGATTTCTTCGTCATTCCGCCAGTTGTCGGTTTTGCGCCATTCATTTGCGGTATGCGTCACCTCCGGGGTTCGCAGGTAAGAAAGCGCCCGGTTGATCATCTGCGTGGCGGCTGCCTGTTTTTCCCATTGCTTTGCCGCCGCGACCACAATCTCATAGGCTTTCTGTTCACCGTCGATACTTCCCTGGCGCATGGCCTCCAGATTTTCGGCGCCCATTGTAATCAGGGAGGAAATATCCACATCTTCACAAGAAACACTGTGCTCGATTTTCAGCTCTGCACCTGGTTCTAAATGATCGCCGTACCGGTAAGCGCGGTAATCTTTATTTTCTTCCAAAATCTTTCACACCTCCTTAAATCTCCGGCGCATGGCTCTTTTTTGGAACCGCCTGTGCCGGAGAAGTTTTTTCTGCCGGTTTTGCCGCTGCAAGCTGCGCCATGACCGAAGGCCGATCCTCTGTAAATATGGAAATCTGCTCATTCTCCGCCAATGGCTGCACCGGAAGGGGCAGCGTCACATCCGAATGGGTAAGTATCTGCTCCCGTTTCAGGTCTGCCACGATCTCGTCAAACACCGCATTGATGGCTCTGCGTTCCTCACCTTCAGGATAGGCTTTCAAAACTTCCATTTCTCCGCTTTTATCTGTCACGAAGGTAACAGCACAATCCGCATGGCCCGCCAAATAATCGGAATTGTAGGGCAGCTTATCCTTGATGTAACAGGCAAAGGCCCTGGCAGTCATTTCTGTATTGCTGTCCCAATAGCCGCCATCCTTTTCACATTCCTTACCCATGCGCACGGAATTTCGGTAGAAATCAGTTTCTACCCGCCCAATCTGTGGGGCCTCCTGTGCCTGCATCCCGGACAGCATGTGCTCGAATATTTCCAGCCGTTCCCGCTCACTTTTTGGGATCACCCGCCCGGTGACAGATTTCTTAAAGGCGTTTAACTGTTCCACGGAGCCGGCCTCGCCGGACAAAAATGCCTCCCTGAGAACCGCGTAGGTTTCCATCTGTGCCTCATTGCCATGCCGTTTCAGGGAACCGAGTACCGCCGAATCTAGCCAGCTTGCCGCATTTTTCCGGGTGCGCTCTGTCTGCGCTTCGGTGCGTTTCGCCGCCTGCTCCGGTGTCTCCGGCTTATATTTTATGGTTTCAATTAGTTTCTGGAATGGAGCATAGAGACGGGGCTGTTCTGAGAGCATCCCCTTTGCGCCCATTTTCGTACCCAGATAATCGTCAAATCCGTGCCACCATTCATGGGCTAAAGAGCCGGCTCCGTGCATCTTCGTGAGATTGATGACCTTGCGCAGCGGTTCATAGTGGGCTGCCGCGTTACCGCTGCCCCTGGCGCCGAAAGCGATAGCAAGCGTTCCCTGATAGGCAATATCTTTATCGCTGATCTGCAGGGCAGCCGCCAAATCCTTGAGCGCTTCAAAACCCATGTTGAGGGAAGCCTGCCGGTCATTCTGGTTCATCCAGTTTCCAAACTCACCTCCACGGAAACCGAAAGTATCAAGGTAGTGCTGCCCGGTAATCTCTGCGCCGTTTCTGTAATCCGGCCCGGTCCGCCTCACAGCGATAAGCTGTGGAGGCACAAACCGCGTCTTTCCGCTTTTGCTGCGCCCTTTTGTCAACGCCTGCACCCATTTCAGGGCAGCCTCCCGCGTTTCAAAGTTCTTTTGCAGAATGGAATAGCCTTTTGTCACATAGTAAGTGCCGGGTTTCCAGTCGTCGTTTTTTGAATAGGTATTCTTCCCATCGTTGAAATGGATCGCATAGCCCTTCGGCACCTTCTGGTCTTTGGAAACGCCAAACTGTTCCTCCTTTGCTTTCTGTGTAAAGTTCCGCTCAAAATATCCTGCCGAGCGGATGATCAGGGCATTGGACAGCTTGTTTGTAATGGCCGGGTTCTCCTGGCCCTTTTCTGTGGCCCGGTAATGGGGGCCGCTGCCCCAGCCCTGCACCTGTTCCAAATATCCGTTTTCCACAAAGAAACGGTCATAGACCTGCATGGCGTCCTCCACGGTGCGAACCTCCGAAACCACGCTCTGCAGCTCCCGTACTGTCTGGATATATTCTTTCTGCCTTGCAAGGCGTTTCTCCGGCGTATCATCCCTGCGGTAATACTGTGGGGAGGCATTTAATCCGTCCCGTGCCTTTTTAATGAAATAGACCACGCCAAGGGGAATCCCATCCTCCAGCATGGCCTCATAATCCGGTTTCTTCCAGATATTATCTTTTTTTACGAATTTCTCGGCTTCACGCTCATTCATGGCGTCCAGGTCGTTCACATAAAGTCCACGGTCCTTCCATAAATCCTTTTTCGCGCCGCCGATCTTTTCCCCGAAATCTTCATGCTGTATGTTATCCGCCAATCAATATCACCTCCAGTCTGTCATAAAAAATCACCGCTCCGGGGAAGGGCGGCGTTCCTGTGATTTATCCGGTTGCGGGCGTATTCCCATGAGCCGATCCGTTTCCCTGCGTACCAGCCGGTCAAGTGCTCCCAGGTCCTCCGGGGTAACGGCGAACTCCCGGTAATGCTCATACCAGAGACCCGCTGTGACCGCTGCAATCGGCGGTACCTTTTCCGGCCCTCCGGGGAGAAGCCGGTAGACCGGGGCCTCGTCATAGAGAAGCATCTGTTTGGCTGTTTCCATCGGTATGCGGTACATATCCATATCGGGATTCTGGGCGGCCTCCATATATTCCACATTCAGCCGTTCCTCCAAATCCTGCGGCATATAAGAAAATGCCTGCGCCTTCCACTGGCTGAACCGGTTAGAATAGCGGTACTGCCATTCCGTCACTTGCTCCGGCGCATAAAGGTATCGCCAGGTTTTCAGGGCGTCCTTTTCGCACAGCTCCATTGATTCCCATTTTTCAATGTCCGCCTCCGCCTTCGTGCCGTCCCGGTATTCCATGCTGACGCCGTAAGGGTAGAGGGTATTTCTTTCTATATCCTGCCGCAGCGTGTCAAGGTCCATCATCAGGACGTCCCCATACAGGCGCCCGTCCTCCCTGCGTTCCGTGTGGAACAGAAAAGCTCTGGCGGCGGGGTATTCTGTTGTGACAGCCATCCGGTAAAGCTCCGCCGAAGGGCAGTAGGCAAGCAGCGCATCCGAGAGCCACATATGGTTTTTTCCCATAATCGCAATCGAATCCGGTCCGGTGTTGGTTGCCAATGAGTGCAGGTTGAATTCACTTTCCCGCAGAAAATCTCCGGCAAGGATATGAAGCTCATAGCCAAACACGCCTAAATCCGTATCGCGGACGAAGTGAATCTGCGGAAGCGCGTCCTCTTTCATTGTGGCTTGTGCCATTTATAGATTCCTCCCATCTGCCGGCGGCTGCCCTCCGGCAATCTTGCTGACAATCTCCGGCCCGGTCTCGTAAATCTGCATGAGCCGCTTGGCCGTTCCGCATGGCTGCGCGGCACCGCTGGTCCAGAGCCGGACCGTGGAAGGGGCAACATTCATCAGAAGCGCAAAGCCTTTCTCGTTCATATCCAGCTTTTTCATCAGCGCCTTAACCATATCGGGGCCATAATCCGGGCACCGGGCAGCTTCGGCAATCATCTGTAAAGCGGTATTTTCTGTATTTGTCATTGTAAATTCCTCCTGTTCTTCTGGCCCCTCGCTGTTAAGCCGGGGCAAAGCTGATTTTGTTGTGTTCCATCCTCCGGGCAAAATCCTGGACGGCATATTTCACTCCGTCAATCTCCGCATGGGTCTGGTCCAGGAACCGGCAGAGAGAAAAATGCGTATCGCCGTTCCCATAGGAAAGGCAGAGTACGCCGTTGTCTGGAAGTGAAAACAGTTTTTTTCCTGTGCTGTCCGTAAAGCAAATCTGCTGAGCTTCATTCATAAGCAAATCCCCCTTAAATAGAAACAGCCGCCGCTTTCTGGCGGCGTGGCTGCTGGCGTTCCTGTATCTGCTCCCTGACCTGCAGCAGCTTTTCGTTGTAGTCCTTCCCTGTGCGGGGCGGGTTGATCCCCACACGGATATGCTTGAAACGCCGATCCTCATGGAGCATTGCCTTGATTCTCCTGGCATTTTTAAGGCCGCCAAGGTCATTGTCCATGTAAAGATTGACGCGCCGGATTTCCGGGTGGCGCTTAAGAAATGCAATCAGCGCCACATGGGAAGTACCGCCCAGCGATAGCCGGTAGCCGTCCCATTTCCAGCCTTCCAATTCCTGCAGCGTGGCATGGGAGAGGGCGTCAATGGGCGCCTCAAACACCGCCACATGGCGGCTGCCCGGATTCTTCGGTTGATAGCAGAAGCTATATTCCTTGTTGCTGCCGTAAACATCTTTTCTGAGGTTTCCGGTAATGCTCCGCATACAGGCAAACTTCGCTTTACCAGCTTCATCCTTTCCCACAAACACACAGACCGGCTCGCCATGATACCGCGCTTCGTAGAACAGCCCTTCCCGGAAACACCGGCTGATCACATCAGGGCTAATCCCGCGCCGCTGCAAATAGGAGACGGCAGAGGTAGCGCACCGTCTGGCCCAAGGGAGGGAAAATGTTTTCTTCTCCGATTCTTTCTGCACATGGGCTGTTATCGTTGTACTCCGATAGGCCGGTGTCTGCTGGATTTCCCCGCCGACCAGCGTATGGACCGCATCCACCAGCCCGTAGCCCCGAATCTGGATCAGATAATCCAGGGCGTTGATACTCCGGCCCCGGCTGTTCCAGTACCAGTACCTTTTCCCGGTCACATAGACCAGACTGTCATGTTCCTTGTGCCGGTAATTGGGCCCGTCCCGTTTCAGTACCCCAGGCTCATGGAATTGCAGGTATGCGAAAAGGTCCGCCTCCCGTGCCGCCTGAATCTGTTCTTTGGTTACGCCGGGCATGATACCGGCACAGAATTTCTTTTCATCGTGCGTTGCCTCCTTTCCGTGATGAAAAAGACGCCCAGAGGCGCCTAACAGCCGTACAGGTCATGGTTGACCTCGGCACGGTAATAACTGTCCATTGTTGCCGGGGCATTATACAGCGCCGCCAGCAGGTATGCCTTGATATTCCCGACTTTTGTGGTGTTCTTGTCAATACAGTCAAAGACATACTCCAAGTGGCCGGAATTGATCTTCAGGAAACGGCTCTTTACCACCTCCCTGGGAAAATCATCCCCGGCGATACGGATATATGGCCGTTTGGATAAAACCACTTCAAGCATAAGTTCCACAGTCTCGTCTAAGCGTTCCTTCCCATACCGGGAGACCATACAGTCATACTCGATATTTTCTTTGATGATTTTGCTGTATGCGTCTATCAATCCAATCCGATCCATCCCATCCGGGCGGCCTGCCGCCTCCGGCTCTGCCGGATAGATTGATTGATGGGTCCTTGATATATCCGTTTTTGATTTTTTAGTCCTTTGTGGATTAGTATTTAATTGTGCGGGATTTTCCTGTCCAGGTTCCGCCTGTTCAGGTTTTGCCTGTCCTGGATTTACCTGTCTTGGATTTTCCCGTTTAGGTGAATACTCCTGTTTTTCGGCATTTACAGGCTTTTCGTGGATCGTATACTCGATATCTCCGAGCTGCCCGTTCTCATAGCGGAGGCGCTGCCTGGTGAGGTACCCGTGCCGCTCCAGCTCTTTCAGGGCGGTAGTGATTGAATCCACACCGTCCTTACAGATATGGGCGAGTCCCTTTGTGGTATAGTCCCAATCTTCCGGCAGCGACAGCATGAGGGAGAGAAGCCCCTTTGCCTTTAAGGACAGTTCCGTATTGCGCAGATGGTGGTTGCACATGATCGTGAAGTCCTTCGTTTTTTCTACCCGGAATACAGCCATTTCACAGCCTCCTTTCTCCGGTTATTTCGTTACAAGGCGCGGTCCCTGCGGTCATAGTGGAGGTGCCCGCCTGAAACCTTCGCATGGTTTTTCAGTTTGACTTCGCCCCGTTCCTGGCTGTCCAAAAATTTCTGATAGCCGACATCCGTAAGGAACAGACGCATCTTATCGCCCTTATCACCCACAGGGGAATCATAAGACAGCACATCAAAGACGATCATGTGGCGTACCTCCGGGTCGAAGCGTTCCAACGCCATGATGTCATGTCCCTTCAATTTCTCCGCGCCGGATTGCTGCCTGGCCTCGGCAATCTTTTCCCCAATCGTCCGGGGCGGGTAAGGCAGACGGTAATTTTTTTGAATATCCCGCACGATGTCCATGCACTCGGCATCCGTCAGAACGCGCAGCTTTGCCATCAGATTCTCCGCTGCCTTCCGCTGTTCGGGATTCTTTGTGTACCGGGCGGTCATGTAAAGCTCGTTCAGGACTTTGGATTGATAGTCACCCTCAACCTGAAACAGCAGCCGTTTTTCCATTTCATTTAATTCCATGTGAATCTCCTTTCTCCTGAAAATGGGTATGAAAAAAGGGCGCCCACCTGCAAAAGTGAAACGCCCACGGCAATCAGCGATCCGGCAATATACCGGACCGCTGGCACTATTAAATTTTGTCGTTAATGAAACAGCCTCCTTTATTTGATAATTTTCTCGTCATATTTCAACTTGGAAAAGGAATTGAATAAATGACGGCAAACGCTCAAACCCCTTGAAAATAAAGGCTTTTTCCGTTTGTCGTTATTATACCGTAACGGCATTCCCATGTTTCACTGTTAATTGAATTGGGCTTTTCCCCGCATTTAATAGCTGACAGAATCGGGGACACTGTACAAATGGTAAATAACACTTACGGGCATCTGTACCCGAATAAGCAAAGTGAGGTTTCCGACCGTTTAAACTCAATTTTAGTATCAAAATAGTATCATAAAAGGGACTGCCTTTCGGCAATCCCTTTATTTATCGCAATCTTCAATTACTCGATGATTGTAGCAACACGTCCAGATCCTACTGTACGTCCACCTTCACGGATAGCGAAACGAAGTCCCTGCTCCATAGCTACTGGATGGATCAGTTCAACTGTCATTTCTACGTTATCTCCAGGCATGCACATTTCTGTTCCTTCCGGAAGTTCGCAAACACCTGTTACGTCTGTTGTTCTGAAGTAGAACTGCGGACGGTAGTTGTTGAAGAATGGAGTATGACGTCCACCTTCATCTTTTGTCAGAACGTAAACCTGAGCTGTAAATTTGTGATGGCATGTTACAGAACCTGGTTTGCAAAGAACCTGTCCTCTTTCGATTTCAGTTCTCTGAACACCACGAAGCAGAGCACCGATGTTATCACCAGCCTGAGCTTCGTCAAGAAGCTTACGGAACATTTCCACACCTGTTACAACGACTTTACGTGTATCTTCGTGGATACCAACGATTTCTACTTCATCAGATACATGAAGTGTACCACGCTCTACTCTACCTGTAGCAACAGTACCACGTCCTGTGATAGAGAATACGTCTTCGACTGGCATAAGGAACGGTTTGTCTGTGTCACGTTCCGGATCCGGAATATAGCTGTCAACAGCATCCATAAGCTCCATAATCTTATCGCCCCATTCTCCGTTCGGATCTTCCAGAGCTTTCAGAGCAGAACCTTTGATGATCGGTGTGTCATCTCCCGGGAATTCGTACTCGTCAAGGAGTTCACGAATTTCCATCTCTACGAGTTCAAGAAGTTCTTCATCGTCTACCATGTCACATTTGTTCATGAATACTACGATGTAAGGTACACCTACCTGACGGGACAGAAGGATGTGCTCTCTTGTCTGAGCCATAACACCATCTGTAGCAGCTACAACAAGGATAGCTCCGTCCATCTGAGCAGCACCTGTGATCATGTTCTTAACGTAATCGGCATGACCTGGGCAGTCAACATGTGCGTAGTGACGTTTCTCTGTCTCATACTCAACGTGAGCTGTGGAGATTGTGATACCACGTTCTCTTTCTTCCGGTGCTTTATCGATATTCTCGAAATCTACGGCAGCGTTACCTTCAACTCTTTCAGCAAGAGTCTTTGTGATAGCAGCTGTTAAAGTAGTTTTACCATGGTCAACGTGACCGATTGTACCAATATTACAATGTGGTTTTGTTCTTTCAAATTTAGCCTTTGCCATTTGAATAATCCTCCTTAATTCTACCCTCAAGCAGGGCAATTTCTTAAATTTAAAAGTTTACTCAGCTACATTTGATTATATTTCAAATCCGCCGAATTTTCAAGCCTTTTTAGGCTTTTTTATTGGATAATACCTTTTCCTGTACGTTCTTCGGTACTGGTTCGTACTTTTCAAAGAACATAGAGTAGTTACCACGTCCCTGTGTTCTAGAACGAAGATCTGTGGAGTATCCGAACATTTCAGAAAGCGGTACATATGCGCGTACAATCTTTCCGCCGCCAAGATCATCCATTCCTTCGATACGTCCACGACGGGAGTTGATGTCACCAATAACGTCACCCATATATTCTTCCGGCATTGTTACTTCAACCTTCATAATAGGCTCAAGAAGTACCGGAGCTGCCTTTGCCATCGCGTCCTTGAACGCAAGGGATCCAGCGATATGGAATGCCATTTCGGAGGAATCGACTTCATGGTAGGATCCATCATATACATTTGCGTGGATACCAACAACCGGGAATCCGCCGAGGATACCGGACTTCATAGCCTCTTCAATACCTTCTCCTACTGCCGGGATATATTCCTTCGGAATAGCACCGCCGACAACAGAGGATTCAAACTTGTATGTCTCTTCTCCATTGACATCCATTGGTTCAAATTTAACTTTACAGTGTCCGTACTGTCCACGTCCACCGGACTGTTTTGCGTACTTGCTGTCCACATCTACTGCTTTTGTGAAAGATTCTTTGTAAGCAACCTGCGGGGCACCTACATTTGCTTCCACCTTGAACTCACGTAAAAGTCTGTCTACAATAATTTCAAGATGGAGCTCACCCATACCAGCAATGATAGTCTGACCTGTTTCCTGATCTGTATGAGCGCGGAATGTCGGGTCTTCTTCAGCAAGTTTTGCAAGTGATTCACCAAGTTTACCTTGGGAAGCTTTTGTCTTAGGCTCGATTGCAAGTTCGATAACCGGTTCCGGGAATTCCATGGACTCAAGGATTACCGGGTGCTGCTCATCACAGATGGTGTCTCCAGTTGTAGAGAATTTGAATCCGATTGCGGCAGCGATATCTCCGGAGTATACTTTGTCGAGCTCTGCTCTTTTGTTGGCGTGCATCTGAAGGATACGTCCGACACGCTCTTTTTTGCCTTTTGTGGCATTCAGCACGTAAGAACCGGAGTTCATAACACCAGAGTACACACGGAAGTAAGCAAGCTTACCTACGAATGGGTCTGTCATAATCTTGAATACGAGAGCTGAGAATGGTTCCTCGTCAGAAGAATGTCTCACAATTTCATTTCCGTCTTCGTCAACACCCTGGATAGCCGGGATATCTGTCGGAGCCGGCATATACTCAAGAACCGCATCCAGAAGTTTCTGAACACCTTTGTTTCTGTAAGCAGATCCGCAGCATACCGGGACAGCCGTACATTCACAAGTTGCTTTTCTCAGCACTTTCTTCAGATCTTCGATAGACGGCTCTTCACCCTCCAGATACTGCATCATCAGGTCGTCGTCCAGCTCACAGATCTTTTCAACGAGCTCTGTATGATATAACTCAGCGTCATCTTTCATTTCTTCCGGAATCTCGCAGACAGTGATATCGTCACCCTTGTCATCATTGTAGATATATGCCTGCATTTCCATCAGGTCGATGATACCTTTGAATTCGTCTTCTTTTCCGATTGGAAGCTGAAGACAGATTGCGTTTTTACCTAATCTTGTTTTAATCTGCTCAACTGCGTTGTAGAAATCTGCACCCAGGATGTCCATCTTGTTGATGAAAGCCATACGAGGTACATTGTATGTGTCTGCCTGACGCCATACATTCTCTGACTGAGGTTCTACACCACCCTTTGCACAGAACACACCTACGGCACCGTCAAGTACACGCAGGGAACGCTCAACCTCTACGGTGAAGTCAACGTGACCCGGAGTATCGATGATATTGATACGGTGCTCTAAAGCACCCGCCTTCGGTTTCGTCTTTTCTTCCAGGGTCCAGTGACATGTGGTAGCAGCTGAAGTGATCGTGATACCTCTTTCCTGTTCCTGCTCCATCCAGTCCATGGTAGCAGTTCCTTCGTGTGTATCACCGATCTTGTAGTTTACACCGGTATAGTAGAGAATACGCTCTGTCAGCGTCGTCTTACCAGCATCGATGTGAGCCATGATACCGATGTTTCTTGTTCTCTCTAATGGATATTCTCTTCCAGCCAAGACTTTTTCCTCCTAAACTAATAAGATCGACTGTTTCCTGCCAAATCCGGCAGAGCTGTCTCCAGGAAGATCCTAGAAACGATAGTGAGCAAACGCCTTGTTTGCCTCTGCCATCTTGTGCATATCTTCTTTTCTCTTTACAGATGCTCCTGTGTTATTTGCAGCATCGAGAATTTCGTTGGCCAGTCTTTCCTCCATTGTTTTCTCGCCTCTTTTACGAGAGAACATGGTCAGCCAGCGAAGTGCCAATGCCTGTCTTCTGTCTGCACGTACTTCGATCGGCACCTGATATGTGGCACCTCCGATACGTCTCGCCTTTACTTCCAGTACAGGCATAATGTTGTTCATTGCCTCTTCAAATACTTCGATCGCCGGTTTGTCAGCTTTCTCGGCAACTCTCTCAAATGCGCCATATACAATTTTCTGTGCTACACCTTTCTTACCATCTAACATGATGTTGTTGATAAGCTTTGTAACAACTTTGTTATTGTATAATGGATCCGCTAATACGTCTCTTTTCTGAGTATGTCCTTTACGTGGCACGGTCCTTCCCTCCTTAATCATAATTGGATTAAATCATCAGTACTCGCTTCACAGTTTGCGTTCGTGCGGCTGGAACATACCCGTGTATGTCAATCCGCAACCTACTAATTTCATAGTCCTGTGATACGATAACGATTTTGTTACTTAAAAACTTTTACTTATTTTTTTGCGTCTTTCGGTCTCTTAGCACCGTATTTGGAACGTGCCTGACGTCTCTTAGCAACACCTGCTGTATCAAGTGTTCCGCGGACGATGTGGTATCTTGTACCTGGCAGATCCTTTACACGGCCACCACGGATCAGAACAACACTGTGTTCCTGAAGGTTGTGTCCTTCTCCCGGGATGTAGCTTGTTACTTCGATTCCGTTAGACAGACGAACTCTGGCGATCTTTCTAAGAGCTGAGTTTGGCTTCTTAGGTGTCGCTGTCTTAACCGCCGTACATACTCCTCTCTTCTGCGGAGCGGATGCGTCGACAGGTCTCTTTCTCAGGGAATTGTATCCCTTCTGAAGTGCCGGAGCTGTAGATTTCTTTACAGAAACCTCACGTCCTTTTCTTACTAACTGGTTGAATGTTGGCATTCCTTTCACCTCCTACGAATAATTAATAGGTTTGCTTAAAAAATTCTTTTGCACGCAAAAATATCACGTATTTCCACACGCATTTGTCATTGTATTACGTCCATTCGTAAAAGTCAAGGGTTTTTACAGGAATTTTCATGTGAACGATTCAGCCATGCGGCCGGGGACACGGAAAATCCAGCGCAAGCTTGCTTGCAGATGGTTTTCCCGTGTCCCCGGACATATGGCGCTTCGCCATGAGCGAAGATTTAGCTGTATTAGCAGTGGAAAAGCGGCGCAAGCCGCAAATCTGAGCTGCATAGCTGAATCGTTATGCTTCGTCAATCATCATTCCCATCACATAAAGATCGTAGTACATGCCATTGAGAAGCGTGGAATTTCTGCGGCATCCCTCGATTTCAAAGCCGAATTTCATATAAAGGGCAACAGCCGGAATATTATCCGCGCGGGTATCCAGACTGATCCTTGTCGTCACACCGTTTCCTTTGCACCAGTCAATCAGTATCCGGATCAGTTCACTTCCGATGCCCTGCTTCTGATATTTCTTTGCCACCACGATTCCAAGCTCGCCGTCATGTCGTGCCTTGATCTTATGGGAAGAATGGATCGTTGCGATCCCCGCGATCTCATCCCCGTCCATAGCAAGCAGCATCCGGTTTGTCTTGTTTCCTTCCAGGGAACGAATTTCGTCTTTCTGTTCACTGACTGTCATTGGATATTCGTCCGCTTCAAAGCTTAGATAACTCGTCTCTCCACCCACCTCATTGTAGAAAGCGACAATCTGTTCTGCATCATCTACTCTTGCGTCTCTGTAAGTAATTTCTGACATAAAAATCCCTCCTGTAAATTCTTTTTCTTCTATAATAAAGGATTTTTATTTTTATTTAAAGTATGATTTCCTCAATCCATTCCTGTTTTAATACCCATGTAGTAGCGTATCCATTTTCCGGTCTGTCCGGCGGCATCGTAAAGAGCCTCTCCCAGCTCTCCATCATTCTCTTTCTGAGCATCGGATAGAAAATCCCTTTCCTGTCCACCAGAATGGTCTCGTCATATATCCCGTAGGTGTTCAAAAGCTTTTCAAAGTCAGCCCTGTCCTTGGCATTTTTGCAGATATACATATGGTTTCCCCTGCTGTCCCATCTTCCAGCGTCGATGACAAGCGCCATTTCCCCGGGGATTCTGGCTCTGATGATCACTGTTCCCTCCGTCTTCTGCAGTCGGTAATCACTGTTGAGGGAAAACCAGATCGGAAATTCTCCCTCCACGGCCGCCGGAAGATACGCCCTGCTTTTTTCCGTATACCACCGGTACAGTTCCAGATAATAACCTGCGATATCTCCGTTCTTTTTCCGGATATACTCCTCTTTCACCCGGTATTCCCCTGTCGTTTCCAATTCTTTGAGGACTTCAGCAGTCTGCCTCGTCCACCCAATCAGATATCCCATCGTTTCTCCCTTCTCATAGAAGCGAAGTAGGCAATCCCACCTCAATGTCTCTTTCTCCTCCATCCCCGGGCTTAAACACTTTGCACACCGCCGTAATACCACAAAGCGGTAATATCCCTGATTGCGGTGTGCCCATTCTACCCCGAGGGCTTTCCTATAGAATACGAAAAATATTACGGTCTCCTTGCAAAAAGGCCGTAATATTTTTCAGGAGGGTTATCAAATTTTTTCTTTCTTAATTGCTTTTATAAATGCCGCACACGCCGCAAACATGATCAGAATAAACGGAAATGCCGCAGCCAATGAGATTGTCTGGAGCGGTTTTAATCCCCCTGCCATCAGAAGACCGACCGCCATCACCGATTGGATCATTCCCCAGAGAATTTTTTTACTGTTCGGCGGATTAATCTCCCCATCTGTCGTCAGCATGGACAGAACGTATACCCCGGAATTAGCCGACGTAATAAAAAACGCGCAGAGAGATACAAGTGCCACAATGCAAAGTACAAAACCAAGCGGATATTTCTGAAGGACTACAAAAAGTCCAACTTCCGGCGTAGCCGCCACTTCATTTAATACATCCAAACTAAGAACCCCCGTCTCTCCCAGATTGATTCCAAGACTTCCAAATACCGCTCCCCAGATGCAGGACGCAAATGCCGGTACAAGGACGACTCCAAGGACAAACTCTCTGATTGTTCTTCCCTTTGAGATTCTGGCAATAAAAACGCCTACAAACGGAGCCCATGCGATAAACCACGCCCAGTAAAACAGTCTCCAACTTCCCAGCCAGCTATTATCCCCGTATGCCCCGACTTTTAGAGCATCCGGAATAAAATCTCCGATATACTGTCCAATGCCATTAACAAAGCTGTCAAGTATCTCTATCTTTGGCCCTACCAGAAAACATACGAGCAACAGACCGATCGCTACATATAGATTGGTATCTGAAATCACCTTGATTCCCTTTTCAATACCGGATACGGCGGACCCGATATAGAGAATCGAAACAACCACTACAATTCCAATCTGTACAAGTAATGTGGTCGGAATCCCGAACAATTTATTAAATCCTGCATTAATTTGCATCGTCCCAAGCCCCAGAGACGTTACGATACCTGCCACTGTAGCAAAAACCGCCAGAATATCCACAAGTTTTCCCAGCCATCCTTTTGTCATTTTTTCGCCTAATAACGGTTCCAGGATACTGCTGACTAAACCTTTCTTGTTCTTCCGAAACATAAAGTAAGCCAGAGCCAGACCGATCACAGCATAGTTCGCCCACGGAAGAATCCCCCAATGCATAAAGAAAGATTTCATTGCAAAATCCGCTGCTTCCGGCGTTGCACTCTCCACGCCCACTGGGTTCAGGTAGTGTGTCAAAGGCTCTGCTACTCCCCAGAATACAAGCCCCACCCCCATGCCACAGCCGAAAAGCAGTCCAAACCATGTCAGGTTACTATATTCCGGCCTGGAGTCATCTCCTCCAAGCCGGATTTTCCCATACCGGCCAAATGCCACGTACAATACGAACACCAGAAATACGATCATTGCCAGGAGATAGAGCCAGCCGAAATCTGTTGTCAAAAACGCGAACGCCACATCAGAAACTTTTGTAAAACTTTCATTAAAGGCAACCGACCAGACCGCCATGATCGCGATTAGTATCAGAGAGATATAGAACACGCTGTTCTTCTGTTTTCTTTTCTCCATAATCCGCCTCCTTATACTCTGAATACTGTCTGCTCTTTGATGTCTGTGGCCAGACTTTCCAGCGCTACCTTTGTCCTGTGATATCTGAGTTTCCACTGCTCTTCTTTGGAAGTCGCCGGATCTCCCAGCGGGTACGGGATCGAGATTGTCGGCACGATCCTGTTGCTTCCTACCGTCTTGGCAACAGGAATCAGATTACACATCTGTACAATCGGAAGTCCTCCTTTTTCGATTTCTTTTACCATCGTTGCGCCGCAACGAGTACAAGTGCCTCATGTAGAAACCATAATTACAGCGTCTACGTGGTCTTCCATCAGATACGGCAGGATTTCTCTTGCCATTCTCTGCGCCTCCGCCTGTGTCGTACCAGTCCCCACAGTTGTATAAAAATACGGATGCAGGCTTCCAAAAGCACCTTCTTTTTCCAGTACTTTCAATGCGTCTACAGGTGCTACCACATTCGGATCCGCATCTGCTGCCGCCGGGTCAAATCCTGCGTGGATCGTCTTGTACACGCCGCTCTCCAGACGGTCTGTATTGGATATATCGTATCTACCCCACCGGGTCGCCGACGCTGACTGAATCCTGTCCGGATTGTCAACTGGAACAATGCCTCCTGTATTTAACAGAGCAATTCTGGCTTTCTTCAGATCTTTGACTGCCGGAGCAATCGGTACACGGTCCAGTTTCGGCATCGGAAGTTCCGTCTCAAACGGTTCCCCATTTAGCTTTTTTACAAGCATCTCCACCATACGCTCAGACGCCGGTTTGGCATCCTTTCTCCATACCTGTCTACGAATACCACGTCCGAAATATCCCTCTTCTTCCGCACTTCCGACTTCTTCTCCATCCAGAATTTTGTTTGCCAGACTAGTGACCGTCTTTACATCCTTTCGCATCTTGGAAGCGATATTACCGCCTCTTAAAATACACATATCGTGCTTAAACATTTCCGCTCCCGGATTTTCTTCGTTCATAGAAGTCAGCACTGGAACGTGATATCTGTCCTTTACTGCTTTACAGATCGTACCGCACGCCACGCCATACCGCCCTGCCTGGAACGCCGGCCCTGCCAGAAACAGGTCAAACTCTTTATCAGCCAGCATTTCAAGGATTTCATTGACTGCCGTTTCCGTATGAGATCCCATGTAATTATCGCCGCAGATAATAGTATGTGTAATTTCCGCATGTAGTGTTTTTGCGTACTCCAGCGCCGGACCTATCTTTTCTTCTCTTATGGCCGGAGCAAAATCGGCCTGATCTTCTCCTCCGATCTGCCCGAAAAACTGATTGATATATAAAATCGCCTTTTTCATTGCCGCACCTCCTTAAAATTCTTTCATTGTTTTCGGGGACCAGCCACAGACCTGATCTCCACAAAACATGGAATTGTTCTCCATAATGATCGATCCATCTTCTCTGACGGAAGGCCCCAGTTTCTCATCGGTCGCCCATCCCCCGGATAACCCGTCTCTTCCAAGAGCCTCCAGTTCCCCAAGCACAATCTCCATCGGCGGAAGTTCAATCAGTTCCGATACATTTCCGCAGGATACAATGGCATCGCACTTTTCATCCAGCGTGACAAGCGGCTGGGACTGTCCGTCACGTCCAGTACATTCATTGGAAATCCCCACTGTCTTGACTCCCGCATCCTCAAGAGCAACGATACAGCCTACAAAATCAGCATCCGGGTTTCCGTATCCTTCCTCCGCCACAACAGCGCCATCCGCTCCCAGTGTTTTCGCAATCTGTGCCACAAAGAGCGCCGCCCGCTCTTTCTGCTCCAACGCCACATTTAAGTTCGACATAATCACGCCAAGGAAATTGATGGTCTTTCCATGCTCTCTGTAAAGTGCCTTGATATTCGGACAATTCTGAAAATCATAAGTGGACCATTTGGAGGAAACCGGCATGAAACTTCCTGACACCAAAGCCCCGTCCAAAATCTCATTTGGATGCATCACAGTCGGCACCATGCGGTTCATATCCCAGCCATACACAAGGTCGTTATATCCGAGTTCTTCCATCTGGGACTGTGGCTGCATCACATAGACCACAGATGGAAGGGTTTCCACATCCGCACCTCTCCGGATCATGGCATCCAGATCGTAGACTTCCGTCTCCTCCGGCTTGAGTTCTTTTACACATTGTGCAATATATTCCGCCAGTTTATGCCCTGCTCTCCTGAGCGCGTCGTTTTTTTTCTGCTGCTCTCTCTGCTCAAACACCTCGTTCGTGTCCGCCACCAGGACGATATTATTCAACTGCCCAAAGTAAGTATATTTCTGTCCTTCTCCGCTCATATCAATCAGACCGTCCTGGAAACCTCCCCAGTGTCTGCCTACGACGAGTACGCTGCAATTTTTAAGTGCATGTACGGTACCGTTTCCGGCCCTCTCCAGATCTCCTGTATACCCCGGAAATACGCCTCTCCCGTCCGGTCTGACACGAGGTTCAATGGCCTCTTTTACCGGACATATCCGAATCGGATCCCCAGGTTTTGCAATATAGAGTTCCGCCTCTGTGATGCGCTCATCTGCTCTGATATAGGTAAGCGCTTCGTCCTTATTGATCGTTAGAATCCCACTTTCAAACGATAATTTTTCTCCAAAGATGATATTCCGCACATAGAAATTCCCGATTTCCAGTCTCATCTCAAATCCTCCTTCTAAAAAATGCGCACAAATGAATTGTGCATTTTGCACAATATAGTTTCTTTATAATCGCGATTATTTAATAATTTATACGATTAACTTATCACTAATCGCGATTATTGTCAATAGGTTTATAGATTATTTCAATCTCAGGCACAACGATTCATCCAAAAGTGAAACCTTCACTGTGTTAGCAGCAAAAAAGCCCTCCGTAAGAATCCCATTCAGATTCCCACGGAAGGCTTTTTCAACTCTTCTATTCTTCTATTTTTCAATAATAAATCGTAGCATATCCATCATATGCTTTTTCAATACTTCATTATCCATTTCCGGATTCGCACACTTTTTATTGAGCAGATCCATACAAAAGCAGACGCTGATGTCATTTACAATCTCCGCGTTTTCTTTTGTCACACGTGTCCGCGGATCTCCGATCAACGGCGCCAGGATCTTCATGCATCGTTCCTGATAATTGCGTCCCAGGTACATAGCTTCGATTTCCTCGCTGAGCGCACTCTTTTCTTCCGGAAACAGATCATAGTAGCGGTTCAAAAAAACGGTCAGATCATCACTGTATTTCCCGAAAAAGAAATTATAGAATACGCATGAATATTGAAAGGCTGAATCCGCAAAATACTCCCATATCGCGAAGAAATTTTCGTAGGCGTCAACATGTCGGTTACTTAATTTTTCCAGATCACTGCTGTATTTTTGAAAGTGTCTGATGGACGACAGCATTATAAGCTCGTCCAGATCTTTAAAATACAAATAAATAGTAGAATTATGGAAGCCCGAAACAGCCGCGATCTTACGGATGGAAACCTTTTTAATACCTTCTTTCTCCATAATCTCCTGCGTCGCCCTGACAAACTGAATCACATTCTGACGTTTTGCTTCATCATTTTTGTAATCAATCATATCTCTTCCTCTTTCATCTTCCTCGTATATTTCCATATTACTTTACTTCTTTTTCCGACATCTGACAAGTCTCTTTTTCTTACCGTTTTTTCTTCGGAAGGACATGGATGGCGCCGCCTTCCAGCTCTTCCAACGCCTCTCCGATCCCTTCATTGTAGGTCGGATGTGCCCTCATACCTTTCAGAAGCTGAGATACCGTCATCTTGTTCGTGATGGCGGTCACGAATTCCCCAATCATGTCGGTAGCCCTTGCACACATCATTTGGGCTCCGAGAATCACATGACTTTCCTTGTTCGCCACCACCTTGATGAATCCCCTCTCTTCTTTTGTGATGATAGATTTCCCGTTGGCGCTCATAATAAACTTACCTGTCTCTACTTCGATTCCTTTTTCTTTCGCCTCGTCTTCAGTCAGACCTGCGGAAGCAATCTCCGGATCTGTATACACACATCCCGGTATCACATTCACATCGATGGAACGCTCTTTTCCTGCCAGACGCTCTGCCACAGCAACGCCCTGGGCGCTTGCCGCATGAGCGAGCTGCGCTCCTCCGATCAGATCTCCGATGGCATAGACATGTGGCATAGACGTGGCAAAGTGTTCATCTACCACGACACGGCCCCCTGCAAGCTCCAAAGTCATGTCTTCGCCAAGCAGGCCGTCCGTGTTGGCGCACCGTCCTACCGCGCAAAGCACATAAGCGCCTTTCGCCTGCCGCGCTTTTTCTTTCTCTGTATAATGACAGAAATATCCGTCTGTGTCCTGCTCAATGGACTGCACCGCTGCCGCAGTGTGGATCTCGATTCCCCGCTTTTTCAGAATCATCTTGAGATTCTGGGAAATTTCTTTATCCATATTCGGGATCAGTCTCGGCATGGCTTCCAGAATCGTTACTTTCGTCCCAAGGGCTGCGTATACGGTTGCGAATTCCACACTGATGACGCCTCCCCCGATAATAACAAGGCTTTCCGGTACTTCTTTCATCCGGAACAGGTCATCACTTGTGATCACTCCCGGCAGATCAATGCCAGGAATCGGAATCCGGAGCGGCTTGGAGCCGGACGCCAGCAAAACGTCTTTTGCTTTCAGCATCTGTTCTCCTTCTTCGGAGGTAACTTTCACCTCATTTTCCGGAAGGAGTGTTCCGGTTCCGCAGATGATCTCCACGCTGTTTGCCTTTAATACCTGCCCGATTCCCTGGACGAGCTGCCTGGTCGTCCTTTCTTTATATTCTAGTATCTTGCCGTAATCGTAGGTAACCTGTGAGGCGAAAATTCCGATTTCCTCACTGCTTTGCATCTCCCGGTACACAGAAGACGCATGGATCATCGCCTTGGCCGGGATGCACCCACGGTTCAGGCACGTTCCGCCCACTTCCCTATTCTCGATGACCGCAGTCTTAAGGCCAAGTTTTGCCGCCTTGATAGCCGCCACATAGCCGCCCGGTCCTGCTCCGATTACAATCAGATCAAATTGTCCTTCCATCTACCATTCCTCTTCTTTCATCCATTTTCTGATATCCATCATCATCTGCTCTTCCTCCGGATCCGCAGACCAGTAGAGACCGAGCTCAGTCCAGATGCTGCTGCTCTGAAAGCGGACTCCTTTCAGATATTCTGGCAGCACCTCAATCAGTCCGGTTTTTAAGGCGTCTGAATAGACTGCCGCCTCCCGGATTCTGCCCTTTTCCACTTCAAACTGGATCGTCACTTCGCCCCACGGGAATTTCTTCGTTCTCTCGTGCTGGAACGGGATTCTCCGTCCATAGAGCCATTCCCAGGAGCCAAAGAATTCTGTCCGTTTTGCAAGTTCTTCTTCATCCTGGCTTCTTTCTTCTACCGGGAGCCCGTAAACTTCCCCGAACGCCTGCCGGAGCGCTTCTTTCAGGCTGTCGATCGCCAGATTCGGAAGATAATCCGTCAGATTCGCCACTCTGGAGCGTACGGAATCCACCCCTTTGGACTGAAGCTTTGCCGTAGAAACCGTTAGATACGAACCCAGCCTCTCTTTGTCCACCGCCACCATGATGGTTCCGTGGTGATAACAGTGGTCTCCATGGCGGTAAAAGGCATTTCCGGAAAATTTCTTTCCGTTGATCAAAAGATCATTTCGCCCGGACTTTTCAGCACGAAGTCCCAGATGTTCCAGCGCCCTTTGGATCACTGCAAGCTGCCGGTCCAAATCGTAATGCTCTCTGGAAACGAGAAAGGTGAAATTCAGATTTCCAAGATCGTGGTAGACGGCTCCGCCCCCTGAGAGCCGCCGTGCCAGGTGTCCCCCGTCCCGTTCCAGTTTTTCCGTACGACATTCTTTCCAGGCATTCTGGTTTTTCCCGATGACAACGGTCTTCTCGTTCTGCCAGAGGTAGAGGATACATTCCTCCTTCCCGCACCCGAACAAAAGCGCTTCCTCCAGAGCAAGATTATGATATGGATTGGTTGTGTTGCTTTCTATGTAAGTCAGCTTTTCCAACATGTCGTTTCACCCTATTCTTCAAATTCATACTTCAGCACAGGATGTCTGGCCGCCTCCACCTCGTCAAGTCTTGTAACCGGTGTGCTAACAGGCGCCAGGTGCAGGCGCTCCGGTTGTGCTTTTGCCTGCTGATACAGTTGTCGGAAGACTTCCAGGGCTTCATCCAGCGTCTCCCTGGATTCTGTCTCCGTCGGCTCGATCATCAGTGCTTCGTCCACGATCAGCGGGAAGTACATAGTCGGAGGATGGATGCCGTTGTCCAGAAGTCCTTTTGCAATATCCATGGCGGAAATGCCGGTTTTCTTCTTCAGGCCAGACAGGCTAATGACAAATTCATGCATACACCTCGTTCCATTGGCGGCCGGGAAGATATCTGCAAGACCGTGCAGCATATAGTTTGCGTTGAGCACCGCATTCTGGCTTGCTTCCGGAATTCCCTCTTTTCCAAGGGATTTCAGATAAGCCAACGCCCTTACAACAACAAGGAAATTGCCGTAGAAGCTTTTCATCTCTCCAATGCTGTGCTCCGGTTTCTTCATATGTAAGACATCCTCGCCCTCTACCAGGATGGACGGGAGAAAGTCCGCCAGAATCTGTTTGCATCCTACCGGACCGCTTCCCGGACCACCGCCTCCGTGTGGAGTCGAGAAAGTCTTGTGGAGGTTTAAATGTACCACGTCAAATCCCATATCTCCCGGACGGACCGTTCCCATCACAGCGTTTAAGTTGGCGCCGTCATAGTAACAGAGGCCTCCACAGCCATGTATCACTTCTGTAATCTCAAGAATCTGTTTCTCAAAAATCCCAAGGGTATTCGGGTTTGTCAGCATAATGCCCGCCGTCTCATCGTCGGCAGCTTCTTTTAATTTTTCCAGATCCACACATCCATCCGAGCCAGACGGGACGCTGACGACCTTGTATCCTGCCATCACCGCGCTTGCCGGGTTTGTACCGTGCGCAGAATCCGGGACGAGGATCTTCGTCCGTTTTACGTCGCCCCGGCTCTCATGGTAGGCACGGATCAGAAGCAGCCCTGTAAATTCCCCATGGGCCCCTGCTGCCGACTGGAAGACCATATGGTCCATTCCTGTAATAGTGCACAGCGTTTCCTCCGCTGTTTTCAGCACTTCCAGACATCCTTGCACCGTATATTCCGGCTGTAACGGATGAATCTCTGTAAATCCCAGAAGGGCCGCTGCCGTCTCGTTGATCTTCGGGTTATATTTCATAGTACAGGAACCAAGCGGATAAAATCCGTCGTTGACTCCGTGGGATTTTCTTGCAAGCTCACTGTAATGTCTGCTCAGATCACCCTCCGCAATCTCCGGCAGGTGAAGCTTTTTCTGTCTTTGTTCTGTCTTTGGGAGTTCAAAGGTTTCTCCTTCCCATTTCGGGAGCATCCCATTTCCGCGTCCCTGTCTGCTCTTTTCAAACACTAACATGACTGCACCTCCTTCAGAATCCGGATCACGTCATCCATTTCTTCTTTTGTATTGACCTCGGTACAGCACCAGAGAATCCGGTGCTCATCCAGAGGATATCCGCCCAGAATCCCTTGCGCTTCCAGCGCGTCTAACGTCTCTTTTGCGGATACCTTTGACGTCGTCACAAATTCATGGAAGAAAGTTCCCTGATTTTCTGTGTGATATCCGATGGTTTCCAGTTCTTTTGACAGATAGTGTGCCTTGGATGCGGACTGCAAAGCCGCCTCCCGAAGCCCCTCATTCCCCATGGAGGAAAGGTAGACTGTCACCGCCAGCGCACAGAGCGCCTGGTTGGAGCAAATGTTGCTGGACGCTTTTTCTCTGCGGATATGCTGCTCTCTTGCCTGGAGCGTCAGCACATATCCGGTCTTTCCATTCCGGTCTTTCGTCTGCCCGACGATTCTTCCCGGAAGCTTGCGCATCATCTTGTCCGTACATGCCATAAATCCGATGTATGGTCCCCCGAACGCCAGTGGAAGTCCGAGAGGCTGTCCTTCTCCGACTGCTACATCGGCTCCATACTCCGCCGGAGTCTTTAACATTCCAAGCGAAATCGGGTTGACGCCCATCACGAATTTCGCTCCCGCCTCATGCGTCAGCTCTCCGATCTCTTTTGCGTCTTCCAGATTTCCGTAGAAATTCGGGTGCTGGATGTAGACGCAGGCTGTCCCGGAATCCAGGCGTGCCTTTAGTTTCTCCCAATCGGTCTTTCCGTCCTTTTCCGGAATCACTTCCATCTCCATTCCGTTTCCATGGCAATAGGTCTGAATGGTCTGAATCACATACGGAGACGTCGCTCCCGAAATCAGCGCTTTCGCCCGCTTCCTCTCTCTGCACATAGCAACACCTTCCGCTGCCGCAGATGCTCCGTCATAAACCGACGCATTGGATGCGTCCATCCCGGTCAGATCACAAATCATCGTCTGATACTCAAAAATCGATTGCAGGATGCCCTGGCTTACTTCCGCCTGATACGGTGTGTACGCCGTCAGAAAATTCTCCTTGGAAATGATGCTTGTGACCGCTGCCGGGATATAGTGACGGTACGCCCCCGCGCCACGGAAAATCGTGCGGAACACCCGATTCTTGCCTGCCAGATCTTCCATCTCCCGTTTCACTTCCAGCTCGGACTTGCCCTGTGGGATCTCAAGTTCTCCTTTGAGACGGACTTCCTGCGGGATATCCACAAACAGGTCTTCCATGGAGGACAGTCCGATTGCCTTAAGCATGTCCTGTCTTTGCTCTTTTGTATTTGGTACATAGCCGCCCATGCGAATTCACCGCCTCTCCGTTATTCTTTTTCGCTCTCTACAAATGCTTTGTATTCATCTCCTGATAACAGCTCTTCTTTTTCGGTGACGTCTTTGACTTTGATAAACCATGCGTCATACGGAGCTTCGTTGATGTACTCTGGTTCGTCAAGGAGCCGCTCGTTGATCTCGCACACAACGCCGCTCACCGGGGAATAAACGTCAGATACCGCTTTGACAGACTCCACATCACCGAATGATTCGCCCACACTCACTTCATCTCCTTCTTCCGGAAGATTGACAAAAACAAGGTCACCAAGCTCTGACTGTGCATAATCCGTCAGACCGATTGTTACGACTTCTCCCTCTTCTTTTACCCATTCGTGTGATTTGACATAGTTTAATTCTTCTCTGATTTCCATGATTCTTCTCCTTTTCTCTGTTTATTTCGCTCTTTTACAAAATGGAAGTTCTACTACTTCCGCCTCAACATTTCGTCCACGCACATTGACTTCTACTTTGTCCCCAGGTGCTACTTTACCGGCCTGCACAAGCGCCATGGCGATCGGGTATCCCAGGTATGGGCAATGTGTCCCGGAGGTCGTCGTTCCAATCTCTTCTCCCGCACAGATTACGGTCTGCTCTTCCCGGATAATGCCTCTTCCGGTCACTTTAAGGCCGATGCGCTCCCGCTTGGGCTCTCCTGCCTCTTCCAATGCCTTTTTTCCGATGAAGTCCTTTTTTGCCAGTTTCACCGCAAAGGTAAGTCCCGCCTCCACAGGGCTGATTTCCTCGTTCATCTCGTGTCCGTACAATGGCATCGCCGCTTCCATCCGGAGGGTATCTCTCGCTCCCAGCCCGCATGGAATGAGGCCTTCTTCCTTTCCAGCTTCCAGAAGGGCGTTCCACATCTGCGCCGCATATTCGGACGCCAGATACAGTTCCACACCGTCCTCTCCGGTGTACCCGGTTTTGGATACAATGCAAGGGATGCCTGCCACCTCGGCGTCAAATACCGCATGATAGTATTTCTGCGGAATCCATTCTTCCTTTGTCAGTTTTCTTAAAATGTCAAGCGCTTTTGGTCCCTGGAGCGCAAGCTGTGCATACTGTTCGGAGACGTCGGTAAACGTCACATTGCCAAACTGATGATCCAGCATCCACTGATAATCTTTCTCTTTGTTTGCTGCATTGACGACAATCAGATATTCTTCCTCTGATTTGCGGTAAACGATCAGATCGTCCACCGTGCCGCCGTGTTCATTGCACATCGGGCTGTACTTTGCCTGCCCGTCCTTGATCTTTGTATAATCATTTGTCAGAAGCATCTGTAAGTTTGCTTTGGCATCCGGTCCGGTGCAGAGTACTTCTCCCATATGGGAAACGTCAAAGAGTCCGGCCTGGGTACGTACCGCCATATGTTCTTTGATGACTCCCGCCGGGTACTGAACCGGAAGCAGGTAGCCCGCAAACGGCACGATCTTGCCGCCCGCCTTTACATGTTCCTCATAAAGTGGTGTTTTTAATTCCATCCCCTCACTCCTTTCTACTCGTATAACGGATATCTTCCACAGATTTCGTTTACTGTGCCACGGATCTCATCCGCCTTTGTATCAAAGTCCGTCACAGCCATCTTAATTAGTCTGGCAATCGTTCTCATCTCTTCTTCTTTGAGTCCTCTCGTTGTGACTGCTGGAGTACCGATACGGATTCCGCTTGTCACGAACGGGCTTGCCGGATCGTTCGGCACCGCATTTTTGTTGACTGTGATATACACTTCGTCAAGCCGTCTTTGAAGCTCTTTTCCCGTGATTCCCATGTTCTGGAGATCTACCAGCATCAGATGATTGTCCGTTCCGCCGCTGACAAGCTGGAATCCCTCTTCCATGAGCGCATCCGCAAGTGTCTTTGCGTTCTTTAGGATCTGCTCCTGATAAGTCTTAAATTCCGGTCGTAACGCTTCCCCGAAGCAGACAGCCTTGGCTGCGATCACGTGCTCCAGCGGACCGCCCTGGGTGCCTGGGAATACCGCTTTGTTGATTGCCTTTGCGTGTTCTTCCTTGCACAGAATCATGCCGCCTCTTGGTCCCCGCAGCGTCTTGTGGGTCGTCGTTGTCACCACATCCGCGTATGGCACCGGGCTCTGGTGAAGTCCTGCCGCTACCAGTCCCGCAATGTGCGCCATGTCTACGAAGAGAATCGCTCCGACTTCCTTTGCGATCTCCGCAAACAAATCAAACCGGATCGCCCTCGGATAAGCTGACGCGCCTGCCACGATCATCCTCGGCTGACATTCTTTGGCAATGCGGCGGATTTCGTCGTAATTCAAAAATCCCTTGTCATTGATGCTGTACGGTACGAAGTGGTAGAGAATCCCGGACATATTGACTTGTGATCCGTGTGTCAGGTGTCCTCCATGATCCAGGTTAAGTCCCATTACTGTGTCCCCCGGCTTCAAAAACGCCTGGTACACTGCCATGTTCGCGCTCGCTCCGGAATGAGGCTGTACACATACATGCTCGCTTCCAAAGAGCTTTTTAGCCCTTTCAATGGCCAGATTTTCAATCACGTCCACGTATTCACATCCGCCGTAATACCGTTTCCCCGGATATCCTTCTGCATACTTGTTCGTCGGCACCGTCCCCATCGCCATCATTACAACCGGAGTTACGATATTTTCCGACGCAATCAGCTCCAGATTCCGTCTCTGCCTTCCCAGCTCCTGTTCCAGTGCCGCTCCGACCTCAGGGTCATACTTTTTGATGTAAGTTGTTACATCGTCTACCATACTCATTCGTAATTCCTCCTCAATCAATATGCTGGCAACAGTTCAGCCACGCAAGTGGCGATAAAAGCCGCATAGCGGCTCGTCCTGGCTGTTATGTCTGAACGGTTATGGCTGAACTGTTACTTGTCCATGTCTTTTTTGCCACAGCGGATTCCGGCCGAAAATCCGGCGCATCAAAAAAGACAGATCAAGAGCCTTCCCTCTTTACGAGAAGTTCTCAAATCTGCCTCTGTCCTTTTACCTGAAAGATTATCTGACACGTTGCTGTGCTGCCGGTCAGATTACTTCTTCGGTACAATCATATTGTTCTCCAGAGTGTTGTCCGAACCTGTTCCTTTTGCCTGAGAGTTTCTTGCATGCCCCTTCGGCTCCGGCTATCATTTCCGTGCTGCACATCGCACCATAGTGGTATCTCACAGATTCTTCATTCAACTTTAAATTTATTATAAAATTCACACCTTCTTTCGTCAAGCGTTAAAAAATAAACTTATCGGTTAATAATTTATCAGTTATTTTATAGACAATTTCTTTCTCTTTATCAGTTTTTTCTATCTCCTATCCGAGCAGCAAACACCAGAGCGGCAGGGTCACAAGAGACGAAAGTGTACTTAAAAAAATCATACCGGTTGCGTACCGCTCGTCCCCATGGTACTTAGAGGAAAGAAGCGCTGTCGTCACCGGAGCCGGCATCCCGGCCATAATCACCGTGATCCCCCTCAGTACCGGATCCAGTGTCATTGGCGCCGTCACCCCAAATACAACTGCCGGAATAAAGATCAGCCGCACTGCCGTATACCATACCATCGTCCGGTCGACAAGCCCTCTCGGATCCATCTCCGCCAGCATCATTCCGATGAGCATCATGCTGACCGGCGTGTTAGCGCTGCTTAAGCCCTCCACCCCATTCAGGAAAAAATCTGGCCATGCCACTGGGAGCACCATCACAATCAGTCCCAGATAGATCGCGACAATACATGGGTGAGTGATCACCTTTTTCAGCACGTTCTTTTTCTGTCCCGGAAGGAAGCAGGAGACGCCCACCGACCACATCACCACCCGCACTGGAAGCATGAAAACCGCTGCGTACAAAAGCCCGGACGTTCCGTAAATGCTCTCGATCACCGGATTGCCAAGGAATCCCCCGTTAGAAACGATGGTTCCGTAACGGAGCGGCTTTTTCTTCTCCTCGTCCGTCTTTTTGTAAAGCAGAAAGGCAGACGCCACCGAGATTACATTGTAGAGTACAGACAACAGTATCGTAATCACCACCGGTCCCCACACATCGTGATGGGGCTGTACTAAAAAGGCATGAAAAATATTAAAAGGCAGCAACACATAAAGACACAGATCCACCATATTGAGCCGACCTGTCGTCCCTACAATTCTTCTCTTTCTCACAATAAAGCCAATGATCACAAAGAAGAACATTATCCCCTGCATCGTCAGCATCTTTTCAAAAACCATTTGCCGTTCCCCCCGTTATGCTGCTTCATCTATTTTAGCACGAAACAGCACTCTTACTCATTCTCTGTCAGCTTTCCGGCCCGCAAAATCATCCAATTTGAATTCCCGTACTCACTCTTCTCGGTTATTTTCTCCCCAAACACATAGCTGATCTAATACTTTCATCAAGGACCTGCCTCTGTCACTCAAACGATATTCGACTTTTGGAGGTATTTGAGGATACTCTTTTCTAATGATAAGATGATTTGCTTCCAGTTCTTTTAAATTATTGCTAAGAGTTTTATCCGTTATCTTTTTTAAATAGCGTTTCAATTCGTTGAAACGTACAACCTCAAATTCCATCAGACAATAAAGAATAATCATCTTGTGCTTCCCTGAAATCAGCGATAGCGTGTAATAAAATCCCGTCTCTTCAAAATTTGAATTTTCAATGTATTTTTTTATCATGTATACTTTCCTTAATAATAGTACCTGTCTTTTTTGACAGTACTTGTCTTTTCTTTGTTACTTGCTATAATTATATGCAAGATTAGGACTTAAGTCAATTTCAGACAAGGAGGCAGACAGCATGAGAAAAAAATTAAAATTAACGGAAGGTATTTTTCCAATGCCTGTTTTAATGGTAACCACTTATAACGAAGATGGCAGCGTCAATGTTATGAATGCCGCATGGGGAACCATGCAGTCCAGAAATACCGTGGCTCTTCAATTAACAGAATCCCATAAAACGGTTAAAAACATCCGGGCCAGAGGCTCTTTTACAGTTAGTATCGCGGACGCCGATCATGTAGTTGAGGCAGACTATTTTGGTGTTGTATCCGGCAACAAAGTCGTACATAAATTTGAAAAAAGCGGGCTGACTACAAGTAAAGCCGAGATGGTGGACGCACCTGTCATCAACGAATTTCCTATCTGCTTAGAGTGCGAATTTATTGAATACCAGAAAAACGAATATGGATGCGGTGTGATTGGAAAAGTTGTCAATATTACCGCTGATGAGCGCATTATGGTTAGCGATAAGCCTGATATGACTTTGGTAAACGCTATCGCTTTTGATCCTTATACTCATGGATACTATAAAGTAACCGAACGAGTTGGCGAAGCATTTAAAGATGGCTTAAAATTAGATCAATAAAACCGGGTGGGGCTGATGCTACAGTAGATCTGTAATCTGCCAGAGCAGCCGCTCCACTTTTTTGTCCAAAACAGAAAACGGACTCTTCTGAGTCCGCAATCCATGATATAAAGAATGATGATTGATACGGAAAGCAAAACCCTCCTTCTACAGCCCGATCTGGTCCGCAATTTCCCGCATTGCTTCCAGCGCGATATCAATAAACTCGTCAAAATCCATTCCCGTAAACTCAATCGCTTCCATGTAATCCCGGTTAGCGCCTGCCGCAAAACGGTGCTCTCGAAATCGTTTCTGCACGGATTTGTGCTTGACGCTTGCGATCTTTTTGTCTGGATAGATCTGGGCGATTGCTTTTAAAAATCCGCTCATCGGATCACAGGCCAGAATTGCGTACTGCAGCTTTGTCTTTGCCTTCACTCCGCTCTCCGGATTGTGGGCGCAAATGGCGTCAAACAGAACCGGATCCTCAACGCCTTCTTTTTTCAGGATCTCGACCGATGTCGGTCCGTGTGTCTCCGGATGCTCCTTCCAAGGGCAGTGCTCCTCGTCCAAATCATGGAGAAGCCCTACAATCCCCCAGTATTCCACCTCGTCCGGAGCCAGCTTTGCGGCGACTCCACGCATGATCGCTTCCACCGCATAGGAATGTTCCAGATAGCGCTCCCCTTCCATATATTTGTGTAAAATCTCATGTGCCCTCTCACGTGTCATCACCATGATTCTCTCCTCCTGCTTTTTTATTTTTAAACTTTACAGCGCCGGATCAGTTTTCCGGCGCCATAAAAATTTTTATTGATTTCGTTCTGCTGTTTTACCTTGCAAGTGTTCCCATCGGATCCCATGGATTGAGATGGATCGGCTCCGCATTTGCCTCGGCAATCTGAGCCTCTGTCAAATATTTTTTATGAATCACAGCCTGATATACAAAACGATCGAACCACTCGGCTCCCATCAGATAGTAGCCTTTCTCACCATGCTCGTCGCTCCAACTGTTCTGGATCTTCCATTTCAGGGCTTTGCCCTTCTCGTCCAGATCCACACCGGTAATCACCATGGCATGATTCATGGCACTCTCCCGGTAGTCCAGGCTTTCTCCTTTTTCCATATCAAAATGGATGCCGTATGTACCCTCAAAGTCATAGCAGTCTGTGCTCCAAAGTCCCATATCACGCTCCCCGTATTTTCCAACATCGCTTCCAAACCACACGATCTCACCATCAGAAAGCTGGCGGATAATCAGTTCTTTTAATGTGTCCATTGGAATGTTGTAGTAACGTACCGGCGCACCCTCAGCTACATTTCCAAGGTAATCCACCGTATAGCTCTTCCCAAACGGCTTGTCTTTCGTCGGGGAATTGATAATGCTGACATAATCCTCACGGAGATTCAGTCCCACATATTCCTGATAGAATGTCCGCGGTGTTAATCCACGTATTACATGGTATTTCTTATCTTTATCCACATATTCAAAATCGAAACTCTTCGGCGGTTTTCCAAAACACATGCAGAGGAATCCATAGATCTCGGACATCATTTCTTTTTTCTGCGCCTGTGGGTTGCCTCCCTCTCTGATAGTCTGGCGAAGCGCGGCCGCACATTGACGGAGCTTGGAATTCAACAGCCCATTCATATCTCTCGTATTACTGCTCTGGTATGTCTCCTCCATGGCGCTCTTTGGAACAACTCCGTATTTTTCCACCAGATTGACAAACATATCCCACTGTCCGCCGTCACCTACACCCTCGGAAAGAACGTGACAGACAATCCTGTCATCCACCGGACGATCCGCTAAATTGATGATACTCTCCAGCATATAATTGGCTTTCTCAAACTTGTCCCAGAATGCGGTATAGTTCTGGGACAGCTCAAATTTCTCAAGATTGCATTTCTTTGCCGTCACTTCCCGAAGCACGTTGAGCGCAGAGAAGATCCAGCAGCGTCCGCTTGCTTTCTGATTTGTAACTGGCATGGTCGGGATGTCTATGGAAAAAGCATATTGGGATTTCGCAAGGCCCTCATGGCAAAATGCCGCATCCTTTACCGAATGTTTATAAAGTACATTCGTAATCGCGCGGCAGAGCGCACTGTCCATATACTTTGCCTCAAATCCTGCAAGGTCATCCGCCGTCAACCCTTGAAACTGATTCATTACTTCATCATCCTTTCTCATTTGTTCTGTCTCGTATTTTTGTCTTTGTTTTTAAGTATAACACAAAAATAAGCGGACGCAATGCCTATCCGGCAACAGTTTATATTTTTCATTTTCACCAATTTTAGTAAAACCATAAAAACTTTTTTATACATAATAGATAAAATTCCCTTTTATTTTCCCGATTTTCCTCCATTGTTTTTTTTATGTTTTTGGAATAATATATTGTTTATATAATTATTTTGAAACATTGTATTTGTTTGAATTTGCATCTGTTTCAAAAAATATTCAGAAAATTTATAGGAGGAAAATGTATGTACGATTTGTTGGTAAGAAACGGAAAACTTGTAACACCGGATCGGATCTACGAGGCAGATATTGCTATTCAGGACGGCAAGTACGCGGCCTTTCTTGCAAAAGGCACCGAGGCTGAAGCAAAAGAAGTGATCGACGCCAAAGGAAATTATGTCTTCCCCGGAATTATCGACTGTCACGCACACCTGAACGAACCTGGATTTGAGTACCGCGAGGATTTTGAGACTGGTTCCCGTGCCGCTGTTGTTGCCGGCTGTACATGTCTGATCGATATGCCGCTGAACAACGATCCGTCCATGATGAACAAGGAAATCTTTGACTTGAAGCTAAGCAAAGTCAGCCATCATTCCCTCGTAGACTACGCATTGTGGGGCGGACTTGTAGGAGATTACGACAACAAGCCAGATTCCGTCAAAAACAACATAAACGATCTGGTGGATCTTTACAACTGTGGCGTTGCCGCTTTCAAAGGATTCACCTGTCCGAACGGGGACCTCTTCCCTACCGTCAACCTCGGAAATGTGCGGAAAGCTCTCGAGATTCTGAAGCCGTACAACGCACTTTGTGGTTTCCACTGCGAGGAATATGGACAGGTATTGGAACGGGAAAAAGAAGCCAAGTCCAAAGAGAACCGCACAAACGAAGAGAAAATTCGTGATTTTCTGGATTCTCACGATGTCTGGACAGAATATGTAGCGACAAAGAATGTGATTGATATGGCAAGGGCCACCGGCGGACGTGTCCACATTTGCCATGTCAGCCACCCGATGGTTGCCCAGGTTGTAAAGGACGCCATCCACGAAGGTCTTCCGATCACTGCTGAGACCTGCCCGCATTATCTTGGTTTTACAGAGGATTTTGTATTTGAGAAAGGCGCTCCCGCAAAATGCACACCCCCGATGCGAAACAAAGAGGCAATGGAAAAGCTCTGGGACTATGTACTGGATGGCACACTTTCCTGTATCGGAAGCGATCATTCTCCGGCGGCCGATGAGGAGAAAGATAATGCCACCAAAGATATCTGGCACGCTTGGGGTGGCCTGAACTCCATTCAGTTCTTCCTTCCAATGATGTTCGATATGGTCGTACATAAAAAAGGATTCAGCCCAAGCCTGATTGCCAAAGTCATGGACTACAATCCTGCAAAAGTCTTCGGGCTTTATGGACGCAAAGGAGCGTTTGAGCTTGGATTTGACGGCGATGTTGTCATTGTCGATCCGGACAAATCATGGAAATGTGACCAGAGCAAGCTGCTCACCAAGGGCCACGTATCCTGTTTCGATGGTCTGGAAGGAAAGGGCGCTCCTGTATGCACGGTGATCCGCGGAAAAGTTGTGGCAGACGGCCAGACTTACATTCCGGACGCAATAGGGTACGGCGAATACATCACCCCTGTTAATTAGCAACCATAAGGAAGGAAAAACAATATGAGCGAAGCAAAAAAAAATAATGAAGTAAAGCAGGAAAGTGCCTCCTTAAATCCGATTCCTGCGGAGAAACGGATTATGAGCTGGGGCTCCAATACAATGCTCTGGCTTGGCGGCTGTATCTCTATTGGTACGCTGGCACAGGGTTCTGCACAGCTTGAAGCTGGGCTGAACCTGACACAGTTGTTTCTGGCTGTTGCCATTGGTTCCCTGATCCTGGTCGTCGGCATTGCGCTGAACGATCAATTCAGCTACAAGACCGGCGCTCCGTACGCTGTACAGCTTCGAAGCGCGTTCGGTACGAAGGGAAATGTTGTTCCAAGTCTGATCCGTGGACTTCCTGCTATCGTATGGTATGGGTACCAGACCTGGCTTGGCGGCGCGGCCATCAACAATATCACCATCGCCCTCTTTGGATTTGACAATATCTGGCTGTGGTTCTTCGTGTTCCAGATCATCCAGATTCTCCTTTCCATTAAAGGATTCCAGGGCGCAAAATGGATCGGTAATATTGGCGGCGTTGTCATCTCCATCGCCATGTTATATCTTCTCTATCTGTGCGTCACCCAGTACGGTACTGTTGTCAGCGAGAATCTGATGCAGAAATCCGGCACCTGGGGTATGCCGTTTGTAGCGGCAATCATCGCCTTCTTCGGAAACAGTACGACGGTTATGCTCAATGCCGGTGACTACTCTCGTGAGATGAAGTCAGGAATGTCCGTTATGAAACGAGGTGCCTCTTACTTCCTGGCAATGGTTCCTGCAACGATCCTTCTTGGTGTCATTGGAGCCATGGCTTCTACAGCAACAGGAGTGGCAAACCCGATCAACGCATTTGCGCAGATGGTAGATAATAAGGTCGTTATGATCGTCACTCTATCCTTCATCATCTTTGCACAGCTTACCACAAACCTGGCCAGCAACGTCATCCCGCCGGCCTATGCATTTATGGACGCTTTCAAGATGAAGCACCGGACAGCAGTCATCCTCATTGGTATTCTGGCTGTCTGCACCTGCCCGTGGATTCTGACAAACGACAGTTCCGCCGCAGGCCTTGCCATGTTCAGTAAGATTTACACCGCATTCTTCGGACCGATCTTTGCGGTACTGATTACAGACTTTTTCATTCTGCACAAAAGGAAATACAGTGACGCCGCTCTGGCGGATCTATACGATCCAAAGGGCAATCATGCTGGCGTCAACTGGGCCGCAATCATCGCCATTGCTGTCGGCGCTTTGATTGGTCTGATTAATGTTGACGTGTCTTTCTTTACCGCAACCATACCTACCGGACTCGTATTCTACTTCTGCATGAAGTACATGAAGTCCTGTGAACGGTTCCGCAAAGGGACGACACTGGAACGGAAATAAATCTATTTATACATAGAAAATGGCTTACAATCTGTAAGCCATTTTCTTAACATTATAATCTCCAACTCAACTTGCGGATCTTATTTCGGATTTTATTCCGCCGATTCGACGTTTTCCATATCTTCGTCGTCCGACTCGCCGGACATGTCATCCAGATCTTCCTCTGTTTCCTCAGAGATTTCTTCTGTCAGTTCCATCTCTGTATCTGCTGCTTCTATCTCATCTGCATTCTCGCCCTCAGACTCTACTGCTGCCTCCTGTTCGAATTCCGCCTTTTCTTCCGCTTCATGGCGAAGACGTTCCTCCTCTTCTTTCTTGGCCGCAATCATAGCGTCGGTATTCAGCCGGATGTCACGGTACTTGCTCATGCCCGTACCAACCGGAATCAGCTTTCCGATGATGACGTTTTCTTTCAGGCCAATCAGCGGATCGACTTTCCCTTTGATTGCCGCCTCAGTGAGGACTTTCGTCGTCTCCTGGAAGGATGCGGCGGAGAGGAAGGAATTCGTCGCAAGCGCAGCCTTGGTGATACCAAGCATGATCTGCTCACCTGTCGCCGGCTCTTTTCCGTCAGCCACAAGCTCTTTATTTCTATCCTCAAATTCGAGGGTATCTACCATAGTTCCCGGAAGGAATTCAGAATCTCCATTCTCCTCGATGCGGACTTTCTTCAGCATCTGACGCACAATAACTTCGATATGCTTATCGTTGATATCTACACCCTGGAGACGGTATACTCTCTGTACTTCCTGGATCATATAATCCTGTACTGCACGCAGTCCTTTGATTCTCAGGATATCATGCGGATTAACACTACCTTCCGTCAGCTCGTCTCCGGCCTCCAGCTGCACACCGTCCTGAATCTTGATTCTGGAACCGTACGGAATCAGGTATGCCTTGGATTCTCCTGTCTCATTGTTGGTGACAATAATCTCACGCTTCTTCTTTGTATCGTTGATCGTTGCGGTTCCCGCAAACTCTGTGATGATTGCAAGTCCCTTCGGCTTTCTTGCCTCGAAAAGCTCCTCGACACGAGGAAGACCCTGCGTGATATCGTCACCGGCAACTCCACCCGTATGGAAAGTACGCATCGTAAGCTGTGTACCAGGCTCACCGATAGACTGTGCGGCGATGATTCCGACCGCCTCTCCAACCTGGACTGGTTCACCTGTTGCCATGTTTGCTCCATAACACTTCGCACAGACGCCAAGATGAGATTTACAGGTCAGGATCGTACGGATCTTCACCTTCTTGATTTCGCCGCCGTTTTCATCCACACCTTTTGTGACGATCGCCGCCGCACGCTTCGGTGTAATCATGTGGTTTGCCTTTACAATGACATTTCCTTCACTGTCGCAGATCGTCTCACAGGAGTAGCGTCCTGTGATACGCTCCTGAAGGCTCTCAATCTCTTCGTTTCCATCCGTAAATGCTTTGACATACATACCAGGAATTTCTTCTCCTTTGGCAACACAGTCTACTTCACGGATAGAAAGCTCCTGGGAAACGTCAACAAGACGTCTTGTCAGGTATCCGGAGTCAGCTGTACGAAGAGCCGTATCAGAAAGACCTTTACGTGCTCCATGGGCCGACATGAAGTATTCCAGTACATCCAGACCTTCACGGAAGTTGGACTTGATCGGCAGCTCGATAGTCCGTCCTGTCGTATCTGCCATCAGACCACGCATACCGGCAAGCTGTTTGATCTGCTTGTCAGAACCACGGGCTCCGGAATCCGCCATCATAAAGATATTGTTGTATTTATCCAGACCAGAAAGCAGAGCCTCTGTCAAGGCATCATCTGTTGCTTTCCATGTCTCTACGACTTCTTTGTAACGCTCTTCTTCGGTAATCAGACCACGCTTAAAGTTCCGTGTAATCTTATCCACCGTATCCTGTGCCTGCTGGATCATCTCAGGCTTCTGCGGAGGTACCGTCATATCAGAAATAGATACCGTCATCGCTGCCCGTGTGGAGAACTTGTATCCAATGGCTTTTACATTGTCAAGTACTTCTGCTGTCGCAGAAGCGCCGTGGGTATTGATTACCTTCTCCAGGATCTTCTTTAACTGCTTCTTCCCGACATGGAAATCGACTTCCAAAAGCAGCTCATTACCCTCTGCTTCACGGTCTACAAAACCAAGATCCTGCGGAATAATCTCGTTGAAGAGGAACCGTCCCAGTGTAGACTCTACGATTCCATATTTCACCGTTCCATTCGGTAGTGTCTTGGAGACACGTACCTTGATTCTGGAATGTAAGGTGATCGCCTGGTTTTCGTAAGCAAGAATCGCTTCGTTTACGCTCTTGAATGATTTGCCCTCTCCTTTGGCTCCTGGTCTTTCCTGTGTCAGGTAATAGATACCAAGTACCATATCCTGGGAAGGAACGGCTACCGGACCACCGTCTGACGGTTTCAGCAGGTTGTTCGGTGAAAGGAGAAGGAAGCGGCACTCCGCCTGAGCTTCTACAGAAAGCGGAAGATGAACTGCCATCTGGTCGCCATCGAAATCCGCGTTGAAAGCGGTACATACGAGGGGATGAAGCTTAATCGCTTTTCCTTCTACGAGAATCGGCTCAAAAGCCTGAATTCCCAGACGATGCAGAGTAGGGGCACGGTTTAACATTACCGGATGTTCCTTGATCACGTCTTCCAGAACGTCCCAAACTTCTGTCTGAAGTCTCTCCACCATCTTCTTCGCATTTTTAATATTGTGCGCTGTACCATTCGCAACAAGCTCTTTCATTACAAACGGTTTGAACAGCTCGATTGCCATCTCTTTCGGAAGACCGCACTGATATATCTTCAACTCCGGTCCTACGACGATAACGGATCGCCCGGAGTAATCGACACGTTTTCCGAGCAGATTCTGACGGAATCGTCCGGACTTTCCCTTTAACATATCGGAAAGAGATTTGAGAGCGCGGTTTCCAGGTCCTGTGACCGGACGGCCACGGCGGCCGTTGTCGATCAGGGCGTCTACCGCCTCCTGAAGCATTCTCTTTTCGTTTCTTACAATGATATCCGGGGCACCAAGCTCCAGAAGTCTTCTCAGACGGTTGTTCCGATTGATGATTCTTCTGTATAGGTCGTTTAAGTCGGATGTCGCAAAACGTCCACCGTCAAGCTGAACCATCGGACGCAGATCCGGCGGAATGACCGGGATAACTGTCATAATCATCCACTCCGGCTTGTTTCCGGACTCCCGGAACGCTTCTACCACTTCCAGACGCTTCACGATTCTCGCACGCTTCTGTCCGGTAGCGCCCTCCAGACCTTCTCTTAATTCATGATATTCTTTCTCGAGGTCAATACTTCTTAAAAGCTCCTGAATTGCTTCCGCACCCATACCGACACGGAAAGCACTTCCCCATTTTTCTCTCGCATCCTGATACTCCTGCTCGGAGAGCACCTGCTTATACTGCAGGTCCGTCTCCCCTTTGTCCAGTACAATATAGGAAGCAAAGTACAGTACTTTCTCCAGAGTTCTCGGAGAAAGATCCAGGATCAGTCCCATACGGCTTGGGATACCTTTAAAATACCAGATATGGGATACCGGGGCAGCCAGCGCAATATGTCCCATACGCTCACGGCGTACTGCGGATTTCGTCACTTCAACACCGCAGCGGTCACAGATCACACCTTTATAACGGATCTTCTTATATTTACCACAGTGACATTCCCAGTCCTTGCTCGGCCCGAAAATCCGCTCGCAGAACAGTCCGTCACGCTCCGGCTTTAAGGTTCTGTAGTTGATCGTCTCAGGTTTTGTGACCTCTCCCCTTGACCACTCCAGAATCTTTTCAGGTGATGCCAGCCCGATCTTGATCGCGTCAAAGGTCATCGGCTGATACGTCGCTTCATTATTGTTTCCCGTCATTACGGCACCCCTTTCTATTCTTCGTCTGACATTTCGTCAAAATCAATCGTAAAGTCTTCGTCGTTAAAATCCAGTTCTTCCTCATCCTGTCCTTCTTCGATGTCAACTAATTCTTCTCCCTGGAATTCCTGCTGTGAGAAACCATGCTCGCCGTAGGATTCTCTGTCGCCGGAGTATCTTCTGTCCCCTTCGATGATTGCGTTTAAGTTCGTCTCGCCGTAATCGGAGGTCTCCATAATCTCCACTTCTGTATTGTCCTCTCTGAGTACACGGACATCCAGGCCAAGAGACTGCAGCTCTTTTAAGAGCACCTTAAAGGACTCCGGAATACCAGGCTCCGGAATATTGTCGCCCTTGATGATGGCTTCGTATGTCTTCACACGTCCGATGACGTCGTCGGATTTTACTGTCAGGATCTCCTGCAGTGTATAGGAAGCGCCGTACGCCTCTAAAGCCCATACCTCCATCTCTCCGAAACGCTGTCCGCCGAACTGTGCTTTACCACCGAGAGGCTGCTGCGTTACAAGGGAGTAAGGACCTGTAGAACGTGCATGGATCTTATCGTCAACGAGGTGATGCAACTTCAGATAGTGCATGTGTCCGATCGTTACCGGACTGTCAAAATACTCGCCGGTACGTCCGTCTCTTAAGCGTACTTTACCATCTCTGGAAATCGGCACGCCTTTCCATAGCTTTCTGTGCTCCCTGTTGTCGTAAAGATGCTGCATCACTTCCGGAAGAAGCTCTTCTTTATGCTTTTCTTCAAACTCTTCCCAGGAAAGATTGACATAATCATTCGCCAGGTCAAGTGTATCCATAATATCATTTTCGTTTGCTCCGTCAAATACCGGCGTCGCTACATTAAAGCCAAGAGCTTTTGCCGCAAGGCTTAAATGGATCTCAAGCACCTGTCCGATATTCATACGGGAAGGTACGCCCAGAGGATTCAACACGATATCCAACGGACGGCCATTTGGAAGGAATGGCATATCCTCTACCGGAAGCACACGGGAAACGACACCCTTGTTACCATGACGTCCGGCCATCTTGTCACCAACGGAAATCTTTCTCTTCTGGGCAATGTAGATACGCACTGCCTGGTTCACACCTGGAGAAAGCTCGTCTCCGTTTTCTCTTGTAAATACTTTGGCGTCTACAACAATACCATATTCTCCGTGAGGTACTTTCAGAGAAGTGTCTCTCACTTCACGGGCTTTCTCGCCAAAGATCGCTCTTAAGAGACGCTCCTCGGCCGTCAGTTCGGTCTCTCCTTTCGGAGTTACCTTTCCGACAAGAATATCTCCGGCACGCACTTCGGCACCGATCCGGATGATTCCTCTCTCGTCGAGATCTTTCAGCGCATCATCGCCGACGCCCGGGATATCTCGTGTGATCTCTTCCGGTCCCAGCTTGGTGTCACGTGCTTCTGCCTCGTATTCCTCAATATGAACGGATGTATACACATCGTCCTGAACAAGACGCTCGCTCAAAAGAACAGCATCCTCGTAGTTATATCCTTCCCATGTCATAAATCCGATCAACGGATTCTTTCCAAGCGCCATCTCGCCATTGGATGTTGACGGTCCGTCCGCAATAACGTCACCCTTCTCCACACGGTCGCCCTTGAATACGATCGGTCTCTGGTTGTAGCAGTTGGACTGATTGCTTCGTAAAAACTTCGTAAGCTTGTAAGTTTTCTTCACGCCATCGTCCTGACGAATGATGATCTCTGTGGAAGCCGCTCTCTCTACGACGCCTGCCTCCTCCGCAACAATGCAGACACCGGAGTCTACCGCGGACTTCTCTTCCATGCCTGTTCCGACTACCGGAGCTTCTGTTGTCAGGAGCGGTACTGCCTGACGCTGCATGTTTGATCCCATGAGCGCACGGTTGGCATCGTCATTTTCCAGGAATGGGATAAGTGCTGTCGCAACGGAAAATACCATCTTCGGAGACACATCCATGTAGTCGAACTTGCTTCTCTCGTACTCCTGCGTTTCTTCCCGGTAACGACCGGAAACATTCTTTCTCACAAAATGTCCTTCCGCATCGAGCTGCTCATTCGCCTGAGCCACATGGTAATTATCCTCTTCGTCCGCCGTCATATAGACTACTTCGTCTGTTACGACCGGATTTTCCGGGTTCGTCTTGTCAATCTTCCGGTACGGAGCCTCGACAAATCCGTATTTATTGATTCTGGCATATGTCGCAAGGGAGTTGATCAGACCGATATTCGGACCTTCCGGAGTCTCGATCGGACACATTCTTCCGTAGTGGGAATAATGAACGTCGCGGACCTCAAATCCGGCACGGTCTCTGGAAAGACCTCCCGGTCCGAGTGCGGACAGACGTCTCTTGTGCGTCAGCTCACCGAGCGGATTGTTCTGATCCATGAACTGGGACAACTGGGAGGAACCGAAAAATTCTTTCACCGCAGCCGTCACCGGCTTAATATTGATCAGAGACTGTGGAGAAATTCCCTCCAGATCCTGGGTCGTCATCCTCTCACGGACAACTCTTTCCAAACGCGAGAGTCCGATCCGGTACTGGTTCTGCAACAGCTCTCCAACCGCCCGGATACGTCTGTTTCCAAGATGGTCAATATCGTCGTCATTTCCAAGGCCGTATTCCAGATGCATATTGTAATTGATGGACGCGAAGATGTCCTCCTTTGTAATATGCTTCGGAACCAGCTCGTGAAGATTCTTTCTGATGGCTTCCTTAAGCTCCTCTGCATCACCTGCCGCCTCTTCCATTAGGTCCGCAAGGACAGGGTAGTATACAAGCTCGGAAACGCCTACTTCCTCAGGATCAATGCCGGCTGCTTCTTTCAGATCTACCGCCATATTGGAAAGAACCTTGATATCTCTGTCTTCTCCTTCACGGCTGATCCATACAAACGGCACTGCATTGTTCTGAATCGTGTCAGCGAGTTCCCTTGTCACCTCAGTTCCCGCCTCAGCGAGAATTTCACCTGTCAATGGACTGAACACCTCTCTCGCGAGAATCTGTCCCGTGATTCTATTTTTAAGGAGTAATTTTTTATTAAATTTGTAACGTCCGACTTTCGCCAGATCATATCGTCTCGGATCAAAGAACATACTTGTAATCAGGCTCTCCGCACTGTCTACCGCAAGCGGCTCACCCGGACGAATCTTCTTGTAGAGCTCAAGAAGGCCTTCCTGGTAGTTCTCTGCCGTATCTTTGCCAAAGCTTGCAAGGATTTTCGGCTCCTCGCCAAACATCTCAAGGATTTCCGGGTTTGTGCCGACACCAAGCGCTCTGATCAGCACAGTAATCGGTACCTTTCTTGTTCTATCTACTCTTACATAGAAAACGTCATTAGAGTCTGTCTCATATTCCAGCCATGCGCCACGGTTCGGAATGACTGTACAGGAATAGAGCTCTTTACCAATCTTATCGTGCGCGATTCCGTAGTAGATACCAGGGGAACGCACAAGCTGGCTTACGATAACACGTTCCGCACCATTGATAACAAAGGTGCCTGTCTTTGTCATAATAGGCAGATCGCCCATAAAGATCTCGTGCTCGTTGATCTCATCCGTTTCCTTATTATAAAGCCTTACTCTTACTTTCAAAGGCGCTGCGTAAGTCGCATCCCGCTCTTTGCATTCCTCGATCGTGTACTTCACATCATCTTCGCATAATGTAAAATCAACAAATTCCAGACTCAACTGTCCGCTGTAATCCGTGATCGGTGAAATATCATCGAACACTTCTTTCAGACCCTCATCAAGAAACCACTGATAAGAATCCTTCTGAACTTCAATCAGATTTGGCATCTGCAGAACTTCTTTTTGTCTGGAATAGGTCATCCGGGAACTTCTTCCGCTTTTCATGGGACGAATTCTGTTTTTCTCCATTGACGTTTCACTCCTTGTATTATTATTCTCGTGAAAATCACCAGTTTTCATAGTATATTGTGGGGGTTAAAGTGCTATCTCAGCCCTTTTTACAGCCCACCTCCCCACAATAGTGCATTTTATTGTATCACAAGCCCTTTCCGTGTGTCAAGGATTTTTTTCTTTTTTTGCCCCCTTGTCTTACATTATCCTTTATGCTACTTTGAAACAGAAACTATTATTGTTTTTATCAATGAATATACTCAAGGAGGTCAACCATATGATCAATATCAGAAAAGCCGCCATCATTGGGTGTGGATTTGTGGGAGCGTCCACTGCATTCAGTCTGGTACACAAAGGATTATTTTCAGAACTTGTGCTTATCGATGCCGATCAAAAAAAAGCGGAGGGTGAAGCCATGGATTTAAGCCACGGCAGACCTTTTACTTCTCCAATGCACATTTACGCAGGATCCTATGATGATATCAGCGACTGCGCTCTGATCATCATCACCGCAGGTGCCAATCAAAAACCGGGTGAGACAAGGCTTGATCTTGTCCACAAAAATATCGCCATTTTCAAGACCATTATCCCGGAGATCACAAAACGAGACTTTGAAGGCATCCTGCTGATCGTCGCCAATCCGGTAGACATCCTGACCTATGCGGCCCTGAAGCTTTCCGGCTACCCAAAAGAACGGGTACTTGGAAGCGGTACTGTCCTGGATTCCGCCCGTTTTCGTTACCTCTTAAGCGAACATCTCACCGTAGACAGCCGCAGTGTCCATGCTTATATTATCGGCGAACACGGCGACAGTGAACTTGCCGTCTGGAGCAGTTCCAATGTCTCCGGCATCAGCATCAACGACTTCTGCGAACTTCGGGGACATTACGACCATGAACAAGCCATGAACCGAATCTACCATACGGTCCGTGACAGTGCCTATGAAATCATCGACCGCAAGGGAGCTACCTATTATGGTGTTGCTATGGCTGTCAGCCGGATCGCCGAATCCATCATTCGCAACGAACATTCCGTTCTCCCTGTTTCCAGTCTTCTAAACGGCGAGTATGGTCTACGTGATCTCTGTATCAGCGTACCTACTATCGTATCCGGAAAAGGGGCTGAACAGGTGCTTGAGATCCCCCTTAGTACGGACGAGCTGGAAAAACTCAAAAGCTCTGCTACCGAATTAAAAGAAGTCCTCGGCTCCGTAATCTAACTCATCCATCCCTCACACCAATGAAAAGACCAGGGAAACGCGCTCCTTTTCATCAGAACACGTCTCCCTGGTCATTCTATCTTATTATGTTTACGCTCTCTTTGCAATCAAGCTCAATTACCATCCGTTTTCTGTTTTGTCAGTACAAGGCACTCGAATGGCTTCATCTGCAGAGCATCCTCATACTGTTCCTGAGTTTCCGCATCTGTCCAGATTCCGATATCTTCCACGATGACCGGTTCATTTTTGAAATTCATCACAAATACAATCCTCGTTCCATCATCCGCAATACGTTCTGCCGTTGTCACCCCATATGGAAGCTTTGCCCGAAGGGCATTTTCCACTCCGGCTTTTCGGAACACATCACGGTAAAACACCCTCAAAAACTCCTGATCGGAACCTGCCGCCAGATAAAAGGCAGATCCCTTTCCAAACGGATGACAGGTCACAGCCGGATACCCTGCATAAAAATCTTCCTCGTAAGACGCAAGCACCTCCGTATCCTCTTTCGCATGCGAGATTTCACACAGGAATTTTGCCGGATACGTCTTTCCATCATAGTAAAAGCTGTTCTCAAACTCCTCGGACGGTGCGTCAATTTCTTCTTGTATGACGCCAAGCACGTCCTCCAGCGGATGCTGCTCTGTAAAACAAAGATCCGTCTCATTCACCATCCCGCTAAAACAGGTTGTTACAAACACGCCGCCAGATTCCACAAACGCACGAACACGATCCGCATATCCATCTTTGTACAGATAATTCATCGGGGCCGATACAAGAAGATAATCATCAAGCGGCTCATCCATCCCAATAAGGTCTGCCTCAATCCCCTGCTCCCAGAACGCACGATAATGAGAAAGAATCGTCTTCACATACTTGATATCCAACCGCGGTCCCTGAGTGTCCTCTACCGCCCACCAGTTCTCCCAATCGAAAAGAATAGCGGCCTTTGGCCTGTTGACTGTTCCCTGGATCTTTTCTCCCAATCCTGCAAGCCGTTCTCCCAGCTCAGTCACTTCCCGGAATACTCTCGTATTTGTCCCATTCTTATGGTCAAGCACCGCACCGTGGAATTTTTCATATCCTCCACGTCCCTTTCTCCACTGGAAATACAAAACGGAATCAGAACCATGAGCGATGGCCTGCATCCCGGCCAACATATTCATACCCGGCCTTTTCAGAGGATTGTACTCCCTCCAGCTTACAGCCGAAGGCGTGCTCTCCATCAGGAGAAACGGCTGCCTTTTCAGCGCCCGCATGATATTATGATTGGCCGCCGCTTTCACCGCAGCGGACACTTCATCCTTTCGTTTATGCCAAAACGGATAATTGTCCCAAGAAATGACGTCCACTCCGTGTTTCATCCTGTTGTAATCCAGCCCCTTAAAGAAATACATAAAATTGGTTGTCGCCGGAAGTTCCGAGTATTCTCTGACCGCCTGCACTTCCATCTGATAAAAATCATGGATCTGCTCGGTCGAAAATCTCCGCCAGTCCAGCAGAAGTGCCGTGCTGGTCGTCTCCCCATTCGGCACCGGGCTGTGAATCTGTTTCCAATCCGTATAATTATGGCTCCAAAAATAATTCCACCACGCCTGGTTAAGATTTTGCAGCGTCCCATATTTTTTCTTCAGCCACTTGCGAAACGCAGCCTGACAATACTCACAATGGCAGACTGAGTCCGCAAAATTTCCGCCCAGCTCATTGGAAATATGCCACAAGATCACATTCTTCCTTCTGCCAAACCGCCTGGAAAGTTCTCTGTCTATCGCCTTCGTCTTTTCACGCATGACAGGAGAAGTATAGCAGAAATTGTGACGTTTCCCCGGCAGGTTGCGGCGGCCGTCCGCCTGTACCTGCATTACTTCCGGGTACCTCTGCGTCAACCAGTGCGGCATGGCGGCAGATGGAGTAGCTAAAATGACCTGAATATCTTCCTCCTCCATTCTGGTGATAAGCCGGTCAAGCCAGTCCATCTGATAGACTCCTTCCTCCGGTTCCAGCGCAGCCCAGGCAAAAATGCCCAGGCTTACGCAGTTGACTTTCGATTCTTTCATAAGCCGCACATCCTGTTCCAGTACTTCCGGATGTTCCAGCCACTGATCCGGGTTGTAGTCACCCCCGTAAAGGATTCTCCCACCTAACATCAATCGTCCTCCCTGTCATTCCTATATTCCACGGAAACGGAACGTAAATTCCATCTTTCCCTCTACATTCAGTAAGTATTCCGGATGAGTAAAGGACATCCAACTGTCGTCTCCCGCAATTCCCATCTGCCCGAGCGCCGCACGTACCACCGTGTAATGCACCTGAGGCAATTCGTACACATGTTTCGCGTTTTCCATTTCATGCGGCGTATATGGGAGCGCGGAGAACATCATCGGTCCGCTCTTCTCGTCCATCTCAAACAGCATACCCCTTCCGCTTCTGTCTGTCACAGATGCATAACGGACTTCCTCTTTTGCCCCACATTCCTGCGGCACAATGTACCTTGCCAAATTATCCTGAACAAGATTTTGATATACTCCAAGCTTTGCCCCTTTCTTTCGGTCCGCATAAGTCTCCTCCGGTCCCAAGCCATACCAGGTCACATGGTCATAATCCGCGTCCAGCTTGAACATCAGACCAAATTCCGGCATATCGCCCAGCTCCTTTACCGGATCATAAGAAAGTGTCGTCTGCACAGTTCCATCTCCGTACACTTCATACGCCACCTGACACTGACTGTCCGGGGTCGTCGGCATCAAATATGTGTAGGTCACACGGACCGAATACTCTTTTACCTCCACTTTCGGCTCCAAGACTTTACAGCAGTCAGCGCCTCGGTAATCTTTGTGTCCGGCATACATACTGGCAATCTTCCACTGTGCATAACGTTTTGGCATCTGGTTACCCTGGTCATTGTCCACAGGCGCCCTCCAGAAGTTTGGCTTCGGTATTTCTTTAATCATCTCTTTCCCGGCATACCGGTAGGATGCCAGTCCACCATCCAAAACAGAGAAAATCACTTCAAAACACTCACCTCTGACCCCAATATTATGTTTACTCCGGATCACTTTAACCGGACGCTTACACAGCTTTTTCTCCCCCTGGTTACGGTAGACATACTGTCCAAACGCCACCTCATGTCCGGCTTTTGCCCAGATCTGATCTTCCTTCAGCCGGAAAGAAACGGTAACCGTATACTCTCCCGGCAGAGTTTCCTTCGCAAACGGAAGCGGATAGGTCTTTTCACCAAGCGGCTCTACCTCCGTCTCCATCTTGATCTGTCGAAGCGCTTTTCCATTTCTCTCCACGAGAACAACACAGTCGAATTCGTTCGTGTTCAGAAACAGATTCTTATTGATGATCGTCACCCTGTTTTCGGAAACCTTCGCCGTAATATTCTGATAATTATATTTTACTTCCTGCATCTTCGGGGACGGCTCTCTGTCTCCTCCATAGACGATGCCGTTCGCGCTGAAATTATAGTCGGTCGGCCTCTCGCCAAAATCTCCTCCATACGCCTGGAATTCCTGTCCATACCGGTCTTTCTTATAAATGGTCTGATCGATATAATCCCAGATAAAGCCTCCCTGGTACAATGGATCTGTGTCCGTCAGATCCGTATACTTATGCATTGCTCCGCACGAATTCCCCATGGCATGGGTATATTCACAGCAGATAAACGGCTTGCTCCTGTCTTTTGCAAGAAATTCTTTGATTTTCTCCACCGGAGTATACATCTGACTTTCCATGTCGCTCGTATCATTATATCTGCGGTCGTTAAATACACCTTCATAATGTACCAGCCTGGTCGGATCCTCCTTGCGGAAAAACTGTGACATTTCGTAAATATCTTTTCCACCGTAGGACTCATTTCCGCAGGACCAGATGAGAATCGACGGATGGTTCTTATCTCTTTGGTACATGGAATTCTCCCTGTCCAGGAGAAGCGGCAGCCATTCCGGCCTGTCATTTGGTACAATATAGTCGTCGTCGCCATCTGCGCGAACCGTATCCCAGCTCCCATGTGTTTCCATATTGGTTTCATCAATCAGATAGAGGCCATATTCATCGCAGAGACGATAAAGCAGGGAACCGTTCGGATAATGACTTGTACGGATCGCATTTATATTATTCTGCTTCATCACTGTGAGATCCTTCCGCAGCTCTTCCTCGGATACATGACGTCCCCCGACAGAACTGAAATCGTGGCGGTTCACTCCCTTAAACACAATCCGCTTTCCGTTCAAAGTCATCATGTGGTCTTTCATCTCAAATCTTCTAAATCCGACTTTCTCCGGAATCAGTTCTGTCACAGCCCCGTCTTTTCCGGTTACTGTAATCATCAGATCATAAAGATTCGGCACTTCCGCACTCCAGAGCGCAGGGTGGTCTACCTCCCACACAAATCGGTTTTCTCCGTTCAGCTCTTTTTCCTCATCTACAAATACTTTTCCGTGACGCGAAAGGACAAATCTCGCTTTTCCTTCTCCCCAGGTGCAGGAAACAATCTCCAATTCTGCTTTCTGAAGTGTCTCGTCCGGAATTGCCCTGATCCTGAGGTCACGGATATGTACATTCGGTACAGTGTACAGAAATACGTCCCGGTAAAGTCCGGAAAAACGGTAGAAATCCTGATCCTCACACCAACTTCCGGCTGTCCACTTATATACCTGAACCGCCAGTTTATTTTGCCCCTCTTTCAGATAGCCTGTCAACTCAAAATCAGAAGGTGTAAAACTGTCCTCACTGTACCCTATAAAAACTCCATTCAACCAAACTGCCAGACCACTTTCCGCTCCCTGGAAGGAAACGAAGATCCTCTTCCCTTTCATCCGTTCCGGGACAGAGAAATATTTCACATAGCTTGCCACCGGATTAAAATATTCCGGGATCTCCCCCGGCCGGATATCCTCCCGGCCTTCCCATGGATACTGTGTATTGGCATACTGTGGGACGTCATACCCTTCCATCTGGATATGAGCCGGCACCCGGATATCATCCCAGGATGAACAACAGTATTCCTCTTTCTCAAATCCCCGGATCACCGCGCCATAGTTCCTCGCATAGTGAAATTTCCAAATCCCATTTAAACTTTCGGCAAACAGGCTTTCCCCATCCAACATATCGGTTTCGGACGCATAGTATGCATGGTCAGAATAAGCCTCCATTCTACCGTCACAGAAATATTCCGGATTTTTTACATTTGCGTAATCAAATTGTCTGTTCATATTTACCTCTCTTTTTCTATGATATATGGTGTCTTATTATACTAAAACAGGCCGCCGCATTTGCGGCAGCCTACTGCTTTATGCGGGTACTCTGTCTATTATTTTACAGCTCCTGTAATACCTTCTGCAAATTGCTTCTGGAGAATGAAGAAAACAATCATCGTAGGAATAGAGCAGAAAAGAACCCCTACCATTAAAACCCCATAATCCGTCGTATAACCGCCCGAAAGATTCGCAATCAGCATCGGCATTGTCTGTGAATCCGGAGTTGTCATAATTACCTTCGGCCACAGATATGAATTCCATGCATTCATAAATGTAATAACCCCTGCCGCCGCATAAGTCGCTTTCATCATCGGCATATACATTTTTACAAAAATACCAATCTCACTCAGGCCGTCAATACGCGCGGCTTCCATCACATCGATCGGAAAATTACGCGAATTCTGCCGGAACATCATAATCAAAAACGGCGTCGACAGAGACGGAAGCACAAACCCCCATACAGAGTTCAAAAGTTTAGCACCGGATAAAAATTTAAACAGAGGAATCATCGTTGCGACCTGCGGAATCATCATCGCAAGCAGCAGGACCGAAAACAGGATATCCTTTTTCTTATCGTGGTAAAGCTCAAATCCAAACCCTGCCAGAGAGCAGATCAAAATAGCAAGCACTGTCTGGGTAATCGCATACAGCGCAGAATTTCCCATCGCGCCCCACAGATCATTGCCAGATACCAGATTGTGGAAATTCTCCATGAAATGTCCGCCAATCGCAAGTTTCCCCCTGGCCACATCGATAGATTCATTCGTGGCTGCGGAAATCATCCAGTAAAACGGGAAAACTGAGAAAAACGCTACAATAACGAGGAATATATATGTAGGAATCAATCTTCTCTGAACCATACTTCTATTCTTTTTCTTAGTCACGCGTATCACCTACCTTTATATTGATCAACGCCAGAATTGCGACAATAACAAATACAAAGAACGACATTGCGGTCGCATATCCGAAGTTCGCGACACCCTTTCCAAACGTACTGTTGTAAATATAGTGTGACATTGTAATTGTTGCGTTTGCCGGACCGCCGTTTGTCAGGTTGACGGACTCATCGAACAACTGTAAAGTTCCGTTGATGGACATAATAAATGTCATAATAATCGTCGGCTTCAAAAGCGGAACAGTGATGTTCCAGAACGTCTTCCATCCGTTAGCTCCATCAATCTTCGCCGCCTCGTACACAGAATATTCGATATTCTGCAGGCCGGCAAGGTAGAATACCATATTGTATCCAGTCCATCTCCAGATCAGGGCGATAATAATAACGACCTTTGCGCTTGCCGCATTCCCGAGAAAATTATAGTTGGATTCTAAAATTCCCAGATGAACCAGAATAGAGTTGATCAAACCATCTGTCGCAAACAATGATTTAAAAATCAAAGAATAGGATACCAGTGACGTAGCACATGGGAGGAAAATACATGTACGGAAAAATCCTTTTAGCTTCAGATCCTTATTGTTCAGAAGCTGAGCCAGCAGGATGGCGAGTACCAACATGATCGGCACCTGGATCAGCAGATACAGAAACGTATTTTTTACCGATGTCAGAAACAGCTTATCTGAAAACATCCTTGTGTAGTTGTTAAAAATCGGATCAGACCATTTCATGTTCGCGCTGGAACCGGTCTGAAGTGACATAATGAACGCCTGAATCATCGGCCAGAATGCCATGACCGCGATCAAAATCGTCGCCGGGGTGAGGAAAACCCATCCGGATGCCGACTGTTTTGCCAGCAGATTCATTTTTTTCTTCGATTTCACTGGAGTCCCTTCCTTTCCTTCGCTTCAATGACAACGAGGAACGAAAACTCGCCCCTCGTTATCTGATACTTTTTATTACAATGATTGCCTACGATTAGTTGCCCATATCAAAGTTCAACTGATCTTCTGCTTCTTTCAGCGCATCCATCGTATCTGTTCCGTTAATGATCTTTACGATTGCGGATCCGACATAATCACGTGCCGCATAGTGGAAATCACTCTGCTCTACTTTCTGTACATGCGTTCCCATCTCAACGATATCAGCATAGATTGGCTGATTGTTGAAGAATTCAACACCTTCATTGTAGACTTCTGTCTCACCTGCCGGAGCATAAGTAGAAATCACGCCGCCGTCTCTCAGAGCATTGTCATATGTTGTTGTGCTTCCGCCGAATGTATAAGCGAGGAAATCTTTTGCAAGATCAACATTTCCACAGTTGGATGTAATATAAAGGGATGAGCCGCCGTTACTTGCATATCCTTCTCCGCCTTCCAGTGTCGGCATGGTAGTGATTTCCCATTTACCGCTGTTTGCCTCTACTTTTTCGATTGTAGGAAGAATCCAGTTACCATTCATAATACCGGCCACCTGATCACCCTGAATTGCCTTGTCTGTATAATCAGACCAACTGTTCGGCATCAGAAGGATCCCTTCTTTTGCCATCTCAACGAGCTTCTCGACGATGGTTACAAGCGTTTCGTTCTCTGTAATGTAAGGTTTGCCGTCCTTGAACTGGGATACGCCCTCTGCCTGCAGCATGATGTAAGGAAGGTCATTACCATCGGAATTCATACAAAGCAGGGCTTTTCCCGTTTTTTCCTTAACTGCTTTACCAACTTCCATAAACTTGTCCCATGTACATCCTGTCAGGTCATCAATGGTATACCCGGCCTGCTCAAGAAGATCGGTACGGTATGCACATACAACAGTTCCATTGTCAACCGGAACTCCGTAGTGCTCCCCGTCAATCGTAGAGTAGTCAATCTTCTCCGCAGCGAAGTCATCCCAATTGATATCGATGTCGCCAAGCGGCGTCCATGCGTCCGGATAATCAGCTACATATCTGTGGATGTAGTGATCCTGGAAGAGTACGATGTCTGGAAGGTTGGAATAATCTCCTGCTGATCCGGCCGTTGTGATTGCCGTTTCAATATCCTCAGATGCGGCCTGCTCCAGAATTTCCAGTTCAAACTCGGAGTCTACGTTTTCTTTGTAGTCGTCCGCCGCAGCCTGGATCGCCGGAATATTGAACGCCGGATCCCAAGCCATAATTGATAATTTGTGTCCGCCTTCTTCGCTACCTTTCTTGTCCTCTTTTTTACTGTCAGAAGATCCGCTGCAAGCCGCAAGGGACAGTGTCATTGCTCCAACGAGTAAAACGGAAAGCCACTTTCTTTTCATAATATTACCTCCTATCTTCATGTCCGGTTCTGTCTCTCCGGACATCTCCTAAAATTAATTATATCAAGACACGCTTTCCCAATTTACGCATATTCACACATATATTATGCATTTTCAACCATTTTTGTCTGCTCAGTACACTTTTTTCTTCATTTTCCCGCTTTTTCTATCCACTTTGCACACTATTAGGCTGAAAATATTTTCTTATCCCCTCATATTCTTTCTGTTTTTATCTGATCTTCCGTTTTTTTTATCTTTTGGATCCGATTCGTTTCCTTTTCTTTATGCAAAAAAGACTTTCTCAGGAAAAAGCGTTTTTAATGCACGCAGCATCTCGTCATTTAAGTCCAGTAGAAGCTTCACCTTCTCCCGCCCCTCCCCTATGATCATCGTGTAGTACGGGATATCATCATCATACGATGTGTAATCATACTTTGGAATGTGCTCTGTTCCACCTTTTTTCCGGTACTTTGCAACCTTGTCATGCCAGTGCGGAGCCACAACTTCCAGTTTGTTCAGATCCAGTTCATGCATCTGTCTGCGATGACGCTTCCCTGTAATCATATCAATCGAAAAATGTGTTCCTTCCATCGTGTACTCATATTCCTTCTGGCTAAAAAAATCATAAGCCAGGTAAAGACAGATCAACAGAAATCCCGACAGCATAAATCCCCTGGAAAAAACAATCCCCAAAAGCACAAAAAACACACCAAAGGCGATCATCAACACCTTCAAAAGACCTGCCCCCGCCTTTTTCTTTCTTGTCACCTGTTCTGTTATTCTTATTGCATACATGCTACCATCCCTCCTCTGAATGTACGTTGAATTCCAGCAGCTTCCGTTCAAAATTTTCCGGTTTCTTTCTCCACTCTTCCGGCGTCATCCCTACGGTCTTGTGGAAATTGCGGTTAAATGTAGAGCTTGTATAATATCCGCATTTCTCCGCGATCGCGGCAATCGAATCATCCGTCTTGATCAGATATTCACACGCAGACCGAATCCTCACTATATTGATATACTCCAGAGGGCTTACGCCCATGTATTGTGTGAACACCCTTCGAAAATGCGTCTCGCTCAGGTGAAGACGCTTGGCAATATCACCGACCTTGATCTGCTCCCGGTAATGATCACTGATATAATCGAGGGATCTGGAGACCAGATTGCTGATCTTGGCTTTCTCACGCATATTTACGCTTCCTCCCCCTTGTATATTTCCATTTTCTCTTGCAATTTTGGAAAGAAAGGCAAGCATCTCCCCTTCTGCTTCTTCCTGATAAAACGGCTCTCCTCTTCGCATAATCTCAATAATATTCTCGATACTCTCCGTCAGTTCCGGGGCCTTACCACGGTTAGTAAAAATCGCCCTCTGGTTGACCTGGTGCAGCATCTGCTCTACGTACCTCGGTGATCCGGGAACCATCTTGTTCAGCATCTGCTCCACATCTACAAACAGATACTCCCAATAGCTGATATTTCCCGGATCACTGTTGGTTGTATGCAGATAATTACTCGGGATTACCGTCAGTTCACCTTCTCCTTCAAAATAATATTCGTCATCTCCGATCACCATTGCGCCCTTCCCCTCATGGCAATAGCCGATCTCAAGATAATTATGGAAATGGAGATAATCAATATCGCGCCCGTAGTTCTGACGCCACTTTTCTCCCAAAAGAGCCATTACCGTCCGGTTTTCCGGCATCCGGTAATACCGGAATTCTGCCTTTTTCTTTCTGTTTCTGCTCAATCTTATCTCGCCCTCCCTATACCGTCCTATGACCTTCTGAAGTATCGGTCCTTTCTTCCATTTTACCAGGAGCAGCCCACTCTGACCAGCCCCCGGCCGTCTAAAAACCAAAAGAGGCAGGATCCCATCGGAATCCTGCCTGATTGCTTTGCAAAAATTATTTAACGTTAACTTCTGCGCCTTCTCCTTCGAGTTTTGCTTTGATTTCTTCAGCTTCCTCTTTGGATACTGCTTCTTTTACTACCTTCGGAGCGTTGTCAACAAGGTCTTTTGCTTCTTTTAATCCAAGTCCTGTAATTTCACGAACGACTTTGATAACTTTAACTTTGGAAGCGCCTGCTGCTACAAGCTCCACGTCGAACTCAGTCTTTTCTTCAGCCGCTGCTGCCTCTCCGCCTGCTGCTGCTACAACAACGCCTGCTGCTGCGGATACACCAAATTCTTCTTCACATGCTTTTACTAATTCGTTTAACTCTAATACAGATAATTCTTTGATAGCTTCAATAAATTCAGCTGTTGTTAATTTTGCCATTTCATTTACCTCCATATTTTGTTTCGGTTTGTTCTCTTTGAATTAATTACTCAGCCGGTGTCTCAGCCGGTTCTTCTGCCGGAGCTTCCTCAGCCGCTGCTTCACATGCTCCTGCTCCACCCTGTTCAGCGATCTGATTAAGTACACGAGCAAGATTTGTGATAGGTGACTGTAAGCTTCCAAGCAATTTGGAAAGAAGCTCTTCTCTTGAAGGAACTTTGGACAGTTCATTGATTCCTGCCGCATCGTAAACATTACCCTCTACTACGCCGGCTTTTACTTCCAGAGCCTCTGCTGTCTTAGCAAACTTGCAGATGATTCTTGCCGGAGCTGTAGCATCGTCTTTGGATACAACCAGAGCGCTCGGTCCCTCAAGATATTCTTCCAGGCCCGCGAACTCTGTTCCTTCAAAAGCTCTTTTCATCATTGTGTTCTTGCAGACTTTGTAAATGACACCTGCTTCTCTTAACTGTTTACGCAGTTCTGTATCCTGTGCTACTGTAAGTCCACGGTAGTCAACGAGGACAACAGACTGAGCGTCTTTGATGTCATCAGCGATCGCCTGCACGATTGGCTGTTTTAATTCCACTTTTGCCACGATTAACGCACCTCCTTGTAGTATTTGTGAGCTGCCAGAAAAAACCTCTCCGCACAAAGGCAGAGAGGTCAACATTCAAGTAATGAATTGTGTCTTCCTCGGTAGGCGTTTTAATCCTTATGCCATCCGGCACCTACTGTCTTCGGCAGTTACTCCGTAACTATAGCATGGGTTTTTATGGTTGTCAATATATTTTTCAAAAAAGCTACAGTTACTCTGTTTCCATCCGGATCGCCCCGTCCGCATCCTCGTGTATGTGAGTCCGGAAAAAACATTCTGCCGCTCTTTTCAGATACTCGATATCCAGGACCCCGGACGTTTCAAACGGCGAGTGCATTGCAAGCTGAGGCAGTCCGATATCCACCGCTTTCATAGATACCTGTGCCATCGCAAGATTTCCAAGGGTACTTCCGCCTGCCATATCAGAACGATTGGCAAAATACTGAAGAGGAACGCCTGCCTTCTCACAAATCGCCTTGAAGATCGCGATACTCACGCCGTCGCTCGTGTACTTCTGTCCCGCATGGGACTTGACCACGATCCCCTCATTGATGTAAGCACAGTTTCCTTCGTCTGTCTTCTGCGTGTAATTTGGATGCACCGCATGTGCGTTGTCACAGCTTATCATAAAGCTGGACGCGGCCGCCCTGCAGAAGTCCTCATCTGTCTTTCCGAGACCGCTGTTGATACGCTTTAACACATCCGCCAGAAAAGTGGAAGCCGCACCCTGTTTCGTCCCGGATCCCACTTCTTCATTATCAAAGCAGGCAAAGACATTCACCCCTTTCGGGTTCTTTCCTGCCAGGAATCCTTTCAGGGAAGCGTAGGCGCACTGGAGATCATCCAACTGCGGACAGGAGAGGAACTCTTCATCCATTCCCCAAATAGAAGGCTCCATTCTGTTATAAAGGAATAGATCCATCCCCAGAATTTCGTCCGGCTTTACGCCGATCTCTCCGGCGATCTCCGCCTTCACTTCGCCTTCCTCCAACACGCGGCCGGCAATCAACGGAAGCATATCTGTCTGCTTATTGAAGCTCTGCCCCTCATTGGCCTGACGGTTCATATGAATGGCAAGGCTGGGAATCATCAAAAGATCCCTGTCTATTTTCACCAGACATTCTTTGAGTCCGCCCTCTTCTTTGACAACCGCCCTTCCCGCAAGAGAAAGCGGCCGGTCAAACCATGGTCCGCAAAGCATCCCGCCATATCCTTCTGTGTTCAGTTTGGTATAGTGGCCTCTGACTTCCATCTGCGCGTTCTCTTTTACCTTAAAGGTAGGAGAATCGCTGTGGGAAGCAGCAATCTGAAAATTATAATCTGCCGGATCTTCCCCGATCTCAAAAGCGATGATACTAGAATGATTTCGTGTCACATAGTATTTCCCGCCGGCTTTCATCTCCCATTTTCTGCTCTCCTGAAGCGGCATAAAACCTTCTTTTTCCAGGATCACTCCAATATTGGCGGTCACATGGAACGGAGTCGGTGACTCTTTAATAAATGCCGCAAGTTCCATCGCTTCTTCCCTGTATTTGACTGTTTCCTTCTTATCCATCTTCTAACTTTCCTTTCTTTGCTCCCGTTTTGCTATCATCGGGAGAATCAGACCAAGCGCAGTCAGCACAATCGGTGTAATAATGTTGAGCGCCATGGTAAGTGGATCTTTATTGTACATTCCCATGATACAGCAAGCAGCGGTAATAAGGAAGCACCATCCGCCAAAAAAGTAGGCAATTTTCTGATTTTTTACAAACCGGTATTCCACGTCAATCTTCCTGATCGCCTTTCTCAGCGCAATATATGCTACGAATACCCACAAATAGCGCAAAGGCATACAAACCGAATTGAGTCTTGTGAGCTGCTGGAGCACGGACGCCGCCCCCGGCATTACTGTCTGGATCAGAATAATCGCTCCGGAAAGAATCACTACCAGCCAGATTCCGTTGCTAAACGCACCATATTTGTTCTGCTTACGAAGTTTCTCCGGGATAAACTCTTTTGTCTGATCGTTGTCAAGCAGCATACGGAGCGGAGCATCAATACTCAAAATCAGGATCGCAAACTGTCCGATCATATTGCAGAGCTTTTTATTTGTTTCTCAAATACTATTTATATATTTTTGTTTATAATTGCCTTCTCTTCCACAGCAACTTTCATAAATTCTGCCATGCTTTTTGTGAAATATTTATTCTTTCTGTAGTAAAAGTAAACGTTCCTCTGAGCCGCCGGGTCATCGATTTTATAATAAATCATGTTCCGGTTATAAGGAAATCCTTTCACTACCGTATCACTCACAATCGAAATCCCCATTTCCCTTTCTGTATAAGATAGTACCGACAAGATCTGATCCATCTTAAAGGCTACTTTTGGCGTGAATCCCGCTCTTCTGCAAATGGCGTCTACCCGTTCCCGAGTGTCGTTATGGGAGCGAAGCATCAGAAATGGATCGTTCTCAAACAGTTTGAGCGCAACGCCATAGACTTCAGGGTTCAGATGAACATTCTGTCTGATGTCCTCGGAAGTCATCCCCCAGGCACCGGCTGCCTTGTTACTCTCAAAGGAGGCAGGAACTGCCAGAAGCAAAGCTTCTTTCATAAAGAACCTCTTATCATAGATCTCCTCATCCATCGGATAATTGTCCAGCATCAGATCAATCTCTCCAGAGAAGAGTTTCTTCTCAATCTGGGAGGTATTTGCCTCCACAAGATTCAGCTTAATCTTCGGAAAACGTTCCTTGAACTTCTTGACAATCGGCGGGAGTACAAAAGAGATAAAGAGATACGTTCCTCCGATCGTGAGCCGCCCTGTCCGCAGTTCATTGAGATTGCCGACATAACACTGAAAATCCTCCTCAAGATCCATGATCTTTTCCGCCGTTTTCATATACTTCTTCCCACACTCTGTCAACTGAACAGGGACTGTGCTCCGGTCAAAAAGCGGCATCCCTATTTTCTTTTCGATCTTCTTCACCGTTGCGCTCAACGCCGGTTGTGAGATGTACAGATTGGCCGCCGCCTTGGAAAAACTCCCCTCTTTATATACCTCATAGACATAATCCATGTTCGCGAACATATTTTCTTTCATCGTTTTCCCCTTCTCATTCTTTTGTTTCTGTCTTTATCAGCCGGCAGACAGCCCGTCCATCCGCCGCGTCCAGATAAAGAATGGCAGCCTCTTTCACCCGGAATATTTTTATAATATGAAGCAATTCCTGTGTAATCTCTCCTACGAGCTCCGTCATCACTTCAGGATATGCTTTCAGAATCTCCGGCCGGTAGATTCTTGTCTTACTATTTTCGTTGATAGCGCCGTAGTAGACGTCCGCCTCAACCAAATTCTGAAACATATGGCTCCCGTACGACAGCTCAGGGCGATATCCGGCCTTTCCGTAGGCCACTTCACAGATGGCGCCAAAACTACTGATGTCCGCATAGGACACCGGGACGCCGAGCTCCGGTGAGGAAGTCCCGATTCTCCCCGGAGCCAGAAGAAGTGCTTTCTCCTCTGACTCTTCCAGATAGTGATTGATCTTTCCTATTACATGTCCCACGTCCGGTTTCTTCTTATATGGATACTCATAATAAGCCTGTGGATCCACCCAAACAATATAATCCAGTTTCTGCTCCTTAGACCGTCTCATGGACGTCCGGCGCACATCAAACAAAAACTCCTCATCCACGTCTTTTGGTATCTTAACCTGATCCGAAATTCCGGAACGTAACGGTCGACACTGTACGAGAGTGACGCTCCAATCCTTGTCCCCTACGGCATTGACGGCAAACTCAATGTCTACCGGCTGATGATAATTCTCCTCCAGGCTCTTTAACAGTCTCTTCATCATCTGAATAAAAATCCGGTCTTCCACCATTCCCTGGCAGTCCGCAAAGTAGATCTTCCTGTAATCACCCCGCCTTGAAAGCATCTCTTCCGCATCCGTATCCCGCTCCAGGATCAGCCTCCGGTATGACTTTGGCATCCCATCGATAAGTTCCGAAAGCCGCTTTGTACAAACCTCCTTTTTGGCCAGATCCACCACATCCACCTGGCGCTGGGAATACTTGTGCTTCTCCCCGACCGATCCCCAGAGATTACCCTGGGCGCAGTCCAATCCCACAAGCCTTGGATAATCCCCCGGAGTTCTCGTAACAGCCCTTGTCCCGAGTCCTGCCACCATCCGAAGCATCCCGGCTTCCGGGTTGATATGCTCCATCCATTTATAAGGATTGTAGGAACATCCCATACCGGCAATCGCTGGATAATACAGATCGCCGATCCGTTCCCCCGCGACTCTCTGAATCAGCAGACCCATCTGCTCCTCCTGGTCTGGCCGATGCCATTTTCTCCGGTACTCCATGGCCTCCTGATTCTTTACGCTGTCATAGACCCGGCCAGCCGCCAAAAGAAGCGCCTCCAGACAGTCCTCCCTGGCACCCTGGTTAGCACAAAAGACAGACTCGTACTTTCCAAAGAACGCATTGTCATACCCGTCCTCCATCAGACTGCTGGAACGCACAATAAACGGCGCGCCATCGAAATAGTCGAGAATCTTCCGAAACTCCTCCGCAAACACCCGAATCGGTCTCCCATCACGAACCTGACAGAAAATCCCTGTCCCCACAAACCAGGACGGACATGGCTCCCATCTGTCTCTGTATTCAGGAAGAAGCTTTTCCATCATTTTCTCCACCAGAAGAAATCCGCAAGATTTCCCGCCGATGACGCCGTCTCCGGTCTTATGATCCTCAATCCTCTGAAAATCATCCTCGTTAAAGTAAGTCAAGATCATTCTTGCAAGTCTGGGATCACTGGTCATCATCCTATAGCACCATTCTCTTTTTCTCTCTTCTTCCATGGCGTTCCCATCTCCTCTCATACGCCCTGCACCCCTTCTTTGCAGCAATAATTATAAGCTTTTCATAAGGGGTATATATAGATTCTATAATCTTTTATTTATATCATATTCGATAACTGTATTTTTTTCAAAACAATTTTGCCTATTTTCCAGAATTTTTCTGTATACTATTCTTCTATATAACTTTTAGCTTATAAAGTTTATATAGATATAAATATTTGTTTTTTTCAGGCTGGATTTTTATAATAAGGGCAGAAACAAGGAGGAAACGATCATGGCATCTCTTACAACACTTTCCAAAGAAGATCTGGAAGATCTTCATTCTTCCCTTTGGAACACTTATAAACAGGAACAGACAAAAGACCTGCATCTGAATATGTCCCGCGGAAAACCGTCCGCGGAACAGTTGGATCTTTCCATGGAACTGCTCCAATTTCCCAAATCCTATACACTGGCGGACGGCACTGACGCAAGAAATTATGGCGTCCTGCAGGGAATTGGGGAGTGCCGCCGTCTCTTCGGCGATCTTCTTGATATTCCCGCAGACCAGATCATTATGGGCGGAAACGCAAGCCTGAATTTAATGTTTGACACTCTTGCGTTCCTGTTGCTCTTTGGAACAGAAGGGAAAAAACCGTGGGCAGATGAGCGTGCACAAGGTCGCCCGGTCAAATTCTTATGTCCGGTTCCCGGATATGACCGTCATTTTACTATCTGCGAGGAACTCGGCGTGGAAATGATTCCAGTACCACTGCTTTCCGACGGTCCAGATATGGATCTGGTAACTAGGCTCGTGAAAGAAGATGAACAAATCAAGGGAATCTGGTGTGTGCCGCTCCACTCGAACCCTCAGGGTGTATGCTACAGTGACAAAACCGTAGACACGCTGGCATCCATGACGACCGCAGCCGATGACTTCCGTATTTTTTGGGATAACGCTTATGGAGTACATCATATATACGAGGAAGTTCCTCTGAAAAATATTCTGAAAGCCTGTGAGAAGGCCGGATATCCAAACCGGTGCTATTACTTCTTCTCCACCTCGAAAATTACATTCCCTGGCGCCGGCGTATCGCTTATTGCATCAAGCCCGGACAATGTAAAAGAACTGCTTGGGCATATGTCTGCTCAGACGATCAGTCACGACAAGCTAAATCAACTCCGGCATGTACAGTTTTTCGGCACATCGGAGAATATTCATAACCACATGACAAAACTTGCAGCTCTGCTGAAGCCAAAATTCGACATTGTTCTTCAAAAACTGCAAGACGGTCTGGGAGCAAGCCCTCCCGTTGCCTCCTGGAGCCATCCGAAAGGCGGGTACTTCGTCTCTTTAAACGTCTTTCCGGGATGTGCCAAACGCACAGTAGCACTTGCCAAAGAAGCCGGTGTGACCCTCACGGGAGCCGGAGCTTCTTATCCGTATGGAAAGGATCCGAAAGACAGCAACATCCGGATCGCGCCATCCTACCCTTCCGTAGGGGAGCTGTCCCAGGCTATGGACATCCTAATACTCTGTGTGAAACTTGCCTATATTGAAAACAAGCTGGGAATCCAGCCGAAATAGAACGATCAAGAAAGAAGGAGAAACATTATGAATCAGACGTACAATCCTTATGACAACGTACTCCAGGTAGTACAGCAGGCCGCTGATATTCTTGGCTACAGCGACAGCGATATCGAAGCCATTAAGTATCCGGAAAGAGAACTCAAAGTCTCCATTCCGGTTCGGATGGACGACGGAACGACCCACGTATTCCAGGGCTACAGAATCCAACATTCCACTTCCCGCGGACCTGCAAAAGGCGGAATCCGTTTCCATCCAGACGTTAGCGCGGACGAAGTCCGTGCGCTTGCCGCCTGGATGACTTTCAAATGTGCCGTTGTAAATATCCCTTACGGCGGCGGTAAGGGCGGTGTTGTATGCGATCCGACCAAGCTTACCGAAAACGAAATCCGCGCGATCACAAGAAGATATACAGCTGCCATCGCTCCACTGATCGGACCGGAGCAGGACATCCCGGCGCCGGACGTAGGAACCAACGCGGCTGTGATGGGTTGGATCATGGATACCTACAGCATGTTGAAAGGGCACTGTATCCACGGCGTTGTCACGGGAAAACCTCTCGAACTTGGCGGGGCACTTGGACGAAATGACGCAACAGGACGCGGCGTAATGTTTACAACACACAATATCCTCGGCAAACTCGACATTTCGGCAGAGGGTACAACCGTCGCTGTCCAGGGTGCCGGAAATGTCGGAAGTGTCACCGCAAAACTGCTTTATCAGTCTGGAATGAAAGTCGTTGCCATTAGCGATGTGTCCGGCGGTATCTACAATCCAGAAGGCCTGGATATTCCAGCAATCCTTGCTTATCTTGCCGCAGACCGCAGAAACCTTTTGAAAGATTTCAACGAAGAAGGCACGATCCATATTTCCAATGAAGAACTATTAGAACTGGATGTCACTGTCCTGATCCCTGCCGCTTTGGAGAACCAGATTAATGCAGACAACGCAGACAAGATCAAGGCGAAACTGATCGTTGAAGCCGCAAACGGACCGGTCGCCTCCGAAGCCGACCCGGTTCTCGCCGAAAAGGGAATCCTGATCGTACCGGATATTCTTGCAAACGCCGGCGGCGTTGTCGTCTCCTACTTCGAATGGGTACAGAACATCCAGTCCGTAAGCTGGACAGAAGATGAAGTCAACAAGAAGCTCAAGGAAATCATGGATGCTGCTTTCGCATCCGTGTGGGATCTGGCTCAGGAGAAGCATACGACACTCCGCATGGGCGCCTACCTGATCGCGCTCAAACGCGTCGTTGACGCAAAATCAGCGAGAGCGATCTGGCCGTAAAAGACATGTCCTCCAAAAAGTTTATATAGTTTCTTTGGCACATACATCAGTCTCATAACTTATGTATGTGCCATTTTTGCTCTTCTGAATAAAACAGACGTTTTTCACATACAGTACTAGGGGGTGATGATTTGAAAATTCAATGGAAAAAACTAATAATCTGTATTGCCATACCACTTCTCGTCGGCGGACTGTCCGCTCTTTTGACTCAGAGCAGCATGGAGACCTTTGAGATGGTGAACAAACCGCCGCTCTCACCACCGGGCTGGCTCTTTCCTGTCGTCTGGACCATTCTCTATGTGCTGATGGGAATTGCGTCCTATCTGGTTCTAACCTCCGGAAAACCAGACGATATTGCCCTGAAAGCCTATGGTATCCAGCTTGCCGTGAATTTTATGTGGCCGATTCTCTTTTTCAACCTTAATCTTTACCTGTTTTCCTTTATCTGGCTTGTGGCACTGTGGCTTCTGGTCTACCAGACCATCCGGCTCTTCTGGTCGGCTTCCAAAACCGCCGGAGCTCTGATGATCCCTTATCTTTTATGGATCACATTTGCCGGATATCTGAATCTTGGTATCTATTTCTTAAATTAAGAGATTCTCTGCAGGTGGAAAGTTTCTCTTCCCTTTCCACCTGTCTTCTGCTATACTAGATTCTGCATTTATACAATCGGGTGTTTCGCCCGGACTGGTTCGTGAACTTCCCAGTATAAAAAACCAAGTATCTCAAATGAAACATACAAAGGAGATTGGAGAATGAATGCACGAAAAGTAATTCTGGACTGCGATCCGGGAATCGACGACGCGCTTGCACTGATGCTCGCTCTGTCCCTTCCAGGACTTGATGTTGTCGGGATCACAGTTGTCTGCGGGAATGTTCCCGTCGAAAAGGGCGTAAAAAACGCTTTGAAAATCCTTGAACTTATGAATCGTACAGAGATTGGAGTCTATGCGGGGGAAGAAACCCCGCTTATTCGTCCTTATGTCGATGCCATGGATACCCACGGCCGGGACGGGCTTGGCGAATCAGGGCTAGCCGACTCCACAGTGGGACAGGCCAAGGGCGATGCTGTCCGTTTTCTTGCCGACATTCTACTGTCACAGGACGATGTTTCCGTCATTGCGCTCGGTCCACTGACAAATCTTGCCAGACTCAGACAGGAGTACCCGGACGCCTTTGCGCGTATTCATAATCTTGTGTCCATGGGTGGTACATACAAAGCCCACGGAAACTGTTCCCCTGTAGCCGAATATAACTACTGGTGCGATCCTGACGCCGCCGCCGTTGTCTATGAAGCCTATGCTTCTCTGCCGGAACTTGCCGGAAAAAGGATCCACATGATTGGACTGGATGTGACACGTAAAATTGTCCTGACGCCAAATCTTGCAGCCTACATGAAACGGATCAATCCGCATCTTGGTTCCGTAATGGAATCGATCACCCGGTTCTATATGGATTTCCACTGGGAACAGGAGGGCATCATCGGATGTGTCATCAACGACCCGCTGGCTGTTGCTTATTTTGCCGATCCTTCTCTCTGCGATGGCTTTGACGCCTACACCTCTGTGGAGACAGAGGGCTTAAGCTTTGGACAGACACTGGTGGATGACCACGAAATCTGGAAGAAACCACATAACAGTCACATTCTCACCAAGACAGATCCTTATCGCTTCTTCTTGATGTTTTTCTGTAAGGTACTCGGTGCCAATCCGGCACAGGCGGAATCGATTCTTCCCCAGATTCTTTCCGGGGAGGTGACAGTATGAGATATCCGAAAAAACTGACTGTACTTCAGATGTCGTTTCTGGCACTGGCCGCTGTATTGAATATTGCCGGGGCAAATCTTGCCCTTCTGATCCGGATTCCACTGTATCTGGATACACTGGGAACCTTCCTTGCCGCCATTTTGTTCGGTCCGTTTTACGGAATGGTTCCGGGATTTTTAAGTGGGATTCTGACCGGAATGACAACGGATATTTATTCCCTGTTTTATCTTCCGGTCCAGCTCCTCACCGGACTGACCGCCGGACTCTTTTTCTATGAAAAATCATTTCGGAACGGAAAATACCGGATTCCGCTGTATGCGTTTGTCGTTACTTTACCGGGAACGATTGTTTCCTCCTGCATTACGGCATTTTTATTTGAAGGAATTACCTCATCCGGCTCCACAGTCATGGTACAACTCTTTCATCATCTGGGACTGAATCTTACTGTAAGCGTATTTTGCGTACAGCTTGTTACCGATTTTATTGACCGGACCGTCATGCTGGCCCTGTCTCTGACAGTCCTGCATATTTTACCCGTTTCCGTATTGACTGTTTTAAAGAAAGGAGACCGTACTTATGGATCGATATAGTAAGATCACCAATAAAAATAAGCGGGAGATTGTACTTTTGAAAGCTCTTCCGTGTGCCTGGGGCAAGTGTCGCTTCTGTGATTATATTGAGGACAATTCCAGAGACAGGGAGTCGATGATTACCCTAAACCGGGACGTGCTCTCCCACGTCACCGGAGAGTTCGGCGTACTGGAAGTGATAAACTCCGGAAGCTGTTTTGAGCTTCCAAAGGAAACGCTTACCGACATCCGTACCGTCGTTCGGGAAAAGCACATCCAAAAGCTGTTTTTTGAGGCTCACTGGATCTACCGCAGCCGCCTGGATGAAATGAGAGAATTTTTCGGCATCCCGATTGTATACAAGACCGGCGCCGAAACTTTTGACTATCATTTTCGGGAGCACTACCTGAATAAACACGCTGATTTTCGTGATGCCGAGGAACTGAGCCGTTACTTTGACTCCCCTTGCCTGATGGTCGGCATCCAGGGGCAGACAAAAGAGATGATCCGAAACGATATCAGACTTTTAAAACAGTTTTTTAAGCTCGGCACTATCAATGTGTTCACCAACAATTCCACCGATGTGAAAAGGGATGAAGAACTGGTGAAATGGTTTCTGGAGGAATACCGCGAACTGGAACACGATCCATCCATCGAAGTGCTTTATGAAAATACCGATTTTGGGGTGGGGGATTGATTTGGAAAGATTACAACAGCCATCACTATGGGAGTATCCCAAGATGAACCTGTTGACAAACTAAAGAGAAATGGCTTTCTATATGGTATACTTATTATATCAATTGCAGGAGGTCATTTTTTATGATGGGAAAGCAAAGCGGACAAATCCAGAGTATGGTTATATCCACCAGGCTCGTAAAAAGGGGCTGGGTTATCTGACGGAGATGACAGTGGGTACCAGGCATGGCATTATTACGGGGGTGGACTGTTATCCAGCTAACCAGAGGAAAAGTGATATTATCCTGGAACATTTGAAAGGACAGCCTTGTAAACTATCAGGAAATTGGATTAGATGGCGGATATGATATAGGAGCGGTACACAGAGGGCTGGAGTTATTAGGGGTCCAAGGTTATACAGCGATACGTGAATATCAGAACAATGCAATGAAAAAGGATTCTGTTATGAGGAAGAAACAGACCGCTTTGTATGTAGACAGGGAGAATATTTAGCATTTCAGAAATTAATTTATAAAAAGTCAACGGAGAACTATTACCGTTTATATAGCCGTTCAAAAAAACAATGTAAAAACTGCCCGAATTTTTCAGCTTGTGCCACAGATCTCGGTACAGTCAGAATCAATGCGAGTGCTTATTATCCCTCTTTTTATCGAAATAGCAAGAAAGTAGGGACCAGTGATTATCTGAGAGTCATGAGGCTTAGGAAGATATGGGCAGAAGGAACATTCGCAGTTTTAAAACGAGGACATAAATTAAATAAAATCCAGAAAAGAGGCCTTCAGAAAGCGATAGAAGAATGCCTCTTATCGGCAACGGCGTTAAATCTAAAACGGCTGGTAAAAGCGGTTTAAATAACCGAATTTACCAGCTGTTTTATGGCATTTCAAGAAAACATGCAGAAATAAACACTGAAAAAGTGAGTTTGTTGGGAAAATAGCCTCCTGCAATGGATATAATAAGTATACCATACAGGAAGCCATTTCTCTTTAATTTGTCAACAGATCCATTTTGGAATACTCCCTAAAATTTTGTCAATTTGCAAAACATACTGCCATTTAATGATTGGCAGTCTATTTTATATACAGTTCTTTTACCAATATGTTCTTTTGCATTAGTTCAATTTTTCACGGAAATTTTTTAACACAGATATCTCTTGTATTTCAAAAAGCAATTCTTCATAAAACTTATGCGCATGACTATTTCGCATTTCCCATAATTCCAGCGCCCGTTTTGTATATAATTGTTGACCAATTTTTGAAAGTTTACAATTGTATTCTCGAATAAATGAAGGAGAATCATAATCTATTGCCAAAGAATCCATATCAAAAGAATACAAAGGCTCTCCTATAATACCTTTATACATAAGTGTTCGTGCAATTCCTATGCATCCCGTCGCATCTAATTTATCTGCATCAAATAATATTTTAGCCTCAATACTTTCTGGTCGCTCCATCCCTCGGAAACGATGTGTTCGGATGCATTCTTGAACATGAGAGATTTGTACAGATGTATATGAAAATTCACTTAAAATTTTTTCTGAAAGCTCAGCACCTCGCTTAGCATGACAAACAGATGGATCTAATCTTTCCTCTTCACGTGCAATATCATGTAAAAGTGTTGCTGTAATTAAAATATCCATATCAACAATTTCTTTTTCATTCTGGGCAATATCTAAAACAAATGATAAAACACGATATACATGAAGCATATCGTGGATTGATTCGGAACAATATTCTATCAAAATATTATTTAACTGCGTAAAAACTTCTTTAGTCATGTCAATAACTGAGCCGTATTATTAAATCTTTCCACCCATTTCCTTTCTCAAATTTTCATTAGGTTTATAAAAATATTATACGTTTTATCGTACCATTTTGCAATATAGATTTCCAGTATAATGAATTAATGCTTAATACTATTTTGGTATTTTCTGAGATCTTTGATTGACTCGATTTGAATTTTGGGTAAAATATTGACTCACATTTTCGGAGGTGTTTCTTGTGAATGTATTAGACAAAATAACCTGGCTCTGCCTAGAACGCAATTGGTCCGAATATCAGTTAGCTGAAAAATCCGGTCTGACTCAGTCTACGATTTCTACCTGGTATCGTAAAAATATGCTGCCTACAATTCCCTCACTTATTAAAATTTGTGATGCATTCGGTCTTACGCTTTCTCAGTTTTTCCTTGAGGATGATGGAAACACTATTCATATTACAGAACGCCAAAAACTACTGTTGGACTATGCAGCAAAACTTAGTCCGGAACAATACAGCGCCCTGCTTAATTTTTTAAAGACTTTATAATATTCTACGCTTTCCTACAAGGCAGATCGTATTTCTCATGCCTCTGCCTTGTACCTGTTTATTTAGCGCTCATGTTGTATATTAAAACTGACTCGATAAAAATAACCAGAAAAAGGATTGCTTTTTTAATCGTTTCTGCTTATCCTATTATATGAAAGCTACAAACTGGCAACGATTCAGTCATACGGCTCAGATTCGCAGCTAAATCTTCACGCATGGCTGAATAGTTACAAAAACGAAATCAGATAAGCGAGGTATGAGAAATGAAACCGATCAAAGAAGGAAAAGTACGTGAAATCTACGATAACGGCGACAGCCTGATTATGGTGGCCACAGACCGTATTAGCTGTTTTGACGTGATCTTAAACAATACGATCACAAAGAAAGGTACTGTACTGACTCAGATGTCCAAGTTCTGGTTTGATATGACAGCAGATATCCTGCCAAACCACATGATTTCCGCAGATGTAAAAGATATGCCGGAATTTTTCCGCCAGCCGCAGTTTGACGGTAACAGCATGATGTGCAAGAAGCTCAACATGCTTCCGATTGAGTGTATCGTCCGTGGCTACATCACAGGCAGCGGCTGGGCAAGTTACCAGAAAGACGGCACCGTATGCGGCATTCGTCTTCCGGAAGGTCTCAAAGAGTCCGATAAGCTTCCGGAGCCAATCTACACACCGTCCACCAAAGCTGAGATCGGTGAGCACGATGAGAACATCTCCTACGAACAAAGCATTGCTCACCTGGAGAAATATTTCCCGGGCAAAGGCGAAGAATATGCCGCAAAACTTCGGGACTATACCATCGCTCTTTATAAAAAGTGCGCTGACTACGCTTTAACCCGTGGCATCATCATTGCGGATACCAAGTTTGAATTTGGTCTGGATGAAGACGGCAACATCGTACTTGGCGACGAGATGCTCACACCGGACAGCTCCCGCTTCTGGCCGGCTGACGGCTACGAGGCTGGACATGGACAGCCGTCCTTTGACAAGCAGTTTGCCCGCGACTGGCTGAAAGCGAACCCGGATAACAACTGGACACTTCCGCAGGACGTTGTACAGAAAACAATCGATATCTACTTACAGGGATACGAGATGCTGACAGGCAAGACACTGTAAAAAACGATATAGAAAAAGATGACCCCAAGGGTAGCTACTTATAAAACAGTATCAACCGACAAACTGAAATAGGGTAGCTGTCATGCAGGGTGTAGAAAAAGGCGCGTAGGAAACAAATCGTTTCTTGCCCGCTTTTTTTCATGCCCTTTGTTACGCAGTAGGGGCTGAAAAAGCATTGATACAGGCGGCTTTGCGGGCGCGTTTCTCGCTTGGCAAGGGAATTATACCTTTTTCCTCAAAAACACCTTTCTACTGCGTAACAAAACGATGGTAATTATCCGAGGGAGCATAGACCGTCTATCTCGGTTTTCCCTATGTTGGAAAAGCCTACGTTGGAAAATCCAACGCAATTAAATAAAGATATAACTAACTAAAGAAAAATCAAATACGGATTCAATCAAATACCGATTCCCTTCCTATCCTTTCCCTAATCCCTCTCCTTTGGAGCAAAGCGGCAGAGCCGTCGGAATGGAGGGAAATAGAAGGGAAATAGCGACATAAAGAAATATCATTTGCTATGTTACGCAATAGAACGCCATTTTGAAAGGTGGGAGTATAAAACCTTCCCCCTCTCCTTATCGTCGCTGAAATGCGCTTAAATCAAGCGAAAGAAGCACTCTATCGCGTATTACTCCATAATGAATTGAGAGCGTAAGCGGTTTATCCGATTGTGCTCTCTTAGCTGCCCAACAGCAAAGGCAGAGAAAACCGTCAAGGACGCGCAAGCGTGCATTTTATCCTTGACGGTTTTTCTGTTTTTGCTATCACAATTTAATATCCCGAGAAATAAATATAAAAATATTGACTTCTAAATACTTTTGTGCTATATTTTAAATGAGGTGATAAATATGTCTTTTTCTTACAAACCATTATGGAAATTGTTGATTGATAAGGAAATGACAAAAAAGGCACTTATGCAAGCAACTGGGATTTCTAAATCAACTATGGACAAAATGGGACGCGGCGAACAAGTATCAATGGATATTATTGACCGCTTATGCAACTACTTTGAATGTGGTGTAGAAGATATAATTGAGCATTATTGAGGTGTTTATATGGCTGGATATTCTACAAAATTAGGTAAATGTATTCAAGGTGATAGTTTAGAGATACTACATACTTTATCAAATAATAGTATAGATTTAATTATAACGTCCCCGCCTTTTAGCTTGCAAAGGCATAAAAGCTATGGCGAAGTAGCGCAAAACGAATATGTGGACTGGCTTTTGCAATTTGGCTCTATTGCACATAGTAAGCTAAAAGATACGGGGTCTTTTGTTATTGATATTGGTGGCGCATACCAAAAAGGGCAACCAATAAAGGCATTATATCCGTTTAGATTTATGATACGAATGTGTGACGAATTAGGATATAAATTAGCGCAAGATTTCTATTGGCATAATCCTTCTGCTTTGCCTACCCCTATTGAATGGGTAAATAAAAGAAAGATAAGGTGTAAAACTTCTGTAAATACCGTATGGTGGTTTAGTAAAACAAATAGTCCTAAATCTAATATAAAGAATGTGCTTGTCCCATATTCATCGCGAATGAAAAATCTAATAGAGCGTCCTCAAGATTTTGTGAAACAGGAGGGTACAGTTAGACCATCAGGACATGTAATGGGAATGAAGTCTTGGGCAAAAAACAATGGTGGAGCAATTCCCTCAAATTTGCTGCAAATTAGCAATAGTGAAAGTAATAGTCAGTATCTTAGATACTGTAAAATAATTGGTATAAAAGGGCATCCCGCCAGATTCCCGTTAAAGCTTCCAGAATTTTTTATTAAGATGTTGACGGATGAAAACGATCTCGTTGTTGACATATTTAGCGGTTCAAATACTACGGGACAAGCATCTGAATGTTTAGGGAGAAAATGGTTGAGTATTGACTTTAACCTTGAGTATGTAGCTAGTAGTGTGTTTAGGTTTGCTGACAATGTAGAAATGGCAAATCAATATTTTAATGAGATAATGGATAAGCAGGACTTGTTAATATAGGCAAAGAGAATGCCTTACAAGACATTCCCTTTGCCTACAAGGTTTTAAGTACTTCAGCAGGGTCAAGAGGTGTAGAAATAGGATATACTTTTGTTCCGACTTCTTTAACATATTTGAGAGGTATTTTAGGGTTGTTCAAATGTGCATTTTCAATGTTTGCTGCGATTTTTTCTTTAACACTCTGTTCCCATTTTGAAAAATATGTCTCAAGATGTCGAGGATTTACAACGTAAACTTCTTGTAGTATAATTCCTTTATATGAACTAAATAGCCACCGTTCTTGCCTAAAAACATTGATACGCTCTAAATTTGTATGATGATTTGTTGAAAAGCTGCTTGTAAGATCTATATTAACCGTTTTAAGCTCCCAAGCATGACCGTATCTATCAATAGCATCGCTCCCCTCTCTACCGGGCTGATTGTCAAAATCGAATAGCACCAAAGTTTGCAGCAGCTTTAAATTGTTGTCTTGCGCTATATCTGCAATTTGATAAGTTTTAGCTAATTCCTCTATATCGTCAAGTTTTGACCACATATCGTTGAAACAATCTATTTTATCTCTATGCTCTTTATCATAATAAGCCACGTCAAATCCTCCTTATGTATTAGATAACTGCCTTAATAGCGACAATTACATATAAAAAATTATAACACCTTTGTAGAAGTATATCAATCTGCAAATGTGTTTCTATTTTTTCCTTTTGTAGGATTACAATACATGTGTTACAACTGAATAATTAAAAAGCGAGGATAGACTCTCTTTGTGTTATATTTGAATCACCACAAAACAAAAATACATAAAGGAGCTTCCTCGCATGGCAAGTATAACACAAGATATGAGATTTCGTCTATCACTGATTAAATACACTGAACGTTTTGGTGTTTCCAATGCTGCCAGAAAATATAAGACAAATCGGCAGTTTATCTATCGTTGGAAGAACCGCTATGACGGTTCCTGGGATTCCCTCAGAGACCGCTCCAGACGTCCCCATTCTCATCCAAATCATCATACCCTTGCTGAGATCAAGCTCATTCAGGATATGCGCAGGCGTAACCCTCATGCTGGTCTGGTCGGTCGTATTCTGGGGCAAGCTCATGCAGCGGGGCTATCAACGCTCGATCCCAGGACTTTATTGGTTCCTTATGAAACAAGGAATGACTGCTCAAAAGCTTCCAAATCCTAAGTACATTCCCAAACCTTATGAACAGATGTCCTATCCCGGACAGAGAGTCCAGATTGACGTAAGGTTCGTTCCCGCCTGCTGCCTGGTCAATGAAGCAAAAGGCAAACGTTTTTATCAGTATACCGCTATTAATGAATATTCCCGCTGGCGGTATGTGGAAGCCTTTGAAGAACACAGCACCTATTCTTCCGCGGTATTTTTGCGCCATTTCCTGGAACGTTTTCCTATGCCTGTTGAATGTGTCCAGACAGACAATGGGACAGAGTTTACAAAGCGTTTTCCACTTCTAGGAAGGAGACTTTGACCTTATTTCAGCGTGTTTTACAGGAATATGGAATCCGGCATAAACTGATCCGTCCATTTACCCCAAGGCATAATGGGAAGGTAGAAAGAAGCCACCGCAAGGATAACGAACGTTTCTATGCCAGCCATACGTTCTACTCTTTTGAAGATTTTTCAAAACAGCTCAAGACATACAATCATAAGGATTATAATCAGTTCCCTATGCGTCTGTTAGGCTGGAAATCACCACAGACTATCCCAAGGGATTTATTCAGTATGGTGTAACATATGTTTGACAAACTTACACAAATGTGTTTCTATTTTTTGCCTTTGGTATTTTCAATTTTTTCTTAAATCTCCCCGAAATCTTTGGCAAAATCGCCATGTGTGGTGTAGTAGGTATCGAAAGGATTTTCAGAGGGTTTGGGATACTTCCCAACAAGCAAAATGCAGAACATTTTCGGAAAAGGGTACTCTTTTCCTATGCTTGCTCCGAAACTTCTCACTTTATCAAATACGGAAAGGAAGGGAAAAGAGTGGAAGGTCAACAAAAAATCAAAGACGGACATATCGTGGTAAAAAATCCGCTGTTTCAAGAACTGCCTACGCATGAAGTAACGATAAAATCCGGCAGGACGCTTTATCGCTTTACGGGCAGCTATGACGGGGAAAGGAGCAGAAATTATGTTAAGGCAGTCTGACAGAATTACCGCCCTCTATTGCCGCTTATCGCGCGACGACGAATTACAGGGGGGGGACAGCAACAGCATTGTTAATCAAAAGGCGATTTTAAGTAAATACGCAAAGGAGACCATTTTCCTAATCCTCAATTTTTTGTGAACGACGGGTATTCGGGGGCGAACTTTGACCGTCCCTCTTGAAGTGAACTGGTCGCTCTGATTGAAGATGAAAAGGTCGGCGTTCTGATTGTCAAGGATATGTCCCGTTTGGGGAGTGATTATCTGAAAGTCGGCTTTTATACGGAAGTCCTGTTTGTGGAGAAAGGCGTGCGGTTTATCGCTATCAATAACGGCATAGACAGCGTAAACCAAACGGACAGCGATTTTACTCCATTTTTGAATATCATCAACGAATGGTATGCGAAAGACACAAGCAAGAAAATCCGCGCTGTGATGAAGTCCAAAGGCGAAGCAGGGGAACACCTCTGTACCAATCCGCCCTATGGCTACATGAAAGACCCCGACAATAAAAAGCGTTGGGTTGTAGACGAAGAAGCTGCCGAAGTAGTCAAAAGGATTTTTGCGCTCTGCTTAGAGGGTTACGGTCCGACACAAATTGCCCGTATTCTGAAAGAGGAACAGGTCTTAACGCCGACAATCCATTTCATGCAGATAGGACGCACAACAAGGAACGCGCCGCCGGACAATCCCTACAACTGGACAGGAGATACCATAGCGGATATTTTGGAACGACCGGAATATCAAGGGCATACGGTAAACTTCAAAACCTATAAGCAATCCTACAAGAGCAAAAAGACCTGTTACAATCCAGAGGAAAAATGGCTTATGTTTGAGAATACCCATGAAGCGGTTATTGACGCTGACACATAGGAACGAGTACAGGAATTGCGGAAGAACAAACGCCGCCCGACGAGGACGGGAAAGACAAATATGTTCTCCGGTATTGTGCGCTGTGCCGACTGTGGGGAAAAGCTGTATTACTGCACAAGCAAGAACTTTGAAGCAAGGCAAGACCATTTCGTCTGCTCTACTTCAAGGCTCAAAGGAAAAGCGGTTTGCTCTACTCATTTTATCCGCGCCGTTGTCTTGGAACAGGGCGTACTCGCTCACATGAGATTGACGATTGCCTGTGTCGCTAACCATGAAGAACAATTCCGAAAAGCTATGGGCGCGAAGCAGAAAGCCGAAGCGAAAAAGGAACTGGCGGCGAAGCGGCGGCAACTGACGCAGGCGGAACGGCAGATAGAAGAACTTGACCGATTATTCAAGCGTATTTACGAGGACAACGTAGGCGGGAAATTATCTGACAGCAGATTTCAAATGCTCTCTGACGATTACGAACAGGAGCAGGAAAAACTGCGGGAAAAGCTGTTGCGATTGAATGAAGAAATTAGCGAACAGGAAGAACAATCCGAGAACATTGACAGGTTCATCAGCAAAGTACGGAAATATCTTAACTTGGACGAATTAACGCCCGCTGTTTTAAACGACATGGTAAAAGCGGTGTACGTCCACGCGCCGGACAAGTCAAAGGGATATAGGGAACAGCAGATTGACATTTCCTATGACCTTGTGGGAATACTCCCCGCGTCTTTACTAAATGAGCTGCAAAATAGAGAAACGGCATAGCCCGCAAGCTACGCCGTTTCCCGAAAACATTTCTAATACTGTCTTATGAGTGCCGCCCCAACAGCCATCTTTTTTCTATATTGTATTCTAGCAATACACGAGTTCTCTCACCGCCTGCTTTTCCGCAGCTCTCCGAAGTTTCTCCATCCGTTCAATCCAGTCCGTCGAATTACTGTACTTCCCACCTTCTTGAATCCCCGCTTCCTCCATCAGTTCCGGCAATATATGATCCATACGCTCCTGTACTTTCTGTTCCGTCTCAATTAAATAAGGATATATCTTCTCGTCCAGCACCAGCCTGCTGTAAAATACAGGCTCATGCTCCCGCAGATAGATCTCTCTCATTCTTCCATACTTTCCAATAAACCGGTCTGTCCTTGCCGTCAGTTTCAAATCAGGAATTTCACCGGTTCCCTTCCCGGTCCGGTTACGGTTTTCCTCTGGATTGCCCATATCTTTTCTCCTCTTTCTGCAAAGCGCTTCTTTTGGCAGCGCAACTTTTTTACAATCATTAAAACTCAGTTTATCGTTTCAATTCCTTTTTCTCAATATGCGGCGCTTTTTGTGGACAAATTATTTGCTTTCTTCTGCTGGCTTTTCGGAACATATTTTTATATAATGTTTTCACATAATTGATTTACATTCAGAGGAGTGCAAAAATATGATACCTGATTTTGCAAAAGTACTATCCGACTATATACACGAGAAAAATGTGAATGTATATTCCATGGCGCAGTTCTGCGATTTGGATCGTTCCACCATGTATAAGTTTATCAATGGGAAACGGCGCCCGTCTTCCATCTCCCTTGTCCGGAAGATGGCCGATTTTATGCTGCTGACTCCGGCGGAATACCAGCTTCTCTCAGAGGCGTACCGGATTTCCCTTGTAGGCCCGGAAATCTATTTCCGGCGGAAATACATCTGGAAATTCCTCCAAAATCCAGGAAAGTATATCAGCGCTCTCCCTGTCAATTTCACAAAGACAGGGGCCCATTCTACCCCCCCCCCCCTTGCAGAAATGACCGTGCTGGACGGACAATCTCAAATTACAAACTGTATGTTTGAGATTCTCGCTCAAGAGGCACAGGAGGAACAGGGAAAGATCCAGATTTTCATGGATCCCGATTTTTCGTCCATTATCGATTATCTGGCGTCCCTTGGCTGTCGGAACCACAGCCTGCAGATTGAGCATATCTTCTGCATGGATAACACCCAACAGTTGATGGATAACGGACAAAATTATAATCTCTACTGTCTGGAACAGATCCTCCCGCTTTACACGTGCGGGTGTCTTTACAATGCTTATTATTTTTATGATACAATGTTCACCCGAAAAAATACTCTGGAAATTTTCTCCGTGATGCTGATCACGTCCCGGTATGCACTTTTGTTTACCAGAGACCGGAGCCAGGGAATTCTCTTTGGCAACCGTGCATCTGTACAGCTTTACCGAAATATATTTGAGCGCTTTTATCCGAGCGTCTCCTCTTTCGCCGATAAAGTAACGGACGTGATCTCCCAGATTCAGCGACTGATTTCTTTTGATTTTGGGGAAAAAGACATTTATATTTTCCAGCCTCTTCCGTGTCTGACTTACTGTCTGCCAGAAGAATTTCTGGACCGGTACCTCTACCCGGATCTTCCGGGCCGGGAGCATGTACTGGGAATGTTATCGGACTTCATCCGCCGAACGAAAGATTCTTTCTCGGAACGGCGTCCCTACTTCCTTTTCACCGAGCAAGGTGTCCGGGATTTTCTGGAAACCGGACGTGTCCCGGACTATCCCGACTATGTGTACGCACCGTTTTCCATACGGGACCGGATGTTTCTCATCCAGGAAATAATGAAAAAATGTTTGCCACAGCAGCTTTGTATGCTGAAGAAAAACTATTTTTATTCCAACCGGAGCATCAGCATTTTTTCCTCGCCTCATTCCGGCTACCTGTTTCTACCGGTCTGCAATGAGGCGGACTCCTGCGAACAGATTTACCTGGACATCACCGAATCTCACCTCGTGTCGTCCTTTTATGATTTTTTGCTTTATCTGAAAGAGAACTTTTGTTATAGTCCAGATGAGACCGGCAAAGTCCTCCGGCGGATTCTTCAAGAATTTCATACCAGAGTATAAACAATTTGCACAAAAAACAGTTGAGATTTTCCCCATTTATGCTATACTATTTCCAGAATATGTTATAGACACGAAAGGAGTATCTTACCAATGAATGACAGAATTTCACGTGTATTAAAGAAAATGGAGGAGAAAGGCCTCACACAGTTGATCGTCTCCGATCCTCTGAGCATCCGGTTCCTGACAGGAATCATGGTAAATCCGGGCGAGAGACTTTACGCCCTTATCCTCAGAACGAGCGGAAAGCACACTATGCTTCTGAACTATCTCTACTTTGTAAAGGATACCGGGTTTGAGGAAGTATGGTTCTCCGATATGGAAGATCAGATCTCCATTATCGCAGACCAGATCGATCCGGAACAGACGCTTGGTATCGACAAGACATGGCCGGCACGTTTCCTGATCCCGCTTCAGGAGAAACTCCCACAGTTGAAGACCGTCTGGGGATCCGACTGTGTAGATGGTGTTCGTGCCGTAAAAAATGAAGAAGAAATCGCTATTATGAAAAAAGCTTCCGAAATCAACGATATGGTGATGGAAAAGGCCGCGAATTACATCAAAGAAGGTATGACAGAAAAGCAGATCGCAGACTTTATCGATTCTGAGTATCTCAAAGCAGGTGCAAGCGGAACAAGCTTTGACACCATCGTATGCTTTGGGCCAAATGCCGCGGATCAGCACCATACGCCAAGTGATACCCGTACACTGAAAGCTGGCGAATGTGTCCTGATCGATATGGGATGCGTATGGCAGGGATACTGCTCCGATATGACAAGAACATTTTACTGCAAATCCGCAGATCCGGAACAGACGGAAATCCACGACATTGTACGCGAGGCTGTGTTAAGAGCCGAGTCTGTGATCAAACCAGGAGTTAAGTTCTGTGATATCGACGCACAGGCAAGGGATTACATCGATGAAAAAGGCTATAGCGAATACTGGAAGATCCGTCTTGGTCATTTTATCGGACAGGAAGACCACGAATACGGCGACGTCAGTCCGATCAACAAGAATGAGGCTGAGCCGGGTATGATCTTCTCCATTGAGCCAGGTATCTACATTGAAGGTAAATACGGAGTTCGTATCGAGGATCTCGTTCTCGTAACCGAAGACGGACACGAGCTTTTGAACTCTGTAGAAAAGAAATGGCGGATTGTGGGCTAATTACCGACTTATTCTTTTCTATTATATGACATATGAAGGGGCATGTTTCCATCTTACCGGAAACATGCCCCTTTTTCTATCTGTTTTACTGAATCTGATCTGGGCCCAGGATCAATACATCTCCAAGCTCCATCTCCTCTGCCGGACGTAAGTCGGTCCGTGCTTTCATGGTGATAACAGCAAGCTGTCCGTCTCCGTGGTATAATGGTTTGTCGCCACGGTTTGCAAATGCCAGGTTGACATAAGCCGTACCATCGCTGTATATCTTATTGACGGTCAGATCTTCCATGGAGGCGATCCCTTCTGCTTTCTCCGTTGATATGAACTCCAGGTTTTCCGGATCATAATCAATAACCTTTCCAAATGCATTGATATTCTCTGTCTGTTCTGCCAAAACAAAGATTCGGAAAGTCTCTCCTGCTTTAACTTCCTCTTTCTCCGGTGCTAAACGTACACTTCCTGCCGCAGCTCCTGTCTGCTTCGTCCCGCCGTCCAGCTTAAACATTGTGAACGCATAGTCGTAAACATCGTACACGCCATTCATGTTGATATCGCCGCCTCGTTTCTGGATCTGATCCACAAAGTTGGCTCCGTCTTTCACAGAAGTTCCGAGGTAGTTCTTCATGTTGGTGTAATCGCCCTCTGCCACTTCCTCGTTCTTATTCGTACTTCCGACCGCAAACGGCTTCGTGCCGTCTTTCTTATAGACTGGCAGTTCGTGTGCCGCAAAATAGTTTTTCCGCGACTGTACAACTTCCAGCTTCACATATCTTGCGAGGACACCGTTCAGCGATACTGCCTTTCCATTGTCCTCTACATCCAGGTCCGTGTTGTATGTCCACACCTCCTGTTCGGCTCCGTTCCACTCCAGTTTCCAGTGTCTGCCGTCCATACTGGAGTAGACATTCATCCTCTCCACGGTTCCGCTTCCGTAGCTGTCTCTTGGATAATATTCAAACTTATCCAGCTCGTAAGCCGCGCCAAAATCATAAATAAACGGAGTCTTCTCTTTGACAACGTCGTCTGCCGAGAAGAAGAGTCCCCGGAAACTATGGTCTGTCGCATATTTGATCGGGCCTGCCTCGTCGCTGCCGGTCCAGGTTACTGTTCCCGCGGCGCCGATTTCATTTCTCCATGGATCAGACAGTGTCATGGATGTAATCATCTCGCTCCATGCAGAATATCCTTCTTCATTTCTGGAACGGATCTGGAAACAATGCTCAGAATGATACTCCAGGTCATCGTGCAGATAGGAGTCTGCATCTCCCATCGTATAGAGCTGTCCGTCGATTTGCATCTCATAGCTCTCTGCACCTTCTATCTTGTTCCAATGAAGCCAGATGGAAGAAGATGTTTTCTTCTCTTCCGGAATCGTCAATTCCGGTACGGAAAGCTTGACATTTTCCTGTTCTTTTCTTTCCTTGGCTCTATAGATGAATCCCAGAATCTCCACACGCTGGGCCATTGTCTTTGCGTCCGCCGCTGCCATCTTGATATAAAGTTTTGGCATTGTCCGCACGTTTTCTGTCATCTTCAAAAGCTCTGTCTCCGCTTCTGAAGCGTATGTCCGAAGTCTTGGAGCCTCATCATAGAAGAACCAGGCTTCGCCCTGCGCCGGGATCTGCTCCTCAAAGTTTTTCTGATCTATAACTTCTTTTACAACCAGGCTTTTCTCTCCATTTGACGCAAGAATCGCTTCCGGTCTACAGGAAAGATTCACAATCCAGGTCGTCTCTCTACGGGAACTGTATCCCTCATAATTCCCCTTGGAAACTTCCGCTGTCAGAATCGCCTTGTCACCTTCCACTTTGGATGTGTATGTGGTGGAGACATGATCCCCATAGGAAATGTGATCGATCGTTCCATATCCTTCCGCTTCCTCTGTCTCATTGGAAATATACTTTCCATCATCCTCATATACCGTATAAGACGTCTCTCCTGACGGCCACACTTCAATCAGCCGCTTCTCTCTACAGATAGCGTCCGGCGTGTTATTTTCCTCGTACATTGGAAGAATGGCACCCTGTTTTACAAAAACAGGAAGCTTCCAAAGCGGCGCGTCAAAGTTATTGATCACCTGTCCTCCATGGTACAGCTCTCCGGTGAGATAATCTACCCAGATCTGATTGGAATCAGGAAGATAAATGTGATTCCTCACATCATTTCCCATTTCGTCCCCGTCTATATTCTGATAAACCGGCGCTACAAGGATGCTTTCACCGAGCATGAACTGGTACTGCATGGAACGGCTGTACGCATAGTCGTCCTCCGGATACTCCAAAAACATGGCCCTTACCATCGGAAGACCAGTATCGCCATTTCCGGTATCCAGGTTGGCTGCCGCTGCCGCACATGTATAAATATATGGCATCAATCTTGATTTCATCTTCATGTACATCCGGTTGATCCCGGTATACGGATCTCCAAAGGTAAATGGCGCTTTCATGTATGTGCCCCATCCATCCATATTGAGCATCTGCGGAGTAAAGGATTTCCACTGGTAATCTCTCGCCGCAATCAGCGCCTTTCCGCCGAAAATTCCGTCCATATCACTTCCGATATTCGGATTCCCACTCAGAGAACTTCCGATATAGGTCGGAATGTGGAACCGGATATACTCCCAGTTGCCCCCGGTCTGATCCCCGCTCCACACACTGTTGAACCGTTGGGAACCTGCCCAACCGTCCAGAGAAATAATATTCGGGCGGAAATTCTCTGAAGTCGTTACGATATCATAGGCTGTCTTGACGCCGTTTAACTGGAACGAATACCCCGGACCGACCCACGCTACGTCCGTTTTCAGTGTCGTCGCTCCGCCCTTTGTTACTTCCTTGCGAAAATCTCGGAGCAGATGCCAGTAAGTCTTCTCATCAGAATCCGGACTTAAATTACTTTCTGTCCAGAGACCGGACGCCACTCCTTTGCTGTTGGCGTACTCAGTAAACCGTGCCAGATTTTCTACATTGGCGTCCACCGCCGCAATCCGTTCTTCGGAACTGGATCCGTCCTCATTGACGCCGCCCTGCACATAGTACCCGTTCTGTCCATATCCTCCGCCATATCCGTCATTTGGCAGGAAATAGCCAAGCGGCATATCGTACCGGAGATACTCATCCAGTACCGCTCTTGCGGAATATTCATACGGGGTGTCCACGTTTGCCGGATAATGTTCTGCCCCAACTACCGGTCCCTCCCCATTCAGCGATTCGGAATGTTGTCCCTCGGACAGGCGATATCCGGTCGCCATTCCGCTCTCATAACGGGTCTTTCCCTCCATGAGATGGGAGTCCGTTCCCTTGACCGTCCAGGCTTTGTCCCCGGATTCATCGGACCAGGCGTCACGGTTATAGCAATTTAAGTGTCCCTCGTAAAATCCGTATTCCGGAAGCAGCATTGGATTTCCTGTCACATGGTAATACGCACGCAATAACGCCCTTGCCGACTCGCGCCCGTTTTCCTTTTCTGTTAGGAAATAGTATGCGCTGAAATGGTGCTCTTTGTGAGACGCAAGGACAAGCCCTTCGTCCGTCTCACCAAAGTCATACGTTCCATCGGAGAATGTATTTCTCAAAACCCCGTATCCTGCTGTCGTATAGTAGAATGGATTTGGGGACGCTACTCCTCCGTCCATCCAGGCGCTCTCATTGACAATCTGAATTTTTTTCCCAGTATGTACGAAACGGCCGTTCTGTGTACCGCCTCCGTAGAACTGCTCTTTCTCGTGGCGCGCCAATGTCTGGATCGTCTCATCCCCCGTAAACTCCAGTGGCTTGGCCTCTTCAAGAATCTTACGCTTTCCCACATAGATCGTCATCCTGCCTGTCTCTTTTTCAAAGACAATACATGTCTCTTTGCACCGGATGCATACCGATACCGGATCCTCTGTAACTTCTGCCTCCGGCTTCATATATGCGTCCGAACTGTCCGGGCGCTGCTGGATCTTCGCCGTATGCGCCTCATCTCTTGGTGCAGCGTACTCTGAGACGCTGCCTTCTCTGCTGACGTCATAGCGGAAAATCTTCTCTTCCAGAAAGGTGATCGTCCCCCGGATCCCTTCCTGAAAAGACACCTGCACGATATGGTGCCTTTCAGCGTCTCTTTGTGCGGACGTCACTTTGCTGATGGCTCCGCAGACTGTCTGCTTTTCTTCGCTCATTGAAAACCTCCTTTTCCATAATCTCTGGGATTACGGATGATGCCTAGAATAGTTTGATACAATTATTTTACCAGAGCATAGAAAAAAGCGCCATCCATGAGCGCTTTTTCTGTACAATATGATAAAAAGATTGTGCTTCTGTATAAGTGATCTATAAAATATATCACATCCCCAGGTAAGGTTCTGGATTCCGTCCGTCTGCTCTGCAATCCTTCCAGGCTTGCACCCCTGTTTTCAGTCTTTCCAGTCCATCTTCCAGAACCGTATGGGCGCAGGCAATATTCATCCGCAAAAAGGATTTGCCGCTCTCCCCGTACTGACCTCCGTTGGAGAGATAAAGCCCTGTCTCCTTGCGGAGAACTTGTTCCAATTCCTCCGTATCCTCCACAAGCTCCCTACAATCCAGCCAGAGAAGATACGTGGCCTCGGACTCCACCAGATGAATGTCCGGAAGTTCCTGTTCCAGAAATGCTTTTGCCGTCTGCTTATTCTCATACAGATATGCCCGGAGCCCATCCAGCCATGGTCCTCCCTCTCGGTAGGCCGCGATCGCCGCAGTCATGGCAAAAACATTCGGTTCTGCCACCTCATCGGTATTGAGCGCCCGCCCCATCTGATGCCGCAAGTAAGGATCAGGCACCATGACGGCCGCCGTCTGGATCCCCGCCAGGTTGAACGCCTTGGTCGGGGCAATGCAGGTGATACTGTTCTTTTTGCACTCCTCCGATACCGAGGCAAAGGGAATGTATTCTTTCCCCGGATCCGTCAGTTCACAGTGAATCTCATCGGAAATGACTACCACATGATGTTTCCAACAGAGCGCCCCGATCCGCTCCATCGTTCCCTTTTCCCATATTTTTCCCACCGGATTGTGCGGATTACAGAAGATCAGCATGGTAGTCTGAGGGTCTGCAAGCACCCTTTCCAGTTTTTCAAAGTCCACCCCGTAACTCTCACCATCATAAGTAAGCGGACATTCCACCACGTTTCGTCCGTTGTTGACAATAGAGTTGAAAAAAATATTATAGACCGGCGTCAAAAGGACAATCTTTTCCGCCACCGACGTGAGTTTCCGCACGGCTGTAGAGATGGCCGGAACCACTCCGGTACAGAAGATCAGCCATTCTTTTTTCAGATGAAAGTGGTGGCGCTTCTTCCACCATTCCCGGATAGAGTCGTACCATTCTTCAGGAATGATTGTGTAGCCGAATACCCCGTGTTCTGCCCGTTTCCGAATGGCTTCGTGGATCTCCGGGGCCGTCTCAAAATCCATATCCGCAACCCACATCGGTAGTTCCGACTCTCCCACCTCCCATTTCATGGACAGAGTCCCCCGTCTGTTGATTGGTTTGTCAAACTGATAATCCATGATGTCCCCCCTTGTCTCTATGCACAGAATTTCTCACTCGTCACCCGGATATCAGAGCACCAGATCTTCGTCTTTCCAGGGTCCACCTTGTCTTTTTCCAGGATCAGCTCTCCGATTGCATCCGCCCGAATCGTTCCGCCCGACGGATTGAACACACTGTCGATCTTTCCTTGAATGTCCGCATCCACCGACGCATACTCAAACGCTAATGTCGTATTTAAGAGACGGCAGTTTTTCATTACCAGATTATCAATGTAGCACATCCCCTGAAGACTCTCAATCGTGCAATTCACAAGTGTCAGATTCTTTGAATTCCATCCAAGATATTCCCCGGAAATAAAAGAATCGTAGACCGTCACATTTTCACTGTTCCAAAACGCGTCTTTGGAAAGCATTTTCGCATTATGGATCTCTACGTTTTTCACTCCGTCGAAGGAATAATTGCCCACAAGCTGAAAATCACGGATCACCATATTTTGGCTGTTCATGGCAAAATAGTCACCCTTTGCCTTGACATGATCCATCTGCACGTCACTACAGCTCCAGAGTGTTTCGAACCCATTCGGAAAATTCACATCATCCAACACTACGCCCCTACAGCGGCGGAAGTTTTTCGGAGCTTCAATGAGCGCCCGCTTGACCGTAATATCCTGGGTATACCAAACACCTGCCCTCGCCATTTCGAACCAGGTACAGTCCTCCGCATAAATCTGCCTGCTGTACCAAAGCGGATATTTCCACTGAAATATGGTGGTATAAAGTGAAATATCCTGGCTTTCCTTAAGCGGTGATTCCCCTTTTGCAAAAATAGTATCATGGATCTCCAGATGTTTTCCTTGAAAAAGCGGACGTTCTCCTTCTAAATAGCTCTGATTGATTTCCTTTTTCTGCATCATTTTTTATCTCCTCCTCCAACAATGCCAATCACTTTTGCCGGCACGCCTCCTACGATCACATTCGCAGGAACGTCTTTTGTCACGACTGCGCCTGCCGCCACAATGGCATGATCCCCGATCGTCACTCCCGGCAGAATCGTCGCATTGGCTCCAATCCACACCTTTTTGCCTGTACGGATCGGTTTTGGATAAGTCGTCCCCCGATCTTCCGGTGCAAATCCGTGATTCAGCGTAGCAAACACAACATTATGTCCTACCAACGTCTCATCTCCCAGAGTAATGCCCCCCTGATCCTGAAAGCGGCAACCGGAATTGATAAACACGTTTTTACCGACACGGATGTTTTTGCCGCAGTCTGTAGTAAACGGAGGAAACATGCGGAAAGTCTCCTCCTCCGGTTGTCCAGTCAGTTGGAAGAACAGTTTCCGGATTTCCTCCGGTGTATGAAAGGACGAATTTAATTCAAATGTGATCTTCATCGCCTCAAACGCCATCTTTGTCATATACTGTTGCATCGGGGAATCTGCCCGCACCGGCCTCCCCTTGTTTACATGCTCCAAAAACGTTTCCAGTACTATCGTCTCTTCTTCTTTCATCTTAATCCCCTCTCTTGTTTCATCTCATAGATAAGTAATCCGGGCAGTAGAACTTTCATTCCTGCTTCTATCTATTCCTTTTATTCTAGTATAGAAAACCAGAATCAAAATCGCAAATACTTATATTTTATTCACATATATAGTTGAAACCTATTTAGCCTTGGGGTATAGTAATGATCAAACATATGATTCAGCATTCTTATATAGGAGGTAATGATGGAACTTCGCGTACTTCAGTATTTTCTTGCCGTTGCCAGGGAACAAAGTATTGTCCTGGCGGCAAAGTCATTGCATCTTTCGCAGCCTACCTTATCAACGCAGATCAAAAAACTGGAGGAAGAGCTCGGCAAACAGCTTTTCATCCGAGGTGGCAAGGGTCCCCGTCGGATCACACTCACCGAGGAGGGTATGATTCTTCGGAAACGTGCGGAAGAGATTCTGGAACTTGTTCACAAGACGGAGACAGAGATTGCCTCATCGGACGATATGCTTATGGGAGATATCTACATCGGTGCCGGAGAGACAGACAGTATCCGTCTGGTCGCACGGGCGGCAAAGCAGATGCAGCTCCGCTATCCAGGCATCCAGTTTCACATTTCCAGCGGAAATGCCGTCTATGTCAAAGAGTCCCTGGACCGTGGGCTGATTGATTTTGGAATCATATTCGGTACGGTGGATATGACTTCCTACCACACTTTGAAACTTCCGGCGACAGATACCTGGGGCGTCCTCATGCGAAAAGACGATCCTCTCGCAGAAAAAACGTCGATCCGCCGGGAAGATCTGTGGGATCTGCCGCTGATTGTGTCCCAGCAGGAGTCTGCCGGAGGCCAGGTGCTGCAGTGGCTGAAAAGAGATCCTGCAAAGCTTCACATTACAGCGTCCTACAATTTGATTTACAATGCTTCCCGGCTCGTGGACGAGGGGTTAGGATACGCACTTGCTTTTGACAAACTCATTCATACTTCCGGAGACAGTTCCCTTTGTTTCCGGCCCCTGAATCCTCCACTGGAAACGGAAATGTTTGTCATCTGGAAAAAATACCAGGTCTTTTCCAAACCGGTAGAAAAGTTTATTGCCATTCTGAAGGAATCCCTGGCTCTGGACGACACTTTGTAACGTCTGCCTGATGAGCGGAGTTTTCCCCGAATCTTGTCCGGACCTGTTCTTGACAAACTACAGGCAGATTTTCTATACTGGGTATTACAAGTGTAAGAAAAAAAGGAGGAATTGATTATGAATCATCTGCCACAGATTTCCGAGGCAGAATTTGAGGTAATGAAGATCGTATGGAAGTATGCGCCGATCAATACCAATGAAATCACAGAACGGCTTAGGCTAGCGACCACATGGAGTCCCAAAACGATTCACACTTTAATCAAACGTCTTGTCACAAAGGGAGCCCTCTCCTATGAGAAGCAGGGGCGGATCTTTGTCTACACCCCTCTGGTCGGAGAAAAAGAATATATTGAACAGGAAAGTTCTTCCTTTTTAAAGCGTTTTTACCACGGTGATCTGACGGCTATGGTTTCATCCTTTCTTGAGGAAGAGCGACTCTCCGATCAAGAACTGGAAGAGCTTCGCTTGCTGTTATCTCAAAAGAAAGGAGAACACTGAATATGACAGAATTTATCAATGGATTTATGAGTCGGTTTCTGCTGTGCAGCCTTTTGCTGTGCGGAATCATTGGTATATTCTTCGGCATCCGCAGGCTTTTGGGCAGATTGTTGGGCGCACATTTGCAGTACCGCCTTTGGCTCCTCCTGCTCATTCTTTTGGCGGTTCCTTTTCTGCCACAGTCTTCTTTTCCCATCCTGGCAGACCCGACCTGCATTTCTCCGGAAATCTCATCTTCCATTTCCGGATTGCAGAAAACCAAGGCTGATACTACAGTGGTCTCTGCCTCTGTCTGGATGAAAGATTTTACCGAGTCTGTTAGCAAAAGCACACCAGCGTTTCTTTGGAAGTTCCTTTTTATCATTTGGACTACCGGAGCCATACTCGCCCTCCTTTCCGGGATCCGGTCAGCACTAAAACTGCGTACTCTCCATTATTCGGCTCTTCCTCTCCAGCATCCAAAAGCCAGAGAACTTTTCAAGTCCTGCCTGGACACCCTGCATATTCAAAGACCAGTGGCCGTGTACAGTACTGCCTTTTTACGGTCGCCTGTGATGACAGGCGTTCTCCGACCTCGGATTTATCTTCCGATTCGACTGCTCTCCGATTATCATGAAGAAGATTTACGGTACATTCTGCTCCATGAGCTCACCCATTACCGTCATCTCGATGCGATCACCGGTTATCTGATGAACCTGGCCGGAACTCTATACTGGTTTCATCCGCTTGTATGGGTATCTTTGCGGGCCATGAGAACAGACCGTGAACTTGCGTGCGATGCCCGTGTTCTGTCTGTTCTGGAAGAAACAGCTTATGAAGACTATGGACTGACACTTCTCCGGTTTGCTCAAGGCTCCTCCCTGCCTTTTGCCGCCGGACTGGGACAGAAAGGACCGCAGATCCGAACCCGCATCCAGCATATTGCCTCTTATCGAAAGCCCAGCTTTTCCATACGGCTTCGATCTGTATGCATCTGCTTTCTGATTGTTCCCGTTTTTATGGCATGTGTCCCTCTCCTCTCCTTTGCGTCCGCTTCTCTGTCTCCAAACGCGATAGACACCGGCAGAAAAAGTACTTCTGCCACCCCATCTTCCGGTTGGGATTCCAGTATAAGCCCTGGCAAACACTCTGATTCTGATGGAGGACTTTCGGCTTATTTTACCGGATATGATGGAAGTTTCGTCCTCTATGATTCGGAGACGGACGGCTGGACCGTATACAATGAAACTCTGGCCCGCACAAGGGTCTCCCCGGATTCTACCTACAAGATTTATGACGCCTTATTTGCCCTAGAAGAAGGTCTGATTACTCCGGAGCACTCGGCCCTTTCCTGGTCCGGTACCAGATATCCTTTTGACGAATGGAACCGGGATCAAACACTATCAAGTGCTTTGACCTGCTCTGTCAACTGGTACTTCCAGGCGCTGGACCAGCAGATGGGCAAATCCACTCTTCGTTCCTGGCTGCAGCGGATCGAATACGGGAATGAAGCCTTGCAGGGTAATCTTGACTCTTACTGGATGGAATCCTCCCTTTTGATTTCCCCGTTAGAACAGGTAGAGCTACTGACCGGGTTCTATCACAATGAATGGAATCTGCACCCGGAATACGTGAAAGCAGTTAAAAACGCCATCTGCCTTGCCTCTTCATCTGACGGTTCCCTTTACGGAAAAACCGGAACCGGGCAGGTCAATGGAGAAAACAGAAATGGCTGGTTTATCGGGTTTGTTGAATCTTCGGGACATACAGTGTTTTTTGCGATGAATCTGACCGGGGAGGGCGCCTGTGGCAGCGAGGCTGCCTCCCGGACTCTTGCTATTTTATCGGATCGTGGAATCTATACGGATCCATCCCTCTAATCAGTGGAAAAAGCGGACCTTACGGGTTCACTGCCCGTTGTCCGCTTCTTTCCACTGTGTTCCTAATCGGTACTGATAAGGAGGAATCCTCCCCAGTTCCTCATCCGAAATCTCATTTCCCAGATATTGGAATGTTCCATTCTGTCGGAATCGTACCTTCAGCGTATGATGCAGAGCACAGTCATTTCCACTCCCCAGACATACCGCCTCAATAGTCAGTGCTGTGGTGCCGTCAGCATTTTCTTTCACATCTACGACCTCCGGCAAAGAAGTACCGAAGGTTGTCGGAACGTAGTTGCCGGTTCCAAGACGTACCCATAAGTAGGTCCGTCTTTCCCTGTCGTATTCTGCAAATGTACGAAGCTCCTCTTTTGTTACCGGAATGTAATCCATAATCAGAGTTTCAAACTCTTCCTCCGGAATCCCATCCGCATAGCGGTCATAATCGATTTTCTTCCCGTATTTCATCTCATAGAACGACTCAAACACTCCATTATAATCCAGTTTTGACAAATCTGATAAATTCCAGCGGGAACACAAAAGATTGTTCCCCTGATATCCAAGTTTCTCAACACACGCGATAGATAACTCTTTACACTTCTTGTCCATGGGCCGGATCCGAATCATGGTCCCCGCATCGACCACCTCACTTACTTCCGGTGGTTCAGGCGCACATAACTCATAAGAAAACCAGCCTTTTTCAGTATAATTCCATTTTTTGATGCGGGTACGGATCGTTTCCGTAACTACAGGTTTTCCCTCCTGACTCCATTCTGCGATCGTCTCCAGAATCTCCATTTGTTTCCCGTCAAATACAAATTTCATCCGGTTTAATCCACCGCCCGCTTTTATCTGATACATAACAATCTCCCCTGCTTTTTGATCCTGGCAGTTTAAAAGAAATCGATCCATTTTTGTCCAATGTTCCATTGTAGAATATGCATCTGCGCCACTCACGGTCAGCCCACTCTTTTTCAAGATTTCTTTCATTTTGATAAGATCTGCATCAGAGAGCACCCCATTGGACGCGTCTCCTTTCTCTGCTTTACGGTAACATGCCCCCGTAAGATTCATTGCTTTTTTACAAGCTGCTTCCGCCTCTTCCCTCTCTCTTTTACCAACCGGAAGATCGTATCCCTGCAGCTTTTGCTTTTCCCATGTCTTTTTCTTCTCCCCGGACGTATCCTCGGGACGTGATTCCTCCCGGTCCAGAATCCGGCTTCCAAGAATAATGACAATCAGGAGCAAAATCAGCAGCCCCACGTTGCGTCTCCAATGTCTATTTCTTTCCATAGTATGCTTCCCACTCTTCCTTTGTAAATCTTGGTTTATACCATGAATTTGTCACTCGCTCGTCCCAGGACAGGACCCGGCAGGAGACATAATCAAAACTTCCCTCCTGCCCAGGTCTTACAATCAGCTCGCTTTTTACCGCACAGTCCAGCATCTTCCATGTCCATACCGCCTCCACTGTGAGACGGATTGTACCATCATCCAGCTTTTCATAGCCGGTAACCTCCGGGTATGGACCGTAAGGACTTCCCCCATCCTTAAGTCCTCTCGGACGATACAGAAATGTTCCGCTTTCTGGTTGATACATCATGTTTTCCCGGATGGTGGCTGTATGAAACGAAAAATAATTTTGCAGTACTTCTTCTACTTCCTGTTCCGGTACCTGATACTCCGCCCCCCAGGAAGCCTCATATGGAACCGGCTCACCGAATTTCACATAAAAAAGCCGTTCATACAGATCGTAAAAATCCAACTTTTCCGGTTCCTTTTCATTCCAATCCGTAATCAATAGATTGTTACGGTCATATCCTATCGGTGTCACATAGACGCGGCAGGCTTTCCTGCACACAGAATCCAGTGGTTTCACTCGAAAAGCTTTTTGTCCGGGCGGCCCGTCGTACCCTGCAGGTCGGGCCTCTTCCAGAAAGAGATAACCTTTCTGAGTATATTCCCAGGAGTTTGTTTCAAACTCGTTGTAATAATTGATTTTCGGCTTTTCCCCCCATTGAAGAGAGCTCACCGCTGCCTTTAAGCCTCCTTGCTCTGCTTCCAGATCATAACGGATCCATCCCCCCTCCTTTGTCACACAGAACAGAGTTGCCTTTGCCTTTTTCCCCTCTTCTGCTTGTTGACAGAAAGTTTCCATCTGGCTATAATTCACCATATTGATCTGATTGTCCGTATCCACGGCCGCATATCCCTGCTCTCCAATCGCCCGGATGATAGTTTCCTGAATCGTTTCCGTATCCTTTTCCTGTTCATAAAGATCCTTTAGTCTCTCAGCCAGCCGCAGGGAGTCCTCTTTCCGATTCTCTTCAGATTCCGGTTCTTTGATCTCCTCGGTTTTCTGATCTGTTCTTCTCTCTGCTCCATACCCACAGCCACTTCCCACAACTATAATGAGAAGTCCTGCTATCATCCATCTTTTCCAGTTCACTTTGTTCTCCCCTTTTGTCTTTTTAAACGTTTTGATGATTTAATATTACACTTGTAAGATTTATAAGTCAAGCACCATTCTAATCATTGGAAGCGCCAAAAGGCACATTCCTGGATTATATGCGGTCGCCAGTACAAAAAATGAGGAAGAGTAAACCGATCAGTTCTCTTCCTCATTCTTTCTTTTCATTTTCATCGATTAAACCTGCACAAGCCCTACCATACTGCCAATCAACACAACAATCCCGAGTGCAATACGGTACCATCCAAATGCCTGAAAGTCATGCTTCTTAATATAATCCATCAGGAAACGGATCACTACGATGGAGACGAAAAAAGCCGTCACCATACCAACTCCAAGTACTAAAAGCTCTGATCCACTAAACGCAAATCCATATTTCAGAACTTTCAGAAGACTTGCCCCAAGCATTACCGGGACAGCCAGGAAAAAGGTAAACTCTGACGCCGCTTTTCTGGAAACCCCAATCAGGAGGGCTCCTACGATCGTTGCCCCGGAACGGGACGTCCCCGGGAAGACCGCCGCCAGAAGCTGGAACACACCAATGATCAGCACTGCTGAAACCGTCAAATCATCGACCGTACGAATCTTCGGCTTTCTGCCTTTATTCCACCTTTCGATGATAATAAAAGCAATACCAAACACAATCAGCGCAACCGCAACCGGAACGGCATGGTAGAACAGTTCTTCGAATACACTGTCAAAAAGGATTCCAATGATCGCCGCCGGAATACAGGCAAGCAGAATCTTTCCCCAGAGAATCATCTTATCCATCTCAACAAACGGTTTTCTTTTATCTTTCCACTGAAACGGGAATAACTGATTCCAAAACTGAAGAACAACCGCAAAAATCGCTCCAAGCTGGATCACCACCAAAAATACATTGATAAACTCCTCGTTCCCCTTTAATTGTATAAACTCATCCAGAAGGATCATATGCCCCGTACTGCTGACCGGAAGCCATTCTGTGATTCCCTCCACAATTCCAAATAAGACTGCTTTTATAATTTCCATCTGTCTTTTCCTTTTTCTCCCCTTTCAAATTTACACACATTCCACTTTTATTTTACCATCGTCTTTCGCACCTGTTCCAGAATCAAAATCGCCACAAGACAAGCTGCCGCACCAATTAGAACCGCGGTTGCCATCGGAATCGTAATCGCCGTGATCTCAAACAGCGACGGCAGAATCGCCAGCGCAAAGAAAGTGCCTCCCACCATAGTCACACACACAAATGTGCGAAGCCAAGTGAGCGGAATACAACTCTTAATGACAGCTCCCATAGAAATAAGAATCAAAAGCATATACATCGTTGTCTGCCTCTGCTCCACGCCAAACGGTGCAAGCAACGAAAACACCGAGATCATAACAGCAACCGTGATACCAAACGGAGCCGCATGGGAAAGTGCTGTCGGCAGAAATCTTCCCCGAATACGCCGGATATCCGATTCCACAATCGATACGAAAGACGGATATGCCTCAATGCAGGCATCAATCAATGTCACCTGAATCGGGATAAACGGGAATGGCTGATTAGAGAACAGGCAGAAGAACGATACAAGCACCGAATAAATTGTCTTGATAAAGAAGACCTGGGCCGTTCTTGTCACGTTGTTGATTACCTTTCTGCCCTCCATCACAACATGCGGCAAATTGGTGAAATCGGAATCCAGAAGCACCACCTGGGCAATCTGACGGCTTGCGTCACTTCCGTCCGCAACCGCAATTGAACAGTCCGCCTCTCTGAGAGCCAGCAGGTCGTTGACCCCGTCTCCTGTCATGGCTACCTGGTGTCCCTGCCTTTGCAAAGCCTTTACAAGCTCTTGTTTCTGTTTCGGAGTCACTCTGGCAAACACCGCATAATCCTGACAAAGGGCATCGTAGTCAGGAGATTCCCCAAGCGTAGACATATCCAGAGCATCCTGCCATCGTTTCAGGCCAGCACGCTTTGCAATCATCGCCACAGTCTTTACATGGTCTCCGGAAATCACTTTCACGTCTACCCCCTCGCGCCGGAAAAAGCCAAGCGTCTCTTCCGCATTTTTCCGAATCGTATCTTCCAGCACGACACTGTAAACCGGACGAATACCCTCCGGAAGTTTCTCATCATCTTCCCATGTCTGTCCGTAATAACCAATAATAATCACTCTGCGACCCTTTTCCAGTTCCTGTTCCAGATGATCCGGCAGCTTATCCATCAATCTTTCCGGCGCCCCCACGAAAATACTTCCGGCGCCCTCAAAGCTGATACATCCCCATTTTCTCTTAGAGGAGAAAGAAATTTTATGCTCCGGACGATACTTCGGCTCCGGCTCAAACTTCACCTTCAACGCCTGGAACGTCGCATTATTGTCGTCACTGGCTGCCATGTAGGATTTCACCAGCGCCTCCCCGTCCGTGAGATCAGAAAGCGGTAAAACGGTATGTACTCTCAGCTTTCCATCTGTAATCGTTCCTGTCTTATCAAGACAAATCGTGTCCACGTGAGCAAGCGTCTCAAGAGAATAAATATTCTGCACAAGAATTTTCATCCTTGCAAGCCGGATCACTCCTGCCGCAAGAGAAACGGAAATCAGAAGTACCAGCCCTTTCGGCAGCATACCAAGGAGAGCTGCTGAAGAGGAGATCACGGATTCATCGAGCGGGGATTGCCGCAGGAAATATGCTTCCAGAAACAAAATAATCCCAAGAGGAATGATAAGGAAACTTGTAAACTTCGTCACCTTACGCATGGATCCAAGCAGTTCGGAATGAATCTGTTTCTCCTGCTTCACTTCATTTGCCAGTTTGGTCGCATAATTCTCGTTTCCGACATGGATTACTTTGGCATATGCCTTTCCGGATATGACTGAACTTCCTGAAAAAAGCTCTGCTCCCTGCTCTTTAATAATCGCGTCGCTCTCCCCGGTCAGCAAAGACTCATTGACCTCCAGCATCCCATTCACAACAACAGCATCATTACAGATCTGATTCCCGCTTGCTAATACTACAAGATCATCCTTTACAATCTCTTCCATCTCCACGGTCATTTCGCGACCGTCTCTTCGTACACGTACCGTTGGGCGGTTCAGAATCGACAGCTCGTCCACCAGTTTCTTCGCCTTAAACTCCTGCGCTATCCCGATCACAATATTTAAAATGATAATGGCGATAAAGAGCATATTGGAGTATGCCCCAACCAGAAACAGCAGTACTGCAATCAAAAAGTTCAGAAAGTTAAACAGCGTACAAAGATTCTCCCGCACAATCTGCGGCTTCGTCTTCGTAATCTTTGCGGCGCCCGTACCGCCTTCGCCACGGGCCCTGCGCTCCTCTACTTCCCGGGCCGACAGCCCCGACAGATTTTCATTCATTACTCGAAACCTCCTGCACTATGTTTCTCCGAAGTTCTCCCTCTTCGGAAACCATGTTGATCCATTCGTTTATATTTTCACTGATTTTATGCGATTGCACCGGAGGGCCCAACCGCTCATACGGAGTTTATCATATCAGAAAGCACATAAAAATGCAATTTTTCTATGAAATATCCGTGAAAAACCAGTGGATTTAACAATTTTTTTAGAAAAATGGGCAGACCGGAGTTTTTGCTCTGCCTGCCCGGATCATTCCTTTTTAGCCTTATTTCAGAATCTGATACTGTTTGTCTGTCACCGTTTCAAGCCATTCATTGGAGGTCTTTTCTCCTGGAACTTCTATTGCCAGATGGGTAAACCAACTGTCCTTTGCCGCTCCATGCCAGCGCTTAACACCAGCCGGAATCGTTACCACATCGCCCGGATGCAGTTCCCGGGCCTCCCCTCCCCATTCCTGGTACCATCCCCGTCCGGACGTGCAAAGAAGAATCTGACCTCCTCCTCTGTCCGCTCTGTGAATATGCCAATTATTTCGGCATCCCGGCTCAAATGTCACGTTAGCTACCGGAACGCCTTCTGTAGTCAGCATCTTCAAATAGCTTTTGCCTACAAAATACTGTGCAAAGGCCACATTCGGCTCACCAAGTCCGAACAGACCCCCACCCTTTTCATCCTCTTCTTCTTTCCATACTTCTTTCGCAATTCGAAACGCCGCCCATGCTTTCGGCCATCCCGCATAAAATGCCGCATGAGTAAGAATCTCGGCAATCTCTGACCGGGTGACGCCGTTCTGCTTTGCTGTTATCAGATGATATTGAAAAGAAGAATCCGTAAGCCCCTGAGCCATTAATGCCACCACTGTCACAAGAGAACGATCCCGTAGCGACAGCTTTTCTTCCCTGCTCCATACTTCGCCAAACAGAATATCATCATTCAATTCTGCAAATTTCGGTGCGAATTCTCCAAGATCTCTGCGTCCCGCTGTTTGCTTTACTGCCATATTGATTACCTCCTACCATACTTTAAACCCATTATTTTTTTACATCCTTATTATAAAACACCATTTTTCCACTGTCTAATACCTTTGTTTTCTTAATTTTATTATCCTTAATAGATTTCCCGCCAAAAAGAACAAATGTTCTAGCTTCTCGCATCCTCTAATTTTTTTCCGGGGCGATGCTAAAGCATCCCCCCGGTTATAAAATTACCTGTCCAGACATTACTTTTTTCTCCACAACCTACTTTCTTTAACGTAGGGTACTGGCATCAG
>NZ_LGAJ01000006.1 GCF_001280875.1 Sellimonas intestinalis | reverse complement strand
ACTCTCGTAATAAGAACTTGGGTCCGGTCTTTCCGGATCCTATGTTCGTTTACGCTCCTCGATGACTTGATGAGCAAGTCTCGCTTGCAAATCCAGTATCGCAGGAGCTTCCTTACCATTGCTTGCTTCTGGTCAAGATCAACTCTCGCTAATCTATCCCGTTACTGTTGTCTGGTTTGTGGAACTTAAAGTTCCTGTTCTGAATAATTCTCTTGAATTTTCAGGGATCGTTGTCTATTGTTCAGTTATCAAAGTTCTGGGCGCTGTCTCGCGACAGCTATATTAGATTATCACATCTGTTCCTCTGTGTCAAGTGTTTTTTTCATCTTTTTTCCAGTTTTCTGATCCGGCGTCCCGGTCTCTCTATCCGGGATCCGCCCGGGCCAGACATCTGCATTTGATGTTTTGTTCTGACACTTATCAGCGGAACGTGTTATATCATATCATCTGTGCTTATAAATGTCAACTTCTTTTTTCGACTTTTTTTATCTTTTTATCACCACTCTCTGTGCAGTCACACAAACCGCAGACCAAAGTTATATGGGCTGCTCGTCCGCCGGATTTTTGAGAATAAACATAGAAAAACCAAACAGCCTTTTATGATTCTGAATCCAAAATCACAATCGCTTCCAAAGAAACGTTCCAACTTATCTGACATACCTCTTTTTCTATATCTACCGAATCTGCAACAGTTTCTCTTTTAACTCCTGTTCCATCTTTCTTATTTCCACTTCTGCTTCCTGGCGTTTCTGACGGCCCTCTGCCTGGATTTGCATCACTTCATCTAAAGTGGAGATTAACGATTCGTTGGTCGTCTTCAAGGTTTCCATGTCCACAATTCCCCTCTCCGACTCTTTTGCTGTTTCAACTGTCGCCATCTTGAGCGTCTCCGCATTCTTTTTCAGAAGTTCGTTTGTCATATCCGTCACTTCTCGCTGCGCTTCTGCCGCCTGCCTAGAATGAGCGACACCAAGGGCAAGTACCATCTGGCTCTTCCAAAGCGGTATCGTATTGACAATGGTAGACTGAATTTTTTCTGCCATGATCGTGTCATTATTCTGTACAAGACGAATCTGCGGGGCTGTCTGAATGGAAACCATTCTTGTCAACTCCAGATCATGAATCTTCTTTTCAAATCTTTGACACATGGCCTCCAGGTCTCTTGCCGCCTGTGCGTCTTCCGCCAGCCCGCTTCTCTGCGCTTTCATTCTCATATCAGCAAGCTCTGTCTCCTGAACCTCTCGAAGCTTCTTTTTTCCTGCCAAAATGTACATCGTAAGCTCCTTAAAATAAGTCAGATTGAGCTCATACATTTTGTCCAATACCGCAATATCCTTCATTAGCTGTACCTGATGTCCCTCAAGAACCTTGCAGATCTGATTGACATTAGCCTCCGCACTAGCATATTTCGTTTTCAAACTCTGAAGCTTATTTGCCTGTTTTTTGAAGATTCCGAAAAATCCTTTCTCTTCCTCTTCATCAAAGTCTTTTAACTCCTGAACAACGCTGCCCAACAGATTCCCCACTTCTCCAAGGTCTTTTGTTCGTACATTATCAAGCGCTGTCTCGGAAAAATCAGCCATCTTTTTCTGGGTACCAGCTCCATACTGCAAAATCATAGTGGAATTTGTCAGGTCAATCTGCCGTGCAAACTGCTCTGCCATTTTGCGCTCTTCTTCCGTCAGCACATTTTCATCCATTACATTCTCTTCCTGCTTCTCCGGCTGTAACTCTTCTTTTTTTTCTCCCAGAAACGGATCCAGCGTCAGTACCGGCCCGGTCTGTAGGTCTTTTAAATCCTGACTCATTATTTTCCTCCTGTCTTAAAGTCGTCTTCCGTAAGCCCCTCCTGCGCCAGCATCATTTTCAGCACGGTAATGTCCGAGGAGACATCCCATGCCGTTTCCTGAAACAGATCATCCAGAAGCTTTTCAAATGCGATATTCAGTGTATCCAGTGTATCTTCAATTTCTTTCTTGGAATTCAAAATATTTTCTCCCTGTACCGGCTGGTGATCCAGCTCCTCATATGCCTCCAGAAGCTTCACTGCTGTCGGAAGATAATATTCCATCAGCCTTTCGATATCATCCACCGAATCGGGATCCTGCTCCACACGGTCAAAAATCCGCTTTGTCAGTTCCTCCATACGAGATATCTTCTCGGAAACAAGTTCTCCCGGAATTGCATCATTACATGCCCGGAGCTTTTGAATGTATGCCTGTCCTGCTTCCATCATCGACCGGATCTGTGGATCCATCTGCTGCCTTTTCTTTGCCCTCTCCTCTTCCATGGTCTTCTTTTCCCAAGCTTTCTTTTTTGTAGCTTCTTCCTCATTTCTTCTGACTTCATCCTGCTTCCGCATCAGTTCACGATATGCTTCATATGCATCGTGACTGGTAATGAGGCAGGTATTATTATCATCCAAATGCCCCTCTATAAACCAACGCTTGTCAATCATCCACTCCAGGTCTTTTAATACTGCCTTATCCTTCTTTCTTGTCCTCTTTGCCAGCTCACTGATGTTGCAGTATTCTTTCCCCTGTAACTCAGAAAGATAGCCCTGAAACCTCCGTACCCGTCCAAGCTTTTTCATCCCTACTATTCCGACACCGCCAAAAATCACAGTGAACATTACAAGAGAAAGGAACCCAAACATCACTCCCGTGCTGGATTCTATTAACAGCATAGTAAGACCTGTTAAAATCACCCCTACAAGAAAAGCTCCTCCAATTCCAAGCCCTATTATCGACAACGCCATTGCTGCGGCTTTCTTACCACCTGTCCCTGCATAGAGCATCGGTTGTTTCAATTTACTCAAATCTACTTTTGCCCAGTCATTACCTGCTGTGCCACACCCGTTTCCAGCAGTCCGGCGACGGTAGTCTTTCTTACTTTTCTTAAAACTGCCTGCCGCACTGTTGATTGTATCGGTAATCGTCTGATTCAGGCTTCGGAAATCCATCGAATCCACCGCATCCTGAACCGTACGCCTGATATCCTCTCCAAATCTGTCCCAATCGAAGTAATTCCTCATGTTTCTTCCTTTCTTCCGTCTCTGAAACGGATCCATGCAATCATTATACTTTATCATTTTCTTCACTTCAAGAGATTCCGCCCAGACAGAAAAAAAAGATTGGAATAAAAAAAGAAACGGAATGACCGTTCCTTCTATACAATGTGTAAAGACGGATACCGATATCTATATATCAGCACCCGCCTCTACTTTGATTCTTCAATCATTCTTTTACCTCTTTCTCCCGGATTTTGGTAATAAAGTTTACGTTTTTGGTGGTCCGTACCTCTCTTTCATAAACTTGATGTTCCGATACATAGCGCCTTTCTTTTCCCGGAACCTTCAACACCTGTGTTGAAAGAAATAACAACCGACTGTTTACGGCTCGCGTCCGTCCTACAAATCTGATCTGTTATTTTATAGTTTTACTATAGCACTCTTGATTTCTTTTGTCAATAGATTTATTTCTTTTTTCTTTATTAATTTGTTATTTTCTTTCCATGTCTAAAATTGTCTGAATTTTCAGTCAATTTTAGACATGACACAAATACCTAAAATCGGTTAAATCTGACAAGTTCCCCTGCCCAGGCACTATTTCATCCGCTCTCCAATCCCATTGATAAAATCATCAATGGACTGAAGTCTTCTCACACGTCTCAACTTCGTTTCGGTTAGCGTGCAGATATCTTCCAGCGCAGCCTCCACGATCAAATTACTGACACGGATTTCCTTTGGAGCGCCAAACTGTCCAATAAACTCGATCAGGCTGTCAGCCAGTACCGCAATCTGGTCTTCCTCAGGCTTCAAAAGCTGTGCTTTCATAATGATCTCCGTTCTGGACTCGGCGATAACTACCATTCTCATATTCCCCGGTCTGTCATAACTTTTGTCGTTCATTTTCGCCGCCTGATAGACGATATCCATCTCAATCACATAGCGGTTTCCCGGTACTTCTCTTAACGCCTCCCGCATCTCTTGATCATCCAGCTTCAACGTCCTGTAATTGAAGGAAATAAACGGAAGTTCCTCCGCGCCCCAGTAGTGGTTTTCTGTCTCCGGATCAATAGAATAGACATACATTTCACCGCCCTGGAAATCGACCTTGACTTCTTCACTCCGATATTTCAAAACCGCTTCCTCCAGAAGTTCCAAATAATAGCACATCCGATGTACCTCATCCTGATTCATACGGTATGGAAAATATCCTTCTTTACAGGAACGGAAATACAGCCACTGGTTTCTCCCTCTATATTTATATCCCGTCTCCTTAATGATTTCCCGTTCTGCCTCCGTCAGCTCTTCACGGTTCCCCCAGTAGCAAGTCAGATTACTCTGGTTTCCCATCGCAAACTCCGGTGTCAGATTGAGCCGCTCCCGATTCAGCATCATCATAAAGGTGTTGAGTTCCTCGTATCCTTCATACACAACAATCCCATAACACTCGCCGCCTCTTCCAAGGACACTGACAAAGGCTGCATCTTCCCGCTCGCCTTCGCGTAAACAGATCAGGTCCAGATCCCAGAAATCCTCCCATGGCTTTAGTTCCTTGATTCGAGTCGCCACATCATACAACTTTTTCCATTCTTCCTTGCTGGCTTCTTTCCTCATTCCTTTCACCTCAATTCCCTCTTCTTATAACTCTCAAATAGTTTTATGTACCTTCCTTTTGCAAACACCGTCAACCCGAACTTCACCGCTGAAGCGGATCATCTTTTTCCAATTATTCTCTATCAGTCTCAAATTGGTCTGAATATGTATTGCTACCTTCATATCCACATATACCCATTCTGAGAGAATTACAAATCGGCAACAGGAACTTCGCCTCATAATATTCTCCGTTTAATTTCAATCATACCACATATCAATATAGCTAAATTCTACCACAATTCTCTAACAAAAGAAAGAAAACCTCCCAAGGATCACGACAATCGGATGAATAATCCTGCGCTGCCTGTTTATCTAACGTTGTGTTCGCATCCTCACATCATCCGTCTGGTAATATTCCTTTCTTTTCACGCTACACTTCGGCATCTCTGAAATGCAGCTTTACATCTATTCTAATCGCATTTTGTGTGTATCCCAACTATTTTTAATGATAATCATTGAAAATTATATGATTACCGTAAATACTTCTCCACAATTCTTTGCACAATCGCAGTATCCAAAACACTTTTTTTCTGTCTCAAATGTTAGAATCAATCTTTCTCCCGGATATATGTCATTCTTTTCATTCGCATGCATTTTTCTGACAGCATTCCGAACGTATGACGGATCATCCATCCTTCCATCATGTTCCCAGTATATTTCCTGTTTTGTTTTTCTGGAAAGGAACGTAAAATCCGGATACACAATTCCAACACCTTTCAAGTACAAAGGCTTCTCGTATTGATACGGTATCGCATTTCTATAAAAGTAATCTGCCAGAATTTTTTTCGGATTAGGATCGTACTCGTTCGCCTTTCTCCGTTAAAATAATTAGCGCTCCTTCCCGGAATTCTTTCTTCTTATACTCCTCGCCAAACCAGTTTTCTAATTGCTGCTCTCATGTCAGCTCTACCGGCTGGATTAGCTTTTTTCTCTCATCATGTTCTTTTAAATAGATCTTTTCTATCTCGTCATCATCGTAATCCCTTAAAATTCTCCCGATCTGACCAAGTCTCTTTCTGGCTAATCTTACTATCCTTTCATCATAGGACTTCTGGGCAAGAGTTCAAATCCGTTCCTTCTTTGCTTTCGGAATATAAGAACCATTCTTTTCATTGTCATTCATATGATGGTAATACTGAACACTTTTTTGTTCTTTTGATAACATTTCTTTGAGATTTGCCATATGCCTTTCTCCTTTGCTTATTGATCTTTCATGGGTTTACGATTAAGAATTGATTTTAAAGCGATTAAACCGTACCTTTTTCTATTCTTTACGGTTATAAATTGACTTTCTGACATTTGGCCGTACGTACCTGTTCTCCCTTTAGCACGTGTATAAATGTTATTTTTGAGAATCTGACCGTACAACCTCCTGTCCGGATACGGTTAAAATCTGTCTTTTGGAAATTTGATGGTATGCTGCCCTGAAATAGTAAGGTCAAAAATGAGAAACTAAATATTGTGACTGTATCGGACCACCGTCCGTACGAATAAAGACTATAGGATAAAGATTCCGAATTTCAAAAATCCCGGGAGCCGAAACTCCCGGGATAAACAATCTGAATATTAACGTTTGGAGAACTGAGGTGCTCTACGAGCTGCTTTGAGACCGTATTTCTTACGCTCCTTCATACGTGGATCACGTGTAAGGAATCCGTTCGCTTTTAATACTGGTCTGTACTCAGCGTCAGCCTCGAGTAATGCTCTTGAGATACCGTGACGGATGGCACCAGCCTGTCCTGTGTATCCGCCTCCGTGTACATTTACTAATACGTCAAATTTATCTGTTGTCTCTGTAGCAACGAGCGGCTGACGAACTACAACCTTTAATGTCTCAAGTCCAAAATACTCGTCAATGTCTCTTTTATTGATTGTGATTTTACCTGTTCCCGGTACTAAATATACTCTTGCGATGGATTTTTTTCTTCTTCCTGTTCCATAATATTTTGCATTAGCCACTGTATTTTCCTCCTCTCAACCTTTCCTTAAAATGTCAGCACTTCTGGTTTCTGAGCTGCGTGATCATGCTCTGCACCTGCATAAACATGAAGTTTCTTGATCATTGCTCTTCCTAAAGGTCCCTTCGGAAGCATTCCCTTGACAGCAAGTTCAATTACCTTTTCCGGTTTCTTAGCCATCATTTCTTTCAGTGTTGTCTCTCTCATACCGCCGACATACTCGGAGTGATTGTAGTAGATCTTCTGATCCATCTTTTTTCCTGTCACTTTGATCTTGTCAGCATTGATTACGATTACGTAGTCACCTGTATCAACGTGCGGTGTATAAACCGGTTTATTTTTTCCTCTTAAAACATTTGCAATTCCAGAGCAAAGACGACCTAAAGTCTGTCCTTCTGCATCAACTACATACCATTTTCTTTCAATCTTATCTGGATTAGCCATATAAGTTTTCATTGGTTGACCTCCTGTTTACATTCTCTATTTTCTACTAACATTCATGTATCTATTGGGAAATCAGTCCGCTCCGGGGCTTTGGTGCAAACTGTTTTCTTCTCACGTCATACTTTTTTATTATATTATTACCTTCCTACTGTGTCAACCTTTTTTTGCGTTTTTCTTCCATTTTTCATAGTCATCTCATTTCCCTCCCTTTTCGGGCTCCACCCGTTGAATCTTGATTTTTAACATGGTACACTGTTACTGTTTATTTCTTTATATAGAATAACAGAAACCAAAAAGAATGAGGAGGCTTTTTATGTGGGCTTATCATAGTATTTTCTATCAGATCTATCCCATCGGATTCTGTGGAGCTCCTGTACACAACGACGGGCAGACCGTCTCCCGAATCCGCAAACTTCTGGACTGGACGGATTATTTGGCAGACCTGGGCGTAGATTCTATTCTCCTGAATCCGGTTTTCGAATCGGACAATCACGGATATGATACAAGGGATTTCCGTAAAATCGACTGTCGTCTTGGGACTAATGAGGACTTTGCCGGGGTCTGCCGCTCTCTCCATGCGAAAGGAATCCGTGTAGTATTAGACGGCGTGTTCAACCATGTAGGGCGAGGATTCTGGGCTTTCCAGGACGTACAGGAAAAGAAATGGGATTCTCCTTATAAAGACTGGTTCTATATCAACTTCAATGGAAACAGTGGTTATGATGATGGATTCTGGTATGAAGGATGGGAAGGACACTACGAGCTTGTGAAGCTGAATCTTAAAAATCCTGCCGTGGTGGATTACCTGTTAGACTGTGTCCGCTTCTGGATCGAAACCTTTGAAATCGACGGGCTTCGTCTGGATGTAGCATACAGTCTGGATCACGGATTTATGAGAAGACTGCGGAGTTTCTGTACCGAATTAAAACCTGACTTCGCTCTCATTGGGGAAGTTCTGTTTGGGGACTACAATCAGATCGTCAATGATGAAATGCTCCATAGCTGCACGAACTATGAATGTTACAAAGGGCTGTTCTCCAGTTTTAACGATATGAATCTTTTTGAAATCGCCCATTCCCTGAATCGTCAATTTGGCCTGGAACAGTGGTGTATCTACCGGGGCAAGCATCTGATGACATTCGTAGATAACCATGATGTTACACGGATCGCCAGCATTTTAAAGGATAAACGCCACCTTTATCCAGTCTATGGCACATTGATGACCATGCCGGGAATTCCGTGCATTTATTATGGAAGCGAATGGGGAGCGGAAGGCATAAAAGCTCCTGACAATGACTATGCTCTCCGGCCTTGCTTTGAGTCACCAAAGCCGAACGAATTCACCCAGTACCTACGGCGGCTGATCTCTTTTCGTCAGAAAAGCGACGCCCTGTGTAACGGCTCATATCGGAATGTCCTCATCACTAACCGTCAGCTCATTTTCGAGCGAAAGACAGACCGAGAGCGGGTATTCGTTGCTATCAATGCGGAAAACTCTGACTTTACCGCCAACCATGGCGAACTTCAAGGAGAGGTACAGGATCTCCTTGGAGGAGAACGTTTCCATATGAATGGACAGCTCACGTTAAAACCTTATAGTGTCCAGATCCTTGTGTTTGATCCGGCCTCTCACCCGGAATACGATTCTGCATGCATCCATGCATGGAATGAAAAAGAAACAGTGCCGAGTTGTGACGCTTTGGACTCCTCCTCAGAATCCCGTCAGGATCAAACAGAACGGTTGTCCCTTTCTGACCTCACTGTCGTTCTTGGGTCTGCTTCCCCACGACGAACGGAGCTGCTCGCCCAGGCGGGAATCGAACATACCGTACTCCCATCTTCCTGTGAAGAGCGGATCACCTCCTCCCGTCCTGAGGAAGTCGTGCAGGAACTTGCAAGGCAAAAAGCGGAGAATGTGTATTCTACATGGAAAGCTGCCCATCCTGGCGAATCATTTCTCGTCATCGGATCCGACACCGTTGTGGCAAATAATGGACAGATCCTCGGCAAACCATCCGGAAGAGGCGACGCTTACCAGATGATCTCTTCCCTTCAGAATCACATACACCAGGTATATACCGGGGTCAGTTTGATGCTTTATAATGGCACAAAAGAGAAGACGCATACATTCTACGAATCGAGCGATGTGGACGTCTATCCGATGTCACCGGAAGAAATTGGGGCCTACCTGAATACAGACGAGCCTTACGACAAAGCCGGCGCTTATGGAATCCAGGGCGCTTTTGCCGTCTATATCAAAGGCATCCACGGCGACTACAATACTATCGTCGGACTTCCTATTGCACGGATCTACCAGGAATTAAAGCGCTGGATCCGGTTTTAAGATCTGAAAACATGATATTCTGTATCGTATTTTTGGGGGCAGATTCCTGTATGAGAAATCTGCCCCCATTGTATGACTCTTTATTTTCTGTACCAAATCATCGTTTCATAAGGACGAAGTCTCCATGTCCCTCCCTGTGGTTTCGTGTAATCACTGTAATTTCCAAGGATACAGTCGTACCCGGTCAAATCCAGATCGATCTTCCAGTCGGTGTCTTTTCCATAGAAATGATTGACAACGATCATATCTTCGTTCTGATAGCTCCTTCTGTAAGCGAAAACGGATGGATGGTCTTTTGCTAGTGGGGTGATATCGCCGTATGCCACAACATCCAGCTCTTTCCTGATACGAATCAGTTTCTGATAATAAGCAAAGATCGAGTCATCCTCTCTCATCTGCTGTTCGGCATTGATCTTTATATAATTCGGATTCACCGAAATCCAAGGCTTTGTATCCCCGGACGTGAATCCTGCATTCGTACCTGCATTCCACTGCATTGGCGTCCGGCTGTTGTCCCTGGAATGAATCTGCAGAATCCGATAGGCATCGGACTCTGTTAATCCCTTTTCCTGGAGAATCCGAAAGTGGTTAATACTTTCTACGTCCCGGTACTGGGAAATATCCGTAAAGCCTGCGTTCGTCATCCCGAGCTCTTCGCCCTGGTAGATATACGGTGTTCCTCTCAGCATGTGAATCACTGTTCCCAACATTTTGGCAGATTCTTTCCAGTATTTATCCTCACTTCCGAATCTGGACACAACTCTAGGCTGATCGTGGTTGCACCAAAAGACCGCATTCCATGCATGGTGTTCCGACATCTGTGTCTGCCAGTCAAAAAGGATCTGCTTCAGTTTTCCAAAGTCCGCCGGCACCAGGACCCATTTCTCGTTTCCCATGAAGTCCACTTTCAGATGGTGAAAATTAAATACCATAGAAAGCTCTCCGGTATCGGCTCCTGCATACTGATAGCAGTTTTCCATGGAAGTACTGGACATCTCTCCTACTGTCACGATTTCCGCGTCAGTGCCGAATGTCATATCGTGCAGCTCTTTTAAATACTTGTGGATGTTTGGTCCGTCCGTGTAGAATCTTCTGCCGTCTCCCTCATAGTCATCCTCGAACTGACCTTTGCTGATCAGATTCACCACGTCAAATCGGAAGCCTTTGACTCCCTTTCCCATCCAGAAACGCACGACGTTCTGCACTTCTTTGCGGACATTTTCATTGTCCCAGTTAAGATCCGGCTGGGTCACGTCGAAAAGATGCAGGTAGTATTCATCGAATTTCTCCACATACTCCCAGGCGCTTCCGCCAAACTTACTCTCCCAGTTGGTCGGAGGCTCTCCGTTTTCCTTGCCTTTTTTGAAGAAGAAAAAGTTTTTGTAGTACGGGTCGCCCTCCATCGCTTTTTTGAACCATTCGTGACGGTTTGATACATGGTTGAATACCATATCGAACATCAGGCGTATTCCCCGTTTGTCCGCTTCACGGATTAACTCTTCCACGTCCTCCATCGTGCCATAACGTGGATCAATATTGTAATAATCCTCCACATCGTATCCGTTGTCATTCTGTGGGGATACGAAGAACGGTGTCAGCCAGATGTAGTCTGCTCCAAGTTCTTTGATGTAATCCAGCTTCTGGATCACTCCACGGAGATCACCCAGTCCATCGTGGTTGCTGTCATAAAATGATTTCGGATAAATCTGATAAACCGTACTTTTCTTAAAATCTGCTGTTTTCATCACGCGCTTTCCTCCCTTTTCTTCTTCATTTTTCTATTCAAATGAGATAACGGCTGTCTTTCCTGCCTCTGCTGTCTGCCCTGTTCTCATCTGGATATTTCGGGCAGTTCCTTCTCCTGTTAGAATCAACATGGTAGTCGTCGGATGTCCCGCAGCTTTAATTTTCTCCGGTTCAAACTGAATCAACGGTGCTCCGCATGATACATGATCTCCCTGAGCAACAAGGAGCTTGAACCCGTCTCCTCCCATGTCCACTGTATCGATTCCCACATGGATAAGGATCTCCATCCCATTGTCAAGGGTCAGTCCACATGCGTGTCCGGTCTCCGCCATGACAATGCTGACCTCCGCGTCCGCCGGAGCTACCACTGTCGTATCGGTCGGCTCGATTGCCACACCGTCTCCCATGACTTTCTGAGAGAATACATCATCATCTACTTCTTCAATCGGAATCACCTTTCCGCTTAAGATAGCTTTTATTTCTGTCAGTGATTCTTCCGGGGCTTTGTCTACTGACGCCGCTGTTTCTTCTTTTAGTACCGTCTCTGTCGCTGCTGTTGTCCCTTTTGCCGCAAGTCCTCTGTCTTCCTTAGAGAGCTTCTTCTTTCCCACAAAAAACGTGAGAACAAACGGTACAACGATAGCTTCTGCCATTGCCAGCAAAAAAATCAGGTAGAATTCCGGCTTGATGGAAATGATACCAGGGAGTCCGCCTACTCCGATACTTAATGCCTGCACGCCGCATCCGACAGAGATCATCGCCGCGATGGCAGAACCGATCATACCGCAGATCAGCGGGAATCCATATTTCAGGTTGACACCAAAGAGTGCCGGCTCCGTTACACCAAGATAACAGGAGATACATGCTGGAACATTGACCTGCTGTGCTCTTTCGTTTTTCTTCTGAAGAATGGACATTGCCAAAACGCTGGAGCCCTGCGCAATGTTAGAAAGCGCAATCATCGGCCAGAGAATCGTTCCGTCATACGTGTTGACCAACTGGGTGTCAATGGCATTCGTCATGTGATGAAGCCCTGTCATAACAATCGGCGCATAGAGCAGTCCGAACAGCCCAGCAAACAACCATCCGAAGCTGGACATCAGTCCACCATAGACAACATCCGCAATGGCGTTTCCTATGGTCCAACCGATCGGTCCTACCACGGTATGTGCGATGATAACTGCCGGAACAAGGGAACAAAACGGTACGACAATCATACTGATCACTTCCGGGCAGTGTTTCTTAAAGAATTTCTCCAGGTATACAAGGACAAATCCCGCCATCATGGCAGCAATAACTTGCCCCTGATAACCGATCATCTCTACCTTGGTAAACCCAAAATCCCATACCGGAATATCGGCCGTCGGTGTGTCCGCCACACTGAACCCATTTAATAGCTGGGAAGATACCAGGGTTAAACCTAAGATGATACCAAGAATCTGTGTCGTACCCATCTTCTTTGTGATGGACCATACAATGCCCACTGGCAGCAAATGGAATACCGCCTCTCCAATGAGCCACAGGAAATTATAAGTTCCCTCCCAGAACTGATACATATCTGCCAGACTCTTTGTTCCATTCTCGAAAAAATTGATCTCTCCGATGATATTGCGGAATCCTAGGATCAGACCGCCGCAGATCAGGGCCGGGATCAGTGGCGCGAAAATCTCACCAAGCGCACCCATCATCTTTTGTACTACATTTTGATTCGTCTTTGCGGCCGCCTTCGCCGCCTCTTTACTTACTCCCTCAATCCCAGCATAGGAAGTAAATTCATTGTAAAACACGGACACATCATTACCAATGATAACTTGATACTGTCCTGCCTGTGTGAAGGTTCCCTTGACTGCCGGAATCTCCTCAATGGCCTTTTCATCTGCCTTCTTCGGATCAACAAGTACGAAACGCATTCTTGTCATACAATGTGAAACAGCCTGGATATTTTTCTTGCCGCCGATCAGCTTCAAAAGCTGCTTCACGTCATTCTCGTATTTCGCCATGCTTCTCTCTCCTTTTCCATTTATTTTTACGAACTTGTTTGAACAACTTTAATATAGCACACTTGTTTAAACATGTCAATCATTTTTCTAAAAATCTACTTGCTTTCTGATCCCAATGTCCTTATACTGTATCTTAAGATGTTTAAACAAGAAAAGGGAGTGCAAAACATTGCCAAAAGCAAAGTATGATATCATCTATCACGATCTGAAACAGAAAATCGAAGACGAAACGTACGCCTATCAGGATCTGCTTCCATCAGAACATCTTCTTGTACAGACCTATGATTGTTCCAGGAATACAGTCCGGCGAGCTCTGGCTGAACTGACAGCCGAAGGCTATGTGCAGCCAATGCACGGAAAAGGCGTTCGCAATATCTTCCAGCCCGTGGATCAGGCTGCTTTTACCGTGGGAGGAATCGAGTCCTTCCTCGAATCCGCCATAAGAAACAAAAAGGTTCCATTTACAAAGGTACTTCATTTTTCTCAATTATCCGCCGACGAAAAAATCTCTAAAAAGACCGGTTTCCCTTTCGGCACCAAATTGTACTACATTCAACGTCTGCGTTACTTGGATGGAATTCCGCTCATTCTGGATCACAATTATTTCTGCATGGAGCAGGTAAGAGATCTGACCCCGGAAATCGCCCGCAATTCCGTCTATGATTATCTGGAAAATGATCTGGGGATCTCCATCTCCACAAGTAAGCGAACCATTACAGTGGAGCGCATGACCCAGGCGGACGAAACGTACCTGGATCTGAAAGATTATACCTGTCTTGCCGTCATCACCAATCAAACCTTTGACGACAACGGGATTCAATTTGAGTATACCCAGTCCCGCCACCGCCCAGACTACTTCCAGTTCCAAGATATTGCCGTCCGCAAAAAAAAGTAGAGCCGCCCGGATCTTTTCCGGACGGCTCCTGCCTTTTCCACATTCTTCCTTTAATTATTGACCTGGTGGTGCGGCGCATACGAATCCACTGTCAGCGCCCTAAAAGCATAGCCTTGTTTCCGGTAATGCTCAATGATCTTTGGCAGTGCTTCCACCGTGGTGTCTTTTGCATCTGTATCATGCATTAAAATATTGATATGCTTCGCCTGGGAAGACGTCGCATTTGCGATCAGCTTATCCACCGGAACATTATTTCCGCTTGCATCGGTGGAATCACAGTTCCAGTCAAAATACTGGTACCCTTTTTCCTGCACTTCCCTCGTGAGCTTCGTCATCAGTCCCGGAGCATATTTCCTACTGATGGTATTACTGGAACCGCCCGGGAAACGGATCAACCGGGACTTTTCTCCCGTTACCTTCTCGACCATGTTAGAAATTTTCTGTAAATCATCAAAATATGCCTGTTCCGACTCATAGACAGATGCATAGTCGTGGGTATATGTGTGAAGTCCTACAGCATGTCCTTTCTCATGCGCTATGCGGAGCATATCGTTTTTCTTTTGATTATGTCCTGTAACAAAGAATGTAGCTTTCGCCTTATATTTATCTAATATATCCAAAATCTTCTTCGTATTATCCGACGGCCCGTCGTCAAAGGTCAGATATACGATCTTTTCATTCCACTCCGGATTCGCCTCCACCGTCACTTTCTGAACGATCTCCTCCACATTGCCCGACCGGTCTCTGGCGGTATACACAGCTTTATAGATGCCTGGTGTAGCAAAATCGACGTGCTCCGAGTGAACCTCCAATGATGGCTTGGGATCCATATCATCTTTTACGGAGACTCCGCCTGTAAAATCCAGGCTCTTTCCCTGCTTGACCGTCTGATTCTGCACGCCCTGAATCTCCGGCTTCTGTGTATCCTTCTTTCTTGTAAGGCTGGCTTCCTCTATGGTCTGATTGCCGCTCGCATCTTCTGCCAGAATCCTTACGGTATACGTCCCCTCCTGGCTCCAGTCATCCTCCTTTTCAAAGCGGACTGAAACATCGGAGATGTCACTGGTCTTTTCCACAAAGAGCTCCGGCTTAATTTCCTCGGCGAGATCCGTACTGTAATCCTTCAACACAAGGGTCGGCGGCGTCGTATCCCGCACTTTCACAACGGCCTTCTCACGGTGGTCTCTCCACTCATAGACAACCGGATAATCTCCCTCTTTCGATGTATCCACTTCCGACCGCACGCTGACTTCACCTGGACTTCCAAGCCAGACCCTCGTAATATATGCCTGTGGGTCAAAAGGCTCTCCCATCTCCTGCTCCACCACGTCTCCCTTCAGCTTCAGAGGATGTGTAGAAACGTAGTAATACATCCCCCCGAATATCAGGACAGCAAGAGTCAGAACAGTGATCCCTACCCGCAGAAATAATTGTTTCTTTCTGCTCTCCCTGCTTCGTGTTCTTCTTTTGTGTTCATTCATAGCTTTTTCCATTTCTCTTTCGTAAGTTCATTTTGGGTACCCGTTTACTGTAGTTCCCAGAATAACACCCAGGATAGGGACCGTCAAGGAAACATTTTTTAAGAATTCTTAAATTTTATTTATAATATTCATATTTGTAATTTTTTTAATAAATTCACTATTTTCTTTTCTTTTTTATTACAGATTTGTTACCAATTTTTTTCTATCTGCTTCTATAAAAATGACAAAGTTCTTACCTCAGACCAGACTTCTTATCAACAATCAACTCACGAACGCTCCCCCTTTCTACCTATAAAAAAAGGACCCCAAAGAGTCCTTTTTTGTTCGTTCTATATTCTTGCCGCAAAATTGATGCCGCATTATTCCCCGCCCCTGTCTCTCCTTGTTTCTAGTTCTTTTACAAGTTGTTCCAGGTTTTTTTTGCCAAAGAATACTGTTTCACCGTCGATCACTATACAAGGAACGCTTAGGATTCCGTACTGTTTCTTTTCCTCCGGGAAATATCGAAGATCACACATTGAGGCACTGATCCCTGGATGACAAGAGGCGATCTTCTGCGCTCCCATCACCACCTCCGGACACATGGTACAGGACAGTGAGACGAAGATCTTGAGATCACAGTCCGGAAGTCCCCGGATCTTCTCTGTTAGTTCCCCGGAAATTTCCTTTCCCGGGCCTGCCGTATTATAAAGAGCCGAAAGAAAAGAATTGATTTCATGCCCTCCTGGAACGCCATAAAAGGAAATTCCGGTGCGGGTATCATCCGCCTTTCTGATCTCTAAGGAAGGCTTCTCCCCTTCTTCCTCCTCAATCTCATACCATACCGGATTCGCAAAGGAGACCAATTCCCGCATAAATCCATCCAGCTCCTCCCATAGCGCGTCACCCGCTTTTCGCTTTCCGACAACTTTAACCGGGGCCTCAAACCGTTCAAACAGGCTCTGCATCTGTTCCCTTAACGCTGGCTCAAAAAAGGCTCTATCCTTCCCAGAATTCCGGCCATCCAAATCCACATCTGACGTCATATTCGAACTCATATTCTGATCCCCATCAGAGGCTGATTTTTCATTCCGACATTGCTTTTTTTCGCTCTCCTTTGATACAGGCACCTTCGGAAGCCCCAGCTTTTCCCTCTGGACTGAAACATATTTCTCCAGTGAGGTGGCAGCCAAGGCTCCGTCGCTGACCGCAGTCACTACCTGGCGGAGCTGCTTGATACACACGTCCCCCGCCGCATAGACCCCGATCCGGTCTGTCTGCTGATCTGGCCCGGTCAGAATATATCCTTTCTCATCCAAGGCGATTGTTTCCTTTAACCATTCTGTAGCAGGCTCGTATCCTGCAAAGACGAATACTCCAAAGAAATCCCCTTCTTTCGCTTCGTAGACCACTTCTTCCTGTCTGTGCCTGTCCCAGAATACGACCCGGTTCATCAGGTTATCCCCGGATACCTCGCGGATCTCCGTCTCATAGTGTAGCTCGATCCCCGGATGGCGCTCCACTTTCTCCACAATGGATCTGGCGCAGCTCATCTCGTTCTTCCGCACCATGACATGTACCTGACTGGCGTATCTTGTCAGAAACATGGCCTCCTCGGCCGCCGCATAACCGCCTCCGATTACGAATACTTCTTTTCCTGTGAAAAATTCTCCGTCGCAGGTCGCACAGTACGCAACACCTCGCCCCTTCCATGTCTCTTCTCCTGGAAATCCAATCTTCTTCGGACTAGCACCTACCGCCAGAATAACGCCGAATGTCTGGATTTTTCCTATGCCAGTCCGCAGCGTCCATACATCATCCTCCTGTTCCAACGAATAGACCTCAGCTTTGGCAAAGTCGGCTCCAAAACTCTCTGCCTGACGCTTCATCTCTTCTGTGAGCGCCCTCCCACTTGTCTTGGGGACGCCTGGATAATTGACTACTTCCGAGGTAATTGTGATCTGACCACCGAAAGTCTCCTTTTCCAGCACGAGGGTACTGTACCTCGCCCGTGCCATGTATATCGCCGCCGACAGGCCTGCAGGACCGCCTCCGACAATTACCGTATCATATCGTTTTGTATATTCCATAGGTAATCCTCATCTTAAAGAAGACCGATAAGATCCAAGCTCGGTTTCAGTGTCTCCTGCCCCGGTTTCCATTTCGCAGGACACACCTCGTCCCCGTGCTCCGCCACAAACTGGAAGGCCCGGATTTTCCTGTAGAGCTCATCTGCGTTCCGGCCCACATTACCGTCATTCACTTCGTAGCCGACAATCTTTCCTTGCGGATTAACAATGAAAGTGCCTCGCTCCGCAACTCCGTCGCTTTCGATCATCACACCGAAATCCCTTGCAAGACATCCTGTCGGATCTGCCAACATCGGATACTGGATCTTCTGGATTCTCTCGGAAGCATCGTGCCATGCCTTATGTACAAAATGCGTGTCGCAGGATACACTGTATACTTCACATTCCATTTTCTGAAGCTCCCCATATTTTTCAGACAGATCTTCCAATTCTGTCGGACACACAAATGTAAAATCCGCCGGATAGAAGAAAAATACCGCCCATTTTCCAAGCACATCATCCTTCGTCACCGTCCGGAACTCTCCTTTCTGATAAGCCTGTACATGAAATTCATTGATTTCTTTTCCAATTAATGACATAATTAACCTCCTTTTAGTTAGTTTAAACTAACCACAGAATACCATATCCTTCCATGTTTGACAATAGGAAATTAAAAATTTAATAATAATTATTGTTTCTAATTATCCTATGTAGTGCAAGCGAATCACAAGAAGTATTAAGAAGCACGTTCCAGTATTATAAGCGATCACTAAGCTCCTTGATAGACTCGGACTTCGGATCGTCGCATATAAAAAATCAGAGAATGTTACTCCTCTGATTCTTCGATCGTCTGTAAAATTCGTTTCTTATAGAAAAGGAAACGGTCTGTGAGCTGAAAGTCATTCTGTCTCGGTCTTGGCTCTTCGATGCGGATCTCATCGACAATCCGCCCCGGTTTCCCTCCCAGAATATAAATCCGGTCCGACAATAAGACCGCCTCATCAATATCGTGAGTAATAAAAATCGTGGAAAGATGGATCTGCTCCATTACATCCAGATACCAGCGGTGCATGGCACGCTTCGTCAATGTATCCAACGCTGAAAACGGCTCATCTAAAAGCGCCAGACGGTCAGAAAACAAATACGTCCTCAAAAGTGCCGCTCTCTGCCTCATTCCACCGGAAAGCTGCGCCGGATACTTCTTCTCGGTTCCCAAGAGACCGAATTCCTCAAAATACGGCGCTACTTTCTGCCTCGCCTCTTTTTTCTTCATGCCGCCGATCACAAGCGGAAGCGCTACGTTATCCTCCACCGTACGGTATGGAAGAAGCAGATCCTTTTGTAACATATAGCTGACTTTCCCCGGAATTCCCGTGATATCTTCCCCATCTAGGAGCACCTGCCCCCGATCCGGAGTAAGCAGACCGGAGATCACATTAAACAGGGTTGTCTTGCCACCGCCGCTCACTCCAAGAAGGCTTACCAGCTCGTGATCTTGAATCCGAATGGAGACATCCTGTAAGACCGTTTTCTCTCCAAACGCCTTTGTCACATCTGACACTACTAAATCTGCCATGTTTCCTCCTTGCTATTCCGGAAGATAATCATTAGAAAATCCTGTATTTTCCGGAATCTCAGTCTCTGTCAGCCCATTCTCATTCAGCCAGTTATAGAACCGGTTCCATCTGTCCGGGTCGATATACCCCCATTTTTTAGCGTCCGCAACATACTGGTCTTTCAGATATTCCTGACTTGCCAAGACAAGATCCTTATCAAGCTCCGGCGATGCCTCGCACAAAACCTCCGCTGCTGCTTTCGGATTCTCAATGGCGTCTTCATATCCTTTCTTTACAGCAGACAAAAACTTCTTCGCCGTCTCCGGTTCATTCTTTAAGAATTCATTGTTTCCGATAATAACCGGTGTATAATAATCGAATGATGGGTTGACATCCCTAAACGCAAAATAATCTGTCTCAAGTCCTGCCACCTCAGTAGCAATCCCCGCCCATGCATAGAAAACCCAGATTGCATCGACAGACTTGGACTCCAGGGCAGAAACCTCGTCCGTCACCGTACTTGGAACCAGCTCTACCTTACTAAAATCACCGCCGTCTGCCTCCACGACATTCTGCATCATCGCCTTTTCGATCGGTGCGTCCCAGGTAGCGTACTTTTTGCCCTCCAGACCTTTCGGCCGGTCCATGCCCTCGCCTTTTCTGGAAATGATACCGGAAGTATTATGCTGAACAACTGCCGCTACCGCTGTCGTCGGAAGCATATCCTCACCTGTCACTCCAGGTGCCATCGTATCCTGAAAAGAAATTCCAAACTGCGCTTTCCCCGAAGCGACAAGGGCGTCTGCTCCGTCCTCCGGCGGCTGTACGATCTCAACGTCCAGTCCCTCATCCTCAAAATAGCCTTTCTCCTGCGCTACATAGAGACCAGTATGATTCGTATTTGGCGTCCAGTCCAGCACAAATGTAATTTTTTCTTTCCCCTCTTTTCCCTTTTCTCCCTCGTCAGAACCGCAGGCAGCAAGTGAACATGTCATACATCCTGCCATCAGTATCGCAATGATTTTCTTTTTCATCTGTCTTCTCCTCTTTCTGTTTGTTCCCACGCCATGCATTTCCTCTGCGCCAGATCCACCAGCTTCATCAAAACCAGGCTGATGACTGAAATCAGCAGAATCACCGCAAACATCTTGTCAAATGCAAAGGCCTTTTTTACTCTTGTCATGTATACACCAAGTCCGTTAAAACCGCCAAGCCATTCGGAGATTACCGCTCCCACCACGGAATACGATGCGGAGATCCGAAGACTGGAAAAAAACTGCCCCATCGCCTGAGGAAGCTTGATATACCGGAAAATCTGAATTCTGCCCGCTCCCATGGAGCGGAGCAGATTGATCATATCCGGATCTGCCGACCGAAATCCGGTCAGCAACCCGACCGTTACCGGAAAAAAGGTTACAATGACAATCAGAATCACCTTTGGAAGCATCTCATACCCAAACCACAGCACCAGAAGCGGGGCGACAGCCACCGTCGGAATCGTCTGTGTCACCACAATGAGTGGGTAAAACGCCTGATAGAGCCGGTCAAACCTGTCCATAACGACTGCCATCACAAAACCAAGCGCCACACCACACAGCAGGCCCAGGAAAGCTTCCGCAAGCGTCACCTTCGCATTTTCCATTAAAAGTGCAAATTCGCTGATAAACGCCTGTACGACCTCCACCGGAGACGGGAGCATATAACCCGGAACCAATCCCCCTGCGGACACTGCCTGCCATAGTACAAGAATTACGACAATAGCCGCCAGAGACCAGCATTTATTCGTGATGCTTTGAAACTTTCTTTTCAATGGACAGCACATCTCCTTCCGGTCTGTAGCTGACTTTGATGTAGGCAGCAACGTGCGGCGCTCCGGCACGCACAGCAATGTGCTGGCACTCCTTTACAATGTCCATCAGTTCATCATAGTCGCCCTCAATGGTTGTCTCAAACGGCCCTACATAATAATTCAGGCCCGTACTTTTGATATACGCAATGACCTCATCTACAATACGGATTAATTCCTCGTCATTTGCCGCATCCGGTAAGGATTGGATCGCTACACTTGCATTCATTTGTTTCTCCTCCTGTTGTTTATAAAATGTAAAAACTCTGCCGGAACAATCCGGCAGAGCCACCTCTCATCTATGGATCATGGATAATCAACTATCCCCAACACTCCATCTCTCAGATATGGTCCCTACGCCGGCATGATCCGGATCAGGTTTCAGGGTAAAGGACACACACGGTCCTACTCTCAGCCGGACTGCCTCCGGCTCCCCTTTGTCTTGTTTTAGTCTAAGCCCTGTCTTTCGCATTGTCAAGAAGTTTCGGCATTTTCTACGCCTGCTCCCGTAAAGACTCCTCAAAAGAGTCCAGAGAATAAAATGGAAACCCGGAGGCGATTACACGTCCCACGTTTCCTCTTCTTTGACAAGTATTTTCTCTATGGATCCGATGTACATGGTATGATAGTCCCGGTCCGCATACCATTTACTGTCATTTTCCTTGACGTCAAATCCTTCCGGACTCATAACCTGGTGGAACTGCCTTTTACAGAGAACAATCACCTTTGCCTCCTCAAAAGCCGCCGTCTGCTCCACATTACATGGCGTCAGACCCGCCTCCGAAATCTTGTCCCGGTCTCTCCCGGACACTGTACCGCAAAGGTTTAATGCATTGCGATATTTCTCATCAAAAAAAGTAATGGAGAAGTACTCTCCTTTGTCCACAAATTCCTTCGTATAACGGCTCTGACGGATATATACCGTAACCGATGGTTTTCCCCATATCACACCCATACCGCCCCAACTTGCGGTCATCGTATTACAATTCTCCTTCTCACCTGCTGTAATCAACATCCACTCTTTCCCGATCGCAGTGAACGGGTTTACCTTCCACTCTTCTGGTTTGATTTCTCTCCATCCCATCGTTTTCTTCTCCTTTCCTGCCATGTCCTCTGACCTTTTTCCTGCCGGATCTTCCAATCACTCCTCCAGGAAGTGCCGTTTCCGGAGCTCTTCTTCAATCGCATCAAGTACCTCTTCTGTCTCCGCACTGATTGTGTGAAAATGTCTCCCGCTTGTCACATTTTTCAGCGGACTGGACTGTCCGCTTCGGATCTTTTCCACAAAATCCTGTACCTGCTTTCTCGTACGGATCCCCAGTGCCGCCCGGAGCGTTCCGTAAACCTTATGGTGAATATATACGTCCTCCGCCGTTCCCCCGAAATCTACAATCACGTTCAGCTCTTCCATGATCTCATCGTCCGTATGCCGTACCTGGATCGTACGTCTGGCATATGAGCTTTTCTGGCAGACATAGCCCCTGCAGGTAGAAACAATATCATTTCCGGCAGCCCGCAAAATAGCAATATCCTGCACAATCACCTGACGACTGACGCTGTATTTTCCGGCAAGCTTATTCCCGGATACCGGAGTCCCACTTTGCTGTATCTCTTTTAAAATCTGCTGTCTGCGAAATTCTCCATCCATACTGTTCCGTCCTTTCCCCGGCACCGGTCCCTATGCTGCCGGATGCAGGTTTTTCAGTGAAATGTCCAGAATCGGAGCCGAATGGGTAAGGGCCCCGCTTGAGATATAGTCTACACCTACTGCCGCAAGCTGTGCAACGTTTTCTTTTGTCACATTGCCGGAACATTCCGTTTTGGCGCGCCCGTCAATATAGTCTACCGCATCCCGCATCATCTCCGGGGACATATTGTCAAGCATGATAATGTCAGCCCCTGCCTCCACTGCTTCCCTTACCATGTCCAGATTTTCCGTCTCAATCTCGATCTTTCTTACGAACGGCGCATATTCTCTTGCCATTTCCACCGCTTTCCTGACACTTCCTGCCGCTCCGATATGATTATCCTTTAACAGCACGCCGTCGGAAAGATTATAGCGGTGGTTATATCCGCCGCCCGCACGGACAGCATATTTTTCAAAGATCCGCATATTAGGTGTTGTTTTTCTCGTATCAAGCAATTTGGTCTTACTGCCTTCCAGGAGTTTTGCCACGCTTCTTGTGTAAGTAGCGATCCCGCTCATCCGCTGGAGATAATTTAATGCGGTACGCTCCCCGGAGAGGAGTACCCGGATATCCCCCGCCACAGTTCCCATCTTCTGACCTTTCTTTACCTCGTCTCCGTCCTTGACAGAGAGCGAAACCGTGACATTAGGATCCAACAAGGTAAATACCCGCTCAAAAACCCAAAGACCGGCAATAACTCCGTCCTCCTTACAGATCAAATCAACCTCCCCCATCTGCTCCTTTGGCATCACGGCATTCGTACTGATATCTTCACTTGTGATATCCTCCTCAAGCGCCTGCATAATCAATTTATCCGCCACTAATTTCATTGTAATTTCGTTCATTTTGCTTTCCTTACCCTTTCTATTTCCTCCAGAATTTCCCTTCGGTACTGCTGTGGAATACTTTTCTCTTTTTGGAGCTCTTCCCATGCTTTTTTTGCACACGAAACAACCTCTTCCAAATCCTCTCCTGTATCCGCCTCTTTATTGTTCAAAAGATGCCAAACTGCCCGTCTTGCAAAGACCAGGCTCTCCAGAAGAGAATTGCTGGCAAGCCTGTTAGCACCGTGTACACCATTACAGCTTGTCTCACCCACCGCATAAAGACACTTCAAAGATGTGCGGCTGTCCTGATCTACATGAATTCCGCCCATAAAATAATGCTGTGCCGGGACAACCGGAATCCAGTCCTTCGTCACATCGTACCCTTCCTCCAAACAATGCTCATAAATATGCGGGAAATGGCTTTTGATCACTTCTTCTCCAAGTACCGTCATATCCAGCCAGACATACGGCTTTCCATCCTTTTCCATCTGCTTTCGGATTTCTTCTGTCAAAAGGTCTCTTGGCAGTACTTCATTGGCAAATCTCTTTCCGTCTGCTCCATAGAGCTTGGCTCCCTCCCCACGCACCGACTCAGAGATCAGAAATCTCCTGCCGGATCGCTGAGAATAAAGGGTAGTTGGGTGAATCTGTATGTAATCAATATGCTCCAATTCCACATGATGACGCATGGCAATCGCGAGAGCGTCCCCTGTCAAATGTGGATAATTGGTGGAATGTTTATAAAGGCCGCCAATTCCTCCACTTGCAAGAATCGTATTTCCGGCTTTCAGAAAATATGCCTCTCCTTCCTTGTCCACCGCCACCACACCATGGCACTGCTGTTTTTTCTCTACCAGATCCAACATCGTCATGTGTTCCATGATCGTGATATGCTTCTGTTTCTTTGCTTCTTTCAGAAGCTTTCCTGTAATCTCCTCCCCCGTAATGTCCTCGTGGAATAAAATCCGTGGTTTGGAGTGGCATCCCTCTCTCGTGTAGACAAGCTCTCCCTCTTCCTTTGCGAAATCCACGCCGTAATCAATCAGTTCACGGATCACATCCTGGGAAGAACGGATCATAATATCCACCGATTCCACCCGGTTCTCATAGTGTCCGGCTTTCAGCGTATCTTCCATAAAACTGTCGTAATCTGACTCATCCCGCAATACACAGATTCCACCCTGAGCCAGAAAAGAATCACTTTTTTCGACCTCTTCTTTTGTGATCATCAACACCTTCTTGTTTTCCGGTATATGGAGAGCGGCGAACAGGCCGCTTGCTCCTGTCCCGACAATCAGGATATCTGTCTGTATTGTTTTCATTGCTGTACACTCCCCGATCATTTTGCAAGCTGTAACATCAGTTCCATCGCTCTATTTGCCTTTTCGCTGACCTCTCTATCCACATAGACTTCATTCGTCTCGTCACGAAGACAGTCCCGAATCTTCTTAAGCGTCACTTTCTTCATATCATAACAACACTGCTCTGCCTGGAGTGGATAAAACTCCTTTTCCGGATTCTGCTTTTTCAGTTCATATAACACTCCCAGCTCTGTTCCAATCAGGCAGGTCTTTGCTTCGTCCTCTGCCACCGCACGGATAATTCCTGACGTACTCCCTACATAATCCGCCAGCTCTGTCACCTCTTTCGGACATTCCGGATGAACGAAAACCGATGCTTCCGGGTGGACTTTTTTGGCCTGCCGTACCTCTTCCGCTGTGATCTGGTGATGTACCGGACAGTACCCGTCTCCCAGAATCACCTCTTTTTCCGGCACCTGAGCCGCCACGAAGCTTCCGAGATGTTGATCCGGAATAAAATAAATGTGCTTGTTCGGCAGGGCTTTTACTACTTTCACCGCATTTGCTGACGTCACACAGACATCCGCATACTGTTTTAACTTAGCGGTCGAATTAATGTAACATACTACCGCAAGATCCGGATATCGATTACGCATTGCCCGGATCTTCTCTACATCCGCCATATGTGCCATAGCACAGTCCGCCGCCGGATCCGGAAGCAGCACTTTCTTTTCGGGATTTAAGATTTTGGCGCTCTCTCCCATGAACGAAACTCCGGCAAAGACAAGGATTTTCGCGTCTGCCTCCTTTGCCACCTTGCTCAGATAAAACGAATCTCCGGTCACATCCGCAATTTCCTGCACCTCATCCGGCACATAGTAGTGCGCCAGTATCATCGCCTGCTTCTCTTTTTTCAGTATCTGTATCTCTTCTGTTAAAGAACTCATCTCGGTTTCCTCCGTCTGTTTACTCATTTACACCGCATTATACACCCTTTTTTTACATGTGACAAGACACATGTTTTTTGATTATAACAACTGGCAGGATAATGATATAGAACCACCTAAAAGAAAACAGCCGGCCGAAGAACTTGAAAAGCTCTTTGGCCGACTGTTTCTATGCGCTTATTCTGTTTATCATTAATGTGTATGCATAAACATCATGCCGAGCAGGATACCAAGTACCGTGAAAAATGCGGGTGTTTTCCCTCTGTACAAGGCATTCGACTCCGGCAGGATTTCACCGAAATTCACGTACAGCATGGCACCGGATGCAAAGCTCAGGCTGACTGCAAGTCCCATCTGACCCATGTCGCCGATCCAGTACCCCAGGATGCCGCCGGCTACAATTGCGGCTCCGCTCAAGGCGGTGAACAGTACTGCTTTTCCCCTTGTCATACCCGCTGCCAAAAGGGGCGCACAGATTGCCATTCCTTCCGGTACATTGTGGATTCCGATAAAAACTGCCAGTGTCATGGCCGGACTTCCAATCAGTCCGCCATGACTGATGGCGGACGCCCCAATGGTCATGCCCACCGGAATATTATGGCAGGCTACGGCAAACATCATGGCAATCCCGGCTGTCATCATCTTCCTGCTCATCCGGCTTTTGGCCCGCTTGGCCTTCTCATCCATCACCCGCTCCAGCAGATACACCGTCAGAAAACCGATGATGACAAAGAGGGCGATCCCGCCCTTAGACATTCCAGTCTCCAGTGCATCGTGAAACAGGTCCAGGCAGACAATACTGATCATCGTTCCGGACGCAAAGCTTAACAACAGGCTCATCGCCTTGTTGGAGCTCTTCTTTACTGTGGAACTAAGCGCCGCTCCGATCCCGGTTCCTCCAATCCCCGACAATGCTGTCAATACTATAATCATAATAAGCATATTCATATTATTTCACCACTATTTTACGGAAATTTTTCTTTCCTCTCCTCAGGACAAAATCTTCATTAAAATCTTCCTTCGTATATGCAGTGAATGTATCTGTCACCTTTTTTCCGTTTACGGCTGCCCCACCTTGCTGAACAGCACGTCTTGCTTCAGATTTGGATGGCACCAGTCCGCTCTTATGAAGTAAAGTCAGAATATCAATCTTTCCGTCTGTAAAATCTTCTTCTGTAAGTTCACAGGTCGGCATTTCCGCGGCATTTCCGCTGGAGAAAAGCGCTCTCGCACTATCCTGGGCTTTCCTGGCCTCTTCCTCGCCATGAACAAGCTTTGTCAGCTCGTACGCCAGAATCTCTTTTGCCTGGTTTAACTGGCTGCCCTCCCAGGTATCCATCTTGTCGATCTCCTCCAGCGGAAGAAAGGTCAGCATCCGAATACATTTGAGTACATCGTCATCCGCTACATTTCTCCAGTACTGGTAGAATTCAAACGGTGACGTTTTCTCCGGATCCAGCCATACCGCACCAGACTGGGTTTTGCCCATCTTCTTACCTTCGGAATTCAAAAGCAGCGTAATTGTCATAGCACATGCATTTTTTCCTAATTTCCTGCGGATCAGTTCCGTACCGCCAAGCATATTAGACCACTGGTCGTCCCCGCCAAATTGCATATTGCATCCATATTTCTGGTACAGCATGAAGAAATCATAACTTTGCATAATCATGTAATTAAATTCCAGGAAACTTAATCCTTTCTCCATTCTCTGCTTGTAACATTCTGCACGAAGCATATTATTGACACTGAAATGCGGCCCTACTTCCCGCAGAAAATCCACATAATTGAGATCCAGAAGCCAGTCCGCATTATTGACCATGAGCGCTTTTCCCTCTGAGAAATCAATAAAACGGCTCATCTGTTCTTTGAACTTGTCACAGTTGTGCTGAATCTGCTCTGGCGTCATCATCGAACGCATATCGGTTCTTCCGGACGGATCTCCTACATAGCCGGTTCCGCCTCCGATCAGAGCAATCGGCTTGTTCCCTGCCATCTGGAGACGTTTCATCAGGCAAAGTGCCATGAAATGTCCTACATGAAGGCTGTCCGCAGTCGGGTCAAACCCAATGTAAAACGTTGCCTTTCCATTGTTGATCAGCTCTCTGATCTCTTCTTCGTCTGTCACTTGGGCGATCAGACCTCTCGCCTGTAATTCTTCGTAAATCTGCATCATTCTTACCTCTTCTTTCTTTTATTTATGATAGAAAACAAAATATCATAACTCTTTTCTGTTCTGCTTCCTTTTATTTGGGATAATTACCCGGAATAAACCTGCCTTCCTTTTCCGCCTGTTCCACAAATCGGTTGACTTCTTTTCTTGTCTTCAGCACAATCAGCTTTGTGCCGGAAAGCTTTTTCATGTACCCGTAATAGTGTGCTTTGCTTCTTTGGTCAAAATTCCATATCCGCTTTAAAAATCCCGGATCAAACTTCTCAGGACATCCTTCATTCATGCTTGGCCGCGGTTTCCCGTAGCCCGTCAGCACTCGTTTCAGCACACTCAGAATACAGAACCAGCGTGGGAAATCCAAATAGACTATAGTATCACATACATCCATCCTGTGCTCCACTGTCCGAGGGAAATTCCCATCCATGATCCACTCCGGCTTCCGGATCTCCGCCTCCGTAAGCCGGTCAAACTCCGCAAAAGGCTTGCGCTTCCATCCTGCATCCCAGGACAAAGCGTCCAGATAGACAACCGGAAGATCCATAATCCTGCCAAGCTTCTTCGCAAGAGTGGATTTTCCACTCCCGCTGCATCCAATGATAATCATCTTTTTTGATTCCTGTCTCTTCTCTCCCCGGCAGGCCGGGTATCGCTCCTTCCTTGACTCCTCCCTGATGAATACGTCCAGCTTGTCCTTTAGCCTGCAAAACCTTCGATAGATCGGCGGCGCAATCTTCCCTTCCTCTCCAAGCCTGCAAAACTCATCAAGGCTCACCCATCTGGCATCCACAGTCTCACCTTCCTGGAGCCGGATCTTCTCCACCGGAACAGATTTTCGGACAACATAGACATCGATAAACGCAGCTTCTTCCATCTGAGAATCCAGGAGATGCAATTCATTCTCCCGCACCCGGATTCCGGTCTCCTCAAAAAGCTCCCGTACCGCAGCAGTACGGCTTTCCTCCCCGGCCTCCAGAGCTCCTCCTGTGTTCTCCCAGGTTCCCGGATATTTCTCTTTATCCGGTGAGCGAAGCGTCAACAGGATTTCATTTTGCTCATTGATGACACATACCACTACTACAATATGAAATTCTCCTTTTACTATCGGCTCTCTCCGGCCTGCCTGTTTCCCAAGCGGCCGCCTGTTCTCATCAAACAAATCCCATACTTCCATTTCATTGTCCTCACAGGATATTTTTATTTCATTAGAACGCAGTCCCTATAAATAAAAATCCCCCGTCCTTAGAAAGGACGAGGGGAAAACTCGTGGTACCACCTTAATTCCCGGAACAGCTCCGGCTTAACAGGACATCTCCTGATCCAAAAGGACCCCGGAAATCTCCCGACACGGTAACGTGTGCCTGACGTCACAGCCTACTTCCCTTTCGGTGTGAAGCTCCAAGATGTATTCACAACAAACTTTTCCTGCACCTCTCATCAGCCGGTTACTTTCTGTACGAACCTGATCTGTTGCTACTTCTTCTTTTCTCTGCCTGTTTCTTCTATATGCTTATGACAAATACTACCCGATTCTCTGGTACTTGTCAAGACTCTTTCTTTTCATTTTCCAAGCTCAGTGTCATGCTTTCCATCCTCTGATCTCTTGCAGCCCCGGCACCAGTACTCTCGCACTCGTTTCTAAAATGATACGCCCTTTCTCAGCGCTTGCTCCGGATGGATCCCCACCGATTCCAATCGGCTTGCCCTCCGCTGTTTTCCAATCTTCTGAAACCCAACCGATGGTTACATTTCCCGCAGGTTTTAACGTCTGGTTCCCAACAAAATCACTTGGTATACCAGCCTCCGCAGTTTCTAGTTTCACTAAAGATTCATCTACCGCCATCACCATAGACGTTTCCATCTCTCCCCCATGAAAATCATATATATTTCCTTTTGAGATGGTAGCCTGCACTTTTGGATGTCCAAACGCTCCGGAAGAGAGAATAAATGGAGAAATTCCAAGTTCGCTTCTCAATTCTCTGCTTAAAATCTGGACAATAGGTGCATTCCCACCGTGACAGATAAGAAATGCCAGCTTTTGAAAGCCATGGCGAGCCAGACTTACACAAATATCATAAAGAAGATGATAATAGGTATCCGGCTTCAATGTAACTGAGCCACAGAAATTTTTATGCTCTGTACTTAACCCTATTGGAATTACCGGGAACGCAAGAATCGGAAAATCAGTCTCTCCAGCCTCTTCCAATGCTTTCCCGATATAGCCTACCATAGCCTCCGCAATTATATCATCTGTCCCTAGCGGTGCCTGATTCCCATGCTGCTCCAATGCGCCTACCGGAATCAGAATAATTGTTTCCTCCTTATCAATTTCTTCCATCTCAAGCCGTGTCAGATCTCGATAATTTCGTATCATACTCTTTCCTCCATTCTTCTATCAACGCTTAGTGATTTCAGCCTGTCATAAAGAAGATAACCAATAAAATAGTTCAATAAAAGTTTGATTAAATTAAACGGAATCGTTGCCAATACCAAAAAAAGCGGTATATTTCTGATTAAAGGATTAACTGCCCCTACTGAAAGCACCACTTCATCTAAAGAAACACCCATAGCTTTAGCATACAATGGCAAAGTAATATATACGTTTATCACACAAGATAAGGCTATACGAAATGGAAGTGTCACTCCAAGCGCCACGACTGCGGCTTTTCTTGTCTTACCGAGTTTTTGGAACAAAAACCACAATGGCAAAATAAACAGCAGGACTCCCAGAAGATTCGCTAATTCACCGACAAACATTGTGGTCGTACCAACTGTAATCAGCTTAATCAAAATTTTAATCACCTCTACACAGATACCAGAAACCGGTCCCAGCAAAAAGGTGGCAATCACAGATGGAACATCACTGAAATCCACCTTATAAAACGGCGGCATCAATGGCAACGAAAATTCCAAAGACATCAGGATTCCGGCAACAGCCGAAAGCATTGCGGTGACAATAAAGTAATAAGTTCTGTTGTTTTGTTTCACGCTAATTTCCCCTTTCAGAATGATTGATACAAATACAGTAAATCCTCCGAAAGGAATAGAAAAAATCCCAGCACGCGGGGTACTGAGATCCATGTTCTGAAACTTTCTTCTCCCATCCAGACTGTCACTGTCGGTTTTGGAATTTCACCAAATCAGCCACTTGCGTGGGTCACGGACTATACCGTCGGTAGGGAATTACACCCTGCCCCGAAGAATTTATTCATTTGTTCTTTTTTATCATAGCACCAAACTCTTCTGTACGCAATACCCTTTTCTCTATCCTCCTACTTTTTCAACGCTTTAGCCGTGTCTTCCAGAAAAGCGTCAATTCTCTCTTTATTCTCCTCCAGACAATATGTATAAAGAAGATCCATCATAACAAGAATCGGGAACTGTGGGGAAATCACATCCCCATATTCCAGATTGTCGAGAGCAGGAACGAGAATAATTTCGTCGCAGTACTCCAGGCAGTCCGGATTATTGCGGGCTGTTACAAGGATACATTTCGCTCCTCTGCTTTTAGCTTCCCGGAGCATATACTGCACTTCCTCAGTTTCCCCTTTCATACTGAATCCGATTACAAGGGAAGACGCATTTTGGAACACTGCTCTCATCCGGATCATGTCCCGATCCACTAAAGAATTGATATTCAGTCCGATCCGCATAAATCGAAGCTCCGTCTCCCTGGATGCGATTCCAGAGCTTCCTACCCCACACACAAAAATCTTCTCCGCTCTCGTAAGCATTCCCGCAATCTTCTGAAACTTTTTCTCATCAGCCAAATTATATGCCTTATTTAAAAGTTCCTGATATGTGTCAAGCACCCGCTTCGTATTATCCGCAAAGGGTCTGGTCTTTTTTTCCCGAAACGTATCTTCGTATTGATAAATAAACTCCCTATAACCACGGAATCCACATTTCTTCGCAAACCGGGAAAGTGACGCCTCTGATACAAACAGACGCTCCGAGACCGCCTTGGCGGAAAAATCCCGCTTCTTTTTGTTCTGAATGAAAAAATCCGCAATCGTCCTCTCCAGCGCTGTAAAATTCTCATAGTTGTATTCAATCACCGGTATAATCGACCTTGCGTAGTGCTCCATAATTCTTCCCTTTCCTTCTTGGTTTTGATTTTTCATAACGAAAGTATAACACAGGTTTCACAAAAATAATACTAACTCTCCCCTTGTTTTTGTGTTATAATGAGTTTGTTTGAGAAATGGCTTTATGGCCGGAAAATAGGAGGTTTTTATTATGAATGTACCTGAAAGAATCGCAAAGCTGCGTTCTCTTATGGAGGAGAAAGGAATCGACATTTATGTAGTACCGACAGCGGACTTCCATCAGAGCGAATATGTTGGGGAACATTTTAAAGCAAGAAAATTTATTACAGGGTTCTCCGGATCTGCCGGAACCGCTGTCATCACAAAAACAGGCGCTTATCTTTGGACAGACGGAAGATATTTCATCCAGGCCGCAAAACAGTTGGAAGGCTCCACTGTTGAGCTGATGAAGATGGGTGAGCCAGGTGTTCCGACGATCCATGAGTTCCTGGTTGATACATTACCTGAAAACGGAGTACTCGGATTTGACGGCCGCGTCGTTTCCATGGGAGAAGGACAGGATTACGCATCCATCGCTGCTCAGAAAAACGGCAAAGTTATTTACGAGTACGATCTGATCGACCAAATCTGGGAAGACCGTCCGGTACTTTCCGAGGAGCCGGTTTTCGCTCTGAATCTGAAATACACCGGAGAGACTGTTGCTTCCAAGCTTTCCAGAATCCGTGAAGAAATGAAAAAGGCAGGGGCAACCGCTCATGTCCTCACCACATTGGACGACATCTGCTGGACACTCAACATCCGTGGAAATGATATTGAGTTCTTCCCGCTTGTTCTGTCCTATGCAGTGATCACCATGGACAAAGTAGACCTTTACATTAACGAAGCTAAGTTAAACAGTGAAATCAAAGCGGATCTGGAAAAAGACGGCGTGGTCCTCCATCCGTATAATGATATTTACGAAGATATCAAAAAAACAGCCTCAGATGAAGTTCTGCTGATCGACCCTGCAAGACTGAACTACGCTCTTTACAACAATATTCCGGAAGGAGTTGCCAAAGTGGAAGAGCGCAATCCGGAGATCCTCTTCAAAGCAATCAAAAATGAAGTAGAGATTGAAAACATCCGCAAGGCTCAGATCAAAGACAGCGTCGCTCATGTAAAATTTATGAAATGGCTGAAAGAAAATGTCGGCAAAATGACAATTACTGAGGTCAGCGCTTCAGACAAGCTCGACGAGTTCCGCGCAGAGCAGGGCAATTTCATCCGTCCAAGCTTTGAGCCGATCAGCTCCTACGGTGAACATGGCGCCATTGTTCATTATACCTCCACGCCTGAGACAGATGTAGAGCTGAAAGAGGGAGGACTCTTCCTGACTGATACAGGGGCCGGATTCTATGAAGGTTCCACAGATGTGACACGTACTTATGCGCTCGGAGAAGTTCCGCAGATTATGAAAGACCATTTTACACTGGTTGCCATCAGTAATCTTTCCCTTGCAAACGCACGTTTCTTAAAGGGCTGCACCGGAATGACTCTGGATCTGCTCGCAAGAAAACCGTTCTGGGACAGAAACTTAAACTTCAATCACGGAACCGGTCACGGAGTCGGATACCTTCTGAACATCCACGAAGGTCCGGCAGGTTTCAGATGGCAGTTCCGCGCAGGTGAAATCCAGCCATTTGAAAAAGGTATGATTATCACAGACGAGCCTGGTATCTATATTGAAGGAAGCCACGGTATCCGTCTGGAGAACGAACTTCTCACTTGTGAAGGCGAGAAGAACGAGTACGGCCAGTTCATGTATTTCGAGCCAATCACTTTTATTCCGATGGATCTCGATGCCATCAACCCGGATATGATGACAGCAGAAGAAAAGAAAATGCTCAACGATTATCATAAAGACGTCTATGAGAAAGTTTCTCCGTATCTGGACACAGAAGAGAAAGAATGGCTCAAGACATACACAAGAGAAATCTAAATCCGGACAGGTTTCGATACTTGGCAACTCGGCTCCGGTGCCTTTAGGCGCCGGAGCCGTAACTGTCACTACCAAAATACAGGAGGTAATAAGATGCCATCCATCTATGCACATTACACCTTCGGGGAAATGATGAAACAGAATTTTCCTTCCGATATAAAAAAACGGATTGACCTTCATAAAGACCTGTTTGAGATCGGTCTGCACGGTCCGGATCTGTTCTTTTATTATTATGCCCCTCTGAAAAACCGTGTCAGCCAGACCGGATACCGGATGCACGACGTCTCTGCAGCTCCCTTTTTCCGGCGCGCCAAAGACGTGATTCTTTCCGGTTCCACAGTGCCTGAAAAAAATGCCGGACTCGCCTATATCCTGGGTTTTCTCTGCCATTTTACACTGGACAGTGTCTGTCACAGCTACATCGAGAAAAAGCTTACGACAGACCCTGTCACGCACTCAGATATCGAGACAAATTTTGACCGCTATCTTCTCCTAAAGCAGCATCGGCGGCCTTTGCACGCAAAAGTGACCTCTCATCTTCGGACAAGCCAGGAGAGCGCAAAAGTGATTCGAACCTTTTTCCCGACTCTTAGCATCAGGCAGGTGGAAGCTTCCATTTCCTCCATGATCTGGTACAATGACCTGTTTACCACATCCGACAGGCTCATCCGCAGTCTGGTCAAGGCCGCCCTCCATGCCACCTTTACATACAAAAGTTTAGGGGGACTTCTGATGAATGAAACGGACAATCCGCTCTGTACGGACAGCAATCTGAGACTGGACAAGTTGATGGAAGCAAGCGTTCCCCTCTGCCTTTCCCTTACGTCCAACTACCTGGGGTTCCTGCACAAAGGCGTCCCGCTCTCACCGTATTTCCGTCACACATTCGGGCCGAAACCGGGCTGGAGGGAGATACCGGTTCTAAGTCCAAAGGAGGAAAGCAGCTATCAACCTGACAGGGAGGAACTTTCACAATGAAATGGAAGACAACATCACTGGAAAAGAAATGGATTTTTTATGACGTAGGGAACTCGGCTTTTACCCTCCTTGTTTCCACTATTATGCCGATTTATTTTAATTATCTTGCATCCAGCGCCTATGTCTCAGAAGTCAATTATCTTGCGTTCTGGGGATATGCTACCTCCGCCGCAACCATTATCACTGCTCTGCTTGGCCCGGTTCTTGGAACTATCTCCGACTTCCGTGGTTGGAAGAAACGGCTCTTTTTGATTTCCCTTTTGACAGGAGCCTGCGGCTGTATCGTACTTGGTTTTTTAAGCTCCTGGATCTGGTTTCTCCTGATCTTTATCCTGGCAAAGGCGGCATACTCTCTGAGTCTGATCTTCTATGACTCTATGCTCACTGACGTCACGACCGAAGAACGTATGGATGAAGTGTCGTCCCGCGGATATGCCTGGGGCTATATCGGAAGCTGTATTCCATTTCTCACCAGCCTTGCGTTGGCTCTCTTCTATGAGACACTGGGACTTACGATGAAAACAGCCATGGGAATTGCTTTTCTCCTCATCGCAATCTGGTGGATCTGTTTTTCCGTTCCTCTTCTGAAAAGCTACCGCCAGATCCACTGTATTGAAGAACACCATCATGCGATATCCTCCGGCCTTTGCCGCCTCGGACACGTCTTCGGAGAATTAAAAAGAAACCGGAAAGTGCTTTTCTTCCTGATTGCGTTTTTCTTTTATATTGACGGCGTTTATACCATCATTGATATGGCGACCGCTTACGGAACCGCCCTCGGTCTGGATACGACAGGACTTCTCCTGGCCCTTCTGGTAACCCAGATTGTCGCTTTCCCGGCAGCGCTCCTCTTTGGACGGCTGAGTGGAAAATATAAAAACGCAGTTCTGATCCGGATCTGCATTGGCGCCTATTTTCTGATTGCCCTTTATGGTATCACTTTAAAAGAGCAGTATCAGTTCTGGATCCTGGCTGTCTGCGTCGGTATCTTCCAAGGAGCCATTCAATCTCTCTCCCGCTCCTATTTCGCCCGGATCATCCCGGCGGAACGTTCGGGAGAATACTTTGGAATCTATGATATCTGCGGGAAAGGCGCGTCCTTTCTCGGCACCACGCTTGTCTCCGCTATGAGCCAGCTCACAGGAAATATGAATCTCGGCGTCGGTTCTCTCGCTATCATGTTCCTGATCGGCTTTTTCTTCTTTTTAAAAACTGAAAAAATCTCCTAAAATGCAAAGAACGGATCTTCTGCCCCTCTGCCACATCGGCAGCCGGCAAAAGATCCGTTCTTTCTTTTCTGATTATTTATGCATATTTCCGAACAATTTCCCGCATCTTCTCAAAACACTGTTCCATCTCGTCGACCAAACGGAACTGCGTTCTTGCTCGTACCAAATTGTGTTCCGGATAATCGGTTTTAAAATAGGTATCTCCCTGGAGATAATCTGTCAGAAAACGGATGCCACATTCCAGGGTCATCAACCTTGCCCCCCAAGGAAGACTTTCGATCTCCTCTTTTGTCAGGACGTCTTTTGTCTCCTCCAGATATCCTTTCACATACAGCTCGTATAGCGAAAGATCAAAATGTACCAGATCCAGATTCTTCTCATCCTCTGCCGCTGTCGCCGCACCAAAGCGGATAGAATCGCCGAAATCATTCGCCGCCAGTCCTGGCATAATCGTATCCAGATCGATAATGCACAGACCCTTTCCACTTTTAGAATCAAAAAGGATATTATTTAACTTCGTATCATTGTGTGTTACACGAAGTGGAAGCGTTCCGTCCTCCTGCCGGCTTACCAGTACCGCACAGTCATCTTTTCTCTTCAACACAAAGTCGATCTCCGGCCGGCATCCCGCTTTACGGTTTTTCAAATCCCGCTTCAGAGCAACTTCAAAAGCCTCAAACCGCTTGACCGTATTGTGAAAATCCGGAATCGTCTCATGCAATTTGGACGCAGGATAATCTCCAAGCTGCTTCAAAAAATGACCGAAACTGCTTCCGGACTGGTAAAACTGTTCCGGCTCCTCCACAAGCTGATAGCACTCGGAATCTGGAATAAAATTATAGCATCTCCACGGCTCTCCCTCGCTGTCCTCGAAATAATTGGCGCCGCTCTTCGTCTTGATATATGCAAGCGTCTCCCGGTCAGGATCTCCACCCTCACTGCGGATTACATTTCTCAGATACTCGGTAACGCCGAAAATATTTTCCATGACTCCCGCAGGATCCTTGAATACATTACTGTTGACCCTCTGGAGCACGTAAGATAGCTCATCCCCGTCCTCTCCCGGCATATAGACCGCATACGTTTCATTGATATGACCTGCTCCGAACGGCTTCACATAACTGCATCTCGGGCCAAAGCCAAAAGCATAGATCGCATCTTCCAGATCCCGATCCTCTACGCCATCAATCTTTCGCCTTGTCGAGAAAATCACTTCACCAGCCTCCACTTTCTGTTTTGCCGCAATATTGCAGTTCGCTTTTACGACACTGTTCAGACTGATATGAGCCCCTTTTGCCACATAGGAATCATGGTCTACAACCGCACCACTGTTGATCAGAACACCATGTTCAATGACCGTGTGCGTATTCACAACTGCCTTCTGCATCACAAATGTGCCGTTTCCAATCACTGCGCTTTGACTGATCACGGCTGACGGATGAATGATCGCAGGGACATGATATCCCGCCTCCATCAGCTTCTCCGTCCAGTAGAGACGCATATTATTGTCACCAAGCGCCGCAACCGCTGTATCATACTTCTCGAGAAAACTTTTATAATCACAGCACTTTCCGACAACATCTTTATCCTTCACTGCATCGTCCAGAAATACCACATCTTCATAGCCTAACAGGAAGGCTGTCTCCTGGATCATATGTCCGAAGCCACCGGCACCTAAAATTAACAAACTCTTCATCGCACTTCTCTGTAAGAGATTCTGCTCTCTTAACTCCCTTTCTCAATATTTGTTTCGTACCCCTTCTCCGCAGGTAAAAGCGCTTTGCTGCCTCTGCCCGCAAAACGGAAAAAAGCCGGAACCATCTCTTTTGTCCCGGCCCCAAGTAACAATATTATATCAGATTTTACAGGAAATGTCCGTCTTCCGGCCAAAATTCTTTGGGAAATCGTGGCGATTCAGACATACAGAACGGATCAGGAGGAAAAACTCTTTCATTTACACTATTAAAATTTTCTCCATACCATCTTATTGACTACTCCAGTATAGCTCTGAATGATCTTTACTACTTTTGTACTGACGTTCTCTTCTACATAGTCCGGAACCGGAATCCCATGATCTCCATTCTGATCCATTTCGACCGCCGTATCGACTGCCTGAAGCAAAGAAGTCTCATCGATTCCAGCCAGAATAAAACACGCTTTGTCGAGCGCCTCCGGTCTCTCTGTGGATGTACGGATACAAACTGCCGGGAACGGATTCCCGATAGATGCAAAAAAGGAACTTTCCTCTGGTAATGTCCCTGAATCAGAAACAACCGCAAATGCGTTCATCTGCAGATGATTGTAGTCATGGAAGCCCAGTGGTTCGTGCTGCACTACACGTGCATCCAGTTTAAACCCTGATTCCTCCAGCCGTTTCCTGGAACGTGGATGACAAGAGTATAGAATCGGCATGTCATACTTTTCCGCCAGTTTGTTAATTGCAGTGAACAAGGATCGGAAATTTTTCTCTGTATCGATATTCTCCTCCCTGTGGGCAGAAAGCAGCATATATTTACCCGGTTCCAGACCAAGCCGGTCCAGAATATCCGAACTTTGAATTGCTTCCAGATTCTGATACAGTACCTCTGCCATCGGACTTCCTGTTACATAAATACGCTCTTTGGGCAGTCCGCACTCATGCAGATACTTTCTTGCATGCTCACTGTAGGCCAGATTGACGTCAGAAATAATATCCACGATCCGGCGGTTCGTCTCTTCCGGCAGACACTCGTCCTTACAGCGGTTGCCTGCTTCCATATGAAAAATCGGGATATGCAGCCGTTTCGCCGTAATCGCGGACAGACAGGAATTGGTATCTCCAAGAATCAACAGTGCGTCCGGGCAAATCTGATTCATTAATTTATAAGAACAGTTGATAATATTTCCCACCGTCGCTCCCAAATCATCACCTACTGCGTCCATATAAACTTCCGGATCTTTCAGTTTCAGATCCCGGAAAAAGACACCGTTCAGATTATAATCATAATTCTGTCCCGTATGAGCCAGAATACAATCAAAATAAGTTCGACATTTGTTGATTACTGCTCCAAGGCGAATAATCTCTGGCCGGGTTCCAACAATAATTAATAACTTTAGTTTTCCATTTTCTTTAAAATGAATATCTGAATAATCTGTTTTCATATTTTCTCCTATTCTATATCAATCGCATAATACATGGGAATACAGCCCTCTTCCGTTTCTTCCATGGAAAAATTCATATCATCGTCCAGTTTTTCAAATCCATTTAGCAAATATAGATGATAACCTTCCCGGGTAGAACTTAATATCACAAAAGTAAAGCCAAGATGATCCCGCCTTATATCCTCTATTCTCTGCATACAGTCTGTAAGCAATACATCAGATAATTTTATCTGTCCACCATTCAGGCTCCAAATTTGCAACCCCTGGTATGTTTCATCTAAAGCGAAACAGTTAATGTGGATAGATCCTCCAATCTTTCGTACAGTACCGTCTACAATCTGTTCAATATACCCTACTCCAAGATTATAATATCCTAAAATAGTTTTTCGATCTTCAGACGCTAAAACGTATGTTTTTCCAATATTGTCGTCTAATGAATCGGGAATTCGTAAGAATCGATCAAGCTAATCATTACCAGAATGGAAAGACGATGCCAGCTTTTGTAAGCTGGCATCATAAAGAACAACAGTAATCTTTTGATTCATTTTACTCCTTTATGACCTGTAATTCTGTCTCCTGCGTCGAAGGATTAACACTGATAGAAAACTGATGATTGCGAATATATTCTCTTCTCGCTTTTACCTCTTTTGCCAATAGCTTTCTGACAGTTAAATCCTTTGCTGTAACAAAAGGCTGGTCTGAAATACGAGCATAATTCATGATAATCCCCCTTTCTGTTTTTCCAAGTATAACACTCGTAAAACAGATTGTAAAGATTCCAGATACTGTTCTTTTTTATTCTTTCCAAGTGACAATGATTTATTACACCGGCTCTCCGAAAGTGTCCGGATGCTCTGGATCAAACGGTTCGTTCGCCCACATTACTGTCACCAGATTTTCTGTCTCTGACAGGTTGATAATATTATGCGTATATCCTGGGATCATCTCCACCACTGTAATATTGTCCCCACTAACTTCATAATTTAAAATCGGATATGGATTTCCATTTTCATCTTCTCCGATTTTACGAAGTTGAATCAGACCCCTTCCGGATACCACTACGAATTTTTCATTCTTTGTATGATGCCAGTGCTGCCCTTTTGTAATGCCCGGTTTGCTGATATTGACGGACACCTGTCCACGGTCTTTCGTCCGGAGGATCTCTGTAAAACTTCCTCTGTCATCCTTGTTCATCTTTAACTTATAGGCAAATCCGTCTGTCGGCAGATAGGAAAGATAGTTGGCATACAGCCGTTTTGTAAATCCGTCGCTCATATCCGGCACGGATAGATTGTTTCTGCTCTTTCTAAATTGATATAAAAGATCCACGATCTCTCCCAGCGTCACATGGAATGTCACCGGACAAATGCAGAATCCCTTCTCATCCCGATGCTCCTCCCCATTGATTGCCAACAGCATCTCCTCGATCAGGTCATCGATATACACAAGCTCCAATTCCGTATTCCTGTCATTGACCTGGATCGGAAGTCCATTGGCGATATTATTGCTAAATGTCGCAACCGCTGAATTATAATTCGGGCGGCACCACTTCCCAAACAGATTCGGGAAACGGTAGATCAGGACTTTTGCTCCTGTCTCTTCGCCGTATTTCTGGAACAACTCTTCTCCAGCCAGCTTGCTTTTTCCGTATTCACTTCCCACATATCGCCCCGTCAGGCTTGCCTGGATACTGCTGGAAAGCATAACCGGAGCCTTGTTTCCGTATTTCTTTAGCGTATCCAAAAGCATAGACGCAAATCCGAAATTCCCTTTCATAAACTCTTCGTCATTCTTCGGACGGTTCACTCCCGCAAGATTGAAGACGAAATCCGCATCCTGACAATAGGCGTCCAGCTCTTCCGGCGTAGAATCCATATCGTATTCATAAATTGTCAGGTCTTCCGGATGCTCCAGTCCTTTGATCGGGTGTACCCGGTCTTTCCCGTCCCGGATGTTCTTTAAAGAGGCGACCAGATTTTTTCCGACAAATCCTTTCGCCCCTGTCACTAAGATTTTCATACCTGATTCTCCCATTCTTTTAATTCATTCTGAATATAAGAAAGTGAAAGCAGTTTTTCTTTAACCGCTTCCACTCCCAAAAGTTCTGTATTATTTGAATTAAATTCTGTTAATGGATTTCTTTTTGTATCTCCGTCTTTAAAGTATTTATCGTAGTTCAGGTCACGCTTGTCCGCTGGAACCCGGTAAAAATCACCCATGTCTACAGCATGTCCGCACTCCTCATTCGTAAGCAGCGTTTCATACATCTTTTCACCATGCCGGATGCCAATTACTTTCAGTTCATTCTTTGCATGGAACAGTTCCTGCACTGCTTTTGCAAGGACTTCGATTGTACAAGCAGGGGCTTTCTGTACCATGATATCCCCGCTCTGCGCATTCTGGAAAGCAAACACAACCAGTTCCACCGCCTCTTCCAAGCTCATAATGAAACGGGTCATGGTCGGCTCTGTCAGAGTCAGATCTTTCCCTTCTTTGATCTGACTGATAAACAGCGGAATGACCGATCCTCTGGAACACATGACATTTCCATACCGAGTACAGCAGATCGTCGTTTTCTCCGGATCGACAGTTCTGGATTTTGCCACAATGACTTTCTCCATCATGGCTTTACTTGTTCCCATGGCATTTACCGGATAAGCGGCTTTATCTGTGGAAAGGCAGATGACTTTTTTCACTCCTTCCTCGATCGCCGCCGTCAGAACATTCTCCGTACCAATCACGTTGGTTTTTACCGCTTCAATCGGGAAGAACTCGCAGGACGGAACCTGCTTTAACGCTGCCGCATGGAAAATATAATCTACCCCGTGCATTGCGTTTCTCACAGAATTGATATCCCGCACATCTCCTATGTAAAATTTCAGCTTGTCACTGTACTGCGGAAACTCTCTCTGATAGTAGTGCCTCATGTTATCCTGCTTTAATTCATCTCTGGAAAAGATACGGATCTCTTTAATATCCGTCATTAAAAAACGGTCCAGAACTGCGTTTCCAAACGAGCCTGTACCGCCTGTGATTAAAAGTGTTTTGTTGTTGAATTGTGACATGATTCGTCTCCTATTTTCCTTTTTGTTTTATAATTAATTTTCTCAATTCTATTTTTAGTTTTTGTATACTGTACGCTAATATACAGCCTGAAATCACAACCGTAATCCATAGCATCACTTCATTAATATCTCCCATTAATTTTTTATACACATTAATGAAGCCATATTGTGAACAATATATAATTAAACTAGCGCTTTTCAAAAAATTAGTCATCCAGTTCTCTTTTATAACAGAAATATTTAAAACTATTCCTAGCAACGTTCCAATTACTAAAGGCAATGAAAAATACATACTGCAGTCTTCCCCTTTTGGAACATGAAGTATTACGCAAGTAACTTCTACAACAAATATAATATATGTTATTATACAAAGTAAGACTCCATTTATTTTCTGTTTCTTATATGCGATATTGATCCAAGCTCCAACAGCTAAAAAAATTGGTGTAAAAAACACACCATTTCTACTTGTCAGAAAGAAATCATAAAAGAACTCAAAAGAATCTAAACCAGTAATAGTCCGGTAGCCATTCAAGAGCGTACCCAAAATATAAAATAAACTTGCCCCTATTGTATATTGAGTTAGATGCGAAACCCCATATAAAACGAATGGAATCAGACCTATTATTCAAGCGACCAGATACCACATATATGCAGGAGCCATAAAAACCAGTTCTCTCACATATGCTAAAATACCAACTAATACGTTACTGTCATGATTAATACAAGAAGAATGGAAAGTAATAGGAAAATAAATTAAAGTCCATATTGAAAATATGCGAAGTAATTTTATTTCCTGTCTTTTTAAATACTCCCGCGGAGAGCCAGCTTTTACTTTCTGATATGCAAAAATCCCGAGACCGCAAAAAAGAACGGAACCCCTATTCGTCCAACATATTGCCCTATTATATATACTATGCTTTTCTGATCATTCCCAGATATATGCAAACATACAATCAAAATAGCAAACACAAATTCCAGTACATCTATTTGTGCATATCTATTACTTTTTTGATTCATCCTAAACTTTCCTCAATTCTTTTTATTTGTTGCCAACTTAACTGCCACTGCTATTTCCTGTATATCCGAATGTGACAAATATGGATGTATTGGTAATGATAAAACAGTATCGCACAGCTTTTCTGTATTTGGACATTCAACGTACATTTTATTACCCGAAAACGCCACCTGCTGATGCATTGGTTTTGGATAATAAACCATTGTTGGAATGCCTTTTTCTTTCAAAGCTTCCTGCACTTGATCCCGCTCATTTTTTGATGAAAGTTGTAATGTATATTGAGCCCAGCTTGAGTAGAACCCTTCTCTAACAACAGGAATCTTTACAACTCCCATTAACTCTTTTCTATAAGTATCCGCAACTCTATTTACTTCTTCTAATTCATACTCTCTAAATGCCCTAAATTTCACTTTTAAAATCGCAGCCTGTAAAGTGTCTAGTCGTGAATTCCACCCTATTCGCACGTTATCATATTTAAAACTGCCTTTTCCATGTACCCGGATGGACTTTAATAATTCTGCTATGTTATCATCATTTGTAAATATAGCTCCTCCATCGCCATAGCACCCCAAAGGCTTAGCCGGGAAAAAAGACGTAGTTGCTGCATCTCCAAAGCTGCCCACTTTTCTTTCTCCTATTTTTCCTCCAAATCCTTGGGCTCCATCTTCCAATAATAGCAATTTATATTTTTTTGCTATTTCTTCTAATTTTATATAGTTTGCCGGCAATCCAAATAAATCTACTGCGATTATAGCTCGTGGTGTAAGCTTCCCTTCATTCAAAACATTAATGATAGCATTTTCTAGTGATGTTACATCGGCATTAAAAGTGTCCATACACACATCATAAAAAACTGGAGTAGCCCCTTCAAAAGAAACTACTTCTCCTGATGCAAAAAAAGTGAAATCTGGTACAAATACCGCATCCCCTTTTCCTATATTCCAAGCCATCATCATCATCGACAAAGCATCTGTTCCGTTTCCACATGTAATACAATGTTTAACCCCTACATACCGTGCCAATTCTTCTTCTAATTCTCCGACCTGCCGTCCACTAATAAAATTAGCATTTTCTAAAACTTCTGCAATAGCTGCATCTATCTCGGGCTTCAGATGCTGATACTGGGTTTTTAAATCTCTAAATTGCATTTATCTGCCTCTTTTCTTTCATAATTCCATCTTCTATTTTGTACTCTCTTCCGCAAGATGGGCATACATAGTTATCTTGTAGTTTCATTCCACATTCACATGCCCAACCAATTTGCTTTGCTGGTACTCCTGCCATCAAGGCATAATCAGGAACATCTTTAGTAACTACTGCTCCTGCGGCAATCATTGCCCATCTTCCTATGCTATGTCCACAAACAATAGTCGCATTCGCTCCTATAGTTGCTCCTTGTTTCAATATAGTTTTTTTATATCTTGCAGATCCTTTTGGGTATTTCGCTCTTGGTGTCAAATCATTTGTAAAAACCATCGATGGTCCGCAAAAAACACAATCTTCCAATTCTACACCTTCATAAATCGATACATTATTTTGTATCTTTACACCATTACCAATTTTTACATTATTTGATATATTAACATTCTGTCCCAGCGAACAGTTTTTTCCTATTACAGCCCCTTCTTGAATATGCGAAAAATGCCAAATTTTTGTTCCATCTCCAATTTTAACATTTTTATCAATATAACTACTTTCATGAACAAAAAAATTACCCATTTAAAATTCTCCCATCATATCAACACTTGCAAATTTTGTTAATGGAAGTTGAACTGCCTTTCCTTCTTTTTGGCTTTGATAAATAGCAAGCACTAACTCTAAAGCATTCTTCCCAGCATTGGCATCTACATATGGTTTTCTATCGGTTTTAATCGCATCAATTACATCTGCATAAAGGCTGGTATGACCATTGCCGTACACATTATTAGTTACTTCTTCCAATCCTTTTTTATTCTGATCTGCATCTGTTTCATCAGAAAAATCCCACACATCGATGTTATTAGTAGATTTTCCACCTAACTTTACTGTGCCTTTTTCGCCAAATACGTATAAAGTTTCTTCAAGATTCTTCGGATAAACATTTGTTGTACCTTCGATTGTTGCAATTGCACCATTTCTAAATTTTACAACTGCCATTCCCAAATCTTCAGCTTCCAGATAGCAATGAAATTGTTGTCTTGTCACTCCATAAACCTCTTCAATTTCATCCCCCATCATCCAACGCAACAAATCAATACCATGAATACACTGATTCATCAGTGCTCCACCATCCTGTGCCCAAGTTCCTCTCCATGGTGCCTGAGTATAGTAATCTTTATTTCTATTCCATCTTACATGAATGGAGCCATGGGAAAGTTTCCCAAATCTTCCTGATTCGAGCGCTTTTCGCATTTCTTGCACCGCAATATTAAAACGATTTTGATGACATGCTGATACTTTTACTCCTTTTGCCTCTGACAACTGAATAATTTTATCTGCATCTTCTATACTCATAGCCATTGGTTTTTCGATAATTACATTAATATTATGCTCAATGCAATACAAAGCAATCTCAGCGTGTATACCGCTCTCTGTAGCAATGCCGACAAGTTCTAATTCATTTTCTTCTATCATTTTCTTATAATCGGTATACCTTTTAATCGAAGTAGTTTTGTTTAAGTCATGCTTTTCTAATAATAGTTCCATGTGCTCCGGTATCACATCACACACAGCCACCAATTCTAAATTATTATTAATAACCGCTTTAATATGATTGGTTGCAATTCTTCCACATCCAATTAATGCATATTTCATATCTCATTTCCTCCAAATAAAAAAAGCCCTAAAGGACTTCAATATTTTCTCTATTTTCTATTGCTTTCATTACATTTTTTGTATCAAATATTGCTAATGCATTTTTTTGAATCATATCATAATCGACATTACTATGAGCTGCTGTAATCATTATAAGATCATAAGATGCAATGATTTCTGGATTAATTTCCTTTATTCCCTGATTTTTTTCTCCTTTATACTTATATTCAGCAATCCATGGGTCATAAAAATCAGCATCTGCTTCTTCTCTTTTTAAAATTTCGATAACGCGAAGAGCTGGACTCTCTCTATAGTCATCAATATCCTGTTTGTAAGCCACTCCTAAAACAAGTATCTTAGCGCCTTTCATAGGCTTCATTTGTCTATTCAAAATTTTACTTGCACGTTCTACACAATATTCCGGCATTTGATCATTAATCATCATAGAACTTTCAATCATGGACGTATGGAACCCATACTCTCTAGCTTTCCAAGATAGATAATATGGATCTAATGGAATGCAATGTCCACCAAGTCCTGGTCCTGGATAAAACGCTTGAAATCCATATGGTTTTGTTTTTGCAGCATCTACAACTTCCCACATACTGATCCCCAGTTTTTGACAAAGCATTGTAAGTTCATTAACCAAACCGATATTTACATTTCTATATGTATTTTCGAGAATTTTCTCCATTTCTGCAACTGCTGGTGAGGATACTTCATACACTTCTCCCTCTAATACAGCTCTATACATTGCTGCAATCACTTCAGTTGCATCTTTTCCAATTGCTCCCACTACTTTCGGAGTATTCTTTGTCTTGTAAATTAAATTACCTGGATCTACCCGCTCAGGTGAGAAGCCTAAATAAAAATCTTCTCCACATTTCAACCCTGATCCTTCTTCCAAAATCGGTTTGATCAATTCTTCCGTCGTCCCGGGATATGTCGTTGATTCCAATACGACCATAGTACCTTTAGTCAAATATTTTGAAATTGCTTCTGTAGATGAACAAACGTAACTAATATCTGGCTGTTGATGTGCATCCAATGGTGTTGGCACACAAATTGCGATAAAATCTACATCTTTAACAAAACTAAAATCCGTAGTGGCTGTTAACATTCCACTACGGACCAAGTCTGCTAAATCACTATCTACTACATCTCCAATGTAATTATGACCTTCATTTACTAATTTTACCTTTTCTTCCTGCACATCAAAACCTATTGTTTTAAATCCTGCCTTTGCTTTCTCTACCGCAAGCGGTAAGCCTACATATCCCAAGCCAACAACTCCTACTTTGATTTCTTTGGAACTAATTTTTTTCAGTAATCCTTCCTTCATTTTTTTTTCGACATTGCCTTTTACAATGTCTCCCCCTTTCCAATTTAATAAAATTAATATAAATATTATTTATTTCACTACTAAACTATTTACCCATTCAAAATCTTCCAAAAGTCCTCTTTGACCTGTTTTTTAGCATTAAATAACTCTTCAGATTTTTTTGCCAGCACCTTACGCTTTTTTTCATCAGATAAAATAACATTTAATATTTTCCCCATATACTTTGGATCATTTATACAACAAGCCGTATCTTTTAAAAATTGCATAGAAGCAATATTTTCTGGACCAATAGCCAAAATTGGCTTTCCTAAAGATAGATATTCATATATTTTTGTAGAAATTGAAAATCTTGTATCATAAATGTTTTTCTTATCAAAAGCCTCTACATGAACAAGTATATCCGCTTCATTTAACTTAACTTCCAAATCTTTTTTTGCTAATTTCCCACCATATTTATTTTCTCCCAGACAAAGTTTTTCTCTTAAATTTTCTGTAATGTTCGAGTTAGTATAAGTTTCCAGTCTAACTTTTCTGTTATTTTCTAAATTGAATTGATATATAATCTTACTAAGTTCTACTAATACCTTATCCCGATTATACTCTAAGTTTCCCGCATAAACTAATACTAGATCACTATGTTTGGATGGAACATGTACCTTTGTGATCTTTTCCATATTCATAATCACATAACTCTTTTTTTGAAAAATTTTTTGATATTCAGCACACATAACCTCTGAAATTGTAAAAAAATAGTTAGCTTCTTTTAAAATTCTTTTGATATTCTTTTTTATAAGGCTCCTTTTAAATTGCCAAAAAATATCAATATTTTTACGTGGCATAATATAATCATCCGTTATAAATACTGCCAAAGATGAATGATATCTTTTTTTTATCAATCTTGTTAAATAATATGTAAATAAAGTATCACCACAAGTCGAAAAAATAACCTCGGGCTTATACTTATCCAACCAACGGAAAAGTTCCTTTTTATTCCAAGGCAATTTCCATACCACTTCCCGCATTAAACGTATTAATGGCCATGTTTTCCATTTAGTTTCTTTACTTTCTTGATATATTAACTTTGAAACACGATTTGAAATTTTTTTTCCACACTTCTTATCCCTTCCAAAAACATTATATAAAATGTCTTTTTCGGTAATACGGAAAAAATTATCAAATTTTTTACATAGCGGTTCTCCATCATGTAAATATAACTGAGCAATTTTCTCTTTCGGATAACCCGAAAAAAAAGACAATAATGTTTTTCCATTATTACTGCATTCATCAAATGGATTTTGACTAATGACCAAGATTCTTTTACAATCCATGTAAAGATATCATCCTCTCTTCTTTATTTTCTTATAGAAAGATTTGCATAAATTTTCATAGTAAATAAAATTTTTATTTTTTTTATAAATGCCGATGTAAATCACATTAAATCCAAAAACACATATTAAAAGTCTTTCTAAAAAGCTAATAATTCCATTGCCAGGTATCTGTCTGCATACAAACCATAAAATCGTTCCAACAATAATCATTAAAACAAAATATATCGCAAATTGTTTAAAATATTCTTTAATTTTTGATTCAAACTTTTCTTTATATATGATATATGGCTCGTACCAAAAATTAGTCAAAAAATTACTTATGGTAGTTCCTAAGAGAATCCCAATTATTCCTAATCTTAGAGGGAGAACAAATAAAAGCGACACTCCTAAATTAATACCTGCCTCTGCAATACACTTTATTTTTATATTCCAATATAACCCATATGTATCAATGTAAGCTAATTGAGTATTTCTTATGTACCTCATATACAAATTAAATGCAATTAAAAAAACAATTCCCTCATTTAATAAAAACTTTTTACCTATCCATATTTCTATGAATGGATTTATCAATATAAAAAAACATACTGAACAAAATGCAATTAACCAGTAATTAGCAAACCATAACCTCTCAAATGTTTCTTTTGATTCTTCTTTGGTTTTCACTGCAACAAAATTCCCCAAACTTCCCGTAATTGCCTCGAAAATCTTTGTTATAACAGTTCGTACTAAATTTACAAAAAGTAAATAATTTGAGTAGTATCCTAATATTACTGTGCTAACAAATTTTGAAATCATAATATTTGATGTAGAGGTAACCACAACTGAGCTGATTTTACTTAGAAACATTGCGAAAACATTTTTTTTCAACTCAGCACTAGTATTAGCATCTACTTTAGCATTGCTAAAATCCTTTAAAAATTTATATTTTTTATCTACATATAATGAAATAGCTATATTATTTCCTAGAGTACACACTACCTGTATGATTAAATATAAAATAAAATTTCTATAAATAATAAGGCCTATTATTTGCAACACATTCTGTAACACACTAATTACAATTTGTATAACAGATGCAATATATACTTCTTGTTCAACAATTAAAATACTTTTTTTGTATGAAAAAAAATATGTGACTGTTGTATTTAATAAATATAAAATGTAAATAATATTTAATTCTCTGATTTGTGGCAAATCAGATATAAGAAGATGTAAAAATGGTGTACACGCTAAACCTATACCGGTCATTAATACTCCAACTATATGATAGATCTTTTTATATAAATTCAACAACGCAGCAACTTTATAATAATTTTTTTCTGCTGCAGGTTTATACATGGAATATAAAATAGCCATTCCAAATCCCAAATCAGATAACGATAGTAATGTGAGAATATTACTAAATAATCCATTGAGGCCTAGAAATTCGTTACCTAAAAAATAAATAAAAAATGATCTATTTACGAAAAGCAACAAATTTGTAACTATTTGTTCCATCATAGATACTGATACATTTTTTATTGAGCTAAATATCCTCGATTTTTTCATGTACTAATTCCTTTATGTCCTTATAAAAATTATAATAATTGCATTTTGAATTAAAGTTTTCTTCCCAAAATTTTCTAGTGCTATGCCGAATCTTATTTTTTTCATTTTTATTTAGTTGATAGTAAGCCATAAGAGCATCTGGCAATTCCTTCTCCACCTTGTCTTTATCTACTAACCATCCTGTAATATTATTTATAACTATTTCATTCGTCCCACCAACATTTGTGGCTATAATCGGAATACCAAATGATATAGCTTCCATTATAGATACAGGTACTCCCTCATTAGTACTAACATTAATAAAGATATCTATAGGATTATTACGATAGAAATCCATTATTTTTTCATTATCTTGAAATCCCCACAAATTACATTTTAAGTTACTATTTTTACATTTTTTAACTTTATCTTCTAGCTCGTTATAAAGGTCTCCAGCTCCAAAATGATTCCATTCAATTTCTATGTTTTCTATTCTTGCTAAACATTCTAATATTAAACTTACTCTTTTGACTTCTATAACATTAGAGCATGATACTAAAATTAATTTTGAAGCTCTATTTTCTAGATTAATTCCATAATCTTGAGTCCCTAATCTGCTCACTCCACTTATTATTTTTTTTGAAAAATTATAAGTGTTTTTTATGTAATTATCTCCAGAATTAGATATCAGATAAATTTTATCTAACTTTGTATATATTTCATATCTAAACGGTAAATATTCATATCTATGACGTTCTTCATACAAATCTATTCCATGTGCTCTTGAAATTCCCAAAACCTTTTTATCCTTTTTTAGAAGCACTATTGCTAATGCCGTTGTTGAAGCCCAATATGAGTAACATACTATTTGGCTTTCTGTACAATTCTCCTGTTCTATAATAAGTTCTATTTGTCTTTTTTTGATATTAGCAAAGACCCAAAACACTATTGCTCTTTTAATAGTATTTAAGTGAATGTTTTTTGAATAGACTAAACTCCTTATCTCTTTTAGCAATGGTCTGCAATGTATGCAATTAAACAAAATAGCTAACCAATCTTTTTGTTTTAAACTAGGTGTTAAAACCACATTTTTATATTCAGTCTCCTTTTTTTTTCCTTTATATTCAAGTGGACATATACTTATTTCCTTTTGGCTAAACACTATTGACTCTAACTCGTCTTTAATAAATGTCTCCCCTCTTCCAAACGGAAAATTATTAGCCAGCAAATAAATTTTCATCGATTATCTCCTCTAAATTTATATCGCTTACTGTACAGCTCTATAAAAATCCAAAAAATAAATATATACAACAAATTTGTTATGGTAAATGTGTTACAAATAAACCCAAACACAGCATCGCGGGGTGCCAATAAAAGATTACTTTGCATAATAAACATAAAGCATAACAAATAAACATTTTGACTATTACTATTTGAAAATTTAAACAGTAACATTCCTATTAAAATACTAAAAAATATAATTCCAATATAACCAAAATCTTTATAGGCTTCTGCTATATAACAAGAACCAAGTCCACCACCTCTAAAATATACATTAGAGTTCACTAAATACGTTATAGTCTGTCCAAATGAATTACCTTGCAATGCCATATCAACCGTTTGATTAGCAAGAGGTTCAATTCCTAATAATTTCCCAAATATTGACTGATTCCTGATTAAAGCCATCCAGAGCATTCCGAATGTATATCCATTATCAGGTATAATGTCATCTAACACTTTTCCATAAGATATTATATTTACACTTGATTCTTCAAATGCTTTTCTAACATTTTGCACAATCGAATAATCTGCCGATAAATTCAATCTTATATAAGTAAATTGTTGTGCAATTGCAATAATAAAAGGACTTAGGATTACACCATAAAGTATCCATCTTTTTTTTATCCAAATTTTCCCATCTTTTTCATCTTTATTACGATAAAACAAATAAATTATTGTCATGACTAACGGTAAGATAAAAGAACTTCGTTTCCCGCTTCTAAGTGATATTAATGCAATTAGAATATTTATACCCAAAACGAAAAATGTCTTTTTTTTAGACGGTTTTGTACAAAGAAATAACCAAAAAAATAAATTATAACCTTGTGCAATTCTTTGTATAAAGCCAGGAATACTACTGGAATACCCTAAGTAGCTTTCAACATATCCTATTTTATTTATAATTCTACTTCTTTCTATTTCTACTACTATCTTAGGTATAACTGTAATCACCAAACACAACATACTTGTTGTTTCAATTAGTTTCATTTTTTCTAAACTGATGATACTAGAAGTTATATTTTTCTTTTTCACCAAAAGATCCTGTATTTGATATCCCAAATACAAGGCAATCTGACTTATATATAAACAAAAAATAGTATGAAAAATTATTTTACTACTAAATAAATTTTCTAATCCAGTATTTTTATCCACAAAAAAATTCATAAATACTGAACCACTCAAAAAAAGTATTGTAAATACCTCAAAAAAGAAAAGTCCGATATTCTTCTCTAAACTTTGAAAAGTTTTACATAATATAGTAATTGTAACTATTCCCAAATCAATTACTAATATGGAAGTGGAGTTATTAATCAGCGAAAAAATACAGATTATAACTGATATGCAAATTACTATGTTATATATAGACACAATTTTTCTATTCATTATTTAGCTCCATAAATTTTAAAATTTTATTTGTATACTCTTCCACATTTGATATGTAAATTCGACGTCCCTCTTTTTTCTTTTCGGCTTTTTTTAAAGCTTCAACGAAAGATTCTACATTTCTTGGCTCGTAGAAATAAATATTCTCTTTACATTTTTCTATATTGGGTAAACGCTCTATATCTTGTTCATTCCCTGGAATAATCACATCATTTCCTGAATATAATCCTTCATAAATCGTACGCCCAACGCAAAAGAACTTTTCTCCACGAATAACCGCATTTGAAATCGCATATATTTTATTAATATCTTCTATTTCTCCTAAAAAGATAATATTATTATATTTTTCCGCCTTTTTTATGCATTTTTGAGCATATTGTCCTTTTTTCTTCCCAGCAATTAATAAGTAGGCATCTATATCGGCCTTTACAAAACCATCTATAACAAACTCTACTCCTTTCTGCTCATAAATCATGCCAATTATGGAATATATTTTTTTATTTTCTTTTAGCTCTAAGTTCTTTTTAATTTTATCTTTTTGAATAAATTTGACATTTCTCATATCAAACGGATTATTTAATACTATTTCATTTTTTAAATTGTAATTTTTAAACACCTCATATGTTGCATGGTCTATATATATTATCCCTTTTGCATCTCTTAAAGATTTAAGTACTTCTTTAAAAAGTCTGTTACTTCCTTCGAACACCTCTCTTATATGTATATAGTAATTACCTTTTGAGGAAATCAAAGGCCACAAGACTAAGGAATTCAAATATACCTTATCGTATTTTTTCATGAGGTTTTTCACTTTTTTTCTATTCATTCTCCACAAAATATTATTCATTTTTTGATATAAAAACCCCAACTTAGAAACGTGCATTCTCCCAGAATAGCACCGACTAAAAGGAAGCCACATGGTATAAATTTCTTTCACATTGTTCCCGAAGCCTTGCCTAATCACTTCCTCTTTAACACTGCGCGGAAAAGCTTTGGGACGTAAGACATCTATTTCTATATTTGTATTTGTCACCCAATTGACTAAACTTTTTCCTGCTCCATACAGCAAATTGTTGGCGTGCATTATAACTAAAATTTTCATAATTTCCTCACATTTTAATTTTATTATTTATAATCTTATACGCCGTTTCAACAGTATAATGCTTCATTAAAAAGTTATAGCTTGCTTCTTTAAAAGAGCCTAATCCATTTTTATTACTTGCTATTTTTTCTATTAACCTATTGACATTATGAATATCATTGCTTTCGCACCACCATCCAAATTCTCCATCAACAATAACCTTTCCTACATCTGTGTTAGGATCTGTAACTGCTAGTACTGGAAGTTTCACCTGCATATAATTAAGCAAACGGCTCGGAAAATTAGGAATTGTAAATCTATGATCTAGAAAAATCATTCCTACATCACAGGATGCAATCATTTGATCATATTCTTCCTTGGGCAGTTCCTTCATTAATTTCATATTTTGGGGTCGATATTTATTAAAAAATTTTTCAAGCAGATTATATTCTGTTCCCTCTCCTACAATTAATATAAAAATCTCTTTATTATCAATTAACTGTTTTAGACATTTAATTAAAAAAGGAATCCCCTGTGGTTTTCCAAGATTTCCACCATAAACAAACACTATTTTATTTTGCGGAATTTCATATTTTTTTCTCATCCTTTTTTTTTCGTTTTCGTCAATACTCATATCCAGCACTTCAATACAATTAGGACAAACCTCTACCCTTTGTAGAGAAATTTCATGATTGTGCTTTAATATGTAATTTTTATTGGCTTCTGACATACAGCCTATATAATCAGAAATAGCATATAGCTTTTTCTCTTTGATACGGAAATATCGATATATAAGTTTTTTATATCCACTCTTTTTTAACATTCCCAAATCAACTGCATTCTGTGGAAATATATCCTTTAAAAGCAAATATGTCTGAGCTTGATCACGCTTTTTCACATATTCAACAGCCTTTTGTAAAGTAATTGGCGGAGTCGAATATAAAACTAAGTTGAATTTAACATTTGCGAAATACTTTTTTATAGCATGAATAAATATGTACTCTAATGTAATAGTAGAAATTCCTTTTTCAATGAGATTTGTTTTTTGAATATTTCCGATTTTTACTTTTAAAATCGTTGCATTTTTTTCTTTTAAGACCTGTGTTCTTTTCCCTGTTCGCCTCTCCGCAGGTGAAATCACATATATATGATGCTTTTCTCTAGCAAATTTGCGTAAGAGATCCGTGTATATTCCACTTTGATTCAATGTATCAAAATCAAGTAATGTCAGAAAAAGAATGTTCATCGTATTATCCTTTCAAAAATGATTATAATAAGTATTACTCTCCTAGTTTCTGTATTACTGCTCCGTCATACATCAACATAGCAATATTATCATCATAATTATTGAAACATGGTTCATTTTCTTTCCCTTTAACGTTATTTTCAATTAAGCGGACAAAATCAACTCCTGCTCCATATGCATGTAGATATGCCCCACCAAACCTCGGATTAATTTCAGATAAATAATACCTGCCATTGCGGTACCATAAATCCATATCAATAGGTCCATTAAATTTAAACACTTTAAGAGCCTTTTTTACAAACTCAACCAACTTGTCATCTTTAAAGGAAATTGTCTTATTAGCTCCTCCTATCTTTGTTTCCAGTTTTTTCTTGCTAAATAACGCTACAGGTTCATGCGAGATTGTATCAATATAAATGTCAGCATCCAGGTCTATGCTATCCCCCATATATTCTTGAATAATCAGTCTTGGGTCTTCCACCATCGCTTCCTTCAACTCAGACAAATTTGTAATTTTTCTAGCCCCTACAGATCCGCTGCCTTCCCTTGGTTTTACAAAAACAGGAAATTTAATCTTATTCTCATCTAATTCTTTTACAAAAGATTCAATATCGCCATATGTCATTACAGTATCGATTCCATTCTCTTTTAAGTATTTAAACATCTCATACTTATTAAAACAGATTTCTGCTGTTTCTCTAAATGGAGCTAAAACTTCCACACCTCTCTCTCCAAATTCTTTCCTATGTTCCGCTAAGATTTTGATTTCTGGATCAATCAGTGTTGTAATAACATTGATTTTCTCTTTCTCACAAATATCCAAAATAGTTGCTATGTATTTTTCATCATTCACTTCTGGCACAATATAAAATTTATCCGCCATATAAATTGCCGGCGCTGTATTGCTCATATCAGTGGCAATAATTTTTCCGTCCATCCCCATAGTCTGTCTAAAATTTTGTAAAAGCTGACATCTTCTTCCAACGCTGCAAAATAATATATTCATAATATTGTTCTCCTATAATCCCAACTCTAAAATAAGTCATTATATTACTCAATATTAAAGTAATTTCTTTATTTCTCTTCTATAAGTAGTAATAACACCAAATAGCCTTTTTCATAATTTTTTCTTATAATCAGTTCCCATAAACTCTTCCATCGTTTCAGATGTTTCACTGCTAATTCCCTCTTTTCCCAGTACTATCTTCACAGTCCTGGAAAGAATTCTCATGTCTCTTTTAAATGATACATGTTCCGTATACCATACATCCAATTCAAATCGTTTTTCCCAATTAACTGTGTTTCTCCCGTGAATCTGAGCATATCCGGTAATTCCAGGTCGAACATCGTGACGATGTTTTTGCTGCTCATTATAACGGTCTAAGTATTTCACCAAAAGTGGCCTTGGTCCGACAATTGCCATATCACCCTTCAAAATATTGAATAGTTCCGGAAGTTCGTCAAGACTTGTACTCCTTAACCACTTTCCAAATTTTGTAAGACGTACTTCATCCGGTAATAAATTCCCCTTTTCATCTTTTTCGTCAGTCATTGTCCGGAATTTATATAGAGTAAAAATCTTCTCATTTAATCCCGGTCTCTCCTGCTTAAAGATAACCGGGCTTCCCAGCTTTATTTTCACAAGTCCTGCCGTTGCCAGAAGCACCGGGCTTAATACAACAATCCCTCCAAGCGCACACAAAAAATCCAACGGTCTTTTGATGTATGCTTCATAAAATCTTTTTCTTTTCCTCATATCCGGTACCTACTCAAAACATCCTTTGATAATCTCAATAATCTTTTCCTGTTCTTCCGCCGTCATCTTATTATCGCTTGGCAGGCACAGTCCTCTCCGGAAAATATCCATTCCCACATCCAGCGGTTTCCCGTCTTGTCCCAAGGCTCCTCCTGCAATATAGGCGTTTGTCTTTGCCCGTCCGTTTCCTTCTCTTGTGACAAATCCATGCATCCGGTAGATGGGTTGCATATGCATCGGTTTCCAGATCGGGCGCCCTTCTGCGTTATAAGATGCCAGTGTCTCCAAGATCTCGGTCGGACAGCTCTTTCCTGGCTCGCTGATATAAAGGGATTCCTGCTCTCCTCTTACCTGCTTACACATGGCTTCCGGCTCAATCAGCATACAGCTCAACCAGAAGTTCGGCTCGCTGTTCTTCTCATCGTATGGATTCATGCTGACCGGAAGATCTTTGAATCCTTCTTTGTACCGCTCGTAAATCGCTTTTTTCTGGGCGATATGCTCTTCCAGATACGGGAACTGTCCCCGCACCACACCTGCAATGACGTTGCTCATCCGGTAATTGTAGCCAAGCTCTTCATGCTGATACCAAGGAGCATTTTCTCTGGACTGTGTGGACCACTTCCGAACTTTATTAGCTGCTTCCTCATCATCCGTCAGAAGCATCCCCCCGGAAGATCCGGTGATAATCTTGTTTCCATTAAAGGAAATGCAATTGTAAGTTCCAAAGGTTCCTGTCTGCACACCTTTATAGGTCGCCCCTAGGGACTCTGCCGCATCCTCGATGATCGTTGCTCCATGGCGGTCGCAGATTTCCCGGATTTCATCGATTTTTCCCGGTGTGCCGTAAAGATGTGCCACTACGAATACTTTGACTTCCGGATACAGCTCAAATGCTTTCTCCAGTGCTGCCGGGTCCATGTTCCAGGTGTCGTATTCAGTGTCGATAAAAACCGGCACGCCTCCCTCATAGACCACCGGATTGACTGTGGCATCAAAGGTCATATCCGAACAGAATACCCGGTCTCCCGGTTTTACTCCTGCCAGTTTGACCGCCATATGAAGCGCCGCAGTCCCGGCAGAAAGTGCCACCGAATAATTGCACCCGATCTTCTCGCAGGCAAGGCGCTCCGTTTCATTGATATTTTTCCCAACGGTAGACATCCAGTTCGTTTCGTATGCTTCTTTGACATACTCCAGTTCCGGCCCGTGCATTGTCGGGCTGGAAAGCCATATTTTTGTTTTAAATGGTTCTATACACTTCGTCATTCTTTCCCCACTCCTCACTTTTTCTACAAAAATAAGGATCTCCGTTTCCGAAAATCCTCCTCTTCTCTATACTCTTTCTCCTGTTTCTGCTTTTTCCTATTGTGTTTCTTCTATATATAATAGGTCCGATATTGCTTTCTGCAGATCCCTTATTCTTCCCCTTTTAGCCGAACACTCAGAAGAACGGTTCGCTTCTTCCCAAACAGCTCTTTTTCTATGACTACGTACCTCTTCCGTATCCTCTTTCTCACCACATTGCCGATATAACGAGAGAGCGGCGTTCCGGCCCAGACGATATTTCCTTCTTCATCGACTTGGATTTCTGATCGTTTGACAAGATAAACTTCTTTTCCATCTTTCTCCTCGACTGTGATCAGGCTTTCCAGAAATTCCTGTTCATCTTCACGAACCGGAAGAAATTCTTCTTCTCCATCACTTAAAAGTTTGGAAAGCTTCGGTACTTTTTTTAGTTGATAAAATAAAGTTTCCGGAGCCTGTGTCTGCACGAACACATATCCCGGAAACAGCACTTCCTGTTGAATCTTATGTTTTCCTTTTAGCCTCCAGCAGGTCTCCCGCCGGATGAAAAAGCTTTTTTCGCATATCGTCTGTGGCAGCATGGATTTTAGTACGTCTGTTAGTTCTTCTTCTCTTCCAGTCGTCGTCTGTATGACATACCACATGACTTCTCCTCTCCTGGGAAGTATGTCCAAATTTGACATAGCTTCGCCATATCTACAGTGAAAGATTTTTTAAGTCTTTCACCCCAGACTTCAAATTTTCTCTTTGTCCGTTCTCTTCCACAGCCATGGCTTCTTACCACAGATGTTTCTGGAACTTCTTGTCCTGTCCGCACTTCCTGTTTGGAAATACTATTTTAGCTCTTTGATACAATTTCAAGGCCAGCCCAGAGTCCTTTTCTCTGATACTGATCCATCCGGCAGTCCAGATACGCCAGACGTTTATGTCTGTCGATTTTTTGGATCTGACTTTCATGCCCACAAAGCGGCCCTTCGGTCACGCAGGTTTTCCCTTCTCTGATATATCCCCGTGACATGGGTACGTGATGGTCTCTTCCACCCAACTCTTTCAGAAACTGTTCTTCACCAGAATCAATCGGGATGGAATCCTGCGCCTCCTCCAGTACTTTCGACTCTTCTGTTTTCAGAAAGAAATATCCTGACAGAAGAGGCTCGCAGATCAGATGCCAGCTTCCTTCATATCGTTTCATCTTCTCATAGGTAATGATAAAGGCCCTGCAGGCCTTCCCGTCATGTCTTTGATTCCATTCTTCTGCTGTCTGTTGTTCCATTCCTGCTTTACATCTTACTGCGTACCAGATGACGTCCACCACCTACTGCAATTTCGCAGAGTGTAATACTCT
>NZ_LGAJ01000005.1 GCF_001280875.1 Sellimonas intestinalis | reverse complement strand
ACTCTCGTAATAAGAACTTGGATCCGGTCTTTTCGGATCCTATGTTCGTTTACGCTCCTCGATGACTTGATGAGCAAGTCTTGCTTGCGAATCTAGTATCGCAGGAGCTTCCTTACCATTGCTTGCTTCTGGTCAAGATCAACTCTCGCTAATCTATCCCGTTACTGTTGTCTGGTTTGTGGAACTTAAAGTTCCTGTTCTGAATAATTCTCTTGAATTTTCAGGGATCGTTGTCTATTGTTCAGTTATCAAAGTTCTGGGCGCTGTCTCGCGACAGCTATATTAGATTATCACATCTGTTCCTCTGTGTCAAGTGTTTTTTGAAACCTTTTTATTTTCTTTGATTTGATAATCTTTCTCTTTATCTGCCCTTTAAATAAGGCCATAAAGAAAACGGAGAAAGAGGGATTTGAACCCTCGCGCCGCTATTAACGACCTACTCCCTTTCCAGGGGAGCCCCTTCAGCCTCTTGGGTATTTCTCCAAGACTGTTTGAATGAAGCGGAGAGGGTGGGATTCGAACCCACGCGCCCTTTCGGACAAACGGTTTTCAAGACCGCCTCGTTATGACCACTTCGATACCTCTCCACACTCTCTATATTCACAAACTTTTCGTTCGCTCAGCGAACAATGGTTATTTTATCAGAAGTGTTTTCTCTTGTCAACCAGAAATTTACATATTTTTCGATTTTCTGCAGCCATTCAGTCATGCAGCCTGAAATAATAAAAAACAGTCATAAACTTACTTACAGAACGTTTCGTTGTATCTCCTTGTATTTTCCTGTTCTGTGCCATTTAACATAAGAATACCTCTGCTATGCGTAAGTCTTCCGGCGTGGTAATTTTAATATTTTCATAGGATCCTTCCACCATTTTCACTGGATGCTGCATCATCAGTTCCACCGCCATGGCATCATCTGTCACATGATCGTGCTGTACAACCATCATTTTCCGATATGCTTCTATTATTAAAGATGCATGAAACGCCTGCGGGGTCTGTACCATCCAGAGCCGCTTTCTTTCCGGTGTCTCCTCTGCCTCCAGATTTTCGTTTACAATCTTGATCGTATCCTTGACCGGCATCCCTACCACACAGGCTTTGCTCTGTCGGACCTCTTTATATGCCCGCTGTAACATGACGTCATTCACAAAGGGTCTGGCTCCATCATGTATGAACACATAAGTGTTTTCTTTCTCTTCCCTCTGGTCAATGTTCTGCAGACCATTCCATACAGAATCATAGCGCTCTTTCCCGCCCGAAATGATCTCTGTGACCTTCCGGAATCCGTAATTCTCCACAATCGTCTTCCTGACCCACCCTCTCTCATCTGCCCCCGTAACAAGAAGCACCTCGTCAATCAAATCAGAATCCTCAAATACTTTTAATGTATGTGCAAGAATCGGTTTTCCGCCAAGATCCAGGTACTGCTTATGGACTGTTCCTCCCATCCGTTTCCCTTGTCCTGCGGCAAGCACTATCGCTATACACCTTTCTTTCATCTTTATCCCCGCTTTCTAGCGTTCCCCGAGCTTTAAGTTTGGAACTGCGTTAAGATCCCATCCACTGCGGATTCCATTCTGATAATCATAAAACGCGGCCGCACCGATCATAGCCGCATTATCGGTACAAAGAATGGGAGACGGATAATAGAATTCAATTCCTCTTTCCTCACATGCCTTTCGCATTGCCGCCCGAAGTGCAGAATTAGAAGCCACGCCTCCCGCAATGGCAAGTTTTTTGAGTCCGTAATTCTCCACTCCTGCCATGGCATGATCAACAAGCACATCTGTCACTGCTTTCTGAAAAGAAGCCGCAATGTCCGCACGATTATACTCCGCCTGTTTCATCTTACACCCGTTAATATAGTTCAGTACCGCGGACTTTACGCCACTGAAACTGAAATCATACACGGAGTCTCCCACGTGTGCCCTCGGAAAATCAATGGCATCTGGATTTCCTTCTTTGGCAAGTTTGTCGATCTTCGGGCCGCCAGGATAACCCAGATCAATAGCCCGCGCCACCTTATCAAATGCTTCGCCTGCCGCATCGTCTTTTGTCTTACCAAGGATCCGATATTTGCCGTAGCCTTCTACACAAACCAGATGGGTATGTCCACCGGATACAACGAGACATAAAAACGGTGGTTCCAGCTCCTTATTCTCAATATAATTCGCCGAAATATGCCCCTCAATATGGTGTACTCCAATCAATGGAAGGTTCCTTGCGTAAGCAATGGCTTTTGCCTCGGCAACTCCTACGAGAAGTGCTCCTACAAGTCCCGGACCGTATGTCACGCCAATAGCGTCTATATCATCCAGAGAGCAATCCGCTTCACACAGCGCTTCTTCGATCACCTGATTGATCTTCTCAATATGTTTCCGGGAGGCAATTTCCGGCACCACCCCTCCGTACAGCTTGTGCAGGTCAATCTGGGAAGAAATAATATTAGAAAGAACGGTTCTTCCATTACGTACAACCGCCGCCGCTGTTTCGTCACAGGAACTTTCTATTGCCAGTATTGTAATTTCTTTCTTTTCACTCATCTTTCTACCTCCACTATGCTTCCGGAAACTCCAGATTCACGCTCATCCGGTCTTTCCCGGCTTTAGTGCGAGGGAAAATCCTCCGTACTTCATCCATGTACTCCTCTGGTCTTGTCAGTGAAGGGCTGTAATGGGTCAGCCACATTTCCTTCACCTCTGCATCCCTGGCAATTCTTGCCGCTTCATAAAAGGTCATATGCTTGTATTCGACCGCTTTTTTCGCTTTGTCCGTCTCTCCGTACATGCCCTCACAGATAAATAAATCCGCCCCTTTGGCATTGTCCTGGATGGATTTTGTCGGACGTGTATCCGTACAATATGTAAGCTTAATTCCTTTTCTTGGAGCACCAAGCACCATATCCGGTGTCAGAATCCGCCCTTCCGCTTCAATCGTCTCTCCTTTTTGCAGAAAACGCCAGTATTTCTGCGGGATCTCCTGACTTTTGGCCCGATCCACGTCAAATTTTCCCGCCCGGTCAATCTCCACAGTGTACCCGTAACAAGTTACATTGTGATTCACACGAAAGGCACGGATCCGGTAACCCTTCATCTCAAACGTCTGCTGCGGCTCCCCGATCTCTAAAAACCGCAGTTCAAAAGGAAGCTCCGGCGCAATCACCCGCAGCGCGCCCACTACCTTTTCCAGACCTCTTGGCCCGATCAGTGTAAGGGGCTCCTTCCTGTCCGCATTTCCCATCGTAAGCAGAAGGCCCGGAAGACCGCTGATATGATCCCCGTGGAAATGGGTAAAACAAATCACGTCAATCGGCTTAAAGCTCCATCCTTTCTCCTTGATCGCAATCTGCGTCCCCTCCCCACAGTCAATCAGAATACTGCTTCCATTGTAGCGCATCATCAATGATGTGAGCCAGCGGTATGGAAGCGGCATCATGCCTCCGGTACCTAACAAACAAACATCCAGCATGTTCTCTCTCCTAACTGTCTTTCATTCATTTTTTTCTCCATATCTACACGGACAGTGGAGCTTTCAACCTGTTGAAAACACAGCGCCGGTTCAATGCGTGTTTGCCTATTCCCCGTTTTCTGTCTCCGGCGCAATCACAAACTGTGCAATCAATCGATCGTAACAATCCTCACAAAGATCGAAGCGATGGACCTCATTATCTTTACCAGAAAAATAGCCCCATCGTTTCTCAACCGAAAGCATGTCTTCCTTAGGAATTCCATCCGTCACACAAATTTCTTTTCCGCATCCGTTGCAGATGATGGTCTCTGTTTCTCTCTTTTCTTTCATTATATAGCGGCGCATACAAATCCCTCCAATGAGTTTCTCTTTTGTTACGCCCTCATTATATCCTGTTTCATTCTTCCTGTACACCGGAAAGCGTTTCCAGACGCAGACTCATCAGGACCGCGTCCTCCCGGGGATTTTCATAAAATCCCCTTCGGATTCCATCTTTTGAAAATCCTCTGCTCCGGTACAGCCCTTGTGCCGCGTCATTACTTTTCCGGACTTCCAGATGCCACAGCAGAATTCCATGATCTTGCCCTTCCCGAATCAGAGTATCCAAAAGAGAGCCGGCAACCCCTTGCCTGCGAAACATAGAGTCCACAGCAATCCTTACAAGTTCTCCTTCATCCATCACAGTATAGACGATAGCATATCCTGCAATCGTATTCTCTACGGAAGCCACATAAACCGACGCCGTGTGCTGGCACATGGTTTCCAAAATTCCTGCTTCACTCCACGCATCAGAAAAAACAGCCCGCTCCATCTTTGCGATCCGGGCTGCCTCCTCCTTACTGGCCTTACGGACGATCATGCTGTTGTCCTTTCTCTCGTTCCAGTTTTTCCCTCTCTGCCTGGGACATCCGAAGATAGTCCGGCTTGTGGTCTCTGGCGTGCTCCGTAAATCCGCGTTTTGCATAGATCAGTCCCAGTGCTCCGACAGCCGCCGCGCTCTGTCTGCACATATGCGGAGGCGCAAAGACATATGGTACTTTCATTGTTTCCTTAATATTCTCCCGGTATACCGGCACTCCGTCCCCCAGGAACACGACCCGCTTTCCGAACTGATTTAACAGCTCTGCAAGAGCAAAAATATCTTCGGCCATCTGATCCCTAACCACTTTAAATTGCTCATCAAATTCATAAATCCCGGTATAAACCTGACTTCTTCTTGCATCCATGATCGGACAAATCAATCCATGAAAACCAAACATCCTATAAGCCATGGCATCTGCCGTCGGCACATGAATAAGAGGTTTGTCAAGGGCGAGTCCCAGTCCTTTTGCCGTCGCAGATCCAATCCGCAGCCCTGTAAAGGATCCCGGTCCCCCTGCCACTGCAATCGCATCTACCGTATCCAGAGAAAGTCCCGTCATCCGGACCGCTTCGTCAAGCATCGGCAGTAACGTCTGAGAATGTGTCTTCTTATAATTCATTGTATATTCAAACAGGATCTGCTCGTCCTCCACAACAGCCACGCTTGCTGTGAGTCCGGAACTGTCCAATGCCAATATCCGCATAATACCGCTCCTCTAACTTTGGAATCGCTCTGCCTGCTCTCTAATCAGCTCAGCATCATCGAAATAATTAATCTTCATAGCAGACTTCACCTCTGAAAGTGTCTTGGCCGCCACTTCCTCAGCTTTCTCGCTTCCCTTTTTCAGGATCTCATAAATCGCCGGGATATCCTTTTCATATTCTTTTCTCCGTTTCCGAATCGGCTCCAGCTCTTCCTGAATAACTTCGTTAAGGAAACGCTTTACTTTCACATCCCCAAGGCCACCTCTTGTATAGTGGGCTTTCAGCTCGTCCAAGTTGGCATACTCCGGCAGGAACTCCTCAAAATGATGCTCCTGGCAGAATGCATCCAGATAAATGAATACCGGATTGCCATCCACCTTTCCAGGATCAGAAACCTTCAGATGGTTCGGATCGGTGAACATATTCATAATCTTCTTCTTCACATCATCCGCACTGTCGGAAAGGTAAATACAGTTGTTCAAAGACTTGCTCATCTTCGCCTTTCCGTCAATACCCGGAAGCCGCAGACATGCCTGATTGGACGGAAGCAACACTTCCGGCTCCACCAGAGTCTCCCCGTAAATGGAATTGAATTTCCGCACGATCTCCTTGGTCTGCTCCAGCATCGGAAGCTGGTCTTCCCCTACCGGCACCGTCGTAGCTTTAAACGCGGTGATATCCGCTGCCTGACTGATCGGGTAGGTGAAAAATCCCACCGGAATGCTTGCCTCAAAATTTCGCATCTGAATCTCGGATTTAACGGTCGGATTTCTCTGTAATCTTGAGACGGTCACAAGATTCATATAGTAAAAAGACAACTCACAGAGCTCCGGAATCTGAGACTGGATCAAAAGAGTAGATTTCACCGGATCCAATCCGCAGGAAAGATAATCCAACGCCACCTCAATAATATTTTGGCGCACTTTCTCCGGATTATCCGCATTGTCTGTCAATGCCTGTGCGTCCGCAATCATAATAAATACTTCATCGTATTTACCTGAATTTTGCAGTTGTACTCTTCCTTTCAGAGAGCCGACATAATGGCCGACATGCAGCTTTCCGGTCGGTCTGTCCCCTGTTAAAATAATCTTCGACATTATGATCCCTCCACTTGACTGATAGTTATTTTTCTGTAATCAAACCCTTTCTCCAGGTCTTTCTCTATGACAATCTGTGTCCTCTCCCCAGGTAAAATCTCCTCGATCAAATTCGCCCATTCGATCAGGCAGACGCCTTCACCTTGGATGTAATCCTCATATCCGATCTCGTCCATCTCTTCCACAGCCCCGATCCGGTACACGTCAAAATGGTAGAACGGCAGCCGACCATCCTCGTATTCCTGGACGATCGTAAAGGTCGGACTCACGACATCATCCCGAACCCCAAGCCCGTATGCGAATCCCTTGGTAAAGACAGTTTTCCCCACACCAAGATCTCCCTCCAGCGTAAAAACCTCTCCGCCCTTGGCATGCTCCCCGATCTCTTTCCCAAGCTCAAAGGTCTCCTGCTCCGAATATGTCTCTCTTACCATACCGCTTCCTCCCTATTTTTTCTTTCTGGAGAACAAAAACGGCAGAATCCTACCGGAATTATCCTCAATACGATCTTCTGAAAACAGCGAGTGCAGCGTCTTCTTTAACGGATCCATCTGCAGCCCGATATCATCGTTTGGGAAAATAAAAGCCGCGTACGGCGTCTGGTAGATGGCCACCAGATTCGGCGTCATCATCACCCGGTACATATCCTTCCATGGAGTGACCTTGTTTTTCCCGTCACGCTCCACGCGAAGTCCGTCCTTTTCCAATGTATAATGGATCGGCATACTGTATATTTTACTTTTTTTGATCTGACTGCCTGCACTGAACTTTAAGATCATCGGTATAATAAACAGGCAGGTTGCAAAAACAAGAACCAGTCCAAGACCAAGAGAGACTTTTCCCATCGCAAAGCTCGCGATCGCTCCCAGCCAGCAGCCGACTCCCACAATCAGATACAGAATCCCCTTGATTCCATGATATGTATGAAACATCAGAAATTCAAAGAGTGCTTCCTGTGTCATTTTCACTTCAAAACTTGGTTTCATTTATTTTCCTCCATATTTCCGAATATGAAAATTATAACTCATCCGCTCTCCGGTTACAATATTAACTTTGCGAAGAATCCCCTGTTTCCCTGTGAAACCACAAAAACCTCCGCCGATGGCAGAGGTTTTTATATGATCCGCTTTCGCTACTAATGGCTTGCGCCATGGAGAATCGGGCTTACTTTTTTATAAATCAGAAGCAGAATAATGGATACGAGGAGCCCTTTGATCAGATTGAACGGTCCCACTGCAAGAATGACAAAGGTCGTCACTCCATTAATCGCCGGATTCAGTGCGTGTCCCATCTGTACAAGCGTATCCAGCGGTATTCCAAAAGCCGCCGCGTAAGTCGGCAACAGAACAAAGGCATTGAGTAAGCATCCGATCAGCACCATAATCACAGTACCTGTCACAAGGCCGGTGAGCGCGCCTTTTCTCGTATGCATTCTTTTATAAATCAGCCCCGCCGGTACGCAGAAGCTGCATCCGATCAGGAAGTTTGCCAGCTCACCGATACCACCTGTCGTCGTGCCATTTATTACAAAGTTCAGCAAAATCTTAATACACTCTGTCATCACTCCTGCCAGAGGACCCATGGCAAAGGTACCAAGAAGCACCGGGATCTCGCTGATATCAATCTTATAGAAATCCGGCACAAACGGCAATGGAAACTCAAACAGCATCAGAACTGTAGCCACCGCCGACAGCATCCCGACCTGCGTCATATATCTGACTTTTGTATTACTCCTTCTTCTGACTCCTGCATTTTTCTGTGTGTTTTCCATGTTTCTTCTCTCCTTTTATAAATGATTTTACATTTCAGAAAAGAAACTCTTCCGGTCTGAGGGCCTCCCGCAGGGGACGAACTCTCCCATGAAGTCAAAAATCCCCGGAACAAAAAGTTCCGGGGAATCATGTACTGAATCAGACAACGGATGTTGCCTTTTCCTACATTTTCTTCTCTCATCCAGACTGTACTGTCGGTTCCGGAATTGCACCGGATCAGCCGCCAAAAGGCAGGTCGCGGACTTTCACCGCCGGTTGGGACTTTCACCCGACCCCGAAGAATTTTTTCCTGTCGACCTTTAGTATAAACCTGCGAGTCAGAAATTTCAATAGTTTTTTCTAATGGATTCCCTTCATGGTGAGCTCAATCCTCTTTCTTTTAAGATCCACACTTAATACTTTGACATCCACAATATCACCTACACTCACCACCTCCAGTGGATGCTTAATAAACTTTTTTTCCGTAATCTCCGAAATATGTACCAGCCCATCCTGGTGAACTCCGATGTCCACAAACGCACCGAAATCGATGACATTGCGGACTGTCCCTTTGAGAACCATTCCTTCTTGTAAGTCTTTCATCTCCAGGACGTCTGTTCTTAAAATCGGCTTCGGCATCTCCTCCCGTGGATCTCTGGCCGGTTTTTCCAGTTCTTTTACGATATCCCTCAGGGTAATCTCGCCGATTCCAAGCTCTTCTGCCAGCTTCTTATAGTCCCGGATGGTAGCAGGGAGTTCTGAAAGATTTCCTTTCTCCAGATCTTCCGCCGTAAATCCCTGCTTTGCCAGCAACTCCTTTGCTGCCTCATAGGACTCCGGATGAACGCTTGTCCTATCCAATGGATTATCGCCTTGGTTGATTCTCATAAATCCCGCGCACTGTTCAAAGGCTTTCGGTCCGAGTTTCGGCACTTTCAGAAGCTGTCTGCGATCCGTGAACCGTCCGTTTGCTTCCCGGTAAGCTACAATATTTTTTGCGATTGTTCCGGAGATACCGGAAATATAGGAAAGAAGCGGTGCGGATGCCGTATTCAGATCTACACCTACCTTATTTACACAGGCTTCCACCACGCCTCCAAGCGCTTCGTTTAACTTCTTCTGGTTCATGTCATGCTGGTACTGGCCGACTCCGATAGATTTCGGATCAATCTTCACCAGCTCCGCCAGCGGATCCTGCAGCCGTCTTGCGATAGATGCCGCGCTTCTTTGTCCCACATCAAATTTCGGGAATTCTTCTGTCGCCAGTTTGCTGGCAGAATAGACGGAAGCTCCCGCCTCATTGACAATAACATACTGCACATGCTCCTCCGGAATTTCTTTCAAGAGTTCTACAATGAATTGCTCTGATTCTCTGGATGCCGTTCCGTTTCCAAGCGAGATCAGACTGATGTGGTACTTCGGGATAATCTTCTTGAGCAGATCTTTAGACGCCTTAATCTTGGCAGGCGTGGTCGGGGCAGTAGGATAAATGACCGTTGTTCCAAGTACCTTTCCGGTCGGATCCACCACTGCGAGCTTGCAGCCTGTCCGAAATGCCGGATCCCATCCAAGAACAACCTGTCCAGTGATCGGCGGCTGCATAAGAAGCTGGGTCAGATTTTTCCCGAAGACCGCAATAGCGCCGTCCTCCGCCTTCTCTGTCAATTCATTGCGTATCTCCCTCTCGATGGCAGGAGCAATCAGCCGGCTGTAGCTGTCCCGGATCACATCCTTTAATACCGGTTCCGTATGCGGATTATCACCACGGATAATCTGACTGTCCAGATAACGGAGAATCTCTTCCTCCGGCGCCTCCACATGGACCGTGAGCATCTTTTCCTTCTCCCCCCTGTTGAGCGCCAGAATCCGGTGTCCGGCAATCTTTGCCACCATCTCCTCGAATTCATAATACATTTCATAGACGGATTCCTGTTTTTCATCCTTGGCGCTGGAGACAATCTTCCCCTTCTGTGCTGTCAGTTTCCGGATTTTTGTTCGGTATTTCGCCTCATCGGAAACCAGTTCCGCCAAGATATCTTTGGCGCCGTCAAGTGCTTCCTGCCCAGACGCCACTCCTTTCTCTTCTGAAACATAAGATTCTGCTGCCTGAAGTGCCGGTTCTTTTAACTTCTGGCGCATCAGAAGTGCCGCAAGGGGCTCCAGTCCCTTTTCCTTTGCGATTGTTGCCCTTGTTCTCCGCTTCGGACGATACGGCCGGTACAGATCGTCTACCGCCACCTGGGTCTGTGCGGCTAAAACCTCCGCCTTTAGCTCTTCCGTCAGTTTTCCCTGCTCCTCGATGCTACAGAGAACCTGCTCCTTTTTCTCCTCCAGATTCCGCAGATAAATAAGCCGTTCGGAAAGCTTTCTGAGCTGCTCATCGTCCAGCGTTCCGGTCGCTTCTTTTCTGTATCTTGCAATAAAGGGGATCGTGTTGCCTTCGTCAATCAGTCTGACCGCTGCCTCGACCTGCCATTTCATTACATTCAGCTCTTCTGTAATTTTCTGAATAATGTCCATTTCCGATTCCTCTCTCAAAAAGTACTTCCTTGTCATTATAGCGGATGCGGGTCTTTGATGCAACTTTACAAAACCAGAGTTTACTCTGTTTTTCTTGCAATCCCTCTTCCCCTATGCTATATTTTGGATGATAAGGAGGACTCCATTTATGAAAGTAAACAACAAACAGCCAATGTCAAGACAGCAGCAGAAATCCTTTGAAACGAAGAACCGGATTTTTTTGGCAGCCAAAAAGATCCTTCAAAAACAAGGATATGACGCACTCTCCATCAAGAATATCTGCGAGGAAGCAGGTGTATCCAACGGAAGTTTTTATCATCATTTTAAGACAAAAGATGACCTGCTTTCATATTATATAGAAGAACAGCCGACAATAGATCCGGGCTGCCTGGAACTTCCAAAGGATGCAGCCGAGGCAAAAAGGGCAATCATCCTCGTCTATTTGAATTACGTCGCGTACTGTAAGGAGCTGGGCGTCGTATTTATGTCCAACTACTATACGCCGAAAAATCAGGCTCTCAATGCAGTGAGCCGTACAAAACGGCCTTATCCGATCGTGACAGTCACCAATTATCTGGCTCGTGCCATCGAAGCCGGCACTGTATCCGTCACTCTTTCTCTGGAAGAGATCTCCACAGATATCCGTATGATTGTCATCGGGAATGTTTTTGAGTGGTGTCTCCGGAACGGAGATACAGACTTTGCAGGCAATATGGAGCGTTCTCTTGGGAAATATCTGGACAGTATCCTGAACTAGGGACACTCTCAGACAGCGTTTCTGTCCGGATGCGCCTTCCATATCCTTTTAGAAATGGCAAAAACCTTTCAGATAAGCGTTTCTGAAAGGTCTTTTCATTTTAGAAGGGAATTTGTAATTCTTACTTGGTAACTGTTTACCTTTGATGAGTTTATTATATCTCTTGACACCTCCAAAAGCAAATCGCTTATCTTAATATATTTCTTGTTTTATAGAGTTTTTCTATAATTTATACATTCCACCCAAATTCATTGTCTTTTTTTTAACTTTTATTGTCTATTTTGGCAGATCATTGTAGAATGGGTATATACGTGATTCGTAAATTATATTGTGAGGTGAAAAGATATGAGCAGACTTGAACTCCCTACCCCGAGTAAGGCACAACTGGTCGTTGAGGGATTATATAAAGATTTAGAACGACGAATCGAAGCAAGCCCTCCGGGCCTGTGCCCTGTTGATATCTCCAGAGCATTTCTGGAACTGTGCCATGCACAGACATGCGGGAAGTGTGTACCATGCCGTATCGGACTTTCTCAGTTGAAGCACCTGATTACAGACGTGCTGAATGGGGAAGCAACGATGGAGACTCTGGATTTAATGGAACGCACTGCCCGTTCGATTATGGAGACCGCCGACTGTGCGATCGGATACGAGGCGGCCAGAATGGTTTATAAAGGACTGATCGGTTATCGCGAGGACTATGAGGAGCACATCCGCAATGGGCGCTGCACCTGTACATACAACCAGCCTGTTCCTTGCGTGGCACTGTGTCCTGCCCATGTAGATATTCCGGGTTATATTGCGCTCGTGCGTGAGGAACGCTATGCGGATGCCATACGTCTGATCCGAAAAGACAATCCATTCCCGACCACATGCGGCTTTATTTGCGAGCATCCTTGTGAGGCGAGATGTCGCCGAAACATGGTGGATGATGCTGTCAATATCCGTGGTCTCAAGCGGATGGCAGCCGACTTTGCCGGGAAGGTACCGCCGCCGAAGTGCGCTCCTTCCACCGGCAAAACCGTTGCCGTCATCGGGGGAGGTCCTGGCGGGCTGAGTGCCGCATATTATCTCCAGCTCATGGGACATCAGGTTACAGTATACGAGATGCTGCCGGAACTTGGTGGTATGCTCCGTTATGGTATTCCAAACTACCGACTGCCAAAAGACCGGCTAGGTGAAGACATTCAGGCGATTCTGGACACTGGCGTTCAGGTAAAGCACGGCCTGCGTATCGGCACCGACGTCACTGTACAGGAACTGCGCGCTTCCTATGACGCGGTTCTGATCACCATCGGTGCCAGCACCGATAAGAAGCTTGGCATCGAAGGCGAAGACGCAGAGGGTGTTATGTCCGCAGTCCGTTTCCTTCGGGATGTAGGAAAGGGCATCAATCCGGATCTGGCAGGTCAGGAAGTTGCCATCGTGGGCGGCGGAAATGTATCTATGGACGCAGTCCGTTCTGCTGTCAGACTTGGCGCAAAGAAAGTGAGCATCCTCTACCGCCGCCGTACCGCAGATATGACCGCGCTCCCGGCTGAAATTGAGGGTGCGATTGCCGAGGGCGTCGAGATCCGCACTCTTCGCGCGCCGTCACGCATTGAGACCGATGAAAACGGACACATCCGCGGCATCTATGTGACTCCACAGATGATCAGTGAAGTAAAAGGCGGACGTGCGAGCGTAAAAGCTTCCGGACTTCCGGATGAATTTGTTCCTTGCACGACTCTGATCGTTGCCATCGGACAGAATATTGAGACAGAGCATTTTGAGAAAGCCGGACTTCCGGTAGAAAGAGGAAAGATCATGGCAGAAAAATTCGGCGGATTCAGTAATCTTCCGGGCGTATTTGCCGGAGGAGACTGTGCGACCGGACCTGCGACCGTAATCCGGGCCATCGCCGCCGCAAAAGTTGTTGCCGCCAACATCGACGAGTATCTGGGATTCCATCACGAGATTACCTGTGACGTGGAGATTCCTGAGCCGAATCTGGACGACCGCGTACCGTGCGGACGTGTAGAGCTTCCTGAAAGAGAAGCCTGTGAACGGATTCACGATTTTGACGGTGTGGAAAACTGTATGACCTGCCAGGAAGCAAAGCAGGAGGCAAACCGCTGCCTGCGCTGCGACCACTTTGGTTTTGGAATTTTTAAAGGAGGCCGCGAGAAAGTATGGTAAATCTGAAAATTGACAATAAACAAATCTGTGTACCGGAAGGTACCACGATCATGGACGCGGCGGCTCAGAACGGAATTATCATCCCGAAGCTTTGTTATCTGAAAGATATCAATGAAATTGCTGCCTGCCGTGTCTGTGTTGTAGAAATGGAAGGTAAGGACCGTCTTATCACTTCCTGTAACAATACGGTACAGGAAGGCATGGTTCTCTATACAAACAGTCCGAAAGTGCGCGCGGATCGTCGCAATACCGTGCAGCTCATCCTCTCGCAGCATGACTGTAAGTGTGCGACCTGCGTACGCAGCGGCAACTGTTCACTCCAGAAAATCGCAAACGATCTGAATATCCTTGACCTTCCGTTTAGCGAGCGTCTGGAACGCCAGCCATGGAATAAAAACTTCCCGCTCATACGGGATTCCGCAAAATGTATCAAGTGTATGCGCTGTATCCAGATCTGTGACAAGGTTCAGAACCTGCACATCTGGGATCTCGAGGGTACCGGCTCCCGCTCTACCGTCAATGTATCCGGCGGACGAAAGATCGAGGAGGCAGACTGTTCGCTTTGCGGACAATGCATCACCCACTGTCCTGTTGGTGCTCTGCGAGAGCGTGACGATACAGAAAAAGTATGGGACGCTATCGCGGACAAAGACACAATCACAGTAGCTCAGATCGCTCCTGCTGTCCGCACCGCATGGGGAGAGGCTCTTGGTCTTTCCCGGGAAGAAGCGACCGTTGGAAAAATTGCGGACGCTCTCCACAAACTCGGAGTAGACTTCGTATTTGACACCAGCTTCTCCGCCGATCTCACAATTATGGAAGAAGGAAATGAATTTTTAGAGCGCTTTACGAAAGGCGAGACAAAAGTTCGTCCGATGTTTACTTCCTGTTGCCCGGGCTGGATCCGATTTATCAAATCGCAGTTTCCTCACTTGGTACCGCAGCTTTCCACCGCCAAGTCTCCTCAGCAGATGTTTGGCGCCGTGATGAAAACGTATTTTGCAGATGCTCTTCAGGTAAGCCCAGACCGAATTTTCACAATTTCTGTAATGCCTTGCGTGGCAAAAAAGGGCGAAAGCAACATGGAACTCTTCTATGAAGAGTACTCCGGACATGATACGGATGTTGTGCTTACTACAAGAGAGCTGACGCGTATGATCCGCTCCGCACATATTCCACCATTCTCCCTGGAAAACCGGGAGTTTGACCGATTGATGAAAGAGTACACGGGAGCCGGAGTCATCTTCGGTGTAACCGGCGGTGTTATGGAGGCTGCCCTTCGTTCCGCATACTACCTCGTAACAGGCAAGAACCCGGATCCGGATGCATTCCAGGATGTCCGCAATGACGGCAAGGGCGTAAAATCCGCTGAAATCCGGATCGGCGATGCGGTAGTAAAAGCGGCTGTTGTCAGCGGACTTGGCAATACGAGACGTCTGCTCCAGCAGATTGAGCGCGGGGAAGTTCACTATGATTTTGTGGAAGTCATGGCCTGTCCTGGCGGCTGTGTCGGAGGCGGCGGGCAGGTCATCCATGATGGCGAAGAGCTTGCTTACGAGCGTGGACAGAACCTCTATTTCCTCGACAAAAACGCACCTCTTCGCTTCTCCCACGAGAACCCGGACGTTCAGAAGCTCTATGCAGACTTCATGGGGCAGCCATTATCCCACAAGGCCCATATGCTTCTGCACACGGATCACCAGGCATGGGAAATGCCAAGACCTGAGAAATAATAGATTTTGATATTTGTTCCGCCTTTGGAGGTACGGCTCTTTGGCCCTGCTCCAAAGGCGGATTTCTTTAAATATTTATAAAATATTCAATCATTTTTCATAAAATCTGTGGTATACTAAGATTTACTGGTGGTATAAATATAATGATACAGCCAGAAACTGGACATACAAATGAAAAGGGGAGAAATACAATGAAATGTCCGAAATGTGGCAATGAGCTGCGGGAAAGCAAAAAATCTCCTGGCTATTTTTTATGTGATTCCTGCAAAAAGAAATTCAGCCAGGAAACTCTGAACCGGTTTCAGAATAAAAAACCGGTCAGAAAGAAAGAGACAGCTCCGTCAACTCCGGTAGAAAAAGATCCGAAGCCGGCCGCTCTGGAGCAGACCTACTCCAATATTCCACCGGAAGAGGTCAGAAATGAACGTGAAAAAGAAATGAAGGCCAACTATGAGGCCATGCTGAATATAAAGGATGAGAAATCCTCCGATGAAAAAGAGTCTGATGAACCGCTTCCTGAAGAGCCGGGTGAACCGGCTCTTGGCGGGCTTCGTATTCTGATCGGAATCGTTTCCATCCTGTGCGCCGCTTTTCTTGCTTATCAGGCCTATGACTCCGGGATCTTCACGACGTTCATACATACGCCTGGTCTGACAGGAATCGCCGGTATGATCCTTGCGGTCTGCTTTTTGATTGGCGGTGTGATTGTCTTATGTACACACCGTAAAAACAGCGTTCCTGCCTTCTTGATACCTTGTATCTTTTATCTTGGCGGAGCGTTCGGAGGATTTTTCGTGCCGGGTTCTGTGTTTACAGTACAGATTCTGCTTTTTGTATCCGCTCTGATCGGCGCGATTTTACTCTTTGCTCTTTGCTGTGCAAAGGAGGTTCACCCAGCTCTGAGGATCCTGATTTTCATCATCATTGTGGCGCTGACAGCCGGCGTATACTATGCGTCCCACTATCTTGTACCGGAGAGTTCCATAGTTTCCGGTAAATCACTTCGCCTGACGACTGATGATTTCACAGTTTCTTTTGAAAAGATCGAGACTGGAACCGATTATGAGGGCGAGGACGCCCTGATGGTTTACTACACAATCACAAATAAAAGCTCAGAGGCTCTGGTTCCTTCTGTCGCTGTCACCTTTAAAGCAATGCAGGATGACACAACGCTGGATCCTACCATTGTATCAGACGAACCGCTCTCTGAAAATGAGAGCGCAGAGGTCGGTAAAGGGGATAGTGTACGTGTCTGCACGTCCTTCATCCTGCTCGACCAGTCTGATGTGACGCTTCAGCTTTATGAAACCTTCGGTGCGGGCAGCAAGACCGCCGAGACAACTTTGAGTCTGGAATAATCCGGCTTACTATTATCACTAGTTTTAAAGGAGAAATCCGAATGTTTTCAAGAAGTAAGTGCAAAGCTTTGATTCAACAGTATAAACATGCCTGGGTATTTTTATATGTTCTGATTTATATGCCCTGGTTTTACTATCTTGAGCGGCACATAACAGCGAATTCTGACTTCCATGTGATCCATGCGGCATTGGATGACTATATTCCGTTTATCGAATATTTTATCATCCCTTACCTTTTGTGGTTTGCGTTTATTGTAGTCACCTTTCTGTGGTTCTTTTTCAATGATGTATCCGGGTTTTATAAGATGGCTGCCTTTCTCTTTACCGGAATGACCATATTCCTGATTATCTCGACCCTCTATCCAAACGGTCTGGATCTCAGGCCGGTTCAGTTTGAACGGGACAATATTTTTGTAGATATGGTAAAGATGCTGTATAAGGCGGACACGCCGACAAACGTGCTTCCAAGTATTCATGTATTTAACTCCATCGGAGTCTGTATCGCCATCTCCCATAACCGGGTTCTTTCCAGACGGAAGGTGATTCACTACGGTTCGCTTGTACTTGGTATCTCCATCATCCTTGCGACCATGTTCTTAAAACAGCATTCTGTCATTGATGTGACACTGGCCGGATGTCTTGCGACACTGCTCTATCCGGTCGTATATGCCAGAGAATCGAGGAAATCCTTTCACGCAAAGGAACCCAGACAATCTATAAAGAAAGCTGTCGGAGATTAATTTACAAACATCGGCCGGACCATGTATGATTACATAGTCCGGCCGGTTTTCTTTTTATACTCTTACAGCATTTCGATAAAAGCGGCGATTCTTGTGTTGAGCTGTCCGATATCTGCCTGAGAATAGTCTGTTTCTACACTGATATATGGTTTGTGTTTTTCATCATTTACAAATCTTCTGATTCCAAGGCTCTCTACATTGTATGTATGACATGCCTGAAGAATCATTTCAACGACTCCGTCTACCTGGTACTCGTCAATGAGTCTTCCAAGAAGCTCAATACGATTCGGATTCGGAGTCATAACAGAGCACCCGATACTCAAATATCTCTTGGCGATTGCCTCGTAGATATCCTCCGCATCCTCTTCTACCAGTCTGTCTACTGATTTCGCGCCGCCACAGTTTTCAAAGGTAACGACAACACCGCCATTATCTTCAATCGCCTTGATGACCTTCTCAGTAGCACCACCGATCGGACATCCTGTCACAAGAATACGAGGCTTCTTCTCAAGCATCTTACCCTCTGCGTATTCCTTCTCTACCCTGTCGGCGATTGCATTCACCTCTCCTGGGATTTTTGACCGATCCGGCTTGAACGTACTTCCGTACAAGACACTGAACAGCTCCTGTCCAGTCATCGGAGCCGGATCCAGCCTCATCAGCTCATAAAGACGCTTCAGTGCCACTCTTCCCTCATTTTGAATTTTGACAGCATTTCTGATCTGCTCCTCTGTGATTGCCACATGAAATTTCTGCTCCAGATATTCTTTGAAGCGGATGATCTCATTCTTCCAGAGTGTCAGGCCGTCCTTTGTCTGACGGTTCGGCAGTTCCATCGTAAACACATCCTTGAACTGTCCCAGATACTCATACATCTTCTTCTTTCCGTCGCAGGTCGTCTCCCCTACGACTAGATCGGAGAAGTAGAAAAACGGGCACTTCTTCGTAGCCGCAAATCCATAGCTGGATTTGATCAGCGGACAAAGGTTCTTCGGCAGATCTTTCTCTGCCGCCGGGATCGTCTCATCGGATGTAGAGCAAAGGCTTACTGTAGCCGCTCCCATAGCCATGGCGATCTCCACCGGGAAATACGTACAGAAAGTACCGACAACCGGCACTCCCCTGTCTTTTAATTCTTTGATGGCAAGAAATGATTTCTGTCTCTGCTCGGCAAACTCTTCAAACACATCTGGCAATTCTTTAATCAGTTCCATTTTCTTCCTCCTGTCTTTTGCACATCTCTTACTATCGTAACACTTTTTGCAGACAGGATGCTAATTGATAATTTGTATGATTCTATCGTTTTATCAGCGTTTTCTATAACAGTTTTCTCTCATATTTTTCCTGGCCGATCAGAATACCGATCTGATCCGTGAACGCCTCGAAAGCGGCAGGAATCGCATATTCCTTCTGAATCTCCTCCGGATGCACAAAGGTCATGCCTTTTGCGTGAGTGTGTTCCAGCTCGTCTACCCGCACAGCATATCCGGTCATATGCCATTCCACATGGCTGAAAATATGTTTTGCTTCACCGATTGGCTGAATCCGAACCGGAGACAGGGAAAGCCCCTCCACAAAGCGAAGTGCCTCCTCCTGGGTGAGTTTCCCTTTTGTATTCGGAAACTCGTAAAGTCCTGCCAGAAGCCCGGAAGCGGGACGCTTGTGGATGGCAATCTTCTCTCCATCCTTCAAAAGGAAAACGGTTTTTTCCTCGATCCGTCTTGCTTTTGCCTTTTTCTTCACTGGGAACGCCGTCTCCGTCCCCTGCTGGTGCGCAAGGCAAAAATCCCTTGCCGGACACTTGTTACATTTTGGTTCGCCGTTTGGTACGCAGACGATAGCGCCAAGCTCAATCAGTCCCTGGTTAAAATCACTGGCCGCATCCACCGGAATGACAGTCTCCAAAAGCTCCTCCATCCGCTTTTTGACGGATGCTTTTAAAATGTCCTCTCCATCCGCCAGAATCCTTGTCAGTACTCTGAGGACATTTCCGTCCACCGCAGGCTTGGGGATGCCAAAGGCGATCGAACTGATGGCTCCCGCCGTGTAGCTTCCAATCCCGGTCAGGGAAAGAATCTTGTCGTAATCCGCAGGCATCTCGCCTCCATAAAGCTCCACGATCTGACGCGCCGCCTTCTGCATGTTTCGTACCCGGTTGTAGTAGCCAAGTCCTTCCCACAGCTTTAATAGCTTCTCTTCCGGTGCCCGGGCCAGATCTTCAATCTCAGGAAATGCCGCCAGAAACCGGGCGTAAAACGGCTTTACCGCCTCGACCCTTGTCTGTTGCAGCATGATCTCCGATACCCATACATGATACGCCGTCGCCTCCTTGCGCCACGGAAGGTTCCGCTTTTCTTTCCTGTACCAGGAAATGAGCGGCTTCGGCAGGCATTTTACCCGTTCTTCGGGTGCCATTCCCTCTTCCATCTCTGACGGGAAGCAGACCGGGATCTCCCGGTCAATCCGAATTTCGTCTTCCGTCACAATGCAGTCCCTTGCAATCAGACGGACACCTTTTTCTTTTGCTTTCCACAGTGCTTTGGCAAATTCCGGGTGAGTATCCACATTTGGCAGAATCTTTTTCACGCCTTTCATCTGAATAACGAAAAACACATAGGCCTCCCAGCCTTCTTCCACCGCACGGATCAGCTCTTCCAGATGCTTGACTGCTCTGTCGCTTGGCGCGTCCGGGAAACGGGCTGTTTCTCCCTCCTTTAAGGTCACGCCTTTGACCTCTATAAGCACCTTCTTCTCTTCTGTCTCCACCAGGAAATCAATTCTGGAATTCCCATACTTGTACTCCGGCTTGATCCGTGTCACATCCAGAAACAGATTCCCCTCCCGGATCCATTCTTCCACTGCCTTGTTTGGCACCTGGGAGTCCATGTTGATGATCTGCCCGTCCTTTTCCACTGCGATCAGATCCCACTGCGTCTTGCGGTCCGGATTGTCGCTGCGCTGAATGTACACTCCTGCCCCGGGCAAAAGAAGCTCCCGACATCTCCCGGTATTTTTAACATGCACAACCTCCTTTTCTTCCCTGCCGCCAATCCTATTCACATAGGCGATAAACCGATTTGGTCTTTCCAGAAAGACAGCCTTTTCTATCCTCTCGTATTTCATAGGTCTGACCTCTCCTTTACGTCCACATGTTCCCGCTCTCTGGCAGCCGCTTCCATCGCCTGCCGCTCCTGTTCCAGCTCCTCGTAGAGCTCGATGGTGTTCCAGTGCACATTAGTCGGCGTAAGGATCGCTTTGTGCTCCACCTTTCTGATACCATTCCTCCGTATCTCGGTAAGCATCCGCTGAAGTTTTGCGTCAGACACCCCGGCAAATACCATAATCTCATGTTCCGGAGCTTCACCTGTAAACGTCTCTTCTGACGGCGCAATGCCCTCCACTCCGGCCAGGTAACCGATCGGCTGTAAAAAATCTCTCTCACCCACCATACGGATTTTTACTTTCAGCAAAAAGGCGATCATCTGAATACCTTTGAGCTGCTTTTTATCTTTAAAATTCATCAATAATACAGATTCTCTCATATTGTTCTCCTTCTCTTTTTCTGTCCCCTTTACAGTAACACGAAACGCCAAAAGAAACAAGAAGCAGCCGTTTCCATTCCGAGGTTCGCTTCCAGGAATGTAGAGAAAACAGCCGCTTCTTTTTTTGATACTTTTGTTTAGGAGATAATCTCCTGGAATAATGGTTTTAAAGCCGGGTAAAGTTTCTGGAATTTCCGGTAACAGTTCTCGTATTTCCCAGTCAGTTCCGGATCCGGTTCTACCGTCTCCACGACCCGTATAAGCCTCCCTGCGGCTTCTTCCACACTTTCATACTCACCGCATCCGACCGCCGCCAGGATCGCACCGCCAAGAGCCGGTCCTTCTTCGCTTTTGATCACGTCCACCTTGAGATTCATGATGTTCGCCACCATCTTTTTCCAAAGCGGGCTCTTTGCCCCGCCTCCGCATATCCTCGTGCGTGTAATGGAAATTCCAAGGCTTCTCGCAATCTCCAGGGAATCCCTAAGTCCAAATACTACGCCTTCCAGCACCGCCTGGGTCATTTCCTCCCTGGTCGTATCCATCGTCATTCCCACAAAGACAGCCCGTGCTTTCGGGTCATTGTGTGGCGAACGCTCCCCCATCAGGTATGGAAGATAGAACACCTGGTTTTCCCCGAGTCTAAGGATCCCTTCCTGCTCTTTTGCGAAATCAGACGTCTTCAAGATTTCTTCCATCCACCATTTATTGCAGGAAGCCGCACTCAGCATACATCCCATCAGATGGTACTGCCCGTCCGCATGGGCAAAAGAATGAAGCGCATTGTTTTGATCCACCCGGAAATGTTCACTGGAGATAAAGATGGTTCCACTTGTCCCAAGGGAGATATTGCACATCCCCTCACCCACAGTTCCGGTGCCCACGGCCGCTGCCGCATTGTCACCCGCTCCCGCGATGATCTTCACCTGCTCGGGAAATCCGAGTTCACTGGCCACCTCCGGCTTCAGCGTGCCTACCACGTCGTAACTCTCATAGAGATCAGGGAGCTGATCTCTTCTGACGCCACAGAGCTCCATCATCTCTTCCGACCAGCAGCGGTGTTTCACATCAAGAAGCAACATTCCGGATGCATCTGAATAGTCGCTGCAAAACACCCCAGACAGGCGGTAAGCCAAATAATCTTTTGGCAGCATAATTTTTCGGATTCTTGCGAACTGATCCGGCTCGTTCTCCTTCATCCATAAAATCTTCGGAGCCGTGAATCCTGTAAACGCAATATTAGCTATATATTCGGACAACCGCTCTTTTCCGATCACCTCATTGAGATAATCCGTCTCCTTTGTTGAACGCCCGTCGTTCCAGAGGATCGCCGGACGGATCACCTCATCCTGCCCGTCCAGTGTCACAAGGCCGTGCATCTGACCACCAAAACTGATACCTGCCACTTCCTGACGGTTAATATCCTCTGTCAACTCCCGGATCCCCTCGATACTCTTCTCATACCAGTCCACCGGATTCTGTTCCGACCAGCCCGGATGTGGGAATGAAATCGGGTATTGCTTTGAAACAATCTTCCGGATTTTCCCTTCCGAGTCCATCAAAAGCAGCTTCACCGCCGAGGTGCCAAGATCCACACCAATATAGAACATCCGCAATTCCTCCTTCTGTCGCTTACGCAAATGGATTTTCTGTTTTGTAACGTACTCCTCTAGGCTGGTTGTAGCCGATCTCATCCATGTCCACACCGATGTAGCGGAATACTTCGTACAGCGTCTTACCGTAGTGTCCAAACGCAACTGCCCCGTGATGCGGGTAATTGCCTTCAATGAGGACATGGCGATAAAATCTTCCCATCTCAGGGATAGCGAAAATCCCGATAGAGCCGAATGATCTGGTTGCTACCGGAAGTACTTCACCCTGTGCAATGTAAGCCCGCAGTTTATTATCAGCCGTACTTTGGAGACGATAAAAAGTGATGTTCCCCGGTAGGATATCTCCTTCCAGAGTGCCCTGTGTCACCTCTTCCGGAAGGGTACGCGCCATAATCATCTGATATTTCATCTCACAGGAAGAGAGTTTCCCGGAAGCAGTGTTTCCGCAGTGGAATCCCATAAAGGTATCTTTGAGCGTGTAATCATATTTGCCCTTGATTTCTGTCTCATACATATCATTTGGAACGGTATTATTAATATCAAGCAGGGTGACAGCGTCCTGGCTTACGACTGTTCCGATGTACTCGCTGACTGCACCGTAGATATCCACCTCGCAGGATACCGGAATCCCCTGCGCGGTCAGACGACTGTTCACATAACACGGTACAAAACCAAACTGTGTCTGGAAGGCAGGCCAGCATTTCCCGGCAATCGCCACGTATTTTCTGTATCCCTTATGATCACGGATCCAGTCTTTGAGCGTCAGCTCATACTGCGCCAGTTTGGGCAGAATCTCCGGTTTTTTATTGCCTGCTCCCAGTTCCTCTTCCATCTCTTTTACGATTTCCCAAATCCGCTCGTCTCCTTCATGTTTGTTGAATGATTCAAAAAGATCCAGTTCAGAATTCTCCTCGATCTCCACTCCAAGATTGTAAAGCTGCTTGATCGGCGCGTTACACGCCAGGAAATTAAACGGACGTGGCCCAAAGCTGATAATCTTAAGATCCTGCAGCGCAATCACAGCCCTTGCGATAGGAACAAACTCATGGATCATGTCCGCACAGTCGGCAGCGTCTCCTACCGGATATTCCGGTATATACGCTTTGATATTGCGGAGCGAGAGATTGTAGCTTGCATTTAACATTCCACAATAAGCATCCCCTCTTCCCTGGCAGAGATGATCCCCGGTCTCCTCCGCTGCCGCTACGAACATCTTCGGTCCGTCAAAATGCTTTGCAAGCAGTGTCTCTGAAATCTCCGGTCCGAAGTTTCCAAGGTATACGCAAAGTGCGTTGCATCCTGCCTTCTTGATATCTTCCAGCGCCTGCACCATGTGGATTTCACTCTCTACGATGCAGATCGGACATTCATAGATGTCTTCTGCCGGATATTTCTCCTTGTAGGCTTTCACCAGATTTCCTCTTCTCGTTACGGAAAGGCTCTCCGGAAAACAGTCTCTGCTCACCGCTACAATTCCTAATTTTACTTTTGGCATATTCATTTCCAGACTCATCTTTTTCCTCCTGATTATTTAGAGTGTGATCTTTTATACGGCACCTTAAAAGTCCGTTCCATGTTCATTGCTCTTTTTCAATGATTATATCAGTTCTTTTTTGTCTTTTTCCACCCATATTTTAGCTAATCTTTGGCATTTTTTTGTCCTCTTCGATATTCACTTGGCAGAATTCCGTATTTCTTTTTAAATTCCCTTGTAAATGCTTTCTGATTGGGAAATCCATTGTTCAAAGCAATCTCACCAATCGTATGATCAGTATTGGCAAGTTCCTGAAACCCATACTCGATCCGTACATTCTGGAGATAGGTCTTATAATTGGTCTGTGCGTATTTCCGGAACATCCGCGAGAGATATGACGGAGAGTAGCCAAATCTGTCTGCCACCATCTCCAGAGACAGCTCCTTCGTATAATTCTCCCGGATATAATCTGTGATCGTGGAAAGTCGGTTTAATTTTCGGTAATGACGGATTTCCTCCGGCAAAATCTCCCGCTTTCGGTATTTCGTAAGCAGCAGATAAACCAGCATGAAAAAATCGCTCTGCACCTTCCATTCATATTCACTCCCTCTCTCTTGGAGTTCCTGGTACATACTCCCGATCAATTCCATGATTTTTGAATCCTGCCGTTTCGGACTGTGGGTAAACAAAATCAGTCCCTCGCCTGTCTCCACATTCCGCAAAACATTCATCGGAATCTGAAGGACAATCGTCCGGTTTGCTTCAGGTGAAGAGATCGAATGAATCTCATTGGAATTCAGAAGTATAAATTCTCCCGAGCCAAGTGGATACTCCTCCTCATTTATAAAAAAGGCTAGTGTTCCCTCAAAGACCGCAAAGATCTCAATCGAACGGTGCCAATGCTTCTCCCTCACATAGTGTCCGTCTTTCCCCTCAAACTGAAACAGCTTGAATGGAAATCCTTCGTTTGGAATAATCAGTTCGTGTTCAAAGCCCATATAGCGCTCCTTCTCCTTTTTACAAAGCGAAAGCGGATCCCATGCCGACGCATCAAATCCGCTCTTTTTGTATCCTGATCAAGTTACACAAAAATCAGGAAATATGCCAGAACGACAACTCCCAGAATAATACGGTAATATCCGAATACGGTAAAATCGTGCTTCTTAATGTATCCCATAAGGAACTTGATCGCAAAAACAGATACAAGGAAAGATACCACGCATCCTACCAGCAGGATGATGATCTCCTGGCCCGTGTAATGAAAACCGAACTTGAGCAGTTTCAATCCGCTGGCCGCTACCATGGTAGGAATTGCGAGGAAAAAGGTGAACTCAGCCGCCACCGGTCTTGCCACGCCAATGAGCAAAGCTCCTACAATCGTCGCTCCGGACCTGGAAGTCCCCGGCACCATTGCAAGTACCTGAAAGCACCCTATCCCAAGAGCGGTCCAGTAAGTCAGCTCTTTTAACTTTGTCACCCTTGGACTGCGTTGCTTATTCCACTTCTCGATCACGATAAACAAGATGCCATAAATGATCAGCATCAGAGAAATGACAACATAGTTAGAGAGCTTCTCATCCACAATATCATCGATAAACAGTCCCACCGCAGATGGAATACAAGCTACCACCACTTTCATCCAAAGCTCGATCGTATTCCAGCGCTGCTTCGCCGATTTCTTTGGCGAAAATGGATTCAACTTGTGGAAATAGAGCACAATCACGGCAATTACCGATGCAAGCTGAATCACAACCTTAAACATATTCATAAAGTCGGCACTGACATTCATGTGCAGAAACTCATCAACCAAAAGCAGATGTCCGGTGCTGCTGATCGGCAGCCACTCTGTAATGCCCTGTACAATGCCAAGTATAATAGAAATAATAATATCCACGTTCCTACCTCCCTTATCTCAATACAAATTTCTCAATCGCTTTTGCCACACCATCCTCGTCATTACTTCCTGTGACATAGTCGGCATACTTTTTGACTTCCTCATTTCCATTCGCCATAGCGACTCCAAAGCCCACCGCCCGAAGCATGGCCAGATCATTCAGTCCATCCCCGCATGCCATGATCTCTTCCTTCTCAATGCCAAGAATCTTTCCAAGCATAAGCAGGCCGTTTCCTTTATTGACTCCCCTGGCGTTGACTTCAATATTATTTGCAAGTGCGCCGGTAACGGCAAGATCTGTCTTCTCCTTCAGACGCCTCATCGCTTCCTCCCGTTCGCTCCTCTTTGCGAAGACCGCCTGTATCTTATCCAATCCGAAAGAATATTCTTTCATTTTGTCCCGGACATTCTCCACCCGTTTCCTTGTCCTCCAGATATACTCCCGCATGGCCGGATCTTCATAATACCGTTCCAGATGTTCCACCTCCAAGCGGTTCGCATAACCGACGCCGTCATAGTAGACGTCCTTCAACGTATCATACTCCTCAAATACGTCCAATACGGCGCACGCATCTTCCCTGGAAAGAAGATTCTCATATAACAGCCGATTACCATCTTCCCGGTCGTAAATCCTCGCTCCATTGGCCGTAAGAATATAGCGCATCCCCGGAAACTCCCGCATAAAATCCGGTACTCCCAAAAGTGGTCTCCCGGTCGCCACCAGAACAATCATCCCCTGGCAGATGGCTTCCTTTAGTATCTCCTTCGAATAAGTGGTAAGCTTCTTCTCCCGGTTCAGAAGCGTCCCGTCCAGATCCAGTCCAATCATCTTAATTGTTCTCATAGATCGTAAGTTCCTTTCTCTCCCTCGAATACCGATATTGCTTTTTCGTCACTCGGTACCGGCTCTGCATCCATCCTTGCTCCGCAAACTGAATCATAGAGCGAACAGCCCTTTCATCGGACTGTGGAGCAAATAAAAGCATATCTCTGGCGGGAACCAAAATCAGCACGTCATCTTCAAGCTTTTGGGTGCAGGTCTCCCAGATATGACGAAGGCACAGAGCACTCGCCTCGTGTATCCCGTCCGCAATCACTCCAAATCCACCAAAAAGGGTATTAGAAAAGACGAACTCCACATCCCGCGCCAGATTTTCACAGGCTGTCTGATAAAGCATTTCCGTACTTACCCCGTCTGGCACCATACTATCCTTTAGAATTTCATAGGAATCTTCTCCCTGATGTACTACAAATACCGTCATCAGTCCGTCCACAAAAGACAAAAGCGGCGTATCCTCCGGGGAGTACCCCTCTCGCCTCCATCCTTCCTCATCCTCAGGAATCTCACGCACCCACGGGTAAATTCTTAAACGGTATGTCTCAAACTCTGCTTCTTTTGATTTACCTCCCATTTTTGCTTTCCTTTCTGCATAAATTTCTATAACAGTTCATCCACAAGGCCGCAAATCCGGGCTGTCATACCTGAACTGTTACAGACTTTGTCCTACATAATTATTTATATTCTATCAAAATTTGATTAATTCCGCAATTTATAGTATACTCTATCTGTATTTATTTTTACGAAAGGATTCGGTATGATGAAAGCAAAACTTAAACCTTTACTGCGTGCATGTACTGCTTTTACCTGTGCCACCGTTCTCATGGCGTCCCCCGTTCTTGTATCTGCGGGAGATTCCGTATCCGATCTGGAGCAGGAGACACAGAATCTTCAGTCCGAATTACAGGATTTGAATGAGCAGCTTTCTTCTATCAGCGGGGAGATCACCTCTCTTGCATCGAAGATCGAAAGCACGAATAAGGAAGCGGAGCAGGCGGAGCTTGATCTGGCCGCGGCACAGGTGAATGAGGATTTGCAGTATCAGTCCATGAAAAAGCGTATCCAGTACATATACGAAAACGGAAACGTCTCTTTTCTGGAGATTCTGTTTACTTCCGACAGTATGGGAGAATTTCTGAACCGTGTAGACTTTGTGGAGCGGGTTACAGACTATGACCGCAAGATGCTCAAAGAGCTTCAGGATCTGCGTCAGGATATCGACCAAAAAGAGAAAAATCTAAAAAAACAAAAAGAGGAATTGGACGCCATGAAACAGGAGATGACGTCCAAGCAGTCAGAACTGAATTCCCGCATTTCATCAACTAGCGGGCAGCTTTCTGCTTCTTCCCAGGCGCTAGCCAAGGCAAAGGCAGCCGAAGAAGCGGCAAAGAAGGCATTGGAGACGACAACGGACTCCTACCATGCAGCCGGCACAGAGGAACTGGCATCCAATCATTCATCTGACAAGAATTCAGGAAAGAATCAATCTTCCTCAGATCAAAAACAGGAATCATCCTCTCAGAAACCGGAAGATCATAAAAAACCATCCGGAGGCGGCTCTTCTGGAAGTACAAACAACAGCAACAATAACAACACGGGCAATTCCGGGACACAGAAACCGGGCACAGGCGGATCGACAACACAGAAGCCTGCTGCTCCTGCCGAGACGACAGACCTTGTCCTGTTTGCGGCTATTCTGGAATGTGAGGCAGGTTCTAGCGGCTATGATGGGCTGCTTGCTGTTGCCACCGTCATTATGAACCGTGTAGAAAGCCCGAGATATCCTAACACATTAAAAGGTGTTATTTATCAAAGTGGACAGTTCTCACCGACCTGGAATGGAAGTCTCAACCGTGTTTTAGAGCGCGGACCGAGTTCTCTTTGTTATCAGGTGGCAAGAGACGCCCTGAACGGCAAACGTCTGTCATCCGTCAGCGGATGCTATCAGTTCCGTGCCGCATACACTGGACACATTGGAACTGTTGTAGGTGGAAACGTCTTTTTCTAACGATAAGTGACAAACAGGAACTATAAAAAGTACCCTAGGGTATGGCGAAATCATCAGCTTAGATGATTAGACGCTTCCCCTATGATATGAAAAATCCAGGCTAAATCTTTGTATTTGTAGATTCAGCCTGGATTTTTGCATGTTAATATCTGATCACGGCAAGTACAATGAACAGTATTCCGCTCATCCATGACAGATCGAAAGGAAGGCGCTGCTGTATCCTTGCACCGACAAAAAGTCCTGAGCAGATAAATACTACCCCGACGAGGAAAGAGGCCAGTACGGTCAAAAGGACCGGTATTTTAAGAAATGCCGCCATCGTGCCGGAGATGAGACTGTCTATGGACATGGCAATGGAGAAGAAAAAGGTTTCTCTCCACGACAAAATTTTATTCCTGTCCTCATCGGCTTCTAATGGATCTGTGTAGATACTGATGATGAAGCTGAGGCTAGAAATCGAAAAACAGATATCTCTGCGGACAGATTCATGATATTTCAGATAATGGCGTATTGCAGAATCGATAAGTTTAAGAGCCCCCAGGAAGAATAGACTTGAGCAGCAGACAACCCTGGTAAATGTCTCGGGGATGAAGCTGTCAATGATGTTTCCAAAGATGAGGGAAATGCCCAGGCACAGGCTGCATATCCCACTGACCGCACCGATTTGCGGCAAAGTCAATTTCACACGGTCAGCCCCGTAAGCGATGCCTGCGGTAAAGGTGTCTACGCACAGAGCGCAGACCAGTAGCAGTACATGGATAAACATAGTGATACCTTCTGTTTACAGCGGATGCCTCATGGATCTCTCTTCGGCATCTCTTTTTCTAACAGTATATTCATACTCTGGATTTTGGAAACATTCAGTGAAATATTTCCTCTCACGGATGCATATACTTTGGGGAGACGACCTATGAAAGGCGGTCAGAAAAATTGACAGTCGGTTATTATATATTGATGTTTTCACTGGGACTTGTACTTCTCGTGTGGGGGAGCGGGCTCTTCGTTGACAGTGCTGTGTCACTTGCGAACCGGTTCAGACTGCCAGAAGTGCTTATTGGCGCAACGATTGTAAGCCTGGGCACGACCCTGCCCGAAACGCTGTTCTCGACAATGGCGTCAGTAAAAGGGTTGCCTGACATGGCTCTTGGAAATGCTCTTGGTTCCATTCTGTGCAATACAGGCTTTATTGCCGGAACGCTGATATTCCTGCGGCCGGTCCTTCTTAAGTCTCGGGAGGTGAAGGACGTGCGGACGGGACTTTGCTTTCTTGGAACAGCTCTCGGCTTGTATGCGTCCTGCGGATATCTCACCGGCGGCCTGCCCCGGACAGCAGGAATCACTCTACTGTGTCTTTGTATAGCGTTTTTCCTGAATTCCATAAGACGGGCGATGGGGTATGGACATCACACACACCGGAACGTCGGTCGAAGGGAACGTGCCGGTTCCGTTGTATCTGCACAAGGCGCAGCATACACTTTGGAACCCCTGACAGAAAAGCAGGAGTTCGGTATCAGCGACGTCATTCGTCTCATTCTCGAAGCGGGCGTTATTTACATAGGTGCAGGTTTCCTCGTGGAGTACGGACCGAAACTGGCCCGGGTCTTTAGCGTGCCCGAATCCATCATATCTCTTACCTTCATAGCGCTGGGAACCTCTCTTCCCGAACTTGCAACCTCATTGACTGCCCTGAAGAAAAAGCACTCGTCTCTTTCTCTTGGAAACATCATCGGAGCAGACATATTGAATTTCGTGCTGGTGGGTGGTCTCTCGGCAGTGATATGCCCCATCACATACACAGACAGTGTAATGAAGCTGGAGCTGCCATTCATATTCCTTGTACTATTTCTGATGTGCGTCCCATCCATCATAAAAAAGAAAGCAGGGCGTATTCAGGGCGCCCTGCTCCTCGGAAGTTATATATTATATCTGTCTGTGATTTGGTAGATCATCTCTGCCTCCTCAGCCTATTTACCGCAAATTTCGAAATTTGCTTTCAAACAGCTCGCTTACTTCTCTTTTACGATATCGGCCCGGTCAATCGTTCCGGGCCATGATTTAAAATCTCCATAAATTCATCCCCGGTGATCGTCTCATGCTCATACAGATATCTGGCAATATCATGGAGCTTCATAATATTTTCTTCCAGAATCCTCTTTGCCTTCTCATGCTGCGTCCGCACAAGCTCCACAACCTTCTTGTCAACATAGGAGGCTGTCTCGTCCGAGCATGATAACGATGCGTCCCCGCCCAAATATTGATTGCTAATATGCTGGAGCGCCACCATATCAAACTCGTCAGACATACCGTACTGGGTGATCATCGCCCTTGCAAGCCTCGTAGCCTGCTCAATATCATTGGACGCCCCCGTGGAGCTGGAATGGAAAATCAGCTCCTCTGCCGCCCGTCCGCCTGTAAATGTGGCAATCTTATTCTCCAGTTCCTCTTTGGACATCAGGAAATGCTCTTTCTCATCCACCTGCATCGTGTAGCCAAGCGCTCCGCTCGTCCTTGGGATGATAGTAATCTTCTGTACCGGAGCCGAATGGGTCTGGAGCGCCGCCACAAGCGCATGTCCAACCTCGTGATATGCCACCTGTAATTTCTCCTTATTAGAAAGGACGCGGGTCTTCTTCTCGTAACCCGCAATGACAATTTCCACACTCGCCTCCATATCCGCCTGGGTAGCAAACCGTCTGTGTTCCCGGACTGCCTTGAGAGCCGCCTCATTGACGATATTAGCAAGCTCCGCGCCGGAAGCACCTGCCGTCATCTTGGCAATCTCTTCAAAGTCCACATTATCCGCTATCTTGATCTTCTTTGCATGGACTCTCAAAATATCCGCACGCCCCGCCATATCCGGAAGCTCCACCGGTATCCTCCGGTCAAACCGGCCCGGTCTCAAAAGCGCCGGGTCAAGAGAATCGGGACGGTTGGTCGCCGCAAGAATGACAACGCCCTTGGAGCCGTCAAAGCCGTCCATCTCTGTAAGAAGCTGATTCAGCGTCTGCTCCCGCTCGTCATTTCCATTGATCTGGCCGTCACGTTTCTTTCCAATCGTATCGATCTCGTCGATAAACACGATGCACGGCGCTTTTTCGTTGGCCTGCTTGAACAAATCCCGCACCTTAGCTGCGCCCATACCAACGAACATCTCCACAAACTCGGAACCGGAAATCGAGAAAAACGGCACGCTCGCCTCCCCGGCCACTGCCTTGGCAAGGAGTGTCTTGCCGGTACCCGGAGGACCTACAAGCAGGGCCCCCTTTGGCATGGACGCTCCGATCTCACGGTAACGCCCCGGATTGTGCAAAAAGTCTACAATCTCACTCAAAAGCTCCTTAGCTTCCTCCTCCCCGGCCACATCTGAAAAGTGGATACCTGAGTCGGACTGCACATAAATCTTGGCATTACTCTTTCCCATACCGAAAGCCATAGAATTGGCTCCACCCATCTTATTCGTCATTTTCTTCGCCAGCCAATTACCAATAAAAAGGAAAATAGCAATCGGAATCACATAAGAGAGCAGAAGGCTGATCCATACCGGCATCTGCTCCTCAATATTCTGCGAGAACTTCGCTCCGGCCTCATGCAGACGGTCCACAAGTCCCGGATCATTCATCACTCCAGTCTCGTACACATGCTTCTGATCCTTGTCCGTGAATACGATTTTCGTATCCTGTACCTCCACAAGACCGATTTCCCGCTTCTCTGTCATTGTCATAAATGTCCCATAATCCACTTCCTCCGTCCTCTGCTCCAGTATATTCGGAAAGAGAATCCCATTGAGCAAAAGAATGATCACTGCAACTACAAGCGCATAGATCAGAAACGGCTTCCTGGGGGATTTAACTTCTTTCATAGTGTATCTCCCTTCATTTGATTGTTTTAGTATAGCACTTGAACTGTGTAGAAACCATGGAAGAATTCTAAATCTTTTCTAAAAAAATTATGTAAATCCTTACCATCTTTATAACACGTTCTCATACGCATAGCGCAGGGATCCGTTGATAAGCCAGATCCATCCACAGTAGATGAAGCCATTCTTACAGAGCCAGCTTTGCATGATCTGATTGTCCGGATGCGTATCAATCCGAATGCTGAGCACTCCTCGCCTCCGCGCGGTCTCCCTGGCAAACTCCAGAAAGGCTCCTGCCGTTCCTCTTCTCTTGTACTCATAATGGGTGGCAATCCGGTGGATTACCATATACTTTGTATCTCCCGGCGTCAACCACTGTCCGTTCTCAATCCCGTCATAAGTCTTCTCCTTTTCAAAGGAAATAACCGCTGTGCCTAAAATGATACCCTTCTCCTCCGCCACATAGCTTTGTCCCTTTCTTATATCCTCCAGAATCACCTCCTCGTTAGGATAACCGTCCTGCCACTGGTCAACGCCCTGATCCCGAAACGACTGCTGTGCCATACGGATAATTGTCATCACCTGCCCCAAATCATCCTCTCCTGTCTCTCGAATGATCATCAAATCCCTCCCTTTTCTTACATTGTAACATTCTTTCCTCCTAAACAGTTAAAACTTGTTAGTATTTTTCGTTCAAGGCCAAAAAAACGCCGGATTCCGAAGAATCCGGCGCCATATGATGATAACTGATCTATTGGTAATCAAAGATATCAATCCATTTCATCAAGAACTCTTTTTCCATTACATGTTCCTTGGCAAGCTGTGCCGCGGCAACGATCGGAAGCCACTGCTGTACATACTGCTTTGCCGTATCACTCTTCTTGCAGAACAGATTCATGTATTTATCAGCTATCTTTTGATCTTTTAAAGCGAAAAGCAGGTATGTCATCGCAGCGTCCGCACTGGCGTTGCCCTGGGTAGCATGTGCCCAGTCTACGATGTGAAGGCTTCCGTCCTCGCCAACGATCACGTTGCTTGGATTGTAATCGCCGTGGCATACTTTATGATGCTTTGGCATACTGTCCAGTCTTGTCAGGAGTTCATATCTTGTTGTAGCGTCCACCACGTCTTTCAGGCTGTTGATTTGACGGGCCAGTTTATCTTTGAGCTTTCCTAAAAGCGGTGCGGTCTTGCTGTGGATCTCGAGCTGAAGGTCCACGAACTGCTCCATGTACTCATCTACCTTTTCCGGATGCTCTGCCATCAGTTCTTCCAGTGTTTTTCCTTCTTTATATTCAATCACAAGCGCCCATTTTCCGTCGATCTCATTGACACTCTTTACTTTTGGAATATTCAGTCCTGTCGCTTCCACTCTCGCCTGGTTCAGCGCTTCATTAAAGACGTCTTCCTTCGGATGAGTCGGCTCAAATACCTTTGCGATCCCCTCTTCGCAGCGGTATACTTTTTTGTACGGGCGTTCTACGATTACGTTATCCAGTTTCATAAGATTACCTCCTGTCTGTCAAAACTGTTTTTCATTTATGTCTATGATACCATAAACTCCTGCCGCATCTTGCATATGAAGTACGAGAATCATTTAGTTGCCGTAGTAGGATTTCAGGTAAAGCTCTTTGATTTCGCTCATCAATGGATATCTCGGGTTTGCCCCTGTACACTGGTCGTTGAATGCCTGCTCTACCATCTCATCCAGTGTTGCAAGGAAGTCTTCTTCCTTGATGCCCCATTCTTTAATCGTCTTCGGAATTCCGATCGCTTTCTTTAATTCTTCCAGTTTTTCACAGAATAATTCTACTGTCTGGGCGTCATCCTTTCCGCAGATTCCTGCAAATCTTGCCGCCTCAGCATATCTTTCCTGAGCGTGCGGATACTGGTACTGTGAGAAAGTTCCCATCTTCACCGGTACTTCCGCAGCATTGTAGCGGATCACGTTTGTCAGAAGAAGCGCATTTGCCACACCGTGTGGAATGTGGTGGAACGCACCAAGTTTGTGAGCCATGGAGTGGTTCAGTCCAAGGAATGCGTTTGCAAATGCCATACCTGCCATACAGGATGCGTTCGCCATTTTTTCTCTTGCAACCGGATCGTTTGCTCCCTTATCGTAAGCAGCCGGCAGATAATCAAAGACTGTCTTGATTGCCTTTAATGCAAGACCATCTGTATATTCTGTAGCCATGATGGATACATAAGCTTCAATCGCATGGGTCATCACGTCGATACCGGATGCGCTTGTCAGTCCTTTCGGCTGTGTCATCATGTTGTCCACGTCAACGATTGCCATGTTTGGAAGTAATTCGTAGTCAGCGAGAGGCCATTTTACACCTGTGTCCGCATCTGTGATGATGGCGAACGGTGTTACCTCAGAACCTGTACCTGAAGAGGTCGGGATCGCTACAAAGTAAGCTTTCTCGCCCATCTTAGGGAATTTGTATACTCTCTTACGGATATCCATGAAGTCCATTGCCATGTCTTCAAAGTTTGCTTCCGGATGTTCGTACATTACCCACATGATCTTTGCCGCGTCCATTGCGGAACCACCGCCGAGTGCGATGATCGTATCCGGCTCAAACGCTCTCATCTGGTCTGTACCTTTCATAGCGCACTGTAATGTCGGGTCCGGTGCTACTTCGTAGAAGCATGTGTGCTGGATTCCCATTTCGTCAAGCTTTGCTTCGATCGGTTTTACATATCCGTTTTTGTATAAGAAGCTGTCTGTAACGATAAATGCTTTTTTCTTGTGCATCTCTGTGCCAAGCTCATCCAGCGCTACCGGCATACATCCTTTCTTAAAGTAAACTTTCTCAGGTGTTCTGAACCAAAGCATATTCTCTCTCCTCTCGGCAACAGTCTTGATGTTGATCAGATGTTTTACCCCAACATTTTCAGATACAGAGTTTCCACCCCAGGAACCGCATCCAAGTGTCAGAGACGGAGCAAGTTTGAAGTTGTACAGATCACCGATACCCCCCTGGGATGACGGTGTGTTTACGAGTATACGGCATGTCTTCATCGCTGCCGCGTGTTTTGCCATCTTTTCTTTCTCTGCTGTGTCAACATAGAGAGAAGAAGTATGTCCGTATCCGCCGTCAGCAACAAGCTGTTCTGCCTTTGCAAGTGCCTCGTCGAATGTCATTGCCTTGTACATTGCAAGTACCGGAGAAAGTTTCTCGTGAGCGAACTCCTCGGAGATATCAACGGATTCTACCTCACCGATCAGAATCTTTGTAGTCTCCGGAACATCGACGCCTGCAAGTTTTGCGATCGTGTATGCGCTCTGTCCTACGATCTTTGCGTTCAGTGCGCCATTGATGATGATTGTCTTTCTGACTTTCTCGATTTCGTCTTTCTTTAAGAAGTAGCATCCACGGTAAGCGAACTCTTTCTTCACTTCCTCGTATACGCTGTCCAGAACGGTGACAGACTGCTCAGAAGCACAGATCATACCGTTATCAAATGTTTTTGAATGTATAATGGAGTTCACAGCAAGCTTAATGTCCGCTGTCTCATCGATGATTGCTGGTGTATTACCAGCACCTACGCCGAGCGCCGGTTTTCCTGATGAGTAAGCAGCTTTCACCATTCCAGGACCACCCGTTGCAAGGATGATATCTGCGTCTCTCATTACTTCGTTTGTCAGTTCCAGAGACGGAACGTCGATCCATCCGATGATACCTTCCGGAGCACCTGCTTTTACTGCCGCGTCAAGCACAACTTTTGCAGCCGCAATTGTACAAGCCTTTGCACGTGGATGTGGGCTGATGATGATCGCATTTCTTGTCTTTAATGCGATCAGTGTCTTAAAGATTGCTGTGGAAGTCGGGTTTGTCGTCGGAATGACCGCCGCGATCAGACCGATCGGCTCCGCCACTTTCTTGATTCCGTATGCCGGATCTTCTTCGATCACACCACAAGTCTTTGTGTTTTTGTATGCGTTGTAAATATATTCTGCAGCATAGTGATTCTTGATAATCTTGTCTTCCACAACGCCCATGCCAGTCTCTTCTACTGCCATCTTCGCAAGCGGAATACGCTGTTTGTTTGCAGCCATAGCTGCCTCAAAAAAGATCTTATCAACCTGATCCTGAGTAAAGTCAGCAAATACTTTCTGCGCTTCTTTCATCGCATTGATCTTTGCTACTAATGCGTCCACACTGTCAATGATTGCCGGTGCTTCTTTTTTCTTTGTCGCCATGCTTGTTCTCCTCCTAAACTCAAAACGTTGTTCGTTTCACTGTGCTTAGTATAGTATATCGTTAATTGTTTGTCAATCAATTCTTGATAATTTTTTAACAAGATATTCCCTTTCTCTTTTTTGCATAAAGCAACTTCCATTTTTCACAAATTCCACGGCATTTTGCATGAAAAAAGACGGTCCCCCAGAATTGGGGAAACCGTCTACATTTTTGAATCTTATTCAGATAACATATTATACTAACTCGATGAATACTTCCATCGCAGCGTCACCTTTACGCTGTCCGATCTTTACGATTCTTGTGTAACCACCGTTACGTCCTTCGTATTTCGGAGCGATCTCTGTAAATAATTTATTTACAAGATCTACTTCTTTTGCCGCTTTCTTCTTTCCGTCTGTTACTTCTTTTACCGGAACAAGAACCTTCAGCATCTGGCGGCGTGCATGTAATCTGGAAGGAAGATCCTTTTTGATCTTCTTCTCAACTTCGTCGTATACAGTTACTTTCTTTCCGTCTACTACTTCTTTTACACGCTTTCCGTCAGCGTCTTTACGGGCAACTTTTGCTTTGACAGTTACTTCTTCGTAGTTATCTTTTTCTTTTACAGCCATAGCGATCAGACCTTCAGCAATCTTTCGGATCTCTTTTGCCTTTGCTTCTGTTGTTCTGATCTTTCCATGATTTAAAAGAGCTGTTACCTGGTTTCTTAACAGAGCTTTTCTTAAATCACTTCTTCTTCCAAGCTTTCTATACTTTGCCATTGCTATTTTCCTCCATGTTTTACATCTGATTATGCAACTTCGGGCTTACTAGTCAAATGCCCTGCCGCGCACTTCGGGCTTACCGGCAGAAAATTTGGTATACGTTTCTATTCCTCACCCTGGCTTAGTTCCAAGCCGAGTTCTTTTAATTTTGCCAACACTTCTTCTAAAGACTTCCGTCCCAGATTACGTACTTTCATCATATCCTCAGGAGTTCTGTTTGTCAGCTCTTCCACGGTATTGATTCCGGCTCTCTTTAAACAGTTGTAAGAACGAACCGAAAGTTCCAGTTCATCAATACTCATCTCAAGTACCTTTTCCTTTTCATCGTCCTCTTTCTCAATCATCACTTCAGCAGCCTGAGCCACCTCAGAGAGGTCAATGAAGAGTTTCAGATGTTCGTTCAATACTTTTGCCGCAAGGCTCACGGCCTCGTCCGGAAGCAGGGTACCGTTGGTATATACATCCAGTGTCAGCTTATCGTAGTCTGTAATCTGTCCGACACGGGTATTCTGTACCGTCAGATTGACACGCTCTACAGGAGTATAGATAGAATCAATCGGGATCACACCGATCGGGAGGTCTTCCTTCTTGTTCTTGTCAGAGCTTACATAGCCTCTGCCCTTTGTAATCGTCAGCTCCATGTAAAGCTTGCTGTCTGCTCCACCGTTGAGTGTAGCAATCACAACGTCCGGATTCATAATCTCAATATCAGAATCCACCTGGATATCAGCGCCTGTTACAACGCCTTCTCCTTCAAATTCAATATAAGCTGTTTTGGGTTCGTCTGTTTCTGAAGTGTTTTTAATCGCCAATGTCTTCAGATTCATAATGATCTCGGTAACGTCTTCCTTCACTCCCGGAATGGAACTGAATTCATGCAGAACCCCGTCAATTTTTACCTGGCTAATTGCCGCTCCAGGCAGAGAGGACAGCATAATTCTTCTGAGGCTGTTACCAAGCGTTGTTCCGTAGCCCCTTTCCAGTGGCTCCACAACAAATCTGCCATATTTCTTATCTTCTGACATTTCTGTGATTTCGATATTTGGTTTATTAAAATCAAACACTATAAGTTCCCTCCTGCTATCAGCACGTTTTACGGGTTATTATTTAGAATATAATTCGACGATCAGCATTTCATCAACCGGTACATCGATCTCATCGCGTGTCGGAAGCTCTTTTACTGTTCCTTTTAAGCTTTCAGCGTCTGCCTCTAACCAGGCCGGTACAAGACGCCCGCCTGTTACCTCGAGGATATCTTTATATCTCTGGGAACCTTTACATTTTTCTTTGATTTCGATCACGTCACCAGCCTTTACAAGGTAGGACGGAATATTCACCTGCTTACCGTTTACAAGTACATGCTTGTGGTCTACGATCTGTCTTGCTTCACGTCTCGTTCTTGCGAAACCAAGACGGAAAATGATATTATCAAGTCTTGTCTCGAGAAGAACCATCAGGTTTGTACCTGTCATACCGTTCATCTGTTTCGCTTTCTTATAGTAGTTACGGAACGGTTTCTCTAATACGCCGTAGATGAATTTCGCTTTCTGTTTCTCACGTAACTGGAGACCATACTCGCTCATCTTTCTGTTTGCTCTCTTTAACTGTCTTTTGGACTTTTTATCAATTCCTAAATAAATCGGATCCATTCCGAGGGAACGGCATCTTTTCAGTACCGGAACTCTATTTACTGCCATGCTCTTATCCTCCTAATCAAAATTAGACTCTTCTGCGTTTTGGTGGGCGGCAACCATTGTGTGGTACCGGAGTTACATCTTTGATGCTTGTTACATCAATACCGCATGCCTGAAGCGCACGGATCGCTGCTTCTCTACCTGAACCTGGTCCCTTTACCATAACGTCTACTGATTTCAGACCATGTACTAATGCTGCTTTAGCTGCTGTCTCAGCCGCCATCTGCGCTGCATATGGAGTAGATTTCCTTGAACCTCTAAATCCCAGACCGCCGGCACTTGCCCATGATAAAGCATTTCCCTGTGCATCTGTCAGTGTAACGATTGTGTTATTGAAAGATGACTGGATATGTGCCTGTCCATGTTCAACGTTTTTCTTGACACGTTTTTTTGTTACTTTCTTTGCAACTTTCTTTGCCATTTAAACTAACCTACTTTCTTGAATATTGTCTATTACTATTTCTTCTTATTTGCTACTGTTCTCTTCGGACCTTTTCTTGTTCTCGCATTGGTTTTCGTCTTCTGTCCACGAACCGGAAGTCCTTTTCTATGACGGATTCCTCTGTAGCATCCGATCTCCTGTAATCTCTTGATATTCAGTGCGATCTCTCTTCTCAGGTCACCTTCTACAACCTGAGTTTCATCGATAACAGAGCTGATCTTTTTAACTTCTTCATCAGTTAAGTCTCTGCATCTCGTGTCAGGATTTACACCTGCTTCTGTTAAAATACGGTTTGCGCTTACTCTACCGATTCCGTAGATATAAGTCAGACCAATCTCTACACGTTTGTCTCTTGGTAAGTCAACACCTGCAATACGAGCCATACTTGTTTCCTCCATTTTACATGTTTTGTTTCATATTGTCTTTAACTGGGGCGTACCGTATTTGACGGAATACTGATGCGCCCAGGCATATCCGGTATGTTAAATATGCCCTTTCCGGCAACCTTTCGGTTAATGACCGCCGGTATTAGAAGCAATATACAATGGCCCTTTCCGCGGTGCCTTGTATATTTAAAATAGCGCTACACACTGCCTGGTGTGTCACACTATCAGCCGCCTAATTCATGTTCCAAATCACCTTGTTGCCAGCAATTAGCCCTGACGCTGTTTGTGCTTCGGATTTTCGCAGATAATTCTGATACTGCCTTTTCTCTTAATAACTTTGCATTTTTCGCAAATCGGTTTTACTGATGATCTAACCTTCATGTCAAATCCTCCTTTCATACCTTGTAAACCTACTGTTGCTGCCGTCTGCACGCACTTCACCCACGAACGGCATCTAATATTATAGTGTTTCTCTCTTCAAAAGTCAATACTTTTTTTACTTATCTCTCCAGATAATTCTTCCCTTGGATAAATCGTAAGGGGAAAGTTCCAGTGTCACCTTGTCACCCGGTAAAATCTTAATGAAGTTCATACGAAGTTTCCCACTGATATGCGCCAGTACCTGGTGCCCGTTCTCTAGTTCCACTTGAAACATCGCATTTGGAAGTTTCTCGACAACAGTTCCCTCAATTTCGATTACGTCAGCCTTTGACATGCTGTTCCTCCTTTTTCAATCCCTTTTACATGTGTTCTTTCTGATATGTTTTTATGAATAAACGGATCGAATCATCCGTCAATTCCTCCGTTTCCAACTTCTCGTGAATAAGCTGGATATGCATGACTTTCTTCGATTTCGGCTTCTCCATGGTACGGAGTGCTCCGTCCGCAAGCAAAAGCATCGGATATCTTTCTTCTATTATAATATACAGTTTTCCTTTATCATGCCCTGCAAGTGATCTTACAAGCGTTCCCGGTTCAAACTTCAACATCTAAGTCTCCTATTTGATGATTTCTTCTGATAGTGTCAGAATCTTCGGTTCTCCTGTGGTGATCAGAATGGTATTTTCATAATGTGCGGAAGGCTTTCCGTCTTTTGTCACCACCGTCCACCCGTCCGGCATCCATCTGACTTTTTCGGTTCCGAGATTTATCATTGGCTCCACCGCCAGCGTCATTCCTGCCCGCAGCTTCGGACCTCTGCGCGGCATCTCAAAATTCGGGATCTGTGGATCTTCATGGAGTTTCGTCCCAATCCCGTGTCCACAAAGCTCTCTCACTACACCGTAACCGAAACGTCTCGCATAGCTGCCGATTGCACGGGAGATATCATAAAGATGATATCCTTCTTTTGCATATCTCATACCTTCAAAGAAGCTTTGTTTCGTGACCTCTACAAGCTTTCGGACCTCCTCATCCGCATCCCCAAGGATATAAGTTCTGGCAGCGTCCGAATGATATCCTCGGTATATCACCCCCGCATCCAGAGAGATGACATCCCCTTCTTTGATAATTCTATGTCTGTCCGGAATTCCATGTACAACTTCCTCATTGACAGACACACAGATCGAGGCCGGATATCCATTATAACCGAGGAAGGAGGGGGTACATCCGAAGCTTCGGATGATCTCCTCCCCCAGGCAATCAATATCAGCAGTTGACATTCCCTCCTGCAGTTTACGGCCAAGTTCTCTATGAACCCGGTCAAGTATTCTGCCTGCTTCAGTCATCAACTCAATTTCTCGGGCTGATTTGATTTTTATAGACATCTTTATTCTCCCAGAATCTTTATAATAGATGCAAATACATCGTCGATGTCAACGGTACCGTCCACTTCACGCAGAATTCCCGCATGATGATAATAATCGATCAGTGGCTGGGTCTGCTCATGATACACATCGAGACGTTTCTGAACCGTCTCCGGCTTATCATCATCTCTCAAAATCAATTCTTTTCTACAGACGTCGCAGATATCCTCCTGCTTAGGCGCTGCATATGCAATGTGATATGTAGCCCCACATCCTACACATGCTCTTCTTCCTCCCATGCGCTTTACGATATTCTCATCCGGTACATCCACATTAATCGCATAGTCCATCTTCTCCCCGAGTGCTGCCAGCGCCTTGTCAAGCGCCTCTGCCTGCGGAATTGTTCTCGGGAAACCATCCAGTACATAACCATTTTTGCAGTCATCCTGCTTTACACGATCTACCACCAGATCCACAACAAGCTCATCCGGTACAAGGAGTCCCTGATCCATATATTCTTTTGCCTTTTTACCAAGCTCTGTACCCTCTTTAATATTCGCACGGAAAATATCTCCCGTGGAAATATGCGGAATCTGATATTTTGAGGCGATCTTTTTCGCCTGCGTTCCTTTGCCGGCTCCCGGTGCACCTAACATAATTACTTTCATACCGCGTACCTCCTTATTATCTCATTATAGAACTTTAACTCGCGAAAAAAACTTTCCGCGAGCTAAAATCATCAGGTATTTAAAAATCCTTTATAATTACGAACAAGCATCATGGATTCGACCTTCTTGATTGTCTCCAGAACGACACCTACAATAATAATCATGGATGTGCCTCCGAATGAAACATTTGCGCCGAATACACCGTTGAAGAAAAACGGAATAATCTGAACGATCACAAGACCGCACGCTCCAATGAAAATAATGTAATTCAGGATCTTTGTCAAATATTCAACCGTAGGTTTTCCCGGTCTGATACCAAGGATGAAACCTCCGCTCTTTTTCATATTGTTCGCGATTTCCATTGGGTTAAATGTAATACTCGTATAGAAATACGCAAAAAATACTGTAAGAAGGATATATACGATCAATCCCCACGAATACTGAATATTAGCCGGATTACACCAATTATTGGAATTCAGACCTTTCAGTATCTCACTTCCGATTCCGCTTCCATCTCCTTTTCCAAGAAAAGAAGCAATGACAATCGGAAACTGCATCAGGGATGATGCAAAGATGACTGGAATGACACCCGCCGTATTCACCTTCAATGGAATATTGGTGGACTGTCCGCCCATCGTCTTTCTACCCACCACTTTCTGAGAATACTGTACCGGAATCTTCCGTACCGCATCCTGCAGAATAATGACGAATACAATGACAACAAGCAGAACCGCAATAATGATAATCGCGGCAAGTGCGGCATTCGCAATGCTTTTTCCCTTGATGAACTGGCTGTACAGTCTCATAAAATCTGATGGTATTCTTGAAAGAATATTAATCAGAAGTACAATGGAAATACCATTGCCGACACCTTTTTCAGTGATGCGCTCACCAATCCACATCAATAATGTAGAACCTGCCGTCAAAGTTACAATGACAACTGCGGCATTTACAAAATTAAATTCCACGAGAAGCCCCTGACGTCCGAACCCGATAGACATAGCAGCGGATTCAATCAACGCAAGGCCTACTGTAAGATAACGGGTAATCGCCGTCATCTTCTTTCTTCCTTCCTCGCCTTCTTTCTGAAGCTCTTCCAGTTTTGGAATCGCAATCGTCAGAAGCTGAACAATAATTGAAGATGTGATATATGGCGTAATGCTCAGTGCAAAAACGGACATCTGTGTAAAGGAGCCTCCGGTGAACGCGTCGAAAAAGTTAAATGCGTCTCCGGTCTGGCTCGCGAAGAAATTCTGAATGTATGACGGATCGACTCCCGGTGTCGGGAGTTCGGATCCGAGCCTTACAACGATCAGCATTAAGAAAGTGAAAAACAATCTTTGTCTGATCTCTTCAACCTGAAATGCCCTGCGGACTGTCTGAAGCAATTAGATCACCTCTGCTTTTCCACCAAGAGCTTCAATCTTAGCTTTCGCGCCTTCACTGAAAGCGTTTGCCTGAACTGTAAGCTTTTTGGTTAACTCTCCATTTCCAAGAATCTTAACGCCATCTCTCGGGTTTTTCACGATTCCTTTTTCGATTAATGTTGCTACGGAAACAACTGTGTCATTCTCAAATGCTTCCAGAGCGCTTACATTGATACCAACGATTTCCTTCGTGTTTCTGTTTGTGAAACCTCTCTTCGGAATACGTCTGTATAATGGCATCTGTCCACCTTCAAATCCCGGTCTTGTTGCTCCGGAACGTGCTTTCTGACCTTTGTGCCCTTTTCCGGCTGTCTTACCATTTCCAGATCCGTGTCCACGGCCTCTTCTGAAATTATCGCTGTGTTTTGAACCATCCGCTGGTCTTAAATTTGATAAGTCCATTATGACACCTCCTTATCTGAATATTAAGCTTCTTCTTCCACTTTTACTAAATGTCTTACCTGCTGTACCATACCTCTTGTTGCAGCATTGTCCGGAAGTACCACTGTCTTGTGCATCTTCTTTAATCCTAATGCTTCAACTGTCTTTTTATGCTTCGGAATGGCACCGATTGTTGATTTCACTAATGTGATTTTCAAATTTGCCATGTTAAACGTCCTCCTTAGCCTACGATCTCTTCAATAGATTTGCCGCGAAGTCTTGCAACGTCCTCTGGAGTCTTTACATTTTTCAGACCATTCAGTGTAGCAAGAACTACGTTCTGCTTATTGTTTGATCCTAAAGACTTTGTACGGATGTTCTTGATTCCTGCCATCTCGATGACAGCACGAGCCGGACCACCCGCGATAACTCCAGTACCTTCCGGAGCGTTCTTCAGAAGAACAGTAGCGCTTCCGAATTTACCATACATATCATGGGTAATACTTTCTTCCTCATTCAGGGCAACTGTAATAATGTTCTTCATTGCGTCTTCTTTTCCTTTGCGGATTGCTTCCGGAATTTCTGCCGCTTTACCTAAACCTGCACCAACATGGCCTTTTCCATCGCCGACAACTACTAAAGCTGTGAATCTGAAGTGACGGCCACCTTTAACAACTTTGGTTACACGTTTGATTGACACTACTTTTTCTTCTAATTCTAACTGACTAGCATCAATATGATTACGTCTCATCTGTGTTTTTCCTCCTCAACTTCTAGAATTCCAGTCCAGCTTCTCTAGCTGCTTCTGCTAATGCTTTGACTTTTCCCTGATATATAAAGCCGCCTCTGTCAAAGACAACTGCTGTAATCCCCTTTTCCAGGGCCTTCTTAGCAATTACCGTTCCAAGATATGCTGCTGCTTCTACATTGTTGGTTTTTTCCAGTTCTGCCTTCACGTCCTTCTGAAGAGTGGAAGCTGATACCAGAGTGTTTCCAACTGTATCATCGATGATCTGAGCATACATATGATTGTTGCTTCTGAATACAGCAAGACGTGGTCTTTCAGCTGTACCGCTGAAACGGTTGCGTAACTTTCTATGCTTGTTTAAACGAACTTCGCTTCTTGATTTTTTGCTAACCATTTTCACACTCTCCTTACTTATTTCTTACCAGTTTTACCAACTTTACGTCTGATCACTTCATCAGCATACTTGATTCCCTTGCCCTTATATGGCTCCGGTCTTCTCTTATCTCTGATTTCAGCTGCGTATTGGCCAACTTTTTCTTTGCTGATACCTTTAACAATGATTTTGTTCTGTCCTTCCAGTACAGTCTCGATTCCTTCCGGATCTTCCATCTCAACCGGATGGGAATATCCAAGGCTCAGTGTCAGTTTATTTCCAGCTTTCGCCGCTCTGTAACCTACACCGTTTACTTCAAGAACTTTCTGGTATCCTTCTGTTACACCGATTACCATATTGTTGATCAGTGTTCTTGTAAGACCATGTAAAGATTTCATTTTCTTTAAGTCGTTCGGTCTTGTAACCACGATTGTATTGTCTTCTTTTTTGATTTCCATTTCAACCGGAAGTTCTCTTACGAGAGTTCCTTTTGGACCTGTTACAGTCACTTTGTTGTTTTCTGCAATTTCTACAGTTACTCCTTCCGGAATTGCAACCGGAAGTCTTCCGATACGTGACATAACGTATACCTCCTACACTTAAATTTTCGGAGCGGACCTGATCCGCTCTGTTTTCAGTTACTGCTGGGATTGTATCCCCTATATAAGGATGTTCTTTTCGCTAGGCTCGAAAGGACCTCGCCAAGCTCAAAGAACGACCTCACACTAACCTCGCACTGCGCTTGCGCTTGTGCTCGCTAAGTGTTCAGTGCCTACCATACAAAGCAGAGTACTTCTCCGCCGACGCCGAGCTTTCTTGCTTCTTTGTCTGTTACTACACCCTGGTTTGTAGAGATGATTGCTGTTCCAAGTCCACCAAGTACTTTCGGAAGATCTTCTTTTCCAGCGTAAACACGGAGACCCGGTTTGGAAATTCTCTTCAATCCTGTGATTACTTTTTCGTTCTTATCTGCACCGTATTTTAATGTAATTCTGATTGTCTTAAAGCTTCCTTCATCAATCAGATCATATTTTACAATATATCCTTCGTTTACGAGGATATCTGCGATTGCGACTTTCATTTTAGAAGCCGGTACATCTACTGTATCATGTTTTGCAGTGTTTGCGTTACGGATTCTTGTAAGCATATCTGCGATTGGATCACTCATAGTCATTTTCAATTTCCTCCTTATGGAATGCTTCCTTTTTGTTTGCTGACTGCGGATATCCTTTTTCAAGGAGTTCTCCGGGCCGTACCGGAGAGCAGCCTTACGCCCCACACGTCTCCCGGAAGGGAGAAATGGGAAAGCAGTGTTTGGGTCTTACCAGCTTGCTTTCTTAACTCCCGGAATTTCTCCTTTGTAAGCTAACTCACGGAAGCAGATACGGCAAATGCCATATTTTCTTAAATATGCATGCGGACGGCCACAGATTTTGCAACGATTGTATTCTCTTGTGGAGAATTTCTGTTTACGCTGCTGTTTGATTTTCATTGCTGTCTTTGCCATGATTTTCCTCCTTTACTACTTTGCGAATGGCATGTTGAACTGTTTCAGTAATTCACGAGCTTCTTCGTCTGTCTTAGCAGTCGTTACGAAGATCACGTCCATACCGCGAACTTTGTCAACCTTATCATATTCGATTTCCGGGAAAATCAACTGTTCTTTGATTCCAAGGGCATAATTTCCTCTTCCATCAAATGAGTTCGGATTTACACCTCTGAAGTCACGTACACGAGGAAGTGCAAGGTTGATCAGACGATCAACGAACTCGTACATCTTTTCACCTCTTAACGTAACTTTACATCCGATCGGCATACCCTCTCTGATCTTGAAGTTCGCCACGGATTTTTTAGCCTTTGTAGTAACTGCTTTCTGGCCTGTAATCGTCTCCAGATCAGAGATAGCAGATTCCAGAAGTTTGTGGTTTTCTTTTGCTTCACCGACGCCCATGTTAATCACAACTTTGTCAAGCTTCGGTACTTCCATAATATTTTTATATCCAAATTTCTTGATCAGAGCGTCTACCATCTCGTTCTGATACTGTTCTTTTAATCTACTCAAAGCGCTGGACCTCCTTTCTCGAATTAATCAATCACTTCGCCTGTTGATTTTGCGTAACGTACCTTTTTGTCTCCGTCCATCTTGAAACCTACTCTTGTAGCTTTCCCTTTGTGAACATACATTACGTTAGATGCATCAATAGGTCCTTCCTGGTGGATGATGCCGCCTTCCTGATTTGCAGCACTTGGTTTTGTGTGCTTTGTCAGCATGTTGACGCCCTCTACCAGAACTCTTCCGTTCTTTCTGTCAACGGAAATAACTTTGCCTTCTTTGTCTTTATCTTTTCCGGCGATCACTTTGACTGTGTCACCCTTTTTAATTTTCATAGTTGACATTCTCAGGTACCTCCTTATAATACTTCCGGAGCCAGAGATACAATCTTCATAAACTGTTTTTCACGAAGCTCTCTTGCAACTGGTCCAAAAATACGAGTTCCTCTTGGGTTTTTGTCTTCTTTGATAATAACAGCAGCATTTTCATCGAATTTGATGTAAGAACCATCTTTGCGACGTGCGCCTTTTACTGTACGGACAACGACCGCTTTTACAACGTCACCTTTTTTAACAACGCCGCCAGGTGTTGCGTCTTTAACAGAAGCAACGATCACATCTCCGATATTTGCATATCTTCTTGTAGAACCGCCCATAACACGGATACAAAGTAATTCTTTAGCACCTGTGTTATCTGCTACTTTTAATCTGCTTTCTTGCTGAATCATGCAGGTAACCTCCTTATATTCTGCTCCATCGTGAAATTATTTCACTTTTTCCATTACTTCCACAAGTCTCCATCTTTTATCTTTAGACAGCGGTCTTGTTTCCATAACCTTTACTTTATCTCCAATGTTGCATTCGTTGTTTTCATCATGTGCCTTTAATTTGTAAGTTCTCTTCACGATTTTGTTGTAAAGCGGGTGTTTCACATGGTCTTCAACTGCAACTACGATTGTTTTGTCCATTTTGTTGCTGATAACCTTACCAACTCTTGTTTTTCTCAGGTTTCTTTCCACGATCTGTTCCCTCCTTACTCAGCTTTTGCCATCTCAGTAATCACGGTCTGGATTCTGGCAATATTTTTTCTTACTTCTTTGATCCTGCTTGTATTTTCAAGCTGATTCGTTGCGTTCTGGAATCTCAGGTTAAAGAGTTCCTTTTTAGCAGCTACTAATTCTTCATTCAATTCTGAAACTGATTTCTTTCTTAAATCTTCTACAAATGCATTAATTTTCACTGTTATCACCGCCTTCTAAATCTGCGCGAGAAACGATTTTACATTTACAAGGTAATTTGTGCATTGCAAGACGCAGCGCTTCACGTGCAACTTCTTCCGGTACTCCGGCAAGTTCAAACATAACACGTCCTGGCTTAACAACTGCTACCCAGTATTCAAGAGTACCTTTTCCGGAACCCATACGCGTTTCAGCTGGTTTCGTAGTTACAGGTTTATCTGGGAAGATCTTGATCCAGACTTTACCGCCACGCTTGATATAACGGGTCATAGCAACACGGGCAGCCTCAATCTGGTTGGAACGGATCCAGCATGGTTCCATTGCCACAAGACCAAATTCACCGTTTGTGATTTTATTTCCGCGTAAAGCTTTTCCTCTCATGGAGCCACGGAACTGTTTACGACGTTTTACTCTTTTTGGCATTAACATTATTTATCGCTCCCTTCCTGATTAGCCTTTGTTGGAAGAACTTCGCCTTTGTATACCCAGACTTTCACACCTACTTTTCCGTAAGTTGTGTCTGCCTCAGCGAATCCATAGTCAATGTCTGCACGAAGTGTCTGAAGCGGAATCGTACCTTCGCTGTAAAACTCTGTACGAGCCATATCAGCTCCGCCAAGACGTCCGGAAACGGATGTTTTCACACCAAGCGCTCCTGCCTTCATTGTTCTGCTCATGCAGGACTTCATGGCACGTCTGAAAGAAATACGGTTTTCAAGCTGAAGTGCAATGTTTTCAGCAACGAGCTGAGCGTCTTTGTCCGGTCTCTTCACTTCTTTGATGTCAACGATAACTTTCTTATCTGTCATCTTCTGAAGCTCTGCTTTTACCTTCTCGATTTCGGAACCGCCTTTACCGATTACCACACCTGGCTTCGCTGTGTAAACGATGATCTTTACACGGTCAGATGCTCTTTCGATCTCGATCTTTGCGATTCCGGCACTGTATAATTTATTTTTAAGAAATTTTCTGATTTTGTGGTCTTCAACCAGATTGTCGCCGAAGTCTTTTTCTGCATACCATCTGGAATCCCAGTCTTTGATGATTCCGACTCTCAATCCGTGTGGATTAACCTTCTGTCCCATGATTGCCCTCCTTATCTTTCATCTAACACAAGTGTAATGTGGCTCATTCTCTTTTCGATTCTGTAAGCCCGCCCCTGTGCTCTTGGTCTGATACGTTTCATTGTAGGTCCTTTGTTTGCATAACATTCTGCAATGTAAAGGTTTTCTGGTGACATACCGTTATTGTTTTCAGCGTTTGCGATTGCTGATTCTAATAATTTCTTGATCAAGCTGGAAGCATATCTTGGGTTATATGTTAAAATACCAAGTGCTGTTGTTACATCCTTACCTCTGATGGCATCCAATACGAAACATGCTTTCTGAACAGAAACTCTTGCGTAGGATAACTTTGCAGACGGTCTCGTGTCTTTATTCGCGTTTCTTTCTCTTTTAATCTGAGATCTATGTCCCTTAGCCATGGATGAACCCTCCTTTCAAATACACGTTATTATCTTACTCTGGATTTCTTTTCGTCTTTTCCATGTCCTCTGTATGTTCTTGTAGCAACAAACTCACCAAGTTTGTGTCCAACCATATCTTCTGTGATATATACCGGAACATGTTTTCTTCCGTCGTGAACGGCGATTGTGTGACCGATCATCATCGGGAAAATTGTGGAACGGCGGGACCAAGTCTTGATAACAGACTTGTCTCCGGATTCGTTCATAGCTTCTACCTTTTTCAGTAAACTCGCATCTGCGAATGGTCCTTTTTTAAGTGAACGAGCCATTAGGTTTAACCTCCTTCAAAACTGTTTATTTGATAGCTTTTCCGTCACGTCTTCTTACGATCAGCTTATTAGACGCTTTGTTTTTCTTTCTTGTCTTAAGGCCAAGTGCCGGTTTGCCCCAAGGTGTAGACGGGCCTGGACGTCCAATGCCTGTCTTACCTTCACCACCACCGTGCGGATGGTCATTCGGGTTCATAACAGAACCACGAACTGTAGGTCTGATGCCCATATGGCGTTTACGTCCTGCTTTACCGATGTTGATCAGATTGTGTTCGCCGTTTCCGACAACTCCAATAGAAGCACGGCATACAAGCGGTACCATTCTCATCTCTCCTGACGGAAGACGAAGTGTTGCGTATTTGCCCTCTTTTGCCATTAACTGCGCGCTGTTGCCAGCGGAACGAACAAGCTGTCCGCCTCTTCCCGGATACAGCTCAATATTGTGAATCTGAGTACCAACCGGGATCTCAGAGAGTGGCAGGCAGTTTCCTACTCTTACTTCTGCATCCGGTCCGTTCATAATGGTCATTCCGTCTGTCAGTCCCTGTGGCGCAAGGATATATGCTTTTTCGCCATCTGCGTAGCAGATCAGGGCGATGTTTGCCGTTCTGTTCGGATCATACTCAACGCCGATTACCTTTGCCGGAATTCCATCTTTATTTCTCTTGAAATCAATGATTCTGTATTTTCTCTTAGCTCCGCCTCCGCGGTGTCTCACTGTGATTTTACCCTGAGCGTTACGACCAGCCGTTTTGCTTTTGGAGACAAGCAGAGATTTCTCTGGAGTTGTCTTTGTAATCTCAGCAAAATCAGATCCAGTCATCTGTCTTCTGGAAGGTGTATATGGGTTGTATGTTTTAATTCCCATTACTGTTTCTCCTTTCGTCTACTAATTATTTGTTTCACGGATTTGCACCGTTTATTTTCTCTAATCTTAGAGTCCCTGGAAGATCTCGATCTCTGCGCTTTCTTCTGTCAGGGCTACGATCGCTTTCTTCGTCTTAGCAGTCTTACCGTATGTCATTCCACGGCGTTTTGTCTTTCCATCGTTGTTCATTGTATTGACACTCTTTACCTTTGTGCCAGCGAACATTTTCTCGACCGCTTCTTTAATCTGAGTCTTGTTTGCTTCCGGATGAACAAGGAATGTGTATTTCTTGTCAGCCATAAGTCCCATGCTCTTTTCTGTAACCACTGGTTTCAGGATTACGTCATAATACTGAATGTTTGCCATTATGCGTACACCTCCTCGATCGCCTCTACAGCAGCTTTTGTAGCAACTACTGTGTTGTATTTCAGGATATCATACACATTGATTGTATTAGTCCGAGCTGTCTTTACATCAGGAATGTTTCTTGCTGAAAGCTCTGCGTTCGTGTTTCCTTCTTCTAATACTACTAATGCTTTGGATACGTTTAAATTGTTTAATGCGTTCTGGAAGTTCTTTGTCTTGATCTCATCGAACTTCATCTCATCTACTACGATGAACTTCTTTTCTTCCACTCTGGATGTCAGGGCGGATTTCAGAGCCGCTCTCTTTTCTTTCTTATTTAATTTGAAAGAGTAATCTCTCGGTGTCGGAGCAAATACCACTCCACCACCTGTCCACTGCGGAGCTCTTGTAGATCCCTGTCTTGCGTGACCTGTTCCTTTCTGTCTCCACGGTTTTCTTCCGCCTCCGGATACTTCAGAACGTGTCTTCGCTTTCTGAGTTCCCTGACGTTTATTTGCAAGCTGCTGTACAACTGCCATATGCACGAGATGTTCGTTCACTTCAACACCGAACACAGCGTCGTTTAAGTCAATCGTACCAACTTCTTTACCTTCGATATTGTAAACAGCTACGTTTGCCATTACTTATGTTCCTCCTTTCCTCTCAAAGACCTAAATGCACTTTACTGTTTCTTTGATTGTTACTAAAGATTTTTTAGGTCCTGGTACGGAACCTTTTACTAAGAGCAGGTTGTTTTCAGCGTCTACTCTTACGATTTCAAGATTCTGAATTGTGATCTTCTTGCTTCCCATGTGTCCCGGCATCTTCTTACCCTTGAATACTCTGCTCGGATCGGAAGCCGCACCGTTGGAACCTGCGTGGCGGTGGAATTTGGAACCGTGAGCCATAGGTCCTCTGTGCTGATTATGTCTCTTAATTGCACCCTGGAATCCTTTACCTTTAGAAATCGCAGTTGCGTCTACCTTATCTCCCACTGCGAAGATATCAGCTTTGATTTCCTGTGCAAGCGTGTATTCTTCTGCGTTGTCAAATTTGAATTCTTTTAAGAATCTCTTTCCGGATACCCCGGCCTTGTCCAGGTGTCCTTTTTCAGCTTTCGTCACACCATTTCTGTGAACAATCTCTTTCTTGCCGCTCTTGTCAATGTTGACAATCTTTTCTTTCTTATCAACGAATCCAACCTGAACAGCTTTGTAACCATCGTTCTCAACTGTCTTGATCTGTGTTACTACACAAGGACCTGCCTGAAGAACGGTTACTGGAGTCAGGACGCCCTGCTCGTTGAAGATTTGAGTCATTCCGACTTTTGTTGCTAAAATAGCTTTCTTCATTATGTTTACCTCCTGTGATTTACAGCGGAACGGAAAATGTATCCGTTCATCCTAAATTTTAGGAATACTGCTTTCTTATTTTTGTTTCATTTTGATATCAATGTACACACCTGCCGGCATTTCCAGTCTGGATAAAGCATCAACCGTCTTCTGTGTTGGTGTGATGATATCAATCAGTCTTTTATGAGTTCTTTGTTCGAACTGTTCTCTGGAGTCTTTGTATTTGTGAACCGCTCTTAAGATCGTTACTACTTCCTTCTTTGTAGGAAGCGGTACCGGTCCGCTCACCTTTGCTCCGTTTTTCTTTACAGTTTCGATGATTTTCTTGGCAGATGCATCAACAAGCTGATGATCATATGCCTTCAGTGTGATTCTCATTACTTGACTTGCCATAAAAAAAGTCGCCTCCTTTTCGTACTTTTAAACTTCAGTACGACAAGCGGTGACTGTACACTCTCCCGTGTGTGTCTGCATCAGACCACACGTTGTTACCATGTTTCAATGGATGTTATTGATTCGTACAGTGACTTGTCGCCAGTTTCCTAACTTGACATTCGCTCCGCGGAAAACCTGCCACTTACGGGCAGCAACCTCACGTTTCATCGCTATCATGTCACAGCTTTTTCAGTATATATGATAGGAAATAAATTTGCAAGCCCTTTTTACAATTTTTTGTATTTTTTTCAGTACACTCTTAGGATACTTTTTTCCGTTAAACTCTTGACACTCACCCGTTCTCATGCTATAGTAGTAATGTATTAGTACATTAAAGTACTAAACGATTGCATTGTAGTGTTGTTGATATTCCCCCAAAATATCAGCGACATCTCCAATTCTTATATACATCCTCTAGTTAGAGATTCCCCAGTTTTGTATATGTAGAAACTACAGTGTAATCAAGAAAACCTCTCAATGACATACCAAAATGAAAGGGCGGATGCGATCACGTATCCGCCTTTTCATTTTCTTCTATCTTCTATGTTATAATCGGGACGATTCTGTCCCGGAATACCGGAGATACTCCCTGTACAGCTCTTCATAGCCCATCGATGCACTTTCCAAAGAAATCCTGCGTGCTTTTCTACCGCTTCCTCATCTTCAGTTTCAACATAGCTGTTGCTTTTCTGGCGTCTATTCTGTCTACAGCGTTTTCACCGACTATATTTGTTTCAATGCCTTCCGGATTTTTGTTCATATCTACAATAGTATCCATATACGGATTGGTTACTACGAACTGAGCCGCCGTTCCGGTAAAGTGGATGCCTACCACCGGAATATTCCGTTTCCCGAGCTGCTCGATTGTATTTGTATAATCCACATCGCTGTTTCCCCATCCATCCGCGGAAATAATTACGCCGTCCGCACGCATTCCTTCTGCCCAGACCGCCGCTCTCGTACCTACGAGAACTTTATCCTGCTGATCCTGTGGTGTTCCTACAATGAGGACACCCATCAGATCCAGTTCCTCATCTGCCGCCACAACGTCAAGCAGAGGATCACGAAAATTATGCAGCGTTGTTTCTTTTGTAGATGGCCCGATTCCCATTCTTCCTCACTCCTTATCTAGCTTTTTATATGCTGCTCCTTGCTACTGCATGGAACGCAAAATCCCGTCCCGGTATTCGTTTGGCGTCACAAGAACCGGCATATTTCCCATGTCGATAATCGAGCGGCTCCCCTCCACGCCGGATGGCTCTTTGGCAAAGAGATGCATATCGTACATAGCTCCCTGTCCTGCCACCTGTTTGATAATCAGCACTTTCTTTTTGCCCGGTCTTACTACATCATAAAACTCGTGGCGTTCTGTGCATTTGTCCCCGTGAAATTTCCTGAGTTGTTCCCGGAATTCCTGAACGAACTCGTCACAGGCCCGATGCGCCGCCGTGACTCCCGCGCGGATCTGACCCATACCCTCCTGAAGAGTTACGTCGAATGTAATCATTGCGTCGTTTTCCCCTGGCGTTCCGGCTTTTCCATATTTCATCTGCTCCAGCAGATTTCCTTCGGAAGACCCAAATTCATGCGTCTGCTTACCCACCGTATCCACACCCGTGAGAATCACATAAACTCCGGTCAGGGTATGAGTGATTCCATCACCAATATCCCCAAGCACTTTCGCTGAAATCGGTATAATATCCATGATCGTATTCGTATACTGATCCCGTTCTTCCGGGCGGATGATCCGAAACGAGATATCAGAAATATATTCTTCTTTTCCACGTTTATATCGTCCGGAACTCTCTTTGTCCACAGTCAAAATACCGTTTTCCGTTACCTCGTTCTCGCTTCCCCACTGAACCTCCCGCACATGGTATGCCTTGATGACGAGCCTGCGAAGCTCTTTTGTTTCTTCTCCCATAGTTTTGTCCCCTCCTGCCATTTTGCTCATTCTTTCTTTATCATACCACAATTCCTTTATATGGAAAACGGGATCTGTACATTTCGTACAGATCCCGTAATTTTTGCATCATACTTTTGCAATATATTCAAATGGAAGTGAGACAACTTTTCCCGGAGTATCAATTGCAACAAGCTGCTCAAGCGTCGCTTTTACAATATCTCTCTGCATATCCGGATTGTTCGGTTCTCCGGCGTTTGCTCCCATCGGTACGAGCGGTGCTACCGCACGTGGTGTTCCTGTCTGACGAACAACAGGTGGAAGGGCTGCGATAATGATAGTCGGAATACCAGCCTCTTCAATCGCTCTCTGCACCAATACTGCAGAGCGGTGGCAGGTACCTCATCCAGCGGTGAGGATTACTGCGTCTACATCCTCTTCTTTGAACATCTGCGCTATGGCCGGACCAGTTTCGTGTTTAAATTTCTCCTGGTTTCCACCGCCGCCCATGAATCCTGCATGTACCGGAGCACATGCTCTGATAAATCCTTCTGCAGCAAGTTCATGGATTCTGTCGATCGGGAACATACAGTTGATGTCTTTGTTTACATCACCGTTATCATATCCACCATGTGAAACCATCAGTTCACTGGATGGTGTTGTATTTTCAATCTTTCTCCATGTGAAGTCTCCGGCAAGATTAAATCTTTCCTGGCTTTTCTTATGGACACCTGCTGCTGTAGCAAGAGCAACGGACATATCTTTGATCTCTTTTGTCACTGGAGCCCATACTGCCGGCGGAGTAATCGGAACAAAAATTTCAGATTGTAAACCTTTCACAACCGTTAAGCTCATTTTGAAACCTCCTCATTATTTTCACTCAGTTCACGCATCTCTTTCTGACGCCTCTTGTAAATATCCAGGTTACTGACGTATTTCTCGTTGATCTCCGGCCCCATCTGCTCTACAAAGCTCATGTTCCAGGCTACTTCCTGTCCAACTTTAATTGGATAGTCCGTAATGAGCATCCGCATCGGAATCTTCAGAAATCCGAGTCTCCCTTTCAGATCTACGCCCACACAGCCGTCATGCACCTCGACGATGACGCCTTCCATTCTGATGATTTTATCTCCATATTTCAGTTCCATACGCCACTACCATCTATTAATCATACTTTTCTTTTCTCTTCTGGCTCATCGGCAGAGACTGTTCGTTTGCGACAAGGTCAATCTTTTCTCCTGTCGCTTTCTGGATCAGCTCGATGTTGTTAGCCTTGACGTTCGGATTCCATTTCTTTTCTGCCGGTTTTACTTCCTCTCCGGACATCGCTGCCTTCAGCATTGCAATCGCACGTACAGCCTCTTCTTTACAGAGAGTATTGCATGCAAGTACTTCATTCTCGATACCGGATTCTGATTTATTGTTATCGACCATGTTTGTCATATACGGATTTCCGACAACAAGCGCACCCTGTACCGCGCAGAAAGATAACCCGACTACCGGGATGCCTCTCTTACCGATTTGCTCGTGATGACTTGCGAAATCAATGTGGTTGTTTCCAAATCCTTCTGTTGTGATAAATGCACCGTCAACATCCAGTGCCTCTACCGTCTGTCCGACACGTTTGGATACATAGAATTTCTCCGCATTGATCTGCGGGCTTCCTACAAAAAGGACACCGCAAAGATCAAGTTCTTCGTCGTGGAGCGCTTCCAGAACAAGCGGCTCCCTCCAGTAATGTCTGGACATCTCTTTGGATGCAGGTCCGATACATGTGAGTGCATGGATACATCCGTCGAGTACCTCCAGCGGAGAAGTCATAACCGGAACATTTCCAAGGTCTACGTTTGGCTTTGCGCCAAGTACGCCAACCGGCTCCATCGGAAGAATCAGGTTGTCATGCATTGCTCCCTGTCCCATGATCTCTTTTACGATAACGACTTTCTTCTTACCCGGATGTCTGAGATGTTCAAACTCTTCTGTATCTACAACAAGAGAGTCGTCCACTTTCTTTAATGCTTCACGGATCTCCTGTGTAATCACATCTGTCGCTGTATGTGCGGCAAGCGGGCCAGGACGCTCCATGTTGGTACCTTCTTTAATGATAACTTCTGTCTTGATGAAGATCTCACCCTTCTCCGGCGCTCCCGGACGTCCCCACATGATGTTCTCATCGAGGAATCCTTCGGAAGAGCCAAACTCACCGATCTGAACTCCGTTAGCGTCTGTTCCTGTCACCATCATAACAACACCATCAAGAACACGCGTTACACCGCTTCCGATTTCAGACTCGCCCTCTTTTGTAGCGATTGGCTGTACGTCCATGATTGTGTTGGAGTATGTGTGATACATCTCCGGTGTGATGATATCGATCTTTAAGCTGTTTACGAGCTCCTGTCCCGCAGCAGCCTCTTCTTCAATACCTTCCCGGATGTAAAGAACAGTTCCGTCGATCTTTGTCTCCGGGCCTCTCTTTACTTCTGTGATGTTAAAGTGCTTTCTTGTAAGTGTTCCCATCACTCTGGCTTCTTTTTCCTCAGCTACAGGTACTGCCTGTACGACCGGTGCAGGTATTCCCGCAGGTGCCGGAGCTGCTGCTCCCCCCATGATTCCAACCGGAATCTCCAGATTGATATCCTTTCCTTCGCCAATGTGAAGCTTGAACACTCCTCCCTGAACGGGAGCCGGTGCGGCAGGTGCGGCAGGTGCTGCCGGTGCCTCTGCCGGAACTTCCTCTGCCTTTGGTGTTTCCTCTTCAACCGGTTCTTCTGCTGCCACTTCTTTGTATCCCTCTACGACATCCGGTGTAAGCGCTGTAAGCGAATCACATGTTTTTTTCAGTTTCGCACCCAGAACCTGTTCAATTGTAAGGACACCTTCCAGATTTAAAAGTCCGGAATCCACCAGATCATCAAAGATCGCCGGATCTTCAAGATTTGCAGCTTCGATGGTGATGCCCTCTTCCGCCCTGCAGCAAAGTACGGCCGGATCTTTTGCGTGAGCTTTCGCTGTTTCAGCTGTAATTGACATGTTTTATTCCCTCCTTGATTTTCTCCTTCGGCTTTTCGCCGTTTTCTATATACAACCACACCGCATGGTGACGCAGAATGTGATGTACTTTTATGCTATACCGTTTCTTAAAACTATTTTCCTTCCGGAAGCTGTTCCACCTGTTTGGACACTCTCAGGAATCTGTATAACGGATGCCCGATCGTTCTCATTACATGGTCTGTCTGATGGAACACTTTCAACTTCATCTTCGGTGCGGATCCCATGACTGTATTGGAGCAGTCTGAGCAGTTGCCGATAATAATATATTCACATCCGTCCTTCTTGAACTGGATATTATTCTTGGCCTGTCCAGGACAGTTGCCCGGTCTCTCACACTTCAGCGGCGCACCAGGTTTATTCTCTATGGCCTGCTTACATCTTGCTACGGATGCTACAACTCCATTCATCTTCTCGCAAATGTCCCTCATGCGAGCCTCGCTGCCGCCGCAGGCGCAGACAAGAAGTCCAACTTTTGCCCCATGAAGATTCGGGAAATCAATGGTGACGATGATGCCTCCCGTTGTTTTCGTAACCGGCGCGTCCTCTGTGGTGGCGCTTCCTGTGAAAGGTCCTCCCATAATGATCTCTCCGTAGAGGCCGTCAATGCCGCCGGATCTTTCGATCATCTCTCCGACACTTGTCCCAACCGGAACATCCATATAAACATGCGGCTCATTTCCGCCGTTTAACTTACCGATCACTGTCATATTCTTTAAGAAGCACGGCTTTCTCTCCTCGATCGCCTCTGTCACTCTGGAGATCGTCTCCACATTCACCACGACCGCATTGGCAGCAGATGGAAGCTGTGTCGTCTCAAGCTCAATGCCAAGGCACTCCCTGACAACCGCACGTTCCTCTCCCATCGGGTAAATATCCGGAAGGAGATGGATTGTCATGGCTTTCTCATCTTTGATTGCGGTGCGGAGCGCGTCAATCGCCTTTTCATTTTTCTTCTTAATAGCAAAAATAGCTTTGTCAGCTCCGGCGATGTCCATACAGTATTTTACACCGCGCACGATCTTGTCGCTCTGCTGTTCGATCTGTCTAATGTTATGGTACAGTCCCGGCTCACACTCTGCCGCATTGATCAGAATGTATCCATGATCCAGATGCGCGTCAAGCTTGATACCTGTCGGGAATCCGGCTCCTCCCATTCCAACAACTCCGGCCGCCTTCACCATCTCAAGCGGTGTACCCTCCGGAATCTTCTCATACTCGTCCGGCTGTTCCTCGTCTGGCCGGATTACAATCCGGTCTTCCTTAATCTCTTCTACCACACCGTATACACTGGAGAAAATATTCGCTCCAAGTCCGGTTGGTTTTGCTACAAGTGTACCTTTTTTTACCAGGTCTCCGGCCTTCACTACCGGCTCACATGGTGCTCCTACGTGCTGACGCAGTAAAAGTTGAATGTTTCCCATAACAACATGCTCCTTTTCTTTATATTTTATGCGGGATGAAACATGCGGCCTGCAAATCCGTTCTTTCTTCCCATCGTGATCCACAGCAATGTTTGTTTATTGATAATATCTATAATGGCATCCCCTCCTGCTGCTGCCGGCGGATGCCTGTAAACCCTTATATCCGGGCTATTTTCTGGCGAGGGCATGTGGGAATCGAACCCACCCAGGACGCTCTTAACGCCCCACACTGGTTTTGAAGACCAGGAAGCACACCAGTTACTCATCTACCCCCATATTTCAAGATACGCCTCTCGACGCATAGACAATTTACCACAGTTCGCGGCAAATTTCAACAAAAATATTTTTATTTTTCAACCACTTGTATTTTAGCAAATAATCGTTGACTTTTCAAGGCTTTTCCCTCATAATTGTAATTACCGACTAGACGGCATACTAGAATAGGGTCTAGTTCCCGTTTTCTTCGACAAAACAGGGATTTTGACAAGACCTCCGAGACAGATTTGGAACTTGATTTTCTCTTTTTTGTCACATTTATATTTATTGACATTTTCTATAAATATTTTTACTTACTCAAAGGAGGATTTTTTATGGAACTGCATCCAAAATTAAACCTTGACAGCTTTGAGGCATCTTTTCTGGCTGTCGATACGCATACTGTAGGAGAGTTTACCCGTATCGTTGTTTCCGGTTTCCCGAAGCTTGAGGGAAATACGATGATCGAGAGAAAGCATTATCTCGCCGAGCATTATGATCATTTCCGTCAGGCTTTGATGTATGAGCCGAGGGGACACCATGATATGTTCGGAGCCATCGTAGTAGAACCGATCAATCCGGAAGCTGACTTTGGAGTATTTTTCATGGATACAGGCGAATACTTGAATATGTGCGGTCACGGAACCATCGGTACAGTCACGGCTCTTATTGAAACAGGCCTGATGCCAGCTACAGAGCCTGTGACAGAAGTTGTACTGGAGGCTCCAGCAGGACTCATCCGCACAAAAGCAGAAGTTAAAAACGGAAAAGTAGTCAGCGTTACTCTGACAAATGTACCGGCTTTCCTTTATAAAAAAGATTTAAAAACTGTTGTAGACGGCAAGGAAATCACCTACGACATCGCATTCGGCGGCAGCTTTTTCGCCCTGATCGATGCGGAACAGCCGGCTCTTAATCTCCATGTAGATCCTAAAACCGTACCATTTTTCCAGGATTTCGGGATGAAGCTTCTTGACAATGTCAACCGTGAAGTTGAGATCCAACATCCGACTCTGGATATAACAAGCGTGGATCTTGCTGAATTCTACTGTCATACCGACACACCAGGATGCAGCCGCCGTAACGTGGTCATTTTCGGAAATCATATGGCCGACCGTTCTCCTTGTGGAACCGGGACAAGCGCAAAACTTGCCACCCTGTACGCAAAAGGTGAAATCCAGATCGGGGAACCGTTTATCTACGAAAGCTTCATAGGTTCCAAGTTTAAAGGCGTTATCCTCGGCGAAGCAAAAGCCGGTGAATATGACGCCATTATCCCGCAGATCACTGGATCTGCCTACATTACAGGCCTTTCCACCTATGTCATCGACAAGGATGATCCTCTGAAATACGGGTTCCAGGTGGGCTAGGCAGATACCTCCGGGGATCTGACTGCAAAAAGGCGGGGCGGCAAACACCGTCCCGTTTTTCTTATTTCTATCAGCCATGTACATCAGCACAACAGAAAGGACTGACAGCCATGCCAAGAAAACGCTCATCAACCAAAAGCCGCATTGTCAAGGCAGCGTGGAATCTTTTTTATAAAAAGGGCTATGATGGGACTACTGTCGAAGATATCATCGCCCTTTCCAAAACTTCAAAAGGTACCTTTTATCACTATTTCAAGGGAAAGGAAGCGCTTTTAAATTCCATCTCAGATCTGTTCGACTCCAAGTATGAGGAGCTCCGATCTGAGATCGATCCGAACCTCTCCGCCTATAATACGCTTCTGTATCTGAATCGGGAGCTATTCCATATGATCGAGACAAGCATTGATGTCAATCTGATTGCTTTTCTCTACTCTTCCCAGCTCATCACGAAAGACCACCGCTCTCTTCTTGACGAAAACCGTCTGTATTTTATGTGGCTCAGAGAAATTATCTCAAAAGCGGTGGAGTCCGGAGAATTCTCCCCGGACTCCTCTACGGATGAGCTGTTAAAGCTCTACGCCATGTATGAGCGTTCCATGATCTATGACTGGGCGCTGTGCAAAGGAACGTATTCCCTTTCCCAGTACAGTTCCCGTCTTCTTCCTCATATGCTCGATACTTTTATTCATGGTATCTGACCTGTCTCTTACTATCTGCTAGAGCAGACTTCCGATGGAAAGGAACAGAGGAGCAAATACAAGGGATACGATCGTCATCAGCTTGATAAGGATGTTGATGGATGGTCCGGATGTATCTTTAAACGGGTCACCCACCGTGTCGCCAACTACGGCAGCCTTGTGCGCTTCGCTTCCCTTTCCACCGTGATGCCCATCCTCAATGTACTTCTTCGCATTATCCCATGCACCACCTGAATTGGACATAAAGACCGCCATCAGTACACCTGTCACAAGCGCTCCTGCCAGAAGTCCTCCAAGTGCTCCTGTTCCAAGAATCAGTCCTGTTGCCAGCGGTGACGCTACCGCCATAATTCCAGGCACCAGCATTTCCTTAAGTGCCGCTGTCGTGGAAATTGCCACGCAGGACTTGTAATCCGGCTTTTCTGTTCCTTTCATAATTCCAGGCATCGCCTTGAACTGTCGTCTTACTTCTTCAATCATCTGATATGCCGCCTTAGATACGCTCTGCATCGTCATGGACGAGAACAAGAACGGCAACATACCTCCGATGAATATACCGATAATAACTCGATTATCCAGAATATCAATCTGATCCAGATGCACCGCCTCTGCATAGGAAACGAACAACGCAAGTGCTGTCAGTGCCGCGGATCCGATGGCAAAGCCTTTTCCGATCGCCGCTGTTGTATTTCCTACAGAATCCAGCTTATCTGTAATCTGACGGACAGACTCATCCAGCCCGGACATTTCCGCAATACCACCTGCATTATCCGCAATCGGTCCGTACGCATCAACTGCCACGGTAATTGCCGTTGTAGAAAGCATTCCGACTGCTGCCAGCGCAATGCCGTAAAGTCCGCAACACTGGTACGCCGTAAAAATTCCCACACAGATCAGAAGCACCGGCGCCGCCGTGGATTTCATTCCAACTGCCATACCACTGATGATGGTGGTCGCCGCCCCAGTCTCAGACTGGGATCCGATCTCCTTGACAGACTTGTAATCCGCGGAAGTATACACCTCTGTAATCATTCCAATGAAAAGTCCTACTGCCAGACCGGAAATTACCGCGCCTGCGGCCCAGAGATTCCCAAACAGAGCGTAGCTGAAAATCAGTGATACAATCACCACAAGGGCACTGGAAACGTAAGTTCCCATTTTCAGCGCTTTATGTGGGTCAGATTTCTCATCTCCCTTGACAAAGAACGTCGCCAGCATGGACGCAATCAATCCCAGCCCGGAAATCAACAGCGGGTACGCGACACCTTTTGTCTTATAGTATACAATTCCAAGTGTCAGCGCGGAAATAAGCGCACCTACATAAGATTCGAAAAGGTCTGCTCCCATTCCTGCCACATCACCAACATTATCGCCGACATTATCTGCTATGACCGCAGGGTTTCTCGGATCATCCTCCGGGATTCCCGCCTCCACCTTACCAACCAGGTCAGCTCCGACATCCGCTGCCTTAGTGTAGATACCACCGCCCACACGGGCAAACAGCGCAATCGAGGACGCGCCGAAGCTGAATCCGGACAGTACGTCAATATCCCCTGTGATGAGGTAAATCACACTTACACCAAGAACGCCAAGACCAGCCACACAAAGTCCCATAACTGCCCCACCGGAAAACGCAATAGAAAGCGCCCGGTTCATTCCGGATTTCATGGCCGCGTTCGCTGTACGTACATTTGCCTTTGTCGCCACCTGCATACCAAAATATCCTGCAAGTGTGGAAAATGCCGCTCCGGCCACAAAACAGATAGCCGTCACGATGCTTCTTGTACCGACGCCGATCAGTACAAAAAGTACAATTACAAAAACTACCAGAATCTTATATTCTGCCATCAGAAACGCCCTGGCTCCTTCCGAAATCGCGTCGGAAATCTCCTTCATCTTTTTCGTCCCAGCTTCCTGCCTTGAAACCTTCATCGCCAGATAAACCGCAAATAACAAGGCCGCAATGGCAAATACCGGAACAAGTTTCATCATCATTGTCATAAACGATCTCCTCCCTTCCTGTATGACATTGTATGATTCTGTTTTGCGCTTTTTGCGGAAAAGCTTCACTTGCCGATGCTTTTTTCCTAAAAAACACAGAACCCGGATTCTCATAATGAAAATCCGGGTTCTCTCTTCTTATACCATGCAGTCATGGAGCTCTTCGTGCTCAATTCCGATCCGATCCATAATACCAATCACCGCGTCTCTCTCTTCTGGTTCAGCGCACCAAGCGAGTCCGCATCCTGCCGAGATCGCCCTCGGTACCGGAATCAGCCTTCCGTTTACTTCATGTTCCTTGCAAGCCTTCTCCATAGCCATCGCGTCTGCTGTCGTATGGAATGTTACTACTAACCTTAATTCTTTCTTTCTCATGGTTCAATCACAATTTCAAATTCAGAGCCCTTTTCTGTCACCGTAACCTTTCTGCCTTTATCTTTTGCGAATTTCTCCACATTGGTTCTCTGATGGGGCTCGCTTACAAGTACCTTTACCGGCTCCGTCGTCCCTTTGATCGCCTCTGCTGTCAGCATGATCGGCTCCGGACAGGAAAGTCCTCTGGCATCTACTTCCTTCATTTCATTATCATCCTTTCTCCTAGAATAACATACCTCAACCTGAATTGCCACACTATTTCGCCATTTTTCGCCTATTGGTCAATGCGATAATAAAACATACAACGATACAAATGATAACCGCGACCTGTCCTGCCGTACTGACTCCGCCTGCTGTAGCTGCCTTGTCCGCTGTCGCCGCACTAGCTGCCGCTCCGGCAAGGCCAAAATTATGAGATACCGCCGCTCCCACAAACAGACCTAAAACAGTCACTGCAGAATCGGAAGATCCCTGTCCTGCCAGAACGAGCTGACGAAGCGGGCAGCCTCCTGCGAGCACTGCAGCGAATCCTACCGCGTACATTCCGAGAATGTTCCATAGATGTGCGGAATGTGCGATTGGCTGTCCACTGAATCCCAGATGGAATCCGCCTGTAGCAAGATTGTAAATGAGCATTACAACAAATAATCCGGCAATTACGGAGATCAAGTCAAAGCTCTTTACAAGAATTATATCCCGGATACTTCCGGCAAAGCACATTCTGGATTTCTGCGCGAACGCTCCGAAGATCAGTCCACCGATCAGGGAAACAAAAATCGGAGCATGAAGCGCTCCCGGTCCTGCCCCCGGCTCGGAAACCGCAAGCAGTGTCGTCGCTACACTTAAAATCAAAATACCAACGAGTAAAAGCGGTAACACAGTTCCACTGGCGGCGTTGGTCTCATGCGCTCTTCCAAGGCTGAAGCCTTTCTTCAGGAAGAAGGCTCCCGTCGCGACTCCCGCCGCAAATCCGATCAGGGCAACCCATGCGTTTAAATCCCCTGCGGACATACGGATCACCATACGAAGCGGGCAGCCAAGGAATGCCAGTGAACCGATCATAATAATCATTCCAAGTACAAACCGAATCAATGGGGAAGATCCGCCTGTAGACCGGTATTCCTTTGTGGCTGCTGAAATCGCAAACGCGCCAACTACAATGCCTACGATCTCCGGTCTTGCGTACTGCACCGCCGAGGCACTGTGGAGCTTGAGCGCTCCCGCCGTATCTCTGACAAAACATGCAATACAGATCGCCATATTAGCCGGATTTCCCATCGCTGCCAGAACCGCTGCTACGATTCCGCAGACCACTCCTGCAAGTGCCAGTTTTTTCTTTGAGTCTGATAAATTCATTCTCTTTCTCCTCCTGTTTCCTATTCTTCTTTTGCGAGTTCTTCGACCGCACGGATGGCAGTCCGGATCTCCTCCTCTGTGTTAAAGTGAGAGAAACTGAATCGTACCGATCCTTGTTCTGACGTACCGAGCGCCTCATGCATCAGTGGAGCACAGTGGCCGCCTGCCCTGGTGGAAATATCATATGTCATCAGCAGTTCATCGCTGACTTCTCCGGAATCGTAGTCCCCGATATTGAGCGTCACAATAGGACAGCGCTCCTTTACATCGAAGTCCCCGTATACCTTGATGCCCGGAATGTTCCGCACGCCCTCATAGAACATCCACATCCACTTCTGCTCTGTTTCCCGGATCTGATCCATCCCGACACGTTCAATGTAGGCAACCGCCGCATTGAGCCCCGCAATCCCGTGTCCGTTAAGTGTCCCCGCTTCCAGAGCCGTCGGCATCTCGGTTGGATGATAGTGGCTGTACGTCTGTACACCGCTTCCCCCTGATTTCAGCGGGTGAATCGTCAGCCCCTCTCTCACATAAAGGCCCCCTGTCCCTTGTGGCCCCAGAAGCCCTTTATGCCCCGTAAAGCAGAGTACGTCAATGTTCATTGTCTTTACATCGATCGGGAATACTCCTGCCGTCTGGGACGCATCTACAATATAGAGAAGCCCGTGGTCGTGAGCCATCTTTCCGATTCTTCCGACGTCCAGCATATTTCCGGTCAGATTAGATCCGTGAGTCGTCACGATGGCCTTTGTCCTGGGCCTGATTGCCTCTTCGATATCCTCATAACGGATTCTGCCTTTCTCATCAGCTTTCACAAACGTCACATCTGTCCCTGCATCCTGCAGATCATACAGCGGACGAAGCACTGAGTTATGTTCCAGCATCGTCGTAATCACATGGTCTCCAGATCCCAGCAGTCCCCGGATCGCCGTATTGAGGCTCTCGGTAGAATTTAAGGTAAAGGCGATCTGCTTCGGCTCATCCGCTCCGAAAAGACGTGCCAGCCGTTCTCTTGCCTCATAGATAATTCTTGCCGCCCCCAGAGACGCTGTGTTGGCCCCCCGTCCCGCATTTCCAAGAGATCCCATTGCATGAACAACCGCCTCGATCATTTCCTGCGGCTTATGCATGGTAGTCGCCGCATTGTCAAGATAAATCATAATCTCCTCCTCCTCTGTTGTAACAGTTCAGTCGATCTCTCATTCCTGAATGTTACCCCTTGCTCTTTAGTATATCTTCTTTGTCAAAGCACGTCTAATTTAAAATGACAATAAAGCGGCCTGCTTATAGACGTATCCTATAAGCAGGCCTTCCTTTCCCATCTGCTTCTACTTTTTAATTTCGTACATTTCCTTTACAACCCGGATAAAACGCTCCGCCGATTTGGAAAGATGGAAATTCTTATTGTATACGATATTAATGTCTCTTCCTTCTCCTTCCCCCGGCACCTTGCGCCACAGCACTTTCCCTGCCCGGATTTCCTCTTCTGCCGCAAGCCTGGAGATAATGGAGATTCCCATACCATTCGCCACGGAACGTTTGATCGCCTCCTGGCTTTCCATACTTGCCACAATAGCGAGACGCTCCACATCAATACCGTACCACTTCAACTGCTTCTCCGCTTCTTTTCTCGTACCGGAACCTTCTTCTCTCATAATGTAAGGCTCATTTTTGAGCCAGCTTAGATCCTCCTTCTCCATAAGCTCACGGTATTTTCCTGTATTCGGCATAATAATAATCAGCTCATCTTTATAAAACGGAATGTATTTGCAAAACTTTCTCTCCAGTACAGTCCCGGAAAATCCGATATCCGCAGCGCCCCCCGCAATCAACTCGATTACCTTGGAGCTGTCTGTCTCGATCACTTTGAACTGTTCTTTCGGATACTTTTCAATAAACCGCGACAGAATCCCAGGCAGAATATACTGTGCCGGGACTGTGGACGCCGCAATCGTGATCTTTCTGACGTCAGACTGTCTCTCCCCGCAGAAACACGCCTCGATCTGTTCTTCCAAATCGATCATCTGCTTTGCGTAGCTGTAGAGGATCGTACCATCCTCTGAAAGACTGACTTCCTTTGTATTTCTGATAAACAGTCTTGCATCCAGTTCTTTCTCTAATGAGGCAATATGCGCGCTGATCGTCGGCTGTGTCAGGTACAGCTTCCTTGCGGCCTTGGAAAAGCTTTTCTTATCCGCGACGCATACGAATGCCTCCAACTGTTTTAAATTCATAGATATGCAACCCTTTCGCTCTCTGCTCCTGTTTTCTTTGTCACTTTCTGACCGTCCATATATTCCAGGATTGGCTTGGCACTCTTTCGGCTCGTATGGAACATATCCCGCACTTCAGCAATCGTAATCATCCCGTCTTTTGCAAGCTTTTTCTTGATCTTCTCTTTTGCCTGTTCCATATAGTCAGCCAGCGTATACATTTCATCGTTGATTTTTACGACAGCACCCTCGGAAATCAGCACCTGGAGGACGTCCTCCTTAGTCCCTTCCGAAAGCTTTGGAAATGTAATCTCAGAAAACCGCACAAAGTCATACCCCGCCTTCTCCAGCGCCTCCAGAATAGTCCGGGACGCTTTTTCAAACTCTGCGTCCTTTGGAATCATATAGTCCGCGCTGTGAAGATACTCTCCGCTTCGCCCGATCTTTCCTTCTTCGGTCAGCATCTCAATATACAAATCAAAGACGTTCGGCTTGACCTGTTTCATAAACCGCATATGAACCTCCGCCTTTGGTATACCAGGACGGTATGGATGTGCGCTGTGGAATGCTCTCAGCTCTTCCCGTATAGCCGCCGTCATGCTCTCCTGCGAGCTGATATGCCATACATATGTCTCTTTCTTCATCAGAAACACAGAGATCCTTCCCTCTTCCCTGAGCTCTTTTATATCTTCTTCCACTTCCTCAAGAGAAAGCGCTGTGATCTTCGCAAGTTCAGAAACCGATACCATGTCTTTCTCATGCTGGCGGATATGCAGCTCAATGACGTCAGCCGAGGATCCAGACTCTTTCTGTCGAAGCTCCTCAATTACATCCGGCTGGAACCGCTTTTTCCATTTCGGATTTGGCTCCAGGATCACGCCTCCCCCTATGGTCTCCATCGGAGAATAGAAGCGCACGACAAACCGGTCGCCTCTTCGCACCGCAATCTCCTCTTCCAGTCGAAGCTGTACAAAACCGCTCTCTCCCGGTCCGATTTCCTCTTTATCCAGAAGAACCGCACGACAGAGTACCTCGCTGGTCCCGGTAAAAAGATGAAGTCTGCTGTTATTCACCAAAATCCTCATAGAGGATGGCAGTACATTCAGACGTACATCCAGCAGATCCGTATTTTTCATATTCTTTGGAGGCGCCAACACGCATCCACGGTGGATCTCCGACTTCTTAATATTGGAAAGATTGATTGCCACACGCTGTCCGGCATAGCAAACGTCCACGCTCTCCCCGTGAACCTGAATGCTGCGGATCTTACATTCTTTTCCGTTCGGGTACATACACAATGTATCTTCCCTGCGGATAATCCCCGCCAGAAGGGTTCCCGTGATAATCGTCCCAAAACCGGACATCGTAAATACACGGTCGATCGGAAGACGGGGAATTGTATGAATGTCCTTCTCCGTTACTTCATTTTCAGTCATTTTCTGGATCATATTCACCAGTTCGGAAAGTCCCTCCCCTGTCGCGGCGGACACCTTCACCACCGGAGCAGACTCCAGAAACGTCCCTTTCAGTTCGTCACGAATCTCCTCTTCCACAAGTTCCAGCCATTCTTCATCTACCAGGTCGCACTTATTGAGGACAATAATACTCTTTTCAATACCAAGCTCGCCCAGGATATCCATGTGCTCTCTCGTCTGCGGCATGATACCTTCGTCCGCCGCGATAACAAGCATAACCAGATCCATTCCGACTACACCTGCTACCATGTTGTTGATGAAGCGCTCATGTCCCGGAACATCAATAATTCCCGCACGGTCCCCGTTTGGAAGATCAAAGTATGTAAAGCCCAGATCAATCGTGATGCCTCTTCTTTGTTCTTCCTCCCATCGGTCTGTATTTCTTCCTGTCAGTGCCTTAATCAGCGTCGTCTTGCCATGGTCAATATGACCGGCCGTTCCTATAATAATGTGTTTCATGCTTTTCATTCCCACTGTCTGTATCGTAATTTATAAAATCTCTTTTAACTCTTCTGTCACAATCTTCATCCGGTCCTCGTCTATGGTCCTTACGTCCATTACGATCATATCATTGAATGTCCTTGGAATAACCGGAATCTCAAGATGGCGCATCGCCGTCTCAAGCTCCGGCACCGTCATCTCGGTTGGCCGGATACAGACTGCCATACTTGGAATCCGCTCAAGCGGGAGAGATCCTCCCCCGATCTGGGATTCGCACGGCTGTAAGGAGATCTCGGCTTTTATCCCGGCTCTTACCAGCATCCTCCTGAAACGAGCCGCCGCCTTCTCTACGTCTTCCCGGGATCTGGTAATCATTCGAAGCACCGGAATTTTCTTCACCGCGTTTTCCTCACTTAAATATTCCTGTAATACCAACTCCAGCGCCGTGGCTGTAAATTTATCGATCCGAAGTGCTCTTGTCAACTGGTTTCTCTTCATCTTGTCGATATACTTCTTCTTTCCGACAATGATACCTGCCTGCGGCCCTCCCAGCAGCTTATCTCCACTGAAGCACACCACGTCCGCTCCCTTGCGGATGGAATCCTGCACTGTCGGCTCGTAGGTCAGTCCGTACTTGCTCAGATCGATGAGTACGCCGCTCCCCAAGTCTTCAATGATCGGCAAATCATATTCCTGTCCGAGCGGAATCAGCTTGTCGATTCCCACGGACTCGGTAAAACCGACAATCCGGTAGTTGCTCGTATGAACCTTTAAAAATGCCTTTGTCTCCTCTGTCACGGCATCCGCATAGTCGGAGTAATGCGTCTTATTCGTCGTTCCGACCTCCACAAGTTTCGCACCGCTTTGCTCCATCACATCCGGAATCCGAAACTTGCCGCCGATCTCCACAAGCTCTCCTCTGGATACAACAACTTCTCCGCCTTTTGCCATAGAACTTAAAATCAGCATCACCGCCGAGGCATTGTTGTTCACCGCCATGGCAGCCTCAGCCCCTGTGATCCTGCACAGCAGCTTTTCAAAATGGGAATAACGTTCCCCGCGCCTTCCCGCCTCCAGATCGTACTCCAGATTGGAATATCCGCAGGCAACCTCTGCCAGCCTTGCCATATGCTCTCTGCTGATCGGGGCACGTCCCAGATTGGTATGCAGAACCGTACCCGTCGCATTGATCACCGGCCGCATATCCGGCGTGTGCATCTTCTCCACCCGGCGAATAATTTCCGGAATCAGCCCGTCCACCAGAATGCAAAGTGTATTCTCCTCGTCAAGTGTACGGATCTGCTCCCGCACAAACTCCGTCTGCTCCCTCACGGCATCCATCACCGTATCTCTGTCAAAGCGGGCAATGGCTTCCTGAATTCTGTCATCTTCCAACAGTATGTCCACCTTCGGAATACTGCGGTAAAATCTGCTTTTGTCCATTTCTTTTCTCCTGCGCTCATCCCACACGTTCTAAACAAGCCGGATAAACGTATTGTCCTCCTGATCTTTTTCCAATACTTCGCCAATCATGGCAACTTTCGTATCCAGTCCCTTTTTCTCAAAATCTTCCATGACAGCATCTGCCTGTTCCGGGGCCACACTGATGAGAAGTCCCCCGGACGTCTGCGGATCATACAGCAGATCCACATAATACTCCGGTGTATCTCCCACATCTACATAACGGCCGGAATGACCTCTGTTTTTGTAGGCTCCCGCAGGGATCAGTCCCATCTTTGCATATTCTTTCGCGTCCTCAAAATACGGAATCTTTCTGACGTCCAGATTCAGGCAAACCTGACTTGCTGTCGCCATCTCCGCACCATGTCCCAGAAGTCCAAATCCGGTGACGTCCGTACATGCGGACACATCATATTTCTCCACAACTTCTTTTGCCTTTTTATTCAGGGAGGACATCACAATCTCCGCCTCATGGATCGCTCTTTGCGACGCCATCTCCGCCTTGATTGCCGTATTGACAACACCGTTTCCGATCTGCTTTGTCAGGATCAGCTTGTCCCCCGGTCTGCAGCCGTAGTTTTTGAAAATCTTCTTCGGATGAACAAAGCCGGAGACGCACAGTCCGTATTTCGGCTCGTCATCCTGGATGGTGTGGCCTCCCACCAGTACGGCGCCAGCCTCCATCACCTTATCCGCCCCTCCTTTTAGGATTTCTCCTAAAATAGAGGGATCCAGACAGTTCGGAAACCCGACGATATTCAGAGCCACTTTCGGCTCTCCTCCCATCGCCCACACATCGCTTAGCGAGTTGGCAGCCGCAATCTGTCCAAACATATATGGGTCATCTACGATCGGAGTAAAGAAATCAACCGTCTGGATCATGGCGATGTCATCCGTCACTTTGTAGATCGCAGCATCGTCCGCCGTCTCTATACCGACGATCAGATTGTCATCATGGAATTTTGGCAGCTTACCCAGAACCTGGGCAAGGGTCTCAGGACCAATCTTGGCGGCTCACCCCGCCGTCTTCGTCATCTGTGTCAATTTTACTTCCTTGATCATCTTGTTTCTTCTTCTCCTTTCGCGTATACTTATAGAAAAAACTTATAACTTGTTTATTATATCATAAACAGACCCAAGTTCAACCGGAAATCTCTGTTTTATTAAGAAAAAACAGGACTGGCGCATTCTGATGCCAATCCTGTCATATATCCGAATACTGTTTGTCTGATTATGGCCGGATCACTTTTGTCGCCTGATCCATCGTCTCCACAATACTGTACATATTCGTCACGGTTCCGACAGCAAGCTTCTCTTTCAGACCGTAGTAGTCAAGGCATGTCCCACATGTCATAATTTCAACGCCCTGAGCTTCCAGGCTCTTTAAGTCCTCCAGTGAGTCCGATCCCTCGGTCGTCAGAGTTGCTCCCCCATTATAGAAGAGCATCGTCTTCGGCAGCTCGTCAAGCTGTGTAACAGCAAAAAGAAAACCTTTCATCAGGACTTTTCCGAGCTCATCATTTCCGCTTCCCATTCTGTCGGAAGAAACAACTACGATTGTGCTGCCTCTCTTGTCCGGTATACAGGAAACTTCCTCACTGTCTTTTGCGGCACAAGCTTCCCCCATCGCAATAAGAATCCGGTACTCTTTCTCCGCCACCTTCTCGGATGTCACCTTGCCGCCTGAGGACTGAGCCATCTTCGTCACGTTCTGAACGGCAATCTCATTGTCTACCAGAACTTCAATCGTATCCGGCCCCGTCATTTCCTTCATTGCGTTTTTTGTTTTAATTACAGGAATCGGACAGCTATCGCCGATTGCGTTTACTTTTATCATCTCTTGTTCCACCTTTCGTGTTTGGTTCCGTTTCTACCGCTTATTTTAACACTAAGCCGATAGACGGTAAACGGATTTACTTATCGGTTTTTCTTATGATATCTATTTGCTTTTTCTATATCTTTACATCCGTTCCTTTCACTACCCAAAAAACATTGAGGTTTTATTTCTTTACTGGTATAATAAACAGGATTATGGAAAGCCATATATCACACCAAAACAAATGACGATATATTTTATAGAAAGGATACATGATCATGTGGATTGCAGATGGTTGGAAAGAATATGAAGTAATAGACTGTTCCGGCGGCGAGAAGCTGGAGCGGTGGGGCGATTACCTCCTGGTCCGCCCGGACCCGCAGGTAATCTGGAATACAAAGAAAGAAAACGAAGGCTGGAAACATCCGAACGGCCACTATCACCGCAGTAAAAAGGGTGGCGGGGAATGGGAGTTTTTTAGTCTTCCCAAGCAGTGGCAGATCCATTACCGGGATCTGATCTTTCATCTAAAACCGTTCAGTTTCAAACACACCGGACTGTTCCCGGAACAGGCGACAAACTGGGACTGGTTTTCCGCAAAAATTCACTCTTCCAATCGCCCGGTCAAAGTACTGAATCTGTTCGCCTATACCGGCGGCGCTACATTGGCGGCCGCAAAAGCCGGAGCACAGGTCACTCACGTGGACGCATCAAAAGGTATGGTATCCTGGGCAAAGGAGAACGCGGCGGCTTCCGGTCTTTCAGACGCACCGATACGCTGGCTTGTGGACGACTGTATGAAATTTGTGGAGCGTGAAATCCGCAGAGGAAACCGCTATGACGCTGTTATCATGGACCCTCCGTCCTACGGGCGTGGTCCGAAGGGAGAAATCTGGAAGATTGAGGATGCCATCCATCCTCTGATCCAGAAGTGCGCTCAGCTTTTATCTAAGGAGCCTTTATTCTTTCTGATTAATTCTTATACAACAGGACTGGCTCCTGCGGTACTGTCCTATATGCTTGAGACAGAGCTGAAGCAATTCCACGGACATGTAAATTCCCAGGAGATCGGTCTTCCGGTGTCATCCAACGGACTCGTGCTGCCGTGTGGCGCCAGCGGACGTTGGGAGTGTGATTACGTATGATGCAGCTTACCATCCTCTCTTCTCCGGATCAGATAACGGAACACGGCACCACATTTTCAGTTTCCCACCTTCTCTGGGGAACCAAGCATGCGCCTGCTGTCACGGGCTCGATTGGTTATGTACAGGAAGATGGATTTTATGTAGAGATGATCTGCGAAGAATCCGATCCGCTGCGCCGGTATGAGGGGCTGTACGCTCCGGTATACCTGGACAGCGCGATGGAGGCTTTCTTCCACTTTCCGTTTGTCGGAAAAAGAAAATCGGAGCCTTCGCCTTACCTCAACCTGGAATTTAACGCAAACGGTGCCCTCCTGGCCCAGTATGGATACAGCCGGACAAAGCGCACGCCCCTCTCTCCGGAAGAGTGCCAAAGTCTCGCATACGAGGCCAGCCTCTGCGGTGATTTCTGGAAGGTCCATTTTCGCCTCCCCCTCTCTCTTCTTAAAAAGATTTACGGAATCACCGGATTTCAGCCGGAAGACTGCTTTTCCTGTAATTTTTACAAGATCTCCGAAGATCCGGACATCGAGCACTACTCGGCTTTCTCCCCGGTACTGACAACAACCCCGGACTTTCACCGGCCAGAATATTTTGCTCCTGTCTCGTTCTGAAAGTACTTTCCTTTTTTATATGCTATACTGTAACTATCAAGCAAAAGGGGGATTTTAACAATGAAATTCTACGAAGAAAAAGATTACGATGCACTGAGCCGGAGAGCTGCCAATATCATCGCAGCTCAGATGACACTGAAACCGGACTGTGTGCTTGGTCTTGCCACAGGCTCCTCACCGATCGGGACCTACAAATGTCTGATTGAGAAATATGAAAACGGAGATATCGATTTTTCGCAGGTGAAGACAGCCAATCTGGATGAGTACAAAGGACTCACAAGAGACAACGACCAGAGCTACTACTATTTCATGCATGAGAATCTGTTTGACCATGTGAACATTGATCCTGCAAACACCAACATTCCGGACGGCACAAAAGAGGACAGCGAAGCAGAGTGTTCCCACTACGAGGAAGTGATCGCTTCCCTTGGCGGCGTGGATCTGCAGCTTCTCGGTCTGGGACACAATGGACATATCGGCTTCAATGAACCGGCTGCAGATTTTCCGCAGGCGACGCACTGTGTCGATCTTCAGGAGCGTACGATCGAAGCAAACAAACGCTTCTTTGCTTCCGCTGACGACGTTCCGAGACAGGCGTATACGATGGGAATCGGTACGATCATGCGTGCGAAGAAAATCCTTCTCGTTGTAAGCGGTCAGGATAAAGCAGAAACAGTGGCAAAAGCATTTTTCGGACCTGTGACACCGGAGGTTCCGGCATCCATTCTACAGTTCCATCCGGATGTGACGATCGTCGGCGATCAGGCTGCTTTTTCAAAAATTCCTCGGTAACATGCAATCAGGGATGCCGTACGGAAAGAGTACTTTCCCCGGCATCCCTTTCTTTCAAAAAGGAGTATCACTATGATTATCAAAAATGTAAAAGTATACGGAGAAGATTTTCAGTTTCATCCCGGAGATGTGGTAATCGAAAACGGCGTATTCTGTGAAACTGCTTCCAATACCGGAGAAGTGATCGACGGAGAAGGCGCTTACGCGATTCCCGGCCTCATTGACATTCATTTCCATGGATGTATGGGTGCCGACGTCTGTGACAATGATCCGGAAGCAATCCGCACCATCGCCGAATACGAGGCCTCTGTCGGAGTCACAACGATCTGCCCCGCCACCATGACACTTCCGGTGGATGATTTAAAAAAGATCCTGTCCACCGTCGCGTCCTACACAAATGAGAGCGGAGCTCATCTTGTAGGTTTGAACATGGAAGGACCGTTCATCAGCGTCTCCAAGAAAGGCGCCCAAGACGAGCGGAATATTATCCCATGTGACGCCGCCCTTTTTCGGGAATTTCAGGAAGCGGCCAGGGGGCTGATCCGCTTCATCGGCGTTGCGCCGGAAACAGGACTCGACCGTACTCTTGATTTCATCCGGGAAGTCAAAGGGGAAGTATCTGTCTCCCTCGCTCATACCAACGCATCCTATACGGATGCGAAAGCCGCATTTGACGCAGGTGCCTGCCATGCGGTTCACCTTTTCAATGCCATGCCAGCTTTCACACACCGGGAGCCGGGGGTTGTCGGAGCTGTCTTTGACAGCAAACACGTCTTTGCAGAGCTGATCTGCGACGGCGTTCACATTCATCCGGCCATGGTTCGCGCTGCTTTCGCAATGATGGGATCAGAGCGGATCTGCCTGATCAGCGACAGTATGCGTGCTGCCGGAATGCCGGACGGCTCCTACACATTAGGCGGACTTGCTGTCAATGTTTCCGGAAAGCACGCCACCCTGGCAAAGGGAGGTGCACTGGCCGGTTCCGTGACGAACCTTGCAGACTGTATGCGTACCGCAGTCAAAGAGATGGACATTCCTCTGGAGGAGGCAATCCGCTGCGCTACCCTCAATCCGGCGCGTGCCCTGCATCTGGAGCACCGCTATGGAAGTATCGCCCCTGGAAAGACCGGAAACCTGGTTCTTTTGAATCCGGATCTTTCCTTAAAGCAGGTCATCGTCAACGGCTAGACAAAGGAGGTGCCGATTTTGAATCATCAGGATTTCAAATCTCGACCCGGATTTCTCTATCGTACCGGAGAGCGCTATTACTATCTTGGCAAATGGATCTGCCTGGAGTGTACGGACTATGAAGTAACGGATTCCCTCTATATGTATGAGCTTGCGTACAAGGAGCACAATCTGTCCGACCTGAATGTTTATTTTCAAAAAATCAGGGCATACAGCGACTTTGCCCTCGTCCCTCCATTTAACAAGGACGAAGTCTACCGGGCGCAGGATCTCCTCCTCGATAGTCTGAATGAAGAGCATACCGAAGATCTACGTCGGCAGATTGGCATGTTTGAGGAGTGCTTCCGGCAGTTTTAAACTGCTTATGCATACTCAACACGTTTCTCCGACAAAGCTCCCCGGTGTAAGTATATCCACTTATCACATTACCCGTAGGAAGAAAGCGCAAAACAGCCGTACAAAGGTCTCAGTTCTTTGTACGGCTGTTATTATGCATTTAAAAGATCAATCACATCTGCAAGGGAGGCGCACTGCCAAGTACAAAGCCTGCGGATCTCTCCGTCCGGCTGTACCAAATCCGGCACAACTATAGTCCGCATCCCGGCTGCGTGGGCAGAACGGATTCCGTTCGGAGAATCCTCAAGCGCCACAGCCTCTTGGGGTGCTGCTCCCAGCGCCTCGCACGCCTTTTGGTAAATCTCCGGGTCCGGCTTGGCATGAGTCACCATATCCCCAAAGACAGCAGCGTCAAAGTAATCCCAAATCCCGCCGTCTTGTAAAAGATGAGTAGAATACTCCCGCCTGGAAGATGTGGCAAGCCCCAGCAGATATCCATGCTCTTTCCCGTAAGATAAAAGAGCCTCTACTCCCGGCTTTTTCGGTACCCCTTCCTTCTCTTTGAGTCTGTGAAAGATTTCCCTGGTCATCTGATTGAACTGCTCCCCCGGAAACTCCTCTCCGAATACGCTCCGAAAATACTCACTCCGTCTTACTACATTAAATCCCAGCGTATGATAAATGTGATCCCCAATCCCAGGATACCCCAACCTTTCTCCGGCAATATACCAGGATTTCTGCACTACCCGCTCCGAGTCAAACAGAAGTCCATCCATATCAAATACCAGCGCCCTAATCTTTGGCTCCATCGTCTCTCATCCTTTCCGCCCCTATAATTTCCCGCTTCCCATAGCATCCTTCACATAGGAGGTCACATCCTCAAGCTTTTTCAGAATTTCCTGGCGCTCTTCCCATTCTTCTCCATGTACGTTAAGATCCACCAGCGCCTGTTTGACTTCTTTTAATTTCATAATAAGTTCCTGTCCCATAAAGTTTCCCTCCTTGTCTGTTTTTCTGTTTTTATTTTACTACTTCCCGCTGCCAAGGTAAAGCAAGATTTCTCCCAGGCAGAACAGCCTCCTTCCCTTTATACTCTAACTTTCCCACTCCCACAGATCCTTCCGGTCTTTCTTCTCTTTCTGCGTCTTGAACACCAGCTCAGCACTCTTGGCGCTCACTTTCGTGTACGCCGGCACCGTTTCCGTAATAAAGGTATTTCCTCCGATGATGCAGTGTTCCCCAATCACAGTCTCTCCGCCGAGAACCGTGGAATTGGAGTAGATCGTCACGTTGTCCCGGATCGTCGGATGACGCTTTAGCCCGGAAAGCTGCTGCCCATTTCTTGTGGAAAGCGCTCCCAGAGTTACACCCTGGTAAAGCTTCACAAAATCTCCGATCTCCGTCGTCTCCCCGATGACAATGCCGGTGCCATGGTCAATAAAGAAATAATCCCCGATCCTTGCTCCCGGATGAATATCGATCCCTGTCCTCCCGTGGGCGTATTCGGACATAATCCGCGGAATGAACGGAATCTTCTCCTCATAAAGCACGTGAGCGATCCGGTATACATACACTGCAAACAGACCCGGATAGGAGAAGATGATCTCCTCCTTACTCTGAGCCGCCGGATCCCCGTCAAATCCGGCTTTCACGTCCTTTAACAACTGCTGTTGAATCTGTGGAATCTGAAGGAAAAAACGATCCGTTACCTCTCGGGCCCGGGCTATCATGTCCTCCTCCCGCCCAGGATCTGCCTCCTGATAGTGCAGTGCAATCGTGATCTGTTCCTTCAGCGCCTCATATAGATGGTTGATCCTGTATCCTACATAATAGGTAGTATCTGGTTCCAGCGCACTGTCCCGACCAAAATATCCCGGAAAAATGATCTGTCTGAGATCTCTTATAATGGCGATCACTGTTGACCGGTCTGGGAGCATCCTCCATTTCTTGGGCATAAAGAGCTCCTCGGTGCGGTAATTTTCATTTAGCTTTGCTGCGACTTCATTGATTGTCTCTTTTTTCATATCGGCTCCATTTTCTTTTTGCTTTATTATAGTACAGTTTCCTTTCAAAGACCATACTTATCACAATAGAAAAAAGCAGGAAGATCTTTCGAAACCTCCTGCTCTTTTATGTGAGTTTGTTATAGCAACAAATGACAACTCCATTTTATTTTAAAGTTGTTACTTTTGCAAGTACTTTTTATCAATCCGGATACATAAATTTCCGAACCCGGTCCGGGCAGTCCTCATCTCCGGTGTAATAGATAATATCATTCTTGCGGAATACAGCCTTCGGCCCAGGAGACATCATCAGCACCCCGTTTCGCCGGATCGCGATTACCGTCGCGAACGTTTCTTGCCAGAAATCCACTTCCCCCACAGTCCGATCCAGATAAGGCGTTTCCTCCGTGACCACCATCTCGTACGGAATAAACGGGTTTGTCGAACGATATCTCTCAATCTGGTCAATCATCTCTGTCAAATAATCATAGAGCACTTCTATCTCCTGCTGCTGTCGCTTTACACTGTCGAGAATATTCCGCTTCAGATTATGGATGGACCGTGTCTTTTCCTGCTGCTGGAGGAAATTCTTCGCATTGTCCATCGATTTGATCAGCACCCCGCTATTCTTCTCGATTGTCACCACATCCCAGTCTGCAAGGATGCACATTGCCCTGCGCGCCGTCTCAGACGAGACGCTGTACTGACTTCCGATGGCAGAACGGGCATAGATCTTCTGACCTTCCTGATAAATGCCATTGACAATCTTGTAGGCAATATCCGTCGCAATCTGCTGATACTTTGGGATTCCGTTATCTGCCCTTTTCTTACTCACACTGTCTCATCTTCCTTTCTTTTCTGGCTCTTTGTCTCATCTTCACGGATCACGGAACAAAGCTCAGGAGATGTGATCTGAGCATCCCAGCAGCTACAGATTCCGTCTTTGTTGCCCTCGCACCAGTTAGAACTTGTGCAGTGCATAATAACGCCCGGGACAGCAAACATCCCGGCGTAACGCCCCGAAATTTTCCCGGCCTCCTGTCCGGCCACATACCCGTTGGAAACAAGGAAATGCCTCGGTGCATATGGTGCGAAATCCCAGTAGCATTCATCGGTTCCATGTCCCGGAACCGAAATGCACCAGTACTTCCGATGAAGAGGCACGAGTCCATCTTCATTTTTCTCTAGCCAAACCGCCCATTCTTTCCATCCGTTTCCGGTGTAAAGGAAATTCTCTTTCCCATCCTCTCCAACATGGAAAATCAGTCCCGTCCGGTCGTGGAATGTCCTTAGCAACTCCACACTCTCCTGGAATCGTTCCGCCATCCCCAGAAACCGCTCGTTTCGCCGAAGCTTTCTGAAATCTGCCCGGAACCCCCGGACTTCCTCTTCTAGCTCTACCGGGATATGTTCCCCGTTTCTCGGAATCTCCTCCATACCTGAAAGAGCCACAAGCCGCATGAAAATCTCCCGCATCCTTGCCGCTACCTGTACCAGTTCTTTCCACATCCAGCGATCCTGCTCATACACGGCTCCTGGAATCCCGATCTCCCCAAGCGTTTCCTCCAGATCCTTTCTAAGCCGTGTCTTCTGCGGCCAGAGCACCTGGATGTCCCCGACCTGATCTCCCCGCTTTAACAGTCGAATCGGACAGGAAATAGTCAGAAGCACTTCCATCAAGCCGGAGAGTGTTACGGCCTTTCCCGGCAGAAAACAGCTCCTGGAGAGATCCTGAAGCAGCAAAAGTGCCAGCAATTCACTCATCCATCGCTCAGAGAACAAATCGGGAAGACAGACTGCCTGAATTCCCGCACTTTCCTCTCTTACAATCTGTAAAAAACCACCGACGTGTTCCGGGTCAAACTGGGTAAGAAAAACAGTACAGCCATTCCTTCGGATATCCCCTCCAATCTCACGAAAGATTCCGGCGCTGTCCCTGCCGTTGATCTTCTTATTTCTCGTCCCACAGTTCACCGCAATTCTTTCATCTCCCTGTCCCAGGAGAAAACACTCTCCCAAGCCCACATTGTACATCTGTATTTCCATCATCCGGCCCTCTCTTTTGTCCTGTCTTTCCTCTGGTCTTCCCCTTACACTTGACAGGAGATTCCCTGTCGCCACGGCGGGAATCTCCTGTGTGTTCATCTGACCGACTCTGATATTAATCTTCGTCCTGAAGCTTTCTTACTACTTCCTTCATAGATTTGCGGAACTCCTCTTCGTTGGAATTGTAGAATAAAAGAAGCTCCTGGTCTTTGCTCTTGTCGTTGAGCTCTTCCGGGATGGAAAAATCCGTCTTTGCCATATATTCATCCCAGTGCGCCAGCTTCCACGTATCCCGATCGCTGTTTCTGCGGATCATTCTCTTCTTGCAGATCTCGGGATCTGTCACGACCCAGACCACATAAAGTCTTGCGTTCTTTCTCATCAGATCCTGGCGGAGGCTCTCCATAAATCTTGGGTTTCTGACCTCCCTGGTGAAGGGTGCATTGATCAGTGCAATATCATCGTACTCCAGTGCGTCTACTGCCATATCGAGAATCGCCGCATACTCATAATCACGAATATGCTCCTCGAAGAAATCCGAACTTCTGTCGTACGGCTGTCCGGCTACCTCAAAGATCTGCCGGCTCAAGATAATGAGCGCATCCTTATCCAGGTATACGACGTGGTTCAGCTCTGCCGCAAGCTTCATGGCAACATAGGTTTTCCCACATGCCGGTGGGGAAGTCACTAAAATGAGTTTCTTTTTCATGGATCCCTACCCCTTTCCTCATATCAATCTATGCTACTATCATACCACAGTGTCTAGAAAACCTCATCAAAATTTTGGCCGGCAAACTGTGAATGATACAGCTTTTCATACATTCCCTTCTTCTCCAGAAGCTCTTCATGCGTTCCCTGCTCCACAATGTCGCCGTCTTTTAAAACAAGGATCATATCCGCATCCCGGATCGTGGAGAGCCGGTGGGCGATGACGAAGGACGTCCGTCCCTGCATTACTCTGTGCATCGCCTCCTGAAGTCTTCTTTCCAGACGGGTATCTACCGAGGAAGTGGCCTCATCGAGAATGAGGATCTGCGGGTCCTTGAGAATCGCTCTCGCTATCGTTAGAAGCTGCTTCTCACCCTGAGAAATATTGTTGGCCTCTTCATTAATCAGAGAATCATATCCCTTTGTCAGCGTCCGGATATAATGATGGACGTTTGCCATTTTCGCCGCGCTGATAATCTCATCTTTTCTGGCATCCAGCCTGCCGTAACGGATATTGTCGTAAATGCTGCCTGAAAACAGCCACGTATCCTGTAGCACAAGAGAAAACAGGGAGCGTAAATCTTCCCGTTTCATGTCCCGGATGTCGACACCATCAATCTTGATGGCTCCGCCCTTTACATCGTAGAAACGAAGAAGTAGATTCATCAGTGTCGTCTTTCCTGCTCCGGTCGGCCCTACGATGGCAACTGTCTGCCCACTCTCGACTTCGACGTTGACATCCTTCATCAGAAGATCTTTGTCATAGCCAAACCGTACGTGCTCAAAGCTGACATTGCCTCCGACGGACGCCTTATCGATCTTCACAGTTCCCTCCTGTACCTCTTCCTCCTCAGATAAAAGTGTAAAAATTCTCCGCAGTGCGGAAAACGCCGCCTGCACCTGGGCAGAAAGCTGAGATACTTGTGACAATGGATCGTTGATCTGCCACACATAACGAATGAAGGCCTGAAGCTGTCCAATGGTGATCACTCCCTGAATCACCTGTAAGCACCCGACCACCGCACAGGTTCCGATCGTTAAGTAAGTCACCAGCGATACACACGGGGAAATCAGAGACGACACAAACTGTGCCTTAAATGCGGAATTCCTCATTCTCTCATTGACGTCCTCAAACTGTCTCGCCACATCCTCCTGTTTGTTGTAACTGATGATCTCATTAAATCCACCGTAGAGCTCTGTGATAGTTCCATTTAACTGTCCTACGGTTTTTTGTTGAAGATCGAAAAGATCCTGTGAGCGTTTGACGAATACTTTCGTAATCAGTATCACAAGTGGGATAATCACAAGTGCAAGCATAGTCATCAGCAGATTGATCCGCAGCATCATCGCAACCGCAAGAATAAATGTCAAAATCCCGCTGATAACTCTTGTAAGCGTCTGTTGCAGCGCATTACTCAGTGTGTCGACGTCATTTGTCACACAACTGAGCACATCCCCGAACGCATGCTCGTCAAAATAACTCACCGGCATCTTCTGGATCTTCTTCTGAAGCGCCCCTCTGAGATCATGCATTGTCTGCTGAATGGCATTTGTCAGAAAGAACGCCGAAGCAAGAAGCAAAAGAGCCCTTGTAAGATAACTGCTTCCAAGCACTGCCAGCACACGGAACACCTTATCAAAATGGACATGTGCTCCGCTGACGCCCTCCAGGATGTCCGACGCGTCATTTGCAAGCTGTGTTGTCGCCATCCCTTCGATGGTCGGATTCATTGTATAGAGTGCTGTGGCCAGAATCGTGGCGAGCACCGCCACCAGAAGTTTTCCCTTGTATGGGCTGATAAAATGACCCATTCCGTTGATACATGCCCTCCAGCTTATCTGTTGTCTATTCATACGCCAGTTCCTCCTCACTCAGCTGAGAAGCCGCAATTTCGTGATATACGCCGCATGTTTTCAGCAACTCTTTATGTGTCCCCTTTCCTACAACCTTCCCTTCATCCAGCACAATGATCTGATCCGCATCCATAATTGTAGACACACGCTGGGCGACGATCAATACAATTTCGTCTGTCATTTCTTTTTTCAGTTCTTTCCTAAGCTTTGCGTCTGTCCGAAAATCCAGCGCGGAAAAAGAATCATCATAAATATAGATGTCGGCATGACGGACAAGTGCCCTGGCAATGGAAAGCCGCTGCTTCTGTCCTCCGGAAACATTGCCCGCACCCTCAACGATCCGCTCCTGAAACTGTCCCGGTTTCTCCATAATAAAGTCGTAAGCCTGGGCCACTTTGGCTGCATGAACGACTTCTTCCATAGTCGCCTCACGGTTGCCGAAGCGGATATTCTCCTCGATCGTACCGCTGAACAGATTCGCTTTCTGGGAGACAAATCCGATCCGGTCACGGAGATGATAGATGTCCATGTCCCGGACGTCCACTCCGTTCACCAAAATCCTTCCCGCTGATACATCATAAAATCTCGGAATTAATTTAATCAGCGTACTCTTACCGGATCCGGTGCTTCCGATGAAAGCAACCGTCTCTCCGGATCCGGCTTCAAAGGAAATATGCTGAAGAACTGCCTCTTCCCCATCCGGGTAAGCAAATGTCACATCATCGAACACAATACTTTTCTTCTCTGTTTCCTTCTTTGTGTGGTCCGGGTGGTTCTCAATGATGGATTCCGTCTTTAATACCTTCCTGATGCGCTTTGCGGATACATTCGCCCTTGGATACATCATAAACACCAGGCAGAACAACAGCACGGAGAACATCGCATGAAATACATAGTCCATAAACGCAATCAGCTTGCCGACCGGTAATGTGCCCGCATCAATCATAAAACTTGCCACCACGTAAATCGCGATGATCGCCATATTCATCATCCAGAAGAAAATCGGATCCGTCGAAGACATTAGCTTGAACAGCTTCTTCGATTGCTTCATAAAGTTTACATTTTCCTCATCAAACCGTCCGGATTCATATTCATCATTATTAAAAGAACGGATGACCCTGATTCCGGTCAGATTCTCTCGAAAAATCCGGTTGATAGAGTCCAGTGAAGATTGCTGTCTCTCACTGATCGGAGAGGAAATCTTCCCCACAATGATCACCCCGATAATAATCAACGGGATCGTGGAGATGATAATCAGCGACAGATTCAACGATGTACGGACTGTGAGCATAAAGCTTACCACAATCATAACCGGGGTCAAAACTGCGGTTCTCAAGATGACGTTCATAAACATCATAATCTGGAATGCATCATTATTGGTTCTTGTAATCAGAGAAGCCACACCGATTTCATTCATCTCGCTGTGGGAAAAGGTCTGCACCTTCCGGAATACGTCCTGTCGGATGTCATGTGCGACTCCGGTGGAAATCCTGGCGCAGCAATAGCCAAGAAGAATCGTTCCGCAGACACCAACAAGCGAGATGACGGCCGTCAGCGCTCCCATCTTCATCAAAAATCCTCTGTCCTCGTTCATCACACCCTGATCGATCATATAGGCAATGATCGTCGGAATCCCCAGCTCGACCAGTGCAAATCCAAAGACAGAAATCACGTTTAAAACGAACCAGAGTTTGTACCGTTTCAGGTACTCCAAAATCAGTTTCAAACTATAACCTCCCTCATGCAAAGTGTTGTAAATCCAATGTATCATATTAAAAAAATTCCGGCAAGAGCGGAAGGCATTTTCGCAAAAAAAAGGATTCCAAAGCTTTGGAATCCCTTTTCCGAAAGACCAATTTATTTCTGTGCGATCTCATACATCGCTGCCGCGATAATCTGGTAAGACAACATCATCTTCTCTACATCGGCACACTCGTTCGGCTGATGGATTACGTCCGGTTCTCCCGGGAACGTCGGTCCAAATGCAACCATATTGTCAAATGCTTTTGCGTATGTACCGCCTCCGATTGCAATCGGCTGATCGTCTCTTCCTGTTTCTTCTTTGTATACTCTCATCAGCTTCTGAATCAGCTCGGAATCCTTCGGCACATATAAGAGCTTTCCTTCCGATTCCACATTAGCGTTCAGTCCATAAGCCTCCGCATGTTTCTTTACATGTTCGATCAGCACTTCCCGATCCCCATTCTTCGGATAACGAATATCCAATGTGAAGAAAAGCTTCTCCGGAGTACAGTCTACTACGCCAAGATTAAGTGTTGTCTGTCCGGTCTCTTCATCTGTCCAGCAGATATCAAGGGATTTCCCATTGGTCTCTGTCCCGATCTTCTCCAGAATGAAGTGGATCATCTGCTCCAGATCTCCGCCGATCCCGGCATCTTTTACTGCCTCAAACAGTTTAACCGCAGCATTGACACCTTTCTCCGGCGTACTTCCGTGAGCGCCCATTCCTTCTGCAACAATCGTTGTCTTGCCGTCTTCTTTGGTAACGGTGATTCCTTCTGTTTCTTTTACATCCAGATCGCCTTCCACTACCATGGTACATCTAGGTGTTACGACATTCTTTGCCGTACCTCCCTGGATGGAAAGGACTTTGATATTGGATGGATTTTCTATCTTTTTTGTTACTTCCCAGAAAGACTGTCCTTTCTCACAAAAGATGACAGGGAACTGTCCGTCCGGTGTAAATCCAATCGCCGGTTTCTCTCCGCCTGCCTCATTGTAATGACGTACACAGGAAGAACCATTCTCCTCGTCGGTTCCGAAAATGACACGGATTCTTCTGTCGATTTTAAGATCCAGGTCTCGAATCGCTTTCAATGCGTAAATCGCGCCGATCACCGGGCCCTTGTCATCCAGGACACCCCGTCCGTACATCTGTCCGTCGTGGATCTCGCATCCAAGCGGCGGGTATTTCCAGCCTTCTCCAAGTGGAACGATATCAAGGTGACCCAGGACTGCCGCCATCTCCTCACCGTCTCCATATTCGATCCATCCCACTTTATTGTCCAGGTTGCCAGTCTTAAATCCAAGCTTCTCCCCCAGCGCCAGTGCGTGATCCAAAGCCTCTTTCGGCCCTCTTCCATATGGTGCGTCCTCTTCCGGAGCGCCCTTGACGCTCTCGATCGCAATACTTTCTTTGAGGGAGGCGAAAATTTCATCTTTAAGCTCCATCATTTTTTCATTCAGTTTTTCATATCCCATTGCTATAACTCCTTTCGCTGAACAACTTCAGCATAGTAACTCACAGAATTATTTTATAATATTCCTCTACAAAAGGCAAGAGATATCAAACGATTTTGGCAGAGCATTTCTTATCATCTGACAAATAAATAACAACTAGAACAACAATGAATTTCCATATCGGAACTTGTAAAGCAATCTTTGCGTTTCTGGATCATATCTACTGAAAAAGTTTTTTAATATTCCACGATCCGGTATCCCAGTTTCATCTGCATCGGCACCTGATTTCCATGCTCAATAGCGTCCAAAAGCATCTCTGCCGCCTTGACTCCGCTTGTTTTATCGTAAAAGTGAACGGTTGTGATACCATCGGAGACTGCTCTTAAAAAGCGGTTGTCACCAAAGCCTGTCACCTGAAACTTTTTTCGTTTGTCGGGCTTTCTTTCTTTTAAAGCCTGCATCACGCCCGCCGCGATCGTATCGGTGGCACATGATAGGATATCGATATCAGGCTCTTTGTCCAAAAGATCCTTTGCCTGATGATATCCGGATTCCACAGAACATTCGGCGAGCCGGTATCGCTCCTTCATCAGTTTGATCCCCTGCTCTCTCAACCCGTCCCGGAAGCCGTCCTCTCTTGCCTGCCCCGCTACCCTGTCATCTCTTGTCACACCGATATAGGCGATCTCTTTCTGTCCGCTTGAAGAGATTTTCTCCGCCAGTGCCTTTGCCGCCCCATAGTCGTCATGATACACGCAGTTTGCCTTATCCGTGTACTGGCCAATTACCACGATTGGCACTCTACTCTGCTCAAAAAACACTTCATGCTTTCTGGAAATAACTGTCGCGATCAGAATGATCCCATCCACCGGATAGTTTTCAAAAAGCCTCATAGTTTCCAATTCTTTGTCCGATTGGTTGTTTGTCACAGTCAAAAGCATCTGGAACTGCTTTTCCGCCAGCACCTCTCCGATGCCATCTGTCACCCTCGCAACGGACTCGGAACTAAGCCTTGGTGCGACCACTCCAATTAGCCTCGCCCTTTTGGTCCGGAGATTTCTCGCCTGGGCAGACGGATGGTATCCCGTCTTCTCGATTGCCGCACGAATCCGCTCCTTTTTCTCCTCGCTTATATACCCGCCATTTAAGTATCTTGAAACAGCCGCACTGGACACCTGTGCAAGCTGTGCAATTTCTTTGATTGTCATGTTACCTATGATCTCCTTTTTCCATTTCATGTACTGCTTCATCCTCTGTATGAAGAATAAAATGATGTTTCCGAAAGGTCAGTACTCCCTCTCTTTGCAGCTTACCAAGCACCGCCGAGAGTGCGCTTCGGTCCGCCGCCAAATAATCCGCAAGCTTCTGCCGGTCAAATGGAATATCAAACTCCCGGCTACCTTGTTTCGCCGCCTGCTCTCCCAGGTAAGAGAGCACCTTCTCCCGCAGGGTTCTTCTGGAAAGGTGGGATACGCGGTTTGCCAGAAACAGGTTTTTCTCGGCCAGGATGTGCATCATATTTTCTACGAGTCTCCCCTTTCCCCTTCCGCCTCCTTCGGGCCGCATCATCTGTCCGTAAGAAATCCACAGGATTCTCGTCTTCTTTGCCGCCTCCACCGTCACCAGAGAGGGCTCCCCGGATGCCGCAAACGCCTCGGCGAAGATCTCTCCTGGAAACCCCTGTGACAGAAGAGTCGTGCTGCCGCTGAATTCTTCTTTCAAAATTACGATTCCGCCCTCCAGCACGATCCCGAAGTCCCTTGGCACTTCCCCGGCAAAGAGCAAGATCTCTCCTTTTTCATAATCCTTCTCTTTCACCTGCATCTCCCGCAGAACCGCCCCCATCTCCGCTTCTGTCAACCCCGAAAAGAGCGGGCACCGGGATAATATCTTTTTTTGCTCCATGTTTCTCCTCCGTTGTGATTACAACCGACTCTTTTTCCAGAGTGTACTATTCTATGTTCAAGAAGTCAAGCTGTTGTCGGTAAAACCAGACCCATCTGTCTGAAGACAGCATACCAATCATTTACCTTGGCAAAATCAGACGAAGGAGGATCATTATGGTCAGAAAAATCATCAAAATCAACGAAGCGCTCTGCAATGGTTGTGGCCTTTGCGCCAAAGCCTGTCACGAGGGAGCTATCGAAATGGTAAACGGGAAAGCAAAACTGGTACACGAGCACTACTGCGACGGTCTGGGGGATTGTCTTCCTTCCTGTCCTGTGGACGCAATCTCCTTTGAAGAACGGGAAGCCCCGGCTTACGACGAGGCCGCAGTCAAAGCAGCCCAGAAAGAAAAGAGAATCCCGCCACAGCAACATGCATTTGACGATACACTTGCCTGCGGCTGTCCCGGCAGCATGGCAAAGCAGATTCGAAAAGAACCTCAGGGAGCCTGTTCACATACACCGACTATGTCCCCATCAGGAAATCCGGGGCAGCTCTCCCAGTGGCCGGTTCAAATCAAGCTGATGCCGACGAACGCTCCCTATTATGACGGTGCTCATCTTTTGATAGCCGCCGACTGTACTGCCTACGCCTACGGCAATTTTCATCAGGATTTTATCCGGGGACGCATCACTCTTATTGGATGCCCAAAACTGGATGAAGGAGATTATACCGAAAAGCTGACCGCTATTCTGTCACAAAATGACATTAAGAGCCTGACTATCGTCAGAATGCAGGTGCCTTGCTGCAGCGGACTGGAACGCGCGGCTGTCCAAGCACTTAAAGGCAGTGGAAAATTCATCCCTTGGCAGGTTCGGGTTATCACCTCGGAAGGCCAGATTCTCGACTACTAACCGGAAACTTATCTTAACACATTTGATACTGCAGCCTGAAATGTATTTCCATCACTGGAAGTGCAAAAAATCAGGAGGACGTTTACGAGCGTCCTCCTTTTTTCATCTTTATATTGTTTTCTGCTCTTTATTTTCGGATCAGCTTTCGGATCACACAGAGCACAATACCTGCAACACTGCATCCGAGAATGATTCTATCCGCACGGTCCACGACTTCCAGCGCCAGCTTAGCCCCTGATAAAACCTGCGGACTTTCCGGAACCAGTGGAATGACAAAGCCTGCCGCTGCCGCCAGAATGGCGAACAGAATAAATGCTGTCAGTCCCCGTCCGGTATCATAGCTTCTGAGACGGTTTCCATCCGGCATCCTCTTGCCTCCAAGGAGCCAGATAGCGGATAAAATACCAAACAAAAGTAAAAATCCTGCAATTCCAAGGTACAATGCCTCGGCATAGTTCCTGTCCGCAGCTACCCGCCAGATCTCCCCCAGCGTATTTCTCTCCGCCCAGAATTCCTCCCAAAGCTTCAGAACAATAATCGCCATCGCCGCAAAACTGCCACATTTCAGAACAATAGAAACTCCTTTTCCTACTGCCCTGCCTGCCGTCTTTCCAGCTCTTCCGGCCGCACGTCCGGCCGCTTTTACCGGTCGGGCCGCCGATCCTTGCTTCTTCTGTCTCGGCTGTGGTTCTCTGTTCTCCCGGCTCTGCTGGCCGGCTCTACCGGCCGACTGATTCTCTCCAAAAGAGCGCCCTTTTTCCGTCTGTCTTCTGCCTTTACTTCCCGCTTCTGTCCTCTTTCTGCCTGCGCTCCCCGGCTGTTTCCGGTTTCCAGTTTCCGGACGCTTTGCCTCTCCGGCTGCCGGTCTCTTCCCACTTCCTGAGAGCTCCCCGGATTTGCCCTGAGGGTCTCTCCTTCTTACCTTCCCATTCGGGCTATCCGAAACTGTCTGTGCTGACTGTCCCTGTGCCTTAGGAGTGGAAACATCTCTTTTATCCTGATTCAGGTTCCAATTCTCCACGTCTCTCCAGTCTTCAATCTCAAACGGCTCGTCATCTTCCTGAGCGCTTGCTCCGTCCATATGTGTCCCGGCCCCGGCAGTTGTCTCGTTTACAGATATATCCGACCAGATCTCCGTTGGTTCCTCCGTCATCATTCCCTTGTCTTCCTCATCCAGCCATTCTACATCCATCCAGTCATCCTGTCCCGGATGTTTCTCCCGACTGATGTGGTCCTTAATCCGTCCTCCCTTATGTTCCATACGTTTGTGTCTCCCCTTCCGTATTTCAGATTTCTTCGGTAACAACAGTATTTTATCATGGATTATTTCGGAAAGACCGGTTTTCACATTTTTTTAAGAAATTTAAGTAATTTGTAACCTATCCCAGATATTCCTCCAGGAGAAGCATCGTATTCTTCACGCCGTCCACATGGCTTCTTTCATATCCGTGAGAAGCGTACACACCTGCCCCGATCAGTCCATGGCGCACATCGTAGCCCGCAGTCAGCGCCGCGTCAGCATCGGATGAATAGTGAGGATACACGTCCACCGCAAAGTCTGCTCCGGATACTTTGGCCGCCTCAATCAGGCTGCTCACAACATCATAATGATAAGGCCCTCTGCTGTCTTTTGCACAAATAGATACCTGATGCTCCTTACATGAGAGGCCGTCTCCGACACATCCCATATCTACGGAAAGCACTTCTTTGACACCGTCCGGAATCGAGGCAGATCCTCCGTGCCCTACTTCCTCAAAAACAGTCATATGAAGGTATGTCCTTCTCTTTGGCGTCACCTGATCGTCTTTCAGATGCTTTGCGTATCCAAGCAGCATTGCTGTGCTGAGTTTGTCATCGAGGAAACGACTCTTGATATAGCCACTCTTTGTGATGACCGTCCTTGGTTCAAAACAGACAAAATCCCCGGCCATAATTCCGAGAGCCTTTGTCTCTTCGTTGGAGTTTGTCATCTCATCCACCACAATCTCCATTACATCATATGTACGCATCGTCTCCGCGTACTTTCCATTGACATGAACGGAAGCATTGCAGAGCTGGCATGTACCGTCATAGATCCGTCCGTCCCGTGTACGGATACGCACCGTCTCTCCCTCTGCGGAATTGGCGCTGATACCACCAACCGGGGAAACTTCCAGACATCCGTTGTCTTTAATCTTAGTGACCATGGCGCCCAGTGTATCAACATGGGACTCTACAAAAATAGCATTGTCTGCATCCTCTCCTCCAAGGTCTGCGATCACGCCCCCTTTTACCGTACGGTGAGCAGGAAATCCGAGTGTTTCAAACTCCTTTAGCAGATAATCTGTCACGTCCTTCGTGTATCCGGACGGGCTGTCGATTGCCAGCAGATTTGTAAGCTGGCCAAGTACATATTCCATATTCATTGGTTGATCTCTCCTTTCTCTGATACTGACTATTATATCATCCTGCGGACCCTTTTTTCTACCCATCCAGGCAAAGGATTTTTGCGGATTTTTGATTTTCTTTTCCCTGCGGTTCCTGTTGACACACCTCCTGTTCTTGGATATTCTTATACTATCAGATTACAATGAATAAATAACGAGGTTACCAAAAAGAAATGGAAAAACGCAGAACATTTATCATCAACTTTTTGTACTTTGCAATCATCGTAGCACTATCCCTTTTCGTGCTGAGATTTGCGTTGACGCTTCTCTTTCCGTTCGTTGCGGCACTGTTTATCTCCTACGTCTTAAGACGCCCGATTGACTTTCTCGCCGCCAAAACCAGACTTTCCCGAAAGGTTTCCGCTATCCTGATCGTTCTGATTTTCTATGTAACGATCGGCACCTTACTTGTGCTTGGAAGCATCCGTGCCTTTTCCTATGTCAGTGACCTGGTACAGCGGCTTCCGCAGATCTATCTCCGCTATGTAAGCCCGGTGATGACGGATCTCTTTGACGAACTAGAGCACGCGCTCTCCCAGGTAGATCCTTCGATTCTGGAGACTGTGGATTATCTGTGGGACCAGCTAATGCAGTCCCTGCGTTCCCTTGTATCAGGCCTTTCACTCAGCAGTATGGAAGTGATTTCCGACTTCGCCTCCTCCCTGCCTATGCTATTTATCAGGCTGGTGCTGATGGTAATTTCAACTTTCTTTATCGCAATGGATTATGAAGCTCTTTCCGCTTTCTGTATGCGGCAGTTAAATGAAAAGGCCCAAAATGTCGTGATGCAGATCAAGCAGTACGTGGTCGGCACCCTTTTTGTCTGTATCCGTTCCTACGCTCTGATTATGAGTATCACTTTCGTGGAGCTGTCTGTGGGACTCACCCTGATTGGCATCCGTAAATCCGTATTCATCGCCTTTTGTATTGCGGTCTTTGATATTCTTCCGGTTCTCGGCACCGGCGGCATCATGATTCCATGGGCTCTGATTTCAGCCATCCTGGGCGATTATCCGGGCGCTGCCAAACTAGCTGTCCTCTATGTATTTATTACTATTGTACGGAATATCATCGAGCCAAAAATCGTAGGCGGTCAGATCGGATTGCATCCGGTAGTGACTCTTGTCAGCATGTTCGCCGGAGTCCAGCTCTTTGGTGTGGTAGGACTCTTCGGTTTTCCGATCGGACTTTCTCTTCTCACTTATCTGAATCGGACCGGCACGATTCACCTCTATCGGACCGGGGATGAAACTAAAAAAATATAAATATGCTGCCAGTAAAAATTTCATACTATACATTCCAAAGCGGTTCATCTTACAAGAACTTAGCATTTTTAAATTTTAAAAAAATTAGCACTCGAGTGTGAAAGCCTTGGAAATGAGCTGGTTTTTATGTTGATGCTGAAAGATATTCTTGCAAGAGTGTGGAAGAACACAGGGAAAAAGAGGCTTGGAAAATAGATAATGGAAACTCAGGGCGGGAAACGGGCAATACGATAGAACCGCTGCCTCCTCCGCATTTATGTTTCAGAAACGGCTGCCGTTGTGAATACTTTTAGGCATTTATAGAACACTTTTGCGTCCGCTTTATCCTATACTTATCCTTTATCTAAGTACCACCAGAAAATGTGTAAATCTGACCACCGGAAACGGTGATCAAAAAATAGAGCAATACTCATGTTTACAATGCTCCTTTCCTGCCAATATACAAAAATCCCCCTTAATATCCTTTGGAATGTATACTTCGTATAAGGTTGGCCGTTTATGTCAATTGTAGCTTACATATCTATATAAAATTTCATATGTAGCAAAACCTGCTTTTTTATAGCATTTAATAGCGGCAAGGTTTTCACTCCAAGTTTGTATAAAAATCAATTTATTTTGAACACTACAGTATGACTTTAAAAATTTACTGCCTAACCCCTTTCTCCGAAATATAGGATTTATCTCATAATCATATATTCCTATGATTTCATCATCCTCAATTGTGCTGAATTTCCCTATCTTTAAATTTTTATACCAAATGAAATAATAATGTGCATTAAATAATTTTTTTCTTTTTATTTCACATTCTTGTTTCCAGTGTTCATAATTTAATTCAGAAAACCGAAAATCTCCATTTGAACTTTTTGTTCCATTAAAGATAAAATTAATATCAAAACAATACTCGGGGATATAATTTTTTAAAATTTCAATCTTTGTGAGTTGGGAATTGGTTTTGTTAGAGATTCTATAACACTTGCTACTAGGTAGGAAATCATTTGAATATACCGCTACAAAATTAAAATCAATTGAATTATTATATGGATGACTAATGAATATATTATTACTACATTTTTTTATTTTACATCCAATACTTTCCATCCATTCCAATTCATTGTTCAGGATTAAGCTAGATAAATCGATATTTTTCATCATTATATTTAACCTTTCCAATTTTCTAAAATATGACATATAATAGAATAGATAATATAATTCCTGTATATTGTAAACCGGTTTTCTCTAGGCTTATTGAACATATAATATAAATAATCCAGACCAGAGTGCTTCACTTGTACGATCATGGATGGAGCTAAAAGTATCCGTTTTGTCATGCCTCATATAGTATAGTTTAGCCTCCATCAATTCCTTGTTACAGTATCATACGTAAATAGTCATTGTTATATTTTTGTAATACTCTTACAATTTAGCCTTATATGATTTAAATTCTTATTAAAAAGCATTAATAATAAACCTATCAAAAATATGCCTGATAAATATAAAAATCCATTTACATAGTTACTTGTGAGGAATTGAGTTCCAATAGCAATGCCGATGGTAGGAGACATCAAGATAAGCGTGTCAATCCCTCCCAGTATTTTCCCACGATTATCCGCATCAATTGTTGTGATGACATAACTAAATAAAGGCTGTGTTAGGGAATCGAACATTCCATATATCAAGAAGAGAAAGCCCGTCAGAAAAAAAGGACATATTGGAATACACAGCATACACACTCCACAAGCCAACATTGCCAGTTTAAAAAGTCTGCTTACATAATGACCAAATTTATTTACAATCATCAAACCAATAATTTCACCTACAGCCATCATTGACTTTATAACCCCAAGGGTAATTGAACTTTTTGATTGAACAGAAAACATGACCGGCAGAATATTCGGTACAAACCCATATGCCAAATTTAATAAAAACATAATGATAACCATGCTCCTTAGCAACGGGGTCTGAAAAATGGAATGATATGAGATTTTTATATCTTTTACTAAAGAAATCATCAAAACTTTGCTGTTGTTAATCCTTTTTACGTTTCCCTTAGAATCACTTAACCGGCTTATTAAAAAAGCACATACAAAAAAACTGGTTGTATCTATTAAAAACAAACCCTTTCCTGAAACCCAGGTAATCATCCATCCTGCCACCGCTGATCCAATAATATAAATTGTCCTGGATAACATTGTTACAGTAGATTGAAATTTGATAAATATTGTCTTCTCGAATCTTTCTGCTGCATAAGTTGTATATGCTGATGAAAACACAGTATTACATATATCATTTAACAGTATGAAAAAAATGCAAAGACTGATATGCTGAATTGCAAAACCGTAAAAACACCAAAACAAAAAAATAATAGCTCCTGAAATACTGTTTACTGCAATCATCAACTTCTTTTTATTAAACCGATCAATCATAATCCCAACGATAAGAGATAAAATCCCCCGGAAAGCGAGGGATCCTCCTATCATATATGCAGCATTCATAATATTTCCAGAGTCATATGTCACTTTCCAAACAATAAACAGATCGAACAGAGTATCCCCGACAAAACTAATCAGGATTGAAAGCGTGAGGGTTTGAAAATCATTATTTTTTATAAATATTTTCTCCATAGTACTCAAGAGCAAACTTATAATAACTACAATTATATTTACAAGGTAAATGATTCGTAGCCTCTGCCCTACATCCACCCCCACAAAAATATTTTAATTCGCATTTTTGACAGCTTTTATTATTATCGACTAAATCTTTTTTTATTAATTCTTTTCTATGAATTAGTATATCATATACTGCCTCCGTATTAAATATATTTGTTATCAAATCCGTTTCTCCATATCTTTTTACACAAGGATATACATTACCATCCGGATGAATACTTAAGGATGTGATTCCCGCTCCGCAGTGCGTTACAGGAAACCCTTCATTTCCGAACATCATATTATCTGCAAACTTTACTATTTCAAAGGCTTCCGTAACATCAATATTATAATGGCTTTGAAGGAAGTCAAGTAATTGACGAAGTTGATCTATTGTTGGCTTCATATCATCCGAGACCTTTTTTACTATAAAAAAACCTGCTGAAATACCTTTTTGATGAAAAAAATGATAAAATTTTTCAGACGTTTTGATAGATTCCCTTGTCAATACCTTCATTATACGTATGTTAATTTTTGCTTGTATTAGGTCAGGTAAAATATCAAAAACTTTAGTCAGTTGTCCGTAACCCCTAGTTTTTGCATTGTCTTCCTCATTTATATCATCCAGACTAATCTGTAAACATATTCGAGGATCATTGAGAAGTGAGATGTTCTGTTTGTCAATAAGTGTTCCATTTGTGACAATAGTAATTTCTGAAATGTTTGGTATGGATTTTATTGATTCTAAAATTTCCCAAAAATTAGAATTACACATTGGTTCACCACCGATTAAAGCTATAGACCGGCAATTTAACTTCACTAACTTTTTTAGGATAATATCATTTTGTTCTTTACTAATATCAATATTTTCACTATGAGAATAGCAATAAGAACAATGCATATTGCATTTTTTTGTAATGTTGTAATAAATTGTATCGAAATAATTTATTTGCTGAATATAGGAGAAATATTCGGCATAATTCTCAAAAAATCCTTTTTTTAATTTTTCATTTTCTGATTTATAATAATAACGAGTAAATTCATCAAAATATATTTTGCCATTATTTGTGTTTATTTCTTTCATTTTTTCCTCCCTAAGGTGCCAGACGAATAAAATATTTATGCTGTTCTTTCTGCCTTCAGATTTTGAGTCGGTTGTATTGGTTTTAAATCAGGAATTCTAGGTGGGCCACTAGCCCCCTTTTTACTAGCACTGCAAGAAAAAATCTTTAAATCCTTCTCCTTAATTTCAGGTTGAAAAGTGTAAGTATTAAATTTTTCATTACTATTTGATACATTATCGCCGTACATTAATAATTGTGAACCTTTCATTATTTTTCCTCCATAATCTCTCGTCTGGCACCAAATTTAGTATGGTATTAGGTCAAAAGCATTTCTCAAACTTACCAACCTACAAATCTTTACACAAATTCTGTATACTTACGGATAATACACATAGTTTCTTTAATATTATATAAAACGGAAAGCCAAGAACTCTGTGTAAATTTTCAAACCAATTTGTTCTACAATACGTTTTATATATAATATTATATTCTTTTACAAAATTCAATAATTTTATTATTTTTCATCATTTTTACATTATTTTTTGTTTTTTTGCGTATTTTAACAAAGCCATTTTATATTTCTGTGCATTTTTCACAAAAACAAAAAGCTCTTTATATATAGACGCATAAATATTTAAAATCTTTCGTTTTTCTAGTTATAAGTTAATGATTTTTTTCAAAAATATTAGCACTCACCTCTTGACACTGCTAATAACGTGTGCTATATTACACATAGAACAAATGGAACGGGTTAAAAAGGCCCCCCACAGTTCTGAAACACCACTCTCCTCCGAGAGTGATTATATAAACATTTTGTCAAATGAAAGGAGACATGACTTATGATGATGCCTAGTATTTTTGGAGAAAACTTATTTGATGATTGGATGGATTTCCCGTTTCATGATGATTTCTTCCGTGGGACTCCTGCTTACAAAAAGAACGCAAAATCAATTATGAAGACAGATATCCGAGACACTGAGGATTCATACGAACTGGATGTTGATCTTCCAGGATACAAGAAAGACGAGATCAGCGCACAATTAAAAGACGGATATCTGACGATCTCCGCATCTAAAAACACAGAGAATGAGGAGAAGGATAAGAAAGGTAACTACATCCGCCGCGAACGCTACAATGGTACAATGAGCCGGAGTTTCTATGTAGGTGATGCCATTCACCAGGACGACATCCACGCGAAGTACGAAGATGGGATTCTGAAACTTTCGATTCCGAAAAAAACAAAACAGGAGGTAGAACAGACCAATTACATCTCCATCGAAGGTTAAATATACAAACATCCTACGGGAAAGGGGACAGTCAAAACAGACTGTCCCCTTTCCTTTTTACTTGTATGAAGTTTTATTACATCTTAAAGAGTCTGCCGCCCATTTTCCCGGCCTCACTCCGGTCATGGGTTACAAAGATCACTGTCTTCCCGAAGCATTGCTTTTTTGTATACTCTATCACCAGCTCTTTCGTCTCCTCATCGAGTCCTTTAAAAGGCTCGTCTAAAAAGAGCACATCCCACTCACTGTAAAGGGCACGTAAAAGCGCTGTCCGCTGCCGCATCCCGCCGGAAAACTCCCGCACCGGCTGATCCTCGCATCCGCCAAGTCCCACCGCCGCCATAGCCTTGCTGATCTTTGCCTCCAACTTTTTGTCTCTGCCCCACGGCTTTTTCCCGCGCACCAGCCGGATATTTGCGGATGCGCTTAAGTTTTCGCACAGCCTATCCTCCTGAAAGACCATACTGATTCTTAAACCTTCCAGCCCTTCAATCTGTCCGGAGTCCACCTTCTCCAGCCCTGCCAGGATGCGCAGCAGAGTCGTCTTTCCTGCCCCGGAGGGCGCCATCATGCATGTAGTCTGTCCTTTTTGAAAAACCGCCGAAAAATCCTCAAAGACCGTGTGATCTCCATAGCTCTTTGAAAGATGTGAAATTCTGATCTGTCCTTGTTCCATCTTATCGCATCCTTTCCAACCTGATAACGGCACCGTCCACCATTGCCAGAAACAGTTTTTCAAACAGCAGGCTGATGAGGACAATCACCACCGTCCATGCAAACAGATCCGGCGTATTGAGATATACCTTGGCATTGTAAAGCTTTTCCCCGATGGAACCGTCTGGAATCCCGATGACCTCTGCCGCCACCCCGGCTTTCCAACAGAGTCCAAGGCCGATGGAACACCCGGTTCTGAAAAACGGCAGTACTTGGGAAACATAAATGTAACGGATCCGCACTGCGTGGGGAAGTGCGAAAACATCTGCCATCTCGAGAAGCTTAGGATCCGTACTGAGAATACCGTCCAACACATTCGTGTAAAGAATAGGAAATACCATCAAAAATGAAATCACTACCGACAAATTCCGGGATGGCACCCAGATGAGCACAAGAATAATAAAGGACGCCACCGGCACTGCCTTGACCACCATTACCGCAGGAGCAAAAAACTCACGGATTCTCTCAAATTTCGCGGAGAGTCCCGCCGCAAGAATTCCGGCCGCTGCTGCAAGAAAAAAGCCTCCCAGAATCCGTACAAGAGAAAAGCCGATGGAGCGCCAGAACTCTGTTTCCATGACAAGTCCGGTCAGTCTTTCCAAAACGACGACAGGGGATACCAGCAGGATCTCCTGTCCTATCCACACACTGACTGCCTGCCACACAAAAAGCCAGACTGCTACAGCCCAGAACCGGATCGTTCTCTTTTTCTTTTTATTCGCTGTAGTAGAACTCATCTTCTGGTAACGAGCCTCCTATCGATTCCGCATTAGCATCATAGAGCACCTTGAGATAACCGGAGAGCTGTTTCTGCATCTCCTCCCCTGTGACGCAGACAATGTTACATTCCGGCAGTGCCTTCTTGGCCACTTCCTCTGTCACAATCTCATACTGCCCCACCAGTTTTGCCGCCTGATCCGTGTCCGCATTGACAAAATCCACAGATGACGCATATCGCTCCAGGAAATCAGATACTGCCTCCGGGTGTTTCTTTACAAACTCAGTACGAGCGATAACCACTCCGGTTAAAAGCGTGCTTTTCTCTTCCTTATTCTCCTGCGTCTTATCCCATTCCTCAGTCAGATCGAGAGCTACACGAATAGCCGGGTTCTTCTTCTGCGCCGTTGTCACAAATGGCTGCGGAAGCATCGCAATTCCACTCGGATCATTGGCAAGTGCCGCTACACATTCAGAGTGCTCGCTTTTCCACTCGATTGTTACATCTGAGGCAGGATCCATACCATTTTCTTTTAAGATATAGTTGAGCGCATATTCCGGAGTGGATCCCTTTCCGCTTGCATAGATCGTCTTCCCTTTCAAATCCGCTGCGGACTGTACCGTTTCCCCATTCTCTACAATGTAAAGAACACCAAGAGTATTGACCGCCAACACCTGCACCTTTCCTTTCGTATTGTTATAAAGTATGGATGAAAGATTCGCCGGAACCGCCGCAATATCCAGATCACCCTGCACCAGCTTTGGTGTTACTTCATCCGCGGAAGCAGCGATTTGAAAGCTGTAATTCTCACTCTTTACCTCCCCCTTGTCTACATCATCCATAAGTTTGACCATTCCCATTGCCGTGGGTCCTTTCAAAGCGGCAATCCGGACATCCACCGGGGTACTGGTTTCTTCCTTCTCTCCCGTATCTTTTATGGTCTCATCACCCTGTGCCTCTCTCGGGCCGCAGCCTACAAGAGCCGCCGCAAACAGAGCCATAACAAGAAGCCATGAACATATTTTTTTCATCATATTCTCCTTTCCTCCTTTTCACATTCACACATCCCTATGATAAGACAATTTCAGGCTCCGGACAAGACTCTTTTCCGTCTGTCCGAAGCCTGATGCTTCTCAAATCAAACCAATATTATAATTTTAAACATACTCAAAATCATCCGGCCCTTTAAACCAGCTATTTCTTCCCAGATGGAGAAGAAACGCAAGCACAGCAATAATCAGATAACCGATCGCAAACAGGGAAGTCGGATAGAATCCAAGCTGTGCGCTGTGTATGAATCCGAAACACGCAAGCACATAGCCGACAAGCGCCGTAACTCCTACTTTGTGAAGCTGTTTCTCAATAATAAAGACGGTCATCGTTCCCAGCAGAATTCCAATAATGATTGCTCCCGCCTTCACTCCCGGCACACCGTTCCACATCACCCCGGCATCCTTAATCATCTGCGTCACTTCCGCATTATACCCAGATGTACCATCCGCCAGTATTTCCGTACTGTATCCCGCAAGACCGGCTACTCCCGTAATCTGAGTGTACAGGTAATCCGCAACCGGAGGAAGCATGGCGACTGCGATAGCCGCATAATGCTTTACCGGGCAATCTTTGAAAGCCTGCGCCACCATAACAACCGCACACCAGAGGAAGGTTACCGCACAGACCGCCGGTGGAACCATGTTGCTCAAAAATGTGAACAATCCAAAAATTCCGGCTGCCCCAAGTACCAGACCCGACACGAGAGAATAACCGATTCCCGCATGAGATTTCTTCAATCCCGCATGACCAAGCCATACCGTATTCGGGATCACACCCCCGCAAATTGCGGAAATCATCGTACAGATTCCATCCGCGAACTGTGTCTCCCGCACATTGTAATTGTCCCCGGCCGCATTGGCCGCTTCTACATTGTCCATCGTTTCGATGAAATTATAAATCTCTACCGGAATCACGATTGTCAGATATGGAACAACGACGGTAAATCCATTAATCAAATGCTGGATACTGTTGACCGGATTTGGGATATAAAATCCGACACCGCTGAAATCCACGGAAGTCCGGCCCAGACAGAACGCATAAATGATACCACCCACAATGGCTACTACAAGCGGCGGGATCTTCTTCGGGAACAGATATCCCCCGAAAATTCCCACAAACGCTACAAACAGAATCGGAAGTCCTACCACCGGATCTCCAAACACATCAAAGACTCCCTGTGTTGCCATCCAGATAAATCCAATTCCAGCTACCGTACCAAGGAGAGCGGCTCTTGGCAGTCTCCGTTTCATCCACGGACCAATGAATCCGCCCAGAGCCTCCACAGCTCCCCCAATAAAGCAAGCCGCGACAGCCGCCGACCATGCGAGCATCGGATCGTCCAACGCATAGTGGAGCGGCATAATCACCCCGTACAGCATAACAAACATAGCCGGAGTGGATACTCCGGAAGGAAGCGCCGTGACATCCGCACGGCCTTCTTTTTTGGAAAGTCGCCGGCCCATAAACGCATAATAAATCCCACTAAGCATCAGTCCAACGGACATGCCCGGTATGACGGCCCCGTATACAATCTCATCCGGCCATCCCAGCACCCCTGACAAAGTCGAAATGACAATCAGATAGTTTACAATATTGTTTGTAATGGAATAAGTCATTCCACCGATATCGCCACGTTGAAACCATGGCACAAGTGTCTTTTGTCTGCTCATCTTCTTTCTCTCTTCCTATTCATTTTATGCTTCTGTACTGATAAACGAAAACGTCGTCACGTCAAACAGCCCCATATCGGTCAATTTGATCTCCGGAATGACTGCCAGAGACATAAAGCAAAGCGTCATCACCGGCTCCACATCCCCGCAGATTCCAAGCTCCGAATATGCCTTCTCATGGATATCCGTCAGCTTCTGATCCACCCACTCCCCGCTGCAGTCACTCATCAGGCCCGCAATCGGCATTGGCATACTTTCAATAACCTGTCCGTCTTTCACAAGAACGATACCGCCCTCTTGTGCAATCAGAGCGTTGACGGCCGCCTCCATTTCCTCGTCGCTGACGCCCACCACAATTATATTGTGGGAATCATGAGCAATGGAAAGCGCGACGGCACCCTCTTTGATTCCATAACCTTTCAGAAAGCCGCACGCTACATTTCCTGTTCCCTGATGCCGTTCTACTACTGCGGTTTTCACGATGTCCACCTTAGGATCCCGGACAAATTCCCCGTTTTCATCCAACTGAATATCCGCCGTCTCTTTCTTTGTCACAACACCGCCGGGAAGGATGCCGATGACATGGACATGCCCTGATTTCAGGTGCATTTTGAATTTCTCCTTTGAGAAATCCTCCACCACAACACTCCCTTTGACGGAGGAAATATCGTGAAGATGGACTTCCTGCAGATAGGTCCCTTCTTCTGCAGTCAGTTCTCCCGCAATCCATACCCGGTTGACATGGAACTCTTTCAAATCGTCAAGAAGTACAAGATCCGCCCGATACCCCGGTGCAATCGCTCCTCTGTCATACAGCCGGAAACACTCCGCCGCATTCAGCGTCGCCATACGAATGGCCGTCACCGGATCCAAACCTTCCTCAACGCAAATTCTCAAGTGATTGTCCAGATGCCCTTCATGGAGAATGGTCTTTGGCTGGCGGTCATCGGAGCAAAGCAGACATCTTCTGCTGTTCTCAGGCGTCACCCCCTGCAGGAGGGTTCTTAAGTTATGGCAAGCGGATCCCTGGCGAAGCAGAATATACATCCCCCGCTCCAGACGATCCTTCATCTCCTCTACAGTAGAGCACTCGTGATCCGCCAGAATTCTCGCCGCCGCATAGGCGTTTAGTTCCTTGCCGGCAATCCCAGGTCCGTGTCCGTCTATGATCTTCCCTTCTTCTTTGGCTGTCATCAACTTATCAAGCACCGCGTCATCCGCACCAATGACTCCCGGAAAATTCATAAATTCACCGAGCCCCAGAATCTCTTCTCTTTTGATCGGTTCTTTCATTTCCGGAGCATTCAAAACTGCACCCGCATGTTCAAACGGGGTGGCCGGCACACAGGAAGGAAGCACGTATTTCACGTCCAGTTTCGTCCCCTTGGCAGCTTCCATCATATAGTTCAATCCCCGGATTCCACAAACATTGACAATCTCATGTGGATCTGCAATGATAGTCGTACCGCCGTGCGGAACGAGCAGACGGCCGATCTCCTCCGGACTGACATAGGAAGATTCAATATGAATATGGCTGTCGATAAATCCAGGCGCCGCATATCGTCCTTCGGCGTCGATCACTTCTTTCCCTTCGTACTCTCCAATTCCCGCAATCTGATCTCCACAGATGGCAATAGATCCTTCTGTGATATTTCCGGAGAATACATTGACAATCTTACAATTTTTGATCACAACATCCGCTGGGATTCGTCCCGCCGCTGTATCAATAAGTCGTTTTAATTCATCCTTTTTCATGGCCGTTACCTTCTTCTTTTATTTTTCCATTACTTCCAGAACAGGTTCAAATGTGGTAAGTGCTGTATAGTCTACCGGACCCGCGTCCGTGATCGCATAATCTGGAATCGCTGTGATCGGCAGGAAAAACATATACATCATCGGATCAGGAAGATCACTTCCAAGACTTCTAGCCGCTTGGTCAATCTTCTTCTCCCATGCCGCAATTTCTTCCGGCTCCAGATCGCTTACAATTCCTCCAACCGGAAGCGGTAAAAATTCCAGAATCTTGCCATCTGCCACAACGACCTGCCCGCCGCCTTGTTCAATCACATAATTAGCCGCAACCGACATATCCTCAGCGCTCACTCCCATGACAACCAGGTTATTGTCGTCCGGCGCCGCAGAGGACGCCATTGCGCCTTTTTTCAGTTTCCAGCCGGAACAAAACGCAAGAGACTTATTTCCGTTTCTACCAAACCGCTCCAAAACAGATACCATCGCTACATCCTGCTCCGGATCCGGCAGAACAATTCCATCTTCTACTTTCAGTACGACGTCTCTTCTTTTTCTTACAAATGGACCTTTGACATCCATAGCCAGTACCTTTGCTTCCCCGTGTCCGATTTCCACCTTGTATTCAAAGTCTGCCGGGATCGTCTTTTTACATTTGAGTTCCCCTTTTAGTATGGAACTTCTCTCCGGCGCGTCTAACTGATAGGTAAGCTTGTGGTCTTTTGCAACCATGTTTCCGTTCGTCATAACTTCCTCCACCTGGAATTCGTGGAGATCATTGACAAAAAGAATATCGGCAATTCTGCCCGGACATATGGAACCTACCAGATGATCAATGCGGTATGCTTCCGCACTGTTGATGGTTGCCATCTGGATGGCCGTCATAGGCTCTACCCCTGCTTTCATCGCAAGACGCACAACATTGTCCAAATGTCCTTTTTCCAAAACATCGCTTGCGGTCACATCGTCTGTACAAAAGCTGACACGGCGTGCAAAAGCCGGATTCACTTCAGTCACAGCCTTCATATTTTCTTCCAGGAAATGTGTGACAGAAGATTCCCGGATCAGCATATGCATTCCCTTTCTCATCTTCTCTACCACTTCCTCGTGGGTGTAGCTTTCATGGTCAAGACGTACGCCCCCGCACAGATAGCCGTTCAGATCGTTCCCTCTTGCCATTGGAGCGCATCCGAATACCGGAAGGCGGTTTTTAAATGCCTCTGCGATTGCCCCCAGGGTATTCTCATCCTCTTCCTGGAGGAACTCTCTTACCGTCTCCCAAACGCCGAAACATTCCGGCCATTTCTGGACTTCCTGATGAACTTCTTTTGTAAAATTAAACGCGACCGTTGATTCCGGAATCGTATACGGAGTCTTATATGGCGCTCCCCAGAATACTTTCAGCGGGCTCTGCTTTACTTCCGCCAGAATCTCTTTTAATCCTTCCAGACCAGATACCGAGATGTACTCATCCAGACCGGAAATCATACTCGTCGTTCCTCTTGGCACAACCGCCTTTGCATAACTTGTGATACTGAGCTTACTACATTCACTGTGAATATGTCCGTCGATCATTCCCGGCACCAGATATCTGCCCTTCGCATCAATGATTTCTGTGTCCGGCCCAATGTACTCTTCCACATCGCCGACCGCCACGATCATATCCTCGTATACGGCGATATCTGCCGGATAGATCTCACTGGACATGACATTAACAAGCATCCCACCGCGGATCACTTTGTGAGCCGGGATCTTTCCCCGTCCCGCACGGATCATTTCCTTCAAATTTTCCACTGTTCTTTCCATTTCAAATCCTCCTTGCACCGCGCTCTCTTTTGAGAGGGTTTTCTTAAAGCTGCCTTTACTTCCCGCCAATTCCCCGGAAAATAAAAAAGATACATCGGCCAGAGGCTAAACAGGTTTCCCGTCCTGCGAATGTATCTTGAAGAATTTTCAACTATATTTGATTGTGCCAAAAGCTTCCGCTTTCTTTCGATTTTCATCATATCATAATCCGATAGGCTTGAAAATATATTAGTATATTATATTTTCAGATGATTATTTATTAGAAATACTTATATTTCATAGCTTTTTCGGCTGTTCTGCATTATAATACAAAAAGCAGCCGCATTTCCGCGGAAATACCCAACCAACAGAAAGGATCTGACATGAAGAGTCATTTTACACCCCATAAAGATATCACAGGCACCCTTTCCATCCTTCTCGCCACATTGTGCTGGGGATTTTCCGGATGTTCCGGTCAGTATCTCCTGCACGATCTGGCTCTCCCAACCCCCGTCGTTCTCTGCATCCGACAGATCAGCGCCGGGATCATTTTGATTGCGCTGGATCTCCTTTTCCGGAAATCCACACAACGGCACGCCTCCTGCCGTTCCTCCATCCGGACATCCAAAAAGGATTTGCTGATACTGATCTTTTTCGCTATTTTCGGTATCTGTCTGACACAGTATACCTTCTTCATGGCGATCTATTATTCTGACTCCGGCACAGCAACCGTCCTGCAGTACTTGTCTACGATCCTTATTTTCCTCGTCACCTGTGTGCGTACAAAAACACTGCCCACAAAGACAGAATCTGCCGCTGTTCTGGCTGCTGTAGCCGGCACTTTTCTTATCAGCACCGGAGGGCGGCCGGGAAATCTTGCCATCTCAGGGTACGCCTTGCTTTTTGGTGTGATCTGCGCTATCTCTTACTCCACCTATACGCTGATTCCGGGACGGATTGTCCGCACGTACGGAGCCAAATATGTAGTGGGGCGCGGGATGCTGATCAGTGGAATTCTCCTCTCCCTTTTTGTCCGTCCATGGACATACGAGATCCCGCTCTCTTCCGAGGTGATCCTTGGCTTTTGCGGACTGATCCTGGTGGGGACTGCGGCCGGATCAACCTTTTATCATTTTGGTGCGTCTCTCTTGTCTCCTGTCAAAGCAGGAACCCTGGCAAACTTTGATCCGGTTTCTTCTGTACTCCTGACCGCCCTTTTGCTTGGTACAACTTTTACGGCAACAGATCTTGCTGGTTTCTTCTGTATCATCGGAGCCGTTTTTCTCTTGCAGCTTTGCCGTGGGAGACTGACGTAACGAAAAGGAAGCAGTGCCAAATCCGTCTTCTCCGGTTTCTGGCTCTGCTCCTTTCTTTTGTCTTTTTTCACTCATGCTATTTCTTCTTGTAAAGATGGCACGCTGTAAAATGTCCCGGCACCGTCTCCATAAGCTCCGGCTCTTCCTGGTGGCACTGCTTGGATGCATGGATGCACCGGGTACAGAATCTGCATCCTTTTGGCGGACTCACCGGACTTGGCGGTTCGCCTTGAAGATGGATCCGGTTCACCGATGCCATCTTTCCCGGCTTAGGCAGAGGGATGGCGGAAAGCAGAGCCTGTGTATAAGGATGCATTGGATGGGAGTACAATTCCTGGGAATCTGCAAGCTCTACTATCTTACCCAGGTACATCACTCCTACCCGGTCCGAAATATGTCTCACCATCGACAGGTCGTGGGCGATAAACACACTGGTAAGTCCCCGTTCCTTCTGAAGCCGGACAAGCAGATTGATAATCTGTGCCTGCACAGATACGTCCAACGCGGAGATTGGCTCATCGCAAAGAAGAAATTCCGGATCCACCGCAAGAGCTCTGGCAATTCCGATTCGCTGCCTCTGACCCCCGGAAAACTCATGGACATACCGCCCTGCGTGTTCCGGATTCAATCCCACCTGACGCAGAAGCCTCTGTACCATCGTCTCTTCCTCCTTTTTGGATGATACCAAATGATGAATCTGCATTCCTTCCGCAATAATATCATGTACTTTCAGTCTCGGATCCAGGGAAGAATATGGGTCCTGAAAAATCATCTGAACCTTTCTTGTAAATTCTTTTCGTTCCTGCTTTGTCTGCTTCCGGATATCCTTTCCATCATAAAGTACTTCTCCGCCCGTGGCATCATAAACGCCGATACAGGTCCGTCCGCAGGTTGTCTTCCCACATCCTGATTCTCCCACAATTCCAAATGTCTCTCCTTTGTAAATGACAAAGGAGACATCATCAACTGCTTTTAGCTCTTTCTTCCCGCCCAGTCCAAAATATTTTTTCAGATGCCGGACTTCCAGAAGCGGTTTTCTTTCTTCCATCATTCTATCTCTCCTTCATCAAATGTGATGTCTGTATAGCCAGATTCTGGATGATACAGCCAGCAGAATACACTGTGGTCTTTGCTGAATGTGTACCGGGGCGCCTCTGTTTCCAGACAGATCTTCATACAATGGCCGCACCGCTCGGCAAACGGACAGCCTTTCGGAGGAAGAATGAGATCCGGCGGGGTCCCTTCGATTGCCACAAGCTTTTGCTTGGACCCTAACTCCATATCCGGTGCCGCTTTCAGAAGCGCCCAGGTATAAGGGTGCTTATGTTTTTCAAAAATCTCTGTACACGTCCCGGTCTCCACTACTTTTCCAGAATACATAACCACAACCCGGTCGGCGCTGTTGGCCACCACACCTAGGTCATGGGTAATCAAAATAACCGTCATGCCAAGTTTTTGCTGAATCTCAACCAACAGATCCATGATTTGCGCCTGGATCGTCACATCCAGCGCTGTGGTCGGTTCATCCGCAATCAGAATTTCCGGATTTCCGGCAAGAGCGGTCGCAATCATCACCCGCTGTCTCATTCCTCCCGACAACTCATGGGGATACTTCTTCACGCATCCCTTGGCGTCGGCAATCCCGACCAGTCTCAGCATCTCCAACACCCGCTTTTTCACTTCATCCTTTCCAGCTTTCTGATGATTTGTGATGTTCTCTGCAATCTGCTTTCCAATCCGCATCGTAGGATTCAGCGCCGTAAGCGCATCCTGAAATACCATGGCACATTTAGCTCCTCGATAGCTTTCCCACTCCTTTTCCGACTGTTCCAGCAGGTTCTTCCCTTTCAGCAGAATCTTGCTCCCTTCCTTGATTTCCCCCGGAGGCACCTGGATCAGCCCCATAATTGATTTGGCCGTCACAGATTTTCCGCAGCCTGATTCTCCCACGATGGCAAGCGTCTCACCCTTTCTCACGGAAAAGCTTACTCCCCGAACCGACTGCACTTCTCCGGCATATGTATAGTAGGATATTTTCAAATCCTCTATCTTCAGTAAATCGTCCATACTCTCACCTCTATTTCGTCATCTTTGGTTCCAGCGCATTACGAAGGGCGTCTCCAAGAATATTAAAGCTCATCACAGTCGCTACGATAAAAATTCCCGGAAAAACCGCAAGCCATGGCGTATCCATAATATAAACCTGGGCTCCTTGAAGCATTGTTCCCCAGGATGCCTTTGGGAGCTGAACTCCCAGTCCCATGAAGCTCAGCGTCGATTCTGTCAGGATAGCCCTCGCCACCGCAAGACTTCCCGCCACAATGATCGAAGAGCTCATATTCGGCACGATATGCCGGAACATGATTCTTACATTACTTGCCCCCAGATGCTTCGCCGCCAGCACAAAATCCCGCTCTTTCAAAGACAGCGTCTCCGCCCTGGTGATTCTGGCAATCTGGCACCACTCAAACAATCCCAGAATAATAACCATGGAATACACTTTTGGCGGAAACAAGGCGTTGATGACTACCATCAGAAGAAAACTTGGCACCGACATAAAGATATCCGTGAACCGCATCAAAAATGCATCCACTTTCCCTCCCATATATCCGCTTACCGTTCCAATCACAGTCCCGATCACGACGGACATAATCATGGAGAGAAAGCCAACGGTCAGGGATATCCTGCCCCCGTAGAGCGCTCTTGTAAAATAATCCCGCCCAAGCTCGTCCATTCCGAACCAGTGCTTGGTAGACGGCGGCTGAAGTTTGCTCAATACATCCTGCTCATCCGGATCATAAGGGCAAAGAGGCGCCAGAAGGGAAGCGATAATAATGATGGCAAGAATCACACAGCATACTATCGCCAGCTTATTCTCCCTAAGAGATCGTAAGACGTCCCGGAACACGCTTCTTTCATATCTAGTCTCTGCCCGTGCCTCTTTCTTTTCCACTTTATCAAAACTATGTTTATCAATTCTTATCGTCTGATTTTTATCCATTATTCTTCCCCATCCCCTGCTTAATTCTCGGATCCGCTACTGCATACAGGATGTCCGCCAGAAAATTTCCCAGAATCAGGATTGTACAGGAGAACATCGTGAATCCCATAATCAGCGGATAGTCTCTGGAGTTCACCGCATCCATGGCAAGCCGTCCGATCCCCGGCCAGGAAAACACACTTTCAATGACAAACGAGCCGCACACCAGCCCTGCCAGATTGATCCCTACCAAGGTGATAATCGGGAGCAGGCAGTTTTTTAGGACGTGGCGGGTCAGGATCCTATATCTGCTCGTCCCCTTAGATCTGGCCGTCAGCACATAGTCCTCCTCAAGCTGTGAAATCGTACTGGAACGTATATATCTCGTAAACACTGCCGTGTTGCTGAAACTAAGTACAACAGCCGGTAGTACCAGGTGACGAAGAAGATCCCACGTCGTATCGACATTGACCGTCCTCATCCCACCGCTTGGTAGAATTTCAAGAGTCAGTGCAAAAATTATAATCAGAATCATTGCCAGCCAGAACTGAGGCACTGAAATACCAAAGTAAGACAAAAAACTGATAATATTGTCTGTCATTTTATTCTTTTTCAGCCCCGCCCAAAGCCCAAGCGGAATTGAGACAAGCAGCGAGATAAGAAGCGCCGCCCCCATCAAAATCAGTGTAGCAGGAAGCTTCTCCGCCAAAAGCTCTGTGACCGGACGATTCTTATAGATGGAGGTACCGAGGTCTCCCCGGACGACATGACCTACCCACGCCACGTACTGCTTTACAATATTTCCATCTACACCATATTCTTCCCGAATTGTCTGAATCTGTTCTTCCGACATCCCTGGTTTTACATAGTTCTGAATCGGATCTCCCGGTGCGGCATGGATAATCAGAAATGAAAAAATACTGACAAGAATCAACACCGGGATGAGCTGCAAAAATCTTTTTATGATATAGTTTCTCATATTTTCTTCCTCTTCCTGTGATACAGATAAGTATCAAGAAAGACCGTTTATTGAAAATTAAATAAACGGTCAGTCTCCTCTCTAATTTGTCATATGAATCTTTGTATAATCCTCAAAAATCGGCACCCTCATAATCTCATTCAGCCCTGTAAATTCCTTTCTTGCCGTAATTACATAGTTGGTATTCGCCATCGGGTACATGGAGTAGTCCTCATTCATCTGTACCTGAAGCTCTTTATAATACTTGTCACGGTCTTCTGTTGTCAGAGCCTGGGATGCTTTCTTCCAGAGTTCTTTTGTCTCCGGACTTACATAAAAACCGATTTCCAGATTGTCACCTGTCCAGGAAGTCAGTTTGGATGCCGGGTCTGCATTTAACTGATCCATTCCGTTTGTCGCGAGATCCCAGGAAGTATCCTCCACCGGAGTTCCTGTGATCCAGGATGCAAACAGGTGCTGGAAAAAAGCGGAAGAGTCCACGCCTTCAATCTCTACGGACACTCCGATCTCTTTTAGCTGCTGCTGTACAATCTGTGCTGTCTCCTTCATATTCGGGCGGTTCTGATTGTAGATATAGTGTAGCGTCTTTTCTGTAAGACCTGTCTCCTCGGCAAGCTTTTTCGCTTCCTCGATATTCTGCTGATATCCTTTCATCTCGTCATTGTAGTAAAGGTTCTCCGGAGAGCAGAAGTTCGTTGCCGGGATAGCAAGATCTTCAGAACCGTATGCTCCCTGCACAATCTCCTCATTATTCAACGCAAGAGCGATAGCCTTTCTCGCATTGATATCTTTCATGTTCGGACTCTGATAATTGTAAGCCATGTAATTCAGACGGCCTTCCGGAATATTGTAAACTGTGTACTCATCATCACTCTGGTACTTTTCAAGCTTTGTCTGACTTGTGATTCGCATCATGGAGAGCTCTCCGCTCTGAAGTGCAGCTTCCTGAGCGCTCTCATCCGGCATCACTTTAATCACCACTTCGTCCAGGCTCGCCGGCTCTCTGTAATAGTCATCATATTTTTCATATACGATGCTCTCGCCCGCATTGATTTCTTTGAGTTTAAACGGTCCAGAGCCAATTCCTTTTGTAAGAGCCTCCGTGTTATCAATGATATGTGTGTTGCCGTCAAATACATGTTCCGGGAAAATCTGAAGACGTCCAAACTCTGTTTCAAATGCACTGTAAGGCTGTGCTAATGTCAGATTCACTGTCAGATCATCTATTTTTTCTGCCGTCAGATCATTTCCATCATATCTGACATTGCTGGCATCTGTTGCATTGGACCCATCCTGCAGCACCTTGATAGAAAAGATCACATCATCTACTGTGATCGGTTCCCCGTCATGCCAAGTCATTCCATCCCTGAGCTTCATCTGATAATGGCATCCATCATCCGCCACTGCCTCCAGACTCTCAGCCAAATACCATCTTGTCTCATCCTTATTTACAATGAACAGCGGATCATAGCACGGACCGTAGGTCATCAGTCTGTCGTCCGCCCCATAGGCATCATACGGGGTCAGACAGTTCGTCGTATCCGCATTGACCGGAACAATAAAGGTTCCTCCGCCTCCTTCACCCCCGCTTCCGCTCGCCTGCTTGTCTCCCTTGCCGCTTTGATTTCCGCCGCATCCGGCAAGCATGGAAACTGCCATCGCTGCTGTAAGAAGCGCAGTCAAAATCTTCTTTTTCACTTTCATTTCCTCCTCGCACAGTAAAAATTCATAAACATTATATTTCCCCCAACATTTTTCTGGCAAATTGTTTTTTATGATATATGCATAGCATTTTTCTATAGATTGTTCTTGCATTTTTAATGCGGAGTTCTGGTTCAGGCGCCTCTTGAAAATATCGACGCCTATATGATGCCACAAGACAATGTGCGAAATACCCGGTACAGCCATCGAACTGGGAGCAAACATTCACCACACATTCCCTATAAAAGTATAATAAAAAGTACTTGCTCACTGTTTCCAATGTGCAGGCACTTTTCTTTTATATTCTCATATCTGTTTTAAGATTTCTTTTCACTTCGTTTCTTCCACACTGTCGCCAGAATATCTTTAAGCACCAGCATGGAATTGAGTTCGTCATATCCGTATTCCTTTTCCAAGCGGATGAGAAGCTTACATAATGCTTCCGCATAGTAGGTGATATTCACTTCTTTCTGGTACGATTCGAGAATCGGGTATTTTTTACTCCACGCTTTTGTCCAGTCGATCTTGTTCGTCACCTCATCACGCATACGCTCGATGGTCTCCTGAATCTCCTGAAGATCCACGTCAAATTCGATCAGTTCATCTAATGCCAGCCCATACAATATCGCAAGCTGCTTTGCCTGCCGGATATCCGGCAGCGTCTCGTCCGTCTCCCATTTAGAAATCGTCTGTCTGCTCACTCCAATCTTTTCCGCTACATCTTCCTGAGAGAGTCCCTTTTTCTTCCTTGCATGGTATAGATTATTTCCCAGATTCATCATCATTCCTCCTGTCCTTTGATGCTTTTTATTCTACCTGTTTTCTGACCTGGTTACCAGCAGTAGTCCTGTACAATTTTGCCCGGTTTGTTGGCAGGGACAGATATCGTCCTTAAAATAGCAGAGCAACACGCTGCCCTGTATGTAAGGTTACTTTTTTATAACTGTTGACTCTCTGTTTTACGCTCTTTATACTCTATAGATAGTTAGAGTAATGGTGAATAATAAAAAGCGGATGGATTACCCTTTGCTCCCCTCAAAGAAGACCGAATTTGTTCGTCAGGAAAGGAAGAATGTGCAATGAATCAGAGCGAACGGAGACTGTATCTGATTAAGTCTCTTTTAAAGGAAGAACCCTCATACCGGAGAACACAGATCCCCCAAGGGACAGAGAAACAGGAACTCCTCCTACGGGGGCTTCTCAATGTACGACCACCCCGCCCGGTGGATGAGGAATTCTTGAAGATTCAGGATGCCTATCTTCAAGAAAAAACAAGAGAAAAAGGTGTAACGGATCTTGCAGATCTGGCCCCACACTCGGACGGCCTCTATCTGTGGCAGGGGGACATTACCGCCTTGAAATGTGACGCCATTGTCAATGCCGCCAACAACGGAATGACCGGATGCTATATCCCTAACCACCATTGTATCGACAACTGTATTCATACATTCAGTGGTGTACAGCTCCGGCTTCTCTGTGAAACGATGATGGAAAAACAGGGCTTTCCAGAACCGACCGGGCGAGCCAAGATTACTCCCGCCTTTAATCTCCCGTGCCATTATATTCTACACACGGTAGGTCCGATCGTATCCGGCCCTCTGACCGAGACACATTGCAGACAGCTTGCTGACTGCTATCATTCCTGCCTGGAACTTGCTTCCTCACATCGTCTGAAAAGCATTGCCTTTTGCTGTATCTCCACTGGCGAGTTCCACTTTCCCCGAGAGAAAGCGGCCCGTATTGCCATACAGAGCGTCCAGGATTATCAAAAGACCGATCCAATCATTAAAAAGGTTGTCTTTAATGTTTTTCAAAAGGAAGACTACGAAATTTACAAGAAACTTCTGACGGATTGTTCAGACGGATTTGATTCTTAATCGTCACGGCAGTATAATAAGAGTAGCGAAATCATATGAAAGGAGTGCATACTGTGAATTGTTCAGAAGTGATTCGTGAAAGACGAAGTATTCGAAAATACAAAGAAAACGTCACCATTCCCCAGGAAGATTTTGAGAGGATGCTGGAAGCCGCCATGATGGCGCCAAGTGCGTGCAACACAAGACCGTGGCAGTTTTTTGTGGTAATAAACAGGGAAATGATCGCAAAGCTTAGGGAGGCTCATCCATTTACTAAAATGCTTTCCACTGCTTCTGCTGCCATTGTAGTCTGTGGCCGTCCGGATCTTCAGGAGGGCGTCTGCAAAGAATTCTGGCCTCAGGACTGCGGCGCCGCCATTGAAAATCTTCTCCTTCAGGCAAAAGACCTGGGATATGGAACCTGCTGGTGCGGATGTTATCCATCTATGGACCGGGTAGAAAAATTGCAGGAGATACTGGGCACGTCGAGTATCCCGGTTGCCATTGTAGCCGTGGGAGAAGCGGACGAAGCCCCGGCTCCAAGGGGACACTTTGATCCGGAACGTGTGACATATCTGCGGTGAATATATCAATTTCTTAGGAGATGACTGATAGATCAATACACATTTCACAGAAATGATGAGGAAGAACCTGAAGCATCTGTTAGAATAAAAGGATCTGGTTTGACAGCTTCTCTTATTATGTTTTCATTTGATAGTCACATAATACAAAATCGAGTCAATCAGGTCAGTGCATCTGACTCGATTGACTCGATTCTGATGTAATTGTTTTGGTAAATAGCTCAACAAGCAATGCAGATAGAATAGAGTATATCTCATATTATAATTACTTTAAATCGGTTATTTTTACTTTAGTTTTTTTAGTATTTCTCCAATATCCCCATCGATACAGACAGAGCGTTCCTCAATTTCTTCTGGTACACAGGTTTCTCCCAGGTTCACACAGACATAAACCGCCTCTTTGTTCTTCGCCGTCATCCTCCAAAAAGAATATTTCACTATCCCCGGCGTATTAAATCCTACCCCCAGTTCCAACAGCAGCACCTTCTCGTTTGCGTGTCTTCTTAGAAAATCCACATAACGGTCAGACGCTTTTTGCCATCCCTCGTCTTCCACAAACGTGTCGTCCGCACGCAAGTTCATCGTCATTGGCCTGCCGCATCTCGGGCAACATGGGATCAGTTCTTCCGGCACACGCATGACCAATCGTCCACACTCTGGAAAAATCAACGTGCCGTCCGCCCCGATCGTAAATCTCTGCGCCAGTACCATCTTTTTGACAATCTCCCTGTTTTCATATGTGCTCCGATGGCATGGCATACTGCACTGAAACAGCCCATAGTCCCCCTGTGTATAGAAAAGCCTGTTCTTATCAAATCCAGTCTTCTGAAAACAATGATCCACATTAGTAGTCAGTACAAAATAGTCTTTGCCCTTCACAAGCGTATGAAGTGTTTGATAGACGCTTTCAGGGGTGTCCATATATCGGTTTATCCAGATATAACGGCTCCAGAATGCCCAGTATTCTTCCAGCGTCTCATACGGGTAAAATCCACCTGAATACATGTCGTGAAATCCGTATCTCTGCTCAAAATCCGCAAAATATCTCTGAAACCTTTCTCCAGTGTAGCTAAATCCCGCAGATGTGGAAAGTCCGGCTCCTGCTCCTATGAGTATCGTGTCCGTATCTGCCCATATTGATTTCAGTTTTTTCATACTCTGCCCCCTTGTGTTGTCCATCGTTCTCTCCGTCTGCTTTATCCGACGTTCTGCCAACATATTCTTTCACCTCATAATCTTTTGACTGCAGAAACCGGGCAATGCTCATAGCAATTTCCACAGTGCAGGCAATGTTCCGGCCGAATCCGGTATGGTACGCCTGGTTCAATACATCTTTGCGGACAGCTTCCCTGGCATATTCCACACCCGATACATGCATCTGTGATACGATATCCTTTCATCCGCACCCTCCTTTTTCCTGGCTCTACGTCTCCTGCTTCGACTTCCGCGGCATTTTCTTGTTTCGTTTCGATTCCACGTCCCAGTATATACGTTTCCCGGAAAATCGGGGAGACTCCCAGATGAAAATACTCGATCTGAGCGTCTCGGATTTCAAAGATAATCCCAATATCTCTTGTCTTCCCAGGATAGACATTAGCCAGGTAGGGCTGTTCGGCAAAAATCAAATCCATCCATTTTTTTTGTTCCTCTTCTGCGGTCTGTTTCGCCCTGGAGGACAACCGGATCATTTCTTTATACTTACTGTACCCAAGGATCTGCACCCGCCCGTCCTCCAACAGTTCGCGGCAAAATTCTTTTCCTCTGGCGGTAAAAAAATAGATAGCGTCCTTCTCATAATGGATCGCACTGATATTGCGGATCTGCGGGGCTCCTTCCAGATCGACCGTCGCAAAAGCGAGCACACCGATGTATTGCAGTTTCTTCAAACATGTTTCTAAATCCATCCTGGCTTCCTCCTCTAACTCACATAGCTATTTCCTTCCAGCACTGTGGATCTGCCGCGTAGAAGTTCCCTGTCTGACCGCTTGCCACAGCCGGACAGCCCCGGCACCAGGCCAGCAATTCACATTTTGCACATTTTTCAAACTTTGTATAGCCTCGGTAAGTTTCCATCTGGCAAACCCAGACATCCGCGATCCGATCAGTAAAGGCATTTCCTACTTTACTGTTCTGTACTCTTCGGCACGCATAAAGATCCCCTGTCGGCAAAATCGTCATATGGCAGTTTCCACAATTACAGCCTCCGTAAACCATTCCATCCTGAGCGTTCTTAGGAATCTGAAACTGTCCTGTCTCATACTCATACAACGTCCAGAGATGATCCTTTTTATTAAAATAGGTATGGCACCTCTGTGCCTCGTACATCTTGAACTTCCGGTCACATTCTTCCAGAAGGCTTCTATAACGAAGAGGCGTAATCCCCACTTCCTTTTCCTCACTGGTCGGGCAATATCTTGCGAAAGCGAACACGTCCGCATCGTGAGCCACTACGATATCGATAATGTCCGGGATCTCATCGATATTCGTACCTGATACTGTCGTCATAATTACAGATCGGATTCCTGCTCTCCGAAGGCAGTCTATTTTCTCCAACGTAATGTCAAAGCTTCCCGGCTTGCGGAACCAGTCGTGAGTCTTTCGCATTCCATCCAGAGAGAGCTGGTATTTCTCACACCCGTATTCTTTCATTCTCCTGCAGGTTTCATCATTTAGATGAAACGGATTTCCAAGAATTGTAAACGGAATTTGATGTTCTTTCATCAACGCCAATAGTTTCCAGAAGTTCGGGTGCAGAATCGGATCGCCTCCAGTCAGATAAAAGTAGGGAAAGCGGTCGTACACCTTACAGAAATCCAAGCAGTTGTAAAATGTCTGTTGTATCTGTTCCCACGTCATCGCATCCAGTTTTTTACAGTTGTCCTCCGAAAAAATATAGCAGTGCTTACACCGCTGATCACATTCGTCTGTGATATGCCACTGAAAAGAAAAATACTGTTTCATTATCCCTCTCCTTTTTTTGATCCCACTCTATCTCGACCGATTTTTGCCGGAGCCCTGTTTCTACACCCCGGCGTACAGCACTGCCGGGGCTTCTCTAATAAATAATATGATATTCTCACATCACTGTTGTAACATGTGCTACTTGTCCGCCGCTCCGCAGGCTGTGCCACATGCCGCAGGTGTTTCTTCCGGTTTGTCCGCCGCTCCGCAGGCCGTGCCACATGCCGCAGATGTTTCTTCCGGTTTGTCCGCCGCTCCGCAGGCCGTGCCACATGCCGCTGCCGTACCTTCTTCCATCTTTTTACTCCAACTGAAAAGATTGAAAAGTGCCATATTGTTGTTCCTCCTTTTGTTTCATAAAACTATTTCCTGTCTGCAAGATCAGTGTACTCTATTCCCTCCGGATACAAAAGTACGCACAATTCTATTACTTAGTTACCTTTTTATAACCCACGGTTTTCACTGGTATGTTCCATTGTGATTTGATATAATATTTCTGATAAAACGATTGAGACGAGGTGACATGAGATGATGACAAAAGAAGAAATGCCTGCCTGCCCGGTGGCGACAACGGTTCAGTTGATCGGAAGTAAATGGAAACTTCTGATTCTTCGGAATCTCCGTATGCGTCCATGGCGGTTTAACGAGCTACGAAGAGATCTGGAGGGTGTCAGCCAGAAAGTGCTGACAGACAGCCTGCGTGCCATGGAGGATGACGGTATTATTACAAGGACAGTTTATCCGGAAATTCCTCCGAAAGTGGAATACGCGCTTTCACCCCTGGGAGAATCCATGTCTCCTATTCTGGACGCGATGGCTCAGTGGGGTACAACGTACCAGCAAATGATGATGAACGAATGACAAAGGAGGTTCCAATATGATCCGAAGTTTCTTACCCGTTGGACAGGGTGCTTTTTATACAGAACAATTTGACTGTGGCATGAACATCGTCTACGACTGTGGTTCTTCGACGGGCAAATCCGCCGTTGAGAAGCAGATCGCCGATACGTTTGAGCCGAGGGAAAAGATTCAGGCGGTATTTATTTCCCATCTGCATGAAGATCACATCAACGGGCTTCCATTTCTTCTCTCCTACTGCTGTGTGGAGAAGATTTATCTGCCGTTTCTGACAGAGGAAGAGATTCTACTGACACGGCTGATTGCTCATCTGGAAAATACCGAATCCACCTTTCTGGCAGATCTTCTTGAAGATCCTTTACAGGCGGTGGAGCAGTATACATTACCCGTGGACACAACGACGCCGGAACTCTTTTCCGTCATGCCTGTGGCCTCCAACCTCAGAAACCGGGGCAATACCACGGCCATCCCCTCGGGAAAAGCTCTGGCGGATTTGAAAACCTCACGGAAAAACTGGGTTTACGTGCCATATAATTTCCAGAATACCCGAAGAAGCAAGGCCTTTTTCCGGGGACTGAAGAAAAACGGATATGACAAAAAGACACTGCAATCCTATCTGGAGACGTCGGACATTTTTTCCTATGACTGGAACGATATCCGTAAGATTTACCAGACATACGCACCAGGAAGCTTGAATTCCAATTCCCTGGTCGTCTACTCCGGTCCACAAATTCCGGACGTCAAAATGGTGCGTCCATATCACTTTTTCCTTCCTGATCTGACGAGTCCGCAGTCTGGACGCAGAAACGCTTATCCTGACGGCTGTCTGTTTCTGGGAGATTACGACGCCAGGACGGAAGACAGCTGGAAAGAGCTGACTGATTATCTCTCTGATTATATGCCATCCGTGGGAACAGTCCAGGTGCCGCACCATGGTTCCAAGCACAATTATAATGAAGCGCTCTCCTGTGGGCAATTCCTTTTGATCATCAGCGCCGGATATCAAAATAAGTACAGACATCCACACGCAAAGGTGCTGAAAGATATGCTGATGAAAAAAGTACTGCATTTTTGGGTGACAGAACAGGTCGGAAGCATGGTACAGTTTCAAATTGACGAAGAAGTATAAAAAAAGAGGAGAACAGTGCTTGATATGCTTTCTGTCCTCCTCTTTTTTGATTAGAATGGATTACTCAAACAGACTCATCTGATGCCATGTCTCCTGCTGTTTTTTCGGGCCCGCTGTTTCTTTTGTGATCCGGTGTTCTGGAATCTCTGCCAGAAATGGGCTCGTTTCACCTGTCGAGGTCAGCACCAGCTCTTCCTTTGCCCTCGTCATACCTACATATAGAAGCCGCCTCTCTTCTTCCCAGTCCGTCTCGTAGTATTCACTTTCCAATGGAATTCTGCCTTTTTCTGCCCCATAGAGGAGCACTGCCGGGAACTCCAGACCTTTGGAACCGTGGAGTGTCATCAAAGTGACAGCCTCGGCGGTATACTGCTTGTCCCCGCACCGTTTCAAGTCGCTCTCCACACCAAACTCCAGCATCTGCAGTAATTCTTCCAGTGTCTTATAGCATACCGCGATCTGAGATAACTTCTCCATTGCTTTTACTTTTTCCATTCCCATCTCATGAATCCATTCATTCAGAATCTCCGCCGGACTTTTTCCTGCAATCCGCTCCTGCCAGGACCGTACCGTCTCCATGAACAGTAGCTCTCCAAGAGGGTTTCCCTGTTCATCTGAAAAAAGAGGACTTGCTTCTTCTCTTACGGCAGTCTGCCCCGAATCCAGAAGGCAGCGGAAAAACGCAGCACTTAAGCGCACCTTCTCGTCCTTTAAAAACGATTCCCTTCCTGCCACCACATAAGGAATCCCCTCTTTTCGCAGGCATGTTTCCAAAAGTTCCCCTTGCCTGTGCGTTCGGTAAAGAACCGCAATCTCATGGAAACTTCGCACCTTCCGTTCTTTCTCCCCGGAGGTTCTCTGCGCCTCCAGCATCCCGACGCCGCCAACCATCCGTCCGATCTCTTTCGCCACGGCGATCGCTTCTCCCATTTCACCTGCTGCCTGTATCAGCCGCACGTTTTCTCCGTCCTCCCTATTCGGATGCAGGATTCTTTTTTCACCCGGATTTTCTGAAATCACTGTCAGGGCACTATCAAGAATTTGAGGTGTACTCCTATAATTTTCATACAGCCGGATCACTTCCAGTTCCGGGAAATCCCCCTTCAGCCGTTCAAAACAAAGAGCGTCTGCCCCACGGAATCCGTAGATCGCCTGATCCGGGTCCCCGATCACAAACAGGCTGGTGCCGCCTTGATTCCACTCTTTCATCAGTTCGTACTGTATCGGATTGATATCCTGGAATTCGTCGATCAGAAGATAATGAAACGGCGCTCTCCACCTCTTTTCATCCGGGTGATCCTTGAGAAGCCGTACAGTCTCCAAAAGCAGATCTTCAAACCCGTACCATTCTTTCTCCCGCATTGCCGCGGCATAAGCCCGGTACGCTGCTTCCCGGTTTCGCTCTATGGTCATTGACTTACGATCGCCTGTCCTTCCTCCCAGAATCTGATCTGCTTTCCATGCTTCCGTCTGGGCAAGAAATGTTTTTGCTTCCTCATCGATCCTGTACTGTGCCAGAATCTCTTTCGCCAGTCCGATACATATTCTTTCGTCCGCCAGGAAAACACTTCGTCCCCGATCCTTCAGGAACTGAAGACAAATCGCATGAAATGTTCCGATCTGTATATCCCGGTTATCTATCCTCTCCCGGATTTCGCCCGCTGCCTCGTTTGTAAACGTCACGGCTGTGATCTCTTCTGGCGGCACCTTTTTATTTTCCAGCAAAAAGGACAGTCTGGCAATCAGTGTTGTCTTTCCGGTTCCCGGTCCCGCGATAACGGCAATCCGTCGTTTTCCGGATACAGACGCCTGTGATTGCTCTGGATTGAGTGCCTCCGGACGCTTCTCCTTAGATAAACGCTTTTTCTCGGAACTCTTCTTTTCCACTACAGGTACGACAGCCAGTTCCCGGCTGATTTCTACGTCTTTTTTCCGATCTTTCTTCTCTGTTTCCCCTGTCAGTCCCAACGTACCTAAGAAATCAATCTGTCCTGCGATTTCGCCCCGCTCCTCTTCATCAAATATCTGAACCTTCCCGTACTCGCCGTCAAAGCCCGGATTCCACCGGACTTTCCCTAACCGAAGCCGTTCGATACCCTCCGCAATCAACCGCCCGGAAATCCGACGGATCTCCTCCACCGGGACATTTCTTAAAATCTCAAACTCTGCGCCCAGCCTTCTGGTCAACTCCTGATATTGTCTCTGCACGCCCTTGCTCGCGGCGCTATGCCCGACAGCCGCCCCGATGATCTCCGGAAGCGGTATCAGACTTTCAAACCTCTTGGCTCCAGGCTTCTGGTAATCCTCCGCCCGGTCTGCCATCTGCTCAATCCGATGGGACACGCCAATGGTAATTTTCCGCCCGCATACCGGACAGATCCCGCCGTATTGTACTGTTTCCTTGGGGCTGAGACAAAGCCCGCATTTGCGGTGCCCATCCATGTGATACTTGCCCTCTTCCGGGAAAAATTCGATCGTCCCAAGAAGTCCTTTTCCAGTATCCAGTGCTGTTTTCAGCGCCTCGTAGGAGAGCTCGGTATCCAGAAGATTCGCCTCTCTCCCGAGCTTCGCCGGAGAATGAGCGTCAGAATTAGAAATGAGCTGAAACCGATCCAGCGCGGACACTCTCCAGTTCATCGGAGGATCCGAAGATAACCCTGTCTCTACGGCGTGGATATGTCCTGCAAGGTCTCCAAAACATTCCTCCACAGAATCAAAACCGGAGAAGGCGCCAAACATGGAAAAGTGCGGCGTCCAAATATGAGCCGGCACATAGATCGCCTCCGGGCAAATTTCCAGAATCATCTCCAACAGATCGTGACAGCTCACACCAAGAATCGGTCTGCCGTCGGAATGGATATTTCCGATTTCTTCCAGTTTCCGGGAGATCACCTCCGCCTGTTCGAGATCGGGAAGCAGAATCAGACTGTGTACCTTCCGCACTTTCCCGTCCTGCTTATAAATCGAGCTGATCTCCCCGGTAATCACAAACCGCGGGATCTGATCGTCCGGCGCCGAATCTTCATGAATCCGGTATTCCTCTTTCAGAACATAGAATCCGTTTTTATCCCACTCCAGCTTTTCCTTTAACTCCTCTCTCCAGGCCGGATGTGTGAAATCCCCGCTTCCTACCAAATGAATTCCTTTTCTCCTCGCCCATAAATCCAGGTGCTCCGGCGTACAGTCCCTGCTTGTCGCCCGGGAATAACGAGAATGAATATGTAAATCCGCAATATACATCGCTTTCGACTCCTCTTTCGTAAAAATAAGACTAAGAAAAGTGTACCTCTCTTTGCTTTTGGGGTCAAGCAAAAGGCTTCCCCTTTTCCTTGCGTTCTGTTCTGTTTCGTCTAAATACCCAAATTTATTTCCACCTTCTCATAAGTAATTCACAAAAATTCTTTCTTTTTAACAAATTAATTGACTAAAATAACGAATCTATTATAAAATACTTGTTACAAGATAGCTGAACATGTTCACCGAATACATTCAATAAACTTGTTCAGTTCTCTGAAATACTTCATACAAAGGAGGGACGCATGAACCTTATTGACTTTCATTGCGACACATTGATGCGTTTATATGATATCGCCCAGCATCCGGATTCCAATGAATCACTCTGGCAAAACAACGGTCAAATCGATGTGTCCAGATTATTAAAATCAGGTTATGCCGCACAGTTTTTCGCATGTTTTTTATGGCTGGAGGGATCGTGTGTAAAAGACAGTTTCTACGAAGATGCCCTTGCCATGGCGGATATTCTGCACCATGAAATCAAACGCCATCCTGAGCACATTGCTTTTGCGGGAAATTTCAAAGACTATCAGGAAAATCGGAAGCGCCACCTGCTCTCTGCATTTTTGACCGTCGAAGAAGGGGGAATTCTGGATGGCAATCTCATGCGGTTAGATGCTCTATACGAAAAGGGAATTCGTATTCTGACACTGACCTGGAATTATGAAAACTGCATTGGTTATCCCAATATCATTCCCAAGTACCGGCAAAAGGGACTGAAGCCATTTGGTCTGGACGTCGTTTCCAGAATGGAAGAACTAGGTATGATCATCGATGTCTCCCATCTGTCCGATGGAGGATTTGAAGATGTCTTTAGCCACAGCAAACGCCCATTTATTGCCTCACACTCTAATGCACGTGAAATCCTGAACCATCCAAGAAATCTTACGGATGAAATGATCCGGAAAATTGCGGAGAAAGGCGGCGTTATTGGTCTGAATTTCGGAGGAGAATTTTTGCAGAAAACCGGGCGCAGTACTGTCGAAGCCATGCTTCCACATATTCGTCACATACAAAATGTTGGCGGGCATGAGGTTCTGGCGATTGGAACCGATTTTGACGGTGTGGAAGAAGACATGGAAATCCGGGGCTGCCAAGACATGCCCTACTTGATCCAGGCTCTGGAAAGGCACGGACTTAGCGCTTCTGAAATTGGGGGAATTTGTTATGAAAATGCGGAGAAATTCTTAAAACGCTACTGGGAAAACTAACAAGAAAAAGGAAGGGAAGAAAAAATGTCTGAAAAGAAAAAGAAAAAACAACTGTCTTTACCGCCTGCACTCATCATTCTTTTTATTGTGTTGGCTTTTATCGTTGTACTGACCTGGTTTGTTCCAGTGTCCACTGTTACTGTCAATGACGCCGGCGAACAGGTCGTGCATTACAACACCATGACCGGAGAAAATGGGGAACTGATTAAAAATGCCGGAACTCAGCCGGCCGGAATCTGGGATCTGTTTCTCGCCCCAATCAAAGGCTTCCAGTCAGGAGCCGACGTCAATTTTTCCATTTTGATTTCCGGTGCGTTTCTGGCAATCATCAATGCAACGGGGGCGATTGACGCAGGAATCGGCGCACTGCTGAAAAAATTGAGCGGAAAAAAATTGATCGCTATCTTGATGTTTATCTTTGCCATGATGGGAACCGTATACGGATCCTGTGAAGAGCTCCCTGCATACGCTCTCGTGTTGATTCCTCTCTGTGTGACTGCCGGATATGATGTTGTAACCGGAATCATGGTTCTTTTCGGCGGCGCCGCCATCGGAAATATGGCTTCTGTCGTCAATCCGTATGCTACCGGCGCAGCCGTGGCTGCCATCGGTAATTCCGATCTCTCCCTTGGAACCGGTATTGTCATGCGTATGGTTTTGTTTATCGTCATGTATATTGTCGGAACACTCATGGTAATCCGGTATGCGGAAACTGTCAAAAAGAATAAAGAACGCTCTGTCATCGCAGGTTGTACCGGAATTAAAGACCTTCGCTCCGGCAAGGAGGAGAGTGGGGCTCTTCCCTTGAACAGACGGCGCGTGATTTCTCTTATCATCTTCGGTCTTATGGTTCTTATTATTGTTTTAGGCTATATTCCGTGGAGTTCTATCCAACTCTCCGATGGTAAAACTATGTACGATGTCGTGAATTATCCTGCCATGTGGATGATGGATCATGTCCCGGCTCTTGGAAATTTCCTTGGTGCGGACAAGTTTACTTATCTGGGAGACTGGTACTTTGATGAATTTTCTATTGTATTTTTGATTGGTTCGGTACTGGTAGCTCTTGTCAATCGAATGACATTAAAAGACTTTGTAGATAACTTCATACAGGGATGCTGTGATCTGTGTTCCCTTACCATTATTGTCGCCGTCTCCCGTGGTGTGTCCGAAATCATGGGATCCAGTACAGAAGGTATGGGAATCACATTTGTATACTGGATTCAGAGCGCGCTTCAAGATGTTCCGGTCTGGGCATTTATTGTGGCTGCCGTTATTGCTTACATTCTGGTCGGACTTCTTCCTCTTGGAACAAGCTCCGCTTCCGGTATTACCATGCCGGTACTTGGCGCTGTAGCAATGGCTTTGTTTGCGGGTTCTTCGATCGGTACCGAGGCCGGACAGATGCTCCTTGTTTCTGCCTTTACGGTAGGATTTAATTTCTGGTTTGTTGTCTATCCAAATGCTCCGCTGATGGGTACTCTGGAACTGACAAATGTACCATATGAACGTTTTTTGAAACTTTCCATTAAGTTTTCCACCGTATTACTACTTGTAGGAACTGTTGTAATGATTGTATCTCCATATTTGGGACTGGTATAAAGGAGGAATTTCCATGAAACCTATTGTAGAACGTTTTTTCCGCTATGTCGGGATTGATACACAATCCACCTGGGAAGCCGAAACTGTTCCGGCCTCCTCCAATGAATTTGTCCTTGGCCAGATGCTTGTAGATGAATTAAAGGCTCTTGGAATTGAGAATGCCTGGATGGATGATAAATCCTATGTATTTGCCAAAATTCCTTCCAACCAGGATCACCCGGTTCCGCCGGTTGCTTTTTTCGCTCATCTGGATACGGCGCCTGACGAAAGCGGAGCCAATGTAAATCCGAGAATTATAGAAAACTGGGACGGTACAGACATTGTTTTAAATGAGGACAAACAGATCATTCTCAGCAAAGAAGAATTCCCTTCTCTCCAAAACAGCATCGGAAAAGACCTGATTGTAACTGACGGCAATTCCCTTCTTGGCGCGGATGACAAAGCAGGAGTAGCCGAAATCATGGATGCGGCAGAGTATCTCTGCACCCATCCAGAGTTCCCTCATGGGGACGTCCTGATCTGTTTTACCCCGGACGAAGAAATCGGAAACAGTACAGAGTATATTCCCATCGAGAATATACCTGCCAAATACGGTTATACGATGGACGGCGGCGAGTTAGGTGAGATCAACTTTGAGACATTCAATGCCGCGACTGCTATCGTCACAATCCATGGCACCGCAATCCATCCGGGTGAAGCAAGAGGAAAAATGAAAAATGCGATCCTTCTCGCCAATGATTTTATCAATCATCTTCCATGGAGAGAGAGTCCGGTAAATACGGATGGATACGAAGGCTTTTATCATGTCACCGATATCAATGGCACTGTGGATCGTGCCCAGTTGACGATCGCTCTGCGCGATTTCACGGATGAGGGATATGCACGCCGAAAACAACGGGTACAGGAAATTGCGGACCACCTCAATCAGTATTATGGTGAAAACACGTTCTGTGTAGAAGTAGATGACTATTATTTTAATATGGGAAAAGAAGTGGAAAAATATCCGGAAGTAAAAGACTATGCGCTCAAAGCGATGGAAATGGCAGAAGTCACACCGGTCATTCTTCCGATCCGCGGCGGTACGGATGGTTCCAGTATTTCCTTTATGGGAATTCCATGCCCGAATATTTTCATGGGATCCGCCAACTCCCACTCCATCTATGAATACTGTACCATTCAGTCAATGGAGAAGGCTTCCGAGATCATCCGCAATATTATCTGGCTGTTTGCGAGGTAGCAGAAAATACCACGGCTGTTTCTTTTCTCATTATTGTTGAAATCTATATTTAGTGATATGATGATAGAAACAATAAATGCAAACCGAAATGTATACAGAAGGGAAGATGACTATGAAGCCAATAATCAGCCGTTTTTTCAGGTACATATCCATCGACACACAGGGGGACGATCAGGCATCCTGCTGTCCAAGTAATGAAAATCAGCGTCTTCTGGCTGATCTCTTGTGCGAGGAGCTAAAAGAATTCGGAGTGACCGATGTCCGGGTAGATGAAAATAGTTTCTTATACGCAAAAATTTCATCCAATCTGGACACTCCCGTGCCTTCTGTGGCTTTTCTGGCACACCTTGACACGAATCCCTGGGTCATCGGCGAACATATCCACCCGCGGATTGTCAGAGAGTATGATGGCGGTGACATTATCCTGAATCAACGTAAGAATCTGGTTTTAAGTCCTTCCAGATATCCGGAACTCCTCTCCCATGTAGGGGAAGATCTCATCGTAACAGACGGTACTACTCTGCTTGGCGCGGACGGAAAAGCGGGTATCACAGAAATCATGGAAGCGGTCCGTTACGTGACGGAGCACCCGGAGCTGAAACACGGTGACCTTTATATTGTATTCACTCCTGATGAAGAGTTAGGATACAGTACAGATTATATCAATTTGAAAGAGATCCCTGCCGATTTCGGATTCACAGTCGAAGGAGGAGGGCTTGGTGAAATCAATATTGAGAACTTTAATGCGGCTACCGCAACAGTAACGATTCATGGACATGGGATTCATCCTGGCGTGGCCAGAAATACGATGAAAAACGCGGTTCTTTTGGCACATAAGTTTATCTCCTGTTTCCCGGAGAGCGAGATGCCGGAAAACACGGACTCCTATGAGGGATATTATCATGTCAGTGATATCCGTGGAGACGTATCCCAATGTATTATGACATACCATATCCGTGATTTCAGTGCGGCCCGATATGAAGAACGCAAAAAACTTCTTGCCAAAACTGCCTCATATCTGAATCTTCACTATGGCGCAGGTACTTTTGAAGTACAGATTGATGATTACTATCTGAATATGAAGAGAAAAATTGACGACCATCCGGAAATTTTGGAAACCGCGAAAAGAGCCGTTACGATGGCCGGAATTACGCCAAAGCTGGTTCCCGTGCGGGGAGGAACAGATGGGGCTGTCATTTCCTTTGCCGGTTTCCCTTGTCCGAATATCTTCTCCGGGGAACAAAATGGCTTCAGCGTATTTGAATATATCTCTGCCCAGACAATGGAAAAAGCGGTGGAAGTCATTATCAATATTATCCGGTTATGTAAAGATTTGTAAGGAACTGCCTTAAATCTTCCAAACATTCTTCTCTCGTTTCGGAAAAAGAGATGTCCTCCGTGACCAGCCAGTGAAAGAGATAGCCCTGAATTTTTACAGCTATCGACTTTGCAAGCTGGTCCGGACCCGCTGTTCCACCAATGCTCTTTTCTTTCAAAAACAAACCTGACGCCTCCCAAAGCAGTTGGAAAAACGGCTGTCCTTCGGAAAGCAGCATGTCTTTCTTCTGTGACAGCGTAATTCGATAGATCTCACTTAAAAGCTCTTTCTCGAAAGAGACCTCCAGTTGTTCCCAAAAAGCTTTCACTAAAAATAATAGCATTTTCTCCGGTGTATCATTGTTCTGGATCGCCGCACTGTCCTGAAGCTTCTGGTTTACCTTGGAATATAAATCCAGAAGGATGTCATCTTTGGAGAGAAAATAAAGATAAAAGGTACCAACGGAAATTTCCGCATTTTGGCAGATTTCACGAATCGTTATTTTACTGTATCCTTTTTTCCGGATCAGGAAAATTGTCGTATCAAATATTTTTTTCTTCGTCAAAACTGCCTGTTCTTTTCTCGTAATATAGTGCTTTTCCTTCAAATGTACACCCCCTTCTGAATCTTTCTAGTTTTTATTTTAATATAGTCGAAAAAAAGTGTAAAGTAATTTTAAATGTAAAGGAGTATCCTATGAATTTCAAACAATCTATTCAAGCTGAAAAAGAAAACATCATCAAAAGTATCTGCCAACTTGTCTCCATTCCAAGTACAGAAGGACGCCCTGCTTGCGGAATGCCTTTCGGAGAAGGTCCCGCCAAAGCACTTCAATATGTGCTGGATCTGGGAAGAAACATGGGATTTCATGTTGAAAATTTCGACAATTACGCTGGACACATTGAATTTGGTGAAGGTGAAAAGACATTGGGAATCCTCTGTCATGCTGATGTTGTTCCATGCGGAGAAGGCTGGATCTGCGATCCTTATGTTCCTGAAATCATTGACGGTATCCTCTACGGAAGAGGCGTGCTGGATGACAAGGGTCCTCTCATTGTCTGTCTCTATGCTATGAAAATCTTGAAAGATTTACAGATCCCTCTGGGCAAAAAAGTCCGGCTGATCGTAGGAACGAATGAGGAAACCAACTGGGGATGTATGGATTACTATTTTAACCAAAAACACGTACCATTCCCGGATCTCGCCTTCACTCCCGACGCTGAGTTTCCGCTGAAATACGCAGAAAAAGGCGTCTTACAATATGAACTTACCATGCCGCTTACCGGGGAAATCTCTTTTTCCGGAGGCAATGCCGTCAATTCCGTACCGGAAACAGCTACTGTACTCCTGCCATCTTCCTGCCTTTCTGATTTGCTCGCAAATCAGTCTGCTCTTGAAAAAGAGTACGGCTGCAAACTTGATATGCTGGCATCTGAGGACGGGATTCATCTCACTGTTTCAGGAACAGCGGCACATGCTGCCCGTCCGGAAATGGGAATCAATGCAATCACTGGTGCCATGGCTGCGGTTGATTCTCTGCACCTCCAGGGTGATCTTGGAGCAGCGGCTGATTTTTATATGAAATATATTGGAAAAGATCTCTCCGGGCAACACATCGGAGCAGGATTTTCAGACAATGAATCCGGTTCCCTGACCTTTAATGTCGGAAAAGTGACTGTGAGAGATCACAGACTGATTCTTTCCATTGATAATCGTGTTCCTGTTACATACTCCTGCCATGATGTCACACTAGCTGTCCAGAAAACGATTGCAAAGACCCCGTTTTCTCTGGAACACGAGTATGCTACAGATTCTATCCTGATTCCACGTGACAGTTTTCTTGTCACGACTCTGATGGATGTTTACAAAAGGATCACCGGAGATATAAACGCCAAGCCGGAAGTAGACGGGGGATGTACCTACGCACGGACAATGCCAAACTGCGTCGCTTTTGGAGCACTTCTTCCTGGTCAGCCGAACACTATGCACGAAAAGAATGAGGGGCTTCATGTCCGTCTGATTGATACCTGGATGGAACTCTATCTGGAAGCCATCTACCAGCTTGCAAAGTAAAATTTGCACCGGTTTATGATAAATCCACAAATATAAAAACAGCCAGCCGCACCGGCGTCCTGCCCTTGGTTCGGCTGGCTGTTCTATTTTCCAGTTCTTCTATATTCAGCTTTTAAAACATCCTTCCCCGGATCTTTGTCCAGACATGTGACTGGACATACTCGTATGCCCGGTCATAGAGAAACAGGGCAATCTGCCCTGCAAGCCAGATCCCTGCTGTCATAGCGAAAGACAGTTTCTTTCCTCCGAGAAGAATCTCATCAAAAAGCACCAGCATCGGAATGTACATAACGTTAAACACAACGTACTTAACCGCCCAAAAAAGGGACTGGCGCTGAGTGCTGGCAGATCGCCCCAGAAATCTCCATGCCTCCTCGATTATCACGATATAGAGTCCCATCGCCGCAAAAGAGAAGACATAAAACTTGTTTGGAGCAATCAAAAATCCCAGCAGGACGTCCGCTACATAAAAAGCCGCGCCCGCTTTCATCCCGAATTCCCGGATGACAATCCCCACGAAAAATGAAGCTGCTGCCAGAAGAAACAGTGTGTTCGTCTCGATGACGCTTCCAAGCGACATACATACGACCGAAAGCGCCAGAAAGAGTCCGCAAAATGCCATCATCTTTCCTTTTACATGCATGAACAAAGATCTCCTCCCATACATTCACATAAGCTGTCCGCAAGCCACAGATCACAACACATATTTCCGGTACCACAGGAAGAATTTCCTCCATAACCGCCTCCATATGGATTGTTCTGATATCTTCTGCTGTTCCAGTCAAGCTGATTTAATAATTGGCGGTACTGCACATTATTCGGCTCCATATTCACTGCCTGGGCGGCATGTTCTCTTGCCACTACCAGATTGCCAATCCCGGCATTCGCTGCTCCGCTCGCATAGTACCACATCGCTGTCCGGTTCGGCATCCGGTCGAGCAGATTCAATGCCTCCCGGTAACGTCTGCTGTTGATATAATTAAAAACCGCCTGCATCTCCACGTCAGTGCTCCCTCCACCGTAGGAAGAACCTCCACCATAAGAATAGCCGCCGGAACTTCCTCCGGATGCACGTTCTTTCATAATTTCATCGTATGCTTCCTGCACTTCTTTGAACTTCTCTTCTGCAAGATCTGCCAATGGATTATTCACATTGGCGTCAGGATGATATTTTCTCGTCAGTTCTCTATATGCTTTTTTTACTTCTTCGTCAGATGCATTCTGGGGAACACCCAGAACATCATACGGATTTTTCGACATTCTCCTGTTCCTTTCTTTCCTTCTTTTTCATCTGAATCAGCTTATAACGATTCCACACTCCATCATACAGGATATTTCGTAAAATGTCTACATCCAAAAGACACGGGAGCTTCTCAAATTCTGCACTGCACTCCGCAATCATCATACAGAGAATCCTTTTGATCCTCTCCTCATAGTCCGGTTTCTCCGACAGAGGAATGAGCGGATTGTAACAATGTTTCTTTTTATCTTCCTCTAAATCATCATACGCATCCATCAAATAGATGAACTTGCCGAGAAAAAATCCGATTTTTCGCAGTGTCTTTTCCCACACATCCTTTCGATAGACAAAAAGCTCCTCCATCATCCGGCCAAAATATCCGGAAATCCGGTCCAGGTCAGTACAATTCTCCTTTTCACATTTACGGATCGCCCGCAGTGTTTTTTGGATGATCCGACTTTGGCGCGGATATTCCTCAATAATAAAACAGGCTTTCCTTTTCAAAACACCCTTTCCAAAGAACGCCGCTGCCTTTTTCTCATCTGCCCAGTCGTCTTCCAGATGATAATACGCCAGCAGAAGATTCATGTCCGCCGCATATTCAGTCATTTCATTTCGCCTCATTGTCTGCTTCTTCACCGGATGCACCTTACACCTGTGCTGCTCTATTCTGCTCTCACATTCATAAAGTGAGGTCAGAAGTAGAATTGCAAAGGTCATGTCATAGGTAAGTGTCATCTGCCCGGAAAAACCGTATTTCTCTTTCAGCGTCTGGCACAGACCGCAGTAATAGGACCGATATTTTCGGAAGTCCTTGATTTTCAGTTCTGGTTCACATACTGTCACATATCCAAACATCACACCACTCCTGTCACATATTCTGTCCGCCCCTCTACCAGGCCTTTCCTCCAGTTCATTTTCTTTATTCTGTCTTCATCTCCACAATCTTGAACTGTCCTTTGCAATTATGCTTCACTTTATATAATACCTGATCCGCTCTTTTATAAAGCTCAAGGAAAGATGTTGTGCGATTATATTTTACGCCGCCAAAAGACAGGGAGGACCGGCTCAGTGGATACTCCTGCTCAATCTTCCTCAGATACCTCTCACTGATCTTCTGAATCTTCTGCTCAATAGCCGCGACACTGCTACAAGGGTAAATGAACACGACGAATTCATCCCCGCCGATCCGGATCACCACATCGTCCCGCCGGAAGAACTGCCTCAGCGAGTCCGCTATATACCTCAACACTTCATCTCCCTCGTGATGCCCGTAAATATCATTAACCGCTTTGAAGTTGTCAATATCCATCATCAGGAAAATATATGGATTCCCGTTTCCGAACCGCTGTGTCACCATGACCTCACCTCCCCTGCGGTTATAAAGTCCGGTGAGCGGGTCGGTTACGGACTCCATGAACAGATGATTCTTAATGCGGACATTTTCCGAAATATCCACAATCAAATTGATGACCGCCTTCTTTTCTCCCTGAATGTCAATGATGCGCCCCCTGTCGTACACCCAAAGGAAATTCCCGTCTTTTTTCAGCATCCGGTACTCGACTTCAAACTCTTTTCCTTCCCTGCACTGCCGTTTCACAGCAGCCATCACTTCTTCCAGGTCCTCTTTCCAGATGCGGTTCAGTACATTGCCCCCCGTTTTTTTCATAAACTCTTCGTATGTATATCCAAGCAGCTCCAGAAGCTTGTCACTCACCAGATAGATCGGATACCCCTCTTCCATGTAGGCTCCGATCAGCCCATTCGGCATCACATCGCAGATCATGTCCCAGATCTCCCTTTTCGAAATCTGATCCAGCTTTCCCCTCGGCTCCGATAGAATGTGGAACGGAAAGCGCTCCTCTTTCTGGATATAGCCTCTGTGTAAAACAGAAATTCTGTAAACACCGTTCTCCCGCAGTACAACAGCAGTCAATTTCGCCATGTAACGTTCTTTCCTGTCCGGAAGAATCAGATGGATCTTACAGGAACAGTCCCACGTATTCTCTCCTCGCGCTTTTTCCCTGTAATCGGAAATCTCATATAACGTCCTGTTCGGTATATGGCGGAGCTTTTCCCTGAAAGAGCGCTCAAAATTCTGCCTGTCAGCTATGGATTCTGCCGTTCCCACGAAAAAGACGTCTTCTGTCAGTAATTCTGCCGCCCGTTTCACGTCCCGCCTGCTCAACGCATATTCATAAAATTGAATCAACGTCTGTAGAACCGGACTTCTGTCTGAGGTCATTCTTGCACTTTCTTTTTCATTCATTAGCCGCACTCCCTCTTTTTATTTTCATATACTTTTCATCAAATTCCACCGTACTTACCGGCCTGCTGTAGTAGAATCCCTGTCCATAGTCGCATCCCAGACGCCGGATCAATGCCTCGTTCTGTTCTGTTTCCACGCCTTCTGCCACAGTCGAAATCTGAAGCCGCTTAGCCAAATCCACTACCTGTGCCATAATAATCTCCTGCCTCTTTCCCTCTTCTCCCGTGATCGCAGACAAGAACACCCGATCCATTTTCAACTCATCAATATGAATCCTTCCAAGTGTATTAAAAGACGAGTATCCACTTCCAAAATCATCCATGGAAATACGGAATCCTTTTTCTTTCAGCAGATCGATTTTACGATTCAATTCTTCCATATTTCCTACCGCAAGCCCCTCCAGAATTTCCAGTGTAATAAGCTCGCTCTTAATATGATACTTTTCCAAAATTCCACAGAGATTTTCGATATAATCCTCCTCATAAAAAAGGAGCTTTGACTGGTTCACTGATATCGGGATCGGCTCTATCCCGTCATCTGTCCATTTCCGTATCTGACGACAGACTTGTTCTACCATATACATATCCAGACGGGCGCAGAACCCATTGCTCTCAAACAGCGGAATAAACTGATTAGGATAAATCATTTTCCCCTCTTCCGTAAACCATCTGACAAGCGCCTCCGCTCCTCCAATCCGCCCGGTTCTTACATCAAACTTCGGCTGCAGGAACATCCGAAACTCCTTATCCCGCAGCGCCTGATACATATGACTCTCAATATAATTCTGCAAAATTTCCTGTTCATGTAATTCCACATCGTACACCCACACGTTGTTCCGGTCCGACCCTTTCGCGGTCTGGAGGGCAAACATTGCGTGCGTCATCATCATTTCCGCGGAACTGTCGTCCCTCCGAACCGCAACACCGCAATAAAGACGAATCTGATAATTATGATGCTGCCCCAGTGAAAAGGCGCTGATCTCCTTCATCATCATGTATATTCTTTTTTTGATTACTTCTTCGTCCTGTTCCAAAAGCATGATCCAGAAAAAATCTCCCGTATCCCGGCAAAAATACTCTCCCGGCCGGATGTTCCTCTCCAGAACCTGCCTGATATAACATAAAAGCATGTCCGCCTGTGCTCTTCCGAAAATTTCGTTAATAAACTTAAACTGATGGATATTCAGTACTCCGACGCTATACTCGCCGGACTCCTGCGTCACTGTTGTCATTTCCTGTATGAAGCGCGCCGCATTATACGCCCCGGTAAGGGGATCGTAATAGGCAAGTCGGATCAGATGTTTGTTATTCTTCCGTAGCATCGTGTAAACATAAAAAATAAGAAAACTATTCATCACCAGTAAAGTAATAAACACAACCCTCGTCACCTGAAGCATCTGATAAACCGGAGCATTGAGACCATGCATCGTATCTACACAAAACAGATACCATCCATTCATTCCCACCGGTTCCAGATAAATCTTGTACGTCGTCCCATCGTATACGAACTCACTGAACACACCTTTGTCCGCATCCATAGCTGTTTTGATTTTCTTCTGTTCCTTTTCGGTAATATAGTCTCCTTCAAAAATGTTGCTTACCTTTTTGTCAACAAGATTTTCTCCCGTTCTAATCAAAAACTTCCCTTCCTTGCCGATCATATGGATATGGCCATGGCCATTCATTGTTGTCTTATCATCCAGGATTTCCTGAAACGCACTGACTCCGTCGGTTGCGCAAAGCGCTCCGACGATCTCGTCTCCATCATAAACGGGCACTGCATAGCCAAACACCTGCTTCTTCATCGAATCGTCATAGTACATTTTGGAGACTCCACTTTCTCCCTGCCATGCCTGTTCGATCACTTCCTGAAAATTTGTTTCCAGATTTTCCACCCGAAGATCTCTTTCGATGTTCTGATTGGCAGTCACACGAATCCCCTCTCCGTTCCGTGTGAAATACCCCATCCGAATAAAGCTGTTATGATTATTGGATTCATAGAGACCTTTGGCAAAAGCCTCCGCGTCGATTTTATCGATCGTGTTGCTGAATTTAAAAAAGCTCGCCAGTGTCTGCAGCGTCTGTAAATCCGAATTCACTTTCCTGAGCACACCCGCCTGATATTCCTCAGCCTCCGACATCATCTGACTTGTCATTGTTCTCTTTTGTACTCTACCCAACGATGCGTTAAGAAGACCGCTTCCAACAAGCAAAATAACGCCGATACCAATCATTACAGCCGTTATTTTTCTCAACTTTCTTATTAATTGTTTTTCACTCATCATCGATCTCCCCTTAATACGTCTTTATCATAAAATAGCATGGTGACAGTGTCAAGAATCGTCGAAGAAAAATATCTCCGGCCAACTCTCAGAAGGCCGGAGAATCATCATCCCTGATAATATCATGTTTCTTTATGATTTCATTTATACCAGAAGCTCATCTTTTTTTGAAAGAATTGCTTCTACAGCCGCACATGCAGGGCAGTCACAGTATGGCTTTCCCTGGGCAACAAGCTCCTTTCCATGAGCTGCAACTTCTTTTGCCTTTTCTACACCAAATACCTGAGCACCTGCCTCAGACTCCGCAAATGCAACAAGCCCATCTGCCGTCACAATGTCCTCCTCCAGCTCAGCGATATAGTTCTTCGTTTCCTTGGCTTCATGCTCTGTTCCGACAGCGTCAAGCCATGCCTGAGCCGCGTCTTTTGCCTCCTGGCTGCATGATGGAGCGGCAATCAGTTCTTTCGTCTTTTCTACTACATAATTTAATGTTTCCTGAGTCATACGGTACACACCCTTTCTTTGAATTTTTCTTCCATTATTGTAACACAATTCTTCCGATACGTCACAATCTATTTTGACGGGATTTCCAGATTCTCCCTCCTTTGCATCTCCCGAATCAGTCTTGGCTGAATCTCCGGATACGTCCAGTCCTGTGGTAACTCTTCTGTAATCAAAATTTTCTCGATCTCACTGTGGAGCTCCGTTTCAAATTCCCTTACTTCCGCCGTGTAGAGCATCCCCATCGTTTCTTCTTCCTCTTTCCCATTGTCATATGCAGCCGCCACCGAGTATACGCAGACCGGAAAAAGATCAAAATCTGTCGCCCCGGTTTCCTCGTAGAGCTCTCTCCTTGCCGTCTCGTCGATTGTCTCTCCCGCTTCCCGGTGTCCGCCAGGAACTTCATACGTCTCCCGCTCCCGGTGCTTACAGAAAACCCATTTCCCATCATGCTTTGTAATGATTACTGCAAACTTCAGGCGACTGTCATCCGCCTTTTCATAAAATCTAACTTTAATCAAAATTCATGTTCCTCTTATTTTGTTTCTAGTTTCTCTTCCATGTGATTGACATTTTCGGGTGCAATTCCTGCCGATTTCCATTCTCAAATAGATAATACGGGCTGTCCCCAATGATCTCGATAGCTAAACCGTTCAGAAAAAGTGTATCCTCCTCGGGCAATGCAATCACAGGACCACGGGTTTCAGAAAAATGGAGTAATGCTTTTGTATATTCTACTGTTCTTGCTTCGTTCTCTTTCTCCGACAAACAGGAACTCTTATTCATGTAATGGGCGAACAAAGACATCCCGTTCAATACATCAAATCCTTTTGTATCCATGAGCCCAACCTCATTTTTGTCCATACTTGCACAACTGTCAATATCATATCCAAAAAGAATCGCCCCGGCACTCCCCCCGAATACAATTCCATCATTTTCAATATACGCTTTGATTTTCCCAAAACATCCACTCGTTTTCAAATCTCTCAGCAATTTGTATGTATTTCCGCCACCAATAAATATGGCGCTGTATTTTTCCAATTCTTTTTTGAAAAGTTCCTCTACGCTTCTCACCATTTCAATCGCCGGCACACGTACCTCTCTCAACTCACCTTGGATCCATTTCTGACAACTTTCATAATTACCCTCCATGGCAAGCGGGATGTAAAGAAGCGGCTTCGTGTGATCCACAATTTGATCCAGCCGCTGATTCGCCATTCGCGTCTGCTCGCCGTCTCCGCCGCCGCATAAGAAAATCCGCATAATAACTCCTCCTTTCACAATTTCATTATATCATCTTTTCGTCCCAAAAGAAATGATCCTTTCTTCCCAAATATCTTTATTATGATTTTATAAATACTTTTACAGTAAAAATCCTCCGGATTGGTTTCCGGAGGACTCATTTTCCTGTCTTATTCATAATATGGAAATTGTGAAATGCGTAAATGGGTACAACCGAATGGGATCAGCGTGATCTCCTCTTCTGGTTCTTCTGTACGCACCGGACTGGTCGGAATGGTTCCCGTATTGCCCCCATACGCTTTCCATTCTTTGACTTTTCTGGCTTTTACTTTCAATACAACCGGGGGATGGTTTTTCTGGAACGGGATTCTCCCCATCATCTGTTCCAATACTTTGACTTCTCCCTCTTTCGCAAGAGCGTAGTTCCATGGTGTGTCCGATGTCACCTCATAGTCTGTGACTCCTCCACATTCCCGGAATCCTTTCCAATTTTCCTGCATATTCAAGGCAAAGACAAGAGGCCCTCTCTCGATAGCAATGCTGTCTCGATACCAGGCCGACCATCTGATTTGAGCCTCCCAAGCTACTGTCACCACATCCCCTGTCTGGAACTGTCTTTCCAGAATCAGAAAGCCGTCTTGTGTCCGCACGGCCTCTTCTTCGCCATTGATCGTAACATGAAATCGTCCACACCACCCCGGAATCCGTATTTTCCACTTTATCGGCACATTCCCTGCTTTGTGAATAAGATATTCTACTTGAAGTCCCGCCGGATAGTCCGTTTTTGTTTCTATTTCAATCATTTCCTCGCCCTCGCCTGTACACAGCCGGCTAGGTGCAAACACCATAGAAACAAGCGTATCCCCTTCTTTGTACCAGAGACTTTGCACAAGCTTCGGCCAAGCCTGATGCATATTCGCCGTACAGCATCCGAAGTTGGGCTCCAGGCCGTATGTATTGGAGTCTTTTTCATTATTAAACCAAGGACGTTCCTCGTTTGTTGCCCGAATCTGATTGGCCTGCTGGAGATACTGATGTCCCGTATAATCTTCCGAAAACATAGCCGGATACGCATTGTAGGCCAGCCGTTCCAGTAAGTCCCCATATTTCGGATCTCCAAAAATCTCCAGACTCATTTCCAAACTGAACATATACTCCGCAATCGAGCAAAGCTCCGCTCCACGGGCCGGATCATTCCCTGCCAGATGCTCATCCCCATTGACAGCACCTGTAACAACGCCATGAAACCGGGTCAGATCCTGGATCGCCTTTTCTAATATTTCTTCTCCGCCCTGATCCCGGAAATAAGTCACCAGTGCCGGATACTTCAAGGCCATCGTCACATTGACAATATGTGTCTGGTGGAACTGCATCAGATCCATCAGAAGATCCTTAGAGAAAAACTCCATCTTCTTCCAATTATAATAGCACTCCGTCGGTCTCACAAATGGAAGATTTGAGAAAAAATCATTCCAGTCCTCTCCCTGGTCGATTACCAGACTTGCCAGATCTCTCAGATACGGCTGAGGATCTCTTTCATAGAGCCATTTTATCGAGACCAGAAGATCTGCAGCTCTTGCTTTCCCCCAGCCTTCCAAAGGCCGATTTGGAAGCTGCTTTCGTTGATAATGAAAATACCGGTGCATAAAAACAAGAATCTCCGGTTTCTCCGTGATTTCATAATACTGAATCAAGGCCTTCAGCATTACCATTCTGGACCACCAGTCTTCCTTACTTGCCCTGGGTCCAAAGTTTCCTTCTTCATCCTGGCTCTGTAACGTCCAGTTTATAAACTTCTCTGCGGTCTTTCTTAGTTTTTCGTCATCCAGATACCAGGAAAGCGGGATAATTCCATCCAAAAAATACGGCGCCCGCTCCCAGTTTTCACCTGTTCCTCCAAGCCATCCACTATAGCTTCCCAGACTGTCCCACATATCATGCAATTTCCCAGAAAGGCCTCCTGCCTGAATTTTTAGTTGCTCCTTTAACCAGCCCAGGGGCATCACTTCCCTGATCCCCATCATCTGCATTTTTTTCATACCTGCGTTTCCCTCCATTGTCTATTTGATTGCTCCGCCGAGCATCCCTTTGATAAAGTACTTCTGTAAAAATACGAACAACACCATAATGGGCGCCAGACCAATCAGGGAACCGGCTGTCAGAAGTCCCCATTCCGTTCCATACTGTCCGATGGCCATATTCGTCAATCCTACATTAAATGTCTTAATCGCTTCATTATTTGCAAATACAACCGCAATCAGGTAATCATTCCACGTCGTATAGGCGGAATAGATGAAAATCGTTGCGATCGATGACCAGGTCGTTGGCATCATGACTCTCCAGAATACCGTCATCTCCCCTGCCCCATCAATTTTCGCCGCGTCCCGCAGCCCATCCGGGATCATATCAAATGCGTTTTTCATCATATATACCGCAAACGGGGTCTGAAACGTGGCATAAATCAGGATCATGGAAAGCCTCGTATTGGTCAAATGCAGGTTTGCCATAATGGAATAAAGCGGAATCATCAGGGTTTGAAATGGTATCATCAACGCCGCAATAATTAGTAACATCCAAATGCGCCCTCCTGCTACTTTCAGTTTGGAAAATGCATATCCTGCCAACAGACTGACAATGGCTACAACAATCATAGTCACCACGGTCGTCACAATGGAATTTTTCAGATAAGTCAAAAATACGCCGTCATTCCTCATGAGAATTTCCTGAAAATTCCCCCAACTGATTCTTTCCGGAAACAGGCTTGGTGGCTGCTCATAAATCTCATTTTTATCTTTTAATGCTGTTATAAACGTCCAGTAAAGCGGCATTAACATAATCAATGCCAGGATCGAATTGGTGATGAATTTTGCCGTTCGATGTTTTCTTTTCATGCCGCACCTCCTCTATTCTGTCGGATCTTTCAAAAGTCTCATCTGAGCAAAACTCAGCGCCAACATGATCATCAGCAGCACAATCGTCATGGCAGATCCATATCCAAAATTATAATATTTAAACGATGTATTATAAATATAATGTACCAGCGTCGTAGTTGTCTCCGTCGGTCCACCTTTTGTCATAATCAGAAATTGTTCAAAGGCCAGTACCGATCCTATTACAGACATGATCAGCGCAAGCCCCACCTGGGGACGGATAATCGGTAATGTAATATGAAAAAACTGTCTGGCTTTGGATGCGCCATCAATCGCGGCGGACTCATAAACCTCTGTGTCCACAGACTGAAAGGCTGCCAGAATAATGAGCATCGAAAATCCTGCCATCTTCCACGTAATCATAAATACGATCGCCGGAAGTGAAGTCTTTTCTGATCCCATCCACAGAATTGCTTCATCAATGATATGAAGCTTCTGAAGAATATAATTCAAAATTCCATACAGATCGTTATAAATCCAAAGCCAGATTAGACTACAGGACGTCATAGAAATGACGACCGGTGAAAAATAGATGGTCCGAAACAGCGTCACACCCTTAAACTTCCCATCAATCAGAAGAGCAAGAATAAACGCCATGAGAAACAGTGCCGGTGTGACAAACAGTGTATACTTCATTGTAAAGAGTAACGACGTCCGGAACTGATCGTCCGCCAACAGTGTCTGATAGTTTCCCAGTCCCACAAATGTTTTTTCACCGAGCAGCGGCCATTCAAAAAACGACATGGCAAGCGACTGTAAAAACGGAAGACAGAAAAATATAAGGTTCATCACAATCACCGGGCAGATGAAGAGAAACGGAATCACGGATCTGTGCAGTTTCCCTTTTTTGTTTTTCATGTTGCACCTCCTTGTTTTATTCAGGAAAGAGTGCCTTTCCGGACAATTCTGCTTCCCAGGCACTCTTTTTGCACTAATTCATAATATCATCGATTTCCTTTGCCGCATTATGAAAGGCGTCCTTGGCCGTTGCCTTTCCCATCAGACAGCTTTGTGTTGCATTAACAAGCGGCTGGTTCATCTCATTATATTTTTCTGATTTGGAAGCTCTCGATACTTCCAGCGCCTGTTTCAGCACATCATAATACTCAGCCTTTTCATTGAAGTATTCATTGTCAAACAAATCTGTTCTTGCCGGAAGCAGACCGTTCTTTGCAAACAGCTCTACCTGCACTTCTTCACTCAGTACATATTCCACAAAGTCCCATGCCTCTTCCTTATGTTTAGACTGATCCATAATAGCGATCAAATCGCCGCCTCCAAAAGAGGAGTATTCTCCGTCGTCTGATCTCGGAATCAGTGATACTCCAAAGTCAAAGTCCGGATACTCTGTCAGGAAAGTATAAAGCTGAGAATTTCCAAGGATTGTCATACTTGCCTTACCGCTTAAGAAAGCATCCTGGGATTCCGACCAGGAATAGGTCGTCACGCCCTCCGGAGTCACATGGTACTCATTCGTCAGATCATTATAAAGTTCAAGAGCTTCTACGGCCTCCGGCTGATTGAGAAGACAGGTTTTCCCATCTTCACTCAACAAATCTCCTCCATTACTCCAGATAAACGGAACAAACGTAAACATCTGCTCACCGCCGCCCGCGTAAGTGTACCCATAATGTCCGTCCCTCGTCAGCTTCTGTGCGTAATCAACCAGCTCTGTCCAGGTTTCTGGTCCTTTGGACGGGTCCAGTCCGGCTGCCTTAAAATGTTCTTTGTTGTAAAACATAACGGAAACATCCGGCGCAAACGGAATCGCATACTGCTTACCGTCACTTTGTCCAAGCTCTACCATTCCTTCACTGAACGCATCTTTAAAATCCAGTGCCTCAAACTCTTCCGATACATCTGACAGCGCGGAAATGGAATTGTAATATGGCGCCAGAATATCATCCAGAGATACAATATCCGGTACTTCTCCGGAGGAGATCGCAAGGGTAAGCTGGTCCGTCAGTTCCGAATCCGGATAAACCACGGCGTTTACTTGCACTTCATCCTGCTGCTTATTATACTGTTCAACCGCTGCTGTCACCGGTGCTTCCATCTGCTCTCTGATCCAGATTGTAACTTCGGTCTTTCCATCCTCTTTTTTGCCGGAATCCGAACTGCCGCTATTTCCCGAACATGCTGCCAAGCCGGCACAAAGCCCAATACTCAGTGCAATAGAAATAAGTCTGTTTCTTCGTTTTTTCATAATCTTTCCTCCTTCTCTTCATTTGTCGCTTTGTTGTCAATATTTAGCTAAATATCTCTTCTATATTCAGATTATAGGTTGCGCACATGAGAAATTCAATGTATACTATTAACATGTTTCTATGATAAATTTAGCATAAATTTATTTATATAATATAATATTTTTAACATTCTCTTTTTCAGAAAGGAGTCCTTCTATGATCTATATGCATTTTGAAAGCCCTCCCACTCCTCACTTTATTTCTGCGGGAGAAGCACTATATAGACGGGGAGACAGACACAAAAAACGATCTTCTATCGGAGTATTTGATATGCTGTTTGTTGTTTCCGGCCGTCTCTATCTTATGGAAGAAAATCAACATTATATAATAGACGAAAATCAACTCCTTATTTTGTCCCCGGACAAAATTCATCAAGGATATAAATTGTGTGATTCTGAGACGAAATTCTACTGGCTGCATATGGGTTGCGCAGGCTCCTACTATGAATCCGAACACCTTCATCCTGCTAAAAAGATTGTCAATAAATCATTATTCCGCGATACGATGTTTTATATTACTCTTCCTAAATACATACAGCTTACCGAGGAAAAAGGGAAACTTCTAAGAAGTTTTATTGAACCGCTTCTGATGTTTTCGATTAATAAATACAGTAATGCTACCGAAAAATTCCGAACCCGGCTCAACCCGCTTCAACAACAGCAACACTTTCTGAATATCCTGAATCTGCTTAACACCGATTCTAAATTCAGTAACGCGCCTGACGACCTGGCGGCCGAAATTATGCAGTATATGCAAAATCATTATCACACTAGCTTTACTATGCAGGATCTGGCTCGAAAATTTAATTTCCATCCAGTTCACATGATCCGGTGTATGAAAAATTCATATCATGTCACGCCGATCCAGGCTCTGACGACGATCCGGCTGGAAAAAGGCAAGGAGCTGCTCCTGACGACTGCGATGAGCGTCCAGGATATTAGCGAAGCAGTCGGCTTTTCCTCCTGCTCCTATTTTATAAAACAGTTTAAGGCGGCTTATCACACAACGCCCAGCCAGTTCCGCCAGGAAATACAATCGCATTTCTAAAAATACAAATAGAGCAGACAGAAAAATAAAAAAATTTTTAATTCTTTCATCTTTCTTTAATCTTGGGACACTATACTGATATCAACAACAAAAAAGAACCCGAAACGATCGGGAAGAGATAGAAAGGAGATTTTATTATGAAAAAAAGATTGATTGTTACTACAACTCTTACCCTCGCGCTCCTCGGACTCGCTGCAGGATGCGGCGGGAGCGATATCGGTGAAGCCAAGGCAAAAGAAATCGCCCTCCAAGACGCGGGCGTGTCTGAATCCGATATTTCCAGATTTCAGTCCTCCAAAGACCGGGACGATGGAAGAACATTATACGAAATCCAGTTTGCATCTGACAATACGGAATATGAATACGAGATCAACGCAAAAGACGGAGAGATTCTTAATTACAGCACGGAAAATCTAAACAACAATGGAAACAGCAACGCCGCGGCCAACGGCACTGATGCGGGTCAGACGCAAAATAATACCCAGAGTAATGCACAGAACAACACGCAGAGTAATGCACAGAACAACACACAGAATAGCGGGCAGAACAATAGTGGAACTACCCAGAATGTAAATGTTCAGATTTCCGAAGCAGACGCAAAAGCAGCCGCTTTAGAGCGTGTTCCGGGTGCTACAGAACAGGATCTTAGAATGGAATTAGACCGTGACGATGGAAAGTATATCTATGAAGGAGATATTATTTACCAGCAGAAAGAATACGAATTCGAGATTGATGCCAATACCGGGAACTTCCTCAAATGGAGCGAAGAACGGGCATAATCCGAATCTGAGGAGAGACTGATCTCCCCAGCACAACAATCAGAAAACGGCTGTTGTACTCTGGTTCCAGGGCCAGTCACAACAGCCGTCTTTTTTGTGCCTTTCATTTGTCCTTTTACCGGCCGCTAGAAAAGCTTCGTACTCCTACGAATTCCATGTTACACGATAGCCTGATGTTTCCATTTTCCGCTTTTCAGCCGGAGAAGGAAACAGACGGCGCGGGCGATCCAGTCTACGATCATGGCTACCCAGACGCCGAATACCCTCATTCCCATATAGCGCCCCAGAATATAACTGAAGACGATACGGAAAATCCACATAGAGGCCACCGATATAATCATACACATCCTTGCGTCTCCTGCCGCCCGGAACATGGCCGGCGTCGTAAAGGACAACGGCCAGATTAAAATGCTGCATACCGCATAGAATGTTACAATCTGTGTTGTCGTAGCCGCCGTGACTTCTGAGAGATGGTATGCTTTCAAAATCCAAGGGAGAACAAGCACAACGATTCCGTTTGTTACAAGCATACTAAGGTATGTAATCCCCATCAGCTTTTTTGTGTAATATTTGACCTGCTCATAATCCCCCGCACCCACACAACGGGCAATCACCGTCGTCACACCAAGAGCGATCGCCATTCCTGGGAGCACCTGAAATGAAGCAATCGTATTGGAAACCGCATTCGCCGCAATAGCAAAAGTTCCAAAGGTAGACACAAGACTTAGGACGATGATCTTTCCGAGCTGAAACATACTGTTTTCCAGGCCATTTGGAATTCCGATTTTCAAAATACTTTTAATCATCTTCCAGTCGAAACGATAAGAAAGCGAACGCTCCATGGATACCACCTGATCCGGACGCATTAAGAGCATTACAATCAAAATCGCCGCTGTCATTCTGGATATGAGAGTCGGAATTGCCACGCCTTCTGTCCCCCGGTGAAAACCATAAATCAGCACTGCATTTCCAGTCACATTGATGACATTCATAATCATGGATACCCGCATAGATACTTCCGAATTTCCCATTGTCCGAAAGATCGCAGCTCCGCCATTGTACAGGGCAATGAATGGGATTGATGCCGCCACAATCATCAGGTAAATATCCGCATGGCGCATAACATCCTCCTCGATCTTGCCAAACACCCCATGAAGAATCCATGATTTACACAGATAAATCAAAATCGTGATAACTACCGCACAGATCGTAATAAACCAGATCAACTGCGTCGCCGCCTGACTTGCTTTCTTTCTCTGCTTCTGTCCCAGATACTGTCCCGCCACAACAGCACCACCTGTTGCCAGTGCCGCAAACACATTAATTAACAGCACCATGATGTTATCTACCAGAGACACACCAGAAACAGCGGCTTCCCCGACACTTGCTACCATAATGCTGTCCGCCATTCCGACCAGCACCGACAGAAGCTGCTCGATCACCAAAGGGATCAAAAGCGCCGTCAGATCCCGGTTACTAAACAAATAACCAGATCTGTCCACCTTCTCTTTTCCTCTCATTTGTAATCCCCCTTTTCACATAAGTTCTATTATAAAACTTCTAAGAGGAGGATACAATCCCTATTATCGTTGAAGTACCAAGAGAGACGTGGGACATATCCCGCTACACCGAAGTTTGTATCGGAATATGTCCCTGATTTACAAATCTACTGCCGATTTATTCCTGATAACGAATCCGTTCTACGATGGATTCTTTTTTAATGTTTCTGCTCAGGATGAAAGAGAGTGAAATCTGTAATGCCGCCAAAATAACGACCATTGCCATAATTTCCACCACCGGGACATGGTAAACGTCGAGCCCGAAGTATCCGTGATCCCTCCCGTAGCAGAAGAGCGCATAACCAGCCGGCATCCCGACAAGGAGCGAAACAAGGATACTGCCCGCGGTGAAGAAAATCCCTTCGCTTCGGAGCATACTGTTCATCTGACTGTTTGTCATTCCTAATGCCTGCATCACACCCAGTTCCCGTTTTCGTGTAACAATGCTGATAATCATAGTGTTTGCCATGTTCATAAAGGCGATAAGCCCCACAAGAAGAAGGAATCCGTATGCAAGGGTTTCAAACATACCGAGGGTGCTTTCTGATGTCTTTAATGTTCCCTGGTAGGTGCTAAACTGGTAATGCTGCTTCTTATCAAGGAGTGTCTGCAGCCCAGATTCCACATCCTTACAGTCCTGTGGGCGGCAGTCCACCCAAATCGTACTGATGCTTTTCCCTGAAAGTCCCATCTTCTCGTAAGTCTTGTCGGTAATGCACCAGTCATAGTTGGTGCTTCCAAATGCTCCTGCCAGTTTGCCTTCAAACGGCGCCTCGCCGCTTCCATTTGCCATGTTCATGGAGACGGTCTCCCCAATTTTATATCCGCTATCTTCCACAAAATAGCTCCAACCATAAAGAATCTCGTCATTGCGGGAAGCACTTTCGTAATCAACCGTTCCCTTTAAGGATCCTTGGTATGCTTCGTCTTCAAACTGTTTTTGATTCAGAACACCAATGGACTGGAGATTTCCTTTCTTGTCCTTCGCATACATCATGTAGCGCACCTGTACGTCCGTCACACCGCTGATATCCTTGATCTGTTCCACCAATTCCTCATCCAATGGATTATCTTTTAAAATAGCATCCAGATTGTTCTCCGGATAGGCGGTATCACTGGTGCTGTAGGTGAGATCAATCTGAAACTGTCCGTACGGGACCTGTTTTCTGGCGTCGTATCTTGTACTGACGTTTCCTGTAAAATTGGCGGCTACGACAAAGAGCACACAAGAAAGCCCCATAGAAATGATAGTAGTGGCAGTACGCTTTCGGTTCATCGCCATATTTGCCTCGGTTAGCTGCCTCACACTCATCTGCTTTTTCCCTTTGCGGATGCCTTTATTCTTTTTCTGGTTTCCCTGGAAACGGATTGCCTCTACCGGGGAGATTCTGGAAATCACTTTCATAGGACGTTTCAACGCAATCCAAACAGTGATGACTGCCGCTGCCGCACAGAGTACAAGAATCGGAATGGAAATCATATTGACCTGCACTCCATCGCCAAACGTCTGGCTCTCCTTGAACCAGAAGTTCATAAAGGCGATAGAAATCCACGTCCCTACTACAAGTCCGGCCGGTACTCCCAAAATCGTGAGTATCATTCCTTCCCGGAACACCAGCTTTTTCATCTGCTTCTTTGTCGCGCCAAGCGCCCGTATCTTTCCATACTCCTGAATTTTCTGTACAAGCCCTACCTGGAAAATATTGTAGATCACCATTACGGCAAAGAATATGACCACCAGTGCGATCATCGCGCAGCCTGCAATCATTTCCATTCCCGGATCCAGCACCCACATGGCGAAATAGGAATTCTCCGACGCGCGTTCCGGATTGATACCACATTCTTTTGCCAGATCTTTGATCGTCATCTCCAAAGTAGAGGAATCCACACTCACATGATCAGATAAGGAAAAATAGGTACTGTACGTCCGTTCTTCCGGCGCATAGAGCGATTCAAAGCAATCCTTGGAAACATACGCGCTGTAGGATTGGTTTTCCTGTTCTTCCATTGTCTGGCTGAGAATTCCACTGATCACAAATTCCTTGGTTTGATATGTTTCATTGGTATTTCTTCGGAATGGGATTTCTACTGTATCCCCGACTTTGGCATCCTCATAGCCAAGGCGCTCAAACATTGCTTTCTGTCCCACAATTTCATTTTCTGCTTTTGGAAACGCTCCGGTTTCAAGCTGTTTTTGAAGGTTTGCCAGATCAATCGTTTCCTCATCCATCCAGACCATAGAAATGGTCCTTTCATTTTTTATTGTTCCAACAGTCGCTGCTCTACCGATACGGTCAAATTCACTTCTCTTTTGCATCTCCTGGATTTGTTCCTCGGTGACGCCCGCATAGGAGCCATAATAAGATCCGTAAAATTCCCGTGCGTTGGTTCTCTGAAATTTTATATTTCCATACCCGAAAGTTGCAATCGCAGAAAGAAGTACGGTCGTAAGGAAAATCGAAAGCACGATGAGGATACTTCTTGTTTTATTTTTTTTGTTATTACTAATTGCAAGTCTTGTTATCATCTTCATCTTAACTCTTCCACCTTTCCGTCTTCGATCACCAGAATCCGGTCCGCAATCTGGGCAATATCTTCGTCATGAGTAATCATTACCAATGTCTGTCCGTATTTTTCTACTGACATCCGAAGAAGTCCCATCACTTCGTCACTCGTCCTGGAATCCAGATTTCCCGTCGGCTCATCGGCAAACAGAATGTCAGGCTTGGATGCGAGAGCTCTTGCAATCGCTACCCTCTGCTGCTGCCCTCCTGAAAGGGTATTCGGAAGATTGTGGAGTTTCTTCTCAAGACCCAGTGTTTTTACAATGTCCATGGCAAACGCCTCGTCCACCTTCCGCCCATCCAAGCCGATCGGGAGTACTATGTTTTCCCACACATTGATGGAAGAGACAAGATTGAACGACTGAAAAATGAAGCCGATCTTTCTTCTGCGGAAAACAGCTAACGCATCGTCCTTATAGGAAAAAATGTCTTTTCCACGGATAAACACTTTCCCGCTTGTCGGCGTATCCAGCCCACCAAGCATGTGGAGCAGGGTACTCTTTCCAGAACCGGATTTCCCCACAATCGCAACAAACTCCCCTCTCTGTATCTCTATGTTGGCGTTTTGTACCGCCCTTACTTCGTTCTCCCCACTTCCATAATATTTACACAAATCCTTTGTTCTCAAAATCTTATCCATATCATCTGATTCCTTTCCTTTCTTTTCTGTCTCCTATCATATCATCTAAGTCTTTCATTTTCCTTTCAAAAAATAAAAAAAAGCCTTACAGTTTTGTAAGACTTCTCTTTTACTAGAGCGGAAGCTGTATCACAAACACGGAACCCGGTTCCTTTGTCATCCTGCGTGCATCCAAAGAAATCGTACCGTTGTGACCCTCGATAATCCTTCTTGCAAGATACAACCCTACTCCGGAACCCTCCTCTTTCTGAACCAGAGGTGCCTCGCCCCGGTAAAACCTCTGAAAGACTTTGTGGTAATTTTCCCGTGGAATTCCGATTCCCTCATCTTTTACTTCCAACCGAAGAAAAGATACGGTCGTGGCCGCCCGGATTGTGACTGTGGATCCAACGGGACTGTACTTGACAGCATTATCCAGAACATTAATCAAGGACTCACACAGCCACTTCGGATCCCGCAAAATCAGGATCTCCTCCAGACCATCTTCCGCATCCATCTCGATTTCAATCTCTTTCTTCCTCGCTTTTTCCCATATGCGGTTGATCGCTTCCAGCAGAACATCAAAGGCCCTCCCCTTCGTCAGCTTCAATTCAATCATGCCTGTCTCCAGCCGTGAAATATTGACCAGCGCCCCGATTAACTGCTCCAGACTCTTCATCTGTCTTTCCAGGCGGCTTTCAAACTCCTTCCGCTCTTCCACGGTAAGATCCTGATTTTTCAAAATTTCCAGACAGGAATGAAGCGCCGCTACCGAAGTTTTAAGCTGATGGGAAATATCGGTGACAAGCGTTTTTGTCTCTTCTTTTTCCTTGTGCGCCTGCTCTTCCACCATTTCCACATAGCTTCCAAGAGATTCCAGCTCATCCAAAAGCCGGTTGTCCACTTCATCTTCCTCATACCAATGCATGAGATCCTGACGGTATACCCCCTCCCGGATCCTGACAAGCCATTCCGACACTTTCCGGCTCTGTGTCAAATTCTCCTGCCTGTTCCTGCGCTTTTCAAAGTACAAAATGACTGCAAAACCAAGCCAGACAACAAAAGCTCCACCGGCAATCCAGACACTGTTTTTCATCATCCGCACTCCCTCCCGGTTATCTGCGGCCGTCTCGTATCCATACTTCTTTAAGATCTCACGCCCTTTGTCAGAGCCCATTGTCTCGCCCTCTTTTAAAATCTGGAACACTTCCTCTTTCGGATCGTCCGACGCAATCAACTGTGCCTCTATGGAAAGGTAATGAAGATACGTCTCGTATTCCCGGAAAATCAGCATCCCGGCGACCATCCCAACCACAAGAAACCCGATGAAAAGTTCTGTGATATACCGTTTTGTGTCCCACCTCATACGCTGCTCCTTTGTCTTGTTTGACAATTCTGATCCCAGATATATCCAAGTCCCCGGATATTGCGGATGTACTGTGGATGCGCCGTATCCGGCTCAATCTTCTCCCGCAGTCTCCTGATATTGACCGCTACAGTATTTTCGTCAGCAAACTCGCCGTCCAAATCAAACAACTGCTCCAGAATTTGATTCTTGGACAGAATCTGCTTCGGGTGCTCCAAAAACAGCTTCAGCATCTTCCACTCATTTTTTGTAAAGGAAATATCCTCCTGTCCTTTTCGGGCACTCATCCGGGACATGGAAAAGAGCAGATCTCCCGACTCCAGCTCGTCTGCCGGACTTTTCTGGTACCGCTTGAAAAAGGCATTGACCTTCAAAACGAGCACCGACAGACTAAACGGCTTCGTGATATAATCATCCGCTCCCGCTTCATAGCCCATAACCTGATCTATCTCCGTATCCATAGCTGTCAGGCAAATCACATGAACCAAACTGGTCTTGCGGATCCGCCGGATCAGATCGAGACTACTCCCGTCCGGCAAATTCACATCGCAGATCATAAGCTTTGGTTCCTGCTTTTGAAACAATTCCCATGCTTCCCGAATTGTCCCGGCGTTTTCGACCTCGTACCCCTCTTTTTTCAATGTAAACTCAATCCCCCGATTGACACTTTCCTCATCTTCCAGCAACAAAATTTCCGCCATGTATGTCTCTCCCTTGTCTGCCCAAATTTACTTCTCTTTTGTAGCCCGCAGCGCCAAAAAAGTTGGGATGCCGTGTTCATGCAGATTGCCCTCACCATTGGTGTCCTCATATAGGTGAGTCAGTCTGAATCCCGCCTGCAAAAGCCCTCCCACCTGCTCTTCTATCGTATGGGAAAACTGAATTCCATCCCCACACTGCATCGCTTCCTGATATAGCACCGGGTCTTTTAACGGATTGTATGGTAGTCCATGCACAAGGCGGGTTTCCGTCTCGTCAAAAATATAATTGATTCCATTATCCACTCCTGCCAGCAAAACACCACCCTTTTTCAATACCCGGTGACACTCTTTCCAGATAGGAAGAACCTCTTCCACATAGCAGTTGGCAACCGGGTGAAAAATAAGATCAAACGTCTCGTCCGCAAACGGAAATTTCTTTGTCATATCCGCTTTCACGATCTCAATCTCGTATCCTTCCCGACGGGCAACCATCTCCTCACTTGCCAACTGCCGGTCTGAATAATCCAGCACCGTACAGATACCGCCACATGCGGCGAAAATCGGCATCTGTTGTCCTCCCCCGGAGGCAAGTCCAAGAATCCGGCTGCCGGAAAGCTGTGGAAACCAGGATTTCGGCACCGGTTTTGTCGGCGTCAGCACCATATCCCAGTCACCTTTCATTGCCCGTTCATAGACTTCGTGAGAGATCGGCATCCCCCAGATCCAGCCATCATCCACCCACTGATCGATGGTCTTTGCATTTTCTTCTGTATAACCTTTCTTCTCTGTCATCACTCTTCCCTCCTTGTGCATCACTTATCCTTCGCAAAACAATTCCTTGCCCCGTATGCACCTATCATTTTCCTATTTGATTCCTTCTTTTTTCAGTAAATCCAATTTCCCTTCCAGTACAAGCTCCATTGCATAAGCCGCACCATCCTCGTCGTTACTCTTTGTCAGGAAACCGGACGCCTCCCTAATCTGCTCATGGGCGTTCGCCATGGCAACCGCCGCGCCAAATCCTGCCCGGAACATAGAAAGGTCATTCAGACTGTCTCCCAGAACCATGACATCTTCCTTCTTGTACCCCAGGCTTTCAATATAACGTAAAATTGCCGGTCCTTTCTGTGCCTCTTCATCTGTCAGCTCCAAATTGTTGAAAAAGGAAGACGCCACTGCAAGTCCCGGAATCCGTTCCACTTCTTTCCAGATATCCTGAATCACTTCCCCGGTTTTCGCAGTAATGAACACTTTATAGATCGGTATCTTCTTCTCCAGAAGCTCCTCCAGACTTTTCACCCGGTTCATCCGCCTCATCAACTGTTGAAACTGCTCGGTGGCCCGGATCTCCTCATCCCTGCTGCCGCCGAAAAACAATCTCGACTCCTCCAGGATCTGCCCCTCCAAATCCTCTGACTCGGTCAACACCAGATCCCTTCCTGTCGTGCAAAATCGAATCGACGCCGGAAACTGACGTACACAGGAAACAATCTCTCCAAAACAGGAAGGATCCATCGGAATTGTCTGCAACAACTCCCCCGCTTCATTCCGAATCTCAGCTCCGCTGCCCGTTACCCAGTCACAGCAAAGCGGAAATCTCTTCAATGTATCCGACGCCGACGGGAAATCCCTCCCTGTAGCAATCATAAAACGGATTCCCGCCCTTTGTACTTTCTGTATGATATCATAGGTTCGCTTCGAAATCGTATGCTCTGAATTCAGAAGTGTCCCATCCATATCTGACGCTATCACCTTTATCATATCATCACTCCCTGCCTGCACACGATAGCCGTAATTATCATAACAAAAGATTTCTTTGATTTCAAGAACCGGGGGTGGGGACATCCGATTTCCCAGAAAGCCGAGAAACATGCCCCTCTATAACGAAAAAGAGAAATGAAGAAGTAAAAAGAGCCAATGTTCCTGGCTTTGCAGCCAAAAACATCAGCTCATTCTTAATACATATGCTTTCCTTTATATTTTTCACGGGTCGCCATTCCACCCCGGATATGGCGTTCGGATTTATTCAGATCCAGCACTTTTCGCGCCTCCCCCGCAAGCTGTGGATTAATCTGTTTCAAACGCTCCGTTACGTCTTTATGTATAGTACTTTTACTTACCCCGAATTCTTTTGCCGTCTGCCTCACCGTTGCATTATGGTCAATGATATAATGTGCGATTTCTACCGCCCTCTCCTCGATATATTCCTTCATAGAATTCCTCTGCACTCACTATTTTTACAATGTATGCAAAGAAATTCAGCATCATTCATACATTTAGATAAAAGGATCCTTTGCCCTTTCCAATAAATCTATTTCTACCTCGGGTTGACTCAGAAACATACAAAATTTCTTTTCACTCACTTTTTTTCAGTGCCTCACTCAGACTATACGGCACTCCTCTCGGCCCTCTGACAGCATAAATACCATATTCTTCTCTCAGCTTCTTCAAAGGAAATCTACCCGGCTCATATCTTTTCAACATTCTTATTTTCATCAATGCGGTGATTGTCAGATTGTGAGCACCATGCTTATATGGAATCTCTGTCTCCAATACCTCACATTGATATAAAATTGCTGAAACAGGAGCCGCTGCATAGATAAATATGGTATCCCCTGTTTTGATACCCCTGCCCTGTTTCCAGTCAATTTCCCGGGTGTCATCAAACGCATGTAATATATCATAATACTTAGGATTTGCAGGAACAATCCATTCCTTTGGCGGTCTGATCTTCTGCTTTTTCTGCTTTGATGCTGTCACCGCATAACTTTCATCGATCCACTGGCATATCTCATCAAAAGGAACCGTGCCATCCAGCAGAATAGAAATCCAGTTGCTGCGACTGATATGATACCCGTAAAAATAACCAGGACGTTGTACGAGCATATTGACAAGCACCGGATCCCCCAGTTTCACATTCACGATATCTACCCGTTCTTCACCTTTTAATCCGAGTTTCTCCCTTGGGACATTCATAATCAAAGCAAACCATTTCCCGTTATCTCCATGGCGCAGAACCGGATAGTCCGGAAATGTAGAAAATGGATAATCCGGTTCTGTTTTATATTGGTCTTTTACATACTTAAATATTTTTTCTCTCATTTTCATTCCCCATTTCCTTCCTTTTCTACATCCGGTTTTCCACCTTCCGCATAAATGCTTCAATCTCCCCTGTTCGTCTTAATTCTGTCTGGATGCCGAACTCCTCACACATTCCCTCCAGCGCCTTGATGATCCATGGGTTCCCGGAAACGATTTTCCGCATCCGTCCTTGCTGCCGCAAATGGCTCAGGAAAAAGCTGGAAAGGATTGATAGTTCTGTCTCCTTCGGTTTCAGGAAATACCGGGTCATAAGCTTTCCTGTTTGCTCCTCCACCGCAAGAAAAAGAAAGGGATTTCTTGGCCGTCCCGCTTCCTCATCGTTCTGTGCAATATGTGTATAGCAAAATTCGACTTGGACTACTTTCCCTGTCAGCGGATAATTTCTGACTTCCTCTTTGAGCTCTTCTTTCTGGATCTGTATCCCCAGGTACGGACGGTGCTGCTTTGGAAAATGGACCGGAAACATAGTCCACTGTCCGATTTCCTCATTAAAAATCCGACAAAGTCGTTCATCTCCATCCCATTTCATTGGAAGTTTCTTTGCCTCCAGTGCCCGGATACACATAAACAGATTACGAATCGTTTCCGTCATCATGGAAACCTCGTCAAAATCCGGTGTAAACGGTAAATATCTCGACTTACAAGAAATAAAATGCGGCCACATTTCTTCTTTCGCCATCGGCAGATTCAGTAGATTGGAAATTTCTTTCTGAGAATTCGGAACATCTGATTTTGCCCCATAATGGCAGACCAAGGCTCTCCGGTCAGACATGGCGTAGTCTTCTGAAAGCTCTGATTCTTCTCCTTCTCCCAATCCTTGGATCATTGTCAGATCCTGCCACCCCCTGAAACCGGGATAAATCTCAATTTCTTTGTCTTCCTCGTTTTCCTGCCCCAGAACCCGGATGAACACCGGCTCTTTCTCACCTTTTAGCTGAATGACCACATGCTGTTCTTTTGTCAGATAGTCCCATGGCTTTATATCTGCAGTCCGACAGGCCACTTCATAAAGCTCCCACCACATCTTTAAAGTAGCTTCTTTTCGCATCTTCCTTCTCCTTTGCTTGCTTTCTCTGCTTTTTGTTTTTTACTCTGTCCGAAAAAGGGCCTCGCGCCGCTTCTGATTCAGCACAATCCACTCATCCAGGGACAAAGGCTCATAATCCGAATACATACAAAAGCAATTCAACATGTTGCACGGGATCGGCTCTTCTGTTCTCGTATACATATTTACCCTCCTTGCCTCCTTCGTTTCCCTGATAAATCGGGAAACGAGTACTTCATCAAAGCTGTTGTGGACATGTCCGTACAGCATATAAGTGCGGTCGTTCCCTTCCTGATCTTTTCGGTACTGCCCGTGATAGCAGAATACCGGGTAATGGCACAAAATGACGCTCCGTTTATAATCCTTCATCTCCGCATAAGGCTTAATCCACACGAAGCGCTCCCGTTCAAAGTCCGAATCCTTCAAATAATAATCATGGTTTCCTTCGATCAGGTAAAGTCGCCCGTGCAGCCGCCTCAGGATTTCATTTGTCTTTTCGCCCTTTTCCATGGAAAAATCCCCCAGAATCACGACTTCATCTCTTGGTCTGACCTTGTGATTCCATTTTTGAATCATATATTCATTCATTTCTTCCGCATCCGCAAACCCTCTCTGATCCATCTTCTCATTGAGGCTCCGATGGAAAAAATGGCAGTCCGCTATATAATATCTCATCGTATCGTCTCTCTCCCTTGCACTCTTCCTTTCTTCATATTACAATAAAGGCACCAATTTTGAAAGGAGAGTTTTTCATGATAGATAAAGAAACCGAACTTAACATGACGGACTGGGAGTTGTCCGAGGATTATTATAAGGAACGCGAAGGGAAACAGGAGCTGAAGCTTGAGGATTTTATGATGGGGGAAGATGAGATTCCATCTCTGGTATCCGGGGAGGAAACAGATCCCTTGCTGGCTCAGACAATCTCCGATGTGAAAAATGTCCTTTCTGTCTGTCAGGAAGGGAAATCTGTGCCGGAAATCGCCCTTGCCCTCTCCCTAAAAGAAGAATATGTCCATACCATTCTCTACTGTGCCCAGGGCTTTTCTGAGGATGATCCGATTGCTGTAGCACGTCTTGTTATGATGTCCTGACGAACATTCAGGTGCTTTCCACTGTCTCTTTTATTTTTTACTTGAAATCCGTATACCCCGTATGTTAGGATAGACAATGCAGTTAGTTAAAACTACCCTCAAATGTATTACGGAGGTTCTTATGAGACAAAACCCTTTTAAAATTCTATGGTTAATATCCGCATTTCTGACACTTACTCTGGGTGCAGTCGGGATTTTTCTTCCGGTAGTCCCGACTACCCCGTTTTTGCTTTTATCCTCATTTTGCTTTGCCAGAGGGTCCGAACGCTTTCACCGCTGGTTTCTTGGAACGAATTTATACCAAAAGCATCTGGACAGCTTTGTGAAGGAACGGGCCATGACGCTAAGGACCAAACTTTGCATCCTGCTGCCGGCGTCCGCCATGCTCATTATCGCCATGGTTCTGATGTCCAGTTTACCATTCCGTATTTTGATCATCTTTTTGATTCTTTTTAAATACACATATTTTTTCACAAAAATTAGGACTGTACGAGAGGAGGATTCGTGAATGGAACATTCTTTCATGGCTGCTGATAAAAGGGAACGGGAAAAACAGGTCGTTGCCCTTATGATTTCTCTGTACTGCCGAAAAAAACACCATACCCTGAAAGGCCGGCTCTGTCCGGAGTGCGAAGCTCTTCTCTCCTATGCTCATCTTCGCTCTGACCGCTGTCCATTTATGAAGACCAAGACGTTTTGCAGTAATTGTCAGGTTCATTGTTACAAACCAGAAATGCGGGAAAAGATCCGGGAAGTGATGAGATTCGCGGGTCCCCGCATGTTGCCGCGTCACCCACTGATGGTAATTGACCATATGAGCTGTTCCATCAGGGAAAAGAAAAAACAACAGAAAGGGAAAGGATACTATGATTAAAACAAGGCTAATGAAGCTTTTAAAGGGATCGGAACGATATATCGCCCAAAATGTCCTCTGGCAGTGGCTTGCCCTTCTTTTTCAGATTGCGGCGATCTTTGCCGCCGGAACCTTTTTACAAAGCATGATGATGGAACATAGCGACACTGTACTTTTTCTGAAAACCGCCCTCATTGTGTTCTGTGCGTTTCTCGTCCGGTTCTTCTGTGAACGAATGGCTGCCATTTCCTCCGGAAAAGCAAGCGCCGACATCAAGCCTGTGCTGCGCCGTCAAATTTATGAAAAACTGCTTCGAATAGGCGCCTCTTACAATCAGAAAATCCCAACTTCCGAGGTAGTGCAGGTCACGACCGAGGGTGTGGAACAGTTGGAAATCTACTATGGAAAATATCTGCCGCAGCTTTTCTACAGTCTGCTGGCTCCTGTTACACTGTTTGTGATCTTATGTCTCATCAGTTGGAAAGCCAGTCTCGTACTTCTGATCTGCGTTCCTTTGATCCCGGTTTCCATTGTAGCTGTGCAGAAATTCGCCAAAAAGCTGCTGAACAAATATTGGGGAATTTATACAGAACTTGGCGACAGTTTCCTGGAAAATCTTCAGGGACTTACGACGCTCAAGATTTACCAGGCGGACGGCCGCAAAGCTGATGAAATGGACTTGGAGGCAGAGCGTTTCCGAAAAATCACCATGAAAGTACTGACTATGCAGCTCAATTCTGTCAGTGTCATGGATATCGTCGCATACGGGGGAGCCGCCATCGGTATGATCGTCACCATCCTCGAATATGGTAACGGCGCCGTGGATTTTGCGGGGGCCTTTACAATGATCCTGCTTGCTTCGGAATTTTTTATTCCTCTGCGGCTGCTCGGTTCTTTCTTCCACATTGCCATGAACGGTATGTCCGCAAGCGATAAGATTTTTCGGATTCTGGACATGGAGGAAGAAGCAGACGGAACACAGAGTCTTACCGACGGTCCGATTTCTGCGGATCTTCGCCATGTAGCATTTTCCTACAACATGGAAAAACCTGTACTGCGTGAAATCTCTATGACGATTCCTGCCGGAAGTTTCGTCTCCCTTGTGGGTGTATCCGGCTGTGGAAAAAGTACTGTCTCCGGCCTGCTGACCGGAAAGCTCCGACAGACTTCCGGTGAAATCCGGATCAATCAAATTCCGCTCACAGACATTAAGGAAAGGGATTTGATGCAGTCTGTCACTCTGATCCGCCACAACAGTTATCTTTTCAAAGGAACGGTACGTGACAATCTGCTCATGGGAAATCCGGACGCCTCCGAAAGCCAGATGAAAGAAGCTCTTGAAAAAGTCCGTCTCCTTGACTTCCTGGATGGGCAAAAAGGGCTCGATACAGAACTTGATGAGCAAGGCAATAATTTTTCCGGGGGACAGCGCCAAAGGCTTGCTATCGCACGGGCTCTCCTACATAACACACCAATGTACATCCTGGACGAAGCCGCTTCCAATATTGATGTGGAAAGTGAGGATCAGATCATGGAAGTGGTGCGGGAACTGGCAAAGACAAAGACGGTCCTCTTTATCTCCCATCGTCTCGCCAACGTTACAGCCTCAGACTGTATCTATATGATGGAAAATGGAATGATCTCCGAGAGCGGAACGCACGAGGAGCTGATGCGTCAAAATGGAAGCTACGCCGCCATGTTCCGGCGGCAACAGGATTTATGCAAGATCAGGGGGTGCAGCGAATGAAACGTAGAAACGGATTACAGATTATGGGAAAACTAATCGGGCTGGTACGCCCGCTTCTTCATGTCATGCTGGGAGCTATTCTTCTTGGTGTAGCTGGATATCTATGCGCCATTTTCCTCACCGTCCTGGCAGGCATGGGGATCTTGAAACTGTCAGGTTTTCTGGATGGATTCTCTCTCCCGGTATTGTTCGCCGTTCTTGGAACCGCGGCAGTCCTGCGGGGTGTCCTGCACTATGGGGAACAAGCGTGTAACCACTATATCGCCTTTAAGCTGCTGGCTCTGATCCGGCACCAGGTCTTTGCAAGCCTGCGACGTCTCTGTCCGGCCAAACTAGACGGCAAAGATAAGGGAAATCTGATCTCTATTTTGACAACGGACATTGAGCTTCTGGAGGTGTTCTATGCTCATACGATTTCCCCGATCGCCATCGCGGTACTCACCTCTCTGGTGATGGAAATCTTTTTCTTTTATTACAGCATACCTGCTGGGCTTTTTGCTCTCTGCGGTTATCTGGCAATCGGCGTCCTCATTCCAGTCTGGAATTCTGGTAAAGGGTCCGGACAGGGAATGGTATTCCGGAATCAATTTGGTGATCTGAACAGCTTTGTTCTGGACAGTCTGCGTGGTCTGGATGAGACGATCCAGTACGGCTGCGGTCAAAAGCAGTTGAAAGAGCTGGAGCAACGCAGCCGGAAACTGAATGAAAAGCAGACCATTTTGAAACAACTGGAAGGAACCCAGCGGGGTCTCACAAGCCTCCTCATTCTCTTCTTTTCCTTTGGTATGTTGTTCTTATGCGCCCTGCTCTACCGGAGTGGACTGATGGATCTGACAGGTGTGTTTCTGTGTACGATTTTAATGATGGGATCGTTTGGGCCTGTGGTAGCGCTCTCCAGTCTTTCTAACAATTTGATGCAGACGCTGGCAAGCGGAGAACGGGTGCTGAATCTTCTGGAAGAATCGCCGGAAACGGAAGACATCACCGGACAGGAACACACCCGGTTTGACAATATTACGTGTAAAGACCTTCATTTTTCTTATGAGGACGAACAGATTCTCTCCGGCTACTCTATCTCTGTCCCGAAAGGAAGCCGGGTTGGCATCCACGGAAAAAGCGGATCGGGAAAATCTACCCTGCTAAAGCTGCTTATGCGTTTTTACGATGCAGATCAGGGCTCTATACGCATCGGGTCAAGGGAGATTGACTCCATCAATACAACAGAGCTCCGGGATATGGAGAGCTATGTGACACAAGAGACCAGCCTGTTCCACGATTCCATCGCCAACAATATTGCCATCGCAAAGCCGGACGCCTCCCAAAGCGAGATCGAGGCAGCCGCAAGAAAAGCCTCCCTACATGAATTCATTCAAAGCCTTCCGGATGGGTATGACACTATGATAGGCGAACTTGGCGACACTCTCTCCGGCGGAGAAAAACAGCGGATCGGAATTGCCAGGGCCTTCCTTCACAATGCTCCGCTCCTGCTTCTGGACGAGCCCACCAGCAACCTGGACTCTCTGAATGAAAGTATCATTCTCCATTCCCTCGAAGAGCTGGGCACAGACAAAACCGTGCTCATTGTCTCCCACCGGGAGTCCACCATGGCCGCAGCCGATATTGTTTATGAAATGTCCGGACGGGTGTCCTGACGGAAGCCAGAGGAAGCCGTAACAGCCTTTTTCAATTTTCACCATTGACATTCCTCTGTTCATCCGATATAATAACTGCGATATCTGCAAATTGCAGAGGATTATTTTCAGAAAGGATGTATTACATTTTTATGGACGACTCAAGCGACAGTGATTCTGAGCATCATAATTGTGTAAAAATGAACATAAATACGAAGAGAAGGTATAGTCTGCCGTTTTGTAAAACAGTAGACTATACCTTTTTGTGTATTTTTATCCGATTGCGGCTATGACGCCTTAGGATGTTTCATTTTTATTTTTGCTTCCGGTTTTTCCACTGAGAAGCATAGATTTTTTATATTTTTACACATTATATGATGAATAAAGGAGAACTGAATTATGAATTCTATTGTACCCCAACTATTATTGCAGGTTATTTTAATTTTTTTAAACGCGTTTTTTGCGGCGGCGGAGATTGCCGTAATTTCACTCAATGCTACAAAGCTTAGGAAATCTGCAGAAGACGGTGACAAAACATGCGCCCGTCTCTTAAAGTTAGTAGAGGAGCCTTCTGGTTTCCTCTCCACGATCCAGATTGGAATTACACTGGCCGGTTTCCTCGGCAGTGCGTTCGCGGCCGACAACTTTTCCGGTTATCTGGTGAACTGGGTATATCAGGATCTTGGTTTCCACGCCCTCCCGGTTTCCGTACTGGATACACTTTCCGTCATCGTCATTACCATTATTCTTTCGTACTTTACGCTGATTTTTGGTGAATTGGTACCAAAACGGATTGCTATGCAGAAATCCTTTGCCGTGGCAAAATTTGTCTACCGTGTTGTTTCATTCGTAGCTCTGATTATGAAACCGGCGGTTGCTTTCCTCTCCCTCTCCACAAACGTGGTACTGAAACTGTTCGGTATGAAAACCGAGGCCGAAGAGGAAACTGTGACCGAAGAAGAAATCCGTCTCATGGTCGAGCTCGGTGAGGAGAATGGTTCCATCGACAGTGATGAAAAAGAATGGATTCAGAATGTGCTGGAATTTAATGATACGATTGTCCGCAACTGTATGACTCACGAATCGGAAATCATCTCGGTTTCTGTTGATGCTTCCGATGAGGAGATCACCCAGCTCATCACGGAATCCGGACTTTCCCGGTATCCGGTATACGGGGAAGATCTGCATGACATTCTTGGTATCCTCAATGCCCGTACATTCCTTCTCTCCCGGACAGAAGGGCATAGCCCGGACATTAGAACCCTGCTCCAGCCAGCCTATTTCATTCCAGAGACTGTTCATGCATCTACTCTCTTCCGAGATATGCAAAAACAGAAACTTCATATCGCCGTGGTAGTAGATGAGTACGGGGACACATCCGGTATCGTCACACTGGAGGACCTGGTGGAAGAGATCTTTGGAAATATTTATGACGAATTTGACGAGAATGAGCCGGCGGAAATTGAACAGATCCAGGAAAATCTCTGGAGAGTCACTGGCACGACTGATGTGGATGACCTCGCCAGGATACTGGACGTAGATCTTCCGGAATCTTCGGACTACACAACGCTTGGCGGAATGGTATTCAGCAATCTGAAAACCATTCCAAAAGACGGTACGACAGTTGAACTGGACGTCGGAGAGATCCATATTCATGTGGATGCCATCTCCAAACGCCGGATTCAGTCCGCACTCGTTTCTATAACACCGAAGCAGATAAAAGCAGAGGAATAATATCCGGAAAGCGTATTCAAAGGTATTTGACGCAACACGTCTTATCACATTGATACAAAAGGCTGCCCATCCTGACGGAACTTCAAACAGTCCCGTCAGGATGCGGCAGCCTCCTTTTTATCATTTATGATCCTTTTCCCGGAAGACTATGTAGGTTCTCCCATAGTTTCCCCACCAGGTACTTTTCGGATTAGTAAAATACACTGTAGAAAAGAGCATCTCACTGTCATTGAGCTTTACAAGCAGGTGAAGCAGTTCCTCCTTTAAAGGAAAGAAAACCCCGTCAGCCTTTTTTCCCAGCTTCGCTAGAAAGGCCAGTTCCTCTGCTGAGAGCATATTCCGGATCTTTTCTTTTGCCTCCTTGGGAAGTGTAAAATAATAAAAATCCGCCCAGGCGTTTTCCTCTCCGCAGTGTCTCCATTCTTCCAGAAGCCTTTCCAGCGCTTTCCCCGCTGGGAGAGTCAGTTCCTCCCAGTCGCAGCGGTCGAATCCATCCTGTATCTTATCCAGATAGATTGCTCCCGTCTCTTTGAATTGTTCGATTTGCATGTACGCCTCCTATCTCCGGATTCTCGGATGGGTCTCACGGATCACACTCATAATCAGCCGGAATGACATATCTGCCATCTCTTCCGGTGTTTCCGAATCCTCCGGATCCTTCTGGAGCCAGGAACGGATCAATCCAACGCAGCCGGACAAACAGAATCGGTAAGAATATTTCAGCATGTTCATCTCATTGGGAAACTGACGTTTCAGTCCGGTCAGACACTTTTCCCCCACAAGATCCTCTACCTGCTGTACAAAAGACGGATCCCCGTTTTTACCCATCAAAGAGCGATAAAGCTTTCGGTTGCTTCCAAGGGAGAAAAACACGTCTTTCATAAATACCACACTTTCCTCAGAAAACGGCTCCGGCGGGTAGCTCTCCATGACCTCGGCAATCTCCTCGATGAGCTCCCGCTTCACATTTTCCAGCATATTGGAAATATCGGAATAATGCAGGTAAAAGGTTGAACGGTTGATATGAACATACTCCACCAGCTCCTTTACCGTAATCTCCTGTATACTCTTTCTGGTCATCAGGTCCGCAAGTCCCTCTTTCAGCCTTGTCTTTGTCCTGGCAACCCGTTTATCGATCTTTTGCTCTGTCATTCCTGCATCCCCCTGTCAGTTCTAATTCTCACTATAATACAAAAGTAACAGCAGCGCAAGCCGCGAATCTGAGCTCAATGGCTGAATCGTTATATGTTTTCTTACAGACGGCGTTTAAATTCCTCATAGCCAAAGCTTCGGATAATCTGACAGTCTCCAGCTTCTTCCAGTACAATATCCGGAAGTTTCATGCCGTTGAATGTATTATTCTTTACCATCGTGTAGATCGCCATATCCTGAAACTCCAGCCGTTCTCCTGGCGCAAGCGGATGACAGAAAGAATAATCTCCGATCACATCTCCTGCAAGGCACGTTGGCCCTGCCAGACGATAGGTATATGTCTCTTCTCCCGGCAGATCTGAGTCTTTGAGCGGCGGGCGGTACGGCATTTCCAGCACATCCGGCATATGACAGGCAGCGGAGGTATCGAGGATTGCAATCTTCTTTTCATTTTCCACGATCTCCAGTACCTCCGTCAGTAGCGTACCGGCGTTTAAGGCAATGGCTTCCCCAGGCTCCAGATAAACTTCCAGTCCGTAAGTTTCCTGCATATGGCGGATACACCGTATAAGCCTTGGAATATTATAATCTGTTCTCGTTATGTGATGTCCGCCGCCGAAATTTATCCATTTCATCTTCGGCAGCCAGCGGCCAAACTTCTCTTCCACTGCCTTTAATGTCACTTCCAGAGCATCGGAATTCTGCTCACAGAGAGTATGAAAGTGAATTCCTTCGATCCCCTCCATTAACTCTCCACTTAACTGCTCCCTCACTGTCCCAAGCCTGGACCCTGGAGCACATGGATCGTAGATAGCATGCTCCTTCTGCGTAGAACACTGCGGATTGACCCGGATTCCCGGACTTTTCCCAGCCTGTCTGATCCGTTCCTTATACTTCCGAATCTGGGAAGGTGAGTTCAGTACGATGTGACCGCAGAGCGACAGTATCTCATCAAATTCTCCTTCCTTGTAAGCCGGGGAGAAGATGTGGTTTTCTTTCCCCATCTCCTCCGCTCCAAGTTTCGCCTCATAGAAGCCGCTGGCCGTTGTGCCATCCAGATATTTGCCGATGAACGGGTACAAGAAATACATAGAGAACGCTTTTTGGGCGAGCAGAATCTTGCACCCGGTTTCCTCCCTGAGTCTTTTTAAAATCCGCAGATTTTCCTCCAGCTTTTCTTTTTGTACAATATAACACGGTGTACGAAGTTCTTCTTTTCTCATATTGAAGTCCCTAATCTACAAGCTGCGGGTTCTCACAGATCTTCCACGGAAGCCCCCACTTATTGAGTGCATCCATGAACGGATCCGGATCAAACTCTTCCATATTATAGACTCCCGGTTTCTGCCAGGTGCCGTTCATCACCAGCATGGCGCCGATCATCGCAGGCACGCCTGTCGTATAAGCAACCGCCTGAGAGCCCACTTCCTTGTAACACTCCTGATGGTCACAAGTATTGTAAATGTAAAGTGTTTTTTCCTTACCGTCTTTCTTTCCGATGAAAATACATCCGATATTGGTCTTCCCCTTTGTTCTCGGCCCCAGTGTGGACGGATCCGGAAGAACCGCCTTTAAGAACTGCAGCGGCACAATCTCCCTTCCTTCGTACAGGATCGGCTCAATGGAAGTCATACCAACATTCTCCAAACATTTCAAATGTGTCAAGTAACTCTGTCCGAAAGTCATAAAGAAACGGATTCTCTTGATGCCTGGAATGTTGAGTGCCAGAGACTCAATCTCCTCGTGGTGCAGCAGATACATATCTTTCATGCCTACCTCCGGAAAATCATATTCCCGCTTGATCTCCATCGGTTCCGTCTCCACCCAGTGGCCGTCTTCCCAGTAAGAGCCCTTAGCGGACACTTCCCGGATATTGATCTCCGGATTGAAGTTCGTCGCAAACGGATAGCCGTGATCTCCGCCGTTACAGTCCAGAATATCAATATAATGAATTTCATCAAAATAATGTTTCAGGGCGTAAGCAGAAAATACGCTGGTCACACCCGGATCAAATCCACTTCCAAGAAGGGCTGTGATCCCTGCTTTTTCGTATTTTTCTCTATATGCCCACTGCCATTTGTACTCAAATTTTGCGGTATCTTCCGGCTCGTAATTTGCTGTATCAACATAATGTACGCCAGTCTCCAGACAGGCGTCCATAATCGCCAGATCCTGATACGGTAACGCCAGATTTAATACAACGTCCGGCTGTACTTTCCTGATAAGTTCTACCAGGTCCGTCACTTTGTCCGCATCTACCTGCGCGGTCGTGATTTTTGCTTTTGATTTCCCCTTCAACTTTTCTTTTAATGCGTCACATTTGGACACTGTACGGCTCGCGATACAGATTTCATCAAAAACCTCACTGTTCATCGCACATTTCTGAATCGCTACACTTGCGACACCGCCACATCCGATTACCAACACTTTTCCCATAATGATTTCCTCCTTCTTCTATCTGCCGATTGCCAGCAACATTTCTCTGATAATTTTACATGCCACAGCCGTGGACACCCCACTTGCATCATATGGCGGACACAGCTCATTCACATCACACCCTACGAGACAAACATTTTGACAGACAGCAATCACCGCCCTCTGCAAGGTCATATAATCAATTCCTCCCGGCTCCGGCGTCCCTGTTCCCGGAAAGACCGACGGATCCAGTACATCCAGATCCAGCGTAAAATAAACCGGTTTTCCTTGAAGAGATTCCACTGTCTCTTCCAGCCCTTCCAAATCAAATGGGTGCAGGCTTGTATGTCCTGATTTCGCCCATTCAAACTCATCCTTTTCTCCAGAACGAATTCCAAACTGATGAATCCTTCCGTTCCCCAAAATCTCCCAACAGCGCCGGATCACGCAGGCATGGGAAAGCCGAACCCCCAGATAATCCTCCCGCAGATCCGTGTGGGCATCCAGGTGAATGATGTGAAGATCCGGATACTTTCTTGCCGCAGCCCGAATACTTCCCAGTGTCACCAGATGCTCTCCTCCGATCAGAAACGGAAGTTTATCGTCCTTTAGAATTGTTTCTGCCCGCTCTTCAATGACCGCGAGCACCTTTTCGGAATCTCCGATGGCAAGCTCCAGATCCCCACTGTCAAAGATATGACAGTCTGTCAGATCCCGGTCCTGATACGGACTGTAAGTCTCAAGTCCCCAGGAGTCGCCTCGGATGGCCGGACCCGCAAACCGGGTTCCCGGCCGAAACGATGTGGTAGAGTCAAAAGGCGCTCCAAACAGAACGACCCGCGCCTCGTCATACTCCGCGTCACATCCGAGAAAGCTCACAATATTTTTATTCAACATCTTTTAATAATTCCTCCACATACACCGGGAGCGCAAACACACCTGCATGCAGTCTCGGCTCATAATATCTTGTACTGATTCCCTGCAGTTTCCATGCAATGCCATTCAAATCATCTAACGGATGGTATTTCTTGGACGCAAAGCCGAACAGCCAATGACCGGAAGGATAGGACGGAATATGTGCCTGGTATACCCGGCAGATCGGGAATGTCTCCACGATCCGCTTGTGCATCCTCTGGCACTGGAACGCTTCTTCCGCATAAAACGGGCTCTCGTTCTGATTGATCATAATGCCGTCTTCTTGCAGAGCATTATAACAGTTTCCGTAGAATTCTTTCGTAAACAGTCCCTCTCCCGGTCCAAACGGATTCGGAGAATCAATGATGATAAGGTCGTATTCATCGGTCTTGGAACGAATGAAACGCAGACCATCCTCATGGTAGATCTCCACCCTCGGATCCGTCAGGCTGCAGGCAATCTCCGGAAGGTATTTCCGACATACCTCCACAAGCAGAGGGTCGATTTCCACCACATCGATCGTCTCCAACGTTTCATATTTAATCAGCTCCCGAACGACGCCGCCGTCCCCTCCGCCAATGACAAGGACCCTCTTCACATCCGGGTGTACCGCCATCGGGACATGGGTAATCATTTCATGGTAGATAAATTCGTCCTTTTCCGTCAGCATCAGATCCCCGTCCACCACAAGCACCTTGCCAAACTCTGTCGATTCCAGGACATCAATTCGCTGATATTCGCTCTCAGCACTGAATAACTGCCGCTCCACCCGAAGGGACAGTCTGGCATGGTCGGTATGTTCATCTGAAAACCACATTTCCATATCTTATTCCTCCCTCAATACGTTGAGACGCCCGATCCTTTCATCTTCCGGTCCGGTCATGGAGCATCCTTTTTCTTTCGCATAAACAATGTAATCAATAATCTTATCCGTGATTTCCTCTCCAGGGGCGAGAATCGGAATTCCTGGCGGATAACACATGACAAATTCGCTGCATATTCGACCTTTTGTCTCCTCAAGCGGCAGTGATTCCTTGCTGGCGTAAAAGGATTCCTGTGGCGTCATCACAACCTTGGGCGGAATATATTCCTGGGAAAGCATCCCGGTCTTATCCTTGTGATGCCTCCTCTTGATATCTGCCAAAGCGCTCACAAGACGCTCCACCTCCTGCTTACGATCACCAATAGAAAGGTATGCCAAAATGTTTCCAAGGTCTCCGAACTCTATCTGAATATCATACTCATCCCGCAAAATATCATAGACCTCAATTCCCGCCAGCCCAATATCCAGCGTATGTACCGAAAGTTTTGTTGTATCAAAATCAAAAATACTGCTTCCGTTTTTCTTTTCCCCTGCGAAAGCATAGTAACCGCCGATCTGATTGATCTCTTTTCTGGCATATCCGGCAAGCTCCATTACTTTTCCAAATGATTCCTTACCTCGGAGCGCCAGATTCCGTCTGGAAATGTCAAGACTGGAAAGCAGCAGGTAGGACGCACTCGTTGTCTGAGTCAGGTTGATAATCTGTCTGACATATCCTGCATTGACATTCGGTCCTGTCAGCAAATAGGAACTTTGCGTCAGACTGCCTCCGGACTTGTGCATACTCACCGACGCCATGTCTGCCCCTGCCTTCATGGCTGATACCGGAAGGTTTTCCCCAAAATAAAAATGGGTTCCATGGGCCTCGTCCACCAGCACTTTCATATTGTACTCGTGTGCTAAATGGACGATTGTCCGCAGATCAGAGCAAATGCCGTAGTAGGTCGGATTGTTCACAAACACTGCCACAGCGTCCGGATTTTCTCTGATCACCTGTTCCACCTGGGATACCCGCATCCCAAGAGAGATACCAAGATGATGATCCACATCCGGATTGACATACACCGGCTTTGCTCCGCAAAGCACAAGCGCATTGATGACGCTCCGGTGGACGTTTCGGGGAAGGATAATCTTATCTCCCTTCTTACAACAGGACAGTACCATGCTCTGTACTGCCGACGTGGTCCCGCCCACCATCAAAAATGCATGGGCCGCCCCGAATGCTTCGGCTGCCAATTCCTCTGCCTCTTTGATCACGGAAACTGGATGACAAAGATTGTCCAGAGGTTTCATCGAATTGACGTCGATCCCTACACATTTGCTGCCTAAAAGCTCTACAAGCTCCGGATTGCCCCGCCCATGTTTATGTCCCGGGACGTCAAACGGAACGATCCTCATTTTTCTGAATCGTTCCAGCGCCTCGTAGATCGGCGCCCTTTTTTGCGCTATCATATCCATATCTATCTACTCCCTTACGTCTTTGATCGTCGCCTGTTTTCTTCAAACTAAAAAAGACACAGGCATACGGCATACCACCATGTACTTGTGTCTTTCTCTATCCTCTCACGCACAGAAAAACGTGCGGATACTGATCCTATTTCCCCATTTTCAGACAGATATTGGCGTAGAGTCTATATAGCAAATATTTTTACTTTTACTACTCTTATTGACCGTTTCACAAGTTGTGTATGCTGCTCGCACACCGGTTATAAAGTAACCAACTTATAAAATTTGAGCTTCTAACTCAATCAATAATGCAGCCCGTGGCCGCTAAAAAAATATTTGCATGGATCACTTTACGAATATCTGCTTTCCATACGCGTTCATTCTACCATGGGAGTCCTGAATATACAATAGCTTTTTTACAAAATTTCGCTGTTCTGCCGCATATTTCTGTACTCTGCCACAGAACGGTCGAAGCCTTTGATATGACGGAACAGCCAATCTGTTACCGTCTCATTGAGTGCCCGGACAAATGTGTCTGTCGGACCTTCCTCTTCCTCCAACATGGCATGAAGCTCCTCTACCGCACGGCGAAATTCCTCATGCTGTGTCTTATGCTCCGCAAATCCCGGGTAACTCATCTCCTCCTGTAGCTTTTCCTCAGCCTGGAAATGAAAGTCTGTGTAATCCGCAAGGTAATTTAACAGCTTCACAGCCGTCGCCTTATCCCTGTTCGTCTCACATGCTTCCTCCAGGGCGGCGATCTTTCCAATAAGCTCCTTATGCTGATTGTCGATCATCTCATTTCCCGTAACCAGAGTTTCGTCAAATACTGCATACATCTGTTTTTCCTCCTTTTCCTTTTTCGGCTTATTCGGCCTCTCTTTTTTCAATATCCATGATCATGTCGACCCGTCTCTGATGACGTCCGCCTTCAAATTTTGCACTCAGAAACTCGTCGACAATCATCTTGGCAAGCTCGATTCCGATCACCCGTGCACCAAATGCCAAGACGTTGGCGTCATTATGCTGTCTGGCAAGTCTTGCTGTGTACGGCTCGCTGCAAACGACTGCCCGGATCCCGCGTACCTTGTTCGCCGCAAGGGAAATGCCAAGTCCGGTACCACAGATCACGATCCCAAAGTCCACATCCCCTGCCGCTACCGCACGTCCGACCTTCTCCCCGTAAACCGGATAGTCACAGCTTTCGTGAGAATCCGTCCCGTAGTTTACGACCTCATATCCTTTTTCTTCCAGATATGCGGCTATGTCCTGCTTCATCTCCACAGCGGAGTGATCATTTCCAATTCCTATTTTCATAATCGTTCCTCTCTGTCTTTCTTTTGTTGCTGTTCTGGTTTTATTATACTTGGTTTAGGCTGTTTTTACAATGCAATGTAGTTTGTTTTTCAACATTGATATCGTTTCTATATTTCTACATACAAGAAGCCCGGTGCTCTTCGTCACCAGGCTTCGTCCTGTTTTGTTATTTCCCGACTTTTTTGTTTCGCTTGCATCCTAACTCATACAAAAAGTTGAATTACAAGCATCACTGCGCTGAATCCGGCTGTGATGCCCATCAAAGGCATAATAAATTTCAGCCATTTATCATATGTCACGTCTACCATCGCCAGGGAGGCCAAAATCAATCCCGCCGGGGTGATAAAGGAAATCAGTCCCAGTCCATATGCATATGCTGAGACAATCGCCGCCCTTGATACTCCTACAGTATCTGCCAGCGGCGCCATGATCGGCACAGACAACACTGCAAGCCCGGAAGAGGACGAGATGAAAAATCCAAGTACAATAAATACAAACATCATCAGAATAATAAAGATGATCGGGTTCATACCGCTGATGGCGCCTGAGAAATATGCAAGAATTGTATCGGAGACCATACCATTTTCGAGTATGATATTGATTCCCCTTGCAACACCTACAACGAGTGCCACACTCATTAAATCTGCCGCGCCGCCGATAAACTGATCCATGAAATTTTTCTCGCCGATTCCTGATGTAAAGGCCATAATAATTGCACAAGCAAGGAAAAGTGCGGTCATATTGTCAAACCACCACTGCTTTGTTACCAGACCCCAAACAAGAACCGCAAAGGTAATTCCGAAAACAGCCAAAGTCAGTTTCATCCGTCCTGTAAACTTGGGCACTTCCCCCTGATGGCCAAATTTTTTCATATGGTATTCGTACTGATCGTAGCAGATCGATTGTGACGGATCTGCTTTGACTTTCTTTGCATAACGTAAAATATATACGAGCGTAATGATCAGGCCGATCGCCAGTGCTACAAAGCGGATTCCCATTCCATCCGCCAAGCTGATACCCGCCGCATTCGATGCATTTCCCACGGAAAACGGATTGATGGTCGGGAACATCGTTCCTATAGACGATCCCATATAAATTGCCGCAATACATACCATAACGTCATACCCTGCGGCAAGGAAGACAGGTACCAGAATCGGGTATAGCGCAATCGTTTCTTCGGCCAGTCCGAATGTTGTCCCTCCTGCCGCGATAATGATGGTAATCAGGATAATCAAAAGATATTCTTTCCCTTTTGTTATTTTGGACAACACCGCAATCGCTGAATTAAACGCCCCCATATAATTTAAGACTCCGATACATCCTCCCAGTACAAAGATGAACAGGATAATATCGATAGAATCGTACACCCCACTAATTGGCGCAAGAAGAATCTGAAAAATCCCTTGTGGATTTTGTTCTACTTTCTCATATGTTCCCGGAATCGCAACCGGTTTACTGATAGTACCATCCAGAAACTTATCCAGATTTCCGGTTACACCAAGTTCATCTAATGTCTCCTGCGTCGGTTCCATTTCTGTAATTTTACCAACTGAATCGGTAATTTCAAACATATTTGACTGCGCATTATAAGCCAGCTTAGAGTAAAGTCCTGCCGGTACAACTGCCGTGAGAATCGCCGCAAAAATCAGGACAATAAATAGTACAGTCAACGCAGACGGAAATGACAGTTTTTTCTTTTTCATTTCTCGTTTCCTCCTTTCTTTTATGAATTAGCAAAGATCTTTACAAGCTCCAAAATGATGTCTACCACCTTTTCCATTCCTTCGACAGTAATATGCTCCATCGGTCCATGGTAACCATGTCCCCCGGTCCCCAGATTCGGGCATGGAAGTCCTTTAAATGACAGCTTACATCCATCTGTGCCGCCCCGGATTGGACAGATAACCGGTGTAACGCCCGCTTTCATACATGCCTGTTTTGCGTTTTCAACCAGATAAAAATGATCTTTGATGACGGATTCCATATTTCGGTATTCATCTTTGATTTCCAATTTTACCGTACCGTCTCCCCATACTTCATTCATCGTTTTCTCTATATGGCGAAGCGTATTTTTTCTAACAAGAAATTCTGGCTCGTTGTGATCCCTTACAATATATTCGGCCTCCGCATGTCCTTCATCACCATGGATACTCAGCAAATGGTAGAATCCTTCATAGCCTTCCGTATATCTCGGCGTCTCATAGCGCGGAAGCATCTGGTTCATCTCACACGCCAGAAGAACCGCATTGATCATCACATGTTTTGCTGATCCTGGATGCACACTTTTTCCTTCAATCGTAAACTTTGCCTCACAGGCGTTAAAATTCTGATACTGAATCTCGCCCTCTCCGTCCCCGTCCAGTGTGTAGGCAACATCCGCATCAAAAGTATCAAAATCAAAGTATGCCGCTCCCGTTCCACACTCCTCATCCGGAGTAAAAGCAACGCTGATCTGGCCGTGTGGAATCTTTTCTTCTATCATTGTCTGAAGCATCTGCATAATTTCCGCAATTCCCGCCTTATCATCAACCCCAAGAATTGTGCTCCCATCTGAAGTGATCAACGTCCTCCCTTTCAATTCCTTCAGATGAGGGAAATCCTTAACACTCAATATTCTTCCACATTTCTGAAGAGTAAGATCTTCCCCGTTGTATTGTTTTGTCACAACCGGTACGATTTCCTCTTCACAGAACTCCGAAACCGTATCCATGTGCGCTATAAATCCTAGTTTTTTACAATCCTCATACCCTTCGGACGCTCTTAAAATTCCATACACAAAACAACGCTCGTCCAGAACGACCTGATCCATTCCAAGTTCTTTTAATTCCTCTACAAGAATCTCAGCAAGGTTAAACTGGCAGGTTGATGTCGGTACCGAATCCGCCTTTTCATTACATGGCGTTTTAATGGAAATGTACCGCATCAGTTTTTCAGTTACTCCCATGTTTCATTCTCCTTCCAAATACCTTTTTCATTATTTTAGATCATTTTCTGTTCTCCCGCAAATCACCGTTGTTTTCTTGACATGAAAATTTTCTCCATGATATTATAAGATGAATAAAAAAATACTTGGAATTTAAGCCATTTTTACATTTTCCTTCAGGCCCTGTGCATAATACACAAAAAAATCGATTTTTAAGAAAGGTTTTTGACATGAACGTCAATGAAATTATTGGAAATAACCTAAAAAAATACCGTTCTGCCTATAATATGACTTTAAACGAGCTTTCAGAAAGACTTCATAAAAGTATTTCTACAATTTCAAAATACGAAAAAGGATCGATCGCTATGGATATTCCTACATTTCTTGAAATATCCCAGATCTTTCAGATTTCTCCTTCCATCCTTCTGTCCGGTGCTTTCACATTATCGGAGGATCACTCCCCTACACAAAAAGAAGCGGAAAGATTGTATATGTATACCTACAGCGGAATGGAAAAGGAAATCATTCAGAGTCTGATCGAACAGTTTCCACCAGACACTCCGGATCTGCCCTGGCAGGCTCATGTTTATAATGACATCAAAGATTTTAACAATCCCGGAAATTGTAACGGATTTTATACGGGAACTTTTTTAAAGGACGGCTTTCTCGGAACCTATATACTGCATAACCGTGTTTCCGAATCTGAACATGTTATGATTTCCTGTGTTAAAAACCTAGTAAATCCACGGCAGCAGCTTGGACTTGTCTCCGGACTTTCCAATTACACAATGCTCCCTGTCACATTTAAAACAGTCATTTCCAGTGTGGAAGTCACTGACAAGAAATTATTGACAGATCTGCTTCTTTTTTCAAAAGAAGATTTTAAAATTATAAAACAATTACAAGCTATTACGATTCAGAATCTCAGATAAAACAGGAGGATTTGTAATGATACGTCTGATAGCAAGCGACCTGGACGGTACGCTTCTGCAAAACGGGGCCCAAGTACTATCCCCGGAAATTTTTAAACTTATCCCCGCCCTGAAGAAGAAAGGAATTCATTTTATAGCGGCAAGTGGACGGCAGTACGCCAATCTCCGCCGGCTCTTTGCTCTGCTTCAGGACGAGATTTCCTATATTGCCGAGAATGGTTCCCTCTGTGTCCACGAGGGAAAGGTGGTCTCCTCCGGGCAGATCGACCGAGGCCTTGCCAATGAAATTATTCTGGACGCAAGACATCAGCCGGACTGTTCTCTTTTATATTCCAGTCCAAAGAAATGTTATGTGGAAAAGGGAAATGACCGTCTCTATGATCACATAAAAAATCATGTGCGCTATGATGTGGAGATGGTGGAGGATCTGACAACGCTAGACGCTCTCTGTCTCAAAGTCGCCATCTGCAATTTTGACGGTGCTCATCTTTCCTTTGATTATTTTCGGGGTAAATATAAAGACCGGATCAAAATCGTAACGTCCGGAAATATCTGGTTTGATTTTATTGCGCCAAACGCCGATAAGGGCATGGGGTTAAAAGCGATTGCGTCCCACCTTGGCGTCCTTCCGGACGAGTGTATGACATTCGGAGATCAGTATAATGACATCGAAATGCTTTCGTTTACTCCTCACAGCTACGCCATGGCAAATTGTGCCGAGGGGGTGGAACGCTATGCGGCTCATCAGACAGAGACAGTAGAAGAACAGCTCCGGATGCTGCTGTAACCGGGCATTGTTTATAAAATGTGGAAAGAATTGACCAGGAAAAGTCTATAATTAAGAAGAAAGGAGTTCTGATCATGTCAAGCCAGCGACACCCCGCCATAACAGATCTTCAATCCTTGTACAAAAACTGCACCCTCTGTCCAAGGATGTGCGGCATTGACCGTACAAAAAGGAGGGGAGTCTGTGGATGTACAGAAATGCTTACAGCGGCCCGTGCCGCTCTTCATTTTTGGGAGGAACCTTGTATCAGCGGTACCCGTGGCAGCGGAACTGTATTTTTCAGCGGCTGCACACTGAAGTGCTGCTTCTGCCAGAACTATCCGATCAGCCAGGAAGGTGTTGGAAAAGTCATCTCCATAAAGGATCTTGCCCACATTTTTCTTGATCTCCAAAGTCAGGGTGCTCACAATATCAGTCTGGTAACCGCAGATCATTATCTGCCCTCTGTCCTCGAGGCGCTGGATCTGGTGAAACATAAGCTGACGATCCCAGTTGTCTATAACTGCAGTGGATACGAACGGCCGGAGATCCTCAGACTGCTTGAAGGCTACGTGGATATTTATCTTCCGGATCTGAAATACTATGATATCGGCATTTCCCGAAAATACTCCCGGGCAGAAGACTATTTTGTCTACGCCTCCCAGTCCGTCACAGAAATGATCCGTCAGACCGGATCTATACGTTTTGATGAGGATGGCATTCTGCGGAAAGGCGTCATCCTGCGGCACATGGTGCTTCCCGGCCAGAAGGACGACTCGATCCGGCTTCTGCACTGGATGAAGACTCACTTGGAAAAAGGCAGTTTTCTTCTAAGCCTGTTAAGTCAGTACACCCCTTTTTACCATGCCTCAAATTACCCGGAAATCAACCGGCGTATTACAACTTATGAATATGAAAAAGTTCTGGATGAAGCCATACGGCTCGGTCTGACCGATGGCTACATGCAGGAAAAATCCAGTGCCAGGGAGGAATACACGCCGCCCTTTGACCTGGAAGGAATCGAAAGGAGTAATTTCCATGAAATATGAACACTCAGGCAATACGCATACATTACATTTCAGCCACAATGTACTGGCATTTCTTTACATCGTGCTTGGCATTGTCCTTTTAGTGAAACCATCGGAACTGACACGGCTTTTCTGCGTCTTTGTCGGCATTGCGGCGCTCCTGTACGGAGGGGTACGGCTTTTTTCCTACCTTCACCGCAAAGAATCCGAGTCCGCTTTCCAGACCGATCTCATATTGGGCGTCATCCTGCTTGTCATCGGTATCATCTGCCTCGTTCGACCGCGGATCATCCTCTCCATTCTCCCATTTATTCTGGGAATTGTCATACTGCTGGATGCGGTCAACATCCTCCAGCGCTCTTTCCGCCTTCGGAAACTTTCCTACGACAGATGGTGGGTAGCCCTGATTCTGGCTCTTTTGCTGGCGCTCCTCGGCATTACTCTGATCGCCAATCCATTTGAGACAACGATTCTTTTCGTTCAGTTTCTCGGATTCACCCTCCTGGCAGACGGATGCTTTGACTTGTGGGGGAATTACCAGTATAGAAAATATCTGTAAAAAATACCGGTTTCTTCGGTGTTTCACGCACATATTCATTCAGCTGCGGACAGATGCTGTTTCTGTCCGCCGTATATGCTATTCCTGTTTCCTAGCCTAACGTAATCGTATAAGATGCTTCAAAGCTTTCCCCTGATGCCAGAGTATTTCCCCACTCCCGTTCTTCCAGTTTCTTCTGGAAATTCGTCCGGTCGCATCTTCCGTACCACGGCTCGATACAGACAAACGCCGCTTTACCGCCCTTAGGGGCCCAGATACCGAAAAGCGGCGCCTCAAAGGCCACCGTTACATAAGGATTTCCATCCGGAGCAATCAAAGACACCTCGTGGGCCTGATCATGTTCCATCACAAGGGCATCCTTTGCGAATAAGTCCTCCACAATTTGCAGTTCCTGATGTTCGAGCACATAGTTCACTTTCTCCTCTGTCAGAAGCCCTCCCTCACTAATCAGGCTGGAGACAATCGGTCCTACCCTCATAGACGCTCTCCTGATCACGGTAATTTCCAACCAGCGGGAAAAGCACCGGGGACGTCCGTTTCCAGAAAGCCGGATCTCCTTCCCACAGATACTCCAGCCCTGTGCGGTTATCCTTTAAGGACTTCATCTCCGCCCCCAGAGAAGCGATCTCCACTGTCAATTCCCCGTTTTTTAAATAATACATCTCTTTTCCTCCTTTAATATTCCCGGCACACCTGGAAAATATAAAACTTCAAATAGTATGATTCATCCGCAGCCCAAAGAATCGGATGATCCGGTGACTGCGTTCTAAACTCCACCTGCCGAAGTCTCACATGTACATTTCGCGCCGCCTGGGCGATCGTTTTCGTAAACAGTTCGTAATCCATAAAATGTGAACAGGAACAGGTAGCAAGGAATCCGCCGTCCTTTACAAGCTTCATCCCTCTCAGATTGATCTCTCTATAGCCCTTCACCGCATTTTTTACTGAGCTCCGTGACTTGGTAAAGGCCGGAGGGTCAAGAATCACCATGTCAAATTTCTCCCCCTGTTTTTCCAATTCCGGCAAAAGCGCAAATACATCCCGGTTCATAAATCTCACCCGATCTGAAAGTCCGTTGAGCTCTGCGTTTTTCTCCGCCTGCTTTATCGCCAGCTCCGACGCGTCCACACCAAGCACACTAGAAGCTCCCGCAATACCCGCATTAAGCGCAAAGGATCCTGTGTGAGTAAAACAGTCCAGCACCTTTGCGTCCTTACATAGTCTCTGAATTGCCAGACGATTATATTTCTGATCGAGGAAAAATCCTGTCTTTTGTCCATCCTTTACATCCACAAGGTAACGGACGCCGTTTTCTACAATCTCTACATCTGTATCAAATTGACCATCAAAGAATCCGCTGACCTTAGAAAGTCCTTCCTTTTCCCTTTCCTTTGCGTCACTTCGCTCATATACCCCATGTATCCGGATTCCATCCTCCTGAAGAATCTCTCTGAGAATCCGGATCAGCAGTTCCTTGTACCTGTCAATTCCAAGTGCCAAAGCCTGGAACACCAACACGTCCGAAAACTTGTCAATTACCATTCCCGGCAGGAAATCCGCCTCACCGAACACAATACGGCAGCTTGAAATATCCACAGTCTTCTTCCGATATTCCCATGCGTCCCGAAGCCTTTTCGCGAAAAACGCCTCGTTGATCTCCTGATCGATATTCCTCGTCAACATCCGTACCCATATCTTGGAATGGCGGTTGATAAATCCACGTCCCAACGGATATCCATCAAAATCATGGACGAGGACGATATCACCATCGTCAAAATTTCCCATCACACTTTCAATCTCATTGTCAAAAATCCAGGCTCCTCCGGATTTCAGCATCCGGCCTTCACCTTTCTTCAATGTTACAATCGCTTTATTCATACGCCAGTCTCCCATCTATACCAATCTTTCTCTATCATACCATATTCACCTGTTTCCGTCTCCCCTCTCCAGCATATTCGGACATTTCTTGTAACCAGTCAGCCATGGGCCTGACATAACGCACTTGGCTATAAGCGAAGATTTAGCTGCGCAAACAGCGAAAAAAACCGAATCTCAACTGTATGGCTAAATAGTTATCATTTCCTTTTTTCAGAAAAACAAAGAGAAATATGTCACACACTGTACTGCGACATATTTCTCTTTTCCATACATTTACTGTATTCCTGTCACCTTATATCCCGCCTCTTCAACGGCATCCCGGATCTTTTTATCGGAGATTTCCCGGTCATAAGATACAATAGCCTGCCCCTTTTTGTAATTGACCTTTGCCGCTGCCCCGTCGATTTTATTAATGGCTCGGGCAACTCTATCGGCACAATGCTCACAGTGCATCCCGTAGATCTTGACGGTCTTTTCTCCCATCTTCGGATGTAAGAGTTTTTTTCTCTCCGCCTTGATCAATCCTTTGCTCCCTCCTCCGCAGCAGCCACCTTCTCCTTTAAAATGTTTGATACTTCCTTTGACCGCAAAAATGATGATGACAAGGACAAAGAGTAAGATAATACTATCCGCCATGCATATTCCTTCTTTCCTTTTTCTCAAGACGCAATTTTGATTAGTCGCCCCTAACTAATTGTTAATTTACTACTAACCGTTTGTTTTGTCAAGGTCGTGCTAAAACTTTCATCACCGGACATCCCCCATAGCCAAAAGCGTGCGGCCCCTTTCGGGAACCGCACGTTGATCTATTTTTTCTCTATTCCTTACCGAAGATTCCTAAAACGGAGAAATTATTCCTCTTTTTGTTGGATTGTCAATACCGCGTTGTCTGGCTCTACCGGATCACCTACTGTCAAATCGCCCATCTCAGAATCCGGACATATTTCTGTCCATGCCATATCCATCACTTCATCAACGGTCAGATCCTTCTTTGTAATAATGCCAAGACGCAGATAGTCCTCCGCAATTTTACGCAGGGATTGCTCTGTGAATGCATCGGAAAGGCCAAAGTGCAGGGAATCCCAGAACTCCTGCTGTACTGCCTGTTCACCAGTCATCTTATCCGTATCGTACATAAGCTGTACCGCATCCTCAGAATTCAGACGGGCATATTCTCCGGCACGTTTGATTGCTTTTACAATATATTTTGCGTGAACCGGATTTTTCTCGAGGAAGTCATTGTTCATCGCTGTTACACAACATGCCTCATCCTGGAATTCTGGACTGTATGTGATAGAACAGATCATCCTCATGTCATCCGGATAATTTGCCATTACAAAGTAGTCAGAGAAAATCGTAGCATCTACTTCTCCGTTTTCCATTCCCGCTACAGTTGCCGCATTGTCTTCAATATTGGTGAATTCTACATCTGTTGTCGGATCAACACCGTACTCGTCCAATAAACGATAACAGATGTTCTGATCTGAGTTCCCGGTTCCATCATGGATCGCAATCGTCTTTCCTTTGAGATCTTCTACCGACTGAATATCGCTGTCTGCCGGCACATAGATGGATTTACACCCAATATGCGCGCCGCATACGAATGTCATTTTGACACCGTTTGTAACCGGCACGAGCATAGTCGCAATGTGGTCTGTCCCCCACATACATTGCCCGGTTCCAACGGTCTCCACAACAGACCCGCCCTGAACATATGTTGCGTTGATGCCGTACTCTTCATAATATCCCAGCTCTTCCGCAAGGTATTTTGCGGATACGCAGGCTCCGCCGTTAAACAAATAATTGAGCTCTGTTCCGAATGCAGGCTCTTTCTGCATTGCCTCCCAGTCTTCTTCTGAGACAGCCTCTGGGCGTTCGGTTGTCTTTGTCGTTTCTTTCGTCTGCTTTTTGCTTGCCTCTTTTGTGTTGTCTCCACTCTGGCCACATGCCGCGAGGGATACTGTCATCATGGCTGCCAGCATTGCAGCCGCCATTCTCTTCATTTTCATAATTTTTTTCTCCTTCCTACTGATATTTATTCTAAAATCCGACTTCTTTTTTCCGGATTGCAGAACCACAATTATCCTCTTCCCGCAAAATGAAGTCTGTTTAAAATCTCATTCCGGTACTGTACAAAGGTATCGGATGAACGGTCCCGCGGAAATGGCTCCTTGATCTGAATATCTGCCACAACCCGTCCAGGATTTGCGTCCAGAACAATAACGCGTGTTCCCATATAAATCGCTTCATCCACATCATGTGTAACCATGATGGCAAGCTGTTCTTTTTCCTGCCATATTTTCAGGATCTCATCCTGCATATTCATTCTCGTAAAAGCGTCGAGTGCTCCGAGCGGCTCGTCCAGCAGCAGAATATCCGGCTCGTTAATCAACGAACGTACCAATGCAACTCTCTGTGCCATACCTCCGGAAAGCTGTCCTGGATAATCATTCCGAAATTTTTCCAGGCCAATCACCTTGATCATTCGCTCGACTTTGTCTTTATTTCCCTTTAATCTACCCTGCATCCTGAGACTAAACGCAATATTATCCCAGACAGTCAGCCATGGAAAGAGCGTCGGCTTCTGAAAAACCATCCCTCTTTCCGGAGACGGCTCCGTGATCGTCTTGCCGTCCACGGTAAGTTTTCCTGTCGTCGGCTGAATCAGTCCGGCCACCAGCCTTAAAATCGTAGATTTTCCACATCCCGACGGTCCCACAAGGCTGATGAATTCGCCGCTTTCCATCGTCAGGTTGATTTCGTTCAGCGCATGTGTTACTTCATCTGTTTCTATTTTTTCAAAACTCTTTGAGACATGATCCAGTCTCAAAGAAACTCTCTTGTTTTCTGCCATCATTTTACAACTCCATTCTGCCAGCGCAGTACCCGCCGTTTAATTAAATCCAGGATTTTTGTTACAACTGTGAAGATAAAACAGATGACAAATAATGCCGCAAACATCTTGTCATAGCTTGCCCAAGATTTTGCCCATGTCATATACCAGCCAAGTCCTGCTTTTACTCCCATCATCTCCGCAACCATAATTGCTGTACATGCAGAACTCATTGCCTGCGTACATCCCTGTAAGATGGATGGCATTGCATGTGGAATGGCTACTCGGAAAACAAGCTGTCTTTCCTTGGCGCCAAGCGTTCTTGCCGCTTCAAAGAAGTCCTTGTCCACATTGGAAATACCTGTCATAGATGCCACGGTCACAGCAAACCAGGACCCAAGAGCAATGATAAATACGGCACCGCCAAACAGCGACGTCGACACAACCATGATAATCGGAATCCAAGTGGATGTCGGAATCGGCCCCAGAAATTTGATAATGGGATCAATCCAGTAGCGGACCTTCTTTGAGTATCCGCATGTGATCCCTGTCACCAGTCCAAGTGACACACCAATAAAGTATCCCAGAAACAGCAGTCGCAGTGTATGCAGTGTACTCTCAATCAGATACGCCTTGTCATCCCAGGCAATATTCAGGATATAATTCATACACGGCACAAACGGCTGTGTCAACACACCGGTTTTCAGCGTCAGATAGTCATATCCTGCCAACAGTAAAAACAGCGCTGAAAAAAGCGGCGCTCGATACCGGCACTTCTCCAATATGTTTTTATTCCCTCTGAGCTTACTGATGCCTCCTACCGTCATGTAAACGATATAAGCCACAATCAGAATAATCAGAAGTCCAAGATATGTATAGATATCCTGATTCTGATTTCCATTTGGAATCAACATATATTCCAAAATGGCAATCATTCCACAGACAACTGGAAGAACCACAATAATCGAGTCCAGTACTTTCTGCCCGGTGGTTTTTTCCCTTGCCTCCAGGTCCCGGAGTTGTTGTCTGGTCAATTTGCTCAGATCCTCCGAATCTTCTTTCTGTTTTCTGCCCGATCTTTTATCTAACGCCATGCTTCACACTCCCTGCCTTTTTTATCTCAGACTTCACCCAGCCTGATTTACATAGATAGTTTATCATAAGAAAATATTTCCAGTCGAATTGATAATTTCTTAAAAATCTTTGTTTTTATTTGTATTTTCTATAACAACACTGCTATTTCTTTTAATATATTATAGTGAAGTTATTTTTATTGAACAAAAAAGCCGGATAAGAATGCAGACTTCGTCTGCCTCTTATCCAGCTCCTCATTTCCAGCGGAGGATTCACTCTCCGTACAAGTGTGTCACACATATGAGCTTTTCTGTTGTTTGTCAAGAAAGAACTTATGTTCCTGATTCTTTCCTTAAACTTCCTTTATACCTTTGCTTCTCCCTGTCGTTTCCACAGGTTTACTACGATGATTCCGATACAGACGCACAGGAGCGCCAAAAGATTTTTCACTGAAAATGCCTGACCGCCCTCTCCCAGAAGGAGCGCGGATAACAGCACTCCGATCACCGGATTGGTAAATCCGTAGATCGCTACTTTAGACACCGGATTATATTTCAGCAGAATCCCCCATAGCGCATACGCCATGGCCGACAGAAATCCAAGATATAGCAAAAGCAGCGCCGATGGCACAGTGAATCCCGATAGTCTCCCTCCCATAGAAAATCCGATTCCAGAGAGGATGATTCCTCCAAAGAGGAACTGGTATCCGCTCAGCATCACCGGATCGTCCTTTTGAGAATATCGCTTCAGATAAATCGAAGAGATGGCATAGAACAGGGCCGCAATAAATACGAATCCCTCCCCGTTCAGATGCATCTGTGTACCAATCCCGCCTCCGCCGGCATTGGCGATTACCACACCTGCCAATCCGATCACACAGCCAACAAATGTCGGAAGCGTCATCTTCTCCTGCCGGAAAATGAAGCAGGCAATCAGAATTGCCAATAGACTATTCGTCCCGGTGATGATCGATCCGGTCACTCCGCTTGCATGAGCCAGTCCAATATAAAAGAAGAGATACTGGATGACCGTCTGCATCAGACATAGTTTAAAAATATTTCCCATAGAACTCTTTTTTGGAAGCAGAATCTTTTTTTCGATGACACTTTCAAATACAATGCTTAACACCCCAGCCAGAGTGAAACGTACTCCAGCAAAAAGGATTTGTGTACTGACATCCTCAGAACCGATATGTAAAAGGCCGTACCCCATCTTGATGCACGGGAAGGCGCTTCCCCACAAGGCACAACTGATGATAGCAAAAACTGCCACCACCCATGGATTCGTCAATATCTTTTCTTTTTTCATGTTTTCTTTTCCTCATTCCTATTTCTTTTTCTTAAGCATTTCCTGCACCTGCTTCAACGCCTCCGCGTACTTTTTCGATACGGTATTCGGGTTGCGGTGCAGAAGTCTTGCCGAACGTCTTGCCGAACGGTTTGTCAGCGCGCCGATATTTTTCCATTCCTGTTCGATCTGGGCTTTCACTTTCTGAAGCTCCTCTCTCTTTTCCTGTCCTGCCTCCATGTACTCGTTGACCTTCTCCATAAGCTCCACAAGCATTATACGGCGGTTCTCACGCTGACGTTCCATAATTCCCTCCAGAAATTCTTTCCGTGAGAGTCTTCTCGCCTCACGTCTTGCCTGATACTGGAGTACACCTTCCTCCGCAAAAGCAGAGACAACCTCCAGCCTCTTCTGAAGCCTGTGGATCTTTTCGTTGCTGTCTGTCAGACGTGCCAGCAGGTCCCGCAGATCCATTGCCTCTCCAAACGAGAGAGTAAAATCCACCGCAAAAACCGAGGAACAGACGACCGCCACAATCTCCGCCATCCGGTCTGGAATTCCAAGAACCAGCGTCTCAACCGGCACATGAATTCCCCGCACCAGAAACACCGAAAAGGCTCCCCATCCTAAAGAGACGGGCAGGCAAATATAACCATGAACATTCAGCGGCAGATGGCTGTAATCCCAGTAGCGCACCCGGAACAGCCGTTCCATACAGGCCCCTGTCACATATTCCAGAAGTGTGGCTCCCACCATCCCGAAAAGAAAGATCAGACCGATCTGATCCCGTACAGAAATCGTACACAATAGAACGATGAGCGCCCCGCTTCCATAAATCGGGAGTACCGGTCCATGCAGAAATCCCCGGTTGACCCATTCTCTTTTTCTCACAGACACATAGAAGCACTCCCAAATCCAGCCGATCAGACAGTAACAGAAGAAAAATAATACCCACTGAATAAAAGTATAGTGAAATACCAAACCGTGGATCCCCCCTTATTCGCCTTTCACTCCATTTTTTTCACAGATCTCTTTCAGACAGCAACGGTCACAGTACGGTTTTGTTCTGGCCGTACATACCTCCCTGCCGTGGTAGACGAGCCGGTGGCAGAAACTGCTCCCTTCTTTTGGCGGCACTAGTTTCCAGAGCTCCATCTCCACCTTTTTCGGGTCTTTTATCCCGTCCACAATGCCGATCCGGTTCACCAGACGAATACAATGGGTATCCGTCACAATGGCAGGTTTTCCGAAGACATCTCCCATGATGAGATTGGCGCTCTTCCTTCCCACACCCGGCAAGTTCAAAAGAGCGTTAAAATCGTCCGGCACCCGGCCGCCGTATTCATCCCTCAGTATCTTCATACAGGCGCTGATATCCCTGGCCTTACTCTTTCCCAATCCACACGGCCGTACAATTTCCTCGATCTTATCCACAGGAGCCTCCGCCACCGCATTGATATCCGGGTATTTTTCATAGAGATCCTGTACCACCACATTGACCCTGGCGTCTGTGCACTGCGCCGCCAGCCGTACACTGATAAGCAGCTTCCACGCCTCGTTATAGTCAAGCGTACAGTCCGCATCCGGGTACTCATCCCTTAATCTGTCAATAACTTCTAATGTCAGTTCTTCTTTTGTCATCTTATTTCTCCCTACCCTTCTTCTGTTGTAAACAAAATGGAAATATGATCCGGATTGTCATAATCTTTTCCGTATCCATCATCGTGGTAATATTCGTAGGATGCCATGTTCCCTTTTACATAGGAAAGAAGGCGTACATTCTCAAAGTCGATCTCCTGTGTGCACTGAGCCGGCTTTGCCAATGGAATACAACAGTCCGGACGCAGAAAAAAGACCACATCTGTCAACGGTACATCGATATACTGATGTCCTGCCGGACAAATCCTTGTCTTCATCGTCCCATCCTGCAAAAACCGCACAAGCTTCATCTCCTCCGGCAGATAGACGTAGCGGCCTCTCGCATTCTGCTCACAGACCGGCGCCAGCATCAGCTCATTGCCAAGGAGAAGCTGGTCTTCCACCTGTGAAGCATACGAATCCTCCGGATAGTCAAAGGAAAGCGGCCGGAACATCATTTCGTCCCGTAAAGCTGCCTTTATGTATTCACTGTACAAATATGGAATCAGCCGGTAGCGCAGTCTGATCACATGGCGGAATCCGTCCGTCTTCTCAAACTGATACACTTCCTGCTGTCTCGTCCCTGCAGCAGAGTGATTCCGCATCAGCGGAGTAAAAATACCAAATTCCAGCCACCGCATGAGAAGCTCCTCCGTCGTATCCGCTCCAAATCCGCCAATATCTGCTCCCGTATAGAGGAAACCGCACATATTAAGAGACGGCATCATCTTGACATTCAAAAGCAGGTGAGACCACCAGGACTTATTATCTCCCTGCCATACCCCGCCATACCGATGCATACCGATATAGGACGAACGAGAGAACATCAAAATCCGCTTCTCAGGTTCCAGACGCTCGAACGCCTCCCCCGCCGCTCTTGTCATATTGTATCCGTAGAGGTTGTGTACCTTGTCATGGCGGATCCTCACACCGTCCATATTGTGATAAAATGCCTTATAATCCTCCTCGTTGTTGGACAGACCGCTTACCAGCCCCTGAAACTCAAAGAAGCTGTGCAGATCCAGATTCTTGCCCTTATAATCCTCCAGCTTTTGCATCACTTCATTCAGCCGATCCTCCGTATAGAAAATAGACGGCTCGTTCATGTCATTCCAAAAGCCCTCGATCCCCTGCTCCAGAAGGAATCGATACTGATTTCCAAACCAGGCCCTCGCCCCGGTATTTAGCATATCCGGAAACATTGCTTTTCCCGGCCAGACTGCCGCCACAAATGGTGTTCCATCCTCTTTTGTACAGAAATAACCTTTCGCCATTCCTTCCTCATAGACCGGATAGCCCTCCTCTTGTTTCACGCCCGCATCGATGATCGGCACCAAATGAATATGCTCCTCTCTCATTTCTTTCACGAAATCCGGAAAATTTGGAAAGGTCTTCGGATTCACCGTGAAATCCTTATAGCGCTCCATGTAATCGATGTCCAGGTAGACACTGTCCAGCGGAATGTCGAGATCCCGGTATCTTTTTACTACCTCACGGACATCATCCTCGCTTTCGTACCCCCATCGGCTCTGTCCATATCCAAACGCCCAGAGTGGCGGAATGTAGCTGCGTCCGATCAGACAGCGGAACTGCCTGACAATATCCTTTACATCCGTTCCGGTAATCACATACACATCCAGGTTCCAGTCTGATGCTTTCACTTTCAGCTCGTCGGATTTCGTATACCCGATATCGAAACTCAAAATGCCCGGATCATCTACAAACACACCAAATGTCTCCTGTCCATCCACTACGAGGAAATTATGAGCGGCATAGAGAGACCGCTTATCCTCCATATGCTCCGGGTCATCCGTACATTTGCTCACATAGATCCAACCACGCTTATTGATTCCCCGCAGGTTCTCTCCGAGCCCATACACACGGTCGCTTTCGCCCATCTGGTATGTCAGTGTCATTTCCTTTGTATCTACCGCAAAGAAAGGCATTGGTTCTGCCCCGGTCTCCGGCTTTTCCAAAACTGCTTCTGTCTCTATGCAATTCCCATATGTATATCTGCTGATCATATCCCTTTTTCCTTTCCTTATTTTATGCATACTCCTATCTAATCACTGTTTTTTCCTGTTGTCAAACAGAAGTTATTTTTTTTACTAAACTGTATATATGATATATTGACAGAATTGTCAGTCCATGCTATACTGCACTTATCATTTAAGTACAGTATAGACAAGGAGTGAGATTTATGAGTACAGAATATCTTTCTTTTCACCATCTGTCCAAAACCTTTCAGAAAGATCCTGTTTTGAAAGATATCAGCGCCACTTTGGAACGAGGCCATATTCTTGGTTTCCTGGGACCAAGCGGTGCCGGAAAAACGACAACCATCAAAATTCTGATCGGACAACTCCGCCCCTCTTCCGGAGAGGCCTATGTACTTGGAAAGCGCTGTCAGGACATCGACGAATCCATCTACGAGCAGATCGGTATTGTCACGGATGAGAGCGGCGTCTATGAACGTTTGTCCGTCTATGACAATCTGAAATATTTTGCGCGGCTGTTAAATGTCCCCTTAAGCAATATTCCGACGCTTCTAAATCGGATCGGTCTCTATGAACACCGCAAAAAGGCAGCCGCCAAGCTTTCAAAAGGTCAGACACAGCGCCTCATTCTGGCCCGTGCCATCCTGCACCGTCCGAGGGTACTGTTCCTAGATGAGCCGACCAGCGGACTGGATCCGGCTACTTCCATGGAAATCCATAAGATGCTCCTGGAACTGAAGGATGCGGGAATGGCTATTTTTCTGACGACCCACAATATGGAAGAAGCCGCCAAGCTCTGTGACAATGTAGCCCTTTTAAACGAGGGTATTATCGTAGAATATGGGAATCCCAAAGACATCTGTCTCAGACACAATATCCACAAGAGGTACCGGGTCCGTCTCCATGATGGAAGCATACATGAGCTTGCACAGAGCGAAGAGAGCGCCCGGGCGATTGCAAACTGGCTCGCTCAGGATCAGATCGAGACGATCCACTCCTGCGAACCGACATTGGAAACCGTATTCTTATCTGCAACAGGGAGGTCTTTATCATGAAAACGATTCATCTTAGAAAATTAAGCGCCATTATGGAGGTGAAAAGCCGCACCCTCTTTAGCAAAAACCTGATCATTATGCCAGCATTTTCCCTTGTATTTACATGGCTTCTTAAAATGATCTATACCAATATGTACCCGGACCTTGACTTTGGCAGCTATGCCCTTTCCATAGGACTTTTGATGAATACCTCCATGACCGGCATCTACTGTGTCGCCGCATCACTGGCTGAAGAAAAAGAAAAACATACCCTGCGTACACTGATGACCTCTTCAGTCAACGGCCTGGAGTTTTTTATCGGTAGTCTCCTCCCCGCTTTGCTTCTGCTGATGATTGTCAATGTTCTGTGCGTATTTCTTGCCGGAGTCTCCTTTACCCCCGGCGGATGGATAGGATTTCTCTTCGTTACAGCCGTATCCTCCCTCATCAGTTGTATAACCGGTATGATTTTTGGGATCTTCGCACCAAACCAGATGACAGCCGGAACACTCACTACACCGTTATTGCTCGTCCTGATGTTAATTCCGATGCTCTCCCAGATGAACGATACCCTGGATACGATCTCTGGATATCTGTTCACAGGAGTACTTTACGAAGCACTTGGGAATCTGAACAAGGGACAACCTCCTATAACGATGAAGGGAACTCTTGTTCTCATCCTGGAAGCGTTGATCTCAGCACTGCTTTTTCTGACTCTGTACCGAAAAAACGGCTTTGAGTCAAATTAATTTTGACTCCGGCCTTGTTATCAGTTACACTGTACAAAGATAAAGATACAGTCGGAAAGAAAGGTGATACTGTGGAGATCCTTCTGAGCAACTCCAGTGACAAACCCATTTATGAACAGATTACATCTCAAATAAAAGAGATGATTATGAAGGGAGAACTAAAGCCCGGGGAGGCCATGCCTTCCATGCGTAAACTTGCTAAAAGTCTGCATGTCAGCGTCATCACAACTCAGCGTGCCTACGATGATTTACAGCGGGACGGTTTTATTCTCACCGTTCCCGCAAAAGGCACCTTTGTTTCTACGCAGAATCAGGACTTCATTCGGGAAGAAAACCTACGCAGAATTGAAGCACACCTCACAGATGCCGTCAGCCTCGCAAGAGAAAACGGCCTTTCTTTGGATGAGCTGCGCTCTACACTTGAATTGATTTACAGGGAGGACTAATCCATGACGCACGCACTTGTAATTGAAAATCTGACAAAGCGTTATAAAGACTTTACACTGGACAAGATCTCCTTCTCCTTACCTCAGGGCACCATCCTTGGAATTATCGGAGAAAACGGTTCCGGGAAATCAACTCTGATTAACACGATGCTGGGAATCATTCCCTCTGACTACAGTCGGTTGGATATTCTGGGAAGGGATTTGAAAACGAAGCCAAACGAGATCAAATCGGATCTGGCTGTCATTTTCGACGATGCCGGTTACGATGAATATTTTACTCCACTCCAGATCGGACGTTTCTTGTCTTATGTGTATCCGAACTGGAATATGAACATGTTTCGTTCCTATCTGCACCGGTTTGGACTTCCGGCAAAAAAGCGCCTCAAGACCTTTTCCCGCGGGATGCGAACCAAGCTTGAATTTGCCATCGCATTCAGTCACGATCCGAAATTTCTCATCATGGATGAGGCTACAAACGGATTGGACCCCATCTTCCGGGACGAGATTCTGGAGCTTCTGCGGGAATTCAGTGAGGAGGAAAATCACACTGTCCTGATCGCTTCTCATATCACAAGTGACCTGGACAAAATCGCAGACTACGTAGCTTTCCTCCATCAAGGGAAGCTTCTCTTCTTCCAGCCATACGATAAACTGCAAAATGAGTACGGTATTCTTACCTGTAAGAACTCGTTTCTTTGTAATCTGAATCCAGCGGATGTCGTCTTCTACCGGAAAGAAGAATACAACTGCCGAGTACTTGTAAAGAACCGCTTTGCCCTTGCAAAGATTTTCCAGGACATGGAAATTATTCCGGCAACCCTGGAAGATCTGATGCTGTTTTACACAAAAGGAGAGAAACTGGAATGAAAGGGATTATTCTGAAAGACTTTTATGAGAACTATATCATACGAAAAAATCTGATAAACTGGATTTTAGGTATTATCATGCTGATTGTGGTGGTAGCCGTGTTCCGGACGAAATATGTTTTCGCCCTCTCCTGCGGACTCGTTCTGCCGCTTCTTGGAACTTCCATGCTGCAGTTTTCCATGGAACAGGATGACATCGCCCATTTTTACAAGCTTGAGAGAACGTATCCGCTGACGATCCACCAGATCGTCCTTGCCAAATATATTCTGGCCCTTTTGTGCATCGGCTTCTTTCTCCTGGTCTCCTTTGGACTGTCTTTTCTCTACGTCTACGGATACCGGGTGACTACTTTCAGGGAGGGTCTGCAAATCTGGGCTGCAGGAATCCCGGTGGGGCTTACCTTCCTCTCCATTACATACCTGGGTTACTTTCTCTTTGGCGCCAGAAAGGGCATCATTCTGTATGTGGGGGTAACGGCTGTTTCAGCCCTGGTGTACGTCACCTCGTACTACGGCTTTGGCGTTCTGGAACTGCTGACAATCGATCGGACATTACTTCTGGTGATCAGCTATCCGGTCTCCATTATTTTGGCATTGGGAAGCTATCTTCTATCCGTTCGTTGCTACGGAAGAAGAATCAAATAAACAGCAGCTCCATACTGAAAAGTAAGGCGCGGGAATCAACCCGCGCCTTAACATATTCTAAACTTATTCTTCCGGAACTACAATCAGATCCTTTGTAAAATGGTTGAGCACTTCGCATCCGTCCTCTGTCACAATAACAAGGTCCTCAATACGAACTCCAATGCCTTCGTCCATCAGGTAGATACCAGGCTCGATGGAGAATACCTGTCCGACCTGAATGATATCTTCATTTACAGAAGATACATCGCCATATTCATGGTCTTCCATACCGATGGAATGTCCGGTTCTATGTGTAAAGTATTCACCGTATCCCTTCTCTGTGATGTAGTTACGGCAGGCAAGGTCTACGTCGCACATTCTCGCACCCGGTCTTACCGCATCGATACCTCTCTGCTGTGCTTCTTTAACAACCTCGTATACTTCTCTCGCCTTATCGGAAACCTCTCCGATGAAGACAGTTCTCGTCATGTCAGAGCAGTAATCATTTAAGATACCACCGATATCCAGAACTACGCTGTCACCACGTTTACCCTTTGTATCATCTGTCACATGATGCGGATCCGCGCCGGATTTTCCGTACGCTGTGATAGGATCAAAGGAAACTCCGGAATGTCCGGACGCTGCGTACATCTCGCGAACTTTCGCGTTCAGCTCATTCTCTGTATATCCCTTTACTACAAGCGGAATCAGCTCTTCCATGATCTTGTCATTTGCAAGAGATGCTTCTCTCATCAACTGCTGCTCATGCTCATCCTTTACCATTCTGACATAATCCACAATCATGGAACCATTAAGGAACTTGCTTCCTGCGCCTAATTCCTGAAGTCTTAAAAGGAATCTTGCCGGCCAAACCTTATCGATACCGATCGGTTTGTCCTTCTCAACGAATTTGCTCAGGATCTCAACAGCATCCTCAACATCATCGTACCATACGAGCTCTACGCCCAGGTCTTTCTCCTGTGGGAATAATTTGTTGATTACCAGTTTATGATTTCCGTTAACATTCAGATAGAGAGCTAACATTCTCTCTCCTGGATGAATCCATTTCCCTGTTAAGTAATAAATGGTCGGCGGATCGGAAATGATCATCTGAGGCATTCCCTGCTCTTCCATTTTAGTTAAGATTCTTCCTAATTTTGCTTGATCCATTGCTAATACCCCACTTTCAATATGTATTTATCTAGCTGTATTTATTATAAGCTTGCCCCAGTTAAAAGTCAATCGTCTGTCAACAGGAACACAAACACCGTTTCAGTAACTCCTTTATTGTCTTTTTCTATATATATTTATCGGAGGTTTCTTCTGTATGTACACTGCATGGGCGCTGATCCTACCGCCATGCGGCCTCAGCAGTCCCAACGGCAGCGTTTTAAGTCCACGTGGTTCTCATCTTTAAATGGAACATCCTCATCGTCCAGCAGAAACCGCTGCTCCCGCCAGCCTGGTGCCAGACGCCCCGCATGGTTTACTACTCGGTGACATGGATAGTTCCCATAATACGATGCCATGCCAAGCACTTTTCCTACCAGCCTTGCATTTTTCTCCCGGCCGATCAGTCTTGCAATCTGACCGTAGGTGGCAACTTTTCCCTCCGGAATTTCCTCCACCACAGATAAAATCTCATAGATCAGCCCTTCATCCATTCCCTGTTTCATATCGGAATCCTGTTCCTCCTCATTTTGCTACAGCTTTTTTACAAAGAGCGCCCGGATGGCATTGAGTACCGCCAGGATCATCACCCCAACATCCGCAAAAATGGCAAGCCACATATTTGCGATACCAATGGCTCCCAGAAACAGGCAGATCAGCTTGATGCCGATGGCAAAAACAATATTCTGGTAGACAATGCCAAGGCATTTCCTGGAAATCCGGATGGCTTTTGCAATCTGCATCGGATCGTCGTCCATCAGAACCACGTCTGCCGCCTCGATGGCTGCGTCCGATCCCATGGCACCCATGGCAATGCCAATATCCGCCCGCCGAAGAACCGGAGCGTCATTGATACCGTCACCTACAAAAGCAAGCTGTTCCTTTTCTGGCTGTTCTTTCAAAAGCGCCTCCACTTTCTCTACTTTATCCGCAGGAAGCAGTTCGCTGTACACTGTATCAATTCCCAGGTCTTTTGCCACCTGATCTGCCACCTTTTTAGCGTCCCCGGTAAGCATTACTGTCTTACGTACGCCCGCTCTTTTCAGCATCCGAACGGCCTCCTTGGCACGCGGTTTCACAATATCGGAAATCACGATGTGTCCTGCATACTGACCGTTCACCGCCATGTGAATGATCGTTCCCACCGAATGACAACTCCTGTACGGAATACCAAGATGATCCATCAGTTTATCGTTTCCGGCCGCCACTTCCACTCCATCCACCAGCGCAGTGACGCCGTTTCCGCTGATCTCCCGGATATCCGTCACCCGCGTCCGGTCAATCTCTTTTCCGTATGCCTTTTTCAGACTTTTACTGATCGGATGAGAAGACGCACTCTCCGCAAGCGCCGCATATTCCAGAAGCTTCTGATCTTCTATCTCATTGTGATGAATACCATTCACTTCAAATACGCCCTGCGTCAGCGTACCTGTTTTGTCAAAGACAACCGTCCTGGTTTTAGACAATGTTTCCAGATAGTTAGATCCCTTCACCAGAACTCCCGCATTGCTTGCTCCACCAATTCCCGCAAAAAAACTAAGCGGAATACTGATGACAAGCGCACACGGACAACTAATGACAAGGAAGGTCAGCGCCCGGTAAATCCAGGTTTCCCATCCTGCTGGAAGTCCAAGTACAATCATACGCACAAGCGGTGGCATAAACGCTAGTGCCAGTGCCGCATAACAGACGGCCGGTGTATAAACCCGCGCAAATTTTGATATGAAGTCTTCGGATTTTGATTTACGGGAACTTGCATTTTCTACCAGATCCAGAATACGGGATACGGTCGACTCCCCAAATTCCCTAGTCGTCCGGACTCTCAGTACACCTGTCATATTAATACATCCGCTGATAATATCATCCCCAGGTTTCGCGTCCCTTGGAAGACTTTCTCCTGTGAGCGCACTTGTATTTAAAGTAGAATCTCCTTCTACGATCACACCATCGATCGGCACCTTTTCTCCCGGTTGTACAATAATCATGCTTCCGATCTCCACCTCGTCTGGATCCACTTTCTCAAGTCTGCCATCCAGCTCCACATTGGCATAATCAGGCCGGATATCCATCAAATCGCTGATATTGCGTCGGCTCTTTCCCACCGCATAGCTCTGGAACCACTCTCCTACCTGGTAAAACAGCATTACGGCAATAGCCTCCTTATAATCCCCACTCTTCTCATAAAGTGCCAGGGCTATTGCTCCGACAGTCGCCACCGCCATCAAAAAACACTCGTCGAAGACCTGACCGTTTTTAATCCCTTTGATTGCTTTCCATAAAATATCATACCCGATGATCAGATATGGAATCAGATACAGTACAAATCGGATCCACCCTTGCGCCGGGACAAAATTCATTGCAATCAAAAGCGCAGCAGCAGCCAGAATCCGAACGAGCATGATTTTCTGCTTTTTCCTCATCTTTTTTCCTCCTATTATATATGTTCATATATTCATATGTTGATTCTAAGAAACGCACCGCAGAAACAGCTCTCCACGGTGCCTTTTCCGAAGGAAATCTTCTACAGAAAGATTTCACAGTCGGATTCTACTTTCTTACAGTTTTTCAGAACTTCCTGCATCACGTCTTTCGGATTCTCTCCATCCTCAAACTCCACATTCATCTTCAAAAGCATGAAGTTTACTACTGCGTCTTTCACTCCGGGGGTACGCTTTGCGGCATCCTCCATCTTATTTGCACAGTTTGCACAGTCCACGTCAATTTTATAACTCTTCTTCATCTTTTCACTCTTTCCTTTCTTTTACTATTATTCAATTAAGCAATCGTTTAATTGTTGTCTCTATCTTATCACAACTGCTGCCACGGTCAATGGGCTTAACAGAATCCCTTCCAAACCGGTCAAATCTATTTCCATTTGGGCAAAAACAGTTTCTTAATTTTGCTCCCTTGGCTCCTTGTTTTCTTGACTGTGGACTGTTATAGTAAATGCAGTAGCAAAGGAGGCTTGACTTATGAAAACATTACCCCATGACCATGGCCAGAAATTCGAGCAGATGTGCGAACAGATTCCTGGACCGGAAGCGTTCCAGATTGTGGCGGATCTATTTAAACAAATGGGAGATCTGAGCCGGGTGCGGATCTTCTGGCTGCTCTGCCACTGCGAAGAATGTGTCATCAATATCTCTTCCCTTATGGAAATGAGCAGTCCGGCAGTCTCCCATCATCTCAAGCAACTGAAAATGACCGGACTGATCATCAGCCGCCGGGAGGGTAAAGAGGTCTATTATAAGGCTGCTGACACGGTACAGGCACAGATGCTCCACCATATGATCGAGCAGGCTATTGAGATTTCCTGCCCTTATTCCATTGACGACAGACAAAAGGAGGACGCATAAATGAAGAATGAACCGTTACTTCAGATTGCCTCACACCTCTGCCACATTCCGGGAGGCACATTCATGGTAAAACAACACCCGGCAGACACCAAAAGATCCAGTCTGTTTATGGATTCTTTCCAGACACGGACGTCCGGCAAAGGTCGGATGGATATCTACCAGGTCTTTCCCGGCATCCATCTCTCGCTGAATCTCTTTCTGGCGGATCAAGTATCTTTTCGCCACAACGCCGACCAGCATATCCTGGAAATCACTCACTGTCACCTGGGGCGCATCGGCTGGAATTTCCATAGCGGGACTTCTGTTTATCTGGGAAGTGGAGACCTCTCCCTCCAGAGTACCGACTGCTGTGCCGATTCCGTTATGGCGTTTCCTCTTGGATACTGCGAGGGAATCAGTATTTTTATTCATTTAAAAAATCTCTCGGACCATCTTCCACCTGTACTTGAGGACGCTGGTCTGGATATCAACCGCATAGACCGGCTTTTCTGCCGTGGCGATACATCCACCGCCTTTCCGGCCAGCCCAGATATCGATGGAATCTTCCGACCTCTTTACGGCCTCCCGGAACATCTCCGTCTACCGTATTTCCGGCTGAAAGTCCAGGAGCTGCTTCTGTTTCTCTCCCGCCTGTCCCCGGAAGACTCCGGACTTGCCCAATATCAGTCCCGGCAGACCGCCTTGATGCAGGAAATCCATCATCAGCTCACCGAACACCTGGACCGCCGCTATACGATTGAGGAACTTTCCCGGCAATATCTGATCAATACATCCTCTCTAAAAGAGACATTCAAGGGTGTCTACGGTATGCCGATTGCTACCTATATGAAAGACTACCGAATTCACAAGGCGATGGAGCTATTGCAGCATACTGACGAGAGTATCGCCGAGATTGCCGCCAAAATCGGGTATGAGACACAGGGGAAATTTACCAAGACATTCAAGGACTTCACCAACCTTACACCAAGCACCTATCGGAAAAAATACAGGGAGGGGACTTTACCGTACGACAGAAAAAGGACAGACTAGCAGCGGATGTCTGTCCTTTTTCTGTGTGTCTTCTTCCATTTGGGCTAATTTTACTTCCAATCGGGCAAGTCAAACAACTCTGTTTTGGATTATACTAGAATCATGCATATACATATACCCCGTATATGTGTACGCAACCAGCATAGAAATGAAATGGCCGTGTATGGTAATAAAAGTGGTACGGCCAGAAAGGAGAATCGATATGCAGGAAAAATACAATGTGACCGGCATGAGCTGTGCTGCCTGCTCTTCCCGTGTGGAAAAAGCAGTCTCGGCTCTTCCCGGTATGAAAGAGTGTTCGGTCAACCTTCTGAAAAACAGTATGGTTGTTCAATATGATGAAAAGACATTAACTGGCACCGATATTATTCAGGCCGTAGAGAAGGCCGGATACGGCGCCTCCCTTCTGACAGGCAGCCAGAAAAAGGCAACCAACGTGTCTACAGAGCAGTCTGTTTCCGCTAACGCAGCCAAAAAAGAGTACGAGACTATGAAGCGTCGGGTCATCTGGTCCTTCGTCTTCACCGTTCCCCTCTTTTACATTTCCATGGGAAAGATGCTCGGCTGGCCACTGCCGGGATATTTTTTGGGAATGGAAAATTCTATGATTTACGCGTTCACCCAGTTTTTACTTTTGATTCCGGTCGTATTTATCAATTCCAAATACTTCCGTGTCGGATTTAAGACGCTGCTTCACCGCTCGCCAAACATGGATTCCCTGATCGCCCTCGGTTCCGGGGCCTCCCTCGTTTATGGCGTCTACGCGCTGTATAAAATCGCGTATGGCTTTGGACACGGAAATGTGGATCTCGTGCACCAGTTTTCCCACGACCTTTACTTCGAGGGCGCCGGAACGATTCTGACGCTGATTACCCTCGGCAAGTTTTTGGAAGCCCGCGCAAAAGGGAAAACATCTGACGCCATCAATAAGCTTCTGAATCTTGCGCCAAAGACCGCTACGATACTCCGGAATGGTGTGGAGTCCATCATTCCGATAGAAGAGGTAGAAAAAGACGATATCCTGATTGTCAAGGCTGGAGAATCCATCCCGGTGGACGGAATTCTCACGGACGGTACGGCCTCCATTGATGAATCGGCCATAACTGGAGAATCCATCCCGGTGGATAAGCAGGCCGGCGATAAAGTCATCGGCGCTACCGTTAATAAAAGCGGATACTTCCAGATGCAGGCAACCAAAGTCGGGGAGGAAACCGCCCTGGCACAGATTATCCGTCTCGTCGATGAAGCAACTAGCTCCAAAGCACCCATTGCCAAGCTGGCAGATAAGGTAGCCGGCGTCTTCGTCCCAATTGTCATTGTAATCGCTATCATCTCGGCTGTTGTGTGGATGATCTGCGGCGCCACTTTTGAATTTGCCCTCACCATTGCCGTCTCCGTTCTGGTTGTCTCCTGTCCGTGTGCTCTCGGACTGGCCACGCCGACCGCAATCATGGTCGGAACCGGGCGGGGCGCTGCCGGTGGTATTCTGATCAAATCCGCCGAAGCTTTGGAGACTGCTCATTGCGTCCAAACCGTTGTCATGGACAAAACAGGCACCATCACCCGGGGTGAACCAGTAGTCACGGATCTTGTCTGCGAACCTGACATACCAAAGACACGACTTTTGCAGATAGCCGCCTCTCTGGAAAAACTTTCGGAGCATCCACTTGGCCGCGCCATTGTGGCAGAAGCAGAAAAACAAAAGATCTCCTACCTCCCTGTCCATAATTTCCGCCAGATACCAGGACAGGGCATCAGAGGAATGATCGAAGGCATAGAGTACCTTGCCGGAAATCAGAAAATGATGGATGCATTTAACATTCATGGTACTGCTCTTGAACAGCTCCAAGATCGCATGGCTTCCGAGGGGAAGACGCCATTATACTTTGCGGGAGCCGGAAAACTGATCGGCATCATCGCCGTGGCAGACGTAGTAAAACCGACAAGTCGTCAAGCCGTTAAAGAATTGCAGGATATGGGGATTGAAGTCGTCATGCTCACCGGAGATCACAAAAAGACCGCTGAGGCTATCCGCCGCCAGGTCGGTGTGGATCGTGTCATCGCTGAAGTCCTCCCGGAGGATAAGGAACAGGAAATCCGCCGCCTCCAAAAGAGCGGCAAAAAGACTGCCATGGTCGGCGATGGCATCAACGACGCTCCGGCCCTTGCCAGAGCAGATGTAGGAATTGCCATTGGCGCCGGAACAGATGTGGCGATGGAATCCGCCGATATTGTTCTGATGAAAAACGATTTGTTGGATGTTGCAGGCGCTATTGAACTGAGCAAAGCAACCATCCGCAATATCAAAGAAAACCTCTTCTGGGCTTTCTTCTATAATATTATCGGCATACCGGTTGCGGCCGGATGCTACTATGCCGCTTTCGGTCTGAAGATGAATCCGATGATCGCCGCCCTCGCCATGAGCTTCAGTTCCGTCTTTGTTGTGAGCAACGCTCTGCGCCTGCGCTTCTTCAAACCAAAGCACGGAACAGCAACCACACCGGCTGATATCGGGTCCACCTCTGAATCCGTTGTTGTCACGCACACGACGATAGCAGAACATGTCTCCCGCGAGGAAGCTTCCTCCCTGGATGACTGCTGTCAAAATAAAATGAATCAAACACAAGGAGGTACCACAATGAAAAAAGAACTCTCTGTAGAAGGCATGATGTGTCCAAATTGCGTGAAACACGTCACCAACGCACTGAACGCCATCGAAGGCGCCGCTGACGTTACTGTCAGTCTTGAGGCAAAAACCGCGACACTTTCCGTACCGGAAACCGTTACCGATGAGATGCTGAAAGCAGCCGTTACCGAAGAAGGCTATAAAGTGACCGGAATTCGGACGCTCGCATAAAAACGCGCCATCCCCAAAAGAAGCCGCGGAGGAATCCATGTCTTCCTAATCATGGATTCTTCTCCCGGCTTCTTTTTCTTTTTTCACATTACAACTTCATACAGCGGCTTTCCCATCTTCTTCTCAAAGTATTCTTTTAACGCTATATTTCTGTCCCACTTTTCCTGCGGATAATATCCATACCGGCTTTTCACGTCATTCATTCGTTCGTTAAGCGGCACAATTCCCTCTGCTGTGGCAATCGCGTCACAAAGTTGAATCAGATAATCATACTCATCATATTCCATGTTCCCAAGCAGCTCCTCCAACACCTTCTGATCCTCGTCTTCCAGATCAAACTTGCCAATATAATCTTCCATCTGCCGCAAATTGAACGAATGACTCAGCGCTACTCTGGCGGCTCTTTCCCAGCCAAGCTCCATCAGGTAACGGTAACCATCGTAAACATGTGCCAGATATGTAACTCCATACCTACGGCCAATATCATGTAACAATCCACATATCACCGCCTGTTCCACATCCAAATCCGGACATTGCGACGCAATTTTTCCTGCCGCCTCCGCCACAAACTCACTGTGCCGGATCCACGGCCCCGGATTTTGTTTCCCCGCCTCAAAAAGTAAGACTTTGGCGGCGGTAAGGGTATGGGATTCCGTAGAAGTAGTTCGTTGCTTTTCGTTCATTTTAACCCCCTTTTCTTCTCCAGATCTGCAACATCATTCTGAAATCTTTTTCTCCAGTTTACCAAAATACGAAAAAAATGGATAGACAGGATCATCAAATTTTTCTTCTTTTCCACAGCCAATTCGCAGGAAGTGCAATAAAATCCGAATAGAAACTGAATTTTCGTACACCCTATTATTGTAAGAATAATCGATAAAGGAGGTCACCACCATGGCACAGTTGTCAGAAAAAGAGCTGTCCGCTCTGAATGATCTGCTTGCGGACGAACAATTATTAACAAAGAAATTCTCTATGTTAGCAAAGCAGACTAATGATTCGGAAATTCAGCAGAAATTTGAACAGATATCCCAACAACATCAGGGACATTTTAATGCTTTATATGAGTATTTGAAATAGGAGGTATGACGATGCAGGATTTTACAGACAAAGAAATTTTAGGAGACGGTCTTTCCACACAAAAATCTACTACAGAAAAATTTAATACCTTTGCCGGAGAATGTGTCCACGACGATCTGAGAGGAACCATGATGAAAATTTTGGAGCAAGAACACTCTATTTCCACCGATGTATTTAATATGATGCACCAGCGTGGTATGTATGAAACTCCTCCGGCGGAAGAGAAAAAAATCATGGAAGCAAAACAGAAATTTTCCCAAAGCGTAAAATAAAACAACAGAAAAAATTATAAAAAAGAATCCTGTTTGGCAGGATTCTCCGCCTGCGGCGGGTCGCTTCAGCGGCAGCTTCCACTCCGCCGCAGTGCGATCCGTACGGAGCGTTTCTCATTTCATAGGAAACTGCGTTCCTATGAAATGAGAAAGGAGCCCACAGACGGGCTCCTGAATACATAGGTCGAAAATGCTTACTTCTTCGTCAACAGTTCCCTCGTCGCCGGATATCCGTAAGCACTGTCGGCATGTTCCACTGCTCTTATAATCGCCTCCGAGATCACCCTTGCGGCTAAAGTACCGACCACATCCAGATCTGCGTTGACCTCGCCAAGCGATACCGCATAAATACTGTCTCCATCTGCAGTAGTGTGAACCGGGCGGATGGAACGGGCATAGCCGTCATGTGCCATTCCGGCAATCTTTCCAAGCTTTGTCTTATCAAATCTGGCATTTGTAAAAAATACGGCGATCGTTGTATTTCCTACGAATTTATTATCCATCACTTCATTGATATTCAGCAGTTCCATCTCAGAATCACCAAAACTTCTCTTGTTCTCCGCTAACAGTCCGGCTACTTTCTGACCTGTCTTCCAATCATAGACGTCTCCAAGCGAATTGACAGCAACAACAGCGCCCGCCATCAGGGCGCCTGACTTTACCGCATAGCTTCCGATTCCGGATTTCATACAGAAATCCATACCCTTTAGCTTCCCGACTGTAGCGCCTGTACCTGCGCCATAATTTCCATCCTGATAGTTGAAAACCTCAGCATTTTCACAAGCGCAATATCCCATCTTCTTATCAGGACGAATCCTTTCGTCCCCCACACTCAGGTCAAACAGACAGGATTGGCAGACCAGAGGAACTTTTGTGACGCCCACATCGAACCCGATATCTCGTTCCTCCAGATACTCCCTCACTCCATTTGAAACTTCCAGCCCAAACGCACTTCCACCGGATAGCACAATGGCATGGATCTTTTCCGCCGCCGCCATTGGCTTTAACAACTCGCTTTCTTCTGATGCCGGTCCTCCTCCCCGTACATCAAGTCCGGCCGGAGCTCCCTTTTCAAAGAGAAATACCGTACAGCCCGTTCCCGCATCTGTATTTTCCATATTCCCGATTTTTAAATTCTTGAATTCCGTAATAGGGATTTCGAACATCATTGGCACCGCCTTCCTTATACGTTTCGTTTCAGCCATTCTTTTTTTGTCATACTGTTCACATGTTCTGTACGAATTTCATGCAGGAGCGGAACGTCAACATTTTCCGTTGTCCATTGATAGCGAAAACCAACCTTTTCCTGCACACGCTTTGATTTCTCATTTCCGGCATAATAAGCACACCAGATTCTGGCCATACCGATATCCTCAAAGCCGCGGCGAATAAGCTCCGACGCTGCCTCCGGCATCATGCCTTGTCCCCAAAACGGCTTACCGAGCCAATAGCCCAGCTCACACTCATCGTCCCGTGTCGTCAGATTTGTATGGCCGTTAAGCATCAGCTCGATACTGCCGATAGCAATATCATCTTCTTTCAGGCATATCGCATAACATTCTTTCCCACAAAAAACATTTTGGATGACCTCTTTGCTCTCTTCCAGACTTTGGTGCTGCGGCCATCCGGCAGCCGGCCCCACATCCGGATCACTTGCATATTGAAATAGGGATTCCACGTCCGATTCTCTCCACGGACGAAGAATCAATCTTTCAGTTTGTAGAACCATTGCGAACTCCTTTCTGTCAATAACATATTTCTACCTCTATTTTAGCAGCTATCCATCTTTACACAACAAATGTTAATATTCACAGTTTCCCTGTGTTCTGTGAAATGGAATGACGTCTCTGATATTTTCCATCCCGGTCACATAGATCAATAAGCGTTCAAAACCCATGCCAAATCCTGCATGCTCACAGGCGCCGTATCTGCACAGATTCAGATACCACCACATACTATCAGCGGAAATACCAAGTTCGTTCATTCTTGCCAGCAAACGGTCGTATCTTGTTTCTCTCTGGCTGCCGCCCATCAGTTCGCCAGCACCAGGCACAAGCAGATCCACCGCTCCAACTGTCTGTTCATCATCATTTTGATACATATAAAATGCTTTGATGTCCTTTGGCCAATCATAGATAAAGACAGGCGCCTTGAAATGTTTTTCCGTAAGATATTTCTCATGCTCTTTGGCAGTATCTTCACCGTACTTTGGTTCAAACTCAAACTGTTCGCCGGATTCTCTCAAAATACGAATTGCTTCCTTATGGCTCACTCTGGCAATTTGGGAGTGTATCACTTTCTTCATTCTCTCTCTGAGCGGCAGTTTTGTAAAGTTTTCCAGAAACGTCAATTCATCATCGCATTTCTCTATAATATATACAAGAATCGTTTTCAGGAAATCCTCCTCCACATCCATCAACTGTTCCAGATCACAGAATGCCATCTCCGGCTCGATCATCCAGAACTCCGCCGCATGAGTCTTGGTATTCGAATGTTCCGCCCGAAACGTAGGTCCAAAAGTGTACACATCGCCAAATGCCATCGCAAATACTTCTGCTTCAAGCTGCCCGGTCACTGCCAGGGAAGCATGCCTTCCGAAAAAATCATCCTTACATATTTCCTCAAAAGTCTTTTTGTCGCCGGATTTCACATCGGCTATATCCAGCGTCGTGACCGTAAAGGTATTTCCCGCCCCCTCCGCGTCATTTGCGGTAATCAAAGGAGTATTTACATACAGAAATCCTCTTTCTGTAAAATAGGTATGGATCGCCTGTGCCGCTACACTTCTGACACGAAATACAGCCTGGAATAATCGCGTTCTTGGCCGAAGATAAGCATTTTCCCGTAAGAATTCAATCGAATGGCGCTTTGGCTGTAACGGATAGTCCTCCGTGCAGTCACCCAGAAGCAAAACATCTTTCACATTCAGCTCAATCAGCTCCTTTTGAAATCCGGGTTGTACAATACCTGTTACCTCAATGCACGCGCCGTTGCGTAATCCTTTCAGTTTCCCATCCGCATCTTGCTCTGCTGTGTAGACCAACTGCAATGATTTGAAACAACTTCCATCATATAATTCGATAAATCCCATATTCTTCTGCTTACGGTGGTTTCGGATCCAGCCTCGAACTGTTACTTCTCCCTCGATTTGCGTTGCTTGTCCTGAGAACAACTCTTTGATTTTCATACTTTTTTTGCTCATACTGCATCTTTCCTTTCAAAAAATAGTTTAGCGGAACGGATTTCTGAGCATCATTAACGGGAACGCCAAAAGACACATCCCCGAATTGTAAGCGGTAGCTAATATAAAAAATCCGTCCCTGTTTCCAAGGACGGATCAAATCCGTGGTGCCACCTTAGTTCGTCTGTGTCTCACAACATAAACCTCGATAAGTACGGACATCTATGCAGACTCAGAAAAAGTACAGATAGCCATCGATACTCCTGCGCTGTAATGGGCGCTCCCATCATAGTCTCAGCATTGCCAATCAATGCAGTCGGTATGCAGCTCCAAGGCGTTATTCGATTCCTTTGCAGGAACTTTGAATTCTCAAAATATCTTTCCTTGTATCCACTCTCAGCAAACGGGACTCTCTGTAACAACTTCAGATACCTACTGGTTCTCTTCATCGCTTTCTCTTATTTGATTATTTATTGTAACACAGTTCTCTTTGTACCGCAAGGTAGGATGTAAGATCTGTGAACGCTTTTTTCAGTAACTATTCTACTTTCCGACAATAGACAGCATCCTTTTCGTTCGCATAGGATAAAATTCTCTTTACATACAATCTGCTTACAAAAAATGTAAATACTTCAATAATAATAAAAGCAACTTTGTGAATCCATGTCAAATTATATAGATAACCCAAGTAATGATTAAAACATATTACAAGAAACGGACATAAAATCATAACCCCTAACATTAAGAAATAATAAACGTAGTTCGTCTTATTCAATCCTCTTTTATCTTTTGTTTCTTTATAAAGATAATGATCGAACCCTATTGAATATGGATAATTTGCTATTATGAAAATATAACGTATTTACGCCGTTTTTCGGCACTTTTGTCACAAATTTGTTACAAACAAAAATGTAAAGATTAATAAGAAAACATTATTAGGATGAAAGAAAAGCCAAAGATGATACAATATTTTCTCCCTCCGAAGTGTATGCCCTCGGAGGGAGTCACAATGTGATAATTCTTGTTTTGTTCCTTTTAACAAATATTATAATATTTGTTATTTTCTTTGACAAATATAATTATATTTGTTATAATTTATATTGTCAGGAGGGTATCATACATGAAAAGTTATTCATCAAGAGAAGTCATCAAGGCTCTTCAAGCCGATGGATGGTATCAAGTCAATGTAGTTGGAAGTCATCACCAATTTAAGCACCCAACCAAAAAGGGGCGAGTAACGGTAAAACATCCAGACAAAGACATACCTCGCAAAACTCTTGACAGTATTGAAAGGCAATCGGGGCTACGCTTTAGATAGCCCCTCTCTCCTGACATTCATTTTAAGGAGGTTATCACATGAAAAAAGTTGAACGATACTTTTATCCTGCTATTTTTACTTATGAAAATGGCGAAGAAATATCTGTGGTGTTCCCAGATTTAGATTGCGCTACAAGTGGGATCAATGACGATGACGCTCTTCTTTCGGCCCGTGAGCTTCTTGGAATTGTTCTTTTCGGAATGGAAGAAGATAAAGAAGAGATCCCGGCTCCGACCCCGCTTTCTCAAATTCGTACAGAAGAAAATGAACGTGCAGTATTAATTGATGTGTATATGCCATCTATTCGTATGGCTCAAGTAAACAAATCTGTAAATCGGACTGTTACTTTGCCGGCATGGCTTAACTCTGCCGCATTAGAAAAAAATATTAATTTTTCACAAGTTCTTCAAGACGCTCTTAAAACACAGCTTCATATCAATTAAAAAGGAGGGAGATCATCCCTTCTTTTATTTGTCACTATTCATCAATTTTTAATTATTATTTTTTCTAAATAACATATCGTGCAATGATGGGAGAATTTATTATCTATTATCGTGGAAAAATCGTTGGCGGTATATATGATGATAGGTTACTGGTAAAACCAACAAAGTCTGCAATTTCTTATATGTCGACAGTTACTTATGAAATTCCATGCGAAAATGCCAAAGAAATGTTATTGGTGGAAGAAGTTGATAATAAAGATTTTCTGACGGGGTTATTTGATGTGATGTATGATGAACTACCAACGCCAAAACCTAAAAAGAAAAAATAAACGGCTTCTAGTTTTACAATTTCATATCTATATATACAAAGCAGTGAGTCTTAGGATTGACTGTTTTTTAATAAAAGACACCTCGTAGGTCAATGGTGTCTTTTTAGTGCTGTTTTATTATCATATCAAGGCTCATTCAATCGTGGTAAATTCGTGGTAAAATGAATGATTTTCTATACTTCAAAATGCTTGAATGTATAATATTTATGAGGATAATCAAAAATTAGATATAAAATTTAGGATTAATTACTCTAAATGCCAATTTCTAACCCCCTTTATTCTGTTTCTCATAAATATTCATGTGCAAGAACGAAACCGCAGTTTTTTTATATTTCTCCGGACCGACATCATTTTCATCGCAGTAAAATTAATGATGTTCTATTTCATTGACAAGGGATATTAATCGTTCCTTTCGTTTGGATTTACTGGATATCTCACATTCCCATAAAACGATTACATACCACCCCATCTCCTCAAGCTGACGAATTTGTACAGCGTCACGTTCAACATTTCTTTGAAGTTTCGCCTTCCAATAATCACGGTTCGTTTCCGGCAATGCAGCAGATTTGCACCCCGGATGCTGATGCCAGAAACAACCGTTTACAAAAATTACCGTATGATACTTCGGGAGCACAATGTCCGGTTTCCCAGGATATCTCTTATCATTTTTACGATATCTAAATCCTTTTGAAAACAAGTATTTTCTTATCGCTTCTTCCGGTTTCGTGTTTTTGCCGCGAACATGCGACATGATATCACTCCGTTTTTCCTTTGAAAATTTGTCCATATCCTTGTCATCCTATTAATCCTCGTTTACAACTAGCGGCACAACCCCATTTAATATTGGCGCAATCATTTCATCAAGTTTCTCGACATATTTTTCATGAATTGCAATCGTATTAAGAAAGTCAAGCAATCTCCTCATATCATCCCCCGTAAACTCACAATGAGTAAAATCATAAGAGTTAAACTTCAGCCATACTGCCTTAATAACATCATATCCGGAAATATTAAGCCGCTGGAGTGAAAGCGGACAATAAACTTTTATTGTTCTATTTCCATCCGTTAATAGCAACAATTCATTTTCCGCATCAAACGGATGCGGAACATTTTTAATCTGAAATCCAGCAGGAACTGATTGCATGAGGAAATCGTAATCAAAGCCAAGAATGTTTTCGGGGCTAAAATCAACTTTTTCCAAATCAGCAATGCTCTTTCCTATTTCCGATATATTCAAAAAGAGTTCCTTATCTGACACAACAGGTACTCTCGCCCTCTTGTCTGACTGATTCACAGTAAAAAGAGCTCCTTCAAAATCATCCAAATATACTTGAGAACACATTACCGCATATACATAAAATACAATTTTCTTAGCGGCAGTTTCTTCAGACATCCCGATCATGGAGACAACCGCACTCAATATTTCAGGAGCAATGTTAGTTGACATGCCTCCTTGTCTATTGGGATATTGATTCATATAAATATGCGAATTGCCTCTTGTACACATATCATTATCCGGATAATACCAACAAAATGATACAAATTGAGAGAGCGTCGGATTCAAGTCTTTTGGCGCATGCGCCATTGCGAATCCGACAGTATTCTGATCCGAATAAGCTTTGATGATTTCCGGACGTAATCTTGTCCCGCCTCCACCAATGCGACTATATTTCAGCAATACTTCTTTCCACAGCAAAACATTCGAGGTTAGAAACGGTCTGAACGAATAAGAATGAATATTCTCTGTAAGCATCTGATCCATAACCCGTTTGTCTCCACAGCCATTCAAAGCATTTTGGAATGCAACTATTTTTTCCTCCTTTGGCGGTCTATCTTGCTTTGAAAACCAAACGCTGGCTTCAGAAGCACCGTTTAAAGCAATCTCCCTGCTTCTTCTTTTTAGCATAGGCGCCTTAACATGAGTAAAAATCGCCGTAGGCGCTAATTTAATTCCAGAACAATGATTTAAAAAAATAGCATTCTGCCCGTTTTCATTACTGACCGGCCAGAACTTTTTATACATTTCAGTGTCAAAAGGTTTAACAGGAGAAAACGCAACCGTATCCGTATCAATGCCGTACTCTTCAAATCTTGACGCTATATTCGAAATATCATCGCTTAACAAACGTTCCTTATTGCCTCGCATACTATGCGAATAATCGCAATAGTGAACCACTCTAATAGGCGCATCATCCCCGTATTTCCTTGTCAACACAATCACAGCACGGCCTTGAAGCGTGTGAAACAAACTGTCGCTGCGCACTCCCGTCCTCGCATCGGCATCTACAGCAACTGCCCAAACATCTGAAAAGTGCTCACAAAGGTATTTTCTTGCATATTTATAGGACTCTGCTTCCAAAAATGACAGTGGAACAATAAGTGCAAGTACAGAATGATTTTGTGAATCCAACAGTTTCTTACAACTCCATCTCAAAAACTGCATAAACGGATTATTAATTTGTTTCTGGATATTCTGTCTTCCGCGGCGCATTGCCTCTGGCGGTCTAAAATCCTCCATAAGCCCATTAATGATAGAAAAATCATCAGATATATTCTCACGCAAAGTGTCCGAACACGGTGGATTCCCTATTACAAGTTTCAACGGCAAGGCTGAAATCTTGTTAGCCTGCAGAAGTTCTCGCCCTTCAATGGAGTCCTCATTTGCTTCTCCGTTAAATACACTGTTGCTTAGCGTGTTGGCAAGAAGAATTTTAATCTTGTTGTTTTTCTTACCATTTTGTTTCTCCAGTACAGCCATTCGATAATTCGCAAGCATATACGGAGCGGGAAGAATTTCGATTCCACAAAGGTTATATGATCCGTTACCGGGATCGTGACTAATTAATGCCTCCATAAAAGAACCTGTGCCGCAACACGGATCTACAATGGTGTTTCCATCGTCATATATGCTCTTCCCCGGAAAATTTTCTGCGACAACATAGTTTACTAACTTAACAACAAAATCCGCAAGAACCTTAGGAGTATAATATGCGCCGAAATCAAAGCGGGACTTTGCATCATATTTTGAAAGAAACAATTCAAAAAGTTGATGATAATCCGGATTCAGCAATTGTTGATCCGTCATTTTAATAAATGACAAAAATTTTATACATTCGTCAATACGTTGGTTAATAAAGAAACTCTTGTCAGCATGATCCCGCAGATACAGCATAAGATTTCTAAACGGCGTTAACGCTTCTCCTTCTGACAAATCCTCTTTGATATAAGCATTGATCTTTCGTTCTTTTTCAGCAGGCGAATCTTCCGATGCACATAGCACTCTATGAGCATAAAGCAAGCAAAACATTATCACCTGCGCTGTAAAATCAGCGAAAACTTCGCCAGTTCTTAAATTTGAATCATTATGGTTGTAAACCAGTTCTCGCATACCTTGAAGCAATACTATAACTTCGCGCTCATTCTCGTTCATAGCTTCCTCAAGAGGAATATTGACCAATTCTAAAATATCATCAGCCAGCATTCTTGTTCTTACCGCAACAAGTTCTACCAGCTTTGCTTCGTTAACTTGTTGTGGAGACGGATTCTTAAAAAACTCGCGCATATAAACTTCAAATCGTGCATCGACCTTTTGAGCAGACCAATCCCTTGTACGCATTTTGTCTTTGTCTATAATGGAAATAACCGTAGGCTCCCTATCCCTATCCATACAAAACACAAAGTCAATACCATCCGTGATGATAAGCTTATGCCCTAATGTAAGGTACTTTTTTATTTGAGCAGCATACGGTCTTGTATCAAAAGGTTCCTCCGAAAGTCCTTTTCCTTCAATGTATCCATAAATGCCCATAGTATCCTTGTTATGAATACGCCAGTCCGGCCGCCCAACTCTGCCCTGCGTTGTCGGTTCTAGAATGACATCTATATCATCATCAGGATTAAACTCCTTTGCAAGAGCCCTTTCCATTGTATCAAGCGGCATTCGATACGATAATTCAGCCGTATACTGCCTACTGTTCGTTGCGTTTTTGTACTGCTCTTGAAGGGCTTTCAAGTACGCTTTAAGAATCGAATTATATGACATTACTCTTCCTCTCTTCTCTTATAACACTCAATAATGCTTCTGCCGATTTGTTCAGCTAATGTAGGAGGAACGGCATTGCCGATCTGTCTTGCTATATCAACTTTATTTCCTGTAAACCTAAAATCCATCGGAAATGTTTGCAGTAAGGCTCCCTCTCTTAATGAAACGCTTCTGTCTTGATCGGGATGTCCGAATTTTCCTCGAGTAAAGCTGTCGAATCTTGCTGTAATTGTAGGTGCGACGTCATCCCATTCCATCCTTCCGTAGACATTCCTATATCCAATAACAGAACTGTCTATTTTGTGGCAATCGGCAAGAAGATCTTCCGGCAAATATTCGCGTCCCTGTCCTGGTTTTAATGCTCGAATTCGTTTTAAATTAATATCTGAAAGCTTATCTCTTCGATGCAAAGGAATACCGGGATAATCACTCCCGTCCATCAGAGGCTCTGGCAATGAGCCGATTGTATCTCTAACGGTACGATGCTCTCCGTTCGGTTTTGGATATACATAATAAACACCCATATCCGTTCTTTCCCCAACGATAATGTATCTCTTTCTCCTTTGCGGAACACCATAATCTTGAGCATCCAAAAGGTTTATATGCACCTCATATCCGATGCCTTTTAACTCATCTATTAACTGTTCAAGAATCGTTTTCCCGCGTTTCCCGGCAATTCCAGTAACATTCTCCATAACAAAGTATTTAGGGTACAGCTCATTAACAAGCTGTGCGTATTTAAAAACCAGTTGATTTCGAGAATCAATATCGCTTCCCCGTCTTTGGATCGAAAATCCTTGACAAGGTGGACCTCCTGCAAGAAGAAACAGTTCGCCCCTTTCCATTTTACATATTTCCAAAGCCTTCCCCTTCAACATGTCAGTGATATCTGCAACAAGTGCAGGATGGCTAAAATACTTTTCGTTTTCTTTTATTGTCTTAATGCATATATCATCGATGTCAAAACTTAAACGGATATCCAATCCGGCTTGCTGTAATCCAAGACCAAGTCCTCCTGCTCCGCAAAAGCTGTCAACACAAGTATATTCAGACATACTACTCCTCTTTTCGCTTGATTTTTATTCCGGCAATAACGCTTGAATAAGAACTGCTGACGGGCTCCTCTATGGATTTAGGGCTGTTTTCCAATTCCTTGCTTGTCGGCTCCGACGACATCATCTCAATCAAAATATTCGATGCTATACCCGTTGCAAAGAGAGGTGGAACAGCTTCACCTATTTGTCGGTAAATGTCATCCGATTTTCCCATAAATTCAAATCCGATTGGAAAGCTCTGCAACAACGCAGCTTCTCTTGCTGTAAGCCCTCTGTCCTGCACCGGATGAGTATATCTTCCACTCGCCGGATTACGCGCGTAATGAGTTATCGTAATTGAAGGACGATCCCAGTACAGCCGTCCATAGGTATCTGAGAATCCTTTCGTCCTGTCAAGGCAAGCAGGACCTACACCCGCCGGCCTATTTCCTCCATCATGCGGGACTTGCTTAAGCACTTCAATCGTGCTCTTTTTATGCGCCGCACTCTTGTGCATGGGATCTCCCGGATCAGCCACACCTGCATGTACAGGATTTAATCCTCCAATTGCTTCCCGTACCGTTCTATAATCACTTGGTTCAAGATATCCTTCAGGCAACAAAAAATTCTTTTTCATACCAATCACAATTGAACGAAACCGTTCCTGCGGGACACCAAATGAAGCTGCATTATAAATGTTTTCCTTGACAATGTATCCGTCTTGAAGAAAATGCTCCTTTGCTGCTGAAAAATAATTCCAGTATCTGTTTGATAAAAATTCAGGAACATTTTCCATAATAAATGCAATAGGCTGAATATAACTCACGATTTCCGCAAAAACATTAACCAGATTATTCCTTATATCATCTTCTTCGTTCCAATGCTTTTTTCTATGTGATGTAAAACCTTGACATGGTGCACACCCAATCAGAACGGTCGGTTTGCTTTTATCATACCCAATGTTGTCGAGAAACTCCTTAAGCATTTTCTCATTCTGTGCAAGCTCAATAATGTCACGGTTTATGACAGGCGTCCCATAATTATGTGCATAACTCTCTGCCGAAGCCTTATTGATATCACAACCACCCAAAAAATTAAACGCCGGTATAATTTCATTTATTGATGCAAATCCAAGCGAAGTCCCTCCAGCACCGCAAAAAAAGTCAATTAACTGAATCGGATTACCCGAATAAGTATTTTTGTCCAATGGCATGAAGCATTTCTGTTTCTCCTGCGCACATTTTAGAAGTTCCCCTTTTAACGCTCTCAGATCATGCTTCCCCCAGTTTTCTTTAGAAAAATAATTTTTAAGAAGGTCTATGTTCATCGACTGCCCCTCCTTGAACGGTATTGTTTTGCTCCTCATCGACTATTTCCATGATATCACCGACATCGCAATTCAAAGCGCAACAAATTTTATCAATCACATCCGTTGTCACTCTCTCGTTTTTCCCAAGCTTAGCCAATGCATTTGTGCTAATTCTGGATGACAATCTAAGATCTTTTTTCTTCATATCTTTGTCAATAAGCAACTTCCAAAGCTTTCTATAACTTACCGCCATCGGGTATTCCTCCACGCATTTTTATTACAACATACTAATAGATGTTAATATTATATCGCAAATCCAACTGTTTGTCAATCAAAAAATTGGTATATTCAATTTTCAATTTAGCTTTTCAATTTTTATGTACAAACATCCCTTTACTATTTGGAACTTTAGCCAAAAACATCATTGCAAGATTTCAGTCAGAAAAATGTAATGCTAGACTTTCCCTCAAACACTCATTTTATATTCAATAATTCAAATCTATACAGTCTTTATCATTTTTCCCGTTTCGCCAAAAAATTTACTTTTGCCAAAAGATAATTTTCGCTCTACTCAGCAGCCTATCCCCCTGGGTAAATCAGTTTCCGCATTGCCATTCTGCGGAAACTGAAACACACATCCATTTTTGTCCTTAATCGGCAGAACCCTTTGATTTACTGAGCTTTTTTCGTCAGCAGAGCGACAGTCTCCACATGCACCGTATGTGGAAACATATCCACTGTCCTCACTTTTTTCATCTCATATCCATTTCCGCACAGATATTTCAGATCTCTTGCCAGTGTTGCGGAGTCGCAACTCACATATACGATCCGTTTCGCTTCCATCCGTACCATCGTCTCCAACAGCCGCTGATCACACCCTTTCCTCGGCGGATCCACCACGATCACATCCGCATGTGCGTGTTCTTCCGGATGTTCTGTTTCATACTTTCGGTAATAATCTGGCAGGACTTCCTCGGCTTTTCCTGCATAAAACTCCGCATTTTCAATTCCGTTGATGTCAGCGTTTTTCCGGGCGTCCTCGATGGCCTGCGGTATAATCTCCACACCGTAGACCTGTTTTGCCTTTCCGGCAAGGAACAAAGAAATGGTACCGATTCCGCAGTAGAGATCCCATACCGTCTCGTTTCCTGTCAGTCCTGCGTACTCGCATGCAAGACCATAAAGCACTTCCGTCTGCACCGGATTGACCTGATAAAAAGACAGCGGAGAAATCTGATATTTGATTTCTCCAATATAATCCGTGATATACTCTTTTCCCCAGAGCAGCCGGATTTCTTTTCCCATGATGACGTTCGTATTATCACAGTTGATATTCATTGTGATGCTTGTCATGCCGGGAAGTTTTCTAAGACGCCCGGTTAGTTCATCCGTATGAGGGATTCTGGTACCATTTACGATGAAGCAGACCATGATCTCCCCTGTGTGAAAACCGGTACGAATGAGCACGTGGCGAAGTAGTCCTCTCCCGGTTTCCTCACTGTACGCAGGAATCTGAAATTCTCTCATAAAATCCAGTACTACTTCCAGCACTTGGGTATTGATTTCTTTTCCCAGGGCGCACACCATATTCGGGATGATCTGGTGGGTTCGTCCGGCATAAAATCCCGCCACCGGGTAGCCCTCCCGGTCAGTTCCGATGGGGTATTGTGCCTTATTCCGATAGCGGAACGGTTCTTCCATGCCACAGATCGGTTCCATCACCCGACCCAGAAACGCCCGGTCAAATCCTCCAATCCGCTCTAGGTTGTTTCGTACTTTTCGTTCCTTAAATTTTAGTTGCTCACCATAATCCATCTCCTGAATCTGGCATCCGCCGCACTGACGTGCCACCGGACATTTTGCTTCTTTTCTTTTACCGGATGGCTTTAAAATCTTCATCAGTCTGGCATAACCATAGTGCTTTTTTAATTTAGTGATTCTCGCCTCAATCACATCCCCGACAATGGCGTCTTTAACAAAGAATGTCACGCCTTCAGCTTTTCCAATCCCTTCTCCGCCTACTCCTATATCCTCTATTTCCAGTGTAATAAAATCATTTTTCTTCATCGATGTTTCCCCTTTTATATTGCAAATCCGGTCTTTCCTCATTGCTTCTCTTACCGCCCATTATACTCGACTTTTCGTTTTGGTACAAGAAAAAGCAGCACCGCAGGGGCTTACCCCGGATCCTGCCATTTCCTGATTCTTCTGTCTCTTCTTTTCTCTTTTCTATTTTGTTCCCAGATATGCACAAAGCAGATGGAACGTATTTTTCACACCGTCCACGTGACTTCTTTCGTATCCGTGGGAGGCATAGACACCAGGTCCGATGAGTGCGTGCCGTACATCGTATCCGCTTTTTAAAGTTGCCTCCACGTCGGATGTATAGAACGGATACACATCCAGTGCGTAGGAAACCCCGGCTTCTCTTGCCGCCTTGACAAGCTCTGTCGTAAGCCCATAGTGATACGGTCCACCGCTGTCTTTCGTACAGATGGAGACTTCCTTTTCAGTGCAGGAAAGCCCCTCTCCTACACATCCCATATCCACGGAAAGCACATCCGTAACATCTGCCTGGACTGAGGCGCTTGCCCCGTGCCCGATTTCTTCAAATACGGTAAAATACTGATATACCTTACGCTTTGGAGTCTTCCCAGTCTCTTTGAGATACTTGGCATACCCCATCAAAATGGCAGCGCTCAGTTTGTCATCCAAAAATCTGCTTTTGATGTATCCGCTCTTTGTAATCTTCGTAACCGGATCAAAGCAGACGTAATCTCCATTATCGATCCCAAGCTTTTTCACATCTTCTGCCGAAGCCACATCCTCATCCAGCACAATCTCGATATTCTGATAGTTGCGGACAATCTGGTTGAATTCTCCGTTCACATGATAAGACGCATTGACGAGCTGACATGTGCCCTCGTAGACTTCCCCGAATCTTGTGCAAACCCGACAGTTTTCCGTCTCCAAAATGTGTGCGCTCACGGCGCCGATCGGTGAAAGGCGAAGTCTTCCATTGACTTTGACTTCCGCAACGACGGCTCCCAGGGTATCCACATGGGCAGCCGTCAGAATAGCGCCCTCCTGTCTGGACGGTTCACTTTGATCCTGCACCTCTTTGGCTTTTCCGCCGCCAAGTGTTACAAGTACTCCGCCTTTCTGCGTGGATACAGGTTCATACCCCATCTTCCAGTATTCTTCCATCAGATATGCACTCACCCGGTGGTATATCCTGATGGGCTGTCGATGGCAGTCAGCTCCTGCAATTTTTCTAATATCCATGATAAATATGGTTCTATATACTGTTCCATGTCCTGTTTCCTCCTCTATTTTCTTTATGTTCCCGATACGGTCAGCTCTCCTGTCATAAGATCTGGAACCAGTACGCTTGCCGCTGCCGCTCCTGTCACAAAGACCTCATCACCGACCTGCCGCACCTGGCGGAGTACTTCAAAAAAGTCGCCGGAAATCGTCACTTCCCTAAATGGCTCTGCCTCTTTCCCAGCCCGGATACGTCGTCTGCCCGCAATGAGGGAAAATTTACCTGTCCTTGCGTCAGTTCCCGCAAAGACACCATCCACGTGGGTGATGAGAAGTCCCTCTCCCATCGCTTCTTCCAAGCAATTTCGTGTCGTGATATTTTTCTCTTCCATGCCGAGTACCAGTGTTGTGACCCCGGTTTGCACATCCTCCCGGATCCCAGGGTGAAAGCCATTCCCTGTACTTTCCACCCCCGCCTTTTTCGCTGTTTCTTCATTATACAAAGGCTGACAAAACACGCCGTCCCGGATCAAATCTTTTTCTGTGACAGCGTTGCCCTCATCATCCACTGTCCGCAGACTCTTCCCCCTGCTCCATCCTGGCACTTCCCGCAGCCAAAGCCCCGGTGCGGCAATCTGCATGTTCTCCTTTCCGCAAAGCGGGCTTTCGTCTTTCTGAAGATTTCCTGCAAAAAATGCGCCCAGGTAAGCATCCAGCAATTCTGCTGCAACCTTGCCGCCAAGGATGAGCGGATACCTGCCGGACGGTAGTTTCCCGCCACCGACAGAGGCTTTCGCCTCCCGGATGACACGCCGGACACAGGATGTGACATCCATCCCGGACAGATGACTTCCGTAAATACAATCTGTGGTACTTGCCCTTGAACCATTTGCTTCAGCGACTACTCCGAATGTAAAGCAATGATAGCCGTCCCGGTCACAGATCATATGCATCTCTTCGTCCACCATCTGGATATCCCGGCAAACCTGTTCGTAGGTACAGCGGGACACATGCGTTATCATCCGGGATTCTTCCGCCATCTTCCGCACTTGTCTCAATGTTTCTGTGATCATATGGGGTTCATCCCAACAAAACGTCTTCTGCTCCCACTCCCGCGAGATGTAGCAAACCGCCCTGCCTGATGCCTCCCCATACACTTTGGCGGTCTTTTGCAGCATCCAAATGACATTTTCGGTCTCTTCCAGGTGATTCGTATAGATCCGGCATCGATTTCCTTCGTATACAGCTTCGATACTGTACATGGTATCATCTGCCTCTTCCCGCCGCAGGTCTTCTCTGCCAACGACTGAAAAGAGCTGCCTCCTTGTCCGAATCCGGTAAAAGCGAATGGCTTTAAAGCCCTCCGCTTTTAATGCTGTTCCAAGAGCGAAAAATACATTCTCTGTTTCTTCTATTTTTGTCATACCTGATCTCCTCCCACCGTCATCTTTCCGATCTTGACTGTCGGCTGACCTGCCCCGATATAGATGGCGCCGCTTCCGGCATAGCAAAACCCCTGCCCCATGGCAGCATCTGTTCCGACCATCTCTACCTGGTTTAAGATTTCTCTCCCGGTTCCAATCAGAGTGGCGTCATGTACCGGACATACAATCCGCCCGTTTTCAATCAGAAATGTTTCGTTGGTGTGAAAATTGAATTCTCCGGTAACCGGATTTACAGACCCGGCATGAATATTTTTCACATACAATCCAAACATCACAGAGCGGATCATCTCCTTAGGATCATCCTCTCCCGGCATCAAAAAGGTATTCGTCATTCTTGCCGCCGGAGCAAAACGGTACGTTTCTCTCCTGGCGGATCCGGTCGGTGGCATCCCCAATCTTCTGCCATCCAGCCGATCCACGAGACATCCTTTTAAGATCCCATTCTCTATCAGCACGTTGCGCCTTGTCGGAATACCCTCGTCATCGATATGAAGAGATCCCCACGCTCCCGGCCTCCTTCCATCGTCCACCAGCGTGACTTTGGGGGAGGCAATCTGCTCCCCGATCCTGCCGGAAAACTCGGATCCGCCATCTGCCATATTGGTCGCTTCCAATGAATGACCGCACGCCTCGTGAAAGAGCAGCCCACCAAACCCATTTGCGACAATCACCGGCATCCGCCCTGTCGGACAAGGTCTTGCATGGAGCAAGGTGGCTGCTGATTCTGCCGTGTTTCTTGCCGTCTCCTTGGCATCCATAGAGTCAAAAAGTTCCATCCCGCCCAAAATGCCAGGTCCTGTATAACTCTGTACCGCCTCACAGCTATCCTTAGCAAACGCCTGGACAAAGAGTCTTGTGTTACACCGCTCATCCAGAACATTGCATTCTTCTGTATTTCTGATACAGACCTGCTATCGGTCCTGGATACAGGATGTCTGCATCCGCACGATACAAGAGGCCTCCTCTTCCCCGGCGTGAACGATTCCCCGTAAGATCCCGACAGTCTCCTGGTGGGAAGTCCTCCGGCTGACATTCGTCCGAAACACCTGCTGCCTTTTGGGGAAGCTATCTTTACCGCTGAATGTTCTTATATGTGCCCGATCGTTCCAGTCTGAGAGCGCCCCTTTCATCTTCCGAAAAAGCACGCCCTCCTCCGGATGAGAAAAGGTCAGATAGCAGCTTTTCGTTCCTTTTAGGATTCGTACTCCCAGACCTGCTTCCTGCCCTGCCAGGATGGTGGGCGTCTCCTTTCCTGCTATGCCAATTTTTGTGTACTCCCTTTCCTCTTCAAAGATTTCGGCGTAATCTCCTCCACGCGTCATCGCATAGTCCAGGATCTTTTCCGCCAGCTCATTCGATATCATTGTCTGTCTTTTCTCCTTAATTGTCGTAGAGGTGGCACGCCACAAAGTGATCCGGTTCTACTTCTCTTAACTGGGGGCTTTCGTTGGCGCACCGTTCTGTCGCATACCGGCACCTGGTCCGAAATTTACATCCGCCTGGTGGATTCAGCGGGCTTGGTACCTCCCCCTCCAGCTTGATCCGTCCTGTCTCTGTGTCCGCTTCCGGGTCTGCCACCGGAATGGCAGAGATCAGTGCCTGTGTGTACGGATGTTTCGGCACGGAATAGATCGGCTGCTTCGGTGCTAGCTCCACGATGGATCCCAGGTACATGACGCCCACCCGGTCCGAGATATGCTGGATCATGGACAGATCGTGAGAAATAAACAAATACGTCAGTCCCATTTCCTTTTGCAGCCTCATCAAAAGATTCACCACCTGCGCCTGGATGGATACGTCCAGTGCCGAGATCGGCTCATCGCAGACAATAAATTTGGGCTCCACTGCCAGGGCTCTGGCGATCCCGATTCTCTGTCTTTGTCTCCCGGAAAGCTCATGGGCAAACCGGTTGGCATACTCGGTGTTCAATCCGACTTTCAGAAGAAGCTCATTGACACGGGACTCCTTTTCTCTGTCGGAGAGCTTCATGTGAACATCCATCCCCTCAGAGATAATCTCCCCGATCGTCATTCGCGGATCCAGGGATGCGTAAGGGTCCTGGAATATGATTTGGACATTCTTTTTAAAATGAAGTAGTTCTTTTCCTCTCAGCCTGGAAATATCCTGCCCCTCAAAAAGAATCTTCCCCGAGGTAGGCTCATACAACCGGATCATTGTCTGCCCGGTGGTTGTCTGCCCGGTGGTTGTCTTCCCACAGCCGGACTCACCAACCAGCCCCAGTGTTTCCCCATGTCTCATGCGAATATTGACGTGATCGACCGCTTTGACATATTGCTTTCTTCCTGCCTTGAAGTATTTGCACAGATCGATTGCCTCCAAAATATATTCCACTTTCTTCGTTTCCATCTTTTCTCCCATTATCTTTCCTCCCTGTCGTAAAAGGACTTCACTTTCGGCGCCTTTGGATACATCAACCAGCAGGATACTTTATGGGTATCGCTTAAACTGGTCTCCATCGGATTCTGCTCCTTACAGATTTCCATGCAGTATTCACACCTGGATGCAAACGGGCACTCATTTAGTGGAAGAATCAGATCCGGCGGCGTTCCTTTCAGAGCGTACAACTCTTCTTTGGACGCATCTCCCTTTTTCGGCACAGAGCTTAACAGCGCCCATGTATACGGATGTTTGCTCTCGTAGAAAATCTCTTTTGCGGTCCCCCGCTCCAGGATCTGTGCCTGGATCGTCACGTCCAGCGCCGTGGTCGGCTCATCGGCAATGAGAATCTTCGGGTTGCAGGCAAGCGCCATAGCGATCATAACTCTCTGGCGCATCCCACCGGACATTTCATGTGGATAATTGTCCACCCGTTTTTCTGCGCTTGGAATGTTGACCATTTTAAGCATACGAATCGCCTCTTTCCGTGCCTCGGCTTTCTTCATATTACGGTGCAGCATCAGGCTTTCCATGATCTGTTTTCCGACTTTCATCGTCGGGTTTAAGGAGGTCATCGGATCCTGAAAGATCATACTGATCTCGTCCCCACGGAGTGCGTAGATCTCTTTTCCGCTCATCTTCATGACGTCTTTTTCGTCACAGATGATTTTGGATTCCGGCTTAATCTCTGCTACCGGCGGCTTTAACAGCCGCATAATCGATTTGGCTGTGACCGATTTCCCGCATCCGGACTCTCCTACGAACGCCAGAGTCTCGCCGCGGCTCAATGAAAAGCTGACGCCGCGGACTGCTTTGACTTCCCCTGCATAAGTATGAAATGATACTTGAAGGTTTTCCACCTCCAGGATATTCTCTTTGTTTTCCATCTTCGTTCCCCCCTATTATTTTCTCTGCTTCGGATCCAGCGCGTCACGAAGCCCGTCCCCCAATAGGGTAAAGGACAGCATCGTCAGCGCAATCATAATTGCCGGAAACAAAAGCTGGTACGGATAAAACATAAAGTTCTGCTGTGCCGCCGTGGAAAGCGCTCCCCAGCTTGTCTGCGGAGCCTGGATGCCAAGTCCCACATAGCTTAAGAACGCCTCCGAGAAAATGTATCCCGGGATATCAAAGGTGATGGCAACGATAATCAGGCTCATCGTGTTCGGAATCATATGTTTCAGAATCGTCTTCATCGGCGACACCCCAAGGGCGTTGGCTGCCAAGACAAATTCCTGAGATTTAAGCTGTAACATCTGTCCCCGGACAATCCTTGCGATCCCGCACCAACCGGTCAGCGTCAGTGCCACCAGCATGGTGCCAAGGCTCTTGCTGTCGGTGACGACAGAGATCAAAATGACGATCAACAGATACGGAACACTTAAAAGGATCTCCACGATCCGCATCATCACGTCGTCCACCACGCCGCCAAAGTACGCTGCAATCCCACCGTAGATGGAGCCCACGATACTTGCCACAAAGGCGCCCACCAATCCGATGATGAGAGAGACTCTTCCTGCCTGCCATACACGGGCAAATAGATCTCATCCCAGATTGTCTGTTCCAAACCAGTGCGCTGCGCTTGGTCCCTGGTTGATGGCATTGGAGTCAATTTCTTCAAATTCATAGCCGCTGATTGCCGGTCCGAAGAGAATAAAAAAGATGAGCACAATCAGAATGATCGCTGCCACCAGGGCGATCTTATTTTCCTTGAATCTGCGCCACGCATCCTGCCAGTAGCCGATTCGCTTCCTGGCAAGGGTCTCCCCTGCATTCTCGTCAATCCCGATGACGCGGAATTTCTCGTCCGGTATGTCCGGTATCATTGCTTCGTTTCTTTTGCTTTCTGCTGTCATAACCTACCTCCTACTGTACACGGATTCTCGGATCAAGAAGACTGTATGCGATGTCGATGATAAGCTGCGCCAGAATGAACAATCCCGCCGCAAAGATCGTCGTACCGATAATCATCGTATAATCACGGTCGTTGATGGAACTGATGTAGTAAAATCCAAGTCCTGGAATACCAAAGATCTTCTCCACTACGAAAGACCCGGTAAAAATGCCGGAGATCTGTCCGCCCAGAAGTGTGATACACGGTAAAAATGCATTTCTGAGTACGTGCTTACGGATGACATTGAATCTGCTCACCCCTTTTGCCTCGGCAGTCAGAATGTAGTCCTGTCCCATGACGTCCAGCATGTTGGATTTTACATACCGGGCGTAGGTGGCAATGGTGCCGAAACTCATAACCACCGCAGGCATAATGATGTTGGATGGCTGCCCCCATCCCTGGGTCGGCAGTACCTGAAGTTTCACCGCAAAGACATACTGGAATAAGGAAGCGAGAATAAACACCGGAACGGTAATTCCCACGATGGCAATAAACATCACGATGTAATCCGGCCATTTATTCTTCTTTAAGGCTGCGATAATTCCAAGGATCACACCGATGATCAGGCCAAACACCAGGGCAAGCCCGCCTGGTACGACAGACACCTGAGAATTTTGCAGGATCGTATCGGTGATGGAACGCCCAGGATACCGAAGCGATTCTCCAAAACTTCCTTCTGTCACAAGATTTTTCATAAAAATTGCGAACTGCTCATAGACCGGCTTATCAAGCCCATAGGTCGCATAATAATTTTCCCTCGTCTGCTCCGGAAGGTTTCTTGCCATGTAGGACAAAGGATCTCCCGGGATACTGTGCATCAGGAAAAAGGTTGCCGCTGTAATAATCAGCATGGTAATCAACATATAAATAACTCGTTTTGCTATGTATTTCTTCATGTCATGCCTCCTAATGATAGAGAAAGAGCCGCCGCCAGTTCATACGTGGCGGCGGCTGGCTTTCGGTCTGCTATCTTCCGCTTGTGTAGACTTTCTTCATGCCCATCGTGTTGAACGGGCTTGTCGAAATGTTCTTCACGTAAGAATAAACAAATCCATGGTACACTTCGTTTGTCACCGGGCAGACCGGACATTCTTCGAGAAGAATCTGCTCCGCCTGTTTGTAAAGCTCGGTCCGTTTCGCTTCATCCATCTCTTTGGAAGCCTGGGTAATGAGTTTGTCATACTCTTCATTTACCCAGAAAGTCGGGATGGATCCGGCATCAGATTTCATAATTTCCAGCATGGAAATCGGATCGTTGTAGTCGATTGTCCAGGACATGTAACCCATCTGGTAGTCACCGGAGTTGATCTTGGACTGGAACGTTCCCCATTCATTCTGCTCCAGCTCAATCTTCACGCCAAGCACGTCTTCATATTTTTGCTGGAAATACTCGCCATAAGTTCTAAGCCACTGTGTCGTTCCTCCTACGCTTAAGGTCACGGTAATCTGGGACGGATCATCTCCAAGCCCCAGCTCTTCCATTCCTTTTAAGAGCAGTTCTTTTGGATCCTGATTTGCCATGATATCTTTCAGCGGGGTCTCGCCGACCTGTTCTCTGTAGGAGCCGTTTTCCCCTGTACTCACCGGACCCATTACCCAGCTGTAGGATGGCTTATGCGTGTCAAAATAAATGGTGCTGTTGATATCCTCTCTGTCCATCGCATAGGTAAATGCCTTACGGATATTTTCGTTTTGGAACAATTCATCCTTTGTGTTGAAGAAGTGGCATCTCAGCGTAGTGTTTTCATATTCCAGACTTTTCACTCCGTCTTTTTTTGAGAAGCGGTCGATCCATTCCGGTGTACCGGAAGAACAGGTGTCAAGAGATCCACTGTCAAAGGAATTGTAAACGGTCGTCTCTTCCTGGATGATCTTCCATGTCACCTTATCCAGATGTACGGAATCTGCATCCCAGTAGTTGTCATTTTTGCTGATCGTAATCTCGGAGTTGTGTGTCCAGGTATCCATCTTAAACGGTCCGTTGCACACGATGTTGCCAGCCTCTGCCCCGTAAGTATCCCCGTACTTCTCCACGATATCCTGTCTTTCCGGGAGCATCGCTCTTGTGTCCGTTAGAGAAAGGAAATAAGGCGTTGGCTGTTCCAGTGTGATCTTCAGTGTCTTGTCATCCACTGCCTTGACGCCAAGCTCGTCCACAGACATTTCCCCGTTGTTGACAGCCTTTCCGTTTTTAATACAGGTAATCAGATACGAGTTCAAAGAGCCGGATTCCGGATCCAAAGTCCGCTTGATACCGTATACATAATCCTCGGCTGTCACCGGCTCTCCGTCTGACCATTTGTTGTCGTTTAAGGTAAAGGTCCAAACAGTGCCGTCGTCGTTGGACTCCCAGCTTTTTGCACCTGCCGGGACTCTCACGGTCTCCCCGTCCTGTTCGTCCATTCTTGTCAGCGGCTCCATAATGTTCAAAAGGACACTCCAGCCGTATGTGTCATTTCCTTTGACACTGTCCAATGTCGTCGGATCCGCGGACATATACGTGTTATAATGTTGATCCGCATCTAGCTGGTTGCCGTCTACTTCGACATCACTTTTTGCACTTTTTTGTCTCCGCCTCCACATGCCGCAAGGGAACCCACAAGAACACCTGCGATCAGGACTGATAACAATTTCTTTTTCATGTGTACCTCCTCCTGTAATAAGATTACTTGTTTATATTTTTATAAGTATAGCACTTACTATATATTGTCTATATATAAACAAAGGCGGATTGCAAATACTATATTATTTACAGTTTTTCTCGATACGTTTTGTGCAAACCATCTAATTTTTCTCGTCTCACAGAAAAAGCAGGATCCTCTCATTTGGAGAGAATCCTGCCTGTTCTTTGGCTCTCTATGATTCCAGAAGATCATTGATCTTCCGCTCTTTTTGTGGGTTCTTTTTGTCCTTTTTACGAATCTTGACGGCTGACACCAGCAGATTGACAAGAAACATCGGCGTGGACAAGGTGTTCAGAAATGCCCGTGTCATGGACGGTGCCGCCAGTGTGAGGTCTGCCAGTTCCGCCACTTCTGCTTTCGGGTCATCAGTGATGGCCAGAATCATCGTGTGATTATTCTTTGCGTACTCTGCAAGTTTCAATGTCATAAAATAATAGTCCGGAAAAGAAACGGCTACCATGACCGCATCTTCGTTCAGCTCAGAGAGTACGCCGTATACCTCTTCATTCAGCTCGGTATTGACTACGCTGGCATAGCAGTCACATCCATACAGATAGGCGACCATACACTGTGCCAGAAGATACGAGATACCTCTGCCGCAAATATAGATCTTTTTCTTGCTAAGCAGCATCCCCGCAGCCCGGAAAATATCGGTGAGATTGACTTCCTCCCAGAACTGTGCCGTCATCTGCACCTCACTCTCGCCCACTTCTTTCAGGAACTTCCGCTCGTCCTCCGACTCATACTCCGGAATACTCTCAGTGTAAAAATTTTTCTCATCCAGTACATCTGTCTTCCGCTTTGCGATTGAATTCTTCCGGAACTCATATTTCAGTTCATTGAAGCCGTCAAATCCGAGGGACTGGCACGTCTTGAGCACCGTGATCTCCGTCACCTCCTGACTACTGCTGAGTTCCCGCAGCGTAATGTAGGACATGACCTGGGGATTTTTCTCCATATACTCCGCCACCATTCACTGCTTTCTGGGAAGGGACGCTTTCTTCTCCGAAATAATATCTAAAATGCTTTCCATATCTGCTCTTTCTGTTCTCTACGACAAGCTCGATTTTCTTAGATTAGACTCAAACAATCGATTGTATCCGAGCCATTCCGTCGTATGTTTGTCTTTCAGGATCTCTTTCATCGTCTGCATCCTGGCGTCCGTCATATCCGCCAGATTCAGCGCCATTGCCTCCGCAAGGGCCGGCTTCTTCGGGGAGCCATACTCCAGCTCGCCATGGTGTGACAAAATACAGTGCTTCAGCTCGCTTGCAAGCTTTGGAGGAAAACCAGGAATCGCACGAATTGCCTCATCGAGCATCTCTACTCCGATAACGATATGTCCCAGAAGCTGTCCATCGTCTGTATAGTCATTCTCCGGAAATGCGGATAGCTCCTTTGTCTTTCCGATATCATGGTAAAGTGCCGCCGCATAAAGCAAATCCGCACTCAGAAAGTCATACGCCGCCGCATAGTAACGGCAAAGATTCAAAATACTGACCGTGTGCTCCAACAGCCCGCCGCAGAAGCCGTGGTGAACGCTCTTGGCCGCGGAGTGGTTTTTAAATTTCCGGATAAATTCCTCATCCTTCACAAAGTAATACTCTACCGACTGTTTAAGGTATGGATTGCGGATCATATCCACAAAGTTGAGCAGGTCTTTATACATTTCCTCCACGTCCCGGTCGCTCGTCGGCATGTAGTCAGCCAGAATATATTCGTCCTCGTGGGCTTTTCTGAGCTGCTTGATATTGAGCTGTAGATTATTATTGTAGGTCGTCACTTCGCCCACAACCTCAACAAAATCTTTCTCGTCATAGTCTGCGATCCCGTTGGAATTCGGATCCCAGATCTTCCCGTCCAAAGTCCCTGTCTTATCCTGCAAGATCAGGTTATCATACGGTTTCCCGTTTCTCGTCTCCGCACTTCTCTTTGATTTACATAAGTAAATTGCACGAATGGTTTCTCCTTCATGCAGTTCCTGAATATATCTCATTTTTTTCCTCATTTCTAATCTTTATTCCGCACTGCCCAAAGTCACCTCAAAGTGGACGTCCACATAACCGTCAGAGCCTCTGCGTTTTCCCTGAATCACGGTCTGCCGCCCGGACCGATAGTCCAGAAGTTCGTCTTTGAGTCCTTTGAGCGTATAAATTTTTGTATCACCGATCTCGGTCAGAATGTCGCCGCTCTGGATACCTGCCTGCATGGCCGGGGAATCCGGCATCACGGAGCTTACATATATACCTTTCGGCATATCCTGGCTGTCTGCGATAGCGTCTGATACTTCGGTTCCGTTGATACCCAAATAAGCAGCAGAAACTCCGTTTGAAAGAAGCTCGATCTCTTCTTTCAGCTCAGAGACCGCAAAAGCACTCATTACGCCGTATCCGCTCTCATCACCTGCATCAATCAGCCCGATAACTTCACCACTCAAGCTTACCAGTACACCGCTTGCACCTTTGGTCCAGACCATATCAGTCTGCAAAATCTGATACTGGCCGTCGCAGAGATACCTTTGTTCTTTCGTCCCGCTGATCACGCCAAAACCGACTCCATCTTTCGTCCCAAAAGGAGAGCCAATGGCAATCACCGGATCTCCCGTGGATATGAGATTAGAGTTACCAAGTGTGACCGACTTTGCCTGGAGAGAAGTATTCTGGGGCAGTCTGGACTTCTCTACCGCATAGACTGCAATACCAAGATGTTGATCCTGCTGCTTTAAAGAGGCTGTCACCTCGTTACCATCGTAGAAAATAGCCGTGACCGGAGTCCCTTTCTGGTAAATGCAGTCGTTTGTCAGAATCAGAAGCTCCACACCATTATCAGCTACGATAACCCCAGAGCGTCTCTGTCGTGTCTCTCCGGACAGATCCTCGAAAGTCTCCTCCGTCTTTCCCTCGATCGACACGATACTCTTTTCCACTGTGGCTGCAATCTGATTCATCTCATCCATCATCTGCCCGTAATTCTCGATCGTCAGCACCGGAGCCGCTGTCTGCTCTTCTTTCTCCTGGCTTTCGTCTTCCCTTTCAGTCTGTTCATCCTTTGGAATCGTGACATTGGTCTTTGTATTGCCGATATGCTCACTCGCCCATGGTTTGACCGCAAAAAAACTAACACACGCCATCAGTCCGAAAATCAGTCCCAGGCCCGCGACCTTAAGAATCTTTATTGTTGCCACCCGCTTATCTATCGGGGGCTTCTTGATCGTCTCTTTCAAAAAGGAATAGGATTCTTTCTCTTCCTTTTTCTCATCATCATCTTGAAATTGGGCAGACATTGTTGTTCTCCTTTAACATCCCTTTTTATAGTATACCGTAACACTTCCCAATGTTCAACATTTAACCTTTTTTTCTCCTTTATTTTAGATGGCAAATAGGTTAAAATGGTATTTGACAAAGTATGTAAAGACAGGGGATTTTCATGAATAGTAAGACATTACGCAAATTAGAATATAATAAAATTATCTCGCTCCTTGCGGATCATGCTTCTTCTGAGAGCGGAAAGCAGCTTTGCCGGTCGCTCCTGCCACAGACAGAACTGTCTGCCATCGAGCAAATGCAGGAGGAGACCGCGGCAGCCTTTACCCGGATCATTAAAAAAGGCAGACCGTCTTTTGGAGGATGCGTCCCTGTAGAGGCATCCTTAAAGCGGCTGGAGCTGGGAGCCTCCCTTGGATCAGGTGAGCTTCTTTCCATTGGACGCCTTCTGGACTGTGCAGGACAGATCAAATCCTACGGTCGCCATGAGACAGTCGATGAGTTTCCTGACTGTCTGGATTTTTATTTTCAACGTCTTGAGCCTGTAACCCGTGTGGCTTCCGAGATCCGTCGCTGTATCCTGGAAGAGGATGTAATTGCGGACGACGCAAGCGCCAATCTTCAGAAGATCCGCCGGAGTATTCAATCCTTTGACGGGAAGATTCACTCTGCCTTAAACAGCATGGTCAATGGCTCCATGAGGAATTATCTTCAGGACGCTATTGTGACGATGCGGGGAGACCGTTATTGTCTCCCGGTCAAGGCAGAGTACCGTAGTCAGGTCAAGGGGATGATACACGACCAGTCCTCTACCGGCTCCACCTTATTCATTGAGCCAATGACCGTTGTGAAGTTGAATAATGATCTCATGGAGCTGCACGCCAAAGAACAAGAGGAGATCCAGGTAATTCTTTCCACTTTAAGCTCCATGGCAGCCGAGCACTGTGAGGAACTGCGGGTAGACTACGAAGTACTGACCACACTGGATTTCATTTTCGCAAGAGGCTCTCTTGCAGTAGACCAGAATGCCTCACGCCCGGTGCTGAATCAGGAGGGACGGATTTATATCCGGGAAGGCCGTCACCCTCTTTTAGACCGGACAAAGGTTGTTCCTACCACAATCTGTCTGGGAGACGACTATGATCTTCTGATTGTGACCGGGCCGAATACAGGAGGAAAGACGGTTTCCTTAAAAACAACCGGACTGTTTACTCTCATGGGGCAGGCAGGTCTTCACATTCCTGCGCTGGACCGTTCCGAACTTGCAGTCTTTACCGAAGTATATGCGGATATCGGGGATGAGCAGAGTATAGAGCAGAGTCTGAGTACTTTCTCTTCCCATATGACAAATATTGTATCTTTCCTGAAACAGGTTGATGAACATTCTCTCGTCCTATTTGACGAGCTTGGCGCCGGAACCGACCCGACTGAGGGGGCGGCTCTTGCCATTGCCATTCTTACGAGCCTCCACCGGCGGGGAATCCGTACAATGGCGACCACTCACTACAGTGAGCTGAAAGTCTTCGCTCTAACCACCGAAGGCGTGGAGAACGCAAGCTGTGAGTTCGACGTGGAGACGCTCCGTCCGACATACCACCTTCTGATCGGTATTCCCGGAAAGAGTAATGCCTTCGCCATCTCCAAAAAGCTGGGACTTTCGGATGAAATCATCGAGGAGGCAAAGACACACTTAAGCGACCAGGAAGAATCCTTTGAAGAGTTGTTAAGTGATCTGGAACACAGCCGACGTACCATTGAGCGGGAGCAGGCAGAAATCCGGGCCTACAAAGAAGAACTGGAAACGCTGCGACGCCGCACAAAGGAAAAGCAGGAAAAACTCGACGCCCAAAAGGAACGGATCATTCGGGATGCCAACGAAAAGGCAGAGCGGATCCTGCAAAGCGCCAAAGATTATGCGGATGAGACTATGCGGAATTTCCGCAAATTCGGGAAAGAAAATATTTCTGCCTCTGAAATGGAAAAGGAGCGGGAAAAGCTCCGGCAGAGAATGGCGAAGACCTCTTCCAAGGTCACACTGGAAAAGGCACAGCCGAAGAAAGCCTACAAGCCGTCCGACTTTAAGCTTGGGACTTCTGTCCGGGTGCTGAGTATGAATCTTACGGGAACGGTCCACACGCTGCCGGATTCCAGGGGGAACGTAGAGGTACAGATGGGAATTCTACGCTCCAAAGTCCCGATCACGGACCTGGATATCATCGAGGAAACGGCTTCCTATACTTCAAAGCAGACCAGGCGCACCTCTTCTGGTAAGATGAAGATGGGAAAATCGTTGACTGTAAGCCCGGAAATCAATCTTATCGGAAGAACCTCGGACGAGGCCGTGGCGCTTCTGGACAAATATCTGGACGACGCTTACCTTGCACATCTCAGCCCTGTTCGTGTCGTACACGGGAAAGGAACCGGAGCGCTTAGAAACGCTGTTCACCAGTATTTAAAGAGGCAAAAACATGTCAAATCCTATCGTCTTGGCGCTTTCGGCGAAGGCGATGCAGGCGTCACTATTGTTGAGTTTAAATAGGGAGGAAGTTATGACTACAAAACAGAAAATCTTAATCGTAGACGATGATGAAAATATCGCGGAGCTTCTGAGTCTGTACCTGACAAAAGAATGTTTCGATACACAGATGGTCTATGACGGGGAGGAGGCACTTCGGGCTTTCGACTCGTATCAGCCGAATCTGATTCTGCTGGATCTGATGCTGCCTGGAATAGACGGATATCAGGTCTGCCGGGAAATCCGTTCCAGATCCAACGTACCGATCATCATGCTCTCCGCTAAGGGAGAGGTCTTTGACAAGGTGCTTGGCCTGGAACTTGGTGCGGACGACTATATTATCAAACCGTTTGATTCTAAGGAACTCGTTGCCCGGGTAAAAGCCGTTCTGCGCCGGTATCAGCCGGCCAAACCGGAGACAAACGATGTTTCCAAAGGGAAATGCGTCGAATATCCTGGCATTTCTATCAACCTGACGAACTACTCTGTCGTTGTAGATGGACAGCACGTGGATATGCCTCCAAAGGAGCTGGAGCTTTTGTATTTCCTTGCAGCTTCTCCGAATCAAGTGTTTACAAGAGAACAGCTTCTCGATCAGATCTGGGGATACGAATACATCGGCGACACCCGGACTGTGGATGTCCACATCAAACGTCTTCGAGAAAAGATCAAAGATCATAACGGCTGGAGTCTCAGTACTGTCTGGGGAATCGGGTACAAGTTTGAGGTAAAATAAACTATGCACAGCAATCTGTACTTAAAATTTATTATTCTGTATATCATATTTGGATTTCTAAGCATCTTTACAGCCGCCACTCTGGGAGCGCAGCTCGTCCTGGACACAATCCGGGACGACGATGCCTCCCGGCTGTACCGTGAGGCCACTATCCTCGCCACAGACCAACTTTCCGACTATTATTCGGAGGATATGTCTTTTACTGCTACACGGACGCTGTTAAACGGCGTCAATATTTATCTGGAGGCAGATCTCTGGCTCACCGACACGGATGGGAATGTCCTTCTGTCCGTCTCCTCTTCCGGGACGGGAATGGTACCAAAACAGATTCAGGATTTTGATCCGGCGGAGGCCGGCGGGGAACAATATCTCACCGGAGATTATCATGGCTATTATTCCGATGAAGTTCTGACGATGATCGTACCGGTAACAGAAGGGTTTTCCACAAAAGGTTATCTTCTCGTCCATAAACCGCTCTCCTATTTTGAAGAACAGCAGCACAGCATCATGGTCTGTGTCTATATCACACTGATCGTCATCTACGTGTTGTCCTTTATGATTTTCCTAGGCATCCATCTGTTTATCTATCTGCCGCTTCGTAAAATCACAGAAGCGGCCAAACAGTATGCCTCAGGCAATCTGGACTACGAGATTCCGGTTAACTCTCAGGACGAGATCGGTTATCTATCTGCTTCACTGAACTATATGTCTACACACTTAAAGGACATGGAAGACTATCAGAAAAAATTTGTGGCCAATGTTTCCCATGATTTCCGTTCTCCACTGACCTCTATCAAAGGATATATCGAGGCCATCGCAGACGGCACGATCCCGGTGGAGCTCCAGGGCAAATATCTTAATATCATTCTGTTTGAGACGGAGCGTCTGACTGACCTGACACGAGATCTGCTGACACTAAATGAGTTTGACACAAAGGACCTTCTTCTTAACAAGGAATCCTTTGACCTGCACGAAATGATGAAGCAGGTCGCCGCCTCCTTTGAGGGGACCTGCACGTCCCGGAAAATCTCCATAGAGTTGTTGTTTGCTTCACGGGTGCTTTATGTCCACGCTGACCGGAGCAAAATCCAACAGGTACTGTATAATCTTCTGGACAATGCCATCAAATTCAGCAATCCTCAGTCCACTGTCACCATTGAGACAACGGAGCGCGGGGAAAAAATCTTCACGTCAGTACGTGACTACGGAATCGGTATCCCCAAAGAGGATCTAAGCAAAATCTGGGAGCGGTTTTACAAGAGTGATCTTTCCCGTGGAAAAGACAAAAAAGGAACTGGCCTGGGACTTGCCATTGTCCGTGAAATCATTCAAGCTCACAATGAAAATATCAACGTCATCAGCACCGAGGGCGTAGGGACGGAATTCATCTTCTCCCTCCCAAAATCCGACGCCGGGAGATAAAGATTGCACAAGTAAAATGAAATGAAAATTTAAAAAAGTACAGAATCGCCAGAACCGGCATTTGCCGATACTGGCGATTCCTAGTTAGGGGAGTTTTATACCTCCCTTTTCTCTTAATACAGCATATTCTTAATTGCTGTTTCTTCCATATTGTCCTGAGTCACCCAAGCATATCCGGTGTCGACGTTCGCTTCATTTCCCATATCCAGTGCAGAGCGTGCCGCTGCCACCACAGTAGCGTAGCCCATGCCATATGGATTCTGTACGATCAGTCCGTCGATCTTGCCGTCAGACAGCGCTTCCGTCAGCGTCTCCCCTCCGTCAAATCCGATAATCCGAATATCGTCCCGCTCCGCGGTTTCACAGGCATCAATCACCATCTCTGCTGTCTCTTCGTTGGCCGCAATACACCCTTTTGCGTCTGGATGGTCAGCAAAGATCTGCCGCAAGACCTCCTCGTCTGTGATTTCCCCCGCTTCCTTTTCAAGCTTCGCGGCTGTGTCCTCTTTCAGGCCTTCCAGCTCATCCATGTAATAGACCCCTCCTACCTGGATATTCGGATACTGCGTCTGAAACTGATTCACCATTCCCGCCTCTCTCTGCTTTGCAGATCCGGAAATATGATCCTGAATGAATAGAAGAACCTCTCCCTGCTCTTCCATCATCCCTGCCATTTTGTCCGCAGCCGTTGCCCCTGCCTCCTGATTATTCGTAGAGACTAAAGCCATGATCCCCTGATAATCGCTCGGAGAATCAAACTCCACGATCGGGATACTATTCTCCATGGCCAAATCGAACTGCACTTCACATGCCGTCTTATCAATAACCGCGATCCCGACGGCGATCGGATAACGATCCAACTCCTCGTCCAGAATATTGATCTGCTCGTCCACGTCTCCTTCGTGACTTGGAGCATTATATGTGACTTTGATTTTGTCCTTTCCACTGTATCCCAGAGCTTCATTCAGCTCGTCCACCGCATCCTCGGCCCCGCGCTTTATTTCGTCCCAGTATACAGAATCCTCGGATTTCCCGATGATGGATATGTAGCTGCCCTTTTTAAGCTTCAGGCCCTCCACAGTACTATACGCCTGCGGCTGAATCATATTCAGTTTTGTCTGATCTGCTGACTCTTCTTCTCCCTGATCGAGTACCACGCTATCTTTATCGGATGTATCCTCGCCTGCACAGGCTGTTCCCAGCAATGCCGTACAGAGCATGACTGCCATGACTGCGATCTTTTTTTTCATCGTTATTTCTCCTGTTATTAAAATTACTACCCTACACTATACACCAATTTTTCTAAAAATGCATAAAGTTTTTCTTAATTTTTCCAGGGGCTTTTTGGGTCAAAATGCTTTTGTATTAAATTAAAACCACGAATTTACTTGTATAATGAAATTTTTTGTATTAAAATAAAGTCACCATATTACATGGAATGTTTAGAATAAGGAGGATACATACTATGGCACACGTAATTAGTGATGAATGTGTAAGCTGTGGAGCTTGCGAAGCTGAATGTCCAGTTGGCGCTATTTCTCAGGGAGCAGATCACTACGAGATCGATCCGGCTGCTTGTGTAGATTGTGGTGCTTGTGCAGCACAGTGCCCGACAGGAGCTATCTCCGCAGAATAATTTCAGTTCGTTTAGTACGTTTAAATGAGGATACCGTCATCCCCCTTGGGATGGCGGTATTTTTTCTACACCATACGCCAAATCCATGTCAGAACCCGTCGAGAAGTTTTTGGGATTTCTGCCCCATAATATGTTATGATAGAGGTGCAGCATATGTGTATAAAAAAATTAACAGGGGGTTGTTGTATGGGCGAGGTTCAGTATATGGTTTCAGAAGCTGCCAAGCGCACGGGCGTGGACGAGCGTCTCCTCCTCTACTGGGAGAAGCACCTTTGTCTGCCGTGTGGCCGGACTGAAAACGGGCATCGTTACTATACCGACGAAGACATACGGCTGTTTAGCTGTATCAAGGAACTATTAGAGCAAGGCATCCGGATCGGTGACCTAAAGGACGTTATCCCGGATATTCTACATACGAAAGAGGCTTTACAGAATAAGTCGAAGGAGGAAACACCGGAATCACTTCTGGCTTCTGTCCTTCGGACCGTGCTGGCGGAAAACAATCCGATCCTCGAAAAACAGATCAGTGAAACGATTACAAAACAAGTATCCCAGAATATGAGTTTCCTGCTCCAAGCGAAGGAACGTCAGGAAGAAGAACGCTACAGAAATCTGGATCACCTGATCCGCCAGCAGCAGCTATACCGGAAAGAAAGCGTCAGGACTGCTCCGTCCCGCTTTTTCCACCGGCTGCTTGGCGAAGCCTGATCCCATTACGAAAAGTGCTGCCGCATCTTATCATCTGACAGGATGTGGCAGCACTTTTCTTTTATCCTACAGGAACTATCTTTCATCTTTCCGAAGGAAATTCGCGAATTTCGTGTAATTCGGAAGCCATGTCAGCTCGACTGTTCCAATCGGACCGTTTCTCTGCTTCGCTATGATAATCTCCGCTATATTCGGGCGGTCGGTATCCTTGTGGTAATAGTCATCACGGTAAATAAACATTACAACGTCAGCATCCTGCTCAATAGCTCCGGACTCACGAAGGTCGGAAAGCATCGGTCTGTGATCCGGTCTTTGCTCCACCGCCCGACTGAGCTGTGACAATGCAATCACCGGAACATTGAGCTCACGGGCAAGCGCCTTTAAGGAACGGGAGATATCGGAAATCTCCTGCTGCCTGGACTCGCTTCGCCCTCCAACACTTCCGCTCATTAACTGTAAGTAGTCGATGATGATCAGCTCCAGACCATGCTCAAGTTTATACTTTCTGCACTTGGAGCGCATCTCCGAAATGGAGATACCCGGTGTATCGTCAATAATCAGATTAGACCGTCCAATAATTCCGGCTCCTTCTATCAGCTTCTCCCAATCCGTATCTTTCAGATTTCCCGTTCGCAGCGACTGGGAATCCACCTGGGACTCCAAGGCAAACAGACGATTGACGAGCTGTTCCTTTGACATCTCAAGACTGAAAATCGCAACCGTCTTTTCGACCTTAAAGGCAACGTGCTGTGCAATATTCAGGACAAACGCAGTCTTACCCATGGACGGTCTTGCCGCCACGAGAATGAGATCCGACGGCTGGAGTCCGGACATCTTGTAGTCCAGATCAATAAATCCCGTTGGAATACCGGTGACTGTGCCCTTACTTTTGGAAGCCTTTTCGATCTTGTCAAGAGCATTAAGCACGACCTGGCGGATTGGTACATAGTCCCCTGTATTTCTCTTCTGTATCAGCTCAAAAACATCTTTTTCCGTTTTCTCCAGGATCCCCTCCAGGGGCTCCTTCGCCAAGTAACAGGTATTGGCAATTCCCTCTGTCAACCGGATCAGTTTTCTAAGCATCGACTTTTCCGCCACGATATCCGCATAGTACTTGACATTGGCTGAGGTGGAAACTGATGTCAGAAGCTCCCGGACAAATTCCAGACTCTGGATTTCCTCAGGCACGTCCTTTTCCCTTAATCTGTCCTGAAGCGTAATCAGATCCACCGGCTTGCCTTCATTATAGAGCTCCACGATCGCTCCGAACACGACGCCGTAAGTAGTCTGGTAAAAATCTTCTCCACTGATGATCTCGGATGCTGTCATAATCGCCTCTTTATCCATCAGCATGGCTCCCACAACAGACTGTTCCGCCTCGATGCTGTGCGGCAGGACTCTCTTAATCAAAGCCTCTTCCATCTTAAATTCCTCCCGTTGTCATTCCTGCTTTTGGCAGAATCCTATGCTTCCTGCACAGAGACTTTCAGCTCTGCCGTCACCTTTGTGTGAAGCCGTACCTGGATCAAATGCATTCCCAGAGATTTCACAGGCTCTTTCATCTGAATCTTCTTCTTATCAATATCATATCCGAGCTGCTCCTTTACCGCAGCCGCAATCTCCTTGGAAGAAATAGAACCAAATGTTCTTCCGCCCTCCCCGGTCTTCATCTTCAAAATGACCTTCTTATCCTCTGCTTCGATCTCCGCTTTTAGAGCCTGCGCCGCCTCAAGCTGCTCCTGTGCGATCTTTGCGTCATTCGCCTTCTGGAGCTTGAGATCATTTAAGTTCTTCCCTGTCGCTTCTACCCCTTGGTTTTTCTTCAGAAGGACGTTTCTTGCGTAGCCGTCTCTGACCTCTACGATCTCCCCCTTCTTTCCAAGCGACTTGATATCTTGTAGTAAAATTACTTTCATACTGTGATGTCTCCTCCTTCAATCATATCGTCAATGATCTGTTTGAGCGTTTCAATATCGCCCTCCAGATCCGTATTTTCAAACTGAGCGCCGGCACTGTTAATGTGCCCGCCTCCCCCGATCCGCTCCATAATGATCTGTACGTTGATCTCATCGATGGAACGTGCGCTTACATATACTTTCCCGTGGTACTCAGTCAGGACAAACGCTGCCTTCACCTGACTGATATTCAACAGCTCATTAGAAGCCTGCGCTCCCACGATTGTCGGACTCTCGATGTCCTCCTCCGCACCTCTTGCGATAATGAAGCAGTCGCGGTAAATCTCCGCCCGCCCGATAATAGCTGCCTTCGCCCGGTACGCCTCCAGGTCATCCCGGAAGATCTTGTGTACATGGGTAACGTCCGCGCCGTTTCTCCTCAGGAATGCCGCCGCCTCAAAGGTACGGACTCCGGTACGGTTCGTAAAGTTGTTTGTATCAATCATAATTCCGGCATAAATGCAGTTTGCCTCAATCGGGTCCAGCCTGATATCGTCTGAAATGTACTGTAATACTTCCGCTACCATCTCACATGTGGAAGACGCGTACGGCTCCACATAGGAAAGCACTGCATTTTCGATCGCCTTACTGCCCTGCCTGTGATGGTCAAGCACCGCAATCGTCTTTACCATACCAAGCAGCTCCTCGCACTCAGTAATCGGTGGTTTGTTAACGTCCACCACGACCACCATCGTATTGTCATCCACAAGCCGAAGCGCCTCCTGGGAATCTACAAACATATCCTCCGGATAATGGTCGTTTTCCTTAAACTCATTATAGAGCGGCTTCAAAGAAGCGGTGATATCATTGATCACGATATGCGCCTTCTTCTCCATGCTTGCCGCGATCTTGTAGATGCCGATAGCGGCCCCGAAAGAATCGGAATCGCCAAGCTTATGCCCCATAATCAGTACCTGATCCTTAGCGATCATAAATTCACGCAGTGCCTCGGCCTTGACTCTCGCCTTGACCCGCGTATTCTTGGATGTCTGCTCCCGCTTGCCTCCGTAATACTTGATGCCGTCCTGGTTTTTGATGACCGCCTGATCACCTCCCCTTGCAAGCGCAAGGTCGATCGCCACACGGGCATAATCATAGCTCTGTCCGTACGTCTCCTCGCTGAATCCAAGCCCGATACTTAATGTCGCCGGAATCTTGTTGCCGACGCTGATTTCCTTTACATCGTCCAGGATGGAAAAATGATCCTCCTCCATCTTATGGAAATAAAAATTTTTAACAATGATAAAGTAGCGGTCTTTCTCCAGCTTCTTAACAATTCCGTCCATCCTCGCCACATACTGGTTGATCTTCCTGTCAATCAGCGCAATCAGAAGCGACTGCCTGACCTCCTCAACACTTTCGATGACCTCGTCGTAGTTGTCAATATAGATCAGTCCGGCCACCAGCTTCTGATCCTCAACTTCCGCCACTGCCTGGTTCAGATCCGTGACGTCATTCATATAGAGGGTGATAAAGTACTCTTTCCCCTCCGGTATCTCAAGGACAGGCTCCTTCTGGCTGAATCCTGTCACCGGAACCTTACACAGATCCACGCTGTAGTCCCGGCCCATGTAGGAAACCTCAAGCCTCTGTCCTTCCTTTTCCTCTTTCGGAAACACACTTCGATTCAGCTCTGGGATGTATTTGCTCAGGTACGTGTCCGGTCTGAATCCCGGCCCGATCGCCTCCGCAAACTGGCTGTTACCCCAAAGTATCTTTCCATCGTCCATCAGAATCGCGTATGGTATGGCCAATTCCCGCAGCAGGATATCCTGCACACCGCTGTACTGCGTCGCAAACTCCACCAGCTCCGCAAAAATCAGGGAGCGGTTGTTCACATACAGAATGAATGCGATAATCGCATAGATGATGACAAATATGCTCATCAAGAACCCTGCGCTCTGATCCACCATGTAGATCCAGATATTCATGGCAATCAGAAGAATCGTCATAACCACCGGCCATTGCATATACAACTTCAACTGGCCTTTAAAATGAATCGTTCCTTTTTTGTTCATCTCTACGTCCTCAAATCCATAAAGTTGCAAGGTCTATTATATCACTTTTCAGGCGTTTTTGAAAGCAGTTTATCTGTTTTGAGCTGTAAGCCCCTGTCAGGAGGCTTTCGTAAGCAGCATTTCAATAAACTCTGCCGCCTGTTTCTCGTTCTGTGCATTACTCATTACGCAGACGTAAGCCGGCTCATAGACCACTCCGACTTCCTGTGCCATGTAATCGCTTCCCTCCAGGATCAAGGCGTCTCCCTGTACTTTACCACTCGCAAGAGCCTCCTCTGAAAGCAGATCCTCCAAGTTTAAAAAGCTGTTCTGATCCGCATATGCTTTGTAAACTTCTTCCGGGCAGATCAGGATGTCTACCGCCTCGGCCCCAATCAGGGTGGAAAGAGCAATATTGCTGTTATAGTCGTCCGTCGACCCGCTTAAATTAGCGTTGATCTTGACGGCCTCATTCTTCTTTCCTGTCCCCAGAAGCTCCAGAATCTCCTTTTCCAGTCCGGTTCTGTCCGTGCTTTCTCCTCCCAAAATTGTGAGGTTTAACAGTACTTTCTGGGTAATCCCATGATACATCTGCACTCCGACGACGATCAGCACCACGATCACCACCGGAATCAGCAGATATACTTTATAGTACATCCACAGATACTCCAGTTTCTCCTTTAGCGTCATTTGGCTCATCTTTTCGGCTTCAAATTTTCGCTTTTCCTTGCCGCTCATCTGACGCTCGTATTTTCTGTCCAACATGATGTTTCCTCCTGTCGTTGTATTCTATTATTATGATAAATATTCGTCAATATGGCAAGTGAATTTTTTGTGTATCCATCCTCTTTTATTGATTTTTACCTTGTTTTTCGCTATACTGTCTCTTGATGATCCGTACTTCGGATCGTACGAAGGAGGTTAATTATGAATCGTTTATTTAGTCTGGACAATCCTTTTATGCAGTTTCTCTCAAAGGTCTGTGATCTTTTGATTTTGAATGTGATCTTTATTTTAAGCTGCATTCCTTTCATTACGATCGGAGCCTCTCTGGCGGCCCTCAATTCGATTTCCTTAAAGCTTGTGCGCCGCGAGGATCCGTACATTGTCAAAGGCTTTTTCAAGGCATTTGCGTCAAATTTTAAGCAAGGCACTGTCGTGTGGCTGATCAGTGTTGCGCTGTTTTTCTTTTTCCGCTATGATTATATGATCGCTTCCTCCATGAAAGGGGATCTCTTTTTCGTTGTCCGGCTTCTTCTTCTGATGATTATACTCGTGCTGGCGGCTGCCTTTTTGTACGTGTTCCCGATTATCGCCCATTATGTCTGTACGACCAGACAGGCAATCCGCAATGCGTTTCTGATGTGCATGGGACATCTGCCATACACACTCATTATGTTTGTATATTTTGGGATTATTGGATTTTTGCTTTTCTTTTCCACAAAGACATTCGGCTTTGTCATTGCCATCAGTATGATCTGCGGATTTTCCATTACCGCATACATCTGCAATATTTGTTTCAGCCGGATTTTCAAGAAATATGACCCGGAAGAAGAATCGGATCCAGCCGAATAGCGCAAAAAATGACAGAAAAGAATACCACAAAAACAGCAGGTCTCCGTCAGTGTGACAGAGATCTGCTGTTTTGGTTTTATTTTTATTAAAGGATGGTCCCCCCGCCCTGAGACTGCATTTGCACGCCAAATCCAAGGACCTTTTCCACAATCTCCCACATGCCTCCAAGAATCGTACTATTAGCCATTGTAAGCGGACGGCTGAGTACCCCGCTTGCAAGAAGGAGAAGCAGAATCCAGGTTCGGTAAGGCCTGATCCTCATATAGAAATACTCCACTCGCGGCACAAGCTGCTCCAGGACATTGGATCCGTCCAGCGGCGGAAATGGAATCAGGTTGAAAACACCAAGTCCCGTATTCATCACCGCCGAATAATAACAGAGCAGATAGAGTGTCTGCATCAGCTCAGAAGTAGCGTTTCCGAAACGGAGAATCAGTCCGCTTCCCAGTATCGAAAGAAAGGCAAGGATAAAATTCATCACCGGACCCGCCAAAGAGACAAGAATGATTCCCTTCCTCCGGTCCCGGTAATACCTGGTGTTGATCCGTACCGGCTTCGCCCAGCCCATATGAAAAAAGAGGAGGCAGAGCGTCCCGATAAGATCCAGATGCCGAAACGGATTGAGGCTCATGCGCCCATCCACCCTCGGAGTCGGGTCACCCAGACGCTCCGACATCCACCCGTGAGCAAATTCGTGAGCCGTGATGGCGATTAGAAGCACCGGTGCCATATATACTATGTACCGTAATTGTTGCAGATAATAGTTAAGATACATCGATCATATTCCTCCAGCATTACATATATTCTATGATTCTAGCACATATGACACATTTTTCAACCCGAGGAAAATGAAAATTTTCTAAAGCTTTTGCAACTACAAACCCTTTCATGTAATTTTTATATCCGTATTCTTTTCTTATTAACTCTGTCGTTTATCTTCCTGATGATTTCCGTCCTTATTTTGGGAACCCGGTCGCATGTAAGAAGTCCATTCGTCTCCTGCTCCACATCAGCAAGCTGAGTATAGCAGAACCCTGCTATACTATCTGAAGCACAAATGGCATCCAGAAGCTTTTTACCACATGGTGAAAAGTCTTTGAATAACAGACCAGGTTTTTGGAAATTCACCAAGGATCATTTTTTTCACAATCGCAGGATTCATATCGGAAAAGTTGGAATCTTGTAAGAGCAGCTCTTTCACACCATGTACACTATTTCCAATCGCAATATGTGCGTGAGCGTAATTTCCAAGTGCGATCTTGTTGGCAACCGCACAATTACCAAGAGAATACACTCCCACAGCAAGATTACCAAATGCAATCACACCAACGCAGATATTCCCTCCCGCCACAAGACCTACAGACAAAGCTCCCAGGGAAATCAACCCAAGACTTACCGCCCCAAAAGAGAACAGGCCTGCCGATGCCACTCCAAGAGAAAGAAGACCTCTTGCTACAATACCGATACTAAGGATCCCCTTTGCTTTGCAGCCAATCGCTAACACTCCTTTTGCCGTCGTCATCTTAAAATTCATCCGTCCACCCATCCGTGTGCCTTGAAAACAGATATGATAAAGAGGCAGCCCCAACAGAGTATGCCGACTCTTCTTCTCAAATTTCCACGGTTTCACTTCCTGATAATAAATCACTTTTTCTTCTTTATCATTTTCCACCTGGTCTTTCAGCAGATAGTCACAGGAAACATCAAACAACTTGCTCATCAACAAAATTTTATCCACATCCGGCTTGGAAACCCCAAGTTCCCATTTCGAGACCGCCTGTCTGCTGACCCCCATCTTCTCTGCAAATCCCTCCTGAGAGAGGCCCTCCTTCTTCCGAAGCATCTGAATTTTCTCTGATAATTCCATACCTGTATTATCCTGCCTTTCTTATTTTGTCTGCTTACATGTTAGCCGAAATCCAGAGATTTTTCCAGCAACCGGACACGGAACATTGTCAACCGGCAGTTGCAGTCTGCTGTTTTGCGGGGTTCCCCTCCCTCTCTTTACGTTTCTGTACTATTATAAAACCTTTCTGCCAAATCCACAACAAGATCTCCTTTCTGGTATTACTTTTCAAAAAATAGAATCTTTCATCATAGTATCTCTTTCCTTATTGTGCTAAAATCATGCTATCCTGAAAATGATAAGTCGATCGATCGGAGGTAGAAACATGCAGAGAGTTTTCTTATTTCAAAAAGAAGATAACGAGTTAGACGGAATCCATATTGACAATGTGGGAAAAAAGATTTTGAAGGAACATCTTCTTACACGCAAAACGGCTTCCTTTGAATGGTACCCGGATTTTGATTTATGCAGTTTTAACTGGTACGATATCAACAGCCCGGAAACCGATACAGAAAGAATTTTAATTTATTTCAGCAGAAAGGACTTGTTGGTCTATTGTGAAAATGCGGATACACAGGTTCGTATGACGAATTTTTTCGGAAGTGAAAACAAAAATACTGAACGGCAGCTCCATGATTTTCTCGTCGGACTGCTTGCATGCGATATGGATTATATTGACAATTATGAAGATCTTATTACTGATACAGAAGATATTGGTATCTCCTCACACAGCCAGGACTATATGTTGAAAATTCAGGAATATCGAAAAGAACTTCTACGATTGAAAAGATATTATACACAGCTCCAGGTAATTTGTGACGGACTCCTTGATAATGCAAACAATTTGATCTGCGAAGATGGGCTGATCCATTTCAATATCGTTCATAACCGGATAGACCGCTGCCATGCCGCGGTATTAAATTTACAGGACTATGTGATGCAGATGAGGGAGACATATCAGTCTCAGATTGACATTGAACAGAATGAACTGATGAAAGTGTTTACACTGATTACAACCTTATTTCTGCCGCTGTCTCTTATGGTAGGATGGTATGGAATGAATTTTCACAATATGCCGGAACTTTCTTCTCCATGGGGGTATCCCGTATTTATTATCGTAAGTATCGGGATCAGCTTAGGTTTGATTCTATATTTTAAAAAGAAAAAATGGTTTTAGGCAAACAGACGCAAAAATCTGTAACGCCCATAAAAGAAAGCCTGAAATCCGACAGCCTCCTTATAGCTGACGGTTCCAGGCTTTTTTCTTCTAGCCGGTCTGTCCATTATCCTTCTTTACAATATCCCGGATAATCGATTCGATATCCTGTCCATTGATAGATACATCCAAAATCCTGGATTTCTCCGCAACCCGGTTCATAATACTCATACTCTCATATTCTTCCGTGTTAAATTCCAGCACAAGTTCTGACTCCTGCGAATGTAAAATCCTCACTCCAGGCATCTCAAACTCTGTCACGCCTTTCCATGGATTCCGCTCTAGTTCTAACCGGATCTGTTTGCGTCTGTCAAAGTTTTTCCGGACGTTCTCAATGTGATCATCCACTACCAGTTTTCCATGATTAATCAGAATAATCCGATGACACAACGATTCGATATCCTGGAAATCGTGAGATGTTACAATGAATGTCGTCTTTCTTTCCTCATTCATCTGTTTAATGAATTTACGAATTCGGTATTTGGATTCACTGTCCAGTCCAATCGTCGGTTCATCGAGAAACACAATCTCCGGATCATGGAGAAACGCCGCCGCGATATTACACTTGATTTTCTGTCCAAGGGAAAGCTGCCGTTCCGGAGTACCAAGCAATCTCTCCATCTCCATCAGTTCCGTAAACTCTTCCAAGTTCCGCCGAAAACGTTCCTCGGGAATCTCGTAGAGTGTCTGGAGCAGTCGGTAGGACTCCATCACCGGCACATCCCACCAGAGGACAGAACGATTACCAAATACCACCCCAATCTTCTTATTAACTTTCATCCGGGCTTTCGTCGGCTCCATTCCATTCACAAGAACTTGTCCCTCTGTCGGTGTCAAAACGCCAGAAAGCATCTTAATAGTGGTGGATTTTCCACTTCCGTTCGGGCCTACATAGCCGACGGCCTCTCCTTTTGCAATCTGAAAGTTTATATCGTCTACCGCCCGAAATCTTTCATAGTCTGGATGAAACATGGACGCCAACTCCTTTACCATAGAACCCGGATCCCTTTTTCTTTTATATTCCTTTACAAGATGACTGACTTCTATCTGCATATCTTCTTCCTCCCCTTACGTTCCTGTACTATTATATCCCTTGAGCCCCATTCGCCAGAGTACTGATGCAATCACCACCGTCAGCACAGCCACACACGGCAGCAAAATCATCACCGGCATCCGTGTCTTCCCAAGAAGCCCCAGGACCGGGTAGTATGCCACAAACCCAAGCGGCAGGATATAGGTAAACAGTCCTTGAATCGCCGTCGGGAACACCTGAAGAGGATACTTGACAAATTCCCGGCAGGTCTGTACGAGAACCGCAATATCATCCCCCTGTACAATCCAAAAATTAAGGGTATTAAAAATCGTATAAATTCCAGAATTGATCATCGTACCGCAAATGATATATTCGATCAGCAATATGATTTCCCGCACGCCGATAGAAAGTCCGATTCCCCGGATAGACCAGACAAGGATCCCCACATACACAGCCATACTCAGGATAGCCTGAAAATGCATCACCTGGCCAAGCATCTGTATAAACGGGGATGCCGGACGAACCAAAAACGTATCCATCTCGCCCCTCCGAATCATCTTATCAATGGCCCAGACATTATCAAAAAAAGCCTGACCCATGGCTTCAATTACCGCACACATAGAAAACAAAAGACAGATCTCGTAAATCCCCCAGTCTCCCAGATGACCGGTCACCCCAGCCACTGCCAGAATCCCGACGAAACCACATGCTTCCCGGATAATCATGGAAATGAACCAGATCATTGTATCCGCCGGATACTGAGTCATACAAAGAAAGCCGATTCTCATATAGCGGAGCCAAAGTTTTGCATAATATTTCATTCTCATACCATCAGCCTCCCTGTACCACGACTTTTTTCATTGCAAAGCGGTAGAATGCCATCGCCCCGGTTCCAAGAAGAATCACCCACACGATCTGAAGTCCCAGAAAAGAAAACGCCTCCGTCGCTGTATATTTTCCAAGATAAATCTGAACCGGCACTGAAACCATCCCTGCAAACGGCATATAGTCTAATACTCTCGCCACCCCTTCCGGGAACAAAAAAAGCGGAACAATCCCTCCGGAAAGGATCGACATCAGCGCTGTTTTCGTATATCCAAGTCCATACGAGCTTAAAGTAAAGAATGACACCAGCCCCACCATGATCTCAATCCAGAACATCAGTCCAATGGAAATCAGTACACTGGTGAAAAACAGAATTAAATTCGCCGCGCTGTCCGGACCGATGCCGCCCAATATCAGGCTTGCGAGAATAGTAACCGGAATTCCTTTGAAAAGGAAAAAGAAAAGGAATTCCCCAACTCTTTTTCCAAAAAGTGTAAATACAAGTGGCACCGGCCTCAGAAGCTCTACGACGATATCTCCCCTCTGGACCCATTCAGCGAATTCCCGATTAATCCCACCGGAGAACTGGGAGGACAACAGCCTGGAAAGAATCACATACGTTGTGATCTGTGCGGCCGTAAACCCGTGCAGTTCATCCCTGGATTGAAAGACATATTTCCAGAGGAAATAGTAAATGAGGATCGAGACTGCTGTTCCAAAAATATTAAACCAGAAGGCTTTGATATATGCAAATTTTGTCTGAAATGTTATTTTTATCAGATAGCATAACTTTTTCATAAACCTTTTTCACTCCCTTTTCCTAGATCCTATCACTTTCACCGTTTCCTTTCCATAAATGAACATATGCGGATTCAGGATATTGCTGATTACCTTCACCTGAATTCCCACTATGTCACCGCCATCTTTAAGCAAAAGTATAATAAGACTCCGAAGCACTATCTGACCGAGATCCGGATTGAAAAGGCAAAAACTTACCTGATAGACACGGATTATTCGTTACAGATCATTGCAAATGCGGTGGGACTGGAAAATCCTTTTTCCTTTTCCCGGCTTTTTAAATCCATGACCGGATTCTCTCCATCGAAGTATAAGAAAGTATGTCCGAACTGGTTTGAGTAAAATATTCTCAACAATCTTGAGGGTTCCACATAACACGTGGCCCCACAAGACAATCCTTCCTGCGGGGCCCACTGTTCCTCTTCTCTTATGCTTTCAGTCTTGCGCTGAAATCGGACATCGCCTCGGAGATCTTGATCTGCTGTGGGCAGACCGCTTCACAACTTCTGCATCCGACGCATGCTGTCGGACGTTTCTCCTCCGGAAGAGTCCCCAGTACCATCGGCGCGATAAAGCCGCCTCCTGTAAAACTATGCTCATTGTACAGACTGATGAGCTTGGGAATATCAAGCCCTTTCGGGCAGTGGCTTACACAATAATGGCAGGCGGTACATGGAAGTGTGCCGTCCAGCATCGTTTTTGCCACGGACAAAAGACTGTCCATCTCTTCTTTGGAGAGCGGTTTTTCTGTCTCAAAGGTCCTGATATTCTCTTTCAGCTGCTCCATATTGGACATACCGGAAAGTGTTACCGTTACTTCCGGAATAGACTGAATAAATCGAAACGCCCAGGCCGGGATTTCCTCATCCGGGCGTATACTCTTTAAAGCCTTCTCATATTCTGCCTTCAGGGACGCAAGCTTTCCGCCCCGCACCGGCTCCATCACCCATACCGGAAGATGATACTCCTTCAGCAGTTCCACCTTTGATTTGGCGTCCTGAAACGTCCAGTCCAGATAATTAAGCTGAATCTGGCAAAACTCCATCCCTTCTCCGTAAGCGTCCAGAAAACGCTTCATCACATCATAATTTCCGTGTGCGGAAAAACCAAGGTGACGAATCCGTCCGTTTTCCTTTTGCTTCATCAGATAGTCATAGATTCCGTGGGATCGATCCAGATAAGCATCAATATTCATCTCACACACATTGTGGAAAAGATAGAAATCAAAGTAGTCTACCTGGCATTTCTCCAGTTGTTTTTCAAAGATCTCTTCCACTTTATCCATATTAGAAAGATCATATCCCGGGAATTTGGATGCCAGATAAAAGCTTTCTCTTGGATAGCCACTTAGAAGCTTTCCCATCACAAGCTCTGAATTTCCATTGTGGTAACCCCAGGCGGTATCGTAATAGTTGATCCCATGCTCCATCGCATAGGCAACCATCCCGCCCGCTGCCTTTTCATCGATCCGTGCGTCATCACCGTCCATCACCGGAAGCCGCATGGCCCCAAGTCCGAGAGCGGACAGTTTCAAGTCCTGAAACTCTTTGTAAATCATTGCACTACCTTCTTTCTTCCTATTCCATGTTACAGCCGGTCGTCTTCCGGCAATACATACTTTCTACTCTTTATTATAAATTGTCAGGAAGAATCCCGCAATGGCTTTCATCGTAAGCTTACCAGTCTACCGCTTAAAATATAAGTGTGCCGGTTCCAGGTCTACCTCCGGGAAGGGAACGAATTTCAGTCCCTTTGCCATAAAGTGAAATGGCTGCCCATCCGGCCGGAACTGATCCAAAGGCGGAAGCTCCAGGAATTCCCGGCTATCTGAAATCGCCGCCAAAAGATATGGTCCACAAGCCAGGTTTACCAAATGATCATTTTCCTCATTGGTTACGAGTCGTAGTCTGACAGGCAGTTCCAAACGGATTTCCTCACCCTTACGGCATGGAGAGAGCTGTACATATCCTTGATGCTGTTTCACTTTCTGTTCCATTTGGTTTCGGAATACACGTGCGTCTCTGCCCCAGAAAGGCAGATGAATCATCAAATTGCGCTCCATATCCTTCCCGCACCGAATCACAACACTTCCCTTTTCCATTTCCGTGGAAATCTCCAGATTTTCTTCTCCGGACAGCACCGAATCTACCATCAGATTCACATAGACATTTTCCTGATCCGAAGCATAAATATGTTCCATATAACGGAAACGGCTCTCCATTCCCGTCCCATGGCAGCATGTATTTTCATCTGTAGAATATTCCTTCCTTCCACCCGGACAAAGCGGCATGAAATACGTTGTTCCGCCGTCCACGGCATGACTGCTGCTGGCAAGAATATGGTTGCACAGTGTATTTTCATAGTAATCCATCCATCGTCCATCCGGATTGTACTCAAAAAGCTGCCCTGTCAAACGAAGCATATTGTAGCTGGCGCAGCTTTCCGCAGCCTTCTCGGTCAAGTAATCGCAGGTAGTTCCTGCCCGGTGAAACATCTCTGTTTCTCCTGTACCACCAATACAGTAAATATGTCCTTCGGTTACAATCTCCCAGAAATGACGACCCACATCAAAAAAGCTTTTTTTCCCGGTTGCCTCATAAAGATTCATGGCGCCGATCACCTGAGGGATATGCTGATTCGCATGCATATCTTCCAGGGTATCACAGTTTTCTTCCATCGGATAATACAGCTTTTCATTGTAAAACATCCGTGCCGCCTCGAGGTGTTCCGGTTTCTTTGTAATCTGATAAAGCTTTGCCATCGTTCCAGACATTCCTCCGAATTCCCCCGCGATATACATGGACCACATCTTTTCCCTTTGCTCCCGCGTAAGCCGCGAAAGACGTGCATAAACCCAGTCACCCAGCGGAGAAAGGATCTCCAGCGCCATATCCGCTTCGGCCAGAAGATAACAGTCTTCCAACCCAGCCATAATTTTGTCCAGCGTATAGTACGGCGCCCAGATTTCCGGATATTTCGTATATTGTTCAAGCAGGTCGAATTGTTCTTCGTCATATGCGCTTAGAAATCCCGGATGGATGCCTTTCTGCCCCTGAAACGCATCCTGACATTCTTTTAAGCCGGTTACCATCTCCCCGATCTTCTCACGGAAACGTGTATCCCCGGTCGCCGCATATGCCAGCGCAAGTCCGGAAAGATAATGTCCTGTCGTATGTCCTTTGAGCTTACAGCTTTCTTCATCCCACCCGGTCATCGGAGCCGCCCCACATGTGTCCAGTCCTGCTGCTTTTCGGAAATTATAAAGCATCTGCCCATCATCCACACCAAGCAGCCAGTCCAACATATATTGCTGATATTTCTGGTAGAGCGTCCCTTTCTTCAGGCGTACATCAGAAATAGGAAAGAACCTGATCTTCTTCTCTTCCCCTTTTTTCTTCTCTACGTGATCACGAAAGGTAATACGTGCCAGCGCTTTCTTTTCACTGTCCTCGATCTTTCCTTCTACTTCCACCATACCTTCCCTCTCCAAAATCTCAGCCTCTTCCCAGATGACCGGAACCGTCGTCTGACTTCCCTGTGCCGTATGAACAATCACGACTGACGGCAAGCGATAGGAATGTCCTGTCTCTGTCACCAGGGAAACGGGGCGGATTTCCGTCACGGTCTTCTCCTTCGCCTCCTGAAGTACCGTGACCGTAAACACTCTCTCCCCCGTACATTCCCCATACAAAGCTTTTACGGTCAATATCACCTTACGGTTGCCCATTCCATGCAAAGGACGGTGTACGGTTCCATCTTTTTCAATAAAACGGCTTTCCCCTGTATCCCAGGTAAAGGTCGATCCATATTTCCCTTCCAAAGGAAGTTTCAGATTTTCATCTACTGTATTTAAGTTTCCTATATAAATCGCATCCAGGTCTTTCTCAATGATTTGCTCTTTTTCCATCTGGTTTCTCCTTTTTTCTATCTTCTCCCTTTCCTGTTTGACATTTTCTTGCAATATGGTATACTGAATACAGTATACAATATACAGAAGGGAGGATTATGATGAATCATTTTTTTCATGTTAACGGTCCTGTATTTACTTTTTTATCGAAGTTCTGCGATGTACTGATCATCAGTATTCTTTGGACCCTTTTCTGTCTTCCGGTGGTGACCGTCGGTCCGGCTTGCGCCGCACTTTATCACACAGTTCATAAATCTCTGTTAAAGAGTGACGGCTATATACTGCCCACTTTCTGGAAATCTTTTTGTTCCAGCCTGAAACAAGGGATCCTACTGACCCTGTTATGTTTATTCATCAGTGTATTCTGTGTACTCAGTTATTTCTTTATTACCGCGGAAGGACAAAGTCAGATCTTTGTTATTCTCTACTTTGCGCTTCTCATTCTGGCAGCTTTCCTTCTTCTAGTACTTGTGATGTACAGCTTTCCGATCCTATCACGGTTTTATATGCGATTTTCCGTAATTTTTAAAACATCGGTCGCTCTGGCTATAACACGGATCGGCTTTACCTTGCTGCTTGCCGTCATTTTTCTTCTTTGTGCTGTGACAATGTTTGTCGCACCATTCACTCTTTTCTTTCTCCCTGCCTGTTATGCCATGGCGGCAGAACGTCTGATTGAACCAGGTTTTCAGAAAGTATTGAAAGCGAGCGCCTTGGCGGAGCACCCGTCAAAGTCTCCTGCCCCAGGCAATTCATCGGAAGATCCATCCGGCCAGAAATCCTAATATCTGGCCGTGATTTCTTCTCCTTCTGTCAATCTCTTCAGCGTTTCCAACATTGTCTCTACCTGAGAGGCAGATAAACGGAACCCCCGCTCTTTCTGATTGAGTTCTCCATAAATCTGCCGGGATCCTTCTTCGTAGCAGACCAGCACATCTTCCGTTCCGTCCTGATACCGGTATCGAATCCCTAAAAATTCTTTCATAGAAGATGTATCAGGAAATCCGTCAAATAACACTTCATCTGCTGACATACCTGCTAATGTATAGTAAAAGTTTCTAAAAGAATCCCCATCTGTCTTTGTTCCATCACAAGTAATCTGCTCCGTTTCTTCTCCCACATGTTCAAACCGGAATCTATGCGTCTTACCACCTTCCGTAATTACCAGTTCCTCAATCGTCTTGATATCCGGAGCTAATACCGTACGGCTCAGAAGGGTTTCCTCTGTGTATTCCAGCCACGGGAGATCTTCCTGACTACATAAGTAAATCACATCCGTATCTCCTGCCATCACATACACCTGACCGTTTTCCGGTCTGGACGCAGCAAGAGTAAAGGATCTCGTCTGATCAGCTCCATCCGTATACTCTACCTGGAGTGTTCTCCACGGACTGGAAAGCCCCATCTTTTCCTTTTCTTCCTCAGAAGGATGCACCGCCTCTACTGTTTTTGCTTCTACACCAAAAAGAACCGGAAACACATCACTTGTCACTTCCGCGTCGGCAGGATATGTAAATGGAGAGACAAGCTCGTACGAATTGACTGTATATCCGGCCAGTTCCTGACTTTTTGCATAGGCAAGTGTCAGATCATCTTCACTCTCTCTGGAAATGGTCATCCGTGTTACGAGTATGCTATTCTCTCCGTCCGTATCGTCCGGAGTCAATTTCTTTGATATCAGACCGTTTTCCCCGGAAAGTAATCCGTCTACCTTGCTGCTTTTGACCGTCCATACCTGATCCATCCAAAGGATGTATCGAGACGGGTCTTCCTGATCAGGTACCTCATCCCCGACAGAAATCTCAATTTTTTTTCCGTTCTCTCCGATCACTTCTGCCTGTGCCTTTGGAGTTATCAAACCAAAATCTGACAATCGTTCTTTTCCATCCGTCACCTTTTTTTCTGTCTTCATATTCTCCAGGTCATCCCGAATCCCATCTGCCAGCTTTGTATCGAAAGGCAGATCCTCCATTCCTTCCGCCTCTGCTTCATCATTCTCCCAACGGAGAATATATCCCCCTTGTTCATTTTCCACACGGATTTCCTGAATCCTCTCCTTCCCCTTCCATACGGAGGTTTCTGCTTTTTGATCTTCTTCTCCGGTCTCTTCCGGGTTTCCCAAAATAAACCAAATAGCTCCCAGAATCACCAGACAGACCCCGATGACTCCTGCTGTGATCCACTGTCTCTTCATCTTTCACTACCTTACCTGTGTCTTCTTCTCACCCATATCACAACTCCGGCCACTAAAATGACTGCCGGCAGTCCAGCCAGGAACATCCAACTATATGTTGTTGTTCGTGCCGCTGTCATCGTATGATTCGCCGCAGACAAATCCTTTTCCGGAATATGTAAGCTTGTCTCATTTCCTGTCAGTTGGTCAAATACCCCCAGAATATATCTTCCGTTCGCAAAGGTTGTTCCTGATACCAATGTTCCGTTAAAAGCCAGAGACGATCCGGAAAGCACTACATTCGATGTGGTTACTTCTGATCCGTAAAAATGATGTGCGGATTTCACCATTCCCTTAACGTCTCCGGTAATCATGTCCTCCGTAACTTTCTCCTGATCCAGCGTCACCTTTCCCGAGGACTCGGAGAAATCCAGAAGCACCTGGGTCTCATATCCGTCTTTTTCTTCAAACAAAACATCTACCGGACGACAAAGCGCCAAAACCGTAATATCCTTTTCTGACATTCCAGTCGCAAAATTTTTCTCCGCATACTGCGCTACCGGATAATAAATTTGATTATAATAAAGTCCGCTTCTGGCTTCAAACGCATAGCCTTCTTCCGCGTCAAGTCCCCATTCCTCCAGAAACGCTTCCAGATTCAACAGAGTCCCTGTATTCGGATCCAGGAAAACAAACAGATTCCTTCCCTGTTTTCCATCATTGTCAAGCCATGCTGATATTTTTCGAATACTGTCTTCTTCTAAATCGTTCTGCGGCGCAAACAGAATGGCCGCAGAAGCGTTATCATCCAGTTCTTCTGTTAAAAGTGATCGTCTTATTATCTCATATTGATTGCCTTCCAAAAGGGTCGTAAGACTGGAAGGTTCTGTATCTTGATACCCGTCCAGTACCATAATCCGGGTCTTCTCCTGTGATGTCACACTCATCAAAGCACCCGTTACCTTTTGTTCCACACGGGACGCTGTGATCGAACTTCCGGTCGTATCATAGTCATAAAGATCCTGAAATGAAAGGACTTCCTTCTGCTCTCCTGATTCCAGAATGATATCATATGCTCCCAGTTCCAGATCCGGGTACTTGGATACAAATGTCGGATTTTCCGTAATATCCACAAATTCCAAAGTAATCCGGTCTGAATTTCTTTCATATTCCAGTAAATTTTGGTATGCCTGTACTATGTAATAGCTTCCGGTCGCCATGTCTTCTTCATTTACAAGAACAGTAATCTTTACATCCTGATCTAACTTTTTGAGCCACGAAACACTCTGTTCTGAAATTGCGTACCTGTCGTTTGCCGTCAAATCAAACTTCAGACCAAACCGTTCTGTGGCCCGTTCCGCTACCCATACCAGAATGACTGCCAATAAAACGCCCAGAATTGTAACAAAGGCCGACCAGATTCCATACTTCCATCGATTCTTTTTTCTGTCCATGTCTCTCCTCCTTTTGTTACTGCCCACTCCATCTACGTCTTTCCAGAGTATGGACTGTTAAAAAGAAAAACAATGCCGCAAAACTGAAAAAGAGCATGAAATCGGAAAACTGAAAGATTCCCATGGTCAGATTATAGTAACGATCGTAAAATGAAATACTGTAAAGCAGTTCCTGCAAGGCAGGAAACGGTACTACCGCAGCAAGAGAATTCAGGGAAATGACTACCAGCATACATGCAAATCCTCCGATAGCAGCGATAATCTGGCTTTCCGTCTGGGCTGAAATAAACATACACAAAGCAATCCCCGCCATTCCCATTACAGAAAGTCCTGCCAGATTTCCCCAGAATATCGCCCAGTTGATTTCTGAAAAAGGTGCGAGAGCAAAAGCATGAAGAATTGTGACTCCGATTCCCATAAGAAATACAACAACTGCAGCCATGTATTTTCCGGCTACAATTCCTCCCAGGGAAACGGGAGCCGCAAACAGCATCTGATCTGTCTTCTGTTTTCTGTCTTCGCTCATCAGCCTCATTGTCAGCACCGGAGTAAGAAGCAGGGTTACCGTATATAAAAACGTAAATTCATAGCTCATTTCCGCCTGTCCGTTTAGAATCAGCACGCTGTATTCATAGCCGGCCAGACAATAAAACGCTGCCAGATAGACGTATCCCGCAGGCGCAATAAAATAAGACGCCATCTCTCTTAAAAATACCGCTTTCACTGTTTCCTCCCCTCCTTCTTCCCGGTCAGTTTAAGGAAAATATCCTCCAGGGACAAGTGTACTCCTGTGATCTCAGTAAGCAGCCACGGACTTTGTTTGATTTTAGCCGCAATCTTCCATCTTACGTCGGTCTCATCCTCTACTTGCAGTTCAAATGAACAGCTCCTCTTATCTTGGCAAAGAATACGGCTGACTTTCAATACACCCGGAACCTCTCGAAGCGCCTGTTCTACTTCCCTTTCCGGTCCGGCAATACAAACTTTTAATTTTTTTCCAGATAATGTTTCCTCCAGATGCTTCGGTGTATCATCAGCCAGAATCCTTCCTTTTTGGATTACGAGGACACGATCACATACCGCCTGAACTTCCGGCAGAATGTGAGAAGAAAAAATGACCGTATGTTTTTTGCCCAGTCGTGTAATCAGATTTCTGATTTCCAACATCTGTACCGGATCCAACCCGGAAGTCGGTTCATCCAGAATCAAAATTTTTGGTTCCCCGATCAATGCCTGAGCAATCCCGATCCTCTGCCGATACCCCTTGGACAGATTTTTGATTACCCTGTCATACACATCTGTAATATAGGCTGCTTTACATACATCCTCTATATGTTCTTTGTAAGGAAGACGGCATTTTTTCAGACGGTAAGCAAATTTTAAATACTCCTTTACCGTCATGTCTGGATACAGCGGAGGGTTCTCCGGGAGATATCCTAATTCCTTTTTCGCCTGAAGAGGCTCTTCTAAAATCTCATGCCCGTTCAGCCGTACTGTTCCCCCGGTGGAGGAAAGATTCCCCGTCATAATATTCATTGTTGTCGTTTTCCCCGCCCCGTTGGCTCCAAGAAGCCCCAGGATTTCTCCTTTATTCACATCAAAACTGATATGATCCAGAACCCTTTTGGATCCGTAGTTTTTCACAAGCTCTCTTACTTCAATCATTGTCTTACTTCTAGCCTTTCATTCCGCTCATGGCAATACCACGAACGATATATTTCTGACAGCATACAAACAGAATGATAATCGGAATCAAAGCTAAAATGGATCCCGCCATAATCAGGTCGTATCTGGATGTAAAGGAATTCCGGAATGAGGAAAGTCCCATCTGTACTGTAAATTTCGCATCTGTCGCAATGTAAATAATCGGTCCCATAAAGTCGTTGTAAGAACTTTGGAACTGGAACACCGTCAGAGTCGAAATGATCGGTTTACAAAGCGGCATAAAAATCTGCCACCAAATCCGGACATGGCTGCATCCGTCTACAATAGCCGCTTCTTCCAGTTCCTTCGGCAGCGTCATAAAGAACTGCCTTGTCAGGAAGATAGAAAACGGGGTCCCGAACATGGCCGGAACGATCAGTGGAACATAGGTGTCATAAAATCCCAAATCCCTGAACAGAAGAAACCGCGGAATCAATGTGATAACAAACGGTACCATCATCGCCGCCAGAAAACACATGAAGATCTTGTCTCTTCCCGGAAATCGAAGTCTTGCAAACGCATATCCGGCCAGGGAAGAAAAAATAACATTAAATAATGTACTTGGTACAGCAATCTTCATACTGTTCAGAAACATTGCCCAAAAGCTGATACTTCCACGGGACGCGGCCTCCGTAAAATTTTCCCATTTCCACTCGGTCGGGAAAAAGGTCGGCGGATAAGCGAACAGTTCCCTCTGACTTTTAAACGCGGAAACCACCATCCAGATAAACGGGAGGGCTACCAGCGCCGCCACGATAATCACAAGAATATAAACCAACATATTTTTTATTTTTTTGCTCGTCACGTCTTCGGCCTCCTCTATGCATCGTATTCCCGGTTGAAAAACTTATTCTGAATCAAAGTAATCGCCATAATAATGACAAACAGCACGGCTGCCATCGCACAGGCATATCCCATCTTATTGTACTCAAATGCGTTAGACCACAGATAGTAGGATACTGTATAAGTAGAATATCCCGGTCCTCCCTTGGTCATAATAAAGATTTCCGTATACATCTGGAACGCGTCAATCACTGCCGTCAGCATAACAAAATAAATAGAAGGCATGATCAACGGCAGTTTAATATAACGAAGCTTCTGGCACGGAGTAATACCATCCAACGCCGCCGCTTCATAAAGACTTTCGTCAATGCCCTGTAAAGCCGACAGAAAAATCAGCATATTGTATCCCGACCATTTCCAGGTTGACATAATTGCGATCGCTACCAAAGAATATTTTTCATCTGTCAGCCATCCGATCGGATCAATTCCGAAAATTCCCAGAATATAATTCAAGATACCGTAGTCTGTGTTGTAAATCCAAACCCACAAAAGCGCTACACATACAATCGGGCAAACCACCGGCAAATAATAAAATGTCCGGAAAAATCCCGATCCTTTGATCTTTCTGTCAAGCAGAAGGGCAAGAAGAAACGAGGTAATCACAGACATTGGGACATAGATGATAACCCATTTAAATGTGTTCACGAGAGACGTCCGGAACACCTCGTCTCCTATCAGTGTTTTATAGTTTTCAGTTCCGATAAATTTCGGATCCTCAAGCACATTCCAGTCAAAAAAACTGATGAAGAAAGACCGGAGAATCGGATAGTACATCAGAATCATCAAACTGATCAGTGGGAGAAGAATAAACAGATATCCTGTCAGCGCTTCTTTCCGTTTCAGCGTCATACCTCTCCTAACAGTCATATTATTTTTCATAGGCTCATATCTCCATTTCTCTAAACCGAACTTGCAAAGCTCTTTTTTCTGAAAGAGAAGGGCATCCCGGCTCCCCTGGATGCCCCGTTTTTCACCCTAAAAGGCTCTGTTTACGTAACAGTTTCTACTCTGTAAATACAGTAGAATTTGCCTGTTCGTCAATCAGTTTCACTGCTTCTTCCAGCGTTGTCTTTCCTTCAAACGCATCGGACAGACGGGCGGTGATAATATCGCTGTACTCAGACCATTTTCCTGTCTGACAAGCTTCAATCTGGGATTTGTTGCCCAGATATTCCGCGGAATTGATAAACGCGTCTGCTGATGGAGGAGTATTTACATAATCTTCATTTGCCATCAGATCAGAATAGACCGGAAGTGACAGTGCGGATTCCATAACAAGCCCAAGACCTTCATCACTCATCTGGAAAGAAAGCAGGTTGGCTGCCACGTCTTTGTTTTCACTGCTGTTTGCAATACATACCATGCTACAAATAAATGGACAGGTCCGTGTTGTCCCTTGCGGCATTTCTACAGCGTCCCATTCAAAATCACATTCTGTGCGGAATGACGGGATTACCCAGCGGCCGGATGGATACATCGCAACCTGTCCTGTAATAAACAACCGGTCTTCGCTGTCGCCTGTCGCAGATACAGATCCTGGAGACGGTGCGGATCCGGCCTGAACAAGATCGTACATCACACCAAGTCCCTCCATTGCTTCCGGGCTGGAAAGATTCGATTTCCCATCTGCAAACCAGTCTGCGTCATAGTTGCCCATCCAGTTGATCCAATCTGCACGATAATTGTTAATCGCGGTACCATAAACGGTTGTACGATCTCCGCTCTTCTGTGTCAGTTCTTCGGCAATCTTCTTGTAATCGTCTACCGTCCAGTCATTGGTCGGAACATCCACACCGGCTTCCTCAAACATATCAAGATTGAGATACATGACATAAGAAGTCCAGTCTTTCGGGAATGCTACCTGTTCCCCGTCGATGTTACCAAATTCGAGAACACCATCGATAATGTCCTCTGTCAACTGTGGGTACTCTTCGATCACGCTGTCCAGTTCTGAAAGCATACCTGCGTCTTTGTACTTTTTCACACCGGATTCTCCTACCCAGAACAGGTCAGGCAGATCGTCCGCTACCGCCAGAGTCTGAAGTTTTGTGTCATAGTCGGATGGTACATACATCTGCTCTACTTCTACGTCCGGCGCATACTGTTGGTAGGTGCTGAACACGTTCGCGTACATTTCTCTTTCGTAATCGTCTCCGGAGTGCATGTACGTTACCTTCCCACTTAGATCCGCTGCCTTTTTGGCGCCTTCCCAGTTGGTGTCTTCCGCGGATTTTGTCTCCTTTTTCTCTTTTGTGTCATCGCTTCCGGATCCACCGCATCCGGTTACAGATAACGCCATCGTCGCAGCCATGAGGAACGCCAGTGATTGTCTCAGTTTTTTCTTTTTCATATTGATTCTCCTTTCCTTGCTGGTGTTCTATCATCGGTGCCTGAGGCACAAATGATCCATCATTAATTGAAAATTTCCGGTTTGAGATTTGTTCCCTTTCTCAGAAACAGTGGGATTTTATCCAGAGGCGCTTCTACCGTAATCCAGTCTCCTCCTCCGTACTCTTTTCCTGTGGCGGCGTCAATCCAGCTTTCCCCTGCCGGCAAATACACCCGCCTCTCTCTCATTCCGTTTTCATAAACCGGACACACCATAATGTCCGGACCGAATAAGTACTGATCAAAAATTTCGTAGCAGATCTCCTCTTGGAAATCAAAAAACAATGGCTTCATTACTGGAATTCCTTTCTCAGAAGCTATTCTGAATTGTCTGGAGATATATGGTCTCAGTCGTTCGCGGATCATCACGTAATGTTCCATAATCGAATACGCTTCTTCACCATAACTCCATAGTTCGTTCGCTCCCCCAGAATAGCAAAATCCATCCATCGTTACCGGAGGCGATACCGGTCTGTCCTTTTTATCACGAAACCCGTGCATCCTGAATACTGGACAGAAAGCCCCAAACTGGAACCATCGGATCATACATTCCCTGTATTCCTCCGAATCCGGATCTCCCCCGTGGAACCCTCCAATATCGGTGGTCCACCATGGAATTCCACTGACAGCAACATGAAGTCCTGTCTTAATCTGTCTTCGAAGACTATCAAAATCCGCACAGATATCTCCGGACCAGAGTACAACCCCGAATCTCTGACTTCCTAAAAAGGCACAACGTATCAGATTCAATATCTCATTCTGCCCCTCTGACTTTTGTCCATCATAGAAGGTCTTTGCATAGTAGAATGGATATAAACTGCTTACTTCCATTCCGTTCCCAATCCAGTAACGTAGATTGTCATAATCGTATGGTCCGATTTCCGGTTCTGCTTCATCCAGCCAGAAGTTTTGAATTCCCAGACTGTAATAATGTTCTTTCACTTTCTTCCATACGAACTCGCGTGCGGATGGATTTGTAGAATCGTAGTAGGTCTCCGCTCCCCTGCAGTATACCAGTGCTCCCGGTCCACGCTCTGCACGGATCAGCATATTTTGCTCCCGCATCTCGAAATAATTCTCACTTCTTGGATCCACTGTTGGCCAAATAGAAACTAAAAGATGGATTCCCATCTCTGTAAGTTCTTTTACCATAGCGGCCGGGTCCGGCCAATACGCCTTATCGAACTTCCAATCACCTTGCTGCGGCCAGTGGAAGTAATCGCACACAATCATAGACAGCGGTATCCCTCTTTTTTCATATTCCTTTGCTACTGAAAGCAGTTCCTCCTGAGTTTCGTATCGGAGTTTTGACTGCCAGAGTCCGGTTGCCCACTCCGGAAATTCCGGGGCAAATCCTGTGAGACGACAATAGCGGTTTTCTATCTCCCCCGGATTGTCTCCCACGATTACCAGATAATCAATCTGTCTCGCCGCCTCTGCCACCCACCTGGTCTCAGATGTGCCAAATTCCACCCGTCCAATAGCCGGATTATTCCATACAAATCCATATCCTTTTGAAGAAAGGACGAAAGGAATCGTGCTCTTTGTATTCTGCTGACATAAATCCAAGGTGGCTCCTTTTAGATCAAATAAATCATGGGCTTCCTGCCCCAATCCAAAAAAGTGCTCTCCAGCTCTGGTACAGAAGTGCTGCTCCAAATGAAAAAGTCCTCCCGTTTTCCCCCTAAGGACCCTCGCTGGGGTATCTCTTTCCATTCTCCATAGCTCCGAGCAAAGCAGCTCTCCCTTCTGATTCCAGAATGAAATATGTCCTTGCCCTGTCACTTTGACCAGAAGATTACCATTTACCATTATGGTATCTGTCCCCTCTTTTTTGATGGTTGCCTCGCTCTCTTCCTTTGGAAGTAATGTCCAATCCAAATCCTGAATTTCATCAGCGGAAACCCGTACACGTACTATATGCTTTCCATACGGTTCAATCTGTACATGTTCTCCTTCATTCATCACTATGATTTTTGTCTTGATTGTCCTTACCATTCCCATCCTCCTGTCAGTCTGATTTTGAACCCATACCCCTGTTTTCACAGATTCGCAGAGCTATTTACTCTG
>NZ_LGAJ01000004.1 GCF_001280875.1 Sellimonas intestinalis | reverse complement strand
AATATCCGGTGGCGAAAATGGGATATTTTTTCTCTTCGTCATCTTCCCTCACTCCTTTTCCTGCACTAAAAAAAGCCTGGAATATTCCAAGCTTCCTTTTTCTATTATCTTTTTTCTACGATCTCAAGGCCGGCCTGTGTCTCCAGGATTCTTCCGAACATCGGAATCTCCAGGGAGGCTTTGCGTTTGTGCCGGTCGATTTTGCGAATCATGGCCTCCCGCCCTTTCAGCGGACCGTCTGTGATATGGACACAGCCGTTTTCCAAAATTCCTGTCGACATTTCGACCACCTGCCGTTCTTTTCCAAACGCGGTCAGGAAATCTACCTCTTCTTTCTTGAGCGGAATGACCTCTCTTCCTGTTCCGATCAGTTTGGTAAGTCCGATAATGCTTTTCAATTCGAGATAGAGTGATTCTACCTCATCGGTAATCATAAAGACGTATCCCGGAAACAGGATTTTCCGTTCCAGGTGCCATTCTCCTTTGTACTTCTTCATTGCTTCATAGTAAGGGACAAAGCAACGCTTTAAGATCCCGTGATCGATCTTTTTTTCACATTGTGTGATGATCTCTTTCTCGGTACCGGTGCGTACCTGTACTACATACCACATAGAAGTCCTCTTTCTTCAAATGTGGCTTTGCCGGATAAAATCCAAAGAGCTTGTAACGGAAAAGTCTGATTGTATGAAAAAAAGCATACTCTTTTTACTTTCCAAATCCCTGAAAAGTAAAAAGGGTATGCTTCGCCATTTCACCTGGAAAAATTCCAGATGAAGCACGATATACAATAATGACCACTTTCCCATTCAAACGCGACAAAGCGACGATTTGATTTGGTTCAGATATTTTATGTCCGTTAGACTTTTTCCTTTAGATAGATATTAATCTTCTTTTTTATATCGATACGTTGTTACAATCTCAGACACACGCTCTTTTACGTCTGTCACTTCTTTGTAACATGCATCTTTCAGTTCTGCGAGCTGCATGAGGAATCTGTCGTCATCCATATCAATCGGTTCCCCGATAAAAATAAGATTGTTATCTGTTTTATGCAGTCCTTCCTCTGCCATCAGAAGCTCTTCGTAGAGCTTCTCCCCAGGTCGTAAGCCCGTGAATTTGATTTCAATATCCACTCCCGGTTTGAGTCCGGAAAGTTTAATTAAATTCGTGGCAAGATCCAGAATCTTGACCGGTTCTCCCATATCCAGAACGAAGATTTCTCCTCCTTCCGCATAGGAACCTGCCGTCAGCACCAGGGATACTGCCTCCGGAATTGTCATAAAGTACCGGATAATATCCGGATGTGTGACAGTGACCGGTCCGCCCTCCGCAATCTGTCTTTTGAACAACGGAATAACGCTTCCGTTGCTTCCGAGTACATTCCCGAAACGTACCGCCGCAAAGGTCGTGCCTTTGGAATGGCGAGACATCATCTGAATCACCATCTCGCACATCCGCTTGCTGGCTCCCATGATGTTTGTCGGGTTGACAGCTTTATCCGTAGAAATCAAGACAAATTTCTCTGCACCGTATTCATTGGCAAATCTTGCCGTATTATAGGTACCAAATACATTGTTCTTGATTGCCTCATTTGGGCTTGTCTCCATAAGAGGAACATGTTTATGCGCCGCCGCATGGAAAATAAGCTGTGGATGGTAAGTGGAAAATACTTTTTCCAGACATCCGGTATCTCTCACCGAGCCGATCAATGCCACCAGATTCATGGAAGGGTATTTTCTGCGAAGCTCCTGTTCAATATCGTAGGCATTATTTTCATAAATATCAAAGATAATGAGCTGTTTCGCTCCATAGGCCGCAATCTGCCTGCAAAGTTCGCTTCCAATAGAACCGCCTCCTCCCGTGACAAGTACGATCTTGTCTTTGACATAGGCTGAAATCTCCGCAAGATCCATACGGATGCTTTCACGTCCGAGAAGCTCTTCGATTTCAACCGGGCGGATAGAACTTACCTTCACTTCACCGTTGACAAGCTGATATACCGCCGGTACAATCTGCATCTCGCATCCCGTCTCTTTACAAATCTCCAAGATCTTCTTCTTCTCGGAAGCAGAAATAGTCGGAATCGCAAAGATAATCTTCTGTATCTGGTATTTTTTTACCATTTGGGGAATATCTTCTCTTGTTCCAACAATCGGAATTCCATCGATGTAACGGTTCTTTTTGTTTTTATTGTCATCGATGATGCAGCAGATTTTTGTGTGCATCTTATCACCGCTTTTGTTAAACTCGCTTATAATCGCACGCCCTGCTTCGCCTGCCCCGATGATCATTGTATTCTTGATCTCTCTGGATACCGATGCCGCTGTTGTACGGATCTTCAGCATCCGGAAGATCCGGTAGGAAAACCGGATACCCGTGATCAGGATATACTGCAGGATTCCACCCATCACATAATAGGAAATCGGCATTCTCTGGAATACGACGGTTGTCCCTACGATATGGAGTGCCATGGAAATGGCACACACAATGCTCGTCCGGGAAAGTTCATCAAAACTCGCAAACCGCCACATACTCCGATACAGTTTAAAGGCAAACATCAGGATCAATGTGCAGGCCGTATGGATTGGAATGTATTTCACCCATGTAGTGAGATAGTCATACGGTATATCAGAAAACCGGAAATCGAATCTGAGCCACAGAGCCAGTCCGTAGGACACATTCATCACGATAATGTCATAGATAAACAGTAAGATGGAAATCCGTACCCAGTGATAAAGAAATAACTTATCCGTCATCCATTTTCTCATAGCACTTTACTCCTCATTCTTTTCCACAGTCATCACTGTGTAATTTTTTCTCCACCTAAGATGCGGTTGATCTTGCTGGAAATGCTGCTTACAGAAACCTCGTTTGGATTCATAACATAGAGCATCTGGCTTCCGGATGAATAACAGGTGTTGGAATCTCCTGTTCCAATAGCATTGTCTGTGAGAATACTCCAGCTTCCTCCTGAGTTCAGCTGCATCTGAATCAGCTTGGAAAGCTGATCCATGGATACGTTGGTCTCCACGCAGTCGTCCAGTTCTTTTACAATATCCATCGCCTTTGTCAGCATGGACGGATCAAGCATCTTATTGATAATGGCTGTAATCACAGCCTCCTGGTTCTTTCCACGCTGGTTGTCACCGGATGCAAAGCTGTGACGCTCTCTTGAAAATGCAAGCGCCTGCTTTCCGTTCAGGTGGTTGACTCCCTTCTGGAATGAATATCCCTGTGCTTCGAAAGCATACTCGGAATTCACATCGATTCCTCCCAGTGTATCTACAATTTCAATCAGCGAAGTAAAATTAACTCTCGCATAATAATTAATATCCGTATTATAAAGCTGTTCCAGCGTCGCCATGGAAACATCTACTCCATAGATTCCCGCATGTGTCAGCTTATCTCTCTGATTTCCGGAAACGCCCGGTAAGAGCACGTAGTAGTCACGCGGCGTAGTTGTCAGAAGTACCTGACGTGTCTTCGGATTGACCGTCGCAATGATATTGACATCGCTTCGGCTGTTCGTGGAAATCGGTCCATACACGTCGATTCCACTGATATAGACATTAAATGGTTCCGTCACACTCTGATCCACCTTCTCCAGTTTCGTATCGATTCCATATTGGTAGAGAATCCGGATCTGGTCTTCATATCCTTCAATATCATCCGCAATCAGACTGTTAAATGCCTCATTATAGATTGCAGCCTCAATTCTTCCATCCAGAAGGGCCTGTGCTTCCTCCTGAATTGTAGTAAATTCTTTTACATTTGGCTCCTGACCGATCAATGTCGTCAGTTTCGTAAGCATTTTTTCATTATTTGTCCTGTCTGCCGCCGTCTGGACTCCAAAAATATAATTCTCCGTATCCAGAATTGACTGAGCGCTGTCCTCTTTCTTTACGACTACAATCATATTGTCGGTCTTATACTCAGCTCCCCCCAGATTACTGATTGCCTTGTGCATATTCATAAAGTAATAGGTTCCAAACGCCAATGCGGCGCTGATCAGAATACTCAGTATCACTCCGATAAGATTTACTTTACTTCTGGCAAACTGAAGTCCGAATGTCAGTGCAAACAGCACGAACAGGACCGCAGCACCTGTTGCCAGATATTTCATCGGAATCATTCCACTGTTAAATAAAATTCCCACAAAAATCACGGAAATCAGAAGCTGTATAACCGCTAGGACCTTCCCCAGGGTATGTTTTCCCCGTTTCTCATCGTAATACTGATGAGAGCCTCGGTGTCTTCTCCGCTCTCTTTGTTCCCTTCTCTGCGGCATTTCTATTCACCCCTTTTTACCTACTGTACCGTCAATGTAAACTCTTCAATATTTGACGTATTATTGTTGGTATCCATCACATAGTAACGGATCGTATATGTACCTGGGACAGAAGTATTATACTGTCCATCCGCATGAATCCGTCTGGAAAGAACCGATACGTCATCCTGGTCATCCACAACCTGATCAATCACAGAAAGAATGTCAAACGTCTCTCCCACTTTGATTGTCCTTGCAGATTCTGTCAGACGGATCGCCGGGTTGACACCGTTTGGCTTAAGCTCACCTTCATTGGTATTCTCCGCGTCCGTTTTATCCTTTGAAGTATCTTCTTTCGTATCTTCTGTATTCGCAGTATCAGAAGCGGTATCTTCCTTTTTTGCTTCCTCTTGTTTCTGCTCCTCGCTCTTTGCCTCAGACTGGTCTGAATTGCTGTCCTCGTTGTCTGCTGTCTGACCTGCATCCTGTCCGCTTTCTCCCGTGCTTTCATAATCGATCACTCGGGTCTTGATGCCGACATTATTGCTCTTATCAATCACAGCATAGCGGACAATCGCTCTTGTCCCATCGCTTACCGCAGTAATGCTGTCGACAAAGATTTGATCCGTCACATCCCCGTCTCTGTTATCTTTGGCAGTGACGCCATCCAGAAGCTCCGCATAGTCGTCGCCGTCTCTGTAAGTAATTTCTTTATCCTTATCTTCGATCGTGATGACCGGTGCTTTTTTATCCTCTGCCATGGTAAGAATCGCAGACACGGCAAAAAGGGCCGCGCACCCGACTACCAGAGCAAAGGTCAATAGCCTTTGTCTCATCTTACGCTCTCCTATTTTGATTATTTATCGCTTCCGTAATGTCCGTAGTATTTACCATAGTATTTGCCGTAATACTTATTCTGTTTCATAGATACCTTGTTGAGCACCACGCCAAGGATATTACATCCGGTCTTTGCGAGCTGGTCTTTTACAGAACGCGCAAACTTATAGCTGATCGTGTTGGCAGAGATGACAAGGATTGCCGCATCGCAGACAGCCGATACGATGGCACTGTCGATCACACTTCCAAGCGGAGGAGTGTCGATAATAATATAATCATAGATGTTTCTTGCCTCTTTTAAAAGCGCCGCAAACTTTTTGCTTCCCAGAAGCTCCGCCGGATTTGGCGGTACCGGGCCTGCAAAAATAACAAACAGTCCCTTTTCATTCGTCTTGCATAAAATCTCAGAAAGATCCCCCTGTCCAGAAAGGAAATGAGTCAGCCCCTTCATTTCACCTGAAATCTTATAACGTCCGGTCAAAACGGACTTTCTTAAATCCGCGTCAATAAAAAGTACTTTCTTTCCCGCTTCAGCAAGAGAATATGCCGTTGACAAAGATACGGTACTCTTTCCTTCACTCGGTGTGCAGCTTGTGACCGCAATAATTTTGTTCTCCTCTCCGGAAAATTCAATATTTGTACGCAGTTGCTTGTAGGATTCATTGATCCGATAATCCTGCATACTCTTTAAGTTCAATGCGATTTCTTTCATCTTCAGACCTCCCAAACCTTACTTTTTCGCAGTCTTTTTCTGGAAATTGCGGGCTGAGAGCCCTTTTACACGTTTTTTGTTCTTTGCGCTTGTTCCATCGTATACCGGAATGGACGCAAGTACGTTCAGACCAAGATAAGTCTCTACATCTTCCGGGGTCTTCACAGTATCATCAAGCATAAAGACCAGAATAATGATACCTGCCGCAATCAGGATTCCAAGGATTGCTCCGATGAGCGTATTTTTCATTACGCTCGGGCTACTTGGGTGATCCGGCAGATTGGCGTTTTCTACTGCCTGTACAGAATCTACATCCATGATCGCTTTGATCTGGATACTGACTGCCTGACGTACCGCGTCCGCAATGTCTCTTGCCTGCTTCGGCTGCGGATCTTCCACATTGATGGACATGACACGGGTGTCTGTCGGTGTGGTAACGGTAATTTTCTTAGCCAGTTCTTCTGTTTCCATATCGAGATTCAAAACGGAAATGACTTCCTCCAACACCGGGCGGCTCTTAACCAACTCCGCATAATCCTTCGTCAACTGGGTTCCGGTCTGCAGGTCGTTGTATGTCACGCTTCCTGTATCCGATGTCTTATTCAGCACATAAAATTTGGTCGTCGACGTGTAAATCGGTGTGAGAAACAGCTTTGTTCCGACGAATGCCAACAGTCCCAACAGGATTCCTGCCAGGATAATCATGTGAGCCTTGCTCCATAATGTCATAAACAATTCGGTGAGATCAATCGTAATCTCATCATTTTCTTTCACATTCTGGTTTGTCCCTTCCATAAACACTATACCTTCCTAAATTCATTCTCGTTTAGTACTCGTCGATCTCTTCATTTCGAAGCACTTTCTTGGCGTTCTGGCCAAAGATCTGATCTGCGTACTCTTCTCCGCAGCGCTTTACCACTTCCTTGTATGCTTCCTGCATCTTCGGCGTACGCCGCTCGGAGCCATGGGCGTCTGTCCCTACAAGCTGTACCAGATGCGCTTTTAATACTTCTCTTAAAAATTTCTTTACGCTTCTTCCATAGCTTCCGGTAATGCTGCCCGTGTTCACCTGAAGATAAGCTCCCATTTCCCGTAAATATTCTACATTAGAAATATCTTTTCTCAGGCAATTATAACGCTCAATATGAGCAATGATGACCGTATGACCGCTCATCTGAAGCTTTCTCACTGCATTGAGGATATACTGGAACTCATCACCCGGTGAAAACTCCACCAGAATATATCTGGATTTCCGGATGCTGACTACCCTTCCTTCCTTTAAAAGCTCGGGCACATCTTCCCCATAGTAGATCTCCATTCCCAGACAGATCTGCATTTTGGGATGCACCTCTTTGGCAAGCTTTCTCGTCAGAAGTAACTGCTTTTTGATCAGTTCGATATCATTTTTCCCTCTCTGCTTGTGATAATGAGGGGTTGCCACCATGATCTGAATCCCCTCGTCCCATGCCTTTTGAAGCATGGCTTTGGTCTCTTCCGGAGTCTGGGAACCATCGTCCACCCCCGGAAGAATGTGACAGTGAATATCTACAAACTGGTTCATCTATCCTACTCCAATCTTTTTATGCGATTGCTCTTCGCTCTTCACTTATTATAAGTTACTGACTTTTCTCCTTCAAGCACAAGTTGCAATCGTCTCTGTCTTTCTACTCTCTTCGTTCCGAAGTGTGACGGCAACTCCTCCTTCCCGGTTTTGGTCTGTTTATTCTGATTCCCGGCAGAACGATTCTATTGTCTCCACAACCTCTTCAATCGTCATATCCGAGCTGTCAACAAGTCTCGCGTCCTCTGCCTGACATAATGGGGAGATGTCTCTTGTCATATCTCTTCTGTCTCGTTCTTCAATATCCGATGCGATCTTTTCGTAGTCGCAGGATTCTCCCTTTTCCAACAATTCATTGTACCTTCGTCTTGCTCTTGTGTCAACACTTGCGGTCAGGAAGATTTTGAGATCCGCATCCGGAAGAACGCTTGTTCCGATATCTCTTCCATCCATAACCACGTTCTCTTTCTCAGCAAGATCCCTCTGTAATTCCAGAAGTTTGGCTCTTACTACCGCAATCCCGGAACTTCTGGACGCCATATTCCCAACTGCCTCTTCCCGCAGATGGCATGTGACATTGACATGATTTACATAGATCTGTTGAATTCCATTTTCATAGGCAATGTCAATGCTTACATCATTGCATGCCTTGGCAATGGCTGCTTCCTCCTGCGGCTGAATCCCTCTGCTCAGAAAATAGTAGGCAAGTCCCCGGTACATTGCTCCCGTGTCTACATAGACAAACCCCTTCTTCTTTGCAAGGAGCTTTGCTATCGTGCTTTTTCCGGCGCCTGCCGGTCCGTCAATCGCTATCTGATACCCCATGAAAGTAAACCTCCGATATTTGTATTTATTCTCAGGATCTCCCCTGATTATTCGGTAAATGCGCAAGAGCCCGCCGCATTTCCGGTGGACCAGGCAATCTGAAGATTAAATCCTCCTGTCGTTGCGTCCAGATCCAGCACTTCTCCCGCAAAATACAGATTCCCTACCAGTTTGGACTCCATCGTTGCCGGATTCATCTCCCGCACAGCAACACCGCCTTGGGTAATGATAGCTTCGTTAAATCCCCTGAGCCCTGTGATAGTAATCTCCATGCCTTTTAATAAAGCGGTAAGCCTTAGCCGCTCTTCCTTTGTGATCTCGTGAATCTTCTTTTCCGGTTGGATCCGGCTAAGCTCTACCACAACTGGAATCAGTTTCGATGGAAGAAGTTTTGACAGTGTGTTTTTGAACTGCCTGTTTTGATTCTCTTCAAAATCCCGCAGGATTCTTGCGTCAAGCTGTTCCGGTGTCAGCGCCGGCTTCAGGTCGATCCGCAGCTTCAGTGTCCGCTCTTCAAGCTTTTTCCCGATAAAGGAACTGGCGCTTAATATCATTGGGCCGCTCACACCATAATGGGTAAACAGCATCTCACCAAAATCCTCGTAGAGTATCTTCCTCCCATCCAGGATCGTGATAGCCGTATTCCGAAGGGAAAGCCCCTGAAGGTCTTTTACAAACGCCTCTTTCGTCTCCAACGGCACCAGTGCCGGCCGGATCGCCGTCACACTATGACCCAGCTCTCTCGCGAACCGATAGCCGTCTCCATCTGAGCCTGTCGTCTGGTAGGAATTACCGCCGGTAGCTATGATGCAGGCATCCGCCTCCACCTTCGTACCATCCGCGAGATACAGTGCCGAAAACCTGCCGTCCTTTTCCACAATCCGGCGAACCGCCGTATGCAGACGTACCCGGACTCCAAGTCGCTTCATCTCTTCACTCAACACCCGGATCACATCCGATGAATGATCCGATTCCGGAAATACCCGGCCTCCTCGCTCTGTCTTCATTCTGAGGCCGATTCCCCGAAAAAAGTCCATCGTCTCTTCGTTCGTAAACCCATAAAAACTACTGTATAAAAATTTCTTATTTGTCACTACGGCTTCAAGAAGCTCTTCCATCTCGCAGGAATTCGTCAGATTACATCTGCCCTTTCCGGTAATGTAGAGTTTCTTGCCTAGCTTTTCATTTTTCTCAAATACTTCTACATGATTTCCATTTCTTGCCGCGAAAATGGCTGCTATCATGCCTGCAGCTCCTCCGCCTACAACTGCTATTTTCCCCATTCGGTTCTCCTTATTCTTTATCCGGAAAGCGGATTGACATTTGATCCCTGACCGGATTCAACTCATCGTTTGAATAAATCTGGTACTCATCCCAGATCTCCTCCAATGTCACAAGAGTGTCCACAACCTCTTCCTGCTTTTTCATACAAAGTGCAACCACAAGTGCGTTGATTACACTAAGCGGCGCCACAAGAGAATCTACAACAGACGCCATATCACTGCGGGCAATCAGACTGCAGGACGAATACAGATTCATCGGAGAATGGATGCTATCCGTCAGCGTAATGATCTTTGCTTTCCGGTTATTGGCAAACTCCAGTGCCTTTAATGTCCGCATGGAATATCTAGGAAAACTAATGCCGATGATCACATCCTCCTCCGTAATCCGCACGATCTGCTCAAAAATCTCGCTGGAACTGTTTGTATCCACACTGATAACATTGTCCCGGACGAGATTCAGATAAAATCCAAGGAATCTCGCAAGAGCGGCACAGCTTCTGATCCCCACAATATAAATTTTCCTTGCGTTTAAGATCATATCCACCGCCGCTTCAAAGGAATTCTGATCAATATGCTCCATCGTCAGCTTGATCTTCTCAATATCCGACTGTAGCACACTCATCAGAATCTCTGACTGGCTTACCCTTCCGTAAGTCACCTCCATGCGTTGAATAAAATTCAGACGGTTACTCACCAGCTCCTCCAATGCTTTCTGGAACTGAGGATACCCCTTGTATCCGAGAACAACCGCAAATCTTACCACTGTAGACTCACTGACGCCGACCACTTCCCCAAGCCTGGATGCCGTCATAAAAACCGCCTTCTCATAAGAAGCACGGATATAGTCCGCGAGCCGCTTCTGACCCTTGCTCATCTTATCATACCGATCCTCAATTCTCTCCAGCAACTCATTTTTACCTGTCACAATTCATTTCCTCCAAAAGTCCACAATAGCTAGTTCAGTATACCGCTTTTTCTAATGAATTACAAGCTTTTCACAGGAGTCGACAAAAAAGAGGACAAAAAAAATTTGTAACATATCGTATTATCGTTCTGCAATTTGAAAGGGACATGTCCGGTATCCCGTAACATGTCCCTTTGAAAATCTGTATGTGATTCCATGAAAGGAAAACGAGGATTCTGTCTTTTTTCGGACTAAGCTCTGCGATTATACTGGGTAACTTCCGTTTTTGGTGTCCGCAATCGTCTCGTCCATCTTCGTCTGCTGTGCCTGACGGTATTTGAAGTAATCCACAGCCACCTGCGGAAAGAGAGCGTAAGTGAGCACGTCTTCGTCCTGCTGCTCCCACTGTTTCATTTCGTTTTCCAGCGTTTCCAGCTCGTCTGGAATCAGATCCGCCGGCCGACAGGTAATGCAGTCGTTGATCTCATCTCCAAGACACTTCTTCTTGACGTCCTCGTTGAACGGGCGGACGGTCTCACCGTATTTACCTTTCAGAATATCTTTTGTCTCTTTGGTCGCCATCTTGTATCGTTCACCCATCAGGACATTGAACACGGCCTGCGTTCCTACGATCTGAGAAGATGGCGTGACAAGCGGCGGTTCTCCAAGATCCTTACGGACTCTCGGCACTTCTTCCAATACGTCGTAGTACTTGTCTTCCGCTCCCTGCTCTTTTAACTGAGAAGTCAGGTTGGAGAGCATCCCACCCGGCACCTGGTAAAGGAGTGTCTTGATGTTGACGCCGAGGTTCTTTGGATTGAGCAGTCCGCTTTCCAGTGCATGATCCCGGATCGGGCGGAAATAGTCTGCGATCTCAGATAGAAGCTTCTGGTCGAATCCGGTATCATACGGCGTGCCTTTGAATGTCTCTACCATGACTTCTGTCGCCGGCTGGGATGTTCCCAGCGCGAACGGTGACATTGCGGTGTCGATCACGTCCACGCCAGCCTCTACTGCCTTTAAGTACGTCATAGAAGCAACACCGGACGTATAATGGGTGTGAAGCTGAATCGGGAGGCTTGTCGCTTCTTTTAAAGCTGTCACCAGTTCCGTTGCCCGATAAGGAAGAAGCAGACCCGCCATATCTTTGATACAGATGGAATCCGCCCCCATCTCCTCGATTTCTTTTGCTTTGCCAACCCAGTATTCCAGGGTGTAAGCATCTCCAAGTGTATAGGACAGCGCGACCTGTGCATGAGCCTTTTCTTTATTCGCAGCCTTGACTGCGGTCTTCAGGTTCCGAAGATCATTCAGGCAGTCAAAAATACGGATAATATCGATTCCGTTCGCAACAGATTTCTGTACGAAATACTCTACCACATCGTCGCCATACGGACGATATCCAAGGATATTCTGTCCCCGGAAGAGCATCTGAAGCTTCGTGTTCTTGAAACCATCACGGAATTTCCGAAGTCTGTCCCACGGATCTTCCTTCAGGAAACGTAAGGACGCGTCAAATGTGGCGCCGCCCCAGCACTCTACCGAATGATATCCGACCTTGTCCAGTTTATCGACGATCGGCATCATCTGCTCTGTCGTCATTCTTGTTGCGATCAGAGACTGATGTGCGTCACGCAGAATCGTCTCTGTTATTTTAATTGGTTTTTTCTCAGCCATTTCAATCTCCTCCTCGATCTTATTTCACACCGAATATCGCCATAAAAGTTCCCGCCGCAACCGCAGTTCCAATAACGCCTGCTACGTTCGGCCCCATCGCATGCATCAGAAGGAAGTTCGTCGGATCTGCCTCCGCTCCTACCTTCTGAGAAACTCTGGCTGCCATCGGTACCGCGGAAACACCGGCGGAACCGATGAGCGGGTTCACTTTGCCGCCGGTTGCGTAACACATAATCTTACCAAAGACAACACCAGCCGCGGTTCCAAAGGCAAACGCGATCAGTCCCAGGATAACGATCTTGATGGTATCCCAGTTCAGAAACGCCTCCGCGCTTGTGGTGGCGCCGACAGAAGTTCCAAGCAGGATAACAACGATGTACATCAGGGCGTTAGAAGCTGTCTCTGTAAGCTGTCTTACCACTCCGGATTCCCGGAAGAGATTACCAAGCATCAGCATACCGACAAGTGGTGCTGTTGTTGGAAGAATGAGGCAGACAACGATGGTAACGATAATCGGGAAGAGAATCGCCTCCAGCTTGGATACCGGTCTGAGCTGTTCCATCTTGATCTTTCTCTCTTTTTCCGTTGTCAGAAGCTTCATAATCGGCGGCTGAATGATCGGTACCAGCGCCATGTAGGAGTACGCTGCTACTGCAATCGGGCCAAGCAATGCGGTCTGCTGAAGCTTTCCACAGAGGAAAATGGAAGTCGGGCCGTCCGCGCCTCCAATGATAGCGATCGCCGCTGCCGCCTTGTCAGAGAATCCCATTGCCATCGCTCCCAGGTACGCCGCAAAGATACCAAACTGAGCAGCCGCACCCAAAAGAAAACTCTTCGGGTTGGCAATCAGCGGGCGGAAATCTGTCATTGCTCCAACGCCCATGAAGATCAGGGACGGAAGAATCGACCATTCGTCCAGTTTATAGAAATAATACAAAAGTCCACCGGTACCGTTTTCTGCGTCCTCAAAAGACAACATAATGTCCGGATAGATATTTACAAGAAGCATCCCAAAAGCAATCGGAACGAGAAGAAGCGGTTCAAACCCTCTGTTAATCGCAAGGTACAGGAAAACACATGCCACCGCAATCATAATCAGGTTGCCAACCGTCAGGTTCAGAAATGCCGTCTGCTCTACAAGACGCCCTAACGTCTCTATTATATAGCTCATGTTCTAACCTCCATTGTCAGTTGTCATTAATTTAATGTTGCAAGCAAGGTTCCGGCTTCACATGCATCTCCTACCGCCAATTCAATGCTCGCCACTGTACCGTCTTCCGGTGCGACAACCGGGATCTCCATCTTCATCGCCTCAATGATGACAACTGCGTCTCCCCTTTTGACCTTCTGCCCCACAGAGGCCTCGATTTTAAATACCTTTCCGGCTGCTCCTGCCTCAACACGTATATTTCCTGCTCCCTGAGCGTTTTTCGGTGCGGCTTTCGGTGCTGCAGGGGCCTTCGGCGCGGCTTTCGGAGCCGCCGGAGCCTTAACTGCCTCGCCGTTTTCTTCTACCGTAACGTCATATACATTTCCATTTACTGTGATTGTATAGCTTTTCATATTTGCTTCCTCCTATTTCCACTGACTGTTTTTTCTTCTTTTTTTAATGGAACGCACTACAAATCCGTCTGTAGAAGTGCCTTCACTTGCCGCGATTGCCGCGGTAATCACCGCTGCCAGTTCCAGATCGTCTGTCAGATCTTCTGCCGTCTCTTCTGAAGCTTCTGTTTCTTCCGGCTCCGGATGGTTCAAGACTTCCGCCTGTTTTGGTTCCGTTTTTTTCCGCTGTGTCTTTCCGATCAGACCAAACAGGGAAATAATAAAGGAAATGAAAATCAGTACGACAAATACCGTTCCCATTCCAAGTACGGTATTCAATCCCGCCTTTTTCAGAATCTCTCCCATCGTATACTTGGCTGAGGCTGTAAAGCTCAACATCTTGGAATCTTCGCTAAATTCAATTGTAATCTCGGCGTCTCTGTCCTTGTATTTTGCATCTGATGTCAGCATGATGCTGCCGGAACTCTCTTCTACTTTAAAATCATCATGCTCTACATAGTCGCCGCACTCCTCGACTCCTGCTTCCCAGGCATCAATCATCGTTGTAAAGTTGGCCGCATCTACATTAAATCCGGACTGAAGCAGTGTCAGATTCAGCTGCAATTCGTTCACATCTTTGAAAGCGTCCAGCTCCTCGGACGACATCTGACTGAAACTGGAGATGAGTGCGTCCGCCTGACTGATCAGCGTCTCTTTGTCGTAGTCCGCCTCAGAACTTTCGCTGCATCCGGAAAGGACAAACACGAGAGCAAGGAGGACTGCCAATAAACTTATTCTCTTCTTCAACTCGTCTCACCTCTCTATATTGTTCCGTGCTTTTTCACCGGATGATCCTCTCTTTTTGTAAAGAGCATCTCCAGCGCTCCAATGACATATTTCCTTGTATCTTCCGGAGCGATCACGGTATCCACATAGCCTCTTGCCGCCGCGGAAGCCGCGCTCTCCTGAAGATTCTGGTAAACTTCCGCCTGCGCTCTTTGCTCTTCTAAAGATGCATCCGGACAGAGGATCTTCGCAGCCAAAGACGCATCCATCGTGCCAATCCGGGCATCGGTCCAAGCATAAACCATGTCCGCGCCCAGCGCCTTGCTGTTCATCACAAGGTAGCCGCTTCCGTATGCCTTTCCTGTCACCACATTAATCTTCGGCACTGTTGCGGAAGCGAACGCATAAACAAGCCTTGCGGCCTCTCTTGCAAGCGTCTTCTCGCCGCACTTGGACGCCTTGAATCCATCTACGTCTGTCAGCGTCAATACTGGAATCTCAAAGGCATCACAAAATGTCACGAAATCCGCTGCTTTCTTACATCCTTTGGAGGACAGGGAACCGTCAAATTCCTGCTGTGTCTTTCCTTCTTCATCGTAGACTTTCGAACGGTTCGCCACAACTCCGACCGTCACACCGTTCATACGGATAAATCCGGTCACCATCTCTTTTGCATAGTCCGCCTTGACTTCTATCAATTTCTGATTGTCAGCAATCATGGACAAAACGAGAGCAGCATCATCGGAACCGTTTTCAATTCCGGCGCACACGCGATTCAGATCATCTGTACATTCCCCGTAAGAATCGTTATCTTCGTTATTCGCTGGAATTATGCAGATCAGGTCCCGGATCTGTGAGAGAATCTCTCCCTCGGTTCCACAAAAATCTACATTTCCTGCTTCCTCAGCCTGAAACCTCGCGCCGGAAGTATCACATATTTCCACACGATTCCCCGGAATCGCGTTAGGAGAATTGACAAAAAGCTTTCCTTTTTCTTCCATAAAAGTAAAATCAGAAAGACCGGAAAGGATTGCCGCACCGCCGCCACAGGTTCCGAAAACGGCTGTGATCTGCGGAATCACACCAGATGCGAGCGCCTGTTTCGCATAGATCGTACCAAACGCCTGTAAAGCGTCCGTGCCTTCCTGAAGGCGCAGTCCCGAACAATCAATCAATCCTATCACCGGCGCTCCCATCTTCATGGCCATGTCATAAAGTGCAATGATCTTTCTTGCGTGCATCTCTCCAATGGAGCCGCCGAAAACGGATGCGTCCTGGCTGTAGACGTATACCAGACTTCCGTCAATGACTCCATATCCGGTGATCACCCCATCGCCCGGAACTTTGCTTTCCTGCATGTTGAAATCCGTACTTCTCGCCGTCACGGCGCCGCCGATTTCAACAAAGCTGCCGGCATCCAGTAATTCTGAAATCCTGAAAGCTGCCGGCGTTTTTGCTGCTTCGTTACTCATAAACCTAGCCCTCCATTTGTATTATATTACTAAAAGTTAAACCAAATTTTAGCCAATTATATTATAGGTTCTACAGCTTCATTTTTCAAGTGCTTGTGTGAAATTTTTGACAGTTTTTTTCAGCAATGTAGTACATTATCATTTTAAAGTGCTCATGTTTTTTCTGTATATTTTTTACCTCTTTTTTATTTTATCCAATTCATTATTTTCTTTTTCCTTTTTTCTGTCATTTTTTTATAAAAATTTAATAATTTTAAGGCGTGTTACAAAAAATTCATTGTCTCGACAGTCAAATTGTGTTAAAATACTTCATACAGGGATGTCATTATGTTATAAAGGAATTCCAGAAGAGATGACATCTTTTGTCTTTTTATGGCAATCAAAAGTGATTCCGAGTCAAAAAGCAGATCTGTCCTGGCTTTCTCCCAGGTCAGGAGGTAATGGCAGATCTGATGTTCAGCCGGGACAATTTTTTGTCTCGCATCGCTTTTCCACCGTCCAGGTGGATGGATCTTACAGAGCTGGGCTAATGCAGTACCTGGATCTGTCAGATCGCGGATATTATCCAGATGCGGAGCAGACCGGATCTTTTTCACGGCATCTTCTGCCAAGAGCAGATCTTTTCGATTCTGTGAAAAAGTTCGGGCCGGTTCGGTAGCTGGATGAGAAAAGGGAGTTTTCCTCTTCCGTCCTGCCAGTTTGTCCGATTATTCTGACCGGGCAAAGACAAGGAGACAGATCATTCCCTGACAGCCTTTTAGACTGTTCACTCTGTCTTTTGATGTTGTTCTTCTGCGAACTATCATTCCTTTACATAGTCTTTTTCCAGCCGGTATATTATGGATGCTGATTTCATAATCTGTAAAAAGACATCCGCCGTAAGGCAGACTACCGTCTGATCCGATTCTGACATAAGCTGCTGCATCAGTCCATGTCTGTTTTCAATTCAGACATCTCTTCGTGCGTTTGCATGTAGAGTTTTTTCCTTAAATCTTAGGAAAAGGCCTGGATGATTTACGTATGAGAAATCAAAAAATTTATTGGAGGGTTTTGACTATGGGAAACACAGCAACTAAATCCAAGAAAGGTTATCCTTTTGGTTTCTACGCTTGTTCTCTGGGATTCACATTTGAAAGATGTGCATTCTACACTGTAAAATGGCTCCTTGCCATTTGGCTTGCTACAGAGACAACAAGTAAGATGGGTGGTATGGGACTTACTTCTGTTGAAGCAGGAAAAATCTCCGCTTACTTCGTAGCAGCTACTTACATTACCCCGATGATCGGCGGATACCTCGCTGACTACTGGGTAAGCCCGAGACTTTGCGTAGTTCTTGGTATGATTCTTATGGGTGCCGGCTATCTTGTCGGATGGCAGGCAACAAACTTAACACTGGTATGGGTAATGATTATCCTCGTTGCCGTTGGTACAGGTTTATTCAAAGGTAACTTATCCGGTGTCAACAGTTTGATGTTTGATGATCAGGATGAACTGAACTCCGCGTTCTCCGTACAGTATTCTTTCGTTAATATCGGTTCTTTCATCGGAACGACATTCGTCGTACTGCTTGCGGATTCTCAGGGATATCAGTTCCTGCTTCTGATCGCTGGTATTCTCCTTCTGGTAGACGCTGTTTGGTTCCTTGCAAACGGTAAAGCTCTTGGTAACAAGGGTAAAGAGCCGTTCAAGAAAGACCAGAGATCTTTCGTTGACAAAGACAAGAAAGCTGCGGAAGAGAGCAAACCGCTTACAACAGGCGACAAGAAGCGTGTATTCGCTATCATTATTGTTACTCTTCTTTCTGCAATCTTCTGGATCGCTTGGTATATGTCCTACAACGTAGTTTACTACTACTTCGGATTCGGTGACAGCTCCGAATTCCTGAACTGGGCAGACTGGAGCCTGTTCGGATGGAAGATTCCTCAGACATCCTACTTTGACTCTCTGAATGCTCTGACATGTATCGTTCTCGGACCTGTTTTTGCCATCGTTTGGGCTAAGATGGCTGCAAGACCGAAGGGTGACATGTCCATGTTCAAGAAGACAGCTATTGGTATTTTCCTTGTAGGTCTTTCCTACGTAGCTATGGTATTAGCTAATATAATCCGTGGCGACGGACAGTGCTCTTGGTTCTGGGTAATCCTGATCGCACTATTAATGTCCGTTGGAGAAATGATTTTCTCACCACTTGGAAACTCCTTTATTTCCATGTTCGCACCTGCGAAACTGATGGGTCTTCTGTTAGGATTCTGGCCAATCGCTGTATTTATTGCTACACTGATTTACCCGAGTCTGTACGGTGCATTGGATGCTGGTTCAAGAGCTGGAAAATTCAATCTCTACTACGGCATCATTGCTGCAGTGGTTATTGTCTGTGCGGTTCTACTGTATGCATTCAGTGGTAAACTTGACAAACTTGCAGATGAAAAATAGGAATGATTTCCAGAAAGCGGTATGGTAATTCCATACCGCTTTTTTTATACAATTTTTAAGTTTTTCACACTTCCCACACATAAGATTTGAACTCCGGTCTAAATAGTGATAAAATATGGATAGCTAAATTTATTTTAGAAAAAGGAGGTTTTTCTCATGACTGTTGTAGCAGACAGAATTGCCAGACTTCGTGCTCTGATGGCCGAAAAAGGAATTGACGCCTATGTCGTTCCGACCGCTGATTTTCACCAGAGCGAATACGTAGGCGAACATTTTAAAGCAAGAAAATTTATTACAGGGTTCAGCGGATCTTACGGAACCGCTGTCATCGGAAAAGATGATGCCGGCCTTTGGACAGATGGAAGATATTTCTTCCAGGCAGAGCATGAAATGGAAGGAAGCGGCGTCAGACTGATGAAAATGTTTGTCGGAGATACCCCGTCTGTCACTGAATGGCTTGCATCCTACGTCCCGAAAGGCGGTAAGGTCGGATTCGACGGACGTGTCCTCTCCATGGGCGAAGGACAGGAATACGAGGAAGCACTTACGAAAAAAGGTATTCAAATCGATTACTCAGAAGATCTCATTGATCAGATCTGGGAAGACCGCCCGCCACTTTCTGACAAACCGGCATTTTTCCTGGAAGAAAAGTACAGTGGAGAAAGCGCTTCATCCAAACTAAAAAGAGTACGGAAGGTCATGGAAGAACAGGGTGCAACCGTACATATCATTGCTTCTTTGGATGACGTCTGCTGGCTGCTCAATGTGCGCGGCGATGACATCGATTTCTTCCCGCTCCTGCTCTCCTACGCGATTGTAAAGACAGACAGCGTAGATCTTTATGTGGATGAAACCAAGCTGAACGACCAAATCCTTGCGGAATTTGCAAAAGTCGATGTTGTTCTGCATCCGTACAATGATATTTATGAAGATATCAAAAATCTTTCCGAAAATGATGTTGCCATGATCGATCCGATGAAAATGAATTATGCGCTTTATAAGAATATTCCTTGTAAGACCGTAGAATGTGCAAATCCGACGATTCTTATGAAAGCAATGAAAAATCCTGTAGAGCTGGAAAATATTAAAGAGGCTCACATCAAGGATGGCGTAGCCATCACGAAATTCATGTACTGGATCAAAACCAGATACGATAAAGAGGTCATCACAGAGCTTAGCGCTGCTGACAAACTCACAAGCCTCCGTGCGGAACAAGAAGGGTATATCCGCGACAGCTTCGAGCCCCTTTGCGCTTTTGCGGATCATGCTGCCATGATGCACTACTCTCCTTCCAAGGAGACGGATGTACAGCTCAAAGAAGGAAACCTCTTCCTCAACGATACTGGCGGCGGTTACTACGAAGGATCTACGGATATCACCCGTACTTTTGTACTTGGGTCTATCAACGAGGAACTGAAGAAGTACTTCACAGCCGTTGTCCGCGCCATGATGAACCTGGCACGCGCCAAATTCCTCTATGGCTGCTATGGATACAATCTGGATGTTCTGGCAAGAGAGCCAATCTGGGAATTAGACCTTGACTTCCAGTGCGGAACCGGACATGGTGTAGGATACCTCGCAAATGTCCATGAACCACCGACAGGCTTCCGCTGGTATATCGTCCCGAGCAAGAATGAGCATCATCAGCTCGAAGAAGGTATGGTCATCACAGACGAACCAGGTATTTATGAAGATGGCAAATTCGGTATCCGTACTGAAAACGAATTCATCGTCAGAAAAGGAACCGCAAACAAATATGGCCAGTTCATGTATTTTGAGACGATTACCTTCGCCCCAATCGATCTCGATGGTATCGATCCGCAGTACCTGTCCAAAGCAGAAAAGGACTGGCTCAATGACTACCACAAACAAGTATATGAAAAAATCGCTCCACATCTGACAGATGAAGAGCGGGAATGGCTCAAGACATATACAAGAGAGATTTAAGGATTGATTTTGGGGGACGTGTTCCAATGCAGCGAAACACGTCCCCCAAGTTTTAAAAACGAAAGCTCAAAGTGCATAGCTCTTCCAAAGCTGCCTGTAAATCCAGAGCAGATTTTTCTTTTGGATGCTTTCTCCACTGACAATCGGCTTTTCATCGAGTGTCTCTCCGTTCAGTAAAATTGTCACTGTTCCGAGTATATCTCCGCTCTCTATGGGTGCTGTAATCTCTTGTTTTTCCTCAATCTGTACCTGAATGGCCTCTGTTTTTTTCATTAGGATTCTTTTTTCCCGATCCTGGTCGTCAATATTTAAAAATGTATTTACTGTCCCGTCCTGATAAAGGTTTCCATCTTTAGCGGGGGCATCTTTTACGGTCCTTTTCTTTCCTGCTTCCAGTATCCGAATATCCTGATCCTGCATGGCATCCTCCCAGTAATTACAGTACCCGTACTGATCTAAGCCGTACTGTACCAGTGTTTTCGTATCGGCCCACTTATAGTTTTTATTGTTCGGCCAGCCACATGCCAACAGTGCGACAATCAATGTCCGGTCCCCCTGTCGTACCGCACCAACATAGCAATATCCTGCCTCTCCTGTAAAACCCGTTTTTCCGGTCAGTGCTCCCTCCATCATACTTAAAAACGCATTGTGGTTATTACATACATACTGTTTCTTCCCTGTAGTATCTTGAAATGTTTTAGACTTTGTCTGTGTAATCTGCAAAAAAGCATCTTTCTGCGGTGATTCCATAATGCAGTATTTCATAATTCTTGCAAGATCCTCCGCTGTAGTATGGTGAATACCATCTGCATCCTCTCCATCCAGACCATTAGGCGTCACAAAATTGGTATGGCCGCATCCCAGGTCCTTTGCTTTTTTGTCCATCAAATCTGTAAAGTTTTCCACTGATCCGGCAATATGCTCGGCTATCGCCCAGGCGCTGTCGTTGTGCGATTCCAGCATAATGGAATATAGAAGATCCTCCAGATAAAACGTGTCCCCCTCCCGCATCCCCAGATGCACCTCCGGCTGGGCTGCTGCTTTTTTTGAAACTGTGACAACATCTGTCCCTTTTCCCAACTCCAGGGCAAGTATACAGGTCATAATCTTTGTTGTACTGGCCATCGGCCGCTCTACTTCTCCGTTTTTCGCAAACAGCACCCTTCCGCTCTCTCCATCCATCAAAACCGCTGACTGCGCATAGAGCTTTAAATCATCCGGTGTTTTTTTATCCGCCGCCTTTACACATAATAGCGTCTCCGTCATCCTTACGGACACCCCAAACACAACAATGATGCATAGTATGATTATTTTCCGATATCCGCCATTTGCCATATCCTGTTGACCACTCCCGTCCAGACTATCTAAGACAACTTTATGAACTTTTGAAAATCTTTATGCCAAAAACACCCTGATCCGGACTGAAATCACAGATTTGTCTTGATTTTCCGCTCCCTTTGTTTTACCTGTACCTTACAAATTTTTTCTGTATTCCTTTTTTAAGGCAAAAAGAGAGCAGCACACTACCGTTAAAAGTGTATACATGATCGCTCCTGTCTTTCCCATATTGACCACTGCTTCGATAGGGAGTACACTTGCCGACATCGCATTATAGATCGCATGCCCACAGATCGGAGCCCAGATATTGTCCGTCTTCATATAGAAATAGCCAAACACAAATGTTAGTGCTACCGCGATCAAATACCGCAGGACAACTTCCCAAATATCGAGGTCATACATTGTAAACCACATCGGGAAATGATAGGTTTCCCATATGATGCCAAGCACAACGATTCCCCACCGCTTTCCAAACTTCTCCTGCAGCGGTTTCTGCAAGAAGCCTCTCCATGCATATTCTTCTCCCCAATACTGAGCTGCTCCCACGAACATCACCAGCGCCGCTTGGACCAGTACAAGCAAATTGGAAAAGACTGCTATGTATTCATGTGAGTAGGCGAAAACCGCAAAAATATTTCTGCCCAATAAGATTAGGATAAACAAAATGATTGCTTTACGTATTTCCCGAAATCCATCAAAGGTACTGCTTTTCTTCTTTCCATAATTGTAAAGCCACAGCAATCTTAAACTTCCTATCACCATTACTGCACCGGCTATTACATTCGCAATTCCAGAACTGAGAATCCCTAAGATATCCAAAACAAGAACCAGGCAATAACAGCCAAACAAAACATAAAATAATCTTTGGATTTCTTCGTATTTTTCATCACAGCTTTTCGTCAGCGCCGCTCCTACGGCTGGCACCACACACATGGCGATTCCTGCGAGCTGGCCGTCAAAATGCAAAATTCCGAATTTTTCCAAAAAAAGCAATACGGAAAAAACAGCCTGCGTGAATGTTGTAAAAACAGCGAAAACAATATAACTTTTTTTCATTCCTTTATGACCCTTCTTTTTATGATAGGTTAAGTTTATTTTCCCAAACCAGTTCGTAAGATTAACATTCCTCCGCTATCTTTCTGATCAGGTATTCCGTATCTTCCCAGCCGATGCATGGATCAGTTATAGACTGGCCATAAGTCCGGTTTCCGGTGATTTCCTGCCGTCCCTCGATGAGGTAGCTCTCCACCATGACTCCTTTGATAAGTTGTTTCAGATCCCCATTATAATTTCTGCTGTGCATCACTTCGCTGACGATCCGAATTTGTTCTTTGTACTGTTTATTGGAGTTGGAATGGTTGGCGTCCACCACAACTGCCGGATTTTTCAATCCGGACGTCTGGTACATGGCGCTTAAACGGTAGAGATCCTCATAATGGTAGTTTGGAATACAGGTTCCGTATTTGTCCACGCCTCCCCGGAGGATGGCGTGTGCCAGCGGATTTCCGTTTGTCGTAACGTCCAGCGTCCGGTAGATGAACTGATGAGCCCCCTGAGCTGCCTTGATCGAATTCAGCATCACCGAAAGATCGCCGCTGGTCGGATTTTTCATTCCCACCGGGATATCCATACCGCTTGCTGTCAGACGGTGCTGCTGATTCTCCACAGACCGCGCCCCGACCGCCTCGTAAGAAAGAATGTCGTCCAAGTAGCTTCGATTTTCCGGGTAAAGCATCTCATCCGCCCCGGTCAGTCCGCTGACTGCAATCGCATGCAGATGAAGTTTCCGAATCGCAATCAGTCCCTCCAAAAGGTTCGGCGCCTGATCTGGTCTTGGCTGGTGCAGCATCCCTTTGTAGCCCTCTCCTGTGGTTCTTGGCTTATTCGTATAAATCCGAGGGATCAAAATCAGCTTGTCTTTTACTTCCTCATTCAGTCTGGCAAGCCGTTCCACGTATTCGCAGACAGAGTCCTCATTGTCCGCGGAACACGGGCCCACAATGACGAGAAACTTGTCCGAATATCCAGTGAAAACATTTTGGATCTCACCGTCCCGTACCGTTTTTTTCTCTTTCATTTCTCGTGTCATCGGATATTCCTGTTTCAGATCTTCCGGCTCCGGAAGTCTGGTTTGTATTTTCATTGCCATAATGTCTGTCCTTTCTTTTCCCTGTCCAGCCCGCTGTTTGCCATCATTTTACTGTTACACATGCAACTGGATCTTTGCTTCGTCTTCAGCCTCTTCTTTAAAGGATTCCATCTGTTCCGGGCCGATTCCCGGAAGATCCTCCAACTTCTGGACACTGAATCTTCGTAAAAACTCTTCTGTCGTTCCAAATAAAAGCGGTCTCCCCGGCGCATCCAATCTTCCTACTTCACAGGCAAGATTATACTCCACAAGCTTATTGACCGCATGGTCGGATTTCACTCCCCGGATCTTTTCGATCTCAATCTTTGTAACCGGCTGCTTATACGCGATGATGGACAAAGTCTCCAGCAAAACATCAGTAAGCACCTGCTTTTTCGGCTGCTTTGCGATTCGAATCAGATAGTCGTAAGCCTCCGGTTTCGTACACATCTGATACGCTCCCTCCAGCTCTACGATATTGATGCCCCTGTCTTCTGCCCGATATCGTTCCTGCATGGCGGCAATCGCCTCACGGATACGCTCCTGCGGTTCTTCCAGTGCCCCGGCAAGCCGGCCAAGCTCCACGCTTCCGCCCATAGTAAAGAGAATCGCCTCAATGATCCCCTCTAGTTTCCGTATCTCCACCGTCTTTGTCCTCCTTGTCTTTGGATAGAATCATAATTTCCCCGAAGGTGTCCTCCTGTCTGACCGTAATCTTCCCTGCTTTCATCATCTCCAGCACCGCAAGGAATGTCACAATCACCTGTACTTTGGATGTCTGCCGCATCAGGAGATCCCGGAACCGAAAAGAGCGGTGAGTCCGTGTATACTCCGCAAGAAACTCCATCTTTTCCGGCAGCGTCACCTCTTCTTTCTCGATCTTCCCGAACCGGCTTCTCACCGGGTCAATCTTGTCATGCTGGCGGCGTATGACTTCCCGGAAAATTTCATGGAGCCTGGTAAGTGTCAGATCTCCTATCAGCTCATCCAAATCCACCGGCTGGGAATATTGTGCAACCTCTTTCGGAAGCGGAGCGTCCCGGTAGAACCTCTGTCCTCCCAGCACTTCCCGGTCCCGCAGCTCATAGGATATATATTTGTACATCTTGTACTGCAACAACTGCTCAACAAGCTCCTGCCTCGGATCTTCCTCCTCTCCTTCCTCGTTGACCTCTTTCGGAAGGAGCATCCGGCACTTGATGTCCAGGAGCGTTGCCGCCATCACAAGGAACTCGCTCATAATATTGAGGTCCTCCCTTTCCATCTGACGGATATACTCCATGTACTGGTTTGTAATCTCTACAATCGGAATATCATAAATATCAATTTTATTTTTTTCAATCAGGTGTAGGAGCAGCTCGAGAGGCCCCTCGAACACCGGAAGCTTTACCGGTATACCCATTGGATTTCCTCTTTCTCTTTGCGTCTTGTAACCGTTTTATTATACCTGATCCGCCCGTCTTTCTCAAGACTTTTGGCGAATGACGATGACTTCCGCCCGGTTAAAAAGGCGGATTGGAATACTATGTCCACCAAGCCCTTTACTGACAATGATGTCACAGTCCCTAAAACGGGAGTGCTCCCCGGAATATTTAGGAAACAGAGTAAGCTGTGGAGAGATCACGCCGCCAATCCCCGGAAGCCGCACGACGCCTCCGTGAAGATGCCCGCATAATACAAGATCCATCCCCCATCCTGCGTACGTTTCCGCATAAAGTGCCTGATGAGCCAGCAGGATTTTGTACGGGCCTCCCTCTGAAACCGGCCGAAGATCAAACTGTCCCGGCATCTGTTTCTCCGGACTCTCCTCCCGATATGTTTCATGGTGTTTCCAGGGAAACTGTTTGGTGAAAAAGGACACCGGAATCTCCAATCCGCCGATCTGCATCCGCTGGCCCCGAATCCAAATCGTATCAGCTTCGTTTTCCAACATATGAATTCCGGAATCTGCCAGTCTTTTGCGATACTTTCGGTAAGCCTCTCCGTAAGTTTCCTCACACTCTTTCATCTTCTGCTCGTGGTTTCCATTGGCACAGTATACCGGAGCAATGGCAGGAAGCCTCTCCAGAAACGCGGCTGCGTGTTCGGACTTCTCCCCGGTACTACGGATGAGCATATCCCCGCCTACCAAAATCAGATCCGGCGCTTCTCTTCGGATCGCGCCCAGAAGCCTTTGGTTGCCAGATCCGTATTCTTTATTGTGAAGGTCACTTAAAAATACGATTTTCCAGCCTCCCTCATCCTGACTTCCCATCTTTTTTTCCACTTCATAGTACCGCATGACAAAAGTATGATTCTCATAAAAAATCCGAAAGCTCAAAAGTACCACAATGAGCAGAAAAATAAGCAAAAGCCCGATCATCTTCTCCCTTCCTCCATCTCCGTCCGAACGGCTTCATAGAGATCCCGGATCGTGTCAAAGCAGTAGTCCGGTTTCCAGATGCTTGTCCGCACCTCCTCTTCGTCCGCCTCTCCGGTGTAAACGACCGCTGTCTCAAAGCCAGCGTTGATGCCGCAGGCAATATCAGTATACAGCCTGTCTCCTACGACAAGGAATTCCTCCGGCGTACCTTTGCACTGGCTGGCGCAGAGATCCACGATCACCCGGTTTGGTTTACCGATAAAGTATGGCCTCTTCCCGGTCGTATCCTGGATCATTCTACAGATAGCGCCACAATCCGGGATAAACCCAAAGGGTGCCGGACACCTCAGATCCGGGTTCGTCCCCAGAAAATCTATTCCCTCTCGGAACAATAGTTCGCACGCCTTTATGAGCTTTTCATATCGAAGTGTATCGTCAAACCCGGCGAGGACGCAAACAACATCATCCTCCGCCTCTTCTGTCACCTGCACGTTATGGCTTCGAAGCTCCTCCAGAAAAGAAGGCGTTCCCACTACGAACACCTTCTTCCCTTCATAATGTTCTTTCATATATAAACAGGCGGCATACGATGCGGTCATAAACTGTGCCTCTTCTGTGGTAATGCCCCACGCCGCAAATTTTTCCACATAATCTTTTCTGCTTTTTGTAGAATTATTTGTAATATAAAAACACCGTCCGCCGGTTTCTTCGATCCAATCCAGGAATTCTTTTGTCCCGTCATATAATGTCGTCCCGACAGAGAGCGTTCCGTCAATGTCAAATAAAAAATATTTCTTCTCTTTTAACATGATTCCAGCTCCTTTTCCTAGACATTATATAATTTTTCTTTCCCTTTTACAATGAAAAGCTGTCTAAAACATCTTCGATCGCTTTTTTCAAAGACATCGCAGGTACTTCTTCTGTCGTCACAAGATCCACTTCTCCAATCGTCTTTCCTCCCAGAAGATACTGAACCTTTCCGGCTTTCTGCCCTTTCTTTACCGGAGCTTCCAGCGAATTGTCAGGCAGTACTTTCTTTTCAATCCCGCTTAGATCCGTGCCGCTGACATCAACGTAGGAAAATCCCTGTTCCTGCACTGCCTCCACCTGATCGGTCTCCCCACGTTTTACCTTCACGGCCTTTTTCAAGGATTCCCAGTCACGATCCTCGTACTTTCTGCACACGGAAAATCCATAGTTTAACAGCGTCTGTGCGTCTGCAAATCGGGCTTTCACATCAGGCGCGGCCATGATAACGGCAATCAGATCAATCCCATCTTTCTGAGCCGTGGCGCTTAAACAAAATTTTGCTTCTCCGGTAGAGCCGGTTTTCAGTCCGGTCGCATAGGAATACTGCCGGATCAGCTTATTGGTGTTGGAAAGGCCGAATTCCGACTCGCCTTTTTTTGTTTTATGTATAATAGTGTCCATCCAGATCTTCGTATACTCATATACATCGGGATATTTGGTAATCAATTCTCTGGACATCAGGGCAATATCCCTGGCCGTTGTCACATGACCATCTGCGTCCAGTCCATTACAGTTTTTAAAGACTGTATTTTTCATACCAAGACCTTTGGCACGCTCATTCATCTGCTGGACAAAGGCTTCTTCTGTTCCGGCAATCAGCTCTGCCATGGCCACGCAAGCGTCATTGGCGCTGGACACGATGATGCATTTTAGAAGTGTATCTACCGTCTGCTCTTCCCCAGCCTCCAGAAACACCTGGCTTCCACCCATAGACGCCGCGTATTCCGATACCGTCACCACATCCTCTTTATGGATTTTCCCCTCAGAAAGGGCATCATAAATCAGAAGAATTGTCATTACTTTCGTCACACTTGCCGGAGGACGCTTTGTATCCGCATCTTTTTCAAAAAGCACTTTTCCGGAGGACGCCTCCATCAAAAGAACAGAAGGGGCTGTAACGGTCACTGTTCCTCCGTTTTCTCCTTCTGTCTCATCTTCTGCCATGACGGCAAAGCTCCCGGTCAGAGCCAGCATCACTGCCGTCATCAACACCGCAATCCACTTTTTCACATCTTACCTCTTCACCTGGCATTTATTATATTGTAAGATCTCCCATCCCAAAATATGCCTGTCCCTGTCAGGAAAGAATCGGAAAGCGCAGGCAGATGGAAAACCAATTTCCCTGAAGAAGCGCCCGGATTTCCCCATTCATATACCCGGTGAAAGCTTTTGCGATAGATAACCCAAGACCGGACGATGTTCTGCTTCTGGCCTCGTCAGCTTTATAAAACCGCTCAAAGACCTTCTCTACCTCAATCTCCTCCGGGTGCTCCACATAGTTGATACACTCTACTACCGCCCACTGATCCTGCCGTTTCAGGGTGATCCTCATCTTCCCTGTACCGTGATCCATTCCATTCTTGATGATATTTTGTAAAGTTCTGCGAAGGCCGGCAGCATTGCCTTCTATTTTCATCTGTTCCTCTGAAAAGTCAATCTCCGGCTCGATTCCTTTCTCCATCCAGACATCATAGTAAGAGAAAACGGTTTCTGTCACAATCCGGTTCAGATAAAGCGGCTCCATCTCGAGCACATACGTCTCATTTTTCAGCTTGGTATATGTAAAGAGTTCCTCCAGCATCTCCTTGAGGCTGTTGATCCGCTCCTCAATGACACTTAAATATCTCGCTCGTTCCTTCGGATCCTCGCTTTCCTCCAATAGCCGGAAATAGCCGTTTAAGGAGGTGAGCGGCGTACGGATATCGTGGGATAGATTCGTGTAGGCGTCTGAAATATCCTGCTCTTTTTTCAGATACCGTCTTCTTTGTTCTCGTTGACGGTCCAACATCTCATTGAGCTCGTCCATCAATTCCCTCAAAGGCCCGGAAGCCTCCTGCCCGGTAATCATCAGATTACTGTCGTAGTCTTTCAGAAACGTCAACTGGCGGCAGATATCCCGTATCTGCCGCAAAATGCCAACCAGTTTTAATAATAGTAGAATAAGAAATGCTGCCAGAATTCCTATGATCCATTCCATTTATCTGATATCCCTTCTCTGAAACACAAGCGCACTGACTGTGGTAAAAACCACACCGTAAATTACCGCCACCAGCGAGGCTTTAAACAATGCATCCGAGCTCCCGTGAGCCTGTAAAAAGCTGATCGATCCCGTCACGGTATGAGTAACCAAATCCACGTTTTTATCAAACAGGGAATGGATTCCTTTCTCGATCATTGCGTAAAGAAGCATCGTCATATTCATACACATCAAAATCGCAAGCGTCATACTGATCAGGTTGTTGGAAATCATAATTGCGATTGCCATCACAATGAGAGCCAGCGCATAATGAAGCAGTATCTGAACCGCGACATACGCTGACAGTTCCGACACCGGACCGATCTCCAGATAGCCGAAGAAAATCTGATTGGAGACGACCTGCACAAGGAGGGCAATTATAAAGGTCAGTACCGTGTAAATCAACAGATTCACTGCCTTGGAAAGTACAAGGGAACTTCTTCTTTTGCACTGTCCTCCTATATTTTTGATATAACCGCAGCGGATATCCGATGCAGCAAAGAGTACGGCAAAGATCACCACAAAAATGGCCTCCACCTTGCCTTGGACATTCCCATAGAACAGGTCATAAAGCGTTGCCTTCTCACCCGGTTTGGTCGGAATTGTTACATACATTCCCAGGTTTTCCGCAGATTCTCCCGCCTGATCCTGGATCGTCGCCCAGTTCTCGGCGCTGGCCTTGGGATCCCGGAATTCCGACCCCATCGTGGCGGTAGTTAAAATCAACAGCCCCGCCATCACAATCCAAAGGATATACTGGCTTTTGGATCTCATCATTCTTGCGAAATCCATTCTAATGATATTCAGCATGACTGCCACCTCCTGTCAGATTTAAGTAATAATTTTCCAGTTTTTCGCTGCAGAGTTTCAATTCTTTGACGGCAATCCCCGCCTGGACAAGCTCGCGATTGATCGTCGGGCTTTGATCAATGCCGTCAAAGATCCAGACATGACCGGAATCCACGATCTGATACCGCTTGATTCCCATCGTATCCAGCACAGGCACCACCATCTCCGGTGTATCCGTAGCAATCTCCAGACGTTCTACACAGCGCTTCATCAATTCTTCTCTTGTGATCTCCTGGATCAGCTCTCCGTGATGGATGATTCCGTAATCAGTCGCAATCTTGGAAAGCTCCTCCAAGATATGGCTGGAAATCACAATCGTCATATTACGCTCCTGATTCAGCCTCATAATGGTATCCCTGACCTCCACAATTCCCTGCGGATCCAGCCCATTGATAGGCTCGTCAAGAAGCAAAAGATCAGGTTCTCCCACAAGAGCCAGCCCAATGCCAAGTCTCTGCTTCATTCCAAGGGAAAAATTTTTTGTCTTTTTCTTTCCCGAATCTGACAATCCGATTAGTTTCAAAATATCTTCGATGTATCCTTTCTTGCGAATTCCAAAAAAACGGCATTTCAGATCCAGATTATCGTATGCGGTCATGTTTCCATAGATTCCCGGGGCCTCGATCAGACATCCGATCCTGGATCGGACAGCTCCAAGCTCCCTGCCTTTCCGGCCGAACAACTCAATCTCTCCTTTCGTAGGAGCGGCAAGCCCTGCCAGCATTTTTAAGAAAGTTGTTTTTCCGGCTCCGTTCCTTCCGATCAGTCCGTATACGGCCCCCTTTCGAACTCGCATACTGATCGAACTGACCGCTCTATGATGACCGTACTGTTTTGTCAGTTCCTGGGTTTTTACTATCATCTGACTCACTGTATCATCTCCTTTTTTTATTTGCTTTTATCCTACACCTTCTTCTCTAATCCTTCGCAAATAAAAAGTAAAGACTTCGTAAAGATATCATCTGGAAAGTGTATATCCGATCCCCCAAACCGTATCGATAAAAGACCTCTCAGAAATTGCCTTCATTTTCTTACGAATATTACTAATATGGACGTCGATTGCCTTCGTCTCACCCATAAACGGCTCTTCCCATGCCGCCTCAAAAATCTCTTCCTTGCTGAATACTTTTTTCGGCCAGCGAAGAAAGAGCTGTAAGATGAGAAATTCCTGCCTCGTAATCCCTTCCAGCCTCACGCCGTCCACATAGATCTGGTGCTCCTCCGTATCCAGAAGCAAGCCATTATGTTCCAGAACCTTTTTCTCTTCCTGTCCGGTGCGTTTCCGAAGCTGAACCTGGACTCTTGCCAGCACTTCCCGGATTTCAAACGGCTTTACCACATAATCATCCGCGCCGCTAAGAAGCATGTCAACCTTAGAATCCATCTCATCTCTGGCCGACAGGACAATGACCGGTACCACCCGCTTTGTCTGCCGGATCTCCTCCAGAAGCGTCTCCCCTGACATCCCCGGAAGCATCAAGTCCAAAAGCACCAAATCCGGCTCCTCCTGAGATAATACAAGTCTGCCCTCTGTCCCTGAAAACGCCTGGATGCAAGAATATCCCTCCTTCTGAAGCGCTACTTTCAGCATCTCATTGATATTGACATCATCTTCTACAATTAGAATTGTACTCATATATTTCTCCTGTCTCATTCTTACTTTTCATAGGTTTCCATGTGTCAAAGGTATTCCTGTGTGATAGAAAAAACAGGATGCCGGTCGGCATCCTGTTTCTGCACATCTTAGTTATATTTACGTTTTCTGGCAGCCTCAGATTTCTTTTTACGTCTTACGCTTGGTTTTTCGTAATGTTCTCTCTTACGAATCTCCTGCTGGATACCAGCTTTGGCGCAGTTACGTTTAAATCTGCGTAAAGCGCTGTCTAAACTTTCGTTTTCTTTAACGATTACATTTGACATAATCTCACACCTAACCTCCCCTCCAGTCCTGTATTGTGCATCATACGACTGTTCGGGTATTTTATTGCACTACAAGTATTATACCATAATTTCCTTATCCGTCAAGGTATTTTTCATAGCTTTCCGGAAAAATCAGTGCCAAAGACACTACGCCAGTTGCTCTTTTGCGGTCTCTTTTGCCTTTGCCAGTGCCGCGTCCACGCCGTCCGGATTCTTTCCGCCAGCCTGAGCCATGTTCGGGCGTCCACCGCCGCCCCCGCCAACCAGTCCTGCGATAGCCTTAATGAGATTGCCTGCATGGGCACCTTTCTTCACCGCGCCATCCGTCGCGGTTGCCATCAGGCTGACTTTACCGTCCGCTACAGACGCAATCACAATCACGCCCTCTCCCACTTTCTCTTTGAGCTGGTCACCCAGATCACGCAGTCCGTTCATATCCACACCTTCGACCTTTGCGGTGATCACGGAGATCCCGTCAAGCACTTCTGCCTGGTCTGTCACATCTCCCATCGCGTCCTTGGCAAGCTTGCTCTTTAAGCTCTCTACCTCGCTTCTAAGCTCCTTGTTCTCAGACTGAAGATGTCCGATTTTCTCTTCGAGGTGCTCCGGCGTCGTCTTAAGTGCCTTTGCCGTCTCATGGAGGATCTGCTCCAGATTTGCGTAATAGTTCATCAGACCCTGGGATGTCAGAGCCTCAATTCTCCGCACGCCTGCTGCCACACCGGACTCAGAGATGATCTTAAAGGAGCCGATGGACGCGGTATTGTCCACATGGGTTCCGCCACAGAATTCCTTGGAAAATTCTCCCATGCTGACTACCCGTACAATATCCCCGTACTTCTCTCCAAACAGTGCCTGCGCTCCTGTCTTCTTCGCCTCTTCAATCGGAAGATTCTCCACTTTCACCGGAAGGGCGTCCGCAATTGCTCGGTTGACAATCTCTTCCACCTCTTTGATTTCCTCCGGTGTCAGCGCGGAGAAATGGGTGAAATCAAAGCGCAGTCTCGCGGCGTCCACATAAGAACCTGCCTGCTCTACGTGGGTGCCAAGTACGGTACGCAGCGCTTTCTGAAGCAGGTGGGTCGCACTATGGTTTCTTCCGGAAAGGCGGCGGTTTTCCTCGTCTACTTTCAGAACCACGTTTTCCCCGGTACGGACCATGCCTTTTACTGTTGTTCCGATATGAGCAATCTTACCGCCGAGAAGTTTTTTCACATCTTTTACCTGGAAGACAAAGCTTCCATCCTCAGACGTAATCACGCCATGGTCCGCATTCTGTCCGCCGCTTGTGGCATAGAATGGCGTCTCCTCGACAAAGATCGTTCCCTCTACCCCTTCGGTCAGTGCATCGGTAATCTCGCTCTCTGTTGTCAGCACTGTCACTTTTGACGTGTGGATCAGTGTCTCATAGCCCACAAAGATGGAGGTCACAGACGGATCGATGGACTCGTACACAGTCACATCTGCTCCCATATAGTTGGTCACTCCCCTTGCCGCACGGGCCGTCTCACGCTGTACCTGCATCGCTTTCTGGAATCCCTCTTCATCTACAGAGATGCCTTTCTCCTCCAGAATCTCCTTTGTCAGATCAAGCGGAAATCCGTAGGTATCATAGAGCTTGAACGCATGATCGCCGGACAATACGGTCTCGCCCTTTTCTTTCATTTCACCTTCCATCTCCGCAAGGATACCAAGTCCCTGGTCAATGGTCTTATTAAACTGATCCTCCTCTTTGCTGATGACATTGAGGATAAAATCACGTTTCTCTTCCAACTCCGGATAACCGTCTTTTGATCCCCCAATCACGGTCTCGCACAATCCGGATAAGAACTTCCCGTCGATGCCAAGAATCCTTCCATGGCGGCAGGCACGCCGCAGCAGACGGCGCAGCACATAACCTCTTCCCTCATTAGACGGCATAATCCCGTCGGAAATCATAAATGTCACGGAACGGATATGGTCTGTGATGACGCGGATGGAAATATCCGATTTTTCATCTTGCTTATAGATTACACCTGCCAGACGGCACACGTGGTCACGGAGCGCTTTCATCGTATCGATATCAAAGATGGAATCCACGTCCTGTACAACAGAAGCAAGACGCTCCAGTCCCATTCCGGTATCGATATTCTTCTGCTCCAACTCACTGTAATTGCCGTGGCCGTCATTATCAAACTGGGTGAAGACATTGTTCCAGACTTCCATGTAACGGTCACACTCGCAACCTACAGTACAGTCTGGCCTGCCGCAGCCGTACTTCTCGCCACGGTCATAGTAAATCTCAGAACATGGCCCGCATGGTCCGGAACCGTGCTCCCAGAAATTATCCTCTTTTCCAAACTTGAAGATCCGCTTGGCCGGAATCCCAATCTCTTTGTTCCAGATCTCAAACGCCTCGTCATCATCTACATATACGGACGGATACAGGCGATTCGGATCAAGACCCACCACCTCAGTTAAAAACTCCCAGGACCAGTGGATAGCCTCTCTTTTAAAATAATCACCAAAAGAAAAGTTGCCCAGCATCTCAAAAAAGGTGCCGTGTCTTGCGGTTTTTCCTACATTTTCGATATCACCGGTACGGATACACTTCTGGCAGGTCGCCATCCGACGCTTTGGCGGAATCTCCTGTCCGGTAAAATACGGTTTCAGCGGCGCCATACCGGAATTGATGAGCAGTAAACTCTTATCATTGTGTGGCACCAGTGAATAACTTTTGTGAATAAGATGCTCTTTACTCTCAAAAAAATCAAGAAACATCTTTCTTAATTCATTTACCCCATAAGTCTGCATGACTTTGAATGCCTCCTCATTGTATCTTTCAATCTTCTCTTTTTGTCTATCTTATTTATCATAATGGATCGTGCCGGGTGTGTCAAGCAGTCGCTGAGCAAAGTAAACGGACTGCATAGCGTCCTTTCCGTAGAAATCCGCTCCGATCATATCGGCATATTCCTGGTTTAAGACGGCTCCGCCCACCATCACCTGGCAGTCCGGCTTCTCTTTGCGAAGCAATCGGATCGTCTCTTCCATGTTAACGACCGTTGTCGTCATCAGGGCGCTTAATCCCACCAGCCGGACCTGCTCGCTCTTTGCTGTCTCGACGATTCGTTCCGGTTCCACATCCTTTCCAAGATCAATCACGTCAAATCCATAATTTTCCAACAGTACTTTGACGATATTCTTCCCAATGTCGTGAATATCTCCCTTGACTGTGGCAAGGATGATCTTCCCTTTCTTATCCTGCACGACGCCGCTTCGATCCATCGTCTCTTTCAGCACCGCAAAAGCTTCCTTGGCGGCATCCGCACTCATCAGAAGCTGAGGCAGGAACAGCGTTCCTTTTTCGAAGCGTTTCCCTACGATGTCGAGTGCCGGAATCAGATCCTCATTAATGATAGCAAGCGGATCTTCTGCTGCCACTCGATCTTTTGTCAGTCGGGACGCCTCCTCTTTTAGCCCCCGCTCGATGGCGTATTGCAAGGTCATCTCCCTCACACTTCCCCCGGAAACCGGCTGGGTCCCTACGGCACGGACACCTTCCGGCTGGGTATAGCCTGCATAAGCCGCAATATAGCCCTCGCAGTTCGGGTCAAAATTCATCAACGCCAGATACGAGCGGTATGCCTTCATCATCTCCTCAGATCCAGGATTGATAATTCCGGCAGTCAGCCCCTTTTGCATGGCAAGGGCATAAAACACCGAGTTCACTGCCGGCCGGTATGGAAGTCCGAATGAGATATTAGACACGCCAAGGACTGTACGGACGTGATACTTATTTCGTACCATCTCCAGGGCGTTCAGTACGGTAATGGCTCCCTCGGGTTCCGAACTGATCGTCATCGTCAGCACATCGATGACAATATTTTTGGGCCGGATTCCATATTTCGCTGCCTCCCGGATAATCTTTCCGGCAATCTCCACCCGCCCCTCGGCTGTGTCCGGGATTCCTTGTTCATCCAGCGCAAGTCCGATCACAACGCCGCCGTATTTTTGTACGAGCGGAAAGACCATATCCATGGACTCCTGCTTGCCGCTGACAGAATTGACCATGGGCTTTCCGTTGTAAACCCGCATAGCTCGTTCCATCGCCTCCTGATCCACCGTATCAATCTGAAGTGGGAGACTGGTAATTCCCTGCAGTTCTCTTACGACTTCTTCCATCATAGATGGCTCGTCAATATCCGGAAGGCCTACATTCACATCCAAAATATGCGCGCCCTGTTCCTGCTGCAGGATTCCTTCTTTTAAAATATAATCAATATCATGCTCTTTTAGTGCCTGTTTAAACCGTTTCTTTCCGGTCGGATTGATCCGCTCTCCAATGATCACCGGACAGTCACCCAAAATCACGGCCTGTCCATAAGAAGAAACCACCGTCTCCTCCTTCTCGGTCTGCTTCTGTACGGCCATATCTTTGCAGATATCCGTCATCCTGCGGATATGCTCCGGCGTCGTACCACAACAGCCGCCCACGATACAAGCCCCGGCCTTTACGATCTCCTGCATCCATCCGGCGAACAGTTCCGGTGTCACATCATAGTAAGTTTCCTGACCCCGCTGCTTTGGCAGTCCTGCATTTGGCTTCACAATTACCGGAATACTCGCATGCCTGCAGATCTCCTTTAGAATCGGGAGCATCTGCCGCGGCCCCAGACCACAGTTGATACCAAGAGCGTCCACACCCAGGCCCTCCAGCAGAGCTACGGTACTTAACACGTCTCCACCGGTAAGCAGTTTGCCTTTCTCATCGAAAATCAATGTCGCAAAGACCGGAAGATCTGTCTGCTCCTTTGCCGCCAGAACGGCTGCCTTACATTCATAAGTATCACTCATCGTCTCAATATGGATCAGATCGGCGCCGGCCTCGGCTCCCAGTCTCGCGGCCTCGGCAAACGCCTCGCAGGCTGCGTCAAATGACAAGTCTCCCATCGGCTCCAGAAGCTTTCCGGTCGGTCCCATATCAAGCGCCACGTAATGTCTGCCGTCGTCTTTTCCCGCCAGAATTCTGGCTTTCTTGGCGTTTTCCACTGCTGCGAAGATCACGTCTTTCAGCGGCCAGGTGTCATCGTGAAATTTCTGTGCATTAGCGCCGAAGGTATTGGCAAGCACAATGTCGCTTCCCGCTTCATAATACTGTCTGTGTATCTCTGTGATCTCCCCAGGCTTTCGGATATTCCATGTCTCCGGAAGCTCTCCCGGCTGCAGTCCCCGCTCCTGCAGAAGGGTTCCCATCCCGCCGTCTAAAAACAATAACTCTTTTCCAAGCCGTTCTCTCATCTTTTCACTCCTTATCCGTTCCTGACTTTTATGCTCTCCGATAAAGACAATCTGCCTTTTCACACACCTCACACCCCTGCCGGTGACAGGGAATCTGCTCCCGGCTGATTCCGATCAACGCTGTAACCGATTTGGTCGGTGTAAGCATACAGCTTTTTGTCATCGTCAGGCCGATCTTCTTATCCGCCTGCAAAAGCGCAAGCAGCTTCTCCTGGTGCCGGATATCAAAGTCTCCGTAACCAGGACTGAATCTTGGTCTCAGATACCAGCCCTCGCAGGATAGTTCTTTTGCGATCTCTTCCTGGCAGTCGTCGCAGTACTCCTCCAGAAGCGCCGCCGCACAGGACTGTAAGACCACTGCCTTTGCCATCTCCATAACAGATGCCCTCCTGATCATCTGATCCGCTTCCGTCCCCAGAGTGGCCGCAAAGGCCGCCACACGGCCACAGCCTTTTAAGTTTCGGGAAAGACCTTTACTTTCAATGGTCCAGTCTCCGATTTGGAGGACTCCGTCTTTCTGGGATAATTCAAAAATGCGATAGATGAATCGCTCTCTTACTTTGGCTTTCAGCTCCTCCATGGAACACTCCACCAAAGCAAGTGTCTGCTCATCTATCGCATGTCTTCCATATCCAAGATAACGGATGGCCTCCCTTATCTCCCTATTCATCTACAATCTCCGATAGATTTTCCATGATCGCCTTTGCAACTTCCGGCTTATTCATAGAATAAATATGGATGTTATTGATACCGTTGGCTATCAGATCGATCACCTGATCTGTGGCATAGGCCACTCCTGCCTGCCTCATCGCTTTCGGGTTATCCCCAAAACGATCTACGACCGCCTTAAAACGCTCCGGAAGATAGGTTCCGGATAAGGAACAGATCCGTCTGATCTGACTTTTATTGGTAACAGGCATGATACCTGGAAGCACCGGAACGGTAATCCCCGCCTCCCGGATCTTATACAGGAAATTATATAAAATATGGTTATCAAAAAACATCTGGGTTGTCAGAAAATCCAGACCGCAGTCCACCTTTTCCTTCAGATAACGGATGTCTTCCTTCTGAGTATCGCTCTCCACATGTCCTTCCGGATAGCAGGCGCCGCCAATGCAGAAATCCCCGCTTTCTTTCAAAAGCTCGATGAGCCCTGCCGCATGTTGGAACTTATCTTCCGCAGGGTATGCCATCCCTTCCGGAATGTCGCCCCGAAGCGCCAGTACATTCTCGATCCCTTCCTGCTTTAACTTGTGAACGACCTCACGCACCTCCGCTTTCGTCGAGGACACGCAGGTCAGATGTGCAAGGCTCGGAACGTGAAGCTCGTTTTGAATATGGGAGGCGATCCCCACAGTGTTCTTACTTGTGCCGCCGCCTGCCCCATAGGTCACACTGATAAAAGACGGGCGGACAGTCGCGATCTCATCGACCGCCTTCACCACGCTTTCGTATTTGTCATCTGTCTTTGGCGGAAATACTTCAAATGATATATGTACATTTCCCGATTGTAATTTCTCTTTGATTTTCATGTCTTACTCCTAAGCTGTCTTTTGTATTGCTGAACCTACAGACTCTCGTAGAGATCCACGTACTGCTTCGCGGAATTCTTCCAGGAGAAGTCCCTGCTCATTCCCTGCTCCACGATCTTGTTCCAGTCACGGCGTTTGTCGTAGTAGATCTTCTCCGCATACCGGATGACTGCAAGCATCTCATGTGCGTTGTAGTTTGCAAAACTAAAGCCGGTTCCTTTCTTTTCAAATTCATTGTACGGCTCAACCGTATCTTTCAGGCCACCTGTCTCCCGTACGATCGGCACAGTGCCGTAGCGCAGGCTCATTAATTGACTCAGTCCGCACGGCTCAAACAATGACGGCATAAGAAATGCGTCGCATGCCGCATAGATCTTATGAGAGATCGGCTCGGAATAGTAAATATTGGCCGAAACCTTGCCCTGGTACTTCCACGCAAAATGGCGGAACATATTTTCATAACGCTCTTCTCCCGTTCCAAGCGCCACAATCTGTACGGCATCCTGACACAGATCGTCCATCACATAAGCAATCAGATCGAAGCCCTTCTGATCAGTCAGACGGGAAACGATACCGATCATCATCACCTTCTTGTCCTGATTGAGTCCAAGCGCCTCTTGTAGGGCGAGCTTATTCTTTACCTTTTCCTTACGGAAGTTGGATGCGTCGTAGTGGTGCTCGATCATCGGATCAGTCGCCGGATTCCACTCATTGTAATCCAAGCCGTTTACAATACCGGACAGGCAGTTGGATCTTGCATTCATCAGTCCATCCAGACGCTCACCGTAAAACGGCTGCTTGATCTCTTCAGCGTAAGAACTGCTGACTGTCGTCACCCTGTCCGCATAGACGATACCTCCCTTTAAAAGATTGGCATCCTTATAAGCCTCCAGCTTGTCCGGCGCGAAATAGTAAGCCGGAAGTCCTGTGATATCCTTTACTGTCTTCGTATCCCATACTCCCTGAAATTTCAGATTATGTATCGTCATCACCGTTTTGATACCACGGAAGAACTCATTGCCGTACCGGAAATTATCAAGGTACACCGGTACAAGCCCAGTCTGCCAGTCATGGCAGTGAATGATGTCCGGGCGGAAATCAAGAAGCGGCAGGGCGCTTAATGACGCCTTGGAGAAAAACGCAAACTTCTCAATATCCCACTTTGTGTCCCCATAAGGAGTGAAGCCGTTGAAGTAGTATTCATTGTCAATAAACCAGAATGTAATGCCCTCATGGACAAGCTCTAAAATTCCGACGTACTGTTCTCTCCAGTTCAGATCCATATAAAAATGGGTCTTATATGTCAGCTTTTCCTTCCACTCTTCCTTCATGCACATATATTTTGGAAGCATCACTCTGACGTCATACTTTTCTTTGTCAAAATATTTTGGCAGGGAACCTACAACGTCTGCCAGCCCCCCTGTCTTGATAAATGGAACCGACTCAGATGCTACAAATAATATTTTCTTCATAAGTCTTCCTCCTGAATATAAACATAAACTATGGACTTATTATACCGCATTTTCCGATATTTGCAAAGAATTATCGATGTTTATATTCTAATCGGATGGTGTCCGCCACCAGGGCGATGAACTCGGAGTTGGTCGGTTTTCCTTTTCCGTTGCTGACCGTATATCCAAACAGCTCGTCTAACACATCAAGCTTCCCTCTGCTCCACGCCACCTCGATGGCATGGCGGATGGCACGCTCCACCCTACTTGCCGTCGTCTGATGTTTCTTGGCCACAGTCGGATAGAGGATTTTCGTGATAGCATTTAAGACGTCCATATCCTCCACCGCCATAATGATGGCATCCCGTAAGTAATGATACCCTTTGATGTGGGCCGGGATGCCGATCTCGTGGATCATATCTGTAACGCGGGTCTCCAAAGGCTTCCTCTCTTCTTCCCGTTTCCGTACTTCCATGGCCTGCATGAAGGGCTCCGCATGTCTTTTGCACCTTGTATTTTTAATTTTCTCGATCAGTACTTCGTTCCGAAATGGTTTCATAATGTAGTAGGCCGCTCCTTTACGGAATGCATCTTCTGTGATCTTCTCCTGTCCGACCGCTGTGACAATGATAAAGTCCGGCCGTTTCTGGATCGTCTTGTCCTTATTTACCATATCCATGACACTTAAGCCATCGACTTTTGGCATAATCAGATCCAGCAAAACGACATCAGGTTCTTTTGTTTTTATAATTCGGTACACATCTTCTCCATTGTTCGCCTTTCCTACAAGGGAAAGTTCCTTGTCCGATGAAATAATATTTCCCAAAAGTTCCAACATTCGTTCATTGTCGTCTGCGATCGCTACATTCACTTGATCCATGTTCCTTTCAACCTCCGATTTCTCCCATTCTTTCCTAAAAAACGCTACGATCACTATTATAAATTTCGTATTTTGCCAAATCAAGAATTTGCTGTCGTAACAATTCGACACATGGCACCACTATTTTCCCTTATTTGACATGGTTCAACATATTGCCGATGTAGATACCGTACCCCATCCTGGCGTCCTGAACGAACACATGGGTGACAGCCCCTATCAGTTTCCCGTCCTGGAGAATCGGGCTCCCGCTCATTCCCTGCACGATTCCGCCGGTCATGTCAAGGAGTTTCGGATCCGTCACCTCGATCACCAAGGTCTTATTCGACTCCCTGGCATTCCAGTCGATTTTTGTAATACGAATCTTGTACTCTTCCACTTTACCGCTCACAGCACAACGGATCACGGCGTCACCGGTATGAATCTCTTCCTTGGCAGCGACCGGAACCGGCTCCTGATTAGAAAAGAGGGCGTCGATCCGGTCTACCGTGCCATAAATGCCCTCATCTGTATTCTGGGTGATGGAACCTAAAATATTATAATTATTATAGACAATGACTCCTTCCATGCCACCGGGATTTCCGGAAGTACCTTTCTTGATATCCTGGATGCTGGTCGTGTAAAGACGGCCGTCCCCGATCTCCAAAAGCTCATTCGTATCCGTATCCCGGATCCCATGACCCAGTGCGCCAAAGTGACTCTGGCTGTCCAAAAACGTCACGGTCCCTAGCCCTTGTTCATTGTCCTTGACCCAAATGCCGAGTTTTTTCCCTTCCCCACTGTCGATCAGCCCCGTTTTTACATCCAGGAACTCTTCGTTTCGCCTGAGGTGCAGAACGACCTCCTCCGCTTCTTTTGTTCCTATCACCTGCTGGAGTTCCTTTTTTGTCCCAATCGTGTTGTCATCAACCCCTACAATGTAATCCCCCGCTTTGACAAGGTGTTTGGCCGGCTCCTTTTTCGTCCCATCCTCATCCTCCACGGCTTCGGTCCCAAGCACCATCACACCGTCCGTCTCCAGATAAAGTCCCACCGGCATCCCGCCTGGGATCACAAGATTCTCATCCACCTGCGATGTACTGACCTCCTGTTCAAACTGTCCCTGTTTCCACTCCAGGAAACAATAACTTCCTCCCAGAATCATAAATGCTACCAGTACGATCAGGACGCCCCTTCGATACCATTTCACCCACATATCACGCCTCCTAAAACAGAATATTCTGAAAATGATTTTTGGGGACATGTTCCGATCAATCGGAACATGTCCCCAATAGTTTGTGCAGATCCCTGTTTTCTATTCTGCGAGGTGTTTACTTTTCATGTTTTCAGCCAGTTTTTTCATCTCTTTTGCCGTACTTTGAACCGCCTCAGTGATCTTGGCGCCACCTAAAATCCTGGAAAGTTCCTGGATGCTCTCGTCCTCTCCGAGAAGCCGGATCTCCGTGGTAGTCTTATTGTCATTTATCTGTTTTTCGATCAGGTAGTGTGCGTCCGCCATGGCCGCAATCTGTGCCAGATGGGTAATGCACAGTACCTGATGACGTTTCCCGAGAAGCGCCATCTTTTCGGACACTTTCTGCGCGGTTCTGCCGCTGATTCCGGTGTCAATCTCGTCGAAGATGAGGGTTTCCACCTCGTCTTTATCCACCAGCACGGATTTGACCGCCAGCATGATCCGGGAGAGTTCTCCGCCCGACGCCACCATACCGAGTGGTTTTTTCTTTTCCCCCGGATTCAGAGAAATCATAAATTCCGCCTCATCTCTTCCAGATTCGGTGTAATCCGGAAGAGGGCGGATCACAGTATCAAATTCCACGTTGAGGAAATTGAGATCAAGAATTCCCTGCCTGATCTCTTCTGAGAGGCCTCCTGCATAGCTTTCGCGGATTTCGGTAAGCTTGTTTGTCCACCGGTCCAGCTCCTTTTGTGCCACATCCTTCTTCTCTCGTAAGGATGCCAGATATGCATCATAATCCTGAAGAACCGCCAACTTCTTTTCGGTCTCCTCTGCATAATGCAGAATTTCCCCGATGGAGTTCCCATATTTTGTTTTCAAATGGTTGATCGTATTGAGCCGATTTTCCGTTTCGTAGAATTCCTCCTCGGAAAAAGAAAAGTCATCCTGGCTATCGGACAATTCCCGGTTGAAATCTCCAAGAAGACTTTCGATCTCCAGTAGTTCTCCATAGAGCTCTTCCATCTTCGGATCGTAGGATGACACTTCGGACATGGCGTGGATGGCTCGGCCAAGGGATGAGGACGCTGACGTCTCGGAAAGCCCCCCTGTACACTCGTATGCCTCTTCCAGGCTTTCCATAATCTTCCTTGCGTTTCTCATCTTCTTATAACGGGATTCCAGTTCCTCATCCTCTCCCAAAATGAGGGCAGCCTCCCGGATTTCTTCTGCCTCAAAAGAGAGAAAATCTTCTTCTTTTTTCCGCTCGGCCTCTCCTTTGTCCGCTTCCTCCAAGACTCGGACTGCTTCCCTGTAGATCTGGTACGCTTCCCGTACCTGCTTTTTTACAGACTCTGCCTCGTCTTTTGCATAGGCGTCCAGGATTTCCAGATGCTTTTTCTTGTACAGTAAAGACTGGTGCTCGTGCTGTCCATGAATATCAATCAGAATCTCCGCTGCCTCTTTGAGCCGCCCGATTGGTACCATTTCTCCATTGATACGACTGATACTTCTGCCGTCCATGAGCTTCCGGCTCAGAGCTACAATTCCATCCTCCGGGACAATCTCAAGTCTCTCAAGCTTCTTCTGCTGCCGTGGATCACAAACGTAAAAGACCAGCTCCACCAGTCCATAGTCTGCTCCCTCCCGGAGCATAGCGGCACTGTATTTCCCTCCCAGGGCCAGGTGGACAGAACCAAGCAAAAGGGATTTCCCCGCTCCGGTCTCCCCGGTAAGAATATTCAGTCCTTCCTTCCACTCGACCTCCGCCTCTTCAATCAGCGCCAGATTTTTTACATGCAGACTTTGTAACATGTCTCCTCCCTTTTCTTTTATCCGTTTCCTGCCAGAAACCGTCTTACATGACCATTCCACGCAGACGGTCCATCACGTCCACCGTCTCTTCTTTGCTGCGGACGGCACACATGATCGTATCGTCCCCGGCAATACACCCGGCGATCTCGTGCCACTGTAAGGCGTCGATAGCGGCTGCCACCGCCATGGCCATCCCCGGCACGGTCTTGATAATAAGAATATTCTCCGCCATGTCCATGGAGGCGAATCCATCCCGCAGAATCCGGATGTACTTCTCACTCATCTCCTTGCCGTCGTGACGCAAAAGGGCGTACTTTTGCCTGCCGTTCTCCGCAGGTACCTTTGTCAGCTTCAGATCTCGGATATCCCTGGATACTGTCGCCTGTGTCACCTTGAATCCAGCCTCATTTAAGCGTTCCGCCAATTCTTCCTGTGTCTCGATGTCATATTTTCGGATCAGTTCCACAATCTTTGCGTGTCTGTTTACTTTCATTCGGCTAATTTCCTTTCATTTTTTCCCTCAGTGTCTCCACAAAACTCAACTTGCTCAGTTTAATCAATTTCGTCACTTCCTGTGCTTTCTGGATTACTACCCGTTCCCCTGTGCGAAGCCGCATGATATCGGTACCGTCAAAGGTAACAATCGCTTCCTCCTCTTCCTTGTTCCTTCTGGATCCGATCTCCACCTCCACCAGATCCGCGTCCGAAACCACGATGCTGCTGTTATTCAGGGAATGAGAACAGATCGGGGTAATCAGAATCAGGGACGCCGTCGGTTCCACAATCGGTCCGCCTGCCGACAGGTTGTAAGCTGTGGATCCCGTCGGCGTGGAAATGATAAGGCCGTCTGCCTGATACGACGTCAGATACACACCGTTGACATAGAGGTTGAGCCGTACGATATGAAGGTTTTCGCTTCTTGTCACTACAATATCATTGAGGGCCACATCCGTCCGAAAGTCCTTGACTGTCCCAGAGAGCATCATCCGGTTTTCTACGGTGTAGCTCCCTTCCAGGAGCTGGTCGAGAGCCGGAAAGAGATTTTGCACCTCTACTTCCGTCAGATATCCAAGCGTACCCATATTGACTCCTAAAATCGGCACCTCCCGCTGCAGCAACTCCCGTGCCGCAAGGATGAGGGTCCCATCCCCTCCGATTACGACCGCACAGTCCACGTCCATTTCCTTTGTCTCCTCCCCGTCCAAAATACAATGGACGCCCCGGCTTTCCAGATAGGACGCCGCCTGTCTCGTAACTTTATGATGTTCGTCTTTTCCGTTATTTGTAATAATATAAACCTGTTTCATCTTTCTATTTTGCCAGTGTTCCAAAGGCCTCTGCCACGATGCCCTTCACCGCCTCCTCAGACGGCACGTCGCAGGCTTCCTCCCTCGCTTTCTTTAAATGGACGAGATATTCAATATTCCCCTCCGGTCCTTTGATCGGAGAAAAAGTCAGTTTCTTCACCGTAAATCCGATGGATGCGGCGTAGTCTGTCACGGTATGGATCACTTCTTCGTGGGTGCTCTTCTCCCGTACAACGCCCTTTTTCCCGACCTTCTCCCTGCCTGCCTCAAACTGCGGTTTGATCAGCGCCACGATCTCTCCGCCCTCCGTCAGATACCGGTAAATCGGAAGGAGTACCTTGGTCAGAGAGATGAAAGACACGTCAATGGAGGAAAAATCGATCGGCTCTCCCAAATCCTCCGGGGTCACGTAGCGGATATTCGTCTTTTCCATACAGACGACCCTGTCATCCTGACGAAGCTTCCAGGCAAGCTGTCCTCTCCCCACATCAATGGCGAACACCTTTCTCGCCCCATTTTGCAGCATACAGTCCGTAAATCCCCCGGTAGAGGACCCCACATCCGTACAGACCTTATCCGCAAGCTCCACGTCAAACTCTTTCATGGCCTTTTCCAGTTTCAGTCCGCCTCTGCTGACGTACGGAAGGGCATGTCCTTTGACCTCGATGGACACATCCTCCGGAAATGTCGTCCCGGCCTTATCCTCCCGCTGTCCATCCACAAATACATTCCCGGACATAATCACCGCCTTGGCCTTCTCCCTGGACTCGGCCAGATTTCGCTTTACAAGCAATACATCCAGACGTTCTTTCATGTTCTACTGGTCTCCTTTATCTGATACTGTCTGATGCTGGATTCCTGCATAAACAGTAAGAATCTTTTTGTAAATGGATTCTTCATCCAGCATCACTTCTTTTCTTAACATATCCACACTGCCGTGTTCAATATAATCGTCCGGGAGTGTAATCGTTACGACTTTGCAGGCAAGCTCCATCCGGCTCACATAATCCAGTACCCGCTCTCCAAATCCTCCGCTCTTTACATTTTCCTCAATCGTCACCAGAAGAATATGCTCCTTGGCAAGAGATGCGACGCACTCCTCGTCAAGCGGCTTTACAAACCGGGCATTCACAAGGCTTGCGTTTAAGCCGGCCTCTTTTAGCCTTTCCCGAACGTTCGCCGCTGTCTCAAACATATGTCCGACGCTTATGATAGCGATATCTTCCTCATCAAAAATGATCTCCGCCTGTCCGTAACAAACCCTCTGCCGGAACATTTTATAACCGTCGTATGCCGTTCCTCTTGGATAGCGGATAGCCACCGGGCCACCCGTATATCCGATAGCAAAACGAAGCATATCCGCAAGCTCCCATTTATTCTTCGGAGCCATCACCGTCATATTCGGAATCATGGACAGGTAGGACAGATCGAAGATTCCCTGGTGGGTCTCCCCGTCGCTTCCAACCAGTCCGCCCCGGTCCACCGCAAAGACGACCGGAAGATTCTGGAGTGCAACATCATGGATGATCTGGTCAAAGGCCCGCTGTAAAAAGGACGAATAGACCGCAAATACTGGCTTCAGCCCGCCGGCAGCAAGTCCCGCCGCAAAGGTCACGGCGTGCCCCTCCGCGATCCCCACGTCAAAAAAACGGTTCCGGTATTTCCTGTGAAACGGCGCCAGTCCGGTTCCGTCCTCCATGGCCGCCGTAATGGCAACCAAAGACGGCTCCTTTTCCCCCATGTCGTACATCACTTTGGCAAACACATCGGTATAACTGTCTTTTTCTTTCTTTTTTAATGGTTTTCCGCTACGGATGTCAAAAGGTTCGGTCCCATGGAAACGAGACGGCTCCTCCTCCGCCGGAAGATAGCCTTTCCCCTTCTTTGTCAGCACATGAAGCAGCACCGGCCCTTTTACTTTCTTCGCCTCCCGAAATGCGCGGATCAGCTCTTTTAGGTTGTGGCCGTCCACCGGTCCTAAGTAAGTGATGCCCATGTCCTCAAAAAACATCCCCGGCACAAAAAGCTGTTTGATACTGCTTTTTGTCTTTCGCAGATGGCTTAAAATCTGGTCTCCGCCGGACGGGATCTTCCGGATGGCCTTTTCCAGTCCTTTTTTCAGATTCGTGTAGGCATCCGCCGTCCGGATTCCATCCAGATACCGGGACATTCCGCCTACATTCTGGGAAATGGACATCTGGTTGTCATTGAGGACAACGATAAAATCCTTCTCCAGATGGGATGCATTGTTGAGAGCCTCAAACGCCATTCCTCCGGTCAGAGCGCCATCACCGATCACTGAAATCACGTGGTAGTCTTCCCCCCGGATATCCCGCGCCTCCACATAGCCAAGACCCGCAGAGATTGAAGTAGAGCTGTGTCCGGTGTTGAATGCGTCGCACTGACTCTCCTTACGTTTCGGAAACCCGCTCATGCCTCCGTACTTTCGAAGCTCGTCAAAGCCTTCCCGACGTCCGGTCAGAATCTTGTGGGTGTAGGACTGGTGCCCCACGTCCCAGATGATTTTATCCTCCGGCAGGTGGAAACAAAGGTGCATCGCCATCGTCAGCTCTACCACGCCTAAGTTGGAGGCCAGATGTCCCCCGGTGCGGCTGATCTTTTCCACGAGAAACTCCCTGATCTCCTGTGCCAGTACGGGCAGATCTTCCTTTGCTATCTTTTGAATATCATTTTCTTTTTGTATCCTCTCAAGTACCACAGAAATCCCTCACTATTTCTTTCGATGTATCAATTCCCGGAGCAGTCTTGTCAGAAATGGATTCGCCACCGGAAGCCCCTCAAGAAGTGTAAGAGCCTCCTCCGAGATGACTTCCACGTCCCGCTTCGCCTGCTCCAGTCCCCTCAGTGTCACATAGGTCGTCTTTTCATTCTTTTCATCACTGTGGACCGGTTTTCCGAGCTCATCCGTCGTACTTGTCACATCCAGAATATCGTCCTGAATCTGGAACGCAAGTCCCACCTTAGAGGCGAGCCTCTCTATCGTCCGGATCTCATCTTTCGATGCCCCCGCAAGAACAGCTCCGATCATCATGGAGCTTTCGATGAGTGCCCCGGTCTTGAGTGCATAAATAAAATCCAGCTTTTCCCTCTCGATCTGCCGCCCTGAAGAAGATACATCTACCACCTGGCCGCCGATCATACCGTACACCCCGGCTTTCCCTGCAAGAATCGCAATCGCCTTTCCTATGACCGGCGCCGACTCCGGCTCCATCTCAAAAGCCGTGGCAGCCGTCTCAAAGGCATAATTCAGCAAAGCGTCTCCCGCCAGGATTCCCATGTCCTCTCCATAGACCACATGAGTCGTCCTGCGGCCTCTTCTAAATTCATCGTTGTCCATCGCCGGAAGATCGTCATGTACGAGGGAATAGGTATGGATCATCTCCTGGGCAGCCGCAAAAGGGCGAATGATATCCGACTTCCCTCCGAACATCCGGTAAGTCTCCAGCATCAGCATTGGACGAAGACGCTTCCCCCCTGCCATGAGACTGTACTCCATAGCCTCCAGGATCACCTTCTGGAATCCCTCCTGCTTTGGGAGATAGCTTTTTAATATCTCCTCGATCTCTGATACTTTTTCTTCTCGACTTGATTCCCAATTATTCAAACTCATGTTTTTCTCCATTCTCATCCAGAATCCGCACCTTCTCTTCCACGGCGCCGATCTGCTCGTCACACTGTTTCAAAAGCTCCATCGCTTCCGCATAATACCGGAAAGAATCCTCCAGAGAGATTTCCTCTGACTGCATCTTTTCCTGGATATCATCCAGCTTTTCAAAGATTTCGTTAATCTCCATCGTCTTTTTTTCTCGTCCTTTCCACGACCGCATCGATCGTTCCATCTCTCACATAGAGAGTCAGATGCTCTCCCTGCCGAACCCCGCTGATGCTTCGCACCGCCTGTTGGTCTTCTCCTGTCACGAACGCATAGCCCTGATTGAGCTTTCCCATCGGGGAAAGTCCCGCAAACACTTCCATTTGCATTGCCAGTCTCTGACGGTTCCGTTGGATTTTCCACTCCATCTTCTCCCGAACCCGAAGCTCCAAATCCGCAAGCCGTCTTCGCTGTCCTGCAATCTGTACGCCCGGATGAAGTCTCCGGAAAATCTCCTGCTCCTTTGAAAGCTGCATCCGGATCGTCTGAATCCGCCTTTCCATCTCTCTTTGAAGCGTCAGCATGCGTTTCTCTTTCTCCTCTTTGACGGCGCATGCGTCAAACACTGCAAGCTCTGCCGCCGCAGACGGCGTTGGAGCCCGAAGATCCGCCACATAATCCGCAATCGTCGTATCCGTCTCATGTCCTACCGCTGAGATCACCGGTACCGGGCAGTGAAAGATGGCTCTTGCAACTTCTTCCTCATTGAAGGCCCAAAGATCCTCCATCGAGCCTCCGCCCCGACCGACAATGATAACGTCCACGTCCTCTTTCTCAAGCCGACGGATTGCCGCCGCAATGCTTGGCGCCGCCTCTTCCCCCTGCACCAAAGCCGGGGAAAGCAAAAGCTTTACATAAGGATTGCGCCGTTTCGCAATGTGAATGATGTCACGGATAGCGGCTCCTGTCGGTGCAGTCACGATGCCGATCGTCTTTGCATAGGGTGGGATCGGCTGTTTATATTCCGGGGCAAACATCCCCATCTCCTCCAGCTCCTCTTTGAGCTCCTGAAATCTCTGTGTCAGAAGCCCCGCCCCGTCTAAGACAATCTCCCTGGCATATAGCTGATACGTGCCGTCACGTTCGTAAGTGGAAATGGATCCAAAGACTACCACCTGCTGGCCGTCCTGCATCCGAAACGGAAGCCCTTTTCGGTTCCCCGCAAAGAGGATGGCAGAGATCATCCCTGATTCATCCTTGAGGGAAAAGTAAACATGTCCCTTTGGATGATATTTGCAATTTGACACTTCCCCCCGGACATGGATACGGTTTAACAGAAAGTCCTGGGTGAACATATTTTTAATGTACTGGTTGACCTGACTGACCGTATATACATTTCCCATCGTCTCTTACGCAGCGATCTTTGCCAGAACGCCATTGATGAAAGACGGTCCCTCGTCGCTGCTGTACTTCTTCGCAAGCTCTACCGCCTCGTTAATCGCCACCTTGACCGGAATGTCCTCATCCCACTTCATCTCATAGACGGCAAGCCATAAAATCGTCAGGTCTGCCTTATTCATACGTCCGGTCTTCCATCCGGTTGTCTGCTCATTGATCAGAGCGTCAATCTCCGGAATCAGTTCCTCGACCTTACGACACTTCTCCTGGATATACGCCTCATCCGTCTCACTGACTTCACGTTCCGTTTTTAAAAGCTCCATGTACAGTCGTCCCTGCTCTAAAAGCTCCTCCTGTGTATGAAACTCCCTCCCAAATAACATTCTGAAAATGTGTTCTCTGATTTCTGATCTTCCCATATTCCTTCCTTTCTGTCTTCTCCCGGCGAAAGCTTTCGCCTTACCCGGAACTCAAAAAAAGGGGTATCATCCCGACACCCCTCATTATACTGTACTTTCTGCCTTCCGGCAATCTTTCGTGCATAAAAACACATAACATCGTATATTTATTCTTGACAATGTGCGGGGTTAATTTTCTGTATCGTCGTCAACTCCTGCGACTTTGATATTGACATCTGCAACGGAAAGACCTGTCATATTCTCAATGGCGGCCTTGACTTTCTCCTGTACCCTGGAAGATACCTCCATGATATTCTTCCCAAAACGCAAATTCAGTGACAAAGATACGGTCACCACTCCGTCGAGGACGTCCACCTTCACTCCCTTGGAGAGATTCTTCTTTCCAAGCTTGCTGATGAGATCTCTCGTAGATGTGCCTGCCATGGAGGACACCCCGTCCACTTCCATCGCCGCAAGACCGGCTATAATCGCCACGACTTCATCGGCAATCTGTACCTGTCCGATCTCTTCTTCCTGGATCGTATAGGTATTTCTCTCTTCTTTCCCCATATCTGAAACCTCCTCATATCGGTGATACTGCATGTTTCCTGTACATAGAATACACAATTACTGTATCCATTATACCAAATTCCGTCGTTGCTTACAAGGCTCTTGTTCACGTTTTTGGAGGTTCTCTGTAACAATTCCTATTGTCTTTTTTGATTATGAGCGTCCAAACTCGGAAAGCCGTAAGCCCTCGTTTCGCTCCAGCGTCATCCGAATACTCCACTCGTGTACGAATAGAAGCAATGGGCGGCCTTTTAAATCCTTGATCTTCTTCATATCGGATGTTCCTGTGAGACGATCCATATCGATCTCCTCATTTTCAATCCACCGAATATACTCGTACGGCAGCGTCTCCAGAATAATCTCTACCCCGTACTCGTTTTTCAATCGGTATTTCAGAACGTCAAACTGCAGAACGCCGACTACACCGACAATGATCTCTTCCATTCCCGTATTGAACTCCTGGAAAATCTGGATGGCACCTTCCTGGGCAATCTGGTTGATTCCCTTGATGAACTGTTTCCGCTTCATAGTGTCCACCTGGCGTACCCTTGCGAAATGTTCCGGAGCAAAGGTCGGAATCCCCTCGTAAGCATAACGCTCCTGACTCGTCGTGATCGTATCCCCAATGGAGAAAATACCCGGATCAAAAATACCAATAATATCCCCGCCATAAGCTTTCTCGATCATCTTCCGCTCACTTGCCATCATCTGCTGCGGCTGGGAGAGACGAACTTTCTTCCCACCCTGGATGTGGAAAGCGTCCATCCCGGCGTCGAATTCCCCGGAGCAGATCCGCATGAAAGCGATACGGTCCCGGTGCGCTTTATTCATATTGGCCTGGATCTTAAAGACAAAGGCAGAAAAGTCCTTCTCTGTCATCGGATCAATATCCCCTTTGTCCGAATGTCTCGGAAGCGGAGAAGTCGTCATCTTCAGAAAATGCTGTAAAAATGTTTCCACCCCGAAATTGGTGAGGGCTGATCCGAAGAATACCGGAGAAAGCTCCCCACGGTCCACCATCTCCTGATCAAACGTTGCGCTTGCCCCGTCCAGAAGCTCGATTTCCCCAAGAAGCTGGTCTTTCTGCTCTGGGTCCAGGTACTGATCCACATCCGGATGATCCACACGAATCTTCTTCACTTCTCCGGTTGTCGTTCCTTTCTTCGTATCGAAGAAAAGTTCAATCTCCTCCTCGTTCCGGTCATAAACCCCCCGGAACGCTTTTCCGGAACCGATCGGCCAGTTGACCGGACAGGTGGCGATGCCAAGCTCCTTCTCAATATCGTCCAGAAGCTCGAATGTGTCCATGGCCTCCCGGTCCATCTTGTTGATAAAAGTAAAAATCGGAATATGGCGCATGACACAGACCTTGAATAACTTTCTCGTCTGTGCCTCCACACCTTTAGACGCGTCGATCACCATCACCGCCGAATCCGCCGCCATCAGCGTCCGGTACGTATCCTCCGAGAAATCCTGGTGTCCCGGCGTATCCAGAATATTGATGCAATATCCGCCATAATTAAACTGTAGTACCGAGGAAGTAACTGAAATTCCTCTCTCCTTTTCAATTTCCATCCAGTCTGACACCGCATGTTTTGCGGTCGCCTTACCCTTTACGGAGCCCGCCTGGTTGATGGCTCCTCCATATAATAAGAACTTTTCCGTCAAGGTCGTCTTCCCGGCGTCCGGGTGGGAAATAATGGCGAAAGTTCTCCGCTTTTTTATTTCATCTGTAATCTTTGACATGATATTCTCCTGTATTTTTTCTTATTCTTCCCGGAATCTTCCAAATGATTCCACGCAATTAATTATTGTAGCATATCCGCCTTAAAATCCGCAATAGCTTTCTTTACTGAGCTATCCCTGTATTTCTATTCCTGTTCTTCGGCTGTTTCTTTGCCGTCCTCGCTGTCTGTCGTTTTTCCCTCTGTCGACGTATTTTCATTCTGGGCAGTATTCTGATCCGCCTTCTTACTCATCGGTGTGATCACGATATTCTCCGGGGCAACCCCTGTCTTTCTTGTCACAATATCCTCAATCTGAGCCCGGTTTGCTTCCGTCATTTCCACGTTTCCAACAACCACGTCCGCCTGTTCGTCACTGACATTTACTACCGATTCGGTAAAGCCTTTCGATGCAAGCAGTGTCTCCGCAGCTGACTCCTGCTCCGCAACCTTTGTCAGCTCTATCATCTGATTGATAGCATCTTGTTTCTGTTCTTCTGTCACTGAAGTGCTGTCGATAATCCCCTGAAGGGTCTCCTTATTCTTCGCCCGCACCTGCTCTCTGGATACTTTTGCCTGCGCCACAGTATTTTTGACCTCTCCGTTTGTAAGTACTGCTTCTCCTGGTGTTCCTTCCACATCTCCGTCTGTTTCAGACGCGTCTTGATCCTGACTTTCAATATCTCCCGATCCGGTCTCGATGTCCTCCTCGGAAATATCGAGAAGTTCGCTGTTTGCCTGTTGTGCTGTTTTCGTGTCATCCTTATCCGAAAACAGCTTCCCCGAATAATTCAGATACCCTGCCGCCGCGATCATCAGGGCGAGTGCCGCCACAATCACCTGATTTTTCTTAATCAATCGTTTCACCGTCATTCCTCCTGCTTTTCCTATTTCATCTTTACTACCTTAATCTTATGTGACTCCACAGAAAATAATGCCTCCACCGCTTCTGTAATCTCCTGTACGACAACCGGCTGATCTCCTCCCTCACAGAGAACTACCACTCCTTCCACAGTGGGGACAAGCTCCTTTTTGACATAAGGCGTCTGTCCCACCGTCGTCTCTTCGTAGACGGTCGTCTCGTTTTTCGTTCTTTGTTTCTCATCCTCCGCCGTCTCCTCATCCTTTTCCACTACCTTCTCTGAGGAAGAGGAAACGGTCATCATCACCTTGACCTTTCCTGCCCCCTCCATCCGGGAGATCACCTTCTCCAGTTCAGATGCGGCTTTTTCGGCGTAATCTTCGTACTTTTCTTTTTCCCCGGTATCGCTTTTGGTGAGTTCTTCTTTTGTCTCCTGATTCTTCTTGTCTGAGACAGGCATCGCAATCACTAAAAGCAAAAGCCCTGCAAGAAGCACCAGAAGCCATTTATTCTTCATTGGAAGTTTCCCGTTCTCCAGAAGCTTCTGAAGCCATGTCCTGTTCCCATTCAAGATATCCCTCCTCCGCAGATTCAAACACTTCCCTTGCCCGTTCCATCTCCCTCACATTCTGGTGGTACTCGATGCTGTGGTATATTCGGTCAAATTCCTCTTCCAGATGAAAGATTCCAAACACCGGTCTTGCCAGAAGGAGAATTAATACCAGACCCGTAAAAAAGCGAATATACTTTTTGTAGTCCGAATCCGGGATGATCTGCATCAGCATTGTCATCAAAATCAGATAAAAGACAAGATTTTTTATCCAGTCATATATATATGTAAACATGTCTCCTCCTATGACCGAATGGCCGCCACAATCACAATCGTAATCAAAAACAGCACCGCGCTTGTGTATACCGTCTTTAAAAGCAGCACTGCCGCATCCCCTGCTCCCGCCACGCACCCGATAATACGTGAGTCCGAGACCGGCTCTAAAAGTGCTGCCAGCAGTTTATAAATCAGCGCCAGCACGGCAATCTGAATGACCGGAATCAGACAGATTCCCACACAGATAAGCGCCCCGGCTACTCCGATACCGTTCCGGATCAATGTCAGCGCCGACATGACAATCTCCGTCATTCCGCCTAGCGTATTGCCGATACCGGGAATGGACTCCAGCCCCCTTTGCAGACCGCTTCTTCTCACCTCATCAATCACGGGGCTTAAGAGCCCCTGAATGAGATTCACCCCCATGACCCCTACAAGAATCGTTTTTAAGATCCAACTGATGATGGTTTGTCCAAGCTCCGCAAACCGCCCCAAATAGGGTTCCGGCGAAAGTTCGTCCATCAACCGGATCATCAGATAAACATGAATCAAGGGCAGTACAAAGGAACAGACAACCGACTGCACAAGATATATCAAGAACAGCATCAGATTATAAAAAACCAGTGAACTGCCGCTTCCCGTGACAACAGCCGCCGCCATCAGATAAACCGGGCAGAGCGCCTGCATAAAATCCGTCAAAAGAGTCAGACTTTTCGTCACGGAATCGATCATCACCTCAAAGGTCTGAAGCAGCAAGGTGATGAGAAGCAGATAGAGAATAAAAAAGCCTGTATCCGCCGCCTGCCCTGCCGCAAACACCTGGCTGAAATTGGCAAAGACTGCCGCAATCAGTGCAATGACGAGGATGTGAAGCATGGCCGTCTTGTTTTCAGAAAGGACCGAAAAGACCGTCCCGCCAATTCCCCGTCCCGCCATCGCAAGAGCCCCGGTCACATCTCCGGAAAGCAGCGTTTCCACAAGCTCGGTAAATTCGATCTGTTCTTTCTGAAAGATCTCGTCCATCATCTTATCCACATTACGAAAATCCATCTCGTCTATCCATTCCCTTGCGGCCTCCGGGACTGTTTCCTCCTCCGGCTCTTCTGCTGCTTCTGCCCGGATGGATCCCCACACCAGGAGAACCCCTAAAAGCAGCAGCAAAAGAATCAGCCCTTCTTTCTTCCTCACGATAAAAACACCTCGATGGTCCTAAGAAGCGTCAGAAGCACCGGCATCCCCAAAGCCAACACCGACAGTTTTCCAAAGAGCTGGATCTGGGATGCAATCGTCTGGTATCCGGAATCCTTACAGATATTGGAGGCAAACTCCGCCACATATGTGATGCCCAGCATCTTTAAGAGTACACCCAGATAAGATCCTTCGATCTGCAAGAAAGAGCCGATCTCCCTGACTGTCGCAAGTACCGTGTCGAGTTTCCCCAGAATTCCCGCCGCCAGCAAAAGCCCTGCGGCAATACTGACGTAAATTCCATATTCCGTTTTACCGCCCTTAAACTGAAGAGCAATGAGCGCCGCACAGACGCCTGCCGCCGCTGCTTTTTGTATCGTCATGCTTTCCCTCCCTTCTCTTTACCTGCGACTTGTATCTGTACCATTTGTCACAAGGCAAACAGACGCCTCATTGTTTCAAACAGATCATAAATATACGGCACAATCCAGATCAGAACGAGGATCAAGCCTGCAAGGCTTGTTAAAAATGCCTGTTCCTCCCTTCCGCTGTGCTTTAGTACCTGGCTTAACACGGAAACCAAAATCCCGACCGCCGCGATTTTAAAGATCAGACTGACACTCATACGCACTTCCTTCCCTTCTTCTTTCTTACAGCAGCAGGATCGTCAAAAACACCCCGCCAAGCACTCCCAGACAGCTTCCGATCCTCCGCTTCGGTCCGATCTGGGATTCTGCCTCCCGGATCCACGTCTCCCACCGTTCCCCGGAAAGCTTAAGCGTCCCGATCTGCATGTCCAGATCCAGATACCCGGTCTGCCCGCCAAGGGAGAGAAACTGCTCCCACTCCTCGTCTGTCATCCCCCGCTCTCTCCGGTAGGATTCCAAGGTCCCGGATGTGTAGGATCGGAACCATTGGGGAAACTGTAAGCTTCCCTGCTCTTCAAAGGCACGGTGTGCCTGTACAAACAGTGAAGCATACGGCTCTTTGATCCGCGAGGACACCTCCAGCATCACCTCCGGAAACGGCTCCTTCGTGTACTGGATTTCGCCCCGGATCATCCGGTACAACTCTCTTAAGAACCTCAATTCCTCAAGATGCAGATTTAATTTCCGTCCGTACCCGATCCCCAAAGCCGAGCACCCCGCAATCACAAAGGCGGCTCCAAACAGCTTCAGAAACATGGCTGTCCCCTCCTGTCGTATATTCCATCAAGAAGACCGGGCCTGTCTCCCTGACGCAAAACAATGTACCTCTCAAACCGCTCCTCCTGGATGAGCTGCCCCAGCACCGGCTTTTGCCGGAGCTCTTCCACAGAGTTCCCGTGAGCTGTCACAATCATCCGACACCCACAGTGCATGGCATACTCGATTGCCTCCACATCCTCTTTCGTCCCAATCTCATCCGCGGCCACCACTTTTGGCGTCATAGAGCGGATCATCATCAGCATACCCTCTGCTTTCGGACAAGCATCAAGAACATCACTGCGAAGTCCGATATCATTTTGCGCTGCTCCCAGATAGCATCCCGCGATCTCCGAACGCTCGTCCACCACACCGACTGTACATCCTTTCACATAGTCGTTCCCATCGGAGACCTGTCGGATGATGTCCCGCAGAAGCGTCGTCTTACCGCATCCCGGCGGCGAAATAATCATGGTATGACATAATTCTTTCTGGTTGGCAATGTAAGGGAATACCTTGTTCGCGCAGCCTTTTACCTCGTGTGCCGCCCGGATATGTACCGAGGAGACATACCTGAGATTCCGGACCCTGTCCTGCTCCGTAATCGCCTTACCTGCCATCCCTACTCGATGACCACCCTCAATGGTCAAAAATCCCTTTCTCATCTCTTCCTCAAACGCATAGGGTGAATACCTGCTCATGTAATTTACGATCTCCTTCAGTTCCTCCCTGCCAGCCGTATAGTTCACCCGAACTTCCTTCCCTCCAAGGTAGACACAGACAGGCTTTCCCACACGGATACAGATCTCCGTCACCTGTTCAAAGTCCAGATCTTCCTGCATCATCACCTGATCCACCATCCGCTTCAATCGCTCCGGAAGAATCCGAAAAATCTGCTCTTTCTTATTGCTCACTACTTTCCACCACCTTTTACAACACAATATATGTGGACAACCGGAAAATATGACTAACAAAGCCGGAACATACTTCATCCCTAGGAACAACTCCCTTTTTTCTATAAATATAAAATAGAAAAATGATCAAAAGGTGCAGAAAAAGGATGTTGTTTTTCTATTTCCCATGATACAATGATCATAAGTGTTCTTTCCCTGGTTTTACGTATTTACTATCGGGGCAAAAAAGAAAAGGAGGAGAATTGACAGATGAATATAGAAGTTCGTACTTATAGACATGAAGATGTCCCTGCCATGACGGCCATCTGGAATCAGGTGGTGGAGGATGGCATCGCTTTCCCGCAAGAGACCCTCTTAGATGATGTAAGCGGGCCGGCTTTCTTTGCCGAGCAGACAGACTGTGCTGTGGCTGTGGATACGGGCACGGACGAAGTGTGTGGACTTTACATCCTTCATCCGAACAATATCGGACGATGCGGCCACCTTGCCAACGCCAGTTATGCAGTATCAAGGGACAAACAGGGATTTCATATCGGCGAAAAGCTGGTTCTCCACTCCTTACAACTCGCAAAAGAATATGGTTTCCGTGTCATGCAATTTAATGCAGTAGTCGCTCCCAACATACACGCCCGTCACCTTTATGAACGATGCGGCTTTGTATCTCTCGGAGTGATCCCAGAGGGATTCCGGATGAAAGACGGTCATTTCGAGGACATCTGTCCGTACTACCGCGTTCTGTAAATCTTAGTCCAAATAGAAAAAAAGCATATCAGACAGGCTTTCCCCTTCTCTGATATGCTTCTTTTTGTATTGTATACACTCCAAAGTCCGGGCTTAAATGGTACAAAACACCCTTGTTTCCTATTTACAGCAACCGTTTGTAATAAGATTCTGCCGTATAGAGCGCTGCCGCCGGGTTATGACCGAGTACCCGGTCTTTCGTCACTGCCGTGGTGACCGGTGCGTCCGAGTGCTTATAGAATAAACTGTCATGGCCGACACAGAGACCGACAACAACATTCAGATCTGTCTTCTCCTTGTTCAAATACTTCGCCTGCAAAACCGGATTGCACATATGGCATCCAATTTCCTGACATTCTTCTGGTATCCCAATTCTCGTCTTATCTACAGCCCCGATTTTACATGCGACTCCGATGACTTCCAGGTCATGGCCTCTCAATATTTTTGCAAGCGTTCTGCTCTCACGGATCAGTCCGACGCAGGTGGCGATTCCGATTTTCTTCGCCCCGATTTTCCCGGCAAAGGCGATGATCTCCTCCACCCGCGTCAGTTTCAGGTAGCCTTCATACTCAACCTCTGCCGCAGCAATAGCAAGCTTCTGATCTTCCATATCTTCATAACAGGCAATCGCCTCCTGTAAAAGATCCGGGTTCAACGATGTTGTCAGGCAGAAATCCGGACGCTTGCCATCCTTTCTTTCGCAAGCTGTCACCGCACAGTCCACGCAGGATCTTCTGATCATTTTTTCTTCCATTTTGAGTTCCTCCTACTTCTCTTCTCATTTTCCTTCTACAGTGAAATACTCTTTTTTAAAAAAGCTCCCATGTCTTTTGCAGACACAGGAGCTTTGAAATCTATTGAATGACATTATCTGTTTTCCGGCGCAACGTCTTTGATACTGAAGCTGATTCTTCCCATCTTATCTTTTCCAAGACAGACTGCCTTGACCTTGTCACCAAGTGTAAGCACGTCTTCTACATGGTCGATGCGCTGTTTGCAGATCTTGGAAATATGAACCATTCCCTCTTTGCCAGGAGCAAATTCCAGAAACGCGCCAAAGTCTTTGATGCTGACTACTGTTCCTTCCAATACCTGCCCTGCCTCGAAGTCTGTCACAATAATCGTGATAAGACGCTTTGCCTCATCCATCATCTCTTGATCTGTACCGCAAATGGATATATTACCTTCATCAGAGATGTCGATCTTCACACCTGTTTTCTCAATGATGGCGTTGATCGTCTTTCCTCTCTGACCTACTACATCGCCAATCTTCTGCGGATCGATGTTCATCTGGATGATCTTCGGAGCGTATTTTCCAACTTCCGGTCTCGGCTCTGCGATTGCTTTATTCATCACCTCATCGATGATATAGAATCTCGCCTCTTTTGTGCGGGCAACAGCTTCCTCAATAATCGGTCTTGTCAGTCCGTGGATCTTAATATCCATCTGGATCGCTGTAATTCCCTTGTGGGTACCAGCCACCTTAAAGTCCATGTCTCCAAAGAAGTCTTCCAGTCCCTGGATATCCGTCAGAACGATATAATCATCATCTGTTTCACCTGTCACCAATCCACAGGAAATACCTGCCACCGCGCTCTTGATCGGTACGCCCGCTGCCATGAGGGACATACTAGATGCACAGACACTCGCCTGAGATGTGGAGCCGTTGGACTCGAATGTCTCGGAAACCGTGCGGATTGCATACGGGAACTCTTCTTCTGATGGAAGTACCGGTACAAGGGCACGCTCTGCAAGCGCTCCATGTCCAATCTCACGGCGCCCCGGTCCTCTGGACGGCTTCGTCTCTCCTACGGAGTAGGACGGGAAATTGTAGTGGTGCATATAGCGTTTGGAAGTCTCGGACTCGTCAAGGCCATCCACCCTCTGCGCCTCGGAAAGCGGCGCAAGTGTAGTAATATTACAAATCTGTGTCTGCCCTCTTGTGAACATCGCGGATCCATGGACTCTCGGAATCAGATCGACTTCTGCCGCAAGCGGGCGGATCTCATTGATCGCTCTTCCGTCAGGACGCTTGTGATCCTTAAGAATCATCTTGCGGACAGTCTTTTTCTGATACTGATAGAGAGCCTCGCCAACACGTGGAAGCCACTCTTCGTTCTCCGCAAAAATCTCCTCCAGACGGTCCTGGATAGTACGCACATTTGCCTCTCTCGTCTGCTTGTCATCTGTGAATACAGCTTCTTCCATCTCCTCTGCCGGAATAATCTTCTGGATCTCTTCCATCAGATCAGCCGGTACCGCAAAGCTTTCATACTCATGCTTCGGCTTACCACACTCTGTTACGATCTGGTCAATAAAAGCAATCACCTTCTGGTTCACTTCGTGAGCCGCAAAAATCGCTTTGAGCATCACTTCTTCCGGCACCTCGTTCGCTCCGGCCTCAATCATAATGACCTTTTCTTTTGTGGACGCGACAGTCAGCTGCATATCGGATACCGCTTTTTCTTCGGCCGTCGGATTAAAGACAAACTCTCCATTTACTAACCCTACCTGTGTGGAGGCTGTCGGCCCGTCAAACGGAATATCAGAAATCGATACCGCAATCGCAGAGCCAAGCATTGCAGTCAGCTCCGGGCTGCAGTCCTGATCCACAGAAAGTACCAGGTTCTCCAGCGTCACATCGTTTCTGTAGTCCTTCGGGAAAAGCGGGCGCATCGGTCTGTCGATGACACGGTCCGTCAGGATTGCGTTCTCGGACGCCTTCCCCTCTCTTTTATTAAATCCTCCAGGTATCTTTCCAACCGCATACATCTTTTCGTTATACTCTACATTCAGCGGAAAGAAATCAATCCCTTCCCTTGGTTTCTCGGAAGCTGTAGCTGTAGAGAGTACTGTCGTCTCTCCGTAATGCATCAGCGCGGCTCCATTTGCCTGCTTTGCCACTCTGCCGATATCAACACGCAGTGTGCGTCCGGCAAGTTCCATCTCAAATGTCTTATACATATGATCCTCCTCTAGTTTTGATAATTTTTCTGCGGAGAATCCCGAAACTACTGAAAAACAGGCCATAGGCTGGTATGCTTTTCAGTGGTCCCGGATCATTTCCCCGCAACCGGTCTTTCTGACCATGACATGTTTCAGGTGCCGAAAAGCTCCGGTACGATAAACAGTATAAAAGGGAACGGAAATGATGTTCCGTCCCCTTTTGAAGTGCCGACTATTTTCTGAGTCCTAATCTTTCAATCAAAGAACGGTATCTTTCGATATCTTTTTTCTTTAAATATGCAAGAAGACCACGTCTCTGACCTACCATTTTCAAAAGACCTCTTCTGGAATGATGATCCTTTGGATTTGCTTTGAAATGTTCTGTTAACTCGTTGATTCTGGCTGTCAGGATAGCTACCTGAACTTCCGGAGATCCTGTGTCTCCTTCGCTTCTTCCATACTCAGCAATAATCGCTGCTTTCTTTTCTCTGTCGATCATGTCTTTATCCTCCTTTATTTTGAAACGCCGGATATCAGGCGGCGGTCGGAGTCCTCCGTCCACTGGATATCGGCTCACTCATACTTGTTGAGTATATCATGTCATCCTTGTGGATGTCAATTCTTTTTCTGCTTTTTTGTTTCGCTCTCCAGCAGTGCGCGCCTGCTCTCCATCGTGAGCAAAAAATGCCTTTTCCCCTCCCAGATATCCTCCTCAATCTGGCACTTTAATTCCTCCACGTCCTCAAACTTTTCTTCCGGTCTCAGATAGTGGTAAAGATGGAGGACAACCGCCTTACCGTTTGCTTCCTCTTTCTTTTCATAACAGAAAAGGTGCACGGAAAGAATCGTCTCTCCCCCCTTGGATACAGTCGGTTTCTGTCCGATATTGCATACTCCCTGATACCACTCCTGATCTACATGAAGCTTGCAGACATAAGCTCCGTTTGGAGGCAGTATCTTTTCCTGGCATGGATAAATGTCCATAGTCGGATAGCCGATTTCCCGTCCCATTCCGGCTCCTTTTTGTACGGTTCCCGCAATCGTATACGGATAACTCAACAGACGGTTGACAAGATCGATATTCCCTGTCTTCATTACCTCTTTCACATAAGTGCTGCTTACAATCCGCTCCCCGTAGTATTCGTTCGGAATCACTTCCAGGCAATAACCGTACCGCTCCTGAAATTTCGCAAGCATCGCTACATCTCCCCGCCGGTCATGGCCAAATCGGAAATTTTCTCCTACCACAATATATCTGGCATGGAAAAGTCCAGAGAGAATCTTTTCAATGAAAGTCTCCGCCTCCATCTCTTTGACAGAAAGGAACGGGCATTCGATCAGATAATCCACCCTTCCTTCCAGTCGAATCGCCCGCTCTTCATTGAGCATCAGCCTCTTCTGATCAAGGTGACGCATCTTTTTGAATTCCGTCATTTCGAAAAAACAAACAACACTTTTTAAATCCGGCTCCCGCTCCACGTGCTCCATAATCCGCTCCACCAGTTTTCGGTGTCCACGATGCAGACCGTCAAATTTCCCAAGGGTCACGGCGGTCCCGGCGTCTTCTCTGTAATGTTCAAATCCTGTAATATATTGCATGTTCTTTCCTCTTTATCTTCATTCCGGGCTTCTGATTACTCTAGGCTGTAAAACATCTTTTCTACCGCATAGCTCTCCCGGCTTCTGCGGTAAATGTATAGCGCAAGGAACGTTCCGTCCGAACCGTAGACCCGGATCTGTTCTCCGTCTTCAGGACACAGATTTTCACCATCTTCAAGCTGCCCTTTACGAAGCGGATTACCATTATAAACGGACTTCTCCTGACCTGCTTTTATCGTCACCCTTCTGATATCCGGGAACATGGCATCGATAGGAATGAGAATCTCCCCGATCCGTCCCGATTCCAGATACTCCCCGATCTCAGAGAGTGTATGGCTCATCGCAAGGGTAAACGCTCCCGATTTTGTCCGAAGCAGATCCCCCATGCATCCGCCGCATCCTAATTTTCTGCCAATATCATAGCAGAGTGTACGCACATAGGTCCCTTTGGAACAGACCACCTCAAAGCGGACTTCCGGAAGATGCGTATCGAGGACCCGCAGGGAACGAATCTCTACCCGACGGGCTTTCCGCTCCACTTCCCTGCCCTCTCTTGCTAATTCATAGAGTTTTTTGCCTCCCACTTTCAGTGCTGAATACATCGGCGGAATCTGGTCATAACTCCCCAGGAAAGAAAGAATCGCCTCCTCCACCTCTGCTTTCGTCAGATGGTTGGTCTCCGTTTCGTTCAATATTTGACCACCCAGATCCTGCGTGTCCGTCTCCTTTCCAAGCACCAGAACCGCCTCATAGGCTTTCTCCTTGTCCGTCATCATCTCGCAGAGCCTGGTGGCCTTGCCAAGACAGACAGGAAGGACGCCTTCCGCATCCGGATCGAGGGTTCCGGTGTGCCCGATCTTTTTTTGCCTTGTCATTCCCCGAAGCTTCGCAACCACGTCGTGAGATGTGAACCCTTTTTCTTTTCTTACGTTTAAAATTCCGTGGATCATGCCCCATCCTCCAACTGGAGGGAGATCTGATTCATCAGGTTGTTGACCGCGTCATAAACGGTTCCACGAAAAGTAAGGCCCGCCGCTCTGACATGACCGCCCCCGCCAAAATACCGTGCCACCTTGCTGACGTCCACCTTTTCCTTGGAGCGGAGGCTGACTTTGAATTCCCCACTTTCCAGCTCATAGAGGAAAATAGCGACTTCCACGCCTGCCGTCACTCGAAGCTGACTTACAATACCTTCCAGATCCTTCGCCTTCACCCCGAAAAAGCTCATGCTTTTCTTCGTGATATAGGAAAAGATGACCTTGCCGTCCATCAGGCGGATGCTTTCCAAAAGTGCCTTACCAAGCACCTGATTTTGTGCATAGGTCTTTTCAAAAAAGGTTTTTTCGATAATCTTCGGTCCGTCGATTCCTTTTCGCAGAAGCTCGGCTCCCGCCTCCATGGTGGATGGCTTCGTGCTGGAATACTGGAATACTCCTGTATCATGTACAATTCCAAGATACAGCGCTTCCGCAACCTCTTTTGTGATCTTTTCTTTGTCCATCAGATTATAGATCAGTTCCGAAGTGGAGCTGGCATCCGGAACAATCTGGTTCACATCCGCAAATGACTCATTGCTTACATGATGGTCAATGCAGACCGTCTTCTTAGCCTTTTCAAACAGAGTGCCCGCAAATCCAAGCCGCCCTACATCCCCACAGTCCAGAGCAAAAAAGACATCATATACCATGTTTTCCGGCAAGCCATGGCAAATCTCATCCGCCCCTGTCAGCATGTGGAAGGAATTCGGGATCTCCTCTAAATACACATCCACTGCAACTTCTGGAAAATACAGCCCGATATACTGGTAGAGCGCCAGACAGGAGCCGGTACAGTCCCCGTCAGGACGTACATGACCCGCAATGCCGGCCCGTTTTGCTCCTTTTAGTACTTCGTAAAGCTTTACCATATTATTCTTCCTCTTTCTCCTGCCTCTTCGTGATGTCATCTATCTTCTTGGACATCGCTACCCCGTACTCGATCGACTGATCCAGGACAAAACGAATCTCGGGGGTATTACGAAGATTCAATGAATGTGCGAGTTCTCTGCGAATATATCCCTCGGCACTCTGAAGTCCCCGAATTGTATCCGCCTGCGCTTTCTCATCACCCAGTACACTGATATATGCCTTGCAGGTTTTCAGATCCGGCGCCACCTCCACCGCTACAACAGAGGTAAACTCTGCTACGCGGGGATCTTTGATCCCCCCGCGCAGAATATTGGACAGCTCATGCATCACTTCTGTATTCACTCTTGTGTTTTTAATACTATTTTTTCTCATAATTTCATCCTATCTTGGTTTTTCTACCATTTTGAATGCTTCTACCTGGTCGCCTTCTTTGATATCATTATACTTTTCAAATACAAAACCACACTCATAACCGGCTTTCACTTCTTTGACATCGTCTTTGAAACGCTTCAGAGAAGCAAGTTTTCCTTCAAATACGACGATTCCGTCACGGATAATTCTTGCCGAACAGTCGCGCTCGAAAATACCATCCAGCACATAAGCACCAGCAATTGTACCGACTCCGGAAGCCTTGAATGTCTGACGTACTTCCGCATGACCGAGAACCTGTTCCTCGAATACCGGATCGAGCATCCCCTTCATAGCGGCTTCCACGTCTTCGATGGCATTGTAGATGACACGGTACAGACGGACGTCTACGTTCTCTCTCTCCGCAGTCTCCTTTGCCGCCGCGTCCGGACGCACGTTAAATCCGATGATAATGGCATTGGATGCGGATGCCAGCGTGACATCGGACTCGTTAATAGCTCCGACGCCGCCATGAATAATCTTAACAACAACTTCTTCGTTGGAAAGCTTAAGAAGACTCTGCTTCATCGCTTCTACAGATCCCTGTACATCGGCTTTGACAACGATATCCAGCTCTTTTAAGCTTCCCTCTTTAATCTGATTAAACAGATCGTCAAGAGACATCTTGGACTTCGTCTCCTCCAACATCTTCATGCGGTTTTGGGAAATGAAGGTCTCCGCAAAACTTCTTGCTTCTTTTTCGTTCTTGCTTACAACAAAAACTTCTCCGGCATTTGGAACCTCGTTAAATCCGAGAATCTCAACCGGTGTGGATGGACCTGCTTCTTTAACACGTCTTCCTTTATCGTCCATCATGGCTCTGACTTTACCGAACGCAGATCCAGCGGCAATAGCATCTCCAACACGAAGCGTACCTTTCTGTACGAGAACAGTCGCAACCGGTCCTTTCCCTTTATCAAGCTGCGCCTCAATGACAAGGCCTCTTGCCCTTCTGTTCGGGTTTGCCTTTAATTCCAACATTTCCGCTGTGAGAAGAATCATCTCCAGAAGTTCCGGAATTCCCTCTTTCGTGTGCGCGGATACCGGAACAAAGATGGTGCTTCCGCCCCAGTCTTCCGGAATCAGCTCGTACTCGGTCAGCTCTTGTTTGACACGCTCAATGTTTGCGCTTGGTTTATCAATCTTGTTGATGGCAACAACAATTTCAACGCCTGCTGCTTTGGCATGGTTGATCGCCTCCACCGTCTGCGGCATAACACCGTCGTCCGCTGCTACGACAAGAACCGCAATATCTGTAGAGCAGGCTCCGCGCAGACGCATCGCTGTAAATGCCTCATGTCCCGGTGTATCGAGAAACGTAATGCTCTCGCCGTTGATATTCACTACAGAGGCACCGATGTGCTGTGTGATTCCGCCTGCCTCTCTGTCCGTAACGTTTGTATCACGGATAGCGTCCAGAAGGGAGGTCTTACCATGATCCACATGTCCCATGACACAGACAACCGGCGGACGTTTCTTCATCTTCTTTTCGTCTTCTTCCTCCTCTTTGAGGAGCTCTTCGATCACATCGACCTCTACTTCCTGCTCGCAGAGTACATCAAACTCCATCGCGATCTCTTCCGCAGTCTCGAAATCAATCTCCTGATTTACCGTCACTATCTTGCCCTGGAGGAACAGCTTCTTGACGATTGCCGACGGCTGGATCTTCATCGCATCTGCAAGATCCTTAATTGTGAGCATCTTCGGAATCGTGATTTGTTTAATCTGCTCTTCCTTTTTCTCTTCCTTCGGCTGTGGTTTTTCCATCACAGGCTGCTGATTTTTCTTTCCCTTGCCTTGCTTCTGACTAAATTTGCCTTCCCGCTCCTCGTCACGGTCATACTCTTTTTTCTTATAATTATCCTTCTGGGATCTCCTTTGCGGCTTCTGTTCTGCCACAATCGGGGCCGGAATGGATGGTCCGTTATTTCTTCCGTCTCTTCCTCCTCTGCCCTGGCGGTCACGCTCGCGTCCCTGACGGTCTCTGTCTCTGCCATCGCGGTCCCTTCCGTCTCTATTATCTCTGCCCTGACGGTCGCGATCACGGAAGTCTCTGCCCTGGCGGTCTTTGTCCTTACCATCTCTTTGACTCCGGTTCTGACGATCTTTGTCTCTTCCGTCACGGTCGCGGAAATCACGTCCCTGGCGCTCTTTATCCTTGCTGTCGCGATCTCTTCCATCTCTTTTGTCTCTGCCATCGCGACCCTGGCGGTCCCTGTCACGGAAATCTCTTGCCGGACGATTGCCATCCCGGTCTTTTGCCGGACGGTTATTGTCGCGCCCTCGCTCCTGAGCGGATACAGATCCTTCCTTTCTGTCGCGATTTGCGCCTGGTCTGCTGTCTGCTCCTGCCTGAGTCTGTCTCTGACCGCCTCTTCCTCCCTGGCGTCTCTGGCCTCCCTGGGTATTCTGCGGACGGAATACCTGCACGATGGTCTTTTTCTTCGGAGCATCTCCGGCTGGAGCGGCTTTTCCGAATTTCTTCTTTACAGCTTCCACCTGCTGATCTGTCAGGAAACTCATATGGCTTTTTAAATCCGCCCCGTTTCCATTCAGATATTCCATAATATCCTTACTTGTTTTATCTATCTCTTTTGCTAATTCATGTACTCGCACTTTCGACATCCAACTACCTCCTATATGCAATTTCTCTCTTCTTCTGTTTTCAGCTGTTTTTCAATCTCGTCTGCAAATCCCGCATCCGTCACCGTGACGCTGACACGGAATTCCTTCCCTATTGCATGGCCAAGGGTATCCTGATCTGCGTAAAATCGGGCCGGGACCTCATAAAAACTGCACATATTGCTTAGTTTTTTCTTCGTATTCTCCGACGCGTCTCCCGCAATCAAGACGAGATAAGCCTTACCGGCCTTCACTGCCTGCTCCGTCAGGAAACTTCCGCTCTTTATTTTCCCCGCCCTGGTAGCCAGACCTAAAAGTGACAGAACTTTATTCCGTTTCAATCTGCTCCATCTCCTTTTCCAGCTGTTCATATACTTCATTTGGAATCGCCTGTTTAAAAGAGCGCTCCAGGCCCTTATTCTTTACTGCTTTTAGAAAACATTCTCTGGAAAAGCAAAGGTAGGCTCCTCTTCCGTTCTTTCTTCCAGTAGCGTCCAGAAGGAATTCTCCTTCTTTTGTGTGAATGACGCGCAGCATCTCTTTTTTATTCTTCATCTCTCCGCATCCGACACACTTACGCATCGGGATCTTCTTATTCATCACTTTCATCCCCGTAACTTTCTTCTTCGTAGACAGCGTCGTCCTCATAGTAATCGTCTTCGTAATCATCCTCATAGACGTCGGACTCATATACGCCCTCTTCCATCGGCAAATCCATATAGTTTGCCGGAAGTTCTCCAGACTCGATTGCCTGAGTCTCACTCTTGATATCAATCTTGTATCCGGTCAGTCTCGCAGCCAGTCTCGCATTTTGTCCTTCTTTGCCGATGGCCAGAGAGAGCTGGTAATCCGGTACAATCACGCTTGCCGTCTTATCCTCCGGATCCGCCGCCACGGAGATCACCTTCGCCGGACTTAATGCATTCTCAATAAGTATCGCCGGATTGTCGCTCCAGTTAATGATATCAATCTTCTCTCCTCTTAACTCATTAACAATCGCATTGACTCTCTGTCCGTTCATCCCAACGCACGCTCCTACCGGATCAACGTCCGGATCGTTAGACCATACGGCAATCTTTGTACGGGATCCAGCCTCTCTTGCGATGCTCTTGATCTCCACGATGCCATCCTTTACCTCTGTCACCTCGGACTCAAAAAGACGCTTTACAAGCTCCGGATGAGTACGGGATACGAGAATCTTCGGTCCTTTTGTCGTATTCTTCACTTCCACCACATAAAGTTTGATCCGCTCAGTCGGCTTGAATACTTCACCTTTGACCTGCTCATTTTCTGTGAGCATTGCATCCGCCTTACCAAGGTCGATGCTGATATTACGTCCTACATAGCGCTGCACGATTCCGGTCACGATATCCTTTTCCTTCTCGAAGTACTGGTCGTAAACAACTTTGCGCTCTTCTTCCCTGATCTTCTGAAGAATCAGGTTCTTTGCGTTCTGCGTCGCGATCCGGCCAAAGGACTTGGAATCAATCGGCACCTGGACAATGTCGCCCAGCTCATACTTAGAGTCCATCATTTTTGCGTTCACAAGGCTAATCTGCTCTTCTGGATCGTCAACTTCCTCCACAACGGTCTTCTCCGCATAAACTGCGAAATCACAAGTCTCCCGGTTCATCACGATTTTAATATTGTCCGCTTTTTTAAAATGGTTCTTGCAGGCGTTCATCAGGGAATTCTCAATAGCATCCAGCATCGTTTCCTTGCTGATGTCTTTTTCCTGTTCCAGTATGGTAAGAGCCTCCATTAATTCTGTACTCATTTTTTCCTTTCCTCCTAAATAATACTAAAAATCAAATGCCAGCCTGATCAGTGCAATCTCTTTTCTGTCAAAATTCTGTTTTGTTCCATCTTCATAAGAAACCGTTACAGATTCACTATCGTACTTTTCAAGCACTCCTGTAAACTCTTTGCGGCCTTCTACCATCCTATATGTCCGGATCTCCACTTCCGCACCGATACTTCTTGCAAAGTCCCGCTCCTTCTTTAACGGTCTTCCCAGCCCTGGTGAACTCACCTCCAGGATATAGCTGTCATCGATAAAATCTTTCTGATCCAGAAGATCGGAAAGCTCCCGGCTGACAACTTCGCAGTCGTTAATCGCAATCCCCCCCGGCTTGTCGATGTAAGCTCTTAAATACCAGGTTCCTGCCTCCTTCACATATTCTACGTCAACCAGTTCAAACTCATACTTTTCGAGGATCGGAATCAGCAATTCCTCTGTTCTTTGCTCAAAGTCTTCTCTTTTTGACAATCCTAACATCCTTTCTTTGTTTAATATAAGGAACAAAGTTCCCGGATTCCAATAAAAAACCGCCAAGCACTAAAGAAGAGTGAACATAACGTCCACTCTTCTGCCGATTTCTTATGTAACTATATGCACTATAGCACGTTTTTATGACAAAATCAAGGGGTTTTGCCTTTTATTTCAGTAACTATTCAGGATATTTGGCTGAATAGGGACTTATTTTACGATATCAAGAAGTCCACGGATATCACGGATCACATAATCCGCTCCCGCTTCTTTGTAGATCTTCTCGGCTCTTTCGTACTGTTCCCTCTGCTCTTTTTCTGTAAGAGCGTCAAACTCTCCTTTGGAAAGTCCAAGAACAGAGCTTCCCTCCACAATGCCGACAGTTTTCATGCCCGCATGAATGCCTTCCCGGATATCAGATACCGTGTCTCCCACCTTGATGACCGCCCTCACATCGGAAAGCCCAAGCGTCTCCATATTCTTAAAGATCATGTACGGATATGGACGCCCGTAGTTTCCCACCGCATTCGGGCTGAACCAACAGTCCGGCTCATATCCGAGTTCTTTTGCTTTTGGCACAACAATGGACATCATCTCGTCTGTATAGCCTGTGGTGGAGCCAATTTTCATTCCCATTTCCCGAAGGCTTGCGACTGTCTCTGTCACGTATGGCTTCGGATCCGCAAAGTCCGGAAGGATCTCCAGAATCTTTTTTTCGCTGAGTTCATAAACATCCTGAACGTCTTTTTCTGTCCAGTCTCTGCCATATTTATCCCGCCAGAGAGCGCTGATACGCTCTCCTTGAAGCATGGTACGGATGTGGTCGATTTTCAACATTCCCATCGGTCCTCTGACCTCCTCCATCGTCGGGTCGATCCCGTACTCATGGAAAGCGTCAAGAAAGGCCTGCACCGGTGCAAAGCACCCATAATCTACTGTTGTTCCTGCCCAGTCAAAAATCACTGCTTCGTATTTCATCTTAGTTCGTCTCCTTTAAAAATTCTGAAATAATTGCTGTCACCTTCACCATATCTTCCGGATAAATCTCCCCGATATTTCCGATACGGAATGTGTCTGCGTCTGTCACTTTCCCCGGATAGATGGCGTATCCTCTCTCCTTAATATACTCATACATCTCCTGGAAGGAGAAATGATGATTTTCCGGATAATAAAAAGTCGTAATAATTGGTCCCTGAACATCTGCTCCGACATACGGTTTGATGCCCAGTTTTGCCAGGTTTTCAATAAGGATCTTATGATTTTGGGTGTAACGCTCATTTCTCTTTTCGGTTCCGCCCTCTTCTTTCAGCTCATCGAGCGCTTTGCGGAACGCCAGCACTACATGGGTCGGAGACGTGAATCTCCATTTTCCATCCTTTTCCATAGTCTCCCACTGATCATAAAGATCCAGAGAAAGGCTTCTTGCTTTACCCTTGCTTTCCATCAGCTTATCTCTTCTGCAAATAATGAAAGAAAATCCTGGTACGCCCTGAATACATTTATTGGCGCTGCTGACGATGAAGTCAATTCCCAGCTCTCCTACCTGAATGTCTACACCGCCAAAGCTTGACATCGCATCCACGATGAATGTCCTGCCTCTTTCTTTTACAACTTTTGCCACGGAAGAGATATCATTCAATATTCCGGACGTTGTCTCGCTATGTACCATCGCCACATGCGTGATGCGTCCGTCTCCGTCAAGAATCTCCGCAATCTTCCGGGCACAAGGTACTTTATCAAAATCTTCTTCATACAAAGTATAATCAATGCATGCGTGCTCTGCAATAGAAACCATCCGTTTGCCATACGCACCGTTCGCCGCAATCAAAAGCTTCTCTTCTTTTCCGATCACACTGGTCAAAACGGATTCCACACCGAATGTCCCGCTGCCCTGCATAAGAACAGCCGTGTATTCCTCTTCGGAAACATGAGCAAGATTCAGAAGTTCCCTGCGGATCTCCTGGGTGATCTGTTTGTAATCGTCATCCCATGTGCAATGGTCAAAAAGCATCTCCTTTTTTACTGTTTCGGTTGTAGTGAGCGGTCCCGGTGTAAGTAATTTGTAGTTCTTCATGTATTTATTCCTTTCTTCCATATGATATATTCTGCGTCTAAGGCGCAGGCAGAGACTGTCAGAAAGGTGCCTCTGACAGTCTGTCGTCTGAATATTACCTCCTGCAATATTTATTTGCAGGCTTCAGATAATTCCTGATGTTTTTCCAGTAAGTCCGCCGTAAGCTTCTCGGAGAATACTTTCGGGTAAGCGGATTTGTTGTCTGAATCCTTCTCGCCCTCGTAAATCGCAAGCGGGTAGGTTTTCTGCAGTGCTTTCCTTCCCTTTTCAATAATGCACTGCGCCATCTCCATGGCTTTGTCTGCCTTGTCTCCGTTATCTTTATCCACGACTGCCACAGACTCTGTCAGAGAAAAATTTCCTTCTGTCGGGTCTACATAATCGATTGGAAGTCCGTCTTCCTTATCTGCCACCGCCTGGTGCCGCAGTCCAAATCCGACTGCCACCTCCCCGGCACGTACTTTCTTCAGTGGTGCGGAACCGGAATCTTCAATGTTGTCTCCTGCGTTTGCGTAAATCCCTTTCAGAACATCCTTTGCCCCATCTTCTCCGTACTCGCTTACCAGCGCCTGGATCAGAAGCCATGCAGTAGAAGAGCTCTTAATATCCGTCACGGAAATCAGATCCTTATACTGCTCGTCTGCCAGATCTTTGATACTCTTCGGTGTATCCAGATGATTCTCTTTTAACAGTTCCGTATTGACGATGATAGCCCCTTCCTGTTTTGTGATCGGCGCATAGAAATCAGAAGCGTCATTCTCGCTGATCGTCGTATAATCAAAGGTCAGATCTTGAAACATCGTATTCTGTTCCTGGGCGCTGTCCAGATAAAACGAACTCATCGTAACCAGATCTGCCTCCAGATTCTTGCCCTCTGCGATCAGCTTCCCGCCAAGCTCGGACGTTCCAAAGGTCTGGAACATATATTCTCCCTCGTATCCATTCGCGTCCAGCGTCTCCTTCATGGCGTCAACCGCCTCTTCATCCGCATTGGAGTAAATAATGACCTGATCGTCTGAAGATCCGGATGCTTTCGAGTCTCCTGCGGAGCATCCTCCAAGCATCAAAGAGCCTGCTACCAGACATACCATCATCATTGCAGTTACCTGTCTCATTTTCATAATGTTTTTCTCCTTTTTCACTTTCGATTCGGATTTTTTTCTATCTGAAAGGAGGAATAATACTCCCTTCATACAAAGGTTCGTCAGAAGGATCAGAATAGACAGCACAAAGATTTCATTGAATTTCATAAAGTACTGCAATTCTTTGATCTTCGTTGTGATAACCATGGTTCTTGCCCCGGCGATAAAAATGACCGCACTGACGGTGACCATGGCGTTTACAAAATAGTATCCGAAGACTTCCATCAGGGTGGAGGACATATTCGGTGTAATGATCCGAAGTAATGTCTTGCCCCAGGAATCTCCTAAAAGCTTCGCTGTCGCTTCCCAGGAAGTATTTAACTTCAGCAGCGCGTTTTTGATCATCAGGTACGGCGTCGAAAAATAGTGGATCATGTTACAGATGATGATCAGGAAAAATGTATTCTGCAACGTTGTTCCAGAGAACACGAGCATATAAGCAATACCGATCACCATTCCCGGAATGGTGTTGGTAATGAGTGCCGTACTCTCTATCACCTGCTTTACAGAACCCCGCAGGCTGCTGCGTGCAGAAACCAGGGCACATCCGTAAGCCAGAATTGTTCCGAAAATTGCGGTCAGAAACGCTACAAACAGGGAGTTTTTATATACTGCTGTCAGTGTATTATCCCGAAGCACATCCTGAAAATGCCCCAGAGTAAAGACAGCCCGGTACGGCCATTCCTGAATAAACGGCATAATAAAAATTACCGCAAAGATGGCGAATACACAGAGCAAAACTACAGCAGAACCAATGACGCACAATACGTCCCGCATCTTATTTTTTGCAAGTTCGATGGTGGAAATCTTGTTGTAACGGATATTGTACCGTTCCAGAAATTTCAACAGCAGGATGCTGACAATCGACGGAACGAGCATAATCACTGCCACAACCGCTCCATTATTGAAGTTTGGGATACTCCCAAGCATCTCATTGTAAAGAACCGTGGCAACAACCTCGTACTTCCCTCCTACCGACTCCGGAATTCCGTAATCCGTAAAGCAGAGAAAAAAGCACTGTACAAACGAGGTGGCGAAAGTGCCGAGCAGCGGCCGGATAATTGTCTGCAAAAAGGATTTTAGCGGGGTATCCCCCATGATTCGGGAAACAACCATGAATTTCTTATCAATATAGCCCATCGTATTAGACAGAAGCATAAAGGATACCGGCAGGGTGTAAATCACATATCCAATCACCAGCCCTTTAAATCCGTAGATATCAAAAAGCTGTCTGCCGAACAGTCTCGTCAAAAGTCCCTGTTTTCCAAAGGAGTAAATAATAGCAAATCCATATGTGATGGTCGGCAGAAGCATCGGAAGCTGTGCTGCCAGCCGGATAAATTTCTTATAACCTCCCGGCGCGTTTGTGTAGTGGACGGTATAGGCAAGCAAAAACGCAAGCAATGTTGCCACGATAGCACTGACAATGGAAACTTCCAGGCTGTGTCTTACCGCAAGCCCGAAGCCTTTCTGGGTAAGCATCGCTCCGTAATGAGCCAGGGAAAATCCTGTCTCCCCTTCCAAAGACTGCTGGAAGAGTACAACTACCGGTACAAACAAAAATGCCAGGAAGAGCAGGATCGCGATACCATAGATCCCTTTGATTTCTTTTTCTTTGATCTTCTTTCTCATTGTTACACCACCTGAAACCTTTTTGCCTCGGATTCGCTGAAAAGCATCATAATGTTGTTTCTCTTGATTTCGAGCTGCCTTAAGATAAATTTCTTTACAAAATCTTCTTCAGGCGCGTTGATGATGTCCTCTGGTCTTCCAAACTGAGCAATATTCCCCTGGTTCATAATGAGCACCTTGTCGGAGAGGGTAAGCGCCTCTTCTGGGTCGTGGGTAACGATGATCGTTGTCAAATGATACTCTCTTGCGATCTCTTTGATCTTATCCTTAATAGATTCCTTGATAACACCGTCCAGAGCGCTCAACGGTTCGTCAAGCAGAAGGATCTTGGGCTTCATCACCATGGTTCTTGCCAACGCTACTCTCTGCTTTTGCCCGCCGGAAAGCTGCTCGATCTTCTTGTCCAGATGCTCCTTTAATCCGAGAAGATTTATCAGTCCGTTTACCTCTTCCACTGTGGCGAGATTTTTATTGTTACGCAGTCCGTATGTAATATTCTGCTTCACATTCAAGTTCGGAAACAGTGCGTAATCCTGAAATACGATATTGAAACCTCTCTCTTCCATCGGTACGTGCAGGATATCTTTCTCCTGAAAGATCAGTTCCCCCGCATCCGCCTCTGTCAGACCGAGAATGATATTTAACAGTGTTGTTTTTCCACATCCTGATGGACCGAGGATGGAAACGATCTCTCCGTCTTCGATCTCAAGATTGATGTTCTTTAATACCGGAACTCCGTCGAATGATTTCTTAATATGCTTTAACTCCAGCATAAAAAATGCCCCTTTCTTTGTTTCTCTCTTTCCGATTTTCTATTCATGTATCATCCTTTCATACTATACCCTGCTCCGCTTTTTCATTCTATCCAGGTCTCGTAAAGCTTATGTAAAACTCTTGTTATTGTTTATGGGGAAATGTTAAAAGAAATTAACAAACGCAAAAAAAGAGGGGGAACCCCTCTTTTTAACATTCCTGTTCGGAACGAGATGTGTTGATTATTTTTTTCTGCGAGTCTCTGCCGTACATCATTACCAGATCAATAAGAAACGATGACAAGGTTACAGTCACCACGGAAAAGACGATGTGAATAATCGGAATGTAGGAAATCGAAAGCCCCAATACTACTAAATCGGTGAACAGATAGCAACGGGAGAGCCGCCAATGCGTCACCTTGGAAATAGAGAGCGCCAATGCGTCATCTCCGCCGCTGGAACCGCCTTGCCGGACAATGAGTCCTACACCGATTCCTACGAATATACCGCCAAAGACTGCCGCCGCCAGCGGATAATCCGACAGATCCGGCAGAAGATACGGGAAAAGCTCCCAGAGATTATAAAAGGTGGAGACGCAGAACGTGGACAAGATGGACACCTTGATAAAACGGGTTCCCAAAAACCGTAATGCCAGAAGGTAACATGATACATCCAGCACCGGTGTAATCCAACCAGCCGGCAAACCAGACCAGTGATGGATGAACAACATCATCCCGATCACTCCACCCTCCGTGATTCCAGTCCGCTCGTGAATATTGTGGATTCCGAAAGTAGCGATCCCCGCCCCAATAGCAATCCAGAAAAGCATCTGGAGCGTGATTCCTTCTGTCAGTTTCTGAACTGTTCATTTCATTTTGTTCTTTAACATAAGAACACCTCCTCTATTTCTATCTTAAACTCTGGTATTATACCAGAGTCAAGAACTTTTTTAATAAAGAAGGTGTCTTTTCTTAATAAAATCTTTTCAGAAACTTTATCCTCGCTGTTTAATTCCCTGGGTATCCCGTTTTCCGGTCTTTAGACGATTCAGAGAGATCTCTTTCTCTTTATAGGATACTTTCGTCTCGTTTCCCTCCGCAAAGACATAGGCATTTTCCACGCAGTCCTGCTTTTGCAGCCGGATTCCCCTGATTCCGAGTGCCCCTTTTTTCTTCTCAGAGACGTCACCCACCATAAATTTCAGGAAGTATCCGCTCTTTGTCTGAAGTACGATAAAATCCTGTCCGTTCATACGAAGTATCTGACGCACTTCATCCCCCTCCTGAAGCTTGGTAGCTGCAGTGGTCCGCTTGGAGACGAGAAATTCCGATCCATCCACCCGTTTGATCAGTCCGTCCTTTGTCACAAAAATCAACATCTCACCTTCCAGATCCGTTTCGCTTATCACTGTGACGATATGCTCTGCGGTGCTGTCATAATTGCTGATGTTGTCCACCGGAAGCCCTTTGCTCCGGAAGTTTCCGTGAGGCAGCTCCAGTACCTTAATCTGGTGCATACGCCCTTCCGCCGTAAAAAGGCAGAGCTTTCCGGTATTCATACAGGTGATGATATAACGGCTTTCTAAATCCGCCGCCTCCTGGTTTCTCTCGTACACAGACGGGTCTACCGTCCTTGCATAGCCGAAGCGGTCGATCAGGCAAACCACTTCCTGCTCCTCAATCTTCTTCTCCTCGTATACTGCTTCTTCGGCATTTTCAAGCAGAGTCCGGCGCTTTACACCGTATTCCTTTTTCAGACGGTTCAGATCTTCGATGATAACAGCAGACATTTCATCATAATCGTTCAATATCTTCTCGTATCGCTCGATCTTACGGACGGTCTCTTTGTGTTCCTTTTGCAGAGCTTCGATCTCAAGCCCGATCAGCCGGTAGAGACGCATCTCCAAAATGGCGGTCGCCTGCCGCTCCGTAAAAGAGAGAAGCTTCGCCATCTTCTCCGAAGTTTTACTCCTGAACCGGATCTCATCGGTAATACCATACATCAAACAGGCTTTGGCGTCTTTGACCGAACGGCTCCCCCGAAGAATCTCGATAATCAGATCGATCACGTCGCAGGCTTTGATAAGCCCCTCCTGTACTTCCCGCTTCTCCTGTTCCTTGGAAAGAAGCGTTCTGTACTTTCTGGTGGTAATTTCAAACTGGAAATCCACATGGTATTCGATGATCTTCCTAAGTCCCATAGTCTCTGGTTTCCCGTCCGCCACCGCCAGCATATTCACTCCAAAAGTATCTTCAAGCTTCGTTTTCTTGTAAAGCATGTTGATGAGCTTGTCCACGTCAGCATCTTTTTTCAGGTCGATGACAATGCGGATGCCCTCCTTGGAAGACTGATTTGAGATATCCACAATATCCGACGTCTTCTTTGTCTCTACAAGGGAGCAGACGTCATTTAAAAACTTTCCGATTCCGGCTCCGATCATCGTATAAGGAATCTCGGTAATCACAAGGCGCTTGCGTCCGCCTTTTTGATCTTCCACCTTTACTTTTCCCCGTATCTTAATCTTACCGTTTCCGGTCTCGTAGATCTCCGCCAGGTCGTCCTGGTTGACAACGATGCCTCCCGTCGGAAAATCCGGCCCTTTGACATACTTCATCAGTTGCTTTGTAGTGATGGCATTATTCTTCATATAGGCTTTCACCCCGTCGATGACCTCGCCTAAATTGTGGGTCGGGATACTTGTCGCCATACCAACCGCAATCCCCTCGGCCCCATTGACAAGTAAATTCGGGAAACGCACCGGCAGTACTTCTGGCTCCTTTTCCGTCTCGTCAAAGTTCGGTACAAAGTTGACGATATCTTTATCAAGGTCTGCCAGGAATGCCTCCTGTGTCACTTTCGCAAGCCGTGCCTCGGTATAACGCATTGCCGCCGCTCCATCCCCTTCGATGGAACCGAAATTGCCGTGGCCGTCCACCATCACCATGCCTTTCTTGAAGTCCTGGGCCATGACTACAAGCGCCTCATAGATAGAGCTGTCGCCGTGCGGATGATATTTACCCATCGTATCTCCGACAATACGGGCGCATTTCCGGTACGGTCTGTCGTAACGGATCCCCAGTTCATACATATCATAGAGGGTCCTTCTCTGCACCGGCTTTAGTCCGTCCCGTACATCCGGCAGCGCTCTGGAAATAATGACGCTCATGGCATAATCAATATATGATTTTTTCATCACATCCGAATACTCGGTGCGAATGATCTGTTCCTTTTCCTTCTGACTCATGTCTCTTCCTCATTTCGTATGATCATCATCTGCTAAATATCAAGCTCCGCCTCTCTGGCGTTCTCATAGATAAACATCCGTCTTGGGGGCACTTCGGTTCCCATCAGCATCTCGGTAACGCTGGATGCCATTCTGGCATCCTCGATCTCTACTTGCTTTAAGATCCGGGTCTTCGGATTTAAGGTCGTCTCCCAGAGCTGATTTGCGTCCATCTCACCGAGACCTTTGTATCTCTGGAGGGTAAATGGGCCTTTCTGTGTCTTGCGGTACTCATCCAGAGCCCGGTCATCGTAGAGATATTCCTCCTTGCCGTTTTTGGGCATTGCCTTATAAAGAGGAGGCATGGCAATATAGACATGTCCTTCAAAAATCAGCTCCGGCATGAAACGGTAAAATAAGGTCAAAAGCAACGTCGAGATATGGGCGCCGTCCACATCCGCATCCGCCATGATAATAATCTTGTCATACCTAAGCTTCGTAATATCAAAGTCATTTCCATATCCTTCGGAGAAGCCGCATCCAAACGCATTAATCATCGTCTTAATCTCCGCGTTCGCCAAAACCTTGTCGATACTTGCCTTCTCCACATTGAGAATCTTTCCCCGGATCGGCAGAATAGCCTGGTACATCCGTTCTCTTGCCGTCTTGGCAGAGCCGCCCGCAGAATCTCCCTCAACAATGAAGATCTCACATTTCTTCGGATCCCGGCTCTCACAGTTGGCAAGCTTCCCATTGCTGTCAAAGGAATACTTCTGCTTGGTAAGAAGATTGGTCTTTGCTTTTTCTTCGGTCTTTCGGATCTTCGCCGCCTTCTCCGCACAGGAAAGCACTTTTTTCAAAACGTCCAGATTCCGGTCAAAATAGCGTACAATCTCGTCGTTTGTCACCTTGCTGGCTGCTTTGGCCGCATCCTGATTGTCAAGCTTTGTCTTCGTCTGCCCCTCAAATCTTGGATCCGGGTGCTTGACAGAAATAATGGCGGTCATACCATTACGGATGTCGGCTCCGGTGAAATTGGCGTCTTTTTCCTTCAGCACGCCGATTTCCCTTGCGTACTGGTTCATCACCGTAGTAAACGTCGTCTTAAACCCGGTCAAATGTGTGCCGCCCTCCGCATTGTATATATTGTTACAGAAGCCAAGGATATTCTCATGGAATTCGTTGACGTACTGGAAAACTGCTTCTACTTCGATTCCCTCGGCCTCGCCCTTAAAATACACCGGGTCATGAATGGGCTCACTTTTGGAATTTAAGTCCTTAATGAATCCAATCAGTCCGTCCGGCTCGTGGTATGTGATCTCCTCCTGTGGATCTTTCCGCTTGTCCGTAAAATAAATCGTCAGCTCCGGATTCAGATAGGCCGTCTCGTGAAGGCGGCTCTTGATTTCCTCCTCCCGGAATCTCGTCTTCTCAAAAATCTCGCCATCCGGAAGGAAATTGATCTTCGTTCCCGTTTTTTTCGTCTTTCCAATGACCGGAAGAAGCCCCTTGTCCAGTTTCACCACCGGTACGCCCCGCTCATAGCGGTCGTGGTGGATCGCTCCGTCCCGGCTGATCTGCACATCCATATACTCGGAAAGGGCATTGACAACGGAGGAGCCCACCCCATGAAGCCCGCCGCTTGTCTTGTAAACGGAGTCGTCAAACTTCCCGCCCGCATGAAGCGTCGTGTAGACGATCCGCGCCGCTGACACGCCCTTCTGGTGCAGTCCTACCGGCACGCCGCGCCCGTCGTCCGCAACGGTCGCGGAGCCGTCCTTTTCCAGTGTCACTTCAATATTTTTACAAAATCCGGCCAAATGTTCATCCACCGAATTATCCACGATTTCGTATACGAGATGATTCAGTCCTTTCGTACTCACACTTCCGATATACATACCCGGACGCTTCCGGACCGCCTCCAGACCTTCCAGTACCGCAATACTGTCCGCATCGTATGTCGTATGTTTCGCCATCGTATTCTTCCTTTCTCCTTATGCTCTTCTGGTGTTCCTGCCAGTTCATTACTTTCAACAGTGTACCACAATCGAACATACGATTCAAGAAATTATATTTTTACCCGTTCAGAACCCGGTTCAATGATTCTGCCAGCGGCTCCATGGCATTTTTCATCTCCTGAACCGTATTCGTCTGAGCTCCGGCCTCTATCAGAAGCATCTTCGGTACAAGCTGCATATTGTAGCGGTAGCCTTTCAGATAAATATTTCTCGTAAATCCCGGATAATGCTCCTCCGCATCCAGTTTCATCTGCAGGGAGAACGCCAGATTATCCTGGATGTACGGATTGTTAAAATACTGAATATCCCCGTTCGCCCTCGTCCGGCACAGCCCGTTAAAATACATGATTTTTGCCGTCTGCTTTCCATTGACATCTGTCACCAGGTGGGTATTTTCGTTCACACCATCTCTATGTAAATCGATCACCACCTCAATCGAAGGATTTTCCGCCAGGATCTTTTCCGCCGCTGCCCCCGAAAGTTCGTATGCCTCACTCCGATCGAGTTTTCCGTTGATAATATCGTAGACGCCACGGTCATGGATCGTCTTGATATGATAGGTATTGTTTAGAAGATCCGTCAGATAGTCTCCGATCCCCACAATAGAAGTTTTATCATCTCCCGGCACCGAGTCCACAAATGTCTCCTGAGAATGGGTGTGGTAAATAAGAATCTTCGGCCCGTTGTCCTTTTTTGTAAACTTCATATTTTTGGCAAGCAGTGTCTCCGCGTTCAGTTCTTCCGGGCTCGTCATCGTCGTACTGTCAATCGTATAGAAGTGACTCGTCAGATACTCGTAGTCTTTGAGTTTCTCCCTGTCTACAGTTCCTTTGACCTGAGATTCGTGGGGCACTTCCGTGGTACTTTCCTGATTCTTCTTAATGAGTTTCCCGTTCTCATCTACTTCGTTCTCATCCTCCGCTTCCTTTTTCAGAAGCATTTCGTAAGTCTCCGTGTCCTCGATCTGAGTCTCGCTGACCTCGTTCGCCTTTACGTAGTTTCCAAGGGGTGTCATCTTCATCGCCTGCTTTGCCACCCACTCGCCCACTGTTCCCTCCGGCTCTTCCCCGAACCGGATAAGGGTCGGAAAGTACATTGCTTCCGCCCCTTTCTGGATCGTCTGTCCGATTTCTGCCCGTAGAAACTCTGCTGAACTTTCATAGCCTCCCAGAATAATATATCCGCCAAGCACACCCACCACTCCTCCGATCAGAAGATGATGGAGACGTATCTTTCCACTCAAATACCTCACTCTACTTTCTTAAAACCATGATCCAAATTTTCGTGTCTTAATACTATATGCCTGCTTTCTTCGGATTATGTGCCTGTCCTTTTGTTTCCTTTCCCTTCGCTTTTACTGAATCTTGTTCCTCTCCCTGTTTTGCCAAACTGTCTCCATTCGACTCTTTTGCTGAAAAAAGCAGGTTCAGCCCTTCAGAAATGGTAAAGCTGATCCGCTTCACTGTCTCGTCCACATCCTTTGGAGTCACAAACATCCCGTTGAGATGAGGCGAAATCAACTGCCGTACAAGCTCATATTTTTCTGCCGCATGGTAACCTTGCAGTACAACCCCAACCCCTTTAAGGGTCTCTGAGTGTTCCATCTCTTTCATCAAATTCTCCATGGCGTCGTTGACAATAGTGGCAGCGTCCACGACAGTCGGCACTCCGATGGCAATCACCGGAACCCCGACGCTTTCCTCTGTGATGGCATTGCGGTGGTTCCCCACGCCGGATCCTGGATTGATCCCTGTGTCTGTAATCTGGATCGTCCGGTTCAGACGCTTGGAATTCCTCGCTGCCAGGGCATCTACCACGAGAATCACCTCCGGTTTTGTCTCCTCCACGACGCCCCTTACGATCTCCGCTGTCTCCATTCCGGTCTGAGCCATCACACCGGGAACAAGGGCGCTCACCAAAGTCACTTCATCCTCGCCCATAGCATACTTTCCGTATTCCCGGACGATGTGCCTTGTGATATTCAGATTGTCCGCCACTCTTGGCCCCAAAGCGTCCGGCGTCACTGCCCGGTTTCCAAGCCCCACCATCAGCACCGATACGTCCTCCCCTGTATCCCGCTTTTCCTGCCGTTTCCATTTATGGCGCAGAAGTCTTTCCACACATTCGGCAATCTTTACAGAGATTTCCCGGTGGTAAGCCTCATCCGGAACGGCAAGATTTGGCGCTTCCATTGTAATATATGTTCCCACAGGCTTTCCCATCGTCTTTGCTCCATTTTCTGTCTTAATAATGACCGTTGTCGTCCGAACTTCCCACTCTTCGTCGTACTCCTCCTCCAGGACAACGCCCTGGACCTCTACGTTCTCTTCTTCAAATCGCTCTTTCTCCTCCAAAGCCAGATCGGTCCGGATACTATACTTCTCAACCATGATAAAACCTCGCTTTTTTTCATTTATTCCATAGTTTCTCAAAAAAAAGCCGAAATATGTATTGACATAAATTATTTATTGACATAAAATAAGTGAGTATGCTTCGTCAGATCGTTCCGTGTCCGGCTCTGACGAAGGGCAAGAAACGAAATTACCAAAGTTGGAGGTGTAGGTCATGGCTAATATTAAATCCGCAAAGAAAAGAATTTTAGTTGCTGAAACAAAGACTGCGAGAAATAAAGCGATCAAATCTAAAGTGAAAACTTGCGTGAAGAAAGTTGAGACAGCCGTTGCAAACAAAGACGCTGCTGCTGCTAAAGAAGCGCTGAGTATAGCAATCGCTGAGATCAACAAGGCTGGAAGCAAAGGTGTTTACCACAAAAACACTTGCGCCAGAAAAGTATCCCGCCTTGCAAAAGCTGTAAATTCTATCGCTTAATTTATAGAAAAAGAAAAAAGACATCCTCACCGTCAGAGGGTGTCTTTTTTGTCATTGATGAACGCAAAGGAGGTTTTGTGATGAATATCAATATCGGTTTCTGGACATGCGGAGTTCTCGTAATCCCTTTTTTTATTGTAGGAGTATTCTTTGCGATATTGAAAGAAAAGGCTGTTAAATTTGTCTCCGGGTTTAACACTTTACCAAAACAGGAACAGGCATTATATGACAAACCCCGACTTGCCCGTGACATGAGAAACCAATGTTTTGTCTGGTCCGCCATTATGTTAGGCGGGGCAGTATTATCTTATTTTTTTACGCCATATATGGCAATTCCTGCATTTCTTATCTGGATCATTCTCTTTTTTAAAGAAGTGCGTCTTGACCCTCATAAAGCATTTGAAAAATATCTGTTAAAATAGAATTCTATCTGTATGGAAATGACAATAAAAATCTGACAGGGGGGAGTATGCCCCTGTCAGACCATACAGGAACTAGTTATTGATCAACTTATCATCCTCTGCCCAGCTATAGAGTTTTCTCAACTCTGCTCCGACTACTTCGGATTCATGCTGTGCACCTTTTGCTCTCATTGCGTGGAAGTGAGGTGCTCCGATCTTGTTCTCTAACAGCCAGTCTTTTGCGAAAGTACCATCCTGGATGTCGGAAAGAATCTTCTTCATTGCTTTCTTTGTATCTTCTGTGACGATCTTTGGTCCTGTGATATAATCGCCATATTCTGCCGTGTTGGAGATAGAATATCTCATTCCCGCAAAACCGCTCTGATAAATCAGATCAACGATCAGCTTCATCTCATGGATACATTCAAAGTATGCATTTTCTGCCGGATATCCAGCCTCAACAAGAGTCTCAAATCCAGCCTGCATGAGTGCGGATACACCTCCGCAGAGAACTGCCTGCTCGCCAAAAAGATCTGTCTCTGTCTCGATCTGGAATGTACTTGTCAGAAGACCTGCTCTCGCACAGCCGATTGCAGCGCCGTATGCCAGAGCCAGATCCAGTGCTCTTCCAGATGCATCCTGCTCTACACAAACGAGCGCCGGTACACCCTGTCCGTCCACATATGTACTTCTTACAGTGTGTCCCGGGGCCTTCGGAGCAATCATCGCTACATCTACACCTGCCGGTGCTTTGATCTGTCCGAAATGGATTGCAAAACCATGTGCGAACATCAGCATCTTGCCTTCGCTTAAGTTCGGCTCGATGTCTTTCTTGTACATATCAGCCTGTAATTCATCGTTGATCAGAATCATGATGATGTCAGCCCATCTGGTTGCTTCCTGGTTTGTCATAACCTGTAATCCCTGAGCCTCTGCTTTTGCTCTGGATTTGCTGCCTTCGTAAAGTCCGACTACTACATTACATCCGGATTCTTTTAAATTAAGGGCATGTGCGTGTCCCTGGCTTCCATAGCCGATGATCGCAATCTTCTTGCCCTCCAGTAATGCTAAATTACAGTCTTCCTGATAATAAATTTTTGGTTTGTTCATTGTACTTTACCTCCTGTTTTTTACTATAGCTCGTCAAAGGGGAACTGCCCCTTCAGCTTCATTCTCTGTCGAACCCATCCTGCTCGGCTCTCTTCCTCAGGATTTCCTCCGCATCAGCGATATCCTGACTGCCTCTGGAAAGGCCCGTGATTCCGGTTCTTGCAAGCTCCAGAATCTCATATCCGTCCAGCAGATTTAAAAACGCCTCCAGTTTTGACTGTGCGCCGGTAAGCTCTACGATCAGCGATTCCTTTTCCACATCGATAATCTTGGCCCGGAAAACGTCCGCAATCGCGATAATCCCTGGACGGAGTGCCGCGTCCGCTCTGATCTTGATCAGAATCAGCTCCCGGTAAACCGCCTCCTCATCATTGAGAAGCTTGATCTCCAGAACATCTTCCAACTTGCGTACCTGCTTTTCAATCTGGGAAAGAATCCTTTCGTCGCCGCTTGCCACAACCGTGATCCTGGTAAATCTGCTGTCCGCAGTCACCCCGGCAGTAATACTGTCGATACTGAATCCTCTCCGGCTAAACAGTCCCGCAATCCGGCTCAGTACGCCCGGTGTGTTATCTACCAATAAAGAATAAACCTGTTTCCTCATAAACCCTACCTCTACTTTCTTTTCTAAAAACAGAGTGCGTTCTGTTTTTTTATTGTAACAATGAATCCTTCTTTTGTCAAGTAAAGTACTAAATCTTTTTCGTTATTATGTAACAATTCAGCTTTGCACAAAATCACAAAAATCCGGGTCCAAACCTGTTTCAAAACGAAGATTTTTGTGCGCTTTATATATGGCGATCTGCTGTAAGCACGGATTTCCTTACCTTGCGTTTTGCGCCTCAATCCGCTCAGCCAGGTCGTTGAGATAGACCCAGCGCTCCATCTTTTCTTCCAGCGCTTGCTCGGTCTCCTCTTTCACTTTCGTCAGTTCGGTGAGCTTTATGGAATTAGTGGCAAACTTCACCATCTCCTGATCCAACATTTCCAGCTTTTCTTCCAAATCGGCAATCACTCCGTCGATCTCCTCATACTCTTTCTGCTCTTTGTAGGAGAATCTCAGCTTCGTATGCCGCGGTTTTTTCGAACTGCTGTCCTCATTTTTACGCAAATTTTGTACGCCCTTTGTCAGCGCCTTTTCTTTTGAGCGTCTGACATTCAAATAGTCCGTGTATCCTCCCTCGTATTGACGAATCTCACCCTGACCGTCCATCTCGAAAATCCGGTCCGCTACATTGTCAAGGAAATACCGGTCATGGGATACGACAACCACAATTCCATCAAAGGAATTCAGATAGTCCTCCAGAATCGTCACGGTTGCGATATCCAGATCATTGGACGGCTCATCGAGAAGGAGGACGTTGCCCCCCTGCATCAGCACACTCAATAGATAGAGCCTACGCTTCTCACCGCCGGAGAGCTTGGACACCGGAGCATACTGCATCTCCGGTGGAAAGAGGAAACGCTCCAACATCGCAGAGGCACTAAGCTTCCCCTCTTCCGTCTGCACATACTCCCCAAAATCCCGGATGTAATCGATGACCTTGGCATCCGTATCCATATCTGGTACCTCCTGGGCAAAATAGCCGATCCGGATCGTCTCCCCGATCTCAATCTCCCCGGCGTCTGGAGTAATCTGCCTCGCAATCATCTTTAACAAGGTCGACTTCCCACAGCCATTCGGACCTATGATCCCCAGTCTCTCATTCCGTAGTATAATATAATCCAGATCCCGGATGAGAGTCCGTTCACCGAATCCTTTGAAAATATGATGCAGTTCTATGGTCTTCCTTCCCATCCTGGTGCTGATTCTGGCAGTCTCCACAGTCTTTGCCGCCTCCGGCGCTTTCCCGTTTTTCAACGTTTCCAGCCGTTCCAGTCTCGCCCGCTGTTTCGTGCTTCTCGCCCGACAGCCCCGTTTCGCCCACTCCAGCTCCATACGGAGAACACTCTTCCTCTTCCGTTCTGAAGCCAACTCCATTTCTTCTCTCTTGGCTTTCAGCTCCAGGAAACCGGAGTATCCAGCCTCATACCCGTAGAACTTTCCGTCGTCTACCTCCAGAATCCGGTTCGTAACCTGATCCAAAAAGTACCGGTCGTGGGTCACAATCAACACAACGCCCCGGTAAGCTCTCAGATAGTCCTCCAGCCAGAGAATCATCTCTTCATCCAGGTGGTTCGTCGGCTCATCCAGGAGAAGGATGTCCGCATCCTCTGCCAACACCTTGGCAAGTGCTACCTTTCTCTTCTGGCCGCCGGACAAAGTGTTAAGCTCTGCCATATAGTCAAAAATCCCAAGCTTCGTCAGATTACTCTGCACCTTCCATCCTCCGTCCGTATCCCCAGCAAATGCGTAATCTGAAATGGTAGTACAGCCCTCAAAACAGGGACTCTGAAGCAAGTATGCCGTCTTTTTGCCATTCTGGCGGACAAGCTGACCCTCATCCGGCTCATCCTCCCCTGCAATCATCTGAAGAAGCGTCGACTTTCCGGTTCCATTGATTCCGACAATCCCGATCTTATCCCCCTCCTGCACCCCGAAAGAGGCGTCCTCAAACAGAAATTTATCTCCAAACCGCTTACTGATATGCTCAATATTGATAATATTCATGTCTATCGCTCCTGTCTTTTCTTTCCTTGTATCTCAAGTCTTACCAGATTATGATAAGGGATTTTGCTCTTTGCGTCAATGCAAGAAAAAGACTGCTGTGACCTGACAGCAGCCTTTTCTACCCGTCTTTAAAAACCAAGTTTGGGAAGTACGTTCTTCGGTTCGTCGTAGATCAGAAGATCCGCCTTCTCATCCATCAGTTTCTCCTTATTATGGATCAGTACAATCTTACTTCCCTCAAAACATTTGATGTAATTGCGGAACACATCGGAACTCAGTGATGTTCCAAGCAGCAAAAGTACGTCACTCTTTTCAATCTCTTCCAACGTCCTGGAAAGCTTCTCACTGTCCAGCATCTCTCCGAAGAAAGATACATCCGGCCGGATCACTCCGCCGCACGCCTCACAGTATGGAACCTTCCTCGCCTGTCTGATGTAGTCAACGGAATACTTTTTGCCGCATTTCTGGCAATGGTTCTGATAAATACTTCCGTGAAGATTGATGACATTGTGGCAGCCGCTCCGCTCACTAAGCTCGTAAATATTACTTGAGATAATGCACTTGAGCTTCCCCGCCCGCTCCATGGCCGCCAAGGTATAGGTCGAAGCCGTAGGCTCCAGATCTACCAATAATTCATTCCTATAAAAGTCATAAAAGGTTTCGGTACGTGTATTAAAAAAGGCATCCGTGTAGAGGTACTCCGGGGAGCGTCCATACCTCTCCTCGATCCGGTAGGCCCGGTCCTGGTCTTTCAGCGGATGGATTCCACACTCTTCCATCATGCCTGATCCGCAAAGAGCGACAATGTATTCTCCTTTGTCGATAATATCCCGCAATGTCTCCAGCTTATTTAACTCCTGCATGACAATCTTCTCCCTTCGGGCTGCGGCTTTCTGAGGGCCAAAGCCCTTTTTATTTATTATACTATACGGCTATTCCATGTACAAGAACCATCTATGAAATGTGAGCTGCTACATCTGCAAAATCCGGCGCGAATATAAAAAGACAGAGAGGACTGACTCAATCAGTCTCTCTCCGCTCTTTTCTCTCTATACTTTAATTCGCTTTGCAATGTCCTCAGACAATGCAATCCGTCTCCCATTCTCCGGAGCAATAATCAAATGTCCTTTCGACCTGCTCACCACCTGAAGGCGGCTTCCCTGCCCGATCCCAAGACACCTCATATTCTCTTCGATATCTCTATCTGCAAAGAACCACTTAACCATACACTCACATCCTGGCTTTACGTCTGTCAAAGCAAGCATACCGATCCCTCCTTTTTCCGCCTGACAGACTTAGTATCTGCCGTCCGGTGATCTTTTACTCATCATATAAAAAAGAAAGCCGGTTAGTCAATGGTAAATGAAAGGCCGGTCTCCCGGCCCCATTTTATGCCATATATTCTTTCAGAAGCGCCATGTCGATCGAGTCACTGTCATGGATGATCAGTTTCACAGTCTGGGACAAATCCATACTAAGGATTCCCAGAAAAGATTTCGCATCAATGGTAGCTCTGCCCTGCACCAGATCGAAATCTCCCTCCAGTTTTCTCAAAACTCCGTTGAGTCCTTTGGCCTTTTCCACAGAACCAATATTCACATATACCTCTCTCATCGTTCTTCTCCTGTCTTATGTGCATATTTTTCAGACAGTTTTTTATTATACTCGTTTCCTGTGGATTTTGAAAGTCTTTTTTTACAAAAATTTCTGTTCCGCCAAAATACACTTCCATCAATTTCAATAATCTTCCCAAACTGGCGGTTTTTGAAAGACTACAGCCGCAGTCTCTTTATATTGATGAACCGGATGTATCTTCTTCCCTTTTCAGGACTTATCCACCTTCTCCAGCACCGTATAAATCACAAAATTCAGAATGAATTGCACGACGGTCAGAACCGCAAGCACTACCAGATCTATCTCGTGTCTCATCAAAAAGAAAACGATGCAGTACGAAAGAACAAATATAATTGTAAATAATATAGTCCGATACAGTGGTTTCACACAATCTCTTCCTTTCTTTTTCCAGAATCTGCATGTTACTTGTTCCATCTACGTTTTATTGTAGCACAAACTTACATCAAGTAAAAGTTGAAAAAGCACCCGAAAACTATAAAATAGCTTCGGGTGCAGATTCTCTTCTTACTTGTCTATCCGTGTAACTTTCCATCTCCTCCCATAAGTGCTGTCATTTCTTCTATCCGCTCCAGTGGGAACGGCGGGGAACATAGTGGCTTCATGGCAATGGACATAAGTTTCATCGGATTATCGTCTGCCGCCACCCGATTGGAACTCAACGCTCCACACCTCCTGCAACGGTGGATGATCGCCCATTCTCCATTTTTTCTCACCCATACCGCTACCGGATCCATAATACTTCCGCAATCTGATTCCCGGTCTCCCGGTTCATGATCTACATGCATACTGCACAGGCAATTCGGGCAGTGATTTCGGTGATTGCTTCCTGCCCCCGCTGAAACAACGAGGCGGCCACAGTTTTTACAAATAAAACTTTCTGTGCATGGATGATTTTTATAGTAACCTTTTTCATATTTTCTTTTTTTATTTTCCCGATTCATATTTCCTTTCCTCTTTTCTGCTGTTGTTCCCACTTTATCAGGACAATAAAAAAAGATAACTCGTTCATGGAGAGCTATCCTGTCAGTGTCATTGCAGTCAAAAGTACCCCCGGTACTTTCACCATCATACGATTTTATATACGAAAAATAAACCATCTCGTAAAGAGGTAGCTGCCATCACCATACGCAAATGAACACGACAAAAAAACAATCCATTTACATGAATATCAAAATTTATTGCCCTATTATTTACGCACAGCCGTCATCAAGCCACCTCCCTAAATAACTTCTTTATTAAAAATAGCACAATCAGCTCGAGATGTAAATATGAAAAATAAAGAATATGCAAAACTGCTTCCTTACAGCATCTTCACCTTACTCCCAATCCCCCATTGCTTTTCATTTTGTCGAATTCATAATCTTACTCTTCCCTTTCTTGTAATATAATCAATTTTGCAACCGGAAGTTATACACCAAATCCGTTCGTTATTCCGGCAAAAAAAACAACAACTGCCGCAATTCGCATTGCTTTTTGGGCTTTTACTTCTTCCAAATGTACCTTACTTTCAGGATAAACAGGGTTAATAAAGAAAAGAACACCTACAAACGCCCATGTAAAATTATAAAATATATCATTCTCGAAATATAGGGAAAATACAAAGCCTCCAATGACTATAATAGCAGCAATCATAAGCTGTGCTTTAAAACTTATTTTCAACATGAGTCCCACCACCTCATAAAGTTCGAATCTATTTGTTTCATTTAGTTTATCATATTCTGCATTTCTTTACATCATTTTATAGAAAAATGACGCAGATAATGTTTCATTATCCACGCCATTTACTCCATTTTCTTTCAACTTTTACTCCCAATTTACTCCATTTTAAAAATATGAGAGTTTCTTCTCCATTATTTCATAACAATATTAATAATTCTTCCCGGCACATAAATCTCTTTTACGATGTTTCCGGTCAGTTTATCTTTGATCGCCTCTTTTCCGGCTGCGATGGCTTCCTCTTTTCCGGCTTCTGCAAAGATCGTCACAACCGCTCTTGTCTTACCATTGATCTGTACAGCCACTTCGATCTCATCGTCTTTCATCGCCTCTTCATCATAGGTCGGCCATCCTGCATGGAATACACTTCCCTCGTGTCCGAGTTCTTCCCAGAGTTCTTCGCCCATATGCGGCGCAAATGGAGCCAGGAGGACTGCGATCGTGGAAAGAGTCTCTTTATCGATACCTCCTTCTTTCTTTGCAAGATCGATGAACTTATTGTTGTACTCCATAAATCCGGAGATCACCGTATTTAGACTGAAACTTTCCAAACGGGTTGTGATGTCGTACACCATCTTATTGCGAAGCTTAAGCATCTCTTTGGACGCTTTGATGTCTTTCTCTTTGTTGTCCATCACAAGATTCCACAGCTTATTCAGGAAACGGTATACACCGTCAATTCCTCTATCATCCCACTCTGCATCCAGTTCCGGCGGTCCTACAAAGAGTTCATACATTCTCAAAGAATCGCATCCGTAGTCTCTCACAAGATCATCCGGGGATACGACATTTCCTTTCGACTTACTCATTTTGATTCCATTCTTTCCGGTGATCATCCCCTGGTTAAAGAGCTTAATAAACGGCTCATCAAAATCGATTACGCCGATGTCGCTCAAAAATTTCGTGTAGAAACGGGAATACAGAAGATGCAGTACCGCATGTTCTACACCACCGATATACATATCGACCGGAAGCATGGCGTCTGCTTTTTCTCTGGAAACAAGTTCCTCGTTATTGTGCGGATCTACATAACGAAGGAAATACCAGGAAGAACCCGCCCACTGCGGCATGGTGTTGGTCTCTCTTTTCGCCGGCTTTCCACATACCGGGCAGATCGTATTCACCCAGGAGTCGATCGCCGCAAGAGGGGACTCCCCGGTTCCCGTCGGCTCATAGGAATCCACATCCGGCAAGGTCAGCGGAAGCTGATCCTCCGGAACCGGTACGGCTCCACAGTCCGGACAATGAACAATCGGGATCGGCTCTCCCCAGTATCTCTGACGGGAGAATACCCAGTCACGAAGCTTGTAGTTGACTGTCTTTCTTCCAATGCCTTTCTCTTCGATCATTATCGGGGCTTCTTTTTTCAGGACAGCAGACTCCATCCCATTCCATTCTCCAGAATTGATCATGGTTCCGGAAGCCTCTGTATATGCTTCCGTCATATTTTCAATTTCTTTTCCATCTTTGGCGATCACCTGGATGATTGGAATATGGAACTTCGTTGCAAATGCAAAGTCACGGTCATCGTGGGCCGGTACACACATGATCGCTCCGGTACCATAATCAGCCAGTACATAGTCGGACAGCCAGATCGGCACTTTCGCACCGTTCATCGGATTGATGGCATAGCTTCCTGTAAAGACTCCGGTCTTCTCCTTATCCTGAAGACGGTCTACATTTGATTTCATGGACGCATCGTAGATATATTTCTCTACTGCTTCTCTTGTCTCATCGGTTGCAAGCTCTTTTGCCAGAGCATGTTCCGGGGCAAGTACCATGAAAGTCGCCCCATAAAGGGTATCCGGTCTTGTCGTATAAACAGTGATCTTTTCTTTTCTTCCATCAACCGGAAAATCAACTTCCGCACCGTATGATTTTCCGATCCAGTCTGTCTGCATTTTCTTTACTTTCTCCGGCCAGTCAAGCTTATCCAGATCATTCAGAAGACGCTCTGCGTATTGGGTGATCTTGAGCATCCACTGACGGAGGTTCTTCTTCGTCACTTCCGTACCGCAGCGCTCACATTTTCCATTGACAACCTCTTCGTTCGCCAGCCCGGTTTTACAGGACGGGCACCAGTTGATCGGGAACTCCTTTTCGTAAGCGAGTCCTGCCTTAAACATCTTTACAAAGATCCACTGGGTCCATTTGTAAAAATTCGGATCCGTTGTGTTGACCTCTCTGTCCCAGTCATAAAGAGCCGCAATCTCATTAATCTGTCTCTTAATATTTTTTACATTTTCTGCTGTTGATTTCGCCGGATGCACTCCCATCTTGATGGCGTAATTCTCTGCCGGAAGGCCGAACGCATCCCACCCCATAGGATGAATGATATAGTAACCTTGGAGCAGTTTATAACGGCTCCATACATCGGAAATTACATATCCTCTCCAGTGTCCTACGTGCAGACCGTTTCCAGACGGATATGGGAACATGTCGAGGCAGTAATACTTCTCATGCTTTCCTCTCTCGTCTTCCTGAACATTCACCGGATGCTCTTTCCAGCGTGTACGCCACTTTTTCTCGATTGCCTTGTGATTATATGGTGTCGGCATCTTCTCTTTCCTCCTTATAAATTAGAATACTTTGAATTTTCAAATCTTTGCCTTCGCTCGCTTCTACATGAACACAATAAAAAAGCCTTCGTCTCTGACATCTGCAAGAGACGAAAGCAAAAGCTCACGCGGTACCACTCTTCTTCGCCGCTTCCATAAGAACCGACGCCCTCTCGTCTGTAACGGGACTAACCGCTCCCGGCTACTTTCTTCACCGGAAGAACTCCGAGGCGAGTTGGGAGCGTCTGTCCTGCCGCCTCACACCCCCCGGCGACTCTCTGAAAAAACATCAGCCCTTACTATTCCTCATCGATCGTTTTTCTCTACTTCTTTAAATACCAGTTCATTGTACCCACATCCGTTCTTTTTGTCAAGATTCCCTCATTCTTTTCGAGCTTGTTTTGTGGAATTTGACAAAAAAGGATTGTTTAAAATCCCTCTTGGGTGTATAATAATCACAAGTCATTTCAGTAAGAAAAATATATAGCTAAAGGAGATAATGCATATGGTTAATTTATTGACAGGCCCGAAAGGCAGCGGAAAGACACAACAGATGATTGAACTTGCCAACAAAGCGGCAAAGGAGTCCGATGGACACGTAATCTTTATCAAGAAGAGCCACCGCGATACATACAGCTTATCTTTCGACATTCGTGCAATCTGCATGGACGACTATGAAGCAATCGATAACATCGATGCATATCTTGGGTTTATTTATGGTATGACAAGTGCAGATCACGATATTAAGGCGATCTTCATCGACGCCATTTTGAAACATGCACATATCTCTCTTGACGACATCCCGGAATTTCTGGAAAAGCTGAAAAAAATTTCAAAAGAATGTGATCTGGATTTCTATGTGAGCATCAGTGCGGGAAAAGAAGAACTGAGGCTCGTTGACGCTGAGGGATGCGCTTATCTGAATTAATCACACCGGCTGGCGGGACTTCTGCCGAAAGAGTCCTTACCTTACCTGATCCGGCGTTGTCCCGTTTACAAAAGAAAGAGACGGAATGATTTTCCGTCTCTTTCTTTTTTACATTCTTGAGAATCCTTTTATTTTTCTTCCGGGACTGCTGCCTCGTCGTTGCTGTCGGTCTCCTCGTCTTCCTCTTCTTTAATCGGATTTTTCTCCTCTCCATTGAGGGAAAGTACCACGTTCGTCTTTTCTCCTTCCTGATACTCCATCGTCACCTGCTGGCCGACGTCGTATTTGATGATATCTATGAAATTCACTACTGATACGTCGAAAATCTCATCGGAGCCTTCCACCATCACGTAAAAATGGGAATCCCCATCCACGACACCCTGCGCGACCTTGGTAATCGCCCCGGTAATCGTTTTCGTCTCCTTTGCGGCGCTACTGTCGTCCGTCTCAATTCCATTTTCCTGCATGAGCTCTGTGTAGCTCTCTTCACATTTGCTGACCGTATCACCGATGGCAACTACCTGGTATTTCTGTACATTGACCATGGCGTACTTCTTCACCAGTCCCGCGTCATCCTTGAGTGCGATAAAGTATGTCGGTTCACCGGAAATATTCAGAAGCAAAGGGAATGTCGCTTTATAATGCAGGTTCTGCACCTGGCCCTCTGCTGAGGACATGGCAGAATTCTCTGTCGCTCCCTCTACCTCGTAAAACTTCGTCTCCATCGTCCTCTGATTCATCAGAACGAAACCGACGTTGGACTGATCTTCGTTCACCGACGTAACTCCGGTATAAACCCAGACGTCATCATCAATAGCCAGATAGTTGTAACCATCTGTTGTCTTGAGACAGTCTTTCTGGCTCAGAATACTGTTGAAAAATCCGTGTTTCAGTGTACCGTAATAATCGTAAAGCTGTACGAGCAGATCCGCATCGTATGCATGATCAATCCACTCCGGCACTTCATCGATCGCATAATCTTCTGTCTCCCCGGTGATGGCGTTGCAAAGAACAACACGTCCGACCGTCTCTCCTCCAAAGAGTCCGATATTAAACTTCTTCACCGGAGCTACCCAGTACGGAACTCCGTTGTCGTCAATCTCAAAACTCAGCTCTCCAAAGATGTAGGTCGGATACCGGAACCGCAAATGCCGGTGAATGTTCCGGTTGAAATATTCGCTTGTGGAGTATTTCATTCCTTCGTCCAGCATGACAAGCTCTGTAGACTGAGTCGTCATATCGATCCGGATATATGCCGGAATACCTTCGGACTGATTCGTAAACCATTTAATCACATTGGCATAGCGAAGCGGGGATACCCGCACCGGCTTATCCTGGTAATTGATCTGACTGTAGAGCTCATCCACCTCAAACTGGGATACCATATCCACCATGCTTCCCATCTTCCTGTTTCCAAGCAGGGTCGCAGAATCCCGGTCGAGAAGCGGGATCTGATCAAAAGAAAGCTCCTTGATGTCCGTCTGAAAATCGCCATTCTCTACATTAAGAAGCTTCTGGTACTTCTTGGCATTGATAATCGGGGAGGACAACAACGTCCCTGCCAGATATACCGCTACTACCAGAAGAAATAGCCCAATCAGCCCTTTTGCGATCCCAGAAGCCTTGATATCCTCTTTGCGGAATAGTCTCCGCCGTCCGATATAAAAGACAGCCACCGCCGCTATCACCACCAGAAGGAACATCCAGAAGCCATCCGCATGGATATTAATCGCCGGAAGCTTGACATAATAATAGATTCCCGCCAGTAAAATCAGAACAAGAACTGTCAAAATTTTCGTTTTTGTCTTTTTCATAATGTCTCCTCTTCTTGTTGTTAAAATATCTGGTTATGAATAGCAATTATAGCACTCTTTTTCGGGGAAAACAAGGGTCCCGCACTACGTTCCTTTTCGTAGTACCGGACCCTTTCTTATGTACCTGATCTCAAAGTCTCTTTTTATTACTTTTCGTCTCGTCTGCACTCTTCAGCAGGCTTTTATTCCTCTGCCGCTCTGTTTGCAATCTCTTTTTCCTGAACGTCGTTCGGAGCCTGCTCATATCTTGCAAACTGGTATTCATAGATGCCGCGTCCTCCTGTCATGGAACGCAAAGTCGTGCAATAGCCATAAAGCTCCATCATCGGAACATCGGCTTCGATCACCTGTTTTCCTCCATTGACCGGAGTCATACCAAGTACCCGTCCACGACGTTTATTCAAATCTCCCATAACGTCTCCGGTATATTCATCCGGCACTGTCACTTTCAAAGATACGATCGGCTCAAGCAGTACCGGGGACGCCTCCATAATACCTTTCTTAAATGCCTGGATGGTAGCAGTCTTAAACGCCATTTCTGAAGAGTCTACCGGATGGTAGGATCCATCGTATAATGTCGCCTTAATGCCCACAACCGGATATCCAGCAAGAGGTCCTTTCAATACTGCTTCCTGAAGCCCCTTTTCTACTGCCGGGAAGTAATTCTTCGGAACCGCTCCTCCTACGACTTTCTCTTCAAATGTAAATGCCTCTTCCAGGTTACCGGACGGCTCGAATGTCATCTTGACATGTCCGTACTGTCCGTGTCCGCCGGACTGCTTCTTATACTTGGAGTCGATATCGGATTTCTTCCGGATCGTCTCACGGAATGCTACCTTTGGTTTCTCTAGGGTAATCGCAACTTTATATCTGGAGGCAAGCTTACTAGCGATAATTTCAAGATGCTGATCGCCCATACCGTAGAGAAGGATCTGTCTATTTTCTGTATCATTGACAACCTTCATCGTCACGTCCTCTGCCATCATTCTGGAGAGTGCCTGGGATACCTTATCTTCATCTCCCTTAGAGTTTGTCGTATATTTCATATAAGTATACGGCTGAGAGTATTCCGTCTTTGCGAATGTGATCTGAGTATTCTTTGTGGAGAGGGTGTCTCCGGTCTTTGTTGTTGTCAACTTCGCGATGGCTCCGATATCTCCCGCAAACAGCTCTGAGACTTCTACCGGCTTATTGCCTAGCATCGTATAGATCTTGCCTGGTTTTGCCTCTGCGTCTGTATCTGCATTATACAGCACATCATCGCCCTTGATCACGCCGGAACATACCTTGATAAAGGAATATTTTCCAATAAACGGATCTACCATCGTCTTATATACGTACGCACTTTTTGCTTTAGCAAAGTCATAGTTCGCTTCATAGATCGCGTTTGTCTTACGGTTCATGCCGACACACTCACGGTTTGCCGGACTAGGGAAAAAACGTACAATGTCAGAAAGCAGATTCGCAACGCCTTGAGCCTGGATATTAGATCCCATTGCCACCGGAACGATGTCACCATCCATGACTTCTGTACGCATAGCAGAACGGATCTCCTCCACAGAGAACTCCTCTCCGGAGAGATAACGGTCCAGAAACTCCTCGCTTGTCTCCGCTACAGACTCCATGAGCGCCTCTCTGTACTGCTGCAAGTAGTCCATACAGTAATCCGGGATCTCACATTCTTCTCTCTTACCGATATCGGTGTAACGCCGTCCTGCGTTTTTGATAATGTTGACATAGCCCACAAGCTTCTCATTTTCACGGATCGGCATGAAGTGCGGCGCAATCACCTTACCGTATTTCTCACGGAGCGTTTCCACTACCTGACGGAAACTTGCATCGTCTAAATCCATCTCGGTCACATAGATCATACGAGGAAGATTGTACTTATCACAGAGATCCCATGCCTTTTCAGTGCCGACTTCCACGCCTGCCTTTCCGGAAACAACGATCACTGCCGCGTCCGCAACGCTGACCGCCTCTTCTACTTCTCCTACAAAGTCGAAGTAACCCGGTGTATCCAGCACATTAATCTTTGCCTTCTCCCACTCGATCGGTATCAGGCTTGTTCCGATAGAAAATCCACGTTTCTGTTCTTCTTTATCAAAATCGCTGATGGTATTTCCGTCGCCTACTTTTCCCATCCTGTTTACTGCGCCTGATACATAGGCCATTGCTTCTGCAAGACTCGTCTTTCCGCTTCCGCCATGACCTAACAAAACAACATTTCTGATTTCATCCGTCCTGTAAACTTTCATATAGTGCTGCCTCCTTCATTGTCTAGCTCGATTTTACTGCGTTTGTTTTTACAGTAACCATGTGTATATTGTACTAAATTTTTAGTTATTTTACAACTCTTTTATTGAATATTCACAATGTTTTTGTAACAGTTCAACTATCATGGATGGACGGAATTGATTGATACTTGTATCAGGATCAGGCTACCCCATTCCTGAATTGGCGTTCTGTCCTTCCTTTTCTAATCATTTTGTACAGCAATTTGAGATGTATTTTGACAAAGACACAAAAATCTCTTAAAATATAAGGAAATAACCAGATCAGGAAAGGTGAGAACTCAACTATGAAAACAGGATTCATCGGGCTTGGACTGATCGGCGGATCAATCGCAAAAGCCATCCGCCAGTATTATCCGGACAGCGAAATTATCGCATTTGATAAAAACCGGGAAACGCTGGCACTTGCCACCGCAGAATCCGTCATCAACACGGCGGTCACTGTCATTGACGAAAATTTCAAAGGATGCGACTATCTTTTTCTGTGCGCGCCAGTCATATATAATTCTGCCTATTTAAGCCAGGTAAAGCCATTTCTGTCAAAGCAGACGATCCTGACCGATGTAGGAAGCGTCAAAACACCAATCCATGAGGAAGTAGAAAAAATTGGGCTTTCTGATTTCTTTATCGGCGGTCACCCGATGGCTGGATCAGAAAAATCGGGCTACGCCAATTCTAAGTCGGTACTGATTGAGAATTCCTACTATATTCTCACGCCGTCCGAACCGGAGCAAAAAGAAAAGGTGCAGGCGTTTTCTGACTTTATCCAATCGCTCCGGGCCATTCCGGTTGCACTGGACTGTAAGACCCACGACTATGTGACGGGCACCATCAGTCATCTCCCCCATGTGATTGCATCCAGCCTCGTCAATTTCGTCCGGGACCACGACACGAAGGACGAACTGATGAAGCTTCTGGCTGCCGGCGGGTTTAAGGATATCACGAGGATCGCCTCCTCCTCCCCAACCATGTGGGAGCATATCCTGACGGCAAACAGGGAATATATCTCCCAGATTCTCGGAAACTACATCGAGTCGTTGAACATGGCAAAAGCCATGATCGATCAGGGTGATTCCCAGGGGATTTACAGCTTCTTTGATTCCTCCAGAAGCTATCGAAATTCCGTGCCGGATATCTCCGCCGGACCGATCAAGAAGCTCTTTGCCATCTACTGTGATATCATCGACGAGACAGGCGGAATCGCGACAATTGCCACGATCCTGGCCTCCAATCTGATCAGCATCAAAAATATCGGGATCGTCCACAACCGCGAATTTGAAGAGGGCGTTCTGCGTATCGAATTCTACGAGGCATCGGCACAGGAACAGGCAGCACAGGTATTAAGGCGGCATCGCTACACTGTCTATGAACGATCCTGATTAGAATAAGGAAAAATATGATAAGGGAGACTACTTATGAAACAGATCAAAACTTCCTCCCCGCTCCATGGGGAGATTACGATACCGGGAGATAAATCTATTTCTCACCGAAGCATTATGTTTGGTGCCCTGGCGAAGGGTACCACTTCCGTCCGCCACTTCCTGAACGGTGCAGACTGCCTCTCTACCATCGGTTGTTTCCGGCAGATGGGAATAGATATTCAGCAAGAAACCGACGGAAGGATTCTCGTCCAAGGGAAAGGGATTCACGGCCTTACTGCCCCGTCTGGCACTCTTAATGTGGGAAACAGCGGTACAACAACCCGGCTTATCTCCGGGATTTTAAGCGCACAGTCCTTCACCTCATTCCTTTCCGGTGATGACTCACTCAACTCCCGCCCGATGGGACGGATCATCCGCCCCCTTTCCATGATGGGAGCCCGTATCGAAAGTCTGTCCGGCAATGACTGTGCCCCTCTGATGATTCAGGGACAACCATGTCTTCACGGCATCCGCTATGAATCCCCGGTGGCGTCGGCTCAGGTAAAATCCGCCATTTTGCTGGCAGGGCTTTATGCCGACAGTTCGACCACCATCCTGGAACCTTCTCTTTCCAGAAACCATACCGAGCTGATGCTCTCTCAGTTTGGCGCTGTTCTTCACACAACGCTTCTGGAAAGCGGCAAAGCCGAAAGCACCATCTCACCATGTGACGAGCTATACGCCCAGGATATTTTCGTGCCGGGAGATATTTCTTCTGCTGCCTATTTTATCGGGGCGGCACTTCTGGTCCCAGGATCGGAGGTACTCATCCAGAATGTAGGAATCAACGACACCCGCGCCGGCATCCTCAAAGTCTGCAAGTCCATGGGCGCTGATATCACTTACATGAATCAAAAAGATGGCGCCGGCGAACCGACCGCAGACCTTCTGGTGCGTCATTCCAGCCTTACCGGTACCTGTATTGAAGGCTCCATCATCCCAACGCTCATCGATGAGATTCCAATGATCGCTGTTCTGGCTGCCTTTGCTGACGGCACCACTATCATCCGGGATGCCGCTGAGCTGAAAGTCAAGGAGACTGACCGGATACAAACTGTAACTGAAAACTTACGGGCTATGGGCGCTGACATTACACCGACCGATGATGGCATGATCATACACGGTGGGAAACCATTAGCAGGCGCTACGATCCATCCTCATATGGATCACCGCATTGCAATGGCCTTTGCCGTAGCAGGCCTTGCTGCCCAGGGAGAAACCCACATCCAGGAAGAGCAGTGTGTGGATGTCTCCTACCCGGGATTTTTTGAGATGCTTAGCGGTCTGACCCGCTGATTTATCTTCCTGTAGTATCTTTTCAAAGAAAGGGGGTCCTATAATGACAGAAGAAGAATTATTTGCTTCTATCTATACCCATGACACAATCTATCTGCCGCCAAGCGAACAGAAAAGCGCCGCTCTGGAGGTGGCTCTTGGGTGCAGCCACGCCAAATGCCGCTTCTGCGACTTTGCTAAAGATCCGTTCCATATCCATTCCCTGGAAAGAATCCGCCGTAACATGCAGATCCTGGGACAGTTCCGGCCTGATGCCTACCGGCTCTTCCTACTCGGGGAAAATGCGTTTGTTCTGGACTATGAAAAGCTGAGCGTGATTTTTGACATGACAGACCAGTACATGCCAAATATCCACGAATTTGCCATGTATTCCCGGATAGACGATATTGCGCGGAAAACTGACGAGGAGCTTCGATTTCTTCACCAGATGGGACTTACAACACTCCATATCGGACTGGAAAGCGGCAGTGACTCTATCCTCCTGGAACAAAAAAAAGGCGTCACCTCTATGGATATGCTGACCCAGCTTCGCAGACTGGAAGACGTAGGAATTGAATACTATGTCACCATCATTCTAGGACTCGGGGGACGGCACTTTTCCGTCCATCACGCCTTGTCCACCGCAAGACTGTTAAACCAGCTTCATCCTGCGGATATTTGGTGCCTGAAACTTAAGCTCTGGGAAGATACTCCCCTTTATAAAGATGTAAAAAAGGGACATTTTGATATGATGAACGATGCGGAAATGCTGTGGGAAGAGCGAATTCTCCTTGAAAATCTGGCTGTGACAGACTGTATGTTCCACGACACCACCGTCCTCAATACTTACACGATCCAAGGTCATCTTCCGGAGGAAAAAGCATTGCTTCTGGACGCCATCGATATGCTACTGTCATCCTGCGGATAGGAATGACACTTTCCTCTGTACATCTTACAAAGAGAAGGGACAGCGGCTAAAAATGCTGTCCCTCCCACTCTCTCGATGAATCCTGATTTACACGCTAAAACTTTCTCCATGCTATCGGATGGAATAACAGCAGAAGCGGGAAAAGCTCCAGTCTTCCGGCGAGCATATCAAAAATCATCACCAGAAGCGAGCGGTTGCTGAATTGGCTGAAATTGCCTGTCGGGCCGGCCAATTCCAGACCTGGACCAACATTGTTTAATGTTGCCGCCACTGCGGTAAAATTTGTCACCAGGTCAAAATTATCCATCGCCACAATAAGAACCGAACATGCAAAAATCAAAAGATAGACCATCATATAGACATTAGCCGACCTGAGCACCTCGTGGGAAATCAGACGCCCGTTCATCTGAAGTTTCTTAATACCAGTCGGATGTACGAGCTGATTAAGCTCCTTTTTGATTGTCTTTCCAAGGATCAGGATTCTGGATACCTTGATACCGCCTCCGGTACTTCCTGCACAGGCACCGATGAACATCAGCATGACAAGGATCGTCCTCGGTACCTGTGCCCATAGATTAAAGTCTGTCGTGGCAAATCCCGTGGTGGTGATAATCGATCCCACCTGAAACGCAGAATGACGGAACGCCTCCTCCGCAGTTGGATAGATGGACCGGACATAAACAAAGATCACCAGAATCGATGCAGCAATAATGCCAAAATACCACCGAACCTCCTCGCTTTTTAAGGCTTCGATGGGCTTTTTCAAAAGCAGCAGAAAATAAAAGTTAAAGTTAATCCCAAATAAAATCATAAAAATTGTAACCACATACTGTAAGTATGGAGAATAACTTGCTATACTGTCATTTTTGATTCCGAATCCTCCGGTGCCCGCCGTGCCAAAGGAAATCGTAAGTGCATCAAAAAGCGGCATCTTCCCTATCAGAAGAAGAAGAATCTCTATCACGGTCATTACAAGATAAATCTGATAAAGAATCTTCGCCGTATTCTTGATGCGGGACGTCATCTTTGTGACAGACGGTCCCGGACTCTCTGCACGCATCAGATTAATATTTTTACCTCCGATCAAGGGCATGACCGCCATGATAAAGACAAGGACTCCCATTCCTCCGATCCAGTGCGTAAAGCTTCTCCAAAACAGTACGCAGCGGGGCACCACCTCCACATCTGTCAGGATACTGGAACCGGTCGTCGTAAACCCGGATACAGATTCAAACAGTGCCTTCACCATATTCGGAATAGATCCGCTTAGTACAAACGGAATTGCTCCGACAATACTCAGTACAATCCAACCAAGGGCTACACTTGTAAAGCCCTCCCTAGTATAAAACTCTCTGCTCTTCGGCTTCCGGATCGTCAGTGGAATCCCGACCACAAGCGCAACCACCATGGCAGCTACAAAGGCCAGACCGCTTTTTTCCTGATAGATGCAGGCTACCAGACAGGAAGGAAGCATAAAAGCGGCCTCAAAATTGAGAATCCACCCTACGACATACAATACCATAGAATAATTCATAGTCTTACTCCTTTTCCCCCTCCGGCATTCAATATTTCAGAATATCCGTAATATCATTCAGCCCTTTATGGGTCGTGACAACAATAACCGAATCGCCTACTTTCAGCATATCCTGCCCACGGGCCATTTTCAATTTTCCAAATCGGCTGATATAACATACAAGCAGATTATCCTTGAGCGACAGCTCCCTCAGCGTGCGGTTCGTGACATGAGATTCCTCCCGGATAACGAACTCCAGCGCTTCAGCCGCTCCGTCCATGACTTTATAAAGAGTCTCCACATTACTTCCAAGAGAGTTCTGCATTGCTCTCGTATAACGCACAATGTGCTCTGCCGCCAGGTTTTTCGGATAAATAATACTATCGATATCCAGGTCGTCGATCACCTCCTCAAAATGGATGCGGTTGACCTTTGCTACCAGCTTGGCCTCAGAATATTTTCTTGCCAGCAGGGCCAGCATCAAATTCTCCTCATCCATATTGGTCAGGGCGACAAGAGACTCCGTATGTGCCAGCCCTTCCTCCAGCAGAAACTCTTTATCCGTTCCGTCCCCCTGAAGGATCGTCGCGTCCGGGAGCTCCTCACTCAACATCTCGCAGCGCTCTTTATTCTGCTCGATGATCCGTACATCCACCCGCATTTCCAGAAGCTGCTTGGCGAGATAAAAAGCGATCATTCCGCCGCCTACGATCAGTGTACTCTTCACCTGATGCGTCGGGATTCCCATTTTCTTGAAAAACTTCGCCGTCTCTCTCGGAACCGCCATCATAGAAACCAGATCACCATCCCGAAGGATGAAATCTCCGTTCGGGATCACAACCTTTCTCTCTTTCAGTCTCTCCACGCCACAGATCATAACGTCACACTTCATCTTGGAAAGAATGTCGGCCACTTTCAGTCCGTCCATATGTAATTCCGGATGCATCCGGAATTTCACCATCTCCACACGGCCTCTGGCAAAGGTATCAACTTTTTTAGCATATGGCAGCCTAAGAAGCTTTGAAATCTCCTGTGCTGCTGCCAGCTCCGGATTGATTACCACGGACAATCCCATCTGCCGTTTGATAAAATTGACTTCCTTACTGTAAATCGGGTTTCTGACTCTGGCTATGGTCTGACACTTTCCGGCCTTTTTCGCAATCAGACAGCAAAGCAGATTCAGTTCGTCCGCACCTGTCACCGCAATCAAAAGCTCCGCGTCCATAACGCCTGCCTCCATCTGAACTTGGTAACTGGCGCCGTTTCCCACAACACCCATGACGTCAAACTTCTCCTCCGCCTCTTCTACTTTCTTCTGATTCAGGTCAATAATTGTAATATTATGATTTTCAGAGCTTAACTGTTCTCCAATCGTGATTCCAACTTTTCCGGCTCCTACAATGATGATATTCATGTTTCCTCCTGCGTAAACGAAAAATTAATGTAATCTTTATGAAATCTTTATCATTATACTCCTTATATATAAAAAAGCAAGTGATTTTCCGGATAAAGTCTATCGTGTTTGTGTATGAAATTCTGTACCTTTTCTCATGCAAAAAGACGCCCCTCAGGGCGCCTTTCTGCTATCATGGCTACACAATATAAAGTTATTTGTTCAGTCCCATTTCCTCACGTACTTCGATAAAGCATTTTACGATAAAATCAATATCTTCTTTTGTATGACTTGCACATACTTGAGTACGGATTCTTGCTTTTCCCTTCGGTACAACCGGATAAGAAAATGCTACAACATAAACGCCTTTTTCCATCATTCTCTTTGCAAACTCAGCCGCTGTCTTCTCGTCGTAAATCATAACCGGCACACATGGATGTGTTCCAGGAATTACGTCAAATCCGTTCTCATCCAGTTTCTGACGATAGTAAGATGTCACTTCTTCCAAATGGTCACGAAGCTCCGTACTCTCACTTAACATATCAAACAGCTCCATGCTCGCGCCTACGATTGCCGGTGCAAGAGAGTTGGAGAACAGATACGGACGGCTCTGCTGACGAAGCAGGTCGATAATTTCTTTCCGGCCAGATGTATATCCGCCGGATGCTCCGCCGAGTGCTTTTCCAAGTGTTCCTGTAATGATATCTACACGGCCTTCTACTCCACAGTATTCTGCGGTACCGCGGCCCTTTTTGCCAACGAATCCAACCGCATGACTGTCGTCTACCATAACAAGTGCATTGTACTTGTCAGCCAGATCACAAATACCTTTTAAGTTGGCAATGATACCATCCATGGAGAATACACCGTCTGTCGCAATCAGCTTAATTCTTGCTCCGGCTTCATCGGCCTCTTTTAATTTTGCTTCCAGATCTTCCATGCTGTTGTTTTTGTAGCGGTATCTCTTTGCTTTGCAAAGACGCACGCCGTCGATAATAGAAGCGTGGTTTAATTCGTCACTGATGACAGCATCTTCTGCTTTTAAGATAGTCTCGAAAAGCCCACCGTTTGCGTCAAAGCAGGAAGAATAAAGAATCGTATCGTCTGTTCCAAGAAAATCAGAGATCTTTTTCTCAAGCTGTTTGTGGATATCCTGTGTTCCGCAAATAAAACGAACGGATGCAACACCAAACCCTCTCTCATCGTATGTACGCTTTGCAGCGTCGATCAGTCTCTGATTATTTCCAAGTCCCAGATAGTTGTTTGCACACATGTTGAGGTACTCTTTCCCGTCCTCCAGTGTCACTTTTGCTCCCTGAGGAGAGCAGATCGGAGCCTCTCCCTTGAAAAGGCCTGCTTCTTTAATTTCATCTACAGTTTTTGTATAAATGCTTAACAGATCATTTTTACGTGCCATTTTTGCTTCTCTTCCTTTCTACTAATCGTTGATATGAGACCAGTCAAGTACGACTTTTCCTGAATTTCCAGAGATCATTGCCTCGAATCCCTTTTCATAATCTTTGATATCGAAACGATGTGTGATAATCGGGGAAATGTCAAGTCCTGCCTGAAGCATCGTAGACATCTTGTACCATGTATCCCATACTTTTCTTCCGTAAATACCGCGGATATTCAGACCATTGAAGATCACTGTCTCCAGATCCACTTTCGTCTCTGTTCCCTGAAGTCCGAGAAGAGCGATCTTTCCACCGTGCTTCATATTATGGATCATGTCAGACAGACCAGCCGGACTTCCGGACATTTCAAGACCTACATCAAATCCTTCTGTCATTCCGATCTCTTTCATCACATCGGTCAGTTTCTCTTCTTTTAAGTTCACTGTTCTTGTCGCACCGAGCTTTGTCGCAAGATCCAGACGATACTGGTTGAGATCTGTCACAACAACATGTCTTGCGCCTGAAAACTTCGCGATTGCCGCTGCCATGATACCGATCGGGCCCGCACCTGTGATCAGCACGTCCTCTCCAAGCATATCATAGGAAAGCGCTGTATGTGTAGCGTTTCCGAACGGATCAAAAATCGCATACATCTCTTCCGGAATATTCGGGTTGCATGGCCATACGTTCGAAGACGGAATCACAAGGTACTCTGCAAATGCACCATTTCTGTTGACACCGACGCCCTTTGCGTCCTTGCAGTTTTCTTTGTGGCCTTCCAGACAGTTCCGACATTTGCCGCATGTGATGTGTCCCTCGCCGGATACCAGATCTCCGATCTTAAATCCCTGTACGCCAGGACCTACCTCGACAACTTCACCAACATACTCATGTCCGGCGGTCAGTCCTACCGGGATCGTATGCTGTGCCCATTCATTCCACTGATAAATATGTACGTCTGTACCGCAGATAGCTGTTTTGTGGATTTTGATCTTTACATCGTTTGGTCCTACTTCCGGAATCGGTACTCTCTTCATCCATAATCCGGCTTCCGGTTTCTCCTTTACCAATGCCCACATCATGTTATCGCTCATTTTTGAATTCCTCCGTTCTTTTTACAAACTGCATAATTTCTATTTATATAATACTCCCTCCTTTGTAAAAATTCAAGTACTTTTTCCGTCTCTGGCAAACATTTTGTGCGTCCATGTCTTTTTCTCACACACAAAGACAGTTGTCTTTGTGTAAAAGTCAACTTCAAGTTTTTCTGTTTTTTCCCTTTTCTTTTCTCTGTTTTTTTGTTATAATGTATAAGCTGAGTTTGTCAGCAAGTAAGGAGATGTACTCAAGTGGTCGTAAGAGGTCGCACTCGAAATGCGATAGGTCCGCAAGGGCGCGTGGGTTCGACTCCCACCATCTCCGCTAGTCATTACTGAGCTGGAAGCCTTGTTTTATTTGGGCTTTCAGTTTTTTTGCGGCAAATTTATTACCTATTTGTATTTACAATCCTTTCAATTTGTAAAGCGAAGCTAAATCCATTTTCATACTATCACCATAACCCCTTTCCATCTCCAAGAAGAATCACTTTTATATTTTCATTAATTTCAAAATCACTTAATTTTTGCTGAATAAGTGGTTGAATCACTTCTCTACTTTCCCTTGTGTGCGGAAGTTCTGATGCAAGTTTATTTGCTTTATCTTCTCTTCCACTTTTCAGATATAAAAAACATAATGTTGCGCGCATAGTTGCTTTCTGTTTTTCATTGATTGATAGAGGCAATCCTCTTTCCATTAGTTCAATGGCTTCATCAGTATTTCCTTTTAACGCCAATGTACCTGCTAATCCAAGAATCATACCAGGTTTATTCGGATATATCAGCAAAGCATCTCTGTATATTTTCTCGGCTGAATCATAATCTCCATCTCGCTGATAGGCAACAGCTTTTTTATGAATACTCAAACGCGTTTCTTCAGCTCGAATTGTATCCATGCCAAGAAGCAAATCGATGCTCGTTTCAAATACATTGGCTAATGCCGGCAAAAAAGTAATATCCGGATAGGATTCTCCTCTCTCCCATTTTGAAACACTTTGTGCTGTAATTCCTAAATATTGAGCAATATCTTCTTGTGTTAAATTCTTCAATAATCGATACTTTTTTAGATTTTTTGGTAAGTATAACATATTACCCTCCTAATGATTTATTTTCTATCCAAATTATATCACGCCAATACTCTTGTTCAATGGCGTATTCGTTGTCCTTAATACAACTCCAGGACTGCCTCTGGATGACATTAGAAAAGGCCGTTCAATACGGCCTTGAAAATATAATGATAACATATTATAAAATGGTATTTCGTCCGGCTTTCGACATTCCAATTTTACCGAGCAGGTCAACGCCCGTCCTTCTCCCTGCCATTCCTGTACAGCCAACTTGTCCCTTCCTGGAAATTTTGGATTACTCTTCTACTTTTTCTGCCAGATGTTCATCGATATATTTCAGATATTCCATCTTTTTGACGTCCTGCGGATGCTTTCTGTACCACTCATAGGAACTCTTTAGTCCTTCTGTCAATGGAATCGGCGCATCCAGCAGTTCTTTCTGCCTCCTTACATCCAGTATATATTGATAATTGTAAAAGCTAAAATACTCTCTTGGATTCACTGACTCTGGAACGGAAACATAGTGTGCTTCTTTTCCTGCCACACGGTAACATGCATCCACCCACTCGCGAATGGAAACAATCTGATCGTCTCCTACATTAAATACATGATCCTCCGGGTGCAGCCTTACAATGCTGTCGATGCATTTACACAGATCATGAATATGGAAAAACTGAAGTTTCATACTGCCATCCTGAGGAAGATAAAAGATCCTGTCCTGCATGGCACAGTCAAAAACAAAAGCCTCCCGGTATACATTATTCATCGGACCGTACAGATACGGCGGCCTCAGAATATAGGCTCCCGGAACCCGTTTGAGAAGTTCCTGCTCTGCCTCGATCTTGTCAGTTCCATAGGTTCCCCAGTACCGATTCGGTCCTACCTGCATCGTTTCCTCAAAGGGCTGCGGCAGATGCTCCGGATACACTGCGCTGGAGCTGATGAAAATATAATCTCCAAACTCTCCCAGACCATCAAGCAAATCAGAGACATCCTGCCTGTCATATCCGTTGATGTCCAGAACCACATCAAAAAAATAATTCTTGAGTACCTCCCCCAGATGATGCCGATCCGCCTCGATCAGATATGTTCCCTCCGGCTGTGGATGGTGATTCCGGTTTAAAACATGGACCTTATCACCTAAGGAAGTATAATATTTAGCAATATATTTGCTGACGAACACCGTTCCGCCCGTCACAAGTATGTTTTTCATCGTTGTTCTCCTTTCTCTGTCCGTCAAATTTCATCTCTCGAATTCTCCGTCTTTTTTGCTTGACGGTTTCCGGCGGAAATTGTAACATAGATTACAGTTGCAAACATTCTATTTTTCGGAGGTTTTGATATGAAGAAACATATTTTATCTTACATTCTGATTGTCCTGGGAGGCACGATGACAGCCGCCGCTTTCGGTCTCTTCATCCTCCCTCAGAACTTTGTGGCCGGTGGTGTGACAGGTCTTTCCGTCATTCTCCAGCATGGAATTCCCTTGCCGCTTTCCTGGATTGTGTTTGGAATCAATATCCTGCTGTTTGTCATTGGCTGGATTTTTGCCGGAAAAGAATTTATCTTGAAAACTTTGATTATGACCTTCCTTTTCCCAGTGCTTCTGGACGTGTTTTCCCAAATTGACTTATTCTTACCGCTTGCTAAAGACCCGTTTCTAAGCAGTCTTCTCTCCGGATGCCTTCTCGGAATCGGAAGCGGTATCATTTTACGGGCGAACGGTTCCAGCGGCGGGTTTGATATTCTGGGAGTCGTACTCAATAAGAAATGTAAGATCCCGGTTTCTGTTGTCATGTATGTATGCGACTGTACCGTCATCCTCTTACAGGCAGTGTCCAAACCGCTTTTACAGACGGTCTATGGAATCATCGTCATTCTCTGCACCAGTATTATGGTGAACAAGGTCATCACCTACGGACGTTCGGAAGTTCAGCTTCTGATCTTTTCCTCAGAGCACGAAAAGATCCGGCAGGAGCTTCTTGATACCTTTGATCTTGGGCTTACGTTCCTCCATGCAGAGGGTGGATATCACCTGGATCCGGCTAAGGTAATCCTCACCATTTTACCGTATCACAAGATCAATGATGTAAAAAAGATGATTTATACCATCGATCCGACCGCTTTTACCGTGATCGACAATGTCAACTATGTAGGCGGACGCGGATTTACGATCTCCCGATAAAGTTTTCAATGGATAAAGAATTTTTTAAGAGTTTCTTTTGTATTTTTAGAATCCTTTTATTCGGCGTACACAATCCTTTCATATTTTTCCAGTATAGTTAGTATTGTAATAGTTAAGGACATTAACTATGAATCCAAACATAAACCTTCCAACCCTCAAAAAGCTGGAAACAGACCGCCACCGGTATCTGTTTCCGGTTTTTCTATTTTACAGCCATGCCTGTTTCAGAATCTCCACCGCCTCTTTGATCTGATCCTCCTCCATATTGGCATAGCCGAGCAGAACGGACGCCTCATGCCTGTGGCTGCCCTGGGTGTCGTAGGAGGACAAGGCGTACACTGCCACTTTCTGTTCTCTCGCAAGGCGGATCAACTCTTCTGCCGTCCGTCCATCCGTGAACGTCAAAAGCAGATGTACCCCGGCATGTTCTCCGGAAATCCTGCACTTCTTGGCAAACGGTTTCAGACAGTTCAGGAACGTATCGTGCCTCCCTTTGTAGAGCGCCCGCATCCGGTTCAAATGGCGTTCGTAATAGCCTTCCTCAATAAATTTCTGAAGGATCATCTGATCTACCCTTGAAACGGTCGGGTTGATGAAGCGGCAGTTCTCCTGGTACACACGAAGCAGACGCTCCGGCAGTACCATGTAGCTCATTCGGATGGCAGGTGCAATGGACTTGGAAAAAGTACCGAGATAGATCACTTTCTCCGAGGCATCATATCCTTTCAGTGCCGGGATGGGTTTCCCTTTATACCGGAATTCACTGTCGTAGTCGTCCTCAATCAGATAGCGCCCCTCTGCTTCATCCGCCCATGAGAGAAGCTCCATTCTCCGCCTGATTGGCATGACAATACCGAGCGGATACTGATGGGACGGCATCACGTAAGCGATGTCCGCATCCGTTTCCCGTAGAATCCTCGCCTCCATCCCATATTGATCCATGTCTACCGTGCACACTGGATATCCCAGTCTCTCAAAAAGGCGGTACGCCTGCCGGTAGGTTGGGTTTTCAAAGGCGATTTTGTGCTGCTGCCCCAAAATCACATGGAGCAGAAAGAGCATATAGTCATTCCCGGCACCGATCACGATTTGGTCCGGTGTACAGTTTACCCCTCGTGCATGGTACAGATAGGAAACTACTGCCCTGCGAAGCCCCCATTCGCCCTGGGGATCTCCCATCCGGAACAGCTCCGACTTATCCTCACTGAGCACATCCTTGGAAAGCTTTCTCCACACCTGGTAGGGAAAACGTTTCAGATCAACTCCATGGGGGGAAAAATCGTAGAGAATCTCCTGTTTCTTTGCGGGCTTTGTCTGTGAGGCAATTTTGCGCGGCTTTAACCGATACAGCTCCTGGACGTCCAATGCGAAGGTCCCCTTATATGGGAGAGACTCGATGTAGCCCTCCGACTCCAGTTGTTCGTAAGCTAACTCCACCGTACTGCGGCTGACCTCCAGATATTTAGCCAAAGAACGGGTTGAAGGGAGTTTTTCCCCTGCGGAAATCCTCCCTTTTTGAATGTCACTTTTGATATATCGGTAAATCTGTTCATACAACGGAACCGCACTGTGCGGTTCCAAATTCATCGTCAATTCGTTCATCTTGATTCCTATTTCTTTGGAAGCCTGAAAGAGCTCTTTAAGGAAACAATCCGGTTAAATACGAGAGCGTCCGGCGTGGAATCCTTCGCATCCACACAGAAATATCCCTGGCGCACAAACTGGAAACTGTCATACGCTTTGACATTCTGGAAATTCGGCTCCACATAGCACTCCCGGACTTCCAGAGAGTTCGGATTCAGATTCAGAGAACCATCCTCCTTATTGTAAACGCCTTTTTCCTCGTCGATCAGATTCTCATAGAGACGCACCGTTGCTTTTACCGCATACGGAGCCGCAACCCAGTGAATGGTTCCTTTTACTTTTCGTCCGGTAAATCCGCTTCCGCACTTTGTCTCCGGATCATAGGTACAGTGTACAACGGTCACATTGCCGTCCTCGTCTTTCTCAAATCCGGTGCACTTTACAAAGTAGGCATTCATCAGGCGCACTTCGTTGCCTGGAAAGAGGCGGAAATACTTCTTCGGGGGCTCCTCCATGAAGTCCTCCCTCTCAATATAAAGCTCCCGGCTAAACGGCACGGTCCGTTTTCCGAGTGCCTCATTTTCCAGGTTGTTGTCCGCCTCAAGGTATTCAACCTCTCCTTCCGGATAATTGTCAATTACCAGCTTGATCGGATCCAGCACCGCCATCATTCTCGGACGTTTCAGCTTGAGATCCTCACGGATACAGTACTCCAGCATCGCGTAGTCTACAGAGCTCTGTGCCTTTGATACCCCGCAGAGATCAACAAACATTTTGATGGACTCTGGTGTAAATCCTCTTCTTCTAAGTGCCGCGATGGAGACAAGGCGCGGATCGTCCCATCCGTCCACAATCTTATCTTCCACCAGCTTTTTAATATAGCGCTTTCCGGTCACCACGTTAGTAAGGTACAGCTTCGCAAATTCGATCTGACGTGGTCCATGAACGAACTCGCACTCCCTGACTACCCAGTCATAGAGCGGACGGTGATCCTCAAACTCCAGCGTGCAGATGGAGTGGGTGATTTTCTCCACCGCATCCTCGATCGGGTGTGCAAAATCGTACATCGGATAAATGCACCACTTGTCCCCGGTATTGTGATGGGTCATATGCGCTACACGGTAGAGAATCGGATCTCTCATATTGATATTCGGGGACGCCATGTCAATCTTAGCACGAAGCACTTTCTCCCCGTCCTTATAAACGCCGTTCTTCATATTCTCAAAAAGCTCCAAGTTCTCCTCCACAGAGCGGTTCCGGTACGGGCTCTCCTTTCCAGGCTCTGTCAGCGTCCCACGATACTCACGGATCTCGTCCGGCGTCAGATCACAGACATAGGCTTTACCCTTGCGGATCAGCTTCAGCGCGCACTCGTACATCACATCAAAATAATCTGACGCAAAATACAGATGATCCTCCCAGTCCGCTCCCAACCACTTAATGTCCTCTTTGATGGAATCCACGAACTCCATCCGCTCCTTGGTCGGGTTTGTGTCGTCAAAACGCATGTGGAACTCTCCGTTATACTCCTTTGCCAGACCGTAATTCAGAAGAATGGATTTAGCATGACCGATGTGCAGATAACCGTTCGGCTCTGGCGGGAACCGGGTACACACATGATCATACACTCCCTCTCTTAAGTCTTTTTCTATTTCCTGTTCAATAAAATTCTTGGATTCCGTTGATATTGTCTCCATAGCACCCTCCTCATAGGATTTCATTCATAATTTTTATGTTATCATAAAACCACCGTAACCACAAGCAAAAAGCGCTCTCCATTGTCTACGCACCGATCTTATCCAACAGAATCTTGTAAATTCTGCTTGGTCTCCCTCTCTGACCGCTTTTTTTCTTCTGGGTAATCGTTGCATAGCCCCCTATCAGAAGTGCGTTTAAAAAGCGGTTGGCATTGGCAACTGTAACCTGTAAACCAGATGCCAGATCCTGTGCTGTCATCTCGTCTTTTTCCAGCCATCCTGCCACCGCACAGATCCTCTGAATGGTGCTGACAGAAAGCCCGGTCCGCACAGCCGCCTCCTGTACTAAAGCAGGAGCCTCTACCGCAAATCTCATCTTCTTGCCGCTACCAAGAGGACCTGTCAGCACTTCGTCCTCTTTCATCAGGAAACTTTTCTTTTCCTTCTGCGCTGCCTCAAAGGCCTCTGCCGCATGTTGGCGGGCCATCACAAGAGTCTTTCCGATGCCGTAACCGATCCACGCCTGAATGCCGGATTTCTGGAAAATGTATTCTCCAAGACCATCCTTTTCGTATTCGTCCGTAATCTTTCTGACTACCTTGCCTGCCGTATAGATCTCGTATCCCGACCGTGCCTGATTAACAACAAAACCAGCCATTTGCTCCCGGTCAAATTCCAGGAGGCATTTCTGGAGGATCAGGTTATCCATGCTGATTCCAGACTCGACCCCATCCTCATTCTGCTCCGAGGCCAGAAACAAAACGGCCGGGTATTCTTCTTTGCGCCGTTTTTCCTCAATATCACGGAACAAGGCATCCAGAGCGCCAACTACGGTATCGCTGGTCGGATAGACAAATGCCGCTGGAATCCCCTCCCTCTGTAATGCTGGAAATGCCGAGGAAAAGCGGCAGACCACCAGATCGATACTGCCCTCTTCCCACGCTTTCTTTGCTCCCGTCACGATGGCTCGTTCCGCCTGCTGAATCCGTTCCAGTGGAATATTCTCCACAACATCTTTTTGGATATCCGCAAGACGCCTGTCCTCGTCTATAAATTCTGGAATATTGGACGGACCCCTTTCTTTCATCCAGTAATAGGAATCCAACGCGACTCGTTCGAGACTTAGATCTCGGTGCTCGTTGATGAGGAAGAAAAATTCCTTATAATACTCCGCCGACTTTGCGGAAATACTGCGGATCGGCTTTTTCTTGTCCGGACACTGCATCTGAATCACAAGCCTACTTGTGTTTCCAGTCACACAGAATCCGTCGTACTCGTCAAAAATCTGCTCATATACATCCGGAAGCCCGCTGATCTGGTCATACTCATAATAATGAAGAGTACAGTGCTCCTCTAAATTCAAATGATAATATGTGATCATCCATTTAATGTAATCACAAAAATGAGCTGAAGATATTATAGCTATTTTTGGTTTCATGCACTTCTCCCATTTCATAAAATCTTCTTTCTACTGTTAACCAGTATAATGTATTTTTCTCATTTTGTAAATCTGTCTCTTGTTTTTTCATAGTCATTCCTTTGTTCATTTTGCATATTTTTGTCAGTGTTTTTTTCACCATTTCATACATTTTTTCTTTTTCCTATTGACAAATCTTATGGATTTATTTATCTTATTTATTAAATAGTATATTAATTATTTAATAAATAGTATACAAAGAAAGAGAGGTCAGAGCTATGACAAACACATTTTTAGAACGGGCTATGGAGTTAAAAGAAGAGTTGACAGCCAACCGCAGATGGCTTCATCAGCATCCGGAGCTGGATCTGGAAACAAAGGAAACCACTGCTTTTGTAACAGAGAAACTTCGGGAAATGGGCTGCAATCCGGTACCTGTGAGTCCAAACGGAGTTCTCGTCACACTGGGGCCTTCCACCGGCAAGACATTTCTGCTTCGTGCTGATATGGACGCTCTCCCGATCCAGGAAGAAAGCGGACTTCCATTTGCGTCTTCCACCGATGGAAAAGCCCACTGCTGTGGACACGATCTTCACACGGCCATGCTTCTTGGCGCGGCAAAGCTTCTGAAAGAAAGAGAAAGTGAATTAACTGGAACCGTCAAGCTTCTCTTCCAACCGGGAGAAGAAAATATGAAAGGCGCTAAGGCAATGATCAGACAGGGTATTCTGGAAAGTCCACATGTGGACGCTGCCATGGCGATCCATGTGAATTCTGTCGTGCCGACAGGAAAACTTCTTGTTTTCACTGGTCCGGCTTGTGCATCCTCCGATCTGTTTACGATTAAGATCAAAGGACGCGGCGGACATGGTTCCACACCGAACAAGACCATAGACCCTCTGAATGTGGCTGCCCACATCCTGATTTCCCTCCAGGAATTGCAGGCCAGGGAGTTGAAAGCCGGGGAGACCGGGGTGCTGACCATCGGTTCTATCCAGGGCGGCGATACGTTCAATGTCATTCCGAGCGAGGCGGTAATGAAAGGAACGATCCGCACCTATTCTTCGGAAGTACAGGAATTGTTGATCCGGCGAATGAAAGAAATCTGCGATGCCACTGCCATGGCGTTCCGGGCGGAAGCAGAGGTCATTTTCGATCCAAACTACGCAATTCCGCTCGTCTCCGACGCTCAGGTCGCCGCTGACGCAAGATCGTATCTTGCCGATTTGTTCCCGCAGGATCAGATCAAGGACATAAGAAAATCCTTCCCTGGCTCCGAAGATTTTGCTTTTATCTCAGAAAAGGTGCCGTCTGTCTTTATTGTACTTGGCGCCAATGTCGTTCCGGGCACCCCATACGGTCAGCATCACCCGAAAGTTGTCTTCCATGAGGACTGTCTGCCAATCGGTGCCGCCGCTCATGCACAGATCGCCATGGAATGGCTAAAACATCATCAATAAGCTATTGATAGGAATATCATTTTTAACACTTCATTAGGAAGGGAGAACAAAAGAATGGAAAAACAAACAAAGAAAATTCATTATGCGTGGTACATTCTGGCCTGCTGTTTTTTAATCAATTTTATTGTGCAGTCCATCGTCATGCAGCTCAGCAACCTCTACATCGTACCGATGTACAACGACCTCCAGGTGCCGAGGACTCTGCTTTCCCTACAAAGTATCTGCATCACCGTAGGTGCTGTCGTAACAGCTCCATACTGGGGTAAGCTCTATAAGACAAAAGACGCCAGAAAGCTACTTCCGATGGCAGTCTCTGTTGTTGCACTCTGTACGATAGCAAGATCGTTCTGTCCAAGCATCTGGTTCATTCTTCCGCTTGCTTTTATCAAAGGTGTGTTTTTCACCGGAAGTACGCTGCTTCCGATCTCCATCCTCCTTACAATGTGGTTTAAGGAGAGAAGAGGATTCGCAATCAGTTTTGCTTCCATCGGTACAAGCGCAGGCGGTGTGGTGTTAAGCCCAGTAGTCAGCTATCTGATTTCTGATTTCGGCTGGAGAAACTCTGACCGGATCGTCGGCATCGCCATGTTTATCATCGTAGTGCCTTGTCTGTTCCTTGTTGTCCGCAGCCGCCCGAAGGATATCGGACTTCAGGCTTATGGCGCAGAGACATCCCAGGCCGCAGGTATTGTCAAGGAGAAAGCAAAACAGGCTGCGGAGGCAGTCGGAATGACAGCCCGGGAAGCGAGACGCTCTCCGATCCTTTACTTCTTCCTCCTTGCTATTTTCAGTCTGACACTGGCAACTGGAGCAGCTCTGCAAATACCAACCTACTTACAGGACATTGGTTACTCTCCTGCTGTCGCTGCCAAAGCAGTATCCGCATACAGTGCGATTGGTATTTTGGGAAGACTGTTCCTTGGATGGTTTTCTGATAAGAAAGGTGTGAAGAACGCAACCATCTACATCTGCTCTGCAGGCGTCCTGGCGTTCCTCTTCTTCATCTTTGCGAAAAATCCGGCGATGATGGCAGCTATGATCGTCCTTTACGGTCTGGTATCCGGTATCACAAGCGTGATGCCGACTCTGCTGACAAGTACGATCTTCGGCAACAAGGATTATGGTCCGATCTACGGTATGGTCGTATCCGTCAACCGGTTCGGCGGCGGAATCGGAACCCTTCTGGTTTCCTTCCTCTTTGACCTGACTGGGGACTACTCCATCATCTGGCCGGCCTGTTTGATCTGTATGGCACTGACTTTCTTCCTGCTGCTCTTATGCATGAGCATGTCAAAGAAGAAACTGGCGGCGGCTCAGAACTAGAAGAAAGTCTGTTTGAACAAAGATTTCAAACCTCCATAAATTTTTCATCCTATATATGAACACGGGAATCGGTCGTCACATGGCGAACAGTTCCCGTTTTCATTTTCCAATAATCAAATTCTCAAATCTTATTATCATCATTTCTTATTGAGGTGCTTTGCTCATTCCCTATATAACACAAACGAAGCATAAATTAGGGGATTACGGTTAAAAGAATACTTTTTTCCTTTGAACCGTACAAAACATGAAAACTGCATACAAAAAACTCCTGATTTCTCAGGAGTTTTCCAAGCTGCCTAGCGGACTTGAACCGCCGACCTCCGCCTTACCAAGGCGACGCTCTACCGACTGAGCCAAGGCAGCACATCTTTAACGCCTATTTACTATATCGTAAATATTCAGAATTGTCAAGTGAAAATCAAAAATTTCTGTGGATTGCAACATGAGCCTTCCCTCGTCTTCACCCTTCTCTTCCCTGACTGCAATTCCGCCTCCAGGACCAGATACATTGTCCAGCCAGGGAGGCGGTCTTACATTCTTTTCTTCCAAGCAGCCGTTTTCCCCTGTTCTTATTTTAGGAGAGCTCCAACTTCCCTGTATAGAGCTGATAGTAGGTGCCTTTCTGCTTGATCAGGTCTTCGTGATCTCCACGCTCGATGATGCGTCCGTGCTCCAGAACCATGATCGCGTCACTGTTACGTATTGTAGACAGACGGTGGGCGATGACAAAAACGGTACGTCCTTTCATCAGGTTATCCATACCTTTCTGCACGATACTTTCTGTACGAGTATCAATACTGGACGTCGCCTCATCCAGAATCAGTACCGGCGGATTGGACACAGCGGCTCTTGCAATGGCAAGAAGCTGTCTCTGTCCCTGGGAAAGCTCCTCTCCGTCTCCGCTTAACATCGTCTGGTAGCCATTTGGAAGCATATTGATGAACTGATCCGCATGGGCAAGCTTTGCTGCCTCATAGACATCTTCATCGGTTGCATCCAGTCTTCCGTAACGGATATTCTCCATAATCGTTCCGGTAAACAAATGTGTATCTTGAAGCACAATTCCAAGGGACCGTCTCAGATCATACTTTTTAATCTTGTTGATGTTGATTCCATCGTAACGGATCTTTCCATCCTGTACATCGTAGAAACGATTGATCAGGTTGGTGATCGTCGTCTTTCCGGCTCCGGTAGAGCCTACGAAGGCAATCTTCTGACCCGGCTTTGCGTAAAGTGTGAGATCGTGAAGTACCATTTTTTCATCTGTATAACCAAAAGTCATGTCAAAGAAGCGCACATCTCCTTTTAACTCCGTATAGGTTACAGTACCGTCCGCCTGGTGCGGATGTTTCCATGCCCACATACCGGTTCTTTCCTTGCACTCAATAAAATTGCCATTCTGATCTTTACGGACGTTGACAAGGGTAACATATCCCTCATCTACTTCCGGCTCTTCATCCATCATGGCAAAGATTCTCTCCGCACCTGCAAGCGCCATGACGATAGAGTTAAACTGCTGCGCTACCTGCATGAACGGCTGGGTGAAGCTCTTCGTAAACTGTAAGTAAGAAGCCATAACGCCAAGGGTGATACCGCCTACTCCGATGACGGATAAAAATCCGCCCAGAACCGCAGTCAGTACAAATTGCAGGTTTCCGATGTTACCGATAATCGGCCCCATCATATTGGCAAACGTATTGGCGTTTGCCGCACTGTCGTACAGTTTTTCGTTGAGTTCATCGAACTCTTCTTCAGACACACGCTCGTGATTGAAAATCTTGATAACACGCTGACCGTTCATCCGCTCCTCCACAAATCCCGTGATATTCGCAATGGCTATCTGCTGTTTGAGGAAGTATTTTCCGCTGTTACCTCCAATCTTCTTTGCCACTGTGATGAGAACAACAATCATCACCACAGCCAGAATCGTAAGCAGCGGACTAAGCGCAAGCATTGAGATAAAGGTTACCACAATGGTAATCGAGGACATCAGTACCTGCGGGATAGACTGGTTAATCATCTGGCGAAGGGTATCCGTATCATTCGTGTAAAGACTCATAATAGAGCCGTTTGTATTCTGGTCAAAATAGCGGATCGGGAGTTTTTGCATATGCTCAAACATATCATCCCGAACCTGTTTTAAGACACCCTGACCGATCGTTACCATCAGTCTTGTATAGATGAAGGATGAAATCACACCGGAGAGAAAAATACACCCCAATACTCCAAGTGCCTGATAAAGCTCTGTAAAATTCGGAGATTTCTGTCCGATCAGCGGGATAATAAAATCATCCAGTAAAAATTTCAGAGACAAAGATACAGAGATCGAAGCCACGGAACTGATAATGATACAGATAAATACGGCAAAAAACTGGACTTTATAACGGCTGGTCACATAACGGAGTAATCGCTTTGCTGTCTTTAACGTGCCTTTGGATACACGTACCTTTTCATCGTTTTTATTCATCCTCCTCACCTCCCTTGACCTGTGACTCATATACTTCTCTGTAAATTGCGTTGGTCCTTAAAAGCTCTTCTGATGTACCGATTCCATTAATCTTTCCATCATCCATGACAATAATCAAATCCGCATCTTCCACGGAAGAAACTCTCTGGGCAATGATGATCTTGGTGGTATCCGGAATCTCCTCCCGGAATGCTTTCCTGATCATGGCGTCCGTCTTCGTGTCAACCGCACTGGTAGAGTCGTCAAGGATCAGGATCTTCGGCTTCTTCAAAAGTGCTCTGGCAATACAAAGCCTCTGCTTCTGTCCACCGGAAACATTGTTTCCTCCCTGAACAATCATCGTATTATAGCCCGCCGGGAATTCCTGTACGAAGCCATCCGCCTGGGCGAGCTTACATACTCTCTGCACTTCCTCGTCGGACGCATTTTCATCTCCCCACCGGATGTTGTCATAGATCGTTCCAGTAAAGAGGACATTTTTCTGGAGCACCATAGATACCTGATCTCTGAGTGCTTCCAGATTGTAGTCACGCACATCGATACCGCCGACTTTGACAGATCCTTTCGTCACGTCGTAAAGTCTCGGAATCAACTGCACAAATGTAGACTTGGAACTTCCGGTTCCACCGATAATACCGATGGTCTGACCGGATTTAATATGAATATTGACATTTTTCAGGGAAAGATTACCACCTTCTCCTGCATAGCTGAAGTCCACACCTTCAAAATCAATAGCTCCGTTTGGCACGACCTTCACCGCGTCCGGCTTGTCGCTCATCTCCGGCACTTCATCCAATACTTCCGCAATACGGTCGCTGGACGCCTCGGCAATCATAATCATAACGAAGACAAAGGATACCATCATCAATGAAGACAGAATCTGAAGCGCATACACGATCACGCTGGTCAGCTCTCCGGTCTCCATCGTTTGGAATACGATATCCCGTCCACCGATCAGTACCATGCAAAGTACGACGGTGTATACAAAGAACTGCATCGTAGGGGAGTTCCACGCAACGATCTTCTCCGCTGTTGTAAAGAGATCAAATACCTTTTTGGAAATCTTATGGAATTTTTTGATCTCATAGTCTTCTCTTACGTATGCTTTTACGACACGCGCCGCATTGACATTTTCCTGCACGACATTGTTCAGAACGTCGTACTCATCAAACACAGCGATAAAATGCGGGTGCGCTTTCTTTGCGATAAAGATCAGCGTGCCGCCGAGAAGCGGAATGACAACGAGGAACAATAAAGCGATCTTGACATTGATCGTCAAAGTCATAATCCAGGAGAGCACAATCATAATCGGCGCTCTCGCAAGGAGACGGATACTCATCATGTATGCCATCTGTACGTTGGTCACATCTGTCGTCATACGGGTTACAAGGCTGGATGTGGAAAAATGGTCGATGTTTTTAAAGGAAAACTCCTGAACCTTGTAAAATATGTCATGCCGCAGGTTCTTTGCGTATCCTGCGCCAGCTCTGGCCGCATAGGTTCCGGCTTTTACGCCGAACCAGAGCGCCAGCATTGCCATGATGACCAGAATGACCCCCATCTTGATAATGTAAGGAAGATTCCCGTCCTGGATCCCAATATCGATAATCTTTGCCATCTGAAGCGGAATCAGCACTTCCATGAAGACTTCCAGAATGACAAATAATGGTGCAAGAACGGATTCTTTTTTGTATTCCCGGATTGATTTAAAAAGTTTTCTGTTCATCTCTACCTCCCATAATTTTTCATTTGATCTGTCCTTCTCCTGACAGATTAAGGAGCATGTGACGAAGAACCTTGAGACACACTTCCAGATCCGGCTTCGGAATCCCCTCCGTCAGTCTCCGTTCCGTCTCTTTGATATTCATCAGAATATCCATCCGGAACTTCTCGGCCTTCTCAGTCGGGACAATCTGTTTGAGTCTGGCGTCTCTTGCAACGCTTTTGCGGTAGATGAAACCATTCTTCTCCATCAGCTTCAGGATCCCGCTTGCGGTGGATCTGCGGATCCGGAACTCCTCCTCGATATCCCGCTGATAAAGATCGCGTTCCATCGTCTCAAACAGAATAAAAGTCAGGATGTGCTTCTGCATCGGCGTCAGCCCGGTCTCCATCTCCGGCACCGCCCCTCGCCTCTTGAGCTGGTGAGACAGCATATGGATCATCCGGCCGACATGGTTCTCACGCTCCTCTTTGAATTCTTTGTCCATGATTTCCACCCCTGTTATTTTGTTCGTTTCCTAACAGTAGGATTATAAGCGTTTTTTCTTGAGCTGTCAATGTTTTTTTCACTGATATTTACAAAAAAACTGCCAAAAACCTGTTCTTACTGACAGAATGGTTTTTGGCAGTTTGTACTATTTTTAAATAGAAGTCAGCAGCTCTTCCGCTTTTGTTTTGATCCGTTGCAGCGCATTGTCCACAGCCTTCGGGCTCTTTCCTAAAAGTTTTGCGATCGTCCGGTAATCCGTTCCAAGAAGGTGAAGATACAAAACCTTTCGCTCCAGTTCACTTAAATTCCCTTCCAGCTCATTCATAAAAGAGTCTTCGGACTCCTTGTGAATCACCAGATCCTCCGGATTATTGGTGGAGGCTATATTCTGTATCTGAATCAGCTCAGACTCTTTCTCCTCGGAAATCTCCTCATTATCATAGAGGGAAATGTAAGAATTCAAAGGAAGGTGTTTTTTTCTCCTGGAAGCCCGGATAGCCGAATAGAGCTGCCTCGTCACGCAGATCTGGGCGAACGTACCAAAAGAAGCCTCCTGGGCCGAATCATAATCCCGCACCGCTTTAAACAAACCGATCATCCCTTCCTGGATCAGATCATCGCTGTCTCCTCCGAGCAAATACATGGCTTTTGCCTTTTTCTTTACCATAGGCTTATATTTCTCCAGAAGATAATCCATGATCGCCGTATCCCCGCCTCGAAAGTCCATGATAAGTTCTTCATCTGTTTTTTTCTCATAATCCGTCATCACCTTAAATCTCCTTTATCTGGTCCTCTGACGGACAATCTCGTATGCCAGCACACCCGCTGCCACCGATGCGTTGAGAGAATCGATCTCCCCTCTCATCGGGATTGAAGCGGTAAAATCACAAGTCTCCCTGACCAGTCTGGAAACACCTTCTCCCTCGTTTCCGATCACAAGCCCGATCGGCCCTTTTAGGTTCACATCGTACATGGCATCACCGTCCATATCGGCACAGACAAACCAGAGTCCTCTCCCTTTCAGCTCTTCCATCGTCTTTGCCAGATTGGTGACCTTAGCTACCGGTGTATAATTAAGAGCTCCGGCGGACGTCTTGGAAACCGTCGCTGTCAATCCCGCCGCGCGGCGCTTTGGAATGATAACTCCGTGGGCTCCTGCCAGATTTGCTGTTCTGATAATGGCGCCTAAATTGTGCGGGTCCTCAATATTATCCAGGAGGATCAAAAACGGATCTTCCCCTTTCTTCTCGGCCAGAGCAAACATTTCCTCAATATCCGAATATTCGTAAGCCGCCGTCATTGCAATGACGCCCTGGTGTTTTTTTGTCTCGGAAAGCTGATCCAGGCGCTCTTTCGTCACAAAGTTCAAAATGGTATCACGCTTTTTTGCCTCCCGGACGATCGTACGCACAGGCCCGTCCTGACATCCGTCCAGAATGTAAAGTTTATCTACCGTCTTTCCGGAGCGGAACGCTTCCAATACAGCGTTTCTCCCTTCAATCATCGATTCGTTCCTATTATTCTGCTCTTTCATCGTTTTCCTCCAGGCCCTTCAGGCCGATTTTTATCAGATCTACAATCCGTCTATATTCCTTTTGCAGATAGAGATACCCGATCAGCGCCTCAAATCCTGTTGCCCTGCGGTAATCCGTGATGGACTGGTTTTTTGCCGGGGAGACGGACTTTGTATTACGGCCTCTTCGGTAGACAGCGTGTTCCTCCTCCGTGAGATGCTCTTGCATAACACGCATCATAGAAGACTGGGCGGACGCCTGCACAAGTCGGCTCGTCTCTTTTTGCATGGCGTTGACCGGACGGTTCCCCTTCCGGATAATCAGTGACTTGATCATCAGATCATACACACAGTCTCCGATAAACGCCAGAGACAGCGACGAATAACTTCTGATGTCATGGTCTTCACTTTGAAATACTTCACACAAATAGGCGTCCAGTTCCATCGTTATACTCGTTTCCATTGTACTCCTTCTCTTGTGTCCTTTAAGACAATTCCCTTTTCCAGAAGCTCATCCCGGATCTCATCAGCACGCTTGAAGTTCTTTTCCTTTCTTGCCTGGGTCCGTTCCTCAATGAGCGCTTCGATATCCGCATCCAGCATCTCTTCCTTTTTTTCTACGATCAGTCCCAGAATATCGCACAGACTCACAATCCGGTCAAGAAGTGCCTTTGTGTATACTTTGGAGCTCTCTCCATCGGCCGTTGTATTGGCAAATTTCACAAGCTCAAAGATGGCTGTGATGGCGTCCGCCGTGTTAAAATCATCCTCCATGGCTTTTTCAAAATCCGCCACAAACTCTTCGCTTTTCTTTTCCTGCTCTATTTCCGCTTCCGTCATTGTTTCTGTCTTTGTTGTGTCTATCAAATGTTTCAGATGGTCTACCGCATTGGTGATCCGCCCGAAGCTGTTCTTTGCCGCCTCCATCAGCTCGGCGCTGAAATTCAGCGGGCTTCTGTAATGGGCGCTCAACATGAAAAAGCGGAATACCTGCAGATCATACTGTTCACCGATTTCCCGGACAGTACGGAAATTACCAAGGGATTTGGACATCTTCTTATTGTCAATATTTAAAAATCCATTGTGCATCCAGTAATGTGCAAATTCTTTACCATTGCATGCTTCAGACTGAGCAATCTCATTTTCGTGATGCGGGAAAATCAGATCTTCCCCGCCGGCATGGATATCGATCTGCTCGCCCAGATATTTTCTGGACATCTCAGAACACTCAATGTGCCAGCCCGGGCGGCCCTTGCTCCATGGTGCGTCCCAGTACGGCTCTCCGTCCTTTTTCGGTTTCCAGAGTACGAAATCCAGCGGATCTTCCTTTTCATCCTGGCCTGATACGAGAAGCTCCCTTCCACCGGACTTCAGGTCGTCCAGATTTTTGTGGGAGAGCTTTCCATAGTCCTTAAAACTCCTTGTTCGGAAATACACGGTTCCGTTTTTCTCATACGCATGACCCTTTTCGATCAGCTCCCCAATCATCTGGATCATGCCGCCTATCTCCTGCGTCGCCATCGGATTGGCAGTCGCCGGTTTTACATTAAGGGATTCCATATCCTTTTTGCACTCCTCAATATAGCGTCCCGCAATCTCATCTGCCGTCACACCTTCTTCCAGTGCTTTCTTGATGATCTTATCGTCCACGTCTGTAAAGTTAGAGACAAATTTCACCTCATATCCTTTGTATTCAAAATAGCGGCGTACCGTATCGAAAACAATCATCGGTCTTGCGTTTCCGATGTGAATGAAATTGTAAACGGTCGGACCACACACATACATCTTTACCTTTCCCTCTTCCAGAGGCACGAACTCTTCTTTTTTTCGTGTCATTGTGTTGTACAGTTTCATTTTCTTTCTCCTCCTTTTTTTATTGATAGATCCGTCAGTCCGAAGGACTTTCCAATGATATAAAAAACTTCGTCCCTGGCTTAGAGACGAAGTTGATCCGCGGTTCCACTCTATTAAAAAGGGCGTCCGCCCTTTTCACTCATGTATGCAGGTAACGACTGCTTACGTGGTCTGCTACTCTCTTTTCACAGATCCGGCTCCCGGGCGCACTTCACATATCCGTTCTTTCGGAGGGCTCTCAGCCGATGACCTTCCTTCTCTGTAAAGCATGCATATGCTACTCTTCCCGTTCTTCACCTTTTCCTATCCTTCTGTTTTTATAGTGTATGGGATAACAGCCTCTTTGTCAACTCCTATTCCACACATTTCTGTCAAACATGACAACGATTCCGTCATGCGGTTTGGATCCGCAGCTTGAACTTCCATCAGACTATCTCGTTCAGGAAGACTGGTGGAGCTGCAACTACACCATCTGCCAGGATCCGAAGATTCGTCCCTACACTCCTTCCGTCCTTTTCAGTGTCCTTCTCCTCGTTCTTATTCCTGCCCTTCTTGTCGTCATATCCAAACAGCGCGGTCACAAGGTCTCCCGGGGTGACTTTTTCGTCTGTATCACCGGAAGTAGTCTCTTCCTGCTTTTCGGCTCTCAGAAACGCTCCGTTTTCTCCGTAAACCTCCCAGCACCCTGTATTTTCCGGGATCCGTTCATCCTCCACCTGAATTTTGACAGTAAAATCCGCCTTCGCCCGAAAACTTTCGAGAAACTGTCCCAAATGCACAATCCGCGCCATAATCATCGGCACATCTTTTTTGACCGGTTCGGCGAGACTCCTTTCGATCCACGGCTCCAGCCGTGGGAGAATACCTGTGATATGGAGCCTGTCCACCGGCTCCTTTTCCAGAAAGGCAGCCAGACTTTGCCAGTCCTTCTCCTGATAAACGAACGGCTCCCGAAGCTCTGCTTTTCCTTCCCAGTATCCATAAAGGACAAATCCCCGGATCTGTCCTTTACACTCAGTGACAAGAATCCTGCCCCCTTCACTTTGCTGCTCTTTTACAAGCGTCCGGTAATACTCCTCCGTTCGGACCGCCCGGACCCATTCTGTCTCACTTAAGACCTCCTCCGCAAACCGGGCAAGGGCATGGCAGTCTGACAAGGTGGCCGGACGCACCGTTCCTTCTCCAACCAGACCATCTTTCACCTTGCCATCTATCTGTCGTTGACGATAAACGAAACGGAATCCATGCGGATAGTAAATCGCCTCCGCCGCCGGCATAAGAAAAGTAAACGGCTCCCCGTCACGGTACATTTCGCTGGCCGATGTTTCCAGAAGCTCTCTCATATATCCCCGCCCCCGGTACTTCTCTCTTGTAGCTACCGCAACGATATAATGCAGCGTCCGGTCTTTCTTTCCGAAACGGACTGAATACGGATTGAGCTGTAGCATGGAGAGCGGATCGCCCGCATCGTCCTCGATGACGTAGATCGTATTCTCAGTTGCTTTCACTTCATAATAGTAGTCTAAAAACGCATCTTCATCTTCGGTAAAGACTTCCTCCCAGAGAATACGGGTGACTCCATGTTCCGCCTTCGTAAGCTTTCGGATCCGCATCATATCACCTGTCCTTTGGATATGCCGCATCCCTGGCAGTTCCGGCATCCTGTACCCTGCTCCGTCACATCATAGCTGAAATTCGTCATTTTCTCAATACAGCAAATTGCCTGGGAGGAAACGCCTTCCCCTTTACCGGTAAATCCAAGCCCTTCTTCCGTCGTCGCCTTGATATTCACCTGATCCACATCGAGCGTCAGTGCTCTGGCAATATTTTCCCTCATCTCATCAATATACGGACGCATCTTCGGCCGCTCTGCAATGATCGTGGCGTCAATATTTTCAATCACATAAAGATGCTCGTCCAAAAGCTCCCCAACCCGCTTAAGAAGCTTTAAGCTGGAAACTCCCCGGTAGGCTTCATCGGTATCCGGAAAGTGCAGCCCGATATCACCGAGGGACGCAGCACCAAGCAGGGCGTCCATCACCGCATGGAGCAGCACATCCGCATCCGAATGACCAAGCAATCCTTTCTCATAAGGAATCTTTACCCCTCCCAAAATCAACTCTCTTCCTTCTGTCAGTTTATGGACATCATATCCCATCCCTATTCGCAATAAGAATCCTCCTCTCTGTCTTCTGATTTTTTCTCTCTCCTGCCATCTTTGTAATCCTGTATCATGCCTCTGACATTCATAACAATAACCGTCGCTCCAAACACAAGAAAGAGCACGGCAAACGCCAGAAAGACCCATTTATTCTTTTCGGAACTTCCGATGACCGCTCTCGTAAGATCAAAGCCTGTGTAAGCCAGGTAAATACCGGCGGCCACCATCAAAATCCGCCTTATACGGTTGTTCTTCATCCTTTTCCTCCTCCTTGTCTCTGCTGACCCTATTTTATCACATTTCCCGCAAAAGGGCAGTTATTTTACACGAAACATTTTCGGAGCAAACCGATATACCAGCATCAGCGCAACGATAATATAAGCAGTCGTCACAGCCAGCACACCCATCGTAAAGAAGACACCTCCTGTCTGGATCTCATAGCAAAAAAAGCAGACAGCATAAATTACCATGTTAAATGCCCAGAAAAACGGATTCTTCACATTCATTTCCTCCGAGTATGGCTGGAAGACATAATACAAAAAGAGATGGTGAACAGTGAAAAATACGGAAAGCACCAAAACTGCTAAACAGAATAACGCCATGTTTCCATCAAATTCCCAGATACCGCACACCATCCGGAATACGACGACTGCCGCACAGATGGCCGCGCCGATCATCATATTGTACTTTGCCACCTGGATCAGCCGGATCCGAAACATGGATAGCAGCGTCTTGGGATTGCGGTAGAATCCAAACCTCAGCATACTCTTATCACAGTTATAAAACATGACTTTACACGCCTTGTCCGCAACGGTCATCATGTACATGATAAACACAAGAAGCGGCAAAAATTCCGGAAGATTGATACCCGCGAGGTACGCCGCCTCCGGTGAAAAGATCCGAAGCGTCACACCGCCCAAAAAGCAGATCCCCACCACTGCCAGCCGGTAATACATTGGTCTCTTGATCTGCCGCTCATGTCTCAGGAAAAATAAGGCGTTAAAATAGGCATATCCATGAAGTTTCTTAATCCCGGCCATCCGGGAGGTATTCACCTTAAGATCCCGCTCCCGCACCCCGACTTCTTTTTCTATTGATTCCTGCCCGGACTGCTTCATAATCGAAGACAGCATCCATTTCTCTTCCATAGTCCGGTGAAGCTTCTGCCGGTATCCCTGATACCCTGCCATCAAGTACCAGATGGAAACAATCCCCATACCACATATCAGAACCAGACAAATCGGATGAAACAGCCATGCTGCCCTCACAAACGGATCTACTGCCCAGCAACTATAGGCACACACAAGGGAAAGACCGATGACGATCCAGACCCATCCATATCTTCTGGAAAATATAATACCCGTTCTGTCAAAATACCATACCTGGAACGCCTCGCCCGCTGCCCGGAACATCACAATCACAAGCCACAGACAAATGCCGTTCCACACACTCCCGCCCAGGAACCAGGCGCCTCCCACTACCGCAATGAGAAAATAAAACGCAAACGGTATGTACCGGTAACATAAAACCGCTTTGACTGCTTTCTGAGCGTCCATCTTCATGTAGCGGATACAAGTAAACTTCTCTTTTGTCACCTGGAACACGACACTGTCCTGGAGCGGTCCCATCAAACACGACAGGAAAAATAAAATCTGAACCATATAGTCAAACGCGTCCACATGTACTCTTTTCATCATCCACGTCGGCAGTACCACCATAACCAGTACATAAAGCACTTTGCAGGTCAGACTGACTACCTGTCCTACAATGGTAAACAGCACCGCAAGCACAATCTTGAAATCCGGATTACCGTACACACGGTCAGGAACCAGCTTTCCAATGAGCCACAGTCTTTTCAGATAATACAAAAAGGTATTTGTCATAATGGTGGCCCGCATCATAACAATCTGACGTAACGCTCTACTCATGCTTCTCCTCATCTTTCAACAATTCAATGATCTGTTCCTCAAAATCCTTGCTCTTTAACATCTCATGGTCGATCTGGCGAAGCCTGCCCTCACTTAATACGACAATCTCGTCACACAGATCTGTCGCAAGCTGTAAAATGTGGGTGGAGAAAATAATCACATGATTCTTCTGCATCCTGCGGAGAAGCTGCTTCATCTCCAGCGCCACAACCACATCGAGCGAAGTCAGCGGCTCATCCAGCAAAATGACCGGAGGCCGCGAGATCATAAAACAGATCATCTGTAACTTATTTTTCATTCCATGAGAATACCCCTTGATCAACTTTCTCCGGTCCTCCGGGTCAATCTGTACGAGGTCGAAATATGTCTCCGCACTCGCTCCCGTCTCGATCCGATCCCGGTTAATATCCATGAAAAACCGGACGAACTCTTCTCCGGTCAGAAAATCCGGAAGTACCGGAACCGAAAACACATATCCGATCTCATCCGGCAGCAGCACATGCTCCCCCTCATCATCACAGATCAGAGCATTTCCCATGTCTGGCTGGATCTCATCACTCAGACAATTAAATAACGTCGTCTTTCCCGCGCCGTTCCGCCCAAGAAGCCCGTAGATTTTCCCCTGCTGAAACACAAATGAGCAGTCATCTAAAACCGTTTTATCCCCAAACGATTTTTTCACATGATTCAGTCGTAATTCCATATCTTTCCCCTTTTCTTACGATTTTCCAATATTATATCTGAAAGCTCCGGTAATTACAATCGTTTTTGGAAACCGCTCATACCAAAAAGAGACGTCGCACATTTGCGACGCCTCTATCTCTTCCCATGGTATAGTAGCGGGAACTGGATTCGAACCAGCGACACTACGGGTATGAACCGTATGCTCTAGCCAACTGAGCTATCCCGCCATATGTTTTGTTTTCATAAGAAATGGGACCTATAGGGCTCGAACCTATGACCCTCTGCTTGTAAGGCAGATGCTCTCCCAGCTGAGCTAAGATCCCATATGAATAGCGGGAACTGGATTCGAACCAGCGACACTACGGGTATGAACCGTATGCTCTAGCCAACTGAGCTATCCCGCCGTATGTTTCGTAATTTCTTACGAAATGGGACCTATAGGGCTCGAACCTATGACCCTCTGCTTGTAAGGCAGATGCTCTCCCAGCTGAGCTAAGATCCCATATCCTGCGGGTCGCTTTCGCAACCCGCTTGATTATTATACTATTATCATCCAGGAAATGTCAACACTTTTTTTATCTTTTTTCTATCTTGCGAAAAAGCAGCGCAACTGGCGAATCTGAGCGGTATGGCTGCATAGTTACTATCTTAGACGATTCCCTGTGCTTCCATAGCCGTCGCTACTTTTTCAAAGCCTGCGATGTTTGCTCCGGCTACGTAGTTTCCCTCACATCCATATCTTTTTGCCGCATCCGCCGCATTGTGGCAGATGTTTACCATGATCGTCTTCAGCTTCTCATCTACTTCTTCAAAGGACCAGCTCAGACGCTCGCTGTTCTGTGACATCTCCAAAGCAGATGTCGCAACACCGCCAGCGTTGGATGCTTTTCCAGGAGCGAAGAGAACGTCGTTTGCCTGTAAATATTCTGTCGCCTCCATCGTTGTCGGCATATTGGCTCCCTCAGCTACCGCGATACATCCGTTTGCCACAAGCTGCTTCGCGTCCTCAAGATGAAGCTCGTTCTGAGTTGCACAAGGAAGCGCCACGTCACATTTGACAGACCAAACGCCGACGCCGTCGTGGTACTCGGAGTTCGGACGGTATTCCTTGTACTCGGTAAGTCTTGCACGTTTGACCTCTTTGATCTCTTTGACAGCGTCCAGATCAATGCCTTCCGGATCATAGATCCACCCGGTAGAATCACTCATTGTCACAACCTTTGCTCCCATCTGCATTGCCTTTTCTGCAGCGTAGATAGCAACATTTCCCGCTCCCGAGATAGCGACCACCTTACCCTTCATATCCTTGCCGGCAAGTTTCAACATCTCTTCTGTGAAATATAATAACCCGTATCCGGTCGCTTCTGTCCGGACGAGGGATCCTCCGAAAGTCAGTCCCTTTCCCGTGAGAACGCCTTCAAACACGCCGCGGATTCTCTTGTACTGTCCGAACATGTAACCGATCTCTCTTGCTCCTGTTCCGATATCTCCCGCCGGCACGTCTGTGTCCGCTCCGATATATTTACAAAGTTCTGTCATAAAGCTCTGGCAGAATGCCATGATCTCTCTGTCGGATTTTCCTTTCGGGTCAAAGTCAGATCCGCCTTTGCCGCCTCCGATCGGAAGTCCGGTCAGGGAGTTTTTGAAAATCTGCTCAAATCCGAGGAACTTAATAATACTCAAGTTGACGGATGGATGAAGTCTGAGACCTCCCTTGTATGGTCCAATCGCACTGTTGAACTGTACGCGGTATGCCTTGTTGACGTGTACCTGCCCATTATCGTCCACCCACGGTACACGGAAGAGAATCTGTCGTTCCGGCTCCGTCAGTCTTTCAAGCAATGCTTCTTTTCTGTATTTTTCTTCGTTTGCCTCAATCACAACCCTAAGTGATTCCAGAACTTCTTTTACAGCCTGGTGAAACTCAGGCTCATGCGGATTCTTCTTCACTACAAGGTCAATCACTTCATCTACATATGACATAATATCGTCCTCCTATTCTCTCCTAAAAAAGCCTGCATTTTCGTGCTCCGCTTTTCTTCTTTAACACTTTAAAGCATTTTTTTCGTATTGTCAAGAATTTTTTATCGCATCTTTTCGGTGCGTTTTCCCTCGCTTTCCGTTCCTCCGGCTTTTTGATAGGCGGCCTTTGCCATGATCCGAAGCTGTTCTGAAAATGGCTCCGGATCGATTGCACACTCCTCAAGCAGCTCTCCCCACCACTCCATCAGCTTATTCTTTAACTCCCGGTACAGCCTCTGCCCGCTATCAGAAAGAGAAATCTCATAGGTCTTCGCATTGCCCGGACGCTTTTCCCGGATAATATATCCGCACTGCTCCAGCCTTCTCATCTCCCTTGTGGCCATGGCCTGATCCATCGCCATAGAATCGCACATCTCTCTTTGGCTGCATTTCGGATTGGACCCAATGTACATCACAAAATAGTAACTGGAATATCCGATTCCGTACTGCTCCACTAGATGATGAAGATACTTCTGAGACTGGCGGTTTAAAATTGAAATATATTTTCCGATTCTGCTGGACGGCATATTGCTTCCCCCTTCATTGCATCAACAGGCAAATTTACGTTTTTATTATACTCACCGCCTTAACTCCTGTCAAATCGGTGCCCCACAGAATGGGCTTCTTGCTTTAACACTTCTTCTCGTAATAAAAAGCTAAGATAAAAGAAGAAAGAAACCAGATACACAATAGAAGAAGCAATGGCAGTAACGCGATAACTATGTTTATATTTCTTGTTACTCCATACGCCAGCATACCTGCGACAACAGATATGTAGATTACCACAATCAATATTTTATAACGCATATTGTTAATGCGCAGGCTGATAAGTCTATTTCTCTCGTCATTTTCTTCTATAATATCTTCTGCCGTATCTGATTTTGAAAGACTTCTCGAAATATTCACAATACCAAGAGTAAAAACGATCACATTGACTACAATAAATTTTATATCTATTGTTCGGGTTATAAACATGGTTACAAATGCAACAATAGATAATATGAATTCTCCAATTCCAATAAAAAATTTCCTTTTATTATAGATTCTCATAATTCTTATCCTCTATCTCCTTATTTTCTTTTAAGCAGCATAAATCTTCAACAGTTGTATGAAATACCTGTGCCATACGGTAAGCAAGCATTAGCGATGGGCTGTACTGTCCTTTTTCGATTGATATAATTGTCCGGCTTGAAACATGAACGAAATCCGCTAACTGCTGTTGCGTAATTCCCATTGCATTTCGTAATTCTCTTATCCGTGTTTTCATATCCCACATCCCTTCTTGCATGAAGCAAACTTCACATGAAGTTTATTTCATGTTATATGATAAACAGCAGAATGTCAAGTGCCCTTCCAAATATTAAGACTTCTCACATAAAAAAGAATCCTGTTTGACAGGATTCTACGCCTGCGGCGGCCGCTTCAGCGGCAGCTCCCACTCCACCGCAGTGCGATCCACGCGGAGCATTTCTTATTTCATAGGAACGCAGTCTCCTATGAAATAAGAAAAACGGTTCGTCTCTGAAGACCAACCGTTTAAACTGTGAATATGAAATTGCAATGTCCGCATCTCCTCCCTTACATAGACTGCATCAGCACTTTCCTGACATCCTCTTTGGAAAGTACTTTATAGCCGCCCTCCATAATCAGTGTACCATTGACAATATCATCGATCATTTCCATTGTCACTCCTATTTCAGAAAGTTTCATAGCAAGACCAAGCTCTTCCATCCACGCTTCCATAGCAGACAAACCTTCCTTGGCAAGCTCTTCCTCATTTTTCCCGTCAGGAGAAATATCCCAGACATTCACGGCAAAACGGGCAAATTTCCGTATGCCGTATGGCATAATCATTTTATAATATGGCAAAGAAACCGCTGATAATGTCATACCGTGTGTAGCGTTACTGCACGCCCCCACCGACTGTCCAATCATATGCACCATCCAATCGGTGCTTTTCCCTCTTGACACCAACGTGTTCAACGCCCAGGTAGCCGACCACATAAGATTACTTCTCGCTTCATAATCATTCTTGTCTTTGATTGCAATACGGCTGGAATGAATCACGCTTTTCATTAAGCCTTCACTGATATAATCGCTCGTATTGTCGTCCTCACCGGAAAAATACTGCTCGCAAATATGATTAAATATATCATAAATGCCTGCAATCATCTGATTTTTCGGAAGACTCATAGTGTATCTGGGATTTAAAATGGAAAATTTCGGCATAATCCTTTCATCCGTAAACACATGACCGATTTTCAGTTTCTTTTCGGGATATGTGATCACTGCGCCTGTATTCATTTCCGATCCCGTGCCAACCATAGTAAGCACAACGCCCACAGGAACTATTTCACAGACCGGCTCTTCAAATCGGGCATAATATTTCTCCCACGGATCTTCTTCACAGTGAATGGAGACAGACAGGGCTTTTGCATAGTCCACTACGGAGCCCCCACCCACAGCAAGGATAAAGTCGACCTTATGTGTTCTTGCAATTTCAACTCCTTCATAAAGCTTGTGAACAGTTGGATTCGGCATAACACCTGCTATCTCTGACACCGTTTTACCCGCGGATTTTAGAATATCCATGATTTCATCATAAATTCCGTTTTTTTTAATTGAGCCGCTTCCGTAAACAAGAGCGACATTATTTCCGTATTTGGCCAGTTCAACAATTAAATTCTCAAGAGCGTCCTCGCCAAAATATAGTTTTGTAGGGTTACAGTACGAAAAATTTCCTAACATAAATATCCTCCTTGACTTTTGATTGATTTCAGCATAACATTAAACTTGAGTTTATAGTCAATGTTTTTTGAGAAATTTTTCAAAATTTAAGGAGCAAGATCATATGGGAAAAAACAAATACACCATAAAGGACGCAGCCCGGATCATGGGCGTCCCGACAAGTACTATCCGCTATTACGACAAAGAGGGTTTACTGCCATTTGTAGAACGACTGGCATCAGGATATCGGATTTTTACCGAAAAAGATATTGCTACGCTTCGTATCATAGATTGTCTGAAAAAAACCGGTATGTCTATCAAAGAGATACGTCAGTTCAGCAGTTGGCTGGAACAAGGAGACTCCTCCTTACAGCAGAGATATGACATGTTTTTGGAACGCAGACGAGTTGTAAAACAACAGATGGCAGAATTACAGAAAATTTTAGATACTGTCAACTATAAATGCTGGTATTACGAAACGGCAATCGCCGCCGGAACAGAAAAAATCCACCAATCCAAAGCCCAGCCGAATCTCGATCATTCCTGTTTAGGAAAAAGCAAATGAAAGAACCGATGATACGCTCTCTTCTCTAAATAAAGGAGACAGATCCTGTTTTTGGAATCTGTCTCCTTTTTATTCAATCACTTATTTATTCGAAGTAAGCAACGCCGGATTCAAAAATTTTCAGATCCTGTTCTCCGTAAATATTGATCGCTACGCCGTCGCTTCTACGCTCGGAGTGCGCCATCTTTCCGAGTACTCGCCCGTCCGGGCTTGTGATACCCTCGATTGCGCAGTAGGAGCCGTTGACGTTCCACTCTTCTTCCATTGTCACGTTGCCGTCCAGGTCACAGTACTGTGTCGCCACCTGTCCGTTTGCGAAAAGTTTTGTAAGCCACTCTTCATTTGCCACAAAGCGTCCTTCTCCGTGAGAAGCCGGGTTCGTGTAAACACCGCCAAGCTCTGCCAGTTGAAGCCATGGGGACTTGTTCGACACTACTTTTGTGTAGACCATCTTGGAAATATGACGTCCGATCGTATTATACGTCAATGTCGGGGCATCCTTTGTCTGTCCCACGATATTTCCGTGCGGAACCAATCCAAGCTTAATCAGTGTCTGGAATCCGTTACAGATACCGAGCGCCAGTCCGTCCCTCTCTTCCAGAAGCTTTTCTACCGCCTCTTTCATCTTTTCATTCTGGAACGCTGTCGCAAAGAATTTCGCGGAGCCGTCCGGCTCATCCCCTGCGGAAAATCCGCCCGGGAACATAATAATCTGCGACTGCCCGATGGCCTTTTCAAACTCTGCAACCGAGTCGCGAATATCCGCTGCATCCAGATTACGAAATACTTTTGTGATTACCTTTGCCCCCGCACGCTCAAATGCTCTGGCGCTGTCGTACTCACAGTTCGTACCCGGAAATACCGGAATGAATACAGTCGGCTGGGCAATCTTGTGCCCGCAGATATACACATTCTTCGTGTTATAGCATCCGTCTTCTGTAATGACCGCATCTTCATCTTCCGGTGCAATTCCGGTAAGAACCGGAGCCGTCTCCTCACCTGATATGGTCGCAAATACATTTTCCAGCGGCGCTTTCCATACTGACTCGGCTTCTTTGAGTGTCACCTTTGTATTTCCATAAGAGAAGATACCATCGTCTGTTACTTCGCCAATCACGGTATACGTAACGGCAAGTTTTCCTACTTTGTCCGCCGGTACTTCCGCAATCAGATCTCCGAATCCAGGCGCAAAAAACTCTCTTGGATCGAGATTGTGCTCGATCTTCACACCCATGCCATTCCCAAAAGCCATCTTGCTGACTGCCGCCGCCATTCCATGGCGATCCAAAGCGTAGGCGGAAACAATATTGCCATTCTGAATGTCCTCGTGGAACTTTCCATACTGATCCATCACCTGAGCATATACCGGCAGACTGTAGGAGTCCTTCTCAATCCGAAGCCATACAAGCTTATTACCCGCTGTTTTCAGTTCCGGTGTAATCATATCCCCGGTTTTCGCAATATCAACTGCAAAAGAAACAAGGGTCGGCGGTACATCGATATCCTGGAACGTACCGGACATACTGTCCTTTCCTCCGATAGATGGTAAGCCATATCCGATCTGTGCGCTGTAAGCGCCAAGCAGAGCCGCAAACGGCTGACTCCATCTCTTCGGATCTTCCGTCATTCTGCGGAAGTATTCCTGGAATGTGAAGCGAATCTTCTGATAGTCTCCGCCGGCCGCCACGATCTTTGCGATGGACTCTGTCACAGCATAGATTGCCCCGTGGTACGGACTCCAACTGGAAAGATAAGGATCAAACCCAAAGCTCATCATGGAAACCGTATCGCATTTGCCTGTCAGTACCGGAAGTTTCGCCACCATGGCCTGCGTCTCGGTAAGCTGATATTTTCCACCATGCGGCATAAATACAGATCCCGCTCCAATAGAGCCGTCGAACATTTCCACCAGACCTTTCTGGGAACATACATTCAGATCTTTTAAAGTTGAAAGCCATGCCGCCCTGACGTCCGGCACATCCTTTCTCTCTGTGAGGATATTGCCCTCTTCAGACGGAATCTCTACGAAAACTTCTGTTTCCTGATGGGCTCCATTCGTGTCCAGGAACGCACGGGAAATATTGACAATCTCTTTTCCTCTCCAGGAAAGCACCAGACGCGGCTCCTCGGTTACAACAGCTACTTCTACTGCCTCCAGGTTTTCCTCTTTTGCATAATCCAAAAACTGTTTTACGTCCTTCGGATCTACGACAACTGCCATACGCTCCTGAGACTCGGAGATAGCGATCTCTGTTCCGTCAAGTCCGGCATATTTCTTCGGTACTTTGTCAAGATCCACTCTCAGACCATCCGCAAGCTCTCCGATCGCTACGGAAACACCGCCCGCTCCGAAGTCATTACATTTCTTAATGAGCCGGCTGACTTCTTCTCTGCGGAACATTCTCTGGATCTTACGCTCAGTCGGAGCATTTCCTTTCTGCACCTCTGCGCCGCACGTCTCGATGGACTCTTCGGTGTGTACCTTAGAGGAACCGGTCGCTCCGCCGCATCCGTCCCTTCCGGTCCGTCCGCCAAGCAAGATAATGATATCACCCGGATCGGACGTCTCACGGATGACTGCACGTCTCGGAGCGGCGCCTAAGACAGCCCCGATCTCCATACGCTTTGCCACATAGTCGGGATGATAGATTTCCTTTACCATTCCCGTAGCAAGTCCGATCTGGTTGCCATAGGAACTGTATCCGTGTGCGGCCTCTCTAACAAGCTTCTTCTGAGGAAGCTTTCCTTTCAGTGTATCTTTCACGGACACGGTCGGATCCGCGGCACCTGTCACACGCATCGCCTGGTATACATAAGTACGTCCTGAGAGTGGATCGCGGATGGCCCCGCCAAGGCAGGTTGCCGCACCACCGAACGGCTCTATTTCCGTCGGATGGTTGTGTGTCTCATTCTTAAAGTTTACAAGCCACTCCTCTTCTTTTCCGTCTACCTCGATCGGAACAACGATACTACATGCGTTGATCTCGTCAGACTCTTCCTGATCCGCAAGCTTTCCTTCCTTTTTCAGTTTCCGCATCGCCATCAGCGCCAGATCCATCAGGCAGACAAACTTATCCTCACGCCCTTTGAAAATCTCGCTGTGTGTCTGTAAATATTCCCGGTACGTCTTTTCGATAGGTTCTCTGTACATACCCTCGCCAAACGTAATCTTCGTAAGCTCGGTGGAGAATGTCGTATGACGGCAGTGGTCAGACCAGTAAGTATCCAGCACTCGGATCTCTGTCATAGACGGATCCCGTTTCTCCTCCCCTTGAAAGTACTTCTGAATATGAAGGAAATCCTTGAATGTCATGGCAAGTCCCAGCGAATTGTAGAGCTCTTTTAAGCGTCCCTCTTCCATATACTGGAAACCGTCAAAAATCCGAACGTCCTTTGGCTCATCAAACTGTGTCACCAGTGTCTCCGGCTTGTCCATGCCTGTTTCTCTTGAATCTACCGGATTGATACAGTGGGCTTTCACCGCCTCAAATTCCTCATCGGTCATCTCTCCCTCAATCACATATGTGGTTGCTGTCCGAATAACCGGCTCTTCGTCCTCCCGGATGAACTGCACACACTGTACAGCGGAGTCTGCTCTCTGGTCGAACTGCCCTGGCAAATACTCTATCGAAAACGCCCGCTCATTCTCCTTCATCGGAAACATCTCTTTATATAAGGTGTCTACCGGAGGCTCCGCAAACACACCATTACACGCCCGTTCAAACGTCTCGTCTGACAGATTTTCAATATCATAGCGGATCAGCACACGGACATTCGTTACCCCGCGAATTCCCAGGTAGCTCTTGATCTCGTGCTGTAATGCTTTTGCCTGTACGGCAAACGCCTGTTTTTTTTCCGCGTATACACGTTTTACACCACTCATGTAGTTCCTCCATTCTTCTTTCAAAAAAGATTATTCGATTCTGTATCTAGTGTACCATACTTTTCTTGATAAGTATAATTAATATAGTTAAATTTATTTATAAGCTGTTCTAATTCCCTTTCTTTTTCTCCAAATCCTTATTCCCAGACAAAGGATCTCGAAGAAAAGAAGAAACGCCACGAAGAATCCTCCGATCCGCAGTGTGATGTCGAAAAAAAATCCTTCTGTCAACATTCGGATCATATAGTCTGAAGCAGGGTCAAACATCCATAAATCATTGTCAAAAAAGAGCTCGTGAAAGATCACGAAACACCTGTCAAAATTCACCGCAATGGCAATCCCAAGCACCGCCACCAGCCCGAGAAAAACGCAGACTGTAATCTCATACGCTTTCGGCAGAATCCGCTTCCAATCCGCTTTCAAAAAAAATAAAATCGCCACCGATATGACCAGAACAACAACGGCAATTTTCCTAAGGGCAAATCCTGCCAGGAACAGATCCCGAACCTCTCCCATATGAAAGCGGTCCTGTTCATTAAAGAAGTCCTGACGCTCTCCACCAATGATGGTCATCACAGAAAGCTCCTCCCGGTCTCCCTTTAAGTACGCCATCATCTTCTTTGTGACATCCATAATATCATCCATCTCCATGGGAAGAGTATTCTGAATCTCATACTTTTCATACTCTTTCTCATAAAAGCCAAAGTCCCCATATGCTGCCATCTCAAATGCACTCAAAAGCAGAATCAAGATCAATGACACTGCTGCTGCCGCTGCCAGGAAACCGTGGAATATTCTCGTTTTTTTCATCATTACCGCCTGTCCTTTCCGTCTGTCTTCCTTTTCTATTATACGTTCTCCTGGCTCCTCGTTCCAGTAAAACTTTTTCACCTTGTTTTTTTCTCTTTCTTTCCTTATAATAAAGATAGAATTTATAAGGAGGACTTATGATGGATATTAACTATGAATTATATAAAGTCTTTTACTATGTGGCTTCGAGCTTAAGTTTCTCCGAGGCCTCCAAACAGCTTTATATTTCCCAGTCTGCCGTCAGCCAGTCCATCAAGGCACTGGAGAAAAAACTGGATCAGGTTCTTTTTATCCGCAGCACGAAGAAAGTCCAACTCACTCCTGAGGGCGAGATTTTACTGCGCCATGTGGAACCTGCCATGAATCTGATTAAACGTGGGGAGAATCAGCTCTTAGAGTCCAACTCCATCGGCGGTCAAATACGGATCGGAGCCAGTGATACCATCTGCCGTTACTTCCTTGTGCCTTATCTGGAACGCTTTCACAGGAGTTTTCCGGCCTCTCACATTAAGGTCACGAACCAGACATCCATCAAGTGCGTGGATCTCCTGGAAAACGGTCAGGTGGATTTGATCTTCATCAATTATCCAAACAACTACATCAACCAGCTTTCTACTGTGAAGAAGATCAAGACGTTCCAGGATGTCTTTGTGGCCAACGATTCTTTCTCTCATCTGAAAGGACAAAAGCTCTCTTACCAAGAGCTTTTGAAACAACCGATTCTTATGCTGGACCGTAAAAGCACAACGAGTGAATTCCTCCATACTCTCTTTCAGCAGCACCAACTCGATCTGGTGCCGGAAATTGAGCTGAGCAGCAATGACCTTCTGATTGACCTGGCAAAAATCGGCCTTGGCATCGCGTTCATCCCGGATTACTGCCTAAGCAGAGATTCCGAAGGCCTTTTCATTGTGGAGACAAAAGAAGAGCTGCCAAAGCGACAGCTCCTGATCGCCTATAATGACCGGATCCCCATGTCCCGTTCCGTTCAGGCATTTCTGGACTACTTTTGATCCTCTCCGGATGCCATTCTCACTGATGAAAACACACCTGGATATTAGTCTGATACGGGTGGCTGCGTTCTGGTTCCCTCCCAGAATGCAGCCACTTCTTTCGCTGTCTGAGAAAGCCGAATCCTCCTCACCTGGCTCCACTCCCTTGGGAACACTGCCCGGTACTGGCTCATCTGAAAACGGTCGTCCAGCAAAAAGATCATCCCCTGATCCGTATCGGTCCTGATCACCCGGCCGGCTGCCTGGAGCACCTTATTCATCCCCGGATACAGATAGGCATAATCGAACCCGCTCATTCCCTTTTCATCGAAATACTGCTTTAACAGCTCCCGTTCCAGACAAACCTGTGGAAGTCCCGTTCCTATAACCCATGCACCGATCAGTTTTTCGTCAGTCAAATCAATCCCTTCCGAGAAAATCCCTCCCATCACACAAAATCCGAGCAGGGTCCCCTCCCGCTCTTCCTCGAAATAGTTGAGAAACTCTTCCCGCTCTTCTTCTGTCATCCCCGGATCCTGGACGAGACAGAAGAGATCCTCTTCCGGCTTTCTCATTTCCTGAAATGCATCGTAGACGTCGTTTAAGAAACGATAGGATGGAAAAAACGCCAGATAATTCCCCGGCTTTTCCCGTACCGTCTCCAGCAAATACCCGGCGTATTTCCGGTACATCTCATCACTCCGCCTCGTATAACGGGTCGTCACGTCCGTCCCAATCATTACCCGCCGATTTTCCTCTGGAAATGGTGTGTGGGCGTAGACAGCATAATCATCCGTCTGAGTGCTCAGAAGCTTCTTATAATACTGTATGGGCAGGAGTGTCGCCGAAAAAAAGACAGTGCATACCCCATAATTCAGATATTCGCTGAGATTGACCGCCGGATTGACACAGAACAGCCGGACATAAAACCCCCCATCCTCTGTAAGCTCCGTGTAGATCATATAATTCTCATCCAGCTTTTCATGGATGGATAGAAAATCCCGGATCTCAAAATACAAATCCAGCACCTGCTCCCTGATTTCTTCCTTCCGGCACTCCTCCAAAAACCGCTCCACCTCACTCATCACATTCATTAGCCGGATCACCAGATGGGAAACGCTCGAATAGAGCGCATGCCCCGGACACTCCCGCTTCAGTATCAAAAGCTGCTCATTACAACCCGATAATGCTTTTGTCAGTTTCGCATCCTCTGTTTTGACAATCTTGCGGACTTCCAGGATATGCTCCTTACAAAGAGACGCACTGTACATGGAACGTCCTCTCTCCACAAGATTGTGGGCTTCATCAATCAGAAACAGATATTCCTTCTTCGCCCCCTCCCCGAAAAACCGCTTCAGATGGGCGTTAGGATCGAAGACGTAGTTATAATCGCAGATCACCGCATCCATCCAAACCGAGAGATCCAGCGCCATCTCAAAAGGACAGACCGTATGCTTTCTGGCATATGCCTCGATCTGATCCCGGCTCATATCATCAACATGGGTGAGCATGTCAAAGACCGCATCGTTGACCCGGTCAAAATGCCCCTTGGCGTAGATGCAGGCATCCGGATTACACTCGGTCTTCTCACAGAAACAGATCTTTTCCTTCGCTGTCAGAGTAATGACCTTGTAGGAGAGCCCTTGCTCTTTCAAGGTAAGAAAAGCCTTCTCCGCCACTGTCCTTGTAATTGTCTTTGCAGTCAGGTAGAAGATCTGATTGGCAAGTCCCTCCCCGACAGCTTTCACCGCGGGAAACACAGAAGCAATGGTCTTCCCTACTCCTGTCGGCGCCTGGATAAAGAGCTTTTTCTTTCTCAAAATGGAACGGTAAACTGACACCACCAGATCTTTCTGCCCTTCCCGATAAGGAAATGGAAACTCCACCCGGCGAATGGAGGCGTTGCGCTTCTTCCTCCATTCGATCTGGAACAGCGCCCACTTCTCATACTGATGAACAAGGTTCAAGAACCATTTCTCCAGCTCTGTACAGCCATACGTCTGGTAAAACCGCTTCACTTCCTCTGTCTCCATCTGACAGTAAGTCATCTGTACCCCGATCTCATCAAGATTCCTTTTCTTTGCATAAATACATGCATAACACTTGGCCTGAGCCAAATGTACCATCTTAGGTTCTTTGACCATTTCCAGATCCATCAGGACGCCCTTGATCTCATCGATCGCAATCCTGTCTTTCTCCTCGATAATCCCGTCAGCCCGCCCCTCCACGACAATCTTCAATTTCTCACAGGGCACCATCATCTGCAAAGGCACTTCCGCATGATATCCGCTTCCCATCTGCCTTTGAATCTTTCGGTGAATCCGCCCGCCAAGCAGCATAGCCTCCCGATCCGCGGTTCCACCCTGTCGGTTGTCCAGATCCCCCTCTCTTAATATAAATTCTACAAGGTTTCGGACCGAAATCCGGACAACTTCTTCCTGTATTTCTTGTACTTCTTTTTTTTCTTCCATTACCGGCTCCGCCTTTTTTCTTATCTTTTTCTATTTTATCATGGCTCGTCAACTCTCATTATACCATCTCAACTGCGGTTCGATGGAGTTACTCGTCAATTGCGGTTTTGTGCAAGCACAACCCGCACTTTCCTCGTTATTATACCATCTTTCAGAAAAAAAGAAGCCCCTTCTCTCCGTCCAGCGAAGAGAAAGAGCCTCTCTTTTCGTATACCCTACTGCCCGATCGCTTAAGCGACGCAGAATTTATTCAATGTTGCTTCAAAATGCGGGTCGATTCCTGCATACTGCACAGTCAGAGTTCTGTTCAGATCAAGACTGAATACTCCTAAAATCGATTTGGCGTCCACGGTGAATCGATTGTAAAACACATCGATATCAAAATCGCATTTCTCTGCGGATGTAACAAACTCGTGGACATCGGCAGGGGTTAATCTGATTTTACGCTTATGCTCCATTGATTTCACTCCCTTCTGTGTTCTCAAGTATTATGCCATCATCCTTTTTGAAAATCAATCTGTAAAAATACCGATATTTTCCTTCATTTTCCACTTTCTTTGTCGAAAACGCTCAAGATTCTCTCCTCTTTTTCATTGCTCCTATGGCTCTTTTCTTCTTAATGAAACTCCGGCATATCTCCCCGGTAACGCAACGGCAGATGTGTCTGCTGGAGCTTGAGATTCTTCCGCTCCTCGATCGTCACGCGCTTTTTAAATCTCTTCCATAGTCTCTGCCATTCTTCCTCTTCACCGGAATACGCCTTTGGTATTTCCCACTTTCTTTCCTCGTCCTTGACAATCAGCCACTGCTTCTGTCTCGGATGAATGAGAACCGAGGAATGGGGCTCATCGTAAACAACGTAATCCTCCAACGGAAACCGATCCGCAAAATGGCCTGCAATTCCGGGCAGTACAAAGTTCTTCGGGGTAATGCGGGCATAGAGAATTCCACCCTCCAGCTCCCGGAAACGCAGGAACTCTTTCCATGCATGGATTTCCCGGCCCACCGCCCTGCTAAGCTCAAACACTGTCCGCACTGCCGGATGGGAGAGATGTCCCATGATCCTGTATCCATCAGGAAGCGACCGTGCCTCCATCATCATGCCAAGAATAGCAGTCCCTTTCCCCGGATCTCCAGAGAGGAGGGCGTATCCGATGTCCAGATACGCCTCCTCACCCAGATGTCCCCGGATCAGCTTTCTGACAGCTCTTGCCTTCTCTTCACTCTCTTTCACCTCGCAGTACTCGCAGAACATCTCCTGCTGCATGTTCCCCCAAAATACGATCCCTGCCTCCTGATCGCTTCTGTCATATTTCCAGGCATCATAAATGGCGGAAAGAATCCCTGTCGTCGTATCGGTACAAATATATCTACGCTTCATCGGATCATCCATTCCTCCTTCCCATCGTCGAAAAAAGACATCTGCCTGTAACTGATCTCCTTCATCCCCCTTGGCAGGTTCTCTCTGGGGTCCAGCAGATTTCTCAGGATATAATCCTCCTCCATGCGCGTCGGATACATCATCTTCCCCTTGCATGTCACAAAGTAAAGAGCACGCTTTAATACGACTCCCATCTTTTTCAGATCCGGGAAATCCAGAGATCCCATCTTTCTCGCCCGTACAATGCGTCTGGCCGAAGTATATCCGATCCCAGGCACCCTGAGCAGTGTCCGGTAGTCTGCCCGGTTTACTTCCACCGGAAAATACTCCAGATGCCCCAGCGCCCAATCGCACTTCGGATCCAAAACAAGATTGAAATTCGGCCGCTTTTCCGACAAAAGCTCAGAAGCCGAGAAGTGATAATAACGCAAAAGCCAGTCCGCCTGGTACAGTCTATGCTCCCTCAGAAGCGGAGGTCCTGCATCTGTCCTGGATGGGAGGGCGGAGTCCTCATTGACATGGACGAATGCCGAGTAGAAGACCCTCTTCAACTCAAACTTCTGATACAGCGACTCCGCCACCCGCATGATCTGATAATCACTTTCCGGCGTCGCCCCAATAATCATCTGGGTGCTCTGCCCCGCCGGGACAAATCTTGGAGCATGGCGATAGAGCGCGAGCTCCTGGCTGTTCTCTTCTCTCTTCTTCTGGACATAACGCATGGGAGCCAGAATATTCTTTCGGCTCTTGTGCGGTGCCAGCCGATGAAGACTCTCTGCTGTAGGAAGTTCCACATTGACACTCATCCTGTCTGCCAGAAATCCAGTCATTCGGATCAGATCCTGGGAGGCTCCGGGAATCGCCTTCACATGAATATATCCCTGAAACCGATATTCCCTCCGAAGCCGCAGCAGCGTCTCATAGATCAGGCGCATCGTGTAATCCGGGCTCTTCCAGACACCGGAACTTAAGAACAGCCCCTCGATATAATTCCTCCGGTAGAACTCGATCACCAGACGGCAGATCTCATCCGGAGTAAAGGACGTCCTCTCCACATCATTGGACGCACGGTTGATACAGTACTTGCAGTCAAAAATACACTCATTGGTAAAGAGAATCTTCAACAAGGAAACGCACCTGCCGTCAGGAGTGAAACTGTGGCAGATCCCGGCCTGCTCGCAGTTGCCGATCCCTGTCCCGTCTCCGCTTCGCTTTATGCCGCTGGACGTACAGGCTACATCATACTTGGCCGCGTCGGAAAGAATACTCAGCTTCTCATATAATGTCTTTTCTTTCTGAATCCGAAAGGTCTCCATCTCTTCTCCTCTTTTCTTTCAGAACATATGTTCTTTTTCTTATCATAGCACACATGTTCGATTTGTGCAAGTAAAAAACTCTGTGCAGAGGATCTTTCCCTCCACACAGAGTTATATTATTTCCATATACAGTTTCTCTCCAGCACTTTGACAATTTCGCGTAATCCATCCTCATCCTCCTGAGAAAACCTTCCCGTCAGAGGACTGTCGATATCCAAAACAGCAATGACACTTCCATCGCTGTGAACCGGAAGCACAATTTCTGACCTGGAGGCACTGTCACATGCGATGTGCCCTTCAAATTCGTGTACGTCATATACTCTGAGTATCTGATCTTTCTGCGCTGCGTTTCCGCACACCCCCTGACCCAAAGGGATCCGGATACAGGCCGGTTTTCCCTGGAACGGGCCAAGATAGAGGGTATCTCTTTCCATCAGATAAAATCCGGCCCAGTTAATATCACCAAGCATCTGCCAGATCAGAGCGGATGCATTCGCCAGATTTGGAATCGGGCGGCTCTGCGTCCCGGTCAGCGCATCCATCTGTTCTTTCAAAAGTGAATAATCCATCATACTTCCAATACCTTTGCCGCATCGTCCAGGTATACATTCTTCACCTGGTCAAACGCCTCGCCGTCTACCGCTTCAGTCAGCTTCGGGTCGATCGGGATCCGCCCAAGCACCGGAATATCCAGCTCCTTTGCGATCTCCCCGATGCGACTCTTTCCAAAGACTTCGATCTTTCTGCCACAGTCCGGACACTTAAGGTAACTGAAATTCTCCACGATACCAAGCACCGGGATATCCATATCTTTCGCCATATGGTAGGCTTTCTTTACAATCATGCTGACAAGATCCTGCGGGGACGTCACGATCACAACACCGTCCACCGGAAGAGACTGAAATACCGTAAGCGGAACATCTCCTGTCCCAGGAGGCATGTCCACAAAAAGATAATCTACATCGCCCCACATAACGTCGGTCCAAAACTGTGTCACTACACCGGCAATAATCGGCCCGCGCCATATGACCGGAGTATCCTCCTTTTCCAGGAGCAGATTCACGGACATAATCTTCGTACCGTCTTTTGCGACACATGGGAGCATCCCCTCTTCATTACCAAGGGCCTGCTCGTGGATGCCGTACATTTTCGGAATGGACGGTCCTGTAATATCCGCATCCAGGATTCCTGCTGTATATCCTTTCTCAATCATCATTCTTGCAAGAGAAGCCGTCACCATGGATTTGCCTACGCCGCCTTTGCCACTGATCACTCCAATGACTTTTCTGACCGCCGAATACGGATTCGCCGGCTTTCTGAAATCCTTCATCTGGCTGGTACATGTGGATGCATGGGAGCATCCGGCACAGCCCTCGGAAGGACATCCTTCCTGTTTCTTTTCTTCTGCCATTTTTGTTGCTCCTATTCCTCTACTGCCGCAATCACTTCGATCTCGCAGAGTACGTTCTTTGGAAGCGCCTTCACTGCCACGCAGCTTCTCGCCGGTTTAGATGTGAAGTATTTTGCGTACACTTCGTTAAACGCGGCAAAATCTCCCATATCACTTAAGAAGCAGGTCGTCTTTACTACATGGTCAAAATCTGTCCCTGCTGCCTTTAATACTTCCCCGACATTCTTACATGCCTGTTCTGCCTGACCCTCGATGGTATCAGCCTCTACCGTATCCGTTGCCGGATTTACCGGAATCTGTCCCGCAGAGTAAAATACGCCTCCGGAAACATATCCCTGAGAATATGGTCCTAATGCTTTTGGTGCCTTTTCTGTTGCTACTACTTTCATGTTTGTCACTCCTCTTATCGATATTTACAGTTATTGACTGCATCTTGTTTTAGTATACCACCTTTGCGCCCGGTTTGGCAATTCCTAGTAATTTGCTTTGCGGAAAATTTCCAGCACGTCTTCCGCAGAGAGTGGGCGGATGAGCGAAAGACGGACGGTATCATTCATGGTAGCGTCAAGAGCCAGTTCTTTCAGTGTCTCATCCTCCAAAACACCGATACCAAGCCCGGAAATGGAAGTCGGCATTCCAATCTCCTCAAAGTAAGCGATCGTACGCTCGATCCCTTCTTTTGCCGCTGATATCTCATCTCTTTCGATGCCCCATACCTGTTTTGCGTAATGCGCGAAACGGGCAATGTCCCGTTCCCAGACATACCATGCCCAGGCTCCCCAGACAGATGCAAGGGTAGCGCCATGGGCGCAATCAAACCGGGCGCTCAGGGCATGTCCCAGCTTGTGAACAGAGAAATCCTTCTCCCGACCCAATCCAGTCAGATTATTATGGGAAAGGCTTCCGCACCACATCAATTCACTCATGGCATCGTAATCATCCGAGCGCTTCATTGCCATCCTTCCGCTGTCAATAACCGTCCGAAGCAGTCCTTCCGCAATTTCGTCTGTCATTCTGTTTTTCTGATCCGGAATGAAATACCGCTCCAGAGTGTGCATCATAATGTCCGCTATCCCACATCCAATCTGGTATTTCGGGAGCGTATAGGTAAGCTCCGGATTCATGATTGCAAAAACAGGTCGGTTCAGCTCTGTCCCCAGACCAAGCTTCTTTCCTATTGCCTCATTGGTCAAAACGGCAGAGTCGCTCGTCTCGCTTCCTGCTGCCGAGATGGTCAATACGGCGCCAACCTTTAATGTTTTGGTAAGAGATTCTTTCTTCGTCCAGATATCCCAAAGCGAAACACCCGGATTCGCAGTCCCGTGAGCGATGGCTTTCGCCGCATCGATAGTGCTTCCGCCGCCCACGGCCAGAATAAAATCTACACCCTCTTCGATCCCTTTCTTTACTCCCATCTCAGCAAAAGAAAGTCTCGGATTGGGTGTCACGCCTCCACACTCTACATAGGAAATCCCCTCCTCCTCAAGGGAGTGTTCCACCCGCTCCAGAAGCCCGGAATGCCTGACGCTGCCTCCTCCATAGACAATCAGCACCTTCTTTCCCCCATGCCGTTTCACCATTTTCCCACATTCCCTCTCGGTATCTTTTCCAAAAATAATCTCTGTCGGCACACAATAGGTAAATTTCTGCATGAATATGTCCTCCTTTATTGTCTCTTTTCCCACTATTGTATCATATTTCCTCTGCCTTTTCTCCTCCTCGTTCTCCAGAAGTGTTTGAACTATCACTACAAATATGTTATCCTTGTCTTTAAGGACACTATATATGGAAGGAGACATTCTGATGAAAATACAGGAATCCGCTGAAAACTATCTGGAAACCATCCTGATGCTCGGAAAAGCAAAGGGAAATGTCCGCTCTATCGACATTGCAACCGCACTTTCTTTTTCCAAGCCAAGCGTCAGCGTCGCCATGAAGAATCTTCGAGAGAACGGATATATTTTGATGGATAAAGATGGCTTTATCGCACTGACGGAAAAGGGACATGAGATCGCCGAGACGATTTACGAGCGTCACACTTTGCTTTCCAGCTTTCTTATGTATCTTGGCGTTTCTAAGGAGACTGCCACTCAGGATGCCTGCCGGATCGAGCATGTCATCAGCCCGGAAAGCTTCGAAGCATTAAAGCAGCATGTATACAGTCATAAGGAGATTATGGATATCAAGGACGTCAAAATCTGATCTTCAGATCAAATGAAACTATGCAGTTTTTGAAATGGGGGATTTCTTTTCCTCTTTGGGGGATGAGACATCCCCCAAACTTTATGAAATGTTCCAGTTACCTGAGAATCCTGCTTCTATTTTAATTCAGGAAGTTTTCAATGATGACTCCCTCCGCCTCTTCCTCATTCAGCCCGAAGGTTTCAAGTTTCAAAAGCTGTTCACTGTTGATCCTTCCAATGGCCGCCTCGTGAATGATCTGAGCGTCCACATTTCTGGCGTCAATCTCAGGAATGGAACGCACCTGTGCATCATTCATAATGATAGAATCACACTGGATGTGCGCATGGCAGGCTGTCTTTCCGATCGCCCGTGGGTGGAAAGTCTGGATAGACTCGCCCTTTGCCACAGACCGGGAAATGATCTGCGCCGAGCTTCCATCGCCGTCCATGATCACTTTCATATTGGAAACTGCCTCCTGGCGGTCATGGGTCATCAGCTTTTCTGTCACTGTGAGACGGCTTCCTGCCTCCATGGTAATGTCGGTCTCACGCTTCGTGGAATCTACACCTTCGATCTGCACCGTATCCATAGTAAACACCGAATTCTCCCCTACATAAATATCTGTTACCGGATTCAGAATCCTGGCTCCCGTACCTTCTCCTTCCCCGTAATGTTTCTCCTCATAATGGACAATGGCATCCTTGCCAATATGAAATGTGTGAATCCCGTCGTGCCTTGCATCGTTGCATCCCGAATTATGGATACCGCATCCGGCAATGATATTCACATTCGCCCCATCTTCAATATAAAAATCATTGTAGACAACGTCGGTCATTCCGGAGGCGGAGACAACCACCGGAATGTGTACCGTCTCCCCATTTGTATTCTTGTCAATATAAATGTCAATTCCCTGCTTGTCTTCTTTTTTACGGATCTTGACATGCTCACTGTCCCCGTGGCAGACGGCGATTCCGTTTTCCCGGAGATTGAAAGCTCCCTCCTGTTTAAATCCTTCTCCGTCGATCATATGAAGTACTTTTTCTGTAATTTTATCCAGTATCATTTCTCGCACCTTCTTCCTTCTTATAACGCAGCGTCCCGATGACTCAGACACTGTGGATAGCTGATTGCCTCTCCGGTCAGATATGGCAGAATCTCCTCTGTCGGTCCGCATTTTGTCACCTGCCCGCCTTCGATAATCATGACACGATCCGCCATACGGATAATACGCTCCTGATGAGAAATCAAAAGCAGGCCTTCCTTTTTCTCCGTGTGAAGCTTTTTGAACTCCTCCACTAACATAGCAAAACTCCAGAGATCGATTCCTGCCTCCGGTTCGTCAAAGATGCAAAGCTTATGTTTCTTCACAAGCACCGTGGCAATCTCAATCCTTTTCATCTCCCCTCCGGAAAGGGTAGCGTCTACTTCCCGATCCAAATATTCCTCTGCACAGAGTCCTACCCGGCTCAAAAGTCCGCAGCAGATGTGCTTCGGAAGCTCGGTTCCTGCCGCCAGGGACAGAAGCCTTCGTATTGTCATCCCTTTAAACCGCGGCGGCTGCTGAAAAGCAAAGCCGATTCCTGCCTTTGCCCGATCATAAATGGTACACTTGGTGATATCCTCCCCGTCCAGGAAAATCTTCCCTTCTGTTGCGTGATAAAGTCCCATCATCAGCTTGGCAATGGTAGATTTGCCTCCTCCGTTTGGTCCGGTCACGACAAGCATCTCCCCATCCGCCACTTCAAAGCTGACGTCTTTTAATATTTCCTGTTTCTTCCCATCTTCTTCTATTTCATAAGAAAGGTGTTCTACTTTCAGCATATTGCCCCATCTCCTTTTTGACTGCTCTCCAGAACATATGAACAACCATTCATATATCTGTTTTTACTATACCTGTATTTCCTGCCCCTGTCAACAGGGCAAAATAAAAAAGAGGAACATCTCCTTTGTGATCGAATCTGTTCCCCTTTTGCTTCTTTATTCGTCCCTTTCTTCAAAGGTCTCTTTTAATTTGTCCATAAAGCCTTTTTTCTTCGGCTTTTCCTTCTCCGGTTCCGGCTGATTCAGGGAATTTCCAGCGAGTGCGTCGAAACGTTTGAGTGCTTCTTTCGCCTCCTGGCTTAATTTCTCCGGTGTCTGGATAACGAGCGTGACGTACTGATCCCCACGTACTTTCGGATTCCGAACAGACGGTACGCCTTTACCACGGAGTCTTACTTTCGTGTCAGTCTTTGTGCCCGGTTTTACCGTATAGACGACTTCCCCATCCACCGTCTTGATACGGACATCACCACCAAGGGCTGCCTGCGCAAAAGAAATCGGCGCTGTGGAGAAAATATTCATATCCTGTCTCTGGAAAATCGGATGTCTGGACACGGTTACTTCCACGAGGAGGTCGCCCCTTGGGCCGCCATTCGTTCCCGGCTCTCCTTTATCCCGTATTCTCACGCTCTGGCCATTGTCAATTCCGGCCGGAATGGATACCTGAATTGTCTTCTTATTGGAAACATATCCGGTTCCTGCACAGTCCGGACATTTGTCTTTGATGATCGTTCCGGAGCCATGGCAGTCCGGACAGGTCTGTACGTTTTGTACCGTTCCAAAGAAGGACTGGGATGTGTAAACCACCTGTCCCTTACCTCCGCATCTCGGACAGGTCTCCGGGCTGGTTCCCGGTTTTGCCCCTGTTCCATGACACTTTTCACATGGATCTTTTAAGATAATATCAATCTCTTTCTCACAGCCGAATACCGCCTCCTCAAAGGTGATCCGGATTCCTTTCCGGATATTCATACCTTTCATAGGGCCATTATTCGTTCTGCCTCCTCTTCTTCCTCCACCGAAAAAGTCGCCGAAAATATCGCCAAAGATATCGCTGAAATCTGCTCCGCTGAAATCAAAGCCGCCAAATCCGCCTGCACCGCCTGCTCCGCCGCCTTCAAATGCCGCATGTCCAAACTGGTCATACTGGCGACGTTTATCCGGATCACTTAATACAGCATACGCCTCAGAAGCCTCCTTGAATTTTCTCTCTGCTTCCGCATCTCCTGGATTCATATCCGGATGATATTTTTTCGCAAGCTGACGGTATGCTTTTTTCAGTGTTGCGTCATCGGCATCTCTGGATACTCCCAGGACTTCATAGTAGTCTCTCTTTGCCTCTGCCATAATCGTTACCTTCCCTTTCTATACAGTAGACGCTGCCGCGTGTTCTGTCTGCCGGTGTCAGATTCAATATCCAACCGGGAATCTACACACGCACAGAGATTGCGCCGCGCGCAATCTCTGCTTTTCTTATTTTACCGTACCGGATTATACTTCTTTGTAGTCTCCATCTACGACGTCGTCATATCCTTCCGGCGCCGGTCCGGACTGAGCACTGTCCTGCGGACCTGCTCCCTGTGGGCCACCCTGTGGATTGGCCTGCTCATACATCTTCGTGAAGAGCTGCTGAGAACTTGTCATCAATTTCTCTCTTGCCGCCTTGATCTCAGCGATCTGAGCGTCTGTCATCTCTTCCGCGTTCGGATATTTTGCAAGGATGTCTTTGAGTGCCTGAATATCAGCTTCTACCGAGGATTTTCCGGCTGCGTCGATCTTATCCCCAACATCCTTTAATGCCTTTTCTGTCTGGAAAACGATCGCATCTGCTTCGTTCTTTGTATCAACTGCTTCTTTTCTCTTCTTATCTGCTGCTTCAAACTCTGCCGCTTCTTTCACTGCTCTGTCGATATCGTCGTCAGACATATTGGAACCTGCTGTGATCGTAATATGCTGCTCTTTGCCTGTTCCAAGATCTTTTGCGGAAACATTTACAATACCGTTGGCGTCGATATCGAACGTAACCTCGATCTGCGGGATTCCACGTGGTGCCGGCGGAATTCCATCCAGCCGGAACTGTCCGAGAGACTTATTATCTCTTGCGAACTGTCTCTCACCCTGCACGACATTGATATCTACGGCTGTCTGATTGTCTGCTGCTGTGGAGAAGATCTGGCTCTTCTTCGTCGGAATCGTTGTATTTCTCTCGATCAGTCTTGTAGCTACGCCGCCCATCGTCTCAATAGAAAGAGAAAGTGGTGTAACATCCAGAAGAAGGATATCGCCTGCGCCTGCTTCTCCGGAAAGCTTACCGCCCTGAATAGAAGCACCAAGCGCTACACATTCATCCGGGTTTAAGGATTTGCTAGGCTCTTTTCCTGTAAGCTGTCTTACCTTGTCCTGAACTGCCGGGATACGGGTAGATCCACCTACCAGAAGTACCTGGCCAAGATCAGACGGACGAAGTCCTGCGTCGGAAAGTGCTCTTTGTACCGGCTCTGCTGTCTTTTCTACGAGGTCGCTTGTAAGCTCATCGAATTTGGCTCTTGTCAGATCCATATCAAAGTGCTTCGGTCCTTCTGCTGTCGCAGTGATGAACGGAAGGTTGATGTTTGTTGTTGTTGCGGAAGAAAGCTCCTTCTTTGCTTTTTCTGCCGCTTCTTTTAATCTCTGTAACGCCATCTTGTCATTAGAAAGATCTACGCCTTCTTTTGCCTTGAAGTCAGCCAGCATATAGTCTGTGATCTTCTGGTCGAAGTCGTCACCACCGAGCTGGTTGTTTCCGGCTGTGGAAAGTACTTCGATGACACCGTCCCCGATATCGATGATGGAAACGTCGAAAGTACCGCCTCCTAAATCGTATACCATGATCTTCTGCTCTTTTTCATTGTCAAGTCCATAGGCAAGCGCCGCTGCCGTAGGCTCATTGATAATACGCTTTACATCCAGACCCGCGATCTTGCCGGCATCCTTTGTTGCCTGACGCTGTGCGTCGTTGAAGTAAGCAGGAACCGTGATGACTGCTTCTGTCACTTTTTCACCCAGGTATCCTTCTGCGTCTGCTTTTAATTTCTGAAGGATCATCGCGGAAATCTCCTGTGGGGAGTACATCTTTCCGTCAATATTTACTTTCTCATTTGTACCCATTTTTCTCTTGATGGAAGAGATCGTCTTGTCTGCGTTTGTAACAGCCTGACGCTTTGCAGGCTCACCTACGAGACGCTCTCCTGTCTTTGTAAATGCCACAACAGACGGCGTTGTTCTTGCGCCTTCTGTATTTGCGATGACGGTCGGCTGTCCACCTTCCATCACGGCAACACAACTGTTTGTTGTACCTAAGTCAATACCAATGATTTTGCCCATAATGAATTTCCTCCTGATTTATTTCATAAAATTTGTTAGTTTGCTACTTTTACCATACTGTGTCTCACAACACTGTCACGGTACAGATACCCTTTCTGGAACTCCTCCACGATGATATTTTCACCTGCTTCATCGTCTTCCACATGCATCACCGCATTGTGGAACTCCGGATTAAACTCCTCGCCCAGGGCCTCGATCTGCTTGACACCGGCGTCTTCCAGCGTCTTCATTAGCTGTTTATATACTTTATCCATGCCGTCTACGAACGGATCATCTTTTTTCCCGTCCTCGACACTTTGGAACCCTCTCTCGAAATTATCGATCACAGGGAGGATCTTCTCAATGATGTCCTTTGCCCCAATCTCATACATGGCCGATTTTTCTTTTTCTGTACGCTTTCTATAATTGTCGAACTCCGCCATCTGGCGCGTCAGCTTATCGGTCAGATCTTCGATTTTTTCATCTTTCGGATCCTTTTTATTCTTTTTCTTGAAGAATCCTTTCTTTTCCTTGCCGTCGTTTGAAGCTTCCTGCTCCTGGCCATCTGAGGCTTCCTGCTCTTCGGACTCAGAACTCTTTGCCTCTTCCTCTGCCGGAACCTCTCCGCTTTCCGAAGCCTGTTTTTTTGCTTCCTCTACGGCTTCTTTTACCATTTCTTCCTGATTCTTACTGTCTCCCACCAGGATACCACCTTTCTGCTTTTGCTCTATTCTTTTTTGTGAAATATCGTATCCAGCTCGGTCTGTAATGTTTTCAATGTATCCATGACGCGCTCGTAGTCCATACGTTTCGGTCCGATAATTCCTATCGTTCCCTGCATTCCTTCGCCTAATTCGTAGGTAGCCGTCACAACACTACAATCTTTCATATTCTGTACCGGTGTTTCATTTCCGATATACACCTGTATGCCCTTGCTGTCGCTTGACAACGTCTGGGTTACAAGCTCTGAAAGCTGCTGCTTTTCCTCAAAGGCACTGATGATTTCCTGTGCGCTTTGCTTATCGGATAATTCCGGATAACGGAAAATATTGGTCGCTCCGCTTGTGTAGATCTCCATATCCTGCTCAAGCTGAATCACATTGGCCACCGCGTCCAGCACATCGCTGATGACTCCACTGTGAATACCGGCCTGCTCTTTGAGCTTTGCGATGAGCCCCAGGGTGATCTGATCGATCGCCATTCCATTGAGCGTCGTATTCAGAAGCATATTCAACTTCAGAAGTGTCTCGCTGTCAAGCTCCTCGTCCACCTTTAAGATCTGGTTCTTCACAATATTGCCTTCCAGAACAATCACCGCAATCAACTGCTCTTCGTCTACCTGAGAGAGCTGAATGAACTTCAGCCGGTTCTTCGCGCTGACCGGGGCTGAAACCATGGTAGCATAATTCGTACTGTTTGCCAGCACTCTCGCCGCCTGCTTTAAAAGCTGATCCATCTTATCAGCTTTCTCAAGCATCTGCTCTTTGATCTCCGTTACTTCCTGCTCCTTATCCTGCATCAGCATATCGACATAAAGCCGATATCCTTTGTCCGACGGAATCCGTCCCGCGGATGTGTGAGGCTGTACAATATACCCAAGCTCTTCCAGATCTGCCATCTCATTCCGTATAGTAGCGGAACTCAAATTCAGATCCGTATACTTGGAAATCGTCCTGGAACCAACAGGCTCTCCTGTCTCCAGGTAGTTCTGAATGACTGCTTTTAAAATCTTTAGTTTTCTTTCATTCAGTTCCCGGATGAATTCCATGTGGTGCCTCCTTCCGTCTTATTAGCACTCGATTATTCCGAGTGCTAATATCTACGTTTACTAATTTAGCACTCTCCCGCACATTTGTCAACACTGATTCTTCATCTTTTTTTGCAACATCGTAACGATTCAGTCCTGCATTTTCTATTCTCTACATATTTAACAACCCGACAGCAAGAATCACAAGGAGATACGCCCCCCACTGTCTCTTTGTCAGCTTCTCCCGGAACATCAGGACGCCCGCCGCGCCGATCAAAGCCATGGCAGCGATACTGTACGTCGGATATGTGATAACTGCCGGGATGTCTGCCAGCGCCCACAAAAGAAACCGGGCGGAAAAGTAGTTCGGAATTCCGATCAGAACGCCAAAAAGCACTTCGTACTTTGTGATTTTCTCTCCGCCACGAAAGACCAGAATCCCACTGATGATTCCGGACACGAGGAATGACAGCATTAAAAAGAAGCTCCCAAGCCCCGGATTCCCATACACATCATAAAACTTCGCCATGGAGTCTCCAAGCCCTCCTCCAAGCAGCAGAAGGAGAAGTCCTATCGTATATGCTTTTTCAGTCCTGATCTTTCCCTTCTCAAGATGGATCATCAAAATCGCTGTAATCGCAAGGATAAAACCAAGTCCCTGGTTCCACCCCGGGCGTTCTCCAAACCAGACGACCGCCAAAACAGCCGGAACGATGACGCCAAGTTTCATAAAAGTAGATGAAAGAATGACCCCGTTTTTCCGTACATTCCACTGAAGCAGAATAAAGGAGCCACAGTATAGAAGCCCTGTTACCACACCAAACACGATCGTCACCGGCATCCCTTTTCCGTCTGTCTGCGTCAGCCCCCGCCCGGTGAGGATAAGTCCTGCCAGCACACACACAACATAATTCATCAGCAAGATACCATAATGCCCCTGACAATATTTCTCGCTCGCACGCATAAAGATGGAGACTCCTGCACTACAAAGAATCGCCAAAATCAAATAGATCATTCCTCTTCCTCCTCATCCTGTAAAAACCATGTCATCACCGTATTACTGATATCGATCCCCCGATCCGTGAGAAAAATCCTTCCTCCTTCTCTTTGAACGAAACCGTCCGCTTCTAACTTTTTCAGCTCTTTTCCGTAAACATCCTCTATGGCGCAGCCAAAAGTATCCTCAAACCGAGATTCCGAAACTCCTTCCATCATCCGAAGTCCCAGGAAGAATGTCTCTTCCTGCGCTTCCCGAACTGAGATCATCTGCATGTTCTCCCTGATCATCCGGGACGCTTCCCGCGGCTTATGTTCTTTCCAAAGCGCCACATACTGCCTCCGGTCTCGAATGTTGCTCCATCGCTTTTCCTTCCAGAGTGAAGCCGCTCCCACACCAAATCCCAAATACGGAACCCGCTTCCAGTAGCCGATATTATGGCGGCACATTTTCCCTTCTTTTGCATAGTTGGAAATTTCATATCGTTCATAGCCATATCCGTGCAGGATCTCTTTCGTCCGCTCGTACATCTGACGCTCCGTCTCCTCATCCGGCAGCGGGGGGTGCCCCGCCGGATGAGGAGACTTTTCATACCAGTTTCCAAACGGCGTCCCCTCCTCCAAAATCAGGCTGTAGGCTGAAACGTGATCCGGCAAAAGACGGCATATCTTCTCAAGCGTCCTTTCGTAACTATTAAGAGTCTGCCCCGGAATAGCAGACATCAAATCGATATTGATATTGTCACACCCGGCTTTTCTGGCTTCCTCATAGGTCTTGAGAAACTCTTTCCAGGTGTGGATTCTTCCCAGGATTCGAAGTTCCCCGTCATCGGCAGACTGTAAGCCGATACTCAGACGGTTGACTCCGGTCTTTAAGTAGTCCGCCATACGTTCGCTCTCCCCTGTACCTGGATTATACTCCATTGTAATCTCCGCATCTTTCGCGAGAGTGAAAGTCTCCCTCACCGCATAAAGAATCCCGCCGATCTGCTCCGGCGTAAGGATGGACGGCGTCCCTCCGCCAAGAAAAACACTTGATACCTGACACCCTCTTCCCATATCGCCGACGCTTCGGATCTCCTTTACTAATGCCTCCAGATATTCTTCCCTCTCTGGCCCCCCGGCAGGGCCGGACAGGAAATCGCAGTAAGCGCATTTCCTGACACAAAATGGAATATGGATATAAAGTTCAAGTTCTTTCATGATTGTTTATCCTCATTTCTGTCTTACATACTCTTCTTCTACTTTACAGGAAACAAAAAGGAAATGCAAGGAATGAGACCGGGAATCGTTCCAGACAGCCTCCCGGTCTCCTTTCCGGCTTACAGCCGGTACCCTTTTAAATTGACATTTCGTTTAAACCCTGTATAAGTCACCGCCAGATATAACAGGACAACCACCATCAGAACGGCGGTTGATCCCGCGAAATAAGCCCAGATCTGGGAAGCAATCCCTGTATATAAGACGAACCGTTCTCCCATAAACAAAACGATCATAGCTCCAAGAGCCAGTGCAAACAAAATCGGTATTCCATAATACCACAAAAGCTGCTTCTGGATGATCCGGTTGATCTCTCCCCTTTTCACCCCCAGCTTGGAAAGCACATCATACCGGTAACGGTGGCGAGACGCGTCACTTAACTGCTGAACCGCAAGCACCGTCAGAGCAGTACAGACAAAGACAGCCGCCACATAGATCAACGGATAGGCGATAGCAGTCAGCAAATAATTCAGCTCTTCTTCCAGATCTGTCTGTACAAGCACCGGAGTCGTCATGGAGATCACTTCGTCCGTCCCACTGCCCCAGATAAATTTTTCTGCTTCCTCCGCCTGTTTCTTTCCCCCATATGTTTTAATCTTTTCCTCTATAATCGTTTGTTCCCGCCGGCTTTCCAGTCTTTCCAGTTCTTCCAAAAGCCCCTTAGGAGCCTCCCCCTTCAGATCTGCCGCCAGAAGTGTATAGTATGGCTCCATGGAAGCGGCTGCTTCATCCGGCAAGACGATCACATAATCCGCCCCATTATGTCCGTTCTGTCCGAACGCCTCCGTGTAAATCCCCTGACACGAATAAGTTCTGCCTGCGGCCTCCACCTGATTTTCTCTGGAAAACTGTTTCAGATATCTTTTCATTCTCGGCTTCGTCTGAATACAGTACTCTCCGTCAGAAAGGGCTACCGGCTCATAACCCAACATGCTCCGCAGGCGATTATAATCACTCTCTTTCATATAGGTATCCATCTGAAAATAGGCTTCTGATGCCATGGCCTCCACGATCCCATCCTGCACATTCATCTTCACATCCCGCTTGTTCTCACGCCTTACAGAGTCAAACTCCCACTTCATATATTCCAAATGATCCATAAGATACCTGTTTACTGTATCCTTCCCATTTTGATAAATATGATAAGTAAACAGGTCTTTCACCTCTGCTTTCTCCTCGATGACGTCCCTGTCTTCTTTCATGGTCTCCTGAGGATCCTGTGCAAAAACCAGCACGTCAAACGGCATCTGATAGGTCATCATTTTATTCTGATAATCGTAGAGCATCATAGCACAGCTCGTTCCAAGAACCGCACAGGCAAACAGAATCGTCACTGTTCCCATCGTAAACTTCATAGAATGGATTTTGGACGCCAACTGTCGCAGTAAAAACAATCTGTCCTTTTTATAGACGCCTTTTCCTCCCCGCTCAATATACCAGAACAACCAGGCGGCCAGCCCCTCAAAGAACAGATAAATCATAAAAACCAGTACTGCCGAAAGAATCATCCCGTTTACCATATGCATCCGATGCGTATAAAGGATCACGCCATACCCGATTACATAACAAATCGACAGCGGAAGAAAGATCCGTCTCCATTTCCGGACTGGCGCCTGATCCCCCTCGTTCTTCTTCTCCAGATCCATAAATTTTCGGATATTCATCTTTTTCATCCGCCGTTTCACCCGCCACAGTGCCAGCAGATATGTACCGGCATAAAGCCCGCTTGTCAGAAGAAACGTGGAAAGTTCCATATGAAAATGGATCGTGTATTCCTCCCCGAAAATATGATAAAAAACAGAGGTCAGAACCTGTTCCAGAAAGATCCCCGGAACCATTCCGATTACAAAGGCAAGCAGACCAAAAATCGTATTTTCCTTCATAAAGATTTTACGGATCTGTTTTTTGTTCATCCCGATGAGGAGATAAATTCCAAACTCCCGGCTCCGTTTTTCCATCATAAACGCCACAATATAGCGTACAAGCCAGGAGACAATGAGGACGATAAATCCTGCTGCAATCCCGATCATCGCCTCCATAACTCCCGCCACCGTAGCCAGTTTTTTGATCTGAGGCGAAAACATCATAGAATGAAAGGCAAACATCAGTGCCGTGACAAGAATCATGGTGATTAGATACACCCCATAGTCACGAACCGTCTTTCTGACATTACGAAACGCCAGCTTACTCAACATCCAGATCACCTCCCGTCAGCGAGAGCACATCCAGAATCTGATTCAAAAACGTACGTCTGTCCTGCTTCCCACGGTTGAGCTCGTGGAAAATCGCACCATCCTTCAAAAAGAGAATTCTCTTACAATAACTGGCAGAAAAGGCATCGTGTGTTACCATCAGAATGGTTGCTCCAAACTGTACATTCATCATTCGGAAAGTTTCCAGAAGCATCCGGGCCGACCTGGAATCCAGCGCCCCGGTTGGCTCATCCGCAAGAATCAGCTTCGGATGATTGACAAGTGCTCTGGCACAGGCACAGCGTTGCTTTTGCCCGCCGGAAACCTGATAGGGAAATTTCTTTCTGTACTCCCAGATCCCTAAAGCTCTCATCACCGACGCTACTGTCTGCTGGATCTCCTGTTTTTTCTTTTTGTGAAGTGTCATGGCAAGAATCACATTTTCTTCTAAGGTCAGCGTATCCAGAAGGTTAAAATCCTGAAATACAAAGCCCAGATTCTCCTTACGGAACTTTGCCACCTCTTCCTCTTTCAGTGTTGTGATATCCATATTGTCATAAAAAATATGACCGGACGTCACCTGATCCACCGTAGCAAGAAGATTCAAAAGAGTGGTCTTTCCGCTTCCGCTGGCTCCCATAATAGCGGTGAACTCTCCCTTTTCCACTTCAAAACTGATCCGGTTGACTGCTTTTGTGATCGTATCTTTATTGCCGTAAAACTTTTCCACATCACATACTTTGATGATCGTATCCATCCTGTATCCTCCTTTATCTTACGAAGCTTATGCCCCGTCTTTTTGATAGATCCAGTTTACAGAATATCTTCTCCTTTCGGTATCGGTTTTCCTTTCTCCAATCTTACAGTTTCGAAAGAAACGTCCCTTTGGGAAATGTCAGAAGGAATCTGGTAAATTTCCCTTCCTCCGATTCCGCCTTTATGGCAATTCCAAGCTTATCGCAGAGTTTCCGGGAAAGATACAGTCCGATCCCGGTGGCGTGCTCATGCGTCCTCCCGTTCGTCCCGGTAAATCCCTTTTCAAAGATCCTCCGTATCTCCTCCTGCCGGATCCCGATTCCGTCGTCTTCCACTATAAGAAGAACCGCCTCCTGTTTCTTTCTTGCGCTGACCTGGATATGTCCGCACGCTCCCTTTTTGTATTTCACCGCATTGGCAAACATCTGTCCCAGTATGAATTCAATCCATTTCTCATCACAAAATGCTGTCGCATCCCCACAGTCTATGTCTACCGACATCCCATTGGAAATCAGAAGCTGTTTTTGTCGCTTTACCGCTTCTCTTACCGTATGTTCAAGCGAAATCTCCCGGATCCGGTAATCCTTGCTGACCTGATCCGCCCTCGCATAGTAAAGAGCCATCTCCACATCCCGGTCAAGCCGTTCCGCCAAGAGCCGCACCTTTCTGGAATCCAGCTCTTTTTGATTCGCACACATCAGCTCCAACACGGAAAGCGGCGTTTTTACCTCATGGATCCATGTCTCAATATACTCTTTGTACTCCTGCTTCTGACTCTCCAGATCCCGAATCTTCTCTATCACAGATTTATTGGAACGGCGGAGCATATCAAAATAGATCTGATCTTCCAAGTGATACTCTGGCTGTGCAACCTCCGCGATCAGATACTTTTCGTCAAGAGCCCCAAACGTCTCCTCCAGCTCATCGAAATATCGTTTTCTTTTCCAGAAATCAGCCCCATAAAAGATGAACACACCAGACAGCCAGACGATCAGAATAAGCGACGCGTCGTCTTTCCCCACGCCAATGATAAGAAGATAAAAAAACAACAATACGATGCCTGTCATCTGTCCCAGAATTCCAGGCAGCCGGTCTCTGATATAGTTTGCGAGATTCAAACCTGATACCCCATTCCTCTCTTTGTTTTAATCATATGGTCCACACCGAGGGCTGATAGCTTATTCCGGATCCGTGTCATATGAACGCTCAGAGCATTATCGTCGATAAAGACGTCCTGATCCCAAAGATACTCTGTCAGATCCCCACGGGAAACAATCTCCCCCGGATGCCGGAACAAATAGTACAAAATCTTCAACTCATTCCTGGTCAGATCCACCCTTTGCCCCCTGTATTCCAGGCAGGCCTCCGGCACAAAAAGCCGTACTCCCTGGCAGCAAAGCTGCTCCTTTTCCTGTTTCTTCGGCTTTGATCTTCTTAATACTGCCCGGATATGGGCAAGAAGAACCGGAGCCTGGTATGGCTTCGCGATAAAGTCATCTCCACCCCGGGTCAGGCACTCCAGCTCATCCATCGCAGAAGAACGTCCCGTCAGAAAAATCACCGGTACTTCCGACGTTTCCCGGATCCTGGCGCACAACGTAATCCCATTGACCGACCCAAGCTGTACATCCAGAAGCACCAGATCCGGACTCTTTTCCTCTACAATCCTTGGGATTTCCGAAAAATCATCCGGTGCTGACGCCTCAAATCCATTCTGCCTAAGCAGCACACAGAGTTCCTCTCTTAGCAATGCGTCATCTTCCACAACCAATATTGACTCCATTTGCTTCCCTCCTGATATGATGAATTGGGGACGTGTTCCGATGCATCG
>NZ_LGAJ01000033.1 GCF_001280875.1 Sellimonas intestinalis | reverse complement strand
GAAGAAAAAGCTGTTCCGGGCAGACGGGAAATTGATTCTGAGTATGGAGAAGATGTTTCCAGGCTACCTCTTTTTACAAACAGACCGGATCCAGGATGTGTCAGAAATGTTAAAACGATCCAGAGAATATCCTCATCTTCTTGGGGAAGGCGGGGGACAGGCAGTCCGGATGGAAGAGAAAGATCTGGCATTTCTGAAACAGGTCTGCGGGGAGCAGCTGGATCAGCCGATGGGACTTTCCCAGGTAGAGGCAGACGAAGAAGGGAATCTGATCCGGGTGGAGGGAATCCTGCGTCCTTACTCCCAAAAGATTGTAAGGAAACGACTGAGGAAGCGGTATGTGCTGGCAGAGGTGGGACTCTTTGGAAGACAGGAAACCGTTTTATTTGGGATCTGTCTGCCAGGAGATCGGATCTGGGAAGGGAGAAGATAAATACGGCAGAAACACTTTCGACGACAGTAAAGACTGCCGGGGGGAGACTGCGGTAAGAATGGGAAGAGAGTCCAGGGCAGAGGCCGTGGAATGGCGAAGCATACTCTTTTGTAGGAGGAAGAATGTGGTATGTGATTCAGATTATGACAGGCAAAGAAGAAATGATGCGGGAAATGATTACCCGGAATTTGCCAAGTAAGATGTATGAAGACTGCTTTTATATAAGAAGAGAACGGATCTGGCGCCTGAATGGAGAGAAAGTATGTCATGTAGAAACGATGTTTCCGGGCTATCTGTTTGTGACGACAGAAGACCCGGAAGCAATATATTGGAAACTCAGAGAAATCCCGGGACTTACGAAACTTCTGCGGACAGAGGAGAGCCAGTTTTTGTCAGTATCGCCGGAGGAACAGGACTTTTTGGAAGATTTAATTGACAAAGATGAGGAGAAGATTGTGCGGTTATCAGAAGTGACGCTGGATGAGGAGAAGAAGATACTGTCGGCAAAAGGACCGCTCAGAA
>NZ_LGAJ01000032.1 GCF_001280875.1 Sellimonas intestinalis | reverse complement strand
CATAATGATTCAGCGTTTGAATCCCAAGTGGTTCAAAGGCTTTATCATAAGTCTCAATAATCTTCCTTCTCCGGTTCAGCAGTCCCTCGTACCGCTCTAACTGTGCCAATCCAATCGCTGCCATAATATCTGTCATATTGCATTTATAAGATGGTGCCAGAATATCGTACTCCCAGGCACCGAGTTTTGTCTTTGCCAAAGCGTCTTTCGACTGGCCATGAAGGGAAAGGAGCATAAACTGTTTATATATCCACTCATTGTCAATTCCAGGAATCTCTTTCCAGGTCAGCGCCCCTCCTTCTGCCGTCGTCAGATTTTTTACCGCATGGAAGGAAAAGCTTGTAAAGTCTGCGACAGATCCGCACCGCTTCCATTCCTCTTGAATATTCTTCCTGGCGCCAAATGCGTGCGCCGCGTCTGCGACGACCACAATTCTTCCTATTGCCTTCTGAATCTCGTTTTCCGGCTGAAAGAGTGCTTTTTTCCGCTCTACAATCTCAAAGATGCGTTCGTAATCACAGATAATGCCTCCCAAATCTACGGGAACAATCGCTTTTGTTCTTTCCGTAATTGCCTGTTCCAGCTTGTCATAATCCATTTCATAGCTGTCTTTTGCGACATCTACCAGAACAACGTTTGCGCCCACATGGATTACCGGACTTGCCGATGCTGTATAAGTATAGGCAGAAGTAATGACCTCATCGCCCTCTCCAATCCCAAGAAACCGCAAAATGGACTCTTCGCACGCAGTAGCGGAATTCAGACATACCGCCTTACTTGTCCCGCAAAATTCCGCAATCTTTTTTTCAAATTCTTTTGTCTTTGGTCCGGTCGTAATCCAGCCACTTTTTAATGCTTCTACCACCCCCTGTACTTCGTTTTCCGAAATATCCGGTGGCGAAAATGG
>NZ_LGAJ01000031.1 GCF_001280875.1 Sellimonas intestinalis | reverse complement strand
AACGTAGGGTACTGGCATCAGGCGCACAGCTTTGTCCGGGGCAACTGGAGGAATTCCAACACTACCAGTCCCATGATCCTTCAAAAATGCTGCCATGATATGGATTTACTTCTCTGGCTCACCGGTAAAACCTGTGAATCCGTGTCTTCTTTTGGCGACACCTATTTGTTTAAACCTCAATGTGCTCCGGAGGGCGCCGCTCTTCGTTGCTTGGACGGCTGCAAAGCCAAAGATCATTGTCCGTTTGACGCTGAAAAAATCTACCTCAAAGATCCTAAGATCGGCGTTGAAAACGGATACACACAATGGCCCGTCAACGTCCTTACTCTTCACCCGACCGTCGAAAGTGTGACCCAGGCCATTCAGAACGGTCCATATGGCAGATGCGTATATCACTGTGACAATAATGTGGTTGATCACCAGGTTGTCAACCTCAAAATGACAGACGGTTCCACCATCAGCCACACCATGTGCGCTTTCACGGCTACAGGAAGCAGATACGCGAAATTTATGGGAACCATGGGAGAAATTATTGCTGATATGACGGCTAATACCATTCAGATTACTCCTTTTGGTAAGGACACCGAAACCATCGATATCAACCAAATTGCGTCTGATTTCTTCGGTCATGGCGGCGGCGACAAACGCATGGTCGAAGATTTTATTGATATGCTCCTCCTCGGAAATGGCCCTTCTGGCCATACCACTACTGTGGAGCAGTCCGTTGAAAGTCATTACTGTGCTTTCGCGGCCGAAGAATCCAGATTACACAACGGCGCTGTTGTGGAGCTTGACAAATTCAGAAAATAGACAGTATCGCGTTACTGTTTATTATAAAAAGTAAAGGAGAGATGTATTATGAGAAAGAACATCAAAAAACTTGCGGCGGTTGGTTTGACTGCTGTCCTTGGCGCTGGCCTCCTCGCTGGCTGTGGCGGTGATGGTAAAT
>NZ_LGAJ01000030.1 GCF_001280875.1 Sellimonas intestinalis | reverse complement strand
AATTTCGCAGAGTAGAAAACTTCACGAAAAGGAGGGAGCGGCCATCTGGTACATGCAAAAGTGCGTCAAAGGTCAGGAAGAATCTGCTGTCCGGGACTGGAAAGCACAGCACCCATCTGGACGGGAGGAAGCCTTCTTCTTTACTTATGACCGGCTGAAACGTTTTGAAGGGGACTGGCATTTGTTGAAACTGCCGCTATTTCCGGGGCTCATTTTTCTGGAATGTGAACAAGAGATTCCCAAAAAGAAGTCCCGGCTCATGCAGGACCAGGATTCCGGGGCGATGCAAGTGGATTCCAGGACTGAGGAGTTCCTCAGAGAACTGGGAGGGGAAGCCCATCATGTTTCCATGTCAAGAGGAGTCATCCGAAATGGTGTGACGATTGTGACCGAGGGACCGCTGGAAGGAAAAGAAGCAAAGATCCAGAAGATCGACCGACATAAGCGGCTTGCCAAAATTGGCGGAGGATTGAACGTCCCTTTCTGCCAGGAAGGGGGATTCTGGGCAGGCCTTGAAATCACTTCCAAAAGTGAAGGGGTGTGAGCGTATGGAGAATTGGTATGCGATGAAAACAATGTCCGAAAAAGAAGAGGAAGCGGCAGAACTGATCCGGCGGACCATCCCCCCTTCTTTGTGGAAATCCTGTACAATCCTTCAGAAGAAAAAGCTGTTCCGGGC
>NZ_LGAJ01000003.1 GCF_001280875.1 Sellimonas intestinalis | reverse complement strand
AAAGTGTCCGCATAAGGAGGAAACCTTTCGCCACTATTGGCAAATATCATGTTGAATGAACTTGATAAGGAAATGGAAAAGCGAGGGCTTAACTTTGTACGATATGCAGATGACTGTATCATAATGGTCGGAAGTGAAATGTCTGCTAAAAGAGTAATGAGAAATATCTCAAGATTCATTGAAGAGAAACTAGGGCTCAAGGTCAACATGACCAAGAGCAAGGTAGATAGACCAAGCGGACTGAAATACCTTGGGTTTGGATTCTACTTTGATACAAGAGCACATCAGTTTAAGGCTAAGCCACATGCAAAATCAGTTGCGAAGTTTAAGAGAAGAATGAAAGCGCTTACTTGTCGAAGTTGGGGAGTCAGCAACCGGTATAAGGTTGAGAAACTCAATCAACTCATAAGAGGTTGGATAAACTACTTCAAGATAGGTAGTATGAAAACGCTTTGTAAGGAGTTAGATAAACGCATCCGATACAGACTTCGCATGTGCATTTGGAAACAATGGAAAACTCCACAGAACAAAGAAAAGAACTTGATAAAGCTAGGGGTACCCAAATGGGCGGCGCATAAAGTAGCAAACACAGGAAACAGGTATGCTCACATGTGCCATAACGGATGGGTACAGAAAGCAATAAGCACAAGGAGACTAACCGCATTTGGATTAGTCTCAATGTTAGATTACTACACCAAAAGGTGTGTTACTTGTTAAGTTGATTGAACCGCCGTGTACCGGACGGTACGCACGGTGGTGTGAGAGGTCGGGGATTTATTAAAATCCCCTCCTACTCGATTGCTGGATGGATTTACAAAAATTTTATTAGAAGAATCCATGAGGACGTTGTATAATAAATACGGAAATCTGCTGAAGTTTGTGGAGATCGGGACTGCGGTCTGTGATAGTGCTGTCGTGCTTCTGTGCGGCAGAGTGGTCATACTGTTTTCTATCCGGCGTTTCGCCCGGAATTTCAAAAATGATCTTGACAGCAAAATGAGAATCAGTTACTATTAATATTATAAACGAACGTTTGTTCGTGCGTAAAGGAGATCAAGACATGGCAAATAATGAAGATAAAAAGAAAGCATTGGAGGCTGCAATAGCCAAATTAGAGAAGGATTTTGGAAAAGGGACCGTGATGCGTCTTGGCGATCCGAAGGCGCAGGTTGCAGTGGAGACGGTGCCGACAGGAGCATTGAGTCTGGATATCGCACTGGGACTTGGAGGCGTGCCGAAGGGAAGGATTGTGGAGATCTACGGGCCGGAGTCCAGCGGTAAGACGACGGTGGCGCTGCACATGATCGCAGAGGTTCAGAAGAGAGGCGGCATCGCCGGATTTATTGATGCGGAACATGCATTGGATCCGGTTTACGCGGGCAATATTGGTGTGGATATCGATGAGCTTTATATTTCTCAGCCTGACAGCGGAGACCAGGCACTGGAGATCACAGAGACGATGGTACGCTCCGGAGCGATGGACATCGTCGTGATCGACTCGGTAGCGGCGCTTGTACCAAAGCAGGAGATTGAGGGGGATATGGGGGACAGCCATGTGGGATTACAGGCACGTCTAATGTCCCAGGCACTTAGAAAGCTCACTCCGGTGATCAGTAAGTCTAACTGTGTCGTGATTTTTATCAACCAGCTCCGTGAGAAGGTAGGTGTCATGTTCGGGAATCCGGAGACGACAACAGGTGGACGCGCGCTGAAATTTTACTCCTCCATCCGCCTGGATATCCGCCGGACGGAGACGCTCAAGCAGGGCGGAGAGATGGTAGGAAACCACGTCAGAGTCAAAGTTGTGAAGAATAAGATTGCGCCTCCGTTTAAAGAGGCAGAGTTTGATATCATGTTCGGTAAAGGAATTTCCAGGGAGGGCGACGTACTGGATCTTGCGGCGGGACTTGATATCGTCAATAAGAGCGGTGCGTGGTACGCCTATGAGAATAATAAGATCGGTCAGGGCCGGGAGAATGCGAAGAGTTACCTAAAGGAGCATCCGGAGGTGATGGATGAGCTGGAAGCAAAGGTACGCACCCACTATGGTCTGGATGGAGGAACCGGGAAAACAAAGGAAGAAGCTGAGGGCGCCGGCGAGGCCGGAAACGAAGAGTAAACGATGAGACGAGTCAGAATTGAGCCGGTTACGAAGACCCGGTTTCGGATTTATTTAGATGGACAGTTCGCTTTTGTATTATACAAAAGCGAGCTGGTTTCCTGTAAAGTAAAAGACGGGGAGGAGATCTCCGACGAGCAGGTGGAAGTGATTCTCAAAGGGATCATACTAAAGCGTGCCAAGCAGAAAGCGCTTTCTCTTCTTCAGAGTATGGACCGGACGAAAAGCGAGCTGAGGGAACGCCTTTTGCGCCAGGACTTTCCGGAGAAGATAGCAGATGAGGCTGTCCGTTACGTGGAGTCTTTTGGATATGTGGATGACAGAAGATATGTGGAGAGTTTTATTCTTTCCAGGAAAGGACGTAAAAGTAAACGGGAAATTTTTGCCGAACTTTCCAGAAAGCAGGTGGATGAAGCCATTGTGGACGAGATGATGGAGCGCTGCTATAATGCGGAGGATTCCGGGGAAGCGATCCGCCGTTTCCTGAAAAAGAGGCATTATGACCCAGAGCAGGCAACCATGGAGGAAAAGCAGAAAGTCTACGCATATCTTGCGAGGAAGGGCTTTTCCTACCGGGAGATCAAAGAGGTAATGGATCTGGCTGCGATGGAAGAATAGATGCCCGTAACAGTTCAGCCGAACAGCGGCTTATCTGAGCTGCTATGGCTGAATTGTTACGGTTTCCACGAAAGAAAAGAGTCGGTGCTTGACATATTTGTTAAAACAGTATAAAATTTAAGTGTTGTAATTGTACAATGAAAATTAAATAAGGAGGTGCTCCTGTGCAAATTTTCTATATTATCGTTGCAGTCGTGATTACGCTTGTCATTACAGCGGCAGTTACTTATTATGTGACGGTTTCCAACTTGAAAAAGAATGCAGAATCCAAGATCGGGAATGCAGAGAGTAAAGCGAGAGAAATCATAGATGATGCACTGAAAAAAGCTGAGACGACGAAAAAGGAAGCCCTTCTGGAAGTGAAAGAGGAATCGATCAAGACCAAAAATGAACTGGAAAAAGAGACGAAAGAACGAAGAGCAGAGCTTCAGCGTTATGAGAAACGCGTCCTGGCAAAGGAAGAAGCGGTGGATAAGCGTTCTGAAGTGGTCGAACACCGGGAGATGAATCTTGCAGCGAAGGAAGAGCAGATCAAGGAGCGTGAAGCGAAGGCAGACGAGTTAAACAGACAAAGAGTACAGGAACTGGAAAGAATCTCAGGACTTACCTCCGAACAGGCAAAAGAATATCTGTTAAAAACTGTTGAAGACGATGTGAAGCATGATTCAGCAAGAATGATCAAAGAGCTGGAAAATCAGGCAAAAGAGGAAGCAGGAAAGAAAGCGAAAGAGTACGTTGTCAATGCGATTCAGCGTTGTGCCGCGGATCATGTGGCAGAGACGACGATCTCCGTAGTCCAGCTTCCAAGTGACGAGATGAAAGGACGTATCATTGGCCGTGAGGGCAGAAATATCCGTACCCTCGAGACATTGACCGGCGTTGAGCTGATTATTGATGATACGCCGGAGGCAGTTGTGCTCTCTGGATTTGATCCGATCCGGCGTGAAGTTGCGAGAATTGCATTGGAAAAGCTGATCGTGGACGGACGGATTCATCCGGCCAGAATCGAAGAGATGGTCGAAAAGGCACAGAAAGAAGTAGAATCCATGATTCGGGAAGAGGGAGAGGCGGCAGCACTGGAAGTCGGCGTACACGGAATTCATCCGGAGCTGATTCGTTTGCTTGGACGTATGAAATTCCGTACAAGCTATGGTCAGAACGCGCTGAAACATTCTATCGAGGTGGCGCAGCTTGCCGGACTTCTGGCAGGAGAGATCGGACTGGACGTCCGGGTGGCAAAGAGAGCCGGACTTCTGCACGACATCGGAAAGTCTATCGATCACGATGTGGAAGGGTCCCATATCCAGATTGGCGTGGATCTGTGCAGAAAGTACAAGGAATCAGCAGTTGTTATCAATGCAGTGGAAGCACATCATGGCGATGTGGAGCCACAGTCACTGATTGCTTGCGCGGTACAGGCAGCCGATACGATTTCGGCGGCAAGACCGGGTGCGCGGCGTGAGACATTGGAAACATATACAAACAGATTAAAACAGTTGGAAGATATCGCAAACCAATTTAAGGGGGTCGATAAGTCTTTTGCTATTCAGGCGGGAAGAGAGATTCGCGTTATGGTAGTTCCAGAACAAATATCAGATGACGATATGGTATTACTGGCAAGGGAGATTTCCAAGCAGATTGAGTTCGAGCTGGAATATCCTGGTCAGATTAAAGTAAATGTAATCCGAGAGTCAAGAGTCACGGATTACGCAAAATAGATATTAGAGTCGATATTGTAAAAGTAGGGATCCCTGATCTACTGCAAAGTAGGTCGGGGATTCTTTTATATCCATCAATCAAAGGAGGAGTCAGGAAAATGAGCGAAAATATTAGACGAGTTGGAAGAGAACTGAAATATAAGGGGGCAATTCTGGATGTATATACAGATCATATGGAGTTTGAAAACGGCAACAAGGCAGAATGGGATTTTATCAAGCACAAAGGGGCGGCGGCTGTTGTGGCAGTGGACAAGGATGGCAGACTGATTATGGTGCGCCAATACCGGAATGCTCTGGATCGGTATACGCTGGAGATTCCGGCAGGTGCGCTTGACTTCCCTGGGGAACCTGGAATCGTCTGTGCCGGAAGAGAATTAGAGGAGGAGACCGGCTTTCACTGTGAGAAGCTGGATTGGCTCATCAACATTCGCACGACAGTTGCTTTCTGTAATGAAAAGATTGAGGTGTATGTGGCAAGAGATCTGATCCCGTCCCATCAGAATCTGGATGAGGATGAGTATATTGAGTTGGAACGGTATACAGTAGAGGAACTGAAAGAAAAGATCTTTCAGGGAGAGATCGAGGATTCTAAAACCATCGCCTCTATTCTTGCATATGATGCGAAGTATTGCAGATAGGAGAAGAAATTTTCAAACAAGTTTGAACTCAGATTTTTGTCACTTTGTGCATGGCTCAACTGTAACACAAGATATATTCTCGCAGGGAGATTCAGGAATACAAAATCGGACAGGTGAATATGTATTAGTATCTGTTTATGAGGAGGACAAAGCTTGTGAGAATAGAAAGAGCAAAGCAGTATTTTGCGGTGGCATTCATGGCTGGATTTATAGGGGGGATCCTGTTCGCTAATCTGACGGTGCGGGACTATGTGACGACGTCCGGCATCTATAACCCCTATTTTCTAAAACAGTATGCTCAGTCAGATATTCAGGCGGGAGAGTATATTTTGTATCTGTGCGGAATCCGACTGATTCCTCTTGCGCTGATCGCGCTTCTGGGACAGACCAGGGTGCGGAGAATACTGAGCATCGTTGTATTCGCATGGGCAGGGTTTTCTGCTGGGACGATTGTCTGTGCGGGAATTCTGAATATGGGCATCCAGGGGATTGTGTTCTGGGTGATCGCCATGGTTCCCCAGTTTTTATTTTATGCCTTTGCGTATCTGATCGTGCTGTGGTATTTCTTTACTGTTCCTCAGTCCAGGTGGAATTTGGGGAAGACTTTGTTTGTTCTTCTCTTTATGGCGGCAGGGCTGATTACGGAGGCCTATGTGAATCCGATTCTCATGCAGATGTTTCTGGATACATTGTAAGCTGCAAAACGACAGCCTGAGTTTCCATATAAGTGGAACAAGGGCTGTCGTTTTGTGTTTTGGATACTTCCGGTGATGAAATTCAGACCGTGCGGACCAGTACTCGTACTGCCGCGGCAAACACAAAGATCTGACTTGCAAGAAGTCCGGTCAGATATCCGCTCATTCCAGTCTGTGGAATCAGGAGAAAGACACCGGCAATCCGGATGCAAAGACCGGTAAAATTAATCAGAAACGCCATGTTCGTATGTCCGAGACCGTTCAGAATACTGATGTAGGTTGAGTTTGTGTAGAGAAACGGACAGATAAAAGCGAGAACACGGATGTAGGAAGCCGCCTCCGGGCTGTGGAAGACTGCAGCACCAAGAAAGTCGGCAAAAACCAGAAAACCAAGAGTGCAGAGAAAACCAAGCACGAGGCAGGAACCGCTGACCTTGCGGATGAGCTGACGAAGAGTCCGGTTCTGGCTTGCAGCCTGAATTTCAGCCACAGTAGGGAGCATCATCATGGAAATGGAATTGGTGATGGCGGAAGGGAACAAAATACACGGCATGGCGATGCCGTTTAAGATTCCATAGTGGCTGAGGGCTGAGGAACGCGTAAATCCGTAGAGCATCAGGCTTCTTGGAATAGAAACGACTTCCACGCTTTGAAGGAGATTCAGGGAGATCCGGTTGGCTGTGACAGGAACGGCATGTTTCAGAATATCCCGAAGACATTCCAGATAGAGGGAAATCGTACGTCTGGAGAGGGTACTTTTTGTATAAAGTATCCGTCGGACGGCAAAAATGCTGTAAAAGGCTCCTGCGATCTCACCCAGAACGAGTCCACACACGGCAAGAATAATCCCGGCCGATCCCGTCTCCTTCATGGCGGCGGTGTAGAGCAGATAGACTCCAAGGACACGGGCGCACTGTTCTACAAGCTGTGAGATCCCGGGTATCTTCGTCTGTTTTAATCCCAGAGAATATCCACAGATACAGGAGTGGACACTGGCAAAAGGCAGCGCATAGGACATGACTTTTAATAAAGGCTCACAGCGGCTGTCATTCAAGAGGAACACGGCAATGTCCTGTGCAAAAATCTGGATGCAGACCATGCAGAGCAAAGATAATACAGTAGAAAGAAACAGGGCGGTCTGAAAGGATGCCCTGGAAAGATCAGGCCTTCCAAGGGAAGCATACCGGGCGGTCAGACGGGAGAGTGCAGTCTCTATCCCGGCGGCAGACAAAGAAATACAAAGTGCGTAGGCGGGAAAGATCAGATGGTAGATTCCAATCCCTTCCGTACCAAAGGAGCGGCTCAAGAAGATCCGGAAGAAAAATCCAATGACCCTTGAGATCAGACCGACAAGCGTCAGGACAAAAGCTCCCTTTAAAAATATTTTTTTACGGCTGGAAAGATGCATAAGATACCTGACTTTGTTTTTTACTATGATATTCTTGGATATGGGTTGACAGAACCAGATGGGGGTGCTATTCTACAAAAGGGGAAACCCTAGTAAAAAAGTAGGATTAAATGAGGTGACAACGTGAAATTATCAACAAAAGGAAGATACGGGCTGCGCGCAATGATCGATCTGGCTGAGTTTTCTGAGACAGAACCGGTCTCCATCGGCAGTATTTCACAACGTCAGGGAATTTCAGAAAGATATCTGGAACAGTTGATGGCCAAGCTGAAAAAGGCGGGGCTGGTAGAGAGTATCCGTGGTGCGGGCGGAGGCTATGTCATACATGGAGATTCGGGCAGTATTTCCGTAGGGGACATCCTACGTGCGTTAGAGGGAAGCCTGGAAGCCGTGACGTGTGCGGCGTTCCATGAGGACGAGTCCTGCGAGGCACAGGATATCTGTGCGACCAAGTATGTCTGGAAAAGAATCAATGAGAGTATCCGTACGACAGTGGACGGGATTTATCTGGCGCAGCTTGTGGAAGAGAGCAGAAAGAATAAGGCAAAGTGCCACAGACAGATTTCCCCGGAAGCGCTCTGCGGCGGTTCCAGAAAGGAAACAGGAAAGGAAGAAGACCATGAGTAAACTGATCTATTTAGATAATGCGGCAACGACAAAGACAGCACCGGAAGTGGTGGAGGCGATGCTCCCGTTTTTTACAGAATATTATGGGAATCCGTCGAGCGTTTACAGTTTTGCGTCCAAGAGTAAGGAAGCGGTGACGAGACAGCGCGAAATCATCGCAGGCGCACTGGGCGCCAAAGCGAACGAGATCTATTTTACTGCAGGCGGCACGGAGAGTGATAACTGGGCAATCAAGGCGGCAGCGGAAGCCTATGAGTCCAAAGGAAAACACATTATCACATCCAAAATTGAGCATCATGCGGTTCTGCATACTTGCGAGTACCTGGAGCACCGTGGATTTGAGGTGACTTACCTGAATGTAGATGAAAATGGGGTGGTGGACTTAGAAGAATTGAAACAGGCTATCCGGCCGGACACGATTCTGATCTCCATCATGTTTGCCAACAATGAGATCGGAACGATGGAACCGGTAAGAGAGATCGGGGAGATTGCAAAGGAACACGGGATTTTATTCCACACCGATGCGGTACAGGCATTTGGCCAGATCCCGATTCAGGTGGATGAGCTGCATATCGACATGTTGAGTGCCAGCGGTCACAAACTCAATGGACCGAAAGGAATCGGATTCCTCTACATCAGAAAGGGGCTGCGTCTGAAGAATTTCGTCCATGGCGGAGCGCAGGAGAGAAAGCGCCGTGCCGGTACGGAGAATGTGCCTGGAATCGTGGGTCTCGGAACTGCGGTGGCACGGGCCATCCGTACGATGGAAGAACGGACAAAACTGGAAAAGGAGATCCGAGATTACCTGATTGACCGGGTATTAAAGGAGATTCCTTACACGAAGCTGAACGGCCATCCGACCGACCGGCTTCCAAACAATGCAAATTTCAGTTTCCGGTTTATTGAAGGAGAAGCCATGCTGCTAAGCCTTGATATGGCAGGAATCTGTGGATCGAGCGGGTCTGCCTGCACATCCGGCTCTCTGGATCCGTCCCATGTGCTTCTGGCGATCGGGCTTCCGCATGAGATTGCTCACGGATCCCTGCGGCTGACTCTAAACGAAGAGATTACAAAGGAAGATATCGACTATGTGGTGGAACATCTGAAAGAGATTATCTCAAATCTCAGGGCCATGTCTCCGCTCTACGAAGATTTTATAAAGAAGCAGACAAAATAAAGAAACGGACTTAGGAGGAAATCATCATATGTATTCAGAAAAGGTAATGGATCATTTTCAGCATCCGAGAAATATGGGAGAAATTGAAGGCGCAAGCGGCGTCGGAACGGTTGGAAACGCAAAGTGCGGCGATATCATGCGGATTTATCTGGATATTGACGAGAATCAGATCATTCAGGATGTAAAGTTTAAAACGTTTGGCTGCGGCGCGGCAGTTGCCACAAGCAGTATGGCCACGGAACTGGTAAAGGGAAAGCATATCAAAGAGGCTATGCAGGTGACGAACAAGGCAGTGATGGAGGCGCTTGACGGGCTTCCGCCGGTGAAAGTACATTGTTCTCTTCTGGCGGAGGAGGCGATCCATGCGGCTCTTTGGGATTATGCTCAGAAGAACGGCATCGAGATTGACGGACTGGAGAAACCAAAGTCTGATATCCACGAAGGAGAAGAAGAGGAAGACGAGGAATATTAAAGGAAGGCGGACAGACAAAGAAAGCATGAAGAAAGAGAAAGTAGTCATCGGTATGTCCGGCGGAGTGGATTCTTCCGTGGCGGCGTATCTTCTGAAAGAAGCTGGATACGATGTAACCGGAGTGACGATGATCACCTGCGACGAGGAACAGTGCGGACAGGATCCATCAAGAGACGCAAAAAAGGTAGCGGAAGAAATCGGGATCCCGCACTATACAGTGGACTTTCGGAAGGAATTTAAGGCCAGTGTCATGGACTATTTCTGTGAAGAATATCTGGAAGGGCGTACACCGAATCCATGTGTGGTCTGCAACCGCTTTGTAAAGTGGGAGGCACTCCTAAATTGGGCTGGACAAATCGGCGCGGATAAAATTGCCACCGGGCATTATGCGAATATCATTACTCTTCCGAACGGTCGGTATGCAGTGGCGAATGCTGATGTGTCCAGAAAAGATCAGACGTATGCACTATACAATCTGACTCAGGAACAGCTTTCTCATACCCTGATGCCGATCGGAACGTATGAGAAGGACGAGATTCGCAGGATTGCTCAGAAAGCCGGGATTTCTGTGGCACAGAAAGCGGACAGTCAGGATATTTGCTTTATCCCGGACGGGGATTATGCTTCCTTTATCCGGAATTACACAGGGAATGTACCGGCAGAAGGAAACTTTGTAGACAGACAGGGCAAAATTCTTGGGAGACACAAGGGAATGATTCACTATACGGTAGGACAGAGAAAGGGGCTTGGTATTGCCCTCGGATACCCGGCGTTCGTACTTGAGATTCGGCCAAAGACCAATGAAATAGTACTCGGAAATGACGAGGAATCCCTGACCACAACCGTGCGGGCACATCTGTTAAACGCTATGGGAGTGGAACATTTTGATGAGATGGAAGGCAGCAGGCTGTTTGCCAAAATTCGCTATAATCATCGGGGCGGATGGTGTTCCTTGAAAGTGACCGGGCCGGATGAGATCACCTGCACCTTTGAAGAACCACAGCGGGCGGTGACGCCGGGGCAGGCTCTTGTCCTCTATGGTGACGGTTATATTCTGGGAGGAGGACGGATCCTTTGATCCGAAAAGGAGAACCATAATGATAAAAGCAGATTACCATATGCACACGTATTTTTCTTCAGACTCTGATACGCCGCCGGAGGCAATGGCGCTTGGAGCAATCAAAAAGGGGCTTCGATGGATTTGTATCACAGATCACCATGACTGGGATTATCCGGAGGATAAAAGTCAGTTTCGTATCGATTTTCCACGGTATCTTCCGGCAATCCGAAAACTGAAAGAAGACTTTCGGGACCGGATCTCCATTCAGATGGGAGTCGAGATCGGATTCCAGAAACATCTAGGGCCATATTATAAGGAACTGGCAGATACCTATCCGTTTGATTTTATAATTGGCAGCACCCATGTGGTGGATGGCAGAGACCCTTATAACGGTGTGCTGTTTGAGAATCAAACGGATGCCAAGGTCTATGAGCGGGCCTTTGAGGAGACGATGGAAAACATTCGGATCATCCGGGACTTTGATGTCCTGGGACACATGGACTATATTGTGCGGTACGGCAGACACCAGGCAAAGGAGTATAACTGGAAAAACTGCTCAGATCTGATCGACGAGATTTTGAGATGGCTGATCGAGCACGGGAAAGGCATCGAGATGAACATGGCCGGATTCAAGTATGGGCTTGGTTTCTGCCATCCGTACCCTGAGATCATCCGCAGATACCGGGAACTTGGCGGGGAGATTATCACCGTAGGATCTGATGCGCATCAGCCGGATCACATCGCCTACCAGTATGAGGACGCGGGTCGGATTCTGGAACAGTGTGGTTTCCGGTATTATACGATATTTATAGGCAGAAAGCCAAAATTTTTGAAGATCAATTAAGCTGTCTTGCGATTCAGAACAAAAGACTTTTGAGGTCTAAATCGCAAAAGAGAATTGGGAAAAACTTGGATAAAAATAGAAAAGAGACTTGAATTCTGGTATTTTTTTTAGTACAATCATTATGGTTGATGAATCTTTAACAAGGAGAAATCACCATTGCTGCATTATGCAGAGGAGAAACTAAATTAAACTTTAGGAGGAATTAATCATGGCAGTAAAAGTAGCGATTAATGGTTTTGGACGTATCGGACGTCTTGCATTCAGACAAATGTTCGGAGCAGAAGGATACGAAGTTGTTGCAATCAACGATCTTACTTCCCCGAAGATGCTTGCTCACTTATTAAAATATGATTCAACACAGGGAAAATACGCATTAGCAGATAAGGTGACAGCAGGCGAAGATTCCATCACAGTTGACGGACAGGAAATCAAAATTTACGCAAAAGCGAACGCCGAAGAGCTTCCATGGGGAGAAATCGGAGTCGACGTTGTTCTGGAATGTACCGGATTCTACACATCCAAAGAGAAAGCTTCTGCACACATCAAAGCAGGCGCAAAGAAAGTCGTTATTTCTGCACCAGCAGGAAATGATCTTCCTACCATCGTTTACAATGTAAACCACAAACAGCTTACAAAAGATGACAACATCATTTCCGCAGCATCCTGTACAACAAACTGCTTAGCACCGATGGCGAAAGCACTCAATGATCTTGCACCGATCAAATCCGGTATCATGTGTACAATCCATGCTTACACAGGAGATCAGATGACTCTTGACGGACCGCAGAGAAAAGGTGATTTAAGAAGATCCCGTGCAGCAGCAGTGAATATCGTACCAAACTCTACAGGAGCAGCAAAAGCCATTGGATTAGTTATTCCTGAATTAAACGGTAAATTAATCGGATCCGCTCAGCGTGTACCAACACCGACAGGATCTACAACAATTTTAACTGCTGTTGTTGAGGGAAATGTTACAAAAGAACAGATCAACGAAGCGATGAAAGCTGCGTCCAACGAATCTTACGGATACAACGAAGATGAAATCGTATCCAGCGATATCATAGGAATGACATATGGTTCCTTATTCGACGCGACACAGACAATGGTTCTGCCATTGGACAACGGAACAACAGAAGTTCAGGTTGTTTCCTGGTATGACAATGAAAACTCTTACACAAGTCAGATGGTAAGAACAATCAAACATTTCGGAACATTATTATAATCTTTCGTTTCCGAATCATAAGTAGGGCAGGAATTCCTGCCGGAATAAGACTCAACGAAGGGTCCGGTCTCAGTGGGGCCGGACCCTTTTTGTCAGAATAAGAGGAGGCACAGACAATGCTTAATAAAAAATCTGTAGACGATATCAATGTAAAAGGGAAAAGAGTTCTTGTAAGATGCGACTTTAACGTGCCGCTGATAGACGGTAAGATCACAGATGAGAACCGTCTTGTAGCAGCGCTTCCGACAATTAAGAAGCTGATTGCTGACGGCGGAAAGGTGATCCTTTGTTCTCACCTTGGAAAACCGAAGGGAGAACCGAAGCCGGAATTATCCTTGGCGCCGGTTGCAGTAAGACTTTCTGAATTATTAGGACAGGAAGTCAAGTTTGCCGCAGATCCGGAAGTGGTTGGGGCAAATGCAAAGGCAGCGGTAGAAGCAATGAATGAAGGAGATGTGGTACTTCTCGAAAATACACGTTACCGTGCGGAAGAGACAAAAAATGAGGATACATTCAGTGCAGAGCTTGCTTCTCTTTGCGACGTATTTGTAAATGATGCCTTTGGAACTGCTCACAGAGCACACTGCTCCAATGTCGGCGTGACAAAATTTGTGGACACTGCCGTAGTCGGATATCTGATGCAGAAAGAGATTGATTTCCTCGGAAATGCAGTAGAGCATCCGGAAAGACCATTCGTAGCTATCCTTGGCGGAGCAAAAGTATCCAGCAAGATTTCTGTGATCGAGAGACTTCTTGACAAGGTAGACACCCTTATTATCGGCGGTGGTATGGCTTATACATTTTCTAAAGCGCAGGGAGGAAAGATTGGTACTTCTCTTTGTGAGGACGACTATCTGGATTACGCATTAAATATGGTCAAAAAGGCAGAAGAAAAGGGTGTGAAACTTCTTCTTCCAGTTGATAATATCATCGGAGATCAGTTTTCCAACGATGCCAATACCCAGACTGTAGCGGCAGGAGAGATTCCGGACGGATGGGAAGGAATGGACATCGGACCAAAGACAGAAGAAATTTTTTCCGCAGCCGTCAAAGATGCAAAGACAGTTGTATGGAACGGACCGATGGGATGTTTTGAAATGCCGAAGTTCGCTCACGGAACAAAAGCAGTTGCGGAAGCACTTGCAAATACAGATGCCGTAACGATTATCGGTGGCGGAGACTCCGCGGCGGCTGTCAATCAGCTTGGATACGGAGATAAAATGACACACATCTCCACAGGCGGCGGCGCATCCTTAGAATTCCTGGAAGGAAAAGAATTACCGGGCGTAGCCGCAGCTAACGATAAGTAAACACTTAGCGAAAGCAAGCACGAAAGTGCGCTGCTTGAGGTTAGTGTTTACTTAGTCCGCCGAAGTTGCCGAAGTTATGCATGAGGCGTACGGAGGCGGACAAACCAAAGAAAAGCGAAAGCGGACACTTAGCGAAAGCAAGCACGAAAGTGCACCGCTTGGAGCGGGTGGATAATGAAGAAAAGAGGGTTTTTAACATGGCAAGAAAGAAAATTATTGCTGGAAACTGGAAAATGAATATGACACCATCTCAGGCTGTTGCTCTTGTAAATGAGTTAAAGCCGCTGGTGGAAACAGAGGAAGCAGATGTTGTATTCTGTGTTCCGGCTATCGATATTATCCCGGCTATGGAGGCTGCAAAGGGCAGCAACATCGTAATCGGAGCAGAAAATATGTACTATGAGGAAAAGGGAGCATATACAGGAGAAATCGCTCCGGACATGCTGACAGATGCTGGCGTCAAATATGTGATCATCGGACATTCCGAGAGAAGAGAATACTTCAAAGAGACGGACGAGGACGTCAACAAGAAAGTATTAAAGGCGTTTGAGCATGATATTACACCGATCATCTGCTGCGGAGAGACTCTTGCACAAAGAGAACAGGGTGTGACAATGGATTTCGTACGGATGCAGATCAAAATTGCATTCCAGAATGTAACGGCAGACCAGGCAAAGACAGCGGTAATCGCATATGAACCGATCTGGGCGATCGGAACCGGAAAGACAGCAACAACAGAGCAGGCACAGGAGGTTTGTGCAGGTATCCGGGCATGTATCGGAGAAATTTATGACGACGCGACAGCTCAGGCAATCCGTATCCAGTATGGCGGCTCTGTAAATCCTGCCACGGCACCGGAATTATTCGCACAGCCGGATATTGATGGCGGACTGGTTGGAGGAGCTTCTCTGAAACCGGATTTCGGTAAAATCGTAAACTGGAAATAAGACAGACTGCCCTGCGGATTTGTTTCCGCAGGGTTTGCTCGTCCCTGAGATGACTAGTGTAGTGGTTTTCCCGGAAGTGTAAGTAACAGTTCAGCCATGACAGCTCGGATTAGCCGCTATGCGGCTTTATCGCCACTTGCGTGGCAAAATTCTCGCTGATGGCAGAGCGCCATATACAAAGCACACAAAAAATCTTTGTTTTCAAACAAGTTTGAACTCAGATTTTTGTGACTTTGTGCATGGCTGAACTGTTACGGAAATATTGCAAAATATGACTGGGGATAGTACAATAAAAGGGTCGGATGATGACGGGTAAAGCCGGAATCGGGGAAGGGAAAGTAAGATGGTAACGATTAAAGATATTGCACAGGCGGCTAACGTTAGCGCTATGACCGTCTCCAACGTCATACATGGGAGGACGAAAAAGGTTTCCAAGGAGACAAAGGAAAGGATCGAACAGATCATGGAGGAGATGCAGTATGTCCCAAATATGGGAGCTCGGATGCTCGTCCAGAACGAGTCGAGGATTATCGGGGTGATTTCCAACTTTCTGTCGGATACAGAGCATGAGACACTGTATCATCCGCTTGCCGCGGAAATGATCGGTGAGATTGAGAAGGAAGTACGTGCAAGGGGATATTATTTGATGCTGTACTCGGCCTCTACGGAGAAGGAGATCCGGGATCTGATCCATACGTGGAAGGTGGATGGACTGCTGACGATTGGGATTCCGACGGAGATCTGCCGCAAACTTGGCCAGGAGATTAAGATGCCGGCTGTATTTACGGACTGCTATTTCCGGGATGATGAGAGATACAGAAATGTAGGGACTGAGGATGAAGAAGGCGCTTATCTGGCAGCATCCTATCTGATTGAAAAGGGACACCGTAGGATTGCCTTCGTCACGGATGGCCCGTATGACGAGAACGAACGGCCGATGGACGGGGCGGAAAGAAAGCTAAAGGGTTATCAAAGGGCGCTTCGGGAGTCACACCTGTCGTTCGACGAGGAGCACGTATACAGGGGCAGTATGCAGGCGGAAAAGCAGCTTACCATGATGCAGTCCCTCATTGGTCATATCTTTGATTATACGGCAGTGATCTTCAGCAGGGATTCGTATGCTTTGGAGGCAATGGATTATTTCCGCCATCACGGCGTCTGGATTCCGAAGGACATTTCCGTGATCGGGTTTGACGATCTTACGATGTCAAGACTTGCCTATCCTAGACTTACAACGATCCGGCAGGGAGCCGGCGAAAAGGGACGAGAGGCCGCCAAGCTTTTGTTTCAGGCACTGGAAGAAAAGGAAGAAAAGAAGGTAGAGATCAGAATTCCGGTTCGGCTCATGGAGCGAGAGACAGTAAAGGAACTCTATGTATAAAGCCCAGGCGGGATGAGATTTGCCTGTACCCCCTGACGGGGACAGATTTCCTGCGCTTGAAAGAAAAGGGGAGAGCATGTAAAATTGGAAGATAGAAATAAAGGAGAGAAAACAATGAGTAAGAAACCAACAGTACTGATGATCCTGGATGGTTACGGATTGAGTGATAAAATGAACGGAAATGCGGTTGCGGAGGCCAATACTCCTGTTATGGATCAATTAATGGCAGAGTATCCGTTTGTTCGGGGAAACGCAAGCGGTATGGCCGTAGGGCTTCCGGAAGGACAGATGGGGAATTCCGAAGTCGGACATTTGAATATGGGAGCCGGCAGGATTGTTTACCAGGATCTCACCAAGATCACGAAGGCTATCCAGGATGGAGATTTCTTTGAGAATGAAGCGCTGCTTGCAGCCTGTGCCAATGTAAAAGCGCATGACAGTGCCCTGCACCTGTACGGTCTGGTATCAGACGGTGGTGTACACAGCCATAATACGCATATTTACGGACTTCTGGAACTGGCAAAGCGTCAGGGTATCTCCAAAGTCTATGTACACTGTTTCCTGGACGGACGTGACACTCCACCGGAATCCGGAAAGGATTATGTGCAGGAACTTTCCGATAAGATGAAAGAGATCGGCGTTGGTGAGATTGCGTCTGTCATGGGACGTTATTATGTGATGGATAGAGATAACCGCTGGGATCGTGTGGAGCTTGCTTATAAGGCGCTTGTATATGGAGAGGGTAACCAGGCCAAGGACGCTGTGGAGGCGATTCAGAATTCCTATGACGATGGAAAATCGGATGAATTTGTTGTTCCGGCAGTCATCACAAAAGGAGGAAAACCGGTTGCGACCATTCAGGAGAACGACTCCATCATCTTCTTTAATTTCCGCCCGGATCGTGCAAGGGAGATTACAAGAGTATTCTGTGCCGACGAGTTTGATGGATTTGACAGAGGAGAACGTGTCCGTACGACATATGTCTGCTTTACAGAGTATGACGTTACCATCCCGAACAAGATGGTTGCGTTCCATAAGACAGAGATTACAAATACATTCGGAGAATATCTTGCCAAAAACCATATGAAGCAGGCAAGAATTGCGGAGACAGAAAAATACGCACATGTAACTTTCTTCTTCAACGGTGGGGTAGAAGAGCCAAATGAGGGAGAAGACCGAATCCTTGTAAAATCTCCGAAGGTAGCAACTTATGATCTGAAGCCGGAAATGAGCGCCTACGAAGTTTGTGACAAGTTGGTAGAAGCGATCAGATCTTTGAAATACGACGTCATCATTATCAACTTCGCAAACCCGGATATGGTTGGGCATACCGGAGTGGAGGCTGCGGCGGTGAAAGCTATTGAGGCTGTGGATGAATGTGTCGGGCGGACTGTGGATGCCATCAAAGAGGTGGATGGACAGATGTTTATCTGTGCGGATCATGGAAATGCAGAGCAGCTCATTGATGAGACGACAGGAGAGCCATTTACCGCACATACAACGAATCAGGTACCATTTATCATCGTCAATGCAGATCCATCCTATGGATTACGGGAAGGCGGATGCCTAGCGGATATCGCACCGACTCTCATTGAGATGATGGGAATGAAAAAGCCGGAAGAGATGACAGGCTCCTCTCTGCTGATTAAAAAATAAGATCAAGATAAAAGAAAATAAGGAAGAACCGAAGCGGAAAGCCAGAGCGGCATACTCCCTTCGGTTCTTTTTTGTCAGAATCAAAGGACGTGTGCCAATGTGTCCGAAGGCATCTTGAAAGGAAACATAATGAATAAATTTTAAAATAAAAATTCATTTTAGACATGCAGATTTGCGAAAAATTGAAAAAATAGCAAGAAAATTGCAAGAAAGTCTTGACGGATAGTCAAAACATAGATAGAATAATATTCAGTGAAAAAGAGGAAGGGCGGTAGAACCATGACAGCGTATAAAGATCTGAGTAAAGACGAGCTGAAGGCTTTGAAAAAAGAGTTGACCAGGAAATTTGAAGAGGTAAAGGCGAAGGGACTGAAACTTGATATGTCCCGCGGCAAGCCTTCTACAGAGCAGCTCAATCTTTCGATGGGAATGATGGATGTTCTGACAAGCAGTTCTGATCTGGTTTGTGAGGAAGGTGTAGACTGCAGGAACTACGGAGTACTAGATGGAATCCGGGAAGCAAAGCAGCTTCTGGCGGATATGATGGAAGTACCAAAGGACAATATCGTAATTTTCGGAAATTCCAGTCTGAATGTCATGTATGATACCGTTGCACGTTCGATGATTCATGGTGTGATGGGAAGTACACCGTGGTGCAAGCTTGATAAAGTGAAGTTCTTATGTCCGGTACCGGGATATGACCGCCATTTCGCGATTACAGAGCATTTTGGCATCGAGATGATCAATGTTCCGATGACCCCTACGGGTCCGGATATGGATATGGTAGAGAAGCTTGTAAGCTCAGATCCGGCCATCAAGGGAATCTGGTGCGTGCCGAAGTATTCCAATCCGCAGGGGATCACCTACTCGGATGAAACGGTTCACCGCTTTGCAAAATTGAATCCAGCAGCAGAGGATTTTCGGATCTACTGGGATAATGCCTATGGAATTCATCACCTCTACGAGGATAAACAGGACTATCTGATCGAGATTTTGATGGAGTGTAAGAAAGAAGGACACCCGGATATGGTGTATAAGTTTTCTTCTACCTCCAAGATCAGTTTCCCGGGATCCGGGATTGCGGCGATTGCGGCATCCGATGCCAATCTGGCAGAGATCCGCGAGCAGATGAAGATCCAGACGATTGGGCATGATAAGCTCAATCAGCTCCGACATGCGAGATATTTCAAAAATATTCACGGCATGGTTGAGCATATGAAGAAACATGCGGCAAGTATGAGACCGAAGTTTGATACGGTACTGGCATCTTTGGAAAAAGAGCTGGGCGGTCTTGAAATCGGAAGCTGGCTTGCTCCAAGAGGAGGATACTTTATCTCCTTTGATTCTTTGGACGGATGCGCTAAGGCTATTGTGGCAAAGGCAAAAGAGGCAGGACTCATTATGACGAACGCCGGAGCGACGTATCCGTATGGCAAAGACCCGCATGACAGTAATATTCGTATTGCGCCATCTTATCCGACTCTGGATGAGATCAAGCGGGCTATGGAAGTCTTTACACTGAGCGTTAAGCTTGTCAGTGTAGAGAAGCTCCTTGCACAAGTAAAATAATTTATGCCCCTTCTTTAAAATTTATATATGCCCTATATGAAATGCTGTATGCGGATACGTCGTATCTCACATACAGCATTTTGCGTCTAAGAGAAAGAGACGATGACTGGAAAGTAAAAAGACCGCCGGACGTATCGATGGAGGATACGGATCTCGAACGGTCTTTTGCTTTTATAAACAAATCCCTATTTCTGTCATATGGACGACTGGATATCTTTTTCCAGATTTTTGTTTGCCGTGGAGAGCATCAGCTTGATTCGGTTAAGCTGGTTGACCTCGCTGGCACCTGGATCATAGTCGATAGCTACGATATTGGATTCCGGATGAAGTCGCCTGAGTTCCTTAATGACTCCCTTTCCGACTACATGATTCGGCAGACAGGCAAACGGCTGGGTGCAGACGATGTTCCTGGCTCCATTCTCAATGAGTTCCAGCATCTCCCCGGTTAAGAACCAGCCTTCACCGGTCTGGTTACCAAGAGAGACGATTTCGCTTGCCATGGAGGCAAGGTGCTCAATTCTGGACGGCGGGGTGAAACGTTTACTTTTTTTGTAAGCGTCCACAGCCGGTTTCCGGAACCATTCCAGAACGCTGATTCCAAGATTGGCAAGCCGAGCGGAGGACTTCTTCATTCCCAGATGAGTATGCTTAAAGTTCGTATTGTAGAAGCAGTACAGTAAAAAGTCCGCCAGATCCGGAACAACAGCCTCAGCGCCTTCATGCTCCAGAAGATCCACCAGATAATTGTTGGCCGCCGGAAGGAATTTGACAAGGATCTCTCCAACAACACCGACACGTGGTTTCTTCTCGTCCGTAATCGGAAGCGTGTCGAAATCGTGAATGATCTGCCGGCAAAGCTGTTTGAAGCGGCGTCTGGAAGGGTAGCCTTCGGAGACAAATTTCCGGCAGACAAAAGCCCATTTCTCATAGAGAGCATTGGCAGAGCCTTTTTCGGCTTCATACGGACGGATACGATACAGACATCTCATAAAGACGTCACCGAGCAATGCCGCATAGATACCGCGCAGCGCCAGCATCGGTGTAATCTTAAATCCTGGATTCTTTTCCAATCCGCTTAAGTTGATGGAGATGACCGGGATGTGCTCATACCCGGCTTTTTTTAAAGCACGGCGGATAAATCCGATATAGTTGGACGCACGGCAGCCGCCTCCGGTCTGGGAGATAATCACTGCCAGATGGTCTGTATCATATTTTCCGGAGAGAATCGCGTCCATGATCTGCCCGACGACCATCAGGGATGGATAGCAGGCGTCGTTGTTGACATATTTCAGTCCTACATTGACTGCGTCTTTATTATCATTTGGAAGAACTTCAATCTTATAGCCGGATGCGCGGAAGGCCGGTTCAATCAGGTCGAAGTGAATCGGCGACATCTGCGGGCAGAGGATCGTATACTTCTTCTTCATCTCTTTCGTAAACGGTACTTTCCGGATCGCGGCACTGTGAACTTCCCGTTTTTCCTTCTTGGCGTCCCGGACACGGATCGCAGCCAGAAGAGAACGAATCCGGATTCTTGCCGCTCCCAGGTTGTTGACCTCGTCAATTTTCAGTGAGGTATAGATCTTTCCGGAACCGGTGAGAATGTCGGATACCTCATCTGTAGTAACGGCATCTAGCCCGCAGCCGAAGGAATTAAGCTGGATCAGATCCAGGTTTTCCGTCGTCTTGACATAGTTTGCCGCCGCATAGAGACGGGAGTGGTACATCCACTGATCCATGACATTTAACGGACGTTCCACCGGATTTAAGTGGGAGATGGAATCTTCCGTCAGGACCGCGATTCCGTAAGAAGTAATAAGCTCCGGAATTCCGTGGTTGACCTCAGGGTCATAGTGGTATGGCCGTCCTGCCAGGACAATACCGTGGCGTCCGGTTTGATCCAGGTAAGCAAGGGTTTCCTCCCCTTTTTTTCGAATATCCTCCCTGCAGGTTTCCAGCTCTGCCCAGCCTTTGTGGGCGGCGTCCCGGATTTTTTCCTCCGGAATCTGGAATTTCTCCCGGAAGATTTCCACCAGGCGGTCTGCCATGATTTCTTCTGTTGTCAGGGCAAGAAACGGATTCATAAAATCGACATGCCCCTGGACGATCTCGTCCATATTGTTCTTGATATTTTCCGCGTAGGAGGTGACAATCGGGCAGTTGTAATGATTGTTGGCATCCGGAAATTCATTTCTCTCGTACGGAATACAAGGATAGAAAATCCGGTCCACATTCTGCCGGATCAGCCATTCCACATGGCCGTGCGCCAGCTTTGCGGGGTAGCACTCGGACTCACTCGGAATGGATTCGATGCCCATCTCATAGATTTTTCGGGAAGAAGCAGGAGAGAGGACAACGGAAAATCCAAGCTCAGTGAAGAAAGTAAACCACAATGGATAATCCTCGTACATATTCAGTACACGAGGAAGGCCAATCGTTCCGTAAGGCGCATCCTCTTTGGCCAATGGTTTGTAGCCGAAGTAGCGTTCATTCTTATACGCAAATAAGTTTGGAATATCCGTATTTGTTTTTTCTTTTCCCAGACCTCGTTCACAGCGGTTTCCAGTGATAAAGCGTCTGCCGCCGGTAAACTTGTTGATGGTCAGACGACAGTGGTTGGCACATCTCTGGCATTTTGCCATGGAAGTGTCGTAGGTCAGGTTTTCAATGTCCTCGATAGAGAGCATGGTCGTCTCTTTACAGTCGTATGTATGATAACGCTCCCTGGCGATCAGAGCAGCGCCAAAAGCACCCATGATACCGGCGATATCCGGGCGGACTGCCTCACATCCTGCGATTTTTTCAAAACTTCTGAGGACCGCGTTGTTATAGAAGGTACCACCCTGCACGACGATATTCTTTCCAAGCTCCGAAGCGTCCGATACCTTGATTACCTTAAACAGGGCATTCTTGATAACAGAATAGGCAAGTCCGGCGGAAATATCCGCAACGGAAGCTCCCTCTTTCTGAGCCTGCTTCACCTTGGAGTTCATAAATACCGTACATCGGGTACCAAGGTCAATTGGATGTCTTGCATAAAGTGCTTCATCCGCAAAGTCTTCTACGGAATAATTCAGCGACTTGGCAAAGGTTTCTATGAAAGAACCACATCCGGAGGAACATGCCTCATTGAGCTGTACAGAGTCAACTGTATGATTCTTAATCTTGATACATTTCATATCCTGGCCGCCGATATCGAGGATACAGTCCACATCCGGCTCGAAGAAGGAAGCGGCATAGTAGTGGGATACGGTCTCTACTTCGCCCTCGTCCAGAAGAAAGGCAGCCTTCATCAGAGCCTCTCCGTATCCGGTGGAGCAGGAGTAAGCGATCCGTGCGCCCTCCGGCAGCTTGGAATAAATATCCTTAAGCGCTGTGATCGTAGTGGCAAGCGGGTCTCCGTCGTTTCCATGGTAGAAGGAATAAAGAAGTGTTCCGTCTTCGCCGACCAGAGCAGCCTTTGTAGTGGTAGAACCGGCATCGATGCCCAAGTAGACATTTCCCTGATAACTTGCCAGATCCTTCACAGGAACCTGGTGTTTGTCATGGCGGTCTTTAAACTCCCGGAAATCATCCTCGGAAGAGAAAAGCGGCTCCAGACGCTCTACCTCAAAATCCATCTGGATATGATCCGCCAGACGTTGTTGCAGCTCAATGATCGGGATATCCAGATCTTTTTTCGAGTTCAGCGCAGATCCTACCGCCGCAAAGAGGTGGGAGTTTTTCGGCGCAATCGTATGCTCGTCGTCCAGATTCAGAGTCCGGATAAAGGCTTCCCGGAGCTCAGAAAGGAAATGAAGCGGACCGCCCAGAAATGCGACGTGCCCCCGGATCGGCTTTCCACATGCCAGTCCACTGATGGTCTGATTGACCACCGCCTGGAAAATGGAAGCAGCCAGGTCTTCTTTCGCGGCTCCATCGTTGATGAGAGGCTGAATGTCTGTCTTGGCGAACACACCGCAGCGCGCGGCAATATCATATAAAGCAGTATAATTCTTTGCATATTCATTCAGGCCCGTGGCGTCTGTCTGCAGCAAAGAGGCCATTTGGTCGATAAAGGAACCGGTACCTCCGGCGCAGATTCCGTTCATTCTTTGCTCCACGTTTCCATTTTCAAAATAGATAATCTTCGCGTCCTCGCCTCCGAGCTCGATGGCAACATCGGTCTGCGGTGCATAATCCTGTAAAGCCGTGGATACGGCGATAACTTCCTGGACAAACGGAACACCAAGATGCTTTGCAAGTGTCAGCCCGCCGCTTCCGGTGATTACCGGGGAGGCGTGGATCGCCCCGAGCTGGTGGACGGCTCTTCCAAGCAAATCAGAAAGGGTTTCCTGAATGTTTGCGAAATGTCGTTCGTAATCTGAGAATAACAGCTCATTTTTCTCGTCAAGTACTGCGATCTTGACGGTCGTAGAGCCAATGTCAATTCCCAGAGTGAATAAATCCCTTTGGCTCATATTACGTTACTCCTTTTCTATTTTGTACCTGTAGATGTATTTCTTCTTATGATTAATATATTTTTGCAACATCGATTATTATACGACAAAAAGAAGCAAGATACAATAAAATCTTCCTAAGGAAAAATGAATTTCTTGTAAAGTCTTCTGAGCTGATTGACAAAAAAACATTCAGAAGCTACAATGAGAATCGAGTATGAAAGGAGAGAAAAAATGAATTGGATTTCACGTTTAGAGCGTAGATTCGGCAGATTCGCAATCCCTAATCTGATGTATGTGATCATCATTTTGTATGCGGTCGGCTTTTTGCTGAACATTCTCAATCCCTATTTTTATATCCAGTATTTGTCATTGAATGTTTCGGAGATTCTGCATGGACAGATTTGGAGGATTGTTACCTTTTTGATCCAGCCGCCGTCGGACAATGCGATATTTTTGCTGATTGCACTTTACTTTTACTATATGATCGGGAACGCACTGGAGCAGACGTGGGGATCGTTCCGCTTTAACCTGTATTTTTTTACGGGTGTGCTGTTTCACGTGATTGCGGCATTCCTTATTTATCTGTTTACAGGACAGGTTTATCTGCTAGGGACGACGTATCTGAACCTGTCTTTGTTTTTTGCTTTTGCAGCGGTTTATCCGGATATGGAGTTCCTTTTGTTTTATCTTATTCCGGTGAAGGCAAAGTGGCTGGCATGGTTTGATGGGGTATTCTTCGTCTGGACCGTTGTTCAGGCGTTTCTCCCGTCATACGGGGGAACATATTCCAGCTACCGGGCGAGCGCTTTTGCGGCGGTTGTATCGCTTCTGAATTTTTTGATTTTCTATTTTTCGACGAGAAATTACGCAAAGATTTCTCCGAAGCAGCAGAAGAGAAGGCGGGAGTTCAAAAAGCAGATGCAAAGAAGAGAGCCAAATCACTACAGTGCACAGCCGGACGGACGGGTGCCGAGACACCGTTGTGCTGTATGCGGCAGGACCGAGCTGGATCACCCGGAACTGGAATTCAGATATTGTTCCAAATGCAACGGAAACTATGAGTATTGTCAGGATCACCTATTTACACACGAACATGTAAAATAGAAACACGCAGCTGAGTTTACGACCAGAAAGGAATGGAAGAGATGAAGAAGACGAAGATTGTATGTACCATGGGGCCAAATGCCAACGACGAGGGGCTGATGCGGAATCTCGTGAAAAACGGGATGAATATCGCCAGATTCAACTTTTCACACGGAGATTATGAGGAACATAAGTATCGCATGGATATGCTGAAGAAGATCCGGGAGGAGGAAAAGATTCCGGTTGCGATTCTTCTGGATACAAAGGGACCGGAGATCCGCACCGGTGTATTAAAAGACGGTAAGAAAGTCATGCTGGAAGCAGGGCAAGAGTTTACCCTGACGTCTGAGGAAATCATAGGGGATCAGAAACGGGTTTCTATCACATATAAGGGTCTGACAGAAGATGTCATGCCGGGACGTAAGATTCTGATTGATGATGGATTGATCGAACTGGAAGTTCTGAGAATTGAGAACCATGATATTGTCTGCCGGATCATCAATGGCGGAGAGCTCGGTGAAAAGAAGGGGATCAATGTGCCGAATGTACCGGTACGTCTTCCCGCGATTACAGATAAGGATCGAGAAGATATCAAGTTCGGCGTCACTCAGGGGATTGACTTCATTGCAGCATCCTTTGTGCGGAATGCAGAGTGTATCATTGAGATCCGAAGCTGGTTAAGAGAATGTAATGCTCCGTACATCCCGATCATTGCCAAGATCGAAAACGCGGAGGGAATCCGTAACATTGATGAGATTATCCGAAGCGCAGATGGTATTATGGTAGCAAGAGGAGATATGGGCGTGGAGATTCCTGCTCAGGAAGTGCCGTATATTCAGAAAGAAATCATAAAGAAATGTAACGATAACTTTAAGCCGGTCATCACAGCAACGCAGATGCTGGATTCCATGATTCGTAATCCGCGTCCGACTCGTGCGGAGGTAACGGACGTAGCCAATGCGGTTTATGACGGGACAGACGCTGTTATGCTTTCCGGAGAGACGGCACAGGGAAAATATCCATTGGAGGCACTTCAGATGATGGTGCAGATTGTGGAGAATACAGAAAGCCATCTGGATTATGAAGTCCTTCTGAAAAAAGCGCAGCAGCATAGAAAACAGAGTATTTCCAGTGCGATTGGGTTTTCCACTGTGGCAACGGCGGACAATCTGAATGCAAAGTGTATTGTAGCCCCAACGATGTCTGGAGCGACAGCAAAAGTTGTATCCAAGTTTAAACCAAGGGCGGACGTGATTGGCGTCAGTCCGGATGAGTCGACGCTCCGCAGGATGCAGATTTATTGGGGAGTACGGCCGCTGAAATCGATTCCCCTTCGTTCTACGGAAGACGTTTGTGAGAATGCCCTGGAGATGGTGAAGGCGAAGCAGTTCGTAGAGCCAGGAGATGTTGTTGTTTTGACAGCAGGACTTCCGGCGCCAATGGGAACTTATTCCTACTCCGGTAACGGTGGGAGCAATATGATGCGGATTGCGGTAATTGAATAAGAAACTGAATCAGGACGGATCGGACAGATCCGTCCTGATTTATACTTGACTTTCTAAGGAGAACCGACTATAGTAGTACTATAAAGAGCTACTAAGGAGAGAAAATGGGCAAAGAACAATTTAAGGAACATTTGATGAAATTTGATTTGACAAGACAGGAAGCCGCAGTCTATGAGAGTCTTCTGGAGAATGGAAAGCTGACCGGATATGAGGCCGCCAAGCTGACCGGGATTTCCCGTTCGAATGTCTATGTGGCGCTTGCGTCCCTGTGTGAAAAGGGAGCGGCCTATCTGGAGGCGAGTGAGAATGGAAAGCGTTATCTTTCTGTGCCGGTACAGGAGTTTTGCGAGGACAAGATTGACCAGTTGAAAAAAGAAGAGGACTGGCTTGTAATGCATGCACCGGTTCGGAAAGAAGAAGAGGAAGGTTATATTACGATTTCCGGGCAGGAGACCATTGAGGCGAAAGCAAGAGCTCTTCTGAAACGGGCAAAAGAGAGGGTGTATCTGTCTTCTGGACAGGCTTTTCTGGAGGCAGTTCTGCCGGAGCTTACCGAGTTTGCCGGAGATGGAAAAAAGGTCGTCATTATTACGGACTGGGAAGCGTATGTCGGCCCTGGGAAGGTATATTACACTGCGGACAGGAAAGGACAGATGGGAATGATTGTAGATTCCTCCTTTATTCTGAGCGGCGAATATAGAAATCAGGATCGCAATACCTGTCTGTATACAAGCCAGCGCAACTTTGTGGAGATCTTTAAAGAGGCGATGGCGAACGAGATAAAAGTAATTGAGCTTACGAAAGGAGAAACCAACTGATGGAAAAGAAACCATTTGTTTCCAAGGAAAAACTGGAAGAGATCATAAAGGAGTTCCCGACGCCATTTCATCTGTACGATGAGAAAGGGATTCGTAAGAATGCAAAAGCACTGAAAGAAGCGTTTGCATGGAACCCAGGCTATAAAGAATATTTCGCGGTGAAAGCGACGCCGAATCCGTTTCTCATTCAGATTCTTAAGGAGTACGGCTGCGGCTGCGACTGTTCTTCCTTTACGGAATTAATGCTTTCTGACGCGATCGGTATGAAAGGAGAGGATATTATGTTTTCCTCTAACGACACGCCGGCAGAAGAGTTCCGTCTTGCAGACCGTCTGGGAGCAATTATCAACCTGGATGATATTACCCATATTGAATTTTTGGAGAAAGCCATCGGCCATATTCCGGAGACGATCAGTTGTCGTTACAATCCGGGCGGAGTGTTCAAGATTACCAATGATATTATGGATCATCCGGGAGACGCCAAATACGGGATGACAACGGAGCAGATCACGGACGCTTTCCGTATTCTGAAGGAAAAAGGAGCAAAAGAGTTTGGAATTCATGCATTTCTGGCAAGCAATACCGTGACGAACGAATACTATCCGATGTTGGCAGAAGTCCTTTTTCAGACAGCGGTCCGTTTAAAGGAAGAGACCGGAGTGCATATCAAGTTCATCAATCTGTCCGGTGGAATCGGAATTCCTTACCACCCGGATCAGGAGCCAAATGATATCCGTGTGATTGGGGAAGGCGTAAGAAAAGCATACGAATCCATCCTTGTTCCGGCCGGAATGGGAGATGTGGCGATTTACACCGAGCTTGGAAGATTCATGCTTGCACCGTACGGATGTCTGGTGACAAAAGCGATCCATGAAAAGCATACCCATAAGGAGTACATTGGTGTAGATTCCTGTGCGGTCAATCTGATGCGTCCGGCCATGTATGGTGCTTATCATCATATCACTGTGATGGGAAAAGAGCACGCTCCGTGCGATCATAAATATGACATTACAGGTTCCCTTTGCGAAAACAATGACAAGTTTGCAATCGATCGGATGCTTCCACAGATTGATATGGGAGACCTGCTCGTGATCCATGATACCGGAGCTCATGGATACTCCATGGGTTACAACTATAATGGCAAGTTGAAATCCGCTGAAGTTCTGCTAAAAGAAGATGGAAGTGCCAAGCTGATCCGCCGTGCGGAGACGCCGGCAGACTACTTTGCGACGTTTGACTGCTTTGATATTGGAAAAGAGCTGATCGCAGAGTCAAATAAAATTTGGAAATAAATGTGAAAATAATTTCTTGCAATCAAAGAAAAGTTATGCTATAATAATTTTCGGCTTCAATAGCCGAGAAAAGCCGGCGTGTCGGAATGGCAGACGAGGCAGACTCAAAATCTGTTGTGGGCAACCACGTGCGGGTTCAAGTCCCGCCGCCGGCACCAGATAATGATAATCCGAACCCGGTTCCAATCGGGGCGGCTTCGGATTTTTAGTATATTTTGAGTGCTAAAGCAAAAACGGTGGTATCGTGAGTGATACCGCCGTTTTTGTCATAATGACTTTGACGACGGTCAGAAAGGCGTTTTTTGGTTCTGGGAGAGTAATACCATATACCACGGAATCTTGTAAGAATTGCATTTTGATAATTGCGTTTTTGCAATTATTCTGTATAATGGAGATATGCGAAGAAAGTGCGTGTCTATGAGTTTATCAGGAACATCCGGACAGTACAGGAGAAGCAACGGAAGCTTCACACCCTTGATTGTGACGGCGTCGGCTACGGAAGGGATTGGAAAGGTCATGCCATTGGATGAGGAAAAGTGAGCGGCAAGAAATGGTAACCTGGATTTGGAGGATTGATTGTGAATAAAGAATGGTCGGAACTTAACAAAACAATGCAAACACAAATTAGGAAGAATGATACCTATGAGGCGGGTATCGATACTCTATTTGAACTGCGGAATCGGTTAATGAAAATCTTAACCGTATTCTATAGCGAATTAAATAGAGAAGAATTTAATGCCATCCCTTTTCTAAATGCAGACGGTTATCATAGCAAAACCATTGCATATTCAATCTGGCATATATTTCGTATCGAAGATATAGTTGCGCATATCTTGATAAACGAAGACGAACAGGTGTTTTGCACAGGGGGTTATCAGGAGAGAATCAATTCACCCATAATAACAACAGGCAATGAACTTGAAAAACAGCAGATTGCGGATTTTTCAATGCAGCTTAATTTGAAAGAGCTTTATTCATATATTTTTGAGGTAAAAGCAAGTACTGAAAGGATACTCAAAAGCCTGTCTTATGACGAAATGAAAAAGAAGGTATCGAAAGAAAGAAAAGAATACTTAAAATCGCTAAATGTCGTAAGCAATCATGAAAATGCGATTTGGCTGATTGATTATTGGTGCAATAAAGATATACGAGGACTGATCCAGATGCCGTTTTCAAGACATTGGATTATGCACATAGAAGCAAGTTTACGTATAAGGAATAAAATACATTTATAAATCTTTGGAGTGTAGGTACATGAAAATGAAAGAAAATATTGTAGCTAAGCTGATATGGAAAGATGATAGATGCGCCTGCACACTTGCCGATAAAATGATATATTCGCTCTTTTTTCGGTGCGGACGTTCATAAAAGAAAAGAGACAAAACAGCGGAACCTTATTCATCTTGAGGATTTCGCTGTTTTTGTATATTAAGGGGAAGGTACAATGATCGATAACAAGATTTCAGGAGGGTGAGACTTTTGAACAGAAAATATGTCAAAGAAGCGATAGGCTGCATGATGATATCAGTGGTAATTGTTTTACTACTGCTGGGAATGGTTGCTGTATTTGAATATCTGGAAATCCATGTTCCGGGCAGCAGGGAAATGTGGATCGGGCTCATTGGAGCAGTACTTGGGGGCGCGTTTACTCTGATAGGAGTCCTCATTACGCTTTATCATCAGAAAGAGAGCAATGAGGAGAACAGACGTCTGGAATATATGCCGATTTTAGGATTTGAAGTTATTATGAGTGAGACAGATCCAGAGCTCATTTTGACAATCACAGAAGAAGGGGTGATAACGAGTGGTTTTTTCTGCCTGAAACAGAAAATTTGCTCGCAGATTGAGATAAAAACAATCAATCATAATTGTGTTTTTGATTTTCAGATTGAGGGATGTGCAGTCAACGGGAAAAAGATTGCTTCTGGAAGTGCTTTTTATCCGGCAAAAAGACGTCTGACAGATAAAGAAGCTACCAGCATTGTGTTTGATTATGATATTAATACAAATGTTTTTTGTCTGCTTAGAATCTCATATAAGGATGTATTTGGTGCTTCCTATTATCAGGACCTGCCATTTACCTATGCTGAGACGATCTATGATGGTGAAGACAGGGTAAGGCAGATTGTAGAGCTTAGGGATGTAAAGGCTCCGACACTCCAGAAGGATGCGAAAGATCTGGAAGAAGCTGTAAAAGACTATCTCGATTACAAGGTATTTTGTGAAGCATCTTCGTATATATCCTGATGAGCGAGAAGATTAGCCAGCATATCACTCAGGACAACAAGATCGGCGGCCAGCATGGTAAGTTCCTGCTCTGACAGACACTCTGAAAGTTTGCAGGCGATAGTAGAAAGATAGAACAGATTGGAACATTGTTTCATAGTATAACCCTTGAACACGATTTTGTGATTATAATATACGGAAAGAGAGCCAAACGTGACAGAAGGCTCTCTATTTTTTGTGGTTATTAGATCTAAAATCATGGAACTGTAATCTTAAAAAGGGAACAGGAGAGGTCTCTCCCTTCCGCCCCTGTAGTATATTATTTGTTTATAAAGTCCTTTTGATTTTATCCTTCAAAAAAGTAATTCTTTTTATATCTCATAAAATACTTAAAAAGATATTTTGATATTCGTTATAGAAAATAATTTCTTTTGCAGTACAGTGACACACTGTATTGTTGTCATTGATATTTATTCATCTATTGATATAATTGCATAAATTAAAAACTTAGTTTTGAAGAATAATTGTATTTGTTGCACAAAAATCAAGTAAAAAATTTGTCAATTATTCTGCGGAAAAGGTAACTGTCAACAGTTGACTTTTAAACACGGGGGGGGGGGTATAATGAGCATAAGGATTTTCACAAAGTAAAGTGAAAAAGGAGAGCACTATGACAAAAACACCCATATCAAGAAAAACATTAAGAGAGCAGGTAGCCGAGATTTTAAGGAAAAAGATTCTGAATGGAGATATTCAGTCTGGGGAACGGATTGTAGAGGCTGATCTGGCAAGGGAGCTTCAGATGAGCCGGGGGCCGGTTCGGGAGGCGCTACGTCAAATCGAGGAAGAGGGTTTGGTTGTCTACGAGCCTCACAAGGGCTGTGTCGTCAAGACGATGACGTATGATGAGATGCAGGAAGCTTATCTGATACGATCCACACTGGAAATCCTGGCAGTCCGTATGTGTTCCGGAAAGCTTTCAAAAGAGCTTGATACCAAAATGGAGCAGAATCTGGTTGAAATCGGGAAAGCGGCGGATGCCAGGGATCTTTACCAGGTAATCGAACTGGATGAACAGTTTCATTCTTACGTGGTGATGGCATCCCACAGTGAAAAGCTCTACAAGGTTTGGAAGTCGCTGGAAAGTGGGAATACAGCAGCATACTACACCATGAGATCGGAATCATTGATGCCATATGAATATATTCAACAAAACCACCAGAAGATTTTGGATGCGTTCCGGGCCAAGTCTGTGGAGGAGATCTGTGAAAAGATCCGCCGGCATTATATGATCGTGCCGGAGACGCTGTTCCAGGAGCTTCAGAAGAAAAGACAGTCAGAGGCAAGCTGACGGGAAAAGAAGGGAGAGAAAAAGATGCTGAAATTTATTGGAAAACGACTGGCGTACGCAATTCTTACATTATTTTTGATTGCGACCGCTACATTCTTTCTTGTGGCAGGGGCACCGGGAGATCCGATTGCGGCAAAGGTCGGACAGATGCCGGAGCAGGCGCAGGAAATTATTGAGAAGAAATATGGGCTGGATAAGCCGGTATTTCAGCGTTACACAACCTATATGAAGAATCTGATTACTACTGGAGATTTTGGAGAGTCCATCGTCTATACAGGAAAGTCCGCCAATGATGTGATCAAAGAAAATACGTGGACGTCCGCCAAGATCGGTCTTCTGGCCATCTTGTTTCAGGTAACAATCGGTGTGGCTCTTGGAATGATAGCGGCACTGAACCGGGGGAAGCCGGTCGATCATGTGATTCGGGTACTGGTCGTACTCGCGATCTGTGTCCCGAGCTTCGTATTTGCCGCCGTGCTTCAGTATTTCCTGGCATTTAAGTGGAAACTTGTTCCGGTATTTGGCTGGGGACAGTTAAAACATTACATCCTTCCGGTTGCGGCCTATGCGATCGGCGGAATCGCTTCTTATACGAAGTACACGAGAAGCAGCATGATTTCTGTGATTGGAGAGGATTATATTGTCACCGCACAGGCGAAAGGCTGCAAGAGAAAACGGATCGTCAAAAAGCATGTTCTGAGGAATTCGATGATTCCAATCATTACTATGATCGGGCCTGCGATTTCCGGAGTGTTTGCCGGTTCTTTTATTCTCGAAAAAATGTTTTCCATCCCGGGACTTGGCTTTTATTATGTAAAAGCCGTATCCGACAATGATTACACCATGATTATCGGGCTTACCATCTTTTTTGCAATCCTGTTTGTAGGAGCGCTGATTGTGGTAGATATTCTATATGGTATCGCGGATCCTAGAATTCGTGTGGCAAAAGGCAAGAAATAGAAAATGAGGTGATCATTATGGAAATGAAAGAAAAGAGAAATAGCGAGATGTCCGTTGGGGATACGGAGGACTTGTTTAAAAGAATCGGAACAGAAGGACTCTCGGGGGAGGAGATCGGAGCGAAATCGCTTACATACTGGGCGGATGTCTGGAGAAGATTTCGTGCAAATAAGCTGGCGATTTTTGGTTTGATACTTCTTACCTTGATTGTGCTGCTGCTGTTTGTTGGCCCGGTGATTTCCGGAAAAGATTATCAATACATCAATGCGGCTTTGAAAAATCAAGGCCCGAATTCGGAATACTGGTTCGGAACAGATGATATGGGACGAGACCTTTTCACACGTGTCTGTGTCGGCGGACGGATTTCGATTTATATTGGTCTGTGCTGTACAGCGGTCATGTTTGTGATCGGAGCTTTAGCCGGGGCTTTGGCAGGATTGAAAGGGGGTCTTGTGGATGATATTATCATGCGTATCTGTGAGCTGATCGGAAACCTTCCATATCTGATTATTGTCACGATCCTTTCGATGGTGATGGGAAGAAGTTTGTTTTCTCTTGTATTTGCCATGAGCCTTACGGCATGGGTCGGCACAGCCCGAATGGTAAGAGGGCAGATTCTTCAGATCAAAGAACAGGACTATGTGCAGGCAGCAAGAGCGCTTGGCGCTTCCACGGGAAGAATCATTATCAAGCATCTGTTACCAAATACACTTGGAATTATCATGGTAGACATTACGATGTCAATTCCAGGATTTGTATTCAGTGAAGCGTTTTTAAGTTATATCGGTCTTGGAGTCAGACCTCCGGAGACGAGTTGGGGAGCTTTGGCGTCCGCAGGACAGCAGCAGTTGATGTTTTATCCCCACCAGTTATTCTTCCCATGTCTTCTGATTGTCCTGACCATGTTGTCGTTTCATCTGATTGGAGACGGACTTTCTGACGCATTGGATCCGAAACTGAGAAAATAGGAGGCATCGTGATGAGTGAAAATATATTGGAAGTAAAAAATTTGCATGTTTCCTTTAAAACCTATGCCGGGATATCACATGCAGTAAGAGGAGTGGATTTCAGTCTGAGAAAGGGAGAGACACTTGCGATTGTAGGGGAATCCGGATGCGGAAAGACTGTCACGTCCAAAGCGATTATGGGGCTTTTGCCTGCTCAGAATACCATGATTGATAAAAGTAATGGAGCACAGATTCTCTTTCAGGGAGACAATCTGCTGGACTATACGGAAAATCAGATGACAGAGATCAGGGGAAGTAAAATTTCTATGATTTTTCAGGATCCGATGACATCGTTGAATCCAACAATGAGAATCGGGGAGCAGATTGCGGAAAGTATTTTGATCCATACTCAGACATCAAAGGAGCATGCCATGAAAGAGGCAGAGAGAATGTTGGAGTTGGTAAAGATTCCGAATGCACCAAAGAGAATGAGACAGTATCCGTTTGAGTTTTCCGGAGGAATGAGGCAAAGAGCCATGATTGCGGTTGCTCTTGCATGTAAGCCGGAAATTCTGATTGCGGATGAGCCTACGACAGCGCTGGATGTTACTATCCAGGCACAGATTATGGAGCTGATCGGAAGTCTTCAGAAAGAATTAGATATGGCAGTCATTCTTGTAACACATGATCTTGGCGTAGTGGCTAGTGTGGCAGATTATATTCAGGTTATGTATGCGGGCAAGATTGTGGAAAGGGGTACGGTGGACGAAATTTTCTACCACTTTACTCATCCATATACAAGGGCGCTTTTGAATTCTGTTCCGAAAATTCATACGAATAATAAAGAAACTTTGTATTCTCTGAAGGGGACCCCTCCGGATCTGATCAATCCTCCAAAAGGATGCTCTTTTGCACCACGTTGCGAATATGGCATGAAAATCTGTAGGATGCAGTATCCTGAGGAGACGAAATTCAGTCATTCTCAGAAATGTTCCTGCTGGCTTCATCATCCAAAGGCGGATGTCAGCGGACTTCCGGAAAATATGGTCAGAAGGGGGAATCAGTAATGAATGAGAAAGAGGTTCTGATTGAAGTCAAAGACTTAAGGAAATATTTTCAGGTAGGACGCCATCAGGTATTAAAAGCCGTGGACGGGGTCAGCTTCAAGATTTACAAAGGCGAGACGCTGGGACTTGTCGGGGAGTCCGGCTGTGGGAAGACGACATGCGGCAAAACCGTGATGGGACTTTATGACGCAACCGGGGGAGAAGTGATTTTTGACGGAGTCGAGATTCATAGTCTTCATAAAAAAGAGAAAAAGGAATTCACAAAAAGAGCGCAGATTATTTTCCAGGATCCGTATTCTTCGCTGAATCCAAGAATGACAGTGGGGGATATTATTGGGGAAGGAATTGATATCCATAAGCTGTATACAGGGAAAGAGCGGCAGGAGAAAATCTACGAACTGCTGGAACTGGTGGGCTTGAACAGGGAACATGCCCTACGTTTCCCGCACGAATTTTCGGGAGGTCAAAGGCAGAGGATCGGAATTGCAAGAGCGCTCGCCATTGAACCGGAATTCATTGTCTGTGACGAGCCGATTTCCGCTTTGGATGTATCGATCCAGGCACAGATTGTGAATCTGCTGATCGAGCTGCAAAAGAAAAGGAATCTGACCTACCTCTTTATTGCCCATGACCTTTCCATGGTCAAACATATCTCAGACCGGGTGGGAGTGATGTATCTTGGAAACATGGTGGAATTCGCGTCCAGTGATGAGCTGTATAGCAAGCCTCTGCATCCTTATACAAAGGCTCTGATGTCGGCCATCCCGATCCCAGATCCGAAAGAAGAGAAGAAGAAAACAAGGATTCCCATCGAAGGTGAGATCCCAAGTCCGGTGAATCCAAAGCCGGGATGCCGGTTTGCGGCACGGTGTAAATATGCGACGGAACTTTGCCGCAGCGAGACGCCGAAACTGGAGGAGATGGAAGAAGGACATTATGTGGCCTGCCACCGGGTAAAGGAGATCTGATAAGAGAGGAGATCTTATGTGACGAGCATTAGAAGCGCAAGTTTATGATTCCAAATCCGAAGCTGTACGGATTTAGGATAATAAAATTTTTCAATAAAGGAGGAATATTATGAAACTGAGGAAAAAAGTGCTGGCGGGACTTCTTGCTGCTGCCATGACAGCAGGGCTTCTTGCGGGGTGCGGGGGCGAAGAAAAATCAGGCGGCGGAGGTGGTGGATCTGCCGAGCAGGTGCTGAATATTTCTACTAACAGTGTGGTAGTCGGCTTAAATCCGCTGGTCAACACAACGGGACCGGACAATAAAGCGCACAATATGATTTATGATCCGCTTGTACGGGATCGTTCGGCAAAGGACAATACGGATGAGATCGTGCCGGCAGCCGCTGAAAGCTGGGACGTGAGTGAGGACGGGCTGACGTACACCTTTCATATGAATCCGGACGCGAAGTGGAGCGATGGATCGAAGGTGACGGCAAACGATTTTGAGTTTACGTTCAAGAAGATGGCCGATCCGAATACGGCCGCGACAAATGCATGGCTGTTTGATGGGGTTATTGAGAATTTCTCTGAGGCGTTGTATAATAACGGAAAGACGCCGGACGAAATCGGCGTCGCAGCGACAGATGAGAATACACTGGAAATCCAACTGGTGCATCCGGCTTCCTATTTCCTGGAGCTGGTAGCGGGTTCCGTTTATCCGGTCAATGAGGCAAAGTATGAAGAGTTCGGTTCCGATTACGGCACAGCTCCGGACAAAACTGTCTACAATGGACCTCTGAAAGTGACAAGTTGGAATCAGAACACGGAAATGAATCTGGAGCAGAATGATCAGTACTGGGGAAAAGACGATATGAAGCTTCAAAAAGTCAATCTTCGGATTATTCAGGATCCTTCCACCGCTGTCCAGGCATTTATTAATGGTGAACTGGATGTAGTGAGCACCTCTGATACGAACTGGGGCAAGACAATTTCAGCGGCAGGCGATTCCGAAGAGATCACAGTTCCGACAAACGCACCGGAATTTTTCATGTTCAACCTGAAAAATGAATACCTGAGTAATACAAAAATCCGTCAGGCGCTTTCCATTGCTTTTGACAGACAGGAGATGGTGGATGCTCTGCGTGATGGAAAATCTGAACCGATCTATTCTCTGATGCCGGATACAATGAAAGTAGGGGAAAAGACATATACGGAGCTGGTAGATGGAAAGAACCATTTTGTTTCCGAGATGCAGGAGCAGTATCCGGATCCGAAGGTGCTTCTCCAGGAGGGATTGCAAGAGCTTGGAAAAAGCACAGACCCGTCTCAGGTAACGATTCGCTATGCAAGCCGTGGAACAGATGAACTGTCTAAGAAAATCGGGGAGTGGATGAAGCAGACATGGGAAGAAAATCTTGGTATCAATGTACAGATTGATATGATGGAATGGAACATTATGTGGGACAAGATTGATGCAGGGGATTACGATATTGCCCAAGGCGGATGGGGACCGTATTACAATGAGCCGAGTGCATTTCTTCAGCTTTTTGATCCAGATAATGGTTATTTCAACTCTGCAAAAACAGGATGGACAAATGAAGAGTCCAAACAGTATAAAGAACTGCTTGAAAAAGCTAAAAATATCGTAGACGACAAAGAAAAGGCAGAGATTTATCTGGAGGCGGAAAATCTGGTTGTCGGAAATGCATTGATTGCGCCGACTTACCTGGAGGCATCACCGACCTATGTGAAAAACTATGTGAAAAACTATTTTGTAACGACAAATGGAACAGTGGATTTTTCACAGGTATCGATTGAAAAGTAGAGAACAGACAGATCAGAAGGCCAATCACAAGCGGGTGGTTGGCCTTTTTCAAAAGAGAAGGAGGGAAAGCAGATGTACCTGATTAAGAACGGTGTTGTCCATGTGGGGGACGGCACGATTCTGAAGGACTGCGATATTTTAACAAAAGGATCAACGATCCAAAAGATTGGCCAGGGACTTGATTGTCCCGAGGCTGAGGTGGTCGATGCGTCGGGCTGCGAGGTATTTCCTGGATTTATCGATCCACATTCGATGATTGGAGCGCTTGGAATTCCATCCAGAAGTCTGGATAACCAGGAAAAATCCGATCCTATCACACCAGAGCTGAATGTCAAGTACTCCGTAGATCCTGACGAACTAAACGGACAGGAATTTTATAAAAGCGGAATCACCACGGTCGGACTGGCTCCGGGGAATACTAATATCATGGGCGGACAGATTGTGGTGGTGAAAACTGCGCCTATGAAAATGAGCAGGCGTATAGTGAAAGAAAAAGCGGCATTAAAATGCAGCGTTACGGCGTCGGTCAAATCGGTTTATGGGAAGCAAAACAAGATGCCGATGACAAGGATGGGATCGTTCTGGATGCTTGAGGAGGCAATCCGAAAATCAGAAAAAAGCGGCGGAGGTACAGAAAATCAAGAGAGAGATCGGGTGATCCAGGACGTCTTTGACAAAAAAAAGATGCCAGTCTTTGCGGCGGCAGAGCGGATCGGGGAGATCGCAGGTCTACATCATTTGATGGAAGAAAAGCAGGTGCCATTCGTCCTGGTGGACGGGTATGAGTTTGGAGATGTCATAGAAGATATGAAGCGTCAGCATACGGGACTAATCCTTGGCAATGTAAACGATGGATCCAGGATTGCAAAGCATGGAATGGATCTTGGTAAAATAAAGGAATTGGCAGAAAACGGAAACAAGATAGCTTTTACCAATTCCAGCAGTGGCTCTTCCGAAGGAAGAGAAGTGTTCCTCTGGACAGCCATTGAGGTATTCCGTGCCGGCGTGGATGCAGAAGAAGTGGTAAAGATGATGACGATACATCCGGCCGCCATGCTTGGCGTGGGAGACAGAATTGGAGCGCTGCGGGAAGGAATGGACGCCGATCTTTCTATCTATACGGGACATCCGGTGAAAACATATGCGGCCAGAGTCAAACACAGTATCATCAACGGGGAGGTGGTCTTCTGATGGAACACATATTGATTCAAAACGGGACATTATATACGATGGAAGAGGGAACAGAACCATTTCAGGGAGATCTGCTTGTCGCAGAAGGAAAAATCAAAAGCATCGCAAAAGAGATTTGTCCGGCAACACTGCCGTCTGATACGAAAGTGGTGGATGCGTCCGGAATGAACATCTTTCCGGGACTGATTGACGCACATTCCCATATCGGACTCTTTGATTTTAACGGTGAGAATTCGGTCGACGACGCTAACGAAATGACGGGGCCTGTCACTTTGTCCGTGGACGCCAGATACGGTGTCAACCCCAAGGCAAAAGAATTCCGGGTGGCATATGAGTACGGCATTACAACCATGCTTCTGACACCGGGAAGCGGCAATGTATTCTGTGGTCTGCCGTTTGCCCTGAAAACATATGGTGACAATGTATTTGACATGTCTATCAAAGCGCCATGTGCGGTGAAGATTGCTCTTGGGGGGAATCCGAAAGGGACCTACGGGGATCGAAACCAGCTTCCGATGACGAGGATGGGCGTGGCAAAGGTGCTCTGGGAAACCTTTGGAAAGGCAAAAGCCTATCAGGAAGCAAAAGAAAAAGGAGAAGCCTTGGAGTATGACCCGGATATGGAGGCGATGCTTTTGGCACTTCGTGGAGAGATCCCGTGCAAGATCCACTGTACTCAGTATGATATGCTGACAGCGATCGAAGTGGCGAAGGCCTTTGGGGTACGTTTTTCTCTGGAACATGCATGGGGCGCCACAGATTATATGGATGAGATTGTAGAGAGTGGGTGCGACATCTGTTATGGGCCGATCGGGACATACCGCTGCGTGGGAGAACGAAGGAAGGTAGATATTGAGGCGGTAAAGACATTGGACGAGCGAGGGGTTACGGTAGCGCTGATTACGGATTCTCCGATTCTCAGCGAAGAGTCTTTGTATCACCACATCGGAGAGGCTGTTCGGGAGGGGGTACCGTGGATGCGGGCTCTTCGAATGGTAACGGTGAATCCGTCGAAGATTCTCGGAGTGGAAGAGCGGATCGGCACTCTTACAGAGGGAAAAGACGCAGATTTAATTCTGGTGAAAGGACGGCTGGGATTGGATACAGATGCAAAAGTACTTTGTACGATGATAAACGGGCAGATTGTATATCAGAGCACACGTTAAAGAGGATCGGGAATGAGCAGGTGCTGATCCCGGATCCATCTATCACCACCGGAAAGACCATCTTAATGCCAGAGAATATACTATGGCGGCAAGGCATGCGGCATGGAGAGGACAAAATCTCCAGCCGCTTTTCTCGTTTTATAGGAAACTGCGTTATCAGAAAGGATTACAAAAAACAGTTGAAAGAACGGGCAATGTCGGTTATAATACAATCTGGCGGAAACGCCGGCACAAAGAAAAATGGAAACATAAGGGAGTAGTTGGCACTTTTACAGTGTGACAAAGTCAACATATTGGAGAGATCCTGGCTTTGTATGAAACAGCGAGACTTATCTGTATCAGACGATGATATGGGTAGGACTCGATTTTTTTTGCCCTTTTGTAAACAGGTTGTGCGTATTCAAAGGAAGAAAAGAAGAAGCAGGAGGAAACTGAACAATGGGATTTTTAGAGCTGTTCTTTATCGCAGTGGGTCTTGCCATGGATGCCTTTGCGGTGTCGATCTGTAAAGGACTGTCCGTAGGTGTGGCAAAGCCAAAATACGTGTTGTGCGTAGGACTTTATTTTGGAGGATTTCAGGCGCTGATGCCGACGATAGGCTACTTTGTAGGAGTCAATTTCCGGGGAGCCATCGAGAGTGTGGATCACTGGATTGCGTTTATTTTGTTGGCTATCATCGGAGGAAATATGATCCGGGAGTCCAGAGGAGAAGAAGAATGTGTGGGAGCCCGTTTTGATGTAAAAGAGATGACGGCGCTTGCGGTTGCCACCAGCATCGATGCATTGGCAGTTGGTGTAACATTCGCTTTTCTGGACGTTAGTATCGCTCCGGCAGCGGCGTTTATCGGCTGCCTGACGTTTGCGATTTCGGCGGCAGGACTGAAAATCGGTACGGTTTTTGGAACAAAGTATAGAAACAAAGCAGAGTGTTTTGGGGGAATTGTCCTGATTCTGATCGGTCTGAAAATCCTCTTTGAGCATCTTGGAATATTTTAGCGTTGTAAAAGTGGACAAAACGAAGTAAAATAAAAGAAGTATTTTAACAAAGAACGGAGTTTGGCGATGAGTGAAAAACAGTTTCAGGATCAGAAAATCGTTCTGATTGACGGACACAGTATTTTGAACCGGGCGTTTTACGGTCTTCCGGACCTGACGAATGCGGAAGGACTTCACACCAATGCGGTGTATGGATTTTTGAATATTCTTTTTAAAATACTGGATGAGGAAAAGCCGGAATTTTTGACCGTTGCGTTTGACGTCCACGCACCGACGTTTCGGCATGAGATGTACGAAGAATATAAGGGCACCAGAAAGCCGATGGCTGAGGAACTGCGTGAACAGGTTCCCCTGATGAAAGATGTTTTAAAGGCCATGGGTATCCGTCTGATTGAGAAGGCGGGACTGGAAGCGGACGATCTGATCGGGACGCTTTCGAGGCGCTGTGAGGAGGCGGGGATGGATGTGGTTGTCCTTTCCGGAGACCGGGATCTCTTACAGCTTGCTACAAAGAAGGTCAAGATCCGGATTCCCAAGACGAAAGGCGGCAGGACCGAAGTAGAGGACTATCTGGCGGCGGACGTCAAGGAGAAGTACCAGGTGACTCCGCAGGAATTTATTGACGTCAAAGCGTTGATGGGTGATACTTCCGACAATATTCCGGGGGTGCCAAGTATCGGAGAGAAGACGGCGACGAAAATCATTGTGGAATACCAAACGATTGAAAATGCGTATGCCCATGTAGAGGAAATCAAGCCTCCAAGGGCGTCCAAAGCCCTGAAGGAACATTATGATATGGCGCGGATGAGTAAAGAACTGGCCACCATCAACGTCCATGCGGATTTCCCTTATGAGGTGGAGGAGGGACGGATCGGGAATCTCTTTACGAAAGAGGCGTACGAGTGGTTTCAGAGACTTCAGTTTAAAAATCTGCTCGGAAAGTTTGAGATTCAGGCGCCGGCCAATGCCATTGAAGATAGATTCCGGACGGTGACAGATCCGGCAGAGGCCCAGGCAGTGCTGGGGCGTGCCGCGTCCGCAAAGACAGTGGGTATCGCTCTGGAGAAAAACAGGGAGAATATGCTTCCACTCTTTTCCATGGGAAGTGAAATTACCGGCGCGGCATTCGCTTTTTCCCATGACGGCAAGGAAGAGGTCGTCTCTATTTTGGTAGGAGGCACATTGACAGCGGAAGCGCTGCTGAAGCAGATTTCCGCACTTACGGAGAGCAGGGCAGAAATTTCCATGTTCGATGTGAAGCAGGATATGAAAAACTTCCGGGTGTGCAGACCGGAGAATGTCTTTGACGTTCATGTGGCGGCATATCTGCTAAATCCGCTGAAAAGCTCTTATGAGCCGAATGATGTCGCCAGAGAATATCTGGATCTGACGATTGACGGGAAACTCTCTGAGGAGAAGAAGCGTTGTTATGAGGCGTACACCATGTACCAGGGAGCGGCCATCCTCCGGGAGAAGCTGCAAGAGAGCGGTATGGAGGCGCTTTTTGATGAAATTGAGATGCCGCTTGTCTTTGCCTTGTTTGATATGGAGCAGGCAGGTGTGAAAGTGGAGGCCCGAGAGCTGAAAGCCTATGGAGAGGAGCTTGGTGTCCAGATTGAAAAGCTGGAAACGGAGATTTTTGAGCTGGCGGGGGAGGAATTCAATATCAATTCCCCGAAACAGCTTGGAGTTGTGCTCTTTGAGCATTTACAGCTTCCGCATGGGAAGAAGACTAAGACCGGATATTCCACGGCGGCGGACATTCTGGAGAAGCTGGCGCCGGATTATCCGATCGTTTCCAAGATTCTGGAATACCGTCAGATTGCAAAGTTAAAATCTACCTACGCGGACGGGCTGGCGCATTTTATTCAGGATGACAATCGGATTTACGGCACCTTTCATCAGACTGTGACAGCTACGGGGCGAATCAGCAGTACCGAGCCGAACCTCCAGAATATCCCGATCCGGATGGAGTTGGGACGGCAGATCCGGAAAGTATTTGTGCCTAAGGAGGGTTTTCAATTTGTGGATGCGGATTATTCTCAGATTGAACTTCGGATTCTGGCACACTGTTCAGACGACGAGGCGCTGATCCAGGCATACCGGGAGGCAAAAGATATTCACCGCACGACCGCGTCCCAGGTGTTCCACACCCCTTTCGAGGAGGTGACGGATCTTCAGAGGAGAAACGCCAAGGCAGTCAACTTCGGCATTGTCTACGGAATCAGTTCCTTTGGACTTAGCCAGGATTTAAGTATTACGAGAAAAGAGGCGGCAGAGTATATCGACCGTTATTTTGAGACTTATCCGGGTGTGAAAAAATATCTGGACGGCGAGGTGGCATTTGCCAAAGAACACGGCTATGTGACGACGATGTTCGGGCGCAGACGTCCAGTTCCTGAGCTTTCTTCCAGCAATTTCATGCAGAGAAGTTTCGGAGAACGGGTGGCGATGAATTCCCCGATCCAGGGAGCGGCGGCAGATATTATGAAGATCGCCATGATTCGGGTCAACAGACGGCTCAAGGAGGAAAATCTGGAATCGAGAATCGTTATCCAGGTACACGATGAGCTTTTAGTGGAGGCGAAGAACGAGGAAGTTGAGCAGGTCAAAGCGATTCTCAAAGAAGAGATGGAGCATGCCGCCAGTCTGAAAGTCCCGCTGATTGCTGACATGAGCGTAGGTTCCAACTGGTATGAGGCAAAATAGGTTATAGATGGGTGTCAGATGAAAACGATAGGAATTACAGGAGGAGTCGGGGCCGGGAAGAGTACGGTCCTAGACTTCTTACGAGAAACATATCAGGCCTCCGTCTGTGAGGCGGACAAGGTAGCCCACGAACTGCAAAGGCCGGGGGAGGGCTGCTATCAGGAGATTCTGAAAGTATTCGGACCGGAGATCTTGTGTGACGATCAGACCATCGACCGGAAACGGCTTGGCAGCATCGTCTTTGCCGATGTGGAGAAATTAAAACGGCTGAATGGGATCGTACACCCTAAAGTCAAGGAATGGATCCGCAAAAAACAGGAAGAAGAGCAACGGGCCGGGACGAAGCTTTTTATTATAGAAGCGGCGCTTCTGCTCGAAGATCATTATGAGGAAATCTGTGATGAGCTCTGGTACATCCGTACCCCGGAGGCAGTGCGGAGAAGGCGTCTCAGGGAAAGCCGGGAATATTCGGATGAGCGGATCAAAGGAATTATGCAGAATCAGAAGTCAGAAACACAGTTTCTGAAAGCGTGTGACAGGGTCATAGAAAATGGAGAGGATTTCAAAGAGACTTGTATCCAGATCCAAAAAGCGTTAGAATCGTACTAGAAACCGTGAAGGAGAAGAAGAACATGAGAATTTGCAGTATAGCCAGCGGAAGCAGCGGAAACTGTATTTATGTGGGAGATGAGCATACCCATGTGCTGGTGGATACCGGGATCAGCAAGAAGCGGATCGAAGAGGGATTAAAAGATCTGGACGTCAAAGGGGATGAGCTGGATGGTATTTTTATTACCCACGAGCATGCGGATCATATTCAAGGGCTGGGTGTATTCAGCAGAAAATACGGGATCCCCATCTATGCTACAAAGGGCACCATCGAGGGAATCAAAGATTACCGGAGTCTTGGAAAGATGCCGGAGGGACTTCTGCACGAGATCCGTGCAGACGAGCCTTTTACTTTAAAGGAGCTGACAGTATGTCCGTTTCGGATTTCCCACGACGCAAATGAACCGACCGGATATCGGTTTGAAAATGGTGAAAAATCAGCGGCCGTAGCTACGGATCTTGGAATCTACGATGATTATACTGTGGAGAATCTGAAAGGTCTGGACGCCATCCTTTTAGAGGCAAACCATGATATACATATGCTGGAGGTAGGAGTTTATCCATACTATTTAAAACAGCGGGTAATGGGAAAGCAGGGCCATCTTTCCAATGAGTTATCAGGCAGACTTCTGTGCGATATTCTGCACGACGATCTAAAATGCGTGATGCTTGGGCATTTGAGCAAAGAGAATAATTACGCAGAGCTGGCTTATGAGACTGTGAAGCTGGAAGTCACTCTTGGTAACAATCCGTATAAAGGAGAGGATATCCCGATCATGGTAGCCAAACGGGATACCAGGTCGGAAATTATCACTGTTTAGGAAGAAAAGGAGAGGATGATATGAGTCGTGTTGCCGTTTTAACTGACAGCAACAGTGGAATCACACAAGCAGCAGGGAAGGAACTGGGAGTAGGAATCCTTCCAATGCCGTTTTTTATTGACGGAGAAGAATATTTTGAAGAGATCACCTTATCCCAGAAGGAGTTTTATGAGCGTTTGAAAGCAAACCATGACGTTAAGACATCCCAGCCGGCGCCCGGAGACGTGATGGGAATGTGGGACAAGTATTTGGAAGAGTATGATGAGGTTGTCTACATTCCGATGTCAAGTGGTCTGAGCAGTTCCTGTGAGACGGCCATCATGCTGTCTACAGACTATGACGGTAAAGTACAGGTTGTCAACAACCAGAGAATTTCCGTGACACAGAGGCAGTCGGTGCTGGACGCGCTGAAGCTTCGGGACGCGGGAAAGAATGCGGCCGAGATCAAAGAGATTCTGGAAAAGGTCAAACTGGAATCCAGTATTTATATTACTGTGGATACGCTCAAGTATTTAAAGAAAGGCGGACGCATTACGCCGGCGGCAGCGGCGATTGGTACAGTTCTGAATTTAAAGCCGGTGCTTCAGATTCAGGGCGAGAAGCTAGACGCTTACGCTAAAGTTCGCGGATGGAAGCAGGCGAAGAAGACGATGCTGGACGCCATTGAGAAGGATATGCTGCACCGTTTCGGAAAGCAGCCGGTTCATTTGGAAGCAGCTTATACCTGCTCTGAGGAAGAGGCACGGAAGTGGAAAGAGGAGATCGAGGATCGTTTCCCGGAATATGAGGTGGATATGGATCCGCTTTCTCTTAGCGTTGCCTGTCATATTGGGCCGGGAGCAATGGCAGTAGCGTGCTCCAAAGTGCTGACAGTGTAAAAGGAAAACAGACTGACAGGAAACTGTATCAGTTGTAAAAAAGAGCTCTTTACCGGACAGGAGGATCTGACGGGCCTCATGTTCGTTCGGTAAAGAGCTCTTTTATCTTTTCCAAGAGAAGGGGAATCCGGTATTTATACGATGACGAGAGGGTGGCTGTACTCGTTGCAAAACGGAGTCTTAAACTTATTGCTAATGACCGACTCGTACAGATTTGACGCAAAAATATCCAGATGAAGCATCTGCTGTCCATGTTCGGAAAGGGAGTCCATATCACTGAGCTTTGGAAGCAGCGGAATCCGGGAATTCTTCTTGATAAAGGAAAGAATTTCCTTTTCCTTCTGGACGAAGCCAAGCATCCGGGCATAATGGATAAAGCCGTCGGCGGCTACACGATCCAGAAAAGAAGCCTGGATGCCGAGCATGATATGAAGCAGACAACGGCTGATCCGGGAGTAGGTCACCTCTTTTGTCTTTATCAGGTCACAGAACTGGTCAAAGTTCTGATAGCTGTTGAGATGCTTCATAATACGATTGGCAAGCTCCTCGGAGACATCCGCATATCGGGTAAGCGTTCCGCGGCTTTCCCGCATAAGCTGATATTTGATAAGCAGGGAAAAATCATTGCTGTATATCGGGTAGCGGGTTAGATGAGTCCTCTCCAGCAGGTTGACACATTCCCGCGGCACATGATCTTCCAGCCGTGCCAAAATGGAGGAGAGCTTTGGCTCGTCGTAAGGTGTGTCTTCCACTGTGCGTAGAGAACTTCCTGAAAAAAGGAGAAGTCTGCGGATGGCGGTAGCGGAGCTGAAATTCCCGGCCGGTTCTAGGGTATCAGCATGATACCGGGAGTCTTTCCGGAGAATGGTATAAGGCCGGATTGTGCTTTCCTGCCGGATCAGTGCTTTGATGTATTCCACTCCCAGTGTATTGTTCGGGCTTGCCAAAATCCGGGACAGGGCAGGATCGTGAAGATAATCCTGCAGAGCCCGTTCTCTGGCAGATGGAAAGGGAAGCCCCTCTTTGAGCGAAGCACGAAGGAGAGCCCGGTATTCTTCAGGCTCATCGGAGAGCACTTCAGCGATCCGGGTGAGTGGCTGAATATCTCCACATTCGCTTCCGAAACACAGGGCGTCCACGCAGCCCAGACTGTCCAGAAGGGCCACGGCGCCCTGGGCAAAATATTCCGCGCTTCCCGTGGCAAAGCATACCGGAAGTTCCAGGACGAGAGAAGCCCCGGATTTTAAAGCTACTTTGGCTCTTAGGTGTTTTGGCATGATGGCAGGAGCGCCGCGCTGTACAAAATTACCGCTCATCACAACAATGACAGTATCCGCTCCTGTCACTTCTTTTGCCTTTTGTATATGATATTCGTGCCCATTGTGGAAAGGATTGTATTCTGCAATTAAACCAACTATTTTCATAATGTCCTTGTAATATCCTCCTTATTGTGATTATACTATAAAAGGAATCCGCTTGCAAAAAAATCTGGTGGAACGAAAGGGGGATACACATGGACCAGAAAGCGCTGTTGGCACTTTTGGAAGAACGAAAGTTTAAAGAATTAAAAGAAGAACTGGGAAATATGTACCCCGTTGACATCGCGGAATTGCTGGAGGAGGTAGACGAAAGACAGATGATACTGATTTTCCGTCTGCTCGGCAAGGAAGAGGCGGCGGAGACTTTTACGGATATGAGCAGTGAAACAAGAGAATTCCTGATTAATGCCTTGACAGATTCCGAGCTGGAAGAGGTCATGGACGAGATGTACGTGGATGACACGGTGGACGTCCTGGAAGAGATGCCTGCTAATGTGGTAGACAGACTTCTGATGGCAACAGATGAGGAGACAAGGGTGCAGATTAACGCCCTGTTACAGTATCCGGAAGACAGCGCCGGAAGCGTGATGAATATTGATTATGTCAGTTTCCGAAAAGAGATGACGGTAGAGGAGGCGATTCTCAAAATTCGTCAGGTTGGCATCAACCGGGAAACCATTTATACCTGTTATGTGACGGAGAAGAAGAAGCTCATCGGATGGGTGGATATCAAGGACCTCCTGACTTCCAGCGAGAGTAGAACGATTGAGGAGATCATGGATACCAACATTCTTTATGCACATACCCACGATGACCAGGAAGAAGTGGCTACCATGATCCGCAAATACGGACTTGTAGCAATTCCGATTGTCGACTATGAGATGTGTATGGTCGGTATCGTTACCGTTGACGACGCTATGATCGTTTTACAGGAAGAGGCAACGGAGGATATCAGCATGATGGCCGGTGTCAGCCCGAACGATGATTCCTACTTCGGAACGAGCGTCTGGCGACATGCCCTTTCCAGAATCCCATGGCTTTTGTTTCTGATGCTGTCAGCTACGGTAAGCGGCCTTCTGCTTGCCTATTATGAAAACGCAATGTCGGCCATGCCGATTTTAATTACCCTGATCCCAATGCTGATGGGTACCGGCGGGAATTGCGGTTCCCAGAGCTCTACCCTGATGATCCGGGGACTGGCCGTTGGTGAGATCCGGTTCAAGGATCTTTTTCGGGTGATTTTTAAGGAGATCCGGATTGCGCTCATTGTCGGTGTGGTACTGTCTGTTGCCAATGGGATCAGAATTTATGTTATGTATCAGGATATGAAGCTTGCGTTTGTGATCGGTATCACGATTATTGCGATTGTCTGTATGGCAAAGGTGGTGGGATGCGTCCTTCCGCTTGTTGCAAAGAGGATCGGGCTTGACCCGGCACTGATGGCGACGCCTTTGATCTCGACGCTTCTGGATACGGGTACGATACTTGTTTATTTTGCGATTGTAACGCTGATGTTTCGATTGTGAGTTATAGAAAAGGGGAATTGTATCAAAAAAGAGACAGATTATCTCTTGTATACAATTTCCCTTTACGTTATAATAATAGCATCTGAGAAAAAATGGAAAGGAGTCATTAAATCATGGGATTTATTGATGAAATCAAGACAAAAGCCAAAGCCGATCTCAAGACCATCGTACTTCCGGAGACAGAAGACGTCCGGACTTACGAGGCGGCTGAGGCCATTTTAAAAGAGGGGACAGCAAAGCTTGTTCTGATCGGAAGCGAAGAGGAAGTCGCAAAAAATAAGGGGAATTTCGATATCAGCGGAGCACAGATTGTGGATCCCGCAAAGAGCGAGAAGACGGAGAGCTATATCGCGAAGCTGGTAGAATTAAGACAGAAGAAGGGTATGACAGAGGAGCAGGCAAGAGAGCTTCTTCTGACGAACTACCCGTACTACGGCGTGATGATGGTGAAGATGGGGGACGCGGATGGAATGGTTTCCGGTGCCTGCCACTCTACAGCCGATACCTTGCGTCCGTGTTTACAGATCCTGAAGACGAAACCGGGCACCAAGCTCGTATCCGCATTTTTTATCATGGTAGTGCCGGATTGCGAGATGGGGGAGAATGGTACATTCGTATTCGGCGACTGCGGTCTAAACCAGAATCCGAGCCCGGAAGAGCTGGCAGCAATCGCGATTTCTTCCGCAGAGAGTTTTAAGCAGCTTGTAGGGGCAGAGCCGAGAGTTGCAATGCTTTCTCATTCTTCCATGGGGAGCGCAAAGCACGACGATGTGACAAAAGTTGTAGAGGCAGTCAAGATCGCAAAGGCGGAAGCGCCGGATCTGATGCTGGACGGAGAGCTCCAGTTAGACGCTGCGATTGTTCCTTCCGTAGGGGCATCCAAGGCTCCGCAAAGTCCGGTAGCAGGAAAGGCCAATGTTTTGATTTTCCCTGACCTGGATGCGGGAAACATCGGCTACAAATTAGTGCAGAGGCTGGCAAAGGCAGAAGCTTATGGTCCGATGACACAGGGAATCGCAGCCCCGGTCAACGACCTCTCCAGGGGATGCAGCGCAAAAGATATTGAAGGTGTTGTTGCCATCACGGCAGTACAGTGCCAGTCAAAGTAGAAAGGAAGAAAGAAAATGAAAATTTTAGTAATTAACTGTGGAAGCTCTTCATTAAAATATCAGCTCATCGACATGGAAAATGAGAGCGTTCTCGCAAAAGGACTTTGTGAAAGAATCGGAATTGAAGGGTCCAAACTCACTCACAAACCAACAGGAAAAGAGAATTACGCGATCGAGACACCAATGGGCGATCATAAGGTTGCCGTGCAGCTTGTACTGGACGCTCTGATGGATAAAGAACACGGCGTAATTGAAAGCACAGAGGAGATTACGGCAATCGGACATCGAGTTCTTCATGCAGGAACGGTTTACAGCGATGCGACGTTAATCAATGAAGACGTTAAGAAAGTCATTCGTGACTGCTTTGACCTTGGCCCTCTTCACAACCCGGCGAACCTGATCGGAATTGAGGCATGTGAAGCGGCAATGCCAGGAAAGCCGAATGTAGCGGTATTTGACACTGCGTTTGGTATGAAGATTCCGGAGAAAGCAGCAATGTATGCGATCCCATATGAGTATTATGAGAAATACAGCATCAGAAGGTACGGCTTCCATGGTACAAGCCATATGTTCGTATCCGGTGAGACATTAAAGAAAATCGGAAAAGACGCTGCGAAAGTCATCGTATGCCATCTTGGAAACGGTGCCAGCATCTCCGCATCCATTGGAGGAAAATGTGTCGATACCAGCATGGGACTGACACCTCTGGAAGGTCTGATTATGGGGACAAGAAGCGGTGACCTGGATCCGGCTGTTCTGCAGTTCATCTGCAACCATGAGAATATCGATGTAAATGAGATGCTTAACATCCTGAACAAGAAGTCCGGTGTCCTTGGAATGAGTGGGGTATCTTCCGACTTCCGCGATGTAAGAGAGGCGGCTGACGCGGGAAATGAACGTGCGATTATGGCACTGGATGCTTACAGATACCGTGTGGCGAAATATATCGGTTCCTACACAGCGGCAATGAACGGCGTGGATGCGATCACATTTACGGCTGGCGTAGGCGAAAATGATACTCAGATGAGAGAGGAAATCTGCGAATATCTCGGCTACCTGGGTGTGAAGATCGACAGTGAGAAGAATGCGCAGGCTCGTGGAAAAGAAGAAGAAATCTCCACACCGGATTCCAAAGTCAAAGTATATGTCATTCCGACAAATGAAGAGCTTGCGATCGCACGCGAGACAAAGGCTTTGGTATAATCTCTTTCCTTATAAAAAACTGTTGACAAAAAAATGTGACATGATATAATAGTCAAGGTATGAATAGGAGCAATGAATATGCTGTTAAACCTATCCGACGTACTGTCCGACCAGCACAGTCCGATTGATGCGGCTGTTCCACTGGAAATTAACACGATGAAGCTGCCGGGAGGTCCATATCCCTTGGAGGAGAGGAGCAACGTACAGATTCATGTGGAGCATGTAAAAGGGAAAGAGATCGCTGTCTCGGGAAATTGCAGTCTGACTGCGGTGATTCCGTGTGACCGTTGTCTCAGTCCGGTGAGAGTTCCGATGGAGATTTCATTTGAGAAGCGTGCCATTGTCGGTGGAGAGGCTGAGGAGACAGACGAAGCATCAGATTATATTGACGGATATCATCTTGACGTCGACAAATTACTCTATTATGAGATTTTGATAGGATGGCCGACGAAAACCCTGTGCAGGGAAGACTGCAAAGGACTTTGCAGTGTATGTGGTCAGAACCTAAACGAGGGTACCTGTGACTGTGAAGACACGGGTCTTGATCCAAGAATGTCAGTTATCCGCGATCTGTTTAAGAATTTTAAGGAGGTGTAACCGATGTCAATTTGTCCAAAGAATAAAACTTCCAAAGCAAGACGCGACAAGAGAAGAGCAAACTGGAAAATGAGCGCTCCGAATCTTGTAAAATGCAGCAAATGCGGCGCACTTATGATGCCTCACAGAGTTTGCAAAGCTTGCGGAAGCTACAACAAGAAAGAAATCATTACTGTAGAAGACTAATGAGAACAATGAAAAAGGGAGTTTGCAAATGCAAGCTCCTTTTTTCGTGGGGATTTACCACACTTCATCTTCGCAATAACAATAACAGTATCAGCATCCTTATAATTTCCCAATACTGCGTCTTCCCGTGATTTTTCCAGTTTCTGTAATAACATTTCTTCGTCCATAAATGCATATGGATTTCATTCTGGTCTCTTGATTTCAAATGGGAATCCGTTATTGGCAACTGCTTGTGTTAAAAACAATCTGATTGCAGATGTAGTAATAGCAATCCGAGAGTTCAGCTATTACACCTCCTTGCCGGGAAACTGAGCATAATATGAGTTCCATATCCCCGTTCACTGATAATCTCAAAGCCATTTTCTTCCGGATAGAGGATCGCCAGTCGGTCACGGACATTGGAAATGCCGATCCGGTTGCCGGTTCCGGACGTAGAAGAAGCATGTAGAAGCATCGCCACCTGCTCTTTTGACATCCCGTCGCCGGTATCTGTAATATCACAGTAAAGCTTCCCCTTGTTCTGATAGATAAAAATATGAATGCTCCCGCTCTTCGTCTGTTGAAACGCATGGAAAAACGCATTTTCTACAAGTGGCTGTAAAAGAAGATTCGGAATCTCCAGATTGGCACAGTCCGGCATAGCGTCTGCATCGGCCTGGATCAGTCCACCGTATCGGGGTGAGATAATAGAAATATAGTTCCGGATATTCTGCAATTCATCAGAGACCGATACTTTTTTGTTTGTTTTATTCAATGTACTTCGGAATAGGGAGATCAGAGAATCGATCGTCCTGCAAGCTTCTGAAGTATTTTTCATTTCTACCATATGTTTGACACTGTCAAGTGTATTATAGAGAAAGTGTGGGTTGATCTGCATCTGCAGGATACTCAGTTCGTCCTGTCGCCGCCGTTCGTGTGCCTCATCTATCTCTTTGACATAAGAGTTCAGCGAAGTAATCATCTGATTATAGGCCGAAGCGATTCCCTGGATCTCTGTGGTATCTGAGGTGTCAGACAGAATAATAGGATCCGGAATCCCCTTTGCGTCTTTCATATGATTTGCCAGAGTGCGCAGAGGCAGCAGATTTTTCCGGATGATGAAAAAGGAAAGCAGCATGAGCAGCAGAAGGGCCGTACAGATCACCAGAATGGACTGGATCCTTGGCCAGAACTCGTTGAGCAGGAGGGAGGAAGTAATCTGGCTGACAATGTATGCATCGTAATATGGAAGATAACGGGATAAAACAATCCAACTACCAGAAAGCTCAGAGTACTCACGGTCCCGCTTCTGATTTTCCCTGGCAGACAATAATAGGCTTTGGTTTTTTTCTCCGATATCGTCAGTCAGATTACTTGATAAAATCGTACCATCTGAGGAGAGAAGAAGAATACTGGTGCTCTGACTGCTGAAGCTCTGATAGAACTGTCTCAGACTCTGTTCCGGTATAAGGATGAACAGTGCGCCGTACAACGAGCCGTCAGAGCCGGTCAGTGGCCTGCATCCGTAGATAACAGGGATATGCTGTGTCAAAAAGGTAAAACCTTCTTTTCTTCCTTCATATGCGATGCGGTCTGTGTGGATTGCGGTCTGCAGCGCAGGAAGGGTGAGCAGTTCCGAAGACGGGCAGGTGACGCCGCCGTTTCCGGAACCGACGACAATTCCATTTGCTCCCACTAGAACCAGCTCATAATCGACCATGGCGGCTGGCATTCCGGAGAAGATCCGGCTCAGATTCTGGCGAGCCTCCCACTCGGCTGTGATATCATTAAGATCCGAGGAAAGAGCCCTCCCAAGCAAGGGGGTGTTCTGGATTTCCACAGCAATGCCGGAAATATGGTCATTGACAAGACTAAGGCTGGTGGCAGTCTGGCTTAAAATTTCCAGATTGGAGGAAACAGCGGCCCGCTTGGTCTGGTGGATGTAAATCCTGGATGAAGTGAAGGAGGCTGACAGCAATAGCAGGATGGTGACCGCAAAGATCGGCAGCATTAAATTTAGGAAAATGGTTTTTGTACGGTGCATAAATGTCAGTCCTTTCTCTGGTATTGATTGCGAAACTGCAGGGGGGTCATACCCACTTGTTTTTTAAATACTTTTCCAAAATAACTCTGGTCAGCATATCCGATCGTTTCACTGATATAGCTAATGCTGAAATTTGTGACACTTAAAAGCTCTTTCGCATGGCGGATACGTGTATCGTTCAGATGTTCGCTGAAATGTTTCCCTGTTTTTCTGCTGATGTAGGCAGAGAGATAGGAATAGTTCATATGGAGATTGTCAGCAAGATCATATAGGCTGACCTGCTCCATATAATGCTGTTCAAGGTAGTCATCCAGTTCTGTAAAGATCAGATCCGGTGTCTGGGAACCGGAACACAGTACAGTCAGTTCCCCATAAGCAGATGTGACAGCTTCGCAGAACTGTGAAAAGGTGAAAATGTAGTCTAGCTGTTTAAAAAGCTTCAATTCGACCCGGGAGATTTCCGAAAAATTCTGTGCCTGGTTTCTTGCGTATCTCAGGGAGCTGTAAAAGGTATGCTCCACAAACTTTTTAAACCGGAATGGATTCATTTTCGTGCTGTTTTTCAGATCCATCATATAAGCAAGAATCAAATCGCAGGCGTCCTGCCAGCATCCATGCTCGGCATAGCAGGTGTAGCGCTCCTGCTGAAATGGAGGGGCGGATTCTTCAGAAGAAAGCAGATCATTTTCAAAAAAGCAAAGCTGATTCTCATATAAAATAGAATAACCGCAGAGATCCAGAAGCTTTTCTGCCCTTTCACGAAACAAGGACAGATCTTGAAACGGGGCACTGATTACACAGCTTGTATGACGCAGCCTGAAAGCCATCAAGTTAAGAAGAGGCCGGATGTTCGCATCGGAAGAAGAGAAGGCCCAGAGCACGACGGCATGATTCTGAGTAGTAAAGCATGAGAGAGCCGGTACGTCGGTACTGCTACGGTCCAGCATCTGTTGCAGATCTTCTTCACTTTCAAAATCCGGTTTGGGAGAAGCGAGAAGAGCGAGACAGTAATACTGCCCTATAAGTCGTTTCTTAACATAAGATGAGAAAGAGTCCGAATCCCCATTTGCATACCCGTCCAGTACTTTTCTTGCCAGAAGTCCGAAGGTTTTTTCTGTTTGACCGGATAGGAGCGACTCCTTTGCTGGGCCTAATCGGTTCAGACATTCAAGCAGAGAATCTTTTGTCACCCGGTTTTTTAAAAGATAGTCAGAAGCCCCGTATTGAAAAGCTTCCCTCACTTTGTCAAATTCATTGAAATTACTGAGCATTACAATCGGGGCTTTGGAATAGCGGCGGAGCATTGCGACAAACTGGATGCCGCTGATTCCCGGCATGACAACGTCGCAGAGTACGATATCGGGCTGGAGTTTCAGAAAAAGTTCCAGACCTTCTTTTCCGTTCGAAGCCTCTCCGGCGATCGTATAATTGTTTGCTTCCCAGTCCATCATATATTTCAGACCCTGGCGAAAGATAAATTCATCGTCTATAATCATCAAACGTCTCATCTGGCACGCTCCTTTTCGCTTTTGTTTTTTTGATTATACCATACGAAAAAGATTCCAACATCAAATCACTTTGAAAAAATGCCGACTGCCAAAATATAACAAAATAATTCAGAAAAAGATCAAAAAATAATCAGAAAATGACAGATACCAAACAAAAAGCAAAAATAAATCCGAAAAACAAAGAAAAAGATTCTATAATTTTGTGCAGAAAGACGATAATATTTTATCTAAATACATGGCCATGGGAAACAATGAAACCGACAGAAAATACAGGAGGAGAGAAGATGAGAAAGAAAGTAATATCTGCTTTATTGATTTCGGCAATGATAGCCGGTCTTTGTATGGGATGTGGAACTTCTTCATCCGGAGATGGAGCGAAGGATTCCTCAGATGGCAAGAAAAAGGTTGTCGTCTGGGCGTGGGATGTGGAATACAATATCCCGGTGATGGAAGAAGCTGCAAAACGTTATGAAGAAAAGCACAGTGATGTCGACATCGAAATAATGGAATATGCATATGACGATATTACTCAGAAACTCAACACGAATCTGAGTTCCGGTATCACAGACGGACTTCCGAATATCATTTTAAGTGAGGATGCAAATGTCCAGAAGTACATCCAGTCCTATCCGGGAGAATTCAAGGATATGTCAGATATCGTGGATTTTTCCAACTTTGCGGAATACAAAGTGGAAGTTCTGACCATGGATGATGGCGTATACGGAGTACCGTTTGATATCGGGACAGAAGGACTGTTTTACAGGAAAGATTATCTGGAACAGGCCGGTTACACGAAAGAGGATCTGACGGATATCACCTGGGATGAGCTGATTGAGATCGGAAAGAAAGTCAAAGAAGTGACCGGAAAAGACCTGATGACAATGGATCCGAACAGTATGACGATTATGCGTGATTTTATGCAGTCCTCGGGAACCTGGTACTTTAAAGAAGACGGAGATCTGAATATCGCAGAAAATCCGGTGATTGAGGAAGGATGTCGTATTTACAAAGAACTGATGAACAGTGGAGTGATCAAACTTACAACTGGATGGGGAGATATGGCGGCTGCCCTGAATAATGGGGATGTCGCTTCTATCGTGAGCGGATGCTGGATTGTACCGACCATCACCGCACAGGAAGATCAGTCCGGACTCTGGGAAGTGACAAGGATGCCACGCTTAAATATTGAGCAGGGTACGAATTATGGGAATCGTGGAGGTTCCAACTGGCTTGTCTTGGAACATGCAAAGAACAGTGATATCGCGGCGGACTTTTTAAATGAAATCTATGCAAACGATACAGAATTCTATGAGACGATTCTGACTGAAATCGGGGCGATTGGCGCTTATATTCCGGCGCAGTCCAGCGAAGCGTATAAGGAACCGGTAGAATACTTCAGTGGAGAACCGATCTGGGCTAACTTTGCGGAATGGGCAAAGCACGTTCCACCGATTTCAGTCGGAGTCTATTCTGACGAGGTGGATTCCACGCTTGTGACGCAGATGGCAAATGTCCTGAACGATTCCACGAGTATTCCGGATATGCTGAAAACAGTAGAAGACCTTGTGAAATCACAGATACAGTAAACTATGATTTGGAGTTGGAGTATAAGTTATGAACAAAAGATCATCAAAACAATGGTTCCGGCTTGCAAACAATGGGTGGGCGTTTGTGCTCCCATCCATTGTCCTCTTCCTTTGGCTTGTCTTATGGCCGATGATCAGCGCCTTTTTGATGTCGCTGCAGAAAGGAAAAGGAACAGTCGTAGAATTTGCGGGACTGGATAATTACATCCGCCTGTTTCAGGACCCGGTATTTATCAGCAGTACGATCAATACGATTACATATTTTATTATCCAGGTTCCGGTCATGCTTGTGTTGGCGTTGATTATTTCTTCGATCCTGAATAATCCAAGGCTGAAATTCCGCGGATTTTTCCGTACAGCTATTTTCGTGCCGTGCGTGACAAGCCTGGTGGCTTATTCTTTGCTGTTCAAAAGCATGTTCGCGACAGACGGTATTATCAATCAGGTGTTGGTGTCACTACATATCGTAAGTGAACCGATTCCTTGGCTTTTGGAGACATTCTGGGCCAAGGTGGTGATTATTTTTGCCATCACCTGGAGATGGACCGGATACAATATGATTTTCTATCTGTCCAGTATGCAGAATATTGACCGCGGGGTTTATGAAGCGGCAGAGATCGATGGTGCAGGGGCATGGCAGAAATTCTGGTATATTACCGTTCCGTTGCTAAAGCCAGTCATCCTTCTGACTGCGATTATGTCTACAACAGGGACGCTACAGTTATTTGACGAGGTCGTGAACATTACTTCCGGCGGACCGGCAAACAGTACGATGTCGATTTCCCAGTATATTTACAACCTGTCCTTTAAATACGCCCCGGATTTTGGATACGCGGCGACTGTTTCCTATGCAATCTTTATTATGGTTGCGGTGCTGTCTTTGATTCAGATGAAAGTGAGTGGTGACCGAAATGACAACTAGACATACAGAAATCTATAGTGGAAAAGCAAAAAGAAGAGTAATTTACGGCGTCCAATACCTTTTTTTGATCGTTGTCTCCATTGTCTGTGTGTTCCCGTTTCTATGGATGCTGATCGGGGCGACAAACAAAAGCATGGATATTACCCTTGGAAAGATGTCTTTGGGGAATCAGTTTTTTAACAATCTGAAAAATCTTCTGGAGGCGGGAGATCTGCTGACATGCCTGAAAAACTCTGCGGTTCTCAGTGTATTCATTACGGTTTTGAGTATGTTGATCTGCTCTTTTGCGGGTTACGGCTTTGTGATCTTCCAGAGCAAAAAGAAGGAGTTCTTTTTCTCATTGATTTTGCTGTCCATGATGATACCGACATCTTCTCTTGTCATTCCGATGTTTAAGATGTTCAACAGTATGCATCTGCTCAACACAAAACTAGGAGTGGTGCTTCCTGCTCTTAGTACGGCATTTTTAATTTTCTTTTTCAGGCAGAACACAAAAAACTTTCCGCTGGAGACTATCCAGTCGGCCCGGATTGACGGTCTGGGAGAATTCGGGATCTTTTTTAAGATTTATATGCCAATGATGAAATCCACTTATGCGGCAGCGGCCATTATCACCTTTATGTCAAGCTGGAACAACTATATGTGGCCATTAATTTCGTTACAGACCAAAGATCAGAGAACGCTTCCGCTTCTGATCAGTTCCCTAGGAACTGCGTACACTCCGGATTACGGAATGATTATGGTTGGAATCATCATCACGACCATCCCATCAGCGGCTATTTTTTTCCTGATGCAGAAAAGTTTTGTCAACAGTATGATGGGATCTGTCAAGTAGGATCAGAAAGAGGAATGTGTATGGAACGATCACAAATAAAACAGCATCTGGCGGATCCGGAATTTTTTGCGGAGAACCGGTTACGGCCGGTATCAGATCATATGTGGTATGAGACGGAAAAGGAGGCGCTGAAAAAAGAAAAAATGCGTCTTCGGATGAGTTTGGGCGGAGCATGGAAATTTTTCTATGCTCCGAATCCGGATAGTGTACCGGATGGATTTGAAAGAAACGACTATTCCTGCGATGGATGGAATACCATTTCTGTCCCAGCCCATATGGAATTACAAGGCTATGGACGTCCCCATTATACGGATACGGACTATCCGTGGGACGGGATCGAGGAGGTCACGCCTCACGGCATCCCGCAGATCTACAATCCAACAGGATGCTATGTACGATATTTTTCTATCCCGGAGCAGATGAAAAAGAAAAAGCTACTGCTTACCTTTGAGGGAGTGGAGACGGCCTTTCACTGCTGGATTAACGGTCACTATGTAGGATATGGGGAGGATAGCTATACGCCATCGGTGTTTGAGATTACCCCGTTTGTAGAAAACGGGGAAAATAAAATTGCAGTGGAAGTGTCGCGTTTTTCCTCTGGGAGCTGGCTGGAAGATCAGGATTTCTGGAGGATGGGAGGGATCATGCGGGATGTATCTGTCACTGCGGTTCCGGGGCTTCACATTCGGGATCTGGAGGTAACGGCCTGTCTGGATGAGAAGATGACAGAGGGAAAACTTAAGGTCCGGTTTGATTTGGAAGGAGATCCGGCGGTATTGAAAAGCAGAAAAGGGAAGATTATCTGGAAACTTTTGGATGGAAAGATCCGCATGGAACACACCGTATCTGAAGAAACAGAGAAAATCATGTCCGGAGAATTGCTGATAGACCGGGAGGATATCCAGATGACAGTATGTGTGCCGGATGTAAAGTTATGGAGTGCGGAGAGACCTTATCTGTATCGGCTTGTTTTTACGGTGTATGGCGAAGAGGGAGAAATCTATGAGAGTGTTCCGCAGGACGTTGGATTTCGGAAAGTGGAGATCCGGGATTCGGTGTTGCTTTTTAACGGCAGGCGTCTGCGTCTATATGGAGTGAACCGGCATGAGTTTTCTGCCAGAAAAGGACGGGCAATCGGGAAAGAGGAAATGGAGTGGGATATCCGGTTTTTGAAGAGGAACCATTTCAATGCGGTGCGGACGAGCCACTATCCAAATCAGAGTTACTGGTATGAACTGTGCGACCGCTTTGGCATCTATGTGATGGATGAGACGAACCTGGAAACTCATGGTACCTGGCATCTGAAACAATTTAACCACACGCTGCCAGGGGACAATCCCCGGTGGCATGAAGCAGTGATGAGCCGAGCCCGTGCGATGCTGGAACGGGACAAAAATCATCCTTGTATCTTCTCTTGGAGTGTAGGGAATGAATCCTGGAGCGGAAAAAACCTGTATGAGATGAGTATGTATTTCAGGAAAAGAGATGACAGCCGGCCGGTTCATTACGAAAATGTATGCCATGACCGCAGATGGGGTAGGACAACAGATTTTGAGAGCAGGATGTACGCCTCGCCTGAGGAAGCAGAAGCGTATCTGAAAGATCATCCGGAAAAGCCGTACCTTTTGTGCGAGTATTCTCATGCCATGGGAAACTCCTGCGGAAATCTGCGGGAGTACATGGAACTATTTGACAAATATCCGCAGTACAGCGGAGGATTTCTATGGGATTACATTGACCAAGCACTGTACCAGACAGGACCAAACGGCAAGGAATATCTGGCCTACGGAGGCGATTTTGGAGATCGCCCGACCAATTATAATTTCTGCGGGAATGGTGTAATCTTCGCGGATCGGACCATCTCTCCGAAGATGCAGGAGGTGTCGTATCTGTATCAGCCTTATAAACTTACGCCTTCAGAGACAGGAGTTACCATCCGAAGTTTACAGCTTTTTGAGAACGGAGAGTATTACCGAATCGTCTGGCGGCTGGAAAAAGAAGGAAGGGTATTAAAATCCGGAGAAGCGCCTCTTGTGATCGAACCGGAGAGTACGGTTTTCGTAGAGGCGGACCTTTCGATTCCAGAAAAGGCAGAGGCAGGAGAATATGTCAGAACAGCAGCTCTTGTCATGGAGAGAGACACTCCTTATGTGAAACGTGGGGAGGAAATCTGCTTCGGTCAGACCACAGAACAAAAAGAAGAGAAAGGCAAAAGAGAAGAAAACAAGCATCCTCTGCTTCGGACAGTGGATGGCGATAGTTCTTTTTCCGTAGTGGGAGCGGATTTTCGGATTACTTTCCAGAAAGCGACTGGAAAACTGGTCTCCTGGAAAATCGGGGAGAAAGAGCTGGTGTATGATCCGGTACATACGCTGTCACCGGAATTCTGGAGAGCGCCGACAGATAACGATGAAGGATATCGCATGACGGAGAAATGTCATTTCTGGAAGATGGCGTCTTTGTATCCGAAAGTAAAAGAGGTCACGTGCGGTACGATAGACCATCATGCGGTGATCGATACCATCTATACGCTGGGAGAAACCGCTCAGTGCAGATTACGGATACAGATTGACGGAGAAGGGAATATGGATGTGACAGAGTCGTATACTGGTATGGAAAATCTTCCTGATCTGCCATGTTTTGGCGTTTCCTGGAAACTGCCGAAAGCGTTTTCCCACATCACATGGTATGGAAAAGGACCTCAGGAAACCTATCGGGATCGTCAGGCTGGAGGAAGACTGGGGCGGTTTGAAACAACTTCTGCCTTAAGCTGTACGCCGTATCTGATTCCGCAGGAATGTGGGAATCATGTGGAGACGAGGTGGGTAGCCCTGACAGACTCTTCCGACACAGGGATCCGGGTGGAGAGTGCGGTGCCTTTTGAATTTTCCGTTCTTCCTTATACTTGTCACGAGCTGGAGGGAGCCAGACACTGGTTTGAGCTTCCGAAACCGTATGCATCTGTTCTGAGGATTCTGGAGCAGCAGACCGGGGTAGGAGGAGACAATAGTTGGGGAGCGTGGGCACATAAACCTTATAGGTTAAGCGGGGAAGAAACCAGGACGTTCTCCTTTTCCATACGGATGCTCCAAAATGGCAGAACTGCATAAAGAAGTCCTTGTCCCTCCCTCTTTTCTATGTTAAGATGAAATGAAACCAACGAAAAGAGGCGCATGACAATGTGGAATATGGAAAAAGTGACTCTGGTGACAAATAATGACAGAGTCTATGAAAAATATAGAGAGGATATGGAAGTGCTGCTTCTGGACTCCTACAGGGACGTTCTTTTGAAAGTCCGGGATCTGGTCTATGACCGTCATATCCTACTGACTCATCCGCAGGCATCCAGCCTAAAGCCGAATCAGACGCCATATCGGTCCATCATGGTATATCCGAAAGGGGAAGAGGACAATATGAAAGATATCATGCTGATCGAAAAATGCATTGAGACATATGACCAGTGGCAGGAGATCGCGGCCACACCGCACAACTATCAGAAATCAGTAGCGGAAGATTTCAAGACGATCGACCTGTCTGTGATTGAGAATATCGTGCCAAGGCTGATGTAAAGGCAGGCGACAGGTATGGAGGAAAGGAAAAAATATTTTAAGGGACTGACGAGAAGGGATTATATTGCCAAGGCAAATGAGATCATCCACCGGGAGGGAATCGAGGCAGTGACTATTCGGCGGATCGCAAAGGAGATGGGATGCTCAACAGCGAGCCTGTACCGGTATTTTGACAGCCGGGATGAACTACTGTATTATGCGGAATTAGGTGAGATGAATGACTATATCCGACGGCTCAATGCGGCAGAAAAGCATTGGAGGAATGTGTGGGATATCTATGTTGGGGTGTGGTATTGCTACTCTATGGAGGCATTCCGGAAACCGGAAGCATATAATCTGTTATTTTTTGCCAACAATAACACGAAGCTGAGGGTTTCTATCCGGGAGTACTATCAGATGTTTCCTGAAAATCTGGAGCTGTCCAACCGGGTTTTTCATGAGATGCTCCAGACAGCGGACTTCATGGGGCGTGATTTTGAAATGTGCAGAAAATGTATCCGTTCCAATGCCATTGGGTATGAAAATGCGGTATCTCTCAATCGGATGGTCTGTCTTTTGTTCAAAGGATATTTTAAAACAGTCTGCGATGATGGAATCAAAGAAGAGGAAGTAAATGCAAGAGTACGTCAGTTTATTCGTGATATTGAGGATCTGGTTCGAATGCTGGCAAAGGATCTGAAAGGGTATAAAGCGTATCAAATTTAACGAAGAGCAGGTTTCGGGAAAGCAATAACAGGCCGGAATCTGCTCTTTTTTGGCGGAATTGCTGTACTTATAGAAGTTATCGAAAAAATGTATAGATAAAATGTATAAAAAAGCTTGATAATTGTAAGACAACAGCATATAATGAACATAAAGAACATGAAAAAAGATAACAAAGTTTTTTTTTGACTTAATGTTATCGCGATTACAAAGAAGGAGGGATTTACCTATGAAATTGGAATTAGGTAAGATTAAGATCGACGATATCCAATTTGCAGAAAAGACATATGTGAAAGATCATGTGCTCTATGTCAATAAGGAAGAAGTGGAAGAGCTTGTTCTGGAAGACGACAAATTAATTGGATGTAGCCTCGACATCGCGCGTCCGGGAGACAGCACCCGCATCACCCCTGTGAAGGATGTCATTGAACCAAGAGTAAAAGTATCGGGCGGAGAGATATTCCCAGGAGTTGTTGGAAAAGTAACGCCGTCAGTCGGAGAAGGAAGAACGCATGCGCTGGACGGATGCTGCGTTGTTACCGTTGGACGGATTGTCGGATTCCAGGAAGGTGTCATTGACATGAGCGGGCCTGCAGCGGATTATTGCCCGTTTTCCAAGACCGTAAATCTCTGTGTAGTAATCGAACCTCAGGAAGGACTTGAGACACACGTATATGAGAAAGCCGGAAGAATGGCAGGACTGAAAGTTGCGGCATACCTCGGAGAGACCGGAAGAAATGTAGAGCCGGATACTTTGGAGACATTCGAGACAAAGCCGATTTTCGAGCAGGCAGCAATGTACCCGGATCTCCCGAAGGTTGGATATATCCACATGCTTCAGTCTCAGGGACTTCTCCACGATACATATTATTATGGTGTTGACGCAAAACAGTTTGTTCCTACATTTATGTACCCGACCGAAATTATGGACGGTGCGATCGTTTCCGGTAACTGTGTAGCCCCATGTGATAAGGTTACGACATACCACCACTTCCACAATCCGGTGATTGAGGACTGCTACAAACACCATGGAAAAGATATCAACTTTATGGGCGTAATCCTTACCAATGAGAACGTATTCCTTGCCGACAAAGAGAGACACTCCGACATGGTAGCAAAGCTGGCAGAGTGGATGGGACTGGACGGCGTGCTGATCACAGAAGAAGGCTATGGAAATCCGGATACTGACCTGATGATGAACTGTCGGAAAGTTGAGAAGAAGGGCGTCAAAGTCGTTCTGATTACAGACGAGTTCCCAGGCAAAGACGGAAAATCCCAGTCACTTGCAGATACCTGCGATGAAGCAGACGCACTTGCTTCCTGCGGACAGGGAAACGCAACATTACAGTTCCCGGTAATGGATAAGGTCATCGGTACGATGGATTATATCGAAAGCCAGATCGGCGGATGGGCAGGATGTGTCAATGAGGATGGTTCCTTTGAAGCAGAGCTTCAGATTATCATCGCTTCTACGATTGCAAATGGCTTCAACCACCTTGCGGCAAAAGGATATTAATATTTGGAAGGAGGAACCAACATGGCAAAATATAAAATTGTTCATTATATTAACCAGTTCTTTGCCGGCATTGGCGGTGAGGAAAAGGCAGATTACAAACCGGAAGTAAGAGAAGAAGCACTCGGACCAGGCGCGGCTCTTGCACAGGCTCTTGGTGAGGATTACGAGATCGTAGCTACCGTGATCTGCGGTGACAACTATTTCGGTGAAAACCTGGATGAAGCGACAGATACGATTATCGATATGGTAAAGAAATATGAACCGGATGTATTTTTTGCAGGACCTGCATTCAATGCCGGACGTTACGGTGTTGCCTGCGGTACGATCTGTAAAGCTGTGGAAGAGAGACTTGGTATTCCGGTGCTGACAGCAGCATATGAGGAGAACCCTGGTGTTGATATGTTCCGTAAGGACGTGATCACAGTGAAGACAGGAAATTCTGCCGCTACGATGAGAAAAGTCCTACCTTCCATCGTCAATCTGATTCAAAAGATGGCTACAGGAGCAGAGATCCTTGGACCTGCGGAGGAGAACTATCACGAAAGAGGAATCCGTGTCAACTACTTTGCGGAAGAGAGAGGATCCGCTCGTGCGATTAAGATGCTCGTTAAGAAGATGAAAGGTGAACCGTTTGAGACAGACCTTCCGATGCCGAAGTTCGACAGGGTACCGCCTGCACCGGCGATCAAAGATATCAAACACGCAAAGATCGCTGTTGTTACATCCGGTGGAGTTGTTCCGGTAGGAAACCCGGATCATATTGAGTCTTCCAACGCGACGAAGTACGGTGTGTACTCTATCGAAGGAATGGACGCCCTGTCTCCGGACGATTTCACAACAATCCACGGTGGATACGACCGTCAGTTCGTCATGGCGAATCCGAACCTGGTTGTTCCGCTTGATGTACTGCGCGAAATGGAAAAAGACGGAGAGTTCGGTGAACTTGTAAACTTCTTCTGTACAACAACCGGAACCGGAACAGCTACCGGATCCGCTGCAAAATTTGGAGATGAGATTGGTAAGATCCTCACAGAACAGGAGCATGTTGACGGCGTTATCCTTGTCAGCACATGAGGTACCTGTACTCGTTGCGGCGCAACGATGGTAAAAGGAATCGAAAAATATGGGGTTCCTGTCGTACATATGGCGACGGTTGTTCCGATTTCCCTTACAATTGGAGCAAACAGAATTATTCCGGGCGTTGGTATTCCGTATCCGCTGGGTGATCCTACTCAGGGCGAAGTGGATTCCAAGAAGATACGTAAGAGAATGGTTCGTCGTGCATTAAAAGCACTTCAGACAGAAGTAGACGGTCAGACTGTATTTGAAAAAGATAACTTCTAAATAAACAACAGACAGGAAATTGTGGGTACGGTGCATCTGTACTGTACCCACATTGAATTTATAAGGATAGGAGGGGACTCTATGGGCAAAGAAAGCGGTGCGGTGAACTGGAAGAGAGTTCTGATTCTGGCTGGAGCCGTGATTGCGTTTACAATCGGTTCCGGGTTTGCAACCGGACAGGAAATTATTCAGTATTTTACAGCCTATGGCTGGCAGTCCATTTTGGTTATTCTTGGATTTGCGGTTGCATTTTTGTATTACAATTTCAACTTTGCAAAAGCAGGTGCGGAGCAGCATTTTGAACATGGGAACGACGTGTACAAATATTTCTGCGGAAAATACGTAGGTACATTCTGCGATTACTATTCCACGGTTTTTTGTTATATGTCATTTTGGGTAATGATCGGAGGAGCGGCATCCACACTGCACCAGGAGTACGGACTTCCTACCTGGGCAGGCGCAGTGATTCTGACCATCCTGACGACCATCACCGTAATCGGCGGACTGAATTCTCTCGTTGACGCCATCGGTGTGGTGGGACCAATCATCGTTGTCCTTTGTATCTTTATTGGTCTTGTTACCTGTATCCAAGATGGCGGCAATGTCGCTGCTGGTCTTGATGTGATCAAGAACAGCGCCTATGCGGGAGCAGAAGGTGGAGAGACGATCAAGAACGCAGGAGCAAACTGGTTTATCTCTGCTGCATCCTACGCTGGATTCGTTCTTTTGTGGTTTGCAAGCTTCACGGCAGCTCTTGGTTCTAAGAACAAGAAAAAAGATCTCAATTACGGTATTATCGGCGGAACCGTTGCAGTATGTGTGGCGATTGGTTTGATTTCCTTTGCTCAGATCGCAAATATCAACACTCCGCTTTCAGGCAGCGACAGCACCTTTGTATGGAATGCTGATATTCCGAACCTGATCCTTGCCATGAAGATCTGGAAACCGTTCTCGGCGATTTTTGCGATTGTTGTATTTGCCGGTATTTATACGACAGCAGTTCCTCTGCTCTACAATCCTGCATCCCGCTTCGCAAAAGAGGGAACGTCAAAATTTCGTATCCTGACTGTGATTCTTGCGGTTGTCGGATTGATTGTCGGTCTGTTCCTTCCGTTCAGAACACTGGTTAATGTGATCTATGTTATCAACGGATATGTAGGAGCGATTTTGATTCTCTTTATGCTAAAGAAGAATATTACGGATCTGTTGAAAAAGAAGAAAAAGGCTTAAGGAAGAAGATAAAAAACAGCAACCATTATGGTTGCTGTTTTTTCTGGGAAAATAACGAAAAATCTTTTAGAAAAAGGATGAAAAAGCACGCGTTTTTTGCTAAAATATGAGAGGATTCAAGAAGAAAAAAGGAAGTGGAGTGAGGTAGGAGGATGAATTATCACAGAATCATTGAAGGAATCCTGGATATTGGAGAGGAAATGCTAAAAAGCGGGGCGGAGAATTATCGGCTGGAGGATGCCCTCTATCGAATGTTGAAAAGTTATGGCTTTATCAGATACGATGTGTTTGTCATTCCGAGCAATATTCAGGTTTCGGCCAAGACGCCGGAAGGAGAGTTAATCACGCAGATACGGCATATCGAGTCATTTGAGAATGATTTTGACAGACTGGATCATTTGAACGATCTTTCCAGATATGTATGCGCCCATAAGCCGGATGCGGATCATCTCAAGGCTAAATTTGACAAAGTCATCAGCCTCCCGGAGCAGCCGGAGATTCTGCGCTATGTAGCTGGAGTTATGGGGGGTGCTGGATTTGCCGTATTTTTTGGAAGTGGATTTGCAGATGCGATCGTAGCAGTTATTGTTTCTTTAATGATTGTGTTTGTCGGAAAATGGCTGAGTATGAGGGAAGGCAACTTGATGATCTATAACTTAATTCTTGCATTTCTCTCGGAGGTCATTATTATCCTGGCAACTCGAAACGGGATCGGAACTCACCCGGATCGGATTATGATCGGAATCGTCATGCTTTTGATTAGTGGCCTTGGCACAACGAATGGTTTCCGAGAACTCTTACAGAGAGATTTCATTTCAGGATCCATTAATATTCTGAATTCTATTTTAGGAGCTACGGGAATTGCACTCGGAATCGCTCTTGCAATGCTGCTTTTTCACGAGCGGCTGGAAGAAGGATTTATGCTGACCCCAAGCATTCCGATGCAGCTTATCTCCTGTACGATTGCGTGTATTGGGTTTGCCATGTGGTTTAAGGTACGGGGGAGAAAAGTTTTTTATTCCGGAGTCGGAGCTTTTATTACATGGGGAATTTATGCTTTGATTTATGAGATTGAACCGAGCAATTTCCTGGCCACGCTGATTGCGGCTGTCTTTGTTGGATTTTACGCATTTATCATGTCAAGAGTTAATAAAGCGCCGTCAACGATCTTTCTGACGGCATCTGTATTCCCGTTGATTCCAGGACCGAACCTATACTATATGATGTATGGATTTGTCAGCAATGATTCAGCTCTGATATCCAGCGAAGGGGTGCTGCTCGCGACTACGTGTCTTGCGATTGCATTTGGATTCAATATCGTGGATGTTGTATCCAGGGTCATAATGAGCACATTAAAACGGGAATTTCGTGTAACTAAGAACTCATAAACACGAAGGTTATCAGAAAAGCATTGATTTTTATAACAATGTCTAGTAGAATTACTGGTAGAATGCTAGGAGGTAGAAGCATGGCGGAATACACAAAAGTGGCACTTGATGCCATGGGAGGGGATTATGCCCCGGCAGAGATCATCAAAGGTGCGGTGGACGCGGTCAATAAACGTAAGGATATCCGTGTGGTGGTTGTCGGAAAAGAGGATATCATAAAGGCAGAACTTGCGAAATATACTTACGACAAAGAACAGATCGAGATCAGAAACGCCAGCGAGGTGATTGAGACAGCGGAGCCGCCGGTGATGGCGATCCGGGAAAAGAGGGATTCATCGCTTGTCGTCGGGATGAATATGGTTAGGCAGAAAGAAGCGGACGCCCTTGTGTCCGCAGGAAGTTCCGGAGCTATCCTTGTGGGAGGCCAGGTGATCGTGGGAAGGATCAAAGGAGTAGAACGGCCGCCGCTTGCACCGCTTTTACCTACGAAGAAAGGATTTTCTCTGCTGATTGACTGTGGAGCAAATGTGGATGCCAGACCATCTCATCTGGTTCAGTTTGCGAAGATGGGCTCGATCTATATGGAGAACGTCATGGGTGTGAAGAATCCGAAGGTTGCGATTGTCAATATTGGAGCCGAAGAGGAGAAGGGTAACGCACTTGTGAAGGAGACGTTCCCGATGCTGAAGGCATGCCCGGAGATTCATTTCACCGGGAGCATTGAGGCGCGTAATATTCCATATGGAGACGCGGATGTTGTTGTCTGCGAAGCTTTTGCGGGAAATATCATTTTGAAGCTTTATGAGGGCGTGGGAGGCGTACTCGTTGATAAGATCAAAGAAGGCATGATGAAGAGTCTTCGGACAAAGATCGGGGCACTTCTTGTAAAGCCGGCACTGAAAGAGACGATGAAGGGATTTGACGCAGGGGAATACGGAGGAGCGCCGCTTCTGGGACTGAATGGTCTGGTAGTAAAGACACACGGCAATTCTAAAGCACGTGAGGTCTGCAATTCCATTATCCAGTGTGTGACATTCAAAGAGCAGAAGATCAATGAGAAGATCAGAGACAGCATTCAGAAAGAGAAAGAATAAACTTTTTAAGGAAGGAATGTAACTATGGAATTTGAAAAATTGCAGGGGATTATCGCAGATGTATTAAATGTGGACGCCTCAGACATTACAATGGAGACCACGTTTGTTGACGATTTGGGAGCAGATTCTTTGGACATTTTCCAGATTATCATGGGAATTGAAGAAGAGTTCGATATCGAGATCGATAACGATGACGCTGAGAAGATCGTGACAGTGGGAGATGCGGTAGAGCAGATCAGGACGGCAGCAAATAACTAAAACATATATGCGGAAAAGCCCGTGAGGGCTTTTTCGTGTTAATTGGGGGTTTTATGAGAAAAATCAGAGAACTGGAAGGGAAAATCGGATACTGTTTTCAGGATCAGGAACTGCTAAAACATGCATTGCGCCACAGTTCCTATGTCAATGAAAAACATATGAAAAAGCATGAATGTAATGAAAGGCTGGAGTTTTTGGGAGATGCGGTTCTGGAGGTGGTATCCAGCGAATTTTTATTCTTTGAGCATCAGACGATGCCGGAAGGAGAGCTTACAAAGAAGCGGGCAAGTATGGTCTGCGAGCCTGCTCTTGCGTTCTGCGCCAGAGATATTGATCTGGGAGAATATCTGCTTCTTGGAAAGGGCGAAGAGGCGACCGGAGGAAGAAAGAGAGATTCTGTCACATCAGACGCCATGGAGGCGTTGATTGGGGCGATTTATCTGGATGGTGGGTTTGCTAGTGCGAAAGAGTTTATACACCGGTTCATTTTAAATGATCTGGAAAATAAAAAGCTCTTTTTTGATAGCAAGACTATCCTGCAGGAAATCGTGCAGGGAAGTTCCGATGAGCACGTTTCCTACGAGCTGATCCGGGAAGAAGGACCGGATCACAATAAGACATTCTGCACAGCGGTCAGGATCGGGGGCCGCACCTACGGCGAAGGGGAAGGACGGACAAAGAAGGCGTCCGAGCAGCAGGCTGCGTACCAGGCGATTTTGAGATTACAGGAGAAACAGTAGGAGCGCTATGTATTTAAAAAGCATTGAAGTACAAGGATTTAAGTCATTTGCCAATCGTATTGTCTTTCAGTTTCATAATGGAATTACCGGTATCGTAGGACCAAACGGCAGTGGAAAGAGTAATGTGGCGGATGCGGTGCGCTGGGTACTTGGTGAGCAAAGGGCAAAGCAGCTCCGGGGCGGCAATATGCAGGATGTTATTTTCTCCGGGACGGAGAACCGAAAGCCACTAAGTTATGCATCGGTAGGAATCACACTGGATAACTCCGATCACAAACTTCCGGTTGATTTTGAAGAAGTGACGGTGACGAGAAAACTTTACCGATCCGGGGAGTCAGAGTACCTGATGAATGGGAGAAGCTGCAGACTCAAGGATATCAATGAGCTTTTCTATGATACCGGAATCGGGAAAGAAGGCTACTCCATCATCGGCCAGGGGCAGATTGATAAAATATTAAGCGGAAAGCCAGAAGAGCGAAGAGAGCTCTTTGATGAGGCGGCCGGGATTGTAAAATTTAAGAGGAGAAAGAATACTTCTCTGAAAAAGCTGGAAGAAGAGCAGCAGAATCTGGTCCGTGTGACAGACATTCTCTCAGAGTTGGAAAAGCAGTACGGGCCGCTCAAGAAACAGTCTGAGACGGCCAGGGAATATCTGAAAAAGAAGGAAGAGCTGAAAAAGCTGGATATCAATCTTTTTCTTGTACAGACGGAGACGTTACGGGCTCAGGAAAAAGAGACGCTGGAAGCGCTTTCAAGAGCCGAGGAAGAGCTGGCGGAGACAAAGAAGCAGTATGAAGCCATGAAAGAAGAATACGCTGAAGTGGAAGGCCGTATTGAGGAGATCGATCTTGCGATGGAGACTGCCACAAAGCAGTTAAACGATACGAAGCTGATTCGACAGCAGTACGAAAACCGGATTGATCTGCTAAAAGAGCAGATCAAAAGTGTCCGGACGAGCGACGCCCATTACGTGGAGCGAAAAGAGACCGTAGAGGCGGAGATTCAGAAGCGGGAGGAAGAGCTTCGCGATCTGAAAGCTCAGCGGGAGGATTTGGAAGATCAGATGCGGGAAAAGGAAGCCCAGAGCGAGTCAGAGAGGAAAACGCTTACCAATCTCCAGGAAGAGATGGCAAGAATCAGTCTCTCTACAGAGGAGAAGAAAAATGAGATCATGCAGATTCTCTCCGGACGTGCTTCCACAAAAGCACGGCTACAGCATTTTCACACCTTACGGGAGCAGCTTCGTGTACAGAAGGCGGAGCTTGCCAAGCAGCTTCTGGCGATTACCCAGGAGACAGAGGTGTACCGGACGGATTATGAGAAATACGAAAGTGAATGGAAGACATTGTCTCAGGAGATTCGTACCTGTCAGGAGACGATTGCCGGATATGAAAGCGAGATCAACCGTCTTCAGCAGGAAATCACCCGAGAAAATGAACAGATCCGAATCGGACAGAGCGCTTACCACCGAGAGCAGTCCCGGCTGGAATCGCTGAAAAATATGACGGAACGGTACGAAGGATACGGAAATAGTATCCGCCGGGTGATGGAGCAAAAGAGCCGGGAGACGGGAATTTTAGGTGTTGTGGCAGATCTGATCCGTGTGGATAAAAGATATGAGACGGCGGTGGAGACGGCTCTTGGAGGCAATATCCAGAATATTGTGACAAAAGATGAGGAGACAGCCAAGCGGATGATTTCCTTTCTGAAACAACATAAATTTGGGCGGGCGACGTTTCTCCCGCTGACAAGTGTCCGGGGATCGGAGTTTCTAAAGCCGGAGATTCTGGAAGAAGATGGCGTCATCGGACTGGCTCACACGTTGGTTGAGACGGACAGGCAGTTCCATGATCTGATGAAGAACCTGCTGGGACGTACTGTTGTCGTAAAAAATATTGACGTGGGAATCTATCTGGCGAGGAAATACCGCCAGAGTGTAAGGATGGTGACGCCAGAGGGCGAGCTGTTAAATCCGGGTGGATCTATGACAGGTGGAGCCTTTAAGAATTCCAGCAGCCTTTTAAGCAGACGTCGGGAGATCGAGGAGTTTGAAAAGACGGTGCAGATGTTAAAGAAAGATCTGGATGAGGCGATCGCTTCTTTGGAGACCCATAAGCAGGAACGTGCCGGATACTATACAAAGATGGATGCACTCAAAGAAGAGATGCAGAAAATCTATGTCCGGCAGAATACAGCCAGGATGAATCTTTCCCAGGTGCAGAGCCGCCAGAAGACCATTACGGAGCGGAAATCCGTCCTTCTTCATGAAAATGAAGGACTGGAGAGCCAATTAAGGGAACTTCAGGAGAATCAGGACTCGATTGAGATTGAACTTGGCACTTCGGAAGAACTGGAGAAGAAGTTAAAGTGGGAGACCGAGGAAGAACAGAGGGTACTGGAGGAGAAAAAAGAACAAGAACAGATTCTGCAAAAGAGGGCGGAGGAAGCGCATCTTCTGTTTGTGGAGCTGGGACAAAAAGAAAACTTCCTAAATGAAAACCAGGATCGTATTTTACAGGAATATACGAAATACATACAGGAAAAGAAGTTGTTGGAGGACAACCAGGGAGACAACAAGCGGGAGATTGGAGAAAAAGAGCAGGAGATGGGGCTGGCAAGGCAGAAAATAGAGAATGCCGGGGAGCTGATCGAAGAGATTGAACAGGAATTACAGGAAAGCGCAAAGGAGAAAGAAGCGCTCTCCAGACGACATAAGGAATTTCTGAGTAAACGGGACGTCATTTCTGAGACGATGTCCGATCTGGATAAAGAGGCGTTTCGTCTCGGAGGTAAGCGGGACAGCCTATCTGAGACGATGGAAAAGCAGATGAATTATATGTGGGAGGAATACGAGATCACATATAATCATGCACTTCAGTATCGGGAAGAAGAGCCGGGGGATCTTTTGTTTATGAAAAAGGAGATCCAGAGAATCCGCTCTGAGATCCGCGCCCTTGGCAATGTCAATGTCAATGCTATTGAGGATTTTAAAAATCTGGAGGAACGCTATGAGTTCTTAAAGAACCAGCATGAGGATCTCATTGAAGCGGAAGTGACATTAAAGCAGATTATTGAAGAATTGGATACTGCTATGAGGAGACAGTTTGAAGAGGAGTTCGCAAAGATCAAAGAAGAATTCAACAGTGTATTCAAGCAGTTGTTCGGTGGAGGGAAAGGAACACTTGAGCTTCTGGAGGATGAGGATATCCTGGAGGCCGGGATCCGTATTATCGCCCAGCCACCGGGAAAGAAGCTTCAGAACATGATGCAGCTTTCCGGAGGAGAGAAGGCATTGACTGCGATCGCGCTGCTGTTTGCGATTCAGAACTTAAAGCCGTCACCGTTCTGTCTGCTGGATGAGATAGAGGCGGCTCTTGACGACTCCAATGTCACAAGGTTTGCTCAGTACCTCCACAAGCTGACAAAGAATACCCAGTTTATCGTTATTACCCATAGAAGGGGAACAATGACAGCGGCGGACAGACTGTATGGAATCACCATGCAGGAGAAGGGAGTATCGACCCTTGTTTCAGTTGATCTTTTGGAAAACCAGCTTAGTAAATAAAGAATAAAGGAGTGAAAGAGATATGGCAGAGGAGAAGAAAGGATTCTTTCGGCGTCTGGTATCTGGTCTGACAAAGACAAGGCAGAATATTGTATCTGGTCTGGACAGCCTGTTCCATGGTTTCTCAAGTATTGATGAAGAGTTTTATGAGGAACTGGAAGAAATTCTTATCATGGGAGATCTTGGAGTCAAAGCAACGTATGCGATTCTCGATGATCTTAGAGAGAAGGTAAAGGAACAGCACATCAAGGAGCCAGCCGACTGCAAGCAGCTTCTGATTGACAGTATCAAAGCCCAGATGCAGATCGGGGAGACGGCCTATGAGTTTGAAAATCGGAAATCCGTTGTGCTTGTGATTGGTGTCAACGGAGTTGGAAAGACCACTACCATCGGAAAGCTTGCGGGCAAGCTTCGAAGTGATGGGAAAAAGGTTGTGATTGCGGCGGCGGATACATTCCGTGCGGCAGCGGGTGACCAGCTTAAAGAGTGGGCAGATCGGGCTAATGCCGAATTTATAGGGGGACAGGAAGGCTCAGATCCGGCGGCCGTCGTTTACGATGCGGTGGCTGCCGCAAAAGCGAGGAAGGCAGATGTGCTGCTCTGTGATACCGCAGGACGTCTTCACAATAAAAAGAATCTGATGGAAGAGCTGAAAAAAATCAATCGTGTCATTGAGAGAGAATATCCGGACGCATACCGGGAGACTCTGGTCGTTCTGGATGGGACGACAGGACAAAATGCACTGTCTCAGGCAAAACAGTTTGCGGAGGCAGCGGAGATTACAGGAATTGTACTGACAAAGATGGACGGGACCGCAAAAGGGGGAATTGTGGTTGCCATTCAGTCCGAACTTGGAATTCCGGTAAAATATATCGGAGTTGGCGAGACGATCGACGACTTGCAGAAGTTTGATCCGGATGATTTTGTAAACGCCTTGTTTACAGCGGATTCACATGAGGAAGATGGGGAAGAAGAGTAAAAGGAAACAGTGACACGGAAGGAAAGAAGGTTACAGCGATGATGACATTGGAAAAATTTGAAGAAGCAAGTGAGCTTGTCAAAAAAGTGACAAATCCGACAAAGCTTGTGTACAGTGAGTATTTAAGTGAAGAGACTGGAGGCAAGATCTATTTAAAACCGGAAAATATGCAACATACAGGCGCATATAAGATTCGGGGTGCATATTATAAGATCAGTACCCTCACCGAAGAAGAGAAGGCAAAGGGACTGATTACCGCATCCGCGGGGAATCATGCACAGGGCGTAGCCTACGCAGCAAAGCTATTTGGATGCAAGGCGACGATTGTCATGCCGACAGTTACTCCGCTGATTAAGGTGAATCGCACGAAGAATCTGGGGGCAGATGTCGTACTTTATGGCGATGTATATGACGATGCCTGCAACAGAGCTTATGAACTGGCAGAAGAGCATGGCTATACGTTCGTTCATCCGTTCGATGATCTGGAGGTAGCCACCGGACAGGGAAGTATTGCTATGGAGATTGTGCAGGAACTTCCAACAGTGGACTATATCATTGTACCGGTAGGTGGAGGCGGGCTCGTCGCGGGAGTATCCACCCTTGCCAAGATGCTCAATCCCAAGATTAAGGTGATCGGCGTAGAGCCGTCTGAAGCGGCCAGCATGAAAGCTGCTCTCAAAGCAGGAGAGCCGGTTACACTTCCGAGCGCAAATACGATTGCAGATGGTACTGCAGTAAAACGGGTAGGAAGCTTGACATTTGAGTACGCAAAGAAAAATGTGGATCAGATTCTGACGGTGGATGATGATGAACTCATCGGTGCTTTCCTCGACATGGTGGAGAATCACAAGATGGTGGTAGAAAATTCCGGCCTTCTTTCTGTTGCGGCACTGCGTCAATTAGATTTGAAAGGGAAAAAGGCAGTCTGCATTTTAAGCGGTGGAAATATGGATGTCATCACCATGGCTTCTATCGTACAGCATGGTCTGATCCAGAGAGACCGGATCTTCTCTGTCTCCGTCCTGCTTCCGGATAAGCCGGGTGAGCTCGTACGGGTGGCAAAGACGATTGCAGACGCCCAGGGCAATGTCATTAAACTGGAGCATAATCAGTTTGTCAGCACAAACCGGAATGCGGCAGTAGAACTGAGGGTGACGATGGAAGCATTCGGAACCGAGCATAAACATCAGATTTTGGAAGCGTTGGAAAACAATGGATTCCGTCCGAAGCTTGTTACGACAAAACTGTATTAAGATGGGACTGTAAAAGAAAATTGTAAAAGGAGGGAACGCCGTGGAAAACTTACGGCCGGAGGAAGGTGGAATTTACCACAGCCTGTCAGGAACTGTCTATCGGTATCTTGGCATGGCAAGACACTGCCAGACCGGAGAGGAGCTTCTGATCTTTCAGGAGAAGGAGACGCAAATTTTGCAGGCAGTGACGGTACCTTATTTTACAAAAGAGTTTCAGAAAGCTGGAGAGGATCCGGAACAAGGGCTTCTTTATGCTTTTCTGAATGCGGACTCCAATGAAGAGAAGCTGATTCTGCTGCAGCAGAATCGCTCGGAAATGACAGAGGCAGTACTGGAAACAGTGGCGCAGAGTCTGGATTATACGCTTGACAGCAGCGATCCGGACAGAATGTTTTTGGATCTGGAACAGTGTCTTAGAACAAAAATCAAATATGAGCGCAGAAGAATATAAAGAGCTTCCCACCGGGCGGTCATATGACCGGATCTTTGGTGGGGAGTTTTTTCACGTCTTATTGGAGAAATGTTATATTCTGGGTTGACACATTTTGTATAATTGTATACAATTATACAAAATGAAAAGGAGTGAAGGAAATGGATAATAGAAAAGTTTACATGAACTACCATAATAATTTATTGCAGCTCGAAGAACATATGTATCCATTGGTGGATGTTGATACGCCGAACGTATTCCGGAATCTTTTTCCTTATGATGAGGTTCCGAAGATTGCGTTTAACGACCGTATTGTGCCACATTCCATGCCGGATGAGATCTGGATCACCGATACGACATTTCGGGATGGACAGCAGTCCCGTGCACCGTATACGACGGAGCAGATCGTGACGATCTATGATTATCTGCACAGACTTGGCGGCCCGGAAGGGAAGATCCGCCAAAGCGAGTTTTTCTTATATAGTAAAAAGGACAGAGACGCTGTCTATCAGTGTTTAGAGAAGGGCTATCAATTTCCGGAAGTGACAAGCTGGATCCGCGCAAGCAAAAAGGACTTTGAGCTTGTCAAAGAAATCGGTCTCAAGGAGACAGGAATTCTTGTAAGCTGTTCTGATTATCATATTTTCTATAAGCTGAAAATGACAAGACGAGAGGCGTTGCGGCATTATCTTTCCATTGTCCGGGACTGCCTGGAAATCGGGATCAGTCCACGGTGCCACCTGGAAGATATCACCAGATCGGACATTTATGGATTTGTGATACCGTTTTGCCTGGAGCTGATGAATCTGATGGGAGAGTACAGGATTCCGATTAAGATCCGTGTCTGCGATACGATGGGATATGGCGTCAACTATCCCGGAGCGGTGATCCCTCGGTCTATTCCGGGTATCATCTACGGTTTGATGGTTCATGCAGGGGTGCCGAGCGAACTCATTGAATTTCATGGCCACAATGACTTCTACAAGGCAGTCAGCAATGCCACGACAGCATGGCTCTATGGTGCCTGCGGCGTGAACTGTTCCCTTTTTGGGATCGGAGAGCGTACCGGCAATACACCGCTGGAAGCAATGGTCTTTGAATATGCACAGCTCCGTGGCAGTCTTGACGGTATGGACACGACCGTCATTACGGAACTTGCTGAGTACTATGAAAAGGAGATCGGCTATCATATTCCGGAGCACACCCCGTTTGTCGGCAAGAACTTCAATGTGACGAGGGCTGGTATCCATGCGGACGGACTTCTGAAAAATGAGGAGATTTACAATATTTTTGATACGGGTAAGTTCCTGAACTGTCCGGCTGTGGTCTCTGTGTCCAATACATCGGGAATTGCGGGTATTGCACACTGGATCAATACATATTATAAACTTCCGGATGAGCGGAAAGTAGGAAAGGATTGCGAACTTGTCGCAGCGGTTAAAATATGGGTGGATGAGCAGTATGACGACGGCCGTGTGACTGTAATGACAGATGAAGAGATGGTGCAGAAGATCACTGAAATCTGCCGGGAAAAGGAAATCATTTTATGACGAAGAAAGGAAGCGTGATGGAAACGAGTCAGAACTATTCGCTAAGCGGAAAGGTCTTTCGTACATTGAGCGAGCAGATCCTTTCCGGAAAATATCAAACAGGCGATGAGCTTCGAGAAGTGACTGTAGGAAAGGAGCTTGGCGTGAGCAGAACTCCGGTTCGGGAAGCGTTTCGGAAACTGGAACTGGAGGGGCTGGTGACAAGCATCCCGAATAAAGGGACCTATGTCAACGGTATTTCCAGGGATGACGTGCAGGATATCTATATGATCCGGTCCAGGCTGGAAGGGCTGGCTGCACGGCTAGCCACCAGAAGAATTACACCGGAGCAGATCAATGAGATGGAGGAGATGATTTTTTTATCAGAGTTTTATCTTAAAAAGGGGATGACAGAACAGCTCTCCAATCTGGACGGCAAATTTCATTTTATTTTGTACGAGGCCTGCGGCAGCAGGATGCTGAAAAATGTGCTGACGGATTTTCACCGTTATGTGCAGATGGCAAGGCGGATGTCTGTCAAGGTGGAAAACAGGGCGGAAAAATCAATTCGGGAGCACTCGCAGATCTTGGCGGCAATTCGGGATCAGGATGAGGACAGGGCAGAGCGGCTGATGGAAGAGCACATTCATCACGTTGTTTTAAATCTGCACCTGGAAGAAATTTAGAAAAGAAAGGGATGGTATGAATGGAAAAGATACAGATGCAGACACCAATCGTGGAGATGGATGGAGATGAGATGACAAGGATTCTTTGGAAGATGATCAAGGATCACCTTCTTCTTCCGTTTCTTGATCTGAATACAAAATACTATGACCTGGGGCTTGAGTACCGCAATGAAACGAATGATCAGGTGACGATCGACAGCGCTGAGGCGACAAAGAAATACAAGGTGGCAGTAAAGTGCGCGACGATTACGCCAAATGCGGCCCGGATGAAAGAGTACGACTTAAAAGAAATGTGGAAGAGTCCGAACGGTACGATCCGTGCGATTCTGGATGGTACGGTTTTCCGTGCTCCGATTGTTGTAAAAGGAATTGAGCCGTGCGTGAAAAACTGGAAAAAACCGATCACAATCGCAAGACATGCCTACGGCGATGTCTATAAAGGGACAGAAATGAAGATTCCGGGAAGAGGCAAGGCAGAGCTTGTCTATACAGCGGAAGACGGAAGCGAGACAAGAGAGCTGATCCATACCTTTGACAGCCCTGGTATTATCCAGGGGATGCACAACTTAAACGGTTCTATCGCAAGCTTTGCGAGAAGCTGCTTCCATTATGCGTTAGATACGAAGCAGGATTTGTGGTTTGCGACAAAGGATACGATTTCCAAGAAGTATGACCATACATTCAAGGATATTTTTCAGGAAATTTTTGATGTGGAATTCAAAGATCAGTTTGAACAGGCAGGCATCACTTATTTTTATACACTGATCGATGATGCGGTAGCTCGTGTGATGAAATCTGAGGGAGGATATATCTGGGCATGTAAAAATTATGATGGGGATGTAATGAGTGATATGATCTCCTCAGCGTTCGGTTCTCTTGCCATGATGACGTCAGTACTCGTATCTCCGGACGGATACTTCGAGTATGAGGCGGCTCATGGAACGGTACAGAGACATTATTACAAACATCTGAAAGGAGAGGAGACGTCCACCAACTCTGTGGCTACGATTTTTGCCTGGAGCGGAGCATTAAGAAAGCGCGGTGAACTGGACGGGAACAAGGAACTTCAGGATTTTGCGGACCGTTTGGAACAGGCTACCATCGATACGATCGAGGCGGGAGAAATGACAAAGGATCTGGCGCTGATTACCACTATCCCGGATCCGGTCGTATTAAACAGCGAGGATTTCATCAAAGCCATCGCAAAGAGACTGACAGAATAGTACTGCCTTGATGTATCATTATGAGCAATAAGCAAACTAGAACTGGAGCATGTGTTTGCGTTTGATAAAAGCTCTATCCAATATAGGCGAACAAAAAACAGGCGGGATCAAATTGGCCCCGCCTTAGCTACGTTTCTATGTTTGTTTATCAATTTTCCGGATCCTCGGCGAGTGTTTCCCACTGCTCATAAAGAGTCTCCAGTCTTGCTGTAATTTCATCTTTTTCTTTTGCGAGCTCCTGGCAGCGGACGGAATTGGAGTAGACATCTTCCCGGGTCATCAGATGATCGATCTCCTCGCTTCGTCCTTCCAGCTTTTCGATCGTTTCCTCTGTACGCCGCAGATCATTCTGTCGTTTCCGTTCTCTTGCCTGTGCCTCCTTCTGGGCTTTCCAGTCCAGTTTCCCGGAGGATAAAGGAGTTTCCTTTTCGGCCGTGGCCTCCGGGGCAGGAGCAGCGTAGACGGCTGTAAGCTCCTCTTTTTTCTCCAGATAGTAATCATAGTTTCCAATGTAGTTGACGAACTTCTGATTGACCAGCTCCAGGATTCGTGTGGCAGTCCTATTAATGAAGTACCGGTCGTGGGAGACATAGAGCACAGTCCCGGTGTAATCGTTCAGCGCGTGTTCCAGAATCTCCTTGGACGCCATGTCCAGGTGGTTGGTCGGCTCGTCGAGGATGAGAAAATTTGCTTCAGAAAGCATGAGCTTTGCCAGGGAGACCCTGCCCCTCTCTCCACCGCTTAAATCCCCGATCAGTTTGTAGACGTCGTCACCGGTAAAAAGAAATGCGGCCAGCATATTGCGGATTTGGGTGTTGGTAAGATGAGGATAATCATCCGAGATCTCATCGAACACCGTCTTGTCCATGTGCAGGACATGGTGCTCCTGATCATAATAGCCTACCGTAACGTTAGAACCAAGGGTAAACGTCCCGCTGTCTGCAGGCAGTACTTCATTTAAGATTTTTAAAAGCGTTGTCTTACCGGTGCCGTTATCTCCGATGATGGCAACATGTTCTCCACGTTTGAGTTCAAAGCTGATATCTTCAAAGAGTGTCTGTTCCGGAAAGGATTTGCTTAGATGGCTGACACTTAGGACGTCATTGCCACTGATGATGGAGGGCTCCAGCTTTAAGTGCATATCGGTTTTCAGTTCCATCGGTTTTTCGATCCGGTCGATTTTTGCAAGCATCTTTTCCCGGCTTTCCGCCCTTTTAATGGATTTTTCCCGGTTAAAAGAGCGGAGCTTTTCAATCACGGCCTCCTGGTGGCGGATTTCCTGCTGCTGATTGAGATATTCTTTCAGTCTTGCATCCCGTAACATCTGCTTTTTCTGGGCGAAATCCTGATAATTGCCAAGATACATGGTAAGGGTTCCGGCCTCGATCTCGATAATCTTTGTAACGACCCGATTTAAGAAATATCGGTCGTGGGAGACGATCAGAACGGCGCCCGGATAGTTCAGGAGATAAGTCTCAAGCCAGGTGATAGAGTTTAAGTCCAGGTGGTTGGTGGGCTCGTCAAGAAGAAGGATATCCGGCTTTGTCAGAAGAAGTTTGCCAAGTGAGACACGGGTTCTCTGGCCCCCGGAAAGGGAGGAGACCGGCTTTAAAAATTCTTCCTCTGTAAAGCCGAGCCCCTTTAACAATCCGGTGATTTCGCTTTCATAAGCATATCCGTTTTCTCGTTCAAACCGGGACGTCATCTTGTGATAAGAGGAGAGCTTTTCTGTCAGAGCGTCACCGCTTAAAGACTCAAGTTCCGCCTCTGTCTTTCGGATCTGGTTTTCCAGATCCACAAGATACTGTCTGGATGTGCGGAGTTCCTCATAGATAGTCCGGGTACTGTCTGTCATCGGGTGCTGAGAAAGATAGCCAATCTGCTTTCCTTTTGCAAGAATAATCTCACCGGAATCGGATGGAAGCTCCCCGGTGATCATCTTTAAGATTGTTGATTTTCCGGCGCCGTTTAACCCTATCAGCGCCGCTTTTTCGTGGTCTTCTATATGAAAAGAGCCATGTCGTACAATGACCTGGTCTCCAAATGATTTTTCCAGATTGTGACATGCAAGTATCATAAAATCCTCCTTTGATAAATCAAAAGTTCCGTATTCATTATAACGGAATTTATACAAAATACAACATAAAATCCCATGAAAAGTTTGACTTTATATCAGGTTTTACATATAATAAGGATATTGAGAAGAACAGGAAGGTGCAGGAAGTGGAAGGAAAAGGAATTTCTCAGGCAGTCATCCGAAGACTGCCTCGATACTACAGATACTTAGGAGAGTTACTGGAAGACGGTGTAGAGCGCATTTCCTCCAACGACTTGAGCAAGCGCATGAAAGTCACCGCTTCCCAGATTCGTCAGGATTTGAATAATTTCGGCGGTTTCGGGCAGCAGGGGTATGGATACAATGTGAAGTATTTACATTCGGAGATAGGAAAGATTCTGGGACTGGACAGAGAGCACAATATGATTATCATCGGAGCGGGGAATCTGGGACAGGCCTTGGCAAACTATACTGCTTTCGAGCGCAGCGGGTTTATGCTGAAAGGACTGTTTGATGTCAATCCGACGCTGGCCGGTGTGACGGTAAGAGGGATTGAGATCCGCATGATGGACGAGCTGAAGAGCTTTATCCGAAATAATGATATTGAGATCGCAATCCTGACTATACCGAAGACAAAGGCGGTTGCTGTGGCAAATATGTTGGTGGAAAACGGTATCCGGGCAATTTGGAATTTCGCCCATACGGATCTGAATCTCCCGGAGCATATTGTCGTGGAAAACGTACATCTTTCCGAGAGTCTGATGAGACTCTCCTACAATGTACTCCGCTATGAGGAGAAGCATCAGAAGAAAAAATAAGAGCAAGAAGGACGTGAGAGAGTTGTAGTAAGCTGCGGGATTCCACGTCCTTTTTTCTGTCCGGATACCAGAACTTAAAGGAAGGAGCGATAAGGATGAACTATATTATAGACGGCAGGACAATGAAAGCGGCAGACCATTACACGATTGAGACCATCGGGATCCCGTCCCTTGTACTGATGGAGCGGGCGGCCTTGCAGGTGGTAGAAACGGTCAAAAAGGAAAAGATTGATATCACCAGAAGCCTAATTGTGTGTGGCAGTGGAAATAACGGCGGAGATGGGATTGCGGTAGGACGTCTCCTGTTGGAGAAAGGGGCAAAGGTGACGGTGGTGCTCGCAGGCAATCCGGATCATTGCACAGAGGAGGCAAAGGAACAGATCCGCATCTTTCAGGCAATCGGAGGAACTGTGGAACGGGAAATTCCACAGGAAAGCTACACGGCAGTATTTGACGCCCTGTTTGGAATCGGTCTTTCCCGAAAGGTGGAAGGACGGTATGCCGGGATCCTGGAGCGGATGAATGAGATGGAAGCAGCCAAAGTGGCGGTGGACATTCCGTCCGGTATTGATTCTTCGACGGGGGAGGTGCTTGGGACGGCGTTCCAGGCAGATCTGACGGTGACATTTGCTTATCTGAAGACGGGGATGGCACTGTTCCCAGGCGCGCTTTATGCAGGAAACGTGCAAGTCAGGGATATCGGCATCTATTTGCGGGGCGGCGTGGAAGGACCGCGGTATCTTTCCTATGAACGGGAGGATATCAAAACGCTCTGCCCCAAGCGGGGCGCAGATGCCCACAAAGGAACGTACGGAAGAGTCTTGATGATTACAGGAAGCGAAGGAATGGCGGGAGCGGCAATTCTCTCAGCAAGCGCAGCTTATCGGATGGGAAGCGGAGTGGTGAGGATCCTGACGCCGAGGTGTAACCAGGCAGTATTACAGGCGAAGCTGCCAGAAGTCATCGTCACGCCTTACAAGGAAGAGATTTCCAGACAGATGGAAACGTTGCTTGACTGGGCTGACGTTATTTGTGCCGGATGCGGTCTGGGGATGGATGAGCGGACCAAAGAAGTCCTGGAGACATTGCTTATCTATCTGGAAAACCATGAGAAGCCATGCGTCCTTGATGCGGACGCCTTGAACAATATTGCGGGAATGGAACAAAAAAAGAGGGAAATGTTGCTTTCCGGTGCGGGGAGCCGCTTGATTTTCACTCCTCATGTGAAAGAATTCGCCAGACTTCTTGGAAAAACGACAGAGGAAACGAAAAAAAGCAGGATGGGACTTGCACAACAGTATGCCAAAACCTATAATATAATATTAGCAGCAAAAGATGCCAGAACCGTAGTAGCAGGAAAGGGGAAGATTCCGTATTTGAATCTGTCCGGAAATTCCGCCATGGCCAAAGCCGGATCCGGGGATGTTCTCGCAGGAATGATCACGGGATGCCTTGCGCTTGGTATGGAGCGGTTTGAGGCGGCGGCATTTGGCGTGTTTGTCCATGGACTGTGCGGGGATGAAGCAAGAGACCGCTATGGGGCTCACAGCGTACTTGCGACAGATCTGATTGAAATGATACCGATTGTGCTGCGGGAAATCCATTGAGGAAAGGTTCTTACAAAATGAAAACTTACAGCAGAGTGTGCGCGAAAATTAATTTGAATCATATTACATACAATATAGAGCAGATGAGGCATCATATTTCACCGGACACGAACATGATTCTGGTGGTGAAGGCAGACGGATACGGACATGGCGCCACAAGAATTGCTAAAGAGACGGAAAGATTGGACTGTGTATGGGGTTATGCCACCGCAACGCTTGATGAGGCGGTGCTTTTGAGAAAAGCTGGAGTGCAAAAGCCGATATTGGTGCTTGGATGTACATTTCCGGAGCAGTACGAGGAGGCCATCCGCCACGAGATCCGTATGACGATCTACACAGAACAGTCGGCAAACGCAGTTTCAAAGCTTGCAGGAAAGCTGAAAAAACCGGCATGGATTCATGTGAAGCTCGATACCGGGATGTCCAGACTGGGATTTCAGACGGGGGAGGAATCTATCGATGAAATTGAAAGGATCTTTTATCTGCCGGGAATCCGGATGGAAGGACTCTTTACCCATTTTGCCAAAGCGGACGAGATGGATAAGACGTTTACCAACCGACAGATGGAAGAGTATCTTTTTATGACGAGGAAGCTGAAAGAACGGGGGATTGAGCCACAGTACCGGCATTGCTCTAACAGCGCGGCTATCATCGACCACCCTGAGGCCAATCTGGATCTCGTGCGTGCGGGCATCGCACTCTACGGGCTTTATCCTTCCGATGAGGTGAGAAAGCGTGATCTCGCATTAAAGCCGGTACTTTCTTTAGTGAGCAGTATCGTTCATACAAAGTGGATCGAGCCAGGGGCGGTTGTCAGTTACGGAGGATGTTTCCGTGCCGAGAAGAAAACACGTGTGGCTACCATTCCGGTCGGCTATGCGGACGGCTATCCGAGAAGCCTCTCCAATAAGGGGTATGTGCTGATCCGCGGGAAACGGGCCCCGATTATCGGCAGAGTCTGCATGGATCAAATGATGGTGGATGTGACGGAGATCGACGAGGCAGCATTTATGGATGAAGTGGTGCTGGTAGGAAAAAGCGGCCGGGAAGAAATCACCGTGGATGACTTAAGCGCCCTGTCCGGAAGATTTAATTATGAATTTCTCTGTGACCTCGACAAGAGGATTCCGAGAGAATATGTAAAAGATGGAGAAGTCATCGAGCAGGTCGACTATTTCGCATAAAAGACCCACGGCTTTTGGAATACTTCAAAGGAAAGATGGAAATACTCATTATATCTTAGAAAATGGAGTGTGAAGAAAGTGCAGCAGGTTCATAGAGGAGACATTTTTTATGCGGATTTAAGCCCGGTCGTCGGTTCCGAACAGGGGGGCGTTCGTCCGGTGCTTGTGATACAAAATGAAATGGGGAACAGACACAGCCCGACCGTGATATGTGCGGCTATTACTTCGAGAATGCACAAGTCGAAACTTCCGACGCATGTGGAGATTGACGCGAGAAGGTATGGTGTCGTAAAAAATTCGGTTGTCCTTCTGGAGCAGATCCGGACAATCGACAAGCAGAGATTGAAAGAAAGTGTATGCCATCTGGATCAGGAAATCATGCAGAAGGTTGACGAGGCCCTGAGAATCAGTATCGCACTTTCTACATAAAAGGAGAAGATATGGACCAAAGGGACACAATCAGAAAAGAGGTTCTGGGAGCTCTCAAGGAGGGCGAACAAGACGGAAGTATCCGAGAGATGGAATACAGAATGATCCGCAACGTGTTTTCTTTCATGGATCAGGACGCAAAAGATGTTATGACCCACCGGAAAAATATTGTGGCATTAAACTGTGACGATACGCTGGAGGAAGCGGCGGCCTTTGCCTCCAAAGCAAAGAACTCCCGGTTCCCGGTCTACGAGGAGGAAATCGATAATATCCTGGGGATTGTACATATCCGGGATATTATGAAGTTTTATCTGGATCCGGACATGCGGGGGAAAAAGTTAAAGGAGATCGGGGACGCACTTATGCCTGTGGGCTTTATTCCGGAGACGAGAAAGATCAGCCGACTTTTTATGCAGATGAAAGCCAACCAGAGCCATCTTTGTGTGGTGATCGATGAGTACGGACAGACTTCCGGACTGGTGGCGATGGAAGATATTATTGAGGAGATCATGGGAAATATCCGGGATGAGTATGACGAGGAGGAAGAGATGATCCGCAAGAGCGAGGAGGGCTCTTACCTGGTTGACGGCCTTTGCGGCCTGACGGAGCTTTCAGACGTCCTTGGCATCGTCTTTCAAGATGAGGATGAGGACAATGAGTATGAGACACTCAATGGTTTCCTAATTGTGAAGCTTGAGCGGATTCCAGCGGAGAAGGAAGAGTGCAGTGTTTTCTATGAGGGGTATCTTTTTGAAATCCAGCAGGTAATAAACAATATCATCCGGAAGGTGAAGATCACCAAAACGGAACTTGCCACAGAAACGAAAGAATGATAAAATGAAGAACATGAGTTTTCCTGAAAAAGGAAGAGAGATTACATACGAAGAGAGGTAGAAAGAAATGTCAGGACATTCCAAGTTCGCGAATATTAAACATAAAAAGGAAAAAAACGATGCGGCAAAGGGAAAGATTTTTACAAAGATCGGCCGTGAAATTGCGGTAGCTGTCAAGGAAGGCGGCGGAGCGGACCCGGCGAACAACAGCCGACTCCGTGACGTGATCGCAAAGGCAAAAGTAAACAATATGCCGAACGACAACATTGAGCGGAGTATCAAAAAGGCGGCTGGAGACATGGACGCCAACAATTACGAGAGAGTTGTATATGAAGGATATGGGCCGAACGGTACCGCGATTATCGTGGAGGCTCTGACGGACAATAAGAACCGTACTGCTTCCAATGTAAGGAGTGCCTTTACAAAGGGAAACGGCAATATCGGGACACCGGGATGCGTATCCTTTATGTTTGATAAGAAAGGACAGATCCTCATTGACCGGGAAGAGTTTGAAATGGATGCGGACGAACTGATGATGCTGGCTCTTGACGCAGGTGCAGAGGATTTTGCGGAAGAGGAGGACAGCTTTGAGATCATTACTGATCCGGATAGCTTCTCTGAAGTCCGCGAAAAGCTTGAGGAGGCAGGAATTCCGATGATGGAGGCTTCGGTCACTATGATTCCGCAGACGTATGTAGAGCTGACAGATGAGACAGATATCAAAAATATCCAGAAGACACTGGACCTTCTTGACGACGACGATGATGTGCAGGAAGTATATCATAACTGGGAAGAGTAGAGAAGGCCGGAATTCGCAGTAAGGGAGGCCGTCTTATGCAGACAGGACCAGAAAAACAGATGATATCCATGTTTGAAGAAGCGATAGAGCTTTCCTCACAGTTTAAAAAGGCTACATATGAGCCGACTTTCCGTGGTTTTTTTGAGAGAAGACGCCCGGAGCTTGCCAGGATGTTAAAAGAGATCCGGGAGAAGGACGAAGGAAGGAGAAAGCAGCTCATTCAGGTTCTTGGAACAGAGGTTCCGGAGTATGCAAGCGAGCAGCTTCATAAGCTTTCGGACAAGAGGAAGAGAGAAAATCGGATCTTGGATTACAATCTGGCATTGGTGACATTTTTTATTCCATTGCTGCTCTACAGCCGGGATCCCGAGCTGGAGGCGGTGGCGGACGAGATGATTTCCTCCTGGAACCGGATTGATACGGTGACGATGAAAGTGGGTAAATCTACCTTTGAGGAGATCAACGGGGGATTCCGTAAGCGTCTTTGCTATGTGACGACCGCGGTTTGCCGGTCCTTACAGAAGCCGGATGAGTGCTACGAGCTCAAATTGCTCAGAGAGTACCGGGACAGGTATCTTGTTTCCTCCGAGGGGGGAAAGGAGACCATCCGGGAATACTATAATATTGCGCCGACGATTGTAAAACGGATCGAACGAATGGCAGAAGCCGACGTTATCTACCAAAAGATCTGGGAAGAGTATCTGAATCCATGCATCCATCTGATCGAGGCAGGAGAGCTTGCGGCGTGTAGAACCGTATATACAAATATGATTCAGGATCTGGAGCAGGACTATCTGTTCTCCTGATCCGCAGAGAAAAACAGGAGGAACAAGGATATGAATGAACAGTTTAACATTGAAACCAAATGCATCCAGTCAGGCTGGAAACCAAAAAAAGGAGAGCCGAGGATTCTTCCGATCTACCAGAGTACGACGTTTAAGTATGACACAAGCGAACAGATGGGACGATTGTTTGACCTGGAGGACAGTGGATATTTCTATACGAGACTCCAGAATCCGACCAATGATGCGGTAGCAGAGAAGATTTGCGACCTGGAGGGAGGCTATGCGGCCATGCTGACATCTTCCGGACAGGCTGCCAATTTCTATGCGGTGATGAATATTGCCGAGGAAGGAGATCATATCGTATGTTCTTCCGCTCTTTACGGCGGCACCTATAATCTGTATGCCCACACGATCCGTAAAATGGGTGTAGAGGCTACATTCGTGGATCCGGATTGCACAGAAGAGGAGTTAAATGCGGCATTTCGTGACAATACGAAAGCTGTTGTCGGGGAGACAATTGCCAATCCGGCGCTTACCGTGCTTGATATTGAGAAATTTGCGAGGGTAGCGCACGAACATGGTGTGCCGTTGATTGTAGATAATACCTTTGCCACACCAATCAACTGCCGCCCGTTTGAGTGGGGCGCTGATATTGTGACTCATTCTACGACGAAATATATGGATGGACATGCCATGACAGTCGGCGGAGCGATCGTGGACAGTGGAAACTTTGACTGGGAAGCCCACGCCGAAAAATTCCCGGGGCTTACCAAACCAGACGAGACTTACCACGGTATTGTATATACCCGTAAATTTGGAAAAGGTGCTTACATTACCAAGGCGACTGCACAGCTCATGCGGGATCTGGGCTCCATCCAGGCGCCGCAGAATGCATTCCTTTTGAATGTAGGCCTTGAGACGTTGCATCTTCGTGTGTCGCGGCACTGTGAGAATGCAAAGAAGGTGGCTTCCTATTTGAAAGGACATAAAAAGGTTGCCTGGGTGAATTGTGCTATGTTGGAAGGGGATAAATACCATGATCTGGCAGCGAAGTACATGCCAAACGGCACCTGCGGTGTCATCACTTTCGGATTAAAGGGTGGAAGAGATGTCGCTGTCAAAATGATGGACAGTCTGAAGCTGGCAGCAATCGTGACCCACGTATCAGATGCTAGAACCTGTGTCCTTCATCCAGCGAGCCATACGCACCGTCAGATGAACGATCAGGAGCTCCTGGAAGCAGGAGTGCAGCCGGATCTGATCCGTTTTAGCGTTGGAATTGAGAATGCAGACGATATCATCGCGGATCTGGAACAGGCACTTGCCCTCGTATAATGCATATTTAGAAAAATACCTCCGCATACTAAGCAAAAAATGTGGAGGTGTTTTTTATGGGAAATCAGGAAAAACAAGAGAAAGAAACAGAGCAGATCAAGGAGACGGGGAGTCTGGAGCTGGAGACAAAGCACGGGGACTATAAGGTCTATCTGTTGACTATTATCGGGGAGATCGAAGGGCATGAAGCAGTCTCTGGCAGTACGAAAGCAACCAAATACGAGCATCTGCTCCCGAAACTTGCCGAGATCGAATCCAGTGATGAGATCGAGGGAGTATTGATTCTGCTCAATACTTTAGGTGGAGATGTGGAGGCAGGACTTGCCATTGCCGAGATGATCGCTTCGTTAAGCAAGCCGACCGTATCTCTTGTCCTTGGAGGAAGCCATTCCATTGGAGGGCCGCTTGCTGTTTCTTCGGACTATTCGTTTATTGTGCCGAGCGGAACTATGATTGTACACCCGGTACGTTCCAACGGGATGTTTATCGGGGTGATCCAAAGTTACCGGAATATGGAGCGTACACAGGATCGGATTACCAAGTTTATTTCCAGTCATTCACGAATTACTAAAGAGCGTCTGGAAGAGCTGATGCTGGATTCGTCTCAGCTTGTCAAAGATGTAGGGACGCTTTTAGAGGGTGAGGATGCGGTCCGGGAGGGGATCATCGACGAAGTGGGAGGGATCCACGAGGCCTTTGAAAAGATTTACTCCCTGATTGATGAACGGCGGAATCAGAAGGAAATCGGGGAACGAGAGCACAAAAATAGATAATGACAGCATATTTTAAAAATGCTATAATGAAATATAGTGAAAATGGGAAAGGCCCGTCTGAAGCGGGAAAGTAATAAGGGGGATATTTCATGGCCCAGAATACGCCACAGAAGAAGAAAAAAAGTACAACAGCAAAGAAAGCAGGGCGAAAGACTACCAGATCCACCCGGTCCAAATCCAGCCGTTCTACAAGAGCGACGAAAGCTCAGATGGAGCGGGAGACGATCGTCAGAGAGGAGATTGTAATCCTGGTATCTTTGGCGGTCTCGATCATTCTTTTGATTAGTAATTTTGGACTTGCGGGAGCAGCAGGAAGAGTGATTTCGGACTTTATGGAGGGACTTTTCGGACAGATGACGTATTTGTTCCCATTCCTGCTTTTTGCAGGCGTCACATTTTTCCTATCCAATCGGGGGAATCATAAAGCATACACGAAGCTTGGCGCCGCGGTAGTTCTTGTAGCCTTGATTTGTGCCTTTTTGGAGCTTGTCAACCGGGCGGGAGGCAGTATTGGCGAGAAGATGGCGCATTTAACGGTCCCGGCGCTGGGCGTAGTCGGCTCGTATGTGATTATTGTGATTTTGATGATGATCTGTTTGATTCTGATTACACAGCGTTCGCTTTTAAAAAGTGTGCAGAACGCCGGACGAACGCTTCAAAGTAAGGCAAAGACTGGCAGGGAGCACCGAAAAGTACAGCGTGAGGAGAAGAAAAAGGTCAAAGAAGCCAAGCGGCAGGAGCATAAGGTGGCGGGAGTTTCTTTTGATACGACTTTGGAGGGACGCAGTCCGGAGATCCAGGAGCTTGTTGTGACGGAAGAAAAAAGCCTGAAAAAGAAAGCAGAAAAGAGGGCAAAGGAGACGGAACAACAGGCGGCACCAAAGACCCAGGAAGAAGCTCCGGCCGGAGAGCTTACGATTACAAGAGCATCCTCCTATGAAGAACCGGGGGAACCGGTTCTGACGGAGGCGTTTGAGGCTGTTCCGGATCTCTCTGAGTTTCCGGAAGAGGGAATCAGTGCTTTTAAAGAGGCTGTGAATCCAAAGGAAGAGGCAAAGATCAGGACCAGAGTAAAAGCTGAGAATAAGGAGCAGGAGGCAGCGGCAAGAGAGCATGTAACCGCTGAGATTGAGAAATCCATCGCAAAGCCAGTCTCTGTATATCATGCGCCTCCGATCAGCCTGCTGACCCATGGAAAGAAGGGGACAGGCGATTCCGACGCGCATTTGAGAGAGACGGCAGCTAAGCTACAGCAGACATTAAAGACATTCGGTGTCAATGTGACCGTGACGAATGTGAGTTGCGGCCCTGCGGTGACCCGGTATGAAGTTCAGCCGGAGATGGGAGTAAAGGTCAGCAAGATCGTAGGTCTTGCCGATGATTTAAAGCTCAATCTTGCAGCGGCGGATATCCGGATTGAGGCACCGATTCCGGGGAAAGCAGCGGTCGGTATTGAGGTGCCGAATAAGGGCAATTCCACCGTACAGCTTCGGGATCTTCTGGAGAGTGAGGAGTTCAAAGCCGCAAAATCCAAGATCAGCTTTGCTGTCGGAAAAGATATCAGCGGACGGACGGTAGTGTCAGATATTGCCAAGATGCCGCATCTTCTCGTTGCGGGCGCGACGGGATCAGGGAAGTCCGTCTGTATCAATACTTTGATTATGAGTATCTTATATAAGGCTTCCCCGCAGGAAGTGAAGCTGATTATGATTGACCCAAAGGTGGTGGAGTTAAGCGTTTATAATGGGATTCCGCATTTATTAATTCCGGTTGTGACGGATCCGAAGAAGGCGGCGGGCGCCTTGAACTGGGCGGTGGCCGAAATGATGAAGCGTTACCAGCTCTTTGAGCAGTACAAGGTGCGTGATATGGATGGTTTCAATGCAAAGGTGGAAAGTGTCAAAGATATTGACAACGAGGAGGAGCGGCCGGAGAAGATGCCGCAGATCGTCATCATCGTAGACGAGCTTGCGGACTTGATGATGGTGGCTCCAGGGGATGTGGAAGAATCCATTTGCCGTCTGGCACAGCTTGCCCGTGCTGCAGGGATTCATTTGGTGCTTGCGACTCAACGGCCGTCGGTCAATGTCATTACCGGCCTGATTAAAGCCAACATGCCGTCCAGGATTGCTTTCTCTGTATCTTCCGGAGTAGATTCACGGACCATTATCGATATGAATGGAGCAGAAAAGCTCCTGGGAAAGGGTGATATGCTCTTCTATCCGGCAGGCTACCAGAAGCCGGCACGTGTCCAGGGAGCCTTTGTATCTGATAAGGAAGTGCAGGCAGTGGTGGATTATCTGCTGACAAATAATGGAAATGCTGCCTACGATGAGGAGGTTCAGACGCATATGGCAAATGCCTCAAGCGGAGCGGCCGGATCCGGGGCAGGTGGCCAGGGAGAAGAACGGGATGTCTACTTCCAGGATGCGGGATATTTTATCATCGAAAAGGAAAAAGCATCCATCGGGATGTTACAGCGGGTGTTCAAAATCGGATTCAACCGTGCGGCAAGAATTATGGATCAGCTATATGAAGCAGGCGTCGTCGGAGAGGAAGAGGGCACCAAACCAAGAAAGGTTCTGATGTCAAAGGAACAGTTTGACCAGTACATAGAGGAACATGTTTAGGGGAAGAAACGGAGGAAGGAAAATGAAAACAGACATTCAGATTGCACAGGAAGCGACAATGGAGCCGATCAAACATGTGGCGGCATCGATCGGAATCGGGGAAGACGACCTGGAATTCTACGGAAAGTACAAGGCAAAGCTCTCTGCTGAGCTCTGGGACAAGATTAAGGACCGCCCAAACGGAAAACTCGTCCTTGTGACAGCGATTAACCCGACACCCGCCGGAGAGGGGAAGACAACTGTGACGGTAGGACTTGGACAGGCAATGGCAAAGATCGGACAGAAAGCAATGATTGCCCTGCGTGAGCCGTCTCTTGGTCCTTGCTTTGGAATCAAAGGAGGCGCCGCGGGAGGCGGATACGCCCAGGTTGTACCGATGGAAGATCTGAATCTGCATTTTACAGGAGATTTTCATGCGATCACATCGGCAAACAATCTTCTTGCAGCCCTTCTGGACAATCACATCCAACAGGGGAATCAGCTTGGTATTGATCCAAGACAGGTCGTCTGGAAACGTTGTGAAGATATGAACGACCGTGTCCTCAGAAATATTGTGGTAGGACTTGGGAACAAGATGGATGGCATGGTACGGGAAGATCATTTCGTGATCACCGTAGCTTCCGAGATTATGGCGATCCTCTGTCTGGCGGACAATCTTTCCGATCTGAAGAGACGCCTTGGGAAGATCATTGTTGCCTATTCTTTTGACGGTAAGCCGGTGACAGCAGATGATCTCCAGGCTACCGGCGCTATGGCGGCTCTGTTAAAGGATGCCATCAAGCCGAATATGATTCAGACACTGGAGCACACACCGGCTTTGGTACACGGCGGACCATTTGCTAATATTGCTCATGGATGTAACAGTGTGCAGGCTACCAAGATGGCGCTCAAGATGAGTGATATCACGATCACTGAGGCGGGATTCGGCGCTGATCTCGGTGCGGAGAAGTTTATGGATATCAAGTGCCGGATGAGCGGATTAAAGCCGGACGCTGTTGTTTTGGTTGCCACGATCCGGGCATTGAAATACAATGGCGGAGTGCCGAAAAATGAGTTGAATGAAGAAAATCTGGAGGCTTTGAAAAAGGGAATCGTCAATCTGGAAAAACACATTGAAAATCTTCAGAAATTCGGCGTACCGGTTGTTGTTACCCTGAATGCGTTTTCTGCGGATACTGAGGCGGAAAAGGGATTTGTCAAAGAATTCTGCGAGGAAAGAGGATGTGAATTTGCCATTGCGGATGTTTGGGCACGAGGCGGCGAAGGGGGCGAAGAGCTGGCAAGAAAAGTATTAAATACACTGGAGACGAAAGAAAGCCAATTCCATCCGCTCTATCCGGACGATCTGCCTTTGAAAGACAAGATCGAGACGGTTGCCAGAGAGATTTACGGTGCGGACGGCGTGGATTATGATAAAGCCGCATTAAAGCAGCTTGCAAAAATCGAAGAGCTTGGATTTAAAAATGTGCCGGTCTGCATGGCAAAAACCCAGTACTCCCTCTCCGATGATCAGACACTTCTTGGACGTCCGGAAGGATTTCGCATCCATGTAAGAGAAGTTTATGTCAGTGCGGGGGCTGGATTTGTCGTTGTGCTGACAGGCGCAGTGATGACGATGCCGGGACTTCCAAAAGTTCCTGCGGCAAATCATATTGACGTAACAGATGACGGAAAGATTACAGGACTGTTCTAAAAGGAGGCAGACTATGGCAGTATTGATAGACGGAAAAGTAATTTCCACAAAGATCAAAGAGGAATTAAAGCAGGAAGTGACAGAGATGAAGGCGCAGGGGATTACACCGTGTCTGGCTGTCATACTTGTCGGAGACGACAGCGCATCTGCCATTTATGTAAGGAACAAAAAACGGGCATGTGAGTATGTCGGGATCGAATCCCGTTCTTACGAACTGCCGGAAGATACGACGCAGGAGGAGCTGGAAAAGCTTGTTACGAGCCTTAATGAAGACGAGAACGTAGACGGGATTTTAGTACAGCTTCCTCTGCCGGGGCAGATCGATGAAGAGAAGATTACAACGATGATTTCTCCGAAGAAGGATGTGGACGGATTTCTTGCAGATAGTATTGGAGCGCTTTGTCTTGGAACGGAGGGATTCCGTTCTTGTACTCCGGCAGGCGTGATTGAGCTGATACGGCGTTCCGGTTATTCTATCGAAGGCAAGGAGTGCGTCGTAGTCGGAAGAAGCAATCATGTAGGAAAGCCGATGGCGCTTCTTTTGCTCCAGGAAAATGGGACGGTCACGATCGCCCACTCACGGACAAAGAATTTAGGAGAGATCACAAGAAGGGCCGATATTCTTGTGGCGGCGGTCGGGAAGGCAAAGATAATTAAGGCTTGCGACGTTAAGGAAGGAGCCATTGTTATCGATGTAGGGATGAACCGGGATGAAAACGGAAAACTCTGCGGAGATGTGGACTTTGAACAGGTGAAAGAAAAGGCAGAGGCTATCACACCGGTCCCAGGGGGAGTAGGGCCGATGACGATTGCGATGCTGATGAATAACTGTGTGGAGGCGGCACGGAAAAAGAGGAGAGAATAAGGGTACCATGCAAAGAATGACAAATCCAGGGGACAGACTGTCAGAGGAAGAGATCAGAAGGAGAAGAAGACGGGCCAAAGCAGAACGGATGCGACGCAAAAGAAGACTGCGTAGGCTTGTGATTCTGGGAATGATCCTGATTGTTGCGGCGGTAGTCGGAGCGGGAATTCTGATTTATCGAAATACATATACCGGTGTAGTAAACCGGGGAAAAAGAGCCGAGATAAACGGGAATGATACAAAAGCGGAAGCGCTTTATTTAAAAGCGATTGAGAAAAAGGGGGAAAAGAAAGAGGCCTATTTCAGACTGGCTTCTCTCTATCACGACCAGAACAAGGATGACGACGCGGATGCATTGTTACAGGAAGCAGTGGATAGCCATCCGGATAGTGTCGGCGTTTATCAAGCTATGGTAGAATACTATGAGGATACGGACCAGACAGAAAAAATCGCCTATCTGATGAGTACCTGTACCAACGGTCAGATTTTGACAGAACTTCAGGATTATGTCGCCAGAGTTCCGGAATTCAGTCTGGATGATGAGAAAGAATACGATAATGTGCAGGAACTCACTCTCTCAAGCGAGGAGGACGGCACGATCTACTATACTGTGGACGGAAGTAAAGCGACTACCGAAGGCACGGAATATAAGGAGCCGATCCAAATCAATAAGGAAGGAAAGACAACCGTCAGAGCGATCTTTGTCAATAAAAAGGGGATTGAAAGTGTAGAGGTGCAAAAAACCTATATGATTCGATTCCCTGTGGCAGAAGCGCCGGCAGTCTCGCCGACAACAGGTCAGTATAAGGAACCAATCAGTGTTGAGGTACAGGTCCCGGAAGGATATACGGCTTATTATACGACGGATGGAAGCGAACCGTCAGATCAGTCGGTCAAATATACCGGTGCTTTCCCGCTTTATCAGGACACGGAACTCAATGTAGTATTGATTGACGGCAATGGAAAGAAGAGTGAGATTACGACAAGGAAATATCAGATTCGTTCTTGATACAGGAACATGAAGAGGAAAATCGCAGAATATATTTCTGCGATTCAGACTGTAGTCTTCCCTTCAGTCGGTTTAGGAAAACTCTAAAAGGGGACGAAACAATGGATGAATACGAAAGAAATATCATACCTCAGATTGAAGCAATTTACGATACCTTTACTGCACTGGAAAAAACAATCGCGGATTATTCACTATTGTGGACATGTTATCAAAGAAAAAGAGAATCTATGTTTACGGAAAGGGAAGTTCCGGTCTGGCAGCTATGGAAATGAAGTTCCGTTTTATGCGGATCGGCGCAAATATTGAGGCTATTACAGATGAACATATTATGAAAATGAATTCCGTCCTTCTGGATGGAGACTGTGCGGTAATCGGGATCAGTGTCAGCGGGAAGACCGAAGCGGTTCTGGAATCCATGAAGATTGCGAAAAAATGCGGAGCGAAAGTAATTCTTATGACGGCACACACCGGGAAGAAATTTCTGGAATTCTGCGATGAGATCATGCTGTTTGCGCTGAAAGAAAACCTAGAACAGGGGAAAGCCATTTCTCCACAGTTCCCGATTCTCATTATGGTGGACATGTTGTATTCTCAGATGCTTCAACTGGATGAATACCGAAGGGAAACACTGCATGAATATACGCTTGAAGCTTTGGATGAAAGATAATCTGCTTGTTAAATCTTAAGATGTTTTTGCCATAGATATAGCTTATTAAATCAGTGATTCAATAAAAAATTCTAAAAACCGGAAAAATGCATTGAAATAACTAAAAAACAGGAGTATACTAACGATAGTTAAAAAAATATCAATGGTAGAAAAGGAGAGACGAGCTATGAGTAGATTTTGCTTACCAAGAGACATTTACCATGGGAAAGGATGCCTCGAAGAATTGAAAAACCTGAAAGGAAAGAAAGCAATCCTTGTTGTCGGAGGCGGCTCCATGAAGCGTCAGGGATTCCTGGACAGGGCGGTTTCTTATTTGAAAGAAGCAGGTATGGAAGTTCAACTCTTTGAGGGGGTAGAGCCGGATCCGTCCGTCGAGACAGTTATGAAGGGTGCTGAGGCTATGAGAGAGTTTGAGCCAGACTGGATCGTTTCCATGGGCGGAGGATCCCCGATCGATGCCGCAAAGGCAATGTGGGCATTCTATGAGTACCCGGATACGACATTTGAGGATCTCTGTACACCGTTTAATTTCCCGGAATTAAGACAGAAAGCAAAATTTGCGGCGATTCCGTCCACATCCGGAACAGCGACGGAAGTAACAGCATTCTCCGTTATCACAAATTATCAGACAGGTGTGAAATATCCGCTTGCTGACTTCAATATCACACCGGATATCGCCATTGTTGACCCGGATCTTGTAGCAGGTCTCCCGGTGAAACAGGTTGCTTACACAGGAATGGATGCTCTGACCCATGCGATTGAGGCTTATGTTTCCACATTAAACGGACCATTTACAGATCCGCTTGCACTTCAGGCAATCGAGATGGTACTTGATTATCTGCCGGCATCTTACCGTTGTGATATGGATGCGAGAGAGCAGATGCATTATGCGCAGTGTCTGGCAGGAATGGCATTTTCCAATGCGTTGCTTGGTATCGTTCACTCTATGGCTCATAAGACTGGAGCCGCATTCTCTACAGGACACATTCCACACGGATGCGCAAATGCAATCTACCTTCCGTACGTTATTCAGTATAATGCAAAAGATCCTGTAGCGGCAAAGCGTTATGCGGAGATCGCACGCAGAATGGGACTTCCGGGAACTTCTGAGAAAGCGCTTATCAATAGCTTGATTGCAAAGATCGATGCATTTAATGTAGAGCTTGGAATTCCTAAGACATTAAGAGAGTTCGGAATCAACGAAGAGGAATTTAAAGAAAAAATTTCCAATATTGCAAAACTTGCTGTCGGCGATGCCTGTACAGGGTCTAATCCGAGAAGCATTACTCCGGCCGAGATGGAAAAACTCTTTACATGTACATATTACGGAACAGAAGTTGACTTCTAAACCGGTTATGACCGTCGCTTTTTCGGAAGCGGCGGTTTTTTATACCAGGTTGTGAATCTTTTATCGAAAAAAACGATTTCCCTGTCAGAATCTACTTGATATTTTATCTACAATATCTTATGATAAATGGAGTATAACAATTAGGAGGCATGAGAGATGTACAAAATTTTAAAAGCTGAAGAACTTGCAGATAAGATTTTTCTCATGGATGTAGAAGCTCCGCGTGTTGCTCGTCACTGCGAGCCGGGGCAGTTTGTCATTGTAAAAATGGATGAAAAGGGCGAGAGAATCCCTCTGACCATCTGCGACTATGACAGAGAGAAAGGGACAATCACCATTGTATTCCAGATTGTCGGAGCATCCACGTTAAAAATGGCAGAGTTAAAAGCAGGAGATTCTTTCCGCGACTTTACTGGACCGCTTGGATGTCCGTCCGAATTTGTAAATGAAGACCTGGAAGCTTTAAAAAATAAAAAGATGCTTTTTGTTGCCGGAGGCGTTGGCGCCGCACCGGTATATCCACAGGTGAAATGGTTACATGAACGAGGAATCGACGCGGATGTAATCGTAGGTTCCAAAACGAAAAATATGTTGATTCTTGAAGAAGAAATGAAAGCGGTTGCCGGAAATCTGTATGTATGTACGGATGACGGAAGCTACGGACATGCAGGCATGGTTACTTCTATGGTGGAAAAGCTTGTAAAAGAAGAAGGCAAGAAATATGATGTCTGTGTTGCGATCGGACCAATGATTATGATGAAATTTACCTGTCTGATGACAAAAGATCTTGGAATCCCGACAATTGTCAGCATGAATCCGATCATGGTAGACGGAACCGGAATGTGTGGAGCTTGTCGTCTGCATGTAGGAGACGAAGTCAAGTTCGCATGTGTGGACGGGCCGGAATTTGACGGTCATCTTGTAGATTTTGACGAAGCAATGAAGAGACAGCTTATGTATAAGACAGAAGAAGGAAGAGCGATGTTAAGACTGCAGGAGGGCAATACACATCACGGCGGATGTGGAAATTGTGGAGGTGACAACTAAGATGGCAGACGTATTAAAGAAAGTACCGGTTCGGGAACAGGATCCGAAAGAAAGAGCGACAAACTTTGAAGAAGTATGTCTTGGATATAATGCAGAAGAAGCAATGGAAGAAGCGACACGCTGCATTAATTGTAAGAATGCAAAGTGTATTCAGGGATGTCCGGTAGCGATCAATATTCCGGCATTCATCAAAGAGGTAAAAGAAGGAAATTTCGAGGGCGCATATAAGACCATCGGTCTGTCTTCCGCGCTTCCGGCAATCTGTGGACGTGTCTGTCCGCAGGAGACACAGTGTGAGGGAAAATGTATCCGTGGTATCAAAGGAGAGCCGGTTTCTATTGGTAAACTGGAGAGATTTGTTGCGGATTACGCTTTGGAGCATGATATTAAGCCGGTAGGAGCAGAAGAGAAGAATGGGCACAAGGTTGCTGTCATCGGCTCTGGTCCTGCGGGTCTGACCTGTGCAGGTGATCTTGCAAAGATGGGGTATGACGTGACAGTATTCGAAGCGCTCCATGAACTTGGCGGTGTACTTGTTTACGGTATTCCGGAGTTTCGTCTTCCAAAGCAGAAAGTCGTTGCAAAAGAGATCGAAAAGGTGAAAGAACTCGGCGTGAAGTTCGAGACTAACGTGGTAATCGGTAAATCTACAACGATCGATATGCTCATTGAAGAAGAAGGGTTTGAGGCAGTATTCATCGGCTCTGGCGCCGGACTTCCGAAATTCATGGGTATTCCGGGTGAGACAGCAAACGGTGTCTTTTCTGCTAATGAGTATCTGACAAGAAGCAATCTGATGAAAGCTTTTGACGATAGCTACGACACTCCGATTGTTGCAGGAAAAAAAGTAGCCGTAGTCGGTGGTGGAAACGTTGCTATGGACGCTGCCAGAACAGCACTCCGTCTTGGCGCTGAGGTACATATTGTTTACAGAAGAAGTGAAGAAGAGCTTCCGGCGCGTGTGGAAGAGGTACACCACGCAAAAGAAGAGGGAGTCATCTTTGATCTTCTGACAAACCCGACAGAAATTGTGACAGAAGACGGCTGGGTAAAAGGCATGAAATGCGTGAAGATGGAGCTTGGCGAGCCGGATGCATCCGGAAGAAGACGCCCGGTTGTCATCGAAGGTTCCGAATTTGAGATGGAAGTGGACACTGTGATTATGTCCCTTGGAACTTCACCGAACCCGCTGATTTCTTCTACAACAGAAGGTTTGGAAGTCAATAAGTGGAAATGTATTGTTGCGGATGAAGAGTTTGGTAAGACATCCAAAGGAGGCGTGTATGCCGGAGGAGATGCTGTAACAGGAGCGGCGACGGTAATTCTTGCTATGGGAGCAGGAAAAGCCGGAGCAAAAGGCATCCACGAATATCTGAAAAATAAATAATCCCACGGGAATTTTACAAAAGAGAAGCATGGAGCTGTAGATTCAAATCTGCAGCTTCATTTTTTCTTGGAATGAAAGAGAAAATAAGGTATAATAAATAGAATACATATCATCATACCAGGGGTGACCAAAAGTGAGAGAAGAAATGAAGATAATGATTGTCGGTATCGGGGGCGTTGGAGGATACATCGCAGGGATGGTCGGACAAAAATATAAGAATCTGACATTGATAGCGAGGGGAAAACGAGGTGAGGCGCTGCGTGAGCATGGTGTAGTGCTGCACAGTGATTTTCATGGAGAGAAAATCGTAAAAGATGGTGTGATACGGGAGTGTGCGAGGGAAGTGGAGGAGATTCAGGACCTGATTTTTCTTTGTGTTAAGACTTATGCACTGGAGGACGTGTGCCAGTCATTGGGATCTTGTGTAGATGACCATACGATTATTGTTCCGGTAATGAATGGGGCGGATACAGCCCAGAGAGTGAGGGAGTATCTGGGGAAAGGACTTGTGGTGGATGCAGTGATCTACACGACTGCCGCCGCAAACGAGGATTACTCTATCACACAGCTCGGACAGTACACCAGAATTCTTCTGGGAGCTGTGCGGGAAGAGGAACATAAAGCGGCGAAAGTTTCAGCCGGTGTTCTGGGAGAAGCAGGGATTGAATACGAGATATCATCGGATGTGAGACAGGCCGTGTGGGAGAAATACATTTTTAACTGCGCCTATAATGTCATTACGGCATATTATTTGGGAAATGTGGAGGAGATACGGGCATACGAGGACAGGAGAGCGGAATTTCATATGCTGCTGAAAGAAGCACTTCAGGTGGCCAAGGCTGACGGGGTACACATCCGGCAGCATTATATGGAAGAGGAATACCAGAGATTTATGAGACTGAGTAAGGGATCCACAAGTTCTTTGAAGCGGGACGTGGAGGCGGGAAGACCGTCGGAGCTGGAGACGTTTGGAGGTTATCTTCTGGAAAGGGCAAGGAATCTTGGCGTTGCAGTGCCACTTTCCGAGCAATTTTATGATGGTATGAAAGAAAAGATCAGAAACAGGACAGACTAGAACAGGCAGAAGGAAGAACGAGGTAAGAAGGGTGACAGCAAAGAAGGAAACATCATTGGAAGGTATGAAATTTTTAGAAGAGATCGTGCGAAAGCTGAAAAGGAAAATCGTCCAGATGGATCAGGAGATTCTTGCCGGACAGAAAGATATCGAGAGTATGCATGAGTACTACTGGGAGAATTATACGGAGATGGACCAGTATGGGTACGAGGACTACGATAACCAGCAGGCACTGCTCCAGCGTATCAATGCCAATCAGGATACTTTGCGCCTCCGGTCACGTTATAAGAAGATGCTCGATTCGCCGTTTTTCGGAAGAGTAGATTTTCGCTACGATGGAGATGATGAACCGGAAATTTTCTACATCGGAATCGGGAATTTTGCCGAGGAGGCTGGCAGGATTCCGCTGATTTATGATTGGAGAGCGCCGGTAAGTGCTCTGTTCTATGACTTTGACAAAGGAGAGGCGTCTTACGAGGCTCCGGCAGGTCGGATGTGCGGGGAAATCGAAGCGAAATGGCAGTACAAGATCCGTAGAGGGAAGATGGTCTATGGATTTGAGAGCGATGTAAAGATTGATGATGAGATTCTGAAACAGGAACTTGGAAGCAACAGCGACATACAGCTTAAAAACATTGTCCGGACGATTCAGAAAGAGCAAAATGCAATTATCCGTAATACAAAGGATAAAATTCTTGTAATTCAGGGAGCAGCGGGAAGTGGGAAGACATCGGTGGCACTTCACAGAATTGCCTATCTGCTTTATCACGATAGAAAGAATTTGAAATCGTCCGGTGTGCTCGTTCTATCTCCGAACAGTGTGTTTTCGGATTATATTTCCCATATCCTTCCGGAACTTGGGGAAGAGAACATCCGGGAGATGAGCCTGGATCTTTTCGCATACCGGGAACTGAAATCTGCCGTACCGGACTGCGAGGACCGCTATCATCAGATAGAAAAAAACATTGCCGGAATAAAGGAAGACGACTTGAGCCGCTATCGCTTTAAACAGTCAAAAGAACTGATTGGTGCAGTCGAAGGATTTATGGCGCAGATGGAGGAGTGGCTCGTCAATCTGAAAGGAATTTATTTCCGGGGAATGGAAAAGACTGAAGAAGAGATGATTCGTCTGTTTTACTTTAAATTTCAGGATGTTCCGGTTTTGGCCCGGATGGATGCAGTCATGGAGTATGTGGTGGATGAGTACGAGACGAGATACAGCATGACACTTTCTGAGGAAGACGTGGAGAAACTGCGGACCAGGTTTCAGGCAATGTACACGACTACAGATCTATATCGGATTTATAATTGGTTTTTGGAGGAACAGCATTTCCCGAAACTTCCAGAGGTACCGTATGACAGACGTTATCTGGAGTACGAAGATGTTTTTCCGATGCTGTATCTGAAATATCGGTTACTTGGTGTAGGAAGACAGGATCAGATACGACATCTGGTTGTGGATGAGATGCAGGATTATTCCTACCTGCAATATACGATTCTGGGGCTTTTATTTCAGTGTCCGATGACAATTCTCGGAGACCGTTCCCAGACAATGGAGGAAAAGCAAAACGATGTGACACGGTTCCTTCCTCAGATACTGGGGAAACAGCTTCGGAAGATTGAGATGAACAAAAGTTACCGGAATACAGTGGAGATTGCCGAATATGCAAGGACACTGGTTGGGATGGATGATGCAGAGCTTCTGAACCGCCACGGGAAAGCGGTTGCAGAGCGGGAGTATGGATCTAAAGAAGAGATGATCAGTCATATCCTGGAGCATGTCAAGACAGGACCGGAAGGGTATGAGACAGCGGCAGTGCTTACGATGACAGAAGCTGAAGCCAGAGAATGGTACGAGATGATTCGGAAGAAAACAGATCAGGTACACTATATTGATCGTGACAGCTCCAGATTTGGGCGTGGACTGACCGTGACGACCTTTTATATGGCAAAAGGTCTGGAGTTTGACCAGGTGTTTACTGTGGCGCATAAAGAAGAGACGAAAATGACAAGGCAGGCAGAATATATCTGTGCGACAAGAGCGCTTCACGAACTGGAGGTTTGCCGAATCTGAGCCTGACAGGAGGGAAAGGGATGAGAAAGATCAATCAAAAAGAGCATTATTTCTATATCGATATTCTCAGAATACTCGCCTGTCTTTGTGTGATATACATGCAGTGCAACAGGATTGCAGATCCGTATACAGATACTTCGGTATATCGCCAGAGGATGTTTGTTGAAACGATTGCTTACTGGGCGGTTCCGGTATTTTTTATGATATCAGGAGCGACTCTGTTTGACTATAGAGAGAGGTATCAGACCGGTGCTTATTTTAAGAAGCGTTTTCTTAAAACAGGTTTACCGTTTATTACGTGGACACTGATCAATCTGGTATTAAAGGTTGCTTTGGGACAGATGGAGTTTCGACCAAGTTTGTCTGGTATGATCGATTTGTTTACCAATACAACTGCGGAACAGGTATACTGGTTTTTCATTCCGCTATTTATGATGTATCTCTGTATACCTGTTCTGTCTTTGTTAAAAGATTACAAGCAGATTTTGGCTTATATGACAGCGATGGCCTTTTTAGCTTATTCTGTTTATCCAGTGTGTTGTACTTTTTTGGGAATTTCATTCAATGGAAATATCCAGTTCCCGGTGGCGGGAGGATATTTACTGTATGTGATTTTAGGGTATCTGCTTTCTACAACAGATATGTCAAAGCAAACCCGGATGTTTCTTTGTATACTTGGTGCTACAGGAGCCGGAATCCGGTATATCAGTACTGTGGCCTGGTCAACGAATAGTTCAGGACTGAATCATGCTTTCTGGGGATATCTATCGTTCCCGACGGTATTTCTGGCTGTCGGAGTGTTCGTGGCAGTCAAATATGGGCCATGGAAAAAATTGGAACAAAATCCGGGAATTCGGAGGGCAGTTACAACACTTGCCAGTACAGGGCTGGGCGTATATGTGACACATATGCTGGTATTGCAGACTTTGCAAAATCTGACAAAGCTTGGAACGGAATCTGGATGGTGGCGCTTTGTAATGCCGTTTGTGATTTATGTGATCTCTGTTATGTCAGTACTGATTCTGAAAAAGATTCCGGTGTTTCGGGCCATTGTTCCGTAATGATTACATAGACAGAAGAAAAGGAGAACAGCGTGAAAATTACATTGATTACCGTAGGAAAAATCAAAGAAAAATATTTAAAAGATGCCATCGCAGAGTACAGTAAGCGCCTTTCCAGATATTGCAAGTTGGAGATCGCCGAGGTGGCTGATGAGAAGACGCCGGATCAGGCAGGCGAAACCGTGGAGGAAAACATTCGGAATAAGGAGGGAGAGCGGATTCTGAAATGCATCCACGATGATATGTATGTTATTACTCTGGAAATTAACGGAGTGATGCTTGGATCAGAAGAGTTTGCAAGGAAGGTCGAACAGCTCGGTGTACAGGGAAACAGCAGTATCGGCTTTGTCATCGGAGGATCCATTGGTCTTGGAAAAGAGGTACGGAAACGCGCAGATTATGCACTGAGCTTCTCTAAAATGACGTTTCCACACCAGTTGATGAGGGTGATCCTTTTGGAACAGGTATATCGGGCATATCGGATTATCAATGGAGAACCATATCACAAATAAGTGCGTTTTGTAAAAGAGTGGACATCTGATGTTCCGCTCTCTCTTTTTGTATTAAGAGAGAAATAGAATGACAGAGGAATATTCAGGGTGATATAATAGTTTAAAGCAGTTTGACAACTTGCTTTTTGTGAAGGAGATAATTATATGAGAAAATTAGGTTCAGATGTTGAAAAAATTATGATTGAACGTTTTGGAAAAGACACGGTGATCGCATTAGCAACAGCGGAACATGAAGTGCCGTATGTGCGGAATGTAAATGCATATTATGAGGATGGTTCATTTTATATTATTACATACGCACTTACTAACAAAATAAAACAAATAGAAGAGAACCCAAATGTTGCGATAGCAGGTGACTGGTTTACCGCACACGGTAAGGGGAAAAATTTAGGGTATTTTGGAAAAGAAGAAAATCGTATAATTGCTGAGAAACTAAAAGTTGTTTTTGCCGAATGGATTGATAATGGGCATAATAATTTTGATGATGAAAACACCATAATTTTATGTGTGGAATTAACGGACGGACTGTTACTTTCACATGGAACAAGATACGAGTTTTAAACTTCAAATTCCATTTATCATGGAGTTGAACAGAGTAATATTACCTAATTTGTGAAGGAGTAAAAAGTGTATGATTTTATATCATGGAAGCAATGTTATAGTCCAGGAACCGAAGATTTTTGGAAAACGGTTTTTACAAAGATTTTGGATACGGATTTTATTGTACAATTTTAGAAAAGCAGGCAAAACGGTGGGCTTTGACAAAACGCGGAACGCATATTGTAAATTTTTATGAGTATTTACCCGATAAGAGCTTGGATATTAAAACGTTTAGTAAGATGACAGAAGAATGGCTGCAGTTTGTTGTAAACTGCCGGCTTGCTTTAAAACATGATTATGATGTTGTAGAGGATCCGATGGCAGATGATACAATCTGGGATTATGTTGAGGACTATATAGCTGAACGAATTTCGAAAGAGGCGTTCTGGGAACTGGTTAAGTTTAAGTATCCGACACATCAGATTGTATTCTGTACAGAGAAAGCATTACAGACTATCAAATTCGAAGGGAGTTATTCGCTATGACAAATAAATTTTTTCCGGAAGAACAAATTTCCGAGAATGATCTTTATTTTTTGTGCTATATGGTAGAACGTGTTGCACGAAAATTACATCAGAAGAATAAATATGTTGTTAATTCTATACCGAAAGAAGAGTGGGAGCGCCTGTTCAGTCTTGCTAATGTGTTGCATTGCGACAATCCTTTGAAAATTGAAGCTGAATGGATCGAAGAGTATAAGCTGACAACAGGGAATTTTGATATTACGGATGTCGATTTAGAACTAGTAGACAAGATCCCATCAGAAACACAGATGGGGAAAGTATATACAAGGCTGATTCTGTCAACGTTACAGCCAGAGGAAGATTATATCGATGGAATGATTCGGGTATACAATGATGAAATATGTAATACAATTGATAATTACAATAGCAGTGCATATTATGAACCATCTTATGTGATAACAAGAGCCTATAATAATGGAGGATTTTAAGAGGAGAACAATTTAGTATAACGGAGGAGTGATTTATGATTTTATATTTTTCGGGAACAGGAAACAGTGCGTATGTTGCAAAACGAATTGGAAAAGAAGTAATGGATGACGTAATAAATTTATTTGAAAAAATAAGAAATAAGGACAATTCAAAATTATACTCGGAAGATTCATGGATCATTGTTGTGCCCACTTATGCATGGAGGATACCGCATATTGTACAAAACTGGATAGAGAATACAGAATTTACTGGGAGTAAAGACATTTATTTTGTTATGACCTGCGGTGAAAATATTGGAAATGCAGGGAAATATCTTAAAAAGTTATGTCTCCAGAAGAATATGAATTACTATGGTTGTGCAGAAATTGTAATGCCGGAGAACTATATTGCGCTGTTTTCTACTCCAACAGAAGAACAGGCAATGGAGATTATAGAACGGGCAGAAGTTGTCATAGACAAGGTGGCAAGTTATATCAGAAATGGCGAGGAGTTTCCACAGGCAAAAATTTCTATTGGGGATAGAATGAGCAGTGGTATTATAAATGATCTATTCTATCCCTTATTTGTTCATGCCAAAAAATTTTATGTAACCAATACTTGCATTTCTTGTGGAAAGTGTCTTGATGTATGTCCTACTAATAATATTCGGATGGAAAACAAGAAACCTGTATGGGCGGAAAACTGTACGCACTGTATGGCGTGTATCAATCGTTGCCCGAAAAAAGCTATTGAATATGGAAAACATAGTCATGGGTTACCCCGATATACTTGTAAAAAAGAAATGTTATACTAGAAAATACTTGTATGTGATAAATCAAAGTGTATGGAGGAAAATTATGCTTGATAAAATTCCTAATGCAGAGGAAATGACGGCTTTGGTTGGACAATCATTATATGATGTATGGAATAAGCTATGCGCTTTCATTGACAAAAAGTATGAAATGGAACGTCTGTGGAATAAAGGTGGAAAGGCATGGGCTTATGAATACAAATATCGTCAAGGTGGTAAAACACTTTGTGCATTATACGCTAGAGAAAATTGTATAGGATTTATGATTATATTTGGAAAAGACGAGAGAGAAAAATTTGAAGCAGAACGTAATAATTATTCTCAACAAGTTCAAAAAATTTATGATGAAGCTAAAACTTATCGAGATGGTAAATGGATAATGTTTGAACCGACTGATACATTAATGTTTCAAGATTTTATTAAATTGCTAGGCATTAAAAGAAAACCAAATAAAAAGTAATAATTGTCATGCTGCCCTATACAAAATTAGGCGTTGAGGAGGTACATACGCATGAAAGAAATGATTGCATATTGCGGACTGGATTGTGAGAAATGCGACGCATATATCGCGACAATTAATGACGACCAAGAGTTGAGAGAAAAAACTGCGAAGCTATGGGCTGAATTAAATAATGCGCCTATTTTTCCTGAACATATTAACTGTCAAGGCTGTCGTGTTGAGGGAATTAAAACTGTATTCTGCGATAGTATGTGTAGAATTCGCCAGTGTGCATTGAAAAAAGGTGTTGATACTTGTGGTGACTGTTCAGGTTTAGAAAATTGTCCCACTGTTAGGGCAATCCTAGAGGATAATCCGTCTGCTTTGAAAAATTTGAAAGAATAACTTCTCAATTTAAACAATTTTAGATACGTTATGAGGAGCTGTAGTTTAGAAATTCTTTATTTGACATCTTGAAGATGAGCTGGTATACTTCCTCTCCAGTAAAAACAGAGGAGTGATGCTGTATATGACTTTTTATCAGGAACTGCAATTAGACCAGGCCGGATCCAAAAAACTGATCCAAAATACAGAAGGTTTAAAAAATAAACTTCGGCATACGACGGTCTATCTGTTCAAAATTTTTCTTACGATCGTATTCTGTGTCGCTTTTGTTTCCGCATACAGCGGGATCTTCGGAAGTGAGAACAGCATTGTAGGTGTAGTGGTGCTTCTTTGCCTGATGGTGTTCCGATTTGCGGATTTCGGAGTCAAGACGGGTTCGGGACTGGCGATACTGTTTCTTCAATTTTTTATTCTGGCAGTTGGTCCCAGACTGGCAAATATAGTCCCGTCTGGAGCAGGAATGATCGTCCATGTGGTTTCCATTTCTTTGATCTTGCTGTTTGGCTGTCACCATGTGATGATGGCCAATCATTCCACATTGGTCTTGAGCTATCTGCTGCTGTACGGCTACGACGCGGAAGGAAAAGCTTATGTGCTTCGTCTGGCAGGACTGCTCTTGGGGGCAGTGCTTACTGAAATCGTATATTACAGAAAGCACAGAAAGCAGACCTATAAAAGAACCTTTTTCAGCATTGTAAAGGAACTGCGTCCTACCTCTCTTCGCACAAGATGGCAGCTTTCGATGGCCTTAGGTATTGCTTCTGCTATCTGTATCGTAGAGTGCCTGGGACTTCCCAGAGGTATGTGGGCAGGGATTGCTGTCATGTCGGTAATGGTTCCTTTTGAGAAAGACGTGAAAGAACGAATAAAAGGCAGGATTCCGGGAAACCTGGTCGGGGGACTGTTGTTCAGCCTTTTATTTCTACTACTTCCGAAAGGCTTTCTCCCCTACCTGGGAATGTTGGGAGGGATCGGAGTAGGCTTTTCCGCTACTTACGGCTGGCAGTCTGTGTTTAATTCTCTGGGCGCCATGTCTGTGGCGGCAGGGATTCTGGGATTTCCAGGAGCAGTATTTTTTAGGATTTTCCACAATATTTTCGGAGCAGTATATGGTCACCTGTTTTATAGGGCCTGGAATCGGCTGACGGACAGTCTCCGCACAGAATAAGTAAATTTTCTGCCTGTAAACCAGGAGGATATAATGAAACGAGAATTAGGAATTGCTCGCTGTGGGCTTGCCTGTTGCTTTTGTTCTGAAAATATGACATGTGATGGCTGTGATTCAGGTGCATGTCCAGACAAAGACTGGTGTGAAAACAGGCAATGCTCTATTTCTAAAAAAATAGAACATTGTTATGAGTGCAATGAAAAATGTAGAAAGGGATTACTTAGTAAAATAAAACCATATGCTTTTACTGAATTTGCCAGAAGATATGGTAAAGAGTTTCTTTTAAACTGTCTTGAAAGAAGCGAAAAAAATGGTATTATGTATCACCGGGATGAGATAAATGGTGATTATGACGACTTTGATGATGTAGAGACGTTGATAGAATATATAAAAACCGGATACAGACCCATATCCTAACATAAAACGTAAACAGGATAGAGGTATAAAAAGGAGGAAGACAGAAATGCTTACAATCCGTAATGAGGAACCTAGGGATTATGAAATTGTTGAAAGGATGACACGAAATTCTTTCTATAATTTATATATACCCGGATGCATGGAACACTATCTTGTTCACATAATGCGAGAGCATAAAGATTTTATTCCTGAACTGGACTTTGTTTTGGAACTTGATAATAAGGTCGTGGGATATATCATGTACACGAGGGCGACATTGACAGATGAAAAAGGAAATATGAAACATATCTTAACATTCGGACCGCTTTGTATAGATGCGGATTATCAGCGCAAAGGCTATGGAAAGCTGCTGATGCAGCACTCATTTGAAAAAGCTGTATCGATGGGATATGATACGGTAGTTATTTTTGGGATGCCATGTAACTATGTATCCAGTGGATTTGTAAGTTGTAAAAAATATAATATCTGTGTAGAAGGGGAGAAGTTTCCGGCAGCTATGCTAGTAAAAGAGCTAAAAGAAGGTGTGCTGGATGGCCGGAGGTGGTACTATCATGATAGTCCGGTGATGGATGTTTCTCTTGAAGACGCGCTTGCCTATGACGATACCCTACCTCAGAAAGAACGTAAATATACCCATGCACAAGAAGCATTTTATATTATGAGTCATTCTTTTTTAGAGTAATACAATGTATGTCTGAAAGGTTATAAGGAGAGGGCAGTAAGTTTTGTAACTAACCATTTTGCGGATTCTGCCGTCTATACAGAGAAAGTCCAAGAAGAAATCTCTATATAAAATGAAAAAATTCCCTTGAAACATTAAAAATGAATTTGCAAATAATAATCAGGAAGCCAATTTCATTTTTGAAGGGAGTTGTTGGTGGTGAAGATACAAAAAGAACATTTGGCGATTGCGTCGGTTCCTGTCCAGAGCTGGGGTGAACTCTATAATCAGGATGACGCACTGAAGACCGGCACCATTTTCAAAGAACTGGATTTGCCATTTTTCGCTGCAGAACAGATCCGTGCTTCTCTGACTTCTAGCGAGATGCGTTAAAAAGCCCCGAAGAGCAAAAATGTAATGAAAGACTGTTGGAAATACAAAAAGTCAGCTTTGTGATGGATGACCTGCGACTATACCTGGACACACATCCGGATGATCTGGATGCCCTGGCAATGCTAAAGCGTGTGCATCCTCGATACCTTTTACAGCAAAGTAATTTCAGGCCTAAGGAGATGCAATTACGGACTTGACAGAAAATCTGGTTCAGAGGTTTGGTGAAGCAAACCGGGAAGATTGTAGTAAAATCCAAAACGCGGAAGGCTCACAGATTCAGCATTTTGGGAAAGGCACTATCAATCAGAACAATTGCAGGACATAGGTATGCGCCGCCGGATTTTACAGACCGTTCTATTTTATAGAACGACGTGGAGAAAATAGAAAAAGCCAAGAACTCACAGCTTGCAAGAGAGATTAAAATTGCCCGTAGAACTTGACAGGGAACAGCAGATACAGCTTGTACGGGAATATGTGAAACAAAAACTAATCGCCGCACTGTTCAAGTTTCACTTTGTCCGATAAGCTAAAAACTGAATACCAGCCGCCACCGGCGGCCAGCGAAAGCAATAAGTCTGAAAAAGATTTGATGCTTTTTTATTGTCCATTTGGCAAAATCACAAAATCACCCTTAGCAGGTAGGTGAAGTCAGATAAAGCAGCCTGACCTTATCGCTCTATGTTCGGAAAAACCGGTCAGGGGCAACCTACTGTAATTACAAAGCAAGTTTCTGCCACGGTGCCGAAATCCGCAATTCTGCGGTTTTGCCCCTCACGGGAAACTTGTTGGGGAGTACCTTCTCCAAACTCTGCTTTGCGGCTCGCTCCCTACGGTATCAGCCGGTCGGAATTCCTCCGGCAGGCGATACGGCGGTCGATCATACGTCCTGTTATCCATGTATCGGCGGTCAATGACGAACGGCCAACCGTTTCCCAGTTTCAGATTTGACATCGTATGAGTTTGGAATTAGAAAAAAGCGGCTCTTATATCCGAGGTGTGACCAGTGGGGCGGTCTTGCCATCGCTCAAAGAACTTTTCAATATCATAGCGTATTTCAACACGACACCGGTGGAATTTTTCGCTCCATGAGAAGATGATGATTCCATCTATCATAAGTTCTGTAAATAGTTGCGAACTTTAAGTGATGAGAATTTGGATAAAGCTTGAACGCTACTCGGGTTTTATCGTTCTTGATAAAACCACTATGTTGGTGAAAAAAAGCTATTCAAAAATCAAGAGTAAGCTACAAGTGAACCATACCTGTTCAGTGAAAGAGGTTTTATTTTATAGATAGTCCTTTTATAACTGATAAGGGTATAGTATAATAACAAAGAAGATGTAGGAGGAGAACGATATGAATTTGGTGCTAAGTGACAGAAATTTAGATTCATTCTGTCAGCAGCATCCAACCATACAATTTATTGATTTATCGAGATTAAAGATAGCAAACTGTGTTGGTTGTTTTGGCTGCTGGACAAAAACTCCCGGAAAATGCGTCATACGCGATGATGCAGTAAAAGTTTATCCCCTAATCGCAGCCAGCGATCGAATACTGTATGTAAGCAAGCTTAAATATGGTGGTTATGATACGATAATGAAAACCATGCTTGAACGAAGCATTCCGGTACAGCAGGCGTTTATTCGTTTATTACACGGAGAAACACACCATGTTCAACGCAATGTCGTACCCAAAGCGGCAGTCATAATCGGCTATGGAGATATTTCTCCCGAAGAACAAGATATTTTTCGCGCACTTGTAGAACGGAATGCAAAAAATATGAGTTTTGAAAGTTATCGCATTATATTTGTTACAGGAAATGAAGTCGAGGCAGCAGTAAGCAAAGAGGTGACAGCATGGGAAAAGTGATGATTATAAATGCCAGCCCGCGGGCTCCCAAGTCAAATTCCAAACAGTATGCGCAGCTTTTTTCGGAGTATTGCCGCTTGGATACGGAATACTGTGAAGTCAAGAAGTCCAATCACTTGACACTTTGCCAGATGATTGAAAATTACTCAGACATTGTATTTGTGTTTCCACTTTATGCCGACAGCATTCCTGTGACATTCCTTAATTTCTTAAAAGCTTTGGAGGAAAATGTTCCTCTCAAAAAGCCCACTATCTCTGTTGTTATTAACTGCGGCTTTATTGAGCCATACCAAAATGACATTGCGGTTAAGATGTTGCAGTTGTTTGCAAAAAAAAATGGTTATCCTTTTGGTTCCGTACTCAAAATTGGGAGCGGCGAGGCAATTTTGACAACACCTTTTCGTATTTTTTTGAAAGCGAGAATGAAAAAATTTGCCATCTCCATAGAAAAACAGAAATACAATAATTTTCAAGTGACGATGCCGATTTCTAAAAAAATGTTTATCAAAGCATCAACTGCCTACTGGACAAATTATGGAAAAAAGAATGGCATATCAAAAGAACAAATGGAAATTATGGAAATTGAATAATAGCTTGTAAATTTATTTGGAGTATTCCTTGAATGCCAGAACAATAAATAGTTACTGTTTGAAAATCTTATCACGCATTATAGAAAAGTATGCAGGAAATCAGAAACGTTTTCCTGCTTTTCTTTTGCCCAAAATGAGGCGGTAAACCACCACCCCATCCAATCAACCACAGCAAGGAGGACGCCATTATGCCCTGTCTCCGCCACGATATAAAAATCGTCCAGCGCAGTAACCGCCAGTCAGCCGTCGCCGCCGCAGCTTACCAGAGCGGCGAACGGCTGTTTTCCGAGTACGCCAGAAGCAGAAATACTATTCTGCTTGCTCGCAGGATTGTGCTGGCATACCGAGGGAAATTCCCTCGAAACAGCACGCCGACCTGATCCGGGACAATTGCCGGGAGTTGTTGTTTCCAAAGGCATGATTTGGAAAGGAAAGAATAGCAAGGTGTATCGGATCAGTCTTGATACACCTTGGTGTTTTTTATTCAGGAGAGAATCTTTCAACGATAGTTAAGTTTGGTTTTCGCACAAACAGTGTAAAAGCGCAGTCATTTTTACAATAGTGAAATAACTGTTCTGTAAAGAAGTGGAGAAGTTTGATATGAAACAGGCGTTGGATTTATGGTTTATTAACCCTAGAGATCAAGAGTTTCAGGAGCCATCTTTCCATGAGAAAGATTTAAATAATTTGGAAGTGCTTTCCGATAGGAGGCTTTTCAGAGAAGAAATAAATCAGTATTTTGACGATGTGAAAAAGAAAATTTTTATTTATCTGTCACAGCTTAAAGAGGAATTACTTCTGGAGTTTCCACATGGATGCGAATATTGCAGATTTACCTTGATTCTGGCGCAGTTTCGACATTTACACACTCATATGGGAATGATTATGGGATTTATCATTGATGATGAGAATTTATGGCCAAGCGTGCTGGGACTGGAGATGCCATTTCCAGAAGAAGGATATAGTAAATACATGTGATCCCACCTGATTTTTTAATTGGTCAGACAGTCCCGGATCTGGGGAAAGGCAGAAAAAATTAGTATAAAGTGTTCCCGGTGGGAAATCTTATATAGAAAAGACCACAGGAGGAACGTGATGGAATCAATTTGGAGCCAAACATGTGAGTTGACAAAAAGACCTGCCCTGTCAAAGGACATCGAAGTTGATGTCGCTGTTATAGGCGGAGGCATGGCAGGAATTTTGACAGCATGGCAGTTAGAACGGGCTGGAGTGCGAACTGTAGTGTTGGAGGCAGATAAGATAGGAGGGGGCCAGACAAAGAACACAACAGCAAAGATCACATCCCAGCATGGGATGTTCTGTCATACATTTCTTGCAAAAAAGGGAGAAGAGACCGCCAGAAAATATGTACAGTCGAACCAGCAGGCGGTGGAGGAATACAAAAGAATCATACAGGAAACAAAAATAGACTGTAATTTTGAGGAAACAGACGCTTTTGTTTATTCTAAAGATGAGGGGAAGCTGATGCAGGAAGCAGAAGCGGCAAAGAGGCTTGGGATCGATGTGTCTTTGGAGCGCCATCTGGAGATTCCTGTGGATTGTACAGGAGCGGTTCGTTTCTTCGGTCAGGCTCAGTTTCATCCGTTGAAATTTATATGCGAGTTGGCAAATGGACTTCAGATTTATGAAGATACGGTAGTGACAGAAGTAGAGGATCATCTGATCAGAACATCTGGCGGGAATGTGCTGGCAGCCCAGATTGTGTTTGCGGTACATTATCCGTTTTTAAAGTTCCCGGGAATGTATTTTGCGAGAATGCATCAGGAACGCTCCTATGTGCTGGCACTGGAAGGGGCAGGAAAAATCCACGGTATGTATATTGGAGACGGGGAGGAAAAGTTCTCCTTTCGGCAATATGGGGATTGGCTTCTGCTTGGCGGCGAGGGACACCGGACCGGGGAGAACCGGGAAGGCGGATGCTACATGAGACTGAAAGAAACGGCGGCAAAGCTGTATCCGGGGAGCCATGTGGCGGCAGCCTGGTCTGCACAGGACTGTATTACATCAGACGGCATCCCGTTTATTGGAATCTATACATCCGATAGACCGAACTGGTATGTGGCGACCGGATTTCAGAAATGGGGGATGAGTTCCTCCATGGTTTCAGCTTTGATTTTGAAAGATTTGATTTGCAACAGGGAAAATCCGTTTGCAGATGTGTTTTCTCCGTCACGGTTTTCAGCGGAGGAGATTCCACATATCGTAAAAGATGGAAAAAAGGCGGTTGCGGGACTGACGAGACGGTTTTTTCAGATTCCGGATGAGACTATTTCTTCTCTGGAAAGAGGGCAGGGTGCCGTTGTCACAACATCCGAGGGAAAAGTGGGCGTGTATAAAACAGAGGAAGGAGAAATCAGGCAGGTTGATATTATCTGTCCTCATATGGGATGTCAGTTGTCCTGGAATCCGGATGAACAATCCTGGGACTGTCCTTGCCACGGTTCCCGCTTTGATGTTGAAGGAAATCTTCTGGATGATCCAGCGCAGGAAGGAATACAATGCAGTGGCATACAGGAGTAAGAGTCAGAAGGAGTACAGAAACGTACTCCTTTTTTGTTATTGGCTTTAGCCAGTTGAGTGTGACAGAGTTTTTCGTGTTCCGAAAAATGGAGTCACACGAAACAAAAAACCACCTGCTATGCGGGTGGTGTAGTAAGTGCTTATAGCACAATCACCTTTCCTTGCTATAATAGAGGTGTCCAAGCCACTATGAAAGAGAAAGGAAAGGTGATTTAAATGGCCAATAAGACCAATGATATGGCACATACCAAGTGGATGTGCAAATACCACATCGTCTTCACACCCAAGTATAGACGAAAAGCAATTTATAATCAATATAAAGTTAGTATACGAGATATATTAAAACAATTATGTGCTTATAAGGGTGTGGAGATTATAGAAGGACACTTAATGCCAGACCATGTCCACATGCTGGTAAGCATACCGCCCAAATATAGTGTAGCTTAGTTTACAAAGGGCGAAAGGTTGCGTTGTATAGCGGCGCTTATGCGCCGTCATATCTTCCAAACGATGTTGATACTTTCGCTTGTGGCGTAAATTGCGGAAATCATCAAATCCACCACCCGCCGCTTATCGTCAAAGTCCACTTCTTCCCATGTGTCCAGATAGCCGGAAATTTCTTTGACCTGTTCCGGGCTGATGGTATCCACACTCAACTCCGCTATCTTTTTGACAAGCTCCTGCTTGCGTCCGTCCAGTTCTTCAATCTTGCTGTTCACATAGGAGAGCAGAACGGGATTTGCCCCGGTCAGCGTGTCAATGAGCGTTTCAATTTCATGCTGGACTTGTGCGAGTTCTATTTGCAGGGCGGTCAGCTTTGGATTGGACTTTATGGCGTTTTTCCGCCCCTTGATGGTCTGGAACGGTTTTAGCTTTTTTACCATAGCGGCATAGATAACGGCTTCCGTATCGGGAATACGGAGCGTCCCCGCACCTTCACAGCTTTTGTTATCGGAACGCTTGCTGCAACGGAAGTACCACCGCCCATAACTGCCCTCGGCCTTTAACGCTTTCTGGCATCTGCCGCATTTGATTTTCCCGGCAAGCCAAGTATTGACCGCTTTTCTTCCCGCCTGATAGCTAGCGTTGGCTAAAATCTTCTTTCGGCATTTTAGCCACAGTTCAGAAGAAACCAAGCCCTCACTGGGAGCCATAACCAGCGTATGCCCTTGCAGATTGTGTTTGGTGTCGCCTTTCATTCCCCGGCCACGATAGAAGTAGCACCCATTTGTGCCCGTAAAGTCAGCGGCGTCATTGATAATGACCGTCCCCTGACTTTTGAAAAACTCATAAATATCAAGGTCAGTCTTGACATAAATGGGATTGCACAAAAGGCTTGCGAGTGCCGGACGGGAAAAATCCTTAATACCATGCTCCGCAAAATGCCGGACAATATCGCCGTAGGAAGTTCCCGGCTCGGCGTACATCTCAAACATCAGTTTGACCTGTTCCGCTTCTTCTGGATTTGCCACTAACTTCTTTGTATTGATACCATCTATCTTGATTGGCTCCGTGTGAAACCCATAGGGAGCCTTGCCGCCCATGCGGAAACCCTTTAGGCTTCGGGAGTAGTAGGCATCGGCCACCTGCTTCTGTATCGTTTCCCGTTCAAGCTGGGCGAACACGATACAGATGTTCAGCATAGCCCGCCCCATTGGAGTAGAGGTATCAAACTTTTCCGTAGAGGACACAAACTCCACATTGTACTGCTGGAACAGTTCCATCATATTGGCAAAATCCAGAATGGAACGGCTGATACGGTCAAGTTTGTAAACAATGACCTTTGCAATCAAGCCCCGCTTAATGTCCCGCACCAGTTCTTGAAACTTCGGGCGGTCTGTGTTTTTGCCGCTGTACCCTTTGTCTGTGTATTCCTTGCAGTTCCCGCCTTTCAATTCGTATTTGCAAAACTCAATCTGGCTTTCAATGGAAATGCTGTCCTTTTTGTCTACCGATTGCCTTGCATAGATTGCGTCTATTCTGTTATTCATTTTGTCGCTCCTTTTCTTAAAAAAGAAACGGAGCTGCTGACACTTATATTATACTGCCAGCAGCCCCGCAAATCAACGATGGCTTCGGAAAACCTTACGCCCTGGCTTCCTCATTCTGCCGTCTGTCGGCGTACTTGCGGAACACCTCATAAAGCTGTTGTTCCAGTTCCCGGCGTTTGGCCGCTTCCTGCTCCGGCGTGAACACCGGGGAGAGGTTTTCCAGCGTGATTTCTTTCCCTTGAAAAGTTACGACCTCGGTTTCTTTTTTGTATCTGATACTTATAAAATCACCTTTCCTTTCCATAGTGCCGACCCCGTTTCAATTCCGCCAGCACCTCCGGCGAAATACGGTCAACCAGCCTTTGCATATTTTCCAATTCGCTTTCCAGCTTTGCCCGTTCCATGCGGTCTTTGATTTTGCCGCTTTCGCTGGCTCTGGCTCGTGCTTCCAATTTTTCATTTTCTGCTAATAGGTCTTTTATCGTAACTTTGTACTTTTTCAGTTGCCCGGAGAAGTTCTCCATCTGCGGAAACCACTTTTTCAGCAGGGCGAGGGCTTCCTCTTTCTTCTTCCCGGCGTTCAGCGGGTTAATGCCGTCAAGGGCGGCTTCAATGGCTCTGGCCTGTCTGGAGAGGGAAACCGCCTGTTTGAAAAGCCGGGTAGGGATATGCTTCCGGCCTGTCTTGCTGGCACTCTCCCCACGTTCCAAATCCGGGTATTTCTCCACCATATAGGCGTGAAAATCGTCCTGCCACTTCGTCAAGTTCGCCCGGTTGCCGATAATCTCTTTCGCACACAAGCGGTTGTCCTTTGTCAGCGGCAAAAAGGTCAAATGCAGGTGCGGCGTTTTCTCGTCCATGTGTACCACCGCCGACACGATATTCTCACGCCCTACCCGTCCGATGAGGAAGTCCGCCGCCCGCTGGAAAAACGCCTGTATCTCCTTTGGGGATTTCCCCTTGAAAAACTCCGGGCTGGCAGTTATCAGCGTATCGACAAACCGGGTGCTGTCTTTCCTTGTCCGACACCCCGCCTGTTCGATACGGTTTTGAATGAAGTGGTAGTATCTGCCCTTCGGCTTGACGATATGGAAGTTGTATTTACTCCGACTGGTGTTAATGTCGGGATTGCTGGCGTATTGTTCTTTCTGTCTTTCGTGATGGGCTTCCAGCGGCCTTGCCGGGTTGCCCTTGTGCTTCTCAAAACGCAAAATTGCGTGTTGTGCCATTCTGCTCCTTTCCCCGTTCCATTCCTTTCCGGCGGGTTTTCCACAGGGAAAATCCCGCCGAAATTATCTCTGATAGGATTGGAATGGAATGGATATAAATAAAATATTTTTAATCTTTGTATTTCTATATACCGTCCGGTTTCCGTACTTCAAGAGGCTTGATTATCGTACTTGTCGGGTACGGTTTTCAGCCCTCCGGCGTTCCAAAACCGGATTTCTTGAAGTCGGTGCTTGAAACCGCTTCATAGGATTTTGGGTAAATACAGTTGGGTTTTCCACAGCCCTGTTTCTTAATGTCAATCAACTCCGCATACTGTAACTCCCGCAGGGTGCTGATGGCTTTCTGCCGTCCACAGTGGAGCAAGTCCACCACCTCACAGATGGGATAGTATAGGTAAATGCGCCCGTACTCGTCCGCCCACCCGTTTTTCCGGGACAACTCCGCCCGCCGCAGGATAAAGGCGTACAATAGCTTTGCTTCATTGGACAAGGGCTGGAATGTAGGTGCTTCAAAGAGAAAATTCGGGAGCCGGGTAAAGCTGAACGCCTTTTCCGGCTGATGAATATAAATCGTGCTTGTCATAGTGTATTTTGTGGACGGTTAGAAGCCTTTTTTCCGGGGGAGATGATACTTGATACCACCCGCCCCGGTTTGGGGCTTGCGAAGCCTTGTAAATCAAGGCTTTTTTCCTGCCTAACTGTCCACAGCAGACCTCCTTTTCCGTTCACTTTCTGTTTTCTGCCGCCTGTGAACTCTGGCGGCGCAGTCGGGGCAGTATTTTCCCCGGTTGGATTTAGGGATAAACACGCCGCCGCAGACCGCACAGCGTTTCAAGTCCTTATCCCGGAAAATCTCCGCTTCCAGCGTCCCGGCAAGCGGCAAGACCGCCCACCGAAACCATTTACAGCAGACCGAGAAAGAAATCATCTGCGGACAGGTGCAGGTGTCCCCATCGTCAAGGACAATGCAGTTGCCGTCCTCACAGTTACAGCACTCCCGCCGTATCAGGGCATTGGCCTGTTTCCTCTGCGCTGGTGTCATGCGGTAGGGCGTGCCGTCCGGCCTGCACTCTAACGGCGGCAGACGTTTATATGGATTTTCTATCATGCGTCCCTCCATTTCTTCTCCGTTGCCGTTCTCCCCGAAAAGGCTTCCTGCCCCATTCCTGCGGCGTGTTCCAGCGTTGGCACGCTCCCCGCAGCTTCGGGTCATTGTGGCCCGAAGCCACCTCTGGACACTTTGTCCAGAAGTCGGCTCTCTGCGTGCTTCCCCCGCCGGATATTCCTTTTCGGACGGTCATTCTGTTTTCAAGGTGCTGTCCATCGATGAACTGATTTAAGTGTAGACCTTTTTGACCGCCTGTGCCGTATATCCGAAAGGTAGGAAATCAGCCCGAAAAACTCTCTATTTCCACGCTCTCGGAATTGTGGTAAAATGAAAGAAACTGTAAGCCGACAAGGAGGGTGAGCCATGAAAATGCCAACAGAAAAAATTGATATGGCTATGTTTGCCCCTTGCGGTATGAACTGTTTGGTTTGCTATAAACATTGTTATCATAAAAAGCCGTGTGCCGGTTGCTTAAACAGCGATATAGGAAAGCCGGAGCACTGCCGTAAATGCAAGATAAAAGATTGTATCAAGGGCAAAGGGCTGTCCTATTGTTTTGAGTGTACCGACTACCCTTGCAAGCTGATAAAAAACCTTGAAAAAAGCTACAACAAAAGGTATCAGGCGAGCCTCATGGAGAATAGTGAGTTTGTTCGCCAGCACGGTTTGGAAAGGTTCATGGAACAGCAGGAAGGAAAATATACTTGTTCAAAATGTGGGGGTATCATTTCTATCCATGACAGAGAGTGTAGCGAGTGTCAAGAAAGCATGAAATAAGTATAAGGGGGTGTGCGAATTGGCGTTGACAATACAGGAACGCTTAAAAGACCTGCGTGTAGAGTACGGCTTGACATTGGAGCAGCTTGCAGAGCAGACGCACCTCTCCAAGTCAGCTTTGGGCAGTTATGAAGCGGATGATTTTAAGGACATCAGCCACTATGCACTTATCAAGCTGGCGAAGTTTTATGGCGTGACCTCTGATTATCTGCTGGGATTGACCGAAACAAAAAATCACCCAAACGCTGATCTTTCAGACCTGCGTTTGAGTGATGATATGATTGAACTGTTGAAAAGCGGACGGGTGGATAATTCCCTGTTGTGTGAATTAGCGGCACACCCAGATTTTCCCCGGCTCATGGCCGAACTTGAAATCTATGTGAGCGGCATAGCGACAAAGCAAGTGCAGGGCGCAAACGCTATTGTAGACGCTATGAGCGCAACCATTATGAAACGGCACAATCCCGGTTTGACCGACCCGCAGTTAAGGCAGTTAATCACCGCCCATATTGACGAGGACAGCTTTTGCCGCTATGTGATACAGCAGGACATAAACAAGATAGCCCTTGACCTGCGGGAAGCCCACAAAGATGATTTTTTCAGCGTCCCGGAGAATAACCCGCTGAAAGATTTTTTACAGGCCGCAGACGAAGCCGCCAGTGAGGACGGCGACCCGGAACAAGCGTCTTTGGCGTTTATCTGTAAACGGCTTAAATTGAATTTGAAGAAGCTGTCAGAGGACGAAAAGAAGTGGCTGAAAAAGATTGCGGAGAAATCGGACTTGCTGAAAAATCCAAATCCACAGCGGGGGAGAAAGTGAAAGAACGACAAATTGGAATTTGGAGAGGAAACTAACTATGAAAGATAAGAATATTCTAATCAGTGTAGGAATTATTATTTATATCGTTATGTCCGGAGTTGATAGATTTGTTTATCATATACCCAATATTATTTATATTCCAACGGCAATTATTGGAATTGCTTTGATTTTGATTGGCTTTTTCAAGAATAAATCCAAATGACAAAATCCCAGTTTTTATAGGGCGATAAAATTCAAAATTACGGAGGTGCTCTGCGTGGAAATCAAAAAAATAATAGATGATTTGCAAATCAGTAATGCAATTAACCTAATTTGGGAAACATTTTTACAGTTTGAAGCCCCAGAGTATTCTGTTGAAGGGATACAGTCGTTTAGAGATTTTATAGAAGATAAAGAGATTATTCAAACAGTAGAATTTTGGGGAGCGTATGACAACAAGGAATTAAAAGGTGTTATTGCCACAAACGATAACCGAAAACATATTTGTTGCTTTTTTGTTAAAGCGCAGTATCATAGGCAAGGAATAGGCAAAAAACTTTGGGAATATCTTTGCAAAAATAGTCATAGTAAAACCATCACTGTTAATTCTTCTCCGTATGCTGTCCCTTTTTACCACAAATTGGGTTTTATAGATACAGATATAGAACAACAATCTGATGGTATAAAATACACACCTATGAGATTTGAGAGATAAATCCCGGCTTATCGAGGAAATAGCAAAGCCAGCCGAGCCAGTCAACGGTCAAGATAAACGGCGCATTTCATGTGCCGCCGTTGACAGTCCCGCCCGTCTTTGCTAGAGTATAATCAAGGCGGGAAAGCCCTAAAATGGCTTCCCGCCCATTTCAATTTTGGGAAAAGAAACGCTCCAAAATCAGAAAAAGAGCGGCCAAGAACTTTGAGGGATTGGCCGCCTTGTCCATCCATTCAGCAGAACGGCGGACGGCAGTCAAGGCCGGGTGTAAACCCGTTCATTTCGGCCTTGACGGTTGCCCGCTGTCCTGCTATTTTTCTGGGAATGTGGCCACACTTCGGGACACTTTGTCCACAAGTCGGGGCGTAGGACGAGGGGCGGGGGCTTTCATATACGCCCTGTCTGCTGATGAAACCAGTCCTGCGCTTGCGGCTTCACGCCACACAATCACAGCCCTGTTTTCCTGCCGTTTCAAATGCCCTTGCCTTCCCCGGCGGCAACGGCATTTTCATAGCAACGCCGACAGAGCGTATAACACACTACACTTTGCAAGCAAAGTCGTGTGCCAAGGGGCAAGCCCCTTTGGAAACCCCGGACAACAAAACAGGCGGTATACTGCCCTCTCTGGGAGCATACCGCCGTTTGTTGTCAGCAGCCCGTTTCACGGTCTGTTTTCGCCCTTTGTAAAGTTTGGCGTTTCTCAGTTTATGGGATATCTGAAAGGGAAAAGTGCACTAATGATATTCGATAAACACGCAAATCTAAAATATAAATATGGAAACCGACATTTCTGGGCAGAAGGATACTATGTAAGTACAGTAGGAATAAATGAGGCAACCATAAAGAAATATATACAAGAACAGGAAAAACACGATATCATGGTGGATAAATTAAGTGTAAAAGAATATGAGGACCCCTTTAAGGGGTAGCCGGTAGTACGAACGCCCTTTGAAGGGCAGCGACGAGTCAAGGGCAATAGTGGCTTGAACAAAGTGAAAGCCAGCGTCTTTAGGCGCTGGCCGGTAACAGAGGCTTATAGCCTCAGAGCAAACCACCCGTTAGACAGGTGGTGCTGATTGGCGACGAGCTAGACCAGGCTTTCCAGAAACCTTGGCGACTGCCCGCAATCCTGGGATGTGCTTTTTGACACTTCCGGTAATTCGTTGAGCAGGTGGCAGGAACACGGAAAAAGATAGCAAAAATCCGATACCAGTGCTACAATATAAGTATTGAAGCGAGCAGAAGTCGGAAAAGGAGGAAAAGCTATGATATATCTGGACTGGTTTACCTTTCCGGACGAAGAGGTGGAATTTGATTTTTTTATGAGGCAGAAGCGTACCTGCTATGATTCTTTTTATCCGTTTCAGATTCTTTCCAGACACCATTTCCGACGCATAGATTTTGCCCCGGTCACCATTTTGTACGGAGGCAATGGGACGGGAAAGACGACTGCCATCAATGTGATTGCGGAAAAACTCGGGCTTGATCGGGACAGTGCGTTTAATAGATCCAATTTCTTCTGGGATTATCTGGAACGGTGTGACTTTGAAGCGCGCGTCCCGCTCCCAGGTGAGAGCCGGATTATCACAAGCGACGATGTGTTTGATTATATGCTGAATATTCGCAGTATGAATGAGGGAATCGACCGGAAGAAGGAGAGTCTTTTTGAGGAATATCTGGATGCAAAGTATTCACATTTTCAGATGAGGTCATTGGATGACTATGAGAAATTAAAGAAAGTAAATAAAGCCAGAAGCAAAACCCAGTCCCGGTTTGTGCGGTCTGAGCTGATGGATACGATCCGGGAGTACTCAAACGGAGAAAGTGCGTTTTTGTATTTTTCGGAAAAGATTACAGAGCAGGCATTATTTTTGCTGGATGAGCCGGAAAACAGTCTGTCTCCTGTCAGACAGCAGGAGTTGGTGCGTTTTATTGAGGATTCCGTCAGATTTTACGGATGCCAGTTTGTGATTTCTACCCACTCGCCTTTTGTGTTATCCATGAAAGGGGCGAAGATTTACGATCTGGATGAAGATCCTGTGGATGTGAAGCATTGGACGGAGCTGGAAAATATCAAAGCATATTATAAATTTTTTAAAAAGCATGAACACGAGTTTTCATTTTGATAACGAAGGAGGAAGAAGATGGAATACGTAGTATTGGGAAGAACCGGATTACAGGTCAACAAAAATGGTTTTGGAGCACTGCCGATTCAGAGAATCTCCAAAGAGGAGGCAGGAAAGCTTGTGAAAAAAGCATTTGAGAACGGAATCAATTATTTTGATACCGCAAGAGCCTATTCGGACAGTGAAGAGAAGATGGGAGCGGCTCTTGCGGACGTACGAGATCAGGTCATCATCAGTACAAAGACAGCAGCGCAGGATGCGAAGGAATTCTGGAAAGATTTGGAGGAAAGTCTTACAAAGCTTCAGACAGACTACATTGATCTGTACCAGTTCCACAATCCGGCCTTTTGTCCGAAGCCGGGAGATGGGACGGGGTTATATGAGGCGGCTCTGGAAGCAAAAGAGCAGGGAAAAATCCGTCATATCGGTATTACAAATCACAGAATTGCAGTGGCAAAAGAAGCGGTTTTATCCGGTCTTTATGAGACATTACAGTTCCCGTTTTCTTATCTGGCATCGGAAGAGGAAAAGGAGCTTGTGAAACTTTGTAAAGAGACTAATACCGGATTTATTGCGATGAAAGGGCTGGCAGGTGGGCTTATTCATAATTCAGCCCTGGCATATGCGTTTATGTGTCAGCCTGAATATTCCCATGTGGAGCCGATCTGGGGCGTACAAAGAGAGTGGGAACTGGATGAATTCCTATCTTATCAGGATAAGTCCCCAAAGCTTACAGAGGAATTAAAGACAGAAATGCAAAAAGACAAAGACCAGCTTGCAGGAGAATTCTGCCGGGGCTGTGGATACTGTATGCCTTGTCCGGCAGGAATTGAGATTAACAACTGTGCCAGAATGAGTCTGATGCTCAGAAGAGCTCCACAAGAAGCATGGCTATCTGAGGAATGGCAGGAGAAGATGAAGAAGATTGAAGACTGCTTGCATTGCGGAAACTGTATGAAGAAATGTCCGTATGGTTTGAATACACCGGAGCTTTTGAAACGTAACTACGAAGATTACCAGACCTTTCTTTAACAGACAGGCGGAAACTATATGGACTACAAAATAAGATAGCGTAATCACATAGGGCAGGAATCACACGGGAATTCCTGCCCTGAATTTATGGTTTAATAGGTGAGATCCTCGCATACGGATTTCAGATTCAGGAAATTGGTGAGATAATCTTTTGTTCCTGTCTTTGCGTCCGTACCGGACATATTGAAGCCGCCGAATGGGTGCTGAAGTACGACCGCTCCGGTGGACTTTCTGTTAAAGTAAAGGTTTCCAACATGGAATTCTGCTTTTGCCTTTTGAATGTGAGTCCGGTCTTCTGTATAGACAGATCCGGTCAGCCCGTATTCCGTGCTGTTTGCAATTTCCAGAGCCTCATCAAAAGAATTGGCACGGATGACTGCAAGAACCGGTCCGAAGATTTCTTCTTTGGCGATGACTGCATCCTTTGTGATATCGCGTACAACAGTCGGCTCAATATAGAAGCCTTTGGAATCGTCATAGTTTCCGCCAAAGGCAATCATGCCTTCCTTGCGGGCCGTCTCAATGTATCCGGAGATTCGGTTAAAAGCACTCTGGTTGATGACCGGACCCATCGGAAAATCGTCTCGTCCACTGCCCTGATGTTCTTTGAGCACTTTAGCACAGGCAATGATCTCCTCCACAAACACATCGTACACATCACTTAATACCACAGCTCTGGAGCAGGCAGAGCATTTTTGCCCCTGGAAGGAGAATGCAGAATTGGCGATTCCGGCGGCGGCCCGTTTCAGATCAGCGGAGGAATCCACGATAATTGCGTTTTTTCCGCCCATCTCGGCAACGACCCGTTTGATCCAGATCTGTCCTTCCGATACTTGGGCAGCTTTCTGATTGATGCGAAGCCCGACTTCTTTAGAGCCGGTAAAGTTTACAAACCGGGTCAGCGGATGCTGTACGATATAATCCCCGATCACAGAGCCGGAACCCGGAATAAAATTGATAACTCCCGCAGGGAATCCGGCCTTTTCGCAAAGTTCTATGAATTTGTAAGCGACAATCGGAGTGTCGGAAGATGGTTTACAGACGATGGTGTTCCCGGTGATAACCGCAGAAACTACCATGCCAGCCAGTAAGGAGAGAGGAAAGTTCCACGGTGGAACAGCAACTCCCACACCGATCGGAATGTAGATACATTTACAGGATTCCTCGGTATACACAAGTTCCAAACCTTGGTCCAGCTCACGCATATGCATGATGTAGGAATTGAAGAAATCCAGCGCTTCACAGAGTTCACCGTCTGCCTCGCCCCAGTTCTTTCCACTTTCTTCAATACTCCATGCATCGAGTAGATAGCGGTATTTCTTCATCAGGTCTACCAGCCTGCGTACACAGCAGATTCGTTCCTCGACAGGAGTTTTACTCCATGTCTGGAAAGCGTCGTGAGCGGTCCGGATGGCTTTGTCTGCCAGTAACTGATCGCAGGAGCTGACCCGGCCGAGCACTTCTTTGGTGGACGGGGCATTGGAGACGATTTTTTTGTCGGTCATAATCCGTTCTCCGCCGATAATCAGTGGATAATCCTGTCCCTTTTCCTGGTCTACCTCTTTGAATGCCATTAACATTGCTTCTTTGTGCTCTGGAATTGAAAAATTTAATTCTGGTGAATTTTGAAATCCTTTTAGCATGTGTATACCTCCTGTTGTGAATAATTTTTCATGATAATAAATATTTTATCATTTGCAGTTCGACGCGTCAATGCTTTAATAGAAGAAAAACCGTTAAATAATGTACAAATCAGAGAGATACGAGGGAATAATTTTTTATTAGACAAAAAAGATATGAGTACGAAAAAGTATAGTTATACAATATAGTGATCCGAGATAAACAGAAAGAATCTGTATGAAAGATTTACAGATAGATACAGCAGAAAAAATATGGTACAATCAAGACAAGAGAGATAGAAGGAGAGCAGAAGTTGAAACGAATACTTGTGTGTATTGATATTGGAGGCACATCAATAAAAGCAGGAATCTGTGATATGGAAGGAGGACTTGGTGCACAGGAAATCCTTCCGATTCATCAGGATATTGAACAGTTGCTGGAGGAGATCGGAAAGTATGTAAACAAGGCAAAAGAATCGGGCGAGATGATTGGGATCGCCATAAGCGCACCGGGGGCAGTGAATGTATCTACAGGTGTAATTGGAGGCAGGAGCGCGGTTTTGTGTATTCATGGTCTTTCCTGGACAGAGGAGCTGACACGCAGATTCCAAGTGCCTTCCAGTATTGAAAATGATGCAAACTGTGCCGCGATGGCGGAAGTGACATTCGGAAATGCTCGAGGATACAAGAATCTTGCTTTTGTTGTTTGTGGCACCGGAATCGGCGGCGCAGTCGTGATAGACGGGAAAATCTGCTGTGGTGCCAATCTATATGGCGGCGAGTTTGGTTGCATGGTCATGCGGGATCGAGAAGGAAATCTGAGTACTTTTTCACTCCAGGCGTCTACTATGTCTCTTGTCCGTAGAGTGAAGGCTGCTTATCCGGCTCAGGAATGGGACGGAAAAAAAGTCTTTGAGGAGGCGGAAAAAGGTGACGTCAACTGCCAGAAGGCGGTCGATGACTTCTACATGAAACTTGCTGAGGGGATTTTTAATATTCAGCATGTTTATGATCCGGAGCTCATTCTGCTTGGCGGAGGAATCAGCAGCCGGGAAGATTTTGCAGATCAGGTGAAAAGCCGTCTTATAGTGATTGCAAAAGCGGTCGAAGAGACCGCCGGTACGAAGGTGGTTATTCCTGTGGTAAGGACATGCAGTTACCAAAAAGACGCCAACCTCATCGGTGCGGCAGCGGTATTTATGCAGAAATACCCGGAGTTGATTGGAAAGGAGAAAAAGAATGGATAAAAAAGCAATGTACAAATTAAGTTATGGGCTGTTTGTAGTAACGGTTAAGGAGGCAGAAAAGGATAATGGTTGTATTACGAATACGGTGATGCAGGTGACATCCACGCCAAACCGGATTTCCCTTGCAGTCAACAAGGAAAATTACACACATGGAATGATTGAAAGGACCGGAAAGTTTAATGTATCTGTTCTTTCGGAACAGGCGTCTTTTGATCTTTTCCGTCATTTCGGATTCCAGAGCGGAAAAGACACGGATAAATTTGCTGATTTTAAACAGGCGGTCCGTGTGGAGAATGGACTGTATGTAGTGACAGAGGGAACCAATGCGTGGCTTTCTGCTAAAGTCATACAATCTGTGGATCTTGGCACTCATACCTTGTTTTTGGCAGATGTAGAGGATGGAGCAGTGCTTTCTGAGACGCCATCCACGACTTACGCGTACTATCAGAGTAACATCAAGCCGAAGCCGCAACAGACCAAAAAGACCGGATGGAGATGCAGGATCTGTGGATATATTTATGAAGGAGAGGAGCTTCCGGCTGATTTCGTGTGTCCGATTTGCAAACATGGCGCGGCAGATTTTGAGAAAATCTAGCGGATGTGATTTGTAAATGGTTTACATCGTATCCGAATTGTACACTTGACAAAAGAAATAAGAAGGGTATAATAGTTCACTAAGAAACAGTTTCTTGGTGAACTATTTGCTTGCGTAAAAACAGAGGGGAGTGAAGACATGTATAATTTTACTGAATTCTGGATGGGAATTCAAAGGATGGTACGTCTTTATGAAAAGATGATGAGAGAAGTCTGCGATGGGTATCGGCTTTCTATGGTAGAGGTTGATATCATTGCGTTTTTAAAAAACAATCCGCAGAAGGATACAGCGGCGGACATTGTTGAACTGAGAATGTTGTCCAAAGCGGCAGTTTCAAAGGGAGCAGATGCCCTGATCCAGAAAGGAATGCTGGAACGGGAAGCAGATCCGACGGACCGGCGGAAGATTCACTTAAAACTTACAAAGGAGGCATTTCCTGTGACGCGGGAAATTCAAAAAACCCAGGAAGCCTTTCTGGGTCTTCTGTATGAGGGATTTTCGGAGGAAGAGTATGAAATGTATCTTCGGATGAGGGCGCGAATGTTGGAAAATGTCAGCAATAAAAAAGGAGAAAGAAGGAAGAAACATGAATGAGGATAAGGAATTTCTTGGAAAGGAGCCAATCGGGAAATTACTATTAAGATTGGCACTTCCAACAGTTGCAGCACAGTTGATTAATATGTTATATAATATTGTAGACAGGATTTATATCGGACATATTCCGGAGATTGGAGCAAAGGCACTGACCGGAGTGGGCGTGTGTATGCCGTTGATTTTGATTGTCTCAGCTTTTGCGGCGCTTGTCGGCTACGGCGGAGCGCCAAGGGCGTCGATTGCCATGGGGCGTAAAGATAATGAAGCGGCTGAAAAGATTCTTGGAAACTGTTTTACCGTTCAGATTTTGATTTCCGTCATTCTGACCGTGGTCCTGCTGATCTGGAATCGAGATTTTCTGATGGCATTTGGAGCAAGTGAAAATACGATAGAATATGGCGTACGGTATATGAGTATCTATGCGCTCGGCACCTTATTTGTGGAAGTAACGCTGGGAATGAATTCATTTATCACTGCACAGGGATTTGCTAAGACGGGAATGCTCTCCGTATTGATTGGCGCAGTAGCCAACATTATTCTGGATCCGATCTTTATTTTTGGTTTTGACATGGATGTACAAGGTGCGGCTTTGGCTACGATTCTTTCTCAGGCGATGTCCTGCATCTGGGTCGTATGGTTCCTCTGCGGGAAGAAAACGACATTAAAAATCCGAAGAAAAAATATCGGGATCACTCCCAAGGTTGTTTTGCCCTGTCTGGCGCTTGGCGTTTCGGTTTTTGTCATGCAGGCCAGCGAGAGTGTGATTTCCGTGTGCTTTAATTCTTCGCTGCAAAAATATGGTGGGGATATTGCGGTCGGGGCAATGACGATTCTTACCAGTGTGATGCAGTTCGCCATGCTACCTCTTCAGGGACTTGGACAGGGAGCGCAGCCTATTATCAGTTATAATTATGGAGCCGGAAATATGAAGCGGGTTCGTAGGACTTTTCGGTTGCTGTTGCAATCCAGTCTGGCGTACTCAACCATTTTATGGCTTCTCATTTTGCTGTTCCCGCAGGGATTTGCGGCCATGTTTACATCCGATCCGGAATTGATGATCTTTACAAGGACAGCGCTTCGGATTTATATGGCAGCCTGTGTCATCTTCGGTATTCAGATTGCCTGTCAGATGACCTTTAATGCCCTTGGAAATGCAGTGGAATCTATCACAGTAGCAGTCGTCAGAAAGTTTGTACTGCTGATCCCTCTGATCTATCTGATGCCAATGCTTTTGAAAGGGGATCAGGCAAAAGCAGTTTATATGGCGGAACCGATTGCGGATGTCATCGCCGTTATGTTTACAGCCTGCCTGTTTTTCTTCCGGTTTAAAAAGACACTGGAGAAAGAAAACGCAGAGTCGGGCGGAAAGGGAAACTAATATGAAAGATACGTTAAAGAAGTTCAGTGGAAGAGCGGATGATTATGTGGCGGGAAGGCCGGCCTATGCGGAGGAGTTTGTGCGGTGGTTGGCTTTGGAACAGGGATTTTCAGAAGAAACGATTGTTGCGGATATTGGATCAGGGACAGGAAAATTCGCGCAGCAGCTTTTAAAGATGGGCTGTTTTGTGTATGGAATTGAGCCAAATGATGATATGCGTAAAAAAGCAGAAGAGAATTTCCTAAAAGGAGAAAATTTTTGTTCTGTCAAAGGAACAGCAAATAAGACTACACTGAAAGAGCATGCGGTGGATGTTGTTACATCGGCTCAGGCTTTCCATTGGTTCGATATCACTGCATTTCAGAAAGAATGTCGGAGGATCCTGAAGCCGGACGGCCGGGTGTACCTGATCTGGAATGTGCGGGATATGGGGGAAAAACTGAACCAAGAGACCTTTGCGATTTACCGTACGTTTTGTCCGCGGTTTCAAGGATTTAGCGGTGGGATGAAAAAGGATGATGAGAGAATACAGACCTTTTTTGAAGGACACTATCAATACCGGTCATTTGATCACCCTTTGTCTTACACGGAAGAAACCTTTATTCGGAGAAGTTTATCTGGATCCTACTCGCTGAAAGAGGGAGATGACGGGTTTGAGGAATATTTGGAAGCATTAAAGAATCTGTACCGGAAATATAATAGAGACGGAATACTGACAATGGGGAATCATACGGCTGTGTATTATGGGAGACTGCAGTCTTATTAAGAAGAATAAAAAGTTGGCAGGAGGTTTTTATGACAGAAAGAGAAAAAATGTTGGCAGGAGATCTTTATGATTGTGGAGACCCGGAATTGTTGGAACAATGGCATAAAGCAAAAGATTTGATGCGGGATTACAATCATACGGATTCTGCTAATTTACAGGAAAAGGAACGGATTCTTAACGAGTTATTGGGAGGAAGAGGAACTAATCTCTGGATTACAGCTCCATTTTATGTAGACTATGGCAATAATATTTATTTTGGTAATAATTGTGAAGTAAATATGAATTGCACATTTTTGGATGACAATGAGATACGAATTGGAAACAATGCGTTGATAGCGCCAAATGTACAGATCTATACGGCATTTCATCCAACCAATGCGTCTGACCGGTTTGGAGAATCAAAAGAGGACGGTTCATTTGAATTTTGTAAAACACAGACAGCTCCAGTAGTTATTGGCGATAACGTGTGGATCGGAGGAGGAGCGATTCTGATGCCGGGAGTTACAATTGGTGACAATGTTGTGATTGGTGCAGGAAGTGTAGTTACAAAAGATATACCAAGTGACAGTATTGCATACGGGGCTCCCTGCCGTGTGATGCGGGAAAATAAGTAGCAGATTTGCGCCGGAAGAAATTACAATGACAGTGGAACAGGGGGGAGAACAGAAATGAAAGTAGCAGTGATTGGATACAGTGGCTGTGGAAAGTCAATGATTGCGGCTTGGATTGCCAAGAAAAATCAGCTTCCGCTTTTGTATCTTGATACGGTACATTGGCTGCCGGGATGGAAGGAGCGGCCTCAAGACGAGAAAGAACAGATGATGAAAGATTTTTTGGACAGCCATGACTCCTGGGTCATTGACGGGAATTACCACAGTCTGGAATATGAACGCAGGATGCGGGAGGCGGATCAGATTCTTTTCCTCGATTTTCCGCGTCTGGTCTGCTTGTACCGGGCATGGACACGGAGCCGAAGGTACCGGGGAAGAACAAGGGAGTCTATGACAGAAGGATGTCCGGAAAAGCTGGATCTGGGATTTGTACTCTGGATTTTACGGGACGGGAGAACCAGAAAGAAAAAGGCAGAGTACCAACGGATTCTGGACGAATATAAAACGAAAGTGGTACACATAACAAATCAAAGAGAACTGGATGAGGAGAGGCGAAAATGGAGGAAACATTAACTCAGTTATTTGCGTTTATCAAGGAGATTGATAAGGAAAAATTGATAGGTCGCCAGACCTATCTCACAGACGGGATGAGAAAAGAAAATGATGCGGAACATGCTTGGCACATGGCGGTGATGGTCCTTCTTTTCAGTGAATTTGCCAACGAAAAAATCGATGTGCTTCGGACGATTTCCATGCTTTTGATCCATGATATCGTGGAGATTGACGCGGGGGATACATACGCTTACGATGAGGAAGCCAAGAAGACACAAAAGGAGCGGGAGCAAAAGGCGGCAGATCGGATTTTCGGGCTTCTTCCAAAGAACCGGGGCACTTTTCTGATGGAACTATGGAAGGAGTTTGAGGCAGGGGAAACGCCTGAGGCTAAATTCGCAAGAACGATGGACAATCTCCAGCCGTTATTTCTCAATGCATGTACCGAAGGAAAAGCGTGGATGGAGCATGGGGTTTCTCTGGATCAGATTTTGAAAAGAAATGACAGAACTGCGGAAGGATCTGAAGTCCTGTGGAATTATGCAAAGAAACACTGGATTGAACCAAATCTGGAAAAAGGGAGAATTCAGAGGGGGAAAGATTTGTAATTGGAGCAAAGGTGCGTTATAATGAAAAGTCAAAATGAAAGGGATACGGTTGAACAGACCATATCCCTCCTTTCTTCTTAAAACTGTGTTTCCACCAGATTGGATAGTGGAGCAATATGATATCCCATCTGCTCCCACTTCGTCAGGAGTTCATCCAGAATCTGTGCGTTGGTGGATGAGGTGTTGTGGAGCAGTACTATCGCACCGGGATGAATTCGGCCAAGGAGCTTTTCAAAGGCTTCCTCTTTGGACGGCTGGTCGTTTTCATACCAGTCTACATAGGCGAGACTCCAGAAAAAGGTGTAATATCCTAGATTTTTTGCCATTTCCAGGTTGCGCGTGCTAAATTTCCCCTGAGGAGGACGATAGTAAGGACTCATTTTCTTTCCGGTTGTCTTCTCAAAGAGTGTTTCTACACTTTCCAGTTCCTCATGGAAAGAGTCTTCCGTGGATATGGAGGACATGTCAGGGTGGTGCCACGTATGATTGCCGACAGTGTGCCCTTCTGTTATCATCCGTTTTACGATCTCTGGATTGTCACGCAGAAATGTGCCTACAATAAAAAAGGTAGCCGGAGCCTTATGCTTTTTGAGTGCATCCAGAATCTGACCGCTGTTTCCGTTTTCGTAGCCACAGTCAAAGGTTAAATAGATGACCTTTTCTTTTGTGTCCTGGCAGTAGGCGGCATTCAAGGTGGAGAGCTCGGAAATTTCAGCGTTTCCGATAGGGCGTTCGCCCTCTTTTGGAAAACTCAGTCCCCAGTTTTCCGACGCCTGGGCAGAAGTTTCCTGTGTTTCTTTCGAAGGATTTGAAGAAAACAGGATACCGATTCCGGTTCCTACGCAGTAAGCGGCGACAAAAAGCAAGAGCAAAAGAGCAGCTTTTTTTAGGTTGAGACGATGTTTCATAATGTTTGATTCCCGAAGTCACTGTTGATTTCAGTCTATGTCATGGACAAAGGATTTAGAAGTACGGATGGAAGTAAGAACGAAAGGTGGTGGAAATGGTAACAGTTCATCCATGGCATCTCAGAATTCACTGCTATGATTTCTAGTTGAACTGTTACGAAGAACATGGAAAACAGAACGTTTTATTTTGCTCCCCTGGAGGGGATCACGGATTATATCTACCGGAATACCTACCACCGTTTGTTTGAGCCGATGGATGCTTATTTTATTCCGTTTTTGACGCCAGATAAAAACGGAAAATTGTCTAGGCGGCAGCGAAGAGACGTGCTTCCAGAGAACAATGAAGGGCTGCATGTCATTCCACAGATTCTGACGAATAAGGAGGAGGAGTTTTTAAATGGTGCCCGACAACTGGAAGAACTCGGATACCGGGAGGTCAATCTTAATCTAGGATGCCCGTCTCGATGCGTCGTCTCAAAGGGCAGGGGGGCCGGATTTCTGGGGGATGTGGAGAAGCTAAAAAGGTTTCTGGATACGATCTTTTCCGGGACGAGGATGAGGATTTCTATAAAAACACGGATTGGGGTAGAGGATCCGGAGGAGTTCGGCCCGCTTTTGGAAGTATTTGACCTGTATCCGATTTCCGAACTTATCATTCATCCACGTACAGCGAAAGAATTCTATACCGGAACGGTACATTGGGAAATATATCGATTTGCCAGGGAGAAGAGTAGTCTGCCGCTTTGTTATAATGGGGATCTGTTTACTCTGGAAGAATATGAGGCGTGGGATTATGCATTTCCAAAAAGCAGGGCGGTCATGTTTGGGCGGGGCGTCCTGGGAGATCCGTTATTACTTTCCAGAATCCGGAGAACGAAGGGAAAAACGGCGACATGGGAAGATCTTCAGTATGAGCTGTATGTCGCATACCAGAAAGAGATCAGAAACGAACAGCACGTACTCTCGAGACTGAAAGAATTTTGGACTTATCGTGCGCTTTGTCACCCTGAGGAGCGGGAAAAGATCCGGCAGATCTATCGAACGGAGACATTGCAGGAATACGCAAAGCGATTGCATTTTTAGCATCTTTATAATGACAAAAAGAGAGGGATTGCCATGAGAAGCATGAGATTAAAAAATCGGGAAATCAAAGATCAGGAGACACTGAGGGAGCTGATTGACGACTGTGTGGTTGTGCGGATTGGAGCTATGGATAAGGAAGGAATGTTTATTGTTCCGGTCAATTACGGATACGAATGGGAGGATATAAAAGACAGTGCACCATCCTTAAAGTTGTATTTTCATTCTGCGTCACAAGGCCGGAAAGCGGACGCTTTTTCCCGCGAACCGGTTGTCGCCTTGGAACTGGACCGGGAAGGAGGTGTCATCAGAGGAACATATACCTGTTCTTATTCTTTTGCTTATCAGAGCGTCATGGGAACCGGGAAGATTCGGAAACTGACAGAAGCCGTTGAAAAGCTGCATGGATTTGAAAAGATTATGGAACATCTGGCGCCAGAGGCCAAGCATACGTTTGATGAAGGACTTTTGAAGGCGGCGGATGTATACTGCATTGACGTGCTGTCCTTCACAGGAAAAGAGAGAAAGCCAAAAGAAACAGGACAAAGTGAGAACGTATAGGAAACGGAAGCTTTGCATATATTGCCAGTAAAACAAGATGTGCGGTAAACAGATGGGGAGCAGACGAAGAAACCAGAACAGGCAGGAAGAGACGCGCGCAGACGGGATCCGGCAGAGGATCGCGGAGACGGCAAATGCACCAAAAGATGTGATTATGGGGCTTCCGTTGATCCATCTGACCGGACAGTGTGAAGTCTCCATAGAAAATTACCGGGGGATTCAGGAATATACCCAGGAATTAATCCGGGTGAAAACAAAAGCCGGAACGATCCGGATTACCGGAAAACGAATGTGTATAGAATACTATATGAACGATGAGATGAAAATTACCGGGAAGATCTGGAAGGTGGAGTTTGAAAAAAAGGAGGAGGCATATTGCTGACACGGATCCTGCGGTATATAAAGGGATATGTCCGGATACGGATTACCGGATATTCTCCCGAACGATTTCTGAATCTGTGCAAATACAGGAAGATTCCGGTCTGGGGACTGTTACCGGGCCGTAATTTTTATGATATGAATATCACGATTGCCGGCATGAAAAAGCTCAAACCGATTTTAAAAAAGACCGGCACGAATCTGCGAATTCTTGAAAAAAACGGTCTTCCTTTTTTCCTGTTCCGGCACCGTAAAAGGAAGATTTTTTTTGCGGGGGCTTTTGGATGCATCGCTCTCGTATATATCCTTTCCCTTTTCATCTGGAATATCGAAATCAGCGGCAACTATGTCCGAACAGATGAGACGATTCTGTCATTTTTGCGAAAACAGAATGTTCGTTGCGGAATGATGGCCTCTTCGGTGGACTGTGCCGGGATTGCCCGGATGATTCGAAAAGAATACGACGATATTATCTGGGTATCAGCTTCGCTAAAAGGAAGCCAGATCCACATTGACGTCAAGGAAAACAGCGATTCCAGAGAAATCAGTGAAGAAAATCCAGTGGAGGAGGGAAACGATCTCATTGCGGAAAAGGATGGTGTCATCCAGGAGATTGTGACCCGGTCCGGCGTTCCTATGGTTCATGCGGGGGATGAAGTGAAGGCGGGGGACCTGCTTGTGTCCGGACGCGTGGAGATCAAAAACGACAGCCAGGAGGTTGTAGGCTATCAGTATGTGAATGCGGATGCCGACATCAAGATAAAAACAAAGGAAAACTATGAGGATGTTTTGGACCTATCTTATACGGTCAAAAAATATGAAAAGCAGAAAAAACGCCAGATTTTCCTCCGGACAGCACAAAAAGAATACACGCTGGGGCAGAAAGTTGAGGAGGGAAAAGGACGGGAAGTATCCTCCTCGGAGATCCGTCCAGGGTTTTCCTTAAGTTTTCCATTTCCATTTTCCTTTGGGATCCGGGAGGAAGTATCGTATCGAGAAGTGAAAAAAACGTACTCAAAAAAAGAATATCAGGAGATCTTGAGCTTGGAATTTGACCGCTTCTGTGAGGATTTAAGAAAAAAAGGGGTTCAAATTCTTGAGAATAATGTTAAAATATACAAGGACACGCAAAGTGCAAGAGCAAAAGGAACAATGATTCTTCTGGAATCATGCGGAAAGGAAAGAAAGACAGAACATGGGAATCTTGGAGAGAACAATGCAGATACCAACTGAGCATGAAGCGAATGTATTCGGTCAGTTGGACACCTATGCAAAGAAGATAGAGCGCACGTTCCATGTGACACTGATCGAGCGCAACGGCGAGATCAAGATCATGGGGGAAGAGGGCAGGACGAAGAGGGCACAGGAGATTCTGGAAAAGCTTCTGGAACTGTCCCGCAGAGGGAATGTGATTACCGAACAGAACGTAAACTATCTCATCTCGCTTGCAATGGAGGATGAGGCGGGCGATGTTCTGGAGATGGATAAAGAAGTGATCGCCTATACGGTTCAGGGGAAGCCTGTCAAGGCAAAGACGCTGGGACAGAAAAGCTATGTGGACGCAATGAAAAAAGACATGATTGTCTTTGGACTCGGCCCTGCCGGTACAGGAAAGACATATCTGGCTATGGCCATGGCAATCGCGGCATTTAAAAACAATGAGGTCGCAAGGATTATTCTGACGCGTCCGGCCATAGAGGCAGGGGAAAAGCTCGGATTTCTTCCGGGGGATCTTCAAAGCAAGATTGATCCGTACCTGCGGCCGCTGTATGATGCCCTTTACCAGATTATGGGAGCGGAAAGCTTTCTGAAAAATTCGGAGAAAGGGCTCATTGAGGTGGCGCCCCTTGCTTATATGAGAGGGCGAACCCTGGATAATGCTTTCATCATTCTGGATGAGGCACAGAATACAACCCCGGCTCAGATGAAGATGTTCCTGACACGAATTGGCTTTGGGTCGAAGGTCGTCATCACGGGAGATGAGACACAAAAGGACCTGCCGTCGGGACAGACGTCGGGCCTGGATGTGGCGGTCCGGGTAGTAAACGGTCTGGACGGCATCAGCATCTGCCACCTGACAAGCAAGGATGTAGTGCGCCACCCGCTTGTACAGAAGATCGTCAAGGCTTACGAGAATTATGAGAAAAAAGAGGAAAGCCAGAGACGGGGAACCAGGAGAAAAAGTAAGAAATACAGAGGTTAATATGACGATATATTTAGAAGAAGAATCTGAAATCCGGCTTCCGGTTGACTGCCGGAAAGTGGCAGAGCAGGTTGTGGAGGAGACGCTTGATTATGAGGAATTCCCTTATGAAGCGCAGGTCGAGATCCTGCTCACGGACAATGAAGCGATTCGAGAGATGAACCGGGAGCAACGGGGGATAGACAGACCGACTGACGTACTGTCATTTCCTATGATTGAATATGAGACGGCGGGAGAATTTGATTTTCTGGAGAATCAGCCAGAGTGTTTTCATCCGGAAAGCGGCGAAGCGCTTCTTGGGGATATCGTGATCTCCAAGGAAAAGGTAATCTCCCAGGCTGAGGAATACGGACATTCCCCCCTTCGGGAGTATGCCTTTTTGATTGCCCACAGTATGCTGCATCTGCTCGGTTATGACCATATGGAGGAGCAGGAGAGGCTTGTGATGGAAAAGAAGCAAAATGAAATTCTGGAGCGCCTGGGGATTTCCAGGTTCCAAATTGCAAATGAGAAAAGATAATAGAGGGGTGTTTTATGGGTAAAAAGAAAAACGGAAATGAGTTTCTTGTGCAGGGAGGAATTCTGGCGGCGGCCGGAATGATCTCCAGAATCATAGGAATGATCTACCGGATTCCTCTTTTAAACATTATGGGGACGACCGGACAGGGGTTTTATGAGGTGGCGTATCAGATCTACAGTATCGCGTTGATTCTGACATCCTACAGTATGCCGCTTGCGGTCTCCAAGCTGGTTTCGGCCAGACTGTCCAGGCATCAGGAAAAGAACGCATACCGAATCTTTAAGGCGGCGCTCCTTTTTGCCATCGTTGTTGGAGGCGGTATCAGCCTGATCATTTTCTTCGGGGCGGATTTGCTTGCGGGAGGCGTGATGAAGATGAGTATGAGTGCCTATGCCCTTCGGGTGCTGGCGCCGGGACTTGTCATTGTATCTGTGATGGGTGTGCTTCGAGGATTTTTCCAAGGGCAGGGATCGATGGTTCCAACTGCGGTATCCCAGATTCTGGAGCAGGTGATCCACGCCGTTGTCAGCATCATTGGAGCATATGTCCTGCTTCAGTACGGAAAAACCGTCAGTTCCGATCAGAGAAATGATCTCTACGCACCGGCCTTTTCCGCAGCCGGAGCGACTTTAGGAGTCATTATCGGAGGCCTGATTGCCCTCCTCTTTCTTGTGCTGATTTTCTATGCGTACAAAGGAAAGCTGAACAAGAGAATCCGCAGGGACAGGACAACGCGTCAGGAGAGCTTTGGTTTTATTTTCAAGGTACTGATTCTGACGATCGCACCTGTTATTTTGAGTTCTACTGTTTACAATATTCAGAATGTCATTGACAGCGCTATGTTCAGCAGCATTATGTCTGCACAGGGATTTTCAGAAAAGCACTGTGCCGCTTTGCTTGGAAGTCTGGGACAGTACTATACATTGTTTAATGTGCCGCTCTTTATGGCAAACGCGCTTGGTTCGTCTATCGTGCCGCCGCTTGTGCGTGCCTATGAGAAGCAGAACAAGGAACAGGTACATCAGAAGATCGAGATGGCAATGCGCGTGACGATGCTCATTGCCGTACCAAGCGCGGTTGCGTTTTTTGTCATTCCAAAGCCGATGCTGGATCTGATCTGGGGTTCCATCGATAACACGGTGGCGGCAAATCTCTTCCGTATTGGATCGATTTCCATCATCTTCTATGCGGCATCCACACTGACCAATGCAGTGTTGCAGGGTGTCAACCGGATGATGGCTCCAGTAAAAAACGCGGCGACATCTCTTGTGATACATATTGCCGCGCTTTTTGTGATGCTGGTATTCTTCCACTGGAGTATCTATGCGGTAGTAGCAAGTAAGGTAATCTTTGGTCTGGCCATGTGTATCCTGAACTCACACAATCTCCGGGAGGCGGTCGGATATGTGCAGGAGAAGAAGAGAACCTTTGTCTACCCGGCAGTAGCTGCTGTGATCATGGGCATTGTTGTCTTTGTGCTACAATTTGTTTTGGCGCTGGTTATCAGCAGCGCGATTGCGACATTGAGTGCCATTGTAGTTGGAATTTGCGTCTATGGGATCAGCCTGCTCGCGATCGGCGGCCTGACAGAAGCAGAAATCCTGGCACTTCCAAAAGGAGCAAAGATTGCCAGAATGTTACAGAAAGTACATTTGCTGAAATAGAGGGTGATTGATGAAACGAATGTTATTGATCCATGATTTGTGTTCAGTAGGAAAAGCGGCCATGATGAATATGATTCCCGTCCTCAGCGTAATGGGGATTGAAGTCTGTCCGCTTCCGACCATGCTGTTATCTACCCATACCGGAGGTTTCGGGAAACCGGAGATCCTCCCGGTGCCGGGAAACTATTTGAAAGAGAGTCTGCGGCATTTTCAAAGAGAGAACATCACGTTTGACTGCGTGTTTGTAGGATATCTGGGAAATGTTCCGATGGTAGAAACGGTTTTGGAGCTTTTAAAGACAGGGCCGGCGCCTTTTGTAATCTGTGATCCGATTATGGGAGATCATGGGAAGTACTATTCCAATTTTGATGACAGCTATAGAGAAGCATTGTGCGCTCTTTTGGGGGAAGCGGATCTGTTGCTTCCGAATCTGACGGAGGCTGCTTTATTAAGCGGTGTTCCTTATGAAGAAGGGATGACGGGGGAGGGGCTTCATGCTATTGTCTCCCGGCTTTGCGAGATGGGGATGAAAAAAGGTATCATCACCGGAACGAATGTAGGAGAGCACAGGATCGGAATGGCGATTGTTGAGGGCGGTTTTGTAGAGCAATACACAGAGACCGAAGTTCTGTACCAATCCCACGGTACAGGTGATTTATTCGACGCTGTGCTTGCCGGAGCAATACTAAAAGGGGCGACCTTGAAAGAAGCGGCGTTTCAGGCACATAACTTTGTGGCGGCCTGTCTGCAGGAAAAGGCGGGGCAAGCAGGAAACGAAAGAGACGGCCTGCCGTTCGAGCAGCTTTTGGGAAAACTTGTATAATTTAAAAAAAAGAGCAGATACTGTATGAAAAAGGAGTGTGCTTCTATGAAAAAATACAGTATCGGGCTTTTTGCTCTTTTTCTCGGATGTGTAGCCCTGATCGGGGCGGCTTACCAGTTCAGTTTTGAGTACTCCAAAAATCAGGCGAAAGAGGAGGCCAGATTAAAACAGGAAATTGTGCAGGCGGCCAGGGAAGAGGAGGCTGCCATAGCCGCTGAAGGGGATGTCAGTAAGGAGGAAGTTTTTTATCTGAAAGATCTGAATGGCTTTATTGCCGTCTATAAGTCAGATAAAAAGACGATTTATGAGTATACCAATATTGTGGTGGAGGATTTGCCGGAGGACGTCCGTCAGGAGATCCTTGATGGGAAAGAGATACGGACGGTGGAAAAACTTTACGGATTTCTGGAGAATTATTCCAGTTAATTAGGAAAGGTACAAGAGGATGAAAGAAGAAAAGATCAAAAGAATCAACGAGCTTTATCATAAGTCCAAAGCAGAAGGGCTGACGGAAGCGGAGAAGAAAGAACAGAAGATTCTGCGCCAGGAATACATCGAGGCGTTCCGGGAGAATCTACGGGGACAGCTTAATCAGATTTCCATCAAAGAAAAAGATGGAACAATTATCAATCTTGGTGAAAAGTATGGAAAAAAAGGAAATCAGAAAAAAGGTTCTTGATATCAGAAACAGGATACCGGCAGAAATACGGAGACAGAAGAGCATGGAGATTACAGATCGGGTCTGCAAGATGAGCTGTTTTCTTCGTGCGTCTTCAATTTTAATTTACCGGAATTTTCGTTCCGAGGTGGAGACCGGGATGTTGATCGAGGCAGGATGGGAGATGGGTAAGGAAGTCTTCTGTCCCAGGGTTGAGGGAAAGGAGATGGAGTTTTACCGGGTGAAGATCTGGGAAGATTTTGAAAGTGGTGCTTATGGGATCAGGGAGCCAAAGGCCGAATGCCCTGTCTTCGAAAGCCAGTCGGATGACAAGGTTCTGATAGTGCTTCCGGGGGCTGTGTTTGATAAGAAAAGGCACCGGATCGGTTACGGAGGAGGATTCTACGACCGGTATCTGGAACAGCATCCCCAAATGCAAACTCTTGCTGTCTGTTTTGAAGAACAGGTAATGGAAGAAGTGCCGTTTGCATTGCATGATATCCGTCCTGCAATCATTGTGACGGACCAAAAGTGTTACGAGTAGGAAAAGGATGTGAGAGAAGATGGCAGACTTGCCGAAAGATCCGGCGATGCTTCTTAGCATCGTCAATATGAAGCTGAGGGATTTCTACCCGTCGCTGGACGTTCTGTGCGACGATCTGGAAATCGAAAAAGATGCGATTTGCGTGCCGCTGTCCGGTATCGGATATGAATACGACGAAAGACAAAATCAGTTTGTCTGAAATTTTAAGAAGATTGCGTGAAAGAGCGCAGTCTTTTTTCTTGCTTTTTTAGAAAGAGCGTGATATACTTTAAACATTTCTAAGAGGGGCAGATCGTTGTCCCGTTCTGATTGTTCTATTTATCTATATTTTCTATATTCGAGACCGAAACATGATCCGTTTCGGAGATCCAGATTTAAAAAAACTTCATGTTTGGAGGGGGTGAGGCCTTTGATTGACTGAACACATATGATGCAGCCAGAAAACAAGACATGGAGGAAAACGTATGAGGAAAAAAAGAATAGGGAAACAGGTGATGATCATTGTGTTGCTTGTCGTTGCCGCGACAGCCACAGTCAGAGGGATTTCTGCCTATTTCACAGATGCCCAGGAAAAGACAAATACACTGACTGTCGGAAACGTCAAAACCGGACTAGAGGAGCCGGACTGGGACAAAGTACCTTCTGATGAAAAGACCGACCTGACTCCGAATCAGACAGTGAAAAAGGATCCGAGGATCACCAATACCGGAACAAATGATGCCTACGCCTTCCTGGAAGTTCAGATCCCGGTGCGAAATATCATTACTGTAGGAGCGGATGGGAAGAAACTTCCTAAAGCAGACACGGAGCTTTTTACTTACAAGGTCAATGACGGCTGGGTACAGATTCAGGAGTCGGACGTCAGTTCATCCGGTAAGGTGACAGCCCATCGATATATCTATGCCTATGGAACCGAACAGGAGTGCAAAGTTTTGAAGAAGGGCGAGACGACGGGAGCACTTTTTAACAGTGTTACCTTGGCCAATGTGATGGAAGGGCAGATTGACGATGAGACGCTCAATATTCCGGTGAAAAGTTATGCAATCCAGGCGGAGCATATCGGGGAATCCAAAGCGCCATCCGATATCTTTCAAGTTTATCTGAAACAAAATTCATAGGTGGGAGGCAGGATAACAAATGAAAAAGAGAAAAAGGAATCTCTGTGTGCTGCTTTTGTCCATTCTCGTGGCAGCAGCATGGAGTGCGGTTGTACTGGATGCATCGGCTTATTTCTCCCATCAGAATGAGAAGAACAATGTCCTGAAGACCGGGGATAATACATCGCATATTGAGGAGGAATTCGAACCGCCGGATCAGGTGACGACGGATACTGTTTATCCGAAGAAAGTGACGGTGAAAAACGATTCCCATACTCCATGCTATGTGAGGGTGTTTGTGGAGTTGGATCAGCCCAATCTTCCGGTTTCCATAGATTTTGATACAAAAAACTGGACAGAAAAGCAGGCGGACGGATACTATTACTATCGCAGCATCCTTGGCGGAAGGGAAGAGACGAAGCCTTTGTTTACCCATGTGACGACAGGGGGGGCACAGAGCGCGTTTCGCGTCTTGATTTATGAGGAGACAGTGCAGGCACAGGGATATGACACGGCCCGGGAAGCGTTTGCTTCCATCAAGGGAGAACAGGAGGCAGAAGCGTGAAAGTAAAACGGTGGATCACAGGAATTGCCGCCGTCATGGCGGCGGTCTGTTTTGAAATGCTTCCCGTACAGGGAGCGGAACATGTCAGCGCCCTTGAGGCTTCCAGGGAAGAGGGTTCCCCTATCACGGTAAAGAAATACGGGGAAGAGGAAGACTCAGATTATTCCTTCCGGCTGAAGCGGACAGACAGAAGTACCTGTACTTGGACAGATACAAGCGGAGTTTCTAATCCGAAGCGTTTTCAGCAGACGGGACAAGGAGTGGAACGGTGGGGGCAGATCGTGACAAGCGATACACAAAAAGGGAAAATCTCCTGTTATTTGACTAATATGGGCAGCTATAAAGGGAAGAATACCAATCTTCGGATTACCTTTACAGACTGGGATGTGTATCGCACTGAAGAGGGGAAACGGTACTATCCTCTTCTGGGAGTCGCGTTTTCAAAGACAGTAGACTTCTATGGGCTTTTGTTTAGCGACATCTGGTATGAAGCAAAACTGGAGATCTTGGATGATCAGGGCAGACCCCTCGCTGTAGATATGACATACCGGGCAGAAGATTTGGATTATGGGCAAATCTTTGGAGTGAAAAAAGGAGACCATCCGGTTGGAATTTCCGTTCCACAGGACAGTAGAGCATATTACATCGAACGGGATGGGTTTTATTACTTTTATGCCCAGAATGTGAATTCCGAGGAATATGATAAGGACAGTGTACAAGTCCAATATAAAAATACATCCTCTTTTTCCCTGCGGGTAGGAGGAGGAGTCGCTTTCCCGGGCAGTTTTACCTATAGTCAATATGTACCTGAGAAAATCAAGAATGATTATGAGCGATTTGAACATTATCTGATCGGAGAACCAAGTGCGGACGTATCAGATCAGATGGGGGCGCTGATTGGGTGGATCGCCGGTTCCGCAAAAGGATATGGTCCTTTTACACCTCCGGTTCCGACGAAGCTTGTGGATCGGGAAGAAGTACATGGAGAAGAACCATTCACCTATTTTATCAACTTTAAAGTACCGGAATGTCAGCAGGCGGATTATTATCAAAGTCTGATTCTAACGGATCCGGTTCCAGAACCGCTTCATGTGGATCAGGTCAAAGTGTATGACGCGGATAATCAGACAGATGTCAGTTCCTATTTTTCTATTCAGACGTCAGAAGGAACCGGCAATCAGGTACGGGTATCGGTGAGAGATCCATCGACAGACTGGATGTATGGACGCACCTTTGAGATACGGATTCAGGTACATAAACGGGAAGACTATACATTCGGTTCCTCTAATATCGTTTCTAATCAGGCATCTCTTGCGGTAGATCAAAATTCACCAAAGAAGTCAAAAACAGTACGGACTTCATTCTATTATCAAATCACAACGGAGGCTGAAAATGGCTCCATTACCGCCTCCAATCTGAAAGTTCCCGCAGGAGGAAGTATGCGGATTTCTTATGCCCCATTGACGGGATACTATCTGAAATACATCACAGTGGATCAAAAAGTGATTGATAAGAATCAGCATCTCTTAGATTATTCCTTTACAAAAGTCAATGCAGATCACCATATCAAAGCTGTATACGAAAAGAATCCGGTAGTGACAATCACAAAAGAAGTGACCGGAAAATGGGAGGACTTTGGGACTCCGGTTTTTCTGTTTCAAATTACAGGAACTGATTATAACGGGGTCAGACGTACCTACTACGAATCTCTGGAGATGCCGGAACAGTTTCAGACGGGACAGATCTATCGGAAGTCTTTTACAATGAAGATTCCCGCTGGTATGTGGACGGTGCGGGAAATCCCGGTTTCCCGTTATGCGCTGACCGGTATCCGGGAAGTGGAAAATGGAGAGGTGGAGGGGGAGAAAGTTATCCTGGATACAAAAGACCACGATACGGCAAAGGCCACTTTCTGCAATACGCTGACGAACTATAGTGAGTTCAGTCACAATGATGTCGAGATCAATTTCTTTGGAAAGCAGGTGGGAAGGTGAAGAAAAGAAAAAGACGTATCATAGCTGTTCTGTTGTGCTGGATGCTGTGTGGTACGACTGCCTCCGGGGCAGTACAAGAAGGGGAAGTGACGACTACGATTCGTTCTGGAGAAGTCCGGATCCGGATGCATCGCTATGGAGACGAGAAAAAAGAAAAGGGGTGGGAAGATCTGGAACATATTCTGCCGGGACAGAAAATTACGATGATCACGGAGATTGAAAATCTGGGTGAGAATTGCCTGATCCGTTATCAGATGACGGCGGAAGCAAAAAGTAATCGGGAGATTCCGATCTCGTCCTTTTCCGGGATTCCCGGTAACTGTGTTCGCAAAGGGGAGTATTTCTACCATACCGATGTCGTAAAGCATGGAGAAACGGTGAGACTTTTTACAGCATTTACTTTACCAGAGACCTGGGAACAGGGAGGGGAGGATGAGATCCGGATTCATGTGGCAGCAGACGCCATTCAGAGCCGAAATTTTACGCCGGATTTTACGTCTGAGCATCCATGGGGAGATCAGGTCATTCAGAAAGTATCCGGGAAAACGGGCGACCAGCTTCGGATTTTGACACCCCGGAAAGGAACGTGCCGGGTCGTGCTGGAAGGAGACGACATCATAACAGTACCGGACACGTTTTTCGCAGAATTTGGAACACTGGTTCCAGGAGATGTCATCCAAGGAGAACTTCAGATCGATAACCGGAGCGGCCGGCCGGAAGATGTATACTGGAAGCTGGAGACAGAGGAAGAACTTCTTCTGGAACAGGCGGAACTTTGGGTAGAAAAGGAAGATGGTACGGTTCTCTGCCAAGGAAGTCCTTCGGAACAATCCTTGGGGCAATTTGCTTTCCTTGAAACGTATGAACAAAATGAGAAAGAAAATCTCATATTCTTTCTCCGTTTTCCGGAAGACATGGATAATACATACCGTCTGCGGGAGTCCACACTTACCTGGACGTTTCGGGCAGTGTCAGAGGATACTACGGTTCCGGCAGGACAGGAGTCGGTCAAAACCGGGGAGAACAGTCATGTAATTCTTTATGGATGTATGGCAGGAGGCGCCTTACTGACAGGTATCCTTCTGATAAAAAGGCGGAGACGACGGCATGGATAAATGGTTTCGAAGAATTGATACGCTGCTCCTTTTGGGCGCGCTTTCCTTTGTGCTGTTTTTTGTGATGCCTGCTTTTTTCGGAATCCGTCCAGTTCGTGTGTTGTCTGGCTCTATGAAGCCGGAAATCGTTGAAGGAGATATGGTCTACATTCAAAGCTGTCGGGAGGAGGACGTTCAGACAGGAGATGTGATTGCGTTTGAGAATGGAAACGGACAGATGGTGTTACACAGAGTCATACGAAGAGAAGAAGAAGGATTTATTACCAAAGGAGATGCCAATGACCGGGAAGATTTCCAACCAGTATCTGCGGAGGATCTCATAGGGATTCTGGCCGTTCGGTTTCCAAAAGGATCCTGGCTCTATGAAATGATGAGTTCCAAAACGATGAGAAGAGTGCTGCTTCTTTCTGGGCTTGTCCGGATCGTCGTGTATTTTTTTCGCCGCTTTTCCCGTTAAGTCTGTCGTTTTTGACAAAACTGCGGTATACTGTTCCCAGATTCGTTCCTGTACAGGAACGCAGGTGAGGAGGAAATGGTTGAAATGCAGTCGTTTATCTTGGAAATCTGTGTGGACTCAGTGGAATCCGCAGTGGCGGCAGAGCGGGGCGGGGCTACGAGGCTGGAGCTTTGCCAGAATCTTATGATCGGCGGGACAACACCGGGAATCAAGCTGTTTGAGGCAGTAAGAGAGGAGATACATATTCCCGTTCATATACTGATTCGCCCAAGATTTGGAGATTTCTGTTATACAGACTATGAGTGGAGGATTATGAAAGAGGAGATCAGGATGTTTCGTGACCGGGGAGCTGATGGGATCGTTATTGGGATGTTGAAGCCGGACGGAATACTGGACCGGGACCGGATGGAAGCGCTTCTGGAAGAGCGGGGCGGCATGTCAGTGACCCTTCACCGAGCCTTTGACGTGTGCAAGGAACCGATGGAGACTCTTGCGGTGGCGAAAACAATGGGGATTCAGACAATTTTGACCTCCGGACAGAAAAATACTTGTATGGAGGGAACAAAATTACTGGCCGCGCTGCAGCAGGAAAGCCAGGGGGAAATCTGTATTCAGGCCGGCGGGGGCGTCACGCCGGAAGGAATCGAATCACTTTACCGCCAGACGGGAATCTGCGCCTACCATATGTCGGCGAAAGAGAAGCTCGAAAGCGCCATGACATACCGAAACAGGAATGTCCATATGGGGCTTGCGAAGCTGAGTGAATATGAGATTTACCGCACCTCCGGTGAGACGGTGAGAAGGGCAAGGGAAGTTTTGAAGCGGCTGTGAGATGAAGCGGCAGACAGAACAGGATTATAGGAAGAGGCAAAGGAGAAGAAACAAATGTTTTTAGAACACAGCCGAATGAGAATTAAAGAATCATATGAGAAGGTAAGACAAGATTTAGGAGCGATCCTGGATCCGGTTGAGCTGGTGATCCGGACACTTCCTGAGGAAGAAGCTCTTGCCATGCGGTATCTGTACGCGTTTATGCCATACAGCGATATCGCAAACAATCCGGTGGAGACGTACCTGGACTTTGTACGGCATGGCGTGCGTCTGTATGAGGAAAAAGAGGAGGTACGGGAGCTCCCAGAATCCGTTTACCTGCAATATGTGTTATTTCATCGGGTCAACGAGGAAGAGATCCGCCCGTGCAGATCACTCTTTTATCATCAGATTCAGGAACAGATCCGGGGGAAATCACCTCTTGAAACGGTACTGGAAATCAATTACTGGTGTGCCGGGGAGGTGGCTTATGAAGCGGGGGATGACCGCACATTATCTGCGCTGTCCGTCTGGAAAAGAGGGTACGGCCGGTGCGGAGAGGAGTCCGTCTTTGCGGTCAATGTCCTAAGAAGCGCGGGTATCCCCGCCCGTCAGGTTTATGCGCCGTACTGGTCCCACTGTGATGATAATCATGCATGGGTGGAAGTCTGGGTGGACGGAAACTGGCATTATCTTGGAGCGTGTGAACCGGAACCGCTTCTGGATCTGGGGTGGTTTGAATATGCGGCTTCCAGAGCCATGCTGATTCATGCCCGTCGTTTTGACGGGGAGAGGAAAGCGTGGAACTACGATACAGAAGAGCCAGAGAGTCTTCGGGAAGAAGAGATCGGATCAGAGGGCATGGTGACCATGGAAAACGAGATTCGCAGGTACGCAGATGGAGTTCAGACGTTGGAAGTCCTTGTTTTAGACGAAAAGGGACGGCCGGTTCCGGATCTCCCGGTTTCTTTTGAAGTTGTCAACTATGCCGCATTCCGTCCGATTGCAAACTGCCATACAGACATGGAGGGGAAAGTGCGGCTTTCCTGCGGAGCAGGAAGCCTTCATCTGTATTGTGGACGGCAGGACAAAGCGGCAGAAGAGATTCTGGATACAAGGAGGGACAGCCGTATAACGCTGACACTGCAAAGAAACATAGAAGAATACTCTTGGCAGGAGTTTGATATGATTCCGCCGTCTGACCGGACTCCGGTGGCCAGACGACCGGATGCTGCCCAGAAAGAGGAAGGAGCAAGAAGACTTGCGGCCTTGCGGACCCGGCAGGAGAGAAAGCGAAAAGCGTGGGAAAATCCGGACAGAAATGTATTTGTGAACGAACAAAAGAGAAAAAGTGAGAAAGAACAGAGGATGGGAAGGGCACTTCTGAAGATCCTGACAGCAAAAGACCAGACAGACGTTCGGCTGGATGTGTTAAAAGACCACCTGAGTGGTGCGATGCTTTATGCGGGTACGGTACCGGAAGAGATATTTATAAAACATATGTTAAACCCAAGGGCTGAGGACGAGATTCTGACACCTTACCGAAGGTGGTTTCAACATGAAGTGCCAAAAGAAGCGCAGGAGCGATTCCGGAACAATCCGGAATCCTTATGGACATGGATTTGCCAGGAGATCCGGGAATGTCCGGAGCATGAACGGAGTACTGTTTTGACAACACCGGCTGCCTGTTTTAGGATACGATGTGGAAGCAGAAGATCAAAAGCAGTGCTATTTGTAGCGATGGCAAGAAGCTTTGGAATTGCGGCAAGGCTTAATGAAGCGGACGGGACGCCGGAGTATTGGAAGCAAGGCCGGTTTATGGCGGCAGATCCTAACAGAAGAAAAGACTGTGTGCTTGTTTTGAGGGCTGAGGAGCCAGGAACATGGCGGTATTCTCAGAACTGGAGTCTCACCAGGATATCAGCAACAGAGCAGAAAGTTCTTCGTCTGAGGGATGAGGGATGGAAAAAGCAAAAAAAAGAGATTTTTCTGGAATCCGGTACCTACCGGCTGATGACGGCCACCCGACTCCCAAACGGAACTGTTCATGCAGCGGCTTGTCAGTTCCTTCTTACTCCAGGAGAACATAGGGAAGTACAGTTACAGTCCAGGAAAAGTAATTTGATGGAAATGCTGGAATCCTTATCCCTTCCGGAGTTTGAGGTCCATACAGAAGATGGAGACAAGTGTTCTTCACGGGTACTCACCGGTGACGGAGCCCATGTGCTTTTGTGGCTTAAAGCAGGGGAAGAACCGACAGAACATATTTTGAATGAGATGATCCAAGAACGAGAACGATTTGAGGATTGGACTTCCCGTATCCTGTTTTTTGTTTCATCCAAGGAAGCATGGGAGCATCCCCTCTTTGAGAAAATCCTACGTCTCTTCCCAGATATCAGGGTGTTTTATGATGATTTTGAGGAGCATGTACCTTCTGTCGGACGAAGACTGTATGTGGATCACGAAAAGCTTCCTCTTCTTGCTGTGACAAGGGGAGAACAGAACGTAATCTATGCGTCAAGCGGCTATCAGGTAGGAACAGCAGATCTTGTCCTTAGAATCCTGGAGGAGGCATCATAGTCAAATGGGTAACAGTTCAGCCATAACAGCTCGGATTAGCCGCTATGCGGCTTTTATCGCCACTTACGTGGCTACATCCTCGCTAATGGTAGAACGCCATATACAAAGTACACAAAAATCTTCGTTTTCAAACAAGTTGGAACTCAGATTTTTGTGACTTTGTACATGGCTGAACTGTTACCCAAATGGGACAAAAAATAATCAAAACCTGTTGCATTTTGTCGGCAGGCATGTATAATTAAACTCAGTTCGCATATTTTTAACAAAAAGTATAGTAATAGAAAACCGGAGGTGCGATAGGTGGAGATTGGAAAGAAACTCAAGGAGCTACGGCTTCAGAATGATCTGACACTTCGGGATCTGGCATCCAGAAGTGAGCTGACGAAAGGATTTCTCTCCCAGGTAGAGCGTGGGCAGACAACGCCCAGCATTGCTACTTTAGAGGATATTCTGGAGGCTCTCGGAAGTAATCTGTCCGATTTTTTCCGGGAAGAGGAAGAGACACAGATTGTATTTCCGACACAGGACTTTTTCGTAGACGAGCAGGAACATTATACGATTGAGTGGATTGTCCCGAATGCTCAGAAAAACCAGATGGAGCCGATTATTCTGACGCTTCATTCCCATCGGAAAAGTCAGGTGATTTCCTCATATCAGGGACAGGAGTTTGGATATGTACTCAAGGGAAGTGTAACGATTGTACAAGAAGGGGGCAGGAAGTACAAGGTAAAGGCGCAGGAGACATTCTATATGGACGGGTCAAAAAGCCATTATCTGTATAATCACGGTGCAGGCGATGCAAAGATCCTTTGGATCACAACGCCGCCGGTATTCTAGGAAGGAGAAATGAGATGGAAGAGAAAAAACTGATCGAGTTTCGCAATATTGTGAAAAGTTTTGACGGGCAGATCGTTCTGAAAGGAATCAATCTGGATATTTTTGAAAATGAATTTGTCACGCTTCTGGGTCCAAGTGGCTGCGGGAAGACGACGCTTCTGAGGATTCTGGGTGGATTTCTGGATGCGGATGAAGGATCCGTGATTTTTGACGGAGAAGAAATCAGTAAAAAACCACCTTATGAAAGGGAACTCAATACGGTATTCCAGAAGTATGCCTTGTTTCCCCATTTAAGTGTGTATGAAAATATTGCGTTTGGGCTGAAAATCAAGAAGATGAGTAAAGACATTATTGACCAGAAAGTGATGAAAATGCTCAAGCTGATCGGTTTGGAAGGATATGAAGATAAAAATACCACTTTACTTTCCGGAGGACAGCAGCAGCGTGTCGCCATCGCAAGAGCTCTTGTCAATGAGCCAAAAGTCCTGCTCCTTGACGAACCCCTTGCGGCCCTGGATTTAAAGCTGAGAAAAGAAATGCAGTACGAGCTCAAGCGGATCCAGCAGGAAGTCGGCATCACTTTCATCTTTGTCACCCATGACCAGGAGGAGGCTCTTACCATGTCGGATAAGATCGTGGTTATGAAAAACGGAGAAATCCAGCAGGTGGGAACACCCCAGGATATTTATAATGAGCCGGCAAACCGGTTTGTAGCGAATTTCATTGGGGAGAGTAATATTATTCCGGGTGTGATGCTTACGGATTATAAAGTCCGGTTTGATGATATTACCTTTGACTGTGTAGACTTTGGATTCAAGGAAAAAGAGCCTGTGGATGTGGTAATCCGTCCGGAGGATATCGATATCGTGGATGTCAGCGCAGGAAAGATGACAGGAGAAGTACTCAGTGTCCTGTTTAAGGGAGTTCACTATGAAATCATGGTGGAGACAGTGCCGGGGACAAGTGTAACCGTCAATATGAGAGTGATCCGTAATCACGACATCAAAAGTGAGGATGGCAAGGAGATGATCAGTGCCAACGATTTTTATGTGGATATCGATGATGTAGAAGAGTTGGACGATAAGGAGATTATCGCCCTTTCCAACGCCCAGGCGTGGGATCCGGACGCGGATGAATTCATCTCCATCGCCAAGGTAGAGTATGAGCTTTCCAAGGAAGAGGGACGGTATCCGGTTACTTTCTCCACATCTAACGGGACAAGTATTGAGAAGAGCATCTATGTAGTGGATCAGCCTTTTGTCAAAAATGAGAAAGCGAACGAAGGTGTCATGGCGTTTAATTTTTTCAAGACTGTGGATGAGATCACGGAATCTCAGGCACTCGATACGGATCTGAAGACTTGGGCGGGCGCTCAGGCATGGAAACTGAGTAATGAAGATGAAGCTGTCGATCTCAGCGTTGACTATGATTTTGAGCCGGAGAACGTGAAAGAGGGTGTCTACCAGATTACCTTCTCTACCACAGGACGAGAGTTTAAAATTCACACCACGGATTATACCGAGGAAGGACAGGAGGTAGGGCTTACCTTTTTCCCGGAGGATATCCATGTTATGTCCAGGGAGGTATTTTAAATGAAACGATTTTCAAAATTGGCGATTCCCTATATCGTGTGGGCGGCGCTGATGCTGATACTTCCGATGGCATTGATTGCCATGTATTCTGTCATGGAGCCGGGAAACAGTATAGTTTCTTTCTCCCTGACCCTGGATCATTATGTCAAGTTTTTTACGGATCCGGATTTCCTTTTGATTTTATGGCGATCTCTTGTCATTGCGGTTAAGACGACGGTGATCTGCCTGATTTTAGGTTATCCGGCGGCTTACTTTATCGCCAGAAGCCGGGAAAAGCTACAGAATATCCTGATTCTTTGTATTACGATTCCAATGTGGATCAATATGCTGGTACGGACATATGCTTGGATCGGACTTCTCAGTGAAGGCGGAATGATCCAGCGTATTCTCGGATTTTTCGGCCTTGGAAATGTAGAACTTCTCTACACAGAGGGCTCGGTACTTCTTGGTATGGTGTACAATTTCCTGCCATTTATGATTTTGCAAATCCAGACGTCTCTTAGCAAGATGGATCCTTCCTTGCTGGAGGCAAGTGCGGATTTGGGAGCGAGTCCGGCACAGACATTTCGGAGAGTAACGCTTCCGCTTTCTCTGCCGGGAGTCATTAATGGGATTACATTGGTATTCCTGCCCGCGGTCAGTTCCTTTTTCATTCCAAAACTTCTGGGAGGAGGACAGTACTTCCTGATCGGAAACATGATTGAGAATCAGTTCATCACTGTGGGAGAATGGAATTTCGGAAGCGCGATTTCTATGATTATGGCGGTGATTATGATGCTCCTGATGATGCTTGTCCGCAGAATTGAAACTCGGAATCAGGGTGGAAAGGGGGAGAAAGCATGAAAAAGAAAAATCGTATCTTTGGAAAAGTTCTGATGGTTCTGATGATCGCGTTTTTCTATGTGCCGATCCTCTATATGATCGTCTTTTCCTTTAATGATGGAAAATCTCTGACCAGTTTCAGCGGTTTTTCCCTGCGTTGGTATCGGCACATGCTGGAGTCGCAGGATATGATGACAGCTTTATATACGACATTTAGTATTGCGATACTTGCCACCATGATTGCGACCGTAGTGGGAACTGTGGCGGCCATCGGACTGTCCAGCTCCAGGAAAGTGATCCGCAATCTCATGGAACAGGTGAACAATCTTCCGATGATGAATCCGGAGATTGTAACCGCAATCGGGTTTATGCTGCTGTTTATCACTTTTAAAATAGAAAAAGGATATGTGACGATGCTTTTGGCGCATATTGCTTTTTGTATTCCTTATGTCATGCTTTCCGTAATGCCGAAGATCCGTTCTTTGGATCCCAATCTGGCGGATGCCGCCATGGATTTGGGAGCTACACCGTTTAAGGCGCTCACGAAAGTAATCGTACCCCAGATCACACCGGGGATTCTTTCCGGGGCACTGATTGCCTTTACTATGTCAGTGGACGATTTTATTATTTCTTATTTCGTCACAGGAAGAGGCGTGAAAAATTTAAGTATTGTAGTCTATACTATGAGTAAACGTGTCAACCCAAGTATCAATGCAGTCTCTACGCTCGTTGTGGTGATCATTACGCTCGTACTTCTGATGATTAATCTGGTACCTGTGCTGGCGGCAAAGAAAAGCCGGAAGACCAATGCAATGAGCCACAGACATAAACTCATTCCGGCTCTTGCGGTATGCTGTGTTGTAGCGGTTGTTGTGGCGACATTAAAACACAGTAGTGGCGGAGCGGATCGCCCATTTGAGGGACAGACGCTTCATATCTATAACTGGGGCGAATATACCGGAGAAAATATTATCGGAGACTTTGAAGAGGAGACGGGAGCAACGGTTGTCATGGAAAACTTTGACTCGAATGAGCAGATGTATATCAAGGTGGCGAATGGAGAAGCATACGATATTCTCGTGCCGAGTGATTATATGATCCAGCGTCTGATTGAAGAGGGCTATTTACAGAAACTGGATAAGTCCAAGTTGGATTGTTTCGATAAGCTTTCTGAGGACGTTCTGGGACTGCCATACGATCCGGACAACGATTATTCCATTCCGTATTTCTGGGGAACGGTTGGAATCGTCTACGACAAGACGAAAGTGGATCTGAAAGATCTGGAAAGAGAAGGATACAATATATTTTTGGATCAGAAATATAAAGGGGACGTCTATCTGTATGACTCTGAGAGGGATTCCTTTATGATGGCTTTAAAGGCGCTTGGGTATTCCATGAATACGGAAAACCAGGCGGAACTCAATGAGGCATATGATTGGCTTGTAACATGTGTAGAAACTATGGATACCGAGATTGTCACGGATGAGATTATCGACAATATGGCGCAGGGGAGAAAGGCGCTTGGCCTGATCTATTCCGGTGACGCAAGTTATGTCATGGCGGAAAACGAGGACATGGGGTACTATATGCCGGATACCGGAACGAACCTCTGGTCGGACGCGATGGTGATTCCAAAAAACGCAAAGAATCCGGAGCTGGCCCATGCGTTTATCAATTATGCAAGCGACTATGACGGCGCTTACGATAATTCCGGTTATGTAGGATATACCTCGTCAAATCAGGAAGTTATGGATGACCTTTCCGGGAAGGGAGGCGACTATGAAGGAATTAATGCCTATATCCCGCGGACAGATAATGAAAATGATGAAGTTTTTGTATACAATGCAGAAACAAAAAAGATTATCAGTGATCTTTGGAGTCGTGTGAAGATCGCTGCCAGCAACGCTGGGTAGGACCGGAAAAGAATGACCAGATTTTGAATCAGGATTATAGAAACGAAAGGCCTGTCGTCTTGCTCCTCTATTGGAGGAATACGACTGGCCTTCTATCGTGATACCAATTTAATAGTCAAATAGGAATTTTAGCTATTCATGTATTTTCATTACTTGCAGGTTTCATTTTTCCATTTTCTATAATTATATATTGCTTGAATAAGCAGCATAATTGCCAATAGAGTTGCAACTAAGCATGTCTGAAGGATGGATTGGAATGTAGTATGAAAATAAAAAATAATAACAATCGCTATGGGAATCATCCATAATGTTCTAATAAATTTTCTTCTATAACTTAATTTCCAATAACATACCATGATTCCTTTATCAACTTTTTCAGACATATCCCATTTTTTTGACAGTAATAAAGAAATAACTACAAGTATAAATACTGGAAATACTATTAATACTACTTCCGCCATGAACACACCTCCGTATTTATGTTATTATACTACTTTTCCGTAAAATCTTACGGTATATCCGGTTAGATATTCGTAAAATTCAACTTTTAAAGAACACGGAATTGATGAAGAAAAACTCATATTGCCTGTCCAAGACAGTATGTGGTATAATCAAATACTGGAAGTTAAATATAAAAAATAAATACATCTTATACTATATTTAGGGAAAGTGAGCAGCTAAGAATGATCGATCAGGAGAAGTGGAGTACAATTCTGGAAGAGTACGAGCATCTGGATGTGGCGCCGGTCACAGAGCCACAGCGGCAGTACTATTTTATAAAAAAATGCCAACAGTATGTGAAACAAGAGAGCGAAGAACTGGGCCGGCCATTGTATTGTAAAATTGTGACATTTGGCTGTCAGATGAACGCAAGAGATTCAGAGAAACTGACCGGAATTCTGGAGGAGATCGGATACGAGATGATCGACCAGGAAGAAAAAGCGGATTTTGTCATTTACAATACCTGTACTGTGCGGGAAAACGCGAATCAGCGAGTGTATGGCCGTTTGGGACAGCTCAATCGTGTGAAGCGGAAGAATCCACATATGCTTATTGGACTTTGCGGCTGCATGATGCAGGAGCCGCATGTTGTAGAAAAGTTGAAAAAAAGTTATCGATTTGTGGATCTGATTTTCGGAACCCATAATATTTATAAGTTTGCCGAGGTGCTTGCCACCCGTTTTGAGTCCGGACGGATGGTGATTGATATCTGGAAGGATACGGATCGGATTGTGGAGGATCTTCCGAGTGATCGGAAATATTCGTTCAAATCCGGTGTTAATATCATGTTTGGCTGCAATAACTTCTGTAGTTATTGCATTGTTCCGTATGTCCGGGGACGGGAGCGAAGCCGGAACCCGAAAGATATCATCCGGGAGGTCGAGCGTCTCGTGTCAGACGGTGTCAAAGAAGTGATGCTTCTTGGACAAAATGTTAATTCTTACGGGAAAACTCTGGAAGATCCGATGACCTTCGCAGAGCTTTTGCGTGAAATAGAAAAGGTCGATGGCCTGGAGAGACTTCGCTTTATGACGTCTCACCCCAAGGATCTTTCGGATGATCTCATCGCTGTGATGAAAGATTCGTCCAAGATCTGCCACCACCTGCATCTTCCGGTACAGTCCGGAAGTACCCGGATCTTGAATAAGATGAACCGCAGATATACGAAAGAGCAGTATCTCGAACTGGTGGAAAAAATCCGTAAAGCTGTGCCGGATATTTCCCTTACGACAGATATTATTGTTGGATTTCCTCAGGAGACGGAGGAGGATTTCCAGGAGACGCTGGATGTGGTGCGGAAAGTACGCTTCGACAGTGCGTTTACGTTTATCTATTCTAAACGGACAGGTACGCCGGCTTCCCTGATGGAAGGTCAGGTGCCGCAGGAAGTGGTCAAAGACCGTTTTGACCGTCTGTTAAAGGAAGTACAGGCCATTGCGGCAAAAGAATGTGCCAGATTTGAGAGTACAGTCCGTACCGCTCTTGTGGAGGAAGTAAACGATCAGGATCCGTCTCTTGTGACCGGAAGGCTGGACAATAATCTGCTGGTACATTTTCCAGGTACGAAGGAAATGATTGGAGCGTTGGTTCCGGTGAGGCTTCTGACTTGTAAAGGATTTTATTATATCGGAGAAGCAGTGGAAAAATAAACCGGGCACACCGGATGCATAATGACAGAAATAACGTCCACACTATGTATGGAAATGTACAAAAGTGAGGACGTTTTTCTATGAAAAAAATGAGTGAATACTTATTTCTTTGGGCAGTCGGCGGCTGCCTTTACTATACATTTGAGATCGTATTCCGGGGGTTTTCCCACTGGACGATGTTTGTCCTTGGGGGATTGTGTCTGGTGTTTTGCACTGCCCAGGGCAGGGCAGGTAAATGGCGGGATCCCCTGGGTATTCAGATTATCCGATGTATGATATTTGTTACTTCCTGTGAATTCATTACCGGAATTATTGTAAACAAATGGCTGAATCTGAATGTCTGGGATTACAGCAATGTTCCGTTTCAGCTCTTTGGACAGATTTGTCTGCCTTTCATGGCTTTGTTCGGATTTCTCTGTACGATCGGTATTTATTTGGGTGGATATCTGCTGCATCTTCTTTATGGAGAAGAGAAACCGCGGATCCCGATTTGGTAATGAGCAAGGAAAAGAAATCTAAATTTTCCTTTTTTTGCCCGGAAAATAGTGATATAATGTAATATCAGGGTGAAGCGCCCTAAATACCAAAACAGGAAGTAAAAAAGATAAAATAGAAAAAGCAGCTAAAGAAAAGGAGAATCAAAGTGGCAGAATTAACACCGATGATGCAGCAATATATGGAAACAAAGAAAGAGTATAAGGACTGCATTTTATTTTATCGCCTTGGGGATTTTTATGAAATGTTTTTTGATGATGCACTGACCGCTTCCAAAGAACTGGAGATTACTCTGACCGGAAAAAATTGTGGCCTTGAGGAACGTGCGCCGATGTGTGGCGTGCCGTACCATGCGGTGGACAGCTATCTGTCCAGATTGGTGGAGAAAGGATACAAGGTTGCGATTTGTGAGCAGGTGGAAGACCCGAAACAGGCAAAGGGGATTGTCAAGCGGGAAGTGATCAGGATTGTGACGCCAGGGACGAATATCGATTCTATGACGATGGATGAGACGAAAAACCAGTACATCATGTCAATCGTCTTTGATGCGGGACGGTATGGCGTCTCGATTGCGGACGTTTCAACCGGAGATTATTTTGTGACTGAGACGGACAGTGCCACAAAGCTGTTCGATGAGATTTATAAATTTGCGCCTTCTGAGATTATCTGTAATGAGGCGCTCTATGTGAGCGGTATCCAGTTGGAGGATCTGAAAAACCGGATGCAGGTTGCCATCTCTGCTCTGGACGCATGGTATTTTGATGAGGATCTTTGTAAGAAGGCTCTGAGAGAACATTTTCAGGTATCATCGCTTGAGAGTCTTGGCGTGGCAGACTATGAATGTGGAGTTATCGCTTCCGGCGCCCTGCTTCAGTATCTGATTGAGACACAGAAGACGTCCCTTGCCCATCTGACGAAGCTTACGACTTACTCGACAGGGAAATATATGGTGCTGGACAGTTCCACGAGGCGGAATCTGGAGCTTTGTGAGACTCTTCGGGAAAAGCAGAAGAGAGGTTCGCTTCTTTGGGTGCTTGATAAGACCAGAACAGCTATGGGGGCCAGACTGTTGCGTAAGTATGTAGAGCAGCCACTGATTGACAAGGAAGAAATTACGAAACGTTTGGATGCGGTTGAAGAGCTTTTAAAGGAGTCGATTTCCAGAGAGGAAATCCGGGAGTATCTCTCCTCCGTCTACGATCTGGAGCGTCTGGTAGGAAAGATCTCCTATCAGTCGGCCAACCCAAGGGATTTGACAGCTTTTAAGGCATCTCTTGCCATGCTGCCCCATATCCGCTGTATCATGGGGGATATGAAGAGTCCCCTTCTGAAAAATCTGTACAATGAGATTGATCCGCTGGAAGATCTCTGCGATCTGGTGGAACGTGCGATTGTTGAGGAACCTCCGTTTGCCATGAAAGAAGGAGGGATCATCCGGGACGGTTACCATGAGGAGGTAGACCGGCTGAGAAAGGCAAAGACGGATGGAAAGACCTGGCTTGCCGAACTGGAGCAGAAAGAACGGGAAAAGACCGGAATCAAGAATCTTCGGATCAAGTACAATAAGGTATTCGGGTATTATCTGGAGGTCACCAATTCCTTTAAAAATATGGTTCCGGATTACTATACCAGAAAGCAGACGCTGACAAATGCAGAGCGGTATATTATTCCGGAGTTAAAGGATCTGGAAGATCTGATTCTGGGTGCGGAGGACAAACTCTATGCCCTGGAATATGAGCTCTACTGTGATGTGAGGAACCGGATTGCGGATGAGATCGTGCGGATCCAGACGACGGCAAAAGCAGTCGCCGCGGTGGATGCCTTTGCTTCTCTTGCATTGGTGGCGGAGCGAAATCATTATGTCCGTCCGAAGATTAACGAAAAGGGTACGATCGATATCAAGGACGGACGTCACCCGGTCGTGGAGATGATGATTCCCAACCACATGTTTATTGCCAATGATACATATCTTGATGACAGGAAAAACCGGGTATCCATCATCACCGGACCGAATATGGCGGGAAAGTCTACCTATATGCGGCAGACGGCGCTGATCGTGCTGATGGCACAGATCGGTTCCTTTGTGCCTGCATCCCAGGCAAATATCGGTCTGGTGGACCGGATCTTTACGAGGGTAGGCGCCTCCGATGACCTGGCCTCAGGTCAAAGTACATTTATGGTAGAGATGACCGAGGTGGCGAACATTCTCAGAAACGCTACGAGCAAAAGTCTTCTGGTTCTGGATGAGATCGGCCGGGGGACGAGTACCTTTGACGGGCTTTCTATTGCATGGGCAGTAGTGGAGCATATCAGCAACGCAAGACTTCTGGGAGCAAAAACATTGTTTGCGACCCATTACCATGAGCTCACGGAGTTGGAAGGAAAGATTGACAGTGTCAATAACTATTGCATTGCTGTCAAGGAAAAGGGAGATGATATTGTCTTTCTCCGCAAGATCGTAAAGGGCGGAGCGGACAGAAGCTATGGAATTCAGGTGGCGAAACTTGCCGGAGTTCCTGAGACGGTCATTACTCGTGCCAGGGAAATTTCCGAGGAGCTTTCTGACGCGGATATTACTACAAGGGTGCGTCAGATGAGCGTACAGGGCCAGGAGATGAAAGGAAAAGAGAAATCTCAAAAGCTTGATGTGGTGGATATGGCGCAGATCTCTCTGTTTGATACAGCGTCGGATCATGATGTCATCGAGGAGCTTAAGTCGATGGATATCAGCCACATGACGCCAATGGATGCAATGAACACATTGTATCAGCTTCAGAATAAGCTGAACAATCGCTGGTAAGGAGGAGCCATGGGAAAGATTCAGGTTTTAGATCAGGTTACGATCGACAAGATTGCCGCGGGTGAAGTAGTGGAGCGTCCGGCTTCCGTGGTGAAAGAGCTGGTAGAAAACGCGATTGACGCGAAAGCCACGGCGGTCGAAGTAGAGATTCAGGACGGCGGGATTTCTCTGATTCGGATTGCAGACAACGGAGGGGGAATGGAACAAGAAGACGTAAGAAATGCTTTCCTACGTCACTCCACAAGTAAAATCCGCAAAGTGGAAGACCTGGCACATATTTCTTCTTTAGGGTTCCGCGGGGAAGCGCTGTCCAGTATTGCGGCTGTATCCCAAGTGGAGATGATCACGAAGACTGAGGAGAGCGTTTGCGGGACGGCGTACCAGATTTCCGGTGGGAAAGAGGTCTCTCTGGAGGAGACCGGTGCAAGAGACGGGACCACCTTTCTCGTGCGCCAGTTATTTTACAATGTTCCTGCAAGGCGGAAATTTTTAAAGACGCCGATGACGGAAGCAAGCCATGTAAGTGACCTGATGACACGGCTTGCCTTGTCTCGCCCGGACATTTCCTTCCAGTTTATTAACAACGGACAAGAACGGATGCATACGTCCGGGAACGGGAAATTAAAAGATGTGATTTACCATGTTTATGGGCGGGAGATCACCGCCAATCTGATCGAAGTTTCCCGGGAAAACGGGGAGATCCGGATAACCGGGTTTATCGGCAATCCGACGGTCACAAGGGGAAACCGCAATTTTGAGACTTTTTTTGTTAATGGCAGGTATATTAAGAGCGGGATTTTGTCAAAAGCTGTTGAAGATGCCTATAAGGATTTCACCATGCAGCACAAATATCCGTTCATCGTACTGCATCTGGAGATTCTGGGAGAAGAAATTGACGTCAATGTCCATCCTACTAAGATGGAACTGCGCTTTGGGCATCAGCAGGAGGTATATCAGTTCCTCTATGAGACGGTATCGGGAGCGCTTCATGGACGTGATCTGATTCCAAGAGTGGAAGCCCCGGAAGCGCCAAAGCCACCGGAAATCCCAAAAGCATCCGATACAACCGGGACACCGAAAACAGCAAATCTCTCTGTACAATCCGGAGCTGTCACACCGGGGGCGCCAGAGGTTTCAGCAGGAGTGGAAAACGCGGTTACAACACCAGAAAAAAGGGATCTGAATTATTTTATGGAACGGATGCGGGATCGGGTAACATCTTACCATAATCAGTTTGCTTCTGCGGAGGTGAAAGAGCGGGGAGAGATCCATAAACCGTCATTCAATCAGGAGCGGATCCGGGAAGCTGTCTCCTACCGTACCCGAACGGAACAGCAGGAAAAATTGACGGCAGAACAGCAGAAATCAGAACAGCTTACCTTGTTTGATGAGAAACTTCTGGATGAGGCGTCCGTGCCGGACTACAAGATCATCGGTCAGGTGTTTGATACCTACTGGATCGTGCAGTTCCATGATAGCATGTATATCATTGATCAGCATGCGGCTCACGAAAGAGTACTCTATGAGCGGACCTTAAAGGGGATGAAGACAAGAGATTATACGTCCCAGTATATCAGCCCACCGATCATTTTGGATCTGTCTATGCAGGAGGCGGAATTGTTTCGCCGTTATCTGGACCGTTTCACGAAGATCGGGTTTGAGATTGAGCCGTTTGGAGGAGATTCCTTCGCGGTACGTGCGGTGCCGGACAATTTGTTCAGTGTGGCGAAAAAAGAGCTGTTACTGGAAATGATTGACAGTCTGTCCGATGAAATCAGCACGAATATGACACCGGAGATTCTGGATGAGAAGATCGCTTCCATGTCTTGTAAGGCGGCGGTCAAAGGGAATTCAAGACTGTCCAGAAAGGAAGTAGAAGAGCTGCTTTTGGAGCTTTTAAAACTGGATAATCCGTATCACTGTCCGCATGGGAGACCGACGATCATTGCTATGACAAAACGGGAACTGGAAAAGAAATTTAAGAGAATCGTATAGAAGGGTGAAGATACATGAAACGACCACTGGTCATACTGACAGGTCCGACGGCGGTGGGAAAGACAAACGCCTCTATTGGGCTTGCAAAGAAAATCGGCGGAGCCATCATATCGGCGGATTCCATGCAGGTTTACCGGCATATGGATATCGGCTCGGCCAAGATCCGTCCGGAGGAGATGGACGGGGTGAAGCATTACCTGATTGATGTGCTGGAACCGACAGAAGAGTTCCATGTCGTTCGTTTCCAGAAGCTCGCAAAGCAGGCCATGGAGGAGATCTATGAGAATGGACTGATCCCGATTGTGGCCGGAGGGACCGGATTTTATATTCAGGCACTTTTGTATGATATTGATTTTACGGAAAGCAGGGAAGATCCGGACTACCGACGGGAGCTTTCCTTGTTCGCGGACCGTTACGGTGAGGAGGCGCTCCATGAGAAACTCCGTGAGGTAGACGAAGAAGCGGCAAACGAGATCCATCCGAATAATCGAAAACGGGTGATCCGGGCGCTGGAATTTTACCATCTTACCGGGAAAAAGATTTCGCTGCACAACGAGGAAGAGCGAAAAAAAGAGTCGCCGTATCAGTCCGCCTATTTTGTTCTGAACGATGAACGGGGCAGGCTGTATGAGCGGATCGACGCCAGGGTCGATCAGATGTTGGAAGACGGGCTTGTGGAGGAAGTACGTGCGTTAAAGTCCAGGGGATGCAACCGAAATATGACCTCCATGAAAGGGCTCGGATATAAGGAAATCCTCGCTTATCTCGATGGGGAGACGACGCTTGAAGAAGCTGTGCGGATCTTAAAGCGGGATACGAGACATTTTGCAAAACGCCAGATCACGTGGTTTAAACGGGAGAGGGATGTGATCTGGGTGCGGAAACAGGATTTTAATTATCAGGAAGACAGAATCCTGGCGTTTTTACTTGAAAATCTGAAGAAAAGAGGAATCATAGAAGATGAATCATAACATAGAGGAACGATTAAAGCAGCATTACGCGGAGGCAGGCATTTCACGGAAGGTCTACGAGTTCGGAATGAAGATCGAGACGGATTTAAAGGAGCGATTTGAAACCATCGACCAGATTGCGGAGTATAACCAGCTAAAGGTCGTTCACGCTATGCAGAAAGCCCGTGTTAATACGGAGTGCTTTCAGTATGCGTCCGGTTACGGATACAATGATTTCGGGAGGGATACGCTGGAGAAGGTGTACGCCTATATTTTTCATACGGAGGATGCTTTGGTGCGTCCGCAGATCACTTGTGGAACCCATGCCCTTGCTCTTGCCCTTGCCGCTAATCTGCGGCCAGGTGATGAGATGATTTCTGTGGCCGGTAAGCCGTATGACACATTAGAAGAAGTGATCGGAATCCGTAAGTCCAAAGGTTCTTTAAAAGAATACGGAATCAGTTACCGACAGGTGGATCTTCTTGCGGACGGCAGCTTTGACTTTGAGACAATCGAAAAGACGGTGCGTCCTGACACAAAGCTTGTGACCATCCAGCGTTCCAAGGGCTACCAGACAAGACCGAGCTTTTCCGTGGAGCAGATCGGAGAAGTGATCCGTTTTATGAAAGAGCGGTTCCCGGATGTGATTTGCATGGTGGATAACTGCTACGGCGAGTTCGTAGAGCTTCAGGAGCCAAGCGACGTAGGCGCGGATCTGGTTGTCGGTTCCCTGATTAAAAATCCGGGAGGCGGGCTTGCGCCGATCGGCGGATATATTGCGGGAAGAAAGGATCTGATTGAAAACTGTGCTTACCGTCTGACTTCACCGGGACTGGGCAAGGAAGTGGGAGCGTCTCTTGGGGTAATGAAAGACTTTTACCAAGGACTTTTTCTGGCTCCAACGGTCGTCAAAGGTGCGGTTAAGGGTGCGATTTTTGCGGCAGGTATCTATGAAAAGCTGGGATTTTCCGTGATTCCGTCCATGAAGGAAGAGCGGCATGATATCATCCAGGCGGTCGAGTTCGGAACGGCTGAGGGTGTGATCCGTTTCTGCCAGGGAATTCAGGCTGCGGCCCCGGTGGACAGTTATGTGACGCCGGAACCGTGGGCGATGCCGGGGTATGACAGTGATGTTATTATGGCGGCGGGTGCTTTTGTTCAGGGTTCATCTATCGAGCTATCGGCAGATGCTCCGATCAAACCGCCATATGCAGTTTATTTTCAGGGGGGGCTTACCTGGGAGCACGCCAAATTCGGAATTCTAATGACTCTTCAAAAATTGACAGAAGCAGGTGTTGTAACCATTGAATAAAGGAGAAAGCATGATGAAGGTTGTGGTAATCGGAGGCGGAGCTTCCGGCATGATGGCAGCGATTGCGGCGGCGGGAGCGGGAGCCCGGGTTACGATTCTGGAGCAAAACGGGGAGCTTGGAAAGAAAATTTTATCGACCGGAAATGGAAAATGCAATTTTACCAATATCCGGCAGATGCCAGGTGCTTACCGAGGAGAGCACCCGGATTTTGCCATGGAGGTCATCAGCCGATTCCCGGTGCCGGAGACGATCCGGTTCTTTCTGGAGATGGGACTTTACTCCAAGAACCGGGATGGGTATCTCTATCCTCATTCGGAACAGGCGCAGGCGGTACGAGACGTGCTGGTCATGGAATTAAAGCGTCTACAGGTAAAAGTGGAAACCAATGTGTTTGCAGAGAAGATCACAAAAGGAGCACGTTTCCATATAACGGCGAAACGGTATCTCCAAAGACCGGAAAAGAAAAGTAAAAAACGAACGGTTCTTGTGACTGTAGGAGAAGAGGAACAGACTTATGAGGCAGACCATGTCATTCTGACGGCCGGGGGACTTGCCGGCAGAGTACAAAGGGCAGATGGCACCGGGATGCGGATGGCCGGGAAGTTAGGACATACGATTGTTCCCTGCGTTCCGGCGCTGGTGCAACTGATGTGCGAAGAAGCGTTTTACCCGAAGCTTTCGGGCGTGCGTGCCGGAGCGAAGATAGAGCTTGTGTGCGGCGGAGAAGTAAGAGCGCTGGATCAGGGAGAAATCCAGTTCACCGATTACGGAATTTCCGGGATTCCGGTTTTTCAGATCAGTCGTTTTGCGGCAAAAGCGCTGTCAGAAGGTACCATAGAAGTAAGGGCAGAGCTTGATTTTATGCCGGATTTTACGAAAGAGCAGTTGAAAAGTTTCCTTTTGTCACGGATTCAGATGAGGCCTGAGAAACCGGTGGGAACATTTCTGACCGGAGTATTTCATGAGAAACTGGCATGTATTTTGTTGGAACGAGCTGGCATTTCAGAAAAATTTCTGGCAAAGGATCTGACAAAGGCAGATGTTGACTGTCTGGTTCATGTGATCAAGATCTTTTCCACCCGGATCACAGGGACGAAAGGGTTTGATCAGGCTCAGGTCAGTGCCGGGGGAATTGCGACGGACGAAGTAGATTCTAAGACAATGGAATCCCGTATCGTTCCAGGACTGTTTTTGGCAGGTGAGGTGCTGGATATCGATGGAATGTGCGGCGGCTATAATCTTCAATGGGCATGGTCGAGCGGCTATGTGGCAGGAAGGAGTGCTGCGGGAAAGGAGCAGGCATGATTCGAATCGAACAGATAAAAATGAAAACCAGCCATACAAAAGCAGAGCTGAAAAAAAAGGTAGGGCACATTCTTGGCGTTTCCGGAGAGGAAATCACAGGAATGGAGATTATCAAGCGCTCTATCGATGCTCGTAAAAAACCGGAAATTTATTATGTCTATACAGTGGATGTGACTCTGTCAAAGACGAAAAGAGAGTGGTCGATCTTAAATCGTGGAAAGAACAAAAACATATCAAGGGCAGAAGAAATATCGTACACGTTTTCAGTCTGTACGGACGGAAACATGATGGAACAGCGTCCTGTGGTAGTTGGAAGCGGACCGGCCGGACTATTTTGTGCCTATCTGCTTGCCAAGTACGGATACCGTCCGATTTTGATCGAGCAGGGAGCGCCGGCGAAAGAGCGCCGTAAAGCGGTAGAGACATTCTGGGAGACAGGAGTTCTTGATATCCGTACAAATGTCCAGTTTGGAGAGGGCGGTGCAGGGACTTTTTCTGATGGAAAGCTGAATACACTGGTAAAGGATCCAGAAGGACGAAACCGGGAGGTACTGCGGATTTTCGTAGAACATGGAGCGCCGGAGGAGATTCTCTACGAGAGCAAACCACATATAGGTACAGACATACTAATTGATGTGGTACAAAAGATCCGTAAGTCCATTGAGTCTTATGGTGGGGAATGTCGGTTTTACACGAAGATGACAGGCATACAGATTCAGGATCACAACATCGTCGGAATTGAAATCGAGCAGCATGGAACCCACTCATTACTTCCGTCACAGACAGTAGTTCTTGCTCTGGGCCACAGTGCCAGGGATACGTTCGCGATGTTAAAGAAGTCCGGTGTTTTTTTGGAGGCCAAGTCCTTTGCTGTAGGCGTTCGGGTAGAGCATCTGCAAGAGCAGATCAATCTGTCCCAGTACGGAACGAAACAGCATCCGGATCTTCCGGCGGCAGCCTATAAGCTGACGGCAAAAGCAGGAAATGGGCGGGGTGTTTATACTTTTTGTATGTGTCCCGGCGGTTATGTCGTAAACGCATCCTCAGAAGAGAGACGTCTGTGCGTCAATGGAATGAGTTATCATGGAAGAGCAGGGAAAAATGCCAACAGTGCGGTGATTGTTACAGTAACCCCGGAAGACTTTATGGGGGAGAATAAGGATCCTCTTTCCGGGATCGCCTTTCAAAGAGAATTGGAAGAGCGGGCATACCGGGCCGGAAAGGGAAAGATTCCGGTCCAGTGCTTCGGTGATTTCTGTGAAGATAAGGTTTCGACCGGATTTGGGGAGATTCTTCCCCAGATGAAAGGAGCCTGCACGTTTGGCGATGTACGTGGAATTTTTCCGGAGGACATCGCAAAGGCCATTCAGGAGGGAATCCAAGATTTTGAACATAAAATTCACGGTTTTTCCAGAAATGATACGGTACTTTCCGGGGTGGAGGCGAGAACGTCTTCTCCGGTGAGAATCACGAGGGACGAATCCATGCAAAGTCTCGGGATTCGTGGACTTTACCCTTGTGGAGAAGGAGCCGGATACGCAGGAGGTATTACTTCGGCGGCCATGGACGGCATCAAGACTGCGGAGGCGATCGCGAAGCAATATCGTCCGGTGGATCATGATGAAAGAAACACGGTGATTTTGTAAAAGAAAAGAGAGTGCGGGAACAAGAAAGGGGGATCCGTATGAAGGCATTGACCTATATAGAGCATGATAAATTTGCTCTGATTGACAAACAAAAGCCAACCCTGCAAAATCCGCAGGATGCGATCGTTCGAGTGACAATGAGCTCGATCTGTACAAGCGATCTGCATATCAAGCATGGCAGTGTACCGCGGGCTGTTCCGGGAATTACGGTTGGGCACGAGATGGTGGGAATTGTCGAGCAGATTGGAGACGAGGTGATGTCGGTTTGTCCGGGGGACAGAGTGACTGTAAATGTGGAGACATTTTGTGGAGGGTGTTTTTTCTGCAAGCATGGTTATGTCAATAATTGTACGGACCCAAATGGAGGCTGGGCGCTTGGATGCCGGATCGACGGCGGACAGGCAGAATATGTCCGGGTGCCGTTTGCCGACCAAGGGCTGAACCGGATTCCGGACAGTGTGACGGACGAACAGGCACTCTTTGTAGGGGATATTCTGGCTACCGGCTTTTGGGCTGCCCGCATCTCCGAGATCCAGCCGGAGGATACCGTTCTGATCATCGGCGCGGGGCCTACAGGGATCTGTACGTTGCTGTGCGCGATGCTTCAGAATCCGAAAGCTATCATTGTCTGCGAAAAAGAGGAGGAAAGACGTCTGTTTCTTCGGAAGCATTACCCGAAGGTGCTGGCCTGTACACCGGAAGAATGTGAAGCATATGTTCTTGCTCATTCGGAACATGGCGGGGCGGATGTTGTCATAGAAGCAGCCGGCACAAAGGACACCTTTGAGCTTGCCTGGAAGTGTGCCCGTCCCAATGCTATTGTGACCGTCGTTGCTCTCTATGAGGAAGCGCAGATCCTCCCGCTTCCACAGATGTACGGAAAGAATCTGACCTTTAAGACCGGAGGCGTAGATGGCTGTGACTGTGGTGAAATTTTATCTTTGATTGAACAAGGAAAGATCGATACAACGCCATTGATTACACACCGGTTTCCTTTGTCGGAAATCAATGAAGCCTATCGGATCTTTGAAAACCGGCTGGACGGCGTGATCAAAATTGCGGTTACAGCAGAATAAGCTGGATTCCATTTTGCATCATTTCGGGATCATGGAGCAGCAGTCGGGGGGGGGGAATGGATGGAATACCCGTATGGAGGCGCCGGCACCAAAGCCGGGACAGATGATGCTCTGGGCAATGCAGAGTATCGCACATGGGGCGGATTTTGTCAGTTTTTTTCGATGGCGAACCAGCGTGATGGGTTCGGAAATCACGATAAAAACACCTGTAGAGGATATGGACACAGCAGAGAAGGTACAAGGGCAGAGAGCATTTCTAAAAATTCAGATAAGAAATTATTGTGCTATGAAATCAATGGGAACAAAAGAAAGAGACAGAACATATTGGACTTCCAACAAGGCCGATATGTTCTGTCTCTTTTTTATTCGGTGGCAAAAATCGAAATAAACCGACTACTTTTGCCGTTTCCATGGAGTATACGGGATTCGAACCCGTGGCCTCCACAATGCGAATGTGGCGCGCTCCCAACTGCGCTAATACCCCATACGAAAATTATATCACGAAAGAACAGAATTTCAAGTATGTATTTAGATGAAAAATTGTATAAAGAAATACTTTTTAACTTGTACAATACAACGAAAAAATAGTTCATATAAACTTTATATATATCTAATATAGACTAATATAAAAAATATGTTAATATAAAATTAATATTTTAAGTAGGAAGAAAGAGCAATATGGGAAGTGTTCAGGTAAAGAATAGCGATTTGCACCAAAAGTTAAAACATGTGTCCATTTAAAAGAATAATGATTGAAAATTATATCTGTGATAATTATCAAAGTTTTAAAGATGAGGGATAAAGAATGAAATCTTTTATGAAACATTACAAATTTGAAAGTTCTATTATTTTTTTCGAATTACTGTTTCAAAATTTACTTCTCTTAGGTAGTACGCTCATTACGATGTACATGGCAAAGCTTGTAATGGAAGGGGATTTGCGAGGAATTTTGATTTGTTCTGCTGGGATCATGATTCTCTATCTGATACTTCACCTCTTATTTTGGAGTTACGATGTTCATCTCACGAAAGTAATCGCAAAAATCAATCAAGCCATGCGGGAGAATCTGAATCATCAGATGTTAAGTAAATCTGTTGAACAATTAAAGAAAGGTGATTCCGGAGAGTATTTATCCTGGTACATTAATGATTTAAAAGAAGCGGAAGAAAAAGGCATCCGTAATTTTTATGATGCCATAGATGAAATCATAAAGTTAGTGTTAGGCATTATTGTACTAGGAGCAATTAATTGGCGGCTTTTGCTTTGCACACTGATTACAACAGGTATGGTTTATGTATTGTCCCATCGTTTTGGAAACGATGTGAAACAAGAGTCTGAAAAAGTGTCTGCAATATGGGAAAAATTTACGAAAGCAGTAAAAGAACAGATAGGGGGAGTCAGAGTTCTTAAATATTTCGGATACCAAGATCGATTTCAACGTCAGATTGAAGGAGAATCAAAAGAGCTGGAAAAACAAAGATATATATATGTGAAAACCCAGGGAAAAGCAACGCTGAAAATTAGAGGGATTAATTCCGTGGCGAGTTTTGTCAATAATATGGTGTTGTTCGGAATGTGCGCTCTTCGTGTGATTCCAGCAGAAATATTTTTTGGAGGAGGAAACTTAATCAATCAGGTAAAAAATTCTATCCTTACACTTTCTGAACTGCGGGTTGCCATGGATGGAGCCAGACCATATTTTGAAAAAATCAATAGAATGGCGGAGGAAACGGAAAAGAAAAAAGAACTTCCGATGATTAACAATGAAATTGAATTCCGGAATTTGAGCTTTGCCTATTTGGAGAAGCCGGTTTTTGAGAACTTGAATCTGAAATTTAAAGTCGGTGGGAAATATGGTATCATAGGAAAAAGCGGGAGTGGAAAAACAACATTATTAAAAATTCTTTTGGGACAATTAACTTCATACAGCGGAGAATTACTTTTTGACGGCGTGGATGCTGCTGTGTATGATACAGAATCGTTTTATCGACAGATGGCATATATAGAACAAAATGTATTTCTATTTCATACGACAATTCGGGAAAATATCACTCTCGGTGCAGAGTTTCAGAAGGAAGAACTGGAAGAGGCATTACGCAACAGCGCACTTTATGAGGATTTAAAATCATTTCCTCAAGGGCTTGATACGGATGTGGGCGAAAATGGAGATTGTCTTTCAGGAGGACAAAAACAGAGAGTGGCAGTGGCACGGGCATTGATTCATAAGCGAAACATTCTTGTTGTGGATGAGGGAACTTCGGCGCTCGATAAAATAAACGCAAAGAAGATAGAAACGGCTCTCTTAAAGTCCAAAGATGTGACTTTGCTATTTGTTAGTCATCATTTGGAAGAAAAAGACATGCAGAAATATACAAATGTATACTGTCTGGGAGAGAAGGTGGCACAATGAAAAAGTATCTGTTGCACTATAAAAAAGAAAATGCCGTATTACTCTTTTTGATGATTTTTATAAATGGAATCGAGACGAGTTTTGCATTTCTGCAAATGTATATAGGTAAGCAGGTTATAGAGGGAGAAATTAAAAAAGTACTGCTTGTTGTGGCTTTTAATTCAGCTCTTGCATATTTTTTCTATGTGCTTTTATATATAAGGAAAAATTATCAAACATATCTTATTTCCACCATGAATACGGAGCTTCGAAATGACATTAGTAAAAAGATACTTCATGAATCATTTGAAAAGAATGTGGGAACAGATAGCGGAGAGTATGTATCCTGGTATACGAATGATGTCAGAGAAGCTGAAAACCAGGGCTTCCAAGTTTTTTACAGTTATATGGATACAGGATTCAGACTTTTGATGGGAGCTATTTCTTTGCTTTTTATTAAATGGGAATTGTTGGCATTGACATTGGTCGTGTCCGGTATTTCTATGTATGTAAGTAAAAGATTCAGTGATAAAGTGGAAAAATATGCAGAAAAAGTATCACTGGCAATGGAACGGTATACGGACAAAGTAAAAGAACAGATTGCAGGAATCTGCATCTTAAAATCCTTTGGAAATCCGCAGAAATTTTATAAAGAAATCATGGAAGCGGGCAAAGCATTTGAAGAAGAAAAATGTGATTTTACAAAGAACAAGGGCAAAGAAAATTATAAATCAACAGTAATTAGTATTTTGGGAATCAATGCAATAAATATTCTGACATTTGTGCTTTGTGTACTGCGAATCATCGCACCTGAAATAATTTTCGGAAGTTTGAATCTTACAAATCAAGTAGGAAATGCATTCAGCCAGTTGATTTCAGCAAAATTGCAAATTGCGGGTTCAAGGCCATATTTTGCAAAAGTAGATTGTGATAAAAATACCGAAGAAAATAGAATAAGCAAAAAACTTCCGGCACTTAAGAAAGAAATTGTTCTTGAAAATTTATCTTTTTCTTATGGGAAGAAGAAAGTATTTGAAAATATCAATTATACATTTGAAAAGAATGGGAAATATGCTCTTGTAGGAAAGAGTGGAAGCGGAAAAACAACGCTGATAAAGATTATGCTCGGACAGTTAGGAAATTATCAAGGGAAAATCTACTATGACGGAGAAGAAATTTCTTCTTTTGATGGGGACACTTATTATGAACAGATGGCATATATCGAACAGGATGTGTATCTTTTTGATTGCTCTATAAGGGATAATATTACTCTTGGAAGTGACTTCCCGGAAGAAAAAATGCAGGAAGTATTGGATATGAGTGCATTGCAGAATGATTTGAAGGCACTACCGGATGGGTTGGATACGAAAGTTGGAGAGAACGGAAAGAACTTATCCGGGGGACAGAAACAGCGGGTTGCCATAGCAAGGGCGCTGATTCATAATAGAACCATTTTATTCGTAGATGAAGGGACCTCTGCGTTAGATAAAGAAAACGCTGCACTTGTAGAGGAAGCCTTATTGGCCTGCCCGACACTTACATTGATTTTGATTACCCATCATTTGAAAGAAGAGAATATTTCTTTATATGATAAGATTTACAGTCTTTCTTATGAGTAATTTTCAGAAAAAGAAGAGTGGATTTTCCTGCATACAAAGAAGACATCGCAAACTGGCGGTGCCTTTTTTATTTAAGAGGCTGATGTTCGACAACTGGCTGCGTTTTACTAAGGGTTTTATTGACGACACATTGACGACAAGAGTGCCTGCAAGCTCTGTAAATACGTTGTCGATTCTTAAGGAAAATTTAATACGGAAAAAGGCTATACACATTTTTTGAAGTGTGTTAGAATAAAAGCGGTTTGTAAAACACAAAAGTTTGGAGGGTATACAGATGAAAGGAGCAAGAAGCAAAAACGGATGGGGATTACTCCTGATGCTTCTGGCAGGCATTGTGTTGGGCGGATTTATAGGGATGCTCGCACAGGATATTCCTGGACTTGGATGGCTTTCTTACGGTCAGACGTTTGGCCTGCAACAGCCGGTTATACTGGATCTTGGGATTCTGGTTCTTACTTTGGGACTGAGTGTGAATATTTCTATCGCCAGCATTGTTGGCATGATTCTTTCTATCATTATTTATCGCTTCTTATAATCTACTGAACCGATCATTAGAGTTTACAAAAGATATGAATCAAACAATGAAAGAGTTACTAGAAGAGGAACGTCCATATGAAAAGTGTGGACGTTTTGGTGCCAAAAGCCTGACAGATATTGAGCTTCTGGCTGTGCTTTTAAGAAGCGGCACAAAGGGCGGCAATGTCCTTGAGACGGCTAAAAAGATCCTCTATCCGTCCGGAAGAGAGGGCGGGCTTACAAGACTGCCATCTTACTCGCAAGACGCGCTGATGAAGATTCCCGGGATTGGTAAGGTCAAGGCCATTCAGATTCTATGTCTCTGTGAGATGGCAAGACGGATCGCGAAGGAAAAGGCAAAAGAACCTCTTTCTTTTGACAGACCTGAGACGATCGCATCTTACTATATGGAGGATATGCGTCATCTCAAACAGGAAGAACTAAAACTTCTGATGTTAAATACAAAATCAAAGCTTCTTGGCGAGACGCGGATTTCCAAGGGGACGGTCAATATGTCCGTCATTTCTCCGAGAGAGCTGTTTATAGAAGCATTGCAGAAAGACGCGGTGTCGATCATTCTGCTCCACAATCATCCGAGCGGAGATCCAGAGCCGAGCAGAGAAGATATTCTTGTGACAAAGAAAATTGCGAAGGCAGGGGAGCTGATCGGAATTACGTTGATGGATCACATTATCATCGGCGATCAGTCTTATGTAAGTCTTGCCGAAAAAGGGTGGGTATAAAGAAGAGAAGGGACTGGAAGAAAATGACTGGAACCATTTATGGCCTGGATCCTGGTACGTATCAGCTAAAGATTTATGATAAAAGAGAAGACCGGATCCGAACGGTAAAGAACGCAGTCGCAATCCGGAACCATACAGATATTTTTGCGGTAGGCGACCGGGCATATGAAATGTTGGAAAAAACGCCCGGAGATATTACCATTGCGTTTCCGATGAAAGAGGGTGTGATATCCAGGATTGGAGAAATGCAGTACCTTCTGGAGTGCGTGCTGAGGACGGAAGAAGGCTTCTTTACAAGAGGGACCGAGTATGTAATTGCGGTTCCCACTGATGTGACAGAGATGGAAAAAAAAGCATTTTTTGATCTGTTTATCCATTCTTCAGTCAGGGCGCGTGAAGTACGGATTGTAGAGCGCTGTATTGCGGACGCCATTGGCGCCGGAATTGATATCCGACAGACGCCGGGATCGGCTATCGTCAATCTCGGCGGTGAGACGACAGACATCGCGATTCTTTCCAGAGGCGGAATTGTTCTGAACAGACTGTTAAAGACAGGAGGCGCATTCCTGGATCAGATGGTTGTCACGATAGTGCGGAGAAATCTTGACTTTGTGATTGGCAGGCCCACAGCCGAGGAGGTACGCAGGAAAACCGATGTGTTTGGAGAGGCAGTACGTCCTCCTGTTTTGGCGGCAGGGAGAGATCTGATCCGGCTAAGGCCTGGAGTAAGAGAAATTCCTAGTACGATCGTACGTGAGGCTCTGGAGGAGTTCTTAAAGCCCTGTATCCGAACTCTCTTATTGATGCTTGAGCAGACGCCGCCTGTAGTGCTTGGGGCGATCAGACGGCAGGGAATCTGCTTGACAGGCGGGATTGCCTGTACGAAAGGATTGACGGGATATATGGAGGCACAGACAGGGGTACCGTTTTATACGGCAGAGCAGCCGCAGCTCTGTGCGGCTAGGGGCGTGCGTAGCATTATTGTGGACAGGGATTTTGAAGATCTGGCGTATTCCATGAAAGACGAAAATTATAGGTGGATGAGATAGGATGAAGACAAGAAATCAAAAAGGTTTGGAAAGTAAATACTGGCTGCTGATTATTGTGGCTGCCTGCATTTTGTGCATGGCGGCGACCTTTTTTGCGGGTGTTAAGAGCGGTCCGGTGCGTGTGATTGCGGATTATACGGTTGTCCCGATGCAGAAAGGGATTAATGTGATCGGGACGTGGGTCAATGGTGTGGCGGACAATTTTGTCACATTGAAAAGTGTTCAGAAGGAAAATAAAACGTTAAAAGAACAGAACGCCAATCTGAAGATGGAAAATAACCAGCTTCAGCAAAAGGCAGTCGAGCTGGAGCGTTTTTATGATTTATATAAGATGGATCAGAATACCTCGGATTACCCGAAAGTGGGTGCGCGTGTCATTGCAAATGACGGGAGTAATTGGTTTACGTCCTTTACGATCGACAAAGGAAGTGCGGATGGTATCCGGGAGGATATGAATGTTTTGAGTGGAAATGGTCTGGTTGGAATTGTCACAAAGGTCAACGCACATTCCTCCACCGTACGCTCTATCATCGACGAGGTTAATATTTCATCCATGATAATGACGACTTTTGACCAGTGCATTGTCAGCGGGGACCTCAAGCTCATTAACAATGGAGTGGTGAAGTTTGAGCAGCTTGCGAATAATGAAAATGAAGTAGCGGTCGGGGAGCAGATCGTCACATCCAATATCAGCAGTAAGTACTTACAAGGGCTGCTGATCGGTTATGTCAGCGAAGTCAATGTGGATTCTAACAATCTTACACGATCCGGCTATATCATACCGGCAGTGGATTTTAAGAAGCTGCAGGAGGTGCTCGTTATTACAACGACGAAGCAAGATCTGATTGATAATGGCAATCAGACACAGAGTGATTCATCAGAAAAATAGAAAGGAGAGGCCATATGCTGGCTGTAAAGCGCAAAGGGATCGAAGCGGTGATGGTGATTGTGCTGTTTCTGCTTGAAACAACAGTGTTTCATTATTTTGAGATCGCGTCGGTCAAGCCGAATCTGCTGCTCATTCTGACTGCATCCTTCGGATTCATGGAAGGAAAGAGGGAAGGAATGTATGTTGGAGTGCTAAGCGGTTTTTTGCTTGATATCTGTTTTGGACAGTATATCGGGTTCTATATTTTATTCTACACACTGGTTGGTTATGCCAATGGATTTTTTCAGAAGCTGTACTATGATGAGAATATTAAGCTCCCTCTGCTGTTGATCGGGAGCAGCGAGCTGGCTTATGGGATTCTGATCTATGTGTTCCAGTTTATGTTGCAGAGTGATTTTCATTTCCTGTATTACCTGGGACATTTGATTATTCCGGAAATGCTCTATACGGTAATCCTCACGTTGATTGTATATCAGATCATTTTGAGAATAAACCGGAAACTTGTAGAGGAAGAAAAAAGGAGTGCAAGCAGGTTTGTTTAATATTTTGGAACACATAAAAGAGACAGTCATCAGGCTTGTTAAGTCCAGAATGTTTATCGCAAGTGTTGTGTTTTGCGTGTTGTTTGCGATTCTGGTGCAGAGGGTTTTCTACCTTCAGATCGTAAAGGGCGAAAGCTATTTAAACGATTATAAGCTCCAGATTCAGAAGACAAAAGAGGTTCAGGGTACCAGAGGACGGATTCTGGACCGGAACGGGACTGTTCTGGCAGACAATGTCCTTGCCTACTCGGTGACGATTGAGGATAACGGAGATTACGACACGACGGCTCAGAAAAATAAGGAGCTCAACGCAACGGTTCGCAGCGTGATCGACATCATTGAAAAAAACGGAGATTCCATTATCAACAGCTTCGGTATCGTATTAAATGACAGCGGAGAGTACGAGTTTTCGACAGAGGGTACCGCAAGACTCCGGTTTATCGCCGATATTTTTGGGTATGCTACAATTGACAAGCTTTCTGAGAAACAGAAAAACTATACGGCAGATGATATCATACATTATCTCTGTACGGACAAGACTTACGGCTATGGAATTGATGAGGAAAAGTATGAGAAGGCAGATGTCTTAAAGCTTGTCAATATCCGCTATGCCATCAGCCTGAATAAGTACCGGAAATATATTGCAACGACAATCGCTACGAATGTCAGTGATACGACAGTAGCGGAGATCATGGAAAACCAAGGGGAGCTCACTGGTGTCAGTATTGAAGAGAGCTCGATCCGTCAGTACAATAACAGTAAATATTTTGCGTCTATCATCGGCTATACAGGACAGATTTCTCAGGAAGAGTACAATGCGCTTTCTGAAAAGGAAAAGAAGTCCTATTCCCTGACGGATATTGTCGGGAAAGCAGGAATTGAAAAAAGCATGGACAGTACGCTCCAAGGAGAAAAGGGCGAGACCAGGATCTATGTCAATAACGTTGGAAAAGTGATCGATTCCGAGAAGGTAACGGAAGCGAAAGCAGGTAATGACGTTTACCTTTCCATCGATGCTGATCTTCAGGTTGCGGCGTACAATATTTTGGAAGAGAAGCTGGCGGCCATTCTGCTGTCCAAAATGGTCAACCGTCTGGATTATGACAGAAGCAAGGTGACAGATGCGGACGCCATTGTTATTCCGGTTGGAGACGTCTACAATGCCTTTTTCAAAAACCAGATTATTGATACAGGACGTTTCGCAAAGAGTAATGCCGGGGCGACGGAGAAGAGAGTGCTGGAGATCTATTCCCAGAATGAGGAAGCTGCTATCAGTTCTGTTCTTTCAGAACTGCAGAATGAAAACGGAACGGCCTACAAAGATCTGTCTGACAGAATGCAGGCTTATCTGGACTACGTGGTGGATACACTTCTGACGGAGAATTCCAAGATCCTGGTAAAGGATCGGATTGATACGAACGATGAGATGTACCTGGCATGGAAGAACGAAGAGACGATCAGCGTGAACCGCTATCTTTCCTATGCGATATCCAAGAACTGGATCGATACATCCAGGCTTACAGATTATCTGGAGGGAGACGCAAGCTATTCCAGTGCTTCCGAGATTTATCAGGCAATCATTCAGTATGTAGGAGATATCCTTTCGGACGACGGTGCCTTTGAAAAGATTATTTATGAATACATGATCAAAGAGGGAAAGATTACCGGAAGCCAGGTATGCCGGATTCTATTTGAGCAGAATATTCTGAAATACAATGAAAAGCAGTACAATCAGCTTAGCTCCGGTTCTTTAAATCCATATAATTTTATCCGGAGCAAGATTGAAAGTCTGGAGATCACACCGGGAGAGCTTGGTCTGGAGCCGTGTACAGGTTCTATTGTCATCACGGATCCTAACACGGGGCAGGTGCGTGCTATGGTATCTTATCCGGGTTACGATAATAATCGGCTGGCCAATACGATGGATTCTGATTATTTCGCGCAGTTGAATTCCATGACGTCGAGTCCTCTTTATAATAAGGCAACGCAGGAGAAGACAGCGCCTGGATCCACATATAAGCCGCTTGTCTCTGTAGCCGGACTGACAGAAGGTGTGATTGGTACGGGAACAGCGATTTCCTGTACCGGAATCTTTGATAAGATATCACCAATCGCGAGATGCTGGATTTATCCGGGATCCCATGGAAGCCTGAATGTAGTAAGCGCAATCCAACATTCCTGTAACGATTTCTTCTATGAAGTGGGCTACAGGCTGGGAACGTCCGGAAACGAATACAATGATGCATACGGGATTGAGCGTCTCCAGAAATATGCGGAAGAATTCGGACTGGGGGACACGACAGGGCTTGAAATCACAGAATCCGAACCGAAGATTTCTGACAGCGATGTCGTGCGGTCCTCTATTGGTCAGGGGACCAACAACTACACGACGGCAGGACTTTCCCGTTACATTAGTGCGGTGGCAAATGGGGGAGTCGTCTACAATCTGTCGCTATTTGAAAAAACAACGGATGTCAACGGAAAGTTGGTCAAGGATTACGAGCCGGAGATCAGGAATCAGGTGGAAGGTGTCGCAGACTCTACGTGGACGGCAGTCCACAATGGAATGAGACGCATGGTAACGAGTACTTCCACATTTAACGGTCTTGGAAACTTTGAACTGTATGGAAAGACGGGTACTGCACAGCAGAGTAAGACGCATCCGAACCATGGCCTGTTTGTCGGATTCACGGGCAGACAGGGCGAAAAAGACATTGCATTCGCGATCCGGATCGCGAACGGTTATAATTCTACGTATCCTTCCGAAATCGGACGGGATATTGTCCGCTACTATTACGGACTGGATGAAAAAGATGAAATCGTAACAGGACACGCAGCTTCTCTTGGAACTGTTGTTTCCGGAGACTGATGCTGTACAAAACATTACGAAAGAGAGAAGACGGCAAGGCAGTAGTCGTTTCGCGCTGCCATCTGTTCATCAAGTTTGGTCTTAGGAGGAAGGAACATGGGTGAAATTATTGTTATTACATCAGGAAAAGGCGGGGTCGGGAAGACGACCACCACCGCGAATATCGGGACGGGTCTTGCAAAGCTCGGGAAAAAGGTGCTTGTCATTGACACGGATTTGGGACTTCGAAATCTGGACGTGGTGATGGGATTGGAAAACCGTATCGTTTACAATCTCGTGGATGTGATTGAAGGAAAATGCCGGCTTAAACAGGCGGCAATCCATGACAAGCGGTACGAGGGGCTGTATCTGCTCCCGTCCGCACAGACAAAGGATAAATCAGCAATCTCACCGGAGCAGATGAAGAAGCTGACGGCAGAATTGAAGGAGGATTATGATTTTGTTCTTCTGGACTGTCCCGCAGGGATTGAACAGGGATTTGAGAATGCGGTAGCAGGAGCCGACCGGGCAGTTGTCGTGACGACACCTGAGGTCTCCGCAATCCGGGATGCGGATCGGATTATCGGTCTTCTCGAATCCAAGCAGATCCGAAATCTGGAGCTTGTGATTAACCGAATCCGGATCGACATGGTAAAGAGGGGGGATATGATGTCAGTGGAAGATGTAACGGAGATTCTCCCAATTCATCTGCTGGGCGCGATTCCGGATGACGAGCAGGTGGTCATCGCTACCAACCAGGGAGAACCGGTTGTGGGAGACGATTCGCCGTCCGGGAGAGCTTATATGAACATCTGTCGGAGGCTTTGCGGTGAGGAGGTTCCTCTCATGGATATGAATACAAAAGTAGGGCTGTTCTCACGGCTCAGCCATCTTTTCAAAAAGAACTAATCAGGAGGCAGAAATGGGATTATTTGAAGGAATGGATAAAAAGGCATCGGTCGGAATCGCAAAAGACCGGCTTAGAACGGTTCTTGTATCCGACAGGATAGACTGTAATCCAAACGTATGTGAACTGTTTCAGAAAGACCTTTTTTTGACGGTGTCAAAATACATTGACACCACTCCGGAAACCTTTGATGTTTCAGTCACCCGTTCCCGGATCACCATTACACTGACAGGAGAAAGACTTTGAAGATACTGAATATTACAAAATCATATCGTTTAAAAGATTTTAAATTTTCGTTGTTGATCTTTGTGCTTGCCTTGACGTCCCTTGGGATTATGGTCATCGGAAGTGCCAAACATTCTGTCCAGGGAAAGCAGATGATCGGCTTGCTGATCGGGCTTGTGGCGTTGGTTATCGTCTCTTTGATCGACTATATGTGGATTCTGAATCTGCAATGGGTTTTGTACGGACTGACGATAGCAATGCTTCTGGCAGTACGCTTTTTCGGAAAAGATGTTAACGGGGCGACCAGGTGGATTGACTTTGGATTCACGACGTTTCAGCCCTCAGAGCTTGCCAAGATTCTTTTAGTACTGTTTTTTGCAAAATTTATTATGAATCATCAGGATGAGATGAAGAGACCGCTTACCATCATTCAGGCAGTGATCTTCCTCTCTATTCCGTGTCTTTTAATATACAAGCAGCCAGACCTTTCGACGACCATTTCCATAGCCATGGTGTTCTGCATTATGATGTATGTAGGAGGTTTGAGCTATAAATTCATTGGAGTTGTACTTCTGATTACAGTCCCGACGGTTGTCATCCTTCTGAGTATTATCGTTCACTCGGATGTGGACGTGCTGCAGGGGTATCAGGAAACTCGGATTCTGGCATGGCTTCAGCCGGAAAAATACAGCAGCGACGAGGCTTATCAGCAGAATAACTCCATCATGGCTATCGGTTCTGGTCGTCTGACTGGAAAGGGACTCAACAATAACACGACAACTTCCGTGAAGAATGGAAACTTTATTCTCGAACCACAGACAGACTTTATTTTTGCGATTGTTGGAGAAGAATTGGGGTTTGTGGGTTGCTGTATTGTGATTGGTCTGTTATTATTAATTGTAATACAATGTCTGAGGATAGGGATGAGAGCACCGGACATGGGAGGCAGGATTATCTGCTGCGGAGTTGCTTCGCAGATCGGGATTCAGAGTTTTATCAACATCAGTGTTGCAACAGGACTCTTTCCAAATACCGGAATTCCGCTGCCGTTTGTCAGCTATGGAATGTCATCCCTTGTCAGTATGTTTATCGGTATCGGACTCGTGTTAAATGTTGGACTACAACAGAAAAAATATAAATAAGGAGTGAGGAAGATGAATATAGGTCTCATTGCACATGATTCAAAAAAGACACTGATGCAGAACTTCTGCATTGCATACAGGGGAATTCTAAGTAGGAATGAGCTGTACGCAACCGGGACAACCGGGCGTCTGATCGAGGAAGTGACAAACTTAAACGTACACAAATACCTGGCAGGGCCGCTTGGGGGAAAGCAGCAGCTTGGCTCACAGATCGCACAGAACGGGATTGATGCTCTGATTTTTCTGAGGGATCCGTCCAATCCGAAGCCTCATGAGCCGGATGTGAACGACGTCATCCGCCTATGTGATACGTATAATATTCCAGTGGCTACAAATCTTGCGACAGCGGAACTAATCATCTTGGCGATTGATAGGGGCGATCTGGACTGGAGAGAAATGTACAGATAAGAGACAGGAAAACTTGTAAAGAGGTTGGGTATGAGTAATCAAAGGGAAGAAGAAATTCTAAGGCGCAGAGAGCGAATTAAGAAAAGTAAGGAAAGACGAAGAAGAAACCAGAGCAGGAAGACGGGAGAGAAAAAAAGCAGACGGAAGCTGATCGCAGCCGGTGTCTCGATTGCCCTGATTACGGCGGCAGGCGGGGCCGGCTATACGGTGGTCATGGGAAACGCCCAGAAGAAAGCGGAAGTATGGTCCTACGAAAAGGAGCATTATGGGGAAAATGTCTTACTTTCCGAGGGACTTGCGGCTACCAATCTCTGTGTTTCCGCGGATGATAAAAATGAGATCAGCTATGACGGTTCGACAGACGTCCATGCCGCGGGACTTTTTGATGTGGATGGGGCGAGTGTTCGATATTCTAATCGGATTCACGATCGTCTCTACCCGGCAAGCACGACAAAGATCCTCACGGCGCTGATTGCGCTGGAGCGGGGAAACCTTTCTGATGTCGTGACAGTCGGAAAGAATGCGGATGTGTCAAGCTTTCCGGTGGACGCTTCACTTTGCGGGCTTCACGAAGGAGACCAGTTGACACTGGAAACATTGCTTTATGGTTTGTTATTGTCTTCGGGAAACGATGCGGCAACGGCGATTGCGGAGTATATCTCCGGATCGGAGGAAGCGTTTGTGGAAGAGATGAATGACCGTGCCAAAGAATTGATGGCGGTCAATACGCATTTTATGAATCCACACGGACTTCACGATGAGAATCATTATACAACAGCCTATGATCTGTATCTGATTTTCCAGAACTGTATTCAGAATGAAGCGTTTTTAAAGATTATTGAAACAAAGAGTTATACGGCATCTATCACCCAGGCGGACGGAAATGTCCGCACAGAGGATTGGGCGCCGACGAATTATTATGCAAAGGGGATTGTAAGCGCGCCGGATGGGGTCACTGTGCTTGGTGGAAAGACCGGCACAACAGGAGAAGCCGGATACTGCCTCATTCTGTTAAACGAGAATGTGGCGGGGCATCCGTACATCTCCATTGTGATGGGTGCCGGATCGAGAGCTCTTCTTTATGAGGATATGAATGCGCTCTTAGACGGCGCATAGGTCCAATACGGAAAATAGCGGCGTACCGGATGAAAAGCCTTTCAGGCTGTTAGTTTTCGGAAAAGCCACGTATCCGTCCGAACAGACTGATCAGATAGAGGCCGCAAAGGCCGACCAGTGTGTAGATGATACGGGATAACATGGACAGGTTTCCGAAAAGGTAGGCCACCAGGTCGAACCGGAAGACTCCGACAAGGAGCCAGTTCAAAGCGCCTACAATGACCAGTGTCAGTGCAATGTTATCAAACCATTTCATATATGATAATCCTCCTTTATGAATTCTTTCTTTAGTATTGCCAGAAAAAAGAAGAATATACAGGAGAAGAAAAGGACAGGATTCATGGAACAGCAGTTATACCGGTCATACAGCCGTTTTTTAAAAGAAAAATATCATGCAAAAGTTTATAAGCTTCCGGTCAATCTTCCGGGTACCTGTCCGAACCGGGAGGACGGTCCAGGCTGTACGTTCTGTTCAGAAAAGGGGACCGGGTTTGAGGCAATGGAGAGGGAAGTGCCGGTGGCAACGCAGCTTATCCGTACAAAAGACTATATTCAGAAGCGGTATCACGCAGAAAAATTCATTGCCTATTTTCAGAATTATACCAATACCTACTTCCCATTTGAGACATTCTGCTCTTATATCCGGGAAGTGGAACAGGTAAAAGACGTTGTGGAAGTTTCGATCTCTACCAGGCCGGACTGTCTTGGCAGCCGTTACCTGGCTTTTTTGCATGAGTGGATGCAAAAGACCGGAATCTGTATCACCATTGAGCTGGGACTTCAGACTGCGAATTATCATACATTATTAAAGGTGAACCGGGGACACAGCCTTGCAGAATATGTGGATGCGGTCCAGCGTATCCGGCAATATCCGTTTGATATCTGTACCCATGTAATTTTGAATTTGCCATGGGATGACAGGACTGATGTGGCGGAGACGGCAAAGCTGTTGTCTGTTCTTGGAAGCAATATCGTTAAGATTCATTCTTTGTACCTTGCGAAGGGTACGGTTTTTGCCAAGCAGTATGAGCGGGGAGAGTTTCAGATCTGCACATTGGAAGAATATATGGAGCGTCTGATTTTATTTCTACGTCTTCTGGATCCGGAGATTGTGGTAGAGCGTTTTTTCAGCCGGATTCCGAAAGAGGATGCCGTTTTCTGTAACTGGGGTGCAAGCTGGTGGAAGCTAAAAGAGCTAGTAGAAAAGGAAATGAGGAGCCGTGGCGTATGTCAGGGAGACATGTACGCATACCGGGACGGCGCAAAACTTGGGAAGTGGAACAAGCCTTAGAAAACTCACTAGTCTTAAAAAGTGAAATCGGGAGGAAGAACATTTGGGAGTCAGAAAGAAGACCACAGATATCAGGACGTACCAGAGAAAATGGAATATGAATATCGGAGTCATACTGTTTGCTGTCATTTTGGTCTATGTCATTGTAGAAATCCTGCTCTCTGTCACTAACAGACCAACAGCTTACTACGAGGTCGGAGAAGGCGCCATCGTAAAGAATGTATCCTATACTGGATTTGCGGTCCGCTCAGAAGAGACAGTGGCATCGACAAAAGATGGTTATCTGAATTTTTTCAAGCCGGAGGAGTCGAAGCTTGCAAAGGGACAGAGTGTCTGTGCGGTATCTGACGATAAGCTGGATTTAAGCTCCAAAGAAGAGGACGCCGGGGAGAGTCAGCTTACCGACGATGAGAAAAGACAATTACTGTCTTCTGTTCGGACATTTGTAGACAATTACCGGGAGTCCTCTTTTTCGGAAGTCTATTCGGTAAAGAATACCGTGCAAAATCTATATGATAAAAAGACAGATCAAAACAAGGCAGACCGTATGAGTGCGACGTTGGGCGAACAAGGAGAAGGAAGCTATACGTTATGCCAGAGTCCAAAGGACGGAATTCTTGTTTATGAGACCGACGGGTATGAAGACGTGACGATAGATAAGGTTACAGATAAGATGTTTGATAAAAGCGGCTATAAAAGGGCAGAGAGCCGTGAAAATCAGAAAGTCAGTGAAGGGGACGACATTTATAAGCTGGTTACCGGCGAGGAATGGTATCTTGTCGTGCGGATGGATGCTGATACGGCAGAATCTCTTTTAAAGCGAAGTAGCGTGACGATCCGTTTCCTCAAGGATGATGAAGAAATGGTTGCTGGACTTCAGATAGAGAAGAAAGACAAAGACACCTATTATGCATATCTTACGCTGGACAGCGGACTTGTACGCTATGCTGCGGACCGGTATCAGGATATTGAAATCCAGATTGAGAATGTCAATGGACTAAAAATTCCGAAATCGGCTGTTGTGAAAAAGACTTGCTATCAGGTTCCATCCGAGTATGTTGTCAGCAATGGTGAGACAGGAGAACAGGGTGTTTTAATCTATGAGGATGGAAAGACCAGGTTCCAGGCGGCGGAGGTGTACTATACGGATACCCAGAAGAATCTGGTATGTATTGACGCCAAGGATCTTCCGGCAGGGACTGTGATTCAGATGCAGAATTCTAACAATACAAGATCTCTGACAGATACCATCCGACAGTCCGGAGTATACGAAGCAGGCAGCGGCTATGCTGTTTTTACTTCGATTGATATTGCGGCAAAGAATGAAGATTACTATATTACAGGAAACGGTGTTGCCAATCAGATTTCCAATTATGACAGGATTGTACTGAACGCAAAGGATGTGAAGGATGATGATATTCTGGTATAGTCAGAGAAGGGGCATAGGAAGAAGGCTCGAAACAGGGCTGAGACAATAGTGAGAAAGGAAGAATGACAGATGGAAGAAAACTATGAAGCCGGGATGGTAACAGAGAATCTGGAAGAGGTGGAGGAGAAAATCCAGGCGGCCTGTAACAGAAGCGGAAGAAAGCGGGAAGAGGTGACTCTCATTGCCGTAAGTAAGACAAAGCCAGTATCTATGATTAAGGAGGCGTACGGAGCCGGAATCCGGGTATTTGGTGAGAATAAGGTACAGGAACTGACCGAAAAATATGATCAGCTTCCCTCTGATATCCAATGGCAGATGATCGGTCATCTGCAGAGGAATAAGGTGAAATACATCATTGATAAGGCGGAACTGATTCATTCCGTGGATTCCCTCAGATTGCTGGAGACGATCGACCGGGAAGCGGCCAAAAAGCAGTTAAAGGCCAAAGTTCTTCTGGAAGTCAATATGGCAAGGGAGGACACGAAATTTGGCCTGATGCCCGAGGAAGTAATGAAGTTTATCGATAAAGTTCCGGAGTATCCGCATGTGCTTTTGGAGGGGTTAATGACGATCGCACCGAATACAGAAGACCCGGAAACAAATCGACAATTTTTTTGTGCACTTCGGAAATTATCTGTTGACATTGCAGACAAAAACATTGATAATATCCATATGGGCGTACTTTCTATGGGTATGACCAATGATTATGAAGTAGCGATTGAAGAAGGCGCCACTATGGTCCGTGTCGGTACAGGAATCTTTGGTAAAAGAAATTATGCTTTAGATAAGAACACAAGATGATAGGAGTGTAAAAAATGGGTGTATTAGACAAGTTTTTGGATATCATGAAATTAAGTGATGATGACGATGATTATGAGAACGATGATTTCTTTGATGAAGATGACTTAGACGATTACGAAGAGAAACCAAAAAGAAAGCTGTTTGGAAGAGATAAAAAGAACGATGAGGAAGAGACATTTTCCCAGGAAGAGGAAGAAGAGTACGAGTCCAGACCATCATCTTCTCAAGGCAGCAAGGTGACACCTATGAGACGTTCCGGACGTAGACCGCAGGCGGCGGGCATGGAAGTATGCGTAATAAAGCCGAGTTCTGTGGACGACGCGAGAGAGATTACAGAGACTCTGCTGAGCGGACGTACCGTGATTTTGAATCTGGAAGGACTAGATCTGGAGATCGCACAGCGAATCATTGATTTTACATCCGGCGCTACATTTGCCATCGATGGCAACCTTCAGAAGATTTCCAGCTTTATCTTCCTACTGACACCTACGAATGTGGGGATTTCCGGAGATCTTCAGGATCTTTTGAATACTTCATTTGACGTGTCTTCTATCAGCAAGAGATACTAAGCGTCTTGTTTGAAAGTATGGACAGAGAAGAACTTTTATTTCAGAAAAGACTGATCGATCTATCCCGCACTGCATATCAGCGCGGGATTGTAGTGTTCAGCGATTTTCTGAATTTGAACGAATTAAACATTCTGCATACGTTGCCGAAAGAAGAGCTGTACTCCGGCTACGGGACATTCGGCGGCTATGCTGCATCAGAGCGTCAGATGGTTGCCTTTCTACCTGATGCTCTTTGTTATGAGTTTTTGTATCCTTTTTCGGTTCTGCGTATCCGGCCGTTGAACAAAAAGTTTTCCGAGGATCTGACTCACAGAGACTACCTGGGAGCGATTTTAAATCTCGGAATTGAGCGATGTAAGATCGGGGATATCCTTGTAAATACCTGTGAAGCAGTTGTATTTGTATCAGATCATATGTCAGATTTTTTAGCTCAAAATCTGACGCGGATCCGACATACCCCGGTTGTGGCATCTATAGAGGAGCTGCAGGAGTTCCAGTATGAACCATCTTTTGAAGAGATCCGGGGCACAGTAGCTTCCGTGAGACTCGACACTCTTCTGGCATTAGCTTTTTCCTCTTCGAGAAGCAGGCTTTCCGGGTTGATCGAAGGAAAGAAGGTGTTCGTAAACGGAAGAATGATTGTAAGTAACGGATATCGGCTTAAGGAAGGAGATATCATTTCTGTACGGGGAATGGGGAAATTCTGTTATGATGGAGTTCTTTCTGAGACGCGGAAAGGACGCTACAGTGTAGTAGTCCGGAAATATAGTTAGGGAGAGCGCAGGAGTGAGATATGAAGAAAGATCATAAAGCGAAACATTATGTTTTGGCAGTCGTGTTGATAGTTGTAGCGGTATTGTTAGATCAATATACAAAATATTTGGCTGTTACCAATTTAAAAGATAAGCCTGCTTTTGTTTTGTGGGACAAAGTATTTGAACTTACCTACTTGGAAAACAGAGGGGCGGCGTTCGGGCTTCTGCAGAACAGGCAGCTCTTTTTTATATGTATCGCTGTTGTGATTTTTGTATTTATTCTGTACTGCTATATACGGATTCCAAAGACTGGGAAGTATCTGCCGCTCAGACTCTGCGGCATCTTTATCGTGGCGGGAGCCGCCGGAAATCTCATTGATCGGATTCGGTTCGGATATGTGGTGGATTTTTTCTACTTCCGTCTGATTGATTTTCCGGTTTTTAATGTGGCGGATATTTATGTGACCGTATCCTTTGCGGTTCTTCTCCTTTTGGTTTTCTTTCAGTATAAGGAGGAGGATCTGGAGTTTTTTGGAAAAAAGAAAGGAACCAGTGCAGATGGAGAATAAAGTATTACAGACGGGGGAATTTGTCGGTGAACGGATCGACAGATTCCTTTCCTGCAAATTGGAAGAGTTTTCCCGTTCTTATATTCAGAGGCTGATGAAAGAAGGACACGTAAAAGTGGGAGAAAAGGCCGTAAAGGCCAACTATAAACTTTGTAAAGGGGACGAGATCTCGATTGAGATTCCGGATGCCAGCGAGCCGGACATCCTTCCGGAACCGATCCCTCTGAATATCCTCTATGAAGATTCTGATATCCTGATTGTCAATAAGCCCAAAGGTATGGTTGTTCATCCGGCTGCAGGGCATTACAGCGGGACATTGGTGAATGCTTTAATGTACCATTGCAAGGACAGTCTTTCCGGCATCAACGGCGTACTGCGGCCGGGAATCGTCCACAGGATTGATATGGACACCACCGGATCTCTTCTTGTCTGCAAACATGATGAGGCCCACCGGATTTTGGCGGAGCAGTTAAAACAGCACACGATCCGCAGAGAATACCATGCGATTGTGTATGGAAATCTAAAAGAAGATTCAGGGACGATTGATGCGCCGATTGGGAGACACCTGACGGATCGGAAGAAGATGAGCATCAATTATAAGAATGGAAAGCCTGCCGTAACCCACTACCAGGTTCTGGAGCGGTTTGGGAAATTCACATATATCTGCTGCCGCCTGGAGACAGGAAGGACTCATCAGATTCGTGTGCATATGGCGTCCCTTCACCATCCACTTTTGGGGGATGAGGTGTACGGCCCATCCCGGAAACCAGTGTTTAAGGGGCTTCAGGGGCAGGTTCTGCACGCAAAAATCCTTGGGATTCACCATCCTGTCACTGGAGAGTATATGGAGTTTGACGCTCCGCTGCCAGAGTATTTTGTTGATATCTTGCAAAAATTAAGGAAAAATATATAATTTTTTTGGTAAAGTTCTATACATTTCGCCTAAATTGATTTATAATAGTTCTATTGATAGCGTGACAGCGTACGGTTAAAGGAGCGTGATGTATATGACAAAAACAAATACCATTATTACGATCGGACGAGAATTCGGAAGCGGTGGGCACGAGATCGGGGCGCATCTTGCCGAGAAGCTGGAGATTCCATTATATGACAAAGAGATGCTGGACCGTGCATCCAAGGACAGCGGGATTGCCGAAGAGATTTTAAAGGCTCACGATGAGAAGCCGACGAGCAGTTTCCTATACTCCCTTGTGATGGACACATATTCCCTCGGATATAAGACCGGAAGTTACTCGGATATGCCAATTAATCATAAGATTTTTCTGGCACAATTTGAGGCGATTAAGAAGATAGCGGATGAGGGGCCTTGTATTTTAATTGGACGGTGTGCAGACTATGCCTTGGAGAATTACAGTAATGTTTTATCCGTATTTATTCATGCAGATACGACAAAGCGTGCGAAACGCATCAGCCGGATGTATGATATGACGGAATCCAAGGCGCGTGAGATGATTTTAAGAACGGACAAGAAGCGCGGCAGTTACTATAACTATTACACAAATAAAAAGTGGTCTGCCGTACAGAGTTACGACGTCTGTCTGGACAGTGGAAAGCTTGGCATCGATGGATGTGTAGAAACGATTATTGAAATTATAAAGGTCAAAGAGAGGATGAAAAAAGCAGTTCTTTAGGAACTGCTTTTTACTTCTTCCCGGGTAAGCCGTACCGGCCAACCCTCGATTCGTCCGTTTAATATAGCGGTGAACATCCGCTGTTTTGCACCCGGATGATCGAGCTCCAGTTGGTGAATGAGCTCCTTGGCGTATTGCCGCTTCGTAAGTCCGTCTACTGGACACCGGCTTTTTTCCACCGGAAGATCGTATTTGCGCTGGAATCCGATGACGTCGGCCTCATTTACAAACATCATTGGCCGTATCACGGTCAGACCCATCCGGTCCAGATAGGACTTTGGGGAGAAAGAATGGAAACGTCCCTCAAAGATCAGGGAAAGAATCATCGTTTCCACGATGTCATCCTTGTGGTGGGCGTAAGCCACCTTATTGTACCCAAGCTTTTTGACTGCTTCATTGAGGGCGCCTTTTCGCATCTTGGCACACAGAGAGCATGGATTGCTTTCCTTACGCTCTTCAAAAAGAATATGCGCAATATCAGTTTTTATCACATGATATGGCACCCCAAGCTCCCGGCAGAGAGCATCGATCTTTTCTGTGTGGAATTTTTCATATCCAAGGTCTACGGTTACGGCGGTCAGTTCAAACGGCTTTGGATAAAACCGGCGCAGTCCGGAAAGAGCATAGAGCAATGTGAGGCTGTCCTTTCCTCCGGAGATGCCGACAGCGATCTTATCACCGGTTTCGATCATCTGGTATTCATCTACCGCTTTCCGTGTAAAACTGAGCAGTTGCTGTAATTTCATGTCAATTCCTCATTTCCCAAATTTCATCATATGGTAACAATATATCCTATTTATTTTGCGAATACAAGTTCTTTCTTGCAGAATCGGGAAAAAGACGGTAAGATAGAGACGAACAAAAAAGGAGTGATCACGATGAAATTTGTAATTCAACGAGTGCTGGAAAGCGCGGTAAAAGTAGATGGCGAGACCATCGGAGAAATCGGAAAAGGTCTTGTGGTTCTGATCGGAGTTGGAAGAGAAGATACAAAAGAGATCGCGGACAAGATGGTAAAAAAACTGGTCGGGATGCGGATTTTCGAAGATGAAAACGGCAAGACGAATCTTTCTCTGGCAGATGTCGATGGGAGCCTGCTTTTGATTTCCCAGTTCACACTGTATGCCAACTGTAAAAAGGGAAATCGTCCAAGCTTTATTGAGGCAGGAGACCCGAAAGAGGCAAGGAGGCTTTACGAGTATATCATTGACGCCTGTAAGTCCCACATTCCAGTGGTGGAAAGGGGAGAATTCGGCGCTGATATGAAAGTTTCCCTTATCAATGACGGACCGTTTACGATTGTTTTGGACTCCCAGGATCTATAGAAAGATCATAAGAGTCAGAGAGGTCGGGAAAGATGAAAGATTTTTCTGCATGCCACATACCGTTCTTCAAAGGAGGAATAAAAGTCTTCTTTCTGATAAGGAGTCAGGAAAAAGTTTTGCAGTACATACATGGATACCTGCTTTTGATAGGCGGTATCTTCCATGCGGTCATTATGGGACTGTAAATCAGCCAGAAGATAATGCCAGCGGCAAATAAAGTCCTCGTAACGCGGCAGATCCGGAATTTGGAGCCACTTTCGGATCCGGATCTTGGAGCGGTTCCGCTTCTTACATTCCTTTGTCTGGATGAAGTAGGAGAAAGAACCGTTCTCATATATCCGACCGAGAGGAAAAAGACGGCAGAAACCAGGCCGGAACCCATGAATCCGGCAGCGTCCGTCCTCTGATAGGAAAGAACAGGCATCCTTTCCTTTGGTCATGTTGAGATGGGGCAGAATGATCCCGTCCACAACGGACAGTCCGACGGCCTGGTCAAGCAGTGCCTCAGGGGCGAGGCTTAAGCCCTGGCAAAGCTGATAAAAATCATAGGGATCGAGGATGATGGAGTCTCCCATACCCTGACAACAATCCGAGCAGCCGTGGCAGCCTCCGCAGTCGGCGCGAACCAGATCATTGGCCGTGTAGAGATTTCCATCGGAGATTTCATTCAAATCGATATTTCGCAGCATACAGCGCCTCCTTGTTTGTTTTATAAGGACTATTGTATACGGCACATAGGGGGCCTGTCAAACGAGAATGGAGGATACATGAAGAAATTTAAGAAAAAAGAACTGTTATCTGTACCAAACTGCATGGGATATTTCCGGATTTTGCTGATTCCGGTCTTTTGCGTTGTTTACCTGCGGGCTGATACACCGGGTGAAAAATATCTGGCTGCGGCGATTCTTCTGATATCTACCGTCACGGATTTTCTCGATGGAAAGATTGCCAGACATTTTCATATGATTACGGAGTTCGGAAAGTTTTTGGATCCGGTGGCGGATAAGCTGACTCACGCGGCTGTGGCGCTCTGTCTGGCATTTCACTACCCATTAATGCGTTGGCTCATCTTTCTTATGGTAATTAAGGAGGGATTTATGGCTGTGATGGGAGCATGGAATCTAAAGCATGGGCAGAAGCTAAATGGAGCCAAATGGTTTGGCAAAGTTTGTACTGCAACTTTGTTTCTGCTGCTCCTTGTATTGGTAGTTTTCCCATGGATTCCTCGAAAGACGGCGGATTTTTTTATTCTGGCGGAGATGGTCATCATGTTTCTGACGCTGATTCTTTATATTCCGGAATTTCAGAAATTACATAAGAAATGGGAAAGGCGGCCTCTATAAAGAGAGGTCGCCTTTTGCGCGTGCCCGCCTGGAACGGATGGAACGGATGACCGGGACAAGAAAGATCGCGACAATCCCTCCGGCAAATCCGTTGTTATATAGATTCATACTGTCGTAGAGAATCCCGACATTGAGAGCCACAGAGGACTGGAGATAGCCTGCCAGAAGTCCAGCCAGCACGCCGAACTCTCCGGCAACCGGTGCTAATGTTGTGGAGAAGAGAAGTGCCAGCAGCGCACCGGGATCAGTGATAGACCAGTCCTTTGTCGTACTTGCAAGGATCACTCCAAACATAATAGGAGCGATATTAAAAAGGTGCTTTCCGGTAGAGGAAAAGCCTACGATCGTAAAGATTCCGCCAATAGTCGGTCCGTTAAGATCTCCGCCTACAATCAGAACGAGCAGCATGGCAAAGATTCCGTTAATCCCCATATTCAGTAGAACAGAAGCTTTGCCTTCCTGCTTTAAGTAATCTGTTCCGGAGATTCCCGTACATTTTAAGATCCTCTTATAAGAGGTGAATACGGTTTCTTTACCCAGTATAATAGCAGCCAGAATCATCACAGCAAAGAGCCCTCCCAGAATCAGGGCGAACTCAAGATTGTTTCCGGTGTGCCAGATCAGACGGGATTTTGTTTCCACCCCGAAAGATTTAAACAGGGAGATCACCACAGTGGCGATGACACCGGAGGAAAATCCTACATTGTACAGGGAATAGCCCTGATGAGCAAAATGTACATGGGTGGATAATGGAGGCAGGACAAATCCAATGGTGATGCCGATGAGGAAACTAAGTGGAATTCGCACGGCAAGGGATAAGGATTCCAACTGCATAACTTGTGTGATAATCGGGGAAAGACTGGTCCCGTACAATCCTACATAGAGATAACTCCGAATCGAAGTCCTGTGATAATGGGCGTACAGATAGACGCCGAGGAGGATCGACCAGATATTGACTACATTTTTTCCAAAGAGGGAAAATCCGAAAATTAAACAACAGGACGTGAGGGTATGTCCGTCAATTTCCATTCGAAGCAGATAAAGGACAAAAAGTAAGACAAGAGTAATGAGTCCGGCATTAAGAAACGCGGCTCCGATTCCTCCGATAACGAAATAGTCGGTAATCAGAAAATCCGGCTCCCGTATAATGGAACGAAGGCCAGAGAGAATCTCGGAAGGCGGCTGCATAAAAAGCCCCACGATCATAAAATAAGCAGGGAAGAGCGCCAGAAGAAGATAGCTCTGGCCAAGGGAAAGCTTTTGTTTCATGGAACGCATCCTTTCTTTTATAAAGTAATACTCATATGATTATTATATCGGAAATCCGGGAACAGGTAAAGAAAAAAGAGACAAAAGGACTCCGGTATTTCCATGTTTTGGGAAAGACCGAAGTCCTTTATCATTCCGTAATAGCGTTTAGGACTTTCAGAAAATCTATAAAAAATGACTTTTACAAAATCAGAATACAGATGGTTCAGCAAAGGGGGTCAGGAGCCAAAATAGGAATCCAGTACCGCGGCATCCTTCTTTACAACGTAGGTGCTGCCGCCTTTATCCTCCACACTTTCTACCATACTTGTCAGCAGCACAGGTTTTGAGGCGGAAGGATCGGTCGTAAAGACGCTGAACCATCCGATCTCCTGACCGGTGGTACCTTGTTCTGATTTCAGCTCCGCCGTGCCGGTCTTACCTGCAAGTTCCATATCGGTGCGGTGGGTCGCATAGCCGGATCCTGCCGGATTGTTGACAACAGCTTTCAGGTCTTCCGTAAGGAGTGAGGAATGTTCTTTGGAGATGGCCTGATCGATCCAGACTTCGGCGGAAGGATCGTCCTTGTAGATCAGATACGGTGTGATCATGGAGCCGCTGTTAGAAAAAGCAGTGTACATCACCGCCAGGTGAAGCGGATTTGCAAGCACCTGTCCCTGTCCATAGCCGCTGTCCGCAAGCTGGATTTCCTCTGTGATGGAACCGTCATTATCATACTGGGACTGGGACATTTTGATCTCAAACGGTACGACTTGATTGAAACCAAAACGATCCAGACCGTCTGTAAACCTGTCTGCTCCAAGTTCGAGGGCTGCCTTTGCAAAGAAGATATTGTCTGAGTAGATCAACGCGTTTTGAAGGGTTCCCGGTTTGTAGTCCTGGAGTGTCGTCACATAATAATCGCCCCAACTGGAGTCTTTCTGCCAGCTCGTACCGTTATAGCCGTAATCTTTTTCAGGATCCAGGGTACCCTCGGCAAGTCCGATGGCGGCGGTAAAAGGCTTTAAGGTGGAACCAGGGGCAAAAGTCTGGCGGAACCGGTTGTAGAGTGGCTGGGCTTCATCGTTATTTAACTGATCCCATTCCTGTGTGGTCAGGCCGAGAATAAACCGGTTCGTATCGTAAGATGGCGTACTGACAAGGGCAAGCACTTCCCCGGTGTACGGATTCATGGCTACAGAACAGCCCTCGTCTTTCTGAAACTGCTCGTAGAGTGACTGCTGGAGTGTAATATCGATAGTCAGGCGGAGCGTCTCCCCGTCAGTCTTGTTCTGATAAGCCAGAACGGATTTCTGTTGTCCGTCTTCATCCTCGATGAGAATGGTATATCCATTTTGTCCACGAAGTTGTTTCTCATATAGGGCTTCCAGCCCGCTTTTTCCAATCACGCTGTCAGAAGTATATCCTGCATCCGGATGTTTTTCCAGGTCTTCTGCCGTGATTCCGGAGACATATCCGACCAGATGTGCCGTGGCGCTGCCATATGGATAGCTTCGTACCTCTACCGTGGAGAGTTTAATCCCCGGAATAGTAAGCAGTTGATTCTGCAGCTTTTCATCTGCAGCGGAAATGGTAGCAAGTGGGACAAAGGCATCATCTGTCACCCAATCTTTGGAAAGCTCGGATTGGATGTCCTCTGTGCTTAGACCAAGGAGAGAAGACAATGTCTGCAGATCCCCGGAAGAATCCTCATTCATCTTTCCCGGAACCAGCCCTACTGAGTAGGCAGAGCCGCTTCCGGCCAGCACATTCTGGTTTCTGTCAAGGATCTGCCCGCGTTTGGCCTCATCTGTATAGATCCGAACCTTATCTGTAGCGGTCAGTTCCGGAAAAATCATACTGTCGTCCCAGACAAGGATCGTGCCCTTGTTGTCATCTTTTTTCACTTTCGTTGTATTGTCATAGGTGATTTCTCCTGCCAGGGTAGTCAGTGTCACAGTGTAAGAGAGTTGATTTTTCTCTTCGGATGTGATCTTGACCTTTACGTTTGAGCATCCGATTCCTTCGTAGATATTCTGATTTCTGGCAATGAAATCCTTCTTTGACACTTTTCCACTGTCCACAAGCTCAAACATTTTCTCATAATCTCCGGACTCGATGGAAGACAGGTAAGTTTTCAGGATTTCGGAAGGCTTCTCCTTCTCATTTCTCATATGCAGAAAGAACAACACACATGCTCCAATGATAGCCAGAACTACAAGGATCAGGATCAATGGAAGAAGGACCGTGCGTTTTCTCCTGGAAGAGCGTCTTCTTTTTTGAATCATAACAGATTTTCCTCCTCTATTTCTACCGTGATATATCTTGTCCTTATTATATCGAATTTGCAGAGCTATTTTAAGCTATTTAAGTAAAAAATAAGAAAAATCAAAAAACATACTTTTTTCAAATTTTCATCACAGCTTTACCATAATCCTGCTTTATAGTAGGAAACGTAAAAAGGAAACATGGATAAAAGAAGGAAGTGTATCAATATGAAAAACAGCTTATTTCATTTCCATAAAGAAACGAAGGAGACAACAGACAATATGCAGAATCAGGATTATAAAGAATATGAACATTCTGACGGATATCAGAATTACGGAGCATCTCAAAATGATGGAGACTATCAAAGCTATGGGCAGGAATCGGCAGAGTCGTATCAGGAAAGTTTGAATGGCATGCCGCCGAAGAAAACAACACCCAAAAAGAGAAAAAGTGTCCGCAAGGTAGCTGCGGTTACAGGGCTTGCCCTGCTGTTCGGCGGTATCGCAGGAGCCTCCTTTTATGGAGTGACCTATCTGACAGGATTAAAGAGTCCGTCCTCCGGCCAGATTGCCAAGGCCGATATAGCGACGCTTCAGCAGACATCCTCCAAATCGACGGATACAGACCTGACCAAACTGGTCAAAGCAAGTATGCCGTTTGTTGTATCCATTCAGAATCTGTCCGTGGAGGAAGTACAGAACTTTTTTGGCGGGACATCCCAGCAGGAATCTACAAGCGTAGGGACCGGTATTATTATCGGAGAGAATGACAAAGAACTTCTAATCGTGACGAATGCCCATGTAGTTGCCAATGCAGACAGTCTGACTGTCACATTTAATGATGAGACAAGCGTGGAGGCCAACATCAAGGGCGCGGATTCGGATAAGGATTTGGCTGTTGTAGCTGTTCCGCTTGACAGTATTGAGAGCAGTACTAAATCTGCCATCAAAACGGCCACGCTTGGTGATTCTGATGCCTTACAGGTAGGAGAAGAAGTTGTGGCAATCGGAAATGCACTTGGATACGGGCAGTCCGTAACGAACGGTATTGTCAGCGCCAAAGACCGGGAAATCAGCGGATATAACGGAACACTGATTCAGACCAATGCGGCGATTAATCCAGGTAATAGCGGAGGAGCTCTTCTGAATACAAAGGGCGAGGTTATCGGTATCAACTGTGCAAAGATCAATGATTCCTCCGTAGAGGGGATGGGATACGCTATTCCAGTTTCTGAAGTCTCAGATATCATAAAGAATCTGATGAACCAGGAGACAAAGACAAAAGTCAGTGAGGAAGAACGTGGAAGCCTCGGAATCCAGGTGCGGGATATCGATGAGGAAACGGCAAAGCGTTATGGAATGCCGCAGGGAGTATTTGTTTCTGATACGACGCAGGAGGACACCGATTCTGATCTGCAGAGGGGCATGATTATCACAGCAATCAATGGAACGAGTGTAGCAGGAACGAGCGATCTGCAAAATGAACTGAGCTATTACCGGGCAGGGCAGGATGTCAAACTGACAGTTCAGACTGCGGATAAGAACGGAGAATACACAAAAAAGGAGATTACCGTGACTTTGGTGAAAGCCCAGACCTCCAATCAGTAGGGAGTCGGCATACCACTTGATTTTTTCGGACGGAAACCATATAATATGGATTGTACATCTTGACAGGAGTGAAACGATGAACAAAAACCGGAATGAACAGGATAACAGGTGGTATGAAGTTACCCTGAAAGATCAAAGCAGCAGGATTGTGAAAGGGCAGCAGTCCATACCAGCCATAAAGCGAAAATATAAAGGGAAGATCCGCTCTATCCGGCGGATCACCTTACAGGGATTACGAAACAGACCAAAGGAGAAGCTTGGCGAATACATTGCTTTTTTGGATCTGGAATATAATACAGGAGATCAAAATGCATACCCGACGGAAATCATTTCCGTCGGGCTATTGATCGTTGAGAGGAAAAGTCTGACGGAAAAGGAGTCGTACTACTCCCTTGTCCGTCCGAAAATCAATACTGTGCTCAATCCATATTGCCAGGAGCTTACCGGATTGAAGCAGGTAGAAGTGGATCATGCGCCGGATTTCGGAACTGTGTTCGGAGAAGTGATGAAGCTGTACCGCAGGTGGAATATCCGGCAGACGTTTGTCTTTGGAAATGCGGATAAACCGGTGTTTCTTGACAATCTGCGGCTTTACCAGGGTGGAGATGAACTGGAACGGATCGGAGAGAGTATGCGCGATCTTTCTCAGTCTTTGTTTTTTACTCTTTTTGAAAAAGAAGGTAGCCTGTCTCTGGAAAAAACAAGCAGGATACTGGACGTGTCTGTGGACGGAGAGATTCACCATGCGCTTAATGACGCAAGGCTATTGTTCCTCTGTTACCGGGCAGTCGTGAAAGGAGAGATTCCAAGCGACAGACTCTCCATGGCAAGAGATGAGCTTCTGATCCGAGAAGCCTACCATAGAGGAAGGAGATTTGAGGAGCCTAAATCCGGGATGTCGCAGGAGAAAAAGGAGGAGGCCCTTCTTCTGATCGATGAGATGCTCCGGTCAGTAAAGACAGAATCATTGAAAGAGAAGGGAAAACTTCTGGCTCTTTGTGATGATATTCTCCTGGTGACAGGGGAACGGCCGCGGTTTCAGAAAGAATATTTTCACTGGATCTAAAAATTGCAGAAAAAGGAGAACATCATATGCTTCAGATCAAACAAATACGAAAGGAATACCGGACCGGAAAGCTGATCCAGAAGGCGCTTGACAATGTCAGCCTGAATCTCAGGGACAATGAATTTGTGGCGATTCTGGGTCCGAGCGGTTCGGGTAAGACGACGCTTTTAAATATTGTGGGAGGACTCGACCGCTATGACAGTGGTGATCTGATTATTAACGGGATTTCGACAAAGCAGTACAAAGACCGGGACTGGGATTCTTACCGGAATCATACGATCGGATTTGTCTTTCAGAGTTATAATCTGATCCCTCATCAGACGATCCTTGCCAATGTAGAGCTTGCCCTTACGATTTCCGGTGTGGGAAAGACAGACAGGAAAAAGAGGGCAAGAAAGGCTTTGGAGGAAGTGGGACTTGGCGAACAGATCCATAAGAAGCCAAACCAGCTTTCCGGAGGACAGATGCAGCGTGTGGCGATTGCCAGGGCGCTGGTGAATGATCCGGACATTCTGCTGGCAGATGAACCGACAGGAGCACTGGACAGCGAGACGAGTGTTCAGGTCATGGAGCTTTTAAGGGAAGTAGCCCAAGACCGGCTGGTCGTGATGGTGACCCATAATCCGGAGCTGGCAGAAGAATATGCCACCCGGATTGTCAACCTGAAAGACGGACGCATCCTATCGGATACAGATCCATATGAGGTGAAAGAATCTGAGATCCAGATACCAAAACACAAAAGCATGGGGAAATCATCCATGTCTTTCTTGACGGCGTTGTCTCTTAGTTTTAACAATTTAAAAACGAAAAAAGCGAGGACACTTCTGACTTCCTTTGCGGGATCTATCGGAATTATTGGAATTGCCCTCATACTGGCTCTTTCGACCGGAGTAAACCAGTATATTCAGTCGGTGGAGGAAGACACTCTTTCCGAGTACCCATTGGAGATTCAGAGCACTGGATTTGATATGACGTCCATGCTCGGAGGAGGTGAGAGCGGCACCGCTAAGGAAGAAGAGGCAGGCGATGTAGACGTGATTCAGATGGTGAGTAATATGTTTTCCACGATGGACACGAATGACCTGGAGTCTCTGAAAGCATACCTGGATAGCAATGAAAGTGAATTGGATGATTATACCAATGCGGTCGAGTATTCTTATACTGTCGCGCCGCAGATTTACCGGGAAGATGACGGGGAAATCCGACAGGTCAATCCGGACCGGTCCTTTGACTCCTTGGGGTTTGGATCAGCATCCGGTTCTAATACAATGATGTCCTCCATGATGAGTACAGATATGTTCTATGAGATGCCGGAAAACACGTCTCTTTACGAAGGACAGTACGACGTCAAAGCAGGGCGCTGGCCGAAAAATGAGCATGAATGTGTCGTTGTTCTTATGTCCAACGGCAGTGTGAGTGATTTTCTTCTCTACACCCTGGGTCTTAGAGATCCGGTGGAACTGGACGAGATGATCCGGCAGTTTATCAATGAAGAGAATATCACAACCCCGGAGAATATGGGAAGCTACTCTTATGAAGATTTCCTGGGCATCAAATTTAAACTGGTCAACAGTGCGGATTACTATGTATACGACAGTCAGTATCAAGTATGGACTGATAAATCCGACAATGAATCCTATATGAAAGAGCTTGTGAAACATGGAGAGAATATCGAGGTAGTTGGAGTCGTGCAGCCGTCTGAGGATGCCAATGCGGTGGCACTGACTACCGGGATCGGATATCCGGCCGCTTTGACAAAGCATGTCGTAGAAGAAGCTAAAAACAGTGAAATCGTAAAGGAACAGCTTGCCAATCCAAGTGTCAACGTCTTTACCGGAGAAGCGTTCGGTGAGAGCAAAGATGAGAACGGCTTTGATTCCAATTCTTTGTTTTCTGTAGATACGGATGCCTTGGGGAAAGCATTTCAGATAAATGATGACGCTTTCTCCGGCGATTTGTTTGGGAAGGTGGATCTTTCCGGGCTTTTCCAGGCAGACGGAAATAACGTGGATCTTTCCAAGATGGTGGATCTTTCCGGAATATCGATCGATCTGCCGGACGCAGGTAATCTGGATCTTGGAGATTTGATGAGTGGGCTTAAGCTGACTGTCTCAGCGGAGGGGATGACGAAGTTTGCAGGGGATCTGCTTTTGGGATACCAGGATTATGCGAAAGAGCATCCGGAGGCAGATTACTCCGGACTGCAGTCGGATTTTACTGGATATTTAAAGAGCGACGCCGCCCAGGAGATTCTGAAATCAAGTATTCGGGATATCATTGAGGCGAACGGAGGGCTGACAGCATCGAAACAGCAGATTCAGGAACTCTTCAAGGAAATCCTGGAAGGGTATATGAAGTACGCCATGGAGCATGGTTATACAGATGCTGACCGGTTTGACGAGTATCTGATGGAATATCTCCAGACACCGGAAGCGGCATCCATTATCAATCAATGGGGATCCAAGATCTTTGAATCTTTCCGGGATATTGAGATTTCAGATGGGCAGATAAAGGAGATGGCGCAAAAACTGGCAGCGGGATACCTTACTTACGCATCCGAACATCATTTGCCGGATCTGACAAAGATGGATGACTATTTTGTAGATTACTTAAATACTGAGGATGGGAAGGCGGCACTTTCTTCTGGAATTGGCTCTATGATCGATATGGAGAGCCTGGAATCACAGGTTGGCACAGCGCTGGAAAGTTATATGAAAGAAGTGATGGGGGCATATACCGGAGCCATCTCCAAGACATTGGAAAGCCAGGTTACTTCTGCTGTTGCACAGATTGCCGGACAGATGCAAAGTGGTATTCAGACTGTCATGCAGCAGGCTATGGGACAGATAGGAACGAATCTGCAAAAAGCTATGGGAGATGCTATGACGATCGATACAGAGGCTTTTGCGGACGCATTCCAGATGAATATGAGTGAAGAGGAACTCTCAGAGCTTATGATGTCTATGCAGTCCACAGGAGAAGCGTCTTATGACAGTAACCTGAGGTCTCTTGGTTATGTGGACTTTGCAGTTCCTTCCGGAATCTCTATCTATCCGAAAGATTTTGAGAGTAAAGAGGAAGTAGTCCGGATTCTGGATGATTATAACAGCCGTATGGAGGCTGAAGGAAAAGATGAACAGGTCATCACGTATACGGATATGGTGGGGACTCTAATGTCTTCTGTGACGGATATTATCGATATCATCAGCTATGTTTTGATCGCCTTTGTGGCAATTTCTCTGGTGGTTTCCTCTATTATGATTGGAGTTATCACGTATATCAGCGTTCTTGAGCGAAAGAAAGAGATCGGAATTCTTCGGGCCATCGGAGCCTCCAAGAGAAATATTTCTCAGGTATTTAATGCGGAGACCTTTATTATTGGGCTTTGCGCAGGACTTCTTGGAATTGGTATTACCCTTCTTCTTCTGATTCCGGGTAACGCCCTGATTCATTATGTAGGGGATACGAACGATGTAAACGCCGTACTTCCGGTAGTGCCGGCATTGGTTCTGATCGCTTTAAGTGTCATACTGACCCTGCTTGGCGGACTCATTCCGGCACGGAAAGCAGCAAAGAGCGACCCGGTAACAGCGCTTCGTACAGAATAATTTGAAAAAGGCAGCAGATTATGAGGAGAGAAAGAAGACGATATTACGCCGTAATGCTCATGCTGATATTTGTATGCGGAATTGTTCTGACGGCTTGTCAGGGTGGGCTCACAGGAGGAGAGAAAGGACAGAATCAGGAGGTGCAGAAGGAATTTTTCGCCATGGATACTTATATGACGTTTTCGCTCTATGGAGAAAAGGCTGGGGAGACTTTGAAAGATGCGGAAGCAAAGATCCGTAAACTGGAATCCGAATGGTCCGTCACGAATCAAAACAGCGAGATTTATCAAGTCAATCACAGCAATGGAAATCCGGTCACATTAAGCGAAGATACCGCTGAGGTGGTAAGGTACGCCCTTGACATGGCAAAGGAGACGGGAGGTGCACTGGATCCCACGATCTATCCGGTACTGACGGCATGGGGATTTACAACGGGGAAGAACCGTGTTCCAAAAGAGACGGAAATCCGGACGCTTCTGGAGCATGTGGGCTACGAAAAAGTCATACTGGACGGGCAGACGCTCACTCTTCCCGAAGAGATGGAGCTGGATCTGGGTGCTGTGGGGAAAGGGTATGCCGGCGATCTGACAGCCGATCTTGTAAAAGAGCATGGTCTGGAATCGGCATTACTGAATATCGGGGGCAACATCCAGGCAGTCGGATCCAGGCCGGACGGAGAAGACTGGCGGCTTGCCATCCGTAGTCCCTACGGAGAAGGGGAGGTCGGACTTTTGAAAGTGTCTGACTGTGCCGTAGTGACCTCGGGCAATTATGAACGATATTTTACCGCAAAAGACGGCACCAGATATGGCCACATCATAGATCCTAAGACGGGATATCCGGTGGACAATGGGCTGGCTTCTGTGACAATTGTTACAGAGGAAGGAAAGATGGGAGATGCGCTTTCTACAGCTCTGTTTGTGAAAGGGCTGGATGGCGCTAAAGCATACTGGCAGTCCCACGATGGGTTTGAGATGATTGTGATGACAGAAGACCAGAAGCTCTATGTGACGGAAGGACTGGATGAGAAGTTTACCTTGTCTGGTACATTCAGCCAGATGGAAAGACATGTGATCCGAAGATAAACATACAGGAAAAGATATTGATACGAAAACGTACCGTTATTGATCTCAAAAGAGTCAAAGAAACGGTACGTTTTTTCATGTCATATAGTTAGAAAATCAGTGAGACTGAGGTGTAAATCAGACCGGAAGCCACCATGATGAGAATCGGGTTGGCTTTGATCTTTTGCAATAAAAAGAGACAGAAGAAGAAAATCAGAACCATCAGCCAGTTGATGTTGTCAAACCGGACTGGACCTTCCGGCCAGATCGCGGAGATCAGAATCGAGATCCCGGCGGAGGCGATCAGGGAGACCACAGCCGGACGAAGGGAGGAGAGGACACTTTGAAGCGCCTCCATATCCCGGTATTTCAGGTACAATCTGGCGATAATCGTAACGATGATGCAGGACGGTAGAATACAACCTGCTGTAGCAGTCAAGGCTCCCGGAATTCCGGCAATTTTAATCCCCACAAAAGTAGCGGAATTGACGGCGATCGGTCCCGGCGTCATCTGAGAGATCGTAATCAGATCCGTGAACTCTTTCATGGAGAGCCATCCGTGTATGGAGACAACCTGATCCTGGATCAGAGGTATAGCGGCATAGCCGCCGCCAAAACTGAAGAGGCCGATCTGGATAAAACTGAGAAACAACTGAAGATAAGTCATTTGTTGGGCCTCCTTTCTGTTCCGGCAAAAGTGCGGATCAGGCCGATGACAATACATACAAGGATGATCGCCACGGCATTGATGCTCAGACAAGCTGCCGCAATCAGGGAACCAAGCATAATCAGTACCGGGATCCATTTTTTCTCGAACAGAATTCCTGCTGCCATTTCCCAGACGACTGAGGCGATGACGGCTGCCACACCTACTTGCATCCCTTCCAGCACAAGGCTGACAATCTGATTGTCCCGAAATACTTCGTAGAAAAAGGAAATGATCGTGATGACGATAAACGGTGGCAGGATGGTCGCAATGATTGCGACGATGGTTCCGATGATACCAGCCAGCTTATATCCGACGACGATGGCTCCGTTGACCGCAATGGCTCCGGGCGCGGACTGGGCGATGGCCACCAGATCCAACATCTCTTCCTCTTCAATCCAGTGATATTCATCTACAAATTTTTTCTTCATTAAAGTAACAATGACATACCCGCCCCCAAAGGTAAACGCGCTTAAATAAAAGGTCGATAAAAACAATTTGATTAAAACGTTTCTTTTACTCTCCATTTGAGAATCCTCCTTCCTGTTCTAGTATACACCCTCTTGATCTATATGAAAAATAGTATTATTCTATAAAAAGGATAATAAATTTCTTATGTATGACGTGGGAGGAATTATGACACTTCGACACATGAAAATCTTTGTGGCGGTTTTTGAAAACAGCAGTATCACAAAGGCGGCAAAGGAACTGCATCTTGCGCAGCCTTCCGTCAGTTTTTCTATCAAAGAGCTGGAGGACTATTATGGGCAACGATTTTTTGAGCGGATCGGCAGACGAATCTATCCGACCTCAGCAGCCGGAGACTTTTATGGTTATGCAGTCCATATTGTATCTTTATTTGAGACAATGGAAAAGGAACTGAAAAACGGAGATGAGCTTGGGACGATCCGGATCGGTGCCAGTATTACCATTGGAACCCATATCCTGCCGACTCTGGTGAAAACGTTTCAGGAAATATTCCCGGATATACGCATGGAAGCAGTCGTCAACCAGTCTGCCGCCATAGAGCAGCATGTCCTGCACAATCATATTGATATCGGCATGATCGAGACCCAGCCGGTTTCCGATGCGGTCTGTGCAGTTCCGTTTCTGGAAGATGAGCTTGTGGCGATTGTTCCGAAGGAACATCCACTGGCAGGGGAAAGGGGCGTCACCTTGTCAGAAATGGCCAGATATCCGTTTCTGATGCGGGAAAAGGGAAGCGCCGGACGTGAGATTCTGGATGCCTGCTTTGACATGGAGCAGATCAGTGTCCGACCTGCCTGGGAGAGTTCCAGCACTCAGGCCATTGTCCAGGGTGTAGCAAAGGGACTGGGAGTCGCGGTGCTTCCCGATCTCCTCGTCAGGCGGGATCTGGAGCAAAGAGTGGTCTTTCGGGCATGGCTTTTACGGCCCATCCACAGGAAACTGAATCTGATTTATCACAAAAGTAAATATTTCAGTAAGAGTATGACTACGTTTCTGGAGCTGTGCGAGACATATGGAAAAACAAAAGAATCAGAAGAACAAGGAGGAAACGACAGATGAAAGATCAGACATACATTACGGTTAGGACTGCATCGCCTTGGGATGCAGAGCAGATTCTTGCCGTGTATGCACCTTATGTGGAACACACGGCAATTACCTTTGAATATGAAGTGCCGGATTTGGAGGAATTTCAAAAACGGATCGGCACGACCTTACAGCGTTATCCTTATCTTGTGTCAGAGAGGGGAAAAGAGATTGTAGGATTCGCCTATCTCTCCCCTTTTAAGGGTCGGGCTGCCTATGACTGGTCGGCGGAAGTATCCATCTATGTGAAGGACTCCATGCGAAAATGCGGAATCGGGAGACGTCTTTATGAGGAAATCGAACGGATTGCCAGAGAGCAGCATCTTCTCAACCTTAACGCCTGCATCGGATATCCGGAGAAGGAAGACGAATATTTGACGAAAAACAGTGTCCAGTTTCATGCTCATATGGGCTATCAAATGGTCGGAGAATTTCATAAGAGCGGATATAAATTTGGAAGATGGTACAATATGGTATGGATGGAAAAGATGATTGGGGAACACAAAGGGAATCCGGAACCGTTTCTTCCATTTTCGGAATTGTCATAGGCATAGCCAGTCTGGAAAAAGACTGGCTGTATTTTTCTGTTTATTTAAAAACAGATACTAAATTGAGAAAATCCGCATAAATACAGCGAAAGAAAAATAGGGAAAATTACAACGAAATTACAACAAATGAAAGTACATATGCAATGCTGAATAGCCCCCTTTACAAAGTATAGGCTAATAAGTGCTTTTCAAATGCAGAAAAGAAATGACAACGCTTATAATGGCATGGTATAATGCAGGCAAAGACAAATTGGAATTTGTAGGAGATATTACTGTGAAAGAAAGTAGAGAACAGCCAATAAATGACGCGTATTGAAAGATTAAGAAGCCTTCTTTAAGGAACGAAATCTAATGCGACATTTCAGACAGTAAGCGTATTCTGGTATCTGTTCTTTTTGCTGGAACGGCATGAAGTCAGCTTGTAATGGTAGAATGGAGATTTATATGAGTGAATTTACAATCAATGAAATGAAAGAAATGCAAAAAATACTACAAGAAAAATACAAAGACAAATGGGAAGGTATTTCTGCTGAAGTGGGGCAAAACAAATTACTATGGATGGTTGGAGAAATTGGCGAAGTAATTGATATTGTAAAAAAGCATAGCGGATTAAAAGCCAGTCAAGATGAGGATTTAAGAAAGGATTTGATTGAAGAATTAGCAGATGTACTGATGTATTACAATGATGTTTTATTATGTTACGATATTTCATCCGAAGAATTAAAATCTGCTTATGTTAATAAGTTTGAAAAGAATATGAAGCGTTGGTAAATAAAAATATAGTTGTGGAGGTAGCAAAAATGAAATTTAAAAACCCTATGTTGGTAGTAACTGATATAAATAAATCAGTTGAGTTTTATAAAAAGGTTTTTGGACTTCATGTCATTATGGATTTTGGGGCAAATAAAACTTTAACAGGTGGCTTAGCCTTACAGACAAGTGAAACATACAAAGAGTTTATCGGTGCAAGTGATATTTCTTTTGGTGGTAACAATTTTGAAGTCTATTTTGAAGAAGATGATTTTGATAAATTTGCTGATAGGCTGAAAGAATATGATATTGAATATGTCCACCCTATTATAGAACATTCATGGGGACAGCGTGTAGTCCGCTTTTATGACCCAGATAAACATATTATCGAAGTTGGAGAAAACATGAAGATAGTGTGCAAGCGTTTCTTAAATAGTGGAATGACACCAGAACAAGTTGCAGAACGTATGGATGTACCTATGAAATTTATAAATGCTTGTATGCGATAAATTGAAAGTTAGGAGACTAATACTATGAAAGGATTTGAACGCAAAAATCAATTATTTTCTCTTTGCGGATTGAATTGCGGACTATGTCCTATGCGTTTGGGAAATTACTGTGGCGGTTGTGGCAATGGTAATCAATCATGCGGAATTGCAAAATGTAGTCTTGAACATGGAAAGATTGAATATTGCTATGAGTGCAAACAATATCCGTGTGAAAAATATCAACACATTGATGATTATGATTCTTTCATCACGTATAAACGGCGAAAAGCAGATTTAGAAAGAGCAAAAAATCTAGGTATTGAGCAATACAATCTTGAACAGCAGGAAAAAACACAAATTCTTTCTTACTTACTTTCTAATTATAATGACGGGCGTAGGAAGACTTTCTTTTGTGTGGCAGTCAATTTATTAGAACTTTCAGAATTGCAAGAAGCAATGAAACAAATACAATCCAATGACGAATTGGCCTTACTACCATTTAAGGCACAATGCTTGTATGTGGTAGAGGTGTTTCAGAAGATTGCCGACAGAAGAAATATAAAACTGAAACTTATCAAGAAAAAGTGATTTTCAAATTTCAGTTTGAAATTTTATATCCATACACACAAAGCAGTTAGTCTTAGAATTGACTGCTTTTTTCGTACTCAGAAAGGAGTGATTGATTTATGCGTATGATTTTAAACAAAGGACACTGCATCAGAGCCAGCGACAAGAACTTTGTCTATCACTTTTCCATTGGAACGCTTCTGTTACGACAGTTTCAAGAAGCCTGTTGATACTATGCTTGCGCCTCTTTTATATACATATGAAGAAAAAGGGGATTCCTTACAGTCAGGCAAAAGATGCATATTTACAATTCTTTGAAGGGGCAGTGCGATTCGTACAAAATCACATTGCCCTCTGAAACTTTTTATATACCATAGGCGGAACATCATGAAAATATTATCAAATACAAAGAGAAAACAGTATATAACAGTTGACAACAGATATATACTGTTATATACTGTTTATCATAAAGAAGGAGGAACAAGATGAATATCATAATTAACAGTTCTTCTATGATTCCGATCTATGAACAGATTGTAGATCAAATCAAAGGTATGATTCTCAACAGTACGCTGAAGGAAAATGACATTCTGCCATCGGTGAGAAGTCTTTCTAAAGACCTGAAAATCAGTGCGCTGACGGTAAAAAAAGCGTATGACTGCCTGGAACAGGAAGGACTTACCGTGACGATTCATGGAAAAGGAACTTTCGTTGCGGTGGCAAACCGGGAATTGATGCGAGAAGAGCAACGCAAAGAAGTGGAAGCCGATTTTGAACTGGCCATTCAGAAAGGCAGACGTTTCGGAATGCAGGAGCAGGAATTTCGGGAGATTTTAGAACTCATTTTGGAGGATAGGCTATGATAAAAGTAAATCAAATTGAAAAGAACTATGGAAAATTCCATCTGAATTGTACGATGGAAGTGCCGGACGGTTGTGTAACCGGACTGATCGGAGAAAACGGAGCAGGAAAAAGTACAGTATTTAAAGCGATTGAGAATCTGATTTTTCTGGACGGGGGCAGCATTGAGGTGTTTGGAAAACCACATACCGAACTTAATGCAAAGGACAGAGAACAGATAGCGATTGTACTCTCGGATGCTACCTTTTCCAATGTCTATACGATCAAAGATGTGGCTCGCATTATGGGCAGCGTATATCCTGATTTTGATAAGAAGAAGTTTATGGGTCTGGTAGAACGTTTTCGATTGCCTAAGAATCAAAAGGTGAAGGAGTTCTCTACTGGTATGAAGGCAAAACTAAAGCTGTTTCTTGCCCTTTGTCACAAAGCCAGACTGCTGATTCTGGACGAACCGACAGCCGGAATGGATGTGGTGGCAAGAGATGAGGTTCTGACACTTTTGCGGGAATATATGGAAGAGGATGAGCACAGGTCAATTCTCATCAGCTCTCATATTTCCGGGGATTTGGAAGGATTCTGTGATGAAATTTACATGATCCATGAAGGAAAGATTATCCTCCATGAAGATACAGACCAGCTACTCGGAACTTATGGGGTTCTGAAGATGACAGAAGAGCAGTACCGAAAGATTGACCACAGTCATCTCCTAAGAAGGCGTAAGGAAATATACGGTTACAGTTGCCTGACAGATGAAATCCATTATTATGCGGAGAACTATCCAGGTATCACGGTAGAAAAAGGAAGTATTGATGAAATTATTATGCTCATGGTAAAGGGGGAAGCAGTATGAAAGGGATCAGAGGACTTTTAATCAAGGATTTATGCCTGATGGGGGAAATTCGGAAATTACTTTTAATTATTCTGTTTGTCACTGCCATTTTCATATTCAACGGAACGAGCAGCACGTTTCTGACAGGGTATATTATGATAATAATTGCCTTTCTTGTGGGAATGACGATCTCCTACGATGAGATGAACAATGGTTTGGCGTTTTTGATGACGCTGCCGGTCACCCGCAGGCAGTATGTGGCTGAGAAATTTATCTGTGGACTTCTCTCTCTGTTTTTAGGATTTGTCTATACGATGGTTGTCGCTGTCATCCAGAGCATGATTGGAAACTCTGCGCCGGATCTGAAAGAAAGTATTATGACTGCAGTTCTCTTTGCCGTGATTGGAGTGATTGTGCTTTCTTTCTCCATCGCTATAGATCTGAAGTTTGGAGCGGAGAAAGGAAGAGTTATGTTGCTTTTAGGGTTTATGGTCATCTTCTTTTTATTCTACATGGGTGTTGCATTTCTAGAAAGGAACTTTCCAGAAAAAAAGGAAGCTTTCCTTCAGTGGTTTAATACGATATTTGAGGGATCTAAGATTTATCCGGTCTGTGCCGTGATTTGTGCAGTCGTCCTGCTTCTTTCCTTTTTCGCCTCCTGCCGGATTCTGGAAAAGAAAGAATTCTAAAAAGCTAAGAAACTCCTTCTGTCGACAGAAGGAGTTTCTCTGAAATCTTCAGGATTTTTCCCTCAGTATAACGGCTTTCGATGCGCTTCTACGGCGTTCGTCACTTAATTTGGCATAATGCTTTTTCGTCGTATTCACATCGGCGTGTCCAAGTACGTCCGCCACAAGATAGATATCCCCGGTTTCCCGATAGAGGGCAGTACCATAAGTACTACGAAGCTTATGTGGAGTGATAGTTTTTACCGAGACAGCAGAACAATATTTCTTTACCATTTTTTCCACCGCATCTACGCTGATTCTTTTTTTCTGGCCAGAGAGGAAGAGTGCATCCTCGTGACCAGAGAGTGGAGTGATGCCATTTCTTTGCAGCTCCAGGTAGTCAGTGAGCGCTCGCTCCACCTCCTCACCAAAATAGACGATCATCTCATTTCCTCCTTTACGGATGATTCGGATACCATTGTTTTTAAAATCTACGTCCTGGATATTCAGTCCCACTAACTCAGATACACGAACACCTGTTCCGAGCAGGAGAGTGACAATGGCGATATCCCGGTATTTCTGTTTCTGATAGTGAAAAAGTTTCACACCAGTCAGATAATTTCCATAATTTTCCATATAGTCAAGGAGCGCAGCCACCTCGTCGGTATCTAACTGAATGATCGCTTTTTCTTTGATTTTTGGCATGTCTACGAGACGGACCGGATTAGTTGTCAAAAGTTCCCGTTTACATAGATAATCGTAAAAACTCCGAAGACATGACATTTTACGGGCAATTCCGATCCGGGAATTGGTCTCGATGCGTTGATCCGGCGTCCGATAGGCCTTGAGATATTCCTCAAACTCTTCAAAATCAACAGGCTTTAACATAGAAAGGTCCGAAAGGGAAATCTCAGAAAGAGGTTTATCCGAAAGCGCGGGATTGGTTTCTTTGAGAAAACGGAAAAATACTCGCAGATCATAAGCATAGGATAACCTGGTTTTATCCGATGTGGTCGTTTCCTTGGCGCGAAAATATTCCTTTACATAAGGAGGAAGTTCCTGAAGAAATTCCCTGAGCTTTACAGTGTTTTCAATCTTGACCTGTTCACGGTAAGAAGCAGGATTTGCCATAATAGATACCTCCATATTTTTATTAGACGGTTCAGGATTTCCCAACCTCCGGTTTCTGAGAGTAGTCTAACACAAAAATCGGGGAAAAGCTATACTTTTTCGGATAAATCTGTATTTGTCCGCTAAATTATTTCCGGATAGATCAGGACGTGCTTCTTTCACAAAAACACGTCCGCCCTAAAATTCCTGATTTTGAAGGTAAAAATTTTAAGTAAATTTGTATCATCTTGTTAGCATTTATTGTTCTTCGTGAATTCCAAGTACTTCGTCTACCGGAACGGAAAAGATGATACCGTGTGCTTCGGACTGAAGCCCGCAGACGGAGCTGATTTCCTGCATGATATGGGATTTCTTTTTCTTTGGAACAATAATCATAACAAAATCCTGCTCCTCTTGCATGGAAATTCCGAGAAACTGTACAACTGCCTCGCTGCCTCTTCGGCGTCCCCGAATGACGGAGCCTCCGTTCGCTCCTGCCTTTACCGCTGTGTCGATGACATCGTCGCTGAATCCTTCCCGAACCGCCACGATAATCATAGCATAGCATGTTTCCTGCATCATTTGCTGAACCTTCCTTTCTAAATGTGCTTTTGCGATCTTCTCCTGCTCTTCACTGAGGAGACTAAGCATACTTGCCTGAATCCCTGTGATCGGGAGCGTCAGCGCAATTCCCTTTCCACGCTTCCGGATCTCGAACATGTTCTCCAAAAGGATGAAAAGTTCGCCTATCTCCGGCTTTGGAACGAGTGCCGCTGTAATCACTCTCGTACTGCCCTCCAGTCCGCAGATATCAAGAATTTCAGTATTTGCGGTCCCTTGAGCACGGAACTGATAGTAAATGGGCTGCTCTGCTTCGGTAAAGAGCTGGTGGATCTGTTTGTCCGTACCGGTATCTGTGATGATCAGAAGCAGGCGAAGTGCAAATAAATGTGGTCTCATACTTCTTCATCCTCCAATTCGATAATAGTATCTTCCAGAGCCGGTTTTGGTATTCCGGAAGATTTTTTCAGTTTGTGTTCGTACACAAGGCCCATGATCTGTATAGCGATCAATGGTGCAAGTGCGACTAAAGCGACAACTCCAAAGGCATCTGTCACGACATTGCCACCAAGCGCCGTACAGGCTCCCATCGTCAGAGGAAGAAGAAAGGTGGATGTCATAGGCCCGCTTGCAACTCCTCCGGAGTCAAAGGCGATTCCAACAAGAATCGGCTGCACACGATAACTCATGCCAAGAGCGAGCAGATATCCTGGAATCAGAATCCAGTAGATAGGGATTCCGGTCAGGACACGGAACATCGCGAGTCCTACTGCTCCTGCTACTCCAACGGAGAGACAAAGATTCATCTGCTCCTTTGTCACCATGCCGTCTGTGATGTCTTCTACCTGATGGTTTAAAATCTGTACGGCAGGCTCTGCCTTTACAATATAATAACCGATCAGAAGTCCTACGGGAATCAGAAGCCATTGATAGGAGCTGGAAACCATCTGCTCTCCCAGCAGATTTCCTACTGGGGCGAATCCGATATTGACGCCGACAAGAAATAGAACCAGTCCTGCGATGGTATAGAGAAATCCGACACACATCCGAAGAAGCTGCCTTCTGTGATATTTTCTGGTTTTAATTTGAAACAGCATGAAAACGGCAAGTATTGGTAGCATACTGATGAGAACCTCTTCTGTGTATTGTGGAAATGCACGGATGAACTGATCCAGCACGTCCTTTGTTGTTTCCACATCTGGGATTGTGACGGATGTATAGACCGCATCGGTTGGATGGTAAAAAATGCCAAGAAGCAGCACCATAAGAATTGGTCCGATACTGCTGAGGGCAATCAATCCGAAACTGTCGTTTGCACTGTCCTTGTCACTTCGGGATGAGGATAAACCGATTCCGAGAGCCATAATAAACGGTACGGTCATCGGTCCTGTCGTCACGCCTCCGGAATCAAAGGCCACGGCGAGAAACTCACTCGGTGTGGCAAGAGCCACAAGGAACAGAACAACATACATCAGTGTCAGAAGACGTGACAGACTGACTTTGAACAAGATTCTAAGTACTGCAGCAACGAGGAAACATCCGACCCCTATTGCTACAGTCAGCACAAGCACCTGATTCGGAATCGATGCTACCTGATTAGCAAGGACTTGTAGATCCGGCTCTGATATCGTGATCAGAACGCCCATCAGGAAGCATCCTCCTATGATAAAAAGAAGATTTCGCTTTTTCATCAGTTGGCCTCCGATTCCCTGTCCCAACTGGGTCATGGAGATATCAGCGCCAAGCTGAAAGAAACCCATCCCGAAGATCAGGAAAAGCGCACCTGCAAGGAAGAGGGTGAACGCTCCCACTTCCATCGGGATCAGTACAATACTCAAAAGCAGCACGATGATTGTGATCGGCAGAACGCTTGAGAGAGATTCTCTGACTTTTTCTCTGAGTTTTTCCATCCGGTCACCTTCCTTTCTGATCTGTATCAAACAATCCTGCTGCTCTTTTGTGCGGTTTCCCGCCGGAAATGAACCAGCCCAGTACGATTAAGTGCAACCATGATGGCTGGAATCAGAATCAGTTGAACGATGATGCCCGGAATCGCATTGAGAAATGCGCCTGCAAGGAACATTTGCCAGGTGAAAGAGCTGCCCGTCACTCCCAGGAGAATTACTTCCACAATCCCCCATATGACTCTTCCGGCTATCATGGAAACAATTAATGAACGGTACAGAGCGATAATACACTGCCAGCGCGACTTTTCATAAAGAAAACCTGAGAAAAAGCCGTAAGCAGCAAGCTCAAAGGACATAGCAATACCCGTTGGAAAAAGAACCGGCATCCCGAACAGTGCATATCGCAGTAAAGGGAGGACAAATCCTACGATGGCGCCGTACCGCCATCCACAGATCAGTCCACACAGAATCACGGGAATATGCATTGGAAGCAGCATGTTTCCGAACTGCGGGATCTGTCCCGTCAGAAATGGAAGTACAAGACCCAGTGCGATAAACATCGCAGACCAGGTCAGTTTCTTTGTTGTTTCTTTCATTGTTCTTCTAACCTCTTTTCTTGTTTCATATTTTGAAGAGCCTCATACTCTTCTCGCAAAATGCTGTATACAGCCAGATCCACAATGCCCTGATTGTTTCTTCCGCCCTGCCGTAGTGTCCCTTCATAGGTCATATGGCATTTCTCCATAACTTTACCGGATGCCGGATTGTTGATATCATGGCAAGCTTCCACACGATTGAGGTGTACTTCCTCAAAAAAGAAACGGATAACGCCCCAAAGTGCTTCTGACATGATACCCTGATTCCACCAGTCTCGACCCAGACAGTAACCGATGGAGACGGTTTCTGTCTCCTCGTCGATTTTTACAGCGCTGATTGTCCCGATGGGAGTGCCGGGGTCATCCTTTCGAGTGATCCCCCACTGGTAGAAATCCGGTTTCAGATAGGACTCAATCCACTCCAGAAGAATCTGTCTGGTAATATCGGGATTGATGTGTGCAGGCCAGGTAAGAAACCGAGTGACATACGGATCTTTTGCCCAGTTTTCGTAGACGGCGTAAACATCGTTCATCGTGAAACGACCCAGATAAAGTCTCCCTGTTTCGATTGGGCAAGTACCCTTTTGTTCCATTCCTTAATCCCCCTTTTCTTTCTTCACATAAACTGTGATAAACTATGATTATTATATCATATTTGCATAGACGCTTTTTCTAAAAATTTTATAAATATCGCCTTTTGTGTTTCTATTGTGTCCTTTTTCAGTCTAAACTGGTTTGACATCGTCCGGAAAACATGTTATTTTATAATCGTTAGCACTCGACAAGCGTGCTGGCTAATAAGGAGGGGTTTATGATTGTAAGACCAATGTTTAATCTGGTATTACTTCCAGATGTTAATTATTATTTCAAAAATGATTTCCTAAAAGACTGGAGTCTGTTTCCGATAGAAGAAAAAGAAGAGATTCTATTTCTCGTATTGAGGGAAAATAAGCCGAGGGCTGAATTGCAACCGGATGACTTCTATCCTGTCGGAGTGTCTGCGAAGATCGAGACAGTCGAGGAGGACGGCAATCTTCGGATCCATACGCTGGAGCGAGTGAATGTATCCTGCATTGAGATCCATGACGGCTATATAGAAGCAAAAGCATGTGTTCGCGCCGGGGTGAATGATCTTCCGCAGGAAGAGGCGTCAGAACGGTTCGGGAAGCTTCAGAAGATACTTTTACAGTTTGTTCAGCGATATCAGTGGGGGATGTGGGCGAGAAGCTATATTCTCCAGTGGACGACTCTTTCAGAGGCAGTCTGTACGCTAACCGAATATCTCAGTCTGTCTCCGGATGAGAAATATCAAATTCTTGCGGCAGATTCTGAAAAAGAGCGCTTCGATCTCATGGAACATGCAATCATGGAACTGGTGGAAGTCACTAAGGTCTCTGATGAAGCACAGACAGCGCAGAAAGATAATCAGGAGCTGATCTATCGGGAGGCTGCCATCAAAAAGCAGATTGGCTATCTTCAACAGGAGCTGGATGAAATGCATCCGGAGAATATTTCAGACGTTCAGATGTTTGAAAAGAAAATCGCTGAGTCCGGGATGAATGAGACTGCAGAAAAAGAAGCGATGAAAGTACTTGGCAGGATGCGTCAGGAAGGTCAGGACGGACACGAATACGGGATGCTCTACGACTATTTGGACTTTGTCACCTCTCTTTCTTGGAAAGAGCCAAAGCCCTCTTCCATTGATCTTGAGGAGGCTGCCAGGATTCTCGATGAAGATCACTATGGACTGAAGAAAATCAAGGAGCGGATTATCCAGCAGATTGCTGTGATGGCACTGAACAAAAAGCAGTCCGGTTCCATTTTACTCTTTACCGGTGCTCCGGGAACAGGCAAGACGAGTATTGGGCAGAGTATCGCTAAGGCACTTGGAAGAGCCTACGCCAGAATCAGTCTGGGAGGAATTCGGGATGAAGCTGAGATACGAGGTCACAGAAGAACCTATATTGGCGCCATGCCGGGACGGATTATGGAAGGAATTAAGCGCAGCGGTACATCCAATCCTGTTGTTGTCCTTGATGAGGTCGATAAGCTTACCCGGGATTACAATGGAGATCCGGCAAGCGCCCTTCTGGAAGTGCTGGATCCGGAACAGAATCATACTTTTACAGATCATTACCTGAATGTACCTTATGATCTGTCCAAAGTCTTCTTTGTTTGCACGGCGAATACGACGGATACGATTCCAGAGCCACTTCTGAACCGAATGGAGGTCATTTCCTTTAACGGCTACACAGAGGTGGAAAAGCTTCAGATTGCACGAAGGCATTTGATTCCGAAGGCTATGGATGCTATGGGGATCCCGGAGAAGCAGCTTGATATCAAGGAGGAGGCTCTCAGAAAGATCATCACCGACTACACGATGGAGTCTGGCGTGCGGGGACTGAAAAAGCAGATCGATGCCTTATGCAGAGCACTGGCGGTTCGTCTGGTGCAGCAGCCTGCAAAACGCCTGACTGTTAGAGAGGCTGATCTTCATGCCCTGCTTGGAAGGAAACAGCTCCATCACGATATGCGGCTTACAGAGGCAGATCCCGGGATTGTGACTGGGCTTGCATGGACGAGTGCAGGCGGTGAGATTCTCTATATCGAGAGCCGACTGATGAAAGGTGAGGGAAAAGTTACGATTACAGGACAGCTTGGTGATGTGATGAAAGAGTCTGTCCAGATTGCCATCAGCCTTGTCAAAATATACTATCCGGATGAGACGAAGGTGTTGGAGGATCACGATTTACATATTCATATTCCGGCAGGAGCAATTCCAAAAGATGGTCCCTCTGCAGGCATCACTCTGGTTACGGCTCTTGCTTCTCTCGTAAAAGAAAAGGTGGTGCCGACAGAATATGCCATGACTGGGGAAGTCTCCCTTCGCGGCTATGTACTTCCGATTGGCGGACTGACGGAGAAGCTGATGGCGGCACAGAGAGCAGGCATCGAGAAAGTGTTGATTCCAGAAGAGAATGTGGAGGATCTGGAGGATGTACCAGAGGAAGTAAAGGAAAAGCTCACGATCGTTCCGGTGAAAAGGATCAGGGATGTACTTGATCTTTTGATTGGAAAATAGAAACGATAGCAGAAGCTTTGGCGAAAGGGCCAAAGAAAAGGGAAACAGGCTGACAGCACAATTATCTGTCAGCCTGTTTTTGTGCTGAGATAAGAAGCATCATAGGGCGACGCATCTCGTCTTTCATACCCGGCAGATCCATCATGTCTTCCGGCGGCATCGGCTCGATCACGTCCAGAATCGAAAAGCCGTTTTGGAGCAGGATCTGGAGATAGGTAGTCAGTGTGCGATGATATTTGGTGACGTGCTCTCCTAAAAAAACCGCATCCCGCTTTCCCTCATAATAATAATGATCCACTGGGAAATGGAGGATCTCTCCGTCGGCTCCATAGTACCAGTCCTGGTTCCCATAGGCGGTAAATACCGGATGCTCCACGGAGAACACGAACTGTCCGTCTTTGACAAGCCATGTGGAGATTTTCTGGATCAAAGATTCATAGTCCTCGATATAGTGGAGGGCGAGGGAGCTGAGGATGACGTCAAAGGATGCATCAGCAAAGTCCAGATCCTCCATTGCCGCCAAATGGTAGGTAATCTGAGGATGGCTGTTTTTCCGAATGGCCGTACGGATCATTTTTTCTGAGATATCCGTTCCAAGTACAGTAACCGCTCCATGCTCGGCAGCATAACTACAGTGCCATCCATAACCGCACCCTAAATCCAGCACCCTCTTTCCGGCAAAACCCGGAAGCAGCTTTTGAAATTCTCTCCATTCTCCCGCCCCATTTAATCCTTTCTTGGATCGAAGCATTTCGCCGTACTTAGCAAAGAATACCGAATTGTCGTAAGGATTTTCCTTCATGTGCGCCTCCTTCTATTTTCTTTCCTCTGGATTATAACCAAGCAGAAGAGAAAAGTCAATTACCAAGCGCGTCAGGAAGGGAAGATCTGGTTTCTGTCTAAAAAATAGTCGCAGAATGGAAGAATCTATGATATACTATCAAACCAGACAGAAAACAGACAAGTTTTTCTTACTTATGGAGTATAGATAGATAGAAAGGAGATGGTTCATTCACATGAAGCAGGAACGTCATTTAGGAACAATGAAAAAGAATCTTGGGCTCGCCACCGCCACATCAACTGTTGTGGGTTGTGTGATCGGATCGGGAGTCTTTTTTAAGCCACAGGCAATTTTCACTGCGACAGGAGGGACTCCAGGACTTGGGATTCTGGCGTGGCTAATCGCGGGTATGATCAGCATTGCGGGCGCACTCACCTTTTCGGAGGTTGCCATACTGATTCCGGAGACCGGAGGAATCCCGACTTATATCACCAGAATATATGGACCGAAGCTTGGATTTCTGGCAGGCTGGTCACAGATGGTCCTCTTCTATCCTGCTATGGTCTCTGCTCTGGCTGTAGCCTTCGCACAACAGGCGGCACTGTTCATAGGGGAGACATTCACCGTACCACTGGCGATCCTGGTCATCTTTTTTATCGTCTTTTTGAATACGTTGGGTTCTAAGATCGGAGGCAGTATCCAGATTATCTTTACTGTCTGTAAGATGATCCCGCTGATCCTGCTGATTGTTTTTGGATTCTGGAAGGGAACAGGAAACTATCCGGTTTTCTCTCCAATGATCGGAGAAGGGCTTAATCCGGTAGTTGTGCTCGGACAGCTTCTCGTGGCCGTGCTTTTTGCCTTTGAAGGATGGACTGCGGTAGGCGCTATTGCAGGCGAATTGAAGAAGCCGGAACGGGATCTTCCGGTTGCGATTATTGGTGGTGTGTCTATCATTACAGCGGTATACTGCATTGTTAATGTAGCCTATCTCCAGGTGCTCCCGGCCTCTGAACTTGCTTCTCTTTCCGCTCCGGCCTCGGCGGTGGCCATTGCGCTCTTTGGGGAAGTGGGAGGACGGATCGTATCTGTAGGAATTATGATCTCCGTATTCGGTGCCTGCAATGGATTCATCTTTTCCGGCTCCCGTGTAACCTACTTTCTGGCAGATAGAGGAAGTCTCCCAGGAAGTGAAGCGCTTGTCAGACTGAATAAGAGTCAAGTGCCGCCAAACAGTATCTTCCTGGTAGGGACGATTGCTGCAGTGCTGTCACTCACCGGACAGTTCAATCTACTTACTGATTTGGCAGTTTTTTCAAGCTGGACATTCTATACACTGACCTTTATCGGGGTCATCAAATACCGGATTGAGCGACCGGACCTCAAGCGCGCCTACCGTGTCCCGTTCTATCCGATCGTCCCGCTGGTAGCGATTACCGGGGGGCTCTACATTATCATCAATCAGCTTTTCCTCTCCGGGATGCGCGCTTGGTTGATGTCAGTGGGAAGTATCCTCTTGACATTGGTAGGTTTACCGATATACCATTTGGCGCGCCGGAGACGCTAGATCTGGGTGAACCGGGCGCTCTTCGAGAGACAAAGAGACCATCTGCACCGGGTATGGAATGCAGATGGTCTGTAGGTAACATCCTATTTGTATTCGGTATCATAATAGGTAATAATTAATGACTGCCCCGGAATCAAGCCGCTCGATTTCATATCATTAAGCTTTCTGATTTCGCTGATATATACCCGATCAGATGAAACAGAAGGCTCATTGTATTTTTCCGCCAGACTATGAAGTGTGTCTCCTGATTTCACTTCAATGTTCTTATAATATTTGAAATAGGAAGGTGCATCCTTCCGGCTCTCTCTGGCGCTGGAGAGAAAACTCCCAAGGGTAAATGAGGTAATGGCTACAAGCAGGAGAAGAAAGAGGAATAGAAATCTTCTCTTTCTTGCGGCCCGTCTCCTCTTCTGTTCGTATCTCTTTGACTGCGCCTTTCTAGATAATCCGGTATGAACCGTAGCTGTATATCCCTGCATCATCTCACTCCTCCTCTATTAAAAGTAGAATGTGTTTCTCTTTCGAAAAGTGTATCCGGTTTCTGAAAAAGTATTCACTAATACTGCGAACATTTGTTCTTTCTGAAACCAAGTATAACGTACAAACATATGTTTGTCAATTATTTTTAACAAAAAAAGAGAAAGAATAGGAACAAACGTTCTGAAGAGCAGGAGGACAAAAGGAAACAGCGAAACTATCGTTTAACGATAAATTTTTGAAAATGGATTATTGTTTCATTGAACTTCTTATGTTGAGGACCAACCGGACACTTTAGAAGTATATTCATTTTACCGGTTGGAAACCGGTAAAATGAAAACAGCGGGACCCTGGTGATCCCGCTTCTGTAGTCTTACTGACTTAAATCCTCTTTTCTTTTGTTTATGATTCCTTCTAACCTTGTAATCAGATCCAGATCATCAATCTGATCAATATAGTGTGCGAACAAGGAGGGATTATGTAAAATTTTATTCAAATCCGTCTCGATGGAATTCGTATAATCTTCTTTTGTGATCAGTGTTTTATATCGTCTTGACAGTACGGTACCGCTGTAAACGATGTCGGCCACCTCAATATAATTCTTCTTTACCAGACTTCTGAGTGCGGCCTGTACTGTATTTACATTCAAATCCTCTCTTGCCTTTACAATCTCAGATGCGATCATCGGCTCATCAGCTTCCCATAACACATCCATTACCTCAAGTTGCCTTTTTTTTAATTCACCCAACCTTACCACTCCTTACATAAAATGATTTCTATGAACATCCTATCATATTTCTTTGATATTTCAAATATATTTTTCGAAAATATTGTAAATTTTTTGTGTACTTTTTGATTTATTCGTGTGAAACAGACTGGTATTCCCTTATTTTTCTATTTTATTGGAAAAATAAGTATTTTTTTCATTTTTTATCGAACATATTTTCTAAACATTTGTTTGCCTTTTGTAGTTTCCTGTGATAAAATAGAAAAAAAGGCTGGGGTCGCACAGAGACCTTGGGAAACAGGAGGACATCACATGGGAAACGGAACGATTACAGAAAAGCAATCCGAGATTCTTGAATATATAAAGGCACAGATTTTAGAGAGAGGATTTCCACCGGCTGTCCGGGAGATCTGTGAAGCAGTGCATCTGAAGTCTACTTCTTCTGTTCACTCACACCTTGAGACATTGGAGAAGAATGGATACATCCGCCGGGATCCGACGAAGCCACGTGCCATCGAGATTCTGGACGATGCGTTTAATCTTACGAGACGGGAAATGGCTCAGGTTCCGATCGTCGGTCGCGTAGCCGCAGGTGAGCCGCTTCTGGCAGAACAGAATATTGAGGATTACTTCCCGATTCCTGTGGAGCGTCTTCCGAATAATCAGACGTTTCTTTTACAGGTAAAGGGAGAGAGCATGATTAATGCGGGAATTTTAAATGGAGACTATATCCTCGTGGAGCAAACACCATCAGCAAGCAACGGTGAGGTTGTTGTTGCTCTTGTGGAGGATGGAGCAACGGTAAAGCGTTTTTTCAAAGAGAACGGTCACTATCGGTTACAGCCGGAGAATGATACGATGGATCCAATCATTGTAGACGAGGTAACTATTGTTGGAAAGATGATCGGACTGCTGCGTTTCATGCGCTAGGCAATATTAAGGCATTTTAAAAGGCTGCAAACCATTCACATGGTTTTACAGCCTTTTCATATTGACGACAGCTTATAAACCCGGAGTGTGCCTTTTGGCACTTCTGGCGGTGAAGTTATATTTTCATCGTCTGTTTTGGAAATCTCTGTCGTTTAGTCCTCCAGCTCCCCGGCAGAGATCATCTTCCCATCCTTCCAGATACGCTCCAGATCATAGAAAAGACGGTTCTCTTTGTCGAATACATGGACAATGATATCACCATAATCAAGCAAAACCCAGGTTCCAAGACCATAACCTTCTCTTTGTTTTAGGATGAAGCCTTCTTTGGCAAGCTCCTCCTCTACGTTATCCACAAGCGCCTGCACCTGACTGTTGCTGGTTCCGTTTGCTATGATAAAATAATCTGCAAGAACACTGATCTCTGAGATATCAATCACCTGGATATCTTCGCCCTTTTTACTGTCCAGTGCATGGTAGGCGATGGACGCCATTTTTTTTGATAGTTCCAATACGTGACTCATCCGTATCCTCCTTTATTGTTCTTCTTTCTTTAATTCCTGTTGATAGTATCGATAGGTTTTTTCTGTCATCGGATCCAGTGTCAAATTCCGTGTCTGGAGATAGGAAAGCGTATCTTTCAGAATCAGGTAAAGGCACTCATCAATATCCTGAAACGCCAGTTTTCGAAGCTCCGGCAAATGTGGGGCATCCTTTCTCCCCGGTTCGATATAATCCGCAATAAACAAAATCTTGTCTGGCATTGTCATATGCGGTTTTCCTGTTGTATGACAATGGATCGCGCTTAGAATCATCTGATCTTTGATATGGTACTTTTCTGCTGCGATATAGGCTCCAAGCTTTGCGTGAAGGAGGCTTGGATTCGCATATTCACTCTCCGTGATGTGGATATGATACTTCTTGCAGAGACGGATCTTTTTCTTCGGTGGTATACATTTGGCGCAGTCATGCAGAAGTCCTGCAATCATGGCATCATTGACATCCTCACCATAGCACATTGCCAGGGAGGCGCTTGTATACATCACACCAAGAGTATGTTCGTATCGATCCTGATCCAGATATTCTTTTACTTTTTTTCGTATCTTATGAATTGCGTTGCTCAACTTCTATATCCTCCCTGTACAGATGATGGTTATAAATATAAGAAGCCACACTGGGCGGAACAAGATGGTGGATGTCCTCTCCTCTTTTTACCATCTCACGGATTTTGCTGGATGACACTTCAAAAACCGGGGCGCGTGAAAACAGGATCACTGTTTTATACCGTTCCTTCAGATGACGGATCTGAGATTCCAATGCATCATCTGTCTCCCGATGTTCCCGCTTGGCGGCGATCATAGTGCAGGATCGTAAGAAACGCTCCGGATGCTTCCAGGTTTCAACCTGAAAAAGAGAGTCCGCACCGATAATATAATAAAATGTGCGTTCAGGGCAGGCTTCTCTTAGATGCTCCATCGTCCCGTAGGAATAAGATACCGTTCGCTTTTCTGCTTCGTATGTCTGGAGGAAAAAGCGGGGGATGCCCTCGATCGCGAGCTTTACCATGGCAAGACGATCTCCTGTCCGGATTCCGGTCTGCTCCGGCCGCTTGTGAGGAGGATTTCCGTTTGGCATAAACCAGATTTCATCCAGTCCGAATTCCTCCATTACATGTTCGGCGAGAATGAGATGACCATTATGAATAGGATTAAAGGTTCCTCCCATGATTCCTGTTTTCATTTGACTACCTCGGAAGTTCGATTTTTTTCTTTTCGTTTTTACCCTCTTTGTAAAGCACGATCTTTTTGCCAATAACCTGTACGACTTGGGAATGTGTACGTTCTGCCAACATTTCAGCGATTGCTCTCGGATCATCCGCACAGTTCTTCAAGACATTGATCTTGATGAGCTCTCTGGCGTCCAGTGCTTCCTGGACAGCGCCGGTAAGCTCTGGTGTCATGCTGAATTTTCCGATCTGAAGTACCGGGTCCATTGTCATGGCAAGGCTTTTTAAATAGGCTCTTTGCTTCGATGTCATTTGTATCTTCCTTTCTCTTACTTATAATATTCAAAACTCAGTCCGTACATACGGATGGTATCACCTTCCTGGACGCCGAGCTCTTCAAGCTTATCGAGAATTCCCGTCTCCTTGAGGAAATTCTGGAAGAAGCGGAATCCCTTCTCGGAATCCAGATTTGTGTAACCAAGCATCTTTTCAATCTTCGGCCCTTCTACGATAAAGATGCCGTCTTCCTCTTTCTCCACTGTATACGGAAGATCCGCTACGAGAAGCTCATCCTCAGGGAAGAATTCCTGCTCAAAGATGATTGGCTTTGTATCGAGTGTTTTAAGCTGGTTGTTGACGTACCATAAAAGATCCTGCACCCCATCTCCTGTCACACCGGAGATAGCAAATACCTTGTATCCTTTTGGCTCAAACTCCGCCCGGATCCTTTCTACCGGGTCTTGGTCTCCCTCAAAGATGAGGTCGGTTTTATTAGCTGCAATAACCTGCGGGCGTTCAGAGAGCTCTTTATTGTACTTTTCCAGTTCACTGTTAATTTTGTAAATATCCTCAATGGGATCCCTGCCCTCACTTCCGGATGCGTCTACTACATGAATCATCATCTTCGTGCGCTCAATATGACGGAGAAACTCATGACCAAGGCCGGCTCCAAGGGATGCTCCTTCGATCAGACCCGGAATATCTGCCAGGACGAATCCTTCTCCATCTGAGAGATCTACGACACCAAGATTGGGAGCCAGGGTTGTAAAGTGGTAGTTGGCTATCTTTGGATTAGCATTGGTAACTCTGGACAAAAATGTAGACTTTCCTACATTCGGAAATCCAAGAAGTCCTACATCCGCAATTACTTTCAACTCCAAATTCACCCACAGCTCCTGGGCAGGCTGTCCAGGCTGCGCGTACTTTGGAACCTGCATGGTGGCGGTGGCAAAATGCTGGTTGCCAAGTCCGCCCCGTCCGCCTTTTAAGATAACCTGTCTGCGGTTCTCACCGGACATATCGGCTACGATCTTGCCCGTTTCTGACTCCTTGATGACTGTTCCCTCCGGAACTCGCAGGACGATGTCCTTTCCATTTGCTCCGTGGCAGCGCTTTTTCTTGCCGTTCTCCCCCGGCTCGGCGCAGTATTTGGTACGATGACGGAAATCCACAAGAGTATTGAGACCGTCGTCTACCTCAAAGATTACATCTCCGCCCTTTCCGCCGTCTCCCCCGTCCGGACCACCGTTTGGAACATAGAGTTCCCGTCGGAAACTGACATGGCCGTCTCCGCCCTTTCCTGATTTTATAAAAATTTTTGCTCTGTCTGCAAACATCTTTCTTATCCTCTCAAATCGTGTTACAGCTTGTTTCTACTTCATTATATAAAGAAAAGGTACAAAAAACAAGGCTTCAAACCGAGCTGATTTGAAGCCTTTGTATGTTTTTCGATTCATAGCGTCAGCAGATGAGACTACTCAGCTACCGGGTATACAGAAACCTGTTTCTTGTCTCTGCCCTTTCTTTCGAATCTTACGATACCGTCAGATGTAGCAAATAATGTGTCATCTCCACCGCGCCCTACATTAACGCCCGGATGAATCTTTGTTCCGCGCTGTCTGTAAAGGATGTTTCCGGCTTTTACAAACTGTCCGTCTGCTCTCTTAGCGCCAAGCCTCTTGGACTCGGAATCACGTCCGTTCTTTGTAGAGCCAACTCCCTTTTTATGAGCGAAAAACTGAAGGTTTAATTTCATCATGGTTTACACCTCCCTGAATCTCAAATCAATGTATTTTCTGTACTCTTCGTTTTCTTCCATGCTCTGAAGTCCTAAAACCATGGATGAAAACAACAATGTCGTCTCTTTAGAAGGAGAAGTGAAAAGATGATACTCAATCCGGCCGCTCTTCTCGTCGGAAGTGACAGCCGCCTTGTCCTGTGTAAACGTTTCGATAGAGTTGATCGTATTAATTACCAAAATCGAAACCGATGCACAGACAATATCCTCTCCAGCAGGGGCATACCCCGCATGACCTTCTGTCCGAAAACCGACATATTCATGTTTGTCGTTCTGATAAACTGTGATCTTAATCATGGATTAAGCGTTGATCTTTTCAATCTTAACAGCCGTATACTGCTGTCTGTGGCCGTTTTTCTTGTGGTAGCCTGTCTTCGGTTTGTATTTGTAAACGACAACTTTTTTTGCTTTGCCGTCTCCAAGTACAGACGCTTCTACAGACGCACCTTCAACAACCGGATTACCGATCTTCAGCCCGTCGTTGCTCACTGCAAGAACCTGATCGAATGTGTAAGTCGTACCAGCCTCTGCTCCGAGCTTTTCTACCTTAATGATATCGCCTTCAGATACTTTGTACTGTTTACCACCTGTTGCTATAATTGCGTACATATGGCACCTCCTATTATCATTACTCGCCAGCTTCGGTGTTCCTTTAGGAATCTTTGAAACCTCGCTGTGCGGCATACTCATATATAATAGCATGTCATCCATAGAAAATCAAGCGCTTTCTAGTAATTTTACAGCATTTTCTAATAAGATCTGCTTTCTTTCCTTGGATGACAGATCAAGAGAATGGAAATAATGGACATAATCCGTCTGGGACGCCCACGGGGAATCCGTTGCAAAGAGGATCTTCTCCACACCATGTCTCCGTACGATCCGCAAAAATTGTTCATTCGGGATCTTGGAAAAGCAGGCTGCCGTATCGAGCCATACGTCTTCACCAACCAGAAGTTCCTCTACCTCACTCCATCTCTGGAAACCGCCCATATGAGCAAGAACGAGCTTCTGTGGACGCACCTGATGAATCACGTCCCTGATTATGGATGGAGTGGCGTGGACGAAATTCGGATATCCCGGATCTAATCCGGCGTGAACACTGACAATGAGTCCGAGCTCCGACGCATAATCCAGGATATTTAAATACCCCGGATTGTCAAAACGAGTCTCCTGATAATCAGGATGGAGTTTGATCCCAGGGAAACCGTTGTTTTTCAGTGACCGTAGCCGATCTTTCAGATGATCGCAGGCCGGATGAATACCTCCAAAGGAAAGAAGTTTCCCGTCTGTCTGTTCTGTCACCTCCGCTGCAAAGCGGTTGATGGAATCAAACTGGGACGGCCTTGTCACCACCGGAAGTACGATACTCTGCTCGATCTTTGCCTCCTCCATGGAGGAAAGAAGAGATTCATATGTTCCTGACAGGTGCGCCCGCTCCCCACATTGCCGCTCCAGAAAGGAAATGGTCGTTTCAACAATTTTCTCGGGAAAAATATGTGTATGGAAATCAATCATTTTTCTTACATCCTTTTATCTTGTCACTCAGATATCCGATGATATCACGTCTTGTCACGATACCGATGAAAAAATGCTGGTCATCTTCCACCGGAACGAAATTCTGCTCCATGGCACGTTTTACAAGGTCTTCCATATCACATTCAATGCTGACCGGCAGATAATCGCATCTGCGCTCTACTTTCATAATAGAAAGGTTTTCGGCCTGTTTGATATTGAGAATTCCTTTTTCTTTCAGATCCCAGAGGAGATCGCCTTCCGTGATGGTGCCGACATACTTTCCCGCTCTGTTTAGAATCGGCACGCAGGAATACTTATAATGCTCCATGATCTCCATTGCCTGACGTACTGTGTGATAATCATAGATAAAAGCCAGCTCTGCCTTTGGATGCAGAAAAAATAAAATATTCATCTTCAAAAACCTCTTCTACTGTTATTCTAAGTATTAAAGCTGTGTATTGACAAAAATATCGTAGATCGACCGGATGGCATTCTCAAAATCATGACACCGTACCCCAATGATGATATTCAATTCGCTGGATCCCTGATCGATCATCTTTACATTGACATTTGCATGTGAAAGCGCTGCAAAAATACGACCTGACGTCCCCCGCGTCTGGCGCATCCCACGTCCCACCACGGCGATCAGGGCAAGATCGGATTCCAATTCAATGAAATCCGGCGATACCGCACGGTGGATTCCGGCAAGGATTTTCTGTTCTTTACTTTCGAATTCATTTTGATGAACGAAAACGGTCAGTGTGTCAATTCCGGAAGGCATATGTTCGATTGGAACATTGTTTTCTTCAAATACCTGAAGCACTTTCCGGCAGAATCCAACCTCCGTATTCATCATAGCCTTGTCAATAGTAACAGAGGCAAAGCCTTTCTTACCAGCAATACCGGTGATCGTGTACCGTGGGTGGCGGCAGGTGTCCTCAACAATCAGCGTACCCGGATCCTGCGGCCGATTTGTGTTACGTATATTAATCGGGATGCCCTCGCTTCGTACAGGGAAGATGGCATCCTCATGCAGTACCGTCGCTCCCATATAGGAAAGTTCCCGGAGTTCTCGGTAGGTGATGGTTTCAATCACCGCAGGATCTTTGATGATTCGAGGATCTGTCACAAGAAACCCGGATACATCCGTCCAGTTTTCATAAAGTTCTGCGTGGACAGCTCTCGCTACCAGGGAGCCGGTAATATCGGATCCTCCCCTTGAAAAGGTTACAATCCGTCCATTAGGGTCACTTCCGTAAAAACCAGGGACTACTGCGTGAGGAAGCACAGACAGACGTTCATAGAGCATCGTATTTGTCATTTCCATGTCCAGCCGTCCCTCTCTATCGAAGAAGATGACTTCGGCCGCATCGACAAACTCAAAGTCCAGATAAGCGGCCATAATCAGGCCATTTAAGTATTCTCCTCTGGAGGCTGCGTACTGCTTTCCGGCCTTTGCTTCAAATTGTGTTCGGATGATCTCAAATTCTTTCGCTAAGGAAAGCGTCAGAGAAAGTCCACTTATAATTTCTTCGTACCGTGAGGTAATAAATGTCCATTCTTCGGAATAGTCCCGCCCACTCGATGCTTTTTCATAACACAGATACAGCATATCTGTAATTTTGATGTCTTTGGAGTCTTGCTTTCCAGGTGCTGACGGTACAACATATTTCCTTGATTTTTCACTCCGGATGATTTCTCCTGCTTTTTGAAATTGTGCCGCACTTGCAAGAGAGCTTCCACCGAATTTCACTACTTTGGGCATAATAAATCGCTCCTTCATTTATCGATTGTGCAGAATCTCCTCAACAACAGACGGACCGAAGACAACGCCATGGATCCCCTCCCGGCAGGCAGCCACTATATTGTCTTCTCTGTCGTCAAAAAACAGGCAGGATGCCGGATTCAGATCATAACGTTTCAGAAGAATCCGGTATATCCTGGCATCCGGTTTGAGACATTTTTCTTTCCAGGAAAAAACTCCTCCATGAAAGGATTCGATAAAATGAAGTCTGTCTTTTGTCTTTTCATAAAGCCCTTCGGAATAGTTGGAGAGAAAATAAATCCGGTATCCTTTCTCACGGAACCAACGGATCAGATCTTCCGTATAGTCAGCCGGAAGAATACACTCGCGAAGACCTTCGTATACAAGACGAATCTCCTGTTCAAGTTGGGGTGCGTTTGCAACAAAGGCGTCACACCAGGTTTCCGGTCCGTAAGTACCCCGGTCTCCTTCAACCCAGGCGGAACTTTGAAAGACGGCCTGGTTGATCCGGATTTTTGTTTTCTTGTCAAAATCATACTGATCCAGACAGTGATGAGCATCGTAGTGCACCAGCACATTTCCCAGATCAAAAATGACTGTATTACATGTATCTACAGGTATCTTCATTTTGTTCTCCTCTTTGTCTGATTCTCCACTATGTACTACTTTACATTGTTAAAGCGGGGATTGCAAGAACAATCCGCTACTTTTCCAATTTTCTGATAACATCTGCGTAGGAAGCTTTGGCAGCGATTTTAAAATCCTCTGGAGCAAGTTTCAACTGCATTCCCAGTTTTCCGCCACTTACATACATCTTGGTAAGTTTCGACGCATCTTCCTGGATGATGGTCGGAAACTGCTTTTTCATGCCAATCGCTGTACATCCACCACGCACATAGCCCGTAACGGTTGTCAGAGTCCGTACCGGGAGCATCTCAAGAGATTTCTCTCCGGCAGCACGGGCAGCTTTTTTCAGATCAATTTCTTCTTCAATCGGAATGACAAATACATAATATCCTCCGCTCTTTGCCTGAGTCACCAGTGTCTTGTAGACCTGCTCATGGGGAAGATGGAGCTGGTCTGCGGTGGAAATGCCATCGGTAAACTGCTCGCAGTCGTAAATCCGGTATTCATAAGGAATACCAAGCCGGTCCAGAATTCGCATGGCGTTGGTCTTTAATTCTTTTTTACTCATTGCTTCTCTCCTTTTTCCGGATCGCTTCATACAATGGCGGGCGGCCCTTTTTTCGTGTGATCTCCATCAGATCCAGCTTTGTCAGGTCAATCACCTCGGTCTTGACAGGATCGGCTGCGGTCAGCTCCCGCATCGTATGAAGTAAAAGCTCCCGGTCTTCCTGACCGGATAGATTGATAAAGTCAATCAGAATGATGCCCGACAGATTACGAAGCCGAATTTGCCTTGCAGCTTCTTTGGCAGCCTCCAGATTTAGTTTCAGATACTGCTCCTGATTTCCGGAAACTGACCTGCCTGTATTGACGTCAATCACTGTCAATGCTTCTGTAGGCTGAATGATAAGGCTTCCGCCGGATTTCAGCCAGACTTTCTGGGAAAGGGCCCGATCCATTACCTGTTCCAGACTATAGAGCTTTGTAAGGGGGAATTGTCCGTCCTCGTAGAAACGCAGGCAGGATAAGATGTCTGGTTCTTTTTCCAGAAGATACGCCCGGATTCGGTCCCATACCTTAGGAATGTCTGTGACAATTTCTGCCAGAGACTCCCACCGGACATGAGAGAATCCGGCAAGAATACCGGGATCACTCTCCATAAGACGGCTGAAACAAGTCCGGGTCTTTGCCCGGTCAAGAAGTCCTATCAGCCGGTTTTCCTGTGTGCGGATCTCTTTGGAAAGTTCTTCTTTGGGAAGTTTTGCAGCTTCCGTCCGGAGAATGACTCCGCAGGAAGATATAGCCAGATCTTTCAGCCAGTTTTTCAGTGTTTCTCGCTCCTTCTTTGGGAGTTTGGAGGAGACACCTGGTTCGTGTGGCCGCATGGAAATTACTGCATAACGTCCTGTCAAGGAAATATTGGTCGTAACCGAAGGCTTTTTGGATTTGAAGGCCTCCTTATTGACCTGTACGACCAGCTCGTCTCCGACACAGACTTTCTGTTTTCCGTTTTTTTTTGTAAAGCAGGCACAGGCAGTTTCCTCTTCGGTACAGTAACATTCCATACCGGGAAACAATTCGATGAAGACGGCATGGATATTCGGAATGCGTCGTTTGATCCTTCCAATGTAAATATCTCCTACCTGCACGGATGCACCGTTTTTATCGTCCTCATCTGAGACAAGGATTTCCGTTATTTTTCCGTCATCCTCCAGAAAGAAGCAAAGGCGGTCATACACATTAGTTACAAGGATTCTCTGTTTTGTCATAAAATCTCCGTCCCCAGCGCGTCAAGTGCGACGAGCTGTTCATCCTTTACGGCATAGTTTTCTAATCTGTGATATCGGAAATCCTGTTCGGCGTCTTTATCGACTCTGGACTTGTGCAGAAGGGCGGATACGACAAGCTCCGGCTTCAGATTAACGGAGCTTCCGGCCCGAACTTTCAGAAAGAGACTGTTTTCTCTTTGTTCCAGTTCCAGGATCCATGGTCGGATATTTACTTCCTTTTCACTTTTCTTTGTCTGCTTTACGACGAGGATTTCCTCACTGGAAAGAAAAGTGACAAGATCCTCAGAAGAGACAGGAAACTTTCCATCTTTTGGAAAGACCAGATAATCCGCCGCCTCAATAATAGACATTCCTGTGGACTTTTTATCCTCAGGAATCTGTACAAAATTTATAATTTCGATTCCATCGGCCATAACGGCATTAAGCCTTTGAATGGCATCCCTGCTTGCAAGCGGTCGAATGAGTTCGATATCAAAATATTCCCCGTCGCTTGTCAGTCCCACGCCAAGTGGATTGGCAAAGGACATGATCATATGAGGGCTGAATCCCTTTGTAAAGGCGATTGGAATATCCGCTCTTCTCATAGCTTTCTGGAAATAGCGCATGACGTCCAGATGACCGATAAATTTCATAACGCCATATTTTCGAAATTTAATTCTTGCCTTCAAAGCAGACACCTCCCTGATAACACATTGCTCCGCAGGCAGAGCATTTTTCCCGGCAGTTCGGGGTGACTTCCCCTCTCATGGCACGCTCCCACTCCCGCCTGAGGAATGATTTTGTAACGCCTACGTCAATGAAATCCCATGGGAAAAGTTCGTCAAGTTCTCTCTTTCGCATGGTATAGAATGTCAGATCCACCCCCGTATTTTCAAATGCCTGCATCCATTTATCATTTTGGAATTCATCGCTCCAGGAATCATAAAGACATCCCAGTCGATAGGCTTCCAGAAGTACCTTTGACGTCCGGCGGTCGCCTCTTGCGAAAACACCCTCCAGAACTGTCACATCCGCTTCATGCCAGTTGTAGCGGAGGCTCTTTCGGTTTAATTGCTCTTTCATCTCCTGGTTTACTATGTAGGCACGGTGGATATAGTCTTCCTGGGTGAACATCTGGGCCCACTGAAACGGGGTAAATGGTTTTGGGATAAAGAAGGAGGTGCTGAATGTAATCTGGCATTTCCCATTTCTCTGGCTTTTTGGGATTTCATAATATTTTCTGGCGACACGATCCGCCAGCCGTGGAATCTCTTTCATGTCCTCCTCGGTTTCTCCCGGAAGTCCGAGCATAAAATAGAGCTTTACTTTGTTCCACCCGCCCGCAAACGCTTGAGCCGCCCCATCCAGAATCATTTCCTCGGTCAGCCCCTTATTGATGACATTACGCATCCGCTGGGATCCTGCTTCTGGGGCAAAGGTGAGACTGCTCTTTTTGATATCCTGTACTTTTCCCATCACATCCAGGGAGAACGAATCAATCCTCAGGGACGGGAGGGAAATATTGATTCCTTTGTCCTTACATTCTTCCATCAGAAATAATACAAGATCCTTTAACATGGAATAATCGCTGGAACTTAAAGAACTGAGGGAAATCTCCTCGTGTCCGGTATTTTTCAGCATCTCGATAGCATAACGCTTTAAGGTCTCCAGATTTTTCTCCCGCGTAGGGCGGTAGATCATACCCGCCTGACAGAATCGGCATCCGCGGATACATCCTCTTTGGATCTCTAGAACGACCCGGTCCTGAGTCACCTTGATGAAAGGGACAACTGGTTTGGACGGATATGGTGCATCGCTCATATTCCGGACGACTTGTTTTTTAATCGTTGCCCTGGCGTGTGGATTGTTCGGAAGAAAGGATTTCAACGTACCGTCTTCGTGGTAGGACACGTCATAGAACTGCGGCGCATAAATTCCTTCGATCTCCGCTGCCATCTCCAGGAAATCGCGTCTCGTTCCATGATTCTTTTTGTTTTCTTTGTAGGCATCCAGAAGATCATTGTAGACAGTCTCGCCCTCTCCGATATAGAAGAGGTCAAAGAAATCCGCCAGAGGCTCCGGATTGACGGCACATGGCCCCCCGCCGATAACGACCGGATCCTCGTCTGTCCGGTCTGACGCAAATAACGGGATGTTCGAAAGATCCAGAACCTGTAAAATGTTTGTGTAACACATCTCGTACTGGATCGTAATACCGAGAAAATCAAAATCCTGGATCGGATCCTGGGATTCCAGAGCGAACAATGGAATATGTTGCTCCCGCATGATCCGGTCCAGATCGATCCACGGAGAATAAACCCGTTCGCACCAGGTATCCTCTCTCCGATTGAACATGTCATATAAAATTTGAATTCCAAGATGGGACATGCCGATTTCATACACGTCCGGAAAGCACATCGCGAAACGGATAGCTACCTTTTCTTTGTCCTTCATCACCGAATTGATCTCGTTCCCGATATATCGGGCCGGCTTCTCGATATTCAGTAATATTTCATCATTTAAAGCTAGTTTTCTCATTTTTTCCCTTTCTGTTTTATGGGCTATATTGTATGGAATCATTCTCTGTGGTTTGTATGAAAAAGGATACAAAATATCAATTTGGAAGTTTTTTCAAACATAATTCAATCGTAAAAGCCAGTATATTCCGTAATAAGATTTTTTGTTTCATTTTAAATTTTAAAATTCAAAAGAATTAATACAAGAAAATACTATGCATAATTATAAAGACTTAGATGATCCTATACAAATTCAATCTTTAACATTATAACATTTTGAAAGATAAGTTCAAGAAGAGAAACCGATTCTATATCAGGAACTTTTATAATTATCACAATGAATATCAATTCAATTTATAGAGCCATGTCTGATAAGCTTATACAGCTAAATGACGATTTATAATAGCTTAGTAAAACAAATAATTCTATTTGCTTCTGTAAAATTCATAGCCTTGTGAAAATGAAGACTGTTTATATTATCTATTTCACAATCGCTGGCAAACTCTTGACAACCGTTTCCTTTCGCCCATACTTCGCACTCGGTTAATAATTCTTTGGCATATCCTTTACTACGATAGCTTTCCTTCACAAAAATTCCCTCTAAATAACCAACTGGAGATGTGCTTGTACCTTCCACATAATCATATCTTAATTGACATTGTGCAAAACCTATAGGAAATTCATTTTCATATTTCAAAAAAAATTGTGATTTCCCATTTATCATAATTTCTGAAAATTCATTGATTAGTTCATTGATAGAATGGTTGTGCCACATTTCCGAAGCTAATTTTGCTAGTGTTTCTAAATCATTGTTTCCTGCCTTTTTTATCATACGCTCTCCCTTAAAAATCCAATTTGTCTTTAGAATCATTATATCATGCCTCTTTCAGCATTGTCATTTTTTTCTGCTTTTAAAAAGCTGCTTATTAGCTTCTGTTTTGTAGTTTCACTGCATAGAAAAAGACACTCTATTTCAAGTGTCGTTCTTCTATAACTTTGTATTTCCTTGTATAATCTGTTATTTAAGGATCTTTCATTTGTTGTAATTCTGTTGTAAATTGCTTTCTTTTAACTGTTCCTCTGATAGATTTAGTGTTTATACGGATGTTTCCAATTTTTCGCCCGTTTTCGATAAAAAGATCGTCCCTTCCCCTGCTGGTTGCTATACCGGAATAATCTCGATCCAGTATCCATCCGGATCCCCAATAAAATAGATTCCCATTTCTGGATTTTCAAAGAGAATGACACCCATTTCTTTATGTTTTTTATAGGCTTCTTCATACTGGTCCGTCACAAAAGCAAGATGAAATTCCTCATCTCCCAGGTCATATTTCTCCACCCTGTCCCTCAGCCAGGTCAGTTCCAATGTAAAATCACCATTACTGTCGCCAAGATAAACAAGAATAAAACTTCCGTCTTCCGCTTCTTTTCTTCGGACTTCGTGCAGTCCCAGGGCTTCCTGGTAAAATTGTAAACTTTTTTCTAGATTCAAAACATTAAAATTAAAATGGTTAAAATGAAACATTTCTTTCCTCTTCCTTTGCGGTTTCTGTCTCCTGTTCTGAAGCGCGGAGAAGCTCATCCTCCTCGTATACGCTGTGATCCTGTGGATCCAGCAGATACTTCATAAACTCCCGGTCCGTATATTCCGTTTCCAGAAACTCGCTGAAACACGGATAAATCAGATCGTGGAATCCTTTCTCAAACAAATAATCTTCAAACTTTCCTTTATAGTTTTTGCTCTGCTTACGTTGTTGCCGCCAATCTTCTGCTGCGCCAGAAAGTTCTTTTAATGTGATTCCGTGTGTAAACATCCACCACATCTGGAATTTGGCGTAAGCCTTTCTGCGAAATACTTCTCGCTCGGAAGTATTTTCCTCAGACATTGCGTAGTGGGTGAGAATTTCACGGTTCCTTGCTGTATCCAGATAGTACTGTTCGAATCCCTTGCCAAGATTCAGATCATGGATCATCACGATTCCGTCCATCTCCGCAAAACGGACCGCGTCCTCCAACGACATATCGGCCTCGCTGGATGTATTGATGAATTTGGCACCATACTGATCTGTATCCAGTATATAGTGAGTCGGACGTGACCAAAAAGCTTCCATGAGAATCTGGACTTTTTCTGCAATGATCTCTGCCCGACGGTTGGTATTGCCGTATTTGGATCCTACTCTATTGCGAACTCGCACATATGCATAACCAAGAAGTGCTTCGCGGTTTGGTGCCATCGTTCCGATAATCCCTTTGAGCGCTCTGGTGGCACAGACCCGTTCCCCTTTCGTAATCTCATCCTGAATCTGCAACAGTCCCTGCTTGACAAATTCATATGTATTCCTAGTGAATTTTTGCATGTTGCTTCCCCCTGTTTATCTAAATGTATTCCTTCTAAGATGGAAATATGAAACAAGATCACACTTGCCTGTCAGGGGCTCAGGTTAACAAGTTCCGGTATTTCCGTTCCCGCAGAGATCTTCCGAGAAGATGGGCCTGTTGTACTATAAATACAAAATATGGCACTTGTATTATAATATATGATACATCATGTCGTCAACACAGGAAAGGATTTCCTGGAAACCCGATTTCTTCTATCTCTGCTTTGTCTTTTGCCCGATGCCTGCCTATTTGGGGACATCTATCTTGATACGGGGATCTCTTTTGGAGTGCCAACCTCCTCTTTTGTCTTGGCATTCGGATAAATCCGTTCCATTCTGGCATCATCAAAATAGGTATCCAACAACTGATCAATCACATGATCCGACCGTTCGCCTGCAGTGCGATGATTGTATCTTACAAGAGCCGCCGCCGACACCAGCATATTGACGGACATGAAAACGATCAGGCACCAAGTCAGGATATGTCCTGTGATTCTTGGAATCTTTTCGATCCAGCCAGACACACATGGATACAGTACTTTGATCCACACTACGGCCGCGATACCCCAGAAAAAACAATAGAGCAGATTGATTCGTCCGCCCAGATTGAACGGAATACCAGTATAGTCCCAAAAGACACGCCCAAAAAAGAGTTCGGAAAAGACGCTGCATAAATACTCGTAGGCTCCGCCCCAGAATGTACCGACGAAAAAGAGGTATCGGTCAGGCTTGTCTCTATCCTTGTGAAGAAGGATTGTTGCCGCCGCAATGGCCAAACCCCAGACGATGCTGAACGGTCCCCAAACAAGGCTGCTTCTGCTCATCCAGACCCCTGCGGTGATCCGACAGAAGATTGTCTCGACGATGTCTCCCATGAAAGAACCGATGACAAAAAGCCATACGATCTTATAGAAACAGCAGCCTTCCGCAAAGTGCCCTTCTTTTTCTATATCCTTTCTCGCCTCTTGGATCAGTGGATAGGCCCGCTCCATTCTTCGTTCCACATGGTTGACAATAAAATGGGTAAACCGGCGGGTGACAACTGCCACGCTCCGGTTCCATCGTACCGCTGCTTTGGCAGGCTTTCCGATGTGGAGAGCCGCGGCCGAAGAGACGGACATATCGACTACAATTCCAATGACAGCACCTCCGATCAAAAGATCTCCGAATGGCTGCGGGATCAGATGAAACAAAGCGGTAAAATCCGAGTCCCCATAACGGACAGCGAGCACACCAAGCGCTCCCCACAGAAGGCTGTATTGGAGACAGATATATCCGTCAAAATTCCATCGTTTTCGGGAATAGTCCCACCACTTCTGCTGGTTCAGCCGTTCCAGAATCTTCCCCGCAAACCATTCGATCATGGTGGCAATAGCCATACAGCCAAGGAAGAGAAAGACCGGGCGTCTTTCCAGATCCTCCAGGGCGATGATCATTATCACAGCGGCTGTCCCGTAAATAAAACAGAACGGTCCGGATGAAAATCCACGGTTTACGAATTTCTTTTTTCGGATAGTGCCGACAATCGTCTCCACAAACCATCCGAGAAACGAATAGATTAGAATCAGCCAAATAATCTCAGAAAATGTATAATGCATGTCTACTCCTGCTGTCGAAATTTATCTTTTGTACTCCTGTTTCATGTATTCTTCCAGTGCATCAATCCAGGTCGGCATCTCGTGAAGTCCGAGAACCTGAATGAGAAAATTGTCAAGGACAGTAAAGGTTGGCCTTGCGGAACAGTACTCTGCTTTCTTGGTTCTGACAGGAATGATTTTCACATCCTTTTTTGCAAGCCGCACAATTTCTTTCGCAAATTCATATCTGTTGCAGACACCGCTGCATGTGACATGGTAAGTCCCGTATTCCTCCGATCCGATCAGATGCAGCATGAATACCGCCAGGGCATTGGCGCTGGTTGGGGAACCATACTGGTCATCAGATATATGAAGCTCTGTCTTTGTCTCGATGGCATCCAGGATCTGATTCACAAAGTTCGTTCGGCTGCCGCGCCCGAAGACCCAATTGCTCCGTATAATAAAATGATCGTGGGCAAACTCTTTGACATAATTTTCTCCCGCCAGCTTACTCTTTCCGTAGACCGTCATCGGGTCTGTTTCATCAAACTCATGGTACGGCACCTGGCGGATCCCATTAAATACATCGTCCGTGGAGAGTAAAAGGATCTTTGCCTGGATCCTGGAGGCTGCAATAGCAAGATTTCTTGCACCCACCGCATTGACCTTAAACGCATATTTTGGAGAATCCTCACAGACGCCCACATCCGTGACTGCCGCACAGTCAAAGATAACATCCGGCTGGTGTTCCTTCACAAATCCAAGTACCTGACTTAAATCTGTGACATCTACTTCATCGATGTCCGTATTCAGAAGCTCAGCGTCCGGCCGGTGCTCCTTTGCCATATCGTTCAACGCGCACCCAAGCTGTCCGGCCGCGCCAGCAATCCATATCTTCATTTTCTTCACCTGATTTCTCTACTTTTGTAGTGGATTTTCCTTTTCCGGAAATTTTTCTTTCAGCGCCTTCGCGACAACTTCCGGTACGTACCGGGTCGTATCAGACCCATAATACGCAAACTCTTTGACCAGTGTAGAACTTAAAAACGCATATTCCAGACTGGTCGTAAAGAACATAGTGTCAATCTCCTGATCCACACTATGATTGATCTGAGCCAACTGCATCTCATATTCAAAATCCGTAACAGCCCGTAAACCCCGGATGATCAGTCTTGCGTTGTTCTCCTTTGCGAATTCTACAGTCAGGCCCTCGAATGCCTTCACTGTCACATTCGGGAACTCCTTTGTCGCCTCCTGCAAAAGATGGAGACGTTCGTCCATCGTAAAGAGCGGCGTTTTCTTCTGGTTGATCAGGACACCGATGATCAGTTCATCGACGACTTTGGACGCTCTCGTAATGATATCAAGATGGCCAAATGTCACCGGATCAAAGCTGCCTGGATATACTGCTTTTATCATCTGCACTCCTCATTTCATGGAAATTTCTCCAATAACTATACTACAAAATGTGGGACAGGTCAAACTGTTTCAAGGAGGCCGGAATATCAAATGGAGCCTGAATCTCATGGATAATTTCCGTCCGCCTTGGTATAGTCTTGGGAAGCGTCTCTTCATCCAGATTCAGAAACCCTGCAAACAGCAGAATACTTACCATCAGGCGGATGAAAAAAGTGCTATGTGGCCGCTCTTCGTCTTCCTGGTAAATACTTTCGTAGGCCGCCCGATACCGTGGATGGACGGCCGGCATCCGAAAGGCTTCTCCGGACCTTAGCTCCTCCTGTCTGTGGATCTGTTCCAGAGCCTCTTTTCGTTTTCTCTCCCGGTTTTCACTCATCGTTTACACTTCCTCCATTACAAAAGACAGGATATATTACTACTATATACCCTGTCTTCTTTCAGTATGCTAATGGCGGTCCGATAACTCCCGGATAATATCGTCCCAAGTCAGGCCACGTTCCGCCATCAGTACCATAGCATGATAAAGGAAATCGGCCAATTCATATTTGAGCTCTTCCGTATTCGGATTTTTCGCGGCGATGATGACTTCGGCCGCCTCCTCCCCTACCTTTTTCAGAATCTTGTCAATGCCCTTGTCAAAAAGATAATTTGTATAGGATCCCTCTTTCGGATGTTTCTTGCGGTCCAAAATGGTATCGTAGACCGACTGGAAGATCTCAAGCGGGTTTGTCTCGTCGTAGTCTGTCCCGGCGATCGTCTGGAAGAAGCATGTCGGACTTCCGGTATGACAGGCAGGCCCTATTTGCTCAACTTTTGCAAGCAGCGTATCTTTGTCGCAGTCGATAGTCAAAGATTTTACGTACTGGAAATGACCGGACGTCTCCCCCTTGGTCCAGAGGCTCTGTCTGCTACGACTGTAATAGGTCATCTTTCCGGTCTTTACTGTCCGGTCAAATGCTTCAGCGTTCATATAAGCCAGCATCAAAACCTCTCCGGTCTTATAATTCTGTGCCACTACCGGGATAAGGCCGTCGGAATTCAATTTGAAATTTGAGAAATCCAAGACACTTTCAAAAGAGGTCATCTGAATTCCTCGATCCCGGCAAAGCTCCTTGAATTTGTGGTAATCCATCTCCTCATTGCTTACGAACTTCCCTGAAATTCCCCTCGCTCCCGGACTTTTCAGGATGCGGAAGATTTCCGATTCCTCCATCGTATCCGTCACAATTACATATGGAATCTCAGTCAGCGTCATCACAGAATTGAGATCCAGGCGGTGCATAAAAATAATCTCGCTACTGTTTTGTTCAATTAAGTGCTGATGTTTGAACAGGGTATCAAAATCATTTAAGGAAGCCGCGATTTTCTCCTTTCCGAAACGTCCTGCCGCCTCCTGAATCAACTTTACCGCACCGGTACGGGAGAAATTCAGCACTACTCGTTTGACGCCGGCGTAGAGCATCTTCTTGACATCTTCCAAACGCTTGATATTTCCGCCTGCGACAACCGGAATCCCGACAAATTTTGTGATTTTTCTCAGAAGATCGATCGATTCTTCGTGGTCCTCATCGGAATCCGACAAATCAAATACGAGCAATTCATCCGCACCTTGATCGCTATAATGCTTTGCAAGTGCGATGGCGTCCTCCGAGAGAAGTTCTCTGTCGTCAAACCATCTGACTGCCTTTCCCTGCAGTAAAAAAATGCACGGAATGATTCTTTTATAACTCATCTGTTTTTGTTCCTTTCTGCTATAAGCTTCCTTTCGTAGACCACACTTCCGTCATCCCGGGTTCATAGGAGACAGACATGTGAAGGGCTTTTCCGAAGCCTTTAAAGAGGGCTTCTGCCATATGATGATTGTTTCCGCCTTCCAGAAGTTTCAGATGCAGATTCATCATCGCACTGTAAGAGACGGCATAGAAAAATTCCCGGATCATCTCCGTATCCATCTCCCCGATTTTTCCTGTAGTAAAATCCGCCTGATAGTTCAGATACGGACGTCCCGAGAGGTCAATGGCACAAAGCGCAAGACTTTCATCCATAGGAAGAAGGAAAAATCCGAAACGGCGGATTCCTTTCTTTTCTCCAATCGCTTCCTTTATGGCGGTTCCAAGGACGATCCCCACATCCTCAATCGTATGATGAGTATCCACCTCAAGATCCCCCGTCACCTGTACATTCAGATCAAAAAGACCGTGTCGGGCAAATCCATACAGCATATGATCAAAAAAACCGATTCCAGTCTGGATTGTTCCCTGTCCTGTTCCATCCAGATTCAGATGGATACGGATCTCGGTTTCGTTTGTCTTTCTATAGATTTCGGCAATCCGTTCTGTCATTATGATTCCTCCTCTTCAAACCGTACCCGGATCGAGTTTGCATGGGCGGTCAGTTGTTCTGCCTCGGCAAAATACTCAATATCCTGATGGATCTTTGAAAGCGCTTCCCTGGAATAAGAAATAATGCTGGATTTTTTTATAAAATCGTCCACGGAGAGAGGGGAGAAAAACCTGGCCGTCCCGTTTGTAGGAAGGATGTGGTTCGGCCCCGCGAAATAATCTCCCAGCGGCTCACTTGCGTATTCTCCAAGAAAGATGGCCCCAGCGTTCCTGATCCGCGTCATAATATCAAATGGATTCTTTGTCAGAATCTCCAAATGTTCACTTGCAATCTCATTCGCTGTTTCGATAGCGTCCTCCATTGTCTTCGCCACAAGGATATAACCGTAATTGTCCAACGATTTGCGGATGATATCGGCCCGGGAAAGGGTGTTTAAAAATCCGTCCACTTCTTCTGATACCTTTTTGGCCAGCTCCTCGCTTGTCGTTACAAGGATGGCGGAGGCCAGCTCATCGTGCTCTGCCTGGGAAAGAAGATCCGCCGCTACATATCTCGGATTTGCCGTCTCATCTGCGATGACGAGGATCTCCGAAGGCCCTGCCACGGAATCGATGCTGACATAGCCGTACACCGCTTTTTTCGCAAGAGCGACATAGATATTTCCAGGTCCTACGATCTTATCGGTTTTTTTGATACTTTCCGTTCCATAGGCGAGTGCCGCAATGGCTTGGGCGCCGCCCACCTTGTATATGGCGTCCACTCCAGCTTCTTTTGCCGCAACAAGGGTGTGCGGGCTGACCGTTCCGTCCGGTCTCGGAGGAGTCACCATGATGATTTCATCTACGCCCGCGATCCGGGCCGGAATCACATTCATCAGAACAGAGGATGGATAGACCGCTTTTCCGCCTGGAACATAAACGCCCACCCGGTGAATCGGAGTCACTTTTTGTCCGAGCATGGTTCCGTCAGGTTTACTGTCAAACCAACTATACTGCTTCTGTTTTTCGTGGTAGCTTCTGATATTTTCAAGGGCTTTTCGGATCACCTGGATAAGAGAAGCCTCTGTCTGACGGTAGGCATCCTCGATCTCCTGATTCGTCACCCGTATTGTGTTCTTTGTGAGGTCTGCATGATCAAACCGGCTCGTATAGGAAAAGAGCGCCTCATCTCCGTTTTCCTTTACGTTTTTTAAAATTGCGGCGACACGATCCTCGTATTCTCCATAGCTGTCAGGACTTCTCTTTAACAGTTCCTTTAAGAGATTCTGCATCGTTTCTTTTGTCAATCTCTGGATTCTCATCTTCTCTCCTGCCTTTACTGTAATATTTCTTTCAATCCGGTAATCAGCTCCCGGATTTTGTCATTTTCCATTCTCATGCTGACCGGGTTGACGATCATTCTGGCAGAAAGCGGACAAACCTTATCAAGGACACAAAGTCCGTTCTCTTTCAGCGTCGTTCCAGTTTCCACAATATCGACGATCACCTCGGAAAGCCCCACAATTGGAGCAAGTTCAATCGAGCCATTGAGCTTGATGATCTCCACAGTCTGATGTTTCCGTCCAAGAAAATAGTCTTTTGCGATACGCGGATATTTGGTAGCTGCCCGGATGATCTCCCGACGTCCTAACAGCTCTTTTGCGCTTTCTGGCCCGCATACGCACATGTTACATGTTCCGAATTTCAAATCCAGTACCTCGTGGACTTTTCGGTCTTCCTCCAGAATGATATCCTTCCCTACTACGCCGATATCAGCGGCGCCGTACTCTACGTATGTCGGTACATCCGGACCTTTCGCAAGAAAGAATCGAAGCTTTAAGTCTTCATTTACAAAGATCAGCTTCCGTGAGGCTTTGTCCTTCATCTCTTCACAGGTGATGCCGAGTTTTTCCAAAAGCTCAAGCGTCTGTTTAGCAAGCCGCCCCTTACAGAGGGCAAATGTCAGATATCTCATGTCGTTGGCTCCTCCTTTTTCCCGGACGCCTTGCGCTCCCCTGTCTTCAGATTGATCATCTCGATCTCCCCGTCTTCCTGAAGGTAAAGCAGCGTTTCCGCCTGATTTTTCTTTCCGTACTGGATATAATCATCCAGTGTTTCCTTTGCTTTTTTGCAGAAAAGCTCTGTGCTGTTCTTCCTTGCCCGGAATTCTTTTGCGAGACTGACTGCCTGCCTGCGCTGGGAATCCGCATAAACAATGATGACATTATTCTCCTCATAAGAAATCTGGACATGCTGCCTTGCAAGGGAATTCATCAGCTCGTCAATGATGACGGCAAATCCAATGGACGGGGCACGCTTTCCGAATTTCTCCATCAGATGGTTGTAGCGTCCGCCTTTTACAATAGCGTCTCCGGTGCCGAAGGTGTAAGCTCGGAATATGACCCCGGTATAGTATCCATAGGTACCGCTCATACTGAGGTCAAAAGTGATATATTTCTGTACAGTGTACGCTTTTAGAATCTCGTATGTGTCACGCAGACGCTTGATGGTGCGCTTGGAAAGCTCGTTTGGCGCAATTTCCATCGCTTTCTCAAGGACTTCCGGTCCACCGACCAGTTCCTGCAGATGACCGAAGAGCTCTTTTATTTCTGGACGCACACCTGCCTCGTCCAACAACTCTGTGACTCCGTAATAATTGCGGTTGGAAATGAGCTCCCTTAGATATTCTTCACATTCCGGAGGAAGCTTCGCCTCTTTTAACAGGCTGTTTAAAAATCCCACGTTACCTACGCTGATCTGAAAATTCTCAAGACCGGACTGCCGCAGGCAGTCTACTACCATGGCCAGCATCTCCGCATCTACATCTTTGGAATCCAATCCGATAAACTCAGCGCCAAGCTGAGTATTCTCCCGAAGTCTCCCTTGATAACTGGAATAATTGATAAATGTATTTCCTATATAGCAAAGCCGAAGCGGCAGTTCTTCAATTTCATACAGAGCGGAGGCCGCCCTGGCGACAGATGGTGTGATATCCGGACGAAGGGAGAGAATATTTCCTTCCCGGTCAAAAAACTTATATAATTCCTTGACCGAAATACTGCCGATCTCCTTACGGAACACATCGAAGTATTCAAAAGTCGGCGTCTGAATATCGTGATATCCGTAAAGGTGCAGCACATGATGAAGCTTTTCCTGAAGCGCCAGCTTCTTGCGACATTCTACTTTGTAAATATCCCGCACCCCTTCCGGTGTGTGTAAAATCTTTTGTTTCATCTTTTCTCCACTCTTTCTGTTTTTTCTCTCACTTTACCGTGCTACTATGCTAAATTAAAAGTACAACGCTTATTATAAAAATCTTACTCTCTTTTGTCAAGATCTTTCTGGATTTCTTCCAGATACGGAACAAAGCATCCATTTTTCAAAGAAAAGAAAAACCCCGGATCCAGTTCCTCAAAGCGGATACTTTTACGCCCGCCTCCTGTCATGCGCTCCCAGAATTTCTTTAACTCCCGGAAACGCATATAGTATAGCTGATTCCTCCCGGTATAGAGGATAAGTAAAAAAGCAATTCCGCTTTGACGCTCAAATTCCTCCATGAAATCCACCTGGTGCCGGTGGACATTTTGTAGAGGAAAGGTATCCGCAGCACATTCCTTTGCATCAAAGCAGACCGGAATGCCCTGTACAGCTCCGATATAGTCCACTGTGCTTCGCTGGTCGAAATAGGCCAAAGTAATGTGCCTTTGTTCCTTGTCGATCTTTACCGGTGTGATGGGAGTAGGGATTTTCTGGATCAAGGCAAGCCCTCTGTTTCGATACTGTTCATTTGTATGATTGATGTAGTCCTCCAGGGCAGATCCCCGCAGCCCTCTTGATGTCCATGTTCCCATCCTTTACTGCTCCTTTTCCAAGTACTGATGAAGGATCTTCGCAAACTGCCGTGGCACTTTTGCAAGGATGACCCGTCCTGAAAGGCTCGGCAGGTCTGGAACCTCCTCTGGAAATTCCATCCGGTAAGCATGTAAGAGCTGATGAGTCAGTCCGAATTCTTTCTTTGCCCGGTCGTTTGCGGAACGCTTTCCATATTTATAGTCGCCCAGGACCGGATGACCAAGAGATGCCAGATGGGCACGGATCTGATGGGTCCGCCCGGTAATCAAATGAACTTCCAGAAGCGTAAAATCCGTTCCTGTCTGAATCGGTACATATTCTGTCTCAATCGGGACACTGCCCTCCTGTCTGTCGGAAAAAACCGTCACCTTATTCTGGTTTTCGTCCTTTTTCAGATACCCCTTTGCCCGAACCGATTCTTTCATCTGCCCACAGACAATCGTACGGTAATATTTCCGCACCGAGCGGTTCTGAATCATTGTGCTGAGTACCTGCAAGCCTTTCAGACTTTTTCCGGCTGTAACGATTCCGCTCGTATTCCGATCCAGACGGTTACAGATGGATGGATGAAAACGCAGAAGCTCTTCCTGAGTAATCGCCTGGGTCTTTAGAAGGTAGCCGGTCAGCCATTCAACAAGGGAAAAATCTGTTGCTTTTGCTTTTTGCGAAAGCATCCCACATGGTTTATCAAGAAAAAGCACGTCCTCATCTTCATAAATCACGGATACCTTGCTCGATGGTATGTTTGTGTCGGTCTGCATAAGCTTTGGTGTATGCATTTTTGAAAACTTTCCAATGGTTTCTTCAGAGAGGAACATCTGAATCTGGTCGCCCAGAGCAAGATGTTCTTTGCCGGTCATTTTCTTTTTATTGAGTGTGATGTTTTTCTTTCGCATCATCTTATACAGAAAGCTTTTAGGCGCCAAAGGTAAATACTTGGTCAAAAATTTGTCCGCCCTCTGGCCTGCGTCGTTTTTTTCTATGTTGATCGTCTGCATCTGCTTCTCCTATACCACGGCTGTTAAAATCAGCCTGCACATGTCTTTTGCCGGACGTTGCTCCTCTTTTGCACGCTCCGGTTGGGAGCCGATTTCTCCAACCCGCTTATAAAAAGCGTCATAGTCGGAAAAGAGTTTTACCGTCACCTTTTCATAGTGATTATCCCGCAGGATTTTTGCAAGGTACGCTTCTATTTCCGAAACAGGTGCTTTTGTCTGAGCGACATATCCACAAAGCAGATGTTTGGAAACAAGAAGAGCATCCACCGCCATGATCTTTTCTGAGCTGGTAAGAACCAGGTCGAAGATCAGGACATTTCCCGGTGCTGCCTCCCTGACAGCCTTTACCTTTTCTTCTTCCAGGGAACGATACGGCAGCAGTAAGATCATACTTACAGCGGATCTGGCGGCAGGCAGGCATCCCAAAATCGCCACAATCGTCAGGAGATTGTTCCTTGTGTGCGTCGTCAGGTATCCGGCAAGAAAGACTGCGATACTGATTCCAAACAGCAGGATCGTAATCAAGATTCGTTTTTTCTTCTGGCTGCGGATATAACCTGACATTCCTTTTGTAATCTTCATAGTTGCTCCTTTATCGTATCCATTTATCCATGGCTGAGAAAAGAATCTCTTCCGGAACGAGCTTTCCTGCAATGCGGGCTCCTTTCATCAACGCTCCGTGGACAGAAAGCGGTTTTTTCATCCGGGAGTCCAGAAGCGCGGTTCTAACCACATCGCAGGCAGGGACCATCACCGATTCCTTTATCTTGCTGTGAGTGGTTCCAGAGACGTCAAAGAACTCGGTATCCACCGGACCCGGACAGACTGCTGTCACGACGATGCCTTCCTCTTTCATTTCCTCATAAAGCCCTCTGGAAAAACTGGTAACGTAGGCTTTTGTTGCCGCATAGACAGTAAATCCAGGCTGTGGACAAAAGCTTGCTCCGCTGGAAATATTGAGGATCCGGCTTCCTTTACTCATGTACGGGAGCACAAGAAACGTCATCCGGGTAAGGGAACGGCAGTTGACATCAATCATCCGAAGCTGCACAGCCGCGTCCTCTTTTGCAATATGAGCGGAGGATCCGATCTTTCCGAATCCGGCAGCATTGACGAGCATCCGTATATCCGGGCTTTGATTTTCCAATCGGTTTAAAATCTGTTTGTAGACCAGATCTTTCTCCAGATCTCCCGCAAAGATCCTCACATAGACACCGGTACGCCCCTCCACTTCCTGTTTGACTTCTTCTAAGCGTTCTCCTCTTCTGGCAGTCACCCAGATCTCATCCAGGTGTTTATAAAATCCGGGAATTTGGTTGACGAACTCTCTTCCGATCCCGGAGGAAGCTCCTGTCACAATCGCTATTCTCATATCCATCCCTCCCTCATTCTCAGTGTTTTTTCTTTTTATGTGTATTTCGTATCGTTTTCTTTTTTTTCGGCAGGGCAGATCCCTTCCCTTGCTGCCTCTTTTTCGCAAAATACCGGTCTTCCTTTGTCTGTCTTGGCCGGATCAGACAATGCTTTCCAAATCCAATCAGATCCTCCCGTCCTGTTTTCCTGAGAGCCTCTATCACAAGCTCATAGTTTTTGGGATTTCGGTACTGAATGAGAGCTCGCTGCATCGCCTTTTCATGTGGTGATTTTGGTACGTACACCGGCTTCATCGTTCGAGGATCCACACCAGTGTAATACATGCAGGTGGAAATGGTAGACGGCGTCGGATAGAAATCCTGCACCTGCTCCGGCATGTAGCCAAGATCCCGCAGGTATTCTGCAAGCGCTACTGCTTCTTTAAGGGTAGAGCCTGGATGTGAGGACATCAGATACGGGACGAGATACTGTTTCTTACCGATCTGCTCGTTGATCCTCTCATATTTTTTCGTAAATGCCCGGTATACGGCATTTTCCGGTTTCCCCATCATCTGAAGTACCGGATCTGCAATGTGTTCGGGTGCAACCTTTAACTGTCCGCTGACATGATACTGGCAAAGCTCCCTTAAAAAGGTGTCGTCCTGATCTGCCATGACATAGTCAAAACGAATACCGGATCGGATAAACACTTTCTTCACTTTTGGAAGCTCCCGCAAACTTCGGAGCAGTTTTAAATAGTCCCGGTGATCCACTTTCAGATTGCCGCATGGTTTTGGGAAAAGGCACTGCCGGTGCTTACATGCTCCATGGGTGAGCTGCTTTTCGCAGGCCGGATGCCGGAAGTTGGCCGTCGGACCTCCTACGTCGTGAATATAGCCTTTGAAATCCGGCTCTTCAGTCAGTTTCTTTGCTTCTTCTATAAGAGATTCATGGCTTCGTGTCTGAATGATTCTTCCCTGGTGGAATGTCAAAGCGCAAAAGCTGCACGCCCCAAAGCATCCACGGTTACTGATAAGACTGAATTTGACTTCCGAGATGGCAGGGATTCCTCCATCTTTTTCGTACATTGGATGGTAAGTACGCATATAAGGAAGAGCATATACATCATCCATTTCCGTTTGGGAGAGAGGCTTTGCGGGAGGATTTTGAACAACAAATAAATGATTCGAGTATGGCTCAATCAGACGTTTTGCGGTGAACGGATCTGTGTTGCAGTACTGGGTATAAAAACTTTTCGCATAGGAAAGTTTATCCTTCTGAAGTTCTGTAAAAGCCGGAAGTTCCACTCCATCGTAAATCATCTCCCGGTCTCTGACCTTACAAACCGTTCCATCCAGATAGGTCAGATCCTCCACCCGTATTCCTGACTGTAAGGCATCGGCTATCTCCACAATGGATCGTTCTCCCATCCCATAGGAAATCAGATCGGCGCCGGAATCCAGAAGCACGGACCGCTTGAGATGATCTGACCAATAGTCATAATGGGCAAGTCTCCTGAGACTGGCCTCAATCCCTCCTAAAATCACCGGGGTCTTTTTATATGTCTGACGGATCAGATTGCCGTAGACGACACAGGCATAGTCCGGCCGCTTCCCCATTACACCGCCCGGAGTGTATGAGTCTTTGCTTCTGCGTTTTTTTGAAACGCTGTAATGGTTTACCATAGAATCCATATTTCCTGCTGATACAAGAAAAGCAAGCCTTGGTTCTCCGAATACAGTGATACTTTCTTTGTCTTTCCAGTCCGGCTGTGAAATCATTCCTACCCGGTATCCATGGGCCTCCAGAAGTCTTGTGATGATGGCATGTCCAAAGGACGGATGATCGACATAAGCGTCTCCGCTGATGTAGACGAAATCCACCTGGTCCCATCCCCGCTCTTCCATCTCTGCTCTGGTGACCGGTAAAAATTTATTCTCCATCGGTACCCCTCTCTTTGATCTGCGACATTACGTCCCGGAAATCCCGGACATAGTAGTCAGCCAGTTGTTTCTTTTCAAGATCCAGCAGCCGGGAAAATTCATCGTAGACAGCGCACACTTTCATCCCCGCCCGTTTCCCTGCGAGAATCCCCATTGGCACATCCTCAAATACAAGACAATGCTCTGGCTGTACCTGCATATCTTCGGCTACTTTCAAATAGATGTCCGGCTTTGGTTTTCCGGCCTCGACTTCACCGGATGTCCGGACAGAAGTAAAGTACTCCTCGATCCGGAGCGCCTTTAGAGCTGCCTCCGCAAGGGTCCGTCCGTTGCTGGTAGCGATACCAAAAAGAATCCCCCGCTCCTTTCCATAACGTAAAAACTCCTCTGCCCCCGGCTTTAGTGTTACCTCTTGCGTATATCGCTGATAAGCAAGGGAAGTCCACTCTTCCATGATCTCTTCTGTTGTCAGCTCCATATCAAAGGTGTCCCGGAAATACCGTGCCGTCTCATGGTAGGATTTTCCTTCAATCGCCCGGTGGAAATCCTCCGGAAGCGTCAGGTGATATTTCCTGATATAGTAATCGTCGATATCCGGCCATATCCACATAGAGTCGATCAGTGTCCCGTCCATGTCAAAAATGACCGCTTTTGTCTCTTCGGTGATTGTTTTTTTCATGTTAATCTCCTTTATCTGAACTGCCCTTTAAGCGGGCAATCTCTTCTTCCGTCAGTCGGCGCACCTCTCCCTTTTTCAGTTGCGGGTCCAGGATCAGGCTTCCCATCCGGATGCGTTTCAGATAACGGACTTCCTTTCCGACAGCCTGAAACATGCGTTTGATCTGGTGATACCGTCCCTCCTGAATGGTGATGGCGATTTCTGAGCGAAGCTTCTCCCGGTCCACTTCAAGAATTTTCAGAACTGCGGGGAGAGTCAGGGTATCATCCCCGATATCAACGCCCCGGGAAAAAAGTATGACATCCTCGTCGCCTACAATTCCGTCAATGACTGCCTCATAAGTTTTGTCCACGTGCTTCTTTGGCGAGAGGAGACGATGGGAAAGCTCTCCGTCGTTTGTCAAAAGGAGAAGCCCCTCCGTGTCCTTGTCAAGCCGTCCCACCGGAAAGACGCCGGTACGGACCGGTCGTTCTAAAAGATCCAGAACAGTCTTTTCTTTTTTGTCTTCTGTGGCTGAGACAACGCCTGCGGGCTTGTGCATCATATAATAAACAACAGGCTCGTAGCAAACATTTCTTCCCTGACAGCGGATCGTGGCTGTCTGTTCATTTACTTTCTGATCCGGTATTTTCACAATCGTACCATTGACACTCACCTGGCCTTTTCGGATGAGTTTTTTTACTTCTTGACGGGTACCCTCTCCCATCTCAGTGAGTAGTTTATCAAGGCGCATCATACTGACTGCCATCTCCATCCCGGAAGGTATTTGTTTTTCAATGTGCCCTGAGACAACTTCCCGAACCCGAGCGGATATCCGTCCACACAGACGAGATACCAGCCTTTTTCTTTCGATCCTGCCAGGTCATCTACGAGCAGAGTCTCCCCTTTTAAGTACCGGATGACTCGTTCATCCGATACCGGGAAATCCAGAATATGCTCATACTCTCCCTTTTTCAGATTCATGGCAAAGGCCTGACTTGGCTCGAATCTGCCTTTTTTGAGTTCCCCGATCAGAAGGCCGCTTCTCAGGAAACGCACGCCGGATAAGTTCGGAAGCCCATCCGGCATATAGTACACCCGGTCTTTACGGATATCAAACCGGGAAACATCAAATGACCGATGAACTTTCTTTAAAAATGCTCTCAGATCTTCCGGAAGTTTCTCATAGGAACAGCCACTTTTCGTCCGTTCCTGTTTTAGCTCTTTCCTTGGAAGATTCTCTTTGTCCTCTTTTTTTAACAGAAGAGCAAGGTAATGCCCCTCTCCTTTCATGTGGTGTGGGAAAATGCGTACGGTCTTTGAAAATTCTTCTTTTCTTACAGAAGCATATTCTGGTACGCCCTCACGAAATCCCTCGTATGGGCGGATATCCACAAGATCAAACTCCGGGCACTGCTCTAACAGCCAGGAAATGCTCCCCTCATTTTCCAGGGGATCAAAGGTACAGGTGGAGTATAAAAGCATTCCTCCAGGCCGCAACATGGCGGCGGCCTGGGTCAGAATACTGCGCTGCAAGCGGGAGAAAAATTCCGGCCCATGCTCTTCCCACGCTTTTACCATCTTTTTATCTTTCCGGAACATCCCCTCCCCGGAACAAGGAGCGTCGATCAGAATCTTATCAAAATACTCCGGAAAATACTCGCTGAGCTTTCCAGGTTCCTCGCTTAAGACGAGCATATTGCCGATTCCAAAGAGTTCCAGATTTTTCAGAAGTCCTTTGGCCCTGGAACTGCTGATATCATTCGCAATCAGTACGCCTTCCCCGTGAAGCTTTGCCCCAAGTTCAGTCGCTTTGCCACCCGGAGCGGCACAGACATCCAATACCCGGTCCCCCGGATGGATCTCCAGGCGGTTTGCCGGGGTCATGGCGCTTGGCTCCTGCAAATAGTATAGTCCCGCAAAGTAGTACGGGTGTCTCGCCGGACTTTCTTGTTCTCCATCATAATAGAAACCATTTTCAATCCACGGAACCGGGGTGATTGCAAACGGACAAATCCGTACAAACTCCTCTACGCTGATTTTAGCCGTATTGACGCGGAGCCCGTAATAACGAGGCTCTTTATAACAAGCCGTATATGAATCAAATTCATCCCCCAGAAGGGCCTTCATTTTCTCTTCAAATGCTTTTGGTAATTCCATACTTTCTCCTTTCGCATACAAAGTCAGTATATCATACCTCCGGCAATTTCTCCATGCTCTTAGTCGTTTTTCTGTAGAAAAATAGTAACTATTCAGCTATACAGCCCAGATCTTTATGCCGGGTTCGTTACAAAAAGTTGCGATCCTTCCGCATATTTTAAAATCCAGTAAGGATTGATACTGATCTCCTCTTCTGGTTCCTCCAGATAGATTCCAAGGTGAAGATGAACCGGGAATTGCCCGGTCGTCCCCTCCTTACCATAACCACTGTCCCCCATATAGCCAATCAGGTCGCCTGCTTCTACCTCGTCCCCGACCTCCACGTCTGCATAGGAATCCAGGTGGGCATAGTAAAAGTATCCGCCATGAGTCGAGGTAATGCCAAGCCTCCAGCCACCTTTCGGGAGCCATCCTTTACTTGTGACGGTGCCGTCTGTCATGCTGACAATGGGGAAAATGCCTCGTTCATTTTGGGATGCCATCAAGTCGGTTCCCTCGTGTCCCCGTTTTCCGCCGTAGGTGCGTTCGGACATCCAGGAATCCTCGAATGTAACAGTTAGATCCGGTTTTTCTTTCCAGAACATGACCGGAAAATAGCGCACGTCCGACCAGATTTTCTCGCAGGCTGCCATGTAGGAAGAATAAGCAGGGCTTTTTTGCCATGGAATCGTTTTTCTCAAAAGGTCGTCCTCAGAACCAAACACATCCCCCTGTCCTGGATGAAACTGCTGTTCCAGCAGATAGACCCCGGCTATTCTCGCAGGCTCTTCGGATTTTCGCATTGCCTGGATCAGATCTGTTGTTAATTCGTGACTTCGGAATGTATTTCCCTTGATCAGTTCCGGGTCGAGAGAAAAATAGGCGGCATCGTTTTGGAGTTTAGGAATCGCAATTCCCTCAAAGAGCAAAAGAAGAACCAGAATAAGAAATTGCATATATCTGCCGCGTCTTGCCATGATTTCGTTCTTTCTCTTTTTGGAATACTAATATGATACAGCCAGATAGGATATGACGGTAATCAAGCATGATTCCTAATCAGACAACGGAAGTGTCCAAAGGCACATTCCGGAATTGGGAAAGTTCACCAAAGTTCAGGCCTGCATGGACTTTGAGTTGTCGCAGCCGTAAAAAATCAGGCGGGACATCTCTGTCCCGCCCTGTCACACATGAATTTTTAGAAGAAGGAAGCAATTTCCTCCACACTTTTACGTTTTGGCATATCCGGATGAATATCACCGTAGCCGACACTGATCACACTGACAATGCTCTCCTCCAGTGGAATGTGAAACACGTCCCGCAGCTTTTCGGCATCTCGAATCCCCATAATCAGAGTAGAAAGTCCAAGCTCTTCTGCTTTTAAAAGCAGGTTCATATTCTGGAGTCCGCAGTCATAATATCCCCACCCATTTCCCAGCTCATTGGTTGGACTGCCGTCCATATTGTAGCCGGAACGATCTTTTACAATAGTGGTTGTAATAAGAACCGGGGCGTTTTCCGTATTATTCCGATTAAATTCCGGCAATGCCTCCCTTACCTTTGCTACTGCTTCCTCGCTCTGTGCTACATAATATCTTGTGACCTGAGAGTTTTTCCAGGATGGGGCAAGTCCTGCGGCCTGAATCATCTTACGTATCTTTTCTGTTTCCACAGGTTTTGCCTCATATTTTCGGATGCTTCTTCTATTTTCCATTGCCTGTTCTAATTCCATAAAGCCCTCCCGTCCTTTGATGCCTCTGTTATTTTAATTTAGCAAGTACATTTTTGATCATCTCCCAGACCCGTGCGGTGGATGCGATATCCAGCCTCTCTTTTACGGAATGAACGTCTGGAATATCCGGTCCGAAAGAAACACAGTCGAGAGTTGGTTTCTTCGCAGAAAGCAGTCCGCACTCCAGACCTGCATGTACAGTGGAGATCACTGCATCCTTTCCTGTCACTTCCTTGTAAGCTTCCGCCATCAAAGGCCGGATCTTCGATTCTTTTTGATACATCCACGCAGGATATTCACAGCTTTCTTCATGGGAACCCCCAAGTCTCTCAGCCCACATCTGGAAGATGGATTTTAATTCCTGAAGCTGAGAATTGACACTGCTCCTGAGGTAATACATCAAAGCAATGCTCTCTTCGTCTGTCCGGATGATTCCCAGATTCAGAGACGTCTCTACAATACCCGGCAGATCACGGCTGAATCCCTGGACACCGTAAGGAGTCCCAACCATAGCAAAGATCACTTTCCTGGTCGCTTCTTTTGAAAGAGCGTGTTCTGTTCCTTCTGCGACAGAAACCGGAACCTGGAAATTTGGCTCGTCAGAAGAAAACTCTGATTTGATATCAGCCTCCATACCGTTTACAATGGCTTTCGCTTTTTCCAAATCCTTTGCCATAATCACAGCTTCAGAAGATCCTGCGATGACATTATCCTTAGATCCTCCGTTTACTGATACAATCTGAATATCCGTTCCCTGATCCAAGTGATTCAGAATTCTTCCGAGAATCTTGTTGGCATTGCCGCGCTGCTCATGAATCTGGGAGCCGGAATGACCACCGCGCAACCCTTTGACCTTGATTGCCATGACAGAACCGCTCACTTTCTCCCTTGTTACCGGAATGGTGAGTGTCTCCAGGACGCCTCCCGCACAGCCCGCAAGAATGATTCCCTCCTCTTCGCCGTCGATGTTCAACAAAATATTCCCCTGAATATGTGACAGATCGAGCGCATTGGCGCCTCCCATACCGATCTCCTCATCTGTAGTAATAATAACCTCCAGAGGCGGATGCGGAATATCATCACTGTCCAAAATTGCAAAGGCATAGGCGATGGCGATCCCGTCGTCTCCTCCCAGTGTCGTACCTTTTGCCTTGACATATCCATCCTCGATATAAAGCTCCAACGGATCCGTCTCAAAGTTGTGGTCCGATCCTTCTTCTTTCTCACAGACCATGTCCATATGTCCCTGGATGATGACCGGTTCGGAATGTTCATATCCCGGCGTCCCAGGTTTTTTGATGATGACATTACCCGCCTCATCCTGTATGTATTCCAAATTTCGATTTTTAGCAAATTCTACACACCAGTTACTGACTTTCTCATCATAAAAGGTACCTCTTGGCACCGAAGAAAGTTCCTCAAAAATCTGAAATACTTTTTTTGGTTCTAATTGTTCCAACACTGCCATTGCCCTCTCCCTTTCTTTTGTCAAATCTGAACTAATTATATCACAGTACTTCTAAAATCACCAGATTTTCCATAGAATTTATTGAGTATTTTTACCAAAGGAATAATATTGAAACGATATTTTTTTACCATTTTCACGATAATATTTTTTGCACTGATGTTGTTTTTTCCAAACGAGGTGTTTCAAGGGGCAAGCAGCGGATTGCTGCTCTGGTTCCAGACTGTTCTTCCGACTCTGCTGCCTTTTCTGATTCTTGTCAATATTATGCAGAAGACGAGTCTGATCCGCCAGGTATCAAGGCTTGTCTATCCTGCTCTTGGTCCGCTCTTTTCCGTCAGCACGGAGGGGTGTTTTGCAGTGCTGACTGGGTTTCTGTGCGGCTATCCGGTGGGGGCAAAAGTGACATCAGATCTTGTAAGAGACGGCAGGATTTCCAGACAGGAAGGAGCATATTTGCTCTCTTTTTGCAATAATACAAGTCCGGGATTTCTGGCAGGATTTGTAGTCTGCCAGACGATCCGGGACCCGTCCCTCGTTCTTGGTACCATGATAGTATTCTTTGCGGTTCCCATCCTATTCAGTTTTCTCTTCCGGAAGATTTATTCCCCTAAAAGCGTGGGTTGGAAGTCGCAGCCTCTTATCCGGACGCAAAGGATCGTTTCTCTTGATCTTTTTGATACATCCATTATGAATGGGTTTGAGACCATCACCAAAATCGGCGGATACATCATTGTCTTTTCTGTCCTTCTGGAACTGACAAAAATGCTTCCACTTGCCGACACTTTGGCCGGACAGATTGGATTATCCTTTCTCGAAATAACGAACGGTGTGGTGATACTGGAGACACTTCCTTTTTCATTTGCGGTTCGATATGCCTTAATCATGGGATTGTGTACATTTGGGGGATTGTGTGCGGCTGCACAGACAAGTGGAATGTTGACTGGAAGTGGACTTCGGATCCTGCCATACATCATAGAAAAACTGGCTGCCGCAGTGGCAGCCAGTCTCTTGGCTTATTTCTATATTCAGATATCAGGGATGTAATTACTCCTCCATCGCCTGTGCGAATTCTGTTTCTGTCTCATCCTGGATCCTGAGCTCTTCACGGTCACCGTGTACCATATCAAAGGATTCCTGGAGTGAATTTACAAGGCTGTCGTATTTTGTCGTATAATTGTCCAGTGCGTGGCCAATCAGATTCTCTACTTTTGCCATCATATCGTCCGCATAGCCCATCGCACCCATACGGAGCTGGTTTGCGTCCTCTGTCGCATTATCGAGGATCTGCTGTGCCTGCTCTGTCGCGGCTGCCACGATCTCATTCGCCTGGGCATATGCCTGCTGCATAATCTCATGGTCACTTACAAGCTCGTCCGTCTTCGCTTTGGCCTCCTCGATCATCGAGTCTGCTTTTGTCTGTGCGTCTGCAATGATCGCGTCCTTATTATCGATGATCTTTTGATAGCGCTTGATCTCTTCCGGCGTCTTCATCCTGAGCTCTCTTAACAACTCGTCAATCTGATCTTTATTTACGATAATCTTCGTTGTGGATAACGGCTGGAACTTACAATGATCTATGTATTCCTCAATTTCATCAATAATCTGCTCAATTCGGCTGCTCATAGTTACACTCTCCTTCTTTACTTCGACAAATCTTGTCATTTACTTTGTTATTCTATCACGTTCGACCAAAGAACTCAATCTCTTTCGACAAAAATATGGCGGTTTGTCTTATATTTTTTTTCTTTCATCACATGGAATCCAAGATCTTCCATCCAGGAAAAATCGGTACCTAAAGACGCCTCCACAATGATCAGTGTATTCTCATTCACAAGACCGGAATGCTTCAGAAAATCGAATACTCCACGCTCTGCTCCGATATGATACGGAGGATCCATGAAGATGATATCAAAGGAATCCTCTCCTTCCAGTTTTCTGAGGGCACTAAGAACGTCCATCCTCATTAGAACAGCCCTTTCTTCCAGTCTGGTGTGACGTAGATTCTGCTTGATACAATCTGCTGCTTTCGGATGATTCTCTACGAAATACGCGATATCTGCGCCTCTGCTTAATGCTTCGATCCCGATTGCTCCGCTTCCACTAAACAAATCCAGAAACCGACAGTCAGCGAGATCTGTAGATATCATGTTAAACAATGTCTCCTTAATCCGGTCGGTCGTCGGACGGGTGTCCATTCCCTCTATTGTTTTCAACTGTAATCTTTTTGCGCTTCCTGCAATTACCCGCATGGTTTTATCCTTTCTTCCACCGCTTTCGGTAGTATTGATTTCATTTCTGTTCCTTATTATATCGGATAGAGCCTTTTTCTGTCAAATCAGGAACGGTAATATCTTGAGTATTATTCTGGTCTGTGATACACTCTTTGTAAAAAGGGAGGAATGACCAATGAAATATTTTATTGCATCTGATATACATGGTTCCGCTTATTATTGTAAAAAAATGCTGGAAGCCTGGGAAAAGGAAGAGGCGGACCGTATCGTTTTCTTAGGAGACATTCTTTACCACGGACCGAGAAATCCACTGCCGGTAGCTTACAATCCAAAAGAGGTTGCGGCTATGCTCAATCCCCTTGCAGATCGCATTTTCTGTGTGAGAGGAAACTGTGACAGTGAGGTGGATCAGATGGTGCTTGATTTCCCGATTCTGGCAGAATACTGTCTTATTGCGGAAAATGGGCACACTGTTTTTATCACCCACGGCCACCATTACAATCTGGACTCACAGCCGCTTCTTCAAAAAGGAGACGTCCTGCTCCACGGACACACACATGTTCCGGCCTGTACTTCTACCGAGACGTTCATCTATCTGAATCCGGGTTCTGTCTCTCTTCCAAAAGAAGACAGTCATCATAGCTATATGATTCTGGAGAATGGTATGTTCCAGTGGAAGACCTTGAACGGGGAGGTCTACAACACTTATACGATTGAAAAAAGAATCCTGTAAAAGAGGATTCTTTTTTGTAATTATTGTTCTTTCATTACAATGTCTATCTTCTGTCCGGCAAAACGGATGCCAGCCTGGTCTAATGCAAGCTTTGTCCGTTCCATAATATCAGCCCGGGCGTTCCAGAACTCGTCGGATTTCAACCAGAGGCGCACACAAAGGGCCACATAGCTTTCCGCTAAATCATCTACAAAGACGGTGTGCTCCTTCTCTTTGATGACCCGGTCCTCCTGTTCCATCACGGACCGGATGATCTGCTCTGTTTTTTTCAAATCCTCATCATAGCCGATCCGTACATAGAAGTCCAGACGACGCAGATCCATGGCTGTGACATTTGTCAGACTGTTGTTGGAAAGATTTCCGTTTGGAATCACAATGGTCTTATTATCCACAGTGGAAAGTTTCGTGTAGAAGATCTGGATCTCCTTTACCGTTCCTTCCAGGTTGTCCGAGTGTTCGATAATATAGTCTCCCACAGAAAAAGGCTTCAAAAGAAGGATCAATACCCCTCCGGCAAAATTTGAGAGACTCCCCTGGAGGGCAAGACCGATTGCCACACCACCGGAAGCAAGCAAAGCCGCGACTGTCGAGGTATCGACTCCGAAGCGGACAATGATGGAAAGGATCAAGATTGCATAAAGCCCCGTTTTCAGGCAAGAATCTACGAACTGCTCCACGCCCTTATCGGCGGCTGATCGCTCGATAGAGGCCCGCACCAGCTTTCTCACCCAGTTGATGAGAATTCTTCCGATCAGAAAGAAAATCAGAGCGAACACAACCCCTACTCCGAAGTTGATCGCTTTCGGCAGGTTCTCATGGAAGAAATCGACGGCAAAACTGGTCTGCGTCGCCACTTCCTGCTGAATATTTTCCGTGACTGATTCTGCCGTATTGTCTGTCAAAAGTGTGTAATACATCCTTATCTCCCTTCTTAGCAATCACCGGAAAGTGCCAGAAACGCAGCCAAGCTTCCCCTTTGACCGTGGGATGCCCGGTGCGAAAACAGCAGATCCGAATTGCAGTTGGTACAAATATTGGTCAAAGCTATATGCTCTGGAAGAATCCCGGCACGGGTAAAGACCACTTCATTTGCTTTCCAGAGATTGAGCTGATATTTACCATCCGGCTTTTCATAGAAGATCTCCGGCCAGAGACAGGGCGGAAATACCTCCCGGAATGTGTCAATGACCTCGCTTCCTACCTCGTAGCAGGACTGGCAGATGGACGGTCCGATACAGGCCAGGATATTCTCCGGGCGGCTTTTGTATACTTCCGCCATCTTCCGCACCGTCTTTTCTCCGATACCGGCAACCGTTCCACGCCATCCCGAATGGGAAAGCCCGATGACTCTTCGCACCGGATCTACAAGAAAGAGCGGTACGCAGTCTGCGTAAAAGGTAACAAGGCAAAGTCCCGGCACATCCGTAATCAATCCGTCGATATCGTGATAATCTGCAGAACAGGTGATACCCTTGCCCCGGTCTGCCTCCGTAACGATACGAATATGATCCGTATGAGTCTGTCTGGAAAAAACCATATCGGAAGTACGGACGCCGATAGCCTCCCCGAAACGGGCAAAATTTTCCATGACGGCCGCTTCCTCATCGCCCCTTGAGAAGCTTAAATTCATGCTCTCATAGATTCCGGTACTCACTCCGCCCATGCGGGTGGAGAAACCATGCTTGACCAGACCGCAGCTTTCCAGAAGCGGAAATGACAAATACGGTACATCGTTTCTTCCGGTCCGGCAGACAATGTCTTCCTGATTGTTTGTTCTCTTCCATTCGTTCATACCCTGCACCTCTTGATTCGTGAACTTTGTTTTTTTCCTATTTCATCATCCCTGATATTCAAATGCATCCTCTAAATGGGTGATCTTTTCTCCAAGGATGGCAATCACGTCAAACCGGATTCTGTTCTCTGCCAGAGAGTGTTCTGTAAGATAAAAAAGAGCCGCACGACTGATCCGCTGCTGCTTCCGGCGGTTCACCGCCTCTTGGGGAAGTCCCATAGAGTCAGTTTTACGATACTTTACCTCCACAAAGACGATCCATCCGTCTTTGGACGCGATCAGATCAACTTCTCCATGGCCGCAACGATAATTCCGCTCCAGGATCCGGTATCCTTTCTCTTCCAGGCAGACAGCGGCTCTCACCTCCCCAGCCTGCCCTTTTTCTCTTTTATTCATACGTTCCCCATCACACAAAATGTCTAAGAAACGACTGACGGTGGATCGGGCTTGGTCCGTATGCCTGGATTGCTTCCATATGCTCTCTCGATCCGTAACCCTTATGGGAGGCAAACCCGTATTCCGGCAGTATCCTGTCGTACTCTTCCATCAGACGATCCCTTGTTACCTTGGCAATAATGCTGGCGCAGGCAATAGAAAGACTTTTAGCATCCCCTTTGATAATCGGCACCTGTGGAACCGGCACACCCGGAATGGTAACGGCATCATTTAAGAGCAGATCCGGAGACGGGGAAAGTTTTCGGATGGCCTCCCGCATGGCCTCATACGTCGCCTGGAGAATATTGATTTCATCGATTCTCTGTGGACTCGCCATTCCCACACCCACGCTTACCGCTTTCTCCATGATTTCATCGTAGAGCTGTTCCCGCCGTTTTGCGGAAAGTTTTTTTGAATCGTTTGCATAGAGAATCCGGCAGTCCTTTGGGAGAATCACAGCCGCCGCTACCACTGGGCCGGCAAGAGGCCCTCTTCCCACCTCGTCGATACCACAAATCCGGTCATAAGACCTGTATTTCTTCTCGTAGGTACACATCCCCTCCAGGCGGAGCAGTTCCTGTTCCTTTGCCAGTTCCTGTTTCCGGTAGGATATCAAAAGCTTCTGTACGCCAGTCCTCTTATCCTGTTCATATAATGCATAGAGCGCTCTGCGCTCATCGCCAGAAGCACGTTCCAACTCTTCTTTGATCTCCCTGATTGTTTTACTCATGTACGACAAACCCCATTTCATCAAACGGATAAATCCGAATCCAAGCTCTTCCGATCAGATCCTCTCGCCTTAATACGCCTACGCTCGGATCTCTGCTGTCCGAACTGTGATTGCGGTTATCCCCAAGGACAAAGTACTCGTCCGTCCCCAGTTCGATCGGCTCAGAGGCAATCCCGGCGTCTTCCATGGCTTCAGCTCCATAGTCCTCTCCCAAAATTTCTCCGTCAATATAAACCTCCCCGTTTTTAACCTGCACTGTCTCCCCCGGAAGCCCGATGATCCGCTTAATATAATATGTATTTTCTTCATATTTGTATGGAAATACAATAATCTCATAGCGCTTCGGATCCCGGAAACGATAAGACAGTTTATCTACGATCAGATTGTTGCCATCCTGGAGAGTGGGCTCCATGGACTGACCATCCACCACAGTTCGGACACCGACAAATGTAACGATCAACCAGGAGAGGATCAGGACGATCCCGATATAGAGAATCCAGTCCAGCACCTCCCTGGCCGTTGATTTTGACTTCCCCTGCTCTTCAAGTTCCTCTTGCCTCATGTATTTCTCCCCTTATCTGTAATCTTCCGGGAATTCCAGTGTCAGTCTTCCCAGTTTCCCGCCCCGGAAATCATCCAGGAACAGCGCGGCTGTCTTTTCCAGATCAAGTTCTCCACCCTTTGTCAGACAGTGCTTTTTCTCCGCGATCTCGCGCAGAACTTCATATGGATCCTCGCTTCCCGCAATATCATAAGTGTGCTTTACCTGATCCGGAGCACTCTTTGAAAGGGAACGGATCAGCTCGGCAGCAAGTTCCATGGTATTCAAGATTTCATCCTTGATCGATCCAATAAAAGCGAGCTTCTTTCCTACTTCCTGATCCTCAAACTTCGGCCATAAAATTCCCGGTGTATCCAGAAGCTCCACTTGCTTATTCAGACGGATCCACTGTTTCCCTTTTGTCACTCCAGGCTTATTGCCGGTCTTGGCACATGCCTTTCCTGCAAGGGAATTAATAAAAGTCGATTTTCCGACATTCGGAATCCCAACGACCATAGCTCTAACCGGACGGTTTAAGATCCCTCTCTTTCTGTCCCTGTCAATCTTCTCCCTACAAGCCTCCTGAATCACCTTGTTGATAGATTTGATTCCGGCTCCACTGCGGGAATTGACCCGCACAACGGAAAATCCTTTTTCCTTAAAATACTGCTCCCACTTTTCGTTCCATCTCTCTGAGGCAAGGTCTGACTTGTTCAGAAGGATGAGTCTTGCTTTCTGTCCTCCGAGCTCATCGATGTCCGGATTCCGGCTGCTGACCGGAATTCTTGCGTCCACAAGCTCAATGATGAGGTCAATCAGTTTGATATTTTCCTGCATCATTCTCTTTGCTTTGGTCATATGACCTGGGTACCATTGAAAGTGCATAGGTGCCTCCTTTTTATATAAATCCAAAATTTCCTTTTGTCGACAAGACGAACCAGGCTTTTCCCTCGATCTCGGAACGCTTTACATTACCGATATCCGCCATCCGGCTGTCCTCGCTGTTCTTCCGGTTATCCCCAAGAACAAAATATTCGTCGCCGCCCAGGTCAATCTCCTCCGCGGCGGTTCCCGCATCCTCGATGGCAGTCGTCTCATAGTCCTCTTCTAGAATCTTCCCGTCAATATAGATTTTCCCATCTTTGATCTGCACAGTTTCCCCTGGAAGCCCGATAATCCGCTTGATATAGGAACGGGCATTTTCATTTCCGTTTGGCTTGAACACGATAATATCGCCCCGTTTTGGTTTGCTTGCATCGTAAATCATCCGATTGACTAACACGATATCATCGTTTAAAACGGCGGGGCGCATGGAATCACCGGAGTTTCTGACCTGCCGTCCGAAATAAAAGACAGTAACAAACGCCAGAAGACAGACAAGAAGAATCTTAAAAACCCAGATCCCGATAATTCGGATCATATCATAGTCGATCTGCTTTTTTACTTTTCCAAACTGTAATCTCTTTTTCATGCAATATACCTGTTTCTTTAACACAAAAGGGGCAATCATACATCAATGTACCTTGCCCCTTCCCTTGTCTTATTTAACTAATTCTTTGACCTTAGCTCTCTTACCTACACGGTTTCTTAAGTAGTTGAGTTTCGCTCTTCTGACTTTACCTCTTCTTACTACTTCGACTTTCTCTACATTCGGAGAGTGAAGCGGCCATGTCTTTTCAACGCCCACACCGTTGGAAAACTTTCTGACTGTGAAAGTCTCTCTTGTGCTTCCTCCCTGTTTCTTTAAAACAGTTCCTTCAAATACCTGGATCCTTTCGCGGTTCCCTTCTTTGATTTTACCGTATACTTTTACGGTATCTCCTACGTTAAACTGTGGTACATTTTCTTTGAGCTGTTCAGCTTCAATCTTTCTAATGATGTCGTTCATTGTGTGACCTCCTTGATTCTTTTGACGTTCTTAATACGATTCTGTGTATCAGAGGACCATCTCTTTTCTTCTCACAACAGTTCCAAGTGTATCATAAAGATTCTAGGATTGCAAGTTGTTTTTTCTATATTCTTCGAGAAATTTCTGCTCTTTTTCGGTAAGTTCGGCTTTTTCCAGCAAATCCGGCCGGTTCCTGGCAGTTCGGATGATGGACTGTTCTCTTCTCCACTTTTCAATGTTCGCGTGATGACCGGATAAAAGGATCGGCGGCACCTGCTTATCGTGCCAGATTTCCGGCCGGGAATACTGCGGGTATTCCAGCAGATGATCCTGAAAACTTTCGAACTCGGCTGATACATCGTTGTGAAGCACTCCCGGAACTAATCTTGCAATGGCATCCACCATCACCATAGCGGCAAGCTCTCCTCCAGTCAGCACATAGTCTCCAATAGAGACATAATCTGTCACAATCTCCTCCAGCACCCGTTCGTCAATACCTTCATAATGGCCGCAGAGCAGAATTAACTCTTCTTCTTGTGCGAATTCTTCCGCTATATTTTGGTTAAAGGTACGTCCCTGAGGCGAAAGATAGACAAGCCTTGGATTCTTCCCTTCAAGCCCCTCTTTGGTCTCCTGGCAGACCGCCTTATAACATTGATAAACCGGCTCCGCCTGCATCAGCATGCCTGCTCCACCGCCGTACGGGTAATCGTCCACACTTTGATGTTTATTAAATGCATAATCTCTGATATTCACAGCCTGTATGGAAAGGAGCCCCTTTTGCTCGGCACGCCCGATGATACTCGTTCGTAACCCCTGTTCCACCATTTCTGGAAATAATGTCATAATATGAAACTTCATGGATGTTCCCTTTCGTACTATTGGATCAGACCTTTCATCAGATGGATCGTCATCTGTCTGGCTTCTGGATCCACGTGTAAAATACAGTCCTGAATTGCCGGAATGAGGACTTCCCCGTGTTCATCCGAGTCGATGATGTACACATCGTTGGCTCCAGTCTCCATCACGTCCCGAAGATGCCCGAAGAAGGCGCCGTCTTCTGTGAAAACTTCCATCCCGATCAAGTCCGCAATATAATATTCATCTGTCTCAAGCGGGACCGCATGTTCCCTTGTAACAAACAGCGGACGCCCCTTATAACGTTCAATATCATTTATATGATCGATTCCCCTGAATTTCAGAATTACCATCTGCTTAAAGAAGCGGACATTCTGAATTTCCAATGGAATCTGTTCTTTTCCAGTGTCCAGAAGGACCTTTTTTAAATCCAGATACCGTTCTTTGTCATCTGTAGTTGGAAACACTTTCACTTCACCACGGATGCCATGCGTACTGGAGATCACTCCCACCTGCAAAAACTTTTCCATCGTATTCTCCTTTTCATAAAAATGAAGAACAGCCCCGCACATGCCCTGCATGGCAGCCTGTTCTTTCTTTTTGCAGTCCGCAGACATCACTCTTTAAGTGATATCTACGACTACCTTTTTGTCTTCTTTTGCGGCGGCGGCTTTTACGACAGAGCGAATTGCTTTTGCGATGCGTCCCTGCTTACCGATCACCTTGCCCATATCGTCTTCTGCCACATGAACTTCAATGACCGTCGTCTTGCCTTCCGTCTTTTCTGTAACTACAACCTGATCAGGCTCGTCAACTAAAGCCTTCGTAATTACTTCTACTAATTCTTTCATATGCAGGCACCTCCGACGTCTGGATTATTTTTCGATACCAGCTGCTTTGAAAATCTTGCTTACAACTTCTGTCGGCTGTGCTCCGTTGTTTAACCATTTTTTTGCTGCTTCTTCATCAACTTTGAATTCGCTTGGATCTTTTGTCGGATCGTAAGTACCGATTTCCTCGATGAATTTTCCGTCTCTTGGAGAACGGGAATCAGCTACGATGATTCTATAGAAAGGAGCCTTTTTCTGTCCCATTCTTCTTAATCTGATCTTTACTGCCATTTGTTTCACCTCCATTTATTGTTCTTTCTTTATGTTAAAAAGGTAATTTAAATTTTCCCTTTTTACCACCTTTGCCGCCCATCATCCCGGGCATCTGTTTCATCATCTTTTTCATCTGTTCAAACTGCTTGCAGAGCTTGTTGACCTCCGAAATATCCACGCCTGCTCCCTTTGCGATACGGTGCTTTCGTGATGGATTCAGGATATCCGGATTTCTCCGCTCCTTAACGGTCATAGAATAGATGATCGCTTCCATCCGTTCCATCTTGCGCTGTGCGTCATCAGAGTCAATATCCGGTGTCTTACCCATCTTGCCCATCATACCGCCGATGCCCGGAAGCATACCAAGGATATTTCCAAGACCACCCATCTTACGCATCTGCTTCATAGATTCAAGATAATCCTCAAAATCAAACTGGGCTTTTCGAAGCTTCTGGGACATCTCCTTTGCCTTGTCCTCATCGATATCTGCCTCCGCCTTCTCGATCAAGGTGAGGATATCTCCCATTCCCAGAATGCGCGACGCCATTCTGTCCGGATAAAACTGTTCCAAATCTGAAAGCTTCTCGCCCATACCGGCATACAGAATCGGACATCCTGTCACTGCCTTAATGGAAAGAGCGGCACCGCCTCTGGTGTCACCATCAAGCTTCGTCACAATGACACCATCTATACCAATCTTATCGTTAAATTCCTTCGCTACGTTAACCGCATCCTGACCTGTCATCGCATCCACCACGAGGATGGTCTGATGTACGGTCACAGCCTCCTTGATCTCCCGGAGCTCCTCCATCATGCCTTCGTCAATGTGGAGACGTCCTGCTGTATCGAGGATGACGATGTTGTTGCCGTTCTTTGCCGCATGTTCCAGGGCTGCCTTGGCAATATTCGCCGGCTTATGCTTATCACCCATGGTAAACACATCCACACCCTGCTTTTCTCCGTTAATCTGGAGCTGCTGTATCGCTGCCGGCCGATAAACGTCACAGGCAACTAAAAGCGGCTTTTTCCCCTTTAACTTGAACTTTCCGGCGAGCTTTGCCGTGGTAGTCGTCTTACCGGCTCCCTGCAAACCTGCCATCATAATGACAGTCGTGGCTTTCCCAGGCTCCAGCCTGATCTCCGTTGTCTCAGACCCCATCAAAGCAACAAGCTCCTCGTTCACGATCTTGATTACCATCTGTCCCGGATTCAGTCCGTTCATTACGTCCTGGCCTACCGCACGCTCCTGGACATTCTTAATGAAACTCTTTACGACCTTAAAGTTTACGTCGGCTTCCAGAAGCGCCATCTTCACTTCTCTGAGAGCCGTCTTGACATCATCCTCCGTAAGCCGGCCCTTACTCCGCAGATTCCGGAATACATTCTGAAGTTTCTCGGTTAAACTGTCAAATGCCATTCTATAACTCCTCTATGATTTCATCTGAAATCTGCCGGATCTCGTGGATCAGAGTTTCTTTCTCCTTCTCCTGCCAGGTATCCAGCAGACGATCAATTTGATGTACTTTTTCTTTGATTGCAAGAAACTTCTGAATCAGGGAAAGCTTTTCTTCGTATCCCTCCAACGTCTTTTCGCAGCGCCGGATCGTATCGTGAACCCCCTGCCTGCTGATCCCCCGCTCTTTCGCGATTTCGCCAAGAGAGAGATCTTCCAGAATAAACTGTTCGTATATTTCTTTCTGATTGTCTGTCAGCAGTTCACCGTAAAAATCATATAAAAGAGACTGCATTACGATTTCATTCATGTTTCTCACCTGTGATATCATACTATAAACAAAAGAAGGTGTCAAGGCTTTTTTCTTGACACAGTAATTTTTTTGGACCTCTATAAACATAATACAATTAGTCTTAGGATTGACTTCCTTTTTACAAAAGACTCCAATACAGATGTTTTTTAGTGCAGTATTTTTGCAGATAATCAAAAATTGGATATGAAATTTATATTAAATTATAAGATACGTAAGGAAATTGCGAGAAAATTACTTGTAAACTTTCTTTTTTGGAACTATACTATAAATCAAATTTAAAAATACCGGAAAGGAGTGTTATTTATGAGATTAAAAGACAAAATTGCTGTTGTAACTGCATCTACCAGAGGGATTGGTGCTGCTATTGCGGAAACATTTGCCCGGGAAGGGGCCAAAGTATATTTAGCTGCCCGCAGCGCCGAACGTGCTAAAATTATGATTGACCGGCTGACAAAAGAGGGATGCTTTGTTTCATTTGTATATAATGATGCATTGAAACAGGAGACTTATAAAAGCATGATCGAAGAAATTGTAGAAAAAGAAGGTAGATTGGACATCCTTGTTAATAATTTCGGCACGTCCAATGCAGCCAAAGATCTGGACATTCAGTCTACGGAATATGCTGAATTCCAGAAAACCCTGGATTTAAATATCGGAAGTGTCTTTCTCGCCTCGCAGGCAGTGATTCCGCATATGGCAAAAAACGGAGGTGGAAGCATCATCAATATCTCTTCTGTAGGCGGTTCTGTTCCGGATATTTCCCAGATCGGATATGGTACCAGCAAGGCCGCTATCAATTATCTTACGAAATTAATTGCCACGCAGACAGCCCGGGACAATATCCGCTGTAACGCGGTTCTCCCAGGTATGACCGCAACCGATGCCGTGATGCAGAATTTGACTCAGAATTTCCAGGATTTCTTTCTGAAACACACTCCTATCAAGCGGATGGGAACCCCAGATAACATCGCTCAGGCTGTTTTATATTTTGCAAGCGACGAGTCTTCTTTTACAACCGGGCAGATCATGGAAGTTTCCGGAGGTTTTGGTATGCCAACTCCAATTTTTGGAGATATGATAGAACTAAAAAACAGAAGGTAGGAAAGAGTCCCTGAGACTCTATTGTGATCTTAGCGGTGGTTCTCCCTTAATCTTTTTGGATCGTGAGAGGATCACCGCTTTCCTTCACTATAATGTTGGATTTAGCAGCTTCTCGATATTCAGAAGTCCCCTCCCCTGAATATTGGGATCCTTTCCCATATCATCAGCACTCATCAAAAGTCTGAGCTTTACCTCTACATTTTTCATATCCGGATATTTGCTTAATAAAAGCGCCACGGCTCCGGAAACTACCGGAGCTGACATGGATGTTCCGCTTTTGACGGAATAAGCTTTCTGGTTTTTCTTCTGGGAGAATCCATTACACGAACGGATATAGGATCCAGGTGCTACCAGATCCGGCTTGCAGACACATTCGGAGGTCGGTCCCCTGCCGGAGTAGTTCGTCCCTACTTTTCCGTACCGGTCTTTTTGATTCCCATCATCGGACGCGCCCACAGTAATCACTTTTTTACTGATACCGGGAATCGTGACAGTTCCGCTTCTAGGGCCGAAGTTACCTGCTGCTGTCACGACCACCAATCCTTCATCCCAAAGCCGGTCCACCCAACGCATCAGTTCCATCTCTTCTTCATCCCCTTGATGAGGCAAGGTTCCGATGGAGATATTGACAATCCGAATCTGCCATTTATCCCTGTTTCTTAAGATCGCTTTGATGCCCTCAATGAGAAACCGGATTTTCCCTTCTCCTTTTTGATCCAGCACCTTGACAGCTACGATCTGGGAGGCAGGCGCAATTCCCGCATAGAGTCCGGAAGATAATCCTCCGGATCCTGCAATGATGCCAGCCACATGGGTGCCGTGAGAATTGTCGTCATACATACGCTTCTTCCCATAAAGCATATCGCCAAAGGCCACGATCCTCCCCTTCAGATCCGGGTGCGGGGAAATACCGGTATCCAGGACCGCTGTCGTAACTCCGTGGCCATCGATATGGCCAAACAAGATATCATTACAAAAATAATGAACGGTTTCCTTGACCCGTCTCACTGACAAAACTCCTTTTCTTTCAGCCTATTCAGAAAAAAGCCTCATTGTGCGCTCCTTCTTCTTCTTTACATTTTTTCTACAAATCCAGGAAACACTTACAAGCCCTGCTACATAGTATAACATTGTAAATAACAAAAATGGAGGCAACAACATGAGTGACTTAAGTGCAACAAACTGTGGATGTGGATGTGAATCTTCTTCTGGATTCGGAGGCAATTCCTGCCTGTGGATTATCCTTCTGCTCTGCTGCTGCGGCGGCTGCGGAGGAAACGGAAGAAGCGGTTTTGGCGGTGGATGTGACTGCCTGTGGATCATCCTTCTGCTCTGCTGCTGCGGCGGATTCGGAAACGGATTCAACGACAACGGCTGCTGCTAAATCCAACTGACGATGGAAGGAGGCGGGGTAAAACATCCCGCCTCCTTCTGATCCGATCACCTTTCTTAGTCAAATGTGACCACATCGTGGACCGGTTTCTTTGCTGGGATCATCTCTTCCAGGTAGAGCACCGGTCCTTTTTCTTTGTATTGCTTCATATATTCATAGCGGAACGAAACGGTTACGAACACCCAGTCCCGGTTCTGGTATGGAAATTCTTCCTTATACCTGCAAAGATAACCAAGGAATGTGATATCCTCTTCACAGCAGGTCATCACAAAACGCCCCGGCACAAAAAGTCCAGAGCCCAACTTTCTTCCCCGGTACACCTGTGCCAGAAATTTGAGCTTTTTATTTTTATAATGTTCCGGATGCTCCATAGCATCCAGGTACCAGATCCCATAATCAATCTCGTCGATCTCGATCACCGGAGCTTTCAGATCAAATGGAAGATCCTCCTCGGTTGTTTCTATCGGTTCCCCACTCTCATCTTCAAAGACGATCTGAGCCCTCGGGTTCATCACTTTGATGCTCCTGCGGATCTTTGCCCGGTCTGTATGCTCCATTGTCCGATTGACAATCACCAGATCCGAAGAAAGCAACGGAGCAAGAAACAGATTTCGCATGTTGAGAAGATACATTTCAGCAGTTTGGGCATCTACTGTGGAGAGTACCGCTCCGATCCCCCATCCCGGCGGCAACTTCATCTCCAGCAGCCGGTTTACATCCCAGGTTCCGTTCCACTCAATCATTACGTGATCCGGGCGGTAATTCAGTTCCAGCCCTTCCAGGAAGAATTCATTGATCTTTTCCTCCTCGTCAACCACATATTTGATAATTCCATTTTTCTTCAGCCAAGCCTCATCGTACTCTTCATCCCCCTCCTCGCAGACGATGAGAAGGGTCTGATTGTAGTCAAGAAAGTCCGGGCTGTGCAGTGCTTCCCGAATCAGTGTCGTCTTTCCACTATCCAGAAATCCTGTAAAAAGTTCTACTATTGTTTCCATCTTGTTGCTCCTGTCTATACATGCAGAGTCTGCTGAATTTTATCGGTGTGAATATCCGTTCCGATGACGCACACCTTACCGGTGTAATCCGGTTTTGCGTCACGGATTTCATATTCTCCCGGCACATAGTCAAATTCCATCCATGTTCCATCCATTCCTTCAACAATTCCCTTGGCACGCAGAACAGTGCCATAGGTATGTTCCTCTGTCAGTGCGTCCAGGAACCGCTCAATCTCTGTTCTCTCATATTTTTCAGCCGTCTCAGTGCCCCAGCTTGTGAATATCTCATCCGCATGGTGATGTCCCTCATGGTCATGGTGATGTCCATGACAGCATCCGTTTTCATGATGACTGTGATGGCAACACTCCTCATCGTGATGATGCCCGTGATGGCAGCATCCGTCTCCATGATGGTAATGCTCCTGGTGCAGACATGCTTTCTTGAGAAGATCCGTTGGCTTAGACGTCTGCTCAACAGCCTTACGGATTACTTCGCCGTCCAGCTTGTCCCATGGGGTGGTAATGATGGACGCATCCGGATTCTCCTCCCGGATCAGGTGAACCGCCTCTTTGAGTTTCTCGTCCGTCATGGATTGGGTACGGCTCAGTACGATTGTAGCAGCATGTTCAATTTGGTTGCTGTAAAACTCTCCGAAGTTTCTCAGATAGCTCTTTACTTTCTTGCCATCTGCAACTGTAATACAACTGTTCAGTTCGATCCCGCAATCTTCCTCCACATTTCTGACTGCACCAGCCACATCGGAGAGTTTACCCACGCCGGATGGCTCGATGAGAATCCGGTCCGGATGATACTGCTCCACGACTTGTTTTAGTGCTTCACTGAAATCACCAACAAGGGTGCAACAGATACATCCGGAGTTCATCTCCGTAATCTCAATTCCAGCATCTTTTAAGAATCCGCCGTCGATTCCAATCTCGCCGAATTCATTCTCGATCAGTACGATCTGTTCCTTCTGAAATACGTCCGTTACCAGACGTTTAATAAATGTGGTTTTTCCTGCTCCCAGGAAACCGGATATAATATCTACTTTTGTCATAATGATTCCTTCTTTCTTTTTTCATCGTCTTTTATCATAACAGTTTTTTTCTTCTTTTGAAAGTATTCCTGAGAAAAGTTTCTCCTCCAAAAGAGAAAGGACCGGAAATCCGGTCCCCAATGTGATAGTATGTTTTTTAGAAATTCTCTTAGTTACTGTCTGATTATCGGTCCTTCTGACGTTTCTGTGCTTTCTCTTCATCCTCTTTATTGATACGGGTAGCAAGAGTCTCCTCCTGAGTGTTGCTCTTATGCTGGAGCATACATTCTTCGTCCAGCTCATAGACGGTATTTCCATCCAGAATCAGCTTTCTTGGCATGTCTCATTCTCCTTTTTCCTTTTACTTCCAGTATATGATACCCGCATATTTTCGGTTTTATACACATATATATTTACAACGCCGGATCAGATAGGAGATGTATAACATGAAGAAGAAAACTCCGTTTCCCATGACACCTTTTGATATGCTCGTAGTACCGGAACAGCTCCATATGATGAAGCTGTTTCTTCCCTATCTGCCTTCCGGCACCCAAAAGATGCTGGCACTTTGGATCAAATGTCAGGAACTTACAAATACGATTGCCTATTTCCGGGACTATCCCCGCATCGGCATGGGAGAATGTACCTCCCCAAAGCAGGTCAACGCCATGGAACTTTTCGAGGAGCTTCGTCCTTATATGAAAGAGGACGAGGCTGATCAGATCGACATGGCGCTTTCCGCCATGAGTATGATGGAAATGATGCAATCGCCAGAATCCTCATCCGGGCATCCGGAACCCTCCGATTTTCTGAAATCCATGATGCCTTCCGGTACCGGAGAGATGTTTGATCTTTACAGCCAGATATTTGAAAAAGGAGGCGACGCCGAACATGAATCCGAAGGAGAACCAATGGGACCAATGGATGAACAATCCGGTTTTCCAGAATCTGGATCCCCTGAAACAGGAACTGATGAGGACGGCATTTGAAAGGACACGTGGAAAAACAGGGCGCAATCTTGCCCCTGTTATGATGTCTTTGATTACACAGGCAAATCAGAAAGGCATCCGGTTTTCTGAGGAAGAAATGACTTTGATTCTTCAGTTTTTAAAGGAAGGGAAAAGTCAGGAAGAACAAGCCAGAATCGATCAGATGGTTGCCTTTGTCAATGCAGCCTGGAAAAAACGGATGTAAACAGAATCAGGTATGAGGCAGTCTTTGCCGCTTAAAGCGGCAGAGACGCCTTGCTTTCTTGTGTTTCTAAAATCCTTCTTCTTTTCGCATCAACCGGTTTTCTCTGCGCTTAAGTGCTCCCTCCCACTCTGCCTTTTCATTTTCCGTCTCTATGAGAAGTCCCGGTACTTCCTTGGGCCTGTCCGTCTCATCTAAAGCCACAACAGTGAAATACGCCCGGTTGATGGGCTTTCGGATACCAGTTAAGTCTTCCACATAAGTGTCTACCCGGATCTCCATAGAAGACCATCCGGCGTAGGTCATCTTCGCACGGATCACGACCATATCGTCCTGGTAGGCTCCTCGGATAAAACGGAGGTTATCCACAGAAGCCGTCGTAATATTGCTCATACAGTGCCTTTTTGCGACAATCCCTGCGGCTTCATCAATCCACTGCATCAGTACTCCCCCAAAAAGCCTCCCCGCCGGGTTTAAATGGGTCGGTCTTACGATATGAACGGTCTCTACCATGGAGTCTTCGACACGTTTTACCTTACTCTCTTTCATCTTTTAACCTCTTTTGACTTTCTTTTTTCTGCTGTTTATTATATCATGGTACTACAAAAGAAAAAAGGAGTAAAATCAATGCGAAATATCAGACTGACAATAGAATACGACGGTTCCCGTTTTCAAGGCTGGCAGCGGCTTGGAGCCGGGGAAAGCACTGCCAATACGATTTCCGGGAAACTCTGCGAAGTATTATCCCGCATGACCGGCCAGTTCCCGGAGCTTTTCTGTGCATCCAGGACAGAGACGGGAGTACATGCTTACGCTCAGACGGTGAATTTCCATACGGACTGCACACTTCATACGACGGAAATCCGTCACTACCTGAACCGATATCTTCCATCTGACATCGCGGTTCTGGACGTTCAGGAAGTGCCGGAGCGATTTCATGCATCGTTAAATGCCAAAAGGAGGACTTATCGTTACCGTCTTTCCATTGCAGACGTACCAGATGTGTTTGAACGTAAATATGTCTATCATCTGTTTAAAAAACCAGATGTGGAAATGATGCGTCAAGCGGCCCGACTTTTGATCGGAAGACATGATTTCCAGCGTTTTTCCTCTTCCAAAAAGAAAAAAGGCGGAATCAAAGAAGTTTTTGATATTGATATCTATCAGGGCGGTGAAGAGCTGGAGATTACCATCTGTGCCAACGATTTCCTGCACAATATGGCAAGAATCATCGTTTCCACACTTCTGGATGTGGGACAGGGGATGCGTCCCATAGAGGATATCCCGCGTATTTTCAGCGGAGAGGAGACTGCCTCTGATCCGATTGATCCGAAAGGACTGTTCTTTCAAGGGGCTGAATATCCGCAGGAATAAAAGGGAAAAGCACGGCGGAAAGAATTGCATGATTCCACACACCGTGCTTTCTTTTTATGCTTTCATATATTCCAGTAGTCTCTCGTACTCTTCTTTCATCTGAACGTATCCATGTTCATAGAACGATGTCAGCCTGTCATAGTTCTTCTCCAACCTGGAAATTGCTTTGATCTTTGGACGAAGTACAAAGACTTCCCCCCTCTTCTCAAGCTCTTCGATCTGTTCCATCTGCTTATTGTAGATAAACGGACGTCTTAAGATTGTGCGGACCAGATTCGGATATTTCTTATAGGCGGCCCGGTAGATTTTCGTCTCACCCATGGATGGTTTCTTTTTGCGGTATCCTTCGTTTCTCGTCAGAATGACGATGACTTTGCGTTTGCCTTTTTGCAATGCTCTCCGGATCGGAACCGAATCCGCAAGACCGCCATCCAGATACGGAGTCCCTCCGATCCGGACAATCGGAGCCGCAAGCGGCATACTGCTGGAGGCACGACAGATCTTTAACAGCCGGTCTTTTTCCTGTTTTTCCTCCAGATATTCCGCTCTTCCGGTCACACAATTTGTCACCACCTGCTCACAGCAGATCTTCGACTGAAAATAAGTTTCAAAATCAAACGGGATCAGTTCGTTTGGATACCGGTCGAAAATCATGTCCATATCCATCATACTTTTTTCCTTTACCATCTTGCGCAATCCCAGATAATAATTATATTCTTTTTCTTTGTGTATCATGCATTTTTTTGTACGTCCAATCTGTCTGGACACATAGTCGATAGCGTTGCACGCTCCTGCGGAAACACCAATGACATCAGTCGTGTAAAACTCTTTCTCCATCAGAAAGTCCAGCGCTCCGGATGTAAATACCCCTCTTGTGGCGCCGCCCTCCAAAACCAGAACCGCAGGAACCAGCGTACTGTCCGGGTTTTCATGTCTGTTTTCCATCGATTTCTCCTCCTGCTTTAAAAAAATCATGTGCGAAAAGCCTTTGTCTTTTATAGTATCAGCTTCTTTTTGCCAAGTAAACAGATATTTTTATCTTTCTTTAGTAACTATTTATCATGCAGCCTGAATAGTTACTTACTTTATGGTATACTGATCTTGCTATAAAAGATAAGGAGGAAATTGTCTATGATCAGTAAAGATTTTCATGCATCCAGAAGAGCGCTCTATGCGTCGGTACTTAAAGATGATTCGGTCGGATTTGTCTTTGCGGGCAGGGAAAGGGAATGGAAAGGGGATGAAATGTATCCGTTTATCCCATATGCCAATTTTTATTATCTGACCGGATTTACTTACCCGGAAGCAGTCCTGATGGTGGTAAAACGAAACGGCCATGTACGGGAGACCCTATTCATTGACCATCCGGATGAAAAGGCAAAGCGTTGGACCGGAGTTTCCTACACAAAGGAAAGCGTAAAGGAACAAACCGGTATTGGAAATGTCGATTATTTGGAACGTTTTGAACAAGCAATTCCACTTTTCGGAGAGCCGGGGCTCATCCGTCAGATTTATATTGACATTCCGGGCTGGGAGCGCCCGTTTGTCAAGAATGAAGCCCGGGAGTTTGCTTCCCGCCTCCACGATTTTGATCCGACCATTCCGATCTACAATACTTTCCAGGATCTGGCTTATTTCCGCCAGGTTAAGACAAAGGAAGAGATCGCCTTGCACCGGACTGCATGTGATATTACGGCCATTGGTGTAAAAAACATTCTTTCCCACCTGAGACCGGGGATGCATGAATACGAGATCGAGGCATACTTTGACTTTTCTTTAAAAAGCCATCATGCCGACCATGCGTTTCCGACGATTGCAGCCTCCGGTATCAATGCATGCTGTATGCACTATGATGCGAACGACCGGCAGATGGAAGAAGGAGATCTGATTCTTTTTGACCTTGGCGCCAGATGGGGCGGCTATAATGCTGACGTCAGCCGAACCTTCCCGGTCAGCGGCAGATTCACTGAACAGCAGAAAGCCCTCTATGAAGTCGTATTAAAGGGTTTGGAAGTCGCTATCGCCGCTTCCAAACCGGGACAGCCGAAAAACGAACTCCAGGATCTTAGCAAGCAGGCAATGGCAAAAGAGCTGATCCGTCTTGGCATCATCCAGGAACCGGAAGAAATCAACCGGTATTATTTCCATGGTTCCGGACATTACATCGGCCTTTACACCCATGATGTAGGTGATGACAACGCGCCTCTGGAAGAAGACATGGTCTTTACCTTGGAACCTGGTCTTTACTTTGATGACCTTGGAATCGGAATCCGTATTGAGGATACGCTTCTCGTAACAAAGGACGGCTGTGAAGTATTAAGCGGCGGTATCCCGAAAACCGTGGAAGAAATTGAAACTTTTATGCAGGAATATGCCGCATCCAACGAAACAGCCTCTTTGACAGTGTAAGCCTTAAATTTGTTCCGCATAGTTGAATCGTGTGCATTTTCACATGTCTTCCGGGGAAAGACCTTGCAAAGGGTCGGCGGAGTGTGTTAAGATAAGCGATGGTTATTACACGTATACAATCTGAATTCAAGTAAAGGAGAATGGAACGCTATGATCAGTACAAATAATGTCACGCTTCGCGTTGGAAAGAAGGCGCTGTTTGAAGACGTAACAATCAAATTCACCGAAGGTAATTGCTATGGACTGATCGGCGCCAACGGAGCCGGAAAATCAACGTTTCTGAAGATTCTTTCCGGTCAGTTGGAGCCGACCAACGGGGATGTGGTCATTACTCCGGGAGAGCGCCTCTCTTTCCTACAGCAGGATCATTTTAAATATGACGAATACATGGTGCTTGACACTGTCATCATGGGAAACGCAAGACTATATGAAATTATGAAAGAAAAGGAAGCTCTCTATGCCAAGGAAGATTTCACCGATGAAGATGGAATGAAAGCCAGCGAACTGGAGGGAGAATTTGCCACCATGAACGGATGGGAGGCAGAGTCAGATGCAGCCAATCTGCTGAACGGACTTGGTATCGAAACAGATCTCCACTATCAGTACATGAAAAATCTGACCGGTGCTCAGAAGGTCAAAGTGCTCCTGGCACAGGCGCTGTTCGGTAATCCGGATATTCTGCTCCTTGACGAGCCGACAAACCACCTGGATCTGGATGCGATCGCATGGCTGGAAGAATTCCTTATTAATTTTGAGAATACCGTCATTGTGGTCTCTCACGACCGTTACTTCCTTAATAAGGTCTGCACCCAGATCGCTGATATCGATTATGGAAAGATTCAGCTCTATGCGGGAAACTATGACTTCTGGTACGAGTCCAGCCAGCTTCTGATCCGTCAGATGAAGGAAGCAAACAAAAAGAAAGAAGAAAAAATCAAGGAACTCAAGGAGTTCATATCCCGATTCAGCGCCAATGCTTCCAAGTCCAAGCAGGCCACCTCCCGTAAGAAAGCGCTGGAAAAGATCCAGCTTGACGAGATCCGGCCATCCAGCAGAAAATATCCTTATATTGATTTCAGGCCAAACCGTGAAATCGGAAATGAAGTCCTGATGGTGGAAAACCTGACTAAGACAATCGACGGCGTCAAGGTGCTGGATCACGTAAGCTTTACGATCAATCACGATGATAAGGTGGCTTTTGTGGGCAGCAATGAGCTTGCAAAAACAACACTCTTCCGCATCCTGGCAGGAGAACTGGAGCCGGATGAGGGAACTTATAAATGGGGCATTACGACGTCCCAGGCATATTTCCCGAAGGACAGTGGAAAAGAATTCGACAGTAATGATACAATCACCGAGTGGCTGACTCAGTACTCTGAGGAAAAGGACGTAACTTATGTCCGTGGTTTCCTTGGACGGATGCTCTTTGGAGGCGACGATGGTATGAAACGTGTCAACGTCCTCTCTGGAGGTGAGAAGGTGCGTTGCCTGCTCTCCAAGATGATGATTTCAGGGGCAAATGTTCTGATTTTCGATGAACCGACCAACCATCTGGATATGGAGTCCATCACCGCACTGAACAATGGAATGATCAAGTTCCCTGGAGTGATCCTCTTCTCTTCCCGTGACCACCAGATTGTTCAGACGACAGCAAACCGGATCATGGAGATCATGCCAAACGGTCAGATGATCGATAAGATCACGACTTACGATGAATACCTGGAAAGCGATGAAATGGCAAGAAAACGCCAGACCTACTCTACCACAGCAGAGGAAGAAGAGGACGATTAAACTTTAGGCTCATGGCACATACAAAAAGCTGCTCTTGCGGGGAACATTCTCCCACTGGAGCAGCTTTTCTATACGCTAATTTACCATGGTTTCACTTCTTCCTTATAGTAAGTATTCCCTTCTTCCAAGATCTCATACCCCTCGTTTGTCACATCTACAACCGTCACCGCACAGTTTTTATGGACGCCCTCATCCCAAAACTTGCGAATAGGAAGTTCTTTGATATGACATAGGAGCGAACATAAGGTAGCTCCATGCGTGGAGATAAGAATTGTCTTGTGTTCTAGCCTGGGATCTTTTCTCAATTCTTCTAAAAACGATCCTGTCCTTTGTAACAATTCTTCAAAGGACTCTCCCCCTTCCGGCGGCTGGTACAATTCCGGAGCATGGAAAAAATGAAAAAAATTCGGATCCCGAATCTCCGAACCTTCCCCTTTGCAGATCAATCCCTCGTAAATTCCTAGCCCTATTTCCTCAATCCTGGGATCGTCAAGAATTGGTACGCTTCTCTTGCCAATTACCAGTTCTGCCGTCCTTCTGGCCCGTATCAGGGGACTGGTGTATGCAAGATCAAACAGTATATCACGAAGGGCTTCTCCGGTTTCCTTTGCCAGAAGCTCACCAAATGCATTGAGGGGAATATCTGATTTCCCCTGCAGCCTTTTTTCGTTATTCCAGTCCGTCACTCCGTGACGAATCAAATACAGTCGCATGACTCTTTCCTCCTTTTCACTGGAACTTTAGTATAACACGATTTGATCCTCGTTGAAATATTTTATTTAAAAATTATCCTCTTGCCCTTTTCCCAGAACCAGTCTATACTACAAAAGAAGAAAGGAGTGTATCTGATGGAAAAGATCACAAGTTTTACGATAAACCACTTAAAATTACTTCCTGGGGTTTACGTTTCCAGAAAGGACAAGGTAGGAAATACGATGATTACCACCTTCGACCTTCGGATGACAAGGCCGAACTGTGAGCCGGTGATGAATACGGCCGAAGTACATACTCTGGAGCACCTGGGAGCTACTTTTCTTAGAAACCACGAGACTTTCGGTAATAAGACCATCTATTTCGGACCAATGGGCTGTCGGACAGGTTTCTATCTCTTGCTGGCAGGGGATTATGAATCCCGCGATATTTTACCGCTGCTTAAGGAGATGTTTATGTTCATGGCAGAATACGAAGACGAAATTCCGGGAGCTTCTGCCAGAGACTGCGGCAACTACCTGGACATGAATCTTCCAATGGCCCGCTATCTGGCGGTAAAATTCAAAACCGAAGTGCTCGATCAGATTTCCGACGAGCGACTTGTTTACCCGAAATAAAAAACGCACTGTCTATAAACGTAATCGATTTTACGCTTACAGACGGTGCTCTTTTTTCTTTTGCCGGATCACACGTTTCAGATATACGAACGTCCTCTTCTCCCCCTCCTCAGCCAGCATATGAAGAAGCTTTTCCAATACTTTTTTTGTATAAGGATGTAAAAACTGTTCCGAGTTTCCCTTCTCATAATATTCCAGTGGGCTGCAGTCCGTATATTTATCTTTCTGATATGTCTTGGAAGCCGCAATGCGGTCCAGAAACATCTCGTAAATGTATCGGTCCGGCATCTTCATTCCGCAAATCCCGTCTTCCGGACGGGTACTGTAATCCATCCAGTATTCATAGTGATGTTTATTACGTCCTTTATGGTGCAGCCATGCAGTAGAACACCCTTCTGCTTCCCGCTGTGCATTATTAGGACTCCGGGTGCCCTGAAAATACCGGCATCCGACCCCAAATTCACTGGGCGAATACTTGGACAGGTCATGGAGAAGCCCTTGTTTATAGAGTCCAACATAAAAACAGGCTTTCATCACCAGCAATTTGTGCTGTGTGATGGTACGAAAATGTCCCCAGATATTCATTGGTCTACCTCTCTTCTTACTGAACGATGATCAACCGAATGACGGCCAGGATAACCAAATGCAACGGATAGAACAGATAAAATACTACTTTCATATCCCTGCCCTTTTCTCCTTGGTACAGGTGGATGGGAATCAGAGCCAGAACAGCAAACATCTGACTTCTTCCCATAAGCAGTACATTGACAGCCGCCACCGTCAGATCCCGCTTCAGATTCTCATTATAAAAGCAATAAAAGAATAAGATCATCAAAAGCCCCATGGAAGAATAGTCTACCCGAAACATTTCAGCAGCCAGCAAAACCATGAGCAAAGACAAACACTGGAAAACCAGATTATCAAAACAAAGCCACAAATACAGCATCAACACGCCAAGGGCAAGGGTGAATAATACATTCTGTCTTCCCAGATAAAACGGGGTGCCAAAGAGAGCCAGATCAAAGAAAGGCTCCGATATCACAGCGCAGGCGAAAAGCCGAAGTCCATAGCGTGGTACGTTCCTCGTATACATGAATCCGACAGCCGTAGTGAAAGCAAAAATCGGAAAAGAAATCCTGCCGATGATATCCAAAAACCAGAATTGAGGAAACAAAATCAGCCCTACGTGATCGATAAGCATGGTGATCAGCCCGATCCATTTCAACTGGCAGGCTGAAATAGACAGATTATTTCTTTTTGGTGTGTGTTGTTTCATATGTCTCCCCTGTAAAAACCGCAACCGAACGTGCCTCAATCATCGCTTTCCTCTCCTGGCAGATCACAGACTCCTCCCCTAAGAAGCCTTCCCGGTCGGTAGTGGAGAAGATCTTTCTCCATCTCTTTCCCTTTCCTGGTGACGGCAACGCAAACGTGTGATCCTCCCAGTGCATATTGTAGGCAATGTATAGGTCATCTTCTCCCTTTCCTGCCCCGCTGTAGAATACGCCAAGCTGTCTGCTTGCGATCTCATTTGGAACCTGCCATGCATTTTCTCCGTGGTAAGAGATATCCGGCACTCCGCAACGTGCAAGATCGATCCCCTGGCACTCTGTGGATGGATGAAGAGTCTTATGCGCCTTTCTAAACTGAATAAGCTTTCTCACATAGTCTGTGAGCCACTGCTCTTTTGCGGCTCTCTTCCAGTCCACCCAGGCAGTCTCATTATCCTGACAGTAAACATTATTATTTCCATTCTGGGAATTAGCAAACTCATCGCCCGCAAGGATACATGGCGTCCCCTGTGCCATCAAAAGAAGAAAGAAAGCATTTCGCATCTGCTGCTCCCTGAGCCTGAGAATTCCTTTCTTTCTCGTCGGCCCCTCCGCGCCGCAGTTCCAACTATAGTTGTAGTCCGGTCCATCGTGATTGTTTTCTCCATTACGCTCATTATGTTTCCCGTCATAAGAAACCAGGTCATTGAGCGTAAAGCCGGTATGATCTGTGATCATATGGTACTGGTAATCGTTTTGGCTTAGATGCTTCAGATGCCAGATCACACTCTCAACCATTCCTTCATCACCTTTTAAAAACCGGCGCATCACGTTCTGAAAATCCTCATTTTTGACGATGAGCTTCATGTGCTTCAGATAATCGTCACTTTGGATCACTTCAAGTGGAACGGTATATGGATTTACGATAAAACCATCTACATGGTATTCCTGCCGATAGTACCGGAGACATTCGATCATCTTTTGCTTTGGCATCTCATCAAAAAATGGTAAATGCAACACGACTTCAATCCCTGCCTTGTGACAGGAATACACCATTTCCTTTAGCTCTCTTACTGGGTTCCCTTTAGCATAACGCTTCTTTGGAGCAAAGCAGTAGGCCTCCCCATACCCCCAGTAATTGGAGGCAAAGCGGATCCGATCCTCAAACTCATAAACAGGCATACATTGAATCTGGTTAATTCCAAGCTCCTGAAAATAAGGAATTTTCTCAATGATCCCTGCAAAAGTTCCCTTATTTTTAACCCTGGAACTCTGTCCCTTCGTAAAGCCACGTACATGAAGACTGTAAGCAATGACGTCTTCATCCGGAAGATCCAATGGCCGGTCATGCTCCCATTCAAAATCCGGAGTACATAGAACCGCTCTCCTACATTCCACCTCAGTCCCATCCTGTTCTGTTTCCATATATTTTCGAATACCATGAGCATAAGGATCAACATATGGAGCTCCGTCAATCTCATAGATATATTCGTCACCATCCCGAATGTCGGTCTGAATTCCAGAAGAACGAATATCTCCGTACAGGATGTCTTCTTCCATCTGGATCACCCGGTACGGCTTTGTATGATTCCCCCGGTAGATACAAAGTTTACAACTTTTTCCCTTAGGAACCGCTACAGAAAAAGATACCCCCTCTTCCGTCCATAATACTCCTGCCGGTACCGGCCTTTTTTCTTCATGTTTCATTATTTTCTCAGGTCCTTTCCGGCTGACATCTACTGCCAACCATCTACTCCATACATGCCCACATTACTGCGGTCAATAAAGAGCACTTCTTCCAGTGTCTCTTTTTCATATCTTTCCCCATTCATAATCTGTAATGCGACAGTGACTGCGGATTTTCCGATATTAATTGGAGACTGTGCCGCGATCCCCACAACAAGGCTGCCATCCTTGGCAAGCTCCTGTTTGAGTTTGGGAGAACCATCCACGCTGTAGATCATCATCTCGCTTCTGCCTGCCTCTTCGATGGCCTCCAGCGCACCTAGAGCAATCTGATCGTTGCCGCACATGACGGCTGTAATGTGATCCTGCTCTTTGAGGATCCGGGCCATCTGCGTTTTGGCCTCGTCTTTCTTCCCCCCTGTCTCAGATCTTTCCACCACTTCGAACCCTTTTCCGGCGATCGTCTCCTCAAAACCATTGATCCGGTCGATAATGGAATTCTGCGTTGTACATTCCAAAATTACCACCTGGCCTCCATCAGGGGCAGCCTCAATAAGCTTTTCTCCACAGATTACGCCGGCATTGATATTATCTGATCCCACATAAGCGTCCACTTCCTCCCGATCCTGTACCTGAGTGTCCAGGTTGATGATCTCGATATCCGCCTCTTTGAGCTCGGTCAGTGCCGGAGCGATCTTCTCCCAGTCCACCGGACACAAGAAAATAGCCTGGATTCCGTCGGCAATCATGTCCCGGATCTGCTGGATCTGCGCCGTAGAATCTCCCTTCGGGTCTCTGGATATCAGGGTACTGCCTGATTCCTCGATGGCCTCCCGGATGGATGCTTCCAACGTCTCGTAATATGGATTCTCCATGGAAATACAGGAAAACCCGAATTTATATGATACAATCTCTTCTTCCTCTTCTTCCTCTTGCGGCACCGGATTATCCTCCGGAGTACCTCCCGCCGGCTTTGCACAGGATATCAGCCCCATACTGAGAATCAGCAGTAGCGCCGCGATGCCTGCAGCCCATCTTTTGAATTTCATACTGTTTTCCTCCCGATGTGATACTAATCTATCTTATTTTAACTTTTTCTCGCATAGAATGTCAATAGTTCTTGAGTTTCCCTTGCTTTTTGTCACTGTCTCTGATACAGTAAATTTATCAATACAAAGGAGACAAGGAAGTATGGAAGATCAAAATCTAACTGTCACTCTTACGCTGGATAACGATGAGGAGCTGGAGTGTGATGTGCTTACAATTTTTTCTGCTGGCACACACGAATATATTGCCCTTCTGCCACTGGATGAAAATGGAGAAGCCAATGAAAGCGGAGATGTTTTCATCTATCGTTACGAGGAGATTGACGGTGAGCCAAATCTTTCCAACATCGAGGAGGATGAGGAATACGATGCTGCCGCCGATTCTTTCGATGAGTGGCTGGACGAGCAGGAGTTTAACGAGCTTCTGGATGAGGACGAGGACGAGTAAAAAGTTCCTGGACAAAACGGGATGGATGAACTTCTTTCCCGTTTTTTTCTTTGATATAACAGATCGTGAGTTCCTCTTTAGCACGTGTCATGGCTACATAAAAGAGTCTTCTCTCTTCTTCGATCTCTTGGTCTGCCATCGCTTTCCGGTGGGGAACTGTTCCTTCCAGCGCCTCAATGATATAAACACAGCGGTACTCCAGCCCCTTAGCCCCATGCATCGTCAGAAATGCGGCCTTTCCTTTTGTAAACTTCTCTTCTTTTTCCATCTGCCGAAGCTTATCCGTGTAGATCTGGGAAAAATCCAGCCATTCCTTCATAGTCTTTCGTCTTTTCATGCTTTGAGCCAGCTCATCTACGATCTCCAGAAAGTCCGTCTCTTCAGTCTGCAGCTTGTTTATTTGTTCTTTCAAGAAATCCTGATACCCGACTTTTTTGAGCAGATACTGAAATGCCGCATAAGGTGCCATCGATGAGATTTCCTTCATATCTTGCTCCCACTCGTCAATCCTGTCCAGCATCCAGTCTTTGTCACAATAAAACCTCCTAAGATCTTCAAAGTCCGTCCGCTCTTTCTCAAGAGCGCTCCGGCCAATATACCGGTTTGGCCTGTTCATAATCCGTAAGAAATCACTCCGGTTGCGTTCTCCCATGGCAATGCGGAAATAGGCTTTGACATCCTCGGCAATAAAGTGCTCAAAAAGATGAAATGCCTTTTCCTTTATAAAAAAGGGGATACCTCGGTTCAAAAATGCCGTTATCGTAATGGACGCATCCTGCACCGTTCGGAAAATTATCGCGATTTCTTCCGGAGGTATCCCTTCCCTTAGCTTTTTGTTCACCTCTGCCGCTACATAATCTGCTTCCTGCTCCATGTCTTTTACTTCCTGAACATGAACCGGACGACCCTGACCGTGTACCGCTTGCAGCTCTTTAGAGAAACGCTGTCGGTTTTTCTGGATCACCCTGTCAGACGCCTCAACAATGAATTGACTACTTCGATAATTTATGGATAATCTCACGATGGAACTCCCCGGAAAATCCTCCTGAAACCGACGCATAATCCCCGGCGTAGCGCCTCGAAATCCATAGACAGACTGATCGTCATCTCCTACTACAAAGAGATTTCTCTTCTTCCCCGCAAGTAGTTTTACGATCTCATACTGGATCCGGCTGCTGTCCTGGAATTCGTCAATCAATATGTAAGAATATCGTTCCTGCCATTTTTTCAGAATATCCGGCCGCCTGCAGAACAACTGATAGCAAAGGAGAAGCATATCATCAAAATCGATTCTTCCGGCCTCTTTTTTACGCTTTTCATAGGCATGATAAAGCTGACGGTCCTCCGGATCATCAGAGATCCCTGCAAATCCGCCGTTATTCTTCACCTTACCGATCATCAAAAGGACATCTTTTTCTGCCGGACGACGATGGTTTTCTCTTTCCACATCCGCTACAGCTGCCTCGATCATTGTCTTTTGCTCTTCTTCTGTCAGGATCTGATCCGGCGTCATATGGTAAATCTGGCGAAGCATCCCGTAATAGATCCCATGAAATGTCCCGAATGTCACCGGGTAATTTCTTGTACCCATCCGCTCCCAGAATCTCTCTTTCATCTCCTTGACCGCATATTTGGTAAAAGTGATGACAAGAATCTCCTCAGGCCGGATCTGCAAATTCCGAATCATCCATTCCAGACGTCCCGTGATGACAGCCGTCTTTCCGGATCCCGGTCCTGCCAATACCATACAGGGTCCGTCCCGGTGGCAGACAGCCTTTTTTTGTGCTTCATTAAAATTGGAAAGCGGGGGTTTTTCTCCCCCGCCGTACTGCTTTTCCATAGACTATTTCTCCAATAATGCGATACCCTTACGGATGCGATCAAGAGATTCTTCTTTTCCGAGCACTTCCATGATTTCCGTGGCGCCACCCGGCGTATTCTGCTTGCCGGAAACCGCTGTCCTGACCGGCCACATGACATAGCCGTTTTTGTATCCTTTTTCAGAAACATACTCTTTCAAAGTCGCAAAAAGTGCGTCGTTGCTGTAATCCTCCTGCTTCTCCAGAATCGGCAGCAGATCTTTTAACACTTCCAGTGAGGTTTCCTCGTTTGTCTTCATTTTTTTATGAACATACATGGACGGATCATACTCCGGAAGCGTTTCAAAAAAGTCAATCTGCCCCGGGATATCCGGGAAAACTTCAATTCTTGTCTTCACAAGAGCCGCAATTTTTTTCAGATCGTAATCCTTTGTAATGGCCTCCTGAATGTATGGAAGCGCCATCTCATAGAAGGTATCAAACTCCATCGCTTTCATATACTCGCTGTTCATCCATTTGAGTTTCTGTATGTCAAATACCGCAGGAGATTTGCTCATATGATGGAAGTCGAACACTTTCACCAGTTCCTCAAGGCTGAAAATCTCCTGATTATCCTGTGGGCACCATCCCAGAAGAGCTACATAGTTGACTACTGCCTCCGAGATAAATCCCTGCTCAATTAAATCTTCATAGGAAGAATGACCACAGCGCTTACTGAGTTTCTTGTGGTTCTCATCTGTAATGAGAGGACAGTGTACATAGACCGGTGGCTCCCAGCCGAATGCCTCATAGAGGCGATTGTACTTCGGCGCGGAAGACAGATATTCATTTCCTCTGACCACATGGGTAATATTCATCAAATGATCGTCAATCACATTGGCAAAATTGTAGGTTGGATAACCGTCAGACTTGATCAGAATCATATCGTCAAGCTCCGCGTTATTGACCGTGATATCTCCGTAAATCTCATCGTGGAACGTCGTAGTTCCTTCGGTAGGCATATTAATGCGGATCACATATGGCTTCCCTTCTGCAAGATTCGCCTCAACTTCCTCTTTGCTAAGGGACAGGCAATGCTTGTCGTAGACACGGATCTCTGTTCCGCTTTCGGAAACAGTGGACTTCAGGCTGTCCAGACGTTCCTTGTCACAGAAACAGTAATAAGCGTCTCCCTGCTCGATGAGCTGCTTTGCATACTTCAAGTAAAGGCCGCTCTCATTTCTCTCGCTTTGTACATACGGACCATAACCCCCGTCTTTATCCGGACCCTCATCGTGGATAAGTCCTGTCTTCTCTAATGTCCGGTAAATGATCTCCAGCGCCCCATCCATGAAACGCTCTTGATCGGTATCCTCGATTCTCAGCATAAAGTCTCCGCCCTCATGCTTTGCAATCAGATAGGCGTAAAGCGCCGTACGAAGATTGCCGACATGCATTCTGCCTGTCGGACTTGGCGCAAATCTCGTTCTTACTTTGCTCATAATATTTCTCCTGCTTTCCTTTTTATTTTTTATCTTTGCCTGTTATATTCACCATATCGATGATGGCAAGACTGACCACAACTAAAAACATCATCCCGTAAACTGCGTATCCCTGAAGCTTCTCAGAATCAGACAGAAATACAATAAGGAAAAAGATCACCATGACAATATCCACGATAAGCATCGGGATACCAAGCTTTCTTCCCACCTTCTTCGGATCAAGGGTTTTCTTTACTTTATCCGGGAGTGAACGGTAACCTGGCACCATATTCAGTGCTTTTCCACTAATCAATAAAATACTCAGAACGGTCATCAGTGCAACTACGACAATACTTCCAATCATCTCTTTTCTTCCTTTCCTCCATCCTGCCGGGTATAACGAAGGGAATCCTGCTTCCAGTCTCCTCTTCTTATAACCTTAAACAAAGTATCCATCAAAAAGATTGCCAGCGCAATCGCCCCTGCAATCTCAATGGTCTGTGTCAGATAGTAACCTGTCATGACCCGGTCATTCTGTAACATTGAATTCATAATCTGGTAAATTCCATTTCCCGGCACTGTCGGCAAAATTCCACCAATCAGAAACATCGTGACAGGAGCTTTCAGAATCCTTGCGAATATATGGGATATAAGGCCTGCCGCCAAAGCAGACCAGAATGAAGCAATCACTGGATTCCATCCAGTCTCCACACAGATAATATAAATAAACCCCGATGCCGCACCGGCAATTCCGGCCCAGAGCAGATACTTCCTCGGTGAATTAATCAGGACGGAGAAGGAAAAGACAGCGATGAAAAACCCAATCGTCTTGATTCCGATATCTATCATAAGATCCCTCCTGTCATTCCATTTCCGAAAATCGCAAATGCGACGCCGACTCCAAGGGCAATCGCTGCTGCCTTCAAAAATGCCTCCAGGATTCTGGCACATCCGGAAATATAGTCTCCCTGCAAGGTATCCCGTACCGCATTGGTAATGGCTACCCCCGGTACGAGCGGCATGATCGAACCGATTACAACAGTGTCCAGAGTGATTGCTTCCCCCATCACTTTTTTCATCACAACTGCCATCAGTCCTACGCCAAATGACGTCGCAATATCAAGAATCAAGCCATCGATCCCAATGACCTTTGCCCCAGCCATCACACTGGAAAGAAAAAGTCCCACAATCAGCGTTGCCAGAACATCGTATAGAGAACCTCCAAAGGAGATGGTAAATCCAACTGCTACCACCAATGGAATAAAAAAGGCAAGTAGCGGCGGATACGGGACTGACTCTACTCTTTTTAACTCTTCATATGCATCGATAAGCTCGATCTCCGCTCCACAATATCTTCTGGAGATCTGGTTTACCTGCTCAATCACACTTAAGTTGGTTCCCCTTTTTTCAATTCCTTGAATTAAAGTAACAGGAGCAACCTCCTCTCCACTGATTGATGCTGTGATTCCGGTCAGCACGACCAAAATCTCCACCACTTCCAGATGAGAAGTTTTCAGAATATGGTGCATCGTATCCTCCACCCGGTAGGTCTCCGCCCCATTTTCCAGCATCAGCTTTCCAGCAAGCATTGCTGTATTCATCAATAATTTATAGTCCATTCTGATGTCCTTTTTTGTATCATAAGTTCCATTTGACATCATACTATTTCTTTCGGAAAAAATCAACCCACACCGGAAAGCCAGCCTGAAAAAATTCCAGGCTGGCTCTTGTATAGGATTTATTATAGCTGAATGTCTAATTAATGTATCCTGCTTTTTTTAATTCTTCTTCTGCTTTCGCAAGATTTGCCTCAGACACACGAATAATCGGACCCGTACATCCCATGCCGCTCTCTGCATAGATCTCGATCTTCCACAGCGCACGCACTGCGTCCTCCAGATCCATAACTTCGATGCCGGCAATCTGAGCTGTTACGATTTCCTTCGGAGGCTCTTTCACTTCTTCCTCTGCTGCGGCCGGTTTTGCGACTGTCTTGTAGGAAGCAAGTACTTCTTTGAAACCACATTTCTTTACTGCGTCGAACTCTCTCTTTGCAACATCAAATACTTTATTACGAACGAGTTCTGCAGCATAGCAGATTGCATTTGCGATTACTGGTGCTCCAGACGCACGGGAAACGATCATAACAAGTTCATCGTACCCTTCCCCGATTCCAGGACCATATCCGAATCCTGTTGCCTCAAAGCTTCCGCCTGTGTTGAAAGAAGAAAGCATCTTCACAAGAATATTACCTGTCAGAGAATCTGTAACAAGAATATCCGGTGAAGCTTGAAGCACGTCGTTTCCTCTCATTACGCAACCGCCGTCCGCACGTCCGGACTCAGCAAATGCAATATCGTAACCGTTACTCTGCAGCTCTTTGAGTGCTTTCTCTGTCTGGCGCGCGCCATCCACATTGAGAATACCAACGGTTGGTTTTGCGATTCCACATGCCTTTGCTGCAATCACACCGTAAACTGCGTTCTTGATCATTCCTTCGATACGATCTGTACTGGAAGTTCCGGTTGTATTGGCGATGAACATTTCTTTTCCTTTTGCAGGAGTTACAACACGCCCAACGGTAGATACGCCGATCGGGAATGGGAAGTGCATCGTTACAGCACCATCGATCTCTTTGTTCTTCAGCATATCTTCCATCTTCTTGTGGCCTTCCTCGTCGTCAGCCACCTTGATTGTTGTTACGCCTTCTGCTTCCAGAGTACCGATGTAGTATACATCCACACCCTGTTTTGCTGCCATTACCGCTGCCTGCATGGAATTTTCCTCGCCGTGTTCGCTGCCCATTCCTGTCAGAGCGATTTTCGGACGCCTGCCGTACTGTCCGCTCTCCAATCCCTGTGCCATTTCCATAAAGGTAGAGGCAATCACTTTTTCAATACTACTTGCCATTTTCTACACCTCACTATTCTGCCATCAGAGTTTCAGCGAATTCTTTCATAGCTTTTGCGATCAGGCCTTTTACTTCTTCTTCAGATACAGCAGATTCTGCGCTGTTTCCTTCATTTGCCTGGATTACAAAAGATACGCCGTCAAAGAGGTTCGTCATACGTCCAAGGAAAAGACTTCCTTTACCGATGATCATAGCCTTTTTGATATTTCCGTTCAGGATATCTTCGCGAGCGAATCCGATGTATGGAACACCTGACGGAATATGTCCCTGTGTCGGAGCCCATCCTGTCAGACCATGCTTCTCGATGAATGTAGGAAGCTCTTTTCTGTCGATATCGCCACGTTTTACAGCAAGCGCACCGATCATCTTGTAGTTTGCAAGCGGTACATCACCAGCTCCTGCTGGTTTTGTGATATCCGGGTTCTGCATTTCCGGTGAGAATTTGTCGATATCTGTTACTTTCCATCCAGCTCTGTCAAGCGGATCTGTTACAAGGCTTCCGATAACAGCCTGTGGAGCGGAGCCTGTTCCAACTGTATGGCGTCCGAGAACGTCCAGATTGATTTCCGGATTTACTCCATCATTTTCAGATACAACGACAGCGAATCCGCCAAGGCAGTCCTCCAGAATCGGAAGGCCTTTCTTTACATGGTCTTTTCCGTTCATACCAAGCTTTGCAGTACATCCTCCGGCTGTTACAACAACGGTCTTGTATGCTCCGGATTTTACGAGTGCTGCAGCCTCGATCAGAGCGTGGGACGGTCCTGCACAGAATCCACGTGCATCGGAACCGGTTGCAGATACAAGTCCTGCTACCTCAGCTGCAGCTTTTGCGAAGTTACCGCCGCCTCTCTGGTTCATATCACCACACGCTTCCTCCGCACAGTCGATAACATATTCCACGTCCTCTTTGTTGATGCCCGCGTTGCGGATTGCATATAACAAAGCGAGAACGCTGGAAGCCTTGCTCATTAAGTTTTCATGCATTACATGGGCGGAAAGGTTCACATCGATATCGTGAGCTGTTCTGACACATCCAACGAGCTCGTTGTTGTGGTACAGTCCTTCAGCATGTTCGTTTTCAATGTAATGTTTGATTTCATCCAGCTCATAGCCTTCTTCGATCTTGGAGATAATATCCTCTGTGATGATCGGATCAGCAGCCAAAGCGTCTTTATGTGCGCTTACGAAGTTCTTGTCTAATTTTACAACTTCAAACATATCGCAAGCCTGTACTAAAAGAAGGAACTCTTCTTCCGGCATAATTTCACCGAATTTTCCGTATCTTTCAGATCCTTCTCTTGTTTTGTCATAGTAAGGGAATTCAACCTTGGAAAGTTCTTCCGGTGTAGCGTTTCCAATATAAACCTGGTTTGGCCAGTAATTTACACATTCTTCATAAGAACGTAAATGACTTCTTAATTCTTTTAAATATTCTGATTCCGGATTGACAACTCTTTCTGTTGTCTGTGTTGTTCCGTTATATACTACCATTTCTGGAGTATGTGCCAATACATAGCTGGCTCCTTTAATTACACTGTTCATTGTTAGTGTCCACCTTTCTTTGCGTTATAAAAGGAATGTAGTTGTAAGAAAAGCGGTGAGGTAAGTATTTACCCCACCGCTTGTGAATCCGAAATCCGGTATTTCAGATTTTCCTATAAATACTTACAGTATTCGTCACGGATTGCAGACATTTCGTCTACGATGTCATCAACATCAAGAACCATTTCCATCATGCCGACCTGCTCATCGTATACCGCTTCATCAAACTCTTCTTTCAGTTCTGGTTCACAAACGTGATATGTCGTGAGTCCAAGCTGGACCCCTGTCAATGGACCTGCGAATGTCGGGTCACCAGCAGTAACAGTCTCAGCTGCAAGACCTGCAGCTTCACCTTCAGCAGCACCAAGTACTACTACTAAGTTCTCTGGTCCGAATTCATCTGCGAATTCTTTTACCCTTTTCTGATTCTCAAGATCCATTGCGCCTGCGCTCGTTCAGACGAAACATTCTGTTGAAGAAAAAACAATTTCTCCACCGGCTGTCTTAACGCACTCTGCGATAGCCGGTCCCGGAACACCATCACGGTCACCAATAATAATGACTTTTTTACCTTCTAAAATTGCCATGATGTTTTTCCTCCTTCCCTTCGATTTAATAATTTTAAGTATTTATAAAGGACACCGCTTTATGTCCTCGTAAAGCCCTTACGGGCTGTTACGCAAATGAAGTATGACTTGCTGTTCCTATGCGTAGTATTTTTTGATCATTTCTTCTACTGCTTCCGGAGTAGCATCGTCTTTTACTAATTCCTCTACTTTTTCACCATCTTTGTAGATTGCAATAACCGGAAGTCCAAGGATCTTCTGGCCAATTGCAAGACGACGTGCTTTTGTCGTATTTAAAGATGTAAATTTAATTTTGTCACCATATTTCTCTGCATAAGAGTGAATGTGTGGCATTAAAGCCTGACATGGCACACATCCATCTCCAAAAAAGTCTACGAGAACATATCCTTCTGCCTGCAGTACTTCTGGTTCAAATGTTTTCTTATCTACCTCTAACATGATAAATCTCCTCCTGAACTGATCTTATTCGTTTTCGTTGATATATTTCTCAGCCTGTGTAGCGGCAATTGCTCCATCTGCGGCAGCCGTTACAACCTGACGCAGGCTCTTGATACGAACATCTCCGGCAACAAATACGCCCGGAATATTTGTATGCATGTTTTCATCGGACTTGATATATCCTCTTTCGTCCATGTCAATCACGCCTTCAAACACCTTGGAATTCGGGATCGTTCCGATAAATCCGAATACGCCGAACATTCCATCATCTTCGTCAGCTTCGATTGTAGTGAGCTCACCTGTCTTTACATTCTTCACTGTCATGGAAGAAAGGATTCCATCCCCATTTACTTCTTCTACAACGGTATCCCATAAGAAGTGGAGCTTATCATTCTTAAACGCCTTTTCCTGAATGGACTTCGCGGCACGAAGTTCATCACGTCTGTGGATGATCGTAACTTTTCTCGCGAATTTTGTAAGATACATCGCTTCTTCAACAGCAGAATCACCACCGCCTACTACATACACTTCAAAATCTTCAAAGAAGTTGGCATCACATGTTGCACAGTAAGAAATACCTTTTCCCATAAATTCTTTTTCGTTTTTGCATCCAATCGGACGTGCAAAAGCACCGGTTGCAATGATCACTGTTTTTCCAAGGTATTCTGCCTTGGCGCTTTTCAGCTTCTTCACATCGCCATCCAGCTCAACAGAATTGATCACGTCTGTTACACGCTCCGCGCCAAACTTCTCAACCTGCTGTGTCATTCTGGCGATCAGAGAAGGTCCGCTTTCACCTTCTACAATCTGCCCCGGATAGTTTTCAATCTCATCCGTGATAGCAATCTGTCCGCCGTCTTTTCCTTTTTCAATGATCAGAGTGGATAAGCGGCTTCTTCCGGCATAAAGGCCTGCTGCTAATCCGGCTGGTCCTGCTCCCAGGATGATTACGTCATAAATTTTACTCATAACGTCTTACTCCTTCTTTCATATTTTGTCTTTATCTGGGCATACAGGCGGAATTCCCGCCCGTATGCTGATACCCACATGACGTCAGTAAAAGAGCTGTCTCTTATGACTGATTAGTTGTCGAATACTGTCTGATCGTCTACTTCTGTAGTAAGAGCGCTTAATGCTTTCTCTACGATCTCTTTACGAAGTTTGTATTCTTCTTCTTTGTCAAGTGCCGGGTTGCCAAGAGGATGAGGAATGGCAATCGCCGGAACGATTCTGTTCGCACCAACTGTCAGGGAAATTGGTGTTACTGTACAGATATGAACAACCGGAAGTCCGGCTGCTTCAATACCTTTCACGAGCGTTGCACCGCAACGCGTACAGGTACCTCATGTGGAGGTAAGGATAACTGCATCTACTCCATCAGCTTTCATCTTCGGAGCAAATTCCTCAGCAAATGCTTTTGCTGAAGCAACGGCTGTTCCGTTACCAACTGTTGTGTAGAATTTATCGTACAGTTTTCCAATTTTTCCTTCTTTTTCCATTTCACGAAGTACATCAACCGGAAGTACACGGTCAGCATCTTCGTTTGCATATACCGGGTCATATCCGCCGTGAGCTGTCTCAAATGTCTCTTCTGTCAGATCATCGATTCCAGCAATGCTGTATTCGCCGTACTTAGAAGCATTGGAACTTTCGATATGATCCGGATTTCCCTTCGGAACGATACCACCGGATGTAACCAGAGCGATCGTTGCTTTGGAGAGATCCTTTACCGCCGGGTTCGGAGCAACTCTGTCGAAAGACGGCATCGGGTATTCTGTCTCAAATGGCTTGTCAGCAAGTTTCTTAAGAAGCATCTTAACCGCACGTTTGGATCCTCTTTCTTTTTCGAAGAAGTTCACACGTACACCGTTCGGCATATACCCCTCCTCACAGGAAGCACCGATTGCTTCATGCTTTGCAAGTTTCAGGGCAAGCGGAGCCATACTTCCAACTGCTTTTCTCATACCTGCTGCAGAGTTCTTGGTAGACACGGTGTAGACTTTATTCTTAAACATATCCGCGCCCGGGTTCTCTGTATACATACCTGTCACTGCCGGAATTCCAAGCTCTTCCTGTACAGCATCACAGATCGTACCGCAGGCAACGCCGTAACGTCCGGCATTAAATGCAGGACCTGCCACGAACACATCCGGATTGTATTTCTTTACAACTTCCAGAATTTCTGCTTTTGCTTTATCAAGATTTTCATTGAAGTAGGAGTCGCCACAGATAATAGTAGCTACGATTTCTGCCTCTTCTCCAAATGCCTGTTTGAATGCAAGACCAGGTCCGATGACTTCGGCTTCGCGAACTTCTACCGGATAGTCTGCTTTTTCTTCTCCACCGATATTAGCGAAGAACTGATTGATATAATGAACTACTTTTAACATCTTTCTTATCCTCCCTCACTATCTGGCGCTTAATAAGTTGAATCCTGTTTCATTTGTTGCACCCGTAATTGCCTGGATCTCAACTTCGATCGTTCCGTCTTCACGTAAGCTGTGCTCGTTACCGCCGGCGATGGTGTTGACATAATCCAGTGTTCCGATCACTTTATCCATTTTCGGAAGTACAATTACCTGGTTTGCGTTTCCGCCTGTTACTACTGCATCAGCAGCCGGATCAGCGTCAGCAAGTGACTGGGATTTTCCATCACGTCCAGCATATTCGTCTGTGATAATAACGGTCTTCACACCTTCTGCTTCGATCTTCTTACAGTTCATAATAAGGTCTGTATCCGGATTACCGAAACCTTCCTGAGATACAATAACCGCGTCCAGATCAAGAAGACGGCAAAGCTTTGCTGTCCAATCAGAAGAACGCTGTTTGTCAGCAAGGTATACGTTTTCGTTTGTCAGGATCTGGCATACAAAGTTGATCGTCTTGCCGTGTTCTTCAAAGAGGTCGTGCACAACCGGGTTGTTTTCGTGTACATATGTAGGATTCTTATCACATGCGGATACACAGTTACCGGAAACGATTGCGCCGTCCATTACTTCTGTCGGGTTGATGATTGTGGAAAGAGTTTTCTTTGCATCAACACCGTATACATATGTATCATGCAGAAGTCCCTGGCTCTGAAGCATCTGTACATATGCCACTCTCGGAAGTCCCGGAAGTTTTTCCATTCCTTCTTTGATTCCATATGTCTCATATACTTTTGTTTCGTCCGGTGTAAGCTCTCTTGCAAGCTCGCCAAGATATACAGCAACACGGAATCCCGCAAAACGTACAGCCGCTTCATATTCATGCTGTTTAATTCCATCGATCGGCTCGCATACAACAACAAGATTGTTTAATTTTGAGAATGGTGTGTAGTCAGCTCCCGGACCTGTCATATCGATGATACCTTCCTGGAATCCGACAATTTTACCAGCAGTTACCACTGCCATTCCCTTTAATGCGTAGGTCTTTCCCTCACCAACTGTGTCAACTTTGGAAATAACGCCCGGGAAAATTCCTCCACGTCCTTCCACCTTGACACGTGGCTCAATAACATCTTTAACCGGAGTAATTCTTACACTTTCTCCTGGTCTTGCAATGTCAAATTTTACACTTTTGATGTGCTCGTCCTCAAGGACAACTTCTTTTACAGCTTCTTCGGATACATAAAGAACACCGTCTTCGATTTTAGACTCAGCGCCAAACTGGATGTCCTTAATAAAAATGTGTCCAACTTCTAATCTCACTGTAATTCCCTCCTTCTAAAAAATGAAATCTATGCCCCAAAGTACCCCAGTACTTCATTGCCATTTGTCTCCTACCAGGCATCCGCAGACGGGAGTGCACTGGAAATCAGTGTGTAATCAATCAGTCTGAAATCTTCATACACCTGAGGTGCATATTGGTCAGACTTAAACTCAAACTTTCCGCAGGAAGCGATGGCTCTTTCGATAATCTCAATGCCCATCAGATCCGCCTTGCCGGCCGAAATAGAAACCATCACGGATTTGTATGGAGTCTCATTCGGCTTGACACTTCCGGAAAGCGGGTGTGTCAGAAGCTTGCATCCTCTGTATACTTCGTCTTTTACTTTTTCCAAAACATCTTCGTATGAACATTCGTAAAACTCGACCTGGTAATCCTGACCGAGCTTTTCACGAACAAGGGGGTTGTTTGTAATAATTCTAAAATCCTTCTTCATAGTTCCACCTATTTTAAAAAGGGCGGCTTTTCTTCCGCCGAAGCAGAATACAAGGCCGCCCTTCTGTCTTATGTATGTCGGGTATATCTCATACACGATTCAGAATGTGGTCCTTTCCCTGATCCTTTTGCCTGAAAGTTTCACCTTGTCAGTAAGGTTTGCATCTTCGGCGGTTCGTAGCGTGAACTCTCTCGCAGGAAAAATCATCCCACTATTTAATTGTCCGCAGAGTATGTCTCTCGCATTTCTGTTTCAAGTATATCATATGGATTTATAGATTTCCAGCATTTTATTCGTTTTGTACATAGTTTTTTTCTATAAAACGCCTATCTTAGTCACCTTGATATGCTTTTTGTTATTTTTTCTTCTTTTTCTGAAGTTCCGGATGCCTAGGTAGGAAATTCTTGAAATAATCGTCGTGCGTCTTCTTGATCATACCACTCAAAGCAAACAGCGCAATAATGTTTGGCACTACCATCATACTGTTGAAGCAGTCCGCCATGTTCCAGACAAGATCTACCTTTGCAAGAGACCCCAGAATCACACAGACACATACGAGTACAGAATAAATCGGTACTGCCTTTGCTCCAAACAGATACTTGATGTTTGCTTCTCCGAAAAAGTACCATCCAACAATCGTAGAGGATGCAAAGAAAAACATACAAATTGCGATAAAAATTTCACCGAACTTACCATATACAAGAGAATACGCAAACTGGCTTAACTCTGCTCCAGTATATCCTCCGCTTACTGCATTGTATGATTCTGGAAGCGCTCTCGTTGTCACAATAACAAGCGCCGTCATGGTTAATACGATGAATGTGTCGATAAATACGCCAATCATTGCCACATATCCTTGCTGTACCGGATGATCTACTTTCGCCACCGCATGAGCATGAGGTGTGGAACCCATACCAGCTTCGTTAGAGAACAGACCGCGGGCAACACCTTTTGTGATTGCTTTGGAAATCGTGGCTCCGATCGCTCCTCCCGCGATTGCTTCCGGTGCAAATGCTCCTACAAAAATTTCGTAGAACGCAGTTGGGATATTCTTCCAGTTATAGAAGATAATGATTAAAGATCCTGCAATGTAAAGAGCCGCCATCAACGGAACGATCAGTTCTGTAACCTTTGCGATTCTCTTCATGCCGCCTGTAAAGATGAACAGACAGATCACCGCGATCACGATACCTGTAATCCACTGTGGAATACCAAATGCAGTATGGAAAGAAGCCGCAATCGAATTGGACTGAACCGCGTTTCCCATAAATCCAAGCGCAAAGATCAAGAGCACAGCAAAAATTGCCGCCAGGACTTTACCAAAGACTCCTTGAAACGCTGCCCGGATATAGTAAACCGGACCACCCGTTACAACGCCGTCTTTTCCGATCTTCTTGTACTTTTGCGCCATAATAGCTTCGCAGTAGATCGTCGCCATTCCGAGGAAGGCTGCTACCCACATCCAAAAGATCGCACCCGGACCGCCAATGGCGATCGCTGTTGCGGCACCTGCAATATTACCGGTACCTACCTGTGCAGCGATTGCAGTCGCAAGAGCCTGGAAAGAGCTCATGCCGTCCTTGCCGGCATCTCCTTTTTTGGAAAAGAGACCTCCAAAAGTCCGCCTCATTCCTTCCTTAAATCCTCTTACTTGAATAAATCCCGTACGGAACGAGAACCAGATTCCTCCGAATCCAAGCGCTACAATCAGGATGTAGTCTGAAAGATAATGTTGAATTTCCAGTACAATGTTGTTTAATGTATCCACAACAACCCCTCCTTTACCCTATAGATGTTTTGAATATTTTTCCTGACATATTTATAATACCATTTTTTGTTTTATTTTACAATAATTTCGTGAATTATATCGCTTTTTTGTTTATTTTATCCAACTTAATATACAAGCCTGTTTACTATCGACAAAAAAAGGGCCTGAAAGCCACGAAATGCGTGGGTTTCAGGCCTCATGGAATATGCACGATTTTCATAAGTTTCTTTTTTTTATGCATATCGCCAAAAATTTATCAATTTTGTTTTTCAGGTTCTATACATGAATTTCTGCTTTTACACCAAGCTCTTCTTTATGTTGCTCCAATACCGGGCGTACGACATTTGCAAGGAATGTGTCCACCTGCTCTTTGGCACGTCCAGTATAGCGTGTAGGATCCATTGCCTTCTTAAGTTCGTCCAAACTCAGATTAAAGGACGGATCAGCCGCGATCAGTTCCAGAAGATTATTATCAAGCCCTTTTTCCTTGACATTTTTTCCTGCCTCCATGGAGAGCTCTCGGATACGCTCGTGAAGCTCCTGACGGTCCCCGCCTGCCTTTACCGCATCCATCATGATATTTTCTGTCGCCATAAACGGAAGCTCTGCCATCAGGTGCTTTTCGATCACCTTCGGGTAAACGACCAGACCGTCCACTACATTCAGACAAAGGTCCAGGATACCGTCGATTGCCAGGAATCCTTCCGGTACGGATAGACGCTTATTCGCCGAGTCATCCAGGGTACGCTCAAACCACTGTGTTGCTGAGGTGATCGCTGGATTTAAGGCATCCACAATCACATAGCGGGCCAAAGAGGCAATTCGTTCGCTTCGCATCGGGTTTCTCTTATATGCCATGGCTGAGGAACCGATCTGATTCTTCTCAAATGGCTCTTCTACCTCCTTTAGATGCTGGAGCAGACGGATATCATTGGACATTTTGTGGGCACTTGCGGCAATTCCTGCCAGAATGTTCAGAACTCTCGTATCCACTTTTCGGGAGTAGGTTTGCCCGGAAACCGGATAGCAGGCAGAAAATCCCATCTTCTTAGCAATTATCGGATCAATCTTATCAATAGTCTCCTGGTCTCCCTCAAAAAGCTCCAAAAAGCTTGCCTGGGTTCCTGTAGTTCCTTTGGAGCCAAGAAGCTTTAAGGACCCACTAACATATTCCAGATCTTCCAGATCCATTAGAAACTCCTGGAGCCAGAGTGTCGCTCTCTTTCCTACAGTCGTCGGCTGCGCCGGCTGGAAATGAGTAAAAGCAAGAGTCGGCTGTGCTTTATAGCGATCCGCAAACCGTGAAAGTTCGTCGATCACACTCACAAGTTTCTTTCTAATCAGCTTTAAGGCTTCTGCCATCACAATGATATCGGTGTTGTCTCCGACATAGCAGGAGGTCGCTCCCAGGTGAATAATCCCTTTGGCTTTCGGACACTGTTGGCCGTAAGCGTACACATGGGACATGACGTCGTGGCGTACAAGCTTTTCACGCTCTTTAGCAACTTCATAATTGATGTCGTCTGCATGTGCCTTTAACTCTTCGATCTGCTCCTCCGTGATCGGAAGGCCGAGCTCTTTTTCTGTCTCTGCCAAGGCGATCCAAAGTTTTCTCCATGTGCGGAATTTCATATCTGGAGAAAAAATATACTGCATTTCTTTACTTGCATACCGTTCTGATAATGGACTCTGATATCTGTCGTTCACTGTTTCATGCTCCTTTTCCTAAACTTGGGGTCAATACCCTTTTTGTATTCCTACTATACTACAGAAGATCCGGAAGCGCAACCGGATCTTCTTTGAATGACCGGCTGTTATTCCTTTCTATAAATACCGTCTGTACTGATGTTTCCACGCCTCTAGTGTCTCCTGCGGCGTTTCGAGGCTTTCTTTAGCCGTCTTTTCTTCTTCCAGCAGCCGGATTCGATCAGCGATCTCCGCGTAATCGGGATGTTCAGCAAGAAACTTTTGATACTCCTCTTCCGGAAGATACCGTGATCGGGCATATACATAGGCTGCCAGCATCGTCTCGTCCTGGCAGATCTCATACGCCTTTAAGTACATCTCCGCCGCCTGTTCATAGAGCAGCTCCCTCCCATAGGCAGCACCAAGGCAACCGTATACCTTCCCATAAAAACGCTCGCCTGCGGACTCATCCCTCTCATCCTGGAGAATGGAAAGATAAACGAGGATTGCCGATTCGTACTCTCCACTTGCCAGCAGGTTATCAGCTTTATATTTTCTGCGCTCAATCTCCTTCTGATCTTTCAGACGATCCAGAACATTGCGGATGTGCTCCATCTCCGGTTCCGAATAGATCTTTGCTTGTTCCAGAATCCGAAGTACGAACTGTTCAATCGTTCCGTTTTTCTGAAGCAGGTCAAGAAGGTCTCTTGCCAGCTCCTTCATATCAAGCTCTGAATACAGCCACTCACAAATTTTCTCATTCATAATGGTGTAGTCAATCAGATACAGATTATTACAGAGATAATAGCACAGTTCTTCTATCGTATAGATCTTTCTGTGAATCCGTGTGATTTTGTATGGCTGTGAAGCCTTTTTCTTATGACAAAGAATTAAACTGCCCATTTGTACCTCCCAGATGAATGATTTTTTCTACCCTGAAATCCGTAGCCGGGAAGAAATCCCCGAACCCTGCATCCCGGAAACTCAGGCGGCACGTCCTCTCATCATCAAACTCCGTACGGACAATCAGCTTGAGAGAATATTCTTTTCTCTTTGGCATCCCCGCAAAAGAGACCGTCTCTACATTCCACTGTCCTGTCGCCAGCGACTCAATATGAATTTCAATATCCTCCGTATTTTCTAAAAGGACCTCCCATTCTCTTGTATCTTCATACCAGTGGGTGCCAAACTCCACAATCGGGTACCATACATCTACTCCATGAATCCTCATCTTGAGGCAGATCTGTTCCATCAGCTTTGTCTCATCCAGATAGGTTGGTACATCCGGAGTTTCCGAACGCTTTTTCAGACCGCAATAACATGCCCCCTTACTATACAGATTGTTTCCAATAAATGCTCTACGTCCATTACACAGCACCTTCTGAGAGTTCGGATACCAGTTATTTTCAAAACCTTCCCCCGTCAGATAGACAGAGGAAACATGTTTCTTATTAAAAACACCTTGAATGAAATGCCGAAACCGTTCATCCGCATTTCTAGCCTTATCTACATTCAGCACCGGATAGACCGCCCTAAGCTCTTCCATCTGTGCCTCTGCCACCTTCTCCACACTGACAAAGCTTTCTTTCTCTCTTCTGTAGTCTGTGTTAAGCTGCTTTAGCATGTAAGCTTCAATCTTTTCCCTGTCACAGTAAAAGAGCGCGGATTCATACTGCCAGAGCTCTTTTGGCTGATAGAGCATATAGTAACAGAAGCTCTCCCGGTAATCCATGGCGTAGACTCGGCTTTTATCAATACCTGCCTGGGCTCCGGCTTCACGTAAAAAGGTACGGATATCCTGATCAATCCACGGTACGGTAAACGATACAAAGGAGACCTCTTTCTTTCGGAATGTCTGGAGGGTCAGCTCAATAAACTTGCCAAGAAGCCATCTTGCCTCATAGACTGTCCCTTCGATCTCAATCTGTTCTTTTCTCTGAGCCTTGCGGTAGAGATCTGAAACGACCCAGCCCTTTTCCATCATAGCCGCCCGCTGAGCCTCGCGTCCGAACATCCATGCCTCTTTGTAATGTCCCACCATCATCGGAATCTGGTAATTGTCAGCCGCCACTTCCAGCGTCTTAAGTTCATGCTTTTCTTCATCATAATAGCTGATTTGGCAGCCGTTTTCATTCAGGTCATAGCCAATGATATAACCACAATTTTCCATTCTGATCCTTCTCCTCTTTTAGTATACCATAAACAGCTCCTGCGACAGTTCCTTCTCGCGGCTGTATTCATTCATTGCCTGTTTCAGCGCTTCTTTCGTCAGCTCCGACATATCGTTCAGCCGTCCGTACGTTCCGATAGCCGGTACTTCGTGTTCCAGACGAAATGTCTGCATGTCAGACGCAAACGTACTGCCGTCAGCTTTCATCTCTTTGAAGCGGTATTCCAGGATCTCATCACTATACAGGACAAAGGTCCTTACATGAATCCCCTCATAGGCCGCCTGCATGATCTCTTTCTGGTATGGTTGATCCTCCGTCCGTTCTCTGGCCTTTTGGATCTTGTACTCGATCATCACCTGGCTTCCTTTCTTTGCCCGGTATTCGACAATACATTTGTCATAAAGCATAACTTCCATCAGCCAAGACTGTGGATATTTCAAATAAAAAGAAAAGACAACCTGTTTTTCACAAAGTTCCCGCAAGAACCGTTTCAGAAGCTCCTCTGACGCAGTCTGGATCTCATGCTCAGAATAATACTTCAGATAGGCAATCCGGCAAATGTCCGGCAGCACCTCTCCGGCCTCTTCTTCCTTTCTAACAATCTCCCATACTGACAGATCAGTCTGCCGGTCACGTATCAGATACTCCCTGGATATGTAGGCAAGATATGCTCTCTTTAGGCGGAAGTAGGTATTGCCGCTGCCATAGTAATCACAGAAGATGGCTTCCTCACTGAAAATATTCTCTGAAAATACCATCTGGGTGATAATTCGCTCGGCAATGCGATCCGAAGGAATTCCCTCCTTCTTTGCCGCACGCCATACCCTCTTCATATTTCTTGTGGCTCCACAATAGTATATTGCCAGATAGCTGAGTGTCGTATGGTCAGAGTATCCTTTTGTGAACAACACGTAACAGAGCTCTGTAAGCATCTCATCCTCTTCGTAACCGTCCTCTAAAATTTTCTTTGAACAAAGATCAAAAACCTCTCCGTCCACGAACGGATCCATACCGTGCTTCTTGATATTTTCAAAGGAAAGTTCCGGTACAGCAACCGGCTCTTCCGGAACCTCCTTATTTTTCTCCAGTTGTTTGCAGAGCTCTACAAACCGCATCTCGTAGAACAGACGTGTCGTCTCATATGGAATAGAATCCGTATAATGTCGTCCGTCCATGGACTCCCAAATAATTCTGGAATCCTTATCATAGAGGAAGATCATGGCTTTGCCATCGATCACACCGACTCTTTGACGGATTTCTCCATCCTCCTCAATAACCATTACCGATTTCATAAACGACAGATTCGTCTTCACCTCATAAGCATGACAAATATCATTGAGCGCTTCCAGACGCTCCTGTGTCATATTCTCCTCCGTACAGAACTTCTTATAAATAATCCGAAGCGGCTCATTAATATGTCTTTTTAAAAGCTGCTCCCAGGCAAATTCCTGCATCTTGTCACGGTAGTAATTGTAAATCTCACTTGCCTCCTCCTGGAACTGAATTATATTTGCGTAGAGGAAAGCAGTCTTTTCGTAAGTAAGCGTATTCCCATGCATGAAGTAGAGACAGACAGCTTTCGGAAGCGGCGTACGTACCCGCTCCTCCTCAATCGTCATCATATAATATTCGTAGAGCTGTACGATCTTCATCTCCTGTTCTACCGCAAGCTCATACCATTTGAAATATTCAGAACAAATCTGATTCCCCTTAATAAGAAGCGTGCAGACCGCAGTCAGTACCATAGGATCCGGGTACTCTCCATAGAGTTTTTCTAAAAGACGGAACAACTGTCTGTCGAATTTCTTCTGCTGCCCTGCCAGATTTGCTGTGTAAAGAGCAAGCTCCCTTGTGAAGAGTCCGTACCGACATCCAAAGCCCAGTACTTGAATCTCGAAATTGCCAAGCTTTTTCAAAGAAACCGGATCCTCCCTGTAACACTTAAATGCCTGTAGATATAACAATGTATGACCGAATTTTTCTGAATAAAAATGCTTCTCCAGGGCAGCAAGTCTTCGCGTAATATTGCGGTACTCCGGATCAATATCCACCAGCATACAAAGGATGCTCCACATCTTCGGATGCTTATTATATGCCTTGCGAAGCTCCTCTGTTACATGTTCCGTGTGGCTTGCATTGCGCTTTAACAATGCAGTAAGATACAGGTAGTAGGTTGTATTCTCAGGCCGCTTCATCATATCAAAACGGCCGTAATTATACTGCTCAATAATCTCCGCCGCCTGTTCTGTCTGTCCGCTCTCCAAGTAAGCGTGCGCTTTTACAAGGGAGCAAAACGCGGCGTCCCGGCCAAGGTTCTCCATCTGTCCCGCAAGCTGGATCGTATCTTCCGCCCAGCTTAATAGATCACTCTTTCCGGTAATGCAGGAGAAATAGCCCTTTACAATCTGTGTCATATAAAACGTCTGCTCATGCTTTGGTGTATGGACTCCCTGTCGTGTGACTTCGATTTCGTAGACCACCTGCTCATATGGTGTAGTAAAGATGATTCGTCCAAAATTTCTTCCGGCGTGAAGCACCTGTGGAGTAATGACATAGTGAAACCCAAATGTATTCCCGACGAAATCATCCGTAGTAAATTCCTTTTGCGTGATCTGTATAAAACCGCCTTCCACTGTGGCACGGATCGGCATGTAGCCCCATGTATTCTTTGTAATAATCAGGTTCTCCCGAACCGCATCGGTGATGCTTTCAAACTTCTTCTCATATTCAGACAGAGAGAGGAAAAGACATTCCTTCTGTTTGATGCCGACGAGAAATTCCTCCACCGCCTGTTCGCCCAGAGACCACTTCCTCATATTATTGTAAAGAGCTACTACTCTCGGATTTTCGTAGCGCAGAATCTCATAAAAACTCATGGAACGAAACAATCTGCGTGCTTCCATGAAGTCCGTCATAGCCAAAAGCTTAAAATCTTTCATATTTTGTACTTTCCCGTGAGAAGTCATCAAATATGGCCGCTCGATTACCGCCGTAAAAGAAAGCTCGTACTCGCCGCCGTTGCACACAATATAGAACGTACCATTCTCCACATATCCCGGATCCAGACCATCTGTATCGTAAGTGAAAGAAATCTCCACCGGATTTCCCTCAAATCCATTCTCTGTCAGATGAATACGAAAAGAAGAGGAATAAACAATTCCTCTTATCAGCGCTTCCTTTTTACTTTCAATCGTAAAACTTCCCTGGTAGGTCTCCCCTTCTCCGATCAGGAGCACCAGATTCGTCTCCGAAAACTTCACTTCTGGCTGCTCCTTGCTAAAATCTCCATTTGAAAAGCGTTTAATTTTATTTTTCAAGCCTGCCACCTCTTGCATTGCATTTTTTATCAGATATACTATAATTGAAATTATAACATTATTCCCTGTCAAATGGCAATCCCTGTGCATAATTTATCAGAATTTGTCATATGCGAAGATTTCGCTGCGCCGGCAGCATAAAAACGGCGCAAGCTGCGAATCTGAGCTACATGACTGAATTGACGGAACTGCTACAGTTGTTTGCTATCATAAAAAGGAGGCAATTCGTATGAGTCAGACACCAATTTTTCATGGAAGTGATCTGGAGCAGATCGCATCCTATTATCATATAGAATCTGACGAGATCTGCTGTTTTTCCGCAAATGTCAATCCTCTTGGTTTTCCTGAACAGACAGCTCTGGCTGTCTGCAAGAATTTTTCTCATCTGATGTCACGATATCCGGATCGAAATTATATCGGACTGAGAGCAGCCATCGGCCGCTACTGTCATATTTCTCCGGATTATGTGTCGGTGGGAAATGGTTCTACCGAGCTGATTTCCCTTTTGATCCAGTCTTGTCAAAGACACCATGCTGTCCAGGTAGGACCATCCTACTCGGAATACGAGCGGGAATTACAGCTTTCGGGTATCTCTTACTCTACCTGGTTTCCGAAAAAGGAAGATCATTTCCGGATTCATACCGGAGAGCTGATTGACGCTTTGAAAAAAAGCCATGCAGATTTTCTGATTCTTTGTAATCCGAACAATCCTACTGCCTCTGCCCTTTCTCAAGAAGAGCTTGCCGTTCTTCTCCGCGGATGCCTTAAGCGGGGCGTTTTCGTAATGATTGACGAAACTTATGCCGAATTTGCATGTCGCAATGTTTCTGCCATTCCTCTCGTCCCGGAGTTTCCAAATCTGATGGTGATTCGTGGCATTTCTAAATTTTTTGCAGCTCCGGGCCTGCGCTTAGGGTACGGCGTCTCCAGCAACGCAGAATTCCTTGCCCACCTGAAAAAAGTGCAGAATCCGTGGAGCGTCAGCAGCATTGCCGCCTTTGCCGGAGAACATCTTTTTGCGGAAACCGAGTTTATCGTAAAAACAAAAGTCCTCATATCCCGCGAGCGCACCCGCATGATACAAGGACTTTCAGAAATTTCCAAGCTGTGTGTCTATCCAAGCGACAGCAACTTTCTGTTTGTCGAGATCCTGGATTCCGGCTTTACATCGTCCGGATTATTTGACTTTCTGATTCGTCAGAAACTGATGATCCGCGACTGTTCCTCATTTCCGGGGCTTGGCAGCCAGTTTTTTCGCTTCTGCCTGATGCAGCCGGAAGATAATACCAGACTTTTGCAGGCAATTCAGAGCTATTTCTGTTCCTAAGTATTGCCATTTTAAGCAATTTTAACTATTTCGTGACAATTTTATAGTATTCTCTTGCGGTCAGTTTGAATACGAGGCCGTAGATCACGCTGAATACGAGAAGCGTACCGATGGTACAGGTGATAAACAGATTGACATTCGTCAGGTTGAAGCTTGCGAGAAGTCTTCTCATTAGCTGGAAGGCCGCCGCTACATGGAGCGTGGCAAGACCAAGCGGCAGGAAGAATACCATACGGATCTGGCTGTTGACCGTCTTTTTGACTTCCCGGCGGCTCATGCCGACTTTCTGCATAATCTGGTACCGGTTGCGGTCCTCAAATCCTTCGGAAATCTGCTTATAATAGATAATCAATACCGTTGCCATCAAAAACAGCCCGCCAAGGAAAATGCCAAGGAAGAGGAAGCTTCCGTAGAACGTATGGAAATCTTCTTCATACATACCCCGAAGTTCTATATCACATGCAATCCCGTAATCATTCCGGAGCCGGTTTGTGATGGCCGTGGCCGCTGCTTCTTTCTTCGCTTCACTTCCATCCAGATCAAATCCGTAGGAATACTGGAAAGTCGCTGCTTCCCCACCCGAAAGTGAGGAAATGAGGTTCTGGACTGTACCCACATCTTTTACAAAAAGAGTCAAGGTATCCATTACCGGAAATTCCTGTTTCTCTTCCATCGGGATCTCATCCGGCTCTTTTACAATGGTAAAGTCCACGCCATCCAGCCGGAAGTGGTCTTTGCCGTAATTCTCTTTAGAAGAAGAGAAAATAACCGCTTCATTATCAGCAAGCTTAATCTCGTCTTGATTCATCTCATTGTAATAGGAGACTGGTGCGATCTGAATCAGAGTCTTGTTAAAATAAAAGGTACTGTCAAAGGAGTCCACCGTATATTCTTCTCCTTTGCCATCCGCCACAAGGGAAGTATACTGGCACCGATAACCGTTTTTCTGTCTGAGGCCCTGTCGGTTCATCTCTTCTGCTACAACAGTATCCACCGTCCTGGTCAGATTCTCATCCGACTGATAAACTGAAAGAATCAGCTCCTTGGGGAATCGATTTGACATAATATTTTCCATACCCATATTCAAACTGACCGTGGTAGAAAGCGTTACCAGAACCATGGTGCTTAAAATACAAATATTGGCAAGTCCAACGGCATTTTGCTTCATCCGGTAAATCATACCAGACACGGAGTGAAAATGCTTTGCTTTATAATAAAACGACTTCTTCTTTCTCAGCATCTTTAAAAAGGCGATACTACCTGCTACAAACAGAGCGTACGTTCCCACAATAACCAGAAGAACCGCCACAAAGAAGACGCTGATGGCCTCGATCGGGTTTTCCACGATATTCGCAAGTACATAACCTGTGGCAATGGACGCAATCCCAAAGAGTGTCAGTAAAATCTTCGTCTTCGGCTCCTTTTCTCCGATAGATCCGCCCCGGAGCAGCTCGATCGGATTTGCTTTTCTTACCTGCAACAGGTTGAATGCGAAGGTGATAAATGTAATCGCCGCAAAGAGGAGCACGGTTGAGCTGACGCTGCCAGCGGAAATCTCGTACTGTAAAGGCGTCTCGTATCCGACGATCTTATAAAGCAAAAGAAACATCAGTTTTCCGAAAATCGCCCCGCCGATCAGTCCGATCACAATACTGATTCCACCTGTTGTCAGAGATTCCCAGAACATCATAATGGAGAGCTCTTTCTTTCCCATTCCAAGGACATTGTACAGGCCGATCTCTTTTCTTCTCTGCTTAATCAAAAAGCTGTTCGTATAAAACAAGAAGATGAAGGCAAAGATGGCCACGATCACCATACCAAATCCAAGGATACTCCGCATACTGTCCGCTCCCGGCATCTCTCTGACACCGGAGTTGTCCATGATCATGTACATGTCAAAAAACATCATGATGGTGATGATGCTCGTAAGCAGAAACGGGACATAGGACCGCTTATTTTTTTTCAGATTGGTAAGGGCAAGCCTGATGTAAATCGATTTAAACATACCGCTCACCTCCCGTAGTCAGCACTGTCAGGGTGTCGGAAATCTTCTGGTAAAGCTCTTCATTTCTCATCTTTCCGCGATAAATCTGATGAAAAACCTCACCGTCTTTGATAAAGAGCACTCTTCCCGCATGACTCGCAGCCTTTACGGAATGTGTAACCATGAGGATTGTCTGTCCTTTTTCATTGATCCGGGTGAACTGATTTAACAGATCATCCGCTGCCCTGGAGTCAAGAGCTCCGGTCGGCTCATCTGCTAAAATCAACTGCGGTTTTGTAATCAGTGCTCTTGCGACTGCCGTTCTTTGCTTCTGTCCGCCGGACACCTCATAAGGGAATTTTGCCAACAGCTCGTAGATCCCAAGGCTCTTTGCAATCGGTACTAATCGCTTTTCCATCTCTGCGTACTTTTTCCCCGCAAGCACAAGTGGAAGGAAAATATTATCCCGGATGGAAAGGGTATCCAGGAGATTAAAATCCTGGAACACAAATCCCAGATTCTGTCTTCGGAAAGCGGCGATCTCTTTCTCCGGAACGGAGGAGAGCTCCCTTCCCTTTAATTTCACATGGCCTCCTGTAGGCTTATCCAGCGCCGCCAGGATGTTCAGAAGTGTCGTTTTACCTGATCCGGATTCTCCCATGATCGCGACGTACTCTCCCTCCTCCACTGAAAAAGTAACGTTTTTCAGGGCTTCCACCTGGGCACCGCCAAACCGCGTCGTATATGTTTTCTTTAGATTCTGAACTTCAAGAATTGTCATGTTCATCTCCGCCTTTCTGAATTCTTTTATGTTTCTATGCTGTCATTATAGCCAGAATGGCCGAGTATTTTCCATCGATTCTTCTTACAATCCAAGCCCGAACCTTACGATTTTGAAAGGTAGCGTCCTTTATTCCAGATCAAGCTGTGTCCGTCTCAGATCCAGGACGACCTTTGTCCCTTTTCCATCTTCAGAATCGATCCGAAGCTGGTGATGGAGCTTATCCATCACTTTTTTGCAAAGATATAATCCAATTCCGGTGGAGCGTTTATCGATCCGCCCATTGTATCCGGTATAGCCTTTCTCCATAATCCGCGGCAGATCCTCCGCCGAAATACCAATGCCTGTATCCTTTATGACAAGGACTCCCTCCTGTTCCAGGTAAATGGAGACGCTTCCGCTCTTTGTATATTTCAGTGCATTAGAGAGAATCTGCTCCACCACAAAAGACAGCCACTTTTCATCTGTGAGGACTATCTCGGCAATCTCCCCCATTTCCAGGGACAGTTTCTGTAAAATAAACAGTCTGGAATACTTCTTGACTGCCTGCCTTACGACTTTACCCAGATCGCAGCGCTCCAGCACCATATCTTTGGCGATGTCGCCTATCTTCAGATAAGAAAGCACCATCTCCACGTACTGCTCTGTCTTAAAGAGCTCCATCTGAAGCTGGCGAAACAGCTTCTGGTTCTCTTCATTCTCCTCCCGATCCATTCCGGATTGGACAAGAATCCGCATGGCTGCGATAGGCGTCTTGATCTGATGCGCCCACATACCGTAGTAGTCCATCATCTCCGTGTAACGTTTCTGATCTTCAAAAATAAGCTCTTCCTTCTCCTGTCTCATCTTTGCGATCATCGAACGGTACAACGCTTCCAGATCTCCCGGCACTGTATAAAACATGCCCGGATAGGTATCTGAGGTGGCAATGCACCGCTTCAGCTCTTTCCACCGCTCCGCATATTTCAGGATGTCCACCAGCAGGCAGAGAAAAACACCCGCCCCGGAAAACTCGGCGATATAGCGTGTCTTCTCGAAAGGAATATCATACAGATATCCAATCAAAAATAAGGTACCATAGCAGATCAGAAGGCATCCGAACATGGCGGCCCGGTCTTTCATATATCCTTTCAGCATAGTCGTCTCACTCCTTTAAAAGATAACCGATTCCTTTTTTCGTCAAAATCAGATCAGAAAGTCCGGCCTTGTCCAGTTTCTTCCGAAGTCTCGTCATGTTCACCGTCAAGGTGTTGTCGTCTATGAAGCTGTCATCCTCCCAGAGCTTTGTGATAATATCCTCTCTGGAGACAATCTTTCCGGCCCGCTCCATCAGACACTGGAGAATCCGGTATTCATTTTTCGTCAAATCAATCTTTTCTCCCTCGTAGAGTACCGTAGCGTCGCTTAAATTTAAGAGCAATCCCTGGTGCTCAATGACATTGACATTTCCCTGGAACGAATAGCTTCTTCTTAAAAGTGCCTGAATCTTGGCGGTGAGGACATTGAGGTCAAAGGGCTTTTCGATAAAGTCGTCTCCGCCCATATTCATCGCCATGACGATATTCATATTGTCCGACGCTGAGGACAGAAAAATAATCGGCACCTTGGAAAATTCCCGGATCCGCTGGCACCAGTGAAATCCGTTAAAAAACGGCAGGATGATATCCAGAAGAATCAGATGCGGGGCAAAATCTGCCGTCTCCTCCAGTACATTTTTGAAATCTACAATGCATCTCACCTCAAAGCCCCACTGGCACAAATGGTTCTTTAGTGTTCCGGCAATAATACTGTCGTCTTCCACAATCAAAATCTTGTACATTGTGTCTCCCTTCTGCTGTCAAACCATCAAGCGCTATGATCCCTGAGAACCATAGCGCTTCTTTTTATGTTTTGTCTTTGATTATACTACTGAACTTTTGCAATATCAATCAAAGTCAGCTCTTTGATATTGGTATTTTCCAGACTCGTTACAAGTGCCCCTGCCGTATCCATGGCGGTCAGCACTGTCACACCGGTCTCAATGGCATTTCTGCGGATCGTAAATCCGTCCCGTGCGTGGTCCGCTCCCTGCGGTGGTGTATCAATGACAAGATCGATCTCATGTCCGAGGATCAGATCCAGAAGGTTCGGGGAAGCCTGCTCAATCTTGTTGACGGCAATGGCTTTCACACCGGCTTCTTTGAGTGCCTCCGCGGTCCCTGCCGTAGCAAAAATCCGGTAGCCGAGTGTCTCAAATCTGCGTCCAATCTCCACTGCCTCCGGCTTGTCCTCATCCCGTACGGTCATAATCATATTTTTGTATTTCGGAAGCTTGATACCTGCTCCAAGGAACGCTTTGTAGAGCGCCTCATTAAACGTCTTGGCAATTCCGAGACATTCTCCTGTAGACTTCATCTCTGGTCCCAGACTGATATCCGCGCCACGAATCTTCTCAAAGGAAAATACCGGCATCTTGATAGCGATGTACTCTGCTTCCTTTTGCAGTCCCGGTGTATATCCCAGATCCCGGATTTTGTGTCCAATAATGACTTTTGTCGCCAGCGGCACAATCGGAATTCCTGTCACCTTGCTGATGTATGGTACCGTACGGCTGGATCTTGGATTGACCTCGATCACATAAACATCCTCTCCGCACACGATAAACTGAATGTTAATCATTCCAATGACATGAAGAGCTTTAGCCAGTCTCCTTGTGTACTCCTCGATCTTCCGTTTTGTAACAGCCGAAATACTCTGTGCCGGGTATACCGAGATACTGTCTCCGGAGTGAATACCTGCACGCTCAATATGCTCCATGATGCCGGGAATCAGGATATCCTCTCCATCGCACACCGCGTCAACCTCGATCTCTTTTCCCATAAGGTATTTGTCTACGAGGATTGGATGTTCCTGTGCGATCCGGTTGATGATACCGATAAATTCATCGATATCGTGGTCGTTGATAGCAATCTGCATGCCCTGTCCTCCAAGGACGTAGGACGGGCGAACCAGTACCGGGTAGCCCAGTTCATTTGCCACTTTCTTTGCCTCCTCGGCGGTAAAGACCGTTCCTCCGGTCGGACGTGGAATCTTACATTGTGCAAGAATCTCGTCAAAAAGCTCCCGGTCCTCTGCTGCATCCACATTCTCCGCCGAAGTACCGAAGATCGGAACTCCCATCTTCATCAGTGCCTCGGTCAGCTTGATGGCTGTCTGACCACCAAACTGCACAACCGCTCCGTCCGGTTTTTCGATGTTGACGATACTCTCTACATCTTCCGGCGTCAGCGGCTCGAAGTAAAGTTTGTCCGCAATGTCAAAATCCGTGCTGACCGTCTCCGGGTTATTGTTGACAATGATCGTCTCGTAGCCTTCTTTCTTAAAGGCCCAGGTACAGTGTACGGAGCAGAAGTCAAACTCGATCCCCTGGCCGATCCGGATCGGGCCGGAACCTAGAACGAGCACTTTCTTCTTGCCACTTGTTTTTTCTACTTCATTTTCGCTTCCAAAAACAGAGTAATAGTACGGTGTGGTGGCAGCAAACTCAGCCGCACAGGTATCTACCATCTTATAGGCTGCAGTGATACCATATTCTATCCGCAACTGATGGATCTCGTTCTCTGTCTTCCCGGTTAGAGACGCAATGACGTGATCCGGAAACTCAATCCGTTTTGCTTCTTTTAGAAGTACCGGTGTCAAAGGCCCCTCTTTGAGAGACTGCTCCATCTCTACGAGGATTGCGAGTTTATCAATAAACCATTTGTCAATTTTCGTAATGCTGTACAGAACATCGTAAGCTACGCCTCTTCGTAATGCCTCCGCAATCATCCAGATCCGTCTGTCGTCTACGACATGAAGCTGTTCCATCAGCTCCTCGTCGGAAAGTCCGGAGAAATCGTAGGACATCAGGCTGTCCACGTGCTGCTCCAAAGAGCGGATCGCTTTCATCAACGCACCTTCAAAGTTATCGCAGATACTCATCACCTCTCCGGTCGCCTTCATCTGGGTGGTCAGCGTTCTCTGGGCACTGATAAATTTATCAAATGGCAGACGTGGGATTTTTACCACGCAGTAGTCCAGCATCGGCTCAAAGCTTGCGTACGTCTTTCCGGTGATGGCATTTTTGATCTCATCCAAAGTATAACCAAGGGCAATCTTCGCCGCCACCTTGGCAATCGGATACCCTGTCGCTTTGGACGCCAGGGCGGAAGAACGGCTCACACGAGGATTAACTTCGATTACACAGTATTCAAAAGTGTCCGGATGCAGGGCATACTGTACGTTACATCCCCCTGTGATATTCAGCTCGCTGATAATATTCAGAGCGGAAGTACGCAGCATCTGGTATTCTTTGTCACCCAATGTCTGGGACGGAGCCACAACGATACTGTCTCCGGTATGTACGCCGACCGGGTCAATATTTTCCATATTACATACCGTGATACAGTTACCGTTTCCGTCCCGCATCACCTCGTATTCAATTTCTTTCCATCCGGCAATGCAGCGCTCCACAAGCACCTGGCCCACCCGTGAAAGGCGAAGACCATTCTCCAGAATCTCCACCAGTTCTTCCCTGTCATGGGCAATTCCACCGCCGCTTCCTCCTAAGGTATAGGCCGGACGAAGTACAACAGGATATCCGATCTTCTCCGCAAATTCCACACCTTCCGGTACGCTCTCCACAACAAGGGAAGCTGCCACCGGCTCTCCGATTTTTTCCATGGTGGCCTTGAATTCCAGACGGTCCTCCGCCTTTTTGATGGTTTCAGAGGTCGTTCCGATGAGCCGTACATTGTTCTCCTTCAAAAATCCCGTCTCATCAAGCTCCATGGCAAGATTCAGACCGGCCTGTCCTCCCAGAGTCGGAAGTACGCTGTCCGGACGTTCTTTCTTGATAAGTTCTTCCACGACTTCCACGGTGAGCGGCTCAATGTATACACGGTCAGCTATATCCTTATCCGTCATAATGGTAGCCGGGTTGGAGTTTAACAGTACGACTTCGATCCCTTCTTCTTTCAGGGAACGGCATGCCTGGGTACCCGCATAGTCAAACTCTGCTGCCTGCCCGATGACAATCGGTCCGGATCCGATCACTAGTACTTTTTTAATATCCTGATTTCTTGGCATTACTGATTCCCTCCCATCATTTCCATAAACCGGTCAAAAAGATATCCGGAGTCTTGCGGTCCCGGACATGCCTCCGGGTGAAACTGAACGGTGAAAATCTTCTTTCCGGTATATTTGAGTCCTTCGTTTGTCCCGTCATTGACATTAACAAAGGCAGGCGTAGCGATTTCATCGCTTAATGTGGCGTCATCCACCACATAGCCATGGTTCTGCGAGGAAATATAAACCCGGTTGTTACTTAAATCTTTGACCGGATGATTGCCACCCCGGTGTCCGTATTTCAGTTTGTGAGTGTCTCCGCCATTTGCAAGGGCCATAAGCTGATGGCCAAGACAGATGGCAAAGATCGGTACATCGCTTTCATACAGCTTTCTGACTTCCTCGATGATGTCGGTACAGGTCTTTGGATCCCCAGGCCCGTTGGAAAGCATGATACCGTCCGGATGGGTGGCCAGAATCTCCTCCGCCTTTGTATGCGCCGGGTAAACTGTTACTTCACAGCCCCTCTTATTCAATGATCTGGCAATATTGTTCTTTGCACCGTAATCCAGAAGCGCCACCTTGTAGCTATCTCCTGGAAGGACGTAAGCTTCATCACAAGTCACCTTGGAAACCACGTCGCCCACTTCATATGCGGCAAGCTTTGGCAAAATCTCCTCAAGATCATAGTTCTCATTCGTCGTAATCATGCCGTTCATGGTGCCCTTTTCCCGCAAAATCTTTGTCAGGGCTCTTGTATCGATCCCTTTGATTCCCGGAATATCCTCTTTTTCCAAAAACTCCTGGAGCGTTCCTTCGCAGCGAAAGTTGCTCGGCATTCTGGACAGTTCTCTTACGATATAGCCGTCCGGCCACGCTTTTTTCGATTCCATATCAGGAGTAATACCATAATTTCCAATTAACGGGTAAGTCATCACAACTGCCTGTCCGGCATAAGACGGGTCCGTCAGGACCTCAAGATAACCTGTCATAGAGGTGTTAAAGACAATTTCACTGATCATATCTCGCTTCGAGCCAATACTCGTTCCTTCAAAGACGGTGCCGTCTTCCAAAATCAGAAATGCTTTCATAGCTTCACCTTATCCCTTCGTAGTTTCTATTTGTTTGTTTGCGCAAAAAGAAAGGCGCATGAGTGTCTTTTTCGATACTCGAGCGCCCTCCTTCTCAAATTGTAAAGATTTTACCACATCTCTTTTTCTTTTTCAACGCTTTTCCTGAATTTTTTTACAAACTATTCAGCCATGCTCTTATTCATACTGCCAGTACACGGTGATCTTATACAGCACCTCGTCATCCTGATAGGAATACCTTGCACTGGAGAGCTGATACCAGGCTGCAAGATTCGAAGCCCCCTCACGGATCAGATTGTTTAAAAGTATCTCCCTGGATTCCTCATAGGCTGCCTTCCCGGAAAACTTAAAAACCGAAACTTCTTTTCCGGCAGAAATCTCGGTGTTTAGCTGTTTTCTCATCCGCTCTTTGTCAAATCGCTGATAATAGCACCCTTCCCGTACGTAGTAATTGTCCTGAAGGGAAGTACAGGACGGCATCGTGACTTCCCCGTCCAGCTCATGGGTCCGGAAAAGCTCTTCCTCATTGCAGCAGAGATAATCGTACTGAATCTGCTGGGCTTCAGAAATCTCGCTTGGATCGCTTTGCAGGAATACCGGATCCCCCCATGTTGTATCGACATAGTAGTAATTGCCCTCGCACCGAACCAGATTCCACGCATGGGGCTGTCCCCTTGTCGTCCCGGTCACATAGGTGCAGAATACGCCGAGCTTCTCCAGAAGATACTGGGTCTCCCTGGCATATCCGGCACAAACGGATTCTTTTCCCACAAGTGCGCTGAAAAGATTCTGACTGTCTCTGGCATCCGCCACATAATCTACAGTCCGGATCACATATTCATACACATACTTGATTCTGTCGTACTCCGATGCCGACTGGATCTCTTGCATCTGTTCAAGAAACGCCTCAGTTTCTGCATTGATTTTTCTCTGCATCTGCTCCTTCGTCTCTCCTTCATAGGTGTACTCCGGACAGATCTGTGCATATCCGCCCTCCGGAATCTGATAGGCTGTCGTCTCCGCAGCACCGCTGCACCAGAAAATGTCCGGAAAATCGTTCAGAACAAACTGGAAGATCTGATTCACCCGCTTGGCCTCAGTCATCGGTACATCGATTCCCTTCTGATTCTCCCTGATTCCCTGAAGAATCGTCTCATAAACTCTTTTTTCCTCTTCATTTAATGTCTGATAATAAAATTTCTCCTCTACTTCCCCGGCGGGAACCTCCCGTGTCTTTACCACCGGCGCCGCCTGTTCTGTGAAAAAAGTGAGCTTCTCTTTGGACACAAAGCCGGTATCCTTTAACATTCCAACAATACCTGTTGCAACTGCCAGAATCAAAATCGCGCACAGAACTACGCATCCTTTTAAGAATCTGTTTTCTCTTCTTCTCATGCTAATCTCCGTAACTCATCCTTTACTTTCTATTATAGATATATCCCAGCCTTCGGCGCAACCAGAACTTTATACCAGTTCTGCAATACGGGATACGCCGACATAGACTTCCGAAATCTTATACCAGGTCCGGTAGTCTACCTTTCCGGTCTGCGGCAGTCCGAAGACTTCCTGGAATTTCCGCACCGAAGCCTCAGTTCTCGGCCCATAGACGCCGTCCGCATCTACTTTCGGGATAGCAGGATAAGCACCTGCAATGACATTAAGCTGCTCCTGCATCTGAAGCACCTTGTCTCCAGTAGAACCATTCTCCAGTGTATATCCTGGCCACGACGCCGGGACTCCTGAGATCTCCTGGGCCGTGTTGATGTACATATCACTTCCATAGAAAGAGCGCAGGATCTGAATCGCCGTGTATCCCTGATCCGCCAGACTCTTGGATCCCCATTGGGTCATCCAGCCGGGACATGACACCTGCTTTCCATCACAGTACTGCGTCAGAATCGGCTGGCGGACATTCGGCCTTGACAGATAAGAAGCAAACAAATCATCCACCACAGAAGAAATCGTATCGTAGATATTGCGCCTGGGAATCCACTTATGGTCAAAGGCTGTAGAGGAAGAAATCGTGAAATCAAATCCCTGATTCCGATACCATTCCGTATACACCCGATTTAACGTAAAGGACATAATGGCAAGGACGTTGGCCTTGATTGCCTCCACAGGCCAGGTAGCATAGATTTCGCTGGAAGCGACATTCTTGATGTAATCCTTATAGCGGTCATAGTAATTGAGAGCCGTGGTGTCCCGCGGCGATCCGTCGTGTACCACGACATATTCCGGTACCACCACCCGACTTAATACAATCTCTCCCGTCTCATTCACCGGTTTGATCTCTGCCTCTGGAATTTTCGGCGGATAATTGCCGAACAGCGTGTGAGCCGGGATCACATACACCTGCTCTCCTTCTTCCCGCGTAATCGGAAGAAGACGGATGTTTTGAAGAGCCGTCACCCCAGAGAGGATCTCTGTCCCCGCAATCTGGATAGGCTCAAATCCCGGAGCTGTCACTTCCAGCGTATACTCGGAGTACGGCTGTTCCTCCTGCCGTTCATCGAGGCTGTACTCTACCGGAGGCGCCGCAAGCTCCAGCGTCTCAGTCTGCCCGGATGAATCGGTGGAAACCATCTCCAGTGTATTCTCTGGTACTCCGGTATAGGAAATCCGCACACTGGCGTCCTCTACCGGAAACGCAGTTGCCTCCGAAGTAATCTGTATTTTTAGCCTTCCTTTATCGATGTTGTTTTCCTGCATATGATATAATGTGCTCATTTTATCATCACCCTGTCACAGTTCTCTTATCATCAGAATATGTGTGGAATCCAAAAAACATGTCATAAAATTCACGTTGTAAAAGAGGTAAATTTTCTATGAAATAAAAAAACGGGATGCCACCACAAAATGACGCTCCCGTTATCCTATCCCATATTTCCCATCAGAAAAAAACTCTTTGAATATCATGGTACATGACGAATACCATCAAAAGCAACAAGCAAACCATGCCAATCATATGAACATAGCCCTCTTTCTCCGGCGGCACCCGCTTGCCGCGGATCACTTCGATCACCAAAAAAACCAGACGTCCACCGTCTAGTGCCGGGATCGGAAGCAGATTCATCACACCCAGGTTTGCTGAGAGTAAAATCATCAGATTGAGCATATTGAGGAATACAAGCGCCGCTCCTCCGCTTTTGCTCTGATTGTAAGTGTCTTGAACGACATCCACGATTCCTACCGGTCCGGACATACTTTCCATGCCGATCTGCCCCGTGACAAGCATCTTTAAGCTTTCCAGAGTCGTACTGATCCAGTAACGGACCACGGAACCACCATAGCGGATCGTCTCCAGTACCCCGGCTTTAGTGTAAGCCCCTCCGCTGTAACCGTAACGGTACATCCCATACTTTTCATCCCACTGAGGCTTTAGGTGAACCGTCGTCTCCTTACCGTTCCGTTCATAAGTCAAATCGATCTCTTCCTTCTGGTGGAACTGGTTAAAGGTGGTAATATCCCGAAATAGGTGAATCTTCTTTCCATTAATCTGTGTAATCACGTCTCCTGCCTGCATACCGGCCTCGGCTGCCGGATAACCCGCTTCTATCGAAGATACTACCGGTCTGTCGACACCGATCCACGCCGTAATAATGATAGCGCCAATCAACGCCAGCACAAAATTAAAGACCGGTCCCGCCGCAATGACACTGATACGTCGCCACGGAGATTTTTCATTGAAATTCCCCACGGATTCACCGGCATCGCTTTCGTCCTCTCCCATGGCGCAGAACCCCCCAAGAGGAAGCACCCGAATCGAGTAGAGCGTTTCCTTTCTCTGAAATCCGAAAAGCTTCGGACCCATTCCGATCGAAAACTCCTGCACTTCAATCCCATTGAACTTTGCCAGTAAGAAGTGCCCCAGCTCATGGATAAAGACGATAAATCCGAATATGATAATTGCAAGAATAATTCCCAAATCCTGTTTTACCTCCTGCTGCGAATTCGTTCATAAGTTTCCTGTTCTGCCGTAAGGATCTGTTCCAAGGACGGGGACTTGATATTGTGATGTGCCCGCATACAGTCCTCGATGATCTCCACGATTTCCAGGTAAGTAATCTCTCTGTTTAAAAACATGGCTACCGCCAGTTCATTGGCCGCATTGAACACGGTCGGCAAGCTGCCTCCGGTTCTGCCTGCCTCATAGGCAAGAGAAAGTCCGTAAAAGGTGTCCATATCCGGCTTTTCAAAGTCCAGGTGAGTAAGACTCCAGAAATCTAAGCGATCTCCTAGCAAATAACGTCTCTGAGGATAATAAAGCGCATACTGGATCGGGAGCTTCATATCCGGTGTGCCAAGCTGGGCGATCACGGAACCATCTTCATATTCTACCATCGAATGGATGACAGACTGCGGCTGTACAACAACCTGAATATTGTCTATCTCTACATCGAACAGCCATTTTGCCTCAATGACTTCCAGTCCCTTATTGACCATGGTAGAAGAATCGATCGTAATCTTCCTTCCCATAGACCAGTTCGGATGCTTCAAAGCATCTTCCACTTTGACGTTTAACAGATCTTCTTCCCTTTTCCCACGGAACGGTCCTCCGGAAGCAGTCAGCAAAATCTTTTGAATCCGATTTCCCGCATTTCCCTGCAGAGACTGAAAAATAGCGCTGTGCTCACTGTCCACCGGAAGAATCCGTATCCCTTTTTCCCTGGCAAGGGGGATAATCAAATGTCCTGCTGTCACCAAGGTCTCTTTATTGGCAAGGGCAATATCTTTCCCCGCCTCGATGGCCGCAATGGTGGGGCGGATTCCTATCATGCCGACAACTGCCGTGACCACAATTTCCGCCTCCGGAACACAAGCAGTCTCAATCAGGCCGTCCATTCCTGTAACAATCCGGACTGCTACGTCTTTTAACCGCTCCCGGAACTCCCGTGCCTTCTCCTCCTCGTAGACACAGACAACCTGAGGATGAAATTCCCGCACCTGCTGCTCGAGAAGCTCTGTATTAGAACCTGCCGCAAGGGAAATGACCTCGATATCCCCATTCTCACGCACCACCTCGAGAGTCTGTGTCCCGATAGAACCTGTAGATCCTAAAATAGCTATTTTCTTCATATTATTTCTCCTGATCTGTATAAAGCCTATTTATATCATAAAAAATACACTCAGATAGTAGATGATCGGCGCCGTGAAAATCACGCTGTCAAACCGGTCCAAAATCCCGCCGTGTCCCGGAATCAGTTTTCCATAATCCTTGATTTCATGATTTCTCTTGATGGCGGACGCCGCCAGGTCTCCGACCATAGAGATCAGTCCTCCGGCTCCACAGATCACCGCATACACTACGGGACTTGCAGACGCATCCCCGAAATGGCTGACTGCCGCCGCATACACTGCTCCCAGAAGCGCTGCTCCCACAACGCCTCCGACAGCGCCCTCCACAGATTTCTTCGGACTCAGTTTCGGAGACATCTTATGCTTTCCAATCAACATACCCACACAGTAAGCACAGGTGTCGCATCCCCAGGAAGAAAGAAATACCAGCCACACCAGATAGACACCTTCTTCCGGAATCATTCGTGTCTGATAAACATAGGACAACATCAGCGCCACATAGAAAATCCCAAAAAAGACGAGCATCATTTCTTCCGCCACATATTTAGGATAGGAAAAGACATAGACTGCCATCAAGATGATCAAAATCGCAATCACCAAAAGCCCAAGTCCCTGTCTGTCAAAAAAAGCAAGTACTTCGCTCTCTCCTGATCCTTTCACCTGGAGACGGATCAGCACGTAACAGGCGGCGGCAGCAGCATATCCCACAATACCAGGAAGCGAGACGTGCAGATTCCGTACTTTATAAAGCTCGCTCATTCCGATCAGGCTGACCAGAAGAAGTAGAGCAAGCAATATATCATTCCCGGGAATAATCGTGGCAAGAGCAATCACCACAAGCAGAATCCCACTCAAAAGCCTTGTCTTAAACATCCGCCTCTTCCTCCTTTACCTTTCCGTATCTACGCTCTCTTTTATTATATTGCAGAATTGCCTTTTCTAATTCCTCTTTTGTAAAATCCGGCCACAGAACGTCCGTAAAATAAAATTCCGTGTACGCCATCTGCCAGAGAAGATAGTTGGACAGCCGAAGCTCTCCGCTTGTACGGATTAGAAGATCCGGATCCGGAATCCCATGAGTATCCAGATACGTCTCAAACAGTGTCTCATCAATCTCCTCAGGATTCACTGTTCCCTCTCGAACGTCTGACGCCATCCGTCTGATGGCACGCACCATCTCATCCCGGCTGCCGTAATTGATGGCGATCTGGAAATTCAGCCCATCATTTCCGGCAGAAGCCTCCTCAAGCTCCTCGATCCGCGTCCGGATATCATCATCCAGCCCGGTCTTATCTCCGATGACCCGAACCCGCATCCGGTTTTTCTCTGCGGTCTTCAGACAGGTCTTCATATAATTTCGCAGAAGCTTCATCAACGCATTGACCTCGTCCGACGGGCGGCTCCAGTTCTCCGTGGAGAATGCATAGACCGTCAAATATTTGATCCCCATCTTGTAGGCAATCTCACAGATCCTCTCCACGTTCTTGCTCCCCTGGGCATGTCCGTAATTGCGAGGCATATTTTTCTTTTTCGCCCATCTCCCGTTTCCGTCCAGAATAATGGCGACGTGCTGCGGTATCTTCATCCTTTCTCCTCCTTGACACATACATAAGAGCAAGAAGGAATTCCCTCCTTGCTCTGCTCTTGTTATCTTCTTATACGGTCATAACTTCTTTCGTCTTGGCTTCTACTGCACTGTCGACTTCTTTGATGTACTTATCCGTCATTTTCTGAAGTTCGTCTTCCATATCTTTGATCTCGTCCTCCGAGATTTCTGTGCCTTTTAACTTCTTACATGCGTCGTTACCATCTCTGCGGATATTGCGGATCGCAACCTTCGCCTGCTCACCTTTTTTCTTTACATCTTTTGCAAGCTCTTTACGCCGGTCCTCTGTCAGCTCTGGAAATACAAGGCGTATCACCTGTCCGTCATTGGTCGGATTGATTCCGATATCCGACGTCTGGATCGCTTTGGTAATCTCCTTTAACATACTCTTCTCCCACGGCTGAATCTGAATCATCCGCGCCTCCGGTACGGATACATTCGCCACCTGCTGAATCGGAGTCGGTATCCCATAGTAATCCACCGTCAGCCTGTCCAGAATGTGAGGATTCGCTCTCCCGGCACGAATTGCCGCCAAGTCGCTGTCCAGACTCTTCATGGTCTTCTGCATCTTCTCTTCGTATACTTTTAATTGTTCATGCATAAATCGTTCCTCCTGTCCTCTCTCTTAAACAGTCACTTTCGTTCCTGTAAATTTCCCGCTCATAGTATTGACAATACTATTCTCCTCATTCAAACCGAACACCAGCATCGGCATCTTATGCTCCAGGCACATGATGGACGCTGTCAGATCGACTGCCATCAGCTTCTTGTCAATGATCTCCTGAATGGAAATCTCATCGTACTTCTTCGCCTCTGGATTCACTTTCGGGTCACTGTCATAGATGCCGTCAATCGCTTTGGCAAGCAGCATCGCATCTGCCTCAATCTCAATCGCTCTGAGTACAGCTCCGGTATCTGTGGAGAAATACGGATGTCCGGTTCCTCCCGCAAAGAAAATAACCTTGCCCGTCTCAAGCGCCTTCACTGCTGCGTCCTTGGAAAAAAGTGTTGTAAATGCACCGCAGGTAAATGGTGTGAACACTTCGGTATCCATCCCCGCATAACGAAAAATCTCAGAAACATAAATGCAGTTCATTACCGTGGCAAGCATACCGATCTGGTCTGCCTTCACCCGGTCAATCGTCTCACTTGTACGTCCTCTCCAGAAATTTCCGCCGCCTGTCACAATGGCAATCTGAATACCCTGATCCACCAGCTTTTTCACCTGGCCTGCCACTTCAAGGCAAGTCGCCTCGTCAAAGCCTGTCTTTTTATCGCCTGCAAGAGCCTCTCCGCTCAGTTTTAGCAATACTCTTTTCATGGTATGAACTCCTTCTCCCGAGCCGTTTCCCCCGGCCCGTATTCTATCTTTTATTATATCTGGATCACTACCTTGTGTCAATTTGCATTTTCCACCGGAATCCGGACACACTTTAACGGAACGCTCCGCCTTTTTGTTTTTCCGACTATTCTTCTGTCAATGCAGCAAAGGAAGTATCCGCAAAAAACGTGTCCGCACTGTACAGATACAGAACCTCATTGATTTCTTCTGTATCCATCAACTCCTGAATATCACCATAATAATACCGCGGATCCACCACTACGATCTCCCTGTAGTACGGAGCCAGAAACGGGAGGAAACAGTTGGCGTAAGAATCCTTGAATACAAGCAGACGCTTGTTTTCTGTCGTTGGTGTCTTGATCTTTAACAAGCCATGGTTTCCGCCGAAAAAGACTTCGTACGCATTTTTTTGATCCAGCTTATCGGTATTATAAAAGCTGCCCGTCTTTTTCTGCTCATCCGTATATTCCACAATGGACGAAACCTGTTCCTGTGTCGTATTTTCATTCTTCTTCGGAAGAAATACATCTATTTTCTCTTTCATACCCGTTCGACAGCCGCTCTTTGCGGAAAGCGTCCCCTGGAACTGATCCGTCACCGGGATCTTTTCATATGTCAGAGCGGACGTGTCAAGCTCGGCAAGCTCGGCAAATTTCTGGAATGCAAGATATGCAGCGGACGTCGTCCAGTGGTGATCCGTCTTATAATATAGCTGCTGTTCCGTGTTTTTCCGAAACGTACTTTCTACGTCCACTGTCGTCAATCCTGCCCCTGTCAGTGTCTGGTATGCCTGATCGATATAGGAACCCTGATCCGCTGTCAGAGCCAAAGCCGGAAGCTTGTCCTTTAAAATCTCGGAAGCTGTCGGAACAATCATTACATAATGGTGGATGTCCTTATAAGACTTCTGAAATTTCTCCATTGCTTTCAATGTCTGGTTCACTACCGACTGCTGCGGACGGTCAAATTTTTCAATCAGATAGCCGCTCTTTCCGATATAAACTCCGTTTTCTTCTACTTTCCCGAGAAGACGGTCAAATCCAGTCTTCAATTTGATCCAGGAATCCCGAAACACAAACTGATCGTTAAAGTATTCCTGATATTGCTGTGCATAACTTCCATTCCCCACGGCTTCTGCTGTCAGCTCCGGCTTCTGCGCCAGCTCTCTGTTCTCCGTCTCCGAAATCTTCTTCGTCCCGGAAAAGAGATTGACAAGGGAAAGAATAAGAACCAAAATGGCAAACATAAATCCCACAAAATATGCAGTTGGAAATGCTGGTTTCTTCATGTCTGACACCTCCCTTAAAACTGCATGTACAGGAACGGCTGGTAGGAATTAAATACCAGTCCTCCAATACTGAGTAAAAATAAAATCAGATATACAACAACCGTGGTGATTGCGGAAGACTCCACAAACCGCTCGGAAAACTTTTTCAAAACCGGTCTCGCTGAAAGAATACAGACTGCAAACAGGAGAAATCCTGTCTTTAAATAGTAGCCTGCTGTCAGGTCAATGAAAGAAGAGGCACCAAATCCAAGTAATGCTCCAAGGATTTTGCCCACTGCATCCAGGGATGAGTTCATAAAAATCAACCATCCGAACATTACAAGAAGCATGGTATATAGATTGGCCGCCCATCCCGGAAGTCTTGAAAGCAGGTTCTTCCATACATATTTCTCAAAAATCAGAATGACACCGTAATAAAGTCCCCAGAGCGGAAAATTAAACGTTCCACCGTGCCAGATTCCTGTCAGACACCAAACAATCAGAATATTTCTGAGATGTCCGGGAACAGATACACGGTTCCCCCCAAGCGGAATATAAACATAATCCCGGAACCATGAACTCAACGACATGTGCCACCTTCTCCAGAACTCTGTCACACTTTTTGCAATATACGGATAATCAAAGTTCTCCTGAAAATCAAATCCAAGCATCTTGCCGACCCCGATTGCCATATCCGAGTAACCGGAAAAATCGAAGAAAATCTGCATCGTATAGGCAAACAGATAAATCCAAGCCGTCATCATAGACATCGGCGTCCCTGCATCCTGAATCTGAGAAATCATCATAGAGAGTTGATCTGCCAGGAGCACCTTCTTTGCCAGTCCCAGAATAAAACGCCTCGCTCCTTCTCCAAGTCTGGACATGTAGACATTGTGTGTATATAAATCTTCCCGAATATCCGCATACCGGACAATCGGCCCTGCGGACATACAGGCAAACAACGACGCATAAGCAAGAAACGCAATCGGATCCCTCTCCGGCTCACATTTCTTCTTGTAAACATCAATAATATAAGAAAGATTCTTAAAGGAATAGAACGAAAGACCGATCGGCAGCGACAAAGCGGACGTAGAAAATCCGGTTCCAAGCCACTCATTGACAGCCCCGCTTAAAAAACCATAGTACTTAAAGAATCCCAGAATAAACACGTCTATCACGACAACGAATACAAGGGATGGAACCGCACTTTGGTTCCTCTTTCTCTTTCTTCCGATATCGATACCCATCATATAATGCAGTACCGCGCTAAACAGCATGAGCACCACATATACCGGCTCACCCCAGGCATAGAAAAAAATACTGGAAAGGGCAAGCACGACATTTTTCCATTTCCCAGGTACAACATAAAACAAAATCAAAACGACCGGAAGAAACGCAAATATAAAATTCAGACTGTTTAAAAGCATGTCATTTTCCCTCCACCAATTATTTTATCGCACTTTCAAAAGCGGCTTTCCAGTCGTCCGCCCTGTCTCCAGCCATATAGATCACATAGACTCCCTCCGTCTGTGCGTACGCCTTCTTCAACTGTGCGCTCTGCGTGACCCCATATCCTTCAAAACTCTCCAGTTGATTATCCAGGCGGGTATCCACAGCCTCCCCGAACTGCTCGGCATCATGGGCACTCTTGGCTTTCAGAACAAGGAGCTCATCCACTGCCATCGGTGACTCCGCTTTATAATAGAAATATCCATCACACTCCTTACCATCTATTCCAAAGTATCTCCGCAGATCCTTGTCTTTTCCCTCATCCATTCCATCCAGAAGCTTTGCACTTTCAAACTCCTTGTGCATTGCGCCAATGGATACGTCCTTTGCGTATCCCCTCATACAGAGAATTCCCAGATATACAAGAAGAAATGCGGCAAAGCAGACTTTGATAATCATCCCGTTCCAATCTCTTCTTTTCTTTTTCATAAGTTAAAGCCCCGCCTTTTCTACAATATAAGATAGCCACTGTTCATAGTAGGCCTTTTTCATATGGATTCCGTCCTGCTCATAAAGGCTACTGTCAGCCTCTACAATGAAACAACTGTCGATGTAAAGATATCCCTCATCTTCACACATCTTCTGAATTGCCTCATTATACTGCGGCTGCTTCTCGCGGCCGGCTTTTTCCTTTATGCTTGCTTCCGTCATCGGAAGAATGGAATTCACACAGATCATCGTATCCGGAAGCGCGTCCTTAATCTTCCGGATCTGAGACTTATATTTTTCAATAAATCCATCGATGTCGGAATTATACATCTGCAAATCATTGCAGCCAAACTCCATAATGACAGTAGACGGTTTCATAGAGATGACTTTTTCGATCAGCTCATCAATCCCGTTGACAGAAGCTCCACGCTTATAAACAACAGATCCTGCATCCAGTATCCCATACACATCCAGTGCCTCAGAGAAAGAATCTCCCACGACCAGAACACCTTCAAAGGCCTTCTTGAGCGTCGCACTGTCAAGCTCCACAACTCCATATTGATTTCGCTTAGATGCATCAATCTCCGTCTTTTGATTTGCTCCTTCCAGAGCCTCCCATTGCTTCTCTGTATCGGAGATATCTACTTGCTCCAGTTTTTCCAGTTGCTTACGATTCTTCTTATATTCGTCCGGGCGGCTTTTCTTTATCTGAACACAGACAATGATCCCGATTATAATGGCAATCACACAAAGAGCCACAATCAGGATCCGTCGTCTTAAAATTTTTTCTCTTGCACTTTTCATGTATTTATCCCCTTAGTATTGTCGTAAACTCTATTTGTATTATAAGAGGTTTCTCCCTCTTTCGCAACACAAGGATTGGAAATAACGCTCCAGCGCTTCCAGATTCTCATCCGAGTGTTCGATCTCCCTGGCGTAGCGCCAACTAGACTCCCAAACATCCGCTTTTTCTAATCTTCCCCCCTGTCGAAGCCATCTTGCCATACACAGGTCATAAATCATAGCAGTACTATAGATACCAAAGCTGACTTTCGTATCGATCCTACCGTCATAAACTGCTCCGCAAAAATAGGTATAGAAGAAAAACATCATCAAATTCTCCCCGTACTGTTCCCACTTCTTAAACAGAAAAGATTCCACAATCTTCCGGTAGGATGCCTCTCCATCCTTATAGAGAATTTCAGCCACTTTAGAAAGCTCGTCTTCCCAGCTCTGATGCAGAAATTCCATCCGAAGAAGCTCGTCCAAAAACCTTGTCCTTTCTATGAATTCCAGACTGTCTCCTGAACAGGCGGCACTTTGAATCTCTGCAAGCCTCCCATCAACCGCAAACAGATTTCCCTCCTCCAGCGCCCTCTGGCATACCTGCCCCGCTATCAGACATCGTTCCATGCGGACAGAAACAGGCTCCTTCCGGTTCTGTACGGTCGCGAACAGCCAATCCCGGATCTCGTTTAATATCGAATACATCAGGAAGTCAAAGTTCTCATCCGGTTCCGGCTCCTTCTCTTTTGTCTCTTCGCTTAGGAAGATAAGCGGCTCCGTACATTCCAAAATAATCCTGGCCGCTTCCGGACAAGAAAGGGACAGGGAAAGCTCCCTCACATTCTCAAACTCCTCCGTATGTCTTGGATACTCCCGACAGGTTCGGCAAAGAAACTCCTCTCCCATCTCCTCGTAGAGATCACAGAGCTTCTCCTCATTCAGGAAGCTGCACCTCCTGTCAAACTGCAAGAACGCACCCTCCTCCCAGTCAATGGATGTCAACATCCGGTTTCCAAATCCACCCTCGATGCTGCTGTACTTTTCAAGAGATTCCTCATCAATCAGAATCTGCCATCCAGCGCAGCAGGTGTCCGGGCATCGGTCTGCAATACAGTGAAATTGATCGTAAAAATGTGGCTTGATATAAAGCATACGTTCCCCTCTTTTTACTTTATTCGACATTTATTTATCTTACCGGATTTCTGACCCATTGTAAAGCTTTGACAGGAAAAACCGGGTGCAACTTTTGTCACACCCGGTAACTTCAAATCGTTCTCTATGCCTGCGGTCCTGCACTGACAAGTGCTTTTCCCGCTTCGTTTCCTTCGTATTTCTGGAAATTTTGGATAAATCTCTGTGCAAGATCCTTTGCCTTTGTCTCCCATTCTGAAACATCTGCATAGGTATCTCTCGGATCCAAAATATTGGTATCTACACCCGGAAGCTCTGTCGGTACTTCAATATTAAAGTACGGAATCTTCTTTGTCGGTGCGTTCAGAATATCACCGTTTAAAATTGCGTCAATGATACCACGTGTATCTTTAATTGAGATACGCTTTCCTGTGCCGTTCCATCCGGTATTGACAAGGTATGCCTTCGCTCCGCTCTGCTCCATTCTCTTAACAAGCTCTTCCGCATATTTTGTCGGATGCAGCTCCAGGAATGCCTGTCCGAAACATGCGGAAAAGGTCGGCGTCGGCTCCGTGATACCACGCTCTGTACCCGCAAGCTTTGCCGTAAATCCGGAAAGGAAGTAATACTGTGTCTGTTCCGGAGTCAAAATGGAAACCGGAGGAAGTACACCAAACGCATCTGCTGACAGGAAGATTACTTCCTTTGCTGCCGGCGCTGCGGAGACCGGACGTACAATCTTCTCAATGTGATCGATCGGATAAGAAACACGAGTATTTTCTGTCACACTCTTATCCGCAAAATCAATCTTACCCTCTGCATCAAGAGTAACATTCTCAAGAAGCGCATTTCTCTTGATCGCATTGTAAATATCCGGCTCGGATTCCTTGTCCAGATTGATGACCTTCGCATAGCATCCACCTTCAAAATTGAAGATTCCATTATCATCCCATCCATGCTCGTCGTCACCGATCAAAAGACGCTTAGGATCGGTAGAAAGAGTTGTCTTTCCTGTTCCGGAAAGTCCGAAGAAAATCGCTGTATTTTCACCATTCATATCTGTATTTGCAGAACAATGCATGGAGGCAATTCCCTTAAGCGGCAGATAGTAATTCATCATGGAGAACATCCCTTTTTTCATCTCTCCGCCGTACCATGTGTTGACAATAACCTGCTCACGGCTTGTGATATTAAACATAACGGCCGTCTCAGAATTCAGCCCAAGCTCTTTATAATTTTCCACTTTCGCCTTGGACGCATTATATACGATGAAATCTGGCTCGAACTCTTCAAGCTCCTCTTTCGTAGGCTGGATAAACATATTGGTAACGAAATGTGCCTGCCATGCAACTTCCATAATGAAGCGGATCGCCATACGGGTATCCTTGTTTGCTCCGCAGAATGCGTCCACAACGTAAAGCTTCTTTCCAGAAAGCTCATCCAGGGCAATCTTCTTTACTGTCTCCCACGCTTCCTGTGTAGCAGGATGATTATCATTTTTATATTCGTCAGAGGTCCACCATACTGTATCTTTGGAATTCTCATCAATTACAATGAACTTGTCTTTCGGGGAACGCCCGGTGTACTCACCAGTCATAACATTGACTGCGCCAAGCTCGCTCACCTGTCCTTTTTCAAACCCTTCCAGACCCGGTTTTGTCTCCTCTTCGAATAGCAATTCATAAGAAGGATTATGCACAATCTCTGTGGTTCCAGTAATGCCGTACTTGCTTAAATTCATTTCTGCCATCTTACATCAAACCTCTTTTCTTTCATTTTTTGCGGGAAATCTTATCCAACGACTCCCTTTTACCATTATACATGATAAGTCAATGAAATCAACTAAAAATTTTTCTATTTTAACGCAGGAAAGCGCGTTTTATCGATATGCACAGATTTTGCCCGAAAAATGATTTGATATTTAGTCATTTTTTTAACAATCCATGCCATCCTCCTAAAATTCTCTGCTCACACACTTTCTTCTGAAATCATCTTATAGGTGATTTTCCTGGCAGATCCATGCAAGCAACGCTTCGCAGCCTTCTCTTACGTCCCGGTATGTAGTATCAAAATCACCTGTATACCACGGATCCGCAATATCCTCGCCTTTACGCTCCGTGAAATCCAGGAGCCGGAATACCTTTCTCTCCGGATCGCTGTTTCCGATAATCCGTCCAATATTACGAATATTCCAGGAATCCATTCCAATGATATAGTCAAATGCATCGTAATCTTCTCTTCTCATCTGACGTGCCCGGTGATCCCCACACGGGATCCCGACTTCCTTTAATTTATGGCGAGTGCCGTGGTGAACCGGATTGCCAATCTCCTCCCGGCTGGTAGCGGCAGAATCAATGTAAAATGAATCAGTTAAGTTTATTTTATGAACCATGTCCTGAAAAACGTACTGGGACATAGTACTACGACAAATATTGCCGTGGCAGATGAATAGTATTTTAATCATATCTCAAAAACTCCTTATATTTGCTGTATTTCCTTGATTTATCGGCTTTTCCTGTCGTCTATTGGTATCCTCTGTTCTTGGCATATCTTTTACCTCAAAAGTAGTAAATTAAGAGAGATTATGCCATTTTACTACTCGACTTTTGTCATCCGTTCCAACTCCTCTTTCGCATCATCGTAACCGATGTGCGTATAGGTATTCATTGTCACTCCAATATCAGAATGTCCCATAAGGTATTGGAGCGTTTTCGGATTCATACCGCTTTTTGCCATGTTAAAACAAAATGTATGCCTACATACATGAGGTGTAACTTTAGGCATCTGCACTTTGTAGATACTGTTGTACTTCTTGCAAATATGTTGAAAGTATTTCTCCCAATGCAGAGCTACCATCGGCATATCATTTTTATCCAGATACAGGAATCCACATTTACCATCTATCATAGGCTCAGTTTTCACTTTCTTCCTGTTTTCGATAATTCGCTGAAAACAAGCATATACCTCGTCTGACATAGGAATTTCTCTTGTACCGCTTGTGGTCTTTGTGTTCTCAATCACATACTCCATATTCCTTTTTCTCTGTAATTGATGGTTGACATTGATTTTTCTATTCTGCATATCAATGTCATTCAGCGTTAATCCTACAAATTCAGAAATCCGAAGCCCTGTTTAAAATAAAATATAGATTCCATCATAGTATCTGCAAAAATGCTTGTCCTGTGCTACAAATTCAAGGAAAGCTCGCTCCTGTTTTCTTGTAATAGCTTCTCTTGTCACGCTGTCATTCACGACAACGGTGGCAAGCTGAAACTCAAACGGATTCTTGCGTATCAAATCATCGTCAACTGCCATCTGGAATGCAGGTCTTATAACACCCCTTATAGAATGAATGGAACTGTAACCTCTCCCATCTCGCTGCATTTTGATAAGCCAGCATTTTGCGTCCGACAGTTTCACCTTGTCGATTCGCTTCTTACCAAACACTTCTTTTTTTATAATATTAACTACAAATTTATAGTTGGCTTCTGTATTGTGCCGCACGCCTGTTTTCTGTAAGAAATACTTTTTCACCAGTTCCAGAACGGTCATTTCTCCACCACGGGGAACTATCTCATCATCAATATCTTTCAATATCAGTTTTTCTTTCTCTCTTAATGAAATATCATCCCTTTTTCCCTGTGGTGTCTTATCCGTCTTTTCCAGTTTCCAACTGTACACAAACTGCTGTTTTCCTGTGGCATCAATGTATTTGAATGCGTATCGTCCGTCTTGACGTTGGCTCTCTCCGTTGCGGAGAATACGATTTTTGCTGTCCCTTCTTTTTCCGCTCATATTCATGCTCCTTTCATACAAAAAGAGCCCCGTCACGATATAGCGTAGTATATCATAGGCGAAGCCCTTTTTCCATCTTAAAAATAAAAGTAACATTTAAAATAAAGTATCCTTTGTATTCATCCGCAAGGCTACCTGCATTGTAATTTATTCAAAAATATTCAAATAGCCGTTAAACCCTCTAAAAAACTTCAAACTGTTTTCTCTTGATTAAAAACTTCACCCCATTCTGAATAATAAATCCTGTATCTATATTATCTGCAACAATCTTTCTTAATTTCTTTTCTCCTATATTAAAATAGACAGATGCCTCATCAATCGTAAGACAGAATTTATCTTTTATTTCAACCTGTGTCTGCTCTATCATTGCTTTTCCTTCATAAATTTAAAGCAGATTACTATGGGAAATTTTAATACTAATGACAAGAGCCTTATCAACCCTTGCCATTGCATTGTCAGGTATTTTACCTATCTAATTCCTAAGTCGCTGTTTATCAATTGTTCGTATCTGTTCAAGTAGAATAACAGAATCCCTGTCAAGTCCTTCAACATTTTTTACTTCAGTATGTGTTGGTAATTTTGCTTTTGTCTGTGTTTTCCCCGTAATTGCCGCCACAATAACCGTAGGGCTGTGTTTATTGCCTATGTCGTTTGAAATGATAAGTACAGGTCGTTTACCTCCTTGCTCCGAACCGATAACGGGATTTAAGTCTGCGTAGTAAATATCGCCACGCTTAATCGTTTTTTCCATTGTGTTTGACCTCCTATCTAAATTTAGGCAGGAGTGTTCCACCTATGTAGGCAGCCAAACACAAGGAAGTATTTAGGTCGGGAGAGCATAAAACAAAACTCTGTTTCCATAAGTCGCCTTGTGTTTGGCTTTATGATAGAAGCATCTCTATTTGTCCTCGACACCCCGAAGATGCAATGCGTTGTATCACGCAGGGAAGTCACCAAACGGTCAGCAGCGAACTGACGCCACGGGAGTTTCACCCCCAACTGTCTCGTTCTGACAGAGCCGCCCTCATTGCCTGCGGTGGACTGGCTACCACTCGGACTGTGACTGGACGGGAGTATCATTATCCTCTTTGTGGGTTACGGCGAAATCGGGAGCTGCCCGATATTTTGAGTCGGTAACGAATGGCTCACCACCTTTCATATCGCTCACTGCTTTTTAGCAAGTCTTGGCGTACCGCTGCACACGCTTATGCTCATCACAATCACAAAGAGAAAATATTTGGCGAATGATTATTCGGTTGTCAAGGAGCCATCCCGTTTTCGCCACACAAAGGAAAACAGGTGAAGGGGGAGTGATGCCCCTTCACCTGTTTGCTCACTAAAAAAGAATTCGTGTAGTGTAAAATTTAAAAAGTCCCAAAATCTTTTTTCAACTTCTCAATAGCAATATCAACACTAAATTTGACTGCTCTTTTCGTACAGCCCTCTATGGCTGCAATTTGCTCATAGGTCATTTCACCGAAAAAGTACAGTAACAATCTACGCCGTTGTACTTCGGGCAGTTTTTCGATTACTCTATGTAACAACTCGTATTCCATATTTCTTGATACTTCTTCCTCAATACTTTCCGGCTTGCAGAACGCACGTTCATTCAATGACGCTTCTGTCAGCTCCGAATGTTCAATATGCCTACTTAGCTTGTTGAAATATGATATATCCTCAAGCTCAAAGCGATTAAACAACTCATACAGTACTTCATCAATCTCAATGCTCTGCAATGCACCTCGACTGTCCTTAAACGAGAGGTAATAACGCCCGTCTAAAATAATCAATGTATATGGATTGTACTTGTCCTTTTTACGATTTTGATGCTTTTCATCCATTGTCTGTTCCTCCTATCAATCTGAAATTTGAAAAATCCAGATTGATAGGGCGGCGAACGGCAACCAACGCCAGAAGCTGACTTATTCTGCGTTCCAGTAAAAAAGGCACAAAAAAATCCGCAAAGATTTTGTAATCTAAGCGGATATAAGAATATTCAATTCTATAATATAGAAATATAACCTCTATTTTTCGGCTATACGAGTACCGTAAGCACGCAAGGATTTTTTTAACGAGATGTCCTTGCAGATTGCTGAAGTATTATATGTAATTGCCGCTTCTGATAAGCAGCAGTGCCGTCATTTCAGACCAACACATAAAAACCCTCCAAACCTTAAACGGGTTTAGAGGGTCAAATTTTCATCTGAGCGTAACAAAACAGCCCACCCAAAACACCGTTTTTTTATTAGGTGGGCTATCTTACCTACAGATTCTCTTTCAAAATACGAGTTTTAATCTATATTTTCTTTTCTACATTTATAACCTTTTGAACCCAATCACGATAAAACGCTTCTTCATGTGATACTAATATTACTGTACCTTCAAATTCTAAAAGTGCAGTTCTTAACGCCTCCTTCGCCAGTGTATCAAGATGATTTGTCGGCTCATCCATAATTAGGAAGTTACATGGTTTCATCATAAGCAAACATATTTTAACTTTTGCCTGTTCACCACCACTTAAAGTACTAATTTCCTGCATAGCATGTTTGCTTGAAATACCACAACCTGCAAGGCGCTTTCTTACATCTTTTATAACAAGTGATGGATAAGCATCAGAAACAATTTGTATCGGTGTTTTCGTAGTATCTGACCATGTTAAATCTTGTTCAAAATACCCTATCTTTACTTGCTCCGAAAAATGAAAATTACCTCCTAACGATGGAATTTGATTTACAAGAGTTTTAAACATTGTAGACTTCCCTATACCATTAAATCCCGTAATAACAACTTTTTCTCCACCTTTTACGGAAAAATTGATATCAGACAAGACAGGATAATGATAACCAACATCCAGATGTTTCACCCTTAAATGCTCCGTTGTAGTTAGGGGAGCGGCAGGAAATTTGAAATGTGGCTTGATTTCTTTTTGTTCCATCGCTTCCATCTTGTCCATTCGGTCAAGTTGCTTCTGTCTGCCACGAGCCATTTTTGATTTTCTCCCTGCAATATTTTTGCGAATAAACTCCTCTGTCTTTTTTATTGTTTTCTGTTGTGCCACATACTGTCTAATGTAATCTTCTCGAAGTAACGCTTTTTTTCTTCTAAACTCATAATATGTTCCAAAATATTTTGTAATTTTCTGATTATCAATGTCACAAATCCTTGTGGATATTTTTTCTAAAAACTCATAATCATGTGAAACTACCATAAAGGCATTTTGCAAACTTGAGAGATACTCTGCAAGCCATACAACATGTTCCTTATCTAAGAAGTTTGTTGGTTCATCCAGAAGCAAAATGTCTGGTTTTTCTAATAATAATTTTGCTAATATGACCTTTGCTCTCTGCCCGCCACTCATCTGCTCTATAGGTCTATCCAGTCCAATAGCCATTAAGCCCAATCCTGTCGTCACTTGTTCTATCTTTGTATCAATCAAATAAAATTCATTACGTTCTAACTCCTCCTGATACCTTGCAGCCATATCTAATTTTGACATATTCCCATCTACAGACTGACAATACAACTGATTCATCCTATTTTCCATCTCATATAATTCAGAAAATGCTGATTGCAGAAATACCCTCATAATTGTACTTTTTTCAATTTGAGCATATTGGTCGAGATATCCTATTTTTGTGTTTGGTTGCCATACTATCCTGCCAGAATCAGGGATAAGTTGCTCTGTACAAAATTTTATAAATGTACTTTTTCCTGCTCCATTTTGACCGACAATCCCTATATGTTCCCCTTTATTTAATGAAAAATCTGCATTTTTAAACAGATAATTATCACCAAAAGAATGTGTTAATCCTGTAACTTCTAACTAAACTCATAAATAAAACCTCTCTTTTTTACATCTAATTTTCTAAAATAGGCAAAAAAATAGCAGAAGTTAGATACTCATAGTATCAGTCCTTCTGCTATATACATTTCATTATAAACTTCTTAAATGAAATAACCCATATACAACAAAAGGCTACAGACAAAACATTGCCCATAGCCTGCTGCACAAAAATTTGTACGAGAAAAGAAACAATATATGAAAGAAAAAACTCTCATGTATTGCTACGTTTCCCGATGAAATCTTTACGTGTTATATTATGCTATACTCTGCACAATGTTTCATCGGATTTGATTGTACAGAGCTGATTTTCTTTTTAGGTGGTAGTTCATTCGTTATATAAAAACTCATAAAACCATTCTCCTTCAAGTTATGATTTTTTAGAGTACCACAAAATCAGCCCTTTGTCAAATCAGCTTTTTATTAAGTTTTTAGTCTTTTGCTTAAAAAATTTGTTATTGCAAAAAGAGAGGTTTTATATGCAATAAAATCCAACATATAAAAAAGTAAGCCGACAAACTGTGATTGCTCACAAGTTCATCGGCTCTGCGTCTAAAGCGTCTGGCTCTTTGATAACGACTATATGTAAATTTTTTGCATTGATTAAAGTTTCCTGTTTGCATTTGGAGCAGTAAAGAGGATAGTTCTTCAAAATTGTATCCTCTCTCAGTCTGTCACGGGTTTTGCTCCCGCAGATAGGACATCGTATCCAATCAACGCTCATTACTCTCACTTCGCTGCTTTGTACAGTAAGCCTCGATTGCCTTACTAAAAAACATTGCTAAATTTTCACCGCCAAAACGATTGATAAACTCTGAAAATCTTTCGTCAGTAATATATAAATTTCCTAAATAGGAGAGCATCTGACTATCGCATTGATAAAAATGCTCGGATATATATTCTTGCCATTTCTGCACAATCTGTTGAACCTCTAAACAGCTTGGAGTCTTTCCTTCATACGTTGCTAATTTTTCAAAGAGTTCCTGTGCCGTACAATAGAATGAGCTTATCTGCTCATTTTGTATTTTGCGACTTTGTGATGAGAAGATTTCCTCAAATTGTCTAAAGCTTTCCGTATTGCCCCAACGCTCGATGATTTCATCTCGAAATTGTGTTTGCAGTTCAATCACTTTAGATTGCGAAAAAGCAGTAAAAGCAAGATTTTTTCCTCCATTAATTTCATTTTTTATAAGAGCAATAATTGCGTCAATACGCTCTTTCTGTGCCTCTAAAATGGAAAGATGTCTTTCTAAGGCTTCGCTGCGATTATAATGTGGGGCATCTAACAGTTTTTTTATTTCTTTTAACGCAAACCCAACTTCCCGAAAAAACAATATTTCTTGTAGTCTAATTAAATCTTCCTCGGTATATAATCTATATCTTGCTTCTGTAACAATCGAAGGTTTTAAAAGCCCTATCTCATCATAGTAATGAAGTGTTCTTGCAGTAATTCCTGTCAAATTTACGACTTCGTGTACTGTCATAGGTTTTTTATTCATTCCAAAAATCCTCCGTGGCTTTCAAAATCTCATTTGCAGGCAATAATGTTGCTTCTACAATACTTTTCCCTGTTTTTTTCAAATAGTGTTTTACTAAGTGATACCCACAAGCGTATCCGGCACAATAGGGCAGTCCAACAGCAGGATAATTTTGTAATGCTGCCATTTCATCACCATACAAATAAGCATTAAGCTTTTCAAGTCCTTGTACGCTCAAGCCATCAAAGATAATTGGTTTAATATATTCGTTTAAGGTTTGCATATCGGTTTTTGTAACCCACGGGCCTGCTTTATCCTCCCCATACAAATGCGTTGCAAAATTTTCGGCAAGTCCCTCGCTGACCATCATTTCACCAAGAGTAATATCGTTTTTCCACTTTATAAATTGGAAACGCACATTGTGATTGACTTCATGGGCAAGTGCAACATGTAAATGCGTTAATGTGTATTCATTAGGAATAAGCCAAGAAAAAATATATCCAGGTATTCCTCCATCACCACAATACCCCTCATTCATTTTGATATAAGGACTTTCAGAATTCGCTAATAAAATGGTGAATAGATAATCTTTGACAGGCAATTGTATTCCTTTATCAATAAAACAGTTTAAAGAGTTTTCTATTGATAGCTTACAATCACTCCAGAGCTCATTTGACGATAATGCCTCGATATTGGCTCGTTGACTCTCATCAACTTTTGTAGGAGCAATGTGACCAAGCATACAGCTTGCCATTATAACATCATATCCATTAGGAGTAGTAGCTTTCATCGGTACGCTGTAACATGCCCACTTTTTTTCAAAAGGCATCATCATTTCATAACGGTAAATATCATTTTTCTTTTCAGACGGTGCTTTCATTATTTTTTTGTAAATTCCGTCTGAGCGAATTGGAATTACTTTCATTTTCTCTCTTCCTTTCTCGTTTTTCTAAATCTTACACTATGACGCAACGTGAAAGTCAAGAGAACAAGTAAATATTTTTATGGCAGGTCAATTAAAAATCTTATTGATACTGTGCCTTTGCGTCTGGCTCTTTGATGACGGTTATCTGCAATTCTTTTGCGTTTATCAAAGTTTCCTGTTTACATTTCGGGCAGTAAAGAGGATAGTTTTTCAAAACTGTATCTTGTCTAAGTCTATCACGAGTTTTACTGCCACAAACAGGACATATAATCCATTGAGATTCATCCATTTTATTCACTCCAGCGATTTTCTTAAAGAAGCAATCCATTCTTCTATCGCCCCTGCCAGTATATATTGCTGTTGTAAAACTGCCATACCAGTAGTCGGAATGTCATCATCACTTTTTTTCAAAGCGATATTTTCTTCCAGATATGTTTTTAAAACTGCCATACTGCTTTCAATATTATCCAGACATTCTTGTTGTCTTTCTTTTGGCATACTGTCCAAATTTACGATAACAGCATTAAAGTCTAAAAAAATGTTGATAGGCTTACAAGATATTTCAATCATCAGTTTCTCAAACTGCTGTTTTCCTTTTTCCGTCAAAGTATAAACTGACTTTTCTGGCATTTTACCTTCTTTTTCAATATGACTTGAAATGTATCCTTTTTCCTCCAACTGAATAACCTTTTTATAAATAGAAGGGGTGCTGATTTTTACCCACTTTGAAATATTACGGTACTCTACCAACTTTTGAATGTCATATGCACTCAAGGGTTCTTTCTTTAATATTCCCAAAACAATCAGGTCAATGGTCGCCATATCATCTTCCTCCTTTACTCTCTTGACAACTACTATAAATTATAGTAGAATACCTCTTGCGTTTCAATTACTGTAATTTATAGTAGTATATTTTATTTCATTAGTCAAGTGAAAGGAGAAACAGTACAATGGACAAGCAAAACAAAAAACTGGAGTTACTGGGCAATGCTCCAATTCCAAAAGCCCTTTTAGCTATGGGTATTCCTACAATGATTGGTATGCTTATCAATGCTTTATACAATCTTGTTGATGCCTATTTTGTCGGTGGGTTGGGGGAAAGCCAAATGGCTGCTATCTCGGTAGTATACCCACTCGGTCAAGTAGTTGTCGGCTTAGGATTACTTTTCGGTAACGGAGCAGCATCTTATATTTCCCGATTATTAGGGCAAAGGAACAGAGAACAAGCAAACAGGGTTGCAAGCACTGCACTGTACAGCAGCCTTGTTGTAGGCACAATTATGATAGTTCTCTCAATCATCTTTTTGGAACCCATTTTAAAACTGTTGGGTGCAACAGAAAGTATTCTTCCTTATGCTGCCACCTATGCGGGTATTTATATCATTTCCTGTATTTTCAATGTTTTTAATGTAACAATGAATAATATCGTAACAAGTGAGGGGGCAGCGAAAACTACAATGTGCGCTTTGCTGTTAGGGGCTGTTCTCAATATAGGGTTAGACCCTTTATTTATATATACTTTTCATTTAGATGTTGCAGGAGCAGCTATTGCAACAGCAATCTCTCAGATAGTATCGACTATGGTGTATTTGCTTTATATCTTCAGAAGGAAAAGTGCTTTTCAATTCAAGATAAAAGACTGCACTTTTTCTAAGGAAGTTCTTTCTGAAATTTTTAAAATCGGCATTTCGACACTTGTATTTCAGCTATTGACAAGTATTTCTATTTCCTTGATAAATAACGCAGCAGGTAATTACAGCGATGCAGCCATAGCAGGAATGGGAGTTGTAACTCGTCTTATATCTATGGGCAGCTTAACAGTATTTGGTTTCATCAAAGGATTTCAGCCCATTGCAGGATATAGTTATGGTGCAAAGAAATTTGACCGTCTGCGTACCGCAATCAAAACCTCTGTTTTATGGTCAACCATTTTCTGTGTAATTGTAGGTTTATTGTTCAGCCTGTTTTCTGCAACTATTGTTTCACAGTTTACAACTGGAAATGTAGAGATGATTAAAATCGGAGCTTCCTCATTAAGAATAAATGGTATTACCTTTATGCTGTTTGGATTCTATACGGTATATTCCTCTTTATTCCTTGCTCTTGGAAAAGGAAAAGAGGGATTTATTCTTGGAGCTTGCCGACAAGGTATCTGCTTTATTCCTGTTATCTTAATCTTACCCTTTGTATGGGGATTAAATGGTATTTTGTACGCACAGCCGATTGCTGATGTCCTCTCCGCACTTATCACGGTATTTATGGCAATCCCTTTGCACAAAAGCCTGACTGTTGAAGAGCGAATAATGAAAGGAACATCTTCTATCTCCTGTGATGAACAATCGCACTAAACATACTATTACAAGCAGAGCCGATGAGCTGTGGGATAACCCACAAGTCCATCGGCTCTGCGTCTATGCGTCTGGCTCTTTAATGACAGCTATGTGCAATCTTTTGCGTTAATTAAAGTTTCCTGCTTACATTTCGGACAGTAAAGAGGATAGTTTATCAAAACTGTATCCTCTCTAAGTCTGTCACGAGTTTTACCTCCACAAACAGGGCATAAGACCCATTCGCTTTTTGCTATCATACACTTATTTCTTCTCCCATCTTTTCAATCTCCTTCTGCAAATTCTTCAGAAATTTGCCTGCGTGTGCACCATCCATCTGCGTATGATGGAATTGAAAAGAGATTGATAAAAGAGCCTTATCGCCATCAATGCGATACTTCCCCCATATCATAAAAGGATTGTTGAAAATTCCGCTATTCATACCCACAGCACCGTCCAGTTCTACATTTACAATAGCAGAAGTACCTATAACCATATATTTTTCCGATAGGTCGTGGTCAATACAAGTGTTGTGTACTGCTGTTGTATATTTCAGGTAATCTGCATTGAACTTTTCAAGACTGTCCGTATATGCAATATCACAGGAACTAACTTCACCATCTTTGTTCGCAACAATAGTGTTGACAGCAAGTTTATCATATTGCATTAGCTTATTTCCTACAGGCAATAAATAAAATTCTTTTACAGAAGCAGCAGCTTTTCCTATACAAAAGTCAAGAAGCATATTGAATTTCATACCACGATTTTTACTTACTTTAATCAATGGAATTACATCGTATGTCTTGAAAAAGGTGACCATAGGATTAGGAGCTTTCATCCAAAGCCCAAACGCCGATGCTCTTGCAGTTTCTTTAGGATTGATTTCTCTTACGCACATTGTTATTACCTCACACTATTTGCAAATCAGATTTCTGTTTTATTTGAACTCAGTCGTTTATCATTTGTTTCTGAACATTTTGCAGTAAGCACAAAGCGTTGTGTAGGATAACCAAATTCTATTAGAAGTTCTCGTTCTGCAAAACCAAGTTTTTGTAGTTCTTTACGGTATCCTGTATCGGCTCTATCACCCTTCCTATAAGTTGTTATACAAATATCTTGTTCTGGATAATAATCTTCTATTAACGCATCCAGAAAAAGTTTTTGAATGCCTCTTTTGCGATATTGAGGATGTATACCCAAAAACTCAATGCAGCATGGTGGAATGCTGAAAGCCAGAGCACCAATTAACAAATCCCCATCTTTCAAAACCAATGCCTGTTTATTTTGGATACATATTTTTAATTTATGTAAGTAGTCTGTTTCATCTAAAACAGGGTATCCATCAACCACTAATCGAAGTAGCTCCATCCAAGAAGGAATATCCTCTATCGTAGCAAACCGTATATCGTTCTTTGTCAATGTAGTATTTACCTTTTTATTATGTATAACAACCTGCAACAACAATGGATAAAACTCTTGTTTATCACGATACTGTGCAGGTGAGGTCTTATACATAGCTGTAAAAGCAGTAGTAAAAGATTGTTGACTTTCATATCCACAGATAAAAGCAATTTCAATGATTGGTTTATCTGAAAACACCAATAACTTTGCCGCTTCCGTGAGTTGCCTTCGTTGCACATAATCGTGAATTGTCAGCCCGACTGTTTCGGTGAACATTCGATGTAAATGATATTTTGAGTAGTTGACCGTCGTAGAAACTGTTTCAAGGTCAATCTTTTCGCTAAGATGATTTTCGATGTAATCAATAACCTGTTCAATACTAATAACTGCATTATTTTCCATACAAAACGCCTCCTTTCTACTACAATATAAATTGGTTAATATACTTAACAACCAGTTAGGTTGTTAGCCATCTTATTGCTTAAGCTGTATAATGATGGGGCAATCGGTATATCGGCTTCCTTTCTTGGACTTACACGTCCGTTTTTAAGACTGATAACCAGCTCCTCATTCGCAGCGTTCGTTTTATGCAGGTTGAACCACTTTCAGTGCGTTCGTGTCACACCACAGTAGCTTGAATAGGCAATGAGTAAAGTTGGTATTTATCTTTTGCACTATAAATCTTAAGGAGTGACAAATTTATGAACATGAACGCAGTTGGTATTGATGTTTCTAAAGGTAAAAGTATGGTTGCCATCCTTCGTCCTTTTGGTGAAATTGTTTCCACACCATTTGAAGTCAAGCATACAGTCAGCGGTATTCGCTCTCTTATCGGGCATATCAAAGCCATTGATGGTGAGTCACGCATTGTAATGGAACATACGGGGCGTTATTACGAACCCCTTGTCCGTGAACTCTCACAGGCTGACCTTTTTGTATCTGCCGTAAATCCCAAACTTATCAAAGACTTTGGAGATAATTCCCTCCGCAAAGTGAAGTCTGACAAAGCAGATGCTGTAAAAATTGCTCGCTATACTCTTGACAGTTGGACAGAACTCAGACAGTATAGTCTCATGGACGAAATTCGTAATCAGCTTAAAACCATGAACCGCCAGTTTGATTTTTACATGAAACACAAAACCGCCATGAAGAACAACCTTATCGGCGTTCTTGACCAGACTTATCCCGGTGCAAATACCTATTTTGACAGTCCCGCCCGTGAGGACGGAAGCCAGAAGTGGGTTGATTTTGCAACAACCTATTGGCATGTGGATTGTGTTCGCAAACTGTCTCTTAACGCATTTATCAACCACTATCAAAAGTGGTGCAAACGTAGAAAGTACAACTTCAGCCAGTCAAAAGCTGTTGAAATCTATGAGGCATCTAAGGAGATCGTTTCTGTACTTCCAAAAGACGATTTGACAAAACTAATTATCAAACAGGCTGTAGAGCAATTAAATATGGCTTCTCAGACCGTGGAACAGCTTCGTACCATGATGAATGACGCTGCTTCCAAACTGCCTGAATACCCTGTTGTAATGGCTATGAAAGGTGTCGGTAAATCACTTGGTCCCCAGCTTATGGCTGAGATTGGTGATGTTTCCCGCTTCACTCACAAAGGGGCTATCACCGCCTTCGCTGGTGTCGACCCCGGCGTAAATGAATCCGGTTCTTACGAACAGAAAAGTGTTCCTGCTTCCAAAAGAGGTTCTGGCACTCTTCGTAAAACCTTATTTCAGGTAATGGATGCTCTTATCAAAACCAAACCGCAGGATGACCCCGTATATCTGTTTATGGATAAGAAACGATCACAAGGCAAACCTTACTATGTCTACATGACTGCCGGTGCGAATAAGTTTCTTCGCATCTACTATGGACGGGTAAAAGAATATCTTTCATCGCTTCCGAAATAACCATCTCATACTTACCTTTATTTTAGACCAGCGAATATCGGTGGTCTTATTTCAATGTTCAAAATCCTACATAAACCTTTTTGCCTGAAATAATCAATTTACTATTGACTTTTTATTTGCAGGCTTACAATTATAGTAGCAAAAAAATTTGCCCGTGTTTTCACAATTCTTGCTATCTTTTAGAGATGTCCTTTTAGCCTTACCGTTCACTTCCATTTGCTTATTTTTCGCTGTTTATATACCGTAATGTCATTTTTGACATTAGCTTGCCCATCTTGATTGGAAAAAGATAGCAGGCAATCGTCTGGATTTTTTGCACGAAACCATGGCAAATAATAAATCTTTTAGATGTGATATGCTTTGCAAGTCCATATCCTACTTTTTGTGGGTCAGCCATAAATTCTTTTGGAACAGGTAACGGCTCTGCCGACTTTGTTCGAGTTAATGGCGGGTGAATAATATGGAAGGTAACACCGACAGAAGCATATTCTAAATTAAGGCACTTTGCCAATGCTTCCAATGCGCCTTTAGTCGAAGCATAGGGAGATATTCCTATAAAACCTGTTACTCCTACACCAGAGCTTGTAAAAATGACTTTTCCGTATTTTTGTGCCTGCATATACGGCAATACACTTTTTACTAAACGAAGTGCGCCATAATAATTCACATCAAAAGCCCGTTCATATATATTGAAATCAGTAGTCGTTTCTTTACCAAAGGTACAAAGGCAGGCATTATGAATAGCAATATCTATTCGTTGAAATTTTTTAATAATATCTGCAATGGCGATGCGTATCTGCATCTCATCACATACATCTGCCTTATAATAGAAAAGTTTATTCGGAAATAACTGTGCCAATCTTTCAAGGCTTTCTGTATCAACATCTAACACAGCTACTTTGTTTCCATCCTTTAGAGCCTGCTCAATAAAATAATATCCAATTCCTTGATTTGCACCAGTAATTACAATGTTAGACATTATTCCACCTCCATCTCTGCAAAAAATTTCTTGATATGTTGATAAGCAGCATTCCGAAAAGAATTTTTTTGTTCTTCCGATAATTCTCCGCTGAATAACCATCTTTGAGCAAAGAAATAAATGGGTGCATAGTATTTAACAGCTAGATATCCACTATCTGATTTTGGAATTATTCCTATTTCCATTAGCGTACCAAAAACCTTACTTTGAAATTCAAGTGGCTCTGCAAACATCCAACGGTCATATATCTTTTGGACTTCCGAATTACCAAATTGCTCAATCAGAAGAAGCCTCATTATTTTGTTGCAAAAATCGTCCATAAAATAGCTTTCAAAAAAGGTATCGCAAACAGTTTGGTAAAATGGCTTCTCCATTGAACAGGATTGGACTGACAAAGATTGTTCTAACCGTACCATCATATCGGTCGCCACTTGCTCAAAGTGATAAAGCAACTCATCAAAAATAGCTTGTTTATTTTTAAAATGATAATAGACAGAACTTTCTTTAATCATTACCTGAGCACAAATATCTCTAATAGAAACTGCTGAAAATCCCTTTCGAGAAAAGAGGTCTAAAGATACATCTAATATTTTCTGCTTTGTATTACTCATCATTTACGCCAACCTTTCTAACGACTGTTAGATAAATTATACCTAACAATCGTTAGAAAGTCAATGCTACTGAAATATGGATAGGTAATTTAATAGAAAACGCAGAATAAATGACTGTGATTGCTCACAAGTTCATCGGCTCTGCGTCTGTGCGTCTGGCTCTTTGATGACAGACATATTAAATTGTTTTATACTAATCAAAACTTCTTGTTTGCATTTCGGATAAAATAAAGGAAAATTTTTCAATTCTGTATCTTCACGAATTTTCAACCTTGTTTTATTTCCACATATTGGACATAGTAACCATTCTTCTTTTTGCACAACACCACTTCCATTCTTCGTAACTACTTCAGGCTTTTTTCTACTAATGCTTTAATTTCTTCTTCAAGTATTTTTGGTTCAGTAAATCCCTCATTAAATCCGTCTATTTTTTTCAATGACTGAAACAATCTTCTATAAAGAAAATTCATCTTATCATAGTTCATTTCCCCACCTATACAAGTTACATAAAATGCGTGATTTAACAATTCTAATGGAAATAGTGTTTCAAAAAATCCATTTATTCCATTCGGAGTATAGCAACATACAAATAATCCTACTCGCTTTTTCAATAGCTGCTTTAAGTTATGTTTACAAAAACGAGTTATTTCTTTTTGAATTTTTCCCATATAGACCGAACCACCTATTAAAATGGTATCATATTGTGATACATCAATTTTGGAATTTTTAGCAGAAAATACTTTTACGTCACTTTGTAAATAAGATTTTAAGATTTCCACACACTTTTTTGTGCAGCCATATTTAGTGGCATAAATGATTGCAATTTTCATTTTATTTCCCCCTCACGATAAATCTTGTCAAACTGTTCAATATGTTTTCCCAAAATTTCTATTGCCTCCGCTTCCTTCTCGGCAATACCGTCATATCTGTTCAGCAAAAGAAAAATGGGAGCGAAAAATTGTAATGCCATAATTTTAGGGTCTGCTTTCCGCATATAACCTTGCTTTATCATTTCTTCAAAAATTTGAGCTTGATTAGAAATCGCAGTATCAATATACACTTCCCGATAGATACGGTCTATTTCCTTGCTTTTATATTTTTCAATAGAAAGCATCTTTCGGAATTGAGAAGCATAGGGGTCTTTTAAGTAAACAGGCTATCAAAAAGGCTCGATTGGCAAAAGGGATGACCAGAGATGACTTTTTCAAATATTAGTTCAATTTCTTCCATGATAGATTGGCTGTCATTTTTCATACATAATAGCATAGCCAAGCAAGCTTGCATATCTGACATATTATCTAAATTAAAAGAAGATTTTCCATTTTCAATATCCGGAAAATGCTTTAAAATAATTTGACGTATTTGCTCCAATTCTTCCTTAAAACATTCCCAAGGGGTACTAAACACCCTGGCCCTATAATAAACTTCATCAGCATGTATTTCATGAACTGCATATTTCTGTATTCTTTTCAATTCATCTAATATCTGACTTTTAGGAAAATACCGATTATTATATTTAATTTCTGTTTCAAATTCTCTCCATTGTCTTTCTGTTTGGTGAAACAGGAAAAGTAAAAGCATCATCCACTTATTATTTTCATCCATAAATTTACTGTTCTCTCCTCATCCATTGCTTTCCTTAGTATATCAAAATATTCCCTCTTTTACTAGCTTCTACATGCTAGATTATAAGAAAAACGCCCTGCCAAAAGGCAGAGGAGCATAAAGAAGTATTGTAAAAATACTGACCTATGCCAAGTGAACGGGAAATAAGAAAACTCTATGTGAATGGATTAACCATTTGTATAGAGTTTTTCTTTTGTTATGGAAAAATTTTCAGCGTCCGCAGGACGCGCAGCCGTCACCGCAGGTGGCGATCTTGGGGGCTTGGGGGATTATCCCTCAACAAGCGTTTTGACGGGTAGAAAACCCGCCAAAATCGCAAACATGTACATGTTTGCATTGCTTGCCAGTATGTGAAATCAAATATTCGCAAACCATTCGGAGTATTTTCAAACTATTCAGAGTAGCGCACCCGATCGGAGTATGATAAATTAAATACATGCGAATTTCATGTCGCTATTTTTTAGCGGCACAGGTTAGCTATAACTAACAATATCATGGAGGAACTAAGCTATGGAAGTAAAAAGTAAACGGCTGCAAGCCAAAGACCTTATCAATGTGGGGATTTTTACCGCAATCTACTTTGTCATTTTCTTTGCCGGTATGATGTTAGGATATATCCCCATCTTCATTCCACTGCTGGGGCTTGTATGCCCGATTTTGTGCGGGATCCCATTTATGCTGTACTTAACGAAAGTCAAAAAATTTGGAATGGTTACTTTGACGGGCGTTATTCTTGGCCTGCTTAATCTAATCATGGGAAGCGGCGTTTTGGTACTGGTTGGCGGTATAATCTTCGGTGTTGTAAGCGATCTGATTTTAAGAGCTGGTAAATATCAAAGCTGGAAATGCGTCTTGCTCGGAAATGGTGTTTTTTCTCTTTGGATTATGGGATATGTAAGCCGCATGTTTTTGACCCGGGACGATTTCTTTTCCTCTCTTGTGAGCAGTTACGGGCAGGAATATGTGAATACGCTGATGTCCTATACTCCCGGCTGGATGTTCCCTGTTCTATTCGTCGTGACCTTCATCGGTGGCATCTTGGGAGCCTTGCTTGGAAAAGCCGTATTGAAGAAGCATTTTGAAAAAGCGGGGATTGCTTAATGGATGCGGCGCTTTCATTAAAATTTGAGAAGAAAGCCATTCTCCCTGCTGACCCTCGAACGAAACTTTTTTTAACGATTACAGTTAGCACTATTATGATAACCGGAGGCACGGGCGGGTTTATGAATTTTGTCCGTCCGTGTCTGATGGCTTGTCCTATCGTTTTTCTATTGCTTTCAAAGAAATGGAAAGCGGCTGCCAGATTTACGGTTACATATGCTATCTTGTTTGCCTTGGAATTGACGGTACTGCCTTTCCTTGCGGGTACATGGAACTTTATCTTAGGCGCTGCTGTTGGAATTTATACGCACATGCTTCCCGGATTTATTATGGGATATTATTTAGTAAGCACCACAACAGTAAGCGAATTTGTAGCGGCTATGGAACGAATGAGAATCCCGCAAAAGATTGTTATTCCTGTATCGGTAGTGTTTCGTTTCTTTCCTACGGTAAAGGAAGAATACGCAGCAATTCGAGACGCAATGAAAATGAGAGGCATTACGACGCTGCGCAGCCCGATGAAAATGCTCGAATACCGTGTTGTACCCTTGATAATGTCTATAGCAAAAATTGGGGAGGAACTATCTGCTGCTGCTTTAACCCGCGGCCTTGGCGCACCGCAAAAGCGGACAAATATTTGCACAATCAAATTCGGCCTGCTGGATGTATTTTTCTTTCTGCTGGCTATTCCTTGCTGGGTAGGATTTTTTATCTGTTAAAAAAGGGGGTGGCTCTTGATTGAATTGAAAAATATCAATTTTCGTTATACCGGTGGAACGGATGCCGGTGGTTTGGAAAACATTGATCTTACTCTCCCAAACGGGCAAGTGATTCTTTTATGCGGACAATCCGGCTGTGGAAAAACCACCTTGACCCGTCTTATTAACGGTCTTATCCCCAATTATTATGACGGTGAATTGACGGGGGAAGTCTTATTAAATGGAGAGAATATCAGCCAGCTTCCCCTTTATGAAACCGCTAAATACGTTGGCAGCGTATTTCAAAATCCACGGACACAATTTTTTACAGTGGATTCTACAAGTGAGCTGGCTTTCGGATGCGAAAACCAAGGTTTATCAGAAAATGAAATTGTAGAGCGCATTAAGTTTACCGCCGAGCAATTCGGTATTGAGGCGCTGATGGGCAAAAACATATTCTGTCTATCCGGTGGAGAGAAGCAGAAAATAGCTTGTGCCTCCGTATCGGTAAGTGACCCGCCGATTATAGTTTTAGACGAGCCTTCTTCTAATTTGGATATATCTGCGACCGAGGATTTACGCCGTATGATTCAGCTTTGGAAAAAACAAGGCAAAACGGTTGTTATTGCAGAGCATCGACTGTATTATCTACGCAATCTGATCGACCGAGTGTTATATCTTAAAGATGGAAAAATTGAAAAGGATTTTTCGGCACCGGAAGCTCTCGCTCTGTCCGCTGAACAGCAGATTAAAATGGGGTTACGCCCTTTTAATATTTTTGAATTTCCGGTATCTATCCATCCTTGTGCAGATCAACAGTGCTTTGAGTGTACGAGTTTTCGTTTTTCTTATATAAAGCAGCATGACGCTCTCCATATTGATTCCCTTTCATTACCACAAGGCGGTATTATTGCTGTGATTGGCCACAATGGAGCTGGAAAATCTACTTTTGCCCGTTGCCTTTGTGGACTGGAAAAGCACTGCAAAGGCATTGTGAATATTAACGGAGGACAGTATAATAGAAAGCAAAGATTATCACGGTGCTACATGGTTATGCAGGATGTGAATCATCAGTTATTTACAGAAAGCACCGAAGAAGAAATGCTTTTGAGTATGAAAGAGCCGGAGCCTTCCAAAGCTGAACAGATGCTAAAACGGTTGGATTTACTTCCATTCAAAGACCGCCATCCAATGGCCTTATCCGGCGGTCAAAAACAGAGGGTAGCGATTGCCACCGCTTTAATTTCCAATAGAGAAATTTTAGTGTTCGACGAACCGACCAGCGGTTTGGATTTACAGCACATGAAAGAAGTGGCGAAAGAGTTGACCGCCATACAAGATATGGGAAAAACCTCTCTCGTAATTACTCATGACTATGAATTGATCGTTAGCTGCTGTACTTATGTTTTACACTTAGAGCATGGTGAAATTCAGGAACAGTATATATTGGACGAAAAAGGGCTCCAGCGGCTAAAGGAGTTTTTTATGGAAACGAGGTGAAACAGCATGAATGGGAACGATCATTTTTTTATGCAGCAGAATATGAATCTGATTTGCCGTGACGAATCTTGTTCCGTCTATCAGATGAAAAATGATACCGGAGATGGAACCAGTACATTTTATGAGGTCTATCCCGGCATTGGCGTAATGTATAATGATTTCCATATGGAAAGCTGCCCTTCAAGAAAGTTTGAAAATAGCACTCATACTTTTGCTATCCACCATTGCAGGGAAGGACGAATTGAATGGGAAGTGAGCAACGGCGCTTATCTTTATCTCGCTTCTGGTGATATTATGCTGGACAGTTCCACTACCGAAAATAAGTATTGCAGTTTTCCGGTAAGCCATTATCACGGGATTACTATAACCATCTCTGTGCCGAAGGCTATTGCGGAAATCAGCGAATTACTTTCTATGTTTTCGATTGATCTCGAGCAGTTAGAACAGCTATTTGCGTTGAAAAACCGGCCTTTTATTATGCACGGCGATTCTGTTTCCGATCATGTGATTTCGGAACTTTATCACATTCCCGATTCTATTCGGCTTGAATATTTGAGGGTGAAGGTGCTGGAGCTGCTTGTCACCTTAAAAACAATCGACCCTTGCGCCCTTGGAGAGGAACGACCTTATTTTTATAAAACACAGGTAGAAAAAGTCAAGGCGATTATGGCTTTTATGACAAGTAATCCAGATCGCCGCTTCACAATGGAGGAACTTTCTGCAAAATATGATATATCTGTTTCGGCCTTGAAGCAATGCTTCAAGGGTGTTTACGGAACAGCCATTTATACTTATATGCGGAATTATCGGATGGATTTAGCAGCCTCCCTTCTCGCACAGACGGACGAGCCAATTACGGTTATTGCAGGTAAGGTAGGATATACCAACACCAGCAAATTTTCCGAAGCGTTCAAAAATGTTAAGGGAAAAACCCCTTTGGAATATAGAAAAGTTAAAATCTAAATGGAGCAAAACCCACCTTTCCAGAGTGGCAGCCGCCTTAAAAAATTGCAATAATTAGAGAGTGTCTAATGTAAGATACTCTCTAATTTTTTATTTAAGGAGGAAGCAAAATGAAGCAAAAAAGCTGGATTTCTATTGTATTCTCCTTTGCTTCACAGTGCCGGATAAAAATTATCTTATCCGTGCTTTGTGCAATCATCAGCGTTGTTGCCGGTCTGATACCCTATTGGAGTGTTTATCAGATTATATCCCTCTTTATCGGCGGCTCTCCTGTGATGGCAGAGGTTTGGAAGTGGTGCCTGATTGGACTTGCTGCATATGCAGTGCGGTTCCTGCTCTACGGGATTTCAACCAGCCTATCCCATTTTTCAGCATATACCATTCTGGAGAATATACGGCTCGGCCTTGCAAAAAGATTGATGAAAGCGCCCCTTGGTACTGTGTTGGGGGAATCCGTTGGGAAGTTAAAGAGCGTTCTTGTAGATCGTGTGGAAACAATAGAGCTTCCCTTAGCTCATATGATACCTGAATGTATCTCCAATCTTCTTCTGTCAATCAGCGTGTTTATCTATTTGGCTTTTATTGATTGGAGAATGGCATTAGCCATGCTGGTAACAGTTCCCTTAGCATTTATTGCCTTCGCCATAATGATGAAGAATTTTAATAAACTGTATGCGGACTATATGGAGTCAAGCAATTATGTGAATGGTGTTATTGTGGAATATGTGGAAGGGATTGAGGTCATTAAAGCATTTAACCAGTCATCCACTTCCTATGAAAAATTTTCAAAGGCAGTGCAGTCATTTAAGGATTACACTTTGAAATGGTATCAGAGTTCATGGAAACTAATGAATTTTATTTCCGCTGTGCTACCTTCCACTTTTTTGGGAACACTGCCGATTGGCATGTATTTGTATTTAACCGGAAGTCTTGCGCCGCAGGATCTTGTGATATGCTTGATTCTTTCTCTCGGCATTGTAGGACCGTTGATGAATTTTACCACCTATGTAAATGAAACAAAAGCCATAGAATATGCGGTGCATGATGTTGACAAGCTGCTCCATGCAGAAGAATTACCGGACGTACAGCAGATGGTACAAGTGAAATCACAAAATATTGAATTGAAAAACATATCGTTCTCTTACGACAAAGAGAATGGGAAGCAGGTACTTTCCCATATCAATCTTAAAATTCCAGAAGGAAAATTTACCGCCCTTGTCGGCCCCTCTGGTGGTGGAAAATCTACGATTGCCCGTCTCATTGCCCGATTTTGGGATGTAAATGAAGGTTCCATTCAAATTGGTGGTATAGATATTCGCACGATACCATTAACCCAGCTTGCCGATCTTGTAAGTTTTGTTACACAGGATAATTTCTTGTTTAACTGTTCCATCAAAGAAAATATTCGACTTGGAAATCCGCAGGCCACCGATGATGAAGTCTATGCTGCGGCGAAAGCGGCTTGCTGCGATGAATTTATAGAGAAGCTGGAAGATGGATACGACACGGCAGCCGGTGATGCTGGAAACCGTTTATCCGGCGGTGAGAAGCAGCGTATTTCCATTGCCCGTATGATTTTGAAAAATGCTCCCATTGTAATTTTAGACGAAGCTACCGCGTTCACCGACCAAGAGAACGAAGAAAAAATACAACGGTCTATTGCGGCTTTAACAAAAGGTAAAACTTTACTGGTAATTGCCCATCGTCTTTCAACCATTAAAAATGCCGATCAGATTATCGTGTTAAAAGACGGACAGATAGAAAATACAGGTACCCATGAACAGCTTTTAAGTAAAGATGCTTTGTATAGAGATATGTGGGAAGCTCATATTGGAGCGCAGAATTGGTCTGCCGGCTCCAGCGAAAGGAGGTAAAAGATATGTTTCGTATTGTAAAGCGTTTAATCCATTGGACGGGAAAATATAGAAAACGTATTTATATTGGGTTTGTTTATGCTTTTTTTCACAGCATTTTTACTGCAATTCCAATTATGCTGGCGGCTAAAGGATTGAGCGCCGTTTTAGACGATTTTCATGGAGCGGCCGTTTTACAGGCGCAGGATATATGGTTTCTGCTTGGTGCTATGGTATTGGCCGTGTTAGGCAGATATATATTCTCCTACCTGCGTGCTAAAACACAGGAAAGCGTAGGTTATGAGGCTACGGCTGATGAAAGGATCCGGCTTGGCGATATTATGAAAAGAGTGTCGTTAGGCTTCTTTAGTAAAAATAATATAGGAGAACTCTCCGCTGCCGCGACAACAGATTTGTCTTTTTTAGAAATGTATGCAATGAATATGGTGAACACAGTAGTCAACGGCTATATCACTGTGATCGTCCTGATTCTGTTTCTTGCCTTTTATAGTCCGCTTGCAGGTATTGTTGCGCTGGCTGGGGTTTTGCTTTCCGCACTCTTTCTGCACCTATTGGAAAAGCAAAGCCGGAAAAACGCCCCTGTTCATCAGAAAGCACAGGACGATATGGTGGAAAGCTCGATTGAATATTTGCGTGGTATGCAAATTGTGAAAGCCTTTAAGCAGGAAGGCGTTTCGATTGCGGGAATCCAAAAGGCTTATAGGGACAGTAAAAAAATCAATATCAAAATCGAATTAGAGTATATGCCCTTCAACTGTCTGCACCTATTTTCCCTAAAAGCCGCTTCGATTGTCATTGTAGCGGTTGCCGCCCTTCTTACCTTTAACGGAAGTATGGATTTGCCGACTATGCTCATGCTGGATATGTTCTCGTTTATGCTGTTCGGCAGTGTGGAAACCATGAACAATGCGGCGCATGTGTTAGAGGTGATTGACGCAACACTGGATAAGCTGGAACACATTGAACACGCTGAAATTATTGATAAGAATGGCAAAGATATTGCACTAAAAAATGCGGACATTGAATTTCAAAATGTCACATTTTCCTATGACAAAACTCCGGTCCTTAGAAATATCAGCTTTTCTATTCCACAGGGCAGCACAACGGCTATTGTAGGACCCTCCGGCAGCGGCAAAACTACAATTTGCAACCTGATTGCCCGTTTCTATGATATAGACAGTGGAAAGGTTCTCGTCGGCGGTGAAAATGTAAGAGATATGACCTGCGACAGCCTGCTTCGCAATATTTCAATGGTTTTTCAAAAGGTTTATTTGTTCCATGATACGATTGAAAACAATATCCGCTTTGGAAATCCCAACGCTTCACAGGAAGAAGTGATTGCAGCCGCTAAAAAGGCTCGCTGCCATGATTTCATCATGGCGCTTCCAGATGGGTATCAAACCGTTATCGGAGAAGGCGGCTCTACACTTTCTGGCGGTGAAAAGCAAAGAATATCTATCGCCCGTGCCATTCTGAAAAATGCGGACATTGTTATCCTTGATGAAGCTACTGCAAGTATCGACCCGGAAAATGAGCATTTGATTCAACAAGCAATCAGCGAATTAACTGTAGGAAAAACGGTAATTGTTATTGCCCACCGTTTGGCTACGATTGAACATGCAGATCAAATTTTGGTAGTAGATAACGGTCAAATCGTACAAAAAGGTACTCATGGGCAACTTATCCGGCAAGAAGGAATTTATAGGAAATTTATCAATATTCGTGAGCAGGCCGAAGGCTGGAGTATTGCTTAAAAGGAGGTGTGTCAATGGCTTTAACACCAGCGATGGAGGATTATCTGGAGGCTATCTTAATGATAAAACAGCAGCACGGTTATGTTCGATGCGTAGATGTTGCAGAGCAGTTAGGGGGAAAAAAGCCTTCCGTAAGCCGGGCAGTCAAGGAATTGTCCAAATCCGGCCATCTTGTTAAAAACGCTGACGGTACACTTTCCTTAACAGAAACAGGATTGCAGCTTTCCGAACAGATTTATGAAAAGCATCGTTTTTTTACAGAACGGCTCATAGCGGCAGGTGTAGACCCCAAAATAGCAGAAAAAGACGCTTGCAGTATTGAACATGCAGTTAGTGCGGAATCCTTTCAAAAATTAAAGAAAGCATTTAATGAAGGCTAAGGAGGTGGTGATATGGGAAATTAGCTGTACTTGATTTAGCCGAAAGCGGCTGGCAGATTGGAGAAAAGTTGTTTGCCCTGCTATCCGCAGATCAGCAACGGGAGTTGACACAGTTTGTTCTCAAAGGTACAACAGATCATGTCAACATAAACGACATACCATATCAGGCCATCTTTCGAGGCAGATATTCTATCCCCAAAAAGTCTAATCATCCCCTAACGGAAGTTCAGGCAGGAGATTTATACTTCTGCTTAGAACAGAGACTTGTTACAATCCGGGAACAGCCAATAGAACTAACCGTCAAGGAATTTGAAATCTTCTCCCTGCTTATCTTAAATCCGAAGCGGGTATTCACCTATGAGATGCTAATGGATTTGATATGGGAAGAAGATTACACGTATTACTCTCGTAAGGCGGTCAACAACCATGTAAGCAATCTGCGAAAAAAGCTTAGGGTTGCTCCTGACCTGCCGGATTATATCAAAAGCGTCTACGGTATCGGCTACAAGTTTGAAATATGAAAGGCAGAAATGCCGTCATGATTTTCATATCATGGCGGCGTTTTTTAATTCCCTAAAATTTTTCCACTTACCCATGCAACAATCCCCCGAAAAATGTACTGGTATATGAAAGGTGTTTTTTGACTGCCACAAATTTATTTTCAAAAAGGGGTGTCATTTTGCTTTCAAAATGTGCAGATAGATAGAGTTTTTTAACAGCCTGAAAGGAGGCGATGAAAATTAAAGAAAAAATCCCCATCATGACTTATTCCCAGTACCGCAGGGCAAGAAAGCTGGTCCATCAGTGCTGCAACTATGAGAGCGGGAACTGCCTTGTCCTTGACGATGGAGAAGAATGCGTGTGCGTGCAAAGCATTTCCTACTCCCTGCTGTGCAGATGGTTTTGCGCCGCTGTCCTGCCTTTGGATGAGCCTTTGGCGGCTGCTTTGCTTTATCGGAAGAAACACAAACGGTGTGCTGTCTGCGGCCAGCCCTTTCTTCCCGGTTCCAACCGGGCGAAATACTGTAAGTCCTGCGCCACTACCATCCACCGCAGGCAGAAAACTTTAAGCGACCGGAAAATGAGGGCTGCCTGCGGACAATTAGAGACGAAAAACCCATGATTCTATAGGCTTTGTAAACGCCGGTCAACGGGATAGAGGGATAAATCCCTTATACCCGCCCAAAACGGGCTTCTAACCGTCCGCACAGGCCTTTAACCTAAACGGGATTTTCCCGAACAGGCGGCAGGTTGAGTACATATAGGTTCCCGCTATATTTTGTCCGCCTAAACGGAAATATCCAGGATTGGTTTTTCAGGACATGGCAAAGCTGACGCTCTGGAGCGCCCATATCCTGTATTTCAACCCGTGGCTTTCCCGTCTCTCTGACAGCCCGGATTTAGACGGTAGTTAATAAGAAAGAGTTAATGTTAAGACAGTCAATATCAATCAATCTATCATGTCGATGGATAGGAAGGAGAATTTATGATTCCATACAAGACAGATACCGAAATTTCATCTTACATCATTTTCCCACGTTTCCTAATCCCCCTGGACTTATCCAATGACGCCAAGGTGCTGTACGCCTTGCTTCTGGACCGGGCGGGGATTTCCAAAAAGAAAGGTTATATCGAAGCGGACGGGACTATCCGCATGTACTTCACTGTGGAGGACGCCAAAGCGAAACTCCGCCGAAGCAGACAGGTAACGACGCGGGTGTTTCACGAACTGGAATCCTGCGGTCTGATCGTCCGCCGGAAACAGGGCCTCGGCAGGCCAGCTATTATCACGTTGAATTTGCCTGTTGACAAAAGGAGGGGCGCCCATGATTGATGAGCAAAAACTGTATGAACTGCTAAAAGATTTTGACCCCGCTGTGGGGGAACGAATGGAAAAGCATTTCAAGGACGGTGCGTATCACTTTGATTTGGGAAACAGCAAATATACATACTTTGAAGGTGCCTCCGTCTACACGGTCATTCCCTATTTTGCGGAAAAAGGCTCGGAAGGGATTGTGAAGAAATTAAAGCGGCTGATGGAAAAGGATTTACAGGAAAAAGATTCAGAGACATAGCTGAAAAATCTAAGTCGGAGCGTTATAATAAGGGCAACCGTTTACTTGGCTGCCTGAACAGAAAGGAGAAGCAAATGAACCAGCAGCCAGAGAAAATCACCGCATTATACTGCCGCTTGAGCCAGGACGACGCCCTGGATGGGGAAAGCAATTCCATTACTAACCAGAAAGCCCTGCTGAGCAAATACGCGGCCGACCATGGATTCCGGAACATCCGGTTCTTCGTGGACGATGGATTCTCAGGGACCAGCTTCCAGAGGCCGGGGTTTCAGGAGATGATGCGATATGTTGAGGATTACAGCGTATCCGCTGTGATTGTCAAAGACCTGTCCCGGCTGGGCAGGGAGTATTCCTATATGGGGCGGCTTCAGGATTTCATCTTTCCTGCCTATGACGTCCGCTTTATCGCTATCAACGACGATGTAGACAGCGCCAAGGGGGAAAATGATTTTGCGGTGTTCAAAAATGTATTCAACGACTACTACGCCAAGGATACCAGCAAGAAAATCCGGGCGGTGGTAAAAATGCGGGGCGAAGTCGGGGAGCATCTCGCCAGCAACCCGCCTTATGGGTACATAAAAGACCCGCAGGACAAAAAGAAATGGATTGTGGATGAAGAAGCGGCAAAGGTGGTGCAGCGTATCTTCAACCTCTGCATTGCGGGGAAAGGCCCCATGCAGATCGCAAAAATCCTCACAGCCGACAAGGTGCTGACCGTGACCGCCTATCACGCAAGGCAAAAAGGCTGGGCCATGCCAGACAACCTCTATCAGTGGTGCGCTAAATCCGTCGCCGGGATATTGGAACGGCGGGAATATACCGGCTGTACCGTGAACTTCAAGACCTATACCAAGTCTTTGAAATTCAAAAAGCGGATGGAAAACCCGGTTGAGAACCAGAAAGTCTTTGAGGACACTCAGCCTGCCATCATTGAGAAAGTCCAGTGGGAACGGGTACAGGAGCTCCGGAAGAACAAGCGCAGGCCAACAAAAACAGGAAGGACCAGCATTTTCTCCGGCCTTCTCTACTGTGCCGACTGCGGAGCCAAGCTGTATTTCTGCGCCTGCAACACTTACAAGGACGACAGCCAGAACCATTTCGTCTGCTCCAATTACAAGAGCAACACCGGCTCCTGTAAAATCCATTATATCCGGGAACAGGTGCTTTACCGGATCGTGCTGGAGACTATCCAGCGGACATTGGTTTACGTCCGTATGTTCCGAAAGGACTTTAAACTGGAAATGTTAGCACAGGACGAGGAAAGCCGCAAGGCGGAGCTGGCGGAAAAGCAGAAAGCCCTCTCCGGGGCGAAGAAGCGGATGGAGGATTTGGACAGGATTATCCAGCACATCTATGAGGACAATGTGCTTGGCAGGCTGTCCGACAGCCGGTACTTAAAATTATCCCGCCAATATGAGAAGGAGCAGGCGGAGATTGAGCAGCTTGCCGCCGTATTGGAACGGGAAATTGAAACACAGGCCGGGCAGGTTTCCGATGTGAACAAGTTTCTGAAGCTGGTGGACAAGTACCTGGATATTCCGGAACTTGACGCTGCCATTCTCAATGAGCTTGTAAGCAAGATCGTGGTGCACAGCCCGGTAAGGGAGAACGGGAGGAAGCATGTACAGATCGATTTGTATTTTACCTATGTGGGGCAAATCCGCATCCCTTTGAAGATTGGAAGGGAATCCTTAAACGAATCGGAACCGGCGTGACTTAACACACCGGTTCCGACACCGATTTTTTTACTTCCTTATGGGACACTGTCTAAGCAGAGCGCCTTCATCCTTTCCATATTATACTATCCGAAACATTTTCTGTGAAACTGTCCCTTCTCCATTTATCTTTTACATTTCCTTCCTGGCATTCTCCAGTTCTTCCACCCGCTTTAACTCATATACGGCGTCCTCCAGCCCCAGATGGGTATAGGTGTTCAGCGTTACTCCGATATCGCTATGCCCCATCAGATACTGGAGCGTCTTTGGATTCATACCTGACTTCGCCATATTACTGCAGTAAGTATGGCGGCAGACATGGGGTGTAATATTCGGCATCTGAACCCGGTAAATGGCGTTGTATCGTTTTACCATATGGTTAAACCGATGCTCCCAATGCATTGCCACCAGGGGAAGCCCCTCTTTATCTGTAAACAGGAATCCTGTGTATTCGTCCACCACTCTCTCATACCTTGGTGCTTCCCGGTCCTCGATGATGGCCTGGAAACACCGGAATACGTCTTCGGACATCGGCAGCTTCCTGGTTCCAGCATTGGTTTTCGTTGACTCGATAACCAGCCACATATCAGAAGTTGTCGCCTACTACCACCGCAGCAAACTCAAAACATCTGCGCCAATCCGTCAATGATGCTGTTTCTTCGCCCGCTGATACTTAAACTCCAGTTGTTCACCAAATACAGCCTAAAAGTAAGTAATCGTAGCCGTATTCGCCAAAGTTTTCTCGCATTATTTTACAAAAAGGGGAATCCCTATTTAATTTTCTATTTTTGTTCATTTGTTCCCATGCTTATCATTTCACTGTTTCTTACTAAAAATTTTGAACTCCCCTTTCTATATTTTTTCGAAAATAGGTTGAATTTATCCTATTATTGGATATAATAAAAGTAAATAGCAAAGGAGGTCTCGTTATGAATATCAACACAAAAAATCTAGTTTCCATCACTGATGCCAATCAAAATTTCTCTAAAGTAGCCCGCCTCGTAGATGAGAACGGTTCTGTTATCATATTAAAAAACAACGTCCCCCGATATCTAGTCATGGAATTCAGTTCTGCTGAAGAAGAACAACTTGCCGCCGATGAAGATGTCATGTCTATTTCCAAACGTCTCATTGAAAAGAACCGGCAGGCTTACGAGGTACTTGCCAAATGATCCGATTATCCAAGCCACAGATACTTTTGCTGCATGAACAACTCATTGCAGAAACCGGAGGGTCATCGGGCCTGCGCGATGAAGGAATGCTGGACTCTGCACTGAATACCCCCTTCCAAACCTTTGCTGGAAAAGATGTCTACCCATCACTCCAGCAAAAGGTAGCCCGTCTTTGCTTTGGCCTGGTAAAAAATCATCCCTTTGTAGACGGGAACAAACGTATCGGCGCACATGTTATGCTGGTGTTCCTCGCCTTAAATGGGATCGAATTACAGCATACGCAGACAGAACTGTCCGAGGTCATCCTGCAATTAGCGGCAGGCACCCTTCAATCCACTGATTTACTGGACTGGATACTCTCACATCAGATATAGTAACAAGCGATGATACTCTTTTTTAAGAATATCATCGCTTTATTGTATCATCTATAAAAACTTGTCACATCAAGGCTCTTTCGAAAATGGTGTAGTAGTGGTGTAGTAAGCGCCTTTCTGTTTCGTAAACCCATTGATTTTACTGGCTTTTCCGGGACTTTTCAAGATACTGCCGTGGCAGATGAATAATACTTTTATCATGTTCGCATTTCTCCTTATATGTTGGTTTTTTTCTGAGAAATTATATACTTCATTTCGCTATGTTACACTGAACTACATTTTTTACAATTTACCGAAAGCATTATAATGTAAACTCTATGATTACTTTTCCTTTTCATATACAATTTTACACTGTTGGCAAACTTTCTTTGTTAGTAACAGATTCCATGCATGCATTCTACTATGCCAGCGTTTATTCTTCAGAAATGTATTCCAATCCATTTCTAATACTGTTTGTAACTCATAGTTATCATCAAACTTACATACAATAACATACTCAAACTTCTGATTATCTGGTATATTTGATTCTGGTTCTTCTAATCCATAAAACACACTTGTTGTATTGCTACTCGTTGATTTTATACTGTATCTATCACCTTTTCTGCTAATCGCATCAATATTTTCTGTTCCTACTGGTGCGGGTGAAAGATTAGGCAAACCAGGTGTATTATTATATAGTTCTATTGCCAAATATTCGCCAAGTTCTCCAACTACATTATTTGTTCTAATAACCCCACGGTGTTTTAATTCTTTTATGGCCATACTATACAGTTGAATTATTTCTTTAGTTTCTTTTTCTTGCAAATTAATCATTTTATCCTCTGTTCCTTTTAATATTCAATCTTTACCATATTCTCTTTTCAAAATGACTATCTATTCTAAAATCTATTCTTTATTCTCATGTAAAGTTGGATGTTGCATGTAAAAGATTTTTTTCTGCCGTTCAATTTCTGTTTTTAACTGCTCTTTTGTAGGCAGATAAGTCAAATATTTTGACATAAACAGTCGGTCGTTGTCATGAAGTACCGAATATCTGGCAATATCCTCATCTGTTTCTGAACACAGCAGAATCCCAATGGTAGGGTTATCTCCCTGCCCTCGCTTTAAATCATCATACATACGCACATACATATCAATCTGTCCTACGTCTTGATGAGTAATTTTGCCCATCTTCAAATCGATTAGGACATAACACTTAAGTTCAATATTATAAAAAACGAGATCAAGATAGTAATCCGAGGTTTCCGTTACAATGTGCTGTTGACGAGCCACAAAGGCAAATCCTCTCCCCAGTTCCATCAAAAAATCTCTAATATGTGAAAGAATGGAGGACTCTAAATCTCCCTCTAAATAGGTATCTTCATTTTTAAAACCGAGAAATTCCGCAATCATTGGACTTTTAATCAATTCAAATTGATTTTTCTGAAATTCCGCAGTTTTCTGTTTCATTTCTTCAATTACAGCCTCTTTTTTCGGCGTCTGAAGAAGTCTGTAATAATATTGCGTACTAATATTACGGTCTAACGTTCTTGAGCTCCAACTCTCGTCAACCGCCTCTTTCATATACCAATAGCGTGCATTTTCATCTGTAACACGAAGAAGACTCCTAATATGCGTCCAGTTAAGATTGTGAACGCATGCGTTCATAATCTGCTCATCGGGAAAGTACTGATAAAATTTGATGTAATAATGCAAGTTTCTTTTGGAATAATTTTTACCAAACTCCTTTGTCAAATCCTCTGCCAAGGCAGAAATCAAACCTCTACCGTACTCTGCACGTTCACTGCCACCCAGTTCTTGCTCTACAATTCGTTTACCTATATTCCAATAGGTAAGCAGCATTGCCTTACTGGAAGCACTATAGGCAGCCTCTTGTCCAGAGGAAATAATGCTTTTAATTTCTGTAATAACTGACTGGTATGGAGTCAAATGTTTTTCCATCATGTCACCTCGATTCCCCATAATAATTATATTTTAACTTGCTTTTCCTGTCGTATCAAGGCTCTTTCGAAAATGGTGTAGTAGTGGTGTAGTAAGCGCCTTTCTGTTTCGTAAACCCATTGATTTTACTGGCTTTTCCGGGACTTTTCAAGATACTGCCGTGGCAGATGAATAGTATCTTTATCATCTATTTTCTACCTCTTTCTTTTGAAATGATATGCTGGTTTTTACCCTATTTTATGCGGATGTTTGAGGTTTTTGGATATTTCTTTCTTCACTATATCTTTGGCAAATCATAGCATAAGTTTGCATACTTTTTCTTTCAATCATGCTAAAATGTCATGTTAAATTAGTGTTTTAACATTATCGATTTCTGCTTGATATATCGCTCAACTGATTACTACTACTTTTTTCAATTCCTCTTTCGCATCTTCGAGTCCCAGATGTGTATGTATTAAGAGGACACCAATATCGGAGTGCTTCATCAGATACCGAAGAGTCTTGGAATTCATACTAGATCTCGTCATATTAACTACAATATGTATGCCTGCATACATGTTGTGTTACTTTCGGCATCTCTGCTTTGTATATCCTGTTGTATTTTTCTCTTATATGCTGAAAGTATTTTCCCCAGTGTAAAGCAACCGTAGGTTTATCATTTTACAACAAATAAAAAAGCCTTAGTTGAGGCCTTTTTCTATTGCACTATTGCATACAAGAGAGATAATTTTTTGCCAATACTGTCCACAATCCTTTCTTGCTCTGCTACAGGAGGAAGGGGAGCAGAGCCCTCTTTAACATATCCTGGGTTAGCTGATTAATGGATGTTGAATTTCCATCGTCAAATATACCTCGGAATTGGCTTGAACGCAGATAGTGCAGAACATATTTGTAATAGCTCGTTTTATAAACAGCCATAAATACACCAAATGATGCAGGTTCTTTCAAATTACCAATAAGTGCACATTTTCCAACCATTAGGCAATTCAAATGGCAACTCATCTTCAATACAACGATATTTACCATCAGAGTACATCTCATAATAAAATATTATCGGAACATTCTTGTTAAAATTAAAATCCTATTCGAGCTCTAATGTCATTTAACCACTCGCCTTTATATTTAAAGAACCTTGGTCCTGCAATCGAATATTTCTTTCCAGATATAAGCTTTGCAGCAGCTGTCAATGACATTTCCTTCCCCTTATATTCCACTTTTCTATCACCGACAACCTTGCACTTAATACTCGGATCATCATAATATTCGATTTCTTCTCCTACTGAAATCTGACATTTAATAAAAGAAAAATTCTCCGCTTTTTCATGGCTTTCTGTGTCAATTTCCTGTGCCAACTGTTCCTCCAGTGCCTCTACATCACTTGGAACAACTAATTTCAGATTTTCTTTGCAATCGTGGATTTCTGCCATTGCTTCCAAAATTGCATAGGCTTCTTCCGGCTTCATTGCGTAGAATTCACGAATCCTTTTCTGACCATTAAAGTCATCAATAGAGCGCAATTCTGGATTTAGCTTATCGATAATTGTATGAAGCTTTAAGTCCGATAGTCTTGAGTTCACTTCGTACGTCGCATATACTCGGAATGCAAACGGAATACACTCGCTGCGATTTAATTGCTTCAATCGCTTGTCTATATCATCTGCATATCCTATTTTCACATAATCTGGGAAAGAAGGATTTGTGAGAATGTATATTACACCTTTTTTATCACTCATATACTTTTTCTCCGTTTAATTTAAAATATTTTTAGCTTTCCCAAAATGCAAATTTTGCCCTTTGGCTTTGCACTTTGAAAAATCACTTTAATAAGCAATCCTAAAATAATCCAAATACGCTTTATATTTATCCTGTGCCGTCAAGCATGTATTTGTCAGATTTCCTTTTTCGTTACTCCACTCTTTTAATCCACGATAATAGAACATCTTTAGATTATCCTCTATGATGAATGGAACAATATTATATTTCAGACATTCTTTAAACATAATCAGTCTGCCAACACGACCATTTCCGTCCTGGAACGGATGAATACGTTCAAACTTCACGTGGAAGTCCAATATATTTTCAAAAGTCTTTTCTTCTTTTCCATTATACTCCGTCAGCAGACCTTTCATTTTATCGGCAACTTCTTCCGGAAGTGCTGTATCCATTCCACCTACTTCGTTCGGTATCTTTTTATAATCACCTACAGCAAACCAATCTTTTCTGGAATCACTAGTACCATTCTTCAGAATCAAATGTAACTCTTTGATGAACTTCTCTGTCAGCGCTGCCTTTGCATTATCAATGATCACATCAATACAGCGAAAATGATTGGCTGTTTCAATCACATCATCCACATTCAGCACTTCTTTTTCTACACCTATGGTATTGGTTTCAAAGATATATCTGGTCTGATCATGTGTCAGGCGGCTGCCTTCGATATGATTGGAGTTGTATGTTAAATCAATCTGTGTCTTATGGTAAATCCCGCCAGAATACTTATTTTTTTTCTGCTCCTGCAAAATTTCCAGCAATGTTATCGGCCGTTCTTTCTTCTTGTTGGAACGCTCAGGTTTTTCTGCATTTTCAGGAATTTTCCAAGTCTTTCCGGTAAGAAATGCACCGTTCACTCGTCCCTGAGCACAATAATTTCTAACACTACGCTCTGATATATTCCACTTTTTTGCTATTTCAATAACTGAACGGTATCTCATCTGCTATCCTCCGTCATAAATCAAATCAAAAAAACAACACTCATCTACTGCTTAGTATATCACATTATCGGCAAAAATATCAATCCTTATCTCTGCCACAGTTCTGTTTTTCAGCCGATAAGCAATGTCTTATTTTACTCCACTTCAATAAAAAAATAGTATTTTTATCATATCTTTTATATCCCTTCATAAGCCTTCAAACCTTAATACAATCGAACATTAGCAGTTCGATTGCCATGTATTACGGGCTTTCCGGCACTTTTTCGATTTTTGTTAATAAAGTTGAGCTCGATTTTAGCACCACAAACAAGACAGTACATATAAAGAACGCCATCCGCTGAGGCTATTCATTCCATTTTAGGCTATTCATTCCATTTTGCATGTCAGAAGTCTTCTAACTTTTTCAATTTAGCATTTTACAGAGTCTTTTTTAACATTATGTAATCATCCGTTCGGTATTCTTCGTAAAATCCGTTTTTTAGGAAAAGAGAAACTGCAGGATTGTCAATTACAATATCATCAAACATAAATTCAATTCCATTTTGCTTTGCACATTCACACAGGAGGTTAAGGCCTAGGGAACCGTAACCTTTCCCACGATACTTTGCCATAACAATTATATCCGCAATATATATTTGCCTGCTCTCGTCAAGGTGATATGCTATCTCACCAACAAACATATTATTATCATCGAGAATATATCTATAAAACCTTTTACCATCAGGATTTCTTACCCAGTAATCATACCAACTTTCCCATTTATCTTTTGGAAAGTGAATTGTACCACCCCACTTTTTATTAAATTCTATGGTTTTTTCATCATTTATTAATTGCTCCCGAAACCACATGTCTTCTAATGAAGGAACAACCAATTTAATCATGTTTTTATCTCCTTCTTAACAATTTTTACAATATACATTTTATCAAGAAACCATGAATACTTCCTCCATTCGATAAATTGTATAACCCTTCACACCCACTATGAGAACTGCTACCCTTTTAGAGTATCCTTTTTCTTCTATTCATCTGATAAAAGTTCCGTAAAATCACGCATTACTATCTGTGATAGTAAGAGCAAGTTTTGACTATTGTGAATGTACCGACCCTTACACAAACTGGAAGCTATCGCTACAGGCAGCTACAGATCTCAATAATATTCTTAACAATATAATCTGGCTTTTCATCATCTCCAGTTATTTGCCAATAACCGCCAAAGCCTTGTTTTATCCATATTGTTCGCATTCCCATTTTTTTAGCGGGCATAATATCATTATCTATTCTATCTCCAATCATTATTGCCTTATTAGCCTCACACTTAGCCCTTTGCAAAGCAATTTCAAAAATTTTAGGATTTGGTTTTGACACACCTTCTTCTGCCGAAGCAATAACTAAATCAATATATTTCATAATCCCCCATTTTTCTAATCTGCTTTTTGTTCCCAATGATTGATTAGCTATGACACCAATACGATACTTTTTATTTAATATCTCAAGGCAATAGGGGACATCTTTGTATAAAATTTCATCTTCGATATACCATTTCCTTTTAGGAAGATGATATTTTATTCCTAATTCAATATCGCCTTTTTTATTCTGTTTATAAAATTCTAATGCTTCATCATAAATAAAAGTATAATCTAACTTTGTAAATTCTGCTATATCACGAAAAATGTGTTTATAAACCAAATGCTCATCAACAAGAGTTGAGCCAACATCAAAAAATATCCATTCTATAATTCCAAACATAAATTTTACCTCTCAAATTTGTTTATTGAATGCTTTTCGTAGTTCATTACTTTTTGACAGCACAAACTCAAATACCATTTTTTAAATTTTATCCCAAACCCACGTGATTCTTAGTAAATCTACGCAAATTCACGAGAAAATGGTATAGTAAGATTACTTAGCGTCATTCCTTTTTCAGAATAGCATACTGAGATGCATAGATACGCCTTGCTTGTTTCTTGTTGAAAAAATAACCAAAAAAAGCGTGCGCCGCTTCAAAAGTATAGCCTATCCCCTGATAATCAACATCCAACAAGGACTACATGTATCACAAACTGAACTTTCATCATCCGGCTCTTCTGTTCTTGAATATGCATCTAACTCACTAATCACTTTACCTGCGTGTTGAAGTATAATTGCGGAATAATACTATGTTTCATTTATACGTTTTTCATTTCTTCTTTCACTTCATTCACCATGTACAACTTCAAAAGAGATTTAGTTAATATGTTGGCTTATGAAATTTTTTATCAGCGCTGCGGCTTCTTCCGCATTGGAAAAGAGAGAAGGGTGGCCTCCTTTTGGGAAAAGATATATGGAAGATTCAGAAAGCATAGAAGCCATTTCTCTATACTCTTCTTCAATATTGTTTCGGCAACTTTCATCTTCTCTACTTCCCATGAATAGGATAGGCGTTTTTAATTCTTTCAACGGCTTATGGAATAGCGGACGCTTTTCCTCCGCACACTTCAATAAAGCTTCTGTATCAAGGTCAACTACCTTTTCCCAGTCTGCGCCCTGACACCATTCGTAAAACTGTCTTGACTGTATATCTTCTTTTGCCATTTTCCTTTCAGATAAAAGATTGGTGGAAAAATCCTCATTAAGAGTACGTCCATCAAAGCTGTCCGCAATAACTACATGAAACAAGTCAGGGCGTTCCAGTGCCGCATTAACAGCCGCCCACGCTCCACCGCTTGTTCCGATAAGGCTGGCCTTTCCACATTGTAAATGTTCCGTAAGCGCGACTGTCTGCAAAGCTTCGTCATGCCACATATCCGGTGTAAAGCTTTCTACTCGGTCGGACTGGCCGTTCCCTAAAAAATCAATCAGAATACATCTGAAATTTTCTTCATATAGTGGCATAAGGAGTTCAGACATTTTCGAAGAGGCGGTATTGCCATGCAGGAAGATAAGCGGCTCTCCTTGTCCATATTCTTCATAAAAAACAGACTTGTCCTGGTAGTTAAAATATGCCATATTCGCACCTACCTTTCTTTTGCTTTATCTACCCCTTGTTTTTGATACTCTGGAAGAACAAGCAATTCTGTAATCGTACCAAAAAAATATCCGTCTGTAAGAATACGCAAACATCCTACAAACAATTTATTATCATACGCTGTAATATTCATCGTTCTAGATAATGCGGTTTGTGTGTGCTTCATATCATAGTCTCCTCTCCATATTTGATTTGCAAGGAAAATGAAGGCCGAAGCAACAAGTTTAGTATCATTAACTTTATATTCCATTGTATTCCTCCGTTAGTTACAAGACAGCCTTTTTCAAATCAGAAATAAATTGTGCCTGTTGCTTTTTCAGATAAGATTTTACAAAAGGCTTCATAAAGAATTTTTTGACTGTTACGTATTCTGTAAAATCAATCTCCGTTTTATTATCTTTGGAAGTAAAAAGACCAATCCAATGTCCTTTCATGTTGCTGTTTTCCATATCAAATTCCCAACGCTTATATGGCTCTGTAACAGTGATTGTAAAAGTGGTCGGATAACCTTCTTTGGTATATTCTATAAACTGCCTGCTACTTATGACTTCTGTTTTACTCAAATTACTACGCCATGTGTAATTTTTAACTGCCGTAATAATTTCCCACACTTTATGAATATCGCAGGAAAGTGTCGCTTTTATATTTGCAGTTGTCATCTTCAGCACCTCCACAGATTTCAAATTTTCATTATCTCACATTTTTACACAGCAGTACGGTAATATAAACTTGCCGTTCTTTCTATTTGATTTTCAAGTATCATATTCTATGAAAATACTTTATTTTTTCTGCTGGTTTTTCATCTAATCCTACTGAAGCATATGGATCTGCTATACAGCTATTCTACCAGAAGCCGCCGTCCCTTTCCACACATTATCAAAAGATAGAGTAACTTCTATTTCATTCTATTGTAACCGTCCAAAAATTCTGCGGATTTCCTGATTTTCAGGAACCTCCTATAATTGTAGTCGATATATATTTAGAATGTTTCACTATAATGATGGGGATCAGTTACAGGTATGCTAAAAGGGAGATACACATTTTGTGCTGTCTCCCTTTTACAATAACTGTCATAGCTACGTTCTCTTAATCATGGTAAATTAATGGTAACATAAGCCTTTTCATTTTACGACTTCAATATCAAAGAATTCCACTTTCCCGTCTTGTGCCATAAATCCGATTTCATACTCCGTCTTTTCATATACACGATATGTAAAAGCGGCCCTTTCTCCGATAAATATTTCTACCATATCTTTATCCATAACCACTTTTACATCTATCACTTCTCCTTCCTTAAACAAAAACGGCTTTTCACATACCCGGATGCCATCCGGTCCCGGATTTTTGGGCGTCCCTACATTTGTGCAGGATTCCCTCCAAAACGGGTCCACATCCATCGGAAGATTTACAAGAGAGAGTCTTTTCATTCCACTTTCTATCCGAAGTTCAAGACATCTTGACGCATCCCGGTTTGATTTCAATAGCAGTCCGCAGTAATCACGGCAGTCCGTTATCCGTAATTTACAGCGGAATAAAAATGTTTCCGCTTTTTCTATATTTAAAAACCCATAGGAAAATGTACTTACCGCATCCAGCTCCACTGTCTTTGGCCCGTACATCCGGCTTGTCCCCCATACCGCTTCATACATCCACGGAATCTTTTCACACGCTGCCTCCACATATTCTCGAGGCATCTTTACATCCAGTTCTCCTTCTTTGTTTACCGTTACCTCGTGCGGAATGCAAAACGCCCCGCCCCAATACCATTCTCCCATATCGCTTTTTCGGGCACGGTCATGTGCCCATGCAAAATAAAATCTTCTACCTTCATCATTCTCACACGACTTCGCCGCATAAAAACGCCGTCCTCCGATACCATCCATTTTAGGAGTTCTCCATGGGCCAAACGGAGATTTTGCCACCCGGTAAATTGTATTGACGAATTCCGAAAACCGTGAATAGGATAAATACCAGTTACCGTTTATTTTGTACATTTCACAACATTCCGGACAGTTTGTATGATACGGCTTATAAATTGGGCCGTAATGCTCCCATGTTTTCAAATCCCGAGAACGATAAAGAACAATACATCCTGTTTTTGTAGGCGGGCCTTCTTTTAATCTTCCCGAAATCAAAATCCAGTAACAGTCATCATCTTCATTATAAAATACATACGGATCTCTCCAATCCAACGTTTCATATAATTCCGGTATGGGTTTGATAACCGGGTTTCCCACATCTTTTATCCAGTGAATTCCGTCATTACTTACCGCATGACAGATTGTCTGTTGGGAATCAATGTGATAATTATATCCTGTATAATAAATATGATACTTTCCTTCTCCATAGATAACGGAACCCGTCCAGACTCCATCCGCGTCCGGGTCCGTTCCCTCTCCCGGATACAAAGCCGTTTCCAATTCCTCCCAGTGAATCAAGTCCTTTGAAACCGTGTGGCTCCACGTTGTCCGCAGCCGTTCCGGATATACCGTCGTTCCGGTAGGCGGCGTCAACGAAAAAATATGATATATCCCATCATGATAAAACGGAATCGCATCTCCTGTCGAATCTGCAAAAGACGGCTTTCTAAAAATCTCCATTTTCTTTTTCCTCCTTAGTGTGTAATTTTTTTCTTTTTCAATTTTTCGGAGAGTGCTTCTTTCCTTGAATCTAAAATGACTGCCGCCAAAATGATAAGCCCCTTTACGACAAGCTGCCAAAATGAGCTGACTCCCATCAAGTTTAATCCGTTGCTTATGATTCCAATCACGATTGCTCCGAATACCGTCCCGCTGATTCTTCCCACACCGCCTGACATAGAAACTCCTCCAAGCACACATGCCGCGATTGCATCCATTTCGTAGCCTTCGCCTGATGCCGGCTGTCCGGAATACATACGCGACGCCAGAACGATTCCGGCAAAAGCCGCAAGGACGCCGGTTATGGTAAATACGAGAATCTCTATTTTTTTAATAGGAACACCGGATAGCCTTGCGGATTCCCTGTTTCCGCCCACCGCATAAATATATGTGCCAAATTTTGTTTTTCCCAGAAGAATGGCAAAAACAACAATAAGCAGAATCATATACGCCACAGGAAGCGGAATAATTCCAAATAAATATCCCGTCCCCAGCATTGCAAAGCTGTCATCGGTAATTCGCGTGGACTGACCTTTGCTGTAAATATACGCAATCCCTTTTGCAATATTCATTGTTGCCAGCGTCACGATAAATGCGGGAACCTTAAATGTCGCAACAATTATTCCGTTTACCAGTCCGACAACCGCTCCCAAAAGAAGACCTGCCGCGATTGCCGCCGCCATCGGTAAACCGTTGTTTACCATAAACCCAACCGTAAGAGTGCCGCTCATTGCTACAATAGACCCGACAGAAAGGTCAATCCCGCCGAGAATAATGACCATTGTCATCCCAAGAGCCAAAAACACGTTATTGGAAATCTGCCTTAAAACAGAAATCACGTTGTTCACCGTCATAAATTTCGGTGTAAGCAAGGTAAGTCCTATGGCAATAATAAACATAACGCTTATAATTCCGATATTGGATTTCAGCATGAATACAACCGGATTGTTCTTTTTTATCGTGCTTTGTTTATTCATTTTTATTCCCTCCTGTGGCATAGTGCATAATTGCTTCCTGATTCAGCTCGTTTTTTGCAAGCCTTCCTACAATATTTCCGGAACGTACAATACAGACGTTATCACACATATTCATAATTTCCGGAAGTTCGGAGGATATCAGAATGATTGCCATTCCTTTTTCAGCAAGTTCGTTAATAATTGAGTAGATTTCCGCCTTTGCCCCGATATCCACTCCCCGTGTTGGCTCATCTAAAATCAACACTTTCGGAGCCGTCGCAAGCCATTTGGCAAGGACTACCTTCTGCTGGTTTCCGCCCGAAAGACTGCCGGCGGAAATATCTTTTGACGCAGCTTTTATATTCAGTTCATCCATATAATTTTCTATGACTCGGTTTTTCTTTTCTTCGCTTAAAAGCAGCCCTTTTTTCACTTTATCAAGACTTGATAACGTAATATTAAAACCAACGGAATTAATTAAAGTAAGTCCCTGCTTTTTTCTGTCCTCCGGAACCATGGCAACCCCTTTTGCTATGGCATCGCGGCTATTTTTAAAACGTACCTGTTCTCCATCCAGCCAGATTTCTCCACTGTCATATGTATCTGCTCCGAATACCGCCTGCATGATTTCACTTCTTTTCGCACCGACCAGTCCCGAAAACCCGAGAATTTCTCCTGCCCGTACCGAGAAACTCACATCTGAAAAAACACCTTTTTTTGTCAGATGTTCCACTCTTAAAAGTTCCTTTTCCAGTTTATTATAAGTTCTTGTATAATAATTGGTAAGACTTCGTCCCACCATCATACTTACCAGCTCATCTGTATTTGTTTCCCTGGTTTTTACGGTTCCCACATATGTACCGTCACGCATAACCGTAATTTTATCGGTAACTTCATAAAGTTCTTCCATACGGTGCGAGATATAAATAATGCTTACCTTTTGCTTTTTCAGCTTTCTCATCGTTTCAAACAGCTTTTCAACCTCTTCATCGGAAAGCGAGGAGGTTGGCTCATCCATCACAAGAATCTTAATATGAAAAGAAATCGCCTTGATGATTTCTACCATCTGCTGCTGTGCAATACTAAGCTTTCCCACCGGCATCGTTACATCCACATAAAGTCCGAGTCTTTCCGTCATTTCTTTTGCCTGCCGGTTCATCGCTTTCATATCTTTTGTTCCGAGTTTTGTTTTCAGTTCTCGTCCCAGAAAAATATTTTCCGATACACTTAAATACGGCACCAGCACGATTTCCTGATGAATGATTCCGATACCCGTTTCCTGCGCTTCCTGCACCCCTGCCATTTTGACTTCTTTTCCGTCAATTCTTATCATACCTGTGTCAGGCTGATAAATCCCTCCAAGTATCTTTATAAGCGTCGATTTGCCCGCACCGTTCTCGCCGAGCAGTGCATGGATTTCTCCTTCTTCCAGTGAAAAGCCGATACCAGAAAGCGCCTGTGTCGCCCCAAAGCTTTTACTGATATTTTCCATTTCCAATATCGTCCTGCCCATCTGTAAACCACCTCTTCTTATAATGAAAGGAACCGGTCAAAAAGCCGGTTCCTTTTTTGTATCTTACCGTCTTTTTATCCGCCGGATTACTGCCACTTATCTTTTGTCTCCTTTGCCTCATCCACGGAAACCAGATGGGAATCCAGCCAGATTTCTTTTTCGATTGTATCCCCTTTCATAAGAGAAACTGCTGACTCCACGGCCGTTTCCGCAATTCCAAGAGGCACTTGGCATGCAACGGCTGTAAATGAGCCGTCAATCAATGCGGCTTTTCCATCCGGGGAAGCGTCAATAGAGTACACTCCGATTTCCCCTGTTTTATTTGCCGCCTGAATTGCCGCAGCAGCACCCAGCGCAGACGGATCATTGATACAGAAAAACGCATCAATGTCCGGATTTGCCTGAATAATATCTTCTGCCAGCTTCATAGAATCATCAAGCGCCGCTTTCCCGTCCTGCTGTGCCTCAATGTCAAATTTACTTTTATTGTCTCCAAGCCCGGAAAAGAAACCGTCCACTCTGTCTACACAGCTTTCATTTGACGGGAAATCCAAGACCGCTATTCTTGCTCCATCCGGATAATCTCTTACCATTTGTTCTCCTACCAGTTCCCCTGCCTGATATGCGTTTGTCCCGATTACCGTTTCCACCAAGTCTCTGTCGTCTTCAATTACCGCAGTATCGACATTGATGACCTTAACCCCTGCATCATTTAACTCCTGAAGTCCCTGCCGTATCCCCGCCGAATCTACCGGAATTACAAAGACCGCATCAAATTCCTGATTTGCCGCATCGGATAACTGGCTTAACTGGGTATTCAAATCATAATCCGGATCAAAACACGTATACTCATATCCCTCATCCTTGCATAATTCTTCGAATTTCTCATTCATAGAAGATTGAAACGTATTATTCAACGTGTTTGTCAAAAACGCGAAACTATAATCTCCATCTTTTTTAGCTGCTTCCTTTCTGCTGTCCTTGTTTTCCATCGCTGATTTTGATGTACATCCTACCAGTGTACAAGCCGTCATTACCGTACATAAAAAAATTGACACTAATCTCTTTTTCATCTGTGAATCCTCCTTTGCAAACCCCTATTTTCCACTGCTCTCCTGCAGCTTTTAGTTTACGTAAAAGATATCACACCAAAAAATTAGTGTCAATTATGTGTATCTATTTTCGTTATATTTACGCTCTGTTTTTTTGATTTACGTAAATTAATTTATTTGTCAAAAAAATTTATCAGCTTTTTCGGTACCGGTTCATGCATAATTTCTTTCCACGCCCGTACAAAATTGTTCTTCTGCACAGTATAAGGAGAAACTCCCACATACTTGTACTGCGTATTCCCAAGAAGTGCCTTTGCCGTAGCAAGCGCAACCGCCACTCCCTGTTCATAAGGTCTTTGCGTCCCCATTCCCTTTACCATTTTTTCCTGTACAAGATATTCCCCTATTTCTTCGTCCAAATCATAAGTAAAAATTGCCACGTCTTCCCTTCCCAGCTCCTTAAGCGCACGGATAGCCTGAAGGGCCGGCCTGTCCCAGCAGATATAAAGCGCTTCAATATCAGGGTGGGTTTTCATCATATCCCGACATATCCTGTATGCGTCATCTATGTTGAGAAAATTGCTTACCGCCACAATCTCAATGTTCGGATAATTTTCGCAGATTACCTGTGTAGCTACCATATCTCTTAAATAGGTACCGTAAAACGCCGCTCCGTGTTTAATAAATCCCGCTTTTACATGGTGTCTGCCTTTAAAATATTCCCCCATAAGAGAAGCCGCAATCCGGCCGTTTTCCCGTTCATTTACAGACACACATGTTATGTAATCCTTTGCCTCAAATCCTGTCGGGACATTACTCATAAAGATAAGCTTCGCCTTTTTTGAGAGCTTTTTAAATACCGGCGCCGTAATGGTATCGTCACACGGAATGGCAATGACCGCATCCGGTCTTTGCATACTGATTCCTTCCAACTGCGTAACCTGAAGATAAGGGTCAAAATGTGCATCCGTTACCGCAACTACCGTAATCCCGAATTTTTCCAGTGTTTCCCGTATTCCGTTTTCATGCAGCGTCTTCCATGCCGTGCCGCCATAATGAAAAGAAATAGCAACCTTAAAGTCCCCCTCTCTGATTTTTTCCTTTTCTTCCTCTGTAAATGTTATGTCATCCGGCGAAAACGCTTTTTCTCCAAACGGCCCGCGTCCGATCATCTGCGTTGATTTACGGATAAACAGCTTCGCCGGAATCCTCATCCTTCCAAAGCTGCATTTGCGCTTTTCTATCTTATCCGTTATTTTCAAAACCGCTGCCTCTGCCATCCCTTCTACATCCTGCTTAATTGTCGTAAGCGGCGGGGTAAGCAGCTCGCACCACTCTTCATCTCCAAATCCCACCACGGATATATCTTCCGGACAACATAGCCCCATTTCCTGCATGACTCTAAGCAGTTTCAATGTTAGATGATTACTGCCCGACACAATAGCCGATGGGCGTCTGTCTCTGTAAAAGCATTTTATCTTTTCCCCATATTCTTCATTTCTCATAACCGTAAGAATATTTCTTGTGTCAAACTCCAGCCCGGATTCCACCATTGCTTTCCGATACCCTTCAAGCCGTTCCTTTACCGTGCTTGATTCCATACGTCCCAAAAGAACCGCTATTTTTTCATGTCCGCTTTTAATCAGATGTTTGACCGCCTTATATACTGCCTGCTCATTGTCCGAAAGAACACAGTCATCTTCTCCTTCTACCTTTCTCTCCAAAAAAACAAGCGGAATTTCTCTTGCCAAAACCTTTTCGTAATTTTTCCTGTCCGCAGTACACGGAATCAAAATAATCCCCGCTATATTCCTGTCCCCGCACAGACGCAAAAGGATGTTTTTTTCCAGTTCCGTATCGTAATTACTGTAATATACCGCAGTCAAATACCCTTTTTTTAACAGGCTTTCCGATATATCTCTCACCAGCCTGATATATAAGGTCCCACCCGCTTCAGGCACTACAACGGCCACAACCGTTTTTGTCCCTGTTTTCCATTCTTCTTTTTTCTTACGGTACTTTTCCGTATAACCGGTTTCGTGCATTGCGTTTTCTACTTTTTTTATCAACTCTGGACTTACGTATCTCGTTCCGTTTATGACATGAGACACCGTTGCAATGGAAACGCCCGCTTCTTTTGCAACTTCCTTAATAGTAGCTCCCACACGCACACCTCCTTCGCCTTTAAAATTTACGTAAATAATTCATTGAAAGTGTAACATGATTTTATTTTTATGTAAATATTTCCAGTTAAAACTTTGTTGGATTTTATCCACCCCGGCATGATGTTCTTCGTTTCCATAAAATTTAGGGGCTGTAAAAAAATCGCCTAACTAGAAATCGCCAGTATCGGCAAATACCGCTTCTGGCGATTCTGTTCCTATCCATATCAATATACTACCAGTGAATTTGTTCTTTTTATTTCGCTATAACTCTCTTTATCCGCTATACGTAACCACTCTTTTAACTTTTCATTCTTCTCCAACGGAGTAAGGGAAAAAATCACTTTTGTAGCGTAAGGATTGCGTAGCGATTGAGACAGCGCACTCAACAGCCCTGTTGTAATACTCCCCTGCAAAAACGTAGATTTGGCACAAATGAAAAATTCGTCGCTAAAATTATATGGATTTTTCAAATAGAAATTTGTAACGAGATCATGACAGGACATCACCCCTTTATAAATATATCCCGAATCCACATAATGTTCCAAATCTTCGCAAGAATAATATACCGACACCTGATCTTTATCGTCCCCATCAGTTACTTCAAAAACACAGGCATGAATCTGCTTATCAATTCCAAAGTATTGATACATATAAAACAAATTACTGCGTCTGAAAAAATTGATTGTATTCGTTCGATATTTCTCTTGTTTAACACTTTTTTGATAATCAAGCAGTTGATTTACTGTCACATCCAGAGCTTCCGCAATATGAAATAATGTCCGAATATCTATGGATAATTTTGCGTTTTCATATTTTGAAATAGCAGAAGGACTTAAGTGTACCATTCGTGCTAACTGTGTGACTGTAAGTTTTCGCTTTACACGATAAAACTTAATTTTTCTACCTATATGTTCCAGTAAATCATTTTGCATCATGTACTCCATCATATTCCTCCTAACTACGTTATTGCTTTATATTATCATATTTTTGCTTTTTTGTTTCCAAATTGGAAAAACTTTTCACTTTGTTAATTATTTATCTATATTATACTTGGATTTATAAGAGATTTCGACATGTTTTTTCTGTTTTGGAAAATATGAATTATTTTTATTTCCACAATGGAAAAAATATTGATTTGCATTTATCTATAAATTAAGAGAAAATACCTATAACAAAAAGGAATTCCTTCGGCCAAATATTTAATTATTTATTTTCGAAAGGGTGTGCGTATATGGAAACTCGCAGCTACAAAAAAAATCGCTTTGTCATTATACTAGTGGCAATAGCCGGAATGAGCGTCTATCTCCTTCCATATTTTCGTTACTATTACTACGACGCCTATGTGGCATACTTTGGAATTAATGACCTGCAAATGGGAATGCTCGGAAGTATCTACGGCGCTCTGGCCATCATAGGTTATTGCTTAGGTGGCTGGGTTGCTGACAGAGTATCATTAAAATTAGCTATTTCCGGCTCTTTAATTGTAACCGGTGCAAGTGCTATTATCTTGCTTATGAAACCTGTCTTCCCGATTCACGTTGCAATTTATGGACTTTGGGGCGTTACTTCCATCTTAACATTCTGGAATCCATGCATGAAAGCACTTCGTGCATTATGCAAGCCGGAAGAACAAGGGCGCGGATATGCTTTGTTTGATATGGTAAGAGGTATGCTTAATTTCCTCACCGGACTTGTTGTCCTTGCAGCATATACCGCCGTTGCCAATAAGATTGGGGAAGCTAACGGAATTACCGGACTTATTACTTTCTACGGTGCGGAAGCTATCATTGTAGGTATCATTGTTTACTTTGCCCTCAAGAAAACACTTCCGGATTTCTTGGAAAATAAAAATAAGTCACAGAAAAATACCAGTTTTGCAAAAAATGTATTGACAACCTTGAAGAAACCGACTACCTGGTGTGTTGTCATTATGATGTTCATGACTTATGGCGTCATTATTACTTATAACTATGTCGTACCTTATTGTACCGCTGCATTTGGGATGTCTGCCGCATTAGCAAGCATCATGGGATATGCTGCCAATGGTTTTCGTTTTTGTGGTTGTTGGATTGGCGGACAGATTGCCGACCGGAAAGGGTTATCTAATATGTTGTTAGTTGATATCATATTGATGATTATTGGAGTTTCCGGACTGCTTTTCACACCACGTTCTATGAATTTTATGTGGATGCTTGTTATCTCAATTGCATTGTTATGCAGCTTCATGTATAGCGCTCAGGCATTGCATTACGCAGTCTTAGAGGAAGGCGATTATCCGGTCGAAATCATGGGCGCTACTACTTTTATCCTCTCTCCAATCGGATACGGAATTGCAGAAAGTATTATGCCAATGTATAATGGATGGTGTCTGGAACATTTCAAAGGTCTTGCCGGATATGAAGCTATTTTCAAAACATTTATCGTTATGCTTTGTATAGCACTGATTGCGACCCTTATTTTCCGGAAACTTACAAAAGAAAGACGCTTGGAACTTGCCAGAATAAGAGATAAGAACACTTCTGCCAAATCAGAAACTCAGGAATAACAATATATATTATAAAATCATGATAGGAGGTTGATTTTCATGATGAACAAAGAACGTTTAAAGAGAGTAATTACTGAAATGAAAAAATTAGGATTAAAACAGATTCTTGTGTCTGATGACCCGTCTATCTTCTGGCTCACAGGACGCATCGTTAATCCTATGGAACGTTGCGGAGCTATTCTCATAAAAGATGATGGTGATGTACATGCTTTCATGAATAACTTATTCTGTTTTGCTCCTTTAGATGGTGTAACTATGCACTACTATGCGGATGGTGAAAACCCATATAAACTCATTGCGGATGAATTAGTTCCAGGCCCTGTAGGTTTTGATAAAAACTGGGCAAGTAAACATACGATTTCTATATTAAAAGAACGAAACGATATTATCCCGGAATTTGGTTCTGAACCAATTGATATCTGCAAGTCTCACAAGGATGAATCTGAACGAGAAGCATTGCGCCATGCAGCCAAGATCAATGATATGGCAGTAGAATTTGGCATTAACCATATCAGCCCTGAGTTAGACGAATTAACTCTTTCCAACATGATCGAGGAGTTTTTTGAAAAACACGGTGCTGTTCAAGACATCCAGTTGCAATATGTATGTTACGGAAAAAATGCCGCTGAACCTCATCACGGGGCTGTAGCTGGAGAAATGCTTCATGAAGGTGATGCTGTTCTTTTCGATTTGTGGGCACCTATCAATAATTACTGGTGCGATATGACAAGAACTGTTTTCTATAAGAGTGTTAGTGAAGAACATCGTAAAGTTTATGAAATCGTAAAACAGGCACAGCAAGCTGCCATAGATTTTGTGAAACCCGGGGTAAAAATGTCTGATATTGACGCAGTGGCCCGCAAAGTAATCTCAGATGCCGGGTATGGTGAATACTTCCTTACCCGTACTGGCCATGGAGTCGGTATGACTGTCCATGAGCCACCAGAAGCAAGTCCGTCCTGTGATCTTGTTGCAGAAGTGGGAATGTGCTTTTCCATCGAACCTGGTATTTATTTGAAAGATAATGTTGGTGTACGAATTGAAGATTTAGTTATCGTTACAGAAGATGGATGTGAAGTTTTAACTAAGTATCCAAAAGATCTTCAGGTTGTTGAATAAATTCCAAAAAGTAAGTTTATAAAACAGAGAATCCGGTTGATGCTGATTTCTTCTAATTGTTAGATCATGGCCGTGTTTCACATTGCGAAATTTGGGTTTGTTCCCCAAAACAGAACTTTGAGAACAAACCACCTGCTATGCACAACATCATCAATAATAAAAGAATCTGCTTTGAAACAGGCAGATTCTTTTATTTAGTGGTAAAATTTTTCATTCCATTTATTTCCCTTTTTCTGTCAAAAATGATTGAAATAAAAAAAGTGATACGTTATCATTGATACTATCAAAAATGATATACATTATTTTCTGTGCATTATCAGGATTGGAGTTCAAATATGAAAATTGCAGTTATTTTAACAGAGTTCTTAAATGATTATGCAAAAAACTATTATCAGTCCCTTGCATTAAATTGCGAACTATCCTATTTTATATACAAAGATTTTCAAGATGCAGGAGAGCTTTACCTCGCTCTGGAGCCGGATTATGACGGATTCCTTGTCAGTGGGCCTGTTCCAAGAGCAGCCATCTGCCAACGTGTTCCTTCTCTTCCCAAACCCCTTATTTCTTTTGGAAGCAGCCCCCTGTGTTATTATGAGTCTTTTTTTCAGATTCAATATAATGAGAAAGACTTCTATCTGGAACGAGGCTATTATGACCTGATGGAATGGTATTCCGGAGAGCCGGACCGGCCGTTATATGACTTTCTCAAACGGGGAGAGTTTCACGATCTGATTATGGAGATTTACCAGAACACTTCCAGCTATTCTCTCGAACAGCTTTGTGAAATGGAAGAAAAAATTAAAGAAAGACATATCCGTCTCTGGAGGGAAGGACGAATCCAGTATTCTGTTACACGTTTTAGCAATATTATGCCGGATCTGCTCCATGCCGGGGTCAAAACCTACTTTGTTTATCCTAAATATGAGATTCTGAAAGAAGCCATTACTACATTACTTCAGGAAGTTTCTCTGAAAGCAATGCTTCAGAACCAGACGACAATCGCCGCATTGAATCAGCAGTATTCGTCCCAGTTCCTATTCCAAAGGCAGGCCAGATCCCAGTCTTCAGAGTATGGAAGAGACTATCTGGATGCGCTCTCCAGACGTACCGGCTTTTCTCTTTCTTATGTCCGTCGTTTTGTTACTGCCCTTGAGACGCTTAACAATGAACATGTGACTTCACAGAATCTTGCCTCTGCGCTTGACATCACACCACGCAGTGCCAACCGTCTCTTGAAACGTCTTCTGAATTGTGGCGTAGCAGAAGAAATCACTACGGACCACCTTCCAAACCGTGGAAGGCCGGAAAAAGCATACCGAATCCTGAATTAAACTTTTTACGAAAACAGAGCGTATCTGACGCCAAACACAGATACGCTCTATTCCGTTCCTATATTGATTATGTATGTCACATTGTCTGATGGGCGTTTAGCCATTTCACAGCACAGTACGCAAAGGCCGCAACTGCATTTTTCATTCCATCTTCATTAAAGATTACTTTTGCGTTATGGCTGATATACGGATAACCCTCCTGCTTGTCTCCCAGACTGATCCGAAAAAATACTCCCGGCACTTCTTTTAACACTTCCCCAAAATCTTCTGATCCCATGATAGGAGGAAGTATTTTCGTCTGCTCTTTCCCAAGCAGTTCTTTGACATAACCAAACATCTCTTCTCCCACTGTATCATCGTTGACTGTCGCCGGAAGTTCACTGGTAAATATTACTTCAGCCCGCCCTCCAAACATCTCCGCGGTCTGTGTAGAGATTTCTGCAAGTCTTTGTTTCGCCAGTTCTCTGACGCTCTCTTCGTAAGCCCTTATACTTCCGCACATGTAACCTGTTTCCGGAATCACATTTCCTGCTTTTCCAGCATTGATCTGCCCGATTGTAAGAGCAAGCTGTGCGCTGCGTGGTTTTTCCGCACATTCTATCACCTGTATAGCACTGTATATCTGTGTCAAAATCTGAATTGGATTCACTCCGGATTCAGGACTGGCTCCATGAGCACTCTTTCCGTAAACCCGTATCTGAAATATATCTGCTGAAGCCATCATAGCCCCTTTCGTATATCCCACCGTGCCTGTCGGAAGATGATCCCTTGCCACAACCTGATGAAAGCCCATACAAGCGTCGACTTTGGGATTTTCCAGAATTCCTGACTGGATCATCAATCTGGCGCCTCCGCCTCCTTCTTCTCCCGGTTGAAACATAAATTTGATCTTTCCACAAAATTCATGTCTGTGCTCATGCAAAAGTCTGGCAGCCCCAAGAAGAATTGCCATATGTGTGTCATGGCCGCATGCATGGCTGACTCCAGGTGTTCTGCTTGCATATGGAAGTCCACTTTCCTCCTGTATCGGAAGCGCATCCATGTCGGCTCTTAAAAGCAGAGTTTTTCCCGGTTTCCCACTATCAAGGACAGTTGTAAGACCTGACTGACAGATCCGCTCTGTTTCATATCCCATTTTCTGAAGTTCCCGCTCTACATAAGCGGATGTTTTAGGAAGATCCAACAGTAATTCCGGACACTGATGCAGATCTCTCCTCCATAAGACTACCTGTTGCTGGATTGTTTCCGCTTCTTTTATAAAATCCACCATCCCCTGCCTCCTTTATTCCGGAACTCCGATTTCATCCGGTATCGGACATTTATAGGTTCTTCCTTCCATCTGACGGTCAAACTCTTCCTTTGCCTTTCTTAGAATCTCCGGCTGTTCTATCAGTTTGACGCCATAACATGCCATAACTTTCGCGGCATATATCATTCCTTTTTCACCTATACTGCTTCCTGCACAGGCCGTAAACTGCCAGCTATGAGCCGGTGCTCCCATATTGGTACATGCTGTAAAGAAATAAGCGGTCGGCATCAAATGCATGACATCCCCAATATCCGTGGATCCATAACTATTAAAACAGGTTACTTTTCCTGGTCCTTCATACAGATGGGTTCCTGCCGGCAAACCATATTTTTTTCTTGTCGCTTCTGCCGCCACCGGCATCTGTGCATCCAGCTCGGCCGCAAATGCGATTTCCTCCTGCGTCCATGGTTCTTGTGCGATCTCATTCATAGATTCCGCGACCACTTCCGCAAGAATTCTGTTATTCATCGTATTGTAGCACCCTCCGAGAAATTCCACTTCGACTGAAGTATCTGTCATCATTGCAGCTCCCTTTGCTACCCGTACAAGGCGATTGTACACATCTTCTACCACTTCCCTTGAAAATGCCCGTACATAATACCACACTTCCGCCTGATCCGGTACAACATTAGGAACAATTCCACCGTCCGTGATCGTATAGTGGATCCTGACATCTGACGGAACATGTTCTCTTAAATAGTTGGCTCCTACATTTGTCAGTTCCACTGCATCCAGTGCGCTTCTTCCGTTTTCCGGGGCATTTGCCGCATGAGACGAGACCCCATGGAATCGGAACTTCATCGAATTTACCGCTGTAGAAACTCCGGTTGTTGCTTCATTGATTTTATTTGGATGAAAGTTTATCGCAACATCAACTCCTTCAAACGCTCCGCCTCTTGCCATCAGCGGTTTCCCTGTCAGAAGTTCTTCACCCGGACAGGCAAAAAACAAAATCGTTCCCGGAAGATTTTTTTGAATCATCTCTTCTTTCAGCCCAATGACAGCTCCTACATGTGCCGTACAGAGCAGGTTGTGTCCACATCCGTGACCGTATGTCTGTTCCGGAATTTCTTCTTTCTTGGAAGAAACTTTCTGGCTCAGTCCCGGCAATGCGTCAAATTCTCCCATAAATCCAATCACCGGATGCCCATTTCCATAGGAAGCCTTGATTGCTGTCGGCACACCTCCTGCTCCCCTCTCTACCCGAAAGCCTTCTCTTTCCAGATAGTCAGCTACTTTTTCACTTGCCTTGACTTCTTTAAAACCTGCTTCTGGATTCCTCCAGATATACTGGCTGATTTCATCGAGCTCACCCCTTTTTCGCTCAATCTCTTTTGACGCAATTTCTCCGTCCATGTTACTACCTCCTTTTTCTGTAAAACTTCTCATTAACTAAATATCATCGGACTGATAATACTTGCGAATGCTACGGAGGCAATGGTAACTGTTACAAATCCTCCGATGATCATTTTAGGAAGCATATAGTCCATCGCTCTTTGCCGGTCCTCTCCCTCCCATTCAAAAGAATCTACTGCCTCTGTTGTAATAATCTGTGTTGCAGGATAAGCAAGCATGCAGGTAACGCCGATTGCCGCTGAAGCAAACGGGGAATACCCCAACATCTTTCCTATCAGTCCACAAAGTGCAGTAATTCCAATAGAGCAAAGCAAAAGAATTCCAAATACCGGTACGATCATACTCAACAGGCTGGATGGTGATACCTGGGCAAGGCTGCCCGGAAGCATCAAAAGCAGACCAAACGTAATAATGCCAGAAGATCCGGATTTTGCAAAAATATCCTTTTCGAGAAACCCGATTCTTGCAAAAATCAAGCCAAATAACAGGTAGGAAATATTTGGATTTAAAATATAGTTTTCCGGACTGGATCCCGGAATCAATGTTGCTTTCCCGACAAAATCAGCCAGACAGGCAACCAATGCTACTTTGCAGATATAGATTGTATTTGTCCGTAGATTTTTTGGTGTTTCTTTAAAAATACGCATACTCGGAAGACGCAGCGCTTTCGTTGTTTCCACCTGCTTTTTAAAATAACCTTGCTGTCTTTTTATGCCCAGATCTTTCCGGATACAGAATGTGGAAATCGGAATACCAAAAAATTTTTGAACCGAAAGAACCAAAACCGCAAAAGCTGCCAGTTCCGGCCTGTTAGCCGCTTCCGCCGCACCTGTCACTATGATCCCCGCCACAGTCGATCCTGCCACCGGAGGGGCTGCAATTAACGCATATTCTCTTCCGAAAATCAGAGAGCCTACAGTAAAACAAATCAATGCAATCGCTCCTATACTCACGAGCGCGATGACTACGGTCTTCCATTCCCGTATCATATCTTCCAGGTTAATTAAAGTACCGATATTAGTAATCATAAAAGCGGTACCAAAATTTGACATGACAGTTACTAACCCTGACTGGGTTGTAATATCATCCGGTAAAATTCCACTCCAGAATCCTGCAAGAAACAGTACGCACGCAAACAACAATGAGGAAATCGCCCCTTTTGTCTTTTTTGACAAAATCTCTCCTATTGAATACACGACAAGGCATCCCGTAATACAAGTCAATGGATTCCAAAAACTCATCTTTTCATCCTCCTTCTAAAATCCGCTTTTTCATCTTCTCTTCCTCCTGTGCACAGTTTGAGACTCTACGTCTTTAAATTATCCTGATTAAAAGACGCAAAATTTTCATTTATCTCGTTTAATAATATTATTAATTATGTTTATAATACATTTTATCTATATTAAATGTCAATAGTCAACTGTTTTTTTGTCAATTATGTCATTTCTTAGTCTCTTTTTCGTCTTATTAAAAGACGTTTTTGTTTATTGTGAATGTCCTTTAATCTACTTTTGAGATTCTTCAAAAAAAGTGAAACATGGTCAATCCCATAAGGTACTTCCACATATGTTCTTCTCTGAATGGAAACAGATCATTCTACACAGATATTTTTTCCATTCTCCCGTTGTTATTGACAATTCTTTTCTTAAATGCTAATATTTTCCTGGTAAAATTGCCCATAATAAAAGTGAATGACTTCTATTTCAGAAAGGATTGTTTATTATGAATACATTAAAAAGAATATATTGCAGAACTTTCCAGACTGGTTTAAAGCTTGCTTTGCCCTTTCTTCCCTATCGGAAACCGAAAATTGTAGGCAGTGTCAACGCTCTTCCGGACATAATCAAAAGCAACCATTGCGACAAAGTTCTGATTATTACAGATGCCGGTATCCGGAAACTTGGCCTGACTTTCCGGTTAGAAAAAGCTCTGGATCAGGCCGAAGTTCCTTACTGTATCTATGACAAAACCGTGGCCAATCCTACAACCACGAATGTATATGAAGCTATCGCTCTTTATAAATCCGAATGTTGTGACTGCATCATCGGATTCGGCGGCGGCTCCAGCATAGACTGCGCCAAGGCGGTCGGGGCCTGTATTGTAAAGCCTAAACAACCGCTTTCCAAGATGAAAGGAATTTTGAAAGTACACAAAAAGCTCCCTCTTTTGATGGCGATACCGACCACCGCCGGCACCGGAAGCGAAACGACATTGGCGGCAGTCATCACAGACGCCCATACTCGCCACAAATATGCGATTAATGACTTCCCGCTGATTCCGAGATATGCGGTTCTGGATCCGAAAGTTACAATAAGCTTGCCACCTTTCATAACCGCTACTACCGGGATGGATGCCTTGACTCATGCAGTAGAGGCGTATATTGGCAATTCCACTACTTACGGCACGCGCAAAGACGCCATTCTGGCTGTAAAGCTGATTTTTGAAAATATCTACACCGCATATGAGGATGGACGCAACGTAGAAGCACGCCGTAATATGCTGCGAGCCTCTTTCTATGCCGGATGTGCATTTACAAAGTCCTACGTGGGATACGTTCATGCCGTAGCTCATTCTTTGGGTGGAGAATATAATGTCCCGCACGGCCTCGCCAATGCGGTCATTCTCCCAATGGTCTTAAAAGCCTACGGAGAAGTCATACATCCCAAACTGGCCCGACTGGCGGTTGCGGCCGGACTGACAGATCCAAATACTCCATGTGATGAAGCCGCAAAGTGTTTTATTTCTGCTATCCAGGAAATGAAAAAACGCTTTGGTATCGGCAATCATATTCCGGAAATCCAGGAGACAGACGTCCCGAAACTGGCCCATTATGCAGACAAGGAAGCCAACCCGCTCTATCCCGTTCCTGTGCTGATGAGTGCAGCCGAACTGGAAACCTTCTACTATATGCTGATGCCAAATCCAGAGAATCCCAAAAAAGATTCTGATAGATCCGATCACGGCGAATGATACGAAAGGAGTGACAAACCATGACGGAACACGAAATGAAAGAACTTGTTGTCAGACAGAGAACCTACTTTGAAACCGGAGCAACACTGCCGGTCAATTTGCGGATCACCGCGCTACGCAAACTTTATTCCGCAATTTCCGCAAATGAAAACGCAATCCACGATGCCTTAAAAAAGGATCTTGGAAAAAGTGGATTTGAAAGTTATATGTGTGAAACCGGACTTGTTCTCGAAGAAATCAGTTACATGCTAAAGCACATTCGGCAGTTTGCCAGAGAAAAACGAGTCCATACTCCTCTGTCCCAGTTTCATTCCAGAAGTTTTCAAAAGCCATCTCCTTACGGCGTTGTACTCATTATGAGTCCATGGAATTATCCTTTTCTACTGACGCTCTCACCTTTGGCTGATGCACTGGCGGCAGGAAATACAGCCATTGTAAAACCGAGCGCTTACTCTCCTTATACCAGTGCCATTCTTCAGAAAATTCTGTCCCAGTGCTTTGATCCGCAATATGTAGCCGTTGTGACAGGAGGGCGGGCAGAAAACGCCTGTCTATTGCGGGAGCATTTTGACTATATATTTTTCACCGGAAGCCAAAGTGTCGGAAAAGAAGTGATGCGAAAGGCTTCCGAACACCTGACGCCTGTTACCTTGGAACTGGGCGGGAAAAGCCCGTGTATCGTTGACCAGACATCCAATCTGAAACTGGCGGCAAAACGCATTGTTTTTGGAAAATATCTAAACTGCGGACAGACGTGTGTCGCCCCGGATTATGTCTTCTGTCACCGCGCTGTAAAAGACCAGTTAGTCAAAGAAATCATAAAACAGATTCAAAAGCAGTATGGAAAACATCCCCTTCGTAATCCGAATTATGGAAAAATCATCAATAAAAAGCATTTTGATCGGATTCTGGGACTGATTGAAGCTAAAAAAGTAGTACACGGTGGGGCTTCAGATGCAAATGCTCTTCGCATTGAGCCTACTGTTCTGGACAATGTAACATTTGATGACGCTGTGATGCAGGAGGAAATCTTTGGCCCTGTTATGCCCGTCCTGACATTTGACCATCTGGATGACGTGATCCACATCATCAATACACATCCTCACCCTCTGGCGCTTTACTTCTTTACTTCCGATAAAGCAGCAGTTAAAAAGGTCACTGCACGATGTGGTTTTGGCGGCGGATGTATCAATGATACGATCATTCATCTTGCCACAACAGAAATGGGATTTGGGGGATTTGGAGAAAGTGGAATGGGCGCTTATCACGGAAAGATCGGATTTGATACGTTTTCGCATTATAAGAGCATTGTAGATAAAAAGACATGGATTGACCTGCCGATGCGCTATCAGCCATATCGGAGACTTCACGATAAAATGGTGCGCTTCTTCCTGAAATAACAAGAGAAACAGGCAGACATCCAACCACATTTCATTATAGAAACAGATACGCACAAAAGCCGGGAGATTTCGATTCATCTCCCGGCTTTTTTTCTTCTCCTTTGAATAGTCAAACTTCAAATATCTCCAGGCTTCGCTCCAAAATCCCATGGATAAACGCAATTAAAATTCCATAATTTGTCATCGGAATCCCTTGTCTTTGGGCGCAGGCGTACCGATACCGCATTTCTTTTTCATTCAACATACATCCACCGCAATGTACAATCAAACGATACGGACTCAGATCCTGCGGAAATTCTGTCCCCGAAGTAAAGGAAAACTCCGGGGACTTTCCTGTATAATTTCGAATCCACTCCGGGAGTTTTTCTGTTCCTATATCACCGCATTGACGATGATGGGTACACCCTTCACTGATTAGGATGTTGTCGCCGTCTTTTATCGTTTTTAAGACTCTTGCCCCCTGGACTGTATGCTTCAGATCTCCTTTATATCTTGCGAAAAGGATGGAAAACGAAGTCAGATACACTTCCTTCGGCGTGATCTTCGATACCTCCCTGAATACCTGACTGTCCGTAATCACAAGGGCCGGCTTTTCACCAATACGATCCAGAGCGTCCCCAAGTCTGTCGTCTCTTACGACAAGCATCCTCACTCCCACGTCCAGAAGCTCCCGGATCACCTGCTGCTGCGGTAAAATCAATCTTCCTTTTGGCGCGGCTTTATCAATCGGAATGACAAGTACAACCAGATCCGACGGTCGAATGAGATCAGCCACAAGCCTTTTTTCCGGCTCCTGCACTCTGGCTGCTTCCGCTATAACAGCTTTCAGTTCTTCCATACCCGTTCCGGTCTCGGCACTGACCAGAACAATTCGCTCATCCGGGATTCCCCAGACGTGGAGTCTGCCCTTACCGTTCCACTCATCTACTTTTTCGCCCCAGACATCCCATTTATTCACTGCAACAACATAAGGAATCCCCTTTTCTTGAATTTTCCGCAAGACTTTCTCATCTTCCTCATCCGGATTCCGGGTTCCATCGAGTACCATCACCGCCAGATCCGCCTTACGAAGTGCCTGGTAACTTTTTTCCACCCGGAGTGACCCAAGGTCTCCTTCATCATCCATACCCGGTGTATCCATCATCATTACCGGACCAAGGGGCAGAAGTTCCATCGTCTTATACACCGGGTCGGTCGTCGTCCCTTTTATCTCGGAGACAACGGCCAGGTTCTGCCCTGTTACCCGGTTCATCACACTTGATTTTCCGGCGTTTCGCTTTCCAAAAAATCCAATATGGAGCCGTTCAGCCACAGGGGTTGCATTGATCCCCATATTCTGTCCCTCCTTTTTCACTAAAATCTAAAGTCCCGGTTCCCTTTTTCGATTTCTTCCAGATGCTCTCTGACAATCTGCCTGACTTTCTCTTTTGGAATGTTCTCGATTTCCCGCGCGATCATCGCCTCCCCTTTCTCTCTTGTATCTTGGGAAGCATAATCCATAAGATATTCTTTCAGCGTCATCAGGGCGTTTGGCAGACAACAGTTGTGAATCTGGCCGGACTTACAAAGGGACATAAAACGGTCTCCTGTCCGCCCTTCCCGGTAACATGCAGTGCAAAAGCTTGGAATATACTCCATGTCCATCAGCCAGTTGACCACCTCATCCAATGTCCTCTTGTCGCTCACATCAAACTGTTCGGAGGATTCATCTTCTGCCTCTTCCTCCACATAGCCTCCCACACTTGTCCTGGAACCACCGGAAATCTGCGAAATTCCAAGGTGGAGCACCCGCTCTCTGCATTTCTTACTTTCTCTTGTGGACAGAATCATACCGGTATACGGCACCGCAATCCGGATGCAGGCCACGATCTTCGCAAATGTATCGTCATCGATTCCATTATCAAACATATCCGGATCTATATCGTCCGCTTTTTTGATTCTTGGAACACTGATCGTATGCGGCCCGACACCGTATACTGCCTCCAGATGTTCCGCGTGCATCAAAAGACCGGCAAATTCATATCGGTAAAGCTCCAGACCAAACAGGACGCCGCATCCCACATCGTCAATTCCGCCTTCCATCGCTCTATCCATAGCTTCCGTATGATAGTCATAATTATGTTTCGGACCGGTCGGATGGAGTTTCAGATAGCTCTCCTTATGGTAGGTCTCCTGGAACAGAATATAGGTTCCAATCCCGGCCTCTTTTAGCTTTCTGTAATTCTCCACCGTGGTAGCGGCAATATTCACATTTACCCGGCGGATCGCCCCGTTTTTGTGCTTCATGTCATAGATCGTTTTTATGCTTTCGAGTACATATTCAATAGGACAGTTCACCGGATCTTCCCCGGTCTCAATAGCCAACCTCTTGTGCCCCATATCCTGAAGCGCCGTCACCTCCGCGCGAATTTCATCCTGCGTCAGTTTCTTTCTCGCAATGTGCTTGTTTTTAAGATGATATGGACAGTAAAGACATCCATTCACGCAATAGTTTGAGAGATACAACGGCGCAAACATTACGATGCGGTTTCCGTAGAAATCTTTTTTAATCTGCTCCGCCAGAGTAAAGATCTCCTGATTTTTGTCATCCAGCTCACAGTCCAAAAGCACTGCGGCTTCCCGGTGACTTAAGCCTTTCCGTTTTTTTGCCTTTTCAAGGATCTCACCAATGAGTTCCCTGTTCGTTTTGTTCTTCCGAGCATAATCCAGGGTTTCCATAATTTCCTCGTGATTGATGAAATCCTCTGCATGTTTTGATTTTGGATCGTACATCTTCTTTCTTCCTTTCTTCGGGTCAGTTTTTCTTCCCCTTCAGTGATTGATAATCTCCACGGTCTGTGACCACCTCATAGCCAATCGTACTCACCGCTTCTTTAAGAAGCGCCAGACTTTCCCCAGCCTCCAGTCCCGTGTTTCTTTTGTTGTCGTAGAGGAGGTATTTGCCTCTCACGTTCTGCGGAGACAGATTTGGCATGACGACATTTGCCCCCGCCAGAATTCCCTTCATGGTGCCGTTTTCCGACGCCGTGCCAAGAGCGGTCGTAGCCGGAAGTAAAACACACGGAAGCATCAGCCGCACAAGCGCAAGCAGATAGAGTGTCAATTCCACGCTTCCTGCCTCTTCTCCCGCAAACGGAGTGTCATGGTGTGGGATAAACGGCCCGATCCCTACCATTTCCGGCCGAAATTCCTGCAAAAACTGCAGATCGTCAATGAAACATTCTGTCGTCTGGTAAGGCGATCCAACCATAAAGCCTGCCCCTGTCTGAAACCCCAGACGTTTTAAAGCAGCAAGACAGCTCATCCTGTGTTCTAATGTCTGGGCAGATGGATGGAGTCTCTTATAATGCTCCCGGTTTGCTGTCTCATGGCGCAGCAAATACCGATCCGCTCCTGCCTCACGAAACTTCCGGTAAGCCTTCTCAGATTTTTCCCCAACAGAGAGTGTCAGCGCACAGTCCGGAAATTCGGACTTTACCGCCCGGATCAGATCCTCTATTCTATCCTCTGTAAAATACGGATCTTCTCCTCCCTGCAACACAAAGGTTCGAAAACCGTATGCATACCCGGACTCGCAGCAGCTCAAAATCTCCTCCTTGGAAAGCCGGTAGCGGGACGCCCCTGCACTCCTTCGGATTCCGCAGTAATAGCAGTCATTTTTACAGTAATTCGTAAACTCAATCAGACCCCGAATGTAAATCTTCTTTCCATAGACATGGTCCCGTACAGCCGATGCCTTCTGAAACACCACATCCGCTATCTCTTTGTTTCGTTTGGTCAGCACATGCCGCCATTCTTCTCTTGTCAGCTTCGCCCCTTGTTCCAGCGCATCGATCAGTGCCATTGTCCTGCTATCTGTCACAGTTTCTTATTCCTCTCTTCCTTGTTCTTCGCACGCCTTTTCTCCTGTTTTTGTATAAAGAGCTTTGGAGCTCACACCCCAGAGGCGCCCCAGCTTCCCGGACAGAGCGCTGATAATATCTCCCGGCGCATCCAGTACAATACTGATAATATTAACTTTCTTTTTCTCATAGGGAAGACCCATCCGTCCGATAATATAGTTTCCGTACTGATGGAGAAGTTCATTGACGGCTCCCGCCTGAGACTTATCCTCAATAATAATTCCAATCACCGCGATTCTTGTCTCATTTTCCATGATAACCTCCTGTGTTTCCTTTTTTGCCGTGTTTCCTTTCCTCTGTTTTTCATCCTTACGTATCATCCAGCTCCGGATTGGCAAGTCCGTCAGACTTGCTGAAAAACAAAAAATGGGCCTAAAAGGCCCACCTTTACAGACAGTTTGGTATCGACTGACAGCTCTCATTTTCGTCAGAGCTTCTTTGCTTCTGGTTTCACGGCCTTCCCTTTCAGAACATTCTTCAGGTCAGATTGTGCTGATTTCATCTTACAACTTTTGAAATCAGAAGTCAATCTACTATAATCTAATACTCCCCTTTCCTTCTTTTTTTGATATCAGTCGAATAACTTCTTCTTTTTCAGGTATCGAAACTGACGCCCCTTTTCGTGATACCGCAAGCGCGGCTGCATATGCCGCTTCTTTCAACGCTTCTTGCTTCATGCGCTTTTCCATAACCGCCGCAAGGAAATAGCCGGTAAAGGTATCTCCGGCGGCGGTAGTATCTACCACATTTGTCTTAACCGCATTCTGAATGACTGTCTGCGTCTGATCCTGATATATCGCTCCTTTTTCCCCAAGCGTCAGAACAACTCCGGCTTTCGGATACCGTTTTTGCATTTCTTTTAAAATATGATCGCTCCGCAATTCTCCTGTGATCTGCTTTCCTTCCACTTCATTAATCAGAAAATAATCAACCTTTTCCATCTTGGCATAAAGGAGTTCCCTGTCAAACGGAGAGGGATTCAGGACAATCGTCATTCCCCTTTCTTTTCCTTCGTCAATCAACTCCGATATAAGATTTATCTCATTTTGCAAAAGCAGAAAATCCCCCTTTTCAAAATGTTTCAGGACTTCTTTTATATATTCTTTTGTATTTTTCCGGTTTGCACCCGCAAATAGGATAATGCTGTTTTGCCCTTCTTCACTGACCTGTATCATGGCATTGCCGGTTCTCTCTTCAATGCATTTAATATAGTTTGTATGTACGCCTGACTTTTCACAGACCTCCTTTAAAAACAGTCCATCTTTTCCTATCATACCTGCATGATAGACTTCTGCTTTCGCCTTTGCAAGCGCAACGGACTGATTCAATCCTTTCCCACCCGGAAACACTTCAATCCCATTGGAGGAAATTGTCTCCCCAGGTGTCACAATATGCTCCACTTTATATGTATAATCAATATTCATTGAGCCAAAATTCAGTATCTTCATTTTATTTTGCTCCTTTTCTTATCCGCAACACTTGCCCTTTCTATAAGCACCGGTTGAAATGTAATACATTTTCGGGAACCTCTTTCGCTTTCCACTTCAGCCGCAAGCTGCCTGACTGCTTCTACCCCCATATCGTAAACCGGCTGATGCACCGTGGTAAGCGGAACATCCAAAAGCTCCGAAAAAAAGATATCATCATAACCAATCAGAGAAATCTCTTCTGGAATCTTTATTCCTTTTTGATTCATACGGTTATATGCCCCGTATGCCGACATATCATTAAAGGCAAAAATGGCTGTAACATCCTGCTTCAAAAGATAATCCGCTCCCGTTGCCCCGCTTTCACAGTCATATTTTCCCTCATAAACCAGTTCTTTCCGGAAAGCCACTTCATATTCATCAAGAGCTTTTTTATATCCTGCAAACCTGTCACAGGAATCTTCAAGTTCCCGCGGTCCTGTTATACATCCGATTTTTTTGTGACCGTGATCCAACAAATATTTTGTGGCCGCATATCCTCCCTGCACATGATCGACAACAACGGAACTACATGTCGCTTCTTCCAAAAAACGGTCAATCATAACAAACGGCATTTTTAGTTTTTCGAAAAGCTTGATACTTTCCATTGCTTTCTTTTTATCGCTGTCTAATGACATACAGAATAAAATACCATCTACTCCTTTATCGGCAAGCGCCTGAATATAGGACAGATCCCTTGTATGTTTATCGTTTGTATTACACAGAAATAAATTCCATCCTTTTTTTCTACATTCATCCTCCACACCCTTTGCAAGATTTGAAAAGAACACATTGCTGACGTCAGATATAATCAGTCCGATGGTGTCCGTTCGCTTTTTTACCAGCCCCACCGCAAGCCGGTTTGGATGATAATTGAGCTTCTCTACTGCTTCTAAAATGGTATCTTTTGTGCTCTTTGGTATTTTGTTCGCCTTATTATTCAAAACAAGCGAAATCGTGGTAACCGAAAATCCGGTATAATTAGCAATATCCTTAATCGTAGTTCTCAAAATTTTTCAACCCCATTGTATACTATTCCCATAATCTGATTCCTGTCTTTTGTTATGAGTAAAGTCTCTATGTATACTATACCTCATTTCTTCCATATTTTGGTTAAAATAATTTATTTAAAAACTCAATAAATTGCAAATATTTTTTCAGCTCCACGTATTCATCCGGTTTATGCGCCAAAAAAGGCTCTCCAGGGCCAAGCAAAATGACCGGCAGATCTTTCTTCCCTTCCGCCAGTATAGAAGCATCTGTAAAATAATTAATGCCCGTCTGACTTGCTGACAGGTACATGCATCTTTCCACCCATTCTGTTTTTCTGAGCCATAAGTCATCAGGAGCGGTTTCGATTGCCATTCTTTCATTTTCTACGGTGAATTCTGTTTTCAACATACCATCGGTATTCCGTTCATATGTCTGGGACAGGCAGAGCGCATACCGAAGTATTTCTCCTGCCGAAACCTGTGGAACTGTCCGGATATCCAGCATAAATTCCGCGTCATCCGGAGTCATATTCGGCACGATTCCTCCCTTAATCCCTGTAATCTGTACTGTTGGCTGTCCCAAAAGCGGATGGACAAATTCCGATAGTTTTTCTTTTAGTTTTCGAAAAATTTCAAATCCATATTCCACGGCGTTTATCCCTTCTTGCGGATAAGCGCCGTGGCTCGTTTTCCCTTTTATCTTCATTTTCAGCCAAACACAGCCCTTTTGGGCACTTCCTATCTTCATTCCCGTAGGCTCTCCGACAAGAAGCAGTACCGCATCGTCCATGATTCCTTCTTTTACTGCTTCTTTTGCCCCAAGACCGCCTTTTTCCTCATCACAGGTGCCAAGAAAATAGATGGTCTTTTCCGGGATATATCCTCTCTGTTTCATGTTGCCGAGTGCATAGACCATTGCCGCAAGACCGCTTTTCATATCGCTTGCCCCTCTTGCATAAATACATCCGTTTTTCTTGGCTGGAACGGCCGGATCGGTATTCCATTGTGAAAGTTTTCCATACGGTACCGTATCCAAATGCCCGTTCCATACTACCTTTTCTTTGCTTTTTCCTCCCAGTACCGCAACGACATTCGCATGTCTTTGGTCAATCTCCCGAACGGAAACGTTGACTTTGCAGTCTTTCAGATACTCCGCTATAAAGTTCGCGATTTCCCGTTCATCATCGACTCCATTCACACTTGGAATGGACAACAGTTGTTTTAAAAACTCTTCTTCACTGTAATGCTTCATCTTCTGAGCCTCCGTTTGCACCCGTTACCTTGTCAGCCAGTCCATGATACCCTTCCAGATTTTTGCGTATCCTTCCCATTCGCAAAACTCCGGCGGCGCCCAGTGCGGCGCGCAGTCCGACGTAAATACGGCACTTTTTCCCTTGCCATATTCCGAAAATGCGACAAGCGGGTCATCTCCGATCATGACTGCCACCTCAGCCTCCGGCTTCGGAATCGTTTTGTTATATCCCAGCACATCTGGCCATTTCTCCGGTATTCCTTTTAAGGAAACATGATCCTTTACTACGACCGGAGAAATTCCATCACAATGCTCCTTTCTGTCGTCAACCGTGAGTACTTCTACCGGAAGCACCTCCTGCACTGCCGTGTCATGCCATTTCCCCTTTGCGTCCACTCCTGAAAATGTCAGGTAACCGCCTATCATCAAAAGTGCTCCTCCGTCCATGACATAATCCCGGATTACTTTTGTCCTGTCCGGCATCTTGATACTCTTTGTAAATGTCTGTGACGGAAGCATCAGTGTATTCGCCCCGATATCTGATAAAATTACACAGCTATAAGTTTTGAGTTCTTCCATTGTATATGGAAATTTCTCTGCCGCAAGATGATTTGGGAGAAACTCTACATCGTATCCATTTTCCTCCAGAGCCTTTTTCAGCCATTTTTCTCCGGTTTCATATACAGATGTATAAAAACTGTCAAATCCTTTTACATGGGTCGTATAGCTCATCCATGATTCTCCTGCCAACAACACTTTTTTCATATCGTTTTCCTCCTGATTATTCTTTACTTTTTTCTACATTTTTAACAAATCTGCTCATAAGCTGGTTCAATATAATCGCTGCGATCAAGATCAGTCCAAGCGCCGCAAGCTGCCATACGGAATTTACATTGGCAATCTGCAGACCGGAATTCAGCATCGTGATAATGACGACGCCAATCAGAACTCCTCCCAGATGGCCTGTGCCTCCTGCTACGCCGATTCCGCCGAGTACGGCTACTGTAATCGCCTGCATCTCCGTACCGCTTCCCGCATCCGCCCTTGCCGTCATCAGCCAGGAGTTATTGATGATCGCACTCACCGAGGCTAATACTCCCGCCAAAACATAAACCATCGCTCTTACTTTCATCTCGCGTATTCCCGCATATTTTGCTGCTTCGGGATTGGTCCCCATAAGGTAAACTCTGCGGCCGAATTTCATCTTGTAAACGAGAATAAAAATCAGAACCGATACCGGTATTACGACAAACAAAATCTGGTTTGGTATGCCAAATGTACTTTTCAGTGACAGTAAGGCAAAGCTATCCGGAAATCCACTGATAGGAATACCTCCTGTCAGATACAAAGCCAGCGAACTGTATATATACTGTGTCCCAAGCGTCGCGATCAACGCCGGCACTTTTGCCACCGCAACTAAAACCCCATTTACCGCACCAAATACCACGCCGCCCAGAAGAGTAATGAACGCCGCAATCGGAATATTTGCTCCGTTCATTACCGCAAGCCCGAATATGACTCCTGAAAGACTCATCGTAGAACCGATTGAAATATCAATTCCATCCCGTCCGCTTATCATAACAAGGGCTTCGCCTAATGACAAAAGAGTCAGTGTCGCTCCAAACTGTGTGACTTGCAAAAGGTTATTCATGTTAAAGAAATACGGACTGATACAAGATAAAATAATCATCTCTATCACTAACAGCAAAAGCAGAAATTTGGTCCTGCTTTTCGCTATGGAAAAGGCAAGTTTTTTCATACTGTTACCTCCTTTGCTTTCTTACCAGACTTCTGATTTCCTGTCACAGCGTCAAAAAGGACAGAAAGAACAATCAATGAGCCGATAAAGCAATTTTCAAGCAGAGACGGGATTCCCAGGATTACGATCCCGTTTTTCAAAAACGCGATAAATAACACTCCTGCCAGCGTGCCGATAACGCTCCCCCGTTTTCCGTTTCCCTTTGCTCCTGTACCTCCGATTGTTACCGCCGCAATGCAGGCAATCGGTAAATCTGATCCGATCGTCATTTCCACGCTTCCCATTCTCGCGATATAGAGCATGGCTGCAAATGCCGCAATTCCTCCGGATATACAATAGGAAATAAGCTTGATCTTTTTCACATTGATTCCGCTTAAATTGGCAGACTGTGGATTACAGCCCGTTGCGTAGATGTACCTCCCGAATTTCCTGTACATCAGAAAATAGTAAAACAACGCATAGATGGCAATAATAAATAAAAGAAGCACCGGTATTCCAAATATCTTCGCCCTTGTGATAACCCCATATCCAGGATTTAAACCCGTCAGCCATTTCCCGCCAAGCAAAGCGAAGATTACCGCTTTCCATATATTCATTGTCGCAATCGTTACAATCATATCCGGAATATTGAATTTGGCTACCAGAAATCCGTTCAAAAATCCGACAGCAACACCAATTCCGATAGCTGCCGCGACAATCAGAAAAATATTCATCTCTGCCTGAAGCATATATCCAATCACAATGGCGATGACACCCATCACAGATCCTACCGACAAATCAATCCCACCCAGGAGCATTACTATGGTCATACCGATACTGACCATGGCAATCTCCGCATTATTCTGTATGACTCTTATCAGGTTATCGACCGTCAAAAAATTCGGTGCCAGAATACCAAACAGGATAATTTCCGCAAACAGGAGCAGAAATGTCACATACTCTCTGCGCCCCGGCTTTGGAACATATTTCTTCATCATATGTCATTCCCTCCGTTTATGAATTTTCCTCCGCCCCGCACCAGTCCATTACGATCGAGGCAATCATTTTCGTACATGTGAGAAGTTCTTCTATTTCAATAAACTCATCCGCCTGATGCGCAAGTCTCGGGTCTCCCGGCCCGATATTCAGCGTAGGTATACCGACATTACAGAACCACCCCATATCTGTATGACAGCAGATTCCTTCTACGATAGAATCCGGATTGACCTTTCTTGCGCTGTCCCTTACTGTCTTGAAAAACGGCTGGTCATCCAGTGTTTCTCCACAGTCTGCGTCAATCAGCCATTCCACTTTTGGCTGATGATCTGTAAGCCATGCGTCTGTAAGGGCCACATGCTTCACAAACTCTTCGATTTCCTTTTTTACCTTTGAGCCAAGTCCGTTTTCATCCTTCTCCGACGGAAGATACTGCGCGTTGAATGTAAGCTCTGCCCGGTTCGCAAATGTCGTCGGATATTCTCCGGCCTGAAACTGTGCAATATGGATCTGACATGGTATGGGCAGATACTTATGCTCTTTTGCCACGCTCCATTCTTTATTCAGCCTTCTAAACTGTTCCAAATAAAGCGACGCTTTATCGATGGCATCAACCGCTCCGCCTGTCCTGAAATCTCCCTGCTTCAGTTCAATATGTCCCGCTCTTCCTTCAATCGTCAGTTTTCCCCATAGAATCCCTCTGCAAAGCGGCGCTATTTTCAGATGTGTCGGTTCCGTAATCAGACAGCCGTCCGCACGGTATCCTTCCGCTACCAGGGCAAGTGTTCCCATTCCTCCCGCTTCTTCATCCACAACGGTTCCGATTCTTATATCACCCTTTAATTTCATTCCACTTTCCTGAATCGCTTTTACTGCACAGGTCATGGCGGCAATACCGCCTTTCATATCTACCGCACCTCTTCCGTAAAGCCGGTTCCCTATGATTTTTCCGCCAAATGGATCTTGTGTCCACTTACTGCCCCGCTGTACCACGTCAATATGCCCTGAAAGCATTATGGAACGTCCTCCGCCTGTTCCTTTTAATTCCGCATACAGATTCGGTCTGTCCTCAAATGTATGGTCAGCATAGTACCCTGGCTTTCCCTCATAGGAAGCAAGCTTCTTCGCATCCGGATATGTATACTCTGTCGTCATTCCCATATCCTTTAGATAAGCCTCCAGAACTCTCTGTGCATCTCCTTCTTTCATATATATGGTTTCTTCATCAAAATACGGATTGACGCTTGGCGCCTGTATCAGTTTCTGCAAAAGTCCTGTGACTTCCTCCCTGTTTTCCTCAATCCATTTGTAAATCTTTTCTTTTGCCGTCATAGATATCCTCCTCTTCTTACCGGTTTTCATTTAAGTTCAGCGCATTCTTTAAAATCGCTTCTTCCGTTACCGTCTTCCTGTCAAACCGGGCCGTTATCTTTCCCTTGTAAAGCGTAATAATATTGTCGCTTAATTCCATTACTTCCGGAAGGTCGGATGAAATCACGATAACTGCAACACCGTCCTTTGCCAATTCCATAATATACCGGTGTATTTCCGTTTTTGTCATAACATCGATTCCTCTTGTCGGCTCATCCAGTATCAAAACTTTCGGCTTTTGAAGAAGCCATCTGCAAAACAGCACTTTCTGCTGTCCTCCTCCGCTTAAGCTGTTGACACTGATTTCCTGGTTCGGCGTCTTGATGCTGTATTTTTCTATATTCTCCTGTACTACCTGTTTTTCTTTCTTTTTGTGGATCATACCGCTTTTTCCGGAAAGGCTGTCCAGAAAGGCGACGCTCATATTATCCCTGACCGAATGAATATCAAAAAGCCCCTGTGCGCCTCTGTCCTCCGGTACATAAAAAATCCGTCTTTCTACTGCCTGATTAATATTGATCCTGCTTATATCCTCTCCTTCAAAAAATATCTGTCCACTTTCCGCATTGGTTTCTCCGAAAATGGCTCTTGCTATCTCTGAGCGTCCTGCTCCTACCAGACCGTACATTCCAAGTATCTGCCCCGGTCTTACATCAAAACTCACGTCTTTATATACCGGTTTCAAGGAAAGATGTTTCACCTCCAGAATCGGCTTTTCACTCTGTTTTCTCTCCTTATAAACACTCATGTTGATTTTTCGTCCCGACATTGCCGTAATAATCGTTTCCTCAGAAATCTCTTTCGGTGAAAGCGTGCCGGTAAGACAACCATCCCGCAAAACAATAATATTATCTGAAATCCGGAGGATCTCCGGTATTCTATGACTGATATACATGATGCTGACGCCCTTATTCTTTAAGTCCGCAATAATCTCAAACAACTTTTCCGATTCATTATGGCTTAGAATCGAAGTCGGTTCGTCCAGAATCAATACCTTACATTTTTTATAGATTCCACGTGCAATCAGTACAAGTTGTTGGTTCCCGATGGAAAGTTCACTCATGGTAAGATGCAGAATCTTTCCGTCAAGTCCGACGAGCCGAAGCGCTTCTACCGCCTCGTCATACATTTTCGTCCACTGAATCGTTCCTCCTCTACTTACCGTTTCATTTCCCATAAAAATGTTTTCCAGAACCGACATATCAGCAAAAATATTCGGCTCCTGATACACAATGGAAATCCCTGTCTTTACCGCATCCAGAGGCGAATGAAGGGAAAGCTCTTCTCCCTGGAAATAAATTTTTCCTTCATCGTTTTTCAGTGCTCCGGCTACAATTTTCATCAGGGTTGACTTACCAGCCCCGTTTTCTCCGATTACAGACAGCACTTCTCCTTTTTGCAGCTCAAAACTGACATTCTGAAGTGCTTTTACCCCTCCAAAGGATTTGCTTATCGATTCGGCTTTTAATAGGATTTCTTTTTCCACGCCTTTCATCCCCTTTCAGAAATCAGAAAAGGAAGTATATTCCCGGTTCAAACAGCCGAATATACTTCCCCTTCATCCCACTTATATTGAAACCTTAGAAATCGTAATCATTTACATTATCCTTATTAATAATCAATGGTTCTCCTAAAAGGAGTGTTTTTGTCTCTTCATCCCAGGTCACTGGATTATCAATGCCTTCGATTTCATTCACTTCTTCAAATTCTTTTCCTTCTACAACCTGAACTCCTGCCCACACGTCAAGATATCCAAGCGCTTCCGCATCCCACATGATCGATTCTTCCATCACGCCTGAATCGATAAATGGTTTTACCGTTTCCGGAGAACCGTATCCGATCACAGCTACCTCCCCCGCTTTTCCTTCCTGTTCTACCGCCTGTGCCACTCCCGGAATCGTGGAGGACGCAACCGCAACCAGTCCCTTCAAATCCGAATATCTTGTCATGAGTTCCTGCGCCTGTTTCAGAGCCTGCTCGCTGCTTCCGCCCTGCGTATACCGGATATCCACAATTTCAATATCCGGATATTTTTCTTCCTGCTGTTTTTCTATCCAGGAAATCCATGAATTCAGATTTGTTGCTGTGGATTCTCCTGATACAATGCCGATTTTTCCTTTCTCTCCTATCTGTTCTGCCAGTCTGTCCATCAGCGTTCTTCCTAAATCTTCGTCAGAGGCTTGCGCGACATAAAATTCTCTTGTACTGTCTGGAGCATCAGAGTCGGAAGTATACACGTGGATTCCTGCTTCCTGCGCCTTCTCAATGTACGGATTTGTAGATGAACTGTCAAGAACGGACAGGGAAATCGCATCCACGCCCTGTTTAATCAGGCTGTCCATAATTTTTACCTGTTCCGCTGCGTTCGCCTGTGTTGCGCCGGTATATAAGTAGTCTACGCCCAAATCCTCCGCCGCTCTTTCTCCACCTTTTTCCATTGCAGAGAAATACGGGATCCCGACTAGCTGAGGGATAAAGGCGATTTTGGTTTTTCCGCTGTCTTTTCCGGATTCTGTCTTTTCTCCGCCTTTATTTTCTCCCGAATCCGTTCCTCCTGTTTGGCACCCTGCCAGAAGCCCGAACGTCATCGCTGCTGTAAGCAAAACTGCCGTAAGTGTCCCTGCCTTTTTTCTCATAAATTGTTCCTCCTCTTTTTGTCCTGTAAGATTCATTGGTAAAACGTTTTTCCAATTTTGTTAATTCGATTATATACCCCACTAACATTTATTTCAATCGTCACATTTTTACTAAATTCTAAAATAATTTTCATCATATTCTCTAATTCTTTTTTATTTTATCGTCATTTTGCATAATATCCTTTTGTTTTTTTGTTACTTTTTATATTTAGTAAATCGTTTTATTAAAGTTATCTTCTTTATTTCCAATAGACAATAAAAAACGCAGCAGTTTTAATACTATTGCATTAAAACCACTACGTTTTTCATATTGTATCATTTTTATATTTCTATCTCTTTTCTACGGAAAAGAACGTTTCTTCCTCCAGAAACCGCTTCACGACCCAGTTAAAGATTTGTGGTCGTTTTGCGGCAAGAAAATGATCTCCTTTCAGACAAACAAATGTGGCTCCGGGAATCTGATCCGCCATAAAACGGGAATGACGGTCCCGGATCATATCGTGGGTTCCAACTATTACCAGCGTCCTTGATCGGATCTTCCGAAGATCTGACGGCCGGATATAGGGATCTTTTATCATCAGACGCAAGAGCTCCTGCCGCCGCTTTCCTCTTCCACAAAACCTCGTAACAAGAGACAGGAGGCCGTATTCCATCCAGACCGGAAAGACCGCCCAAAGCTTCATCCCGGCAGGATACAGATTGGCTCCATTCAGGATCAAATTTTCAACTTTCTCCGGAAACCGTATCGCAAAAATGATTGCAATGTTGCCGCCATCACTGAAACCTATGATATCTGCCTTATGGATCCCTTTTTCTTTCAGGAAAACGGCAAGATCCTCCGCAAACTGCCGGATCGTAAAAGGCTTTGTCCCTCTTTTCGTTTTTCCGTGTCCTCTGGTATCCACCGCCAGTACTCTGCGGCTACGGGAAAAAAAGCGGATCTGATGCTTGAAATACCGGCTGTCCTCCCCGTTTCCATGTAAAAGAATCAACGGCTTCCCGCTTCCCTTCTCGATATAATGCAGATGAATATCATGCATATTGACCGCTCCTTTTCTGAACCCCTACTGAAACAACACAGTTGCCCGTTTCATCCGCTCCACTACAGGAACATCAAACGGACATCTGACTTCGCATCCTCCACAAGCGATACAGTCTTTTGCGCCGGCCGAAAGACTTTCGTAATGCGCCTTGATTGTGGATGGCACCTCTTCCTGCATCGTAGCCAAATCATACAGCTTGTTGACCATCGCGACATCGATCCCAGCCGGACATGGCGCACAGTGCCCACAGTAAGTACACTGACCTGTATAAGCATGATGCGGTGCATGTGCCAGCACGCTTGCATAGTCCTTTTCTTTCGACGTAGCTGTCTCGTAAGCCACCGCCTGCGTCACATGCTCCGTACTGTCATATCCTGCCAATATGCTTGCCACTCCAGGTCTTGTGAGTGCATAGTGGATGCACTGAACCGGGGTCAGGGCGACACCAAACGGGGAGGTCTGCGGTGAGAACAGACGTCCTCCTGCATAACCTTTCATAACTGTAATCCCAATCCCACGCTGCTCGCAGACCTGGTAGAGTTCTGCCCGCTCCGGATCAATTCCGTTTAGATCTTCCGCGTAAGAATCGGCAAAATAGGTGTTCAGGTCTTCACTTGCAGGAAGCAAATCAAAGGCCGGATTGATGCTGAAAAGAATCATCTCCACAACGCCGCTTAAAGCCGCAAGCTTTGCCACTTTCGGATTGTGTGTGCTCATTCCGATATGGTGAATGATCCCCTGCTTCTTTTTCTCTTTCACGTAATCAAGGAATTCTCCCTCCATAATTTTGTGGAATTCCGTCTCCTCATCCACAAAGTGGATCATGCCAAGATCTATATAGTCCGTTCCGAGGCGTGTCAGCAGATCCGAGAAAGCCTCCTCCACCTTCGCAAGATCCCGCGTGCGGACATACTGACCATTCTGCCAGGTAGAGCCGATATGCCCCTGGATGATCCAGCGCTCTCTTTTGCCTCGAATGGCTTTTCCAATATTCGTACGCACGTTTGGCTCGGACATCCAGCAGTCCAAAATATTGATCCCATAACTTTCACAACAGTCGATTATCTCTTTGACTTCTTTCTCGTTATGACGCTCTAGCCACTCCGCGCCCAGGCCAATCTCGCTGACCTCAAGCCCGGTAGTCCCTAATTTCCTATATTTCATCATCTTGGCCCTCCATATTCCTATCTTTCTTCGTTTCCCATCCGGTAGATCCGTTCCTCAAAACCGCCTCCCCCTCTCTATCCCAACAAAGTCCGTACCATACCTGCGTCAAATACGACAGATTTTACATGTTCTACCTCGATCCGGTATAAAGCGTTCGCTGCAAGGTGCTCTGCCGCCTGCTCCAGATCCCGGATTCCACTTGTATTACGGTGCAGATCGATAACAGCCTCCAGCCCATCGTCTGTCAGAGTACATTCTTCTTTTTCCATTCCAATGCGCTTCAATACTTTCGGAAGGGCATACTGGGAGAAAATCACCTTTTTCTCCTCCGGCGCATAATCCGGAAGCTCAATCACCGCAAAACGGGACATCAGCGGGGCACTAATCTGAGCCTTGTCGTTCGCTGTCGCAATCGGATAAACTCCAACCGTCGGGATCATACATTCTATGTAATTATCTGTGAATCCAAGATTATCTAATAAAGTCAAGAGGACATCTGCCGGATTTCCATTCCCCTTTCCAGACGCTGCCTTGTCAAGCTCATTGATAATAAACACCAGATTTGATTCTCCTGCCATGGAAAAAGCATCCATGATAATACCCGGCTTCGCATTGGCATAGATTCTGGAACTTCCTGTAAGCTGTTCCGGGTCATTGATGGAACTCATGTCCAGTGTTGTCCACGGCAGTTTCAAAATCCGTGCCACCGCATAGGCAATCTGTGATTTTCCGGTTCCCGCAGGGCCCACCAACAGAAGCCCATAAGCCGGGAGGGTATGAGTCCGATTGATCTGGATGATCGTCTCGATAATTCTCTGCTTGACCTGCTCCATCCCGTAGAGCTCTTCATCAAGAATTTTTCTGGCCTCCTTTGGATCAATTGCCTGAAAATAATTTCCTTTCCATTGAATATTCATCATTATGGAGAGCGCTCTCTGTGCGTGCCGCCGCTCCTCCGCGGACACTTCATGAGACTTTGCTACAGCCAGATTTCTTCTGGCCCAGAGACGGATATTATCCGGCAGTGTCCTTCCTGCGCAAGTCATAAAATCCGTAATACTCTGGATACTGGTAAGTTTCATACTGTCCCCGGTCTCCTCTTCCTCTTCATCCGGGACTTCCCCGGACGGCGCATCGCTTGTCAACAGCCGCTCGATCATAAACTGTAAAAATCCATCCTCAGCAGAAAGTTTGGAGCCTCCCCCAAAAGCAATCTCCCGGATTTTATAAACCGCATAGCCGTTTTCTGTGTCTGCGCCGGAGAGGCGGACATTGATATGGTTTTCACCCATCCATTTTAAGAGACTTATAAACCGGGCGTCAATCTGCAATATATCAACGCTTTTTGTTCCTTCTTCTTCCTTCCACTCAAAGGCGGTACCACGAACCGGATTGGTAAAACTCCCACTGGAATGGTGTTGTAATAATCCCTCACGATTATCAAGAAGAAGTATCGGATCTTCCAAAGAAGCTTCGTGCTTATTGGAATAAAATACGGTATACGTACACTCCGGATCTTTTTCTGCTTCCGGTGTGTGATTAAAATCAAAAACTGGCATTGTCTGCACTCCTATCTCGTCGTCCATTTTCTTTAGTTTACCACAAAACGTACCCGGATACAATCTGCTGAAATACTGCTTGACAGATGAGGTCTGACCAGTACTATAATATAGAAATCATAAAACAAAGGAGGTCGCACTATGACGGAAAAAGAACTGATGCTGTCAGAACATTTATATATCGCAGACGATGAAGAGCTTGCCAGAGATCATCAGAACGCAAGGCGCCTGACCCGCCTGATCAATACTCTCACGGAAGAAGATGCCAAAGAACAGATGGCGCTCTACCGCCAGTTATTCGGCCATGTAGGTGAACGCTTCTGGGTGGAACCGCCTTTCCGGACGGATTACGGATGCCATACCTACATCGGGGAAGATTTCTACGCCAACTATGACTGTATCTTCATCGACGTAGCGGAGATTCATATCGGAAACAATGTCATGTTTGGTCCACGGGTCTGCATCTTCACCGCCGGCCATCCCATTGATCCGGTGATCCGTAACAGTAAGTTTGAATATGGAAAGGAAGTTCACATTGGGGACAATGTCTGGATCGGCGGCAACACAGTCATCAACCCCGGTGTCACCATCGGAAACAATGTCGTGATTGGATCCGGCTCCGTTGTAACCAAAAACATCCCTGACAATGTAGTAGCCGCCGGCTCCCCTTGCCGTGTGATCCGGGCAATCACGGACGCGGACCGGACCTACTGGGTACAAGAGGCAGCAAAATATCACGAACTTCGTAAAAAGGACCAGCCGTAACCGGCTGGCCTCCTCTTCCATACTTTGCCCTTCCTTCAAGTATTTACGGTTTACATCTCCCACAGGGCTCATACCCCCTTCTGATGATATCTTCTCTGATTCCGCTGTACTCACTTAGGTTGGAACTCCTGATATCCCCCACACTTGCACAGTCCGGCTTATGGAATTTCTTTGTGTTGGTGTTGAGCACATACGTCTGCTCCATTGGACTGTCCTTCCCAGATCCGTCCTCTTTCCCGGCTCCTTCACTCTCTCGGCTTTTTCCGGTCTCATAGTCAATTTCAATTCCCGGCTGCACGTTGTACACATACACATAGAAGGAGATTCCTTCTCCGCCGTCCTCTACAGACTGCGCTTCCATCAGCACGCCCGATGCCACCAGATTGTCGTCCTCAAATACCGGAGTCACCTCATAAAGTACATGGTTGTCCGTCTCCCGAATATAATCCGCCACCATATTTTCAAATGGGAGCATCCCCTCGGTGTTCATATAACGGGTTCCGGTGATAAGGTTTCTCTCATTGGCATTTTCCGCCGTCAGTTGAAAGCCGATCAGATGACAGCGATTATAAAGATAGCCTCCGTCCACCTCATCATATTCCTTATTCATCCACCCGGACGGCTTCACTTCAGAAATACTCTCCCGATCTTCAGTGGGCATCAGATCCTCCCCGATATTAGCTTTCGCAGTCCGGCATCTTCCTAGATGATCGAGAGGGCTATATATTTCGTAGGAATCGTTCTGAAGCTCTTCATCTGAAAAATCCGGCTCGTTGTTATCCACAATCGTATAAGGCTCGCCACTGTACTCCGGCAGTACTGCCACGATCGACTCGGTTTCTTCCGCCTCCTTACGAAGCTCCTGGGTTTCGGAATTTCTCCCGAAATCGGAATACCTGCTGTCTCCTGAAATCTGACCGCAGGAAGTAAAGAACAGACTGAATACAAGAACAAACAGAGGAAACAACGTCCGTTTTCTTCGCGTCATGCTGTCTTCACCGGGCAGGTCAGAACTGCAATCTGGCGTACCATATCCGGACGGATCATCAGCTCATTGGACTCATATGTCACTACCGGATCTTCCTTATGCAAAAAAGCATCCAGTGTACCAATCACATCATAACCAAAACGTTCACTCCGATAATGCATCGGAATGATCATTTTGGGACTCAGCTCTTCCAGAAGAACCCGTATCTGGTCCGGCTCCATCGTATAGAATCCCCCTGCCGGGGCGAATACTGCATCCAGATGGGAAAGAGCCCTCTTCTGTTCTTCTGTAGGCATACATCCGATATCACCGAGATGGGCGATCCGCAGTCCCTCGGACTCCAGAATCGTAATACAATTCGTACCACGCTTCTTTCCTTGACAGTCATCATGGAACGACTCCAGATGCGTTACTTGAAATGGAGTTTCTCCGTACGCTTTTACAAGCTTCACTTTTTCTCTGGCATTGTGATCCCCGTGCTCATGACTTGTAAACACCTCGTTTGCTGTCAATATTTCCAATTTCAATCCTGGCACATTATCATCTTCATAAGGATCAAAGACAATGGCATATCCATCTTTGCTGATCCGAAAACAAGAATGACCAAACCATTCTACTTTTATTTCCCGCATGTATTCTTCCTCCCTTCTGTCATTTCCCGGAACAACTGATCCAACTGGGGAAACTGCTTTTTCATACGGATCGGAATTCCGGACCGATCCAGAAAACAATGTCCGGAATGTCCTACTGCTGCCAGTTCTCCCCGGCAATACATTTCATAACCGATTGTCATTCTTACTCCATTATATTCTTCAATCCGCACCTGAATCTCCACTACATCCTGGAACGTCGTCGTCTTTTTAAAATCACAGTCCACATGGGTGATTGGAGAAACAATACCGTCGGCCTCCATCCGGTCAAATCCCCATCCGGCCTGATCCAGAAAATTCACTCTCGCTTCTTCCATCCAACGAATATAGTTAGAATGATGGGTAATCCCCATCCGATCCGTCTCATAATAATGTACTTTATGTATATAAGTGTTCATACTGATCCCTCCTGTTAAATAATTCCGGTCTTCTTATGTTTGTAGTAATAATAGCCAATAAAAATCAGCGCCGTCAAAATCCATGTCACCGGATAACTGAAAATAATCACCGAGATTGTCGGACTGATTTTCAGCGCTATGGAAAGCCAGACAATCCTCAGTACACAGATACCGCCAAGTGTAATGATGACCGGGACAATCACATCCCCGATTCCCCGCAGTGCCCCCGCCAGAATCTCAATAAACACGTAAACGATATACCAAGGAGCAATCAAAACGAGCATATCGCTTCCGATCTGAATAACGTTGGCATCCGACGTAAACATCCGGAACAAAAAACCTCTTGTAGCAATCAAAAATACGACCATTACGGTAGCCGCCACCAACTCCATCCCCAGACATACCTTGACGCTTTTCCTGATCCTGTCTGTCTTACCCGCGCCAAAATTCTGCCCGACAAAAGTAGTAATGGAAATGCCAAAAGCCGAATTGATCATCCAGAAAATTGCGTCCAGCTTTCCATAAGCCGACCATGCCGCTGTCGTATCCGTCCCGAAAGAATTTAAAGACGCCTGGATCGCGATATTTGTGATCGCAAACAGGATGGACTCAATACCTGTCGGAATTCCAAGCTTAATCTGACTGATGAGCGCACTTTTATAAAAGCGGATTTTGGAAATCTTGAGCTGTAACATTCCTTTGGACTTCATCAGCTTCCATGTTACAAGCACAGCACTGAACGCCTGGGCCAATAAAGTCGCAAGCGCTACCCCAAAAACTCCCTCATGGAATACCACCACAAAAATAAGATCCAGCACAATATTCACAATACAACAGGCAATCAAAATATAAAGCGGCGTCCGGGAATCCCCGATGGCACGTAGAATACTGGATCCAATGTTGTATACAAAAGTAAACAGAAGTCCGGAAAAATACACTCTGAGATACAAGGTAGAGTCTGCCACGATTTCTGACGGTGTATTCATCATACGGAGCATGGCCGGAGCCAGCGCAATTCCTACGATACTTAAAAAGATGCCGCCTGCCGCGGCGATAGCGTAGGCATTGTGAATCCCCTTTCGCACAAACTCCTCATCTTTCGCTCCGTAGTACTGGGCAATGATGACGGACGCACCGGATGAGAGTCCTGTAAAGAATCCAACCACCAGATTAATCATCTGGGAAGACGATCCACCGACGCTGGCAAGGGCTTTCGTCCCCACAAACTGCCCCACTACAACGGTATCGATCGTATTATAAAGCTGTTGAAAAAAAGTTCCGATCATAATCGGAAAAAAGAACATCAAAAGCTGTTTCCAGATCACACCTTCCGTGATCTGATTTTTCATCTGAGCTGTTTCCATGTGACCCCTCTCTCTTTCCTGCCGCCATTTTTTCTCCCGGAACGGGACGCAGCCGTCCTTGCACAGACAAAGCTTTTCCGCTCTAATGGCATCCTTGCATCAGTTTTCATAGATTCTCTTTCTATTCTACACGATCCGGCCGAAATGTAAAATATTTTTTCCTGACTTTTCCCGCATTTCTTTTGTATTTCCTCCTGTAATTTCTCTTCTCTTTCCTTCATTGTACTTTTCTCCCGTCTGTGCTATAGTAAAACAAAAAAAGGAGAAATTCAGTATGAAAGTGATTATTTACGGCTCTGACATCTGCGGTGACTGTCTTGAAACAAAAGCATATTTAAAAGAACATGCGGATGAATCCATCCAGTACAACTACTTCGATATTACAAAATCAACCGGAAATTTGAAGCGCTTTTTAAAGCTTCGTGACACGATGAATTTGTTTGCCGGGGTTCGCGAAGGACATACGATCGGAATTCCGCTCTTTCAGTTTGAAGACGGAACTTTTACGTTAAATCAGCAGGAAGCCTATCAGAAAATGGGAATTTAGCAGAGTCCATCAGACGGACTGACTTATGAAATATAAACGGCAAAAATGAGAGGAGGCTCTCTCTAAATATCCCCCTCTCATTTATATCGTTTATATGTTTTTTATTCTATTTTTATGCTCCAACAGTTACAGTACTCCTCCTGTTCTTTCAGACGGATCAGATCCGGTTTAAACCGGATATCTTCGATAATCCCCTGCCGCGACGGCAAAGAAGTCCATGGCTCCACACATACATAGGGAGCCGTTGTTTTCGGTACATGCCAAATGCCCAAATACGGAAGCTGAGGATAATACAAGGTGACTTTACGGCTTCCTTGATCCGTTTTTAACGTGACACGATCCGCCATAGATTGTAATACGATTGCATCTTCATCGAACAATTCGTGGCGCAGCCGTAATCTGCGGTTTTCTTCCAACGGATAGCGCTTATTCTCTCCGCTCAAAAAACATGCCTCTGTATGTCCTATACGATCCGGATAACACTCTTCTCCAAATTCGAGATAATAATCTTCAAATTTCACGCCCTCTTCCATCGGCAGCCGAAAACCAGGATGCCCGCCCATTCCAAAATACATCCAGGAATCCGACAAATTATAAACCTTGTATTCGATCCGAATCTCCTGATCCACAAGAGTGTACAGTACCCGCAAACAAAACTGAAACGGATAAAGCCGATATGTACATTCTGTATTACACAATTCCAACATCAACTGATCTTTCGTCTGTTTTATAAGGGAGAACTCACTGTTTTTGGCAAATCCATGGATCCCCATCTCGTACTCTTTCTCTCCAATTTTATATTTCCCATCGGTAAATCTTCCCACATAAGGGAACAGCAGCGGAGACCGGTCTGCCCAATATGTCTCATCGCCATTCCAGAGATACTCCTGACCATCCTTTATCATCGATTGCATTTCAGCACCTTTCGACGCCACTGTTACTATAATCTTTTCATTCTGTAACTGATACTTCATAAACTACCCTCATTATTTCGCACACGGATATTCTGTACATAGAAGCCGGTATGGGGCTTCATCTTGCTTTTGCATAGATGAAATACACCTGCTTTTTATATCTGTTATTCTACCATATAAGTTCTGTTTTGTCATAAATAGGAGTTCTGTTTTTCAACAATTGTTATTTTTTTGTCTCATATTCCGTGGTTTTGTATATTCTATAGGTACTATTTTAGGTAATATTGACAAATCTAAAATATTTCACACAAAAGGGTTCATTTTTTTGACAAAATGTATTACATTAAAGGATAGTTAAAAACTTGTCAGAAAGGGGATTATTATGGCAAAAATTACAGAAGGCTACATGCCATATTTAGGCTATCAGACTTATTACAGAATTGTTGGGGAAAGAAAAGATAACGGGAAGGCACCTTTGATCTGTCTTCACGGTGGACCGGGTTCTACCCATAACTATTTCGAGGTACTGGATAATGTTGCAGATGAAGATGACCGGATGATCGTCATGTATGACCAGATCGGTTGCGGGAATTCTTATCTCGACGGACATCCGGAGCTTTGGAACCAGAAAGTATGGTTGGATGAGCTTGAAGCTCTGAGAGACCACCTTGGATTAGACGTTTGTCATATCATCGGACAGTCCTGGGGTGGAATGATGCAGATCGCTTACGCGGTTGATTATGATCCAAAAGGCGTAAAGAGTTTCATTATTTCCAGTGGCCATCCAAGTAGTTCACTCTGGGAAAGGGAAGGTCTTCGCCGTATTAAAATGATGCCGCAGGATATGCAGGACGCGATCAACCATGCGCTTGAAACCGGAGATTTCACAGGCGAGGCTTACGACGCCGCAGTTGCTGAATATATGGACAGATATTGTAACTACTGGCTCGGAGAAGACGCGCCGGAATGTTGCACAAGACCGAAAAAATCCGGCTCTGAGTCTTATGTAGAAGGATGGGGACCAAATGAGTTTGCACCTACAGGAACACTGAAAGACTTTGAATACATTGACAGACTTGGAGAAATCAAGATACCTTCTCTGATCTGCAGCGGTATTTCTGATCTTTGCTCTCCACTTGTAGCTAAGACAATGGCAGATAGAATCCCGAATTCCAAATGGATTCTCTGGGAGCGTGCAAGACATACCTGTTTTGTAGACAGACACGATGACTACTGTGTAGAGCTCATCAAATGGATGAATCAGCATGACTAAAATAGCTAATTTACATATGAGTAAATAGACGTTACAAAAATCAGGAGAACATCCTCAGACATGCGGATATCCTCCTGATTTTTCTATAAAATGAGGATATCGCCACGTGATCAGATCTTTTTGCGATACCCTTTAGCTCTAGCAGGAAACCGAATCCTGCTCCTGTTCATATTCTTTCACTCTGACATCCTGAATCACGAGAAGTGCCGCTCCTGCAAGCAACGGAACACTTCCAAACCAGACGCTGTGAAGTCCGTACTGCAGCCAGATAAGATAACCGAATCCCACTCCCAGGTGGAAACTCAAAAGAGTCCCTCCAAAGAAAGCTGCTTTCCTGCCCTTTTCTTTCCTGATCTCTTCCTCATCCTTATAGAGCAGATACTCTGCCGCAGATAGAACTGTCTGCTTTAGATTGTTGGTGGAAAATATCGTTGAACTCACATAACCGTTCGCTCCTTTGAACACGCACCACTGAAAAGCTGTAACAAAGAAAATCGGATAAAGCGCCTTCACCGGATCCATCTTCGCAGGTAGAAATCCGACCACACAGATCGCCGCAAAATCAAAGAGCACAGCGAGATATTTCACATTCCAGCGTACATTTTTTGCAAGCACTGCTGAAAGGGCGATCGCCCCGATAAAGATCACAAGAGCGCCAATCCGGATCAGAACTTCTTCCGGATCTCTTCCCAGAATCCCACATACAAGCTCGATCATATTGGCCGTCTGGGCAGAGCCAAACACCTGCATTCTGGCAAGAATCGCATACGCTCCTATAAATCCACCGAATATCGCCATGGTATAATGTACAGGTACATCAAATACAGTTTCTCTTTCCACAAAAAGCGCCTCCTGACTTCCCTTATTATAATCATCTTTTTTTCATTTGTAAAGTCTCTGCGCATATTTTAAGGACGTGTCCTGATTCATCCGAACACGCCCTTATCGCTGTACTTTTAGTGCCAGCTTCCTATCAGCTATGAGTTTCAATGTAAAAGGCGAACATATCTATGAACTCTGCGTTTGTTGGAATTTTTGTCATCTTACAGCCGGATATCCTGCTGAAGCCCTCCGGCCCGGTCTGTCTCCAGCATACTTCGATCGCCGTCCGTATATTTCGTTCCACACTCTGCGGTGTCGTTCTGACCCGCAAAGCCACCTCCGGGTAAATGTTTTTTGTCACATTCAGCATAAAATCTTCATGCTCAAGTACAATTTTTGTCGCCTCCGCAAGCTGCTGATATCCTTGATATTTAGAAGTCAGTCCCAGACCTCTTAATGTTTCGTAAATCAGCTGCATATGTTCCTCCTTCCAACCTCCGTTAATATCATAACGAATTTATATGGAAATAACAGGAAAAACTACAGATATCGACAGATTGTTACCTAAAAAAGACAAAAACCTACATTTCCTTTTTCCACTGTCTCAGAAGCCCCGCTCCAAGTGGATAAGGCCCGGTATGAACCCCTATTGTGGCACCAATCTGAATATCCTCCCATTCCCTCACACGGAAACCCGAAGTCCCCAGACGCTCCCTCAGGCGCATCTTGAATTCATCGTATTCCGGAACCCAGAGCCCGACTCCCGTCACAAGAAAATAATCCTCCGGCTCAATCTTCAGGTCCTGTATATAAGACTCCATCTTATCTATGATTTTCTGTAATGATTTTTTGCGGCCCCGACACAGCTCCGCTGATCCAAGTTCGCCATCATAGAATTGAATCAAAGGCTTGATTTTGAGGACACTTCCAGCCACAGAAGCCACCTTTCCGATTCTTCCTCCATGCTCCAGATATTTCAAATCGTCTGTAGTAAAGAAAATATGTCCACTCTGTCGGAGCGACCTCAATGCTTCTGCCGCCTCGTCCAGCGTCTTACCCGCATTTCTCATTTCTACCGCGTTTTTTACAAGCATTCCCTGAAGAGCTGTCGCAAGACAGGAATCCACGACTTCGATCCTTGCCCCCTGAAACTGCTCTTCCACCACCTGTTTTGCGTTGACCGCCGCCTGCAAAGACCCACTCAGCTTTCTGGAAAGACAGATACAAAGTACCGGTAATCCTTTCTTCACAAAAGATAGAAAGGCGTCCACATAGTCCTGAATCGACGGCATGGAAGTCTTAGGGAAACAATCCGGGTTCTCTGCCATCCGCTGATAGAACTCCGGTATGGAAATCTCCTTTCCCTCCCTGTAATACTCTTCTCCGTCAAATGAAAGATAAAATGAAACAATCTCCACCTGCTCTGTCTGGACATAGCTTTCCGGCAGATCGCAGGAACTGTCGCTTACAATCCCAAAATTCATGGTTTCTCCTCCCGTTCTCCATTCTTTCCCATCTCTAATCCTCGTCAAGTTGACTTAATACATCCGAAAGATCGACGGAAATGATCCGGTCCACACAGTTGACAGGAATCCCACGGTAGGCATAGGCTCCTGATTCAAAGAGCAGATAAAGCTTTCCTCCCTGAATACAGATCTGTTCCATTCGGTTCGGAAGCGTAAAACTTTTAATCTCTTCTTTCTTTTTCAGACTGTACTTTTCTGTCTCTACAACAGACCGGTTATAAATCCTAAGCTTGGAATCCGCATATCCGTAAGACTGAGATAAAAACAGATAATTTCCAAACACTTCCAGTCCCTGCACTTGGGAAAGAATATCTGCCCACTCCTGATCGATTGCCACATTTCCAAAAAACTCTCTGTCCTCATCCATCTCTTCATATGCTTCTTTATTCTGCTCGTTCAGCTCAAAATCTACCGAATACCGGTTAATAATACTGTCCCCGGAAAGCGAAAAATATCCTGCATAAAGATTTCCTCCCCTGAACGCCATAAAGGAATTTCTGGCGAGTCCTTCCAGAATATGTGTTTCCAAAAACGGGAGCGGCTTTTTCGTTTTATCATACTGATAGTTTTCCAGCGCTTCCATTGTGTACAGGCTGACTGCTGCCTGTCCGTCTACATAGTCCGATACCCATAGCATCTGTTTCAGATTATCGTATGCAATTCCTCCTGCATGTGTCTGATTTGGCATAATAATCTCTTTCACGAAGCGTCCGGTTTTCTTATCAATCTCAAAAAGTACAGAATTATGCCGCTTCGTATGGCAGTATGCGCTTACATAAATCGAGTCCTCCGTTACATCCATCCCTTGCGGCGTCATCGATGTGCAGATATCTGTGATTCCTGTCTTACTATCTACGGTTTTTGCGGCTTTCAGCCCCGGAATGACATATGTGCCAAAGCTTCGCTCCGCCGAAAGATGCTTCACCATGTCCTCTGAAAAAAACTCCTTATAGCCGGTAAGTATCTGCCGGATCTCCGAGACAGTGTGAACAGCCGGTGAAGTATTTGTACGTTCCAGCCATGTAACCGGCTCATTGACGCTGCGGTATACGACAATATAAAACCAAAAGCAGCCCGCCAGGAGAATCCATGCCAGAAGCAGATGCATCCAGATGCGCACGCCCTTTCTTTTCTGTGATCTCAATTTTTTCCCTTCTTTATTCCAGCCACCACTTCAAAATCGTCTGGATTTCCTGATCCCAGTACTTCCACTGATGGTTTCCTTTGCCGCTTCTGGTCTCCACAATATAGCCAAGACTTTTCATTTCCTGCCACATGTCAATATTATTCTGGTAAAGGAAATCTTCCTCCCCACACCATGAAAACAGCCGAGGGACCGGCTTTCTTTCTTCTTTCAATCTCCTTGCAAGGTATTTCAGATCATTGAAAGATCCTTCAATCCCATCCGGATCACCAAAAATTCCTTCCCAGAATCCAGACGGTTTTTGAACGGGATTCGCTGTCTTCTCCTTTAATCTTCTTGATACGTCCAACACGCCTGACAAAGCCGCTGCCGCGCCAAACGTCTCTGAGGCTCCAAGCCCGAGCTTCCAAGCTCCATAACCCCCCATAGACACTCCGGCTGCCAGGGTATCCTCTTTTCGATCTGACATCTGCGGAAAAAACTCCCTGCAGATTTTAGGAAGCTCCACTGAGAAAAAGGTCCAGTAAGGGAGCCCATAGCACATATCCGTATAAAAACTAAGACCTCCGTCCGGCATTACGACAGCGATCCCATACTCACTGACATAACGCTCAATGGAAGTCCGCCGCTGCCATATCGTCTGGTCGTCGCTCATTCCATGAAGCAGATATGCCGTCTTATATTTTCCGTTTCGGGCATTCCCTTTCAGCCCGATCTGATTCTTTGTATTCTGTGGAAGAATCACGTCCATACTCGTACATTTTTCAAGAACCTCCGAGAAAAAGTCCACATGTAACAGCGCCATTTTCTTCTTCCTCCCTCCATTCATCATTTTCTCCCCCTATTATAACGCAAAACTAAGAACAGGGACACAGCAAAATGCTGTATCCCTGAAGAATCTTCCTTGCATCTAGCATGTTGCTCCACCTTTGAGATGTTTCTGCGCCGCCAGATTTTCCTGCTTTCTTCTAAGCAGTTCGTCGGACAGAAGCTGCTTCTGTACATTCTCAAAGCCGATCCTGTCGATCGTATCCGCAAAACGTTCTCCTGTGATTCCCTGCTCCCGGAACAGAAGAATCGCTTTTTCCACGATATCGAGTACTTCTTCTTCACTCGTAAAGATTTTGTCAATCGCATGTCCGTGGGCTACTTTTTTACCCCAGCGTCCACCAATGTAGACTTTGTATCCCTCCATCTCTGTAGCCACTGCTCCGAACGGACACTTTCCGTCACAACGTCCGCAATGGTTACACTGACCCGAATCCAAATGCAGCTTTCCGTCTTCCATCTTCGCCACACCGATTGGACAGTTGTTTTCTACCTGGCAGATCTTACATCCGCGGCATTTCTCCAGATCCACAGACGGCACTCTTTGTCCAATGATACCAAGGTCATTCAAATCCGGCTTTACACAGTTGTTCGGACAGCCGCCCACCGCAATCTTAAACTTATGTGGTAGTTTCACCTGGCCGTAACCATGGTAAAATCGCTCGTGAATCATTTCTGACAGATGGAAGGTGTCAATCAGACCATACTGACAGGTTGTACCCTTACAGGAGACAACCGGGCGAACCTTGGATCCGGTACCTCCCGTTTCCAGTCCGGCGTTGGCAAGGAATTCCCTCAGAGGCTCAATGTTCTCATAAGGTACTTTCTGGATCTCGATCGTCAGGCGGGAGGTCATTGTGATTTCTCCACTTCCGAATTTCTCCGCCGCTTCCGCAATGACACGGCTTTCTTCCGCTGTAATCTTGCCGTTTCTTGTAATAACACGGCCGTTGAAGCAGTTGCTCGTTCTCTTGTCCTGCAAAAAGCCCAGGGCTTTCACTCTTGTAATCTCTTCCGGAGACACCTGGAATTTCACACCCTCTACCTTGACGTCATTAAAATACTGTGCGCCCTCCAGCACGACAGTGTTTGTATAACCGTATGCCTTTAATCGGTTTTGAAGAAAATAGCTTCGTTTGCCTTTCAGACAGACAAGCAGAATCTTCTCATCCTTTGCAAGTCCCTCTATGGCACCATTCACGGTAGAAAGATCCACATAGACCGCCCCCGCAATCTGGGGATTCGGACAAACGTCTACGACTTTGTAACCTTTCGCCTTTCCCCGTGCATATTCAGCCGGCGTCATGCTTACCATTTCTCCGCTGATTTTATTCTGGAGAATATAAGCTGCCTGCACGATTGGATGAATGGCGGTAGAGAATGGCGGTGCATACGCCAGGTCCAAATTCTCCAAGTCTTCCAGGCGGGCGTCCATAGCGATTGACGTAGCAGCAATATCCGTCATTTTATCTACCGCACCTGCACCCACAACCTGAATTCCCAGAAGCTTATGTGTTCCTCTATCTGCAATCATCTTGGTGGCAAAAGAGTCAGAATCAGGATAATAATGTGCCTTGTCATCTGTTACAGCGAGCACGGTCTCCACATCATATCCTGCTTCTCTTGCCTGAGCTTCCGTCAGCCCGGTTCTTCCTACGTTCATTCCCGGAAGTTTCACAACTCCGGTTCCCAACACGCCCGGATAGGTCTTGTCCTTGCCCGTGAGGACCTGAGCCAGTGTTCTTCCCTCATAGTTGGCAGAAGATCCCATGGCAGACCACTGGGACATTCCTGTGATTCGGTTCTTCACAACAACGCAGTCTCCCGCTGCGTATACATCCGGCAGACTCGTCCTCATCTGCTCATCTACCACAATCGTACCACGATCCATTTTTATTCCGGTGTCCTTTAAAAATGCGGTATTGGGACGGATCCCGATGGAGACAACGATCAGATCAGACTGGATCGTACCTTGATCTGTCTGGATTCCTGTCGCCTCATTCTCGCCGAGCACCGCTTTTAAAGCAGTTCCCGTCTGAATCCGGATCCCGCTTTTTTGCAGATGCTTCTTTACATAGGCCGCCATTTCTGGATCCAGCACGTTCGGCATGATCTGTGGCATCATATCGATTACAGTCACAGAAACCCCTCTCACCTGAAGGTTCTCCGCAATCTCAAGGCCGATAAATCCGCCTCCCACCACAACCGCACGTTTCACCCGATGCTCCTCCACATACGCCCGCATTGCATAAGCATCCTGCGGAGTCCGCATCTGGAATACTCCCGGAAGCCTCATTCCCGGCACATCCGGAACAATCGGAGATGCACCGACCGCAAGAATCAGATTGTCGTAGGAATATACTTCTTCCTCGCCGTTTGCCAGATTCCTCGCCTGTACATATTTTGCTTCTGCATCCAGATGGAAAGCCTCTCTCCCAGTCAGGACGCGCACTCCGGTGAGTCCTTCAAATTTCTTCGGTGTATTGACAATCAACTCCTCTTCTGTCTCGATCAGTCCTCCTACATAATACGGAAGACCACAGCCTGCATAGGAAATATCACTACTTTTTGTTATCAGTATCACCTCTGCGCTGCGGTCTTCTCTTTTCAGTTTTGCCGCTGCCTTAGTACCGGCTGCGACTCCTCCGATCACGAGTGTTCTCATTTTTTCTTCCTCCTGCTGATAAATGTAATCAGTTACATTGTTATATCCATTATATACCGGATTTTCACTCGTGACTTATTATGATTTTTAATAGTATAATAAATTTTTCTTATGATCTATCAGATACTCAGTTTCCTATCCGCAATCCAACCGACCAGAAGGTAAACCAGAACCGTCATCACAATATAGAAAACATAGTCAAACAGGCCGATTCCTCCCCATCCGCTAATCGGAGCCAGATCGAACAACTGGCCGAGGATAATATAAATCCGGTCAATTACAAAATTGATGACAAAGAAAAGAATCACCGCAATTACCCCACCGAATTTTGTATTGAGCAAAACGGTTCTTGTAAGGATGACGGCCAGAAATCCTACAACCATGACATTCATCCATGCAATCAAACAGAGAAGGCACATCCCAAATACCAGCCCCCAGTCTACCTGAATATTAACGCCTCTCTCAAAGAATTCTCTTACCGCCCGGAGAAATTCTCCAAGACTTCCATCGCTGGCTGCTGTAATAGTCAAAGTAGCAGCTCCGGCTATAAAGAAAGCCATGAACACAAATGCCATCTGCAAAATCCCAGCAATAATCTTGCTTGCAAGAATTTCATAAGTAGAGTGCGGCACCATCCAAAGCATATAGCTCTGTTTCGTCTTTAGATCCCGGTTTAAAATTACAATGTTCTCGATACCGACATACAAGATCCCGAACATTCCCGCAAAGGTCATAATCAGAATACTGATTGCCACCAGCGTATCATTACGGAGCACTGCTCCGGCCACAAACAGGACTACAAATGCCAGGAGACAAGCCAAAATCAGGATCCTCGTCATCCTTTGCTTTCTCCATTCATATTTAATCAGATTTCCCATGTTCTTTCCTCCCTACATGAACTCTCTGTACAGATCCGCTGCACTCCGTCCGGAACGCATCCGTTCCTCTTCCACATCACATTCGTAAATCACGCTGCCATCTTTCATATAAATCGCGTGATCGATGATCGATTCAATCTCCTCAATCAGATGCGTGGATATAATGACCGCGTTTTTTTCACTGGTGGTCGTCAAAATTACATCAACGATTTCATCTCTCGCTTTGAGATCGATTCCGTTGAGAGGTTCATCCAACATATAGAGAAGCGCTTTTCTCGAAAGCGTCGCAATCACCTTGAGCTTTGCCATCATACCAGTAGACAACTCACGGATTTTCATCTCCTCAGATAATCCCACTTTTCGCACGAGCTCTTGGAATTTTTTTTCATCAAATCCCTCAAAGAAATCGCTGTAATATTTTCCTACCATCCCGATATTCATAAAATCATAGTAGAATGGCTCTGTCGACATATAGGCCACCTGATTCTTTGCCCGGTAATTCCAAGGGGCGCCGTCAAAAATAACTTCTCCCTGCGTCGGCTTGACAAACCCGGTCATCATCTTCATCCAAGTCGTCTTACCGCTTCCGTTGGGTCCAAGCAGTCCGTAAATAGATCCGCCGCAGATTTTTATGGAGACCTCTTTCACCGCTTTCTTTCCCATGTACGCTTTTGTCAGTCTTCTGCTCTCTGCTATCATACTTCTTCCTCCTCATCAAAATGCTCAATCCGGGATATGATTTCTTCTCTGCCAAATCCGAGATCCTTCATCTCTTTCAAAAAGCCCTTCAACAGTGCTTCTGCCATTTCCTTTCGTAATTCTTCCTGCATCTGTTCGTCCTCCGTAATGAATGTTCCAAGTCCCCGCTTCGTGTAACAGTATCCCTCTGCCTCCATCTCCTTATAGATCCTCGCCGCTGTGTTCGGATTGACCTTATATAATACGGCAAGTTCCCGGTTGGAAGGCAGCTTCTCTCCGGGAAGCAGCTGCTTGCGTACGATTCGCTTTTTAATATCTCTTACGACCTGAACATAAATCGGTACTTCCACATTGTATTCCATTTTCGTCCTCCTTTCTGTATCAGTGAACTAGTTAAATAGTACACTAGTATATTCATTTTGTCAACATATTTTCCGCATCTTTCGTTTTTCTTAATAACTCTTCATCCATAGGCGAAGATTTCGCTGCACAAGCAACGAAAAAGCAGTATGAGCTGCGTATCTGAGCTGTCTGGCTGGATCGCTACTTTTCTTAATCAACTTCATAAGGTCGAAAAAAGCTCCGGTTTTACTTTCCCATAAGGAACATGAAAAAACCGAAGCTCTTTATCCTATCTTCTTCTAAAAAGAATAAAGCCAGTTTGCTTTTTTGTAATAAATGAAAAAAGCAATGGAACTTAATGTCCAGGTCAGCGGATAAATCCAGTAGACTACCGCAATAGACGGGATCAGCGCAGAAACTGCAGTTAGAACTGCCACACGAATCACGCACCAGAAAATCATCATCACAAACATCGGAATCACTGCTTTCCCTGCCCCACGTAGAACCGCTGCCACAGAATGTGAATATGCCAGCAAACAGTAAAACAGAGCAGCCGTTCTTGCTCTTTCTGTTCCAAACAAAATGACTTCCGGCGTCCGGTCGAAAGCGGCTGTAAAGACCGGTGCTGCAATAAAAATCACAATCCCGATCAACTCGGCCAGAATCATTGCACACGCAATCCCAAACCGTGCTCCCTTTTTCGTACGTTCATAGTCTTTTGCCCCCAGATTTTGTCCCACAAAAGTAGTAAGTGCCATCGTAAAACTTGTGATCGGCAAAAATCCAAATCCTTCGATCTTGGAATAAGCTCCACATCCTGCCATTGCCATCTCTCCAAAAGAATTGATATTGGACTGAACTACAACATTTGCGATGGAAATGATAGAGTTTTGGATTCCGGATGGAAGGCCAAACTGAACCACCTGTTTGAAAATATCCCATTCAAAACGGATTCTTCGAAGCCTAAGCCGATATTCTGCCTTCGAGCGTATAAGCTGAATCATACAAAGAATCGCACTGACCAACTGTGAAATGTCCGTAGCTAGGGCCGCCCCTTCTACGCCCATTCCAAATACTGTGATAAAGGTGATATCCAACACCACATTGACCACAGAGGAAAGAATCAGGTAATAGAGCGGATGTCTGCTGTCTCCCACTGCCTGCAGGATGCCTACAAACATATTGTACATGACAAAGCCCAGAGATCCCATAAAATAGACCCGGAAATATGCAGTGGATTCCGGCATGACATTTTCCGGAGTTTTCATCCACACCAGAATCTGCGGTGCAAAAAATACTCCTACAATCGTCAGAATGATACCTGCCACGATTCCAAAAGCAACTGTCGTATGTACCGCTTTCTCAACGTGTTCCGAATCTCTCGCCCCAAAGTATCTTGCAATCACCACACCGGCTCCCAGCGCGATGCCATTAAAAAATCCAATCATCAGTTGAATCAGGTTCCCCGAAGAACTGACTGCCGCAAGTGCGTTACTCCCAAGAAAATTCCCCACAATCAACGAGTCCGCCGTATTATACATCTGCTGAAACAGATTCCCCAGAAAAATCGGTATTGCAAAAAAGATAATCCGTTTCCAGATGGGGCCTTCTGTCATCAGTGTGCTGGATGTCTTCTCTTCCATCCTACGATTCCCCTTTCTCTCTCCATATCCTTTCGTATGCTTCATATTTCTTCTGCATCTCGTCCCGCCTGCTCTTTGGCAGACGTGGGATCGCTTTTCTTAGTTGGAAAAGTGTTTCTTTCAGTGCGTCCCACTGTTTTGTCTGCCTGAGGGCTTCTGCCTCCCATACCAAATAATAGGCTTCTTCTTCCGGCCTTTTTTGCATACATGCCAGCAGCTTTAGCGCCCTGTTATAGTCCGAAAGCTGGCATAATGCAATCGGCAGATAAATCTGGAGTGTCGGGATCATGCTCTCCCATCTTCTGGCTGCTTCTTGATAATAAAGCAGAAAAAAAGTCACCACGTCCTGACTCTCCCCTTTCTCTACCAATTCTGATAAGATGCGCGCAGCGTAAATCCGGTCCCGCCCGGAGATCCAGACAAATCCTGATGTCACAAACAAGGCCAGCGCCCATGGCTGCCACATTCCTTTCAGATTGACACTCAGCCCTGCAATCAGTGCTGTACAAATCATTCCCAGGCACCAGCGAAGCTCCCAGATTTCCCTCTTGACAGCCAGAGTCTTATGGACACGGTCCCGTAACCCGTCTGTTTCCATGATCTGCTTTTGATCCAGATGCTCAAAAAACAACTCCCGGATTTTGTCTTGAAGAGCCTTTTCCCGAAGCTGTCTGCTCTTCTTACTGAAAAGACTTTGCCAGAGAAATACCAATACCGCACTCAATACAATTCCCGTAATCCGGTATTGCAATCTCGGATCCTGATACCGGCAGACATACAATGTACCACCTGCGGCCAAAAGCGCCGCAGCCCCCTCAACCAGTATCATCTTCCAGACTTTAACTTTTGTTTCTCCCTGCTCTCTTCCGGACCTTTGAAATGCCGCCAGATAAAACACTGCGGCACATCCTCCCGCAAAGCAGGTCAAAAGCCCCTCCCTCCTTGCCTGAAAGCGGAAAACCAAAACACCGCCTTCATATAACAATATCCCCGCAAGAAACACAGAGAAAATGCAAAGTAATCTCCAAATCTTCTTCGTCATATGATCCTCCTAGCCTGCTTCCTGCAAAGTTTCCGTAATTTCCTTCTCAAAGGTGAAGTGCTCTCCGTCCTCGGAAGAAAAGAGTGCCTTGATCATTTGTCCGTTATCCGCATAATCGCCATCTTCTCCCTGGCCGATCACCATGTACCACATACCATCCTCCATGTAAAACCGCTCCACTTGGTCAAATGGGTTGAATCCTAGTTTCTCCACAGCCTCTGTTGCCTGCGGCAATGGAATCTCCCGGAACGTTGTTCCTCGATCTGTCGTGCGGTAAAAGACACTCTGCTCCTGTCCTGCGGCATAGCATCCGGTCTGATCATCCGCCCAGAAGGCGGCACTTACATTGCTCATTACCTGGTCTTCTGTAGAAATCAGTGTCCATGTCTTGAGGTCGTCACTCATCCACGTCCCGTAATAGTCGTTTCCAAGTGCGCGATCCACGGCAAAAACAGCAGCATAACCTCCTTCATTCCTGGAAAGAAAGGTGTTTGCCTTGTATCCTCTGTTGGTGATCCGGCTCTCATTCCAGGATGTACCCTGATCCTCACTATAGATCAGAACCGTTCCCTCACTGTCAAATCCCAGAAAAGCGGTAAAATCCGGGGATATCAGATAACTACCATCTTCCAGGCGTTCATCGTATCCTCCATTTGGCTTGCCGCAGACTTTCTCATATCCGTCTGGTACTTCTACAAAAGATTCTCCCGCGTCATAAGTAACAAACAGCCCTCCATCCCGAATGTAATACGTCTCTTCTCGGTCAGTCTGCATCGCAAAATGCTCTGTCTGAGGTTTACGCACCTCCTTCTGAAACTCCGGCGACTGAATCTGATATTCCACAGGCCGCATCTTCTCTGTGATAGTAGATATGCCATCCCTCTCTTCAAGCCTGACTACCATCTGCCCCTGGTATATAAATCTGTCTGCGGTACCAGAAAGTGTTTTGTCCGCTCCCTTGCTGCCTAGAAAAACAAGCTCCAGATTTTGGATCATCCTGCTGTTGACACAGGCAGGTACAATCGTGTAATTCAGCTGAACATAGCCATTTTCATCCAGCACTTCCACTTCGTCCAAACGTGCTTCCCTGATCCGGTAATCATAAGGAACATTCATTCCGCCAAGAGCGTCCGCATAGTCCGTAAACCATTCCCGGCATACTTCCGCTTCTGACTTTCCTACACTGGCAATCTCTGCCCCGACGGCCGCAGGACTTTCAAACTGGCGCCACCGGAACTCTGTCCAGGCTGCACAAAGTAACACTGCTCCCACAAGCCCCAAAAGACTCACAGCCAATCGCTTCATACTTCACTCCTTCTCGTTCCAAATCACTGTCTTTGTCTATTATATCACCTTTTGTCGCACAGGAAAAGAGAGGACACGCTTATTCCAGCTTCCCCTCCCTCTTTGCAAATTCTATGATATCTTTCAGGCCGGCCACTTCTCTAGCCGTTTCTTTTAGTTTATCTGCACAGTACACCTTCCTGCAGCGCTGAATCCATTTTTTTGCTTCTTCTACATGCTTTTCTTCCATTTTCCGAAATGGCGGTACACTCACGACAACAGATGAAAGTGCCGATGCAGCAGTGTAGTCCAAATCATTTTCCCAGAGAATCCCCGCCGCAAACGGGATCCGCTGTCTTTGCAGATATCGAAAGTACATGGTGCCCGTTCCCATGCCTGCGATCACAAATATTTCCGGCTCTCCCTTTATTGCGGAAAGCTCCAGATTTCCTGTCAGCTCATCGTATAATCCTGTTGTCATCTGATAAAGTCTTTGGATATACCCCTCCGTAAAAATCTCCTCCGGCGTACCAAATCTGTCAATCCTGTCCTCATATACACAGGCAATCTTATCCGAAATTCTGGCCGCCAGATCAAGTTCATGCAAAGACATCAGGACACAAAGTCCTGTTTCTTTGGCCATCTTCTGCAGAATCGAAAGAAACTCCAACTTATACCGAATATCCAAATAGGAAGTCGGTTCATCCAGAATCAGAAGATCTGGCTCCTGACAAAGAGCCCGCGCTAACATTACCCTCTGCTTCTGTCCGTCACTGATCTTCTGAAAATCCTGCTCTTTCCACTTTGCTATTCCGACCACTTCCATACTCTTGTCGACAACAGACCAATCTTTCTCCGATAGTACTCCAAATCTACCGGTGTACGGATACCGCCCAGTAGACACAACGTCCCGGCAGGTCATCCGTTCTGTACGCACCCGGTCTGTCAGCACAACCGAGAGCTTTCTGGCCAGCTCGTTTCTCTGCATTTCATCTGTCTTCTTTCCATCAAGATATACAAGGCCGCAAAGTGGTTTCATCTGCCGAATCACGCTTTTTAAAATCGTCGTCTTACCAGCTCCATTTGGCCCGATCAGCGTCAGAATTTCTCCTTTTTTCATCTGGATGCAGATATCCCGGATCAGGGGAACTCCCTGGTATCCAACCGTCAGTCCCGCTGTTCTGAAATAGATCTCTTCTTTCATCAGACTTACCTCATTCTTTCCTTCTTTTGATGGATCATAATATAGATCACTACGGGCGCTCCCCAGATTGCGGTCACAGTGCTGATGGATAATTCTACGGGAGCAAAAATCGTTCTGGCAAGCAGATCACAAAACAGGCAGAATACTCCACCGCCCAAAAAACAAGCCGGAATCATCAGAATCGGACGCGCCGTCCGGAAAAAGCTTTTCACCAGATGTGGTACCGCAATCCCGACAAAAGAGACCGGTCCCGCAAACGCGGTCACACTGGCAGACAAAATGCTGGATAGTAAAACAAGCATCATCCGGAAAACCGGGACATTCAGTCCCATATTTTTCGCGTAGGCCTCTCCCATCTCATAAGCACTGATCTGTTTTGACAAAAGGAATACTCCAAGGGACGTAATAAGCACTACAACTGCCATTACCGCTACATTCTCCCAGCTAATACCGGAAAAACTGCCCTGTGACCAGTTATGCAGATTGACGATATTCGCATCATCCGCAAACGTGACGATAAAATCCGTGACAGCCGAACAGATATATCCGATCATAACTCCACTTACAATCAGCATGGACATCTGGTCGATCACTCTCGCCGTAAGAAGGACAAATCCCATGCAAAGCATGGAGCCTGCAAAGGCCGCCATAATCAGCATCCATGAACTGAGCTGTACGGCATACCCAAGGGATACAACCATCGTCAGCGCAACGATCAGTTTCGCTCCGGATGAAATTCCTAAGGTAAACGGGCTGGCGATGGGATTGTGAAAGAAAGTCTGAAGCAGATACCCGGACAGAGCCAAAGCCCCTCCAAGAATCACTGTCCCGAATGCTCTAGGCATCCGGATTTCCATGAGAATTTCCCGGTATGTCGCGTCTCCTTTTTCTCCTTCGATGATCAGTTTCGGGATATCTGTGAACGGAATTCCCACGCTGCCAATACAAATATTCAACAGGAAGAAAAACAGCGTAAGTACAATTAAAACAGCGAACGCTGCCACACATCGTTTTCGCTTCATCTTAGTATCACTCCAGTCGATAGATATAGGTGAGAGTATCTTCCTCCCCGTGCAGGATCTTGTACAGATCCGATATGATCGATCCTAGTTTCATAGTAGACTGATACAAATTTTTGCTTGTACAGTAGACGTTTCCTTCTTCCACTGCCTTAAAATGCTCCAGAAGACCGCTCTTTTCCGTCAACTCATCTACTGTGGAGATTTCTCCGTCCACTGTACTATTATAGATAATATAATCCGCATCTTTTGCCGCCGCATAAAAGCTTTCCATATCCATACTCATAGTTGAAGATACGCTGTCATCCTCCTCATCCTGTTTCAGAATATAGCTCCCTCCTGCCATCTCAATCATCTTTGGCAGATAGTCTGAAGCTTTGCGTACATTGACTTCTCCGTTAGACGTAATATAGAAAAACGCAACCGTCTTTCCGGTAGCTTTGTCCTGACTGATCTGCTCAAACGCTTCCTTCTCCCTGTCAAACGCCGCTGTAGCTTCCTCTTCTTTTCCGCTCAGCAGCCCGTAAAGCTTCACCCATTCCGTTCTTCCCAGTGGTTTTTTTTCATAACTGGAATAGTCCACGAAAACCGGGATTCCTGATGACTCCAACTGTTCTTTCACCTCTGGCGTATGATAGATCATTGTATTTTCTATCGCCAGTCCGCATGATTCATCCAGAATCTGCTCATAATCCGGAGCAGAATATTTTCCCGCGTACAGAATGGAGCCTCTCTCCATCGCCGTCCTTGCTTCCTCCACATACCAGGACTCTGTTTTCAAAGAACTAAACCGTATCCTATCTAAGGCGTTGATTGATACAAACATATCCATAACCGCCGAGGCCGCAAGATAGATATGGTCAATCGGCTGATACAACAGGACAATCCCCTCGTCCAGTTCTTGGGGTGTCTTTTTTCCTTCCGGTATGACCAGATACCTGTCTCCATTGGATATTGTAATGAGTACATATCCGTCCTTATAATAATCTACCGCAAACTGCTCTGCGTAGGAAAGCTCCATGCTATGATCAAATTCCAGTTCCTGACTGATTTCCTTATCCCGGTCTTTCAGTGTTTCCTCTTCCTCAGAAGGCTTCTGACAGGCCGCTATGGAAACCGTCAGGAAGGTACACAGAAACACTGCAAGGCACTTTTTTCTTATACTAATTGTTTTCATCCGTTTTGTTTCCTTTTCTTACAGTAAACGGCCGCTCCTACCGCCACGATCAGAACGCCTGCGCCAACTGCCGTCATAACCCAGATACCGCTTCTTTTTTCAGACCGGATTTCTATTGTCTTTTCCTGAAACGTCAAGGTATACTCGATCTCATGGGACGTACTCATCGCAGTCGTATCTGCTGTCACTGTCACTGGTTCGTCAAATGCCAAAACCGGAATTTCAAAAGTTGAATACTCCTCTCCTTCGATTGGAAGAAACTTCTCTCCTCCGACAATCATATAATCATAATGTGAGCTGCTCCATTGAATTCTGGCGTATGCACGCCCATCCTTAACAGTCAGAACCGCCGGAGACGTAATAGATGCTCTCCCGCTTCCACCTTTCATAGTAATCTCGATCGTATATTCTCCGTCTTTTTTGTCTGTGCTTCCTGCCGCCTCTGCTGCCTTTCCAGAGAGTACAGATGAACACACCAGGAAATATCCTGCTGCCAGCAAAAGGACGCCTGTTTTTATCCATTTTCTTTTCATTCTGATTTCCTTCCCTGATATAGAATTCCCCCGCTGTAAAAGCGGGGGCTTCTATCATCGTGATTTTATTCGGTCTTTTCCGGATTAGCAACACTGACCTTATGATCGTACCATTTTCCCTTCGTTCCAATCAAGGCAAGATCAAATTCTTTCTCAAGCTCAGGTACCGGGACATCATATCCATAAACCTCTTCCGAAAGCCCGTCATCGTATGTAACCGTATCTACGGTCGGTTCCAGCAATTCTGCCCCCTCTTTCTGTGCGTCTTCTGCCAGTCCCGGATAGAGATTCACAATATTCTTTGATGTCAGGGAAATATGGATCGTCATTTCTCCATCCTTGACGGTAAGAGTTCCTTTCCCTTTGCATGCTTCACTGACATGAAACATGCTGCTGTCTGTTTTAAAATCTGCCGTATAGATACCATCTTCCAGTACATTCTCTTTCTTCTGAGTCTGCTCCGTCTCTTTCTTTGTCTCTGACTTATCATCTGTGCCACCGCATCCTACTGCCATTACAACAATGCAGACCATCACACACAGAACTGCTGCCATCCTTTTCAGTCGTTTTCTCATCCTGTCCTCCTGTTATGCTCCGATTGCTGCTGCGGTATGTGCAATGTAAAGCTGCTGGATCGCGTTAATTGCTCCAAGGCCGCTGATCTGCGTATCAACTGTTTCAAATTTTCCGGAATTTTCAAACATGCTTTTCCAGGAATCTTCCTCGTTTCCTGCCATATCGTTATTGGCATGATCTCCGGCCACTACCATCAGCGGACGAAGAACAACATTTTTATAGCCTTCCTGCTCTAAACTGCTCATCACTGCCTCGCAGGATGTCTCTTCTGGTTTTCCTTCTACGGTACCGACCAATACATTATCATATCCAAGCACTGTCATCTGCGTCTGCATCTGGCTATAGGATACCTTTGCGGTATGGGATGTTCCGTGTCCCAGAAATACAAACGCTGTTCCGGCTTCTTTTGCCGCATCCAGACTGTCAAATCCGGCCTCGCTCACAGCCACAGAAGTCACGGCCTCCGCTACCGCTTTCTTATCGCTGTTGATTGTCGTGGCATCAGAGCCTACCTCACCGAGAAGCGGCTCTGCAATCCTGACGGACGTAAACTGATCCCGATATTCTTCCACCGCACTTACGAGCTCATCGTATTCTGCCCCGTGCATCAGATGGGTCGGCTGTACAACCAGCTCCTTCACACCGTTATCCACTGCACGCTGCAATGCCTGCTGCATATTGTCGATTTTCTCTCCGTCACGTGCCTGAACATGGTTGATAATGATCTGTGCGGTAAACGCCCTTCTTACCGACCATTCAGGATAAGCTTCCTGAAGAGCATCTTCGATTCCCTTGATATCCTCCACACGGCTGTCGTTGAAAGATGTACCGAAGCTGACTACGAGCAGCTCCTTTTCCCCGATGCCATCTGCATTTCTCGGATCATCTTTGGATGCGTCCCCGGTATCTCTGCCAAAATAGTCTGGATCTGCATTCTCACCAGATACCAGCTCTTTCTGAGCGTCTGTCAGTGCATCCCAGGCTTCCCTTGCCTCTTCACACTGGACGTCCGTCTCATCTGTTCTCTCCTGAACATAGATTGTATCGATCAGATCCGCCACATGGTCTGCCGCCTCCTGATCCGACGTCCCCTCCGTCTTCTCTTCCTTTGTCTCCGTCTTGGATACCGGCTCATCTGATCCTAAACCGGAGCATCCCGAAATCAGCGAACATGCCAGAACTGCGGAGCAAAACATTGCTGCAACTTTTCTCTTCTTCATTTTTCGTATCCTCCTTTTTTTCTTCCAGATTCTGTGAATGAATAAAAAGTGATACGAAAAAGAAAACCCAACGCATATGGATGCAGTTGGATTGTCGAAATATAATTCGGTACAATCAAACCTCGTGATCTGGAATTCTACATTCCCGTACCACAGCTCTGGCAGGTCTCCTGGCTCACAGTCATTGCATATTGCAGCCTTCCCGATTTCACAGTGACATTTTTGCAATACGCTCCTGCATACAGTGACGAGATCGCACAGGCCTCTCACCTGTTTCCCTATTATCCGCAGCCTATCCTGCGGCACCATCTGTTTTATTCTGTTTTCAGTCAAATCTGTTCTGATTTAGTATAGCATGAAACGAATAGGTCATCAACCCCGTTTTCCTACCCGTGTTATCTTACTCTGTATGCCTGAATTTCACCAATAGCTGAATGATATTTATAACTCTTTGTGAATCATCAGGAAACCACCGCCATTGCAACCGTTCCCGCTGTGAGCAGCAGTAATCCGGCTAGGGCTTTGCCTGTTAATTTTTCTCCAAACACAAAATAGGAAAAGACTACCGTAACCAGAACACTCAGCTTATCAATGGGAGCAACCACACTTGCAGGTCCCTCCTGCAATGCTCGGTAATAACAGAGCCATGAGACTCCTGTAGCAATCCCAGAAAGACAGATAAATACCAGTTCTTTCCTGTCAATCTTCTTTATGTCTTTTTCTTTTCCTGTAATAAAAACCATTCCCCATGCCATAATCAGCACCACAGCGGTACGAATTGCTGTTCCCAGGTTAGACTCTACTCCGGAAATCCCTATTTTCCCAAGAATAGCGGTCAAACTGGCAAAAAAAGCGGAGCCTGCCGCATAAAGCATCCAGCCGCTCTTCCCATCTGCTTTCTGGTCCTTAACGTCTTTTTTCTCGATCATCAGGAAAATTCCTGCCGCAATCAGAAATACAGCCACCATTTTCCGCAGACTGATCCCTTCCCCAAGAAAAAGCAAAGCCAGAAGGATGGTCAATACAGTACTTAATTTATCAATAGGGACAACTTTGTTAATATCCCCTGTTTGTAATGCCCGAAAATAGCACAACCATGAAGCCCCGGTTGCGGCTCCGGATAAAACCAAAAACAGTAAGGTTACGCCACTGATCGCAGCAATCTGCGATCCCGATCCCACAATCCAGACAATCAACCAGGAAAATAGCAGGATTACCATCGTCCGCAGGGACGTGGCCACCGTAGAATCTGTCTTTCGAATCCCGCATTTTGCAAGAATCGACGTAATTCCCGCAAAAAAAGCAGAACCTGCCGCATATAATATCCACATCTTTCATTCCTTCTTTCTACTGAATCTCGATCTGATATTCCTTTGTTGTCTATTTAGCTATACATTTCCCGCGAATATTTCAGGGGCAGGTGTGACTCATATGAGTGAGTCACACCTGCCCCTGTTTAAGTCTGCCTGCTTTCCGGCAGCACCTCGTTTTTCTGATCCGTAAACTTACATTCCTGCCTGAGCAGCCACCTCTGCCGCAAAATCGTCAACTTTCTTTTCGATTCCTTCACCTGTCTCGAAACGTACAAATTTCTTAACAGTAACTTCTGCGTTGTTCTCTTTTGCAACTTTTTCTACATATTTTCCAACAGTCAGATCGCTGTCCTGAACATATACCTGATCTAACAGGCAATACTCTTTCAGCTCTTTGTTCAGACGTCCAACGATCATCTTTTCGATAATATTGTCCGGTTTATTCGGATTTTCTTTCTTTGCCTGTGCAAGAAGAATTTCTTTTTCGTGATCCATGAATTCCTGAGATACTTCATCACGGGATACATATTTCGGGGACATCGCTGCCACCTGCATTGCTACGTTCTTTAAACATGTTCTGATCTCATCGTTTACTACATTTGTATCAGCTTCTACAAGAACACCAATTCTTCCGCCGCCATGAATGTATGCAACCACACAACCTTCGGATGTGATTTTCTCAAATCTCCGGATATTCAGTTTCTCACCGATCACAGAGATCTTCTCTGTCAGAGCATCCTGAACTGTCTTGGATGGATCCGCATTCCATGCCTCAGCCATAAATGCATCCATATCAGCAGCACTTGTTCCCAGAGCCTGCTCTACAACAGCGTCAACAAATCCCTGGAACTCTGCGTTCTTAGCAACAAAGTCTGTCTCAGAATTTACCTCTACGATTGCAGCAACTTTGTCTTCCTTTACAGATGCCTTAACCAGACCTTCTGCCGCAATTCTTCCGGCTTTCTTCTCAGCTTTTGCCTGACCGTTCTTTCTTAAAAATTCAACGGCTGCATCCATATCACCGTTTGTTTCACTAAGAGCTTTTTTACAGTCCATCATTCCTGCGCCTGTCATTTCTCTTAATTCTTTTACCATGCTTGCTGTAACTGCCATTTTGCTTTCCTCCTGAATCATTGTAAGAAATGGATTATTCTTCTACCGTTTCTACTGCTTCTTCTACTGCCTCTGCGTCTTCGCCTTCAAATACTTCCTCGCCGGTAGCGCCCTGATTTGCTTCTACCACAGCATCTGCCATCTTAGAAACAATCAGTTTAACAGCTCTGATCGCGTCGTCATTTCCCGGGATTACATAATCAAGCTCTTCCGGATCACAGTTTGTATCAGCAATACCGATCAGCGGGATTCCCAGTGTGTGAGCTTCCTGAACACAGATTCTTTCTTTCTTCGGATCTACTACAAAAATAGCATCCGGCAGCCTCTTCATATCTTTGATACCGCCAAGGTTCTTTTCCAGTTTTTCCCATTCTTTCTTTAATGCGATGACTTCTTTCTTCGGAAGAACGTCAAATGTTCCATCCTCTGCCATTGCTTCGATCTCTTTTAAGCGGTTGATTCTGCTCTGAATCGTCTTGAAGTTTGTCAGCATACCGCCAAGCCATCTCTCGTTTACATAGAACATTCCACAACGTTCCGCCTCGGTCTTGATAGCATCCTGAGCCTGTTTCTTTGTTCCGACGAACAGGATGGTGCCGCCTTCTGCCGCAATGTCAGATACTGCCTGGTAAGCTTCATCTACTTTTCCAACAGACTTCTGTAAATCGATGATATAGATTCCGTTTCTTTCTGTGTAGATGTACTCTGCCATCTTAGGATTCCATCTTCTTGTCTGATGTCCAAAGTGAACACCTGCTTCCAAAAGTTGTTTCATTGAAATAACGCTCATGTTTTTTCCTCCATTTGTTTGTGGTTTTACTTCCGCATGTTTCTGCCTCCCGGAACCGGATGAAACCTGGCACCGCCGGAAGTAACCGCATGCGTGTTTTTTTGCAACATTCGTAGTATAACATAGAAAAAACGGCTATGCAAGCCGTTTTTTCATCAAACTCAATATTTGAGTAACGATTCAGCCACAAGAACAGATTTAACTATGAAGCTACAGCTCTGATCTGTATGGATGAATTGTTGAATATTGTAACTTTCTTTTACCAGTATCTTCTGTACCACGGTGTACCGCAGGAATAAACACTTGAAATCTTAACAACGTCTCCCGGCTGAGGAGCATGAATCATCTGTCCGCCTCCGATATAGATACCAACATGTCCAGGATAGCACACTACATCTCCCGGCTGCGGACTGGATACTGCCCTGCCGCCTGCTCCTAACGCGGAAGAAGTCCTATCCACGCTGATTCCCGCAACGCTGTGACAATATTTTACAAGTCCGGAACAATCAAGCCCTACACCTGGTGTGTTTCCTGCCCATACATACGGTGTACCAAGACAGCTTCTTGCCGCGCTGACGATCCTGCTCGCCGCACTGGTATTTCCTGTACTTGTGGAAGTATTCGAGCCGGAACCTGTGCTCGGCTTAGATGCGCTTGGCTTGGATGTACTTGGCTTCTCAGCAGTATCGTTCTTATTCGTATTCGATGTTCCACCGCCTGACGGCCGATTGGTAGTATTACCGGAAGCCGTATTCCCACTCGTCTGATTGCCGGACGTACTTCCCTGACCGGATGTCGTATTAGAATTCGACGCGCTCTCCTTGGATGCCGCTTCTTCCTCAGCCTTTCTCTGAGCCTCTTCGGCAGCCTTTCTTCTTGCCTCTTCTTCCGCCGCAGCCTGTGCGATCGCTGCCTGAAGCTCCTGGTCAAGGTTTGCAACCTCTGCCTGCTTCTGCGTCAGCGTCTCACTCAGCGCTTCCTTCTGACTTTCAAAGGAAGCCTGCATCTTCTCAAGCTTCTCCAGATCTTTTTCCAGCGACTCTTTCAAACTGGCAATCTGCTCTTTTGTCTCTACATATTCTTCTAATTTTTCTCTGTCATAGTTATGTACCGTCTCGATATAGTCTGCCTGATTCAGAAAATCAGCGATACTATTCGATGTAAACAGGTCTTCCAAAGCCTTGGTGTCCCCCTGCTCGTACATATATTTAATCCGGACTTTCATCGATTCATACTGCTGTTCCTGCTTCTTTTCCGCCTCGGCAAGATCTTCCTTTGCTTTCTGAATCTCTTCACCTTTGGTGATCAGCTTTTCTTCTGTCTCGGAAATTTTGGAAACCATCGTCTGTAACTGTGCCTGTACAGACTGTACTTCTTTTTCTTTCTGTTCTTTCTCAGCTTGAATTTCATCAGTATTCGGTGCCGCATAAACCGGAGTCGCAAGCATTGAAGCAGCCATCAACGCTACCACCAGTCTCTTCCCAAATTTGTTCATTCTATTCTCTCCTGTCTAAAACTGCATGTCCGAACTCTTTCGGTCCTTCTTTTTTATACTACATGGTCTAGTATATCTTATTCTTTTTTATTTTGCAATGATTTTTAATAGTTTTGTAACATTTTTTTAGAATTCTCTAAATTCCGGATAAGGACAAAGAAAACGGAAGCCGTAAACGCACAGATTACAGTAACCATTCCCATCCGAAGCGGGGTATGGAAAATCCATCCATATCCGTTCCCCTCCGTCAAAAGGACGGAACCTAGATTAGCTGAGGCGTGAAGAATGATCGGCGCTTTGATGCTTTCAAAACTTTCGTATACATAGGACAGAAGAAGTCCGAATACAAGGGCATACAGAAACTGTACGATGTTTCCGTGGATAATCGCAAAGATCACAGCCGAAAAGAGGATCGCTTTCTTTGCCGGCATCAGATCCCGCAGTCTCCTGAAAATCACACCCCGGTACAGACATTCTTCCAGAACCGGTACAATCACTCCCAATCCGATGATCTCTATGATCACCGGAGCAGCATAAAGTCCCGCGGACGTCGTTTGGTAGGAAACGCTGATACTGCCAAGATTACTCAGAATAAGAATATTGTTCAGTGCAATCCCTGCTGTCACCCCAAGCAGTACCGTATACACATAACTGACCGCAGGAGCTTTCCATGGCGTCTTATGTTCCTCCGGTTCAACAAACATCTTCCGGTATCTTTCGTCTTTCCGCATCATATAAATATAGAACGGAAGTGCAAGCAACGCTGACGCTGATGTGATCTCTGTGGAATGACCCAGGATAAAAGTCATTGTCTCTTCCATAAATGTCTGAAGTGCGCTCTGGCTTTCATACGCCTGCATCAGCTCCTGACCGTGGGCGGTCAAATATGCCGCGACAACCACCATATCCACCAGAAAGCTGATGCCCCAGTAGATCAAAATCGGAACAATAATTCCCACAATCGGATTTCCCGGTCTTCTGTTTGACTGATTATTGAACATTGATTATCTCCTCAAAATATGCTTTGATTGTCTTTTCTTCTCCAGTTAAGGATCCCTGGATCATGGCAGGCTTACCGCCTCCCCGTCCATGGAATCTCACATTGAGCTTCTTCCCCAGTTCCCGGATGTCCCGATCCCGGCTCCCGATCACATACTGGTACTGCTCTCCCCGTTTCAGAAATACCCCGCAAATCGGAACCCCCCGTTCCAGTACCTTGTTCATCAGATCCCGCATCCCGTTCTGATTCAGGTTCGTCTCAAATAGACACTGATACCTGGAGTCCTCTGGAATCTGCTGGACTTTCAGTTCATTCATCCTTTTCTGAAGCTCGATGATCTGACACTTTCTGTCTTCATTCTCCTCCATCAGCCTTCTTACTGCTTCCGGAAGCTCATCCTCCTTTGCAGAAAGCATGGCCGAAATCTCTTTCATATCCCGTTCCCGTTTCTCATGATCTAAAAGTGCCCGGTCGCCGCTCACCATCGTCACACGGACGCCGCCCTTATAATTCATCATGGCAATCACCTTGATCTGTCCGATCTCTCCTGTGCTCCCCACATGGGTCGCACAGCAGGCACAGCGGTCATACCCAGGAACCCAGACGATCCGCACCTGACCATCGATCTCGATCTTACTGCGGTATTCCATCTTCTGTAATTCTTCCTCAGGCGGGTACAGAATGTGAACAGGAAGATCCTCGTAAACCGCCCGGTTGGCCTCCTGCTCGATCTCTTCCATCTCTTCTCTCGTGATCGGACCGTTAAAATCCATGGTACAGATATCGTCTCCCAGATGAAATCCGACGTTCTGATAGCCGAAACGGCCATGAACCAGACCAGAGAGAATATGCTCCGCCGTATGTTGCTGCATCCTGGAGAAACGGACCTTCCAGTCAATCTCTCCCTCGACTGTATCTCCCTCCTGAAGTGGTCCCTCAGTATAGTGTAGGACCTCTCCATCTCTTTCCTTGGTATCTCTCACACGGACGCCGCCAAGCGTTCCAATATCACCATACTGGCCGCCTCCCTCCGGGAAGAAAGCCGTGCGGTCCAGTATGACCTCATACCCTTCCTGCCCGGGCACCTCCGTACAAGAACGCACTGTCCCGGTAAAAGTCTTTGTATAGACGTCCTGATTATATAATCGTTCTGTCATGTTTCATTACATCCTTTCCGGCGCTTCAAAACCAAGCAGGCCAATAGAAGTCATAAGAATGTCTTTTACAAGATCCAGAAGAGCAAGATAACCTTGCTGTTTCTCCTTATCTTCTTCTCCAAGAATCCGGTTCTCGTGATAGAAACGGTTGAAGCTGTTGGCCAAATCAAAGATATATCCGCAGATCTTGTGTGGAGCCAGCTCTTCGTAAGCCTGTTCCATTACCGCGGTAAATTTTGCTGCTTCCAACATCAGTCCCCGCTCAGATTCTGAATGTGGCTCACTGATTCTGCATTCTGCCATGTCTCCGCCATTTTCTTTATATTTATTGAGAATGGATTTGATCCGCACAATCGTATAAAGGATATATGGACCAGTATTTCCCTCAAAGGAAGCGAATTTGTCCAGGTCAAAAACATAATCCTTGGCTGCCTGATTGGATAGGTCTCCATATTTTAGTGCCGCAAGACCTACCATTTGCGCCGTCTTCTCGGCTTCCTCCGGTGCAACGGTTCGGTTTTCCGCGATCTTTTTATACATTTCCTCATTAATTCCATGAATCAGATCAGACAGACGCATCACCCCACCGGCTCTTGTCTTAAACGGCTTTCCGTCCTTTCCATTCATCGTTCCAAATCCGATAAATGTCAACTTCGTATCTTCCGGAACAATTCCCGTTTTCTTTGCACATCGGAATACTTGTACGAAATGCAGCTCCTGACGTTTATCTGTCATATAAATGACCTCATCTGGATGATAAAGCTTTTCTCTCTCTACCAGAGTTGCAAGATCTGTTGTATCATAAAGTGCCGCTCCATCTGACTTCAGGATCATGCAAGGAGGAATCTCTTTTGTATCCGTCTCCTCTTTGACGTCCACAACCAGAGCGCCCTGATCCAGATAAGCAAATCCCTTTTCTTTCATCATCTTTACCATATCCGGAATATATGGCTGTGCATCCGCTTCCCCTTTCCAGAGATCAAACGTTACATTCAGATTCTCATAGTTACGTTTCAGATCGGCGATAGATACACGCATAATATGCTTCCAAAGGGCACGATAGCCTTTTCTGCCATTTTGTAATTCAAAAGTCGCCGCAAGCGCTTCTTCCTTATAATCCTCATGCTCCTTTGCATATGCGCTCGCATATGGATAGATCTCCTCCAGATCATTAATTGTAAACGGAGCTTCTTCTGGATACTCTCCTTCATACTGCTCATCAAAGTAAACAAGTTCTGGATTACGCTTGCGAAGCTCTGTGATAACAAGACCCATCTGATAGCCCCAGTCCCCCAGATGCACATCCCCAATCACCTCGTGTCCTTTAAAACGAAGAATCCGTTTTAAACATTCACCGATGATTGCCGAGCGTAAATGGCCTACATGAAGCGGCTTTGCTACATTGGCCCCACCATAATCTAAAATAATACATCTTTTCTGAGAATCATGCTCTACACCGAGTTGATTTGCCTCTCTCATTTCCTGAGTATAAGATCCCAGGAACTCTTTTTTTACTTTCATATTGATAAATCCCGGATTTACTGCCTGCACATCTTCAAGGGCTTCACTTCCTTCTAAATGAACTGCCACATCGCCTGCAATGATCATCGGAGCCTTATGATAGGTCTTCGCCGCCGCCATCGCTCCATTGCACTGATATTCGCATAAATCCGGACGATTGGAAACAGTCACCTTTGCAAAGTTCGGGTCATATCCTGCTTTTTCAAATGCTGCTTTCATTTCTTCTTCCAGAAAATCTACCAGTTTTTTCATCTCATTTGTCCTTCTTTCATCTAAATAAAATTACATATATTTCTTATTCTAGCATACGAGAGAAAGGCCAACAACTATATTTTTATGGTCTTGCGCTTTTTTTATTTTTCATATATAATAATAGAAATTATTACTGTTTCGAGAGGATTGATTATGACAAAAGAAAAAAGGACCGCTCCGCTGCTTGGCTCCCATGTAGGAATGAGCGGAAAAGATATGCTTCTTGGCTCTGCCAGGGAGGCAGTCTCCTACCATGCTGAGACTTTTATGTTTTATACCGGAGCACCGCAAAACACGCGCCGGAAGGAAATCAGTGAACTCCGGATTCCGGAAGCATGGGACTATATGAATACCCATCACATTTCACAGATCGTCGTCCACGCACCTTATATTATTAATCTGGGAAATTCGGTAAAGACAGAGACCTTTGATCTGGCCGTCCGGTTTCTTGCCTTGGAAATTGAGCGGACCGCTGCCTGTAACAGCAGCACCCTCATTCTTCATCCGGGCGCCCATGTGGGAGCTGGCACAGATGCCGGGATTTCCCAGATCATCAAAGGGTTAAATGAAGTTCTGACTCAAGATACCCCTTGCCATATCGCTCTGGAGACGATGGCCGGGAAAGGTTCGGAACTTGGCAGCTCTTTTGAGGAGCTGGCGAGGATTTATGATGGCGTCACCTGCAATGACAAGCTCCGGGTCTGCTTTGATACTTGTCATACCCATGACAGCGGTTACCCTGTACGAGACGACTTTGACGGTGTCATAGAGGAGTTTGACCGGATTCTTGGAAAAGACCAGATCGCTGTCTTTCACATCAACGACAGCAAAAATCCACAGGGAGCCAAAAAGGACCGACATGCCAATATTGGGCAGGGTGAGATCGGCTTTGACGCTCTGGCATACATCGTCCATCATCCGGATTTTATGGAAATCCCGAAAATTCTGGAAACTCCTTATCTGCCATCTGTGGATGACCCTAAAAAGACGCTTCCGCCGTACCGGCATGAGATCGAAATGCTGCGGAAATATAGAGAAAAAACAGTTCTGTAAAACAAAAACCTGCCGGAATTTCCGACAGGTTTTCTACACACCTAGGCGGATTCGAACCGCCGCACCCGCCTCCGGAGGGCGGTGCTCTATCCCCTGAGCTATAGGTGTATCCTACGTCTTGTGAACGCGTAAATTATAATACCATATCTTTCTGAAATTGTAAAGAGAAAAAAATCGACAATTTTCCGGATATTTTTCAGTTTATCATTGAAATTTTATCTCTGATTCAGTATGATAGATGATAAATAAAATCTTGTAAGGAAGGATTTATCATGCAGCTTCTTAAAGAACGTATTTTAAAAGACGGGGTTGTCAAGCCGGGAAATGTATTGAAAGTTGACAGTTTCCTCAATCACCAAATGGACATTGACTTAATAAATGAAATCGGAAAGGAATTCCGCAGACGGTTTCCTTCTGAAAAGATTACGAAGATATTGACGATTGAAGCTTCCGGAATCGGGATTGCCTGCATTGCGGCACAGTATTTTCATGTTCCGGTTGTATTTGCGAAGAAAGCACAGAGCATCAATATCGACGGAGAGGTCTATCACTCTAAAGTAGAGTCTTTCACACACAAACGTACATACGATGTGATTCTCTCCAAAAAGTTTCTGGGGCCGGAAGATCACGTTCTCATTATCGATGATTTCCTTGCCAATGGCTGTGCCCTTATGGGACTGATCTCCATCGTCAAAGATGCGGGCGCTACGATCGAGGGCGCCGGGATTGTCATTGAGAAAGGGTTCCAGCAAGGCGGCGATCAGATCCGCAAGCTTGGCGTACATCTGGAGTCTCTGGCAATCATCTCTTCCATGACCGATACGTCACTGACATTTAAAGAATAGACGAAAGGGCCGGACTCCGGCCCTTTTTGCTTCGATATCTTTTCTGTTACTGTCTATTTACTCCTGCTTCCATCAGCACCCTGACTTGTCCACCGCACACAAGGCCTTCCTCTGCCGCGTCCCGGTTGTTCAAATCAGAAGATTCTATCCGGATCCTTTCTCCGTGGGTTATCATTTCCATCGCTGCCTGCACGATGTCTGCTTCCAATTTGCCTCCGCCGATCGTTCCAAAACACTGTCCGGATTCTCCCACGATGAAATGGGTGCCTTCCTTTCTTGGCGCCGAGCCCTGTCTCTCCAAAATTGTGGCAAGAACAAATCTCTCTCCCTCTTTCAGACACGTAAGCGCCTGACGAAACACCTCGTACCCGGCACGGAGGGGATTTCCTACCCTGCTTCTCTCGGAAAGAATCTGCGCCAGCACAGCAACTGCTATTTCCTCCGGCGTCTGGGCGCCAATAGAAAGTCCGATCGGTGCGTGAAGCCGGTTGATCCATTCTGCGCTCACTCCTGCCAAACGAAGTTCCTCCCGCATCATGGCAGACCTCGTCTTGCTTCCCATCATGCCGACATAGTAGGATTCTTTCTTTGCGATCTCCAGCAGACATTTCTCATCGTAAGCATGGCCTCTTGTCATAACGACATAGGCCGTATTCGCCTCCTCAGTCAGATCCCGAATCGCCTTGTCAAAGGGGCGGCAGATGATCTCCTGAGCGCCGGTCTCTTTGGCACGGTCGGCAAAGTCCTTCCGATCCTCCAGAAGAATCGTATGGATCCCCGCAAAAACAGAAAGCTTTGCAAGGGCGGATCCGACATAGCCTGCTCCGCAGATCACCATCCGATCTTCCTTTCCCACTGTCTCCAAAAACAACATCTCTCCCGATCCTCTTTTTCGCAACGCGGTCCCCCTCGCCCATGCCTCTTTTGCAAGATCACAGATTTCTTCTTTCATTCTCTGATCATCAGAACCTACAATCGAATCCTTGCCTTCTTCCTGCTCCCAAATCCAAGTTCGGATCTGTTGTTTCCTATCAAGCAGACGGACAATCAGCCCGCCCTCCTTTTCATATAATGCCTTCATCCGGCATAAAAACGCTCTGTCTGTCATCGCTTCGCTCCCATACAAATGCAGGAACACCCTGCTGCCCTATTAACAGAAATTCTTTTCGGTATCGTGCAAAAAAGCACCGTCCCTCTCCCATCGCAAACCCACTTACAAGTGCGACCTTTTTCGCCTGACAGTTCTGGAAAATCCCATCTCTTTTGCAAAACAATACCACAAGATCAAACATATCCACCAGATCTTCCTGATTTTTTCCCAGACTGCCCGCACAAATCTGTGGGCGGTGCGCCACTTCTGAAAAAGGATGCCCTACTGCTTTTTGGTTCAGGATACCCACTACCGTCTCCGCAAAGTCCGGAACGACCGGTTCGTTTGCTCCTGGTCTCTTGATCCATTTCCCTTTGGCCCCATCCGCCTCCACAAAAAGCCGGATCCCGGCTTCAGCCAACCGGGCGAGTATCTGCTCCGGGACGGGGCCAATCTTCCCATTTCCGAAATCTGTTCCGATGGTAAGAGGAAGTGTCCCGCAGCCCCTGATCTTTTTCCGGATCTCGTCGACAGAATCTCCTGCTTTCCATTCCACAAATCCTTTCTTAGGCTTCCACATCTTCGTCGTCGTTACAGCCGCCGCCAGAAGTCCTTTCTGGAGGCTTTCCCCGACGCAGGTGTAGACTGCCGTCGTCTTGCCTCCGGCTCCGACAAACGCTGTACAGCGATTCTCCTCCAGACCTAATTCTCCAAGCATCTTCTCTCCCATTCTTCCAGAGCCCTGCACACACTGCCTCCGATGGCAAGCGCCTTATCGGAGATCAGGAAACAGCGTGCGTTGCTGTCTGTCCTCGGCTCAATATCCATAATCTTTAATCCTGTCGTGACCGGATAGCCTTCCCGGATGGCTCCCCGCAGCAATCCCGTCAGGGTCGCACATACTGTCTGTCCGTCGATCACCGCCAAAGGTTCCCCCTTTTTTACCAGATCGCCCACCTGTCTCAGATATCGAATCTCGCCGGAACACGGCGCATAAATCACCCTTTCTGAGGCATAACCGTCAATAACACCCGGTACTCCCGTATTCGGCAGCGCAGTTCCGCTTTGATAAACCCTTGCAAGGCTCTCTCCCCGCATCGTTTCAATAACCAGATCCGTATCCACTCCAGCCGTAAATCCAGGTCCCAGCCCGATCGTAAGCGGAGCCATATCAATACGAGTACCCAGATTTTTCTTGGCCAGAATCCCGTCTACCAGCGCCAATGGCTGAAGCCAGGAAAGACAGGTACAGCCCGGATCTACGAGCACAGGTATCTCCCCACGTTCCCAGGCACGAATCGTCTTTTCTCGGTTTGTCACCTTTCTTGCAGTGATTCCTTCTACCTCACAGCGGCCTTCATAGACGGCCTCGCAAAACGCCACCTGACGGCGAATACAGGCTGGATGCTCTGTCTCCAGCACAAGAACACGATAACCCCGTTTCGCCAGAAGATAGGACGTCCCTGTGGCAAGATCTCCTCCGCCCCGCACAATCACAGTCCGTTTCTCGTCCATATCCCAGACTTCCTCTTTTTCCGCCTTCTGTCGATAGACGTCCTCCGGATGCCGGCACAGCACCTTTTTTCCACCAACGTCTCCGGAAAGACTGCGAAGCTCTGGAAAATACTGTTCTCCAAAAACGCATGGATTCTTCGGACCGCCCCGGTCAATACATCCAATGCCTTTCCCACTTTTCAGATAGCCTTCCAGCATGTTCTCCAGTGTACCCTGTTTTAAAAAAGGTTGATCACACACACAGAAACAGACTGCATCCCCTGGCATCCAGTGGGGACTGTTCTGAACCACGTCCAGTGCCAACTGTATCGAGTGGGAAATCCCCCTCTTTGGATCCCCATTGACCACACAGATCTCCGGTCCATCCGTGCACAGCTTGGCAAGTTCCCTGGAAACGACCAGCACGGTGCATCCTTTCCAAGGTGCGGAAATTCTCTGTATTTTCTCGAGCAGGATGGTAAGGAGGCTTTTTCCTCCCACCTGCTCTGACAGTTTGTCCTCACTGCCATAGCGCAGACTTTGCCCTGCGGCAAGAATCGCAACATGTATCCTCATCATTTCGTATGTTTCATTCCCATATAGACTTTTTCGGCTGTAATCGGAAGCTCGCGGATATGAACTCCGGTTGCGTTTGCTACCGCAGCCGCAAGAGCCGGTGACGGTGTATTGATGACAATCTCTCCGATGGACTTCGCGCCAAACGGCCCGGTCGGTTCATAGCTGCTTTCAAATTCCACCCTGATTTCTCCGGTATCCTGTCTGGTCGGAATCTTGTACTGCATAAACGAATTACTGAAATTCCTTCCCTGTTCATTGTAGACAATATCCTCATAGAGCGCCATTCCGATTCCTTGGACGATTCCCCCCTCGGTCTGGACTCTCGCCAGACTTGGATTGACGACTGTTCCACAGTCCACGACAGCCACGTAATCGATCGGAGTCACTTTTCCGGTCTCCACATCGACTTCTACTTCCGCCATGCCAACCATAAACGGTGGCGGAGACGTCGGAGAATAATGCGCCTCCGAAGCCATCAGCGCCTCCTCATTCGCACACATCACCCGGTTTCCGATATCTTTTAACGAGATCTCCTTTCCATCCTTCGGGCACCAGACGCGCTTACCATCAAACTCTACATCCTCTGTCCGGCATCCGAGATACTCGGCCCCTTTCAAAAGGATCTTTTCTTTCAATTTTTCACAGGTCTTTACAACGGCCATACCTGTCACATAAGTCGTACTGGAAGCATAGGATCCGGTGTCATATGGAGAGGTATCTGTGTCTACACCGGATACGATAATATCCTCCATCTCACAGTCCATGCAGTCTGCTGCCATCTGCGCCAAAATCGTATCACATCCGGTTCCCATGTCCGAGGCTCCGATCATCAGACTGTAGAATCCATCATCATTCACCTTCATCGCCACAGACGCTGTATCCACACCGGAAATTCCGGACCCCTGCATTGCCATGGCAACGCCGATGCCATGCACTTTGCCGTTTCCCATATCTTTTGCCGGATATTTTTCATCCCATCCGATCATTTCCTTCGCACGCTGCATACAGCGATCCAGGGCACAACTCTTGACCGTCTCTCCATAATATGCAGGCATGATCTGGCCTTCTTTTACCATGTTGAGTTCCCGTAAACGTACCGGATCCATCTTCATCTGCTCCGCCAGCTCATTAACAGCGGACTCTACCGCAAAAATCCCCTGGGTCGCTCCGTAGCCACGGTAAGCTCCGGCTGACATCACGTTCGTATAAACCACATCGTACTGAAAACGGAAAGCGTCTGTCTTTCCATAAAGCGGGATGGACTTGTGTCCGGAAAGTCCTACGGTTGTCGGGCCATGTTCTCCGAAAGCTCCTGTATTAGAAAGTGTGTAAACGTCAATCGCCCGAATCCGACCGGCCTCATCTGCCCCTGCCCGCACATGGACTTCCATCTCATGGCGCGGAGAGGAAGCAATCTGTGACTCCTCTCTTGTGTAGATAATCTTAGATGGCCTCCCGGTCTTCCAGGTCACAAACGCCGGGTAGACCTCAGACACTATCGTCTGTTTCGCCCCGAATCCTCCTCCAATCCGTGGCTTTATAACACGAATCTTTGATTTTGGAATTCCAAGGGCATGGGAAAGAATCCGTCTGGCATGAAATGTCACCTGGGTGGACGAAACAACATTGAGCCGTCCATAGACATCCATATAACAATAGGTACGAAAGGTCTCCATCATTGTCTGCTGATTGGCCTTCGTATGGTAAGTCTGATCTACCACATACCGGCACTCAGAAAGTACCTGATCAACATCGCCGTTCTCTTCTTTTCCGCTGGCACATAAGTTCCTCTTATTATCCGCCCCCACATTGCAGAGACTTCGCCAGCTTTCCTCCGGATGAACAAGGATCGCATTGTCTTTTGCCTTTCTGAAATCCAGAAGAGGCTTCAATACTTCGTATTCCACTTTTATCATTTTCATCGCCCGATCCACTGCTTCCGCCGTCTCTCCCGCAACAATCGCCACAGCATCCCCAATGAATCGAACTCTCTGATCCAGAATCAGTCTGTCATAAGGACTTGGCTCCGGATACGTCTGTCCTGCCATCGTGAATCGCTCCTTCGGACAGTCCTCATATGTGTAGATCGCTACGATCCCCGGTACTTTCCTTGCTCTGGAGCTGTCGATATTACGAATCAGGGCGTGGGCGTGAGGACTTCTCAGTACTTTGACGATGAGGCAGTCCTTCGGCGCCAGATCATCAGTATAGACCGGTTTCCCCGTCACCAGCGCCTTGGCATCAATCTTTGGTATCGCCTGATTTACCTTTTTCATACGTCTATCCTCTTCTTTCTCTCAGATACTTTTCCACTGCCCGGAGTTGTCCGGCATATCCCGTACACCGACAGAGATTTCCTGCCAGGTACTCCCGGATCTCTTCCCGGTTTGGTGTCTTGCCGTCCGTACAGAGCTCCCGCTCCATGGCCAGCACATTCATAATAAATCCAGGAGAACAGTACCCACACTGCTCTGCTCCTTCTGCCGCCAGATAAGCCCCAAATCTTGCCGCTTCCTCCTGAACACCTTCAAGTGTCGTGATCTTGCAGCCTGCCGCTCTTGCCGCCAGGATGGAGCAGGACAGCCTCGGTGTCCCGTCCACCCAGACGGTGCAAAGCCCGCAGTTTGTCGTCTCACATCCACATTTCACACTGTAGCATCCGAGGCTTCTCAGTATATCGAAGAGCACGGCTCCCGGTTCTATTTCTGTACAAACTGGTTTCCCATTTAATTCAAACTGTACTTCCATCTACACATTCCCCTCTTCCAATGCTTTTTTTGCACGGCACAGCAAAACCTCAGCCAGGTGCTTCCGGTACTCTCTGCTGCCCCGCATATTGCTTCCATAGTCGAAGGCGTCTGCTATATGCTCCATTTCATCTAGTGTCGTCTCTGTCACCGTTGCCCGCATCGGTCTCGCTCCGATGGACACCAGTACAATCCCCTCATAACAGGACGCCGCACAGGTCAGCACCGGGAAGTCCGTCTGACTTCTGCGCTCCGACAGATAGACGGCACGTCTTCCGTCCTTTGCCACAATGATCTCTTCCAGAATATCTCTGTCCCGGTCCATCGTGATAAATTCAGAGAGCGGAATGATCCCCTTTTTGTACAACTTCACCTTGGTATCAAACACAAGAAACGCGGTCAGAATATCGGAAAATCCGTATCTTCCGAAAATACTGCCTCCTACCGTGGCTCCATTTCGGAACTGCACTCCCACAATATGTCTCGTACATTCTTTCCAAACCGATCCGAATGACTTTGCAAGTCCCGGATGGGTTTCCAACTGGCGCAAGGTACACATACTGCCGATGTGAAAGTCTGTGTCCGTCTCTGTGATCTCTCCAGATAAAAGCCCGGAGAGGTCGATGGCCGTAAGGATATTCCCCTTGCCCATACGAAGCCACATCATTCCCCCTATAATCCGGTTGGCCCGTTTCTGATTCAGCTCGTAAGCCGCCTCCAGCGTATCAGGCTTTATATAGTTTTTCACTGTTATCAAAATGTTTCTCCTCCCGTCCTCTGAAAGTATCCATAGTTCTTTTTATTTTAACATAATCGTACTTTAATATCTACATACAAAGCTCCTTTTTCCTGCAATTATAGTAATATACAGTGTCGGAGAGGAACTCTTCTTTTGTCAGTTCTGTCCTGTTAATACTAAATACTGCTTCCTTCAGCTCGGAAAGCCCTGGATTTTTGCTCTCCGGTACCAAAAGTACTTCATGGATACTGCTTGGGAGAATATAAAAATTTTCCTTCCACTCCTCTCCGATCATCTCAAGCAGTCCTGGATACAGCAAGACTGCCGCCCCATAATTTCTCTGCATGTTTGTCAGCACATACATAAGCCCATGAAGCAGTTCACTCCTTCCGTATCCCGGAAACATTTCCAAAACCAAATTCTGAACATCCGCAATCTCCGCCGGAAGCAAACGCGGCGTGTTCCACCTGGCAGCCTGAATGATCTCTTCCTTTGCAATCCCCCAGAGTGATAAATGTCCGTTTGTAATCAGCATTGAGATAGCGCTGTACTTTTGCACGGAAAACTGCACATAAAATACGACGCTCAAATCCAGATATGGCAGATGCGGCACCTGGGTCAAAATCTTCCGATTTCTCTCTGTGTTGATAATCCGATAGACGATCTTTTTCCTTATCCTCTCAAAGTCTCTCAGATGCTCTGCCTCCATCACCGGATCAGGAATCTGACGGGCGTGTTCATACCAGTTGATTAAACTGTCTATTACCCGTTCCATTTCCATCCCGTGAAAATAACGTTCGTAGTACTCTTCCATATAGATAACCGGGGAAATTCCCTCCTTCTCTGTCTGAAATACAAAGCCCTGCCGCTCTTCTCCATTGTTCTTGAGCGTCCTGTAATCCTCCACACGGACTTGACCATGTAATTCCTCTTTCAATCTTTCTTTGACATTTGCTAAAAATACCTGATACTCCATCGAAACTCCTTTCGAGCCCGCGAAGTTTTCCATGATCTGATAAAGTTCTGATAAAAATGAGTTTATGAATTGTATTTTGATTGGTATTAGGTACATTATACGTGCCAAACAGGCGCAATGCAACTGTTTTCGACAAAAATACAGGACACAGGTTAAATTTCTGTGTCCTGTAAGTCTTCTGATTCTAATAGATCGTCACCTTATACTCTGGATAAGTACTCTCCTGTACGTGTGTCAATCTTTAATACATCACCTTCGTTTACAAACAACGGTACCATAACGGTAGCTCCCGTCTCAACGGTGGCCGGCTTTGTAGCGCCTGTTGCTGTATCACCCTTTACTCCTGGCTCAGTCTCTGTTACAACGAGCTCTGCGAATAACGGCGGCTCTACCGCAAATACTTCTCCTTGGTAGGAGCAGACCTTCACTTCTTCGTTTTCTTTGACGAACTTCAGCGCATCCCCAATTGTCTCCTCGTTAAGTGCAATCTGATCATATGTCTCGCCGTCCATGAAATGGTACAGATCTCCATCGGAATACAGATACTGCATGGACTTTCTTTCAATATGTGCTTTCGGAAATTTCTCGGTTGGTCGGAATGTCTTTTCAACCACACCGCCGCTGATTACATTTTTTAATTTTGTTCTGACGAACGCTGCTCCTTTTCCTGGTTTTACATGCTGGAATTCCAGAATCTGGTAAACGTTTCCGTCAATCTCGACGGTTAAGCCGTTTCTAAATTCGCCTGCTGAAATCATCTTTAAATCCTCCTTAAACGAATACAACCGTATTCTTTTCTAAATTCTTATCTTTCATTATGTCTTATTTTATATGATTCCTGCCCTTTTTTCAACTGTAAGTTACGAAAAATACTGTCATCTTACAAATTTCTCTGTACTAAATAGAGCTAACCATGAAGTTTCCCCAGGATCTCATACAGCTCTTCCACTGAAATCTGACCTGGCGCAGACGCCTTATCATAAGCTCCAAATGTCACACAGGAACCAAAAAGCTCTCCGCCCAGCCGACTTAATGCTCCCTTCTTCCCCATGGAAATCGAAATCACCGGAGTATCCGGATGCCGGATTTTCATCTCCCAAGTCACTTTTAAAAGCTCCACCACGTCTTCGTCACACTTTGGCATTACCGCAAGCTTTATAAGATCCGCCCCTGCCTGCTGCATGGAGCATAATCTCTGTATCATCTCTTTTCCGTCCGGCGTCTTTTCAAAATCATGACTTGAGAGTACCGTCTGCACTCCCTTTACTTTTGCCGACCGAAGTAGTCCGTCACGAACACTTTTCCCTTTGAGATACTCAATATCGACCAAATCGATATAGCCGGAGGCGATCAATGCCTCATTCATCTCACAATAGAGTTTTGGGGAAACAGCCATGTTTCCACCCTCCTCCTTCGTGCGAATAGTAAAAAGCAGAGGCATCTCTCCCAAAATGTCCCGCAACGCTCTTGCTGTCTTTAAGGTTTTCTCCACACATTCTGCCTCCGGGTCTGTATCAATACGCCACTCCACGAGATCGGCATGGGTTTTCTTTACCTTGTCTGCTGCCGCAAGCACCCCTGTTGCATCCCCCATCAGAGGAACACAGATTTTCGGTATTCCTTCTCCGATCACAAGATTTCTGACTGTGACTGTTTTCATGTCTGTCCGATTTCCTTTCTTACCAGAGTCTCTCAAAATCGAGCCTTGTAAACACACAACTCCCATACTGACCGTCCCGGATACAGATCAGATCCAAACCGTTTTTCTGGAAAGAACTGACCACGCGATCCATCTGATCCAGATCCTCCTCAAACAAGATGACGACACTGTACCGCCCGCTGTTTTTGCGGATCTTTTCAATCACTTTCTCAATGGCACATTCCTTCTGAAAGAAAATAAGCACCAGTTCCGGCTCTCTATCTATTTTATCCAGACACTGTATCTTTGTGATCTGATATCTATTCTTCAACTGTTTTTCTATAAACTCCAGTAGTTCCATTTTCTTCTGCCCTCTTTTGTTACATTTTCTTCTCATTATACCCCCCCCCCCCGAAAATTTTCGTCAAGCAATTTTCAGGGACGGTTTTCCAATGAGCTTCCCCGGGGCAGGTTTTTATACAAGTTTCTTTTTCTTCTTCAGATAAAAATGAAGTACGATTTTCTCCAGATATCGCTTCAGAACAATCTGGATTTCCTCTTTCGGATGAATCGGCCGGACGAGGATATTGTGGATACCTGACCGCTTTGCCCCCCATACATCCGTAAATAACTGATCACCCACGAACAGTGTCGTATTCCGGTCCGTCCCCATAAGCTGCATGGCTCTGCGGTAATTCTTTCCGGCCGGTTTGTGTGCATTAAAAATGTAAGGTACACCGATTTCTTCATTGAACATCTTTACACGCAGCTCCTGATTGTTGGAAAGAAGACAGCACGAATATCCCAGCTCTTTCAGATCGCGAAAGAGCTGCTTTGCCCTCTCGTCTGCTGGGGCCCCGTGGGGAACGAGGGTATTGTCAATATCGAAAATGATTCCTCTGTATCCCTCCTCGTACAATCTGTCAAAAGGAATCGCATAGGTTGACGATATATACTCATCCGGGAAAAAGCGCTCTAGCATGTTCTCTCCTCCGCCCTCTTAATCAACGCATTTACCTCTTCTTTCTCCGGCATAGAACGAATTGCGCCTTTTCTCGTCGTTATGAGTGCCGCAGCTGCATTGGCAAAGGTCAGCATCTCTTTTAAATTTTCATCCGTGAGATGTTTGATCCCATGCTCCGAAAGATAATTTAACACACTCCCGCAGAACGTATCTCCTGCTCCCGTCGTCTCAATCGTCTCGCAGGAAAAGCCTTTGCAGTCCACTCTTCTGCCTTGATAGTATGCACGGCTTCCCTCTGATCCCAGAGTTAAAAGCACAAGCGGAATCGGATACTGGCTTGTCAGCCATTGAATTCCCTCATCATAGTCCTCCTTTCCAGAGAGGAACTGGATCTCATTGTCGGAAATCTTTAAGATATCACAGTATCCGAGTCCGTAATGGATCTGCTCCTTCGCACTCTCCAGACTGTTCCAGAGCGGCGGACGTAAGTTCGGATCAAAAGAGATCAGCACCCCTGCTTCCTTTGCCGCTTGTAATGCCTTTTTCGTTGCCTTGCGAACTCCCTCATGTGTCATAGAAAGCGTGCCGAAATGAAAGATTTTCGCTTTTTTTAGGAAATCTGGTTCCACTTCCTCTTCCGTCAGCATCATGTCAGCTCCTGGATTACGGTAGAAAGAAAAATCGCGGTCTCCATTTTCCAGTGTATGGACAAAAGCCAATGTCGTATGAATGTCCGGATCCAGATACAGATACTCTGTACAGATCCCTGCATTTTCCAGTGTTTGCTTCAAAAGCAGTCCAAACTGGTCCTGTCCCACTTTTCCGATAAATGCCGTCTTCTTTCCAAGTTTATTGAGCATGGCAAGAACGTTGCATGGTGCCCCGCCGGGACACGCCTCAAACACCTGATTCCCCTGACTGCTCGTTCCGTTCATTGTAAAGTCAATCAGTAATTCACCTAATGCAATCACGTCAAATTCTGTTTTCATATCTATCGATCTCCTTCGTCCACTTGTGGTTCCTTTTTCGCCTTTCTTTATCATAACCAGTTTACCGCATTTTTTCAAGCATTTTCCCGACATCAGCCTGAAACTGTGTCCATTTTTCCGGGTAGTCCACGAAATATTTCGGGCAGATTTTTCCTGTGACGTCATAGTGTCGAATCAGATCGTTTTCCGTCAGGTTGAATTTCAGGCACAACCATGCTGAAAGCCTCACCATGGAATCATATGTTTTCTGATTGAAAGATCCCGATTCATCTGGGTGGCAGCACTCAATAGATACAGTATCTCCATTCCGGTTATTGGAAGCATAGGCTACTTCCCAAGTAGGGATACACTGAACAATCTCCCCGTCCAGCCCGACAATAAAATGGCTGCTCGCTTTCGTCAAGTGGGTGTCTTTGAGTCCCTCAAAGTAATCCCGGTTCTGCTTAGCTGTGGCGCCTGGATTAGCCGTATAGTGAAGTACAATATTACGGATCCGGGATGTCCCCGTCTCCGGACGGGAGTAAGAATTCGGTGTCAGAAGATCCACTGTCATATCCGGCCGAAAGGCGTCCACCGCCTCCCCCTCCATCTCCCGGTATCCATCAAAAAACGGGCCCGCCCCCGCAAGCTTCATTCCACCCAGTACAAATACCAGGATCATCAGAACTAAGAGACCTGCTTTCATCAGTCCTCCTCTTCCATTTCCTCTTCTTCTCTGTCTTGTCTTTCGCACGTCATTATTCCCTTTCTCGTCTTGTAGCTTCCTTCTATTATAATCAAAAAAACGGGTCTGTTTTTTAAAAAAACTTCCCAAATTTCTTAAACTTTTCTTATCCAGAGTGAGGAACAAAGCGGACAAGTCCTCCTCCAACTCTCTAAATTGTTCCATCCTTGAAAGACTTTCCTATGATATAAAATGCCCCTGCTCTTCCCCATCCAAGGAAAAGCAGGAGCTCGTACATACATTCTTATTCGTCTACACTGTAGTTCGGCGCTTCCTTTGTAATATGAATATCGTGCGGATGACTCTCTTTCAGAGACGCGGCAGAAATCTTGACAAATCTACCGTTTTCTTTGAGCTCTTCGATCGTATGAGTTCCACAGTAACCCATACCAGAGCGAAGGCCGCCCATCAACTGAAATACTGTGTCTTCCACAGTACCTTTATATGCAACACGTCCTTCCACGCCTTCCGGAACAAGCTTCTTCGCGTCCGACTGGAAGTAACGATCCTTGCTGCCGTTTTCCATAGCGGCAATGGATCCCATACCACGATATACCTTGTACTTTCTTCCCTGGAATAACTCGAACGTTCCCGGACTCTCATCGCATCCGGCGAAGATACTTCCCATCATACATACATTTGCTCCGGCAGCAATCGCCTTGGTCATATCTCCCGAATACTTGATGCCTCCGTCGGCGATAATTGGGATACTATATTCCTTTGCCATCTCGTAGCAGTCCATCACAGCGCTTACCTGTGGCACACCGATTCCGGCAACGACACGGGTCGTACAAATGGATCCTGGTCCGATTCCAACCTTGACCGCATCTGCTCCAGCCTCAATCAGTGCCTTTGTCGCCTCTGCTGTAGCGACATTTCCCGCAATCACCTGAAGATCCGGATACTGCTCCTTAATCATACGTACGCAACGCAGTACATTCGCAGAATGTCCATGTGCGGAGTCAAGAACAACAACGTCCACTTTTGCGCGGACAAGTGCCTCCACTCTTTCCAGGCAGTTTGCTGTGATACCGACTGCCGCGCCGCAGAGCAGACGTCCCTGCTCGTCCTTTGCTGAAAGCGGATACTTGATCTGCTTTTCAATATCCTTGATGGTAATCAATCCCTTGAGATTAAAATCCTTATCTACAATCGGGAGTTTCTCCTTTCTGGCCTTGGCAAGAATGTTCTTTGCCTCCTCCAAAGTGATCCCTTCCTGAGCTGTGATCAATCCTTCTGAAGTCATGGATTCTTTGATCTTCTTTGAGAAATCCGTTTCGAATTTCAGATCCCGGTTGGTGATGATCCCCACCAGCTTACCATTCTCGGTAATCGGCACACCGGAAATTCGGAATTTAGCCATCAGATTGTTCGCGTCTTCCAGTGTGTGTTCCGGCGACAGATAAAATGGATCTGTGATGACGCCGTTCTCTGAGCGTTTCACCTTGTCCACCTCTTCTGCCTGAGCCTCAATCGACATATTCTTATGGATGATTCCGATACCACCCTGGCGTGCCATCGCAATCGCCATCCGATGTTCGGTAACTGTATCCATCCCAGCACTCATCATCGGAATATTTAAGCGAATCTTTTTTGTCAAATGTGTAGACAGGTCGACCTGGTTCGGAATCACTTCCGAATAAGCCGGTACCAGTAATACATCGTCAAACGTAATACCTTCTCCAATAATCTTACCCATGACTTCATTTCCTCTCTTTCTCTGACTGTTTTTAGTTTAAAAGATATGATACATAAAAAAAATTGCGATGTCAACTCTTTCTTTTTTCTTACAAGATGACTTTTCTTGGAGCAAGCATCCGGATCCCGTCGAGAATCACCTGCTCCGGCTCAAAGATCACCTTGATTTGCTGTCCATTCTTAGAAATCACCATCACATAGCAACGGGTATTCGGCATATGAGAACTGTAATCCAGCACTTTGCCCCCCTGATAGTGATTCAGCTCTCCTGCTCCTCTTGGCGCAAGTAGTTCCAGATCGTTGACATTCATGGAAAATACACGCTTTCTCTTCTGCTTTCCCATGATCTTATCGATATCCAGATCCCCGTTCACATACAGATACTCGTATTCCAGGTCCAGTCTGCGGAACAAAAACACGTCCAGCACGATCAGAAGGACCGGAAGAATCATTAAAAACGGCATCAACAAAACGAGGAAAAAGGAAAAGACTGTGCAGAAAATCAGCAGAATCTTAATCACAATATCTTTCCCATCCGCTTTCTTTTTCACTAATTGTTCTGTGTAGTAATCGCTCATACACGTTTCCTCCATCTGTTTATTCCTATCCAGTATATCATTTTACGAACAAAAAGAAAACTCCCCTTGCGAGGAGTTTTCTTTTTTTTTAGATTTACATCATTCCCATACCTGGATTTCCTGCCGGTACCGGTGTTTCTTCTTTGATATTCGCAACGACGGATTCGGTTGTCAGAAGAGTAGATGCCACGCTGGTTGCATTCTGTAATGCGCTTCTTGTTACCTTGGCCGGATCAAGAATACCTGCCTCTACCATGTCCACGTACTCTTCTTTGTACGCATCAAATCCGACGCCCGGTTCAGACTCTCTGACTTTGTTGATGATAACAGATCCTTCCAGCCCTGCATTTGCCGCAATTCTGAATAACGGAGCTTCCAGTGCCTTTACGATAATGCGGGCACCTGTCTTTTCATCGCCTTCCAATTCGTTTACAAGGTCTTCCAGAGCTTTGGTTGCATGTACATATGCGGATCCGCCGCCTGCTATGATTCCCTCTTCTACTGCTGCTCTTGTCGCTGCCAATGCGTCTTCCATACGAAGCTTTGCTTCTTTCATTTCTGTTTCTGTCGCTGCTCCGACACGAATTACTGCCACTCCGCCTGCAAGTTTTGCAAGTCTTTCCTGCAGCTTCTCTCTGTCAAAGTCAGATGTCGTTTCCTCAATCTGAGCCTTGATCTGAGCAATCCGTGCATCGATTGCGGATTTTTCTCCCATACCGTCTACGATGGTAGTGTTTTCTTTCTGAACCTTTACGGACTTTGCACGTCCAAGCTGATCCAGTGTCGTCTCTTTCAGATCCAGTCCCAGTTCCTCAGATATCACTTCACCACCTGTCAGGATCGCAATGTCACGCAGCATTTCTTTTCTTCTGTCACCATATCCCGGTGCCTTTACCGCAACGACATTGAACGTACCACGCAGTTTGTTGACAATGAGTGTGGTGAGAGCTTCGCCTTCTACGTCCTCTGCGATAATTAAAAGTCTTGCTCCTGCCTGAACAACCTGCTCCAGAAGTGGAAGGAGTTCCTGAATGTTGGAGATCTTTTTATCTGTGATCAAAATGTACGGATCTTCCAGATTTGCCTCCATCTTATCCATATCTGTTGCCATATATGCGGAAATGTATCCGCGGTCAAACTGCATACCTTCTACCAGGTCAAGCTCTGTCTTCATAGTCTTGGATTCTTCGATGGTGATGACACCGTCGTTAGATACTTTTTCCATTGCGTCGGCAACCATATTTCCAACTTCATCATCACTGGATGATACAGCCGCTACTCTTGCGATCTGTGCTTTATCTTTTACCTTGCTGCTCATCTTTGCGATTTCTTCTACAGCTAGATCTGTCGCCTTTTTCATACCCTTTCTCAGTACGATCGGGTTTGCGCCTGCTGCCAGGTTTCTCATACCTTCGTGAACCATTGCCTGAGCAAGAACGGTTGCCGTTGTCGTTCCATCTCCTGCCACGTCGTTTGTCTTAGATGCAACTTCACGAATAAGCTGTGCGCCCATGTTTTCAAATGCATCTTCCAGCTCGATCTCCTTTGCGATTGTCACACCATCATTTGTAATCAGCGGCGCACCGAATGATTTGTCCAATACAACATTTCTTCCTTTTGGTCCAAGTGTCACTCTGACTGTATCAGCAAGCTTATTCACACCTGTTTCCAGCGCTGTTCTGGCTTCTGCTCCATATTTGATTTCTTTTGCCATTTCTAATCCCTCCATAATGATATTTCAAATTATTTTCTGTCTGATTTAGGCTTCAATCACTGCGAGAATATCGCTCTGTCTTACGATGATATATTCTACATCGTCAAGCTCTACTTCTGTACCTGCATATTTTGAATAAATGACTTTATCTCCTACAGACACTTTCATTTCCACTTCTTTTCCGTCTACCAATCCGCCCGGTCCTACAGCGACAACTTCTGCCTGCTGCGGTTTCTCTTTATTCTGCCCTGGAAGTACAATTCCGGATTTGGTGGTTTCTTCTGCTTCCATCTGTTTTAATACAACTCTGTCACTTAATGGTACTAATTTCATGCTTGTTCCTCCTTCACTTTCTATCACTTATCAGCACTCGTTGTATTGGAGTGCTAAAACGCTCTAGTAATAAAATAGCACTCTCCATTTTATTTGTCAACATCCATTCTTATTCTTTATAATTCGTTTATAATTCTGTCCGTAACAGTCCAGCTATACACAAAGTCACAAAAGCTCAAGCTGTCATGGCCAAACTGCTCTATTCCATCCGGTTATACTTTATAAAAGCCGTTCTGGATCCGAAAGACGATCTGATCTTTCTCCTGGTCGCGGAAACGTTTCAGAATCACACCCTCACATCCAAACCGTCCTTCCTTCACCTCGAAGATACATTCATAGACGGCGTCTAGTGAAATTTCATTTACATCACCCCTGCTTGTGTAAAGTGTCATCTCCTCCGCCTCCTTGTCAAAGGAACGAATTCTTGTCATATATTTTTTTCGATTATATTTTTCCGCCTTTAAAAACACACGCTTCATCTGCAGAACTGCTGCTCCGTCCTCGTACATCTTTTGTTTCTCCTTTCCCAAAAGGGAGCCTCAGAATACTGACGCTCCCTTTCCTTTTGCATATCCTACTGTTCCAATGCCTTTTATTTTTGCTTTTCCTTTTTTATCTTCTCAAGCTCAGTGAACACATAGTCGTTTACGACTTTAATATATGTTCCTTTCATTCCGGAAGACCTGGATTCGATAACACCCGCACTTTCAAACTTCCGCAGTGCGTTTACAATCACAGATCTTGTGATTCCTACCCTATCAGCAATCTTGCTTGCGACCAGAATTCCTTCCATTCCGTCAAGCTCATCAAAAATATGAATGATAGCTTCTAATTCCGAGAAGGACAGGGTACTGATTGCCGACTGGACAATGTGCTCTTTTCTCGTCTCTTCCGCATTTTCTTCATTGACTGAACGGAGCATCTCCAGCCCTACTACCGTCGTCCCGTACTCGCTGAGAATGATATCGTCGATCTCATACTCTTCATCCTGCTTGTAAATAAACAGGGTTCCCAATCTCTCCCCCGCAATTTCGATCGGAGAAATAATCGCCTGATATCCTTTTGCCGTCGCGGCATCAAATCCCAATGTCTGAAGATTGACATTCTCCTTCGTTGATAATACGCTCAGAAGCCGTTCGTTCAGCATAGTATCAATATGTCCGCCCACTTCACCTTCGATCAGCTCTGTCAGCGGACGGATCGCTTCTTGCTTGCTGATTCCCAGAACTTTTCCCTTTTTACTCACTACAAGGATATTTGAATTCAGAATTTCTGTAAGCACTTCACAGATATCGTTGAAAACAACTTTGCTGGAACTATTATTGTGAAGCAATTTGTTTATCTTCCTTGTCTTATCCAATAATTGTACACTCATAATTTTCCTCCATTCAAATTCACGACGTTGTCCCATGTAATTGTACGAACAAATTATAGAATATGCGGATCATATTTTAATATTATCATACAATTCCAGTATTATCAATGAATTTCGGAAATTAATTTTTTTCTTTCTTTTCCACATAACCGCAGGTGCTGTCAGAACAAACCAGCCTGTTCCCCTTTTCTACCATATAGCTGCCGCATTTGGGACATTTCTGGTCGGATGGCTTCTGCCAGGACATAAAATCACACTCCGGATTATCCTCACACCCATAGTAACGTCTTCCCTTTTTCGTCTTGCGGATCACCACGTCTTTACCGCATTTCGGGCAGGATACTCCTGCCTTTTCCAGGTACGGCTTCGTATTGCGACATTCTGGAAAACCCGGACACGCCAAAAACTTTCCGTGGGGGCCGTATTTAATTACCATATTTCTGCCACATTCTTCACAGATGACGTCGGTCACTTCATCCTCGATCTTGACTTCCTCCAGTTCCTTCTCCGCCACTTCCACGGCATCTTCCAGATCCGGATAAAAATTACTGATGACCGATTTCCACTGCACCTTCCCTTCTGCTACCTTATCCAGTAAACCTTCCATGTTTGCCGTGAAGTTCACATCCACAATGCTTGGGAAGGACTGCAGCATCATATGATTGACTACCTCTCCCAATTCTGTCAGATAGAGGTTCTTATTTTCCTTTGCCACATAGCGTCTGGCGATGATGGTGGAGATGGTCGGTGCATACGTACTCGGGCGTCCGATGCCCAGCTCCTCCAACGCCTTTACAAGGGACGCCTCCGTGTAGTGCGCCGGTGGCTGTGTAAAATGCTGCTTGCTGTCAAACTCTTCTTTTGTCAGAACAGAATGTTCATCCAGTCCTTTTAAAAGGACATTATTCTCCGCCTTCTCCTCATCCGGCTGTACATAAACAGAACGGAACCCATCAAAAGCAATCTTGGAAGCCGCTACCGTAAAGCGGTATTCTCCTGCGTCGATCTTGACAGATGTCGTCTCAAATCTGGCCGCCTGCATCTGACTCGCTACAAAACGTTTCCAGATCAACTGATAAAGACGGAACTGATCTCTGGAGAGAGACTCTTTCACCATAGCAGGTGTTCTGGATATATCCGTCGGACGGATCGCCTCATGGGCATCCTGGATCTTCTTTCCACCGTCCTTTTTCTTCTCCGCGTCCGCCACGTATTCCGGGCCATAGGTTCCTGCGATATAATCTCTTGCCGAAGCTTCCGCCTCCTCGGAAATACGCGTGGAATCCGTACGCAGGTAGGTGATGATACCGATAGTGCCCTGCCCCTTGATATCGATCCCTTCATAGAGTTGCTGTGCGATACGCATGGTCTTCTGCGTGGCAAAGTTCAGGACCTTGGACGCCTCCTGCTGCAGAGTACTGGTTGTAAATGGAAGTGGGGACTTCTGAGTCCGCTCCCCTTTTCTTATTTCGGCAACCTGGAATTGGGCATCCTCGAGCGCCTTTCTGATCTTTTCTTCCTCCTCGGCAGAATGAATCACCAGCTTCTCCTGTTTCGTCCCATAAAACTTGGCGCGCAGAGGCTTTTTCTCTCCCTGTACTTTCAGAATCGCATCCAGCGTCCAGTACTCTTCCGGAATAAAGGCGTCGATCTCCGCCTCCCGATCCGCAATGATACGAAGAGCAACAGACTGAACACGACCGGCGCTTAATCCTCGCTTTACTTTCTTCCACAGAAGCGGACTGATCCGGTATCCTACGATCCGGTCAAGAGCTCTTCGCGCCTGCTGCGCGTCCACCAGGTTCATATCAATCTCTCTGGCATTCTTGATGGATTCTTTGACCGCATTTTTCGTGATCTCGTTAAAGCTGATCCGGTACACCTTTTTGCCCTCAAGCTTCAAAGCCATGGTCAGATGCCACGAAATCGCTTCCCCTTCCCGGTCGGGGTCAGTCGCAAGATAAATCTTGTCCGCCTTTTTGACCTCTTTGCGAAGCTGTGCGAGAATATCTCCCTTACCCCGGATCGTAATATATTTCGGCTCAAAATCATGCTCTACATCGATACCAAGCTGACTTTTTGGCAGATCCCGCACATGTCCCTGGGACGCCATTACCACATAATTGCTGCCCAGAAATTTTTTGATTGTCTTCACTTTCGCAGGTGACTCTACGATCACCAGATATCGTGCCATAATTCCTATTCCTCCATCCAACATCCATTTTTATTTCAATCGGATATAATCATTTTTTGAAACTTCCTGGATCCATCCATTCATCTCCAGATTCAGCAGACCCTCCATGATCTCGCCTCTTGTGAGGGAAAGCTCCTCCTCGATCTTTTGGATATTTTTTGGCTCCAAACTCAGAACACTATACAACAATTTTTCAGGACTTTCAAGCATTATTTCATTTTCATTGGATTTCTCACTGAATTTTATGAGTAATTTCTGTAATTTATACGGCAAATCCGAGAGGAATTCTTCCGGGGAAATGAGAATACCTGCTCCCTGCCGAATGAGCTGGTGACATCCCTGGCTTAACGAACTGGTGACAGGTCCTGGAAGGGCGTAGACGTCGATCCCTTGTTCCAAGGCAAAATCCGCCGTAATCAAAGAGCCACTTCTTTTCCTGGCCTCCATCACAAGTACCACATCTGAAAGTGCGCTGATAATCCGATTTCGGGGTGGAAAATTTCCTGCCAGGGGCGGCGTTCCGGGTACATACTCAGACAGCAGCGCCCCCTTTCTCTGGAGTTTCTGATAGAGCATCCGGTTTTCCTTAGGGTAACAGAGATCCACTCCGCATCCAAGGACCGCACAATGTCTGCCTCCCGCCGCAAAAGCACCCTCCAGACCTTTTGCATCGATTCCTCTTGCCATTCCGCTTACGATCTCCATCCCTGCTTTTGCAAGCTCCCTGCCAAACTCATATGCCATCTGCCTGCCATAGGCTGTCGCGTCTCTTGCGCCGACGATGGCCGCTGTCACCTTTGAAAATGAAAAACAGTCCGTCCCTGTACCAAAGAAAGCGTAAGGGGGCTTGGCGATCCCGATCAGCTTTTCCGGGTAATCCAGATCACCCCAGCAGGTAAGACAGATCCCTTGTTTCCTCGCCCGCTCCCAAGCTCTGCACTTATCATCCAGAATCGCCTCTTTTTGCTGGGCTTTCAGAGTTTCCTTCTCCGTTTCCGTCAAAAACCAGCAGGATGTTCGTGCCGTTTCTTCTATATTAAACACTGCCCTGGCTGAATGAAAGATCTCCTTTAATAAACGCTTTTTTGCAGAGGAAAGCCCATGTAAAGACGCAAGCCAATATTCATACTCTTTCTCTGTTTTCATCGTTTCTGATTCCCCCATATCTTCTGATCTACCATGCGGTAGCTGATGGCCTCCGCCAAATGACACCCCCGTATCTGTTCGCTCTCCTCCAGATCCGCAATCGTTCTTGCCACTCTCAATGTCCGGAAGTACGTCCTGGCGGTCAGCCCAAGCATCTCAAACGCACGTTCCATCATCCGCTGTGCTTTTTCTTCCAGACAGCAGAAGCGGCGGATCTCATCCAGATTCATTCCGCTGTTTGTGGCATACATTCTCCCCTGATAGCGTTCCCGCTGGATTTCCCTGGCTTGGATCACTTTTTTTAAGATGCTTTCCGAAGTCACATTTTGATTGTCCGACATCAGTTCCCGGTAGGAGACTTTGGGCGTCTCCACGCAGAGATCCATCCGATCCAGAAACGGCTGGCTCACCTTGCTGAGATACCGGTGGATTTCCCCGGGCGTACAACGACACCGGTCCAGGTCAGGATAGTTGCCGCAAGGACAGGGGTTCATGGCTGCTGCCACCAGCACATTAGCCGGAAAAAGATAAGTGCCTTGCTTTCTCGTAATCCGCACCTGCTTTGTCTCCAGCGGTTCCCGAAGCGCATCCAGTACCGGTCTTTGAAATTCCGAGAGTTCATCCAGAAAGAGGACACCGCCGTTTGCCAGACTGAGCTCTCCAGGCGATGGATATCTGCCGCCGCCAAGCAATGCCGCCTTTGTCACCGTGTGATGGACTTCCCTGCATGGCGGGCGCACAACAAGTGGGGACGTTTCATCGAGAAGCCCCGCCGCACTGTAGATCGTTGTCGTCTCCATACTGGTACGCTCATCCAAATCCGGAAGAATCGTCCCAAGTCTCTGTGCTGCCATCGTCTTCCCGGAACCCGGAGGCCCGATATAGAGAATATTATGCCCGCCGGCTGCCGCTACCTCCGAGGCCCGTTTTAAAACACTCTGTCCTTTTATATCCGCATAGTTCAGTCTGCCTGCCGTTCTTTTCTCTTTCCTAACCGAAACAGAAACCCAATGAGGCTTTTTCCCCTCTTCCAGAAACTCCCATACTTCGGAAAGGGTGGAGACTCCGATCACCTCAATACCGGGGACGAGATGCCCCTCTGCTTCATTTTCCCGTGGAATCACACAGATCTCAAACCCGTGCTTCCTGGCAAAAGAGACGGTAGGAAGGATGCCTTTGACTTTCCGCACTTTAGCGTCCAGACTGAGTTCCCCGATCATCAATACCTTGTTTTGGCACCTGTTCTCGATACTTCCCGATGCCAGTACCAGCGCCGCCGCAATCGGCAGGTCAAAGGATGCTCCTTTCTTGCGGATATCCGCCGGTGAAAGATTGACCACCATCCTCTGTGGCTGGAGGCGTACTTTTGTATGCCGAATCGCCGTCCGCACCCGCTCTCCTGCCTCCTTGACTTCGGAGGACAGATATCCCACCATATGAAAGACAGGCAAACCATTTCCTATGTCTGCCTCCACACAGACTTCTCTTACCTCAAGTCCGTCTATCACTGCTGATTTAACCATTGCAAATCCCATATTCTTTTTCTGATTTTCCCTGGAAATACCGGTGATTTTCCGGTCCGCCAGAACGGCAGATGAATTCAGATCTGATTTTATGGTAGTCTCTCTGTCCCTAAATGTCAATTCTTATTTAGGAAAAGCACAAAAATTCTCGCGTTTTCATAGACTGATAGCAAACATGTTAAGAGGTGCGTATTCCCTTGAAATCATTTCCACAACCCCTCACGGCCGACGAAGAACAATACTATATGCAGAAATACACTGAGGGAGATCTGGAAGCAAAATACATCCTGATTGAACATAATCTGCGCCTTGTAGCACATGTGGTCAAAAAATACCAGCATCTTTCCGAAGATACGGAGGATCTTATCTCTATCGGAACGATCGGCCTGATCAAAGCTGTAATGACCTTTAACCCGGACAAAGGCGTGCGGCTTGCCACTTATGCGGCACGCTGTATCGAAAATGAACTGCTGATGCTGATGCGTTCCCGGAAAAAGCTCTCCGGTGAAGTCTCTCTTTACGAACCTATCGGAACCGATAAAGAGGGAAATGAAATCCGGCTCTTTGATATCATGGAATCGGACGCCAAAGAGGTAGATGAACAAATTTCACTCCAGGATGATATCGGGAAACTCTATCAGAAAGTGGAATCAGAACTGTCAAAGCGGGAACGCCTTGTCCTGAAACTCCGTTACGGGCTTTACAACGAGGAGATCCTGACGCAGCGGGAAATTGCAAAGCAGCTTGGTATTTCCAGATCTTATGTCTCTAGGATTGAGAAAAGCGCCATTGAAAAGCTCCGCACCTTTTTTGACTCCTGAAAAACGAAAAACACGGCGTCTGCTGCCGTGTTTTACATAATCGTTTCTTCTTTTATTCTTCCCTTTTTCTCAGAAGATCGTATCGGGACGCTTCTCTGTCAAGCTTTACCCAGAGAATCTGCCTTGCATGTGGAGCCGAATCCTGCGCCTGCCGCTCACTGTCATAGATTGCAAGAACCTTTGTCGTCACATCCGTCCCATCCGGTTTCATAATCTCGATTTCCTCACCTACTGAAAATTTATTTTTTTGCTCCAGACGAATCAGGTCATCTTTTGTTTCCTCCACAATACCAAGGTAGGTGTAATTCTTCAGGTACGTATTATTGTCGTAAATCTGAGTTTCCTCGCTTGGCTTTCCAAAAAAGAATCCGGTAGTAAATTTCCGGTATGTGCAGTTTGCAATCTGCTCTTTGTACCATTCCATATGCCCCCCATAACATTCCGGGCTCTCCTTATAATCGTCGATGGCTTTCCGGTACGTTCTTGCTACCGTAGCCACATAAAGGGCCGTCTTCATCCTTCCTTCGATTTTGAAACTGTCAATCCCAGATTCCATCAGTTCCGGAATATGTTCAATCATACAGAGATCTTTAGAGTTGAAGATATAAGTTCCCCGCTCATTTTCAAAGACCGGCATATACTCTCCCGGCCTTGTCTCCTCGACGATAGAATATTTCCATCGACACGGGTGAGTACATGCTCCTTGATTGGCGTCCCGGCCGGTCAGGTAATTGCTCAGAAGACATCTGCCCGAATAAGAAATACACATCGCTCCATGGATAAAAGTCTCGATCTCCATATCCTTCGGAATCTGTCTTCTGATCTCCCGAATCTCTGCCAGGGAAAGCTCCCTTGCCGTCACAACACGCTCCGCTCCCTGGCGGTACCAGAACAGGTATGTTCCATAATTCGTGTTGTTTGCCTGAGTACTGATATGGCGCGGAATCTCCGGGCAGACTTCTTTTGCAATGTCAAAGACACCCGGATCCGCGATAATCAGCGCGTCCGGACCAATTTCCTTTAACTCCTGAAAATACTCCCGCACCCCATTCAAATCCGTATTATGTGCAAGAATATTCGCAGTCACATAGACCTTTACCTGGCGCTCATGGGCGAAAGCAATCCCTTCTTTCATCTCCTCCATGGAAAAATTCTTCGCTTTCGCCCGAAGGCCGAAAGCTTCTCCACCAATATAAACGGCGTCTGCTCCGAAAATCACTGCGGTCTTTAACACTTCCAGACTGCTGGCCGGTACTAATAATTCCGGATAGCGCATCTTATTCACTCCTTCTTGATACTGACAGACGCCCCGTCCCCGATCGGTACGACGGCTGTCTCCAGTCGTTTGTCATGTTTGATCAGATAGAGATACTCTCTCATTCGACTGTGAATGGTTCGATCACGGCGTTCCACGGCAAACCGTGACTCCATGATCCCTCCCTCCTGCAGTACATTATCCGAGATCAGCATCCCGCCTTTTTTCAAAAGACGTATCACCTCTGTAAAATAGGAAAGATACTGAGCCTTTGCCGCATCGACAAAAATAGCGTCGTAAGGCCCGGACAGCTTTCGCATCCACTCCATGGCGTCCCCTTCTAATAGGTGAATCCGCCCTTCCTTCCCGGCACAGCGGATATTTTCCTTTGCCTTTTGAATTCGTTTCTCATAATTTTCAATCGTATCGATGATACAGTCTTCTTCTGTATATTCACTCATCAGAATCGCGGAAAACGCAACAGCGGTTCCGATCTCCAGAATCCGCTTTGGCCTTTTCAAAAGCAGAAGCACTTTTAAAAAGCTCTGCATTTCCTTTCTGATAATCGGAACCCGCTCTTTTAGTGCTTCCTGCTCAATCGTCTCCAGTATATCACTGTTTCGCGTTTCCAGTGAATGAATATAATCGACGATCCTCTCATCCACTATCATCGTTCATTTCCTCTTTATACATTCACATCCATAATGATCGGAAGGATCATCGGTCTTCTCTTCGTCCGTTTCCAGATGAACTCATTCATCGTATCCCGGATCACCAGCTTGATCTTGCTCCAGTCCGCGTTTCTGCTGTTTAAGCAGCCCTCAAGAGCTACGTTTAAGACTTCCTTTGCTTCTTCCATCAGTCCCTCGGACTCCCGCACATAGACAAATCCTCTTGATACAATGTCCGGTCCTGCAAGAAGATGGTTCGTACCCTTGGCAAGAGTCAGCACAACGATCAGGATGCCATCCTCCGCCAGATGCTGACGGTCTCTGAGAACGATATTCCCAACGTCTCCCACTCCCAGTCCGTCTACCAGGATCGCTCCGGTCTGCACATGACCGGCTACTCTTGCACCCTTGTCATCAAGTTCCAGCACATCTCCTGCCTGAAGAATGAAAATATTTTCTTTCGGAATTCCAAGCTGCTCCGCAATGCCCGCGTTTGCTTTCATATGGCGGTACTCTCCGTGTACCGGAATCGCATATTTCGGCTTCACGAGGGAATAAATCAACTTTAATTCCTCTTGGCAGGCATGTCCGGATACATGGGCATCCTGGAAAATGACATTCGCCCCTTTGGCAGAAAGCTCATTGATGACCTTGGATACAGACTTTTCATTGCCCGGAATCGGGTTGGAACTGAAAATAACGGTGTCTCCCGGCATAATGGTCACTTTCTTATGGATATCCGCCGCCATCCGGGAAAGAGCCGCCATGGACTCACCTTGGCTTCCGGTCGTAATCAATACCGTCTTCTCTGGCGGATAGTTCTTCAGTTTGTCGATCTCGATAAGCGTGTTCTTCGGAATATCCAGGTAGCCAAGCTCCGCCGCGGTGGAGATGATATTGACCATGCTCCGTCCTTCCACGACTACCTTTCTGCCGTACTTATAGGCAGAATTGATAATCTGTTGCACCCGATCCACATTAGACGCAAAGGTGGCTATGATAATTCTCGTATTGCTGTGCTCCGCAAACAGGTGGTCAAAGGTTCGTCCCACCGTACGCTCCGACTGGGTAAACCCTGCACGCTCCGCATTCGTACTGTCAGACATCAGGGCAAGCACACCTTTCTTTCCGATCTCCGCAAACCGCTGCAGATCGATAGCATCCCCGAACACCGGAGTATAATCCACCTTAAAGTCTCCTGTGTGTACGACGATTCCCGCCGGGGAATAGATCGCAAGGGCCGATGCGTCCTGAATACTATGGTTTGTTTTAATAAACTCAATGCGGAATTTTCCAAGATTAATAGACTGTCCGTGCCGTACGACTTTGCGCTTCGTACTTCTCATCAGATTGTGTTCTCTTAACTTATTTTCGATAATGCCCATCGTAAGTTTTGTCGTATAAATGGGAAGATTCATCTCTTTCAAGATATACGGCAGCGCTCCGATATGGTCCTCGTGTCCGTGGGTGATGACAAACCCTTTCACTTTTGAGATATGATCCCGTAAATAGGTGACATCCGGTATGACAAGATCAATCCCGAGCATGTCGTCCTCCGGGAAAGCCAAACCGCAGTCCACCACAATAATACTGTCTTCGTATTCAAAGGCAGTAATGTTCATTCCGATCTGCTCCAGTCCGCCTATCGGAATAATACGCAATTTTGAATTGTTCGTTCTTTTCAACTTTACACCTCCATTATTTTTTCGTCCGCTCATTCTCTGACTGGTATTTAAGATCCGCAAAAGCTTACAGCTCGATCCCTACATCTTCCAGAAGCTCTTCAAACACCTTCGATACGGCCTGAAGTTCCACTTCGTCCTCTACGATCTCATACAGGGCGTCTTCCCCTTCGCTTTTACTCTTCTCTTTTAAAATCAGACACTCGGCATCTCCTTCTTCTCTGTCTGTCACAAGAATATAGGAAAACCCTCTGATTTTCGTCTGCTCCAACACATAGAATGATGCCGGCTTATCCGAACCTTCCGGCATAAACATAATTTTTTCCATTCTAAACTCCTCTCATACCAACGGAATCCAGATATCCCTGCAGTATGAATACTGCCGCAATTTTATCTATATAGCGTTTCCTCTCTTCCCGGCGCACACCACTCTCCATCAGCACTCTCTCGGCAGACACTGTCGTAAGTCTCTCGTCCCACAGATCCACTTCAAGGCCCGTCCTTCTCTCCAGCATCTCTTTAAAAGAGAGCGTCTTTTGGGCACGCTCGCCGACGTCATTATTCATATGCTTCGGGAATCCAAGGACAATTTTTTCCACCTCAAATTTGCCGGCAAGAGTCTCGATCCTCGCCAGTGTCTTCCTCAGCTTATTTTCCTGCGTCCGTGTAATCGTCTCGACTCCCTGAGCAGTCAGACCTAAGGGATCGCTGATCGCGACTCCTACGGTCTTTGCTCCAAAGTCCAGTCCCATAACCCTCATACTTACTCCCAGCCGTTATGCTCAATATATGCCTTGAGCATCTCTTCGACCAGCTCATCTCTTTCCATCTTCATCACAAGACTTCTTGCACCATTATGGCTCGTGATATATGTCGGATCTCCGGACATGATATATCCGACCATCTGATTTACCGGATTGTATCCTTTCTCACGCAGCGCCTTATAAACGATCTCAAGAATATCTCTTGCCTGAATCTGCGGGCCCTGGCCCACCTGGAAAAATTGTGTGTTTGATAAATCTTTCATCGTTGCGACCTCCAATACTACTACTCTATTCTAATATAATCCCACCTAAAATTCAATCCAAAATTTGTAACTCAACCATTATTCAGCCATACGGCCGAAAAACAATAAGGTCTGAAGCAAATTTGCTTGCTGAACCGTTACTCATTCCCCATGGTGAGTTCTACGATCTGATTTTCCCGTGTACCATCGGCCGTTACCTCAACTTTGACGTATTCTTTTGTAAAGCCTGTCCGGTAAAGAATTCCCTCCCTTTCAACGGTCTCTTCCAACAAAACTTCTACCTTTCTTCCGATCATACCGTCTTCAAATTCTTTCTTCTTCCGCTGGCAGAGATCCAGCAGGATCTGACTTCTTTTAGCCTTCTCCTGATCCGGCACCTGATGCGGCATCTGGGCCGCTTTCGTCCCGTTTCTCCTGGAATATTTAAAGACATGTGTCTCATAAAAGCCCACTTTTTCTATAAATGCCCGGGTGGTCTCAAATTCTTCATCTGTTTCCCCCGGAAATCCGACAATCACGTCTGTTGTAATAGCCGGATATGCAAAATACTTTCTTAGCATCTGACACTTTTCAAAGTACTCTCCGCTTGTATAATGGCGGTTCATCCTCCTCAGAGTAGTGTCGCATCCGCTCTGCATGGAGAGGTGAAAATGCGGACAGACCTTCGGAAGCTCAGACAGTGATTTTGCAAAGTTCTCTGTGATGATACGCGGTTCAATGGAGCTTAAACGGATTCGCCGGATCCCGTCCACTTTATGGATCTGTCGGATCAGATAGAGCAAGTCCCATTTCTCTCCCTCCATGCCAACCCACGTCTCCAGATTCATCTTCGGGTTTACAAAGTCCATTCCGTAGGAACTTGCGTGGATCCCGGTCAGAACCACCTCCTGATAGCCGGCCTTAGCAAGCCGTTCTACCTCTTTTACGATCTCCTCCGGCTTGCGGCTACGGATTCTTCCCCGTACATACGGGATAATACAATAGGTACAGAACTGGTTGCACCCATCCTGGATTTTGATGTAGGCTCTTGTATGATCCCCGGCAGAATCCACATAGAGCTCTTCAAACTCTCCGGTGTGATTGATATCAATCACAGCTTTTACATCCTCATGCTGTTCATAGTCATGGAGCAGTGCGATGAGATTCTTCTTCTGGTTGTTGCCGATCAGGATATCAATTCCTTCGATCTTTGTCCCCGCCTCCTCCTGGGCCTGGACATAGCATCCCGCCGCTACAATCACGGCGTCCGGATTGAGTTTTCTGGCCCTGTGAAGCATCTGCCTGGATTTTCTGTCTGCAATATTCGTTACGGTACACGTATTGATCACATACACGTCCGCTTTTTCATGGAATGAGACGATTTCATACCCGTCCTCCTCCAAAAGCTTCTGCATGGCTTCTGTCTCATATCCGTTGACCTTACATCCGAGATTATGCAGCGCTGCTTTTTTCATTTTTTTCCTCCGTCCTTTTCTAAGTTTTATAAAATATGACGAAATTTCTTCCCATTCTTTGGCAAGTTGTTTCTTGACTTTTTAATTGTACTATCATAAGATATTCATATAAACAAAGAGAGAGGAGTGTGTTTCCAATGAAAACAGTCAAGATTTCATTAAACTCGATTGACAAAGTAAAATCATTCGTAAACGACATTACAAAATTCGATTATGATTTCGATTTAGTATCCGGCAGATACGTGATCGATGCAAAATCCATCATGGGTATCTTCAGTCTGGATTTATCTAAACCGATTGATTTAAACATTCACGCTGACGCAGGCGCTGATGAAGTTTTAGAAGTTTTAAAACCTTATCTTGTTTAGATGAAATCGAATCCCCCACGGAGAACGCGGGGGATTTTTTCATAGGAAACTACATTACCTAAGGTTCCCCTCTTCTATCCTTCGACCTCGATAATTTCTGTCGTCTCAAGCGCCGCTTCCACAAGGTGGTCGATATCTTCCGAAAGGTGGTCGATATCTTCCGAAAGGCGCTGTTCGGAACGCTGAATCACATCCAGTTTCGGCTTTGTCACCGGATGTTTGGCAACAAAGATCGTACAACAGTCCTCATACGGAAGAATCGATGTCTCAAACGTATCAATCTTTTCCGAAATCTCCACAATCTCCTGTTTATCAAATCCGATCAGCGGACGATACACCGGAAGGGTGCAGACCTCGTTTGTCACAAGGAGACTCTGCATCGTCTGGCTTGCAACCTGTCCGATACTCTCTCCTGTAATCAGTCCGAGGCACCCGCACTTTTTCGCAAGCGTCTCCGCAATCCGCATCATATATCTCCGCATGATGATCGTCAATTCATCGTGCGGACATTTGTCATAAATAGAAAGCTGGATATCTGTAAAGTTCACCACATGAAGCCGGATCGGCCCGGTATACGCAGCCACCTTTTTTGCCAGATCCACGACCTTTTGCTTAGCACGCTCGCTCGTATACGGCGGCGCATGAAAATAAACCGCATCCAGCCCGACGCCACGTTTTGCTACCATATACCCTGCGACCGGACTGTCAATTCCGCCGGAAAGAAGCAGCATAGCTGTTCCGTTCGTACCAATCGGCATTCCTCCCGGTCCCGGAATAATGTGGGAATAGATGTATACCTCTTCCCGTACTTCGACATTCAAAAGGACATCCGGATGATGTACGTCTACCCGCATCTCCGGAAATGCGTCAAGGATTGCTTCTCCCAGATCACAGTTCATCTCCATGGAGTTGACAGGGTAGGTCTTCTTTGCACGCCGCGATTCTACCTTAAAGGTCAGGTTCTTATCCGGATACGCTTTCTCTACATAAGCGACAATGTCCTTTTTCAGCTCCTCAAATTCCTTCACCTCTGTCCGTACGACCGGGCAGATGCCGACAATGCCAAACACTTTTTTCAGTGCCTCCACCGTCTCCTCATAGTCATAATATCCATCACAGTCTACGTAGATGCGTCCCTGACATTTGTGGACACGAAACGTACCTTCCGCACTCCGGAGAGCAAAACGGATCTGACGCACCAGTGCGTCTTCAAACATGTATCGGTTTTTTCCTTTGATCGCAATCTCCCCGTACTTTATCAAAAAAGTCTGATATGTCATTCTAATCTCCTTTATCTCCGTCTGTATCTTCTAAGCATCGGTATACAATTATATAATGTTTTAAGCGTATAGTCAATTTCTTCTTCTGTTGTAAATTCCGAAAGACTGAACCGAAGTGTCGCATCCAGATATTCCCGTTCCACTCCGATTCCTTTTAATACGCCGCTGATTCCAGGATGATTCGAGGAACATGCGGATCCTGAAGATACATAAATTCCTTTTTCTTCCAGCGTATGAAGAAGCACTTCACTTCGGACGCCCGCGATCCCGACGCTTACAATATGCGGTGCGCTGGTCTCGTCTGCCAGACCGTGTACGGACACGTGTTCCATCTTAGTCACGCCCTGAATGAACCGCTCTTTTAAGTTTCGCATCCGCATCGTCTTTTCTTCCAGATTAGTGTAGGCCATTTTGGCCGCCAGGGCAAACCCTGCGATTCCCGGCACATTTTCCGTCCCGGAGCGGATATTCTTCTGTTGTTCCCCACCGAAGACAATGGGACGGATCTTCACCCGGTCACTGATATACAGTGCTCCCATCCCTTTCGGGCCGTGGATCTTATGACTGCTGATAGTCAGAAGATCAATTCCCTCTCTCTTTGGGAAGATCCGGTATTTTCCAAAGCCTTGTACCGCATCGGAATGGAAAATGATCTCCCGGTTGTATGCCTTGACAATGCTGGAAGCTTCCTTGATTGGCTGGACACTTCCCACCTCGTTATTGACGTACATAATAGAAACAAGAATCGTCTCCTTACAAAGTGCCTCACGCAGAGCCGATAGCTTCACTCTTCCATAACGGTCAACCGGAAGGTAGGTGACACGAAATCCCTCTTCCTCCTCCAAATACCGCATGGTATTCAGGATAGCCGGATGCTCGATCACTGTCGTAATCAGATGATTGCCTCGTCTTTTGTACGCTCTTGCCGTCCCGATCAGTGCAAGGTTATCGCTTTCTGTCCCACCGGAAGTAAAGAAAATCTCTTTCTCCTGCACTTTCAGAATCCTTGCGAAAGTCTCCCTGGCGCCGCGTACATACCACTCCGCCTCCATTCCTTTTCTGTGCAGGGAGGATGGATTCCCATAATCTTCACACATGACTTTGCGAACCAGATCGCCCACCTCGTCAAATGCTTTTGTCGTTGCTGAATTGTCCAAATATACTTCCATCAGTTCTTACCTTTCCACCTTTTTTATTACCATATGTTTTCCACCGGGTTCTTGACACCTGGTTTTACGGTTCCATTAGATATGAGAGGACTGAAAGTACAAATAATCCGGCTGTCTCCGTTCTGAGAATCCGTTTTCCAAGAGTGACTGGAACAGCTCTTGCCATCTCCATAGCCTTTTCCACTTCCTCCACCTCAAATCCCCCCTCCGGGCCGATCAAAATCCCGATGGACCCCCCGGCTCTCAGAGAGGAAAACTGCCGTCTCGTCTCTTCCATTCCCTCAGCAAGCTCGTAAGGAATCAGGACGTGATCCAGTGTGCCGGCGTAGGTGAGAGCCTCTGAAAAGCCCATGACCTGCTTTACTTCCGGAATCTTACCCCTGCCAGCTTGCTTGGCCGCGCTCTCAGAGACTGCCTGCCAACGCTCCGTCTTCTTCTTTGCCTTTTTTTCGTCCAGCTTCACTACTGCCCTTGCTGTTGCCATCGGTACGATCTCCGAAACACCGAGCTCCACCGATTTCTGAACAATCCAGTCCATCTTATCGCTCTTTGGTAACCCCTGGAAAAGTACGATCCGACAAGATGATTCCGTATCCGTACAGAAAGTTTCCAAAATCTTGACCCTGACGCTCTCCTTCGTCATCTCTTCCACCGCACAGAGATAATTTTGATTGTTCCCGTCGCTGATTTTCAACTCTTCTCCGATTTTCATGCGAAGGACATTGCAAATATGATTCACATCCGCTCCGGTGATCCAAATCTCCTTGTCACCCACCTGGTTCGGAGTCACAAAAAAATGCTGCATCGTAGATTCTCTCCTATCTGTTACTCAGACTTTCTGGCCGTAACACAGACCCACTCTCCCTGGTAAGTCACATCTAAAAGCTCCAGGCCAGCATCTGCTACCGCCTGTTTTACAACTTCTTCCTTGTCGTCGATGATTCCACTCGTAATGTAAATGCCACCTGGCTTTAACTGGCTGACAATGACCGGAGTCAGCATAACCAGAACATCCGCCAGAATATTGGCTGCCACGATATCATAACATGCGTATCCAACCTGATCCTGAATGGCCTTATCATCTATGATATTGCCGATCATCACCTCATACTGTTCTTTTGGTACGCCGTTTTCTTTCATATTTTCGTGGGTTGCGTCGATCGCGCATGGATCCAGGTCCGTCCCAACCGCATAGGCGGCACCAAATTTTAATGCTAACATTCCAAGGATTCCGCTTCCGCATCCCACATCCAGAATCCGCGTCGTATCTGTCACATACTTTTTGATCTGACGGATGCAAAGCTGTGTCGTTTCATGCATTCCGGTCCCGAAAGCAGTGCCCGGATCGATGTGGATAATCATCTTCCCCTCATCCTCCGGTTTCACCTGCTCCCAGGACGGAATAATCAGGATATCATCCACATAGAACTGATGGAAATACTGCTTCCAGTTGTTGACCCAATCTACGTCCTCAGTCTGGGATTCCTCAATAGTACATGGACCCAAATCCACAAATTCCCGCATCCCGGCAAGTTCCTCCAAAACCTTGGCAAGAACAGCGTCCTTATCCTCCCCTTCTTCCAGATAGAAATTGATAAATGCCGTCCCATCATCCGGTATTGTCTCCGGAAGAATATCGACAAACATCTGCTCCTTTTCCTTCTGTGTAAGCGGAACCTTGTCCTCAATCTCCACTCCCTCGATTCCAAGGTCCGAAAGAATACTGCTAACAATATCCTCTGCCGCAGTAGTCGTCTTTAATCTGAATTTATTCCATTTCATCTTGTTTTTGTCTCCTTATTCTCGTGCTGCACACTTCATCCTGTCACACAGTTTCCGGCAGGCCAAAAGTAGGATGGAGGCATGATCGGACGCCAACCCGCCTCGGTTCTTAATCTCAATCCGTTGTTCCCGGATCAGCGTCCCGTTCGTCAAAACTGTCAGCTTAGGACGCAATATCACACCATTTTGCTCGTTTTGAAGCTCTATCTGATACCGAAGCTTTTCCCCTTCTTTTTGCCTGTTCATCGTGATTGTAAACCACGCCGCGTCACTGGCATCATCTCCGGCCTTCGCCTCCACCTCATCGAGGCAGACAAGCGACATAAAGGCAGTTGTAATCACCCTTGCTCTTGGATCCCGTCTCACTTCTCCAAAGACACCGATCTGCTCTGCACAGACGTTCCGAATATTCGTTTCCTCAAAAAGCTCCCGTTTAGCGGATACTTCCAGATCTTCTTTTAACTCAATAAACCCTCCCGGCAGGGCCCAGTCCCCGATGCTAGGATGATTCTTCCGACGAATCAGAAGGATCCTGAGATCCTCCAGATTCTCAGGATCTTTCCCGGAATAACCAAACACCGCCATATCAACCGTGCAGCATGGATTTTTATATCGGTATGGATCGTAGTTCTCCAAAAATTCCTCCAGTGTCTCTCCTTTTTCGTTTCTGCTTCCGTCTCCCCGGAACACTTCGATGTCCTGAAAAAAGGCCGGCATCTTCTCACCTGCTTTCTCTGTCTCCTGGCTTTTTATCATTCTGCTATTCTTTTCATCTTTTCTAGCGGCATCCTTCACCAACCATGATATCGATGATCTCCACGTTGGTCTCTCTCATCCCTTCTTTCCCCAGACGTCCGATATTTTTGATCGTCTCATCTACTCCCTTGGTCACGATACCGTCTCCGGCGTAGAACTGCTGTCCGCACTTGTACATATTATATCCAAGGATTCCGGCCTCTACAGAGGACGCGATCTTGGCCGCACAGGATGCTTTCGCTCCATCACAAACAATGCCGGATACAATCGCCAACGCATTGACAACGGTGTGGGCAATCTCTTCATATCCTCCACCGTACAGGTAGGCAATTCCAGCTCCTGCAGCCGCCCCCGCACAGACAGCGCCGCAGTACGCAGAGAGCCTCCCGATCCCGGTCTTCTGATGGATCGCTACCAGGTTCGAAAGGGTCAGCGCCCGGTAGAGCTGTTCCTCGCTTGCGTTCAGTTCTTTTGCATATTCAATAACCGGAAGCGAACAGGTCATCCCCTGATTTCCGCTTCCAGAATTGATGATAACCGGAAGTTCACAGCCATTCATTCTGGCATCTGATCCTGCAGCCGCCATCGCTTTTGCACGGACACGAATATTGTCTCCCTCCATCATTAAGAGAACGCTTCCGATATTGGCACCGTAGTCTCCTTCCAGACCTTCTTTGGCGATTGCCGTATTGTAGGCGATCTGACGTCCAATCACTTCTTTGACATCTTCTACATCCACTGTCCGGGCAAAATCCAAAATGTCTTTCATATTTAAAAGGGAGCGGTCCGTAAGCCCTTCTTCTTTCTCGCCCTCTACCTTTTCTTCCATGAGAATCTTACCGTTTTTCTCAATCAGGACTATATTCGTGTGGTAGTTTGCGATCCGTACAGTCGCACTGGATTCCCCTTTACTTTCTGTTACAATAATGTCAAATGTAATTCCGTTATCTACATATTCCACTGTGATCTCTGTATTCTGGAGGAAGTCTTTCATCTCCTCAATCTCTGTCATGGAGACATCCGCAATGACTTCGAGTTCTTTCTCCGGACGTCCGGCAATGATGCCCGCGGCGGCTGCCGCCGGAATCCCTTTCAGATGATCCGTGTTTGGCACAATCACAGATTTAACGTTCTTAATAATACTTCCACTTGCGCCGATCCGCACTTTATCCGGCTTTTCCCCAAGAACTTCCCTCGCCTTCGCCGCCGCATAGGCCAGTGCGATCGGCTCGGTACATCCCATGGCCGGAACCAGTTCCTCCTTTAAAATCTGTACATACGCCCCATACTTTACATCTTCTTTTTTCATTCCATTCATCCTCTCTTTTCTTTTGGATTATATGTGATTTCAGGCCTTCCCCAATAAGTAATCGATAAACTGCTGTGCTGTCCTACCGGATCTGCCGCCATGGGTCATCTCCCACTGATTCGCTTGTAGCAGAAGCTCACTTTTCTCCATCTGGATCTGATTACGCTTTGCTAACTCCAACACAATTTTCTGAAATTCCTTTTTATCTGGACCGACAAAGAAAATCGATACTCCAAATCTTGCCACAAGAGACAGTTTCTCCTGTACCGTATCCGATGTATGAAGGTCGTCGTCTCTTCTGTCGTTCTTATCACTCCACTGTTCTCTTACAAGATGCCTCCGGTTGGAAGTCGCATAGATCAGGACATTTTCCGGTTTGCGCTCTAAACCACCCTCAATCACAGCTTTCAAATATTTATATTCAATCTCAAACTCCTCAAAGGACAGATCGTCCATATAAATAATAAATTTATAATTCCGGTTTTTCACTTGGGCAATGATATCGTTAAGATCCTGGAACTGATGCTTATACACCTCAATCATCCGAAGTCCTTCCTCATAGTACTGATTCAGGATCGCCTTAATAGATGTGGATTTTCCAGTGCCTGCATCTCCGAAAAGCAGACAATTATTCGCCTTTCTTCCCCGAACAAAGGCTTCCGTATTTTCGATCAGCTTCTTCTTCGGAATTTCATAACCCACCAGATCATCAAGCCTTACATGGGCAATCTTTGTAATCGGCACAATCTTCGCCCCCTCCTCCGTGTGCTCTACACGAAATGCCTTGTGAAGTCCGAACTTTCCGACGCCGAATTCCTTATAGAACTGGGTCATCACCTCCTTAAAATCCCGAGGCGTTTTTGTTTCGGCAAGATGAACTGCCAATGTACAAATCCGGTCTCGGATTCTGCGGTTGTAGACATGCCCTTCCTGTTTGGTCCCTTTGTAATCAAAAAGAAGCTCGTGTGCTGTCGCACCAAGGTTCCTTCCAAGCTCCTGTACATCGTAGTCGAACAGCTCTTTCATAATTACGAAATCATGGAGCGCTACCTCATTGATACTGCCCTCGATCATGCCACGGATCTCACAGGCCGTACTGTAGGCATTCTCATCATTCACCAGCAGAAAGGTCAGGTATGTGTGCCAGAGATTCCCCTCCAGGCCATGCTGTTCCGAAAGTTCCAAAATCCCGTTGACACATTCAAAAAACAGTGTCCTTAAATCTTCCTGATTGTAATAGCCACTCCCCTCATGCTCTATCAGAAAGGTCATGTCCCGCAGAATCTTCCCATAATCCAGATTCCGGTATATCATCAGTTCGTTTGTATGCATCTTCTCTTCCTTCTTTTTCTAATTCTAATAATTTCCCAGTATCTTCATGCTGGTCGTCTCCTCGCGCAGTCCCCGGATGGCGCTTTTAACTCCTCCGTCGGCAAGATTTCCTTCAAAGTCCACAAAAAACCGATATTCCCACGGCCGGTCTTCGATCGGTCTGGACTCAATCTTGGTAAGGTTCAGGTTATTGAAGATAAAGTGGGACAACATCTGATACAAAGATCCGCTCTTATGTGGAAGCTCAAAGCAGATACTGATCTTGTCCGCGTTTTTTAGAAAAATCTTCTGATTTGTCACAATGATAAAGCGGGTGGAGTTGTGCCTGCTGTCATTGATCTGTTCACGCAAAACTTCCAGCCCGTTTAACGATGCCGCATAGGCGCTGCAGATGGCCGCATGACTTTTGTCCTGCTCCTCCACGACCTTGCAGGCCGCAACCGCAGTATTTGGCACGCTGACCTTCTCCATCGCCGGATGATCGTATAAATATTTCTCACACTGCATCAGTCCCTGTGGGTGGGAATAGACCCTCGTAATCTCCTCCTCACCGCTTCCCGGCAGTCCCGCAAGCACATGATTCACCGGAAGCACCGTCTCCCCGACGATATAGTTCTCATACTCTACAAGCAGGTCATATACCTCACTGACCGCTCCTGCGGAGGAATTTTCAATCGGAAGCACGGCAAAATCCGCTGCCCCATCCTCGATCGCATCCATCGCATCCTTCCACGTACGGACATGGTAGCTGTTGACCGCATCCCCAAAGTACTGCTTTAAGGCCGCCTCGCTGTAAGCTCCCTCCACACCCTGGAATACGATCCTTGCTTTTTTCACTTCCAACTGATCTACTTCGATAAATGGAAGTCTCCCTGTCGTCCCGCACCGTGAAAGCTTCTGATACTGAAGCTTCCTGCTCAGTGACATGAGCAGGGTAAAAAGCTCCTGCACACCCTTTTTATTTTCCTCATGCTCTACCTGCGAAGCCGCCTTTGCAAGCTTCTCCTGCTCCCGCTGCCGATCGTAGACTTTCCGTCCGTTTTTAATCTTATAATCTGCCACACAAGAACAAACTTCCATCCTTCTTTCATATAAAGCGATGATCTGCTCATCCAGTCGATCCAGCTCACCGCGAAGTTCCTCTAACGATGCCATCTGCGTCCTCCTTCGCTTAAACTCTTCCATATTATAATACATTTCTGTTACAAAATCTACGTTCATATTGGAATTGACTGTTGAAAACAGAATCATTTTATTATATTATTAGAAGAGCTAGGTAGGAAGAGGAGGATGTAATATGAGACATTTAATGAGTCCGCTGGATTTCTCAGTGGAAGAACTGGATAAGCTTTTGGATCTCGCCAATGATATCGAAAAGTATCCGGAAAAATATGCACATGCCTGTGCAGGGAAAAAATTAGCCACATTGTTTTATGAGCCAAGTACCCGTACCCGTTTAAGCCATGAAGCTGCCATGTTAAACCTGGGCGGAAGTGTTCTTGGCTTTTCTTCTGCCGATTCGAGTTCTGCCGCAAAGGGGGAGAGCGTATCGGATACAATCCGTACAGTTGCATGCTATGCAGATATCGTTGCGATGAGGCATCCAAAGGAAGGTGCCCCGATGGTTGCTGCCGCCCACTCTTCGATTCCAATTATTAATGCCGGAGATGGCGGACATCAGCACCCGACCCAGACACTGACCGATCTTCTGACAATCCGTTCCCTGAAAGGCCGACTTGGTAATCTGACCATCGGACTTTGCGGAGACCTGAAATTCGGCCGTACCGTTCATTCCCTGATCCAGGCTCTGGTTCGCTATGACAATCTGAATTTTGTTCTGATCTCTCCGGAGGAGCTGCGTCTCCCGACTTACATCCGCCACGATGTACTCAGACGCAACCATGTCCCTTATAAGGAGGTTGTACGGATGGAGGAGGCGCTTCCGGAACTGGACATCCTCTACATGACCCGTGTACAGAAAGAGCGTTTCTTCAATGAAGAGGATTACGTCCGCATGAAGGACTTCTACATTCTGGACAAAAAGAAAATGGAGCTTGCAGGAAAAGACATGCTCGTTCTTCACCCGCTTCCAAGGGTCAATGAGATTTCTGTGGAAGTCGACGACGACCCGCGTGCAGTATACTTCAAACAGGCTAAATATGGTGTCTATGTGCGTATGGCCCTGATCCTAACTCTTCTGGGCATCCACGTCGACTGATCTGTGTATTTGAAAGGAGCTATTGAAAATGAATAATACATTGAATATCGGGCGCATCTCTGAGGGCTTTGTGCTGGACCACATCCAGGCCGGAAAAAGTATGGACATTTACAAATACCTACGTCTGGACAAGCTGGACTGCTGTGTAGCCATCATCAAGAATGCCAAAAGTAATAAGATGGGAAAAAAGGACATCATCAAAATCGAATGTCCGCTGGAAAAGATTGACCTGGATATTCTGGGCTTTATTGATCACAACATCACCGTCAATATCATTGAAAATGAGGAGATTGTAAATAAGAAATCTCTGACACTTCCGAAGGAGATCACCAATGTAATCCGCTGTAAAAATCCACGGTGCATCACTTCCATCGAGCAGGAACTGGATCATGTATTCATTCTGACCGATCCGGAGAAGGAAGAATATCGCTGCAAGTACTGTGAAGAGAAATATCACAGAAAATAGACATCCGTTCAGAATTCGCGAAACAGGGAGGGATTACCTCCCTGTTTTTTTGCAATGGCTATGAGCTAAATTCCGTGCCTAGAGGAGCCCTTGGTGTTCGCTTCTATTCTCGGAATTTGCATTTTTTAGGTTCATTTATTCAGTTTTGTTTTAAAATGCTACAATTTGTATCATATCTTGACTTTCTTTTTCCTCCACTTTTTATATAAAGATTATGTAAGCTTCCGGTTCATACAAGGAGGAAAATAAACATGGCAAAAGAAGAAACAAAACTGGTACTGTTCTTGAAATCTATCGGAATATCAGGACGTTACAAAGGATTCTATTACCTGAAGGAGGCTGTCTTTCTCGTGCTTCAGGATGAGCACTGTCTGTGCAAGGTCCAAGAAAATATCTACCGGCCCATTGCCGAGCGCAATCATGTCTCTCTATCCAGCGTGGCAAGGGCAATCCGTACCGTCTGTCTCACAGCATCGACAAATGAAACGCAGCTCCGGAAGTTCTTCCCGAATTATTCCTTTCACGGTACGCTCTATCCAAAAGAGCTGATTGAACTTGCGGCTGACTATGTCCGCTATCACTAAAACAGAACACAAAAAACGAATGATTACAATGTAAGATCGACAATTCTGCCAGGAAGCTTATTAAAAAGGTGTGGTTTGCACCGCACCTTTTGCTTTCTGTATATATGACAGGCAGGACGATAAGCCGGGTTATGTCTTGAACAGTCATCTATCTAGCTCCATCGTCGCCGAAGGAGTCCATCAACCTACCTAAAACACGACGGGCCGCCGTATCGTTTTCATTCGGTCTTTCTTCAGATGGGGTTTACATATGCCTTTCCTGTTACCAGGGAAGCGGTAGTCTCTTACACTGCCTTTCCACCCTTACCGCAAAAGCGGCGGTTTATTTCTGTTGCACTTTCCTTGGAGTTACCTCCACCGGACGTTATCCGGCATCCTGCCCTGTGAAGCCCGGACTTTCCTCGTCTGCTCCCTTTCGGGCTCTGCAGCCGCGACTGTTTATCCTACCTGCCTGTAATACCTTATCACAATCTGCCCTCTCTTGCAAGCCCTTCATCTGCAATCCTTCCTGACCCGTCTGCCGCCGATGTGGCAAGTACGTCGCATCGTTCGTTCTGCGGATGGCCGTCATGACCTTTTACCCAGATAAAGGTCATCCGGTGGGGCTTGGCCGCCTCCAGAAGCCGCTTCCATAGATCCGTATTTTTAACAGTCTCATTCTTTCCCCGTTTCCAGCCCTTTTTGATCCAGTTGTCAATCCAGTGCTGGTTAAAAGCGTCCACTACATATTTGGAATCGGAATAGATTTCTACTTCACAAGGACGATTGAGCGCTTCCAATCCCGCGATGACCGCCATCAGCTCCATCCGGTTGTTGGTAGTCTTTTCGTAACCTTGGGAAAGCTCCCTTATATGCGTCTGCCCTTTCGAATCCGTATAGGAGAGGATCGTTCCGTATCCTCCCGGTCCATCCGGATTTCCTCTTGCCGCACCGTCCGTATAGATTTTTACAAGCATTTATGTTTCTCCCTTCTGTCCATGAATCTCCACGGTCTGTCCCTCTTCCCACACCCGGTGAATCCGGTTCCGGTAACTGGCAGAGATCTCAGAAGTAAGCAGACGATCCGTCAATCCATAATCTCTCCACATATGCATTGGGAACACATGGTTTACCCTGACGTTCCGCATAAAAAAATCGATACCGGAGAAGGCGGCGCCTCCCTGTCTGGGATCCAGTACGACAAAGGCAAGATCGATCTTCCTTCTTACAAGCTTTCTGATCTCTCTTTGATAATCTTTCCGCATCTGCCGGTTGTAATCGATACTCTCTTCCTCCCAGTGCCACCAGTTCAGATCTCCGGCATGGTAAATCCGCTTGTCCTTGCAGGTAACTAAAAATGCCACTCCCTCGTCCGTGGACCTTAGTGTCTCCACTTTCAGTTCTCCTGTCCGGATCTTCTGCTCCGGCTTTACAAAAATCCGATTAGGCGCCGACTCTGCCTCCACATCATCGGACAGGATGTACAGGATGTTCGGATGTTCCTTCTCCCAATCAAAAATCTCAGAATTATAGTGGTCTTTGTGTCTGTGACTTACAAAAACATACATCTGCTTTTCTTTTGCTATCACAGGCAGCTCTCCTTTATAATAGTCGAAGACATACAGCGCCTGCTCGTCCTCTATTGCAAATCCGCTATGATACAGGTATGTGACTTTCATTTGGGCCTTCTCTCTCCTTTCAGCAGATTCTGTATCCTTTTTCGTAACTCTTTCACCTTCTTATGGTTGCTTGCATCCCCGGCGATCCCGATAACCATCTCTTCCTCGCATATGATCGACGGGAAGAAAAAGTCGCATTGCGCGGCGTCCGACGCATTGTTAACCAAGATCCCTTTTCTTTGGCAGATCCTCGCAATCTCGCCATTCACTTCAGGATCATTGGTGGCGGCAAAAACAAGAAACTCCTTTCCAGAGATAAGCTCCTGAGAAAACCTCCTGCTCTCGTACCGGATCTGCCTCTCCAGGATCCAACGCCGCATCTCTTTCGGAAGTTCCTCCTCCCTCTGCAGCGCACATATCCGGATCCTGCCCCCAAAAGGAAGCAAGACTCTGGCTCTTCGAGCAGCGATCCTTCCGGCTCCGATGATCAGGATTTCTCTGCCTTCCAGGCTCAAAAACAGGGGAAAACGTAACCTTCTCTTCTCTCTCATTTGATGCGAATCCCGATCCCGGACATGACCCGGTACACTTCCACGGCTGATTCGGCGATCTTACAGCCGGCTCTTCCCACTGCTTCCCGCCAGATCCGCTCCTCCTGATTCATTGGTACGATCCCGCTTCCAATTTCATCTATCACGACGACGGAGTCCGGATGCTCTTTTACCAATCTCTCTGTCTGACAGATCGGATCGAGCCCTTCCCGAATCCAGTCTCGTACCTGCTCTTCAAAATGTACGATCCGTTCCCGCTCCGGAAATCTCATCACTGCAAATTCTGTCTTCCCCTGAAAACTTCCGCCTGTAATCAAAATCATGTCCGATCCCCCTCTTTCTCTGACAGAACAAGTATACCACAAAGAAGCCTGTACGTTCACCAAGTTTTTCAACTTTTTTGTACAGGCTTCTTTTCTCTTGTCAGATGATAATACAGACAATCCCGCCGTTGCTGTCGTTTACAATCTTCTGCATGGTGTTCTGGAGCTTTCCCTGACATTCGTCGTTGATCATTGTAATCTTGTGCTTCATTCCGTCCATTACCAATTCCTCGATCGTCTTTCCGAAGATATTGGTCTCCCAGACGCCGCCCTCCTTCTCCTTTGCCTCCCGGATATAACGGATAATATCCTGGGCCTGCTGTTCGTTTCCGACAATCGGAGCGATTTCCGTCTCGATATTGGCACGGATCATATGGATGGACGGTGCTTCCGAATGGATTTTCACTCCGTACTTGCTTCCCTGCTTTATGATCTCCGGGTCTGTAAGAGAGATTTCCTCCTTCTTCGGGCTGACGACTCCATATCCCCTGGCCCTGACACTTTCCATGGCGTCTTTTACATTGGCATATTCAGACTTAAGAAGCGACATCTCTTTCATAGCTTCCAGAAGCTCATACTCATTTTGAATCTGCATCCCGGTCATCTCACTGAGCATTTCATAATAGTATTTCTCATACACACGGATTTCCATTCGGACGCACCCCGTGTCCATGGCGATTCCGTCCACGCGGACCGTCTCAATATATGTATTCTCTGGCTGTTCCATCCCACCGATAAAGTCCCTGATCTCTGTCTTTTCCTCCATCACCCCACGGATATAGGCGATCATCTCCGCCTTGATCCGGTGGTCTCTTGGAAGCATCTCCACCCATTTCGGGATGAAAAACTCCATCTCTGACACTGGAAATTCAAAGAGAATCTCCTCCATCATTCGGTGAATGTCTTCTTCTTTTAACTGCTCGCAGTTGACCGGCATCGCCGCTACCTGATACGCCTCCTGAATCTCCTTGACTGTCTGGGCTGCCTCGTTTCCGTACGGTCTTGCGGAATTAACAAGAACAAGAAACGGCTTACCAATTTCCTTTAATTCCCGAATCGTCTTCCCCTCCGGCTCACGGTATGCCTCTCTTGGAATCTCCCCGATCGTTCCGTCTGTCGTCACAACAATCCCGATGGTAGCATGGTCATGGATAACCTTTCTCGTCCCTATTCCAGCCGCCTTTGTAAATGGGATCTCATAGTCAAACCACGGCGTCTTGACTTTCCTCTCCTCACCGTCCTCGATGTGGCCTTTCGCTCCCTCCGTCATATAGCCGACACAGTCGATCAGACGGACTTTCACCCGTACATCGTCTGACAGTACGATCTCCGCCGCTTCTTTCGGAATAAATTTTGGCTCCGTTGTCATAATGGTCTTCCCCGAAGAAGACTGCGGAAGTTCATCCAGCGTCCTTGCCCTCTGATTTTCATCCCCCATATGCGGAAGCACTAAAAGATCCATGAACCGCTTAATAAAAGTCGATTTCCCGGTACGTACCGGACCCACGACGCCAAGATAGATCTCTCCATTTGTTCTGACCTGCATATCGTGATAAAGTTGAAATTTCTCCATGAAAATACCCCCTTGCAATGCTGATACCAATGTATGCCTGCAAGGGGGTATTTAGACCTGTTTTATTTTGTATCACTTACTTCATTATCCCAAGGGAGGGCGCCGTGCTCATCTTTGCGATCTCGCAGCATCAGCTCTTTCACTGCCTCCGCCGCACTCTTTCCCTCAAAAAGTACTGCATTGACCTGCTCCACAATCGGCATGGAAACCTGGTACTGCAAGGCCAATCGTTTGGCTGCCTTTGCTGAATAGACGCCTTCTACTACCATCTTGACCTCGTCCATGGCCTCCTGCATTGTCCTGCCCTGTCCGATCAGATAGCCTGCTCTGCGGTTCCGGCTGTGGACACTTGCACAGGTCACGATCAGATCCCCGATCCCCGTCAATCCGGTGAATGTCTCGATCTTTCCGCCCATACGGACTCCCAGTCTTGCGATCTCCGCAATGCCCCGTGTAATGAGGGCTGCTTTTGTATTGTCCCCATAGCCAAGTCCGTCTGCAATTCCTGCTGCCAGAGCAATGACATTCTTTAAGGATCCGCCAAGCTCAATGCCCCGGATATCCGGGCTTGTGTATACACGGAAGACTTCACTCATAAAGGCTTTCTGAAGGTATTCGGCCGTCTTTCTCGTCCGTGCTCCTACGACACAGGTGGTCGGCAGACCCTTTCCTACCTCTTCAGCGTGGCTTGGCCCCGAGAGCACAGCTACATCTGCCTGTGGGATTTCCTCTTCGATCTGCTCGCTTAATGTCATCAGCGTCGTCTCCTCGATCCCCTTTGCCACATTGACAAGGATCTGTCTGTCTGAAACATACGGCCGCATCTTCTGTGCCGTGGATCTCGTAAACGGCGACGGAACAGCGAGAACAACAAAGTCCCTGCCTTGAATCGCCTGGTCAATCACATTGGTAAACCGGATCGTATCCTGGAGCCTGACACCTGGAAGCTTTGTCTTATGCTCCCGCTCCTGATCAAGCATCTCCACCTCTCTTGCGTCGATGGACCAGACAGTCACTTCATGTCCATTGTTTGTCAGGAGCCAGGAAATCGCCGTTCCCCAACTTCCGGCTCCCATAATTCCAACTTTTGCCATACTGCGCCTCCTATTTTTTCTTTCCAAAGCTGATTTTATTTTCCGTGCCGTTCATCAGTCTCTGAATATTGGCTCTGTGTTTCCAGATCGCAAGAAGCGCCAGGAATCCGGCCACCGCATACATCTCATAGAGGTACACAGACTCCATCCCGTAGCTTCCCGTCTGCCCCCGAAACACCACACCAGCAAAGAAAATCAGAACGACCGCAATCGAACCAACGGAAACGTATTTCGTTACTGCTACTATTGTAACAAATACTACAAGTGCTATCAAGGTAATCCAAAGATTCGTAAGCGCTGCCAGAAGCCCCGCCATAGCCGCGATTCCCTTTCCGCCTTTGAATCCCAGATAAAACGGAAAATTATGTCCAAGTACTGCTCCAAGCCCCGCATAGATGGAAAGAAGCGGTAAGATCTCCCCGTAATTGCCTCCAAAAATAAGGCGCACCGCCAGTACGGCAAAAATACACTTAAAAGAATCTCCCAGAAACGTACATACCCCTGCCTTCACTCCGAGTGTCCGAAGTGCATTGGTGGAGCCTGCGTTGCCGCTTCCCATCTTCCGGATATCCACATGATTCATCCTTCCATAAAGATATCCTGTCTGGAAAAGGCCAAATATATACCCGATCAAAATACAAACGATCCGTTCCATGATTTATTTCTCCTTTTCCTTTCTTTCCCTGATAAAAAATTTCAGTGAGGTTCCTCTAAAGCCAAAGGCCTCGCGGATTTTATTTTCCAGATACCTGGTGTAGGAAAAGTGCATCAGCTCCTTATCGTTGACAAAAATGACAAAAGTCGGCGGCTTTACGGATACTTGTGTAATATAGTAAAGCTTCAGGCGCTTTCCCTTGTCTGACGGTGGTTGCTGCATTGCGACTGCCTCCGTCATAATCTCGTTGAGCACTCCGGTAGCAATGCGAAGAGACTGATTCTCAATCACCATGTCGATCATCTCAAAAAGCTTATGGATCCGCTGTCCTGTCTTTGCAGATATGTACATGATCTCCGCATACGGCATATAGGAAAGGACATTTCTGATTTTGCCTTCGTACTCTCGCATTGTCTTATCGTTCTTTTCAATGGCGTCCCACTTATTGACAACAATAATCACACCTTTCCCACGTTCGTGGGCAATCCCCGCGATCTTAGCGTCCTGCTCAGTCACGCCTTCCACCGCGTCGATCACCATCAACACAACGTCCGCCCGCTCCACTGCCGTCACCGTGCGAATAATGCTGTAACGCTCCAGCTCTTCTTTGATCTTGCTCTTTCTGCGAAGTCCTGCCGTATCAATGAATACATATTCTCTTCCGTCATGGACAATCTCCGTGTCAATGGCGTCTCTCGTCGTACCGGCAATATCTGATACGATCACCCGGTTCTCCCCGAGTAGCTTATTGATGATGGAAGACTTACCTACGTTTGGCTTTCCGACAATAGCGACCCGCGGCCGTTCATCCTCCTCCTCTTCCTCGGTTTTTTCCGGGAAATAGGACACAACTGCATCAAGAAGATCCCCGATTCCCAGTCTTGATGACGCGGAAACCGGATTCGGATCCCCGATTCCCAAATTATAAAACTCATATACGTCCGGCATGAACTTGTCAAAATTATCTACCTTGTTGACTGCAAGGATCACCGGCTTTCTGGCGCGGCGGAGCATATCCGCAACCTTGGAATCCGCATCCACAAGCCCCTGGCGCACGTCGGTAATAAAAATAATAACGTCCGCCGTATCGATGGCAATCTGTGCCTGCTCTCTCATCTGTGAGAGAATAATATCCGAGCTCTCCGGCTCGATTCCCCCGGTATCAATGAGGGTAAAATCCTGATCCAGCCAGGACACGTCCGCATAGATCCGGTCTCTTGTCACTCCCGGCGTGTCTTTTACAATAGAGATCATCTCCCCGGCCAGAACATTAAATAACGTAGACTTCCCGACGTTCGGTCGTCCTACGATTGCAACTACTGGTTTACTCATTCTATCTCTCCTTTAACACTGCGTCTATAAAATCCTGTCCGCTTGATTTTACAATATCTACTTTCACTTGTAAAGCTTCTTCTAGTTCAGAGACCGTCACATCATCGAGGAACACCTCTTCCCCGCTCCGCAGCATATTGCACGGAAGAAGCAGACAATCCCCAAGAGGCCGTCCCTGTAACTGTGAAATCAGATCCTGTCCGGTAATCAACCCGGACACCGTGATACTCTCTCCAAAAAAATCATTGCGGATCCGGTACAGATGGACGTAGCAGTTCGGACATTTTACTCGCATCTGCTTTATAAACTCTGCCAGATAGTCATAGGCCAGATAGCCTGTCGCCATGGACAGAGAGATTTCCCTATCTGTCGGTTCCAATTTCTCATAACTCTCGGCAAATTCATTCTGTAGAAGCCGGATCATGCCAACACCGTTTTCTAATTGAAGGTACCCGTCGTAACGCTCCTCCTCCGGCATCTCATATCCCGCAAGAATATACCATTCATCTCCTGCATGAATAAAATGATAGCCATATTCCTCATAAACCTTTTTCTGCCATTTATGGATTGTCTCAAGTACTTCTTTTGCATCCTCCCTCGTGAACGGCTCCAGAGGATACAATCCGTCCCGAAAACGGCTAAGCCCCACCGGTACCACCGATACGCTCTGCAGCTTCGGAAGGTAAGCTGTCAGATCCCGAATGGTGCGTTCTAACTCCTCTTTGTCATTGAGTCCCTTGCAAAGTACGATCTGTCCATTCATGGTAATCCCGGCTTCAAAAAGCCTGTCCACTTTCTTTAGCGCTTCCCCCGCAAAACGGTTATGAAGCATCTTGCAACGAAGTTCTGGATTTGTCGTCTGAAAAGATACATTGATCGGCTCCAGATGATAACGGATAATCCGGTCAATATCATGGTCACTCATATTTGTCAGCGTCACATAATTGCCCTGTAAAAAAGACAGCCGTGAATCATCATCCCTAAAATACAGCGTATCCCTCATCCCCTTTGGCATCTGATCAATAAAACAGAATACGCATTTGTTCCGACAGGACCGATACTCGTCCATCAGCCCCTGCTCAAAGTGAAGTCCCAAGTCTTCCTCATAGTCCTTTTCTATTTCCAGCTCCCACTGTTCTCCGTCCGGCTTTTCAATCAGGACAAGCAGCTCTTCATCATTGACGTAATAATGGTAGTCAAACACATCCTCGATCTCCTGTCCGTTGATGGAAAGGAGCTTATCTCCCGGCTCGATCCCCATCTCCATAGCAATACTTCCATCTTCTACAGCCGAAATCAGATGTTCATGTCTCTTCCGCTGTTTTTCCATTGCTGTTCTCCTTTATCTTCATTTCTTCAATTTCCTGCCTTTTTCATAATACTAAATTCCACATCAAAATGCAATTTTTTCTATTCCTTTCTTGCCATCCCCGGTGAAAATGGTATAGAATGGATAAAAGAGACAACGTTTTGTCTCTGAAATCCATGTCTTTTTACATAGGAGGGTTTATGAACATACAGAAATTAGAGCAGGTGCTGCCGGCAGCTCCTCTAAAAATCGCCGCTTTAAAAAGCTGTGAATCTATGGGGCAAAAGGTCAATGACTACATTGTCTCTTTTCGTAAGGAATCTCTGAATAAATACGTTGATTCCGCACTTTTTGCATCTTACAAATGTGAGAATTATCTGATTGAGCACAGTTGCCCGCGCTTTGGCTCAGGTGAGGCCAAGGGCTCTCTTGGTGAATCTGTCCGTGGAAAGGATCTCTTTGTGATGGTCGACGTCTGCAACTACAGCCTGACCTACACAGTCAACGGTCATCTCAATCATATGTCGCCGGACGATCATTATCAAGATCTGAAGCGTATTATCTCGGCCGCAAACGGTAAGGCTCACCGGGTCAATGTCATCATGCCGTTTCTCTACGAAAGCCGGCAGCATAAGCGTTCCAAGCGTGAGTCTCTGGACTGCGCTCAGGCGTTAGAAGAGCTGATCGATATGGGCGTTTCTAATATTATCACCTTCGACGCCCACGATCCAAGAGTGCAGAACGCAATCCCGCTGAAAGGATTTGACAATTTCAATCCGCCGTATCAGTTTATCAAAGCACTATTAAAGGCAGAGCCGGACTTAAAGCTTGACAAAGATCATCTGATGATTATCAGTCCGGATGAAGGTGCAATGCACCGTGCCGTTTACTTCTCCAATGTCCTTGGTGTGGATATGGGGATGTTCTATAAGAGACGGGATTATTCCACCATTGTCAACGGCAAGAACCCGATCGTAGCCCACGAATTCCTGGGCGATGATGTCAAGGGCAAGACCGCTATCATCGTAGACGATATGATTGCATCCGGTGAAAGTATGCTCGATGTTGCAAGGCAGATCAAGGACCGGGGTGCTTCCCGTGTCTTCGTCTGTACGACGTTCGGTCTCTTCACCGAGGGGCTTGAGAAGTTCGACGATTATTACCGAACCGGATATATCGATCGCCTGATCACGACGAATCTGACCTATCTGCCGCCGGAGATCCACAACCGCCCGTATTTCATCGAAGCTGATATGAGCAAGTTTATGGCAATTATTATCGATTCCTTGAATCACGATATCTCCATCAGCTCCGTACTCAATCCGACGGACAAGATCCACGCACTCATCGCAAAGCACAATGCCGAGCGTTTCGGATCTGTAAAATAAAAACGCGGCAGGAAAGAGCAATCAACTTTCCTGCCGTATCTTTATGCCATCTGGCTGTCTTTGAAGAATGAAAGATCAGAAGGATGTATCCGGCTCTTTCCGATTTCCTCCAAAAGAATCAACCGCAGACTGTTCTTGTAGTTTTTCTTATCCCGCTTCATGGCCTCTTTGAGTTCTCCAAGATTCACGCCGCAGGACACCGGGAGTCCATAACTTGCAAGTATCTTCCGAATCTCTTCGGCCGTACCCTCTTTGGTTAGTCCCTGTTCCTCGGAAATCCGGGTGATCTGATACATCCCGATAGCCACTGCTTCTCCGTGGCTCTCCCGCCCGTAGGCAAATTTCTGCTCTATAGCATGCGCCAGTGTATGTCCAAAATTTAAAAGCATCCTCTCTCCGGTGTCAAACTGATCTTCCTCTACAACCCCCCGCTTAATATCAACGCATCTTGTAATGACTTCCGTCATCTTTTCCGCAAGTCTCTCAAAGTTGCCTGCCTCCTTCAAGGTAGCAAACAAAGAAGCGTCTTTGATGCATCCGTATTTGATGACCTCTCCCATTCCATCGTGAATATACCGCTGTGGCAAGGTAGCAAGGACGTCAGGATCGATCAGTACTTTCTTCGGCTGATAAAATGATCCCACGAGATTTTTGCCTTCTTTTAAATCCACCGCGACTTTTCCTCCCACGGAAGAATCTACCTGAGCCAGAAGGGATGTGGGAATCTGGATAAACGGGACTCCCCGCAGATAAGTAGCTGCCACAAATCCTGCCAAATCTCCGATGACGCCGCCCCCCAGAGCGACGATCAGATCACTTCTGGATAGTCCTGACTCCAAAAGCTTGGCATAGACACCTGGAAGGACATTGATGCTTTTGGACGTTTCCCCGTGTGGAAGGATCACCGTGCTGCACTCCCAAGTTGACTTTAGCTGATTCAGAAGCTCTCCTCCATAGATCCTATAGACGCTGTCATCGGAAATGACTGCAATTCGTTTGCCGGAATACACCTCCCGGATCTCTTCCGACGCTTTTTTGAGGAGTCCCTTTTCGATCACAATATCATAACTGTTTTCCCCAAGATTTACATGTAATTTCATCTGATTTTCACGCTCTTTTCTACCATGTCTTCTCTACAATCGGTGCGATCCTGCGGAGCTGCTCTAACAGTACCGCGTATTTTTCCGGTTTCAGGGACTGACCGCCGTCGCACAAGGCGCAGTCCGGATTGTTGTGGACCTCGATCATCAGCCCGTCCGTTCCGGCTGCCAGGGCTGCTTTCGCCATCGTATCTACAAGCCACCATTTTCCTCCGGCATGGCTTGGATCTACGACAACCGGTAGATGGGTCATCTTCTTCAGCACCGGAATCGCCTGAAGATCCAGCGTATTTCTTGTGTAGGTCTCGAAGGTCCGCACGCCTCTCTCACACAGGATGACATTTTCATTTCCGGAAGCCATAATGTACTCTGCTGACATGATCCATTCCTCGTAGGTGGCATTTAATCCTCTCTTTAAGAGAATTGGTCGTTTCGTCCGTCCAAGCTGTTTTAACAGATCAAAATTCTGCATATTGCGGGCACCGATCTGGATCAGATCCACCTTCTCATCGAAGATATCCAGATATTCCCCAGACATCAGTTCCGTTACGATCGGAAGCCCGGTCTCTTCTTTTGCCCTGCACAGCATCTCCAGTCCTTCCAACCCAAGTCCCTGGAAAGAGTATGGGCTGGTGCGTGGCTTGAATGCTCCGCCCCGCAGCATATTGGCCCCCGCCTCTTTCACTGCCTTTGCCACATCGATGACCTGCTCCTCACTCTCCACAGAACATGGTCCGGCGATCATTGCCATATGACCGCCGCCCACCGGAATACCGGACACATCGACGATCGTATCCTCAGGATGGAACGCCCGGTTTGCCAGCTTATACGGCTCCTGAACGTGCATGACTTTATCGACACTTTGATCCACCTCAAAGAGACGCGGATCGATACGGACTGTATCACCAATACAGCCAATGATGGTCATCTCTTCTCCGCGGACAACATGAGCTTCCAGTCCCTTTGTCTCCACCATTTTAATGACCCGGTTTAAATTTTCCTCTGTTGTTCTGGGTTTCAGTACAATAATCATATGCTTTTCCTCCTGCTATCTCACACTCTTCCTGACTTTGAAAATCCTGACAAAAAAACGTCCTCTGATACACTCAGAGGACGATACAATCATCGTGGTTCCACCTCACTTCACAGTCATCTCGCAATGACTGCCTCACCAGGTACGCTGTCTCCAGATATACCCTCGCAGATAACGGCTGCTGCCGGAAATGCCTACTGGTCAATACGTTCAGCACTCTACTCCAAGAGGAATTCGGTAACACTTTCTGTATCCCATTCCACCTTCCGGGACTCTCTGTCACATTCCATGCTGCCTACTACTTCTTTTCTTCGTATTTTCAAAGCAGATTTATAAAGTTGTTCTTATCTTACTTCACATCTTCTTATTTGTCAACACTTTTTTCCACAGCCTCTTTTACCGTTAATATGCCGGACCTGATTTGAATTCTGACTTTTCCTTTCCACTCGCTCTCCAGAGAACTTGTCAGCTCACCGGATAGCCGGATCCGCATCGGAAAATCTCCTGCTTTCGTGCCATCCGCGTCGCAGTCGATCTCATAATCCTCCCCCTCATTCAGATCCCGTAAGAGATCCTCGATCCGGTATCCCGCCTGTTTACTAAGCCACGTCTTCTTTTCCTCTTCTCTTGTCCCTTCTTTTAAGACAGCTTTCGCCTGAAACTCCGGAAGCGCCTCCCCCTTCCGTATTGTCCGTGCTTCTGGCGTCAGCACAATGACTGGTTCCTGTGCTTTATGAAGCCCTGGCACAATCACAAAAAGAAGGTACACCACCAGACAAAAAACGACACCGGCTGCAACAGCGGCCGGCACGTTTCCTTTTACTTTTATTCTTTTCCTATGAAACAGATTCTTTTTCGTCTCTTTTCCAAGACGGAATGTCTCTCTTCTCACTCGTATCTGACCTCGGTTTCTGTATAATCCGATACGATTATAGCGTACTTTTCCTCCTGATACAAGGAAGGAATTCTTAAAATAAATGTAAATCTCTACGATTTTACTTATAGAATCAGTCGTACCTTCAGGACATTCTCAATCCGTAAGAGTTCCTTTTCCAGCTCTGGAAAGGCAGTTTCGTCCATATCAATCATCGTGTAGGCATAGCGTCCCCTGCTCTTGTTTGTCAGATCCGCAATATTGACGCCCCGTTTTGCCAGAAGCATGGTAAACTGCCCGATCATATTCGGTACATTGTAATGAAGTACTGTAAGTCTCGGGTTCTTCCCTTTCTTTCCCATATTGCAGTTTGGATAATTGACGGAATTGACAATATTTCCGTTTTCCAGATAATCCTGTAGCTGACGTACCGCCATTCTGGCACAGTTTTCCTCTGATTCGTCCGTAGAAGCACCCAGATGTGGAATCACGATCACCCGTTCCTTTCCCGAAAGCTTCTTTGTCGGGAAGTCCGTCACATAACTGCGGACGTGTCCTGTCGTCAATGCTTCCAGAAGATCCTCCTCTTTTACGAGAAGATCCCTTGCAAAATTTAAAAGAATGACTCCATCCTTCATCTGAGAAAGTGTCTCCCGATGGATCATCCCCTTTGTATCGTCCACCACCGGTACATGCAACGTAATATAGTCACATTCCCGACAGATTTCCTCCAGATCTCTGACATGATGGATATGGCGTGAAAGATTCCAGGCAGAATCCACAGACAGATATGGATCGTACCCGTACACCTCCATCCCCAGGTGAAGCGCAGCATTGGCTACCAGCGCCCCGATGGCTCCCAGACCGATGACGCCAAGCTTCTTACCTTCAATCTCCTGTCCCGCAAATCGCTTTTTCTCCTTCTCCGCCGCCCCTGCGATCTGCTCCTCTCCAGCGTGTGCTTTCACCCATTCGATCCCGCCGATAATATCCCGGGAGGCTAAAAGCAACCCTGCGATCACCAGCTCTTTTACACCGTTTGCGTTAGCTCCCGGCGTATTAAAGACGACGATTCCTTTTTCGGCACAAGTCTTTAGGGGAATATTATTGACTCCTGCTCCTGCCCTTGCGACAGCTTTTACGTTGTCCGGAAACACTGTCTCGTGTAAGGATGCACTGCGTACAAGCAGGACGTCCGCCTCCTCCATCGACTGTGTCCTCTGATAGCTCTCCGGAAAGAGCGACAATCCCGCCTCAGAGACAGCATTTAAACATTGATACTGATACATTACCCGTTCTCCTTTTCAAATCTTTCCAGAAAGGTCACAAGTTTCTCCACACCTGCATACGGCATGGCATTGTAGATACTGGCACGCATCCCGCCGACACTACGATGTCCTCTCAGATTGACAAGTCCTTCTTTCTCTGCCTCGGCAATGAATTTTTCATCCAGTTCTTTCTTTCCTGTCACAAACGGTACATTCATCAACGACCGGTCCTTCTTCTTCACCGTTCCGGAAAAAAGCCTGCTGTTATCCAGATATTCATACAGAAGCGCCGCCTTTGTCTGATTGCGCTTTTGTATTTCCGGAAGTCCTCCCAGATCCAGAAGCCACCGGAACACCTTTCCGCAGATATAGATACCGTAAGCCGGCGGAGTATTGTAAAGAGACTTGGCGTCCGTATGAATTTTGTAGCGCATCATAGTCGGAGTCCCGGAAAGAACATCATCAGAGATCAGGTCTTTTCGTATAATGACGATTGTCACACCTGCCGGTCCGATATTCTTTTGCACGCCTCCGTACATAATCCCGTATTTTGTAATGTCTGCAGGCTCTGACAAAAAGCAGGAGGAAACATCTGCCACAAGTGGCTTCCCTTTCGTATCCGGAAGCTTATGAAACTTCGTTCCGTAGATTGTATTGTTTTCGCAGATATAGATATAGTCCGCATCCTCTGATACCGGAAGATCACTGACATCTGGAATATAGGAAAAGGTACGGTCTTCCGAAGAGGCAATCACCCTTGCCTCCCCGTACTTTTCTGCCTCTTTCCAGGCTTTTTTCGCCCACTGTCCGGTCACGATATAGTCCGCTTTCCGCTGTTTCATCAAATTCATCGGAATCATGGAAAATTGCAGTGAAGCACCTCCCTGCAAAAACAGTACTTCATAGTCTTCCGGTATCTCAAGCAACGTCCGCAGATCCCTTTCGGCATTCCGGATGATTGTCTCAAAACTAGAGGATCTATGACTCATCTCCATGACAGACATGCCCGACCCCCGGTAATCCAGCATCTCATTTGCAGCTTCCTTTAATACTTCCTCCGGAAGGACCGCCGGCCCCGCCGAAAAATTATACACTCTGCTCATGCTCTCCCTCCCTGCTTCCCATCCAGAAATTCCCCGTCCCCTGGAAGGTATGAAAACTTACTTTTCTACTAAATCCCCCTCATCAAATACCTGATCAATCGCCGCTCCTGGAGCAACCATCGGCCATACTTTTTCATCACAGTCAATCTGACAGTCAATCAGCACTGGTTCGTTTAAACCTCTCGCCTTCTCAAAGATCTGCACAAACTCTTCCCTTGTAGAGGCACGGAATGCTTTTGCTCCCATGGCCTCGGCAAGCTTCACGAAATCCACCTGGTCATTGAGAACGGTAGCGGAATAACGCTTCTCATAGAACAGGTCCTGCCACTGCCTGACCATACCGAGTACATGGTTATTCAAAATGACTTCAATTACTGGAATCTGACTACGTACTGCTGTAGCAATCTCATTCATATTCATCCGGAAACAGCCGTCCCCCGCAATATTCACTACGCATTTATCCGGCCTTGCACATTTGGCTCCGATAGAAGCACCCAGACCATATCCCATCGTTCCCAGTCCTCCGGACGTCAAAAGCGTCCTCGGCTTCGGGTATTTGTAGTACTGTGCGGCCCACATCTGGTTCTGTCCGACTTCCGTCACAATGATGGCCTCTCCCTTTGTCTGACGGTAGATCTCCTCTACCACAAACGGCCCACTTAACACATCTGGATGATAAGTCAGCGGATACTTCGCCTTGTACTCCTCAATCTGGCGTATCCACTCACTGTGATCCTGCTGCGTAAGCATCTCGTTTAGTTTCGAAAGCACGACTTTAATATCCCCGGTCACACCCTGGGTAATGATGACGTTTTTATTCATCTCCGCCGGATCAATGTCGATCTGCAAAATCTTCGCTTTCGAGGCGAATTTCTTCGCATTTCCAGTAACACGGTCACTGAATCTGGCTCCTACAACAATCAGAAGATCACACTCGCTGACTCCATGGTTGGACGTCTTCGTCCCGTGCATTCCCAACATCCCTGTGTAATACGGATCCGTTCCCGGGAAGGCGCCTTTTCCCATCAGGGAATCCGCGACCGGGGCATCCACCTTCTTCGCAAACTCAAGCAATTCCTCAGCCGCATCAGAGAGAACCGCACCTCCGCCTACGAAGATATACGGCTTTTTTGCCTCCTGAATCATATCTGCGGCAGCCTGAAGCTCCACTTCGTCCACACACTCTCTTCTCCTTGGTTGGACGATCTTCTTTGGCTCATATTCTGCCATATTGGCCGTCACGTCCTTCGGAATATCAATGAGCACCGGTCCTGGCCTTCCCCTTCTCGCAATGCCAAATGCTCTGCGGATCGTATCCGCAAGCTGATTTACATCCTTTACAATATAGTTATGCTTTGTGATCGGCATAGTGATGCCAGCGATATCAATCTCCTGGAAACTATCTTTTCCAAGGAGAGAGACTCCTACGTTACAGGTGATGGCCACCACCGGAATGGAATCCATGTAGGCTGTGGCAATTCCGGTCACCAGGTTTGTGGCTCCCGGTCCACTTGTGGCAAAGCATACCCCCACTTTTCCTGTCGCTCTGGCATAGCCGTCTGCCGCATGGGCCGCCCCCTGCTCATGGGAAGTCAGGATATGGCGGATTTCATTCTGGTGCTGATACAGTGCATCGTACACATTGAGGATAGCGCCGCCCGGATATCCGAACACTGTATCTACACCCTGCTCTTTTAAACATTCTATTACAATTTCTGCTCCCGTAAGCTTCATTGTTTTTCATCCTTTCGTCTAGTTTTTCGGAATTTCCAGGATTGCTCCCCGGTTTCCACTTGTCACCATGGAAGCGTACCTTGCAAGATAACCTGTACGAACCTCAGGCTCTTTCGGCTGCCATGCCTGTCTTCTCTTCTCAAGCTCTTCCCCTGATACGGCAAGCTCCAGATTTAATCCTGGAATATCAATACGGATGAGGTCTCCTTCCTCTACAAGAGCGATTGGCCCGCCTACAGCCGCTTCCGGTGACACGTGTCCGATGGAAGCGCCTCTGGACGCGCCGGAAAACCTTCCGTCTGTAATCAGAGCCACGCTGGATCCCAGTCCCATGCCCGCAATCGCTGACGTCGGATTGAGCATTTCCGGCATACCAGGCCCCCCTTTTGGTCCTACATAACGGATCACGACCACGTCGCCCGGATGAATCTCGCCTCCCTTGATAGCCTTGATCGCATCATCCTCACAGTCAAAGACTCTGGCTGGTCCTTCGTGAACCATCATCTCTTCCACAACCGCCGAGCGTTTTACCACACTTCCATCGGGAGCAAGGTTCCCTTTCAGAACAGCAAGCCCTCCCGTCTCACTATATGGATTGTCAATCGGTCTTATGACTTCTGGATTCTTATTGACGCATCCGGCAATATTTTCCTTTACTGTTTTTCCGGTCACAGTTAGGCAGTCTGTATGTAATAGTCCCTTCTTATCCAGCTCCTTCATCACGGCGTAGACTCCTCCCGCCTCGTTGAGATCTTCGATGTAAGTCGGGCCTGCCGGAGCCAAGTGGCAGAGATTCGGCGTCTTTTCACTGATGCCGTTAGCAAAATCAATCTCAAAATCCATACCGATCTCGTGTGCGATTGCCGGGAGATGCAGCATACTGTTGGTGGAGCATCCAAGCGCCATATCCACAGTAAGGGCATTCAAAATCGCCTCTTTTGTCATAATGTCCCGTGGACAGATATTCTTTTTCCAAAGCTCCATCACTTTCATTCCCGCATGTTTTGCGAGACGGATCCGTTCAGAATATACAGCAGGAATCGTACCATTGCCCTGTAATCCCATTCCAAGTACCTCAGTCAGACAGTTCATGCTGTTTGCAGTATACATACCAGAACAAGAGCCGCAGGTTGGACACACCTTGCACTCGAACTCATCCAGTTCTTCCTCTGTAATAGATCCTGCCGCATACGCTCCTACGGCCTCGAACATGCTGGAAAGGCTTCGCTTTTCTCCTTTCACATGCCCCGCAAGCATCGGTCCGCCGCTGACAAAGATCGTCGGAATGTTAATCCTGGCTGCCGCCATCAGAAGTCCCGGCACATTTTTATCACAGTTCGGCACCATGACAAGAGCGTCAAACTGATGTGCCAGCGCCATAGCCTCTGTGGAGTCCGCAATCAGATCTCTTGTTACAAGAGAATACTTCATTCCGATATGTCCCATGGCGATTCCGTCACAGACAGCAATCGCGGGGAATACAATCGGTGTTCCTCCTGCCATAGCGACGCCCATTTTTACCGCCTCCACGATCTTATCCAGATTCATATGTCCTGGCACGATCTCATTGTAGGAGCTTACAATTCCTACAAGTGGCCGTTCCATCTCTTCCTTTGTAATCCCAAGCGCGTTCATTAAAGAACGGTGTGGCGCCTGCTGGCTTCCTTTTGTCACTGTATCACTTCTCATGCTTTTCTTCCTCCTCGTTCTCTGTCTGTCCTGTCTCTTATATCCGCTCACAGATGAGATCTCCCATCTGTTTCGTACCTACTAAAGTGCAGCCCTCAGACAGTATGTCGCCTGTCCGGTATCCATCCAAAAGCACTTGGCTGACTGCCCTCTCCACCGCGTCTGCCTCCTGATCCAGATCAAAAGAGAAGCGCAGCATCATGGCAGCGGAAAGAATGGTCGCGATCGGATTGGCAATTCCCTTCCCCGCAATATCCGGCGCAGAACCACCGCTTGGTTCGTACAGTCCAAACTTACTGTCATTTAAGCTTGCGCTTGCCAACATTCCGATAGAGCCCGTTACCATACTTGCCTCGTCCGACAAAATATCCCCAAACATATTCTCTGTCAAAATCACATCGAACTGCTTTGGATTCCTCACAATCTGCATCGCACAATTGTCAACCAACATATGCTCCAACGTCACGTCAGGATAATCCTTTGCCACCTCCTCTGTCACCTTTCTCCAAAGTCTGGAAGAGTCGAGCACATTCGCCTTATCGACACTGGTCACTTTCTTAGAGCGCTTCTGCGCGATATCAAACGCACGCTTTGCAATCCGGCGGATCTCATTCTCATTGTAGGAAAGAGTGTCCATCGCCGTCATCACACCGCCGATTTCCTCTGTCTTTCTCTCACCGAAATACAGCCCTCCTGTCAGTTCTCTCATAATCATAAAGTCGAATCCACCCTCGGTAAGCTCCGGCTTTAGCGGACAGGCATCTTTCAACTCTTCATAGAGTACTGCCGGCCGTAGATTAGCAAAAAGTCCAAGCTCTTTGCGTATCCTTAAAAGCCCTGCCTCCGGACGTCTGGATGGCTCCAGCTTATACCACGGAGACGTCTTTGCGTCACCTCCGATGGATCCCATCAGAACCGCGCCGCACTGCTTTGCCTCCTCCACAGTCTCGTCTGTCAGCGGAACTCCATGGACATCAATGGATGCACCACCCAACAAAAGTTCTGTATACTCACAGGTGTGGCCAAATCTCTCTCCAACAAGATCCAGCACTTTCATAGCCTCACGGACAATTTCCGGTCCGATGCCATCGCCTTTTATCACTCCGATTTTTAAATTCATTCGTATCCCTCCCAGAAAATCTGTTATCAATTATCATATAATATTTTCGTTTTTGTTTCAACCCTTTACCTTGTAAAAGTGTTTAGCTACATCTTCCAATTCGCCGCAGTGCGCTTCTTGCAAAGCGTTTTTTATCTCATAGGAACACAGTTTCCTAAAAAATAAGAAAAGCAGACCCCGCAAAAAGCGGAATCTGCTCCTTCATTCTTATGCTGTCTCATTCCTATTTGGCATCTCCTGCACCTGGCTTTTCTACTTGCATAATGGCTGCCTTCTGCATCGGGATACGACAGTTTTTATTATTTCCGAATTCTACGATGACGTCCTCTTCTGTGATGTCGATTACAACACCGTAAAATCCGCTTGTTGTCAGAACTGTATCTCCAACTTCCATATCAGCGATCATCGCCGCTACTCTCTTCTGCTCTTTCTTCTGCGGTCTCATCAGGATGAACCAAAGTCCACCAAGAACTACAACATAAAAGAGAATCAAAAAGAGCGGATTCGCAAATAAACCTCCGCTTGACTCTGTCAGTACTGTGTATTCCATCATTCTTTCCTCCTACTTCTAGCTAAACACTATTGCTATCATACACAATTTTTCCCAATTCTTCAAGTACTTTTCCGGATTTTATACATTCTTTACTTCTGGCTTAGGCTCATTCCTTCCAGCTTCTGCTTTTTGTATTCTTTGTAACGTCCTTCCTCAATAGCAGCGCGGATCTCTTCCATCATCGTATTGTAAAAATACAGATTGTGGAGTACGCAGAATCGCATACCAAGCATTTCTTTTGCCTTCAGAAGGTGTCGGATATAAGCTCGTGAATATTTCCGGCAAACCGGACAGCCGCACCCTTCCTCAATCGGACGCTCATCCAGTTCGTACTTCGCGTTGAAAAGATTAAGCTTGCCGTGATTCGTGTACACATGTCCGTGTCGTCCGTTTCGTGTCGGATACACACAATCAAAGAAATCCACGCCCCGGTCTACAGCCTCCAGAATATTAGCGGGCGTCCCTACCCCCATCAGGTAGGTCGGCTTTTCCAGTGGGAGATACGGAACAACCGCATCAAGAATCCGATACATCTCTTCATGGGATTCTCCTACAGCTAGACCGCCGATAGCGTAGCCTGGAAGATCCAGCTCAGCAATCTCCTGAGCGTGGGCGATCCGGACATTTTCCAGGATTCCGCCCTGGTTGATTCCAAAGAGCATCTGATGTGGATTGATCGTATCTGGCAAGCTGTTCAGCCGCTCCATCTCTGCCTTGCACCGTCTGAGCCAGCGGGCCGTGCGGGCAACAGAGCGCTCAATATAATCCCGGTCCTTCGTGCTGGCTGGACATTCGTCAAAGGCCATTGCAATGGTAGACGCCAGATTTGACTGAATCTGCATACTTTCCTCCGGCCCCATGAAAATCTTCCTGCCGTCAATATGGGAATGGAAATGAACGCCCTCCTCCTGAATCTTGCGGAGTCCCGCCAGGGAAAACACCTGGAATCCACCGGAATCTGTCAGTATCGGCTTGTCCCACACCATAAACTTGTGCAGGCCGCCGAGCTTTTTGATAACCTCATCTCCCGGTCTGACGTGGAGATGGTAGGTATTGGAAAGCTCCACCTGCGTCTTAATTTCCCTTAAATCATCCGTGGAAACCGCACCCTTGATGGCCGCTGCCGTACCCACATTCATAAACACCGGCGTCTCAACTGTGCCGTGTACCGTTGTAAAACGGCCTCTCTTTGCGAGGCCGTCTCTTTTTAATAATTCATACATCTGTCTTTTCTCCGTTCTGTCTTTAAAATCTAAAAAGTAACCGTTCAGCCATGGCAGCTTGTATTCGCTGCTACGGGGCTTATATCATCACAAACGTGGCTGAACGGTTGCCTTAAAAATGGCAGATGATCGGTGTCGTCTCATTGATCAGATCATACAGCTTGGCTGCATCGTCATATTTCATATTGATACATCCATGAGACCCGTGTGTCAGATACCAGTCTCCTCCAAATCGAGTCTGCCATGAAGCATCGTGGAATCCAATATCATTATTAAACGGCATCCAGAATGCCACTGGCGATTCGTAGGAATACTTTCCGTTTGGAAGAAGCTGTCCACGAAGCACCGCGTTTTTCGTCTTATAGGTAAGATCATAGCTTCCCTGCGGAGTATCATCCGATCCGTTTGGCTTTCCGGTTACAATGTCGCAGTTCATAATCATCTGACCGTTCTGGAAGAACCAGAATTTCTGTGTCGTCAGATCAACTTCCGCATAGGTATTACCATAGTCATTCTGATCTCCATGATCCGCTCCTCTTCTTGACCACTTCGGCTCTCTTGACACTTCCTGCCCACTTTCTATATTTGCAGTCAAAGCCGCATATTCATCTTTCTGGTTCAGATACCATCCGAAATCCCCGCCTTCTACCTGAACCGTGTCTCCACGACCTGATACAAATGTCCTTGTCGTGCCGACCGTATTGTACTTTGTCGCAAGTTGTGCGATATATTTATTGATTTTCTCAGTATTAAAAGTCACCTGCATCTTGTCATCTACCGTCAGCCACTGCGAAATCATCGTCTTATCCACCACCTCAGTCTTAGGTGAAAAGTCGTAGGTGATCTTCGTCTGGAGATACTTATTCATCGTATCTACTGCCGCCTGTACTTCTGGTGATTCCTTTGTATACGCTGGTGCAAGATAACAGCCGGACGCCTCCATGTCGAGCTCCTTTGTAAAGCCGCTCACCGCTTCCTTTACCTTTGCGGCAAAGGTCTCCTGATTCACCTGGGTGCCGACAACCTCATCCTGGATGACAAACTGATTGCCGTCATAGACCGGCTGCGCATTCTTGGATACAACCTGGTCAGGCGCCGTCACGCATTGTAAAGATGCAAGCAGGCTGTCAAGCTTCCCCTCATCGTACTCGATACCGATCTCTGCTGTAACGTCAGACTCTTTCCAAAACGCCTTCGGCCAGAGGAATGGATTCTGCTTCTCCTTGACTTTCTCAAGGGCATGGTTCTTCTTGTAAATGACATCGATATCCTGTCCGGAAATCTCCTCCGTCTGCCCATTCTTCTCTTTTAACGTCAGAGTATAGCTCTCCACCTGGTTCTTCATATGCTCCTCTGCACTCGCAACGCTCTTCCATGAGAAATCGCTCCCATTGATCGTCGTGTGCGGATAAAAATGACTGTGAAAATAAAAGGCTCCGCCCAGATATACAGCCGCCACAACTCCCACAACACTTCCTAATGTGATAAAAATCCGTTTCTTCGTGTTCTTAGACATTGTTTTTTTCTCTTTTTTCTTTCTTGGCCCTCTTTTATGCTTAATCCTTGTCTTTCTTACCGTCGTATTGTCACTGTCCAATGTATGATCCTGATTCGAAAACTGAAGCTCTTCATTCTGTCTGTTTTCGTTGTTTTCCATAATTCTAATCTACCCCTTGCTTATTAACCTTATACATCGCTATTATAATATGTCTATATGGAAAAGTACAGTGAAAATTTGTTGAAAATTGTCGGATGTATTGCTTACTTTTCGCTGTCTTTCCACAAAATTCGATTGCAGTTTTCCCCCTCCTTCTATATAATATATAACAGTTTATGCAAAATTTTTCGTATTGGGAGGTATGATTATGGCAGGATCATCTTTTGGAACTCTTTTTCAGATTACAACATGGGGCGAATCCCACGGAGCCGGAATTGGCGTGGTGGTGGACGGATGTCCTGCTGGACTTTCTTTGTCCTCTTCTGATATTCAGGTTTTCCTAAACCGCAGGAAACCGGGGCAGACCTCCTACTCCACCATGAGGAAAGAAGCAGACGAGGTAGAAATCCTCTCCGGCGTCTTTGAGGGACACACAACCGGTGTCCCGATCTCTATGCTCGTTCGCAATCAGGATCAGCGCTCCCATGATTATACACAGATCAAAAGCTGTTACCGCCCCGGACACGCAGACTACACCTTTGACGCAAAGTATGGGTGCCGGGACTACCGGGGCGGCGGCCGCTCTTCCGGCCGGGAGACGATCGGCCGGGTGGCTGGAGGAGCTATCGCTTCTTTGCTTTTAAAGAGTCTTGGTATTCATGTACAAGCCTACACCAAGGCAATCGGACCTTACACGATTCCGGAGGAAGAGTACGATTTTTCTGTTCTTACGAAGGATCCGCTTTGTATGCCTCACCTGGGCTATTCCGAAAAAGCGCAGGCATATCTGAATACTTGCATGAAACAGAAAGACTCTGCGGGAGGGATCATTGAGTGTCAGATCACGGGGCTTCCTGCCGGAATCGGAGAACCTGTTTTTGACAAGCTGGACGCTCTGCTTGCCCAGGCAGTGCTCTCTGTCGGGGCCGTCAAAGGCTTTGAAATTGGAGACGGGTTTGCCGCGGCAAAGGCAAAGGGCACAGAAAACAATGATGCGTTCTGCATCCAGAACGGACAATTAGCGAAACAGACCAACCACTCCGGCGGAACGCTGGGCGGAATGAGTGACGGGAGTACTGTCTGCTTCCGGGCGGCCATCAAGCCGACTCCATCGATCTCTTCTGTACAGCACACTGTCAACACTTTCATGGAAGAGGTAGAACTCTCTGTAAAAGGACGACATGATCCGATCATTGTTCCAAGGGCTGTCGTTGTCATAGAGTCCATGGCCGCTCTGACTGTAGCAGACCTGCTTCTGCGCAACATGAGCGCCACCATGGACAACCTGCGCCGGATTTACCAGTAGCTTTTGTTCTATATTGGTTCAACATTCCTCTGAGACTCCAAAAAGGAAAGGAGATTCCCCTATGTCCCGGGAACTGACTTATCTCATCACAGAAGAAAACATCGGAACTTCCCCGCTTACAATCCATGGCTTTTTAAAAGGCCGCGGATATTCTCATGCGGTTCTTGTCTCTCTGAAAAAAACGCCGGAAGGGATTTTGAAAAATGGCGTCTGGGCCAGAGTCCACGATACCCTCTCTCCAGGAGATCGTCTTTTAGTTCGTCTGGCGGAAGAAAAGACCTCCGACCATATTGTTCCAAGACCATTGCCTTTTCCAGTCATCTATGAAGATGAAGATCTGCTCATCGTCAACAAGCCCGCCAACATGCCGATTCACCCTTCTCAGGGGAACTACGAGAATACCCTTGCCAATGCAGCCGCCTGGTATTTCTGTCAGAAAGGCGAATCCTTTGTCTACCGCTGCATCAACCGTCTGGACCGGGATACGACCGGTCTTCTGATTCTTGCCAAACATACTTACAGTGCGGCGCTGCTCTCCCGGATGGTGACAGACCGCAAGATTCACCGGGAATACCTGGCTGTTACAAAAGGTGTTCCGGATGTTTCCGGCATCGTGGATGCTCCGATCGGACGTAAGGATGGCTCGACCATAGAGCGGCAGATAGATTTTGTACACGGAGAAACGGCCAGAACCCATTATGAGCTTCTGACCTCTGAAGATGGATATTCCCTCGTCCGGATCTGGCTTGATACGGGACGCACCCACCAAATCCGGGTCCACATGAAATATCTAGGCTATCCACTTCCGGGCGATTTTCTTTACTGCCCGGATTACACAAAGATAAGACGGCAGGCACTTCACTCCTACCGTCTCTCCTTTTTGCATCCTATCAGCCAAAAGCCGCTTTCCTTTACTGCTTCACTTCCGGATGATATGCGTGCCTTTTTCTCTGCTTCCACATTAGAACAGCTCTAAAGATCAAAGCATCCCCCTCCGATGAACTCCCGTAACAGGGAGTTTGCCGGAATCCGATCTGTTCCGATTCCAAGAAAATAATCCAAAAACTTCAAAAGGCGTTTTGCCTCATGGTATTCTTCCATATCTGGTGTAATCTGAAAGAGAAGGGGCTCTACATACTGCTTAAGCACTGCAAGCTCATAAATCAGGGCCGAATTAAACATAATATCCGCCTCCTCCTGGAACGGAAAGATGTTGCGTTCCTCTCCCCGGCGGACAGAATACCACATGGCAATTGTCCTTGCCGCTGTCGTACCTCTCGTCCTTGCATCACGGACAATCCTCCGGATCAATCTCCCATCTGTCGTCGGAATCCGGTTGTGCTCATCTACATTGAGCTGAGTGAGGGCACTGATATAAATCTTAAACTTCCGGTCATCCGGAAGGGTTTCGGTAAGCTTCGGATTGAGACAATGGATACCTTCGATCACGAGAATATCCCGACTCTCCATCTTCAGCTTTCTGCCGTCATATTTCCTCTGTCCGGTAATGAAATCAAAAGTTGGAATCCCCACCTCTTCTCCCAGAAGCAGACGTCTTAAATCCTCATTAAATTGCTCTACATCGATGGCCTCCAGGCACTCGAAATCATAGTTCCCCCTTTCATCTTTTGGCGTTTGATCCCGGTTGACAAAGTAATTATCCACCGCAAGCGGATGTGGACGCATCCCGTTGACCTTAAGCTGAATCGACAACCGATGTGAGAAAGTCGTTTTACCGGAAGATGATGGACCAGCCACCAGCACAAACTTGACATCGCCCCGCTTTGCAATCTGCTCTGCAATCTCCGCAATTTTTTTCTCCTGCTGCGCCTCCTGTACAAGCACCATATTCTGCGCTCCAGCCTGCACAATTTCCCTGTTTAAATCCCCCACTGTCTCAATATTTTGCAGATCCCCCCATCTCATGGATTCCTTCTGCACCTGGAAAAGCTTCTCTCTTACCGCAAACGGAGGAATCACCCTTGGATTGGCGATTTCCGGCAACTGGATCACAAACCCTTCATCGTACAGATGGAGGGCAAAGTATCTCAGATACCCGGTGGATGGTACCATGTAACCGTAATTATAGTCCTCAAAAGCTCCCATCCGGTACAGATTAACCCGGGAACTTCTCCGGTATTTAAATAGCTCCTCCTTGTCATACATTCCATATTGATGGAATAGTTCTACGGCCTCATCCGTATGGATACTACGCTTTTCGATCGGGAGATCCTGCTCCACGATCCTGTGCATGGTCTCCTCCACCTGCCGTAGAAATACTTCATTCAGGCTGATATCCCCATCGATCGTGCAGTAATAGCCCTGGCCCGCCGCATAATGGATCCTCACTTTCCGAATCCGGTCGTGTCCGGCCGTGTCGTAGACAGCCTTTACGAGCATCAGGCTCATGCTTCTTCGATATGTTTTTAATCCGATATCATCTCCTGTTGTGAGGAACCGGAGGAAACAATCCTTTTCCAGTGTCTTATAGAGCTCCAGGAGCTTTCCATCTGAGATCACGAGCACAATATCATTCTCGTAATGCCCCTGAAAATCCTTCGCAATCTCAAGAAATCTTGTCCCTTCCGGATACTCTCTTGTGGATCCATCCTCCAATGTCACGCAATAACATCTCTTACTCAAGTTGCCACCTTCTTTCCAGCCTTATAAAATTACAGAATACGGCAGTTGTTTTGGCATTGTGAAAATCTCGATCTTTCCTCCTGTCTGCTTCTGCAGATACTGTTTCATGTCCTCCATAAACAGATACTCCAATCCGTAGTGTCCTGCATCCAATACTGCCATTCCCTGGGCAACCGCATCAATCCCGGTATGGTGCCCGACATCCCCGGAAAGGAATACATCTGCTCCTTTTGCAATGGCCTGATCAATCACACTGCTGCCTGATCCGGGACAGACGGCTACCCGCCGAATCTTACGACTGTTTCCAAAACAGCGAAGCTCCTCCAGTCCAAAAATTTCTTTGATACGTTCCCCAAAGGAAAAAAGCTCCTCCGATTCTTCCAAGATACCAAATACTCCGATTCCGCACGGCAATTCCTGCCACTCCCCGGTTTCTTCCAAGGGAACACATTCTTTCAGGCCGATCTTTTCTGCCACAAGTGCTCCCATCCTGCAAACATCATAATTCGTATGCATCGCCTCATAGGCAACGTCCGCCCGCAAAAGCTTTCCGATCCTCCTTCCGATAAACTCTTCGTCAGTGATCCGCTTCACCGCCTGAAACACCAAAGGATGATGGGAAAGGACCAAATCCGCACCCTGCAAAAGTGCCTGGTCTACCGTATTGTCATCAACATCGACCGTGATGAGAATCTTCTTTACTTCCTTATCTGTCCTGCCGAGAATCAGGCCGCTGTTATCCCAGCCCATGGCATATGCCTCAGGCGCGGCCTGTTCCAGCAGGCTTCGGATTTCTTTTACTTTCATCTTGTTTCTCCTTTTAATGATATCTGGCGGCCGCCCTCTCCAGGCTCTCCTTTTCCTCTGTCAGCTCCCTGATACGAGTTTTTCCTCCTCCCCCAAGGTCTGCTCGCTTTGTCAGGCTATCCAGAATCCGCCCCTTTTGCTGTATCTCTCTTTTTAAGAACTCCAACAGAACCGGATGGTTTTCCCTGAGAAGGATACGTCCGTACTTGTACTCTTCCTCCGTATAGGGCACTTCTTCCTTTTTTCCCGGCACCACCCGCATCATCGGGTAAAACTTACCGTCCTCGTATACCATATTCTCTTCTACAATCGCACATGCATGAGCAATGAGAAACTTACGCACTTTCCCGATCTCCGATTGGGGCTGCAAAATACATTCTTTTAGAGAAATCACTATTTCAGGGCAGTCCGATAGTATCTGGATAATAAGAGCGCCGCCCATTCCGGCGGCGATCATGCTCTGTGCTTCCTGAACTTTCAGCTCTTTTAGTCCACTGGATCTTCGGGTCTCGATCTTATGTTCCAGCCCATGCTCTCTAATATGTTTTTCAGCCCGTAAAAGCGGTCCTTCATTAATATCCATCGCAATCGCAGACGGGATCCGCCCCTCTTCCACCAGTTGTATGGGAACATACGCATGATCTGTCCCCACATCCGCTATGATTAGTCCGGGCGAAACAAGATCCGCCACTGCCCGGAGTCTCTTTGATAGTTCCATAGCACTCTCCTAATCCAGGTAGTCTCTTAACTTCCGGCTGCGGCTTGGATGCCGAAGCTTCCGAAGTGCTTTCGCCTCGATCTGACGGATACGCTCTCTTGTAACGTCGAATTCCTTGCCGACCTCTTCCAGCGTTCTTGCCCGCCCGTCATTCATTCCAAAACGTAGTCTCAGAACTTTCTGCTCCCTGTCAGTCAAAGTGTCAAGCACCTCATTTAGCTGCTCTTTTAAGAGGGTTGCAGCAGCAGCCTCAGCAGGAACCGGCACATTGTCGTCCTGGATGAAGTCTCCTAAATGACTATCCTCCTCCTCGCCAATCGGCGTCTCCAGAGAAACCGGCTCCTGGGAAATCTTCAGGATCTCCCTGACACGGTCTACCGGCATATCCAGTTCCTTTGCGATCTCCTCCGGAAGCGGCTCCCTTCCAAGCTCCTGCAAAAGCTGCCTGGATACCCGGATGAGCTTGTTGATCGTCTCTACCATATGGACCGGGATCCGGATCGTCCTTGCCTGATCCGCAATGGCTCTGGTGATAGCCTGACGGATCCACCAGGTCGCATAGGTACTGAACTTAAATCCTTTCTGATAATCAAACTTCTCTACCGCCTTGATCAGCCCTAAGTTTCCTTCCTGGATCAGATCCAAGAAGAGCATCCCACGACCTACATACCGCTTGGCAATACTGACAACAAGACGGAGATTGGCCTCGGCCAGTCTCTTCTTGGCGCTCTCATCGCCTTCAGACATCCTTCTGGCAAGATCGATCTCCTCCTCTGCACTTAAAAGAGGCACCTTTCCGATCTCTTTTAAGTACATACGCACCGGATCCTCAATACTGATTCCGTCCGGCACAGACAGATCGATTTTCTCCATATCGACTTCTTCCTCTTCTTCCGCAAGAATCAGGTCATCTATATCTGCGTCCAGGTCGTCATCACTTCCGATACGCAGCACATCGATATTCATCGCTTCCAGATATTCATATACTTTTTCCATCTGCTCCGGAGATAATTCCAGATCGGACAGAAAATCGCTGATCTCCTGAATTTCGAGAACTTTCTTTTTCTTCTTCCCAAGTTCGACCAGCTCTTTCAGCTTTTCCTCAAATTTTGCTACGTTTTCTTCCATGCTTTTGTCCATCCTCTCATCGCTTGTTCTATCTTTTTATTTTATGGAAATCTGCATCTGAAATAGTTTTTGCAGATCCTTTTTCGCTTCCATTAGCTTCTGCAGTCCCCTGATGTCCGTCGGGCCCAGCGTCCGTCCTGCCTCTTCAATACTGTGGTTCTTTACTCGGATCACCGTCTCTTTGAGCGCCTTTTCCTGCTCTTCCTTCGTAGAAAGCTCTCGAATCTTCGTATGAAACAAGGACGCTGCCTCCCTATGCTCCTCCTCATCGGTAAAATGATTCAGAATTCTGGCAGGATTTACACTTCCTTCTTCGTACTGCTTATAGAGAAGCTCTGCCACTTCCCGGTAAATCCGACCTGTGAAATCCTCCGGCGAAAGATAGGTCTTTACTTGGGAGAACACACTGTGATCCTCGATCATCCAGGTCAGAAGAATCTTCTGGGATTTCAGATTGCCATCCTCCTTCTCCTGAACAGACGTAGTCTGCTTCGGTCTCCTGGCCGGAGCCGCTAGTCCCTTCTCAACTGCCGTCTTTGACACGAGCCTTTTCAGATCCTCAAATGATACCCGGTACGCTCTTGCTACCGCCTCAGTATAATTATCCCGCTCGATCTGCTCTTCAAACTCGCCAAGCCGTGACGCGGCCTCTTTTAAAAATGCGGTCTTCCCTTCCGGAGAGTTTAAGTCAAACTGTCTCTCTAATACTTCCAGGCTGTACATGAAGCCATTTCTGGCCTTCTGGATCCGCTCCTCAAATGCCGGGGCTCCCAGATTCTTGATGAACTCGTCGGGATCCTTATATGGATCCATCCGGATCACCTTCGATGTAATCCCCGCCTCCTTTAAGATCGGCATCGCACGAAGTGCAGCCTTTGTTCCCGCCTCATCGCTGTCATAAGTCAGGTAGACTTCCTGTACATAGCGCCGGATCAGCGAGGCATGCCCAGGTGTAAATGCGGTCCCAAGGGACGCCACTGCATTCGTAAATCCCGCCTGGTGCAAAGCGATCACATCCATATAGCCCTCGCACAAGAGAAAATACGATTTCCTGGAAGTTCTTGCCCGATTCAACCCATAGAGATTGCGGCTCTTATCGAAAATCGGCGTCTCCGGGGAATTCAAATACTTTGGCTTCGCATCCCCCATGACACGTCCGCCAAACCCTATCACACGACTATTGACATCCATAATCGGGAACATGACCCGGTTCCAGAACTTGTCATGGATTCCCTGTTTCTCATCCACGCTTGCAAGCCCTGACTTCACGATCAGCTCATCCGAGTATCCCTGCATCTTTAGGTATCTGCTCAGGTCATCACTATACTTATTGGCATATCCGAGCCCAAAATGTACAATCGTCTCTTCCGTAAGCGACCGGTCCGTCAGATAACGGATCGCCTGTCTTCCCTTCTCAGAGCGGAGCTGTGCATAATAATACTTCGCCGCCAGCTTATTAATAGCAAGAAGCGTCTCCCTTAAATCTGATCTTTCCTTTGCCTCTTTGGAATACTGCTCTTTTGGAAGCTCTACCCCGGCCCGTTCAGCCAGGATCTGAAGTGCCTCCGTAAACGAATCATGCTCATATTCCATCAAGAATGTAAACACATTCCCTCCTGCCCCGCATCCAAAGCAGTAATACATCTGCTTGTCCCGGCTGACAGAAAAGGACGGGGATTTTTCATTATGAAACGGACACAGTCCAAAATAAGAATTTCCTTTTTTTTGCAGTCTCACATAAGAAGAAATCACGTCCACAATGTCGTTTTTCATTCTTACTTCTTCGATAATGTCTTCTGAGTAATACACGCTGTTCCCTTCCTTCTTGTCTGTGTACATTCTCCTACAATATTATATATTCGACAAAAGATGTTGATTTCCTTTTTGTTTTTTTTATTTTTTCAAAAAAAGCGAACAAGCCCGGATTTATTTCTCTTTTTCCTGTGCAATCCGTTTCTGAATAGCATCTACCACTGTCTCAAGAACCTTAATTCGTGCATAATATTTATTATTTCCTTCTACAATAATCCATGGCGCTGACGGCGTGGATGTCTTTACAAGCATCTCTTCTACTGCCCGTTCATAGAGATCCCATTTCTCCCGGTTTCTCCAGTCCTCATCCGTAATCTTCCACTGCTTCTCAGGATTTGCCTGACGCTCTTTAAAACGTCTCTCCTGCTCGTCTTTATCAATCTGCATCCAGAATTTCATCACGATTGCTCCGGAATCCGAAAGCTGTTCTTCCATTTCGTTCATTTCTTTGTAGGCTCGTTTCCATTCCCGCTTCGTACAGAATCCCTCGATCCTCTCTACCATTACTCTTCCGTACCAGGTCCGGTCAAAGATCGTGATATGTCCTTTCTTTGGCATCTTCACCCAGAATCTCCAGAGATAATGGTGCTTCTTCTCCCAGTCGTTCGGAGCCGCCGTGGGGATCACGACATATCCTCTCGGATCCAGTGCCTGGGTCAGCCGCTTAATGGCCCCGCCCTTTCCTCCGGCGTCCCATCCCTCAAATCCAAGGATCATCGGAATCCGTCTGCGGTACAGCTCCCCGTGCAGCCTCGTCAATTCCTTTTGCAACTTTTTCTTCTTCTTTTCATACTCTTCTTTTGTGTAAGCCAGAGACAGATCCGCCTTGTTCAGAACTGACTCCGTCTTTTTCTCGTCTAGCTCCGGCGCCGTTTCATCCGGCTCCGGCTGTTTTTTAACCGCCGTTTCCAGTGCGTGGATTACTGTCTTATAAATTTTCACCGCTGCATAGCGCTTGTCCGTCGCTTCTACGATCGTCCATGGTGCAAAGTCCGTATCTGTCTTTGCCAGCATCTCTTCATTAACTTTCAGGTAAGCGTCATACTCTTCATTTCGTCTCCAGTCGTCCCCAGTTACTCTCCATTTTGTCTCTTTGGAATCCGCCAGCTTTTCAAACCGCTTCCTCTGCTCACGTTTGTCGATGTATAGGAACAGCTTAATGATGACCATCCTGTCATCGGTCAGTTCTTTTTCAAAAGACTGAATCACATGATAGGCTCTTGCCACCTCGTCCGCAGACATTTGATTTTCGAAACGCTCTCCTAAGACTTTACGGTACCAGCTTGTATCAAAAATAGAAACCTTCCCATGCTCCGGGATTTTCGTCCAAAACCGCTTCATATAAGGATAGTACTTCTCCTCTTCCGTCTCTTTCTTCACTGCGAACACTTCAAAGCCTCTCGGATCCAGTGCCTGAATCAGCTTTCCAATCTGCACGCCTTTCCCCGAAGCGTCCAGTCCTTCAAACACAATCATCACCGGAATTTTGGCGCTCTGACAGATTCTTTGCAGTTCACCGAGCTTCACCGAAAGCTTGTTGATCTCTTCTTTATATTCTGCTTTCTTCATCTTTTTTGATAAATCAATTTTTTCTAACATTATCCTTCCTCCTCATAGAAAAAATTTTTTCATTTTTTTGTTGACATTACTCTCCTACTATAGTATTATATTTTTCAGACAGCCGATAAGAAAGGCTTTGCGGAAGTGTCGGAACTGGCAGACGAGCAAGACTAAGGATCTTGTGACTATTGCAGTCGTGTGGGTTCAAGTCCCATCTTCCGCACGGAAGAAACCCTTGCTTTTATAGTAAGGGTTTTTTATTTGTTTTGGCAACAACGTAAAACGCAGGCTTACCAAGGGTTCTGGCGACCGCTTACAATCTCAGAATATGTCATCCATCAGTTTTGGTGTTTCTTCCATGAAATATACTTTTATTTCTGATTTTGCCACATTATCTACCTGTAGATCACCTTTTTATGTTCCTTTGTTCTCCACCTTCCTCCCCTATAATCCGGCAAATACCGTTTTCTTTCCTCCCATTCGCTTCTGAACATATGGTAAGAATATCATATCATGTGCCAGGGCAGATTTCAATCAATCTGATAATTACCATCCTCATACATTTTTCGGATGTGTACAAAACTCAAAAAACAATATTTTACGATTTCTGCTTGACATTACCCTTCTACTATAGTATTATATTTTTCGGACAGCCGATAAGAAAGGCTTTGCGGAAGTGTCGGAACTGGCAGACGAGCAAGACTAAGGATCTTGTGACTATTGCAGTCGTGTGGGTTCAAGTCCCATCTTCCGCATTTTAAATAGGGTGTTGCAAAATTATCTAAACTGATAAAATTGCGGCACCCTATTTTTTCCCCCACTTCATTTCAACCTTATTTTTTCCCTATCTCTGAGCTTTTATATATGCTGCCGCATGGATGGCTGCTACCGCTCCGTCTGCCACAGCCGTGGCCGCCTGCCTTACCTGTTTGACACAGATGTCCCCAGCCGCATAGACGCCTGCAAGATTCGTCTCCTGCTTTTCATTTGTGACAATATATCCGTCTTTCGTCTCAAGTTCCGGGTAGTCTTCTGTATTCGGAGTGGATCCGGCATAGATAAAAATGGCGCATCCTGGTGCTTGAATCGTTTCCAGCGCCCCTGTATGCTCATCTCGTATCACAATCTGATCCGCTTCCTCTTTTCCATTGATTTTGATAAGGCGGCTGTGAAGGCGTACTTCCATATTCCCTGTCTGCCTTACTTTATTTGTAAATTCCGGAATCGCCCCCAGGGTGTCTTCGAAATGAATGATAGTAACTTTTTTTGCGATTTTTGCCAGGTAAAGAGCTTCCTTGACCGCACCATCCGCTCCTCCGACCACAAAGATGTCCTTGCCCACATAACGAGCACCATCTTTCGCCGGATTCATCCCGGTTCCCCGGCCTTGAAACTCCTCTTCACCCTCAATTCCCAGCCTTCTTGGCCTTGTTCCTGCCGCAATAATCACTGCTTTCGCTTCATAGCTGCCCTGATCCGTCTCGATGATCTTAACCTGACCTGTAAGCTTTGCTTTCTTCACCTGTTCCATCACAATCTCTACACCTGCCCCCTCAGCCTGTGCTTTCAATCTAGCTGCAAAGGTCTCTCCTGTCTCCTCCTCGATGATCCCTGCGTAATGCGTGACGGTAGACACGCCCCCAAGCAGTCCTCCTACTGCCTTTTGCTCCAGAACAATCGTCTTTAACCCTCTGCTTACAGCATAGATAGCGCTGCTGATTCCTGCCGGACCTGCCCCGATGATACAAATATCATACATCCTTCTTCCTCCTCTTTCTTTTTCTATAGTCAGCTTTTCTGTAGTCAGAATAGCACAATTTACCCATAAAGAAAAATGATATATTCTTATCATTCCATAAATTTCCTTTATTATTCAGCCATGTGATCAGAAGACACTCGTTTACTCATACATCGTGGTATATTTTCATACTGCTCTTTTCCCTGCTTCAGAGGATATATCTTCATATCTCAGGAATCCTATGTTTGTAAAACAGGAAAGAAAAAACAGAGGCCATGCCCCTGTTTTCCATATCTTCTATATAATTAAGCCTGGTTTCCCTTTGCAAGCTCTGCAAGTGCCGTGAAGCCTGCCGCATCGTTGATTGCCATATCAGCAAGGATCTTTCTGTTGATCTCAACACCTGCAACCTTTAAGCCGTGCATCAGTTTGCTGTAGGATAATCCATTCATTCTTGCCGCTGCATTGATACGTGCGATCCAGAGCTGACGCATCTGACGTTTCTTCTGCTTACGTCCTGCATAGGAACTTGCGAGCGCTCTCATCACAGACTGTTTTGCCACTCTGTACTGTTTGGAACGTGCTCCTCTGTAACCCTTTGCCAGCTTTAATACTCTATTATGTTTCTTCTTTGCGTTCATTCCGCCTTTAATTCTTGCCATGTCTTACTCCTCCTTCTATTCTTCCAACTCTTATAAGTATGGTAATACTTTCTTCATGTTCTTTACATTTGTAGAATCAGTAATGATAGCCTTTCTAAGATTTCTTTTTCTCTTAGTAGACTTCTTCGTTAAGATATGGCTCTTGTAAGCTTTATTTCTCTTTAATTGTCCTGTTGCTGTTTTTTTAAAGCGCTTTGCAGCCGCTCTATTTGTTTTAATTTTTGGCATAATGATAATCCTCCTTAATATTGTAAAATTTATTTTTAACGTCTTTCAGTTAAAACCATGCTCATGCTTCTGCCTTCCATCTTGGCCGGCTTTTCTACTACCGCAATGTCCTTGAGATGCTCTGCAAAATCATCCAGAATATGTTTACTTTGCTGAACGTGGGCCATCTCACGTCCACGGAAACGAAGCGTCACCTTCACTTTGTTTCCTTTCTGGATAAACTTCTTTGCGTTGTTTACTTTCGTGTTCAAGTCATTCGTATCAATATTTGGAGATAATCGAACTTCCTTTACATCTACAGTCTTCTGCTTTTTCTTTGCCTCTTTTTCTTTCCTTGTCTGCTCATATTTGTATTTACCGTAATCGATAATCTTGCATACCGGCGGCTTTGCTGTAGGAGCAATCTTCACGAGATCAAGCTCGGCTTCCAGCGCAATCTTCTGCGCTTCTCTTGCAGACATAATTCCTAATTGTTCTCCATCCTGTCCGATCAGCCGCACTTCTCTGTCGCGGATCTGTTCGTTAATCATTAAATCGCTAATTGTAGTACACCTCCATGTTTTAATACTCATTCCTTGCCATAAAAAAATGGATAGTACAGACTATCCACATGATCTCTCTTTACAAATCCTCTCCTCTAATGTAAAAATACATAAGATTCGGCTGTAATTCAATATCAAACCATCAGTCACTCAATCGTGCTGCGGTGAGAGTGGATACTCTGCTTTCTTTTCACACAAGTTGTATATTAGCATATTTGTCACAGACTGTCAATGGATTTTTTACCTTTTTCCACCTTTTTATTTTCTTACATTGATTCTGCTCCTACTGGTATAAATTCTGGAAAGCCGGAAAGACTTTTCTATATCAAATATCAGATCACGGGAGGAAAAATATGAAGGTTTCCAGAATCGTACAGGAAAATATTGCTTACATGAACGAGCTGCTCCCCGTACAGGAAAGCTATGACATTGTAGAGAGAGACATTGTCATCGGAGGACGGGAAAGCTGCTTCTTTTTTATAGATGGATTTATGAAAGACGAGGTAATGTCCAAGCTGATGGACACATTTTTCAAGATTACCGAGGATCAGATGCCCGACACGGCCACAGAATTTTCCAGATCCTTTGTCTCTTATGTGGAGATTGATACATTTTCCGAATATGACAAAGTCATTAAAAATCTGCTCTCCGGTGCAGCCTGCCTTTTTGTAGAAGGGTACGATGCCTGCATTATCATTGACAGCCGGACGTATCCGGCCCGAAACGTCGGAGAGCCGGAGCAGGACAAGTCGCTGCGTGGATCCAGAGATGGGTTTGTGGAGACCATCGTTTTCAACACTGCCCTCATCCGGCGTAGGATCCGGGATCCGCACCTGACTATGAAAATGATGGAAATCGGGAAATCTTCCCGGACAGACGTGGTGCTCTGTTATATGTCCGACCGCGTAAACACGGATCTTTTGGCTCTTCTAACCCGTAAGATTGAGGAGATGCAGGACGAGGATCTGAAGATGAACCAGCAAAGTCTGGCCGAACTTTTATTTAAGCGGAAATGGTACAATCCTTTCCCCAAATTCAAATACACGGAGCGCCCGGACACAGCCACAGCCTGTTTGTTGGAAGGAAAAATCGTGCTGATGGTAGACACCTCACCTTCAGCCATGATTCTTCCCACCTCCATCTTTGACATGATCGAGGAGGCAAATGACTACTATTTCCCGACTCTGACCGGGATCTACCTAAAGCTCTCCAGAAGCCTTATTACTATTATGACCATTTTCCTCACGCCTCTGTTTCTGCTCTTTATGCAGAATCCGAAATGGATTCCCGATATTTTCGAATTCGTTCTTGTGAGAGATACGGTCAATATTCCCTTGTATTTTCAGCTTCTTCTTCTGGAGCTTGCCATCGACGGTCTCCGGCTTGCCGCCTTAAACACTCCAAGTATGCTCAGTACTCCTTTAAGTGTGATCGCCGGTATTGTCATGGGAGAATTTTCCGTCAAATCCGGTTGGTTTAATTCCGAGGTCATGCTCTACATGGCGTTCGTGGCTGTGGCAAACTATACTCAGCCAAACTTTGAGCTGGGCTATGCACTGAAATTCATGCGTCTGCTGCTTCTTACCCTCACTGCCCTCTTTGACTGGGTTGGTTTTGCGGCAGGTTGCATCATTACCGTCTGCTCCATCTGTTTTAACCGCACGGTTTCCGGAGAAAGCTATCTGAAAATCAGCAAAAATTAATATAAAAATTCATTCTCTCTTCCAGTATAAATCTTTTGCGTCCTGCCATAAAAAATGGTATGATAAGAAAAAACAGGGCGAGGAGGTTACAGCAATGAGAGACTTTGTCATTACTACGGACAGTACCGTGGATCTTCCGAAAGAATGGCTGGAAGAACACAGGGTTCCGACGCTTAGATTAGCATATACGATTGACGGTGAGACCTATCCGGATATGGAGGGTCTGTCAAAGAAAGAATTTTTCGACCGGATCCGAAACGGATCTCTGCCGACGACTTCCCAGGTTACTCCTGGACAGGCAAGAGAACTATTTGAATCTATTATTAAAGAAGGGAAAGACATCATCCACATCGGGTTTTCTTCTGGACTGAGCGGAAGCTGCGGAAGCGAACAGATCGCCGCACAGCAGCTTTCGGAAGAATACCCGGACGCACGGATCACCGTTATCGATTCTCTCTGTGCTTGTCTGGGCGAGGGACTTCTTCTCTACTATGTCTTAAAGCTTCAGAAAGAGGGAAAGAGCTATGACGAGATCGTAACATGGGCGGAGAAGAATAAACTTCATGTTTGCCACAATGTCACGGTTGACGACTTGAACCACCTGCACCGTGGCGGTCGGATTTCCAAAGCCACTGCGATCCTCGGCACAATGGTAAAGATCAAGCCGATGATCCACGTGGACAATGAAGGAAAGCTCAGTGTCATTGGAAAAGAGCGTGGACGAAAAAAATCCCTCAACAGGATCGTGGATGTCATGGAAGAACAGATGAAAGGCTGGGACAATGAGATTGTCATGATTACTCACGGGGACTGCGAGGAGGACGCACAGTATGTCGCCGGACTCATCCGTGAAAAATACGGGATTGACAACATTCTGATTAACGATATCGGAACTGTCATCGGAACTCATACCGGTCCGGGCGTAATAGCCACTTTCTGTATGGGAAATCACAGATAAGAACTAATTGCGGGCAGATCCCCGATGGGATACGCTGCCCGCTTTTTTGTACTGGCAACGGTCCAAAGTCCGGGCTTGCCCGAGACCTTGGCGACCGTTTACAATCCCGGAATGTGCCTTCTGGCACTTCCGGTGATTCATTTCTCTTCTACTGATAAATCGGATATCTGCCGCAGATCTCCGTCACACTTCTTCGTATCTCATCTGCCCGATTCTCAAAATCTTCTGCCGCAAGCCGGATCAATCTTGCAATTTCCTTCATCTCCGTTTCCCTTAATCCCCGTGTCGTTACCGCCGGCGTTCCGATTCGAATACCGCTTGTAATTCCCGGTTTTTGTGGATCGTTCGGAATTCCGTTTTTATTCACTGTGATATAGACTTCATCCAGCCGGCTCTGCATCTCTTTTCCGGTAATGTTCTGTTTCCTTAAATCCACCAGAATCAGATGATTGTCCGTTCCGCCGCTTACCAGATCAAAGCCCTCTGCAAGCATAGCATCTGCAAGCGCTTTGGAATTCTTTACGATCTGCTCCTGATACGTTCTGAATTCCGGCTTCAATGCCTCCCCGAAACAAACTGCTTTCGCAGCAATCACATGCTCCAGCGGTCCTCCCTGGGTACCCGGAAAGACTGCCTTGTCAATCTGCTTTGCGTACATTTCTTTACAGAGAATCAAACCGCCCCTTGGTCCACGCAGGGTCTTATGGGTGGTGGTTGATACCACATCCGCATATGGCACCGGACTCTGATGGAGCCCTGCGGCTACCAGTCCCGCAATATGAGCCATATCTACAAACAAATAAGCGCCGACCTCCTTCGCAATATCGGCAAACAGATCAAAACGGATCTCACGCGGATAAGCGGAAGCCCCTGCCACGATCAGTTTCGGCTTACATTCCCTCGCAATCGCCCGGATCTCGTCATAATCAAGAAATCCATTCTCATTGACATTATATGGTACAAAATGATATAGTTTTCCGGACTGATTGACCGGCGAACCATGGGTAAGGTGTCCTCCATGATTGAGATTCATACCCATCACAACATCCCCAGGCTGAATCAACGCCTGGTAAACCGCCATATTCGCCTGGGCTCCCGAGTGCGGCTGTACACAAGCGTGCTCCGCGCCGAACAACTTTTTCGCCCGCTCGATAGCAAGTATTTCCAGCTCGTCCACATATTCGCATCCGCCATAATAGCGTCTGCCAGGATATCCTTCCGCATACTTGTTAGTCGGCACAGTCCCCATAGCAAGCATCACTGCCGGACTTACAATATTCTCCGACGCGATCAGCTCCAGATTCCTTCTCTGGCGTGCCAGTTCCAGTTCCAGTCCTTTCCCCACTTCCGGATCATATCCACTGATATAATCCATGACTTCCTGTACCAGATTCATTACACATCCTCCTTTTTCTTATATCGTAGTACTTCCAAAACCTCCGTTTCTGATGCCTTTCGCATCATCATCGAGGGTAATGCCATATTCTACAAAAATCCCCTGCATAAAGCCCTCTCCCGCTTTCAAACTGATCGTCTTCCCTTCATTTGTATCATTTGTCAATTTAGCAAAAATATGTCCTTCGTTGTCCGAGTAATAATAATCGCTGTCAATGATCCCCACGGTATTATTGAGCTGAAGCCGGTACTTAAATCCAAGACCACTTCTCGGATAACACTTGAGCACCCACTCCTCTTCCATCCAGACACGGATCCCGGTCGGGATCTTCACTGTCTCTCCTGGTGCGATGGTGATCGGATATGGAGTGAAAAAGTCATACCCTGCAGAGCCTTTGGTCGCGCGCTTTGGCAGCATCAGCTCTTCATACGCCTTTTCAGCATCCCGACTTATCAAAATCCCTTCTGTCCCTTCCAGGAACTGCTCTTTACTTACTTTCTGAAATCTTGCGATTCTCTTCATCATCGTTCTCCTTCTTCTGCCTTTTTCTACAAGTTTTTCATTAATTTCATCATACTATTCCGTCCGAGGAAAGTCAAATGATATTCCATAGAAAAAGGAAGCGCACACTCACGCTTCCCTTTTTCATAAAACATATTCCATTAATTTCCACACTCAATACTGATTTCATTGAAAAGATTCAGAATCATATCCACGGTCGTCTCTTCCTTTTCCTTACCTGCCCGGTCAAGAATACATTTCCCCTGATGCATCATCAACATCCGGTTGCCGTACTCGACCGCATAGCGCAGATTGTGTGTCACCATAATAGTGGTGAGCCTCTTTTCCTTTACAATACGGTCCGTCAGCTCCATAATGATCTCGGCTGTCTTCGGATCCAGAGCCGCCGTATGTTCATCGAGAATCAGGAAATCGATCGGCGTCATGGTGGACATCAAAAGCGCTATAGCCTGCCGCTGTCCGCCGGACAAAGTGCCGACTTTTACATCCATCTTATCTTCCAATCCAAGATTTAACTGACGCAGCAACTCGCGATAATGCTCCTTTCTTCCTTTATGAATCCCACGGCCAAGTCCATAGAATTTCCCTTTGTTGTCCGCCAGGGACATATTTTCCAGGATCGTCATGGATGGGCAGGTGCCAAGGGCAGTATTCTGATACACCCGTCCGATCCTGCGGTTTCTCATATATTCCTTCATTCTGGTGATATCTTCCCCATCCATCAAAATCCTGCCCGAATCCACCGGGATACTCCCACAGAGAATATTCAGCATGGACGTTTTGCCGGATCCATTGCTGCCTACGACAGAGACGAACTCGCCTTTCCGGACGGTCAGGTTGAAATCCTGAAACAGGCACATCTCATTTACCGTGCCCGGATTATAATATTTTGTAATTCCTCTTAATTCAAGCATTTCCCTTTACCTTCTTCTTTCTTTCCATTCCAACAATCAGTATGACCAGGAACAATACCGCCGTAATCAGCTTCATGTCCTGTGGCTCGAAGAATTTCAATGCTGCCGCAACGCAGGCTTTATAAATAATGGCACCGATCAGAACCGCCGTTGTCGCTTTCATAAAGGTCAGTCCCTTAAACAGACTCGTTCCGATGATGACACTTGCAAGCCCGATGACAATCGCTCCTGTACCACTGGAGATCTCAAAGACTCTCTGTTCCTGGCAGAAGATACATCCTGCCAGTGCTACCAGCCCATTTGCAATGGCAAGACCGAGAATCTTTATATTCCCCTGATCTTTTGCAAGAGACGTCACCAGATGTTCATTGTCTCCTACTGCCCGTAGAAGAAAGCCGGACTTGGTCTTCAGATACAGATCTAAAACTATCTTGGCAATCACTGCGATCACAAGGACGATCACACAGACTTTGTAGGAGGCTAGTGTTCCATGAAAGATCCCGTTCATATTGTCATTGTCAAAAATACTCTCCTCCCCAAAGATCGGAACATTCGCTGTCCCGGCAATCCGGAGATTGATCGTCCAAAGTGCTGTCATCATAATAATCCCGGAAAGCAGATCCCTTACCTTGCATTTCACATGGATCAGCCCCGTGCAGACCCCTGCAAGCACACCTGCCCCAAAGGAAATCAAAAGTGTCAGGTATGGATTGACTCCCCTGACAATCAGAGCCGCCGTCACAGCCGCTCCCAGCGGAAAGCTGCCATCCACCGTCAAATCCGGAAAATCCAGAATCTTGTATGTGATATACACTCCCAGCGCCAGGATTCCGTAAATCAATCCCTGCTCTACTGTTGTTACTATAAGGTTCATTTGTCTGCCTCCCGTTATTCCTTTATGATGCGGAAATCTCATCAAAGCTTTCTACAGCCTGACTTACCAGTGATTCATCAATGGTGATTCCAAGATTCTCCGCCGCTTTTGTATTCACATAGAGCCCCGGCTCTGAGATGGTCTCGTATTTTATCTCAGAAGCTTTCTTCTCGCCCTTTAATACCTGTGCTGCCATCTTTCCTGTCTGCTTACCAAGTTTAATATAGTCTAGACCCTCCGCTGCCAGACATCCAAGCTTCACCTGCTCAATCTCGCTTCCGAATACCGGAATCTTCTGCGCATTTGCCTTGTCAAGGATCGTTGCCAAAGAATTGACTACGGTATTGTCCGTCAGGTTTGTCAGACAGTCTACCTCGCCTAACAACTCTTCTGCAGCAAGAGAGATATCTGCTGTCTGCGTCACACCTTTTTCTACGATTTCCAGATCGTAATCACCTGCAAGCTTCTTGTATGTTGAAAGCGCAGATACGGAATTTGCCTCGCTCGTCGTGTAGAGGATGCCGACCTTCTTTGCGTCCGGAAGAATTTCACGGATCATCTCCAACTGCTCCTTGATCGGAAGCTCATCACTCGTTCCTGTGATTTCTCCTACCGGGTTCCCCTCATCGTCCACAAGCTTCGCCTCCGCCGGATCTGTTACAGCCGTGTAGATTACCGGAATATCAGAATTCATTGCTGAGTTAAAAGCTGCCTGGGCGCTTGGCGTCGCAATCCCGCAGATCAGATCTACCTTGTCAGATACGAACGTATCACTGATTTGCTTGGCTGTTCCCTGATCCGCCGCCGCGTTTTTGTACTCGATTTTGAGATTTTCCCCTTCTTCGATACCTTCCTCTTTCAGTCCTTCTATAAAGCCTTCTCTACAGTTATCAAGGGAGCCGTGCTCTGCAAACTGTGAGATCCCAATCGTATACTCAGCATCTCCTGATTGACTGTCGCTGCTTTTGCAGCCCGTAAGAAGTCCCATTGTCATCATTGCGCTTACCAATACTGCTACCATTTTTTTGTTCATGTTTTTTCTCCTTTTCTACTAAAATATCGTTACGCCGGAAGTTATATGCCAAACATCCGGCTCTGTCAGTAAGAAAGGAAGCGGCGTCCCGACAGATAATAAAAAGGTTCCTGGCAACTCCGAACTTTGGCCTATCAGGATACAAAAAATCCGCCCCAAGCTACTGCTTGAGACGGTAATAAACTCTTATTATCGCGGTACCACTCAAATTGGCATCTCTGCCCACTTTCTCATGTACTAACATACACTCCTGATTGATAACGGGTTCGGTTCCCGACAAACCGTACTCACCATTCGGCTTTCAGGCTGCCCTCGAAAGTCCATTCAACCGTCCGCTCCATACAGCAGTTCCACCATCTGCCGCTCTCTGTGATCTCGCCTGACGATCTACTCCTCTTTCTCATCGGTTTGAAATATAAATCTTGTATATACTTTATCACACTGCTTTACTGCTGTCAAGTAATTTTTTAATCTCAATTGCAATCTCATCTGCGCTTTTCTGATCCGTCACTACTTCCAGATCTGCTGCTTCCCGATAATATGGCTCTCGCTCCTTCAAAAGTTCTCCGATATGTTCCGGCGTTTTATTCTGTTCCAGAAGTGGTCTGTCATGGTTATCCTTCACCCGCTCATAGATTGTCTCCGGGCTAGCCGTCAAAAGTACAACGATACCGCACGCTCTCATTGTTTTCACATTTTCTCTGCGTAGAGGCACACCCCCGCCACAGGATACAATGGCTCCCTCTCTCTTTTTCAGTCCCTCCAGGAAACTGGTCTCACACTGCCTAAACCAGGTTTCTCCTTTCTGTACAAAAATCTCCGGGATCGACATTCTTTCCATCCGTTCAATCTCCCGATCCATATCGATCACATCGCATGAAAGTATTTCCCGCAATGCTTTGGAAATCGTAGTCTTTCCCGTCCCCATAAATCCGGTTAAAAAAATATGCTTCATTCTGTCCCTGCCTTCCCTGATCGATTGACATTCCTTTTTTCATTCTTTATAATCTTAGCATAATCAAAACCAGATAGAAAGAGGGAATCCCAATGTCATTACAAATCAGCGGGCACACCGGGCTGCTTGGCTTCTTCGCAGATCCTGCCGCCCACTCCAAATCACCTTTCATGTACAATACTGCCTTTCAAAAGCTTGGAATGGACTATGTCTATCTTGCCTTTCAGATCGATCAGACATCTCTTGCAGATGCGATCCGTTCCATGCGTACCTTGCAAATGCGTGGAGCCAACGTCTCCATGCCGAACAAGACGGCTGTCATACAATACCTGGACGACATTTCCACAGAAGCCAGACTGTGTAATGCAGTCAATACGATTGTCAATGAAAATGGCCGTCTGATCGGGTACAATACCGACGGAATCGGAGCAATGCTCGCTCTCTCCCATGCAGGCGTCTCCATCCAGGAAAAGCATCTTATCATCCTGGGCGCCGGAGGCGCCGGCACTGCTATTATCACTCAGGCTGCTCTGGATGGAGCGTCGAAAATTTCCGTGTTTGTACGAAAACAAAGTTTCTGGAAATCTGAAGACTTCCTGGAAAAGATCCGTAAGAAAACAGGGTGCCGGATTGCACTTCTGAATTTGGAAGATCCGGATCTTTTAAAGGCCGAACTTGTCCACGCAGATATCCTCATCAATGCGACCAGTATTGGAATGGAACCAAATCCGGACTCCTGTGCGGTGTCCGGTCCGAAAGATTTGGGTGACCATCTGTTTGTTATGGATATCATCTACTCCCCTGAGGAGACAACGCTTCTTCGGTATGCCAAAACAGCCGGCCTGAGCTGCTGCAACGGTCTCAGTATGCTGTTATATCAAGGAGCCGCTGCCTTTCGTCTCTATACCGGAGAAGAGCTCCCGGTAGAGGACGTCAGAAGAGCATGGGGCATCTCTACACTATAAAACTGAGGCTGCTAATGCAAAAGCCGGAAAGCATGGTACTATCAACACTCATGATTTGCAATTGCGGAATTAGAAAAAGACTTGCAAGGTTTCTGACCTTACAAGTCCTCCGCCGCATCATAGTACCACTGACGGCCCTCTTCCGTTAATAATTCCCCCGCGGTATATGAGCTTTGCCTTGTTCCTTGCCCCACTAAGGGCTTGCAAACCGGAATTTTACTATAGTGTTTTACTATACAAAAAATATGTTAATGGAACTTTCCCTTTCGACATGTCCAGTACAATCTGTTTTTCCTCTCTTATGTAACTATCTATTTATCATTTGCCATACAAACTAGAAGTTGTTACTTTAATACGAAATATGAATCATATTCCATCCCATCATGTCCTATTAGTTTCTCCTCCGACTGTTTAAAGCCTAACGCTTTTAATGCTGAAATCCGTTCTGTTGCTAATGCGATAGCTTTTGTAGCAATTTTATCACAATGAAAAAGTGCATATGCAGGTTCGATTATCAATTTTAGTATTTTGACAATCTCACTGGCAATTTCATAATCACTCCGAATATCCAATCTAAGCAAGCCACAATTTGTAAAATAATCTTCAGCGTCTCTATGGAAAAGCTCTATCGTGCCGATTGCTTCTTTTGTTGCTTTTGAAACAATCGCCCAACGGACAAACCCTTGTCTATCATATTCCCAAAGCCAATATTCAATCGCCTGTGCCATTCGGTTTTCAGTTGTATAGTGAAAGTTATCTCCGCCACAATTATCACTATTAAAAAATGATACAGCTTTTTCATCAGAATATACCTTTAACAAATCCAATTTATCCGCCTTATCTACCATTCTCAATATATAATATTCATTTTCAAAACTAGGACAATTTTTATATACATCAACCACCATGCTAATTTCCCTCCAAAAATTCCGAATCGATGTCGCTATTTTAAAAATTTCATCACTTCTTCCATAGAACTTTTTCCTAATGTAAATTGTTCTAGTGTTATGTATCTTTTCTCAGCCATAGTATATTCTCTTTCATACAATTCCTTTACCATGTTCTCTTCATTATCTAAAGGCTCGACAATACTTGATTTGGTCTGATAAGCTTTAAAATATCTAATGCCAAACCTTCTTTGAGACTCTGCATTGATATGGATACCATCTGGATTAGGGTATAATTTTTCCCCTGTTACAAAATAACAATTCCTATTATTTTCTACATATTTAAGTAATTCCTGATTAATCAAATCATACTCTACACAACTTCTTCCAAAGCCAGACTTACTTAAATAATTTCCCAAACCGCCAACAATAAACGGAACTTCCAAATCTCCCAGCTCTTTTCTGAATGAATTAACTAAAATATTAAGTTTGTGGTAATAATTTTTGTATTTTTTGCTTCGACCATCGCTTTCTCCTTGATGCCACAAAATTGCAATCAATTCACTGTTTTCCATAGCGAATTTTGCTTCACTGACGGCATGGCGAAATAGAGTGCTTTCCTTACTCCATTCATCAATAGAACTTCCTCCTTCCGCACAAGGGATAAGCCCAATTTGTTCATTTTTATTTGCGTTACACCATGCCTGTGCAAATGACGCTGCAGGACCAACGCCAGCCACTGAGCGGTCAAAGTGGATTGGCTCAGTCATCATCTGCCATCTGCCGTTCCTAAGCATAAAAATATTTTCATTGTAAATTGGCGTAACCTCATGCAAATATCCACGTCCTGCCATATTTGATTGCCCTATAAGTAAAACTGATTTCATTTTTCTCCTATCGTTTAGTTGTTAAACTCTTTCTGTATTCTGCCTCTTTGTCCTGTAGACAAGAAGTATTCCTCGTTTTCAACCCGGTCAATTCCAATTTGCTAATGAAAGTCAGCCTCTAATACTTCTACTCGAAAAAGTAGCTATCTTGAAAACGTTCTTTATCAAAATTCCATTCAGACTACATATTTGAACTCCCATAACAGGAGTTCCCTTACTCCCATTGTACTCCCAAACTTACGATGTTACCCGGTGTTTTCAACATTTTATAATAAGTCCGAATTACAAAATTACCGAGAAACCCGCATTAAAATGGTGTTCCTACCAAATCATACGGTGTGATCTGATATACGTAGTAATTCAGCCAGTTTGTATACAGATTGTTGGCATTGGACCGCCAAGTAAGAAGCGGCCGGTTTTCTGGATTATCATCCGGGTAATAGTTACAAGGAATCTCGATCGGAAGCCCTTTGGATTTGTCCCGTTTGTACTCTTCATCCAGCGTCATGCGATCGTACTCAGGATGTCCCATAACAAAGATCTGCCTGCCGTCCTTTGTCATAGCCAGAAAGACGCCCGCCTCGTCTGATTCTGCCAGAACCATGAGATCTTCACACGCTTTGATCTTCGCAGGATCAATCTGGGTATGCCGGGAATGCGGTGCATAGAATACATCGTCAAATCCGCGTACCAGTGGAATCCTCCGATTCATCACCCGGTGCCGAAAGACGCCAAACAGCTTTTTCTTCAGCGGATATTTGTCGATCCCAAAGTGATAATAGTAGGCTGCCTGTGCTCCCCAGCAAAGATAAATCGTAGAAGTAACGTGGGTCTTGGTCCACTCCATAATTTCCTTCATCTCTTCCCAGTAGTCAACTTCCTCGAATGGAATCTGTTCGATGGGTGCCCCAGTAATGATGAAACCATCAAAATTCTGGTCTTTCACGTCCTGGAACCGAACATAAAATTTATTTAGATGATTCGCGGATGTATTCTTTGACTGGTGATTGGACACCATCACGAAAGTCACATCCACCTGAAGCGGCGTATTGGAAAACGAGCGCAAAAGCTGAAGCTCTGTATCCTCTTTCAGCGGCATCAGATTTAAAAGCCCAATTTTCAGCGGACGGATGTCTTGATGGACAGCACGGTGTTCATCCATCACAAAGATATTTTCTCTCTCCAGAATCTCCTTTGCCGGAAGATCATTTTGTACTCGAATCGGCATCTTCTGTTCTCTCCTTTATATCGTCTTTTACATATTGGAATGTTCCATTGTCATCCAGATATTCTACCCTTCCATAAGCTTCCGTGTCTGCAGGCATCTTTTTCTTCTCCAATTTCTGCTCTACCACCATTTTCACGATATAGTAAATCACGGCAAACGTCGGTACTCCCGCAATCATGCCGACAAACCCAAAGAGTCCGCCGCCAAGCAGAATCGAAAATACGACCCAGAATGCGGAAAGCCCTGTAGAATCCCCGAGAATTTTCGGTCCAATCACATTCCCATCTAACTGCTGAAGTGCAAGAATAAAAATCAGAAAATAAATCCCCTTGATCGGATCAGCCAGTGCGATCAGAATCGCACTGGGGATCGCTCCGATATACGGTCCGAAAAACGGAATGACATTCGTTACCCCGACAATAACGCTCACCAGTAGGATATATGGCATATCCAGAAGTGTCAGTCCCAGGAAACACAGTACTCCGATAATTGCGGAATCAATGATCTTTCCGATGATAAACCCTCCAAAAATTTCATTACTCTTTCTCGTAATATGTAAAGTCATATTGGCGTGCTCAATGGACATCACTCCATAGAGAATCTTCTTCATCTGCGCCGCAAACAGCTCTTTACTGAAAAGCATGTACACAGAAACAATGCAGCCCACGAGAAAATTGAATACCTCGCTCAGTACATTCATAGCCCCCGTAGTAATATTGGTCATCCAGATATTCATCTGCCGCAACAGATCCGTCTGAATCCAGTTCTGAAGCGTCTCAGAAGCATGATTCAGAATATTGCCCAGAAGCAATCCCATAGTAGACTGTTCTTTTTGCAAATTCTCAATAGCCTCAATACCACTGTTCAACTGTCCCGGCAATGTTTCCATAAGGTTCCGGATGCTGTGAAAAAGCTCCGGTATGAGCATATTTAGCAGGGCAAAAATCACAGCAAACAGAACCAGCAGGGCAAACAGGATCCCGGCCGCCCTGGAAAATTGCCGTGCCGTCTTTTCTTTTTTGATTTTTTTCCTTAAAACAGGCAACAGATACTTGTCTGTCTCTTTTACAATTGGATTTAAAAGATATGCGATAGCAAAACCATAAATAATCGGTTTTAAGATCTCAATGATCGTTCCTGCTACCGAAAAGAGAGTATCTGCTCTCAAAAATGCAAAATACAGGATAATACAGGCTGCGATCACAAGAAAAATAGTCAGTCCCCTCCCAAAAGACTGCCGAATCCTGGACGGCCCTTTTCCACCAAAGGCAGGTATCTTCCGGACTTCTTTGTCTTTTTTCCCGACTTCATTTTTGGTATTGGTTTCTTTCATTTCCATCCTCCCGGTCTCCATACACATATACTTCATTATAGCGAAACCTCGGGAAAGCGTCAATCACTGGAAATGGCCAAATGGAACATTCCGAGATTGCAGCTGTGACAAACCTGGATTTTAGCTCCTCTCTGGAGCAACAAAAGAACAGGCGGAAAATCCGCCTGTCCCAATTTTTGCGTCTTAACGGCACTGGAAAGTAGCACACTCAGTGTCTTTGCAGGTACATGCCCCGCCGCCTTCCACACTGATTTTTCCGGCATTACATTTGCAGTTTTCGTTATAACAGCATTCCTGAGCTTTACAGTCGATCGTACTCAGCGGAGAAGCCTCCATAGACGCATTTGTAAACGTCCCGGATTTTCTCTCCTCAAAGCTGTCGCAACATGTGTCGGCAGCATTCTTTGCCTTGTCCCCACCAACCTGAATAGCATCGAGGTTACAGTAATAGTTCTGATTGTGCATACAATTCTGTACAGTACATCTTAATTCTGGCATCTTTTCATCCTCCTTCTAGTTTTCAGAAGGTAGTATGCCCGAATTTCAAGACTTTATTCTTTAGACTCCATGCTTCTTCTTACTTTTCCAGAAATTTCCTTTTTCAAATCACAGAGAAAGTCTTTCAGACATTTTTGCCCTTCATCTCCCGCAAATCTGCTTCTGACGGAAACTTTGCCTTCCTCTTCTTCTTTCGCTCCCACTACAAGCATATATGGGATCTTCTGCATCTGCGCCTCGCGGATCTTGTATCCGATCTTCTCTGCTCTTGTATCAATCTCCACACGAATTCCGGCGTCTTTTAAAGCGGCATAGACTTTCTCACCATACTCCAGATGCTTGTCGGAGATCGGCAGGACTTTTACCTGAACCGGTGCAAGCCAGGTCGGGAATGCTCCCGCAAAATGTTCAATCAGAATTCCGATGAAACGCTCAATAGAACCGAATGCCACGCGGTGTATCATAATCGGGCGGTGCTTCTCTCCGTCTGCTCCTGTATATTCCAGGTTAAAGCGCAGCGGAAGCTGGAAGTCGAGCTGGATGGTTCCGCACTGCCAGGTCCGTCCGATGGAGTCTTCCAGATGAAAGTCGATTTTCGGTCCGTAAAATGCTCCGTCTCCTTCATTGACTACATAGTCCATGCCAAGGGAATCCAGAGCGTCTCTGAGGGCATCTGTTGCCAGTTTCCAGTCCTCATCGCTTCCCATGCTGTCTTCCGGTCTTGTGGAGAGCTCTACATGGTACTTGAATCCGAACATCTTGTATACTTCATCAATCAGAGTCGCAACCCCTTTGATCTCGTCTTTTACCTGCTCCGGCGTCATAAAGATGTGGGCGTCATCTTGTGTAAAGCAACGCACCCGCATCAGGCCGTGCATCTGGCCGGATTTCTCATGACGGTGTACGATACCAAGCTCGCCCATACGAATCGGAAGATCCCTGTAGGAACGCGGCTCAGACTCATATACCAGGATTCCTCCCGGACAGTTCATCGGCTTCACAGCAAAATCCTGCTCGTCAATAACAGTTGTGTACATATTCTCCTTATAATGATCCCAGTGTCCACTTGTCTCCCACAAATGTCTGCTCAACATAATCGGAGTAGAAATTTCCACGTATCCGTTCTTTGTATGAATTTCACGCCAGTACTCCAGAAGAGCGTTTTTGAGCGCCATACCTTTAGGCAGGAAGAACGGGAATCCCGGTCCTTCTTCTCTGAGCATGAAAAGTCCCAGTTCTTTTCCAAGTTTTCTATGGTCACGCTTTTTCGCTTCTTCCAGCCTCTCCAGATATTCATCCAGATCGGCTTTTTTTGTGAAAGAAGTTCCGTAGATTCTTGTGAGCATCTTGTTCTTTTCATTTCCGCGCCAGTAAGCGCCCGCAAGGCTTGTCAGCTTAAACGCTTTGACCGTCTTTGTATTCATCAGATGCGGTCCCGCACACAGGTCCGTGAATTCACCCTGCTTATAGAAGCTGATAATTGCGTCTTCCGGAAGATCTTCAATAAGTTCTACCTTATATGGCTCTTCTTTCTCCTTCATCAGAGCAATCGCTTCCTCTCTTGGAAGCGTAAAGCTCTCAACCGGAAGCGCTTCTTTCACGATCTTCTTCATTTCTTTTTCAATCTTTTCCAGATCTTCTGTTGTAAATGGAATATCTCTGTCCACATCATAGTAAAAGCCGTCCGCAATGGCTGGCCCAATAGCAAGCTTCGTCTCCGGATAGAGGCGCTTTACTGCCTGTGCCAAAATATGCGAGGATGTATGACGGAAGGTATCTTTCCCTCCTTCATCCTGAAATGTCAGAATATTCAGCTCACAGTCCTCGGACACTACCGTTCTGAGATCCACTACTTCCCCGTTTACTTCTCCTGCCATTGCCACTCTGGCAAGTCCTTCGCTGATGTCAGATGCAATCTCATACACTGACATACTTTTGTCGTACTCTCTTACAGAGCCGTCTTTTAATGTGATTTTCATCTTGTTCTTCCCCTTTCTTTCCTAACATACTTTCACCCGATCCCGATCCGGGTGTTCTCCCGACCACCCTGCAGGAGGCATGGTATCTAGTTCAGACATCTCTAACCCGGTCAGTTCAAAGTCAAAGATGTCCTGGTTATTTTTCATTCTTTCCTCGGAAGAGGCTTTTGGAATCGGGACGATGCCCTTTTGCAGCGCATACCGAAGACAGATCTGTGCCGGCGTAACATGGTGCGCTTTTGCAAGCTCTTCCACCAGCTCATCATCCATCACACGCTTTCTTCCAAGCGGACTCCACGCCTGGACGAGAATCCCTCTCTCTTGACAGTAGCAGACGGCGGCCTCCTGGCTGTATCCGGGATGAAACTCCAATTGATCCACCGCAGGCACGACTTCGCAGGAGGAAAGCAGGTTCTCTATGTGATGCGGAAGGAAATTACTCACTCCGATTGCACGAACCCTCTTTTCCCGGTAAAGCTTCTCCATGGCTTTCCATGTTTCCACATCCAACTGCTTCCACTCCTTCGTATCCGGCGAAGGCTTCGGCCAATGGATCAGATACAGATCCAGATAATCCGTACCCAGATTTTCAAGTGTCCGCTCAAAAGCCCGGAGCGTACCATCATAGCCCATCTCATCTTTCCATACCTTAGAGACAAGGAAAAATTCCTCCCTCCTGATCCCACTTTCAGCAACTGCCTCTCCCACATAAGTTTCTGTCTCATAGAAGGATGCCGTGTCCAGATACCGGTATCCGCAGCGGATCGCCGTCTTGATGATCTCAGACGTACTTCCTTCCGCCGCCTTATACGTTCCAAATCCCAGGCAAGGGATTTGCACTCCATTGTTCAAGCTCCATGTTTCTTTCATACTTTTCATTTGAACCATCCTCCTTTCAGACTTTCCGCACTTTCTTTTGTCCGGCACTGTCACTTTTCCGGAAACAAATCACCGTAAGAGCCAAAGAGCTCATGTTGGGATTGTAATCGTTCAATAGGTTTCCCCGCAAACCCGGGCTTTGCTCGTCGCCGCCAATCAAAAAAAGCCCCTGCAGCTTTCCGGCTGCAGGGGACGAGCTTTCACCCGCGGTTCCACCCCGCTTATGTCCTCTCCATTATAAACAAGGAGAAAACATCTCTTGCTAATAATGATAACGGTATTAAACCGGACGGTTTTTCCGCCGCTCAGAGGTAGTCTTCAGATGCTCCGTGATAAGAGGCTTCCAGCCACGGCCTCTCTCTCTGAATCCGGTCTCACACCCTACTCGTCTCGTCAACACGTTTCCTACTCAAATATAGAGTCATTATAATCACTTCGTTATTATTTGTCAATGCCTGATTATGTATCTTTTAAGCGGAAGCATCAAAACTGCCAGCGCTTCCCTCACTACATAATTGAAATACAACACCGGCTCTGATCCGGCAGGTACAGAAAAAAGTCTTTTGTAGCCCACTTGCTTCCCGAGCAGACACGCTCGGTAAATGTGAAAGCTGTTCGTCACCACTCCCACGCGCCTTGTGACTAATCCTGGGAGCATTTGTGCTGTGAAGCGCAGATTTTCCTCTGTCGTAGAGGACTGATCCTCCAAAAAAATCCGCTCTCGTTTCATCCCCCTTGAGACCAGATAATCCGCCATGGCTTTCGCCTCCGGGATGTCCTCACCCCTTCCCTGGCCTCCGGATACTACAATTCTGACGCTAGGATTTGCGGTTGCATAAGTATATGCCCGGTCAAGACGGAGCTTTAGGGAACTCGTAATCCGGGTGCCATCGACTTTTGCCCCAAGGACGATGAGATACTCCAGATTTCCTGCCGCCTGTCGGTGTCCGAATACTGCCATGCGAATCCAGACGGCCAGAATGACTACCCAGAACAGAATCCAGGCGAAAGACAGTGCCTGAATCATCACCGTCGGGAACCATCCTCCCGCTATACCGTAACAGACGGAAACCAGTCCGCAACAGATCCAGAATCTGGAAAAGGTGGAATTCCATCTTCCTACATACCGGCAGATCATCAGGTAATATAACAGGCATACCGCCGCTGTCACAAAAGGCATTATTTATTCTTACCGCAGCAGTGTTTGTACTTCTTGCCACTGCCGCACGGACATGGATCGTTTCTTCCGATCTTCTTTCCCTCTCTTACGAAAGTATGCATCTTTTTCGCTTCTTTATACAGTTCCTTCTGCCGTTCCTCAGAAAGAAGAATGTTCCACTGCGGAAGCTGGTAGAGCCAGTCTGCCTTCGCGTCTACCATGTTCTTGTAAAGTTTCTCTTTATCATAGATCAGAGTGACTTCGGTATCCTCCTCCATCGTCTCAATCGGATTCTCATTGATAAGGCTCTCGTTGATTCCGTCAAGAAATCCTACCATCGTCAGCACTTCCACGCCATATTTCTCCGCCAGTTCTTTGACTGTACCTTTCACCTTCTCATCCGGGTTGGAAAGTAATTTCTCATAAATCCCCTTTTCCGTCTGAAAATAAGCGCCCCAGAATGATTCAAGCTGCTGCTTTGTCATCTCTCTGGAATACGCCGTCTCTCTCCACTGCTCTAATAACGTACTCATATCAAATTCTCCTTTGATTACAAATTGTCTTCACAGAGTTCATTATATAACAGGATATTTTATATTGCAAGGGAAACCACCTGCCTACCATTCGCCGTATCATGTCTCCTGTGTTCTGCATTGCTTTATTCTCCCACATTCTATATAATTATCATAGAAGAATCCATGAGGAGGTTTTTACTATGAAACAAATACGGCAAATTCTGGCCATTCTTGGGATCGTTGTTCTGGTTGCCATGTACACAAGTACCCTTGTGTTTGCGTTTCTTGACCACTCCGCTTCCCTGGGACTTTTGAAAGCGTCCATCGCCTGTACGATCTTTGTGCCGGTACTGCTTTATGGTTTTACATTATTTTCCCGTCTGTTGCGGCACGATGATAAGGACAGCGATCATCCGGGCGGCCCATCCGACTGATCCATCCTTGGCGGACTTTGACTCATCGCCAATACAAAGCAAAACAGTGCATCCTACGGGGAGTTCCCGTGGATGCACTGTCTGTCTCTTTGCGCGGACTTTTGTCTCACACAATAGACTTATCTATTTTATTTCATGCCAGACTAAAGAAAAGGATCGGATCAGTGTCCGCCCCGCTCTCTTTGTCCTGATGGCTTTTTTCTTTTTCCTTTTTCTCTTTTCTTTTGTTTAGGTACTCTTCCATCGATATTGCTTCCATACACCCCGGTATACTCCTTTGCTGCATAAAATAACCTCCTTTTTCTGTTTCCCGGTATCACTATTATATGAAACGAAAAACTGCTTTATGACTCCCCCTTTACGGTTTTCACTTTATCATGTAAATATGTCTGATGTATGGCGGTGTTCTAAAATTTTTCTAATCACTTTCTTAAAATTCCATCCGCCTGCTCTTTTCTCCATGGCAACCATACTTCTGTCTGTCATTGCTTTATGTACTTCTCTTCAACGGCACTTTAACTCTTGACAATACGAAAGTTTTTATGTAAACTAGAAATAATTTTTTTAAAGGAGGACTCAAACATGGAACATTTAACGATACCAGAAGGTTACTGCCCGCCGCTTTCCATCCGTGAGACAGAAGTCGCCATCAAAGAGGTAAAGGATCACTTTGAAAGATCCCTTGCAAAGAATCTGCATCTGACGCGTGTATCTGCTCCTCTTTTTGTGCGTCCGGAGTCTGGACTGAATGACAACTTAAACGGCGTAGAACGCCCGGTAGCTTTTGGAATCAAGGAGCAGGATGATAGGGAGGTGGAGATCGTCCACTCACTTGCAAAATGGAAACGCTATGCATTGAAGCGCTACGGCTTTCACTCGGGCGAGGGACTTTACACTGATATGAGCGCGATCCGCCGGGACGAGGACACCGACAATCTTCACTCTATCTATGTGGATCAATGGGACTGGGAAAAAGTAATTTCCAAAGAAGAGCGTAATGATGAGACACTGGAATATACGGTCCGCAAAGTTTACGCAGCTTTGAAAGAGACGGAGCATTATATGGCACGCCGTTATAATTACATCGGAGAAGTCCTCCCAGACGACATTACTTTCATTACATCTCAGGAACTGGAAAACCTCTATCCGGACTGCACGCCAAAGGAGCGTGAATACCATTTCGCGAAACAGAAAAAGGCTATCTTCATCAAGCAAATCGGAAAGATACTTACGTCCGGGAAGCCGCACGACGGACGTGCGCCGGACTATGACGACTGGGAATTAAACGGTGACATCATCGTCTACTACCCAGTTTTGGATACAGCTCTTGAGCTCTCCTCTATGGGAATCCGTGTGGATGAAGATGCGTTGCGGCGCCAGCTTTCCCTTGCAGGCTGCGAGGATCGTGCCGAGCTTGATTTCCAGAAATCTCTCCTAAACGGAGAACTTCCGTATACCGTAGGCGGTGGTATTGGTCAATCTCGTATCTGTATGTTCTATCTGCGTAAGGCACACATCGGAGAAGTACAGTCCTCCATCTGGCCTTCTGAGGTGGCAGAAGAAGCTGCTACAGGTGGAATCCAGCTTCTCTAAGTTTCCTGGTGGAGCCGGAGTTCCGGTCAGAGTCAGATTTTGCTTCAGGTTTAGAAATGAGGTACTAAAAAAGTGGCTGTATGAACACTCTCATGCAGCCACTTTTTAGATTTTTCTTTATCTGTAAATAATATCATCACGTCCCGGTCCGTTGGATACCAATGTGATCGGATAGCCAATTTTCTCTTCCACAAATTCGATATACTTCCTACAATTTTCCGGCAGTTCTTCATAATTCTTAATTCCACGGATATCGCATTTCCAACCCGGCAGCTTTTCAATCACCGGTTTTGCTTTCTCGAGAAGATAAGTCGGTGGAAATTCTGTCGTGATCTCACCATCAATATCATAAGCAACACATACCGGGATCTCATCCAGATAACCGAGCACATCCAGTACTGTAAAGGCTACATCCGTCGTTCCCTGCATCCGGCAGCCATATTTGGACGCAACCACGTCAAACCATCCCATTCTTCTCGGACGCCCTGTTGTCGCTCCGAATTCTCCGCCATCTCCGCCACGACGTCTCAGCTCATCCGCTTCCTCTCCAAAAATTTCACTGACAAATGCACCTGCTCCGACCGCACTGGAATATGCCTTGCATACTGTCACAATCTTACTGATCTCATACGGCGGAATTCCTGCTCCGATCGCACCGTAAGCAGCCAGCGTAGAAGAAGATGTTACCATCGGATAAATACCATGATCTGGATCTTTGAGCGTACCAAGCTGGCCTTCCAGAAGGATCTCCTTTCCTTCTTTTAATGCTTCGTGAAGAAATAAAGATACATCGCATACATATGGCTCAATCATCTTTTTATATCCCATCAGCTCTTCATAGAGGTCTTCCGGCTGAATCAGCGGTTTATGATATAAATGCTCCAGAAGGACGTTCTTCTGCTCTGCAATACGTACTACCTTTTCTCTTAACAGCTCTTCGTCAAACAGCTCACTTACCTGAAATCCGATCTTTGCATACTTGTCAGAATAAAACGGGGCGATTCCAGACTTCGTAGAACCAAAAGAGTTCTTTCCGAGACGCTCCTCTTCGTACTGGTCGAACAGCTTATGGTAGGACATCACCATCTGCGCACGGTTAGACACCTTGATTTTCGGCATCGGGACGTCTCTGTCCACAATCGACTGAATCTCACTGATCAGAACTGGAATGTCCAGTGCGACTCCGTTCCCGATAACACTTGTTGTATGATCATAGAACACACCGGATGGTAGTGTATGAAGTGCAAACTTTCCATAGTCGTTGATAATCGTATGTCCGGCATTTGCTCCTCCCTGAAAGCGGACGATGATATCGGCCTGCTTTGCGAGCATGTCCGTAATCTTACCTTTTCCCTCATCTCCCCAGTTAGCACCTACTACTGCTTTTACCATAACATATCCTCCTGTATGTGAATCTTTTATTACCACCTAAGCATTATACTATATTTTTCCTTAAATGTACATTTGAATTTCTGTTTTTCGGAAGTTTTTCCACTCGGGCAAGCCAAAAAGAGCCCCCTGCCCCTACATCAGAGGGGCAAAGAGTCTTAATACCTGTCCTTCGATCTTCTCTTTCATCGTTCTTTTCTGTACGTCTTTAAGCGTCACAGAACGACATTTCAAAAGTGTCTCCTGGAAATCCTGTTCAATATCTGCAATTACTTCATTATTATAGATAAAGACTCCATCCTCAAAATGGAGATACAAACTCCGGTAATCCAGATTAATCGTTCCCACAGTGGCCGTGTCGTCATCAGAGACGAAAACCTTCGCATGGACAAATCCCGGCGTATACTCATAGATCTGAACCCCGGCCTCAATCAGCTCTTTATAAAAGGTCTTCGCCACAGCAAAAGCGTATGGCTTGTCCGGAATGTGCGGCATGATAATGATGACTTCCATTCCACTCTTCGCTACACGTGCCAGTGTCTTTGTCATCTCATTGTCGAGAATCAGATACGGCGTCATAATGTGAACATATTCTTTGGCATGGTTCAGAATGTGGAAGTACACCTCCTCGCCTACATTTTCATTGTCATACGGATTGTCCCCGTACGGAAGGACGTAACCGTCCTTCGGATCGAACTCCTGCGCCGGGGGCAGCAGATATTTGTCGTAATCGTTGATTTTCTTCTCCCCGATATTCCACATCTGGAGAAACATGATCGTAAGGCTCCGCACAGCATCGCCCTCCAGCATGATCGCCGTGTCCTTCCAATGTCCAAACCGCTCTCTACGGTTAATGTACTCATCTGCCAGATTGATGCCTCCGGTGAAGCCGACCTTCCCATCGATCACGCAGATCTTTCGGTGATCACGGTTATTCTGAATGGTGGACACGATCGGGTTGATCGGATTGAATACTTTGCAGCGGATCCCTCTTCTTCTCAAATACCACGGGTAGTCGGACGGCAGCTTGGAAATACTGCACATACCGTCATACATAAAACGCACTTCCACACCCTCTGTCACCTTCTCCTCCAGAATATGCCGGATTTCGTCCCACATTTCTCCACCTTCGACAATAAAGTATTCCATGAAGATAAAATGCTCCGCCTTCCTAAGCTCTCGCTTCAGCGCCTCAAACTTATCTTCTCCAAGAGGATAATACTCAAGCCTCGTATTCCCATAAGTAGGAAAGCCCAGATGCTTTCCAAGATAATAGGAAAGATTTTTATTTGCGAGCTTACTCTTCTTCATGGCGTCAATGATTTCCATATCCTGGCGCATATACTCTTCGGTCTCATCCTTGAGAGTCTCCAGTCTCTTTCCGATATATCTCGTACCGATCTGTGCTTTCACATAAATATAGAAAAAGGTTCCGAAAATCGGGAGGGCCATAATACACAGCACCCAGGTCAGCTTAAACGCCGGGTTTTCCTCCGAATTGATGATATAGATTACGGCAATCGTACCGATAATACTAAAGACTCCGTACAGATAGGTCCAGTTGTCCGTAAGGAAATAAATCCCGAAAAACATGACAAGAATCTGGACCAGGATCAGAAGAAGAATGATAGCAGTTCTGCCGTAGATGACGCTGAAAAGTTTCTTTTGTACTTTTCTCTTTTTTCCTGATTCCAACTTAATTACCTCTGTTCTTTTTAAATACGGTTTATTCTACCACATTTCTATCCCGGTCTCAACTCCAATCGCTTCAAACATTCCTTAACTATTCTAAATTAATATTAAGAAAGTATAAAATTATGAATCTTTTCTTTCTTTTTGAAACCGAAAGTATTACAATAAGAATAGTATTATGAATCAAGAGAAAGGAGTTACCCTTTATGGCAAAAAAATGGACAAAAGGTATCGTCGGACTTGCGGCGATCGGCGCGGCAGCGGCCGGGATTCTTTATATGAAGAATAAAAAGGATAATGAAGATCTGGAAGATGAATTTGCTGATGATTTTGAAGATCTCGACTTCGATCTGGATGATGATTTAAGCGACACATCCGGACGCGAATATGTACCTCTGAACAATGCTGTTTCCTCTGAAGAAACAGATGCGGATTCCTCCAGTGAAGAAAATTCATCTGAAGAAACAGAAGCTGTATCCGAAAATCCAGAGGATGACAAGAACGACAAGGAAGCTTAAATCACCAGAAGTGCCAAACGGTACATTTCTGGATGACAGGCGGTCTCTAAAGTTTTGGACAGCCCCGGACTTTGACTTGCCGCCGATACAAATGAAGCGCTGCTCTGGTAACCAGAGCAGCTTTTTCTTTTTTGAAAAGGAGGCTGATAATTTTGACAGATTCTGATCTTACTCTTGTCCCAAGCGGTCATCTAAAGCCATTGGATGTGATCTGCGGCTTTCAGGTGCGCCCCGGATTTTTCCTCTCCCCGGGTACAACCGTAATTCCTGGGGGAGTTAATTTTACGATCCAATCCCAGCAGGCGACGTCCTGCGAGCTGCTTCTCTTCCACCGGGAGGCAGAGAAGCCTTTTGCTGTCCTGACGTTTCCGGATACTTACCGGATCGGTTTTGTCTATTCCATGATTGTCTTTGGTCTGGACATCGAGGAGTTTGAGTATGCCTATCGGCTGGACGGCCCTTACGATCCCCCTAGCGGGCTTGTTTTTGATAAGACACGGATTCTTCTGGATCCCTACGCCAAAGCAGTCACCGGACAGAGCCGCTGGGGATGTAAAAACGACCAGAAACACGGCTATCGTGCCCGGGTCGTAAGGAGTAATTTTGACTGGGGAGAACATAGACAACCAATGATCCCTATGTCCGATACAATCATTTATGAACTGCATGTAAGGGGATTTACAAAAGACGCTTCCTCTAAGGTTAAGGCTCCCGGCACGTTTGCGGGTCTGATCGAGAAGATTCCATATTTACTGGAACTAGGAATTACAACGATCGAACTGATGCCGGTCTTTGAGTTTGATGAAATGCGGGACTGCCGTCTCTTGGATGAGAATGAACTTCTGGATTACTGGGGCTACAATCCGGTCAGCTTTTTTGCTCCAAATACAAGTTACGCTTCCACCTCGGAGTACAACCGCGAAGGGAACGAACTAAAATGCCTCATCCGGGAATGTCATGCCCATGGGCTTGAGGTCATCTTTGACGTAGTATTCAATCACACCGCCGAAGGTGATGAGCGTGGCCCTTATATTTCTCTAAAAGGCTTTGACAATCAGATCTACTATATGTTGACACCGGACGGACACTATTATAATTTCAGTGGCTGCGGAAATACGCTCAACTGTAACCACCCGGTCGTCCAGTCCATGATCCTGAATTGTCTCCGGTACTGGGTAACAGAATACCGTGTTGACGGCTTCCGCTTTGATCTTGCCTCTATTCTTGGGCGCAATGAGGACGGTTCGCCGATGAGCCGGCCGCCGCTTCTGGAGTCCCTGGCCTTTGACCCCATCCTTGGAAATGTCAAGCTGATCGCCGAGGCGTGGGACGCAGGAGGGCTCTATCAGGTCGGATCTTTCCCGTCCTGGAACCGCTGGGCAGAGTGGAACGGAAAATACCGGGATGATCTGCGCCGCTTTTTAAAAGGAGACAGCTATCTGCTTCGTGCCGCCGCCAGACGGATCACAGGTTCCCCGGATCTGTACCCTCCTCAGGGGCGCGGGAGCAATGCTTCGGTCAACTTTTTGACCTGCCACGATGGGTTTACTTTGAACGACCTGTATTCTTATAACGTCAAGCATAATGAGGCCAATGGATGGCAGAATTCGGACGGCACCAATGACAACTATAGTTGGAACTGCGGGGTGGAAGGTGAAACAGAAGATCCTGCTGTCCTCGCCCTTAGAAAACGCATGATGGAAAATGCCTTTGCCGTTCTGCTCTGCAGCCGGGGCACCCCGATGTTTCTCTCAGGGGATGAATTTGGCGACACAAGATATGGAAATAATAATCCATACTGCCAGGATAATCCCATCTCCTGGCTGGACTGGACTCTTCTTGAAAAGAACCGTCCGCTCTTTGAGTTTGTGAAATATATGATTGCCTTCCGCAAGCGGCATCCAGCCATCCGGATGGATCTTCCTTCCGATCGCTTTTCCTTTCCATCAGTCAGTCTTCATGGTGTTCACCCTTGGCAACCGGTACTGAATGAAGACTCCCATATTCTCTGTGTCTTATTTTCCGGGTCTGACCAAGAACAAACAGAACAGGATACCGTCTATCTTGCCATTAATACCTACTGGGAACCCGCCAGCCTTTTGCTGCCGGATCTTCCTTTTGAATGGTGCTGGCAGATCGCAGTCAATACCGGAGATCCTTCCGGCCCTGCCTTTTCGGAGGATACAATGCCGGAGGCATCTCACACTGTTCTTCTTGGCGAACGTTCTGTTATTCTCTTTGTCGCAAAAAGAAGGAGTGTCTGATAAACAATCAGACACTCCTTCTTTTTTTCGTGTGCCGCCGCTAACCTACATAGGCCAGAAGCCCCGGCATCTCTTTCGCGATTCTGTCATCGAGCTTTGCAATCATTTCTTCCCGGTCTCTCGGAAGCACTCCCCTTACACGGAATTCTATCATATCGTGGAATCCATCATAGATCGCCTCATGCTCCCACGGTTTTAACAGCTCCAGAAGTCTCCTCTCCTCCGTCAGATTTTCTCTTTCATCCGCCGGATGGAACCTGCCTTTTCTGATTTCCTGATACAGAGGCGCCCTTTCATGGAGAAACATGGAAAAATTAATCATTCTATAGGGCTGTGTCCGGTTAAAAAACTCGGCAGTATGCTCCGCATTTTCGATCCCTCTTCCCTTTCCGGCAATTCCAGTCATAAAGTGAGCATCAAAAACAAGACCTGCTGCTTTCATCCTGTCAATCTCATAGTACGCCTGCTCCAGCGTGTGGTCTTTGTTCATAAAAGCAAGTACATCATCGAGCCCACTTTCGATTCCCAGATACAAATGCCGGACTCCTGCATCGTAAAGCTGATGCAGCTCTGTGTCACTTTTCCTGCTGATATCTGTCACAGTCGCATCCATATGAATACTCTGACAGCCTGGGAAATAGAAATGAATTTTCTCCCCTATCTTTAACAGTGTTTCCGTGGAGAGTCCGAACGCATTGCCGTCACCAAGAAAAACGGTCTTCGGGTTGCCGTTTATCCGGCTCACCCTTTTTAGCTCTTCTTCGATCTGATCCATTGATAATTCTCTGAACTTCAGATGTTTAAACAGTGTGCAGAACTTACAGCGGTTATATGCGCACCCTACCTCAACCGGAAGCATGAAAGAAGCTCGTTCCATTGGTCCCCTACAGATCTGTCCCTCATAATTCATGGTATCACCTGAACCTTTCCTGATTTCATTATACACCGAAAATCAGTAGAAATGCAGAGGAATCTTTGAGAATCTTTCGAAATTTTTAAGAATTTTGCCAAAATCACTTGCAGTCAAACCATGTTCTAGTATAGTATATTCATGTTTTATAGTTTGCAATACAAAGGAGGATGTTATGTCAAATTCAACTCACCCATCTCAAGGCAGGCAGTATGCCTCTGTGTTTGATCTGAATGGGGTTCCCCGGTTTGGTCAGGCGCTGCCGCTTGCGCTCCAACACGTGGTTGCCATGATCGTGGGATGCGTCACTCCGGCGATCATTGTATCCGGTGTGGCTGGCTTAAACGAACACGATCAGGTCATTCTCGTACAGGCCGCATTGTTTGCGTCCGCAATCAGTACTCTGCTCCAGCTTTTCCCATTCATCCGCTTCGGGAAATTCCAGCTTGGCTCCGCCCTTCCTGTCATCATGGGAATCAGCTTTGCCTATGTGCCAAGTATGCAGGCCATTGCGGAGACCGCTGACGTCGGCACAATTCTTGCCGCACAGCTCGCCGGAGGATTCATCGCGATTTTGGTCGGACTTTCCATCCAGAAAATCCGGATCCTGTTTCCGCCGATTATTACCGGGACTGTGGTCTTTACCATCGGACTGTCCCTTTACCCGACCGCCATCAATTATATGGCCGGCGGTACATCAAGCCCGGATTACGGCTCCTGGAAAAACTGGCTTGCAGCATTCTTTACTCTGGCTGTTGTCGTCGGACTGAATCATTTTGCAAAAGGAACATTAAAGCTTGCTTCGATTCTGATCGGCATTATCACCGGATACATCTTTGCTTCGTTTCTCGGGCTGGTAGACCTTTCCGGTATTCAGTCAGCCGGATACTTTCAGCTTCCAAAGCCGCTCCACTTCGGCCTGAACTTCGATCCTTCTGCCTGCATCGCGATCGGCGTCCTCTTTGCTATCAACTCAATACAGGCGATCGGCGACTTCTCTGCTACTACGGTAGGAAGTATGAACCGGCAGCCAAAGGACAAGGAGCTTCAGGGCGGTATCGTAATGTACGGTGTTACCAACATTTTGTGTTCTCTGATCGGTGGTCTTCCGACTGCCACCTACAGCCAGAATGTCGGGATAGTTACTACAACCAAAGTCATCAACCGCTGTGTTCTCGGACTTGCGGCCGTAATCCTTCTTATTGCAGGATTCGTACCAAAGTTCTCCGCACTTTTGACGACGATTCCACAGTGCGTGCTGGGAGGAGCAACGATCTCCGTCTTTGCTTCCATCGCCATGACCGGAATCAAGCTCATCATGCTCCAGGAGATGAACTACCGCAACACCGCCATTGTAGGGTTGTCCGTAGCTCTTGGTATGGGAATTACACAGGCACCTGCTGCCCTTGCTACATTCCCTGCCTGGGTAACAACTATCTTCGGCAAATCTCCGGTTGTTGTGGCAACTCTGGTGGCAATTCTGTTGAATACCATTCTTCCAAAGGAGAAAAAAGAGGCTTAATACATTGATTGCATCGTAAAATAGCGTGAAACAAAAGAGCCATAGTATGCTGGTTTCCCCACATACCATGGCTCTCATTTCTTCCCGCCGGATATCCTTCTATTCTCTGTGCATGGAAAAGCTGTCCATCTGATAATGGCTCAGATTCTCATGGATACCTCTATCGTCCGCCTGACTGATAAGGGAATCCCTGCTCTTTTTGGAGGAAAACTGATCATTATATGCGCTCGGTCCTCCCACACATCCTCCTTCACATGCCATTCCTTCGATAAAGTCAGCCGGAAGCTTCGCCGCCCGCATCAGAAGTAAAGCTTTCTTGCACTCGGCCGCGCCATTCGCCTTATGGACTTTCACATCCACATCTGCATTGGCCTCTTTCATACTCTGGAGCACCGCCGCCGTCACACCGCCTGCATTGGCAAAGCGTTTGCCAAATGTGGAAGCGATCTGATTCTGGTTCTCACATGGCTTCAGCTCCACATTTTTCGCCCGCATAATAGCACGAATCTCACTGTATGTAAGCACATAGTCCGCATTCCCTTTGATCTGCTGGTCTACCACCTCAGATTTTTTCGCCACGCATGGCCCGATAAATACGGTCACTGCCTCCGGATCCTGTGCCTTAATCAATCTGGACACTCCGCACATTGGAGATACCGTCGCGGAGACACAGTCCGCAAGCTGCGGAAAATGCAGACGCACCATATTGACAAAGGCCGGACAGCAGGAAGTCACTTTTTTCTTTCCTTCTTTGTAGGCTTCGGTCCACTCTTCCGCCTCATATGCAGCCGTCATATCTCCACCAAGTCCCACGTCATAGAAATCCTCAAAACCGACTTGCTTCATCGCTTCGGCCCAACTATCCATCGTGATGTCCGGTCCGAACTGGCCTTCTGTGGCAGGCGCCGCCATCGCATAGACGTGCTTTCCCGACTTGATCGCCTCAATCACCGGTACCATAAAACTCTTCGTTCCAATCGCACCGAACGGACAACTGTGAATACATTTTCCGCAGCGGATACATTTGTCCTTGTTGATGACCGAAAGCCCGTATTCATTGTATGTGATGGCATCTACAGGGCAACTGAACTTACATGGACGTTTCAGATGTGCGATCGCATTATACGGACATGCTTTGGCGCACTGTCCGCACTCCTTACACTTGGAGGCATCAATATGGGAACGAAATCTTCCCGGCTCAATAGCCCCAAACTTACATGCGTTGATACATGCTTTACCAAGGCAGTTCTGGCAGTTCTCCGTCACGGTATAACTGGAAATCGGACAATCCTCACAGGCAGAATTGATAACCTGGATAATATTTCCATCATCCTCAATCCCCGGAGCCTTCCCTTCCGCCAGACGTACTCTCTGACGGATGATTTCTCTTTCCTTGTAGATACAGCATCGAAACTGTGGGAGCGGTCCCGGAATCAGTCTCTCCGCAATATGATCTCTTTCCTCGTCAAGCTTCCCTTCAAAAGCAAGCCGCGCCACTTCAGTTAATACCCTGTGTTTGATTGTGATTACATTTTCATCCGCGTACATGATTTTTTCTCCTGTCTTTCTCCTACTCTTTTCTCAACTCGATGCCTATATTATAAAAGTTTCCAGGTCAAAAGGAAAGTGGTACATATGTATTTATTCAGAAACACATTGCCGTTTGAAACAAGGATGCTTTCGCCTGATAATCCGTGATCCCCGCCCCACTGTTCGGATGAATCAGGGAGAACACAATATCTGCGGCAAAAGCCATCAGAAGCAGGATACATAAAATCCTCGCCGTCCTTTTCGGTATCCGTCTGTAAATCTCATCAAAAAAAGGAGCCGCAATATAAATAAACGCACAGCCTCCAAGGCCAAACACCAACAACCCTTCCGCACAGATCCGGCCATGAAGATTCAGAAAATATCCTGTATAATTCCACCAGTACATTCCCTTGATCTCCCAAAGCAACCATGCGGATAGATACTCAACAACACCGCATACAACAATAGCAAGGAAAAATGTCAGCAATGGCTTTTTTGCAAATCGTTTCAGCAGTACAATAACCAAAATCCCTCCCGTCCCATAGATAGGCAGCCACGGTCCGTGAAAGAAGCCCCTGTTTACAAAAACACCGTCTCCGAACAAATGCAAAGAAACCTCCCACAGCCATCCAATCACTGAAAAAGTAAAAAAGATCAAAACAAGGGAACTCCAGGAATAGGCTCTGTCATATTTTAACCGAATCCATTTTCTTACCTTGGGATTATAGAGCTTATATCGTTCCACCGGATACTCTTCCAGTCCTGTATCTTCATATAGTTGTTTATCATCCAGATAATGAATTCCCGGAATCTGCTTTTCAAACGCCTCTTTTCGAAGTTCTACATAAAGTTCTGCCTCTGTCGTCTGCATATAAGGTGTAAGAAAGGCTCTCCTTAAAATTCCAAAAGTAAACAGATCCAAAACATACCAGCCAAGGAAAGACAGGTCAAGAGCAAAAGCTCTCATCTTGTTTCCTTTCATCATCTGTCTCGAAAGAAGAAACGCCTCCCGATGCGGAATATCCGGATTCTCTGCCACAATATACGGTATCATCTTGTAAGAATATCTTTTAATAAAGCCTCCGATAATCGTATAATCCCATAAAAACAGAAAGATGTATTTTTTCAGCATGATCAACATCGTGTTTTTCCAGCGATTTACACGCCACGGAAAAGTGAGCCTCCCAAGTCTCACCTGGCCGTATATCCGGTTCTCCAGCAGAAATCTGCAATATCCCACTTGAAGCACGCCGGAAATAAAAACCTGAAACATCATCATAAGAAGGGCCCCGATCAAAATGAGAACACCTTCCGTAATCTTATCTTTGAAAAGAACATCGTTCAGTGCATTCAGTAAGCCAAAAAAAGCCGACCGCTCCTTCGTCATATGATTATATACACCGGCGAGCACTCCTTTTTTCGGTGTATAATGTTCACCTAAAAAGCCCAAGATCTGTCCTGTTTGTGTGTCCTCACTCTGTTTGACGCTTGAGAACCAGTCATTCAAAATATGAGCATTACTTTGGGTTCTAACATTTACATCCAGAACCATGGCCACTCCCTCAGGCGTCCGATAAATCACCCTCATCCCTCCGGCCAGAAAAGCCAGCATCAGACTAATGCCAATAAGCCTCCACCAGTTCTTTTTCAGAGCTTCTCTGCCCCGTTTTTTCAGTTGCTTTCTGTTCCACATCCATTTTCCCTCGTTTCCATTCCTTTATCTTTTGCAGCCGCTCCTTGACCTGATGTTCCGCCCCTTCATCCGTCGGTGCATAGTAGATCCGGTCTTTTAAACTGTCCGGCATACACCGCATACGGGTCAGCTTTTCCTCGGTATTATGCGCATACTCATATCCTTTCCCATAATTCAGTTCTCTCATCAGCCCCGTAGGCGCATTTCTCAACACCAACGGCACTGGCTCTGCGGGCTGTTCTCGCACATCCCGCCTGCATGACTCACACGCACGGTACAACGCATTTGATTTTGGCGCCATAGCAAGATAGGTGACTGCATGTGCCAGATGGACATCGCACTCCGGCATCCCCAGGAAATGACATGCCTGATAGGCTGCCACCGCTATCTGAAGCGCTCCACTGTCCGCCATTCCTATGTCTTCGCTGGCAAAGCGGATCAGCCTGCGGGCGATATAAAGCGGATTTTCCCCACCCTCCAGCATCCGGCACATCCAGTAAATGGCCGCGTCCGGATCACTGTTTCGCATGGATTTATGAAGCGCCGAGATCAGATTATAGTGCTCCTCCCCAGTCTTGTCATACAGAAGAGATTTCCGGCTGATACATTGTTCCAAACACTCGTCCGTAATCCGGATCCCTTTTGCGCTCATCTCTCCGTTTAATACCGCCATCTCCAGCGTATTCAGCGCAGTGCGGGCGTCCCCATTGGCAAAGGCGCAGATAGCTTCCTTCTGGTGTTTTTGAATCATAATATGCTGTCCGCCAAACCCGGATGGACTTGTAAGCGCATGATCCAGGAGTTTCATCAAGTCCTTTGGCTCCAGCCCTTTGAGAACAAAAACCTTACACCGGGAGAGCAAAGCAGAATTGACCTCGAAAGACGGGTTTTCCGTAGTGGCACCAATAAGAATAATACTTCCCTTCTCTACAAAAGGCAAAAAAGCATCTTGCTGCGCCTTATTGAAGCGATGGATCTCGTCCACAAACAGCACAGTTCGTCTGCCCATCTGACGCCGCATTTCCGCTTCATTCATTACTTCTTTGATCTCCTTGATGCCACTTGTCACCGCGCTGAAATTGACAAACTCTGCTTTCGTCTTTCCGGCAATAATACTTGCAAGAGTCGTTTTTCCCACTCCCGGAGGTCCCCAAAAGATCATAGAAGAAATCTGATCTCTCTCAATGAGTTGTCTTAGAATCTTTCTCTTTCCTACCAGATGCTCCTGCCCTACAAAGTCTTCCAGCGAATCCGGACGCAGTCTTGAAGCAAGGGGCGCAGTCCGTTCTCTGTCGTCAAATAGTGATAATTGTTCCATCTTCCTCCCTGCCTTTCCTGTTTTAAGCGCTTTCTGACATACTGCTTCTGCACTGCCATCCATGTCCGATTATGACTGGGACATAGTAAAAATCTGCTGCTTCAGATATGGTTCAAAATACGCTTTGATCGTCTCCAACGTGTATTCCTCCCCCGTGGCTTTCGGTACTCCGCTTTTTGCCGCCAGTTCTTCGGTATAATCTTCAAGCGGATACACCCCATAACCTACGAACCCCGGCTCATAATGCATGACAAGCGGTTCCATCGAATATTGCTCCACACGGACCTCGCCGGTGTCCGGATCTTTCTGAAATGTAATATCCGCCATCCCCTCCAAAAGCTGGGATGCACCCTGCTGCCCGGAAACAAAATTTCCAAGAGAATAATATACCAGCATCTTCTTGCCGTCCTGACGCTCCATCTCCCCGTAAGGACGGATAACGTGCGGATGCGTGCCGATCACCACATCGACACCAAGACTTGCTAAATATTCGATCCTTTGCTTCGTGGCCTTGTCCGGCTCACTTTGATATTCAACCCCGGAATGAAGATATACCATTACGATGTCCGCTTCTGCCTTCGCCTTTTCCACATCCGCTTTCACTGTCTCTTCATCGTAGACATCCACGGCATAAGTTTCATTTTCCGGTACCGGAGCTCCGATATTAATGAGTGTAGTATAATTCATCATAGCGATTTTAAACGCCTTCTTCTCAATGATTTTCACTCTGTTTTCTTGTTGGTCCTTGGCGCTTTTGTGGATACCAAGTACGACAGGAGGTGTTTCCCTGGACTCCCAGAACGTAAGTGAATCCAAAATACCTTCTTTTCCTTTATCGTAGGAATGATTAGTAGACATAGTAATGACGTCAAATCCGAGATTCGCCAAAGCCTGCCCACCCTCCTGCGGCATCCCAAACGTTGGATATCCACTCGTCTCCTCGTGAGTATTTACAATCGGTGTCTCCTGGTTTACTACAGCCAGATCCGCGGCTTCTATCTTCTCTTTCACAGGCTCGTAAATCGTATCGTAATTCCATTCCCCGCTATCCTTCTGTCCGTCAAAGATCACAGTGTCATGGTAAAAATGATCCCCAACCGCTACCATATGAAGCGTATGTTCTTCTTTCTCTTTTGCCTTGGCTTCGGCCTTTTTCCTTTCCTCTTTTTCTTCCTTTTCCTTCCGAATCCGTGCCTGCGTTTCTACCGCCTCCTGATGGCAGGACCGGATAGCAGAGATCACAAAAATGATCAGTGCCAGAACAAGCATCATCCCCGCAATTACAATTCTTCTCTTCCAGATCAGTCTCCTGCGCCGCTTCTCCTTCTGAATCTTTCCGCGCCTTGCGGCTTCCCTTCTTTTTTCTTCTTCTGTCAATAGTACTCCTCTTTTCTCTTTTGTAACATTCCTTTTTCTGATCGTGATAGCATGACTCTGTTCTGATTTGTCATGTTTCACGCACGGGAATCAAATAATACTTCGCGCCGCTTGATTCCATGTGTCACATATATTATACCATGGCTGCTTTCCAAAATGTGGGTTATTTTCCGTAACAGTTCAGACATGCAAAAAGCAGGGCTCCGGCTTCTGGATCCACCACTGCGGATCTGTCTGCCGGCCCCCTGCCAATGAGCTTTCATTTATTAAGATTCACTTTAAAACACGTATTCGTTGAGACGGCGAAATGCTTCCTGCACTCTGCTAAACGGCAGTGCAAGGTTCACACGGATGCCGTATTCTGCGTGGAACGGACGGCCGTCCTGCCATGCGACTCCGACATCCCATCCGGCTCTTAAAAGCTCGTCCGTTGTTTTCCCGTGCTTCTTGCACCATTCCTCACAGTTCAGGAACAACATGTAAGTACCCTGCGGCTTCGCAAGACTAATGCCCTCAAAATGCTCCAGAATGTAATTGTACGCATAATCTACATTCCTGGAGAGTACCTGGCGCAGTTCATCTACCCACTCCTGTCCTTCCTTCTGGTATGCTCCCACAAGTGCATGCATGGATAGAACATTCATGGAATTGTAGTGACATTTGCTGCTGCTTGCCAGCACCCGATCCCTTAAATACGGATGATAGATGATGTGGTAGCTTCCAATTAACCCCGCAAGATTAAATGTCTTACTCGGCGCATACAGTGCGATCGTACGATTTTTTGCGTCTTCACTGACAGACTGTACCGGTGTATGATGGTATCCTTCGAGAATCAGATCCGACCAAATCTCATCCGCAATGACAATACAGTCATTCTCCTTGTAAACTTCCATTGCTTTCTGAATCTCTTCCGGCTCCCAGACTCTTCCTGTCGGATTGTGCGGATTACAGAATACTGCTACGTGGATCTTGTTCTCCTTGAGCTTGGCATCCATATCTTCATAGTCCATTCTCCAGACTCCCTGCTCGTCCCGTTTCATCCGGCTATGTACAATCCGATATCCCGCTCCTTCAATACTCTTTGTAAATCCGATATAAGTCGGACTATGAACAAGCACGCCATCCCCGTGGGAGGCAAACGCATTCAGTGCCGAAACAAGTCCGCCAAGGACGCCGTTTTCGTATCCGATTTCTTCTTTTGTCAGCCCTTCAACCCCATTCCGCACTTTCTGCCAGTTGATAATCGCATCGAAATAAGCGTCTGACGGTCCAAAATATCCGAAAGCCGGGTGGGAAATCCTTTTCTGGATGGCCTCAATAATCGACGGTGCTGTGGCAAAATTCATATCCGCCACCCACATCGGGATCAGATCAAAACCTTCCTTCGGCCCACCCGGGGCAAAGCCGCCTCCCTTCCCCGGAAGATCCACCGCAATGGCGTCCTTTCCCCGTCTGTCCATAATGGTTGTAAAATCGTACTTCATGTTGCTAAACCTCCTCCATCTTTGTATCATATAAATGACATGCGGTCCAGTGCCCTTTTTTGACTTCCCTCATCTCCGGCTCCTCTTGGCGGCAGATCTCCATACAGTTTTTACAACGTCCGGAAAACCGGCATCCCGCAGGCGGATTTACCGGACTTGGAACATCGCCCTCTAAAATGATCCTCTTACGCCTTCTGGAGACGTCCGGATCAGCAATCGGAACCGCCGTCAGAAGCGCTTTCGTATAAGGGTGGAGCGGACTGTCGTAAAGCTGTGACGCTTGTGAAATTTCGACCATCTTTCCAAGATACATTACGCCAATCTTGTCCGAAATATGCTTCACTACCGAAAGATCGTGTGCAATAAAAAGCATCGTTAGTCCCTGTTCTTTCTGAAGCTTCATCAGAAGATTGACAATTTGCGCCTGAATCGATACATCCAGCGCAGAGATCGGCTCATCACAGAATAAAAACTTTGGGTTCACTGAAAGTGCCCTGGCGATCCCAATCCGCTGTCTCTGTCCACCAGAAAACTCATGCACATTTCTTGCCGCATGTTCCGCAGTCAGTCCTACCATCTCCAGAAGCTCAAATACTCGTTTTCGCTCTTCCTCTTTATTTGCGGCGAGTCTGTGGATCTGGATTCCTTCTGCTATTATATCATAAACTTTCTGGTGTGGGTCAAGAGATGCGTACGGATCCTGAAAAATCATCTGTACGTCTTTTGTAAACGCAAATCTGTCCTTTGTAGACATACTATGGACGTCTTTTCCTCTAAAATACACCTCGCCGCCACTCTTTTGGAGAATTCCGATGCAGGTTTTTCCACAGGTCGTCTTTCCGCAGCCGGACTCCCCGACAATCCCAAGCGTTTCTCCCTGGAAAATAGAAAATGAAACGTCGTCCACCGCTTTTAGATATCTTCCTTGACCAGCCTTATAGTACTTTTTCAGATTCCTTACTTCCAGCTCGATCTTTTTTGATGTACCATCATTCATCTTCAGTCCTCCTGTCTATCTCAAATGGCACGCCTTCCCGGTTCGCCCGACGATCCAAAAGCCAGCAGGAAACCTCGTGTCCGTCTTTTAAATCCCATGTCGGCGGCTCATGCTCTTTACAGATCCTCATCCCATACGGACACCTCTGACAGAATGCACACCCTTTCGGAGGGTTTGTCATATCTGGAATACTGCCCTCTATTGTCATCAATGTCTGACCATGATAGTCGATCCGGGGAACGGATTTCAAAAGCGCCCATGTGTACGGGTGAGACGCATGATAGAAAATATCTCTGCACCGCCCTCTTTCTACAATTTTCCCCGCATACATGACGACAATACAATCCGCAACGTCCGCTACCACGCCGAGATCATGTGTAATCAAAACCACAGACATATGTAGTTTCTTCTGAAGATTCTTCAAAAGCTCCATAATCTGCGCCTGAATGGTGACGTCCAGGGCGGTCGTCGGTTCGTCCGCAATTAAAAGTTTCGGCCGCGTCACTAGCGCCATTGCGATCATCACTCTCTGACGCATCCCTCCAGACAGTTCGTGTGGATATTTCTCCAGGCAGTTCTTTGCTTCCGGAATCCCGACCAGCTGCAGCATCTCCTGTGCCCTTGTCCGTTTCTCTTGTTTGGACAGCATCGTCTCGTGGTTATCCAGATTTTCTATGATCTGACGTCCTACTTTCATGGTCGGATTCAGGGAGACAAGAGCGTCCTGGAAGATCATTCCGCACTCTTTCCCACAGAACGTATTCCACTGTTTTTTCGTATACTCCACCAGATTCTCTCCCTGGAAGAAGATCTGACTTCCTTCTTTTATTTTTCCCGGCTTTTTAATCAGCCCCATAATTGATTTCGCGGTCACAGTCTTTCCACAGCCGGATTCTCCGACAATGGCTGTCGTCTGGTTTTTCTCTACGGTAAACGATACGCCCCGGACTGCCTGGACTTCCCCCGCATAAGTAAAATAGGATACCTTAAGATCCTGTACTCTTAATAATGTGTCCATTCCTCTTCCCTCCTATTTCACAATCTTCGGTTCCAGAGCCGTTCTCAGTACGTCGCCCAGAAGATTGAAACTTAAGACAGTCAGCATGATCAGCACTCCTGGCAGAATTGCAAGTCTTGGTGTGTCCAGAATATGCACCTGAGCACTTTGAAGCATACTGCCCCAGGATGCCACCGGGATCTGTACCCCAAGTCCAAGGAAACTGAGCGAAGATTCCATCAGAATCGCGCTCGCCACTCCGAGACTCGCCGCCACAACTACCGGACCTAAAATGTTGGGGATAATGTGGTTAAAGGCAATTCTAAGACTTCCCGCTCCCAGGTTTTTTGTCGCGATCACATAATCCCTCTCTTTGACTGACATTGTCTCAGCCCGTGTGATTCTTGCCACCTGCGCCCAGGAAAAAAGGCTCAGTACGAAAATGAGCGTCACCAGTCCTGGCTGCAAAATCGCATTGAGTACGATCATCAGAAGCATACTTGGAAGGGCCAGAAAAATGTCAGTAAACCGCATCAGAATCATATCCAGCTTTCCTCCGATATATCCGGAGAACACGCCGATAGTTGTTCCTATGATTACCGTAATAAACATGGAGCAAAATCCGACAAGCAGAGAGACCCTTCCACCGTAAAGTGCTCTTGTCAGGTAATCTCTTCCATAATCATCCGTCCCAAAGATGTGACTCGCTGACATGCCCTGCATCTTCTGAGAAATGTCGATTTCGTATGGGTCATACGGGCTTAATGGTGCCAGCAAGACAGCGATCAGAATGACCGATAAAAAGACCATGCTGAAAAGCGCCGCCTTATTGGAGAGAAATTCTTTCCGGATTTCTTTCCACACACTGTGCCTGTAGCCTGTCACCTGTTCTGTTTCTTTTTCTTCCAGTCTCTGGAAGGATTGTTCTGTAATTGTTATCTTATCTTCCATTTGAGCTGTCTATCCCCCGTTTTATCCTTGGATCTGCAAATGCATAGAGCATATCCGCCGCAAAGTTTCCAATAACAAGGATGAATCCGGAAAGCATGACATACGCCATGATAATCGGATAATCCCGTTTCCCGATCGCCTCCATTGCAAAGGTGCCGATTCCCGGCCATCCAAACACACTTTCAATGATAAACGAACCACAGACCAGCGTAGCCAGATTCATGCCGATCAGAGTGATAATCGGGAGAAGTGTGTTTTTCAGCACATGGTGGAACAAAATCTTTGATCCCTTTGTTCCTTTCGCCTGCGCCGTGAGCACATATTCCTCTCCCAACTCTCCTATAGTACTGGAGCGGATATACCGAATAAAGGTTGCCAGATTTCCCAGACTTAGCGTGATACACGGCATGATCATATGAAGGAATGTATCCCATGGCGTGTTTACTCCTACCGTATTCATTCCGCTGGATGGCAGAAGATGCAGCTTTGCGGTAAAGACAATCACCAGCACCATCCCAAGCCAGAAAGACGGGATGGACATTCCGATATAGGACAAGGAGCTGATAGCATTATCGACCCAACTGTTTTTCCGATACCCGGACCAGAGTCCTAGAGGGATCGCAAGTACAATGGACAAAAAAAGCGCCGTCCCCATCAAAAGCAGAGTTGCGGGAAGCCGGCTTAAAATCTGTGGCGTCACGGAAGTACGATTGGCAAGGGAGACTCCAAAATCCCCTTTTACCGCCTGTTTCAGCCACCCGAGATACTGCTCCGGCATACTTTTATCCATCCCCAGATGCTCCAGTACCGCCTCTTTCTGCTCATCTGTCATCTCCTGTGAAATATACATACTGGAAATATCTCCCGGCGCAATATAAATCACGGCAAAGGAAAAAAAGGAAATCAAAAGAAGGACGACCGCCAGTTCTACAATTTTTTTCAAACAGTATTTCCACATGTTGTATCCTTTCTGTTATAAAACGGGGGATGTCTTAACCAAGCAGTCAACACAGCCCCCGTTTTCTCTATTCTACTTTCATAGAAAGCCAGTCCGCAAATTCCGGAACGATTGGAGAAGCATCCAGACCCGTCACATTTTTCTGTGATACCATAACATAGTTCGTATAGGTCAGTGGGTATTCCCAGTACTCTCCAAGCGCCTGATCCTGAAGCTCATACCAGAGCGTCTTGGATTCGTCGGCATTTGCCGTTGCGTTTGCTTTGATTGCCATGTCTGTCGTTGTCTGACTGAAGCCCCATGCCTCTGAGTTCTTCAGATAGGAAGCCGCCTGACCTCCACTGGTTCCCCTCTCAGAGTCCCAACCGTTCGTTCCAAGATCCCATGTATTCTCTTGTCCGCTGTTATACATGATTGCGAAGAATCTCTGGAAGAAAGACGTGGAATCCAGACCTTCAATGCTCAGATTGACGCCGATTTTGGCAAGCTGCTGCTGGATCACGGTTGCGACCGCCTCCATATTCGCACGGTCCGCATTGTAAATGTAAGTAAGCGTTTTCCCTGAGAGCCCGGAGGATTCGGCCAGCTCTTTCGCCTTGTCAAGATCCTGTGTATATCCCGCACAATCCGGGTTGTAGTCTACCTGGTCCGGTGTAAGCAGGCTGTTTGCCGGAGCGGCAAGCTCGTCGCTTCCGTAGGCCGCATCCACGATTTCCTGCCCGTCCAGCGCCAGGAAGAGCGCCTTTCTGCCCTCATCTGTTAAGACATCTTTGTTTGGTCCGTGGGGATTTACCTGTAAGTAATTTAATCTGGATTCTGTGATGGAGTAAGTATTATATTCGTCAGAATCACTGTATTTTTCCAATTCCTCTTTTGTCGTAACACGCATGTAGGAAATTTCTCCATTTTCAAATGCCACCTGTCTCGAACTTCCGGATCCTGTATTTCTGAGAACAATCTTTTTCACGCTCGGATCGCCCCGGTAGTAGTCGTCTCTTGCCACGTAAACAATACTGTCGTCATTGATCTCGGAGACCGTATACGCTCCTGACGTCGCCATATCTATTTCATTAAAATAACCGCTGTCATCCACCTTGGACGGATCGTTGTCAAACGCATGGGACGGCATAACCAGTACCCTGTTAGATAAGGTGGTTACATAGCTGGCGTAAGGCTCAGGCAAAGTGATCTCCAGCGTCTTCTCATCGATCTCATTGAATTGTACCGGTTTTCCATTGATGGTATTGTAAGACGATTTTCCGCCGGATGAACGTCCCGCATAATTAAAGGAAAACAGAATATCCTGTACTGTCACAGGTTCTCCGTCACTCCAGTTAGCGTCCTCGTTCAGATGGATCTTGTATGTCAGTCCATCTTCGGATATCTCCAGACTGTCCGCCAGGTAGTACTCAATTCCATCTTTCGTATCCAAAAACAGCGGATCGTAGATCGGCCTCACCATAGAAGTGTAGTCGTCACTTGCTGTATCAGGTTGTAAGGAATCCGGCATATAACTGATTGCCATTGTAAATGTTCCTGCTTCCGTGTTTTTCTTGATACTGCCTCCGGATCCACCGTCACCATCTTGCGAACCACCGCATCCTACCAGCACCCCTGCTGTCATCGCTGTTACCACGAGTATAGACAGCAATTTTTTCTTTCTCATTCGTCGTGTCCTCCTTTTGAGTTATAATAATTCTTATTTAGTATATATTGTATCCCTCTCCGTACACAAATTGATTTTTTCGCTGAATCATTTTACTTATTTGTCAAACAAATAAACAGGGTGGAAATTCCGTAAAGTTTTCACTCACAGAACTTCCACCCATTTTCTTTTCTAATTATTCACCTTTCATCTCATAACAGATTATTTCGCCATTTTGCTCCATAAATACCTGATATGCCTCCTAGGCTCTTTCATCTGTCTCATAAGTATAATTCTTATTCGCAACCCATTGATAGAGATCTGTCTCTACCCGGATTGGAAAATCCTGCTCCCTGGACAAAATTGCTGCTGTCTGTAAAGCTCTCGTATAAGAAGAAGTCAAAATCTCTCAAAATCGTCCTTTTCGTTAAATATCGCTACACTTGCGTCTTTCCACTCCTCAAAGAAATCGGCAAATGTCATATATCGATCCTTCTTGTCAAGACTGACAGCTCTGGCCGCAACCTTGTAACTTTTCTCGTTTAATTGCCAAGTAGAAAATGAACATGGAAGAAACTGATTGTTTTTATATCTCCGGGCAATTTCTTCATCAGAAAAGTAACCAAAACATTCAAAAATCAATGCACCAAGAGTAAAAATATTTGTCTGCTCGTCGATAGCACTTCCTTTTATATATTCTTCTGGTGCTTTAAGGCGTTTTGTTCCAAACCACTCCAATCCTTTATCGTTAATAACAGGTGCCATCTGAAAGAAATCAATATCACAAATCGTAGTTGTGTCTGTCGAAAAATCATACATAATACTTCCATCATAAAAATCAACAGCAACATAACCCCTTTTACTTACATTCTGTAAAAAAGAAAACAACACATCTACTGCATCTAATTTTTTACCAACTGGTAATTGCTTGAATTTATCTTTAGGGCTTTTCAGAGTAGTATCTCTTTGGTATTTATCAAAATTCCAGTGATCAAATAAGCACTCGCCTTTTGCCCATTCAAAAATGGTAACATAGAACTGATTATATTCATAATCTTCTATTATTTTCACTAAATGAGGATGTCTTAAATCATAGTACAGATGGGCAGACTGTTTTAATATTTCAACAGATTCTTTTGGTGAAACCTCTGCCTCAAGTGTATTGACTCCCGCAATTTTGCAAAAATATTTTTTGTTTCTATTCTGCATACCAATACAAATACATCCCGAACCCGTCTGATCAACAACCCAAAAAGCCGTACCATATTTTTTCAGCCAGGTAAAATCATGTAACTCTTTCAGTCTGAATTCGATAGAATCAAGTTTATTTATAATCATTCTTCCTCCTAAATCTGACGGAGGGTTATGCCATGCTGTTCCCCCTCCAATTATTTTTCATGTAACAAATGTTTTTCATATTCATTTACAATCATCCCCTTTTCAATTTCATATCTATCTTAACGCTATCAGAGAATTAAAAATATAGTAATTTTTTCTCTCAAGCGTGAGCTGATTATACCACAGATCTATATCATTATCAATTAAAAGTATGAGGTAGCATTGCCATCGGAAGAACAGATTAAAAAAGTAATATTACAACTCACTCTCAACACAGAGCACCGTCCACATGTCCCAAGGAGATATAGAAAAATAAGCGGCACTCTGTTTTTACAAAGTACCGCTTATAATTAACAAATAATCAACTAATGAACGAGTATTTCCCGTTTTTTACTACTTTCACCAGCTTCTAAAAATCCCGTAAATCCGGCGTTTATTAGAATTTGCCAGCCTTAGCGGCTTCCTCAATGGCAACTGCTACCGCTACGGTCATTCCAACCATCGGGTTGTTTCCTGCTCCGATAAGTCCCATCATCTCTACATGGGCCGGTACAGAAGAAGATCCTGCAAACTGTGCGTCAGAGTGCATACGTCCTAATGTATCTGTCATACCGTAGGAAGCCGGTCCTGCTGCCATGTTGTCTGGATGAAGTGTACGTCCTGTACCACCGCCGGACGCAACAGAGAAGTATTTCTTTCCTGCTTCTACACACTCTTTTTTGTATGTTCCTGCAACCGGATGCTGGAAACGTGTTGGGTTCGTGGAGTTTCCTGTGATAGATACGTCTACGCCCTCTTTCCACATAATCGCAACACCTTCACGTACATCATTTGCTCCGTAGCAGTTTACTTTGGAACGAAGTCCGTCAGAGTATGCGGTACGGGAAACTTCTTTGAGCTCTCCTGTATAATAATCGTACTCTGTCTGTACATAAGTAAATCCGTTGATTCTGGAAATGATCTTTGCAGCGTCTTTTCCAAGCCCGTTTAAAATAACACGGAGAGGTTTTTTCCGTACTTTATTTGCTTTCTCAGCGATACCGATGGCTCCTTCCGCTGCCGCAAAAGATTCGTGTCCCGCAAGGAACGCAAAACAGTCCGTCTCCTCTTCCAGAAGCATCTTTCCAAGATTACCATGTCCCAGACCTACTTTTCTCTGGTCAGCTACAGATCCCGGAATACAGAAAGCCTGAAGACCTTCTCCGATTGCTGCCGCTGCGTCTGCCGCTCTTGTACAGCCCTTTTTGATTGCGATAGCGGCGCCTACGATGTAAGCCCAGCAAGCATTCTCAAAACAGATCGGCTGAATTCCTTTTACCTGATTATAAACGTCAAGTCCTGCATCTTTTGTAATTTTCTCCGCCTCTTCGATGGAAGCGATTCCATAACTGTTCAATACAGCGTTGATTTTATCAATTCGTCTCTCATATGATTCAAATAAAGCCATTTCTAAAGTCCTCCTCTCGCCTATTCCTGTCTTGGGTCGATGATCTTCACTGCATCATCCACACGGCCATACTGTCCCTGCGCCTTTTCCCATGCTTCGTTCGGTGTGTCACCTTTCTTGATGAAATCTGTGAATTTCCCAAGGCTTACAAACTTGTAACCGATGATCTCATTGTTTTCATCTAATGCGATTCCTGTCACATAGCCTTCTGCCATCTCCAGATAACGAGGACCTTTTGCAAGGGTTCCGTACATCGTACCAACCTGGGAACGAAGACCTTTCCCTAAGTCTTCCAGTCCTGCACCGATCGGAAGTCCATCTTCAGAAAATGCGCTCTGTGTACGTCCGTAAACGATCTGTAAGAAAAGCTCTCTCATAGCAGTATTGATTGCATCGCAGACAAGGTCTGTATTTAATGCTTCGAGGATCGTCTTTCCCGGTAAGATCTCGGAAGCCATGGCGGCAGAATGTGTCATACCGGAGCATCCGATTGTTTCAACCAGTGCTTCCTGGATAATTCCGTCTTTGACATTGAGTGTCAGCTTGCATGTACCCTGCTGAGGAGCACACCAGCCTACACCGTGTGTTAAACCGGAAATATCTTTAATTTCTTTTGCCTGTACCCATTTTGCTTCTTCTGGGATTGGAGCTGGTCCATGATTCGCACCCTGTGCTACTGGACACATCATTTCTACTTCGTGTGAATAAATCATCTCAAGGACTCCTTTCAACTATATGTAATCTCTCTTGGAGGCCGTCTTTTGTACAGCCTATATCCGTGTTAATTTTCTCACAAAAAGGAGGTTTCGTCAATCAGCTAGTTGCACAAAACATCTCTTTTTTTACCTATATAGATCCCACTATCTTACCTGTCCGCAGCGAGCAGACATTCCCGCAGAAGAATGAGTGCTCTTGCCACTGCGTACTCACGGTTCTTCTGACGATTCCCCGTAAAGTGGAACTTCTCTACTTTTGTCCGTCCCTTGACCATGCATCCAATATAAACAAGTCCCACCGGCTTTTCCGGCGTTCCACCTTCCGGACCGGCAATTCCTGTCACCGCGATGGAAGCATCCGCCCCGGATAACCGGCAAGCTCCTTCTGCCATAGCCCGTGCTGTCTCTTCACTCACTGCCCCATACTGCTTTAAAATCTCATGTGGCACATGAAGAATCCGTTCCTTTGCCTCGTTAGAATAGGTAATGTGGGCTTCATTAAGAACACTGGACGCACCCGGCACATTTACAAGCCTGCCGCAGAGCAGTCCTCCGGTACAGGATTCCGCCGTCGTAACTGTCATCTTTCTTTCCTCCAGCATCTGGATGACAGCTTCCTCCAATGTCACTTCCTCTTTCGTCGTATAAATGTGATCGCCAAAACGTTTTTTCAGTTCCTCCAGCATGGGAGCCATCAGACACCTCGCCGACTCCTCGTCCTTTGCCTTGGCTGTCACCCGAAAATGTACTTCTCCGGTTTTTGCGTAAGGGGCAAGGGTCGGATTCGTCTGGGCGTCCATCAGGTCCGCCACCATTGTTTCTGCCCTGCTCTCTCCGATGGCGCATACTTTTACCATACTGGAGTAAATCCCTTCCGGTTGAAGGTCAGACAGATACGGAGCAATCTGAGTTTCAAACATGGGAATACACTCATTTGGGGGGCCGGGAATCAAAATTGCCCTCTTTCCTTCGTAGCCGCTGCCTTCGTCCCCAATAACAATCAGCCCTGGCGCCGTTCCATTCTGATTCTCTACAATGATCGCTCCTTCCGGGATAAGCGCCTGTTTCCAGTTATTCTCTGTGATCTTCTCCCCGTTATGAATCTTTTGGAAGAATTCCATGATCCGCTCTTTTGTGTGGGCATCCTCACAGAGCGCTTTTTTGAATACCTTTGCCGTCACTTCTTTTGTCAGATCATCCTTGGTTGGCCCAAGTCCTCCTGTGAGAATTACAACGTCGGACCGCTCCAACGCGCGGCGTATCGTATCTTCCATACGCGCTTCATTGTCCCCTACCACACTTTGGTGATATAAAGACAAACCTAGCAGAGCACACTTCTCTGCTAGGTAAGCTGCATTGGTATTTACGATATTGCCGAGTAGAATTTCAGTACCGACGGAAATCAACTCTGCAACCATCTTACATCCCTCCTTTTGTCAACACTTCTTTGTTCTTTGCAATATAATCAATCAGGGATACTACAGTCAGGATCAGAGCCAGGTAGATCAGCACTGTCTCAATCATTACCGCGGTATGTCCCGGAAGATCCAGAATCAAAAAGATAATCATAAACATCTGTGAAACCGTTTTAAACTTGCCCCAATAGCTTGCGGCAATGACAATCCCGCTGTCTGACGCCACCAGCCGGAATCCGCTGATGATGAATTCACGGCTGATAATGACAATGACGATCCAGGCCGGAAGTTTGTCCATCGGAATCAGGCAGATCATAGCCGCTCCCACAAGAAGCTTGTCCGCAAGCGGATCCATAAACTTTCCGAAATTTGTTACCAGATTGTATTTTCTTGCGATCTTTCCATCCAGCATATCCGTAAGACTTGCCACACAGAAAATCACAAGAGCGATATAATTGCTGTACTGTCCGCCCAGATCCGTCAGCATAAAGACAACGAAAAACGGAATCATAATCACACGCAGTACCGTAAGTTTGTTTGGCAGATTCATTTACATCAACTCTCCTATCAAATCATATTCGCACGCGCCTGTCACCCGGACTTTAGCAAAGTCACCTGACAACAGTTCCGTGTCCGTATTTACGAAAATCAGCCCGTCTACATTCGGCGCGTCTTTGTATGTCCGGCCTACATAGGCATTTTCGTCCGCAACCTTTCCCTCGATCATCACAAGCACTTCCCGGCCAATCATCTGCTCTGCCTGGTCAAATGCAATTTCCTGCTGAAGCTCCATCAGCTCTGCCCTGCGGGCTTCCTTAACGCTTTCTTCTACCTGATCCGGCATCTGTGCCGCCGGGGTGCCGTCCTCTGCTGAGTAAGTGAACACACCAAGCCGACCAAACGCCATCTCATCTACAAAATCCATCAGCTCTTCATGCTGCTCCTTTGACTCCCCCGGAAATCCGGTGATCAGCGTTGTGCGAAGCGTGATGTCCGGGATTTCTTCCCGGATCCTGGAAATGATATGAATAAGCTCCTCCTTTGATGTACGGCGCCCCATCCTTTTCAGGACGTCGTCGCTGGCGTGTTGAATCGGAAGATCCAGGTAATGACAGATCTTCGGCTCCTCTTTGATCGTCTGGATCAGTTCTTCCGTAATCTCCTCCGGATAGCAGTACAAAATGCGGATCCAGCGGATACCGCTGATTTTGCAGAGCCGGCGCAAAAGCTCCGGAAGTTTTTTCTCTCCATAGAGATCCTTCCCATAAAGCGTCGTCTCCTGTGCTACCAGGATGATCTCCTTCACTCCGTCATCCGCAAGCTGCTTTACCTCCCGGAGCAGATGCTCCATCGGAACACTCCGGAAATTCCCCCGAAGCTTTGGAATAATGCAGTAAGTACAATGCTTATCGCATCCTTCCGCAATCTTGAGATACGCATAATGCCCTCCTGTCGTCACCATGCGATGAGTATTCACAAGAGGAAGTGTATCCAGCGGCTCCATTTTTAAATAGGATTGCCCTGCCAACGCCCCGTCTACCGCGTCCAGGATATGCCCGTAAGAAGCAGTTCCAAGGACAGCGTCCACTTCCGGGATTTCCTTTGTGATTTCCTCCCGGTAGCGTTCAGCCATACACCCCGTAACGATCAGCGCTTTCAGGCTGCCGGACTTCTTATACTCTGCCATCTGAAGGATCGTTTCAATGCTCTCCTCCATGGCATCATGGATAAAACAACAAGTATTCACAATAATGACATCCGCATCCTCCTCGGTGTCCACAATCTGATATCCTCTGGAGGCAAGAAGTCCCAGCATGGTCTCAGAGTCGGCAAGATTTTTGTCACACCCCAGTGAGATAAATAAGATCTTCATGTATTCTCTCCTAACATTTCATAAGGCAGATACTTGTTTCAAAAGCACCTGCCTTGTTGTCTCTTATTCTTCGGTATCTTCTCCGATTACCTTTAACTTTCCACTGTTCATTTCATCGATCGCAACGGACAACGGCTTTTCCCCGTCTTTTGTCGGTACGAGTGGATCCGCATGGTCGATCAGCTGTCTTGCTCTCTTTGCGGTGGCAAGTACGATGGAATACCGGCTGTTTACAATTTTGGTATCTCCCTCTTCTACGTCCTGATTCACCACTTTCATTAAATCTGTATAAGATGGATGCAGCATAACATCATTCTCCTTTCTTCTACTTTTACAATTCATTTAATTCTTTTCTGATTTTCGAGATGAACTCCCCGTTCCTTGCGACTTTTTTCTTTTCATTCTGGATCACCGAATGAAGCTCGTCTACACAGCTCTCCAGATCGTCGTTCACAATGAGACAGTCATAATCGTCAATTCCTTCTGCCTCCTCTTTCGCACGGGCAAGCCTCTGTTCAATCACTTCCATGGACTCTGTCCCCCGTCCGATCAGACGTCTGCGAAGCTCTTTGGCACTTGGAGGGGTAATAAAGACTAAGAGCGTATCCGGAAATTTCTCCTTCACCTTCAGCGCCCCTTGGATTTCAATCTCCAGTATCACGTCTTTTCCATTCTCCAACTGCTCCTCCACATAAGAGCGCGGTGTCCCATAATAATGATTAACATATCTAGCATACTCTATTAATTCGTCTTGTGCAATCATTTTTTCAAATTCTTCTGTCGCTTTGAAAAAATATTCTCTTCCGTCCACCTCGCCTTCCCGCGGATTTCTCGTGGTGGCGGAAATAGATAAGGCGTAATCATCGTATTTCTCCATCAGGCGTTTCATTGCCGTCCCTTTACCTGCTCCGGAAAATCCGGACAAAACTGTCAGTATCCCCTTTGGCATCGTTTTCCTTTCCCTTTCCTGCTACTCAATATTCTGAATCTGTTCCCGTACTTTCTCGATCTCCGTCTTTAAATCTATCCCGTAATTGGACACCGTCAGGTCATTTGCCTTGGATAAAATCGTATTTGCCTCCCGGTTCATCTCCTGGGCAATGAAATCCAGTTTCCGTCCGATTCCCTCTCCTGTCAGGAGTGTGGCCCTCATATGGTCGATATGGCTCTTTAAACGGACAAGCTCCTCATCTGTACAGATCTTGTCCGCAAAAATCACAACCTCCGCGGCGATACGGCTTTCCTCGATCTGAGTATCCGCTAGGAGCTCCCTTACTTTTTCCTCCAGATTCGCCCGATACTCGGAAAGAATCTGCGGGGAACGCTCCTCGATCTTCTCCACAAGGGCTTTCATGGCATCAAGCTTTCCGGTCAGATCGTCGCGAAGCTTCTCCCCTTCGGTTTCTCTTGCCTTTACAAACTGCACGCAAGCGCCGTCAAGGGCCTCTTTCAGTCCGTTCCACATCTCGTCTTCGTCCACATCCTGTTCTTCCATCGTAAAGACCTCCGGATAACGGGAAAGCGAAGAAATCCGGACATCATTTTCCAAATTGAATTTCTCCTCCATCTGGCGAAAATAATCCAGATATTCCGCTGCCAGCGCCTCATTGTACTTTAAGGACATCTGCCCCTGGGAGAGATCCTCGTAGGATATAAAGATATCTACCTTTCCTCTCTGAACGTACCTCTTCAAATATGTCCGAATTGCGGTTTCAAAAAAATAGAGCTTTTTCGGCATACGGATATTGGCATCCAGATAGCGGTGGTTGACCCCCTTTATTTCGACCGTAAATTTCTTCTCCCCTCTTTGAATCTCGCACCGGCCAAAGCCCGTCATACTTCTAATCATGGTATCTTCCTCTATATGTTTATTTTGCTGGTTTTCATTATAATTCATTTAATTTTTATCGTCAACTATGTTATACTGTAAAATAAAATGAAAAAACAACGATTCTGCCATGCGGATCAGATTCGCATGACGACTGAATGGTTGGCAAAAAAGGAGAATACCTATGGCATTAGATGGAATTACCATTGCAAATATTGTAACTGAACTGCGCTCCTCTCTCCTTGGAGGGCGGATCGCGAAGATCGCGCAGCCGGAGGCAGATGAGCTCCTCCTCACCATCAAGACGTCCGGAGGTCAAAAAAGACTCTACGCATCCGCCAGTGCTTCCCTTCCCCTTGTCTATCTGACCGGAGAGAATAAACCGAGCCCTTTTACTGCTCCAAACTTTTGTATGCTGCTTCGCAAGCATATTGCAAATGGACGAATTATTTCTATTATACAACCGTCACTGGAGCGGATCATTGTCCTGGAGATCGAGCATTTGGATGAGCTTGGAGATCTCTGCCGTAAGAAGCTGATTCTGGAAATCATGGGAAAACACAGCAACATCATCTTCTGTGATGCGAACAACCGGATCCTTGACAGTATCAAACATGTTCCGGCACAGATGAGTTCCGTGCGCGAGGTTCTCCCGGGACGGACGTATTTCATTCCGGACACGATGCATAAAGCCGACCCACTGACTGTCAGTGAAGATGATTTTGCGGCACTGTTAACAGAAAAACCGACCGCACTTTCAAAGGCTCTCTATACGAGTATGACCGGAATCAGCCCGGTAGCAGCGCAAGAGATCTGCTATCTGGCAGGTCTCGATTCTGATTTGCCGCCATCTGAGCTATCTGAAGACCTGATGACCCACCTGTACCGACAGTTCACGCTGTTCCTCGATCAGGTGCGCCAGGAAGATTTTCATCCTGCAATATATAATCGGAACAATGAGCCTTATGAATTTTCTTCCGTCCCTCTCACTCATCTGACCGGGTGTTCCCATCAAGACTACAGAACGATTTCAGAAGTGCTCTCCTCCTACTATGCGGTGAAAAACCGGATCACCCGGATTCGCCAGAAGTCTGCGGATCTTCGGCACATTGTTCAGACCGCATTGGAGAGGAACCGAAAAAAATATGATCTCCAGGCCCGCCAGCTTCAGGATACACAAAAGCGTGAGACCTACAAGGTCTACGGTGAACTTCTCCAGACCTACGGCTATCAGGCAGATCCGGAATCCAAAGAATTAGAGGCACTCAATTATTATACGAATGAGATGATCCGGATCCCTCTGGATCCTACAAAAACACCTCTGGAAAACTCCAAGCGGTATTTCGAAAAATATAATAAGCTGAAACGGACATACGAAGCTCTTTCCCGTCTCATAGTGGAAACGAAGGATGAAATCATCTATCTCGAGTCCATCAGCAACGCCCTGGATATCGCCCGTACCGAAGACGATCTGGCAGAGGTAAAAGAAGAACTGACTCAGAGTGGCTACGTTCGCCGGAAGTTCACAAAGAAAAAGGAAACATTTAAAAGCCTCCCTCTTCATTATCGTTCCAGCGACGGTTACGATATCTATGTAGGGAAAAACAATTTCCAAAACGAGGAGCTGACCTTTTCTTTTGCGTCTGGGAACGACTGGTGGTTCCACGCAAAAAAAGTGCCCGGATCCCATGTAATTGTCAAATCCAACGGGGAAGAGCTTCCGGACCGGGTCTTTGAAGAAGCCGGAAAGCTTGCTGCTTTTTATTCCAAAAATAATGGAAGTCCAAAGGTAGAGGTGGACTATGTGGAGAAAAAGCACGTCAAAAAAGTGAAAGGCCAGAAGCCGGGATTTGTCATTTACCATACAAACTACTCCCTGGTTGCTGACACCGATATCAGCATGTTGCAGGAAATATCGGAATCCTGACCGGAAACGTTCAAAAAGGAATCAAAAGGTCCTGCGGCTAAACGCCGCAGGACCTTTTCTAAATCCTATTTCTATAACGAACGGATAAAGCGCTGGAATGAAGCTCTTCCCTCTTCCGTGCACTTGTAAACCCCTGCGTCTTCCAGGACATGCACAAAGACTTTTCCGATTTCCTGCTGTAAGATTTCTTCGATGTTTGCTTCGTTGACTTCCGGATAGGACGGAAGGAAAGTTTCTACCCAGTCCGCATGTTTTTCGATCTTTTCGTTGCTTCGGACGTCCTTGCCTGTCAGGATGTACTCTTTTAAAAGCTCCATCTCTTCTTTCAGGCGGGCCGGCAGCACGGCAAGTCCCATGACCTCGATCAGTCCGATGTTTTCTTTCTTGATATGATGGTACTGCACATGTGGATGATAAACGCCAAGCGGATGTTCCGGAGTCGTAATATTGTTCCTGAGCGTCAGATCCAGTTCATATATGCCATCCCTCATTCTGGCAATGGGTGTAATCGTATTGTGCGGCTCTCCATCTGTCTCGGCAAAGATAAACGCCTCTTCATCCGTGTATCCTCTCCAAACTTTCAGCACATGATCCGCAAGATCGATCAGCCGTTTTTCGTCTTTATGGCGGATTCGCAACACGGACAGAGGCCATTTCACAATTCCTGCCTCCACATCCTCATAGCCCGGAATTGTCACTTCCCTTTCGATCGGAGCCTTTGCCATGGCGAAGGTATAATGTCCTCCCTGAAAATGGTCGTGGCTCAAAATGGAGCCTCCTACGATCGGAAGATCCGCATTGGATCCGAGGAAATAATGCGGGAACTGTTTCACAAAATCAAAGAGCTTTACAAAGGCAGGCCGGTCAATTTTCATCGGGATGTGTTCTCCGTTGAATACAATACAGTGTTCATTGTAATAAACATACGGTGAGTACTGGAATCCCCATTTTGTTCCATTGATCGTAAGTGGAATAATCCGGTGATTCTCTCTGGCCGGATGATCCAGTCTCCCGGCATACCCTTCATTTTCCAAGCAGAGCTGACATTTTGGATATGCTGTTGCCTTTGCGTTCTTTGCCGCTGCAATGGCTTTCGGATCTTTCTCCGGCTTGGATAAATTGATCGTAATATCAATCGTTCCATACGGACTTTCCACTGTCCATTTCTTATCCTTTTTTACCCGGTAGCGACGAATATAATCGCTGTCCTGACTGAGTTTATAAAAATATTTCGTCGCTGTCTCCGGGGATGTTTCATAGGCCTCCCAGAATTCTCTCTGCACCTGAGCAGGACGGGGTACAAGACAGTTCATCACCTTGGTATCAAAAAGATCTCTGTAAGCAATACTGTCCTCAATTAGTCCTCTTTTCACTGCCTCATCTAATAAATCTGCCAGTACGTTTTCCAGATCCACATGCTCCTTTGTTTGTTCCGGCTCCACGTAGCTTTCCTCACAAAACAGATCCAAAAGCAAGTTTGTCGCGTAAATCTTCTCACACTCCGGGAGCAGTCCGGTCTCGATCCCATATTGTATCAGTTTGCTGATAGATTCATTTAACATTTTTTCTTCCTTCTTTCCTATAATCTTCTTGCGCCGTCACCGATCTCTACCACATAGAATTCCGCCTCATGTCCTGTCTGCTCTTTGTAACCTTTTCCAACCTGCTCGACAAACGTCTCTACCGCGTCATTTTTCACAATGCTGACAGTACATCCTCCAAATCCTCCTCCTGTAATCCGGGAGCCGACCACACCATTGATCTTCCACGCAAGATCTACCAGAATGTCGATCTCTTCACACGACACTTCATAATCGTCCCGCAGAGAGATGTGGGACTGATTCATCAGACGTCCGAACCCGGCAATATCATTCTCCTTTAACGCCTTCACAGCACGAATCGTTCTCTGGTTCTCGTAAACCGCATGTTTCGCACGCTTCTTACAGATTTCATCTCCAATAGCGTCCTTATGAATTTCAAACTCCTCTTCCGTCAGATCTCCGAGTGTCCTGATATCCACTACTTTCTGAAGATCCTTAAGCGCTGTCTCACTTTCTCTTCTTCTGTCGTTGTAAGCAGAATCCACAAGACTATGTTTTACCTTGCTGTTTGTAATAACAATCTTAGCATCCTCAAGCTTCACAGTCGCATACTCATATTGAAGCGTATTCGTATCAAGGAATACCGCACAGTCTTTTTTCCCCATAGCTACAGCAAACTGATCCATGATACCACAGTTGCATCCGTTATAATGATTCTCAGAATATTGTCCAATCAGGGCGATGTCCTGCATGGAAATTTCAATATCAAATAAATCTTTCAAAATCACGCCTGTCAATACTTCCAAAGAAGCCGAAGAAGAAAGTCCAGATCCGTTTGGAATATTACCATAGACCAGCACATCCATCCCCTGGGCAATAGAATATCCCTTCTTTTCAAACGCCCAGATGACACCCTTTGGATAGTTGGTCCACTTTGCAGCCGGAGACGGTACGAGATCGTCAAGGCTTGTCTCCATGACGCCCAAACCGCTAAAATTGTCGGAATAGAAACGAATCTTTCTGTCGTTTCGCTTTCTTGCAATTCCATAAGTACCAAGAGTCAGCGCACACGGGAAGACATGGCCGCCATTGTAGTCTGTGTGCTCTCCAATCAGATTGACTCTTCCCGGCGAAAAGAAGGTCCGTATATCCCCCTCTCCTCCATACAGCTTTTGAAATGTCTCCATTAGTTTCTTTTCCATACTTCATTACCTGCTTTCTCTTTGTTTTCTGATTGATTTTCTTTAAGTAAAATTATAATGCGTTTTCCAAAACATAACAACAAGGATATTGCTCAAAACTATAACGATATTGAGTTTTTGTAGGTTGATTTTCTCCGGATACCAGCGTATGATACAAAGGAAGAAAACGAAGTTCTTTCTTCTTGATGAAACAAAACATATTCTCGGAATTTCCGGGCAAACCGGAGCGGATTGTAATTGGAGTTTGACAAATCATGCAGATACAGATTAACGAAGAAAAAAAGGAATTAAAACAACACGGGGATTACACATTTCCGGTTCATCTAAGTGGTGAAATGCTTTCCCGCTATGAGGGAGGCTCTTTTTTCTGGCACTGGCACACAGAGGTGGAGCTGACTCTGATTTTAAAAGGGCAGATCGAATACCGGGTCAATGAGCGCACCTATCATCTCAAGGCAGGGGAGGGGCTTTTTTGCAACAGCAACGCCATGCATGCCGGAAAACGGATCGATAATCAGGACTGCCAATACTTTTCCGTCACCTTTCACCCCCGCTTTCTCTATGGATTTGAAAGCAGTATTCTCCAGACAAAATACGTGGATCCTATCCTGAATACGTCCTCTTTCTCCTCCGCCGCCCTCCTTCCCTCAGAAAACTGGGGTGCAAAAGTCGTGCCGCTTTTAGAAGAGATCTTCGGTCTCTACCATACGCCATCTCCGGACCAGGAGCTGCGGCTTCATATCTTGCTCTCGGAAATCTGGAGGCTACTGTACGGCCACTTTACAAGCTGTTCCTTTAAAGAGCCTGCCTTCTCTGATTCCATCGGCCGCCTGAAAGACATTCTCTCTTTCATCCAGGCCTCCTATGCCAAATCTATTACCCTGGCGGAGATCGCAGACTATGTTCATCTTTCTAAGAGTGAATGCTGCCGCTTTTTCAAACGGCATATGAATATGACCTTGTTTGATTATCTGTTATATTATCGGATTCAGCAAAGTCTTCCCTTGCTGCGGGAGGGATTATGTACCATTTCCAAAGCCGCGGAATCGTGCGGATTTTCCAACGTCTGCTATTACGGAAAGCTATTCAAACGCTATATGAACTGTACTCCCAGACAGTATCAGTCCCGGTTCCGCTCCTAATGAGCGTACCGGGACTTTTTTGGCTTTCCTTGATTGCTCTTTCCTTGCGTCAGTCCAGACTGATCGCGTCTATTCTTGCAAGCTCTTCGTCCGTAAACGGCGTCCGGCTGATTTTGGTGGCATTTTCCACAAGCTGGGATGGGCAGGACGCTCCGACAAGGACACTGGTCACCTCATGATCTTTTAACACCCAGTTCAACGCCATCTGAGAAAGAGTCTGCCCTCTCTTTTCGGCTACATCCTGTAAGCCGCGGATCTTCGCCATCCTCTCTTTTGTCAGTGCGTTTTCATTCAGGAAACGTCCGTCCGTGCGGATTCTGCTGTCAGCCGGGATGCCATTGAGATACCGATCCGTCAGCATCCCTTGCGCCAGCGGACTGTACGCGATGATGCCTTTTCCCAGGCTCTTTGCTGCCTCTTTCAGTCCGTTTTCTTCGATCGAACGATCAAAGATCGAGTAGCGGTTCTGGTTAATGACAAACGGGCAGTGGGCTTCCTCCAGAATCTCCGCCGCCCTCCGCATCGTTTCTCCATCATAGTTGGAAATGCCCACATACAGTGCCTTACCGCTCTTCACGATCGAAACCAACGCTCCCATGGACTCGTCAAGCGGCGTATCCGGATCCATGCAGTGATGATAGAATATATCCACATAATCTAACCCCATCCGCTTCAGGCTCTGATCTAGGCTGGCGACCAGATACTTCCTGCTTCCCCCAGATCCATACGGACCATCCCACATATCGTAACCCGCTTTGGTGCTGATGATCATTTCATCCCGGTATAGTGAAAGTTCCCGCTTCAAAATCCGCCCGAAATTCTCCTCTGCACTTCCCGGAACCGGGCCGTAATTATTTGCCAGATCAAAATGGGTAATCCCCAGGTCAAAGGCAGCAAAGCACAACTCTTTCATGGTGTCATACGCCGCGTTGCTTCCAAAATTGTGCCACAGTCCAAAAGAAACGGCTGGCAGTTTCAGCCCGCTTTTTCCACAATTTGTATAACTCATCTGCTGATATCTCTTCTCTGAAGCCTGATACATGATTCTCCTCCTTAATTCCCTCTCTCTTTGATAGTACCGGACCGGTATGCTCCGATCAGTTCTTTTAACTCCGCAATCTTCTTTAAGAGCTGCTTTCCATTATCTGTATCCCCCACCGTCTTTCTTTTCTGATTGTAACTGACTGCAATTTGGTGGGATACAATATCTGTCTCTTCCTGGATCGCGATCTCGGTCGTCTCAAACGGTTCATGCGCCGCAAGAGACATACCATAGGAATTATAAATCAGCGTATATCCAGCGATTCCTGTCTCCCGATGATACGGTCTGGAAAATCCGCCATCGATAATCAGAACTTTTCCTTCACATTTGACCGGGCTTTCCCCCTCTTTTTGATGAATCGGAACATGACCGTTGATAATACGTGGGCTGTCGCCTTCCAGGCCAAATTCTTTCAGAATCAGCTCCGCCGTCTCTTTTCTTTCCAGCAACGTATAATAAGCATTTTTCACCTCTCGGTGAGTCTCCTTATCTTCGATCAGATATCGTTCAAAGGTAGCCATCTGACTTCTGCCATAGAGCGGGGATCCCGGAGCCGACCAGAGAAACCAGAGAATATGTTTGCCACGTTCTTTTTCCTGATCTTCCATAGAGAAAAACGCCTTCCGCACATACTGCTCCAATACGTCATACAGCTCTTTCCCCTGATAATATGTCCCATAGACAGGGACTTCCATCAGTGTCCCATCCCCGTTCATCGGCATACAGCCGTGATAGAGCAGATTGCCATTATAAACTTTGTAAAGGCTTCCCTGCTTAAGCAGAAACTTCACATGCTTTTGCAGTTTCTCACAGTTTTTAAAGGCACGTGTCAGCCGTTCCATTACGTTTTGTTCTTTCTCTGTCAAAGCGTATGGATCTGACGGATCTATCGTCGGAAATATAGTATCCAGAAGTGCATACTGCTTTTGCCCGATCTTCACCTGCATCGTATCATAATCGATCCGCTCTAACAGCCTTCGCCCGTCCATACCGAACTCTGGATTCTCCATGGCGAGCTTCCCCTCGATTTTAAACTGGATCACAGAGATCGCTTTGTGCATACGCTGCTGAAGCGCCAGCGAAATATCTGCTTTCTCCTCCGGCGTCTTAATTGCAAACTGCGCCGCGTCATCGTCACCGTAAGTCTCCAGGGCAAAGGTCACAAGGGGCAGCATGTTGATACCGTATCCGTCCTCCAGGATATCCAGATTGCCATACCGCAGGCAGAGGCGGATCACTGTAGCGATACACGCCTGCTGTCCGGCAGCAGCCCCCATCCAGAGCACGTCGTGATTGCCCCACTGGATATCCAGAGAATGATAATCCATCAGACAGTCCATGATCCGGTGCGGCTGCGGTCCCCGGTCAAAAATATCTCCAATAATATGTAAATGATCCACCACGAGGCGCTGGATCAGCTCTGCCATAGCGATGATAAACGGCTCTGCCCGTCCGATATCCAGAATCGTCTGGATAATTGCCTCATAGTAAGCTTCCTTGTCAGAGAGCTCCGGCTTTTCCGTGATGAGCTCTTCGATCACATAGGCATAATCCTGCGGCAATGCCTTTCTGACCTTGGATCTTGTGTACTTGGACGACACTACCCTGCAAAGCTCGATGAGACGGTAAAGCGTCACCCGATACCAGTTCTGCATATCCTCCCCGGACTGACGAAGCTGCTCTAATTTTTCTCTTGGATAATAAATCAGAGTCGCCACGGATCGCTTCTCTGCCGTCCCCAGCGTATGTCCGAATACATCGTCAATCTTCTTACGCACAGCACCGGATCCATTTTTCAGCACATGGGAAAATGCCTCATATTCCCCGTGTATATCGGAAAGGAAATGCTCCGTACCTTTCGGCAGGTTGATGATCGACTGGAGGTTAATGATCTCTGTGGACGCTTTCTCAATAGTCGGATATAATTCCGCCAGATACTCCAGATATTTATTTTGTTCCATGATTTCCTCCTTTTAGTTCGGATTAGAACGCAGACGAATCTCTGGGGCTTTCTTTTCAACGTATACACACACCTCACAGATCTTCGCACTCCTCCGCATGATTAGGATGATTATATCATACTTTTGGATGTTTGCGGGAGAATAGATATACAACTGACAATCACGTTACCAAAAGAAACCGCTCACGACTTTCCCTTGGAACTGATTTTTCTGTTAGATATCATTTCTGTATTCTTATCATTTTTCTTTATAGAAGAATGATTCCACACTCTCTACAGTCCCATCTCTTCCATCCACTTTTTCACCTGTGCCTCGGACACAGAAGCGTTCATCTTCCTCCCTGCAAGCACGTTTGCCGCCGGACATACCTTTTGCAGAATCTCACTTGTTTTCCCCATACCGCTGCCACCGGACGTTGCGAATGGGACAATGGTTTTGCACGTAAAATCATATTCCTCCAAAAACGTATGAATGATGCGGGGAGCTTCATACCACCAGATCGGAAATCCTACAAATACCGTATCGTATTGATCCATGTGATCCACATGCTCTGCGATTGCCGGACGGGATGACGGATCGTTCTTTTCCAGAGTAGAACGGCTTTTTTTGTCCGTCCAGTCCAGATCCTCACTTGTGTACTTCTGTACCGGTTCAATTTCAAACAGATCCGCTCCTGCCGCCTCTGCCACTGTTTTTGCAAGTCTCTGAGTTACTCCGCTTGCGCTGAAATATGCTACTAATGCTTTTTTCATATCTTACACTCCTCTACTTTATCATCTCTAATTGATCTTTCATCCTTGTTATAATCCGGATCTTCATCGCTGTACGACCCAGATGAAACAAACTTATACAGATCTCCACCTGACCGTTCTGCCGTATATGCCGCAATAGACTTTGTATTGCCTGTCATAGAAAAATATGATATAAGAACCATCCCGTCTTGCGGCGCCTCTGTCCAGGATATTCCCTCATTCATCTATCTCCAGTAACTTCTTGGCCGCTGAAAGAGTCATGTCATAAATGGAAAAACAGTGAACTGGGACTCCTGCCGCCTCCATAGCTGCCTTTTGCTTTGGTGTTATTGAAGAATAAGGGTAAATCCCATACACAAAAGGGAAAAACGCATAGAGAAATTTTATACCGTCTTCTTCTGACAGTTCCGGTATGCAGCGGCTGGCACATTCCGCCGTCAGATTTAACGATTCCCCATACACCTGTTTAAAGTCTATCAGTTTCTCGATGCTGCTATTCTCTTCAATATCATACATATTCATGGAGAGAAGTTTCAGCATCAGTTCCCGTTTGGACAAGGTCTCGGCCAGCAGAATAGCAAAATCCATACGGCTCATAGACGTCTTCTTCCGTAGAGCGCTCCTTAAGTCAATGTTCCAGTGCTCATATTCCCTCTGTAGCAAAGCAAGAAAAATCTCCTCTTTCGTCTGAAAATAATTATAGATCGAAGTTCTTGTAAACGATGTGGTTTTTCCGATTTCCTTGATGGTAATCTCCTTAAAGCTCTTTGTTCTATAAAGTTTCTTACAGGCGTCTATAATTTCGTTTTCCCGCTCTTTCGTCAGTTCTTCCGATCCTTTTGGCATAGTCTACTCCTTTTATTCTGACACTGTGTCACTATATGCAATATAACACTATTCTGACACGTTGTCTACACATGCCGCATATCATAATGGAGATTTGGTGATATTTTAATAGTCTCTCTACATTTCCTGTGGTAAAATCATAGTAATCACTTAATAGACTTCTCCGGACAGGATGTGGAAGCGTTATATTCCCTTTATCGTAATGCAGGAATCGAATTTCTGAAAGGCCATGCTCCCAAACCCAAGCTGTCAGGAAGAATGATAAGGAGGAATCCTATGCAATACATTAGTCATTATTCATCTCCTCTCGGAAATATTTTGCTGGCGGCAGATGAGACTGGCCTGACCGGATTATGGTTTGAGGGGCAAAGATATTTTGCCCTCTATCTTGATAAGGTGTATGAGGAAAAAGAACTGCCTGTACTGAAACGGACGAAACAATGGCTGGATCTATATTTTTCCGGAAAAGAACCGGATTTCATAGTACCATTTCATTTTACAGGAACGAATTTTCAAAATGAAGTGTGGGAAATTCTCTGTACAATTCCCTATGGAAAGACCGTGACCTACGGGCAGATCGCAAAACAGATCTCTGAAAAGTATGGCAAAAAGCAAATGTCTGCCCAAGCTGTAGGTCAGGCTGTGGGACACAATAAAATCTCCATTTTGGTTCCTTGCCATCGTGTAGTCGGAAGCGACGGCAGTCTGACCGGATATGCGGGAGGTATAGAAAAAAAGCAGCTTTGCTGACTCTGGAAAAAGCAGATCTGCACAGAGATAGGTAGCGGCACCAAAGCGGAGTTTAGACTCTATCTGTCAGACGTCAAGAACTGCTTTAACCCAAACTGAATACGGATGACCGGGCAGAAGTGAGGTGACTTGCTTCTGCTTTTTCTCAACCACTCACCTCGAAACTACCACGATACATTCCGTATGCTCAGTATGCGGAAATAAATCTACCGGCTGGATCATCTGTACTCTCCACCCTTTTTTCTTCAAAAACTCCAGATCCCGTTTCTGTGTCTTTGGGTTACAGGAAATGTAAATGAGCTTCTCCGGATTCATCCGGCTGACAGCGTCAAGAAATTCCGGTGTGCTTCCTGTCCGCGGCGGATCCAGAAAGACCACATCCACCCGTTCTCCTCTTGCCACAATCTTACGGATTGCTTTTGTCGCATCCTCGTTTAGAAAGTGCGCGTTGTGGATCCTGTTATCTCTGGTATTCTGGATCGCGCACCGGATGGCGCTTCCATTCTTTTCTACACCCAAAACACTTTTTGCATAGGCTGCCGCCGCAAGTCCGATTGTTCCGACTCCACAGTATGCATCCAGAACTGTCTGCGTTCCATTGAGACCAGCAGCCTCGATCGCCGTCCGGTAAAGAATCTCCGTCTGCACCGGGTTAATCTGATAAAAACTAGAAGCCGCAATCCGAAACCGGATTCCGCAAAGTTCGTCCACAATATAACCTTTTCCGTACAGAATCTTTTCCGAAAAGCCAAGCACGGCGCTAGTGGATCTGTTATTAATATTTTGCACGATCGTACCGACTTTCGGACAGAATTCCCTCACCCTCTTTACAAATGTTTTCGCTCCCGGAAGGAAAGGTGACGCTGTGACCAATACAATCAGTACTTCATCCGTCAGAAGACTGTGCCTTACCAGGACATGGCGTAAAAGTCCTGTCTTTCTATCCTCATCGTAAGGACGATACTTACATAGTCTCGCCGCTTTCCGAACCGCCCGAACCGCCTCATCAAGTCTTGGGTGATGCAGCAGGCAAGTGTGAACAGGAAGGACATAATGAGTACCACGGGCATAGATCCCACTGATCAACTCACGCCCCGGTCCTTCCGCAAAGGTTGAAACTGCCTTATTCCGGTACTGCCAAGGATACTCCATCCCAATCACCGGACGCACTTTCCCAAAATTCCCCATCAGTTTTTTCATTTCCTTTTGTTTCATATGAATCTGCTCTTCATAAGGAATGGAAAGGAGCGGACATCCTCCACATCCTTTTTCCTGTAAATGACATCTGTTTTCCTGTCTATCCATGTTCCACCTCTTCTTCCGTTCTCTTTCCTTATTTTATCATAAAACACGCCACAAAACAGCAAAAAAAGCTTCGACAGCACCGACGGTCTATCCCCTTTACTCTCAGTCCGTTCCTACTGCCAAAAGCTTTTCTCACGTTTTCTATCGCTGGTAGATGCACTCTCCGTTCATATATAATGCTTCCACTTTCACCTGATCGATCTCTTCCTTAGGAATAGTAAACAGGTTCCGGTCCAAAATGGCAAAATGCGCCTTATACCCCTTCTTCAACTGTCCGATTCTCCGAAATCCCGCCGCTTTTGCGGATTCCCCTGTGTACAGTTTCACTGCCGTCTCCACATCCACTTTCTGATCCTGCCCGCAGTCCGTACCGTCATACGCCTTCCTTGTGACAGCAGCCTTTAAACATGGAAACGGGTCGTATGGAACCGCCCAGGATGTGGCGGGAGCGTCTGTAGAAAAACAGAGCTTCACACCCTGATCGAGTATCGTCCTAACCGGATAGCACTGTTTCATCCAGGTTTCTCCCAGATTTTTCAGATAGCTTTCAATCTCTGCATAAAGGAAAATCGGCTGCATCACAAAGAAAATGCCTTTCTCCGCCGCTTTGCGAATACTCTCCCATGGCGGATCAGTCAGATGTTCCAAACGGACATACGGAGTATCATCCAGCATCCAGTTTTCCTCCCGGTATGCTCGTTCCACGGCTCTTGTGATGGCCTGTCCACCCATAGCATGCATGGAAAGCTGGCAATGATATTGCTTGCAAAAAGCAACAGCCGATTCCATCAGAGTATCCGAACAGGTGGAAATCCCGTATTCCCTGTCAGTGTCAAGATATGGCTTATCCATCCATGCCGTTCGCCCTGACACACTTCCATCTCCGATCAGTTTCAATCCTGCCACAAACACCTGTCCGTTTTTATTGCGGCGCTCTTTTGGAATCCTAAACTTCGGATCATCAGCAAAATAGTCCCACATATAATAGATAGCGGTTTCCTGTTGATATCCATGCCGTATCGCTTCTTGATACAGTGAAAAATTGTCCCCGGTGTCCAGATTGCCCATATCACATACAGCCACTATTCCCTGAGATTTCAACCGATTGCCAAGATCCACCAAGTTCTGCACTTTTTCCTCGTAAGTCTCCTTTGGGATAAACGGAAGCACAAGATCTCTTGCGGTTTCTTTGAGCACTCCGGTCGGTTCTCCCGATGCATCTCGTTCGATCTCACCGCCCACCGGATCCGGCGTATTTCGTGTGATCCCGGCAAGCTCCAACGCCCTGCTGTTGACACAGCGAATATGTCCGCACGTCCTTGTAATGGAAACCGGGGCGCCGGCACTGCTCTCATCCAAATCATAGCGGTTTAAAGAACGCTTCTCCTCAAACTTTCCTTCATCATATCCCCATCCTTCGATCCATTCCCCGGCTTTTTTAGTCTTGCGGACTTGCCGGATTCGCTCTTTTAATTCTTCAATCGAATGGACTTCCGGTGGAAGTGCAGAAATCTTTTTGCTGAAATCTGCCAGCATAACCGGGTGCATATGTGCGTCTATAAAACCAGGAACCACACAGGCTCCCTTTAGATTCACACGCTCATAGTCTCCCTCCGCAATAGCTTCCCGTTTCCCAATCCACTGAATCGTTCCGTCAGAGACAAGCATGGCATCTGCATAAAGGTTTGTGTCGTCGGATGTAAAAATCATTCCATTTTCAAATAAACAGTCTTTCATCTCTTTTCCTCCTGCCCCTTATTCATTCAGTATAAGGTCTTCCATTTTTTCTTGCAAGCAGGATAAAGAAGAATTTTTATTATTTACGGTATTAGTCGAAGATGGTTTATGCCGCCGAATGACCTCTTTGACTACCTTTCTGGCAGGCTGCGGCAAATTCACGAAGCTTTTGCTCTGCTTCCGGTGTCAGTGTATCCGGCACCTGAATCTGAACTGTCACATACTGGTCTCCATGTACGGAAGGTTGATTCATCCGGGCGACCCCCTTGCCTCTCAATCGGATTTTCGAGCCGGACTGTGTCCCTTTTCGGATTTTACAAAGTACGCGCCCTGTCAGTGTCTCCACCATTACTTCTCCTCCAAGTGCCGCTGTTGCAAATGGGATCTGAACCGTCGTATAGAGATCGGCACCTTTTCTCTCGAATCCAGGTCTTGCGCCGACATGTATTTTCATAAACAGATCTCCAGGCTGACCGCCTCCTGCTCCTGGCATACCCTTTCCCTTAAGCCGGATGCTTTTTCCATCCTCTATCCCCTCAGGGATGTGTACTTCCAGTGTCTGCGTCGTGCCGTCTCCTCTTTGGATCCGGATTTTCTTGTCACAGCCAAAAGCTGCCTCCTCAAAGCTTATTGATACATCGGTATGAAGATCCTCTCCCTTGGTCTGATGAGACCGCCCCCGAAATCCGCTCTTTGTATATCCTCCGGACCCAAAATTCTGTCCTCCAAAGCTGCCTCTGTGGTGGAAAAATTCACCAAAGAGATCGCCAAACATATCATCCATGTTGCCGCCTTCAAAATGGTATTCCCGGTATTCGCCATCTTGTCGGCTATCATCGTGAAACCTGCCAAAGCCACCGAATCCTCCAAAGCCCTGCCCGGTTCCCTGCGCTCCCTGAGCACTCTGATCAAAAGCTGCTTGACCAAACTGGTCATACAGTTTCTTCTTTTTAGGATCACTCAACACATCGTAAGCTTCCGTCACCTCTTTGAATTTCTTCTCTGCATCCGCATTTCCCTGATTTGTATCTGGATGATATTTCTTCGCCAGTTTTCTGTACGCTTTTTTAATTGCTGCTGCATCTGCGTTTCTGCTAATACCAAGTACGTCGTAATAGTCTCTTTTTGCCGCCATACTGTTCACCCTCTCTTCCATCGATTCTGATTTCTATTACTTTGAAAATACCCCGGAGCAATCCGGGGCACATCGTCGTCTGTTCTATTTATAATATAACAACTGTATTTTCCAAAGTCAATAGGGTGACTACATTTTATAAAAAATATCCTGATGGTTTCAGGATTTCTACCATCTGGCTGTCTGTAATCAAAAAAGTCTGACATGGATTTCCCCCGATGACAGACGGTCAGTGCTGCCATCCTCATATTGAACAAGAAGGTGACAATCCTCATCCACTCCGGTAGCTACTGCTTTTCGCTCACCTTTTGGCGAAAATATGATAATCTCTCTTCCTACTACCAGACTTCGTCTGCGGTACTCTTCCACATAATCTTCCCGTTTGATTCCTTGATAAATACTCAGAAACCGATTCAAAAATTCAGCCGCCAGATGGTTTTTTCCATCATTTTGTTTCTTGTCAAAAATCGCGCCTGCACTCTCCCGGATCTCTTCCGGGAAGCCCTCCTCCGGTACATAGATATTCATTCCAATCCCAAGAATCACATATTCAACACTGCCCGTCTCCATACTGACGGACGCCTCTGTGAGTATGCCGCTGATTTTCCGGTCATCCAGATAGATATCGTTCACCCACTTGATCTGCGCCCGTCTGTTCGATACCAGTTCCACTGCCTCGCAGGCCGCCACAGCCGCTATAGTGGTAATCTTTGACGCCTGAGTGGGCTCCGCCTGCTCAGGCCGCAATAAAATGCTCAGATAAATGCCGGTGTCTGCCGGAGAATGAAAGCTTCGACCAAATCTTCCTCTGCCTTTTGTTTGTAAATTAGCGATCACAACACTTCCTTCCGGTTTTCCAGCATCCGCCCATTCCCGAAGCAGTCCGTTTGTGGATTCCACTTCCGGAAGTACATTCAAATTCAGAAAACCGCATAAAGGAATCAGATATTTCCGGATCCCCTGTGCGGAAAGAATATCTGTCTCCGCCGAAAGACAGTAACCTTTATTGGAGACTGCCGTAATCTCATAGCCATCCTTACGAAGACTGTTGACCGCTTTCCACACAGCCGCCCTTGAAACAGACAACTTCGCCGCAATCTCCTCTCCGGAAAAAAAGACACCCTTATGCTCTTCAAACAAAGCCAGGATACTTTCTCTGGTACTCACGTTTTCACCTCCTTTTCTTCTTGTTGCTGGATATCGAGTCTCATCTACGTTCCAGATATCAGTTTATATACTCTGATTTTCCCATCTTCTCTTCAAAAGCACGATGCTTTCGACATGTACGGTGCCAGGGAACAAATCGACGCATCCGGCCCGCTCCGGCACATACCCTCTACCTTTCAAAAGCTCCAGATCCCGGGCAAGACTGGTCGGTTTACAGGAGATATAGAGGATTTTCTCCGCCCCAAATCCAATGATTTTCTCAAGCGCCTTCGGATGTACGCCATCCCTCGGTGGATCAAGGATAATGAGATCCGGTACCTCATTCAGCTCATCCACTACTTTCAGTACGTCTCCCGCCCAGAAGTTACAGTTGTCAAGCTTATTTAACGCTGCATTTTCTCTCGCCGCTTCCACGGCTTCTTTCACGATCTCCACACCGACTACCTTTTTTGCCACCGACGCCGCAATCTGGGCGATAGTTCCCGTTCCACTGTACAAGTCGAACACGACTTTGTTCTTTGTATCTCCGATATAATCTCTCGCAGTCTCATAGAGCACCTCCGCCCCCAATGAGTTCGTTTGGAAAAAAGAAAACGGTGTGATCTTGAATTTCAGGCCTAGAAGCTCTTCGTAAAAGTAGTTTTCCCCGTAAAGTGTAGTTGTTCCTTCATCTTTCACGGCATCCGCCAGACTGTCGTTTCTCGTATGTAGAATCCCGGCAAAGGTTCCTTTAAGCGGAAGATTAAGCAGTGCCTTCTTCCATCCTTCCAGAAGCGTCTCCTCCCCGAAATAGGAACTGGTCGTAATCAGATCTGCCAGGATCTCCCCTGTCTTTACCGCTTTCCGGACAAGCAAGTGTCGAAGATACCCTTCATGGTGCATCCGGTGATAAAATGGGACTTCCTGCTTTGCGAAGAACGCCAAGGTACAATCCAGAATTTTCCGAAAATCCTCATCCACAATCCGGCACCCCGATACCGTCACGATATCGTGGAAATTTCCCCGCTTGTGCATTCCAAGGGCGAGCGGCCCGTCTTTGTATTCATCTCCAAAGGTAAACTCCATCTTATTTCGGTAAGCCTCCCGCACCGGACTTTCTTTGATCCCCTCAAAGATCTCGTCCGGAATCCGGTCTTTTAACAGATCCCGGACCTGATTTTCCTTTAATTCCAACTGTTTTTCGTATGGAAGACTCTGGTATGCACAGCCTCCACACATCCCGAAATGCGGACATGGGGATTGCATTTCCTCCGGCGATGCTTCCAGCACCTCCAGGATGCGGCCTTCGGCTTTCCCTTTTCTGACCTTATTGACCAAAATTTTCACTTTCTGTCCGGGAATGGCGTATTTTACACTAACTTCCTGCTCTCCATTCTCCACGCTTACGACTCCTTTATTGGGGAATTTCACGCAGCGGACAATACCCTCATAGATCGTTCCTTTTTTCATACTTTCTTTCTCCTATCAATTCTCAAAAAAATAAGGCAGGAAGCTGCTTTCCTACCCTATCTTCTCTTTCTTTTTCTGTCATTATTCTACTTCATCTTCATCATCGAAGAAGTCGTCATCAAAGTCATCGTCAAAATCTTCTTCAAAGTCTTCCAGATAATCCGGTGTAAAGAATGAGTATACGGCATAAGCAATCGCCGCGACAGCCGCAACGGCTCCGATAATAGCCAGTACCCAAACAATCACCTTTTTCGTATGATCTTCATCTTTTTTCTGTAATAATTCGCTTAATTTGGAAGCTGCCATAATCTCTTCGAATTTTCCGCTCATGCTCCCTCTCCTTTCTGATGTTGCCATCTCAACGCTTATTCTTTTTCGTAATTATACCACTATCATAAACAGAATACCATCTTTTTATGTGAAGTTTTCCTGTTTTTGTCAGAATCCCGACTCATCAATTTTCTGTAGTTTGGCAAATGCGGCAAACATCTTTTTCACACCAAACCGATCAAACTCCACTGTCACTTCGTAATCGCGACCACCTTCCGTAATTGCGGTGACAAGTCCCTCTCCAAATTTCATGTGCCGAACACGGTCTCCCACATCATAGCCCGGGCCTTCTCCGGAAGCGACCTTAAACTGCTGAACCGGCCTTTTAATCCCAAAAGCCTGGGAATGAAAAGCTGCCTTTGCCTTAGCATAAGTCTGGTTACGGGCAATCTCCATCTGCGGCCGTTCCCGCAAAGTCCCTGATGCAGTTCCAATAAGGCTCTCTGGTATTTCCTTTAAAAATCGGGACGCTATATTGTACTGTGTTTCTCCGCGGACCATCCGACGCTTGGCACAGGTCAATGTCAGCTCTTTCATGGCACGTGTGATCCCCACATAGCAAAGCCGTCTCTCCTCCTCCAACTCCATCGGGTCATCCGCCGTAATCGTCATATAACTTGGGAAGAGGCCGTCCTCCATCCCTGCCAAAAAGACATACGAAAATTCTAGTCCCTTGGCACTATGCAATGTCATAAGCACCACATAATCGCTCTCTTCGTCCAGATTATCGATATCTGCCACCAGCGCCACTTCTTCCAGAAATCCCGAAAGTGTCGGCTGCTCTCCGGCCTCTTCACAGCTCTCCTCGTAAGAAGCGAGCTTACTCTTTAATTCTTCGATATTCTCAATCCGGCTCTCGGCATCCTCCATATCGATCTCTTCTAAGTAATTTTCATAATCCAATGTCTCAATGATATCTGTAAGGAGGGCAAGGGGCGTCAGCCGTCCTGCCTCTTCCTTAAAATGCTCAATCAATGCCACAAAGGATTCCAATTTTGAAAGGGCACGTCCGATCCCTGGAATCAGATCCGCTGCCAGAAGTGCCTCGTAAAACCCCGTTTCTTTTTGCAGGGCATATTCTTGTACCCGGTTGATGGAAGTCAGACCGATCCCACGTTTTGGCACATTGATAATCCGGCGCACCGCCAGATCATCCCGCCCATTTTCTATGGTACGAAGATAAGCCAACAGATCCTTGATCTCCCGTCTGGCATAAAAGTTCACTCCGCCTATCACCTTATACGGAATGTTCGTGGAGACAAAGCGCTCCTCAAATATACGGGACTGTGCGTTAGTTCGATAGAGAACAGCACAATCCTTGTAGGAAGCCCTCTCCTCCTTGACCTTTTTCTGGATCGCTGCCGCAATATAATCCGCCTCGTCATATGCATTATCAAACTGCTTACAGGCAATCTTTTCCCCCTCCGGATTTTCTGTCCAGAGTGTCTTGTCCTTCCTCCCTATATTGTTATGAATCACCGCATTGGCCGCATTCAGAATATTGGAAGTAGAACGATAATTCTGCTCCAATTTGATGACCGTCGCATCTGGAAACTCACTTTCAAAATTCAGAATATTCTTAATATTGGCTCCCCGGAACTTGTAGATGGACTGGTCGTCGTCCCCCACGACACACAGATTCCGATACTTGGAAGACAGAATCCGGATCAAATGGAACTGTACTGTATTCGTGTCCTGATACTCGTCCACCATAATATAGCGAAACCGCTCCTGGTAGTAATCCAGCACATCCGGCTGGGTCTCAAACAGTTGTACTGCCCGCACCAGAAGGTCATCAAAATCCAGAGCATTGTTCGCCCGAAGTTGCTTTTCGTATTCCAGATATACTTCAGCAATCTTCTGTTTGGAGAAATCACCCTCCGCCTGCAATAAAAACTCCTGCGGACTGATCATCTCGTTCTTCGCCGAGGAGATGGCATTGAGAAGTGCACGTTCCCGGTAGGTCTTGGTGTCAATCTGCAGGTACTTGCAGACTTCCTTCATCAAAGACTTCTGATCGTCTGTATCGTAAATCGTAAAATTCGTATCGTATCCAAGCCGGTCGATAAAACGCCTCAAAATCCGTACGCAGGCTGAATGAAATGTACTCACCCAGATACTCTCCGAACCGAATCCAACCAGATGGTCCACCCTCTCTCTCATCTCACCCGCCGCCTTATTTGTAAATGTGATCGCAAGAATATTCCACGGGTTCACCCCCTTCTCTTCAATCAGATACGCAATTCGGTGAGTCAGCACTCTCGTCTTTCCCGATCCTGCTCCTGCCAGAATCAGGACCGGTCCCTCCGTCTGAAAGACCGCTTTCTTTTGCATCTCATTTAAGGAATCGTAAATACTCATTGTCTTGGTACTCCCATCTCTGCTCGTAGTTTATTCAGTATACCACACATTTGTTCGGTATTTCAAGAGATTGGAAGATTCTTCTTCCGCCCATTTTTACAAATAGCTTGCCATCTAGTTTTGAAAACTATATAATGTATCTATAAAGTTTTGTTATGAGGGGTTGTGCATATGACGATTGATACCAATGATTTACTGAACAGTATTTTACAAAGCCTTGAGCGGATCGATTATATTCATCCTGAAGAGATTCCGAATATCGACCTTTATATGGATCAGGTCACTACGTTTATGGAGACACAATTAAGATCTACTAAGCGTTACGAGCAGGACAAGATTCTCACGAAAACGATGATTAACAATTACGCCAAGAATCATCTGCTCCCACCTCCGGTGAAGAAAAAATATTCCAAAGAACATCTTTTGGTGCTGATCTTTATCTACTATTTTAAAAACCTGCTCTCCATCCACGATATTGAGACCCTGTTAAAGCCACTGACGGACACATATTTCCAGACAAGCGATAATTTCGACCTGTCTGCGGTCTACAAAGAAGTCTGTCACCTGGAAAAGAGCCGCATCTCCTCAGTACAGGAGGATATTAAAAAGCTCTGGAATGAATCTTCCAAAAGCTATCAGGATGCGCCGTCTGAAGATCAGGAATATTTGAAGCTTTTTGCTTTCATCTGTTCTTTAAGCTTTGATGTATATATTAAAAAGACCATTATCGAGAAGATGATCGATTCTTTTGCTGAGAAGACGAACGACAAATAACGGGAACATAGCAGGACACAAAGTAAGACGCTGATGTCATCAAAGCATCAGCGTCTTTATGATTACTCTTTGTTTTCAATTCTGTCAAATACCATATCGTATCCGTCATTTCCGTAGTTCAGAGAACGGTTCACACGGCTGATCGTCGCGGTAGAAGCGCCCGTCTTCTCCGCAATCTCCAGATATGTCTTCTGCTCTCGCAGCATTTTCGCCACCTCAAACCGCTGAGACAAAGATAAAAGCTCATTGATCGTACAGATATCTTCAAAGAAGATGTAACACTCCTCTTTGCTCTTCAGGCTTAGAATCCCTTCAAATAGATTGTCCACAGCCTCTGTCTTAATTTTCCTACTCATATCTACCCTCCATATCGTGTTCGTCGGGCATTCTTTCTGCCAGCTACTATTTTAACACACTAAACTCATAAAGTCCAGTACTTGTTAACCTTTCTGTCTGATCAGACGGGAAAACTTCTCATAAGACGTTGTGGCAATCAGCTCTTCTGGGAAATCGGCCTCCTGAATGAGCTTTTCGATGCAGCTAAACCCACCAACATCGATATCAATGTGAGCGTCGCTTCCTGTTGTGATATAGACGCCTTCTTTTTTACAAAGCTCCAACATTACTTTTGCGTTTTCCTCTGTATTGACCCGGAATCCTTCCGGTCTCTGAGAGGAATTATTCAGCTCCAAGAGAGTGTGCGTCTCCTTTGCCCCTCTCACCAGCCTTTCATAATCTAACGGAAAACGTCCGTCGTCCGGATGCCCAATAATATGGATGTACGGATTCTTCATCACATTCAGGTACGCCTGGGTATTCAAATCCCGACTCCCTTTTTCGATAATTTCGGAATTCGTACTATAACAAGGTCCGTGGATACTTGCAATGGCAAGATCCAAGGACTGTAATACAAAGTCCGGAAGATCTACTGTTCCGAGTTCATCCAGAATATTAAGCTCCGCGCCCATGAAAATGTGCAGTCCGTCCACTGTCCTTGGTACCACCGGATAATTCTGAAAGTAAAATTCATGGCATGTTCCCGGCATCTTCGGTGCGTGTTCTGTCAAAGCGAGTGCCTCTAATCCTTTTGTTTTGGCCGCCTGAATCATCTCCATCCTCGTACTGTAAGCATGTCCACTTACAATCGTATGAGAGTGTGAATCCACTAAATATTTCAAAAAAGATCCCTTCTTTCTTTTCACTTTCCTGCTTTAGTTTAACATATTTTGCCACTTAGAACAACAATACATAATTCTTTTGATTCTGTCCATACTCTTTGTTGAGGTGATCCACATGGAAAAGAATTCTGTTTCAAAGAAAAACCGACAGGTCATCGATTCCTACGATTACCTGGGAAATTCTGCCTCTGCAAATGACTGTACCGGACTCATTCCGTCCGCTCCGCAGTCAGAGGCAGAACTTCAGTCCTATGAAGATGTCTATGCATTTACCTCTCCTAAAATCAGGGCGAAAAAGGAACAAAAGGATTCCTGACAAAGAAGCCATTTTGCAGGGACACTGCAAAATGGCTTTATTTTCGATACGATTCTCTATAATATGCTAAAATAGTGTCATCTGTCCGGTACAGTATCGCACCTGCTTGGCCATCCGAACCTCGTCTTCCGGCCGCAGACGCCCAATCAGAAGCGGAGATTCCGGATCATGCTCCCTCATATTCTGCCGTACCAGTTCCCTATTTTCATTCGCATAGCAGTAAATACAACCATGACCGCATGTATTATACGCTCCAATATCGCTGCCAAGAAGACACCCACAGCCATCCCGCTGCGTCTTCTTCCCTGCCGGAACCCGAATCTCCATTCCGATAGCGTGTTCCAGAATTTCCCTCGTCATGCATCCGGAGACATCGATCCCGAACTGACAAAGATGAGTCCCCTCGCAGCAGGAACGAATCCGGATTCCATAGCTTGCCCCTATTCTTGCAAACTCCCTGCCGATTTCAAGCCGCTCACTTTCCGGAACGTTACACACACCTGGGAAATTCCGCTTTGTCTTCTCATAAAGATCAATAAAACTAATCACACACTGATCCACATATCCACACAACGCCTCACACATCTTCTCAAATGCTGCTATGTGAAAAGAAACGCTGTACTTCTCGGACAGAAAGACCGGGTCATACCGCCAGCTTACCGCCTGCCGTCCAAGGGCGTCTGACAAGGTTCGAAGTGACGCGATCACGACTCTCTTATCCGGAACATGTGGCTCAATCTCTTTCCCGTATGGGGTAATCGTAACAAACCAGAATTGATGAAAATTCCGCAACTCCTCAAGATGCCCCAGCATCGGCTGTGGATTCTTTGTACAAAAGGCCAGACAGTCCACCACGTCAGGAGTCAGCCGAAATCGTGTAACCTGCCGGGGAAAGTACGGATTCCTGACCAGAACATATTTTTCCCGAATCCGTCGAATCAGCCATTTACTGTAGTATGCCGGGATATCGGTTCTCATTCCGGTGTTTACAATCACTTACACCACACTCCCTTCCCTTTTACGACTACTTCTGTCTTTTCCTCATCCGATTAGGACAGTGTAAATGCCTCCTCTGTGCCTATCGTGTCAATGAGGGCTGTCACAAGGGCATCAATATCCTCTGACGGGATCTCCCACACATTATCCTTTTTACTTTCCTGAACATGGACTGTGATCATCGATTTTTCGCCGTACTGCGGATCCTCCAGCACTTGACTCAGACACTCGTAAAGCATTTCCCCTGCTGCCTCTGTCATCTCCTCATCCGTCGGCGCCGCCTGATTGTTCAGGATCTGCTCCTGCACCTTGGCAATGTACTCCTGAAGTTTTTGCTTTAATTCCTCTTCCACACCACCAATCATCTTCACTGGCTCCACTTCAACGCCCACCTCAAAGTTTCCATCTTCCTGCTCCTTTGCTTCCTGAATAGTGTACTTCGTCTTCTTCATCAGATCCGGAATATAGGACCGGAACTTTTCTGTCAGCTCGTCCGAAAATCCGAGGGAATCAAACTCCTGCATATAAGAACTGATCACAGCTTCATACTGCTGCCTTGCCTCCTCCTCGCTGGTATCAGCGAACCCCTCATACGCCTCCGTCTCTCCTCGTGTAATCAAATCCAGAACAGCCTGTGTATATCCGGTAGCATCAAATGGCTTCTGACATCCTGTCAGCACTACAACTGCTGTCGCCACTAGCAAAACAACGACGTTTCTTACATACTTTCTCATTACTCTCTCCTTTCTGCTTTTACTCAGTATAACATATTTTAGAAATCCTGTCATCCGCACAATCAGGAACAAGACAGCGGCATACATCAAGCACCGGGAGCACTAAAAGACATATTACGGAATGGTAAGTCGTCGCCAAGTTCCTTGGCAAGTCCGGACTTTGGCGCATCGCACGCTACAAAAAAGGCTGCCTGTTGCGGGCAGCCTTTTTTGTAATCCTATTCTATGGCTTTTAAATATCTAAATTAATCAATGAATTTATATAAATAAAAGGTACATACAATTTCGATTATAATCTGGTCACATTGACAGCCTGAGGGCCTTTTTCGCCTTCTGTTACTTCAAATTCAACAGCCTGCCCTTCATCCAGGGTCTTAAATCCATCCATATTCAGTCCGGTGTAGTGTACAAAAACATCTTTTCCGGATTCATCGCTGATAAACCCATACCCCTTTTGATTGTTGAACCACTTCACAGTACCCTTGTTCATAGTGCTACCTCCATAAAAAATAAAACAATAAGCAAAACATCGTCTATACGATGTTCCTAGAGCATAGCACTTTTCTTATGAAAAGTCAACGATTTGTCGAGGAATACATAGAATAAAAAGTAAATTGTCCGAATTTCAATAAAATTCAGAAAAATCAGAGACAGATGACAGAGCTTTTCACACTTCATTTATCAGATGCATACCCTGAAATTATAAATGATTTGCTGGAGGCAATTATGAAAAAGAAACTGTTATCAGTACTTCTTATTACCGCCCTTGGGGCATCACTACTTGCCGGATGCTCTTCTGAGAAAGACTCCGTTTCAGACAAAACAGAAAAAAAGGTGGAAGAAAAACTGACCAAAGTTACCTTAAACGAAGTCGCCCATTCCATCTTCTATGCACCTATGTATGTAGCAATTGAAGAGGATTATTTTAAGGATGAAGGAATTGATCTGGAGCTTGTGACAGGATTTGGAGTTCACAAATTAGGCGAAGATTTACCCTCACAAACCGCGTATTTCCGTTATTTTGAAGATTTTTTCTTCAAAAATATTATCAAAACATATGTTTGCTTTTTTCGTTATGTTTCGTAAAAGATGATACAATATTTTCTCCCTCCGAAGTGTATGCCCCGGAGGGATTCTTCAAAAACTTTTCGTCCTTAAATCAGAAATTTATTGACAAAATATTCCTGACCTTTTCCTGTGATTTTAGGTGTTCTTGTAATTCTGTTACACCCGTTCCCGTCTATGTGCACTGATTCTTTGATTTCAAACAGATTTTGTTCCATGCTACGCTGTGTTGGTAAATTCCAGTCCGTCCCTTTTCGTTTAATCAAATACCCATTCTCCCGCATCCACTGGAAAAGACGTTTTGCTCCGATTTCGATTCCATTCTGTTTTAGAATCTTTGCAAGATCACCTACAAGAATTGACGTATTTGCCGTTGTAATTGCTTTTCCCAGTACGGCATGTGGTTTCATTTCCTCGATCTGTCTTTTGTTTTCCTCGATCTTGCTTTGTGCTACCATCAAGGCTTTTGCCAAAAGTTCATCATCGCTCATGTTCTCCTGCCCTGCCATATATCCGCCATGTTTTCGGATTGCTGGAAGGACTTCACTTGTCACCCAGTGTTTGAACCTCCTTGCTGATTCAAGCTTACTTCCAAAGATAAGCGCATATAATCCAGATTCATTAATGACAATCGCCCCGTTATTATTAATTTCGGAGGTTGTAGATGTACACCCTCCAAATGCTCTCTTAGGCAAATGCTTTTTATCTTCATCGGCTACATTTACCCTGATTGCCTGTTTTGTGTCCACATACCCTAATGCCACTGTTACGTCCTTACCCACAAACCACGGCTCATTGTTAATAGTTACTGTCCGGACTTCTCCGAATTCTTCACTTTTGAAAATCTGTAATTCATTCATCTTCTTGACCTCCATGTATTGCAAAAGGCGGAGATTTCTCCCCGCCTTATGACTTCTTTCTTTAATTTTTTACAATCCGGATCTGTACTCGGTCAATCCCAATTCCATAAATTCCGGCGTAGGCATCCACGCCCGTGCTGTACTGGCTGGACCAGGAAAGCCATCCCGTCCGGTCGGTGAGCTGTACTCGTACCTCCGCATGATATCCCGGTTTGTTGACAAGCTTTACCTGGATTCCGTCGATGACGTGTCCATAGATCCCGGCGTAATCATTCGGAGCCTTTCCGGATGCGTCTGTCACCCACGGCAACCACCGGCCTCCTCTCAGGTGTACCCGGTACTGTAAATTTCCAACTGCGGACTGGGAGCCAACTGTATACGCTTTCAGTCCGGTGATCGCCCTGCACGGAATCCCTGCGTAGCCGTCTGAACTGACATTATTATAGTTTGTCACCCAAGGCAGCCATTGCCCATTCACATATGCCTGATACCGGACATTGATTCCGGATGCGGACACAGATCCTCCAGTGGACGGAGCAGACGGCTTGCCGGATGTACTGGAACTTCCCGTATCCGGCGGCAGATCTTTGTCCCCGGCTACCATGCTCTTGAAATAGCTCCATGTTACCGGATCATCGTTCAGTACAAACGGATTCGGACAGTATTTCCCGACCACATCATAGTGCCGGACCACACGGGACAGGGGAACATTGTACTTCTTCATCAGCCCCTGCACCAGCTTCACTGTGCTGTTGATCGTGGCGTTTTCAAAGTACCAGTCCTTGGACGTATCACTTCGGCTCCCGGACGTCCTTACACACATCTCAATATTGATGCTGTTGTAGTTGGTGCATTTCCCATAGACGCTTCCGCCGGCTGTTCCCGGATACTTGTTTCCACCTACCGACCAGGCCGCCAGACTGTCAGACACACTCTGCCAGACCTCTCCGGAGTACCCGACAAAATAGTGGGCGGACGCCCCACGGTATCCAGTTGAAAAATAGGTCGCATTGTTTGCGGCACTTCCCGGAGCCCCGGTATAATGCACTACGATGTACTTGATCCCGTTCCCGTACCGGCTGGACGCATTGATCGTCTGAAGCTTCTGGTTGATCGGCAATCCGTTGATGGACGCCGCCTCCGCCCGGATCGGCGGCGCTAAGGCCATTGTCCCCAAAATGAGGGTACAGAAAAGGACGGCTGCCAACGCAACCGCCCTTCCTCGTTTCAGTAATTTATTCTTCTTCGTCCGCATCTGCCTCATCCCCCTTGTGCTGGAATCTCCAGAACAGATCTGCCACATAGGTCCAGCCCTTGGTCGCTACCAGCGCCAGGACAAATCCGATCACGATCATGGCAATGACAAAGTACCATGTCACCGGGAAGCCCGTCATATCCACATAGGCAAAGTACGCCACCAGGGTAAACACCACAGACAGCACCAGAACCTGTAAATCGGTCGGGATGCTGCGCAGTCCCGGCAGTCCTTTTGTCACCTGGGTAATCACGACGGTCAGGAAACAGATGACCCCTGCCACAAAAATCAGGAGATTGAGATTCTCCATCACCATTTTAAAAATATCCAACTGCATCGCTTCTACCATAAGTCACTCCTCCTTTTATTCACTTTTTTCCAACTTATCAATTCTGTGATGTGCTGATTTAACGGACTGCTCCACAGCCGTGATCCGGCTTCCATGTTCCACGATTTCCTCCCTCAGTCTGTCAACATTTTTTGATGTTTCCCGTACATCAGAGGCAATATTATCCAGTTTTGTACTGATTTTAGTATTCAGTTCCGCTCGTTTCACTGCATCATCTATATCTGTTTTTTTGCTGTTTTTATTGCTGTAATATACTGATGCCAAAAATCCCAACAGCGATATTATAAGCGCAATCCACTGAGTATTCATACCCACTTCTCTCCTATCATTTTTTGCACAAAAATAAGACCGGTTCACGGTCTCGCTCTGATCTCCATTCTTCATTACCCCTTTTATTTTCCTAGTTCTTCTTTCACTTTTTCCTTCCATAAAGTAGGAACCTGTTCTAGTTCCATGAACCCTTTTGCAATTCTATCTACATAAAATGCAACCATTACTTTTCTCCTCCTTCCGCAATTTCAGATACAACTTGGCCAAGATCTTCTAATGCTCCATTTTGAATTTCCTGTCCCCTTTCAATCGCATCCACTCTCTTTTCCAACTCCGTTTTCTCTCGAAAAGCAATAACGGAAACCACATTTCCATCCGGCGTCATATCTGCTTCTTGAAACATAGGCCTTTCCAGATATAAGTCTTCATATTCTCCCGTCACCTCATCGTCTGTTTTAAATTGTACCTTAGCAAGATTCCCTTCTTTTTTGAGCGCCCCTGCTATCTGATCCAGTGCGGCAAAATTATCTGTTTGAATCCGAATGTAATCCAGGCTTGCTCCATCCATAATTTCCAGTTCTGTGTTATCAGTTAATACAAGTTTTTCCATTTTTTCTTCTCCTCTCTGCTCTTGAAAATTCATTATGATTATAAACCGATTGCAATGACCTGTAGCGCAAATGCCGATGCAGTAGGTCTATATTTTTTTAGCGTGAACTGTGTTGTCGTTATAGCATCCGCCCATACTGAGGTATCATTCTGCCCAGTCTGTGCCTGTACAATAACACACGGTGCTTTTGTAAACGCTTTCGGGAATTTTATTACTTGATCCTCCCAAGTATTTGGTTTTGATATATTGACTGTTTTAACTGCAAAAGCCTGAATATTTCCCAAAGAAGTATTGATCGTTTTAATTTCACTATTCAATGTCTTCGTTTCAGATGCGATTTTATCACTCAGCGTCTTCCCCTGTCTTGCATCCAGGACACTTCCCGCTGCTGTGGTAGTCAAATTATTTGCCACAGCCTGTTTTGCGGCACTGCCCAGTGTTTTTATATATTTTTTGTAAAAATACTGTAGTCCGGTTAAATCCAAATATTTCATCGTCTTTCCTCCTTAACTTGATAATGCATCAATATCTGATGTTGTAATGGACTGTACATTCGCATCCGAACCCGCCGGCCCCCGTGGTCCTTGCGGTCCAGTAGCTCCGGTCGCTCCTTTCGGACCTTGCGGGCCGGTGGCTCCTGTCTCTCCTTTTGGTCCCTGTGGGCCGGTAGCTCCGGTCGCTCCACGCGGGATTGTAAAATTGAATACGGCAGCACTTGCTGTACCTGCATTTTTGACGGATGCCTCACTTCCCGCTTCCCCGGTCGTAACAGTTCCCACTTTAATACTAGCCGCTTCCCCGGTTGCTCCTTTCGGACCCTGCGGGCCGGTGGCTCCTGTTTCTCCTTTTGGTCCTTGGATTCCCTGCTTTCCTTGTGGACCTGTCGGTCCGGCTGGGCCGGTGGCCCCTTTTTCTCCGGCTGGTCCTTGCGGTCCAGTGGCTCCGGTCGCTCCTTTCGGACCTTGCGGGCCGGTGGCTCCACATGGAATTGTAATATCCAATACAGCCGCATTTTCTGTACCCGAATTAGTTACTTTAGCACTGCTTCCTTCCTCTCCCGTCGTTACTTTCCCGATTTTAATGGTCGCCGCTTTTCCGGCCACGCCAGTCGGCCCCTGTGGTCCAGTTTTCCCCTGCGGACCTTGTGGACCTTCCGGTCCTGTCACCAGCCCTAAATCAACTTCTTTTACTGCCATAATCCCCTCCTGCTATTCATTTTCATAGCTAACCATCAGATGACCCCTTTCATCAATCCGAAATGTTGGCGTCTTCCCATCCGCCCCCTTTGGACCCTGCGGACCAGTTTCACCTTTCGGCCCCTGTGGGCCGGTGGCTCCTGTTTCTCCTTTTTGTCCCTGTGAACCTGTTTCACCTTTTGGACCCTGTGGGCCTTGAATCTTTCCCACATTATTCCATGTACTCCCATCCCAGACATACAGATTCCCGTCAATAATATATCCGTCACCTGGTTCCGCATCTTCCGGTAGTTCTCCTGTTGTTTCATACGATCCTTTAATATTGACCGATTTCCCATCTTCTCCTTTTGGTCCTTGCGGACCAGTTTCACCTTTCGGGCCTTGCGGGCCGGTAGCTCCTGTTTCTCCTTTCGGCCCCTGCGGGCCGGTTTCGCCTTTTGGGCCCTGAGGGCCAATCACACTACCCAAATCTAATTCCTGTGCCATATTTCCCTATCCTTTCTATGAAATTGTATATATCAATTTACCATCTCTTATTGACAATGGCGGCGCCGGTTCATTATCATTATGTGTCATTATCAGATGCCCCTCTTCATTCACATACATTCCAAACATTCCCGGATTCAGTTGTGTCACAGATGCCACTCCGTCTTCCCCTTTTGGACCCTGCGGTCCTGGCGGACCTGTCTCTCCCTGAGGCCCTGGCGGACCTTGTGGACCTGTCAACTCTCCTGATTCTATTTTCCCTTGTATCTCTCTTGTGATGTCCTCTGCCTTCTTTGATGCATTATTCGTTCTCGTAATCGCATCAGTAGCTTGTCCTATCAACCCCAACAAGACAGATTCTTCTTCCGGATCGGGTTCTGGCAATTCTCCTTCCAGCCCTTCCAATACTTTACATTGGCGATTCACAGTCGTGTTCCATTCATTTTTCAGTGTTCCATCATCGACCGCTTTTTTAGCACATAGAATAAACTTCACATTGCCTTTGTATTTTGTTACTTTCCTCGACAGAAGCCACGAAAACAGGATATTTCCCTCTGATAGTTCTACATCATCAATGCAATACACCCCAAATTCTCCATTGGCGTTTTCATAATTGATAAACAGAATCAGTTCGGATAAATCGATATGATCCCCCACCATCTTGGGACACTGAAATAAAACTCTTTCTACTTTTTCATCCGATTCTACGCCCAATAACTGGATAGCATCAGGAACAATAATCTCTCTTGTCTCCGGATCGATTCTGCATCGTTCTGTCTCCTGAATCTCCTCTTCTTCCAGATTCATCTCCGCAAAAACTTCTTCTAATCCAGTCATTGCCTCACCCCTTCCTGGTGTATAGTTACGGAATTTGTCGTGATCCGGTATCCTTCCCTTTTCCCATACAGTCGCACCTCAAATGACGTAAATGTCAGCGCTTCCTTCGGTATCTGACACCGTCCATTTATCACAGGAGCATAATATTCTTTTCCCAGTTTGGTAAATCCGGCTACTTTTTTGCATCCCTTCCATTCATTACTACAAAAAAATTCCGCATTGAGATATCCTTCTGTCTCCGCTACAATTCCACTAAAATCGCATTGCTGGTCCTTCACAAGGTTCTGGCCTTTCACATGAAATTTCAAGATACGCATCACGAACCGCCTCCCAACGCATCAATATCTGAATTTTCAATTTGTTCTACACCTTCCACCTCCCCAGGCTCCCCTTTTGGACCCTGAGGGCCTTGCGGACCGGTCGGTCCTTGTATGCCTTGTTTCCCCTGCGGACCCTGCGGGCCTGTCGCTCCCCGTTTCCCTGATAGGTCAACCAGAAACTCATACCCCTGGCTCCGTTTCTTATATACTGCCGCATTTTCATCGTCTTCTACATTTCCCGTGTTGACAATCACCAATGACCCTTCTGTCAGTCCGTCTGAAGAAAATCCCTCATTCATATCCTCTATGGAACCATATTCTTTTAGTATATTCATGCTATACATAGTTTCTGTTTCTCCATCATCCAGATCGTCAATCTCTGATTCAGAAATCTCGACTGGATCAATATGTTCCAACCTTCCAAGCGCATCGATCAACGCCTCGTAATCGTCAGAACTCGTTATATTGGACATTGCTACCAAGTTCTGGCTTACTTGAATATGAAACTCAAAAGAGGTTACAACTCTGCTTTTATCCATCAAATGAAGCTGCGCTTTTACTGTCCCACTCTCTGCCAGCATCTGTTCCGTTAATCCAAAAAGTACACAATAATCATTGAATACGGTGCCTTCCGTATATGTTTCTTTCCCAGACGGTTTTTTACAGTAAACACGAGCTTTATAAATCATTCCCTCTGTCCCTGACAGAAGCACCTTAACCAAACGCCCGGTATCATGCTGTGTCGCAAAGATCACATTTGTAATCCCTTGGGCTCTTAAATCCAAACTTAAAACTTTTGTTGATTCCATCGTTCCTCCTCCCTTTTATGCAGGAATCCACCGTACAAACGCTACATTCTCAGGTTCTGGAGGTGTCACACTTCCTCCGCCTGGATATCTCAGACAGTATCCCCACGGATAGTTATAATATCTTGTAACCCAGATCTCTTGTCCTGTCTGGTCTCCTGTCTGTCCTCCAACCGTTCCCCCAAACTCATTGATGCTTGCCTGTACGACCTGGCCGTCTCCGATGCTCATGGCCGTGTGCCCTTTTTGCCTGGTAATTAAAACGTCTCCGCGAATGATTCCAGAGCCTGACCGGAAGTTCACCTGACTTGTCACATCTTGGAAACCCGCCGCCATAAAATAGCTTCTCATATTTGCGGTATTAACTGCCGTTCCTCCGCCGATAGACAGACCCGCTTTTCGGTACGCCGTTGTCAGAAACGAGGAGCAGTCATAATCCGGTCCCCATCGATTCCCTTGGTCATATCCGTGCGAGCTGTCATTTGCTGTATCAATGGCCCATTGTACCGCTTCCTCCACAATATTTTTCAGGATGCCATCAATTCTTGTATCCCATTCCCGCGCATAGCGAAGCCGGTTCTCCATCATTGGAGTCCCGGCTCTTTCATAGTTTGCCTCCCACGCATAGGTAAGCCATTCGATATCCCTTGATGATTTTATGAAATCATTAAAGGAAATATTGTAAGCGCTTGTCGCATAGTACTGGATCCCTGTTCTTCTTTCATAATCAGTAACCGCAAGCTGGCAGTCGATGGTCAAATAATCCGTCCTCCCGATCGCCCGCGCTCTAGTCTGTAGATTCGTTCCCGGTGTCCACTGATTCAAGCCTACGCCAGAATTCCAGTTTCCTTGTCCGCTCTGAAAGGAGGCCGGATTGAGGTTGGACTCCTGCTGGGCATTTGCCAGGTACGCAACAATCGGATTTCTAGCCCATCCGTATTGTTCATTTAGCTTTTTTGCTATCTCTGTTCCATTCTCAATGTATCCCATCAGACAGTTCCCCCTTCGGCAGTCTTCCCTCCTACAAAGATTCCATCTACGAAGTCCATATAGGAGCCGTCAGAGAACTCCGCCCTCCCGGTTTTTGTTGTCTTCTCATCAACTCCAACAGTACCAATATGAATATTGTCTGTCTGTACCACATCCGCCTCTATCCGACCCGACCGGAAATGGGTCTCTCCCGTTTGTCCATCCGGCCCTACTATCGCTCTCCAGTACGAATCACTTGTTGTCTCTCCATGTTTCATATAAAGGAATCCATTAGTCGTCACCTCAAATGGCCCAATAATCATTGACTGCGCATTTATAATTCCTTCATCCAGATCAAAATAATTATTTCCCAGCTTGTCCGACAACTTTCCGGCAACGATCAGATCCGCTATGATTCCCGCTGCTGTAACGGCTGTCTTCCAGTCCCACGTCCCATCCGGCAGCTTCTCTTTCGCCACCCGAAGGCCTTGTGTTCCCGCTTCCATCGCCCCATATAACGCTGATAGTTCATCCAGCACTTCGATCAAAAACGCCGCCGAATTTGTCTTTTTTGCGGCCGTTGATTGTGCGTACAGGTTTGCTTTCATGGCATCAATCGTCCCCTGAACCTGCTCCGCAACCAGGGAACCATCTTCCCGGATTGTCTTCTCCACTCTCTGTGCTACCGATGACATCTCTTTTAAGTAGTTATAACGGAACTCCCCCAGCTCCACTTTGGAATTCTTTTTTCTGACGTTATCGTAAGTGATCGAAATCGCCCTCGCTGTAGTCGTGATTCCCAATTTCTTATTTTTGCATTGTACCGTATCTCCAAGCCCGATCGCTTCCAGGCCTTTTACATTTCGGTATTGTTCTGTATTCTCGATTGCGTACATATCACAAGAATAACTGCATTTCGGTTTGTCCACACCTTCCTGAAATTGTTCCTGGCATCGTCTTACAAGTTCTCTCCTCAGCTCCTCTAAAGAATCAAAGCTTTCCTCTCCTTCTTTGGCATCTGTCGCCAGCTTTACGTCTTTAAACTCTACCGTTTTCGTATAGATCACTGGGTAATTGCCAATCAATGGACTATCCACCCACGGGGTTTCCCCGTCAAGCATGTAATCGTTATACGCCACCGGAACAATCCTTGTTATGACATCCGACATATCAATCTCTTCTTCGATCTCTTTGCAATTATATCCGAATTCCGCCCTTGCCCCATTATCTTCGCCGATCTGCTCATTGATTATCATTTCATAATTGTCATAGAACACCTCCCCTCCGAACTTCTTCAAAAAGGAATGATCGCCATCACCTTGTACAGCCTCAATCAGGTTTGTCCTTATACATTCTACATATGCTGTTTTTATAATATCAGAGGATGCCCGGTACTTTTCCTGCCCTCTTGTCATATAGTTCAATACCTGCTGCCCGGTTCCCGATATTTCCAGCCTGTTCAGATATAGTTCCTTGGCCGCGTCATATAGAATCGGTCTCGCATACGCTGTGACGCGTATCCTGTTTTTTTTCTTTTTGTAAATCCGAAAAAGCTGCTTTTTTGAGTGAAACAAAGGAGCCGCAATCACGGCCCCTTCCTGTATCAATGTCCATCTCCCATCCGGGTCTATTGGATGTGATAATTCCATTTCCCAACTTCCGTTGAGTTCGCACTCTGTTTCACAGCTTTCAGGCAACAATGTCATATCCCCGTTGTGCAGGAAATCCTCGTTTCCCGCCTCATAAATTTCAATCATTATAACCGCCTCCAGTTTGGTATGACCTGGACCTGGAAAGCACCATGATATCCGACTTCATTTTCTCCAGGAAGCAAGAACAGATCTTCAAAGTCCCCTTTCGCGGCCTTATTCACTACAGTCCCATCCGACCTATAAACCAGCTTTCGCTCGGTGTCAATGTATGCTTCTCCGGTAAGTTCTACTGAAAATGAATTCCCATTCACAGAAAGCTCACACACTCCTCTCCCGGAAATATGATATGTTGGATAGGCCAGCAGATAAGGATTATACCTCACCGCTTTACAACTATATTCCGCAAGCCCATCCTGCAAATAGGATAATCCATCCTTTGATATAAATACCGCCTTGAACGATCCTATCCGCCTGCTGCTTCTCTCATTCGTGTCAATTTCTACTTTGGAAATTCTGAAAAAATAATTTCGGTCATCACCCAGAATCAAATCCGTATTCCTTTCAGAAAGCCATCCCTGGATCAGCCTCCACCGTTCCATCCAAGCATCTTCTGGCCCAATATAATTCATCGGAATTTCAATTTCAGATTCTTCATAGGCCTCTTCCTCCAGGTAGAGCATCCCGTCTCTTCCCGCAATCTCAATACTCTCCATCTTCTTTTTCGCCGCTGGAATATCTGGTCTGTCTGATATGCAGACCCCAAACTCAGAGGCCCGCCGTCCACCATAACAGATATCATACATTGCCTTTACTCTCCTTTCGCCGCTCGATATGCCCGATGCTTCTGCCCCATTTTATCCAGGATCATGTCCGTCATCACAGACACTAATTTCGTATCTCCAAGATAAATATTGTTCTCCGCCACAATCTGGAGATCTTTTATTACTTCGGACAATATCTGTGCCATGATGCCATTGTTTCTGGAGTTTTCCTCTCTGATATAAGATTTCAATAAGTCAATCGGAAGAACGGCTTCTTTTCCTGCTTCCCCGCCTCCCATTAGCGTACTACCGTTTGCACCAAATATGGTCGGGCGGTTCAAAATCCCACCTTTCGCATACCATGTGATCGGCATGGATGGTGTACGCAATGACAACGGGTTCACAGAACGGCTTTTTTTGCTGCTTTTCTTTTTGCTCTTCCCACTGGATTTTTTATCTCCAAAAGAAAATAAGTCCTCAAAAAATCCTACTATTTTTTCGACTTTATCCTTAATCCAGTCTAAAATAGGGTCTACCAAATCCCGGAACCACTTGCATTTATTATACAAAGTCACAAGACCGCCCACTAACACACTGATCAGCGTTATCGCTCTGGAAATAGGATTTGCGTTTATTACACCCCAAACCGCTTTGATCTTAGGACTTAGCTTTTCAAATCCCTTCATCAAGTTTCCTACCCCCGTTGTCATTAATCCAATTCCCGTCAGCGCGGGTGCGATCGCCGCAGTCAAGAGGACTATCACTCCGATGATCCTCTGTGTGCTTGGTGGAAGTGCATTGAATTTTTCTAAAAGCCCTGCCGCAATCTGAGTAATCTGCGTAATAATCGGAGCCACTGTTTCCGCAAGCTGTGCGGTTGCTGCCTGAAAGTCTGCCGTTGCCTTATTTCCCTCTACCAGATTTTTGTTATTTTCCTGCCATTTCTGCCCTGCCTGCATCAGTCCCTGGTTTGCCAATTCCTGCATGATAAGGTTTGTCCTCTCAGATTCCGTGCGGCAATTAGCCAGTTTTTCATTAAACGCATCTTCCGAGGTCCCTGCCCAGTTCAGGACATCCGCAAACGTTCCTGTTACTGCTGCTGTTCTTGCTGTTTCATTGATGGATTCTGCCAGCCCATCAATTGGAATACTATCTCCGTACTTCGCCCATGCCCCAATCGTCCCGTTTACCAGTTGGGTAAGTTGCTGTTGGGAAAGCCCCATTGCCTGCAAATTTGCCGTTGTAGTCGCTGCTGTCTGGTCATCCCCAAGAACGCCGAACAATGTCTGATAAATCCGCTTGGTTTCCTCTGCGCTGTATCCTGACAGTTCACTTGACACTTCCAGCGATCCCATGATTTTTCGGTATTCCTCAGTGGCAGGTACTGTGGCCGCTACCGCCCCGATGATCCCCGCCGCCGCTGCGGAAATTCCGCTCATCTTTTCGCCTGCACTTTTCGCCTTATTCCCAACATCATCCAACTTTTTGGCATAATCATTCATTCTGGCGCTTCCGCTTTTTAACTTGTCTTCGACTTCATCCAGCCCTTTTTTGTAGTTATTCAGCGATGTCTTTGCCTGATTCAGTTGATTTCTCTTATTTTGGATTGCTCGTTCATCCCGGTTCTCTGCCGCCTCCAGTTCATCCAGTTGTCGGGACAGTAAAGTCACTTTATCGGAATAATCTTTTGTCTGCTCTGACAAATATTTTTGTGTTTCTTTCAGTTTCTCCGCCGTCTTTGTGCTGTCATCCCATGTTGACTTCACCAGTTCAAATGCGGTCCTGTTTTCCTGTATGGATGCTGTAACTTCCTTCAGGCTTTTATTGAAATCCACAGACCCGTCCGCCTTAAAGACAAGACCTACTCTTTGTAGCTTATCCGACATATAGTGCCTCTACCTCCCTTCTTCTATCTTTCTGGAACACTTCATAACATTCGTTAAAAAAGATCGGGTCTGAATTCCAAAATTCTTCTTCACTCATTCCCATCTTTCTCGCCGCCACCATATATTCCGGCCAGTTTATTTCCCCGGCATCACACTCGACTGTGCCTGTTTTTTTTTAACATACCGGTCATATTCTTCCTGGAATACTTGCAGTACCTTTTCTAATTGTTCCGTATCTGGAGGGACAAGGGAAAGCGCTTCGTCAAATCCTACTGTTTTCCCATTGCTTCTTAAGATTGCGTAAATCACATAGGCCGCCAGCTCAAAGCTTTCTTCTTCCGTCAGTTTCTTTTTGTTTTTCTCTGCTTTCTTCTGGATACGATAAAATCCTTTCTGTTTTTGCAGGTAATAGATCGTCCCAAAATTTACCCTGACAGAAAGCCTTGTGCCGTCTGTCAAATCAATAAAATTTTCCTTCATGCCTCTCTCCTTTATGAACCGGAAACCGCTGACGTCAAATCCTCTTTTGTCAGTATTGGTTTTTCAAAAAACTTTTCTTCCGTCAATCCTGCCGGAAATGCGGATGAGGAAGAATCGACCATCGCTTTGATATCTTCATTATCATTAAAGGCATATGCCTTAATGGTAATCGTGTCTGTCTGTTCAGAAAAGCTCTCTTCCCTCGTTTTCGTTTCGTCTGTATTTTCCGCGAGCCTGCATTTTGGATACCACTCCAGACGTATTTTCCCTTTTTTCAGTTTTACAACCTTTCCATATGCAAAAAATGGACGAATTCCTTTCCCTCCCGAAAGAATCAGACCACCTTCATCCACTGTATCTCCCCGCATTTTAGCCAGTGTTTCTGCCGGGAACGCAATCACTTCTACTTCAATATCCGTTGAAGAGACGCTGGAATCTGTATCGTATACGATGCCACTTGCATATACATCTGTGTTTTCCGCGTTTTCTGTTACAGTTACACTTTTTACCACTTCGGTGCACTCCACCTCTTCACTATATTCCCCTGAATATTCTCCGTCTTCCGACTGATCGAAGCAGATATACTGCGCCCCGACCGTCTCTTTAATTGGCGGTTTCTTTGTCGTAATTGCCATTCTTTTTTCTCCTTTACTTCCATAATTCCTTGTCAATCGCTTGATAATACTTCTGTTTATTTTTCTGGAATGTCGGCATCACATGCGGAACCGCATCTGCCCTCACTGTTCCATTTTCTACCATTGGGCCATAATATTTCCCCCATCCGACTTCTATTTCACCTTTCGTTCTCCTTGTCGTTACGGTATCTAAAAGATGTGTGTATCCGGACCCGGTCATCTTAGAACGTGGTTTTGGGAGTTTCCTTACATCATCGGCCAGCATCTTAGCTCCTGTTTCTATAGCTGACAACGCCTTTTCATCTGTTACCTGATACCGCTGCATAAGGTCTTCCATGAAGTCCAATCCACCCGTGTAAAATTTCATGTCAGACATCTTCTATCACATCCACGGAAAAGTAGGTGTGCCATGTTTTTGAGAATACAGGATCTTTTTCCACATATTCGTGCTGAAATGTAGGGTGAATCCCCTGTTCTCGCAACTTCTTCCGTAACTCTTTATATTTGTCATGCTGAGGTGTGCGGGCAAAGAACGAGATCTGGTATGTAACAACATTCTGGTATTCATTTCCGGAGGCCATTTCGTCTTCTTCCAGATACGGCCAAAATACAATCCTTGGATATTCGTTCGTGTTCTTATCGCTTGTAATTCCTTCATTTACCGGAACTCCCAAACTTTTCAGTAAACTGCTTAATTCCTGTTTTGTCATTGTATTTTCAGCTCCTTTTCTGGACGAATCAACGTAAGTTCCGTTTCCTGAAATCCGTCTTTATCCGTCACATGCGTGGCATTATAAACATGGTGCTGTTTCCCTTCAATCATACATACACACCTGCTATCAATGCCCTTATACACTGGAATCCGAATCTTCATCGTCACTTCTTTCCCGCCCTGATCGAATTCATACTTTGTCCGATCAAACACTGATAATTCCCGATACCATATGTCCCCAACATTGGAATTCTCCAAATGCTCCTCTGGATAATCCTTGGATTCGTCCTGCCGGATGTAATAAAGCTGCATTGCTCCTGATGTATATTCAGGCATCTGCATGTGTCTTCACCTCACTTCCCATCTGCCAGCTTAAAATTAGAGCCTTATAATTATCTTCCCATTCATTCACTTTGTGATGGTAAGCGTAATACACATAGTTTTTTAACAACATTCGGAAAGTATAGTCATCATCCAGACTTTGTCCTGGATTCAAAAAATCCAATCTTGCTTTTCCCTCTTCCAGGTATCTCATTAATCCTGTATCCTGAAAATACGGCGGGATCTGATAATCCTGCCGTATTTCTGTAATCAGTTTTTCCAGCTCCAACGTCATCCCCTCCTGCTACTTATTCCAAAACAGCTTTTTCAAAATTGAAAGTAATTACTTCCGATTCATCCACTTCGATCTTCCATGTATCTTCTTTGGATACTCTCAAAATGATTTCTGGATCAAACGTCATGTTTTCTTTTCCTTCTGCTGCCACTCCATTTTTCTTTAAACTCATTTTCTTTCCGGTCTTTGTAAGCTTGAACGGGAAATAATGCCCGCTTTGTTCTTCCTCTTCGGAGGAGAATCCCGTGTATCCGGTAACAGCTTTCAGTGTTCCTTCAACGGTTCCATCTTCATATACACAAAGATCCTCTCCTACCAAATCAGAAGCTTTCTTACCTAATAAGTCCTGACCTGCCGGAAACAATGTCATAATGTCAGGACTGATTATTTTCCCTGTTCTGGAGTTGTCGCTGTCGTTACTGGAAGCTTATATTCTTCCAGCTTTGTGATATCAAATACAACCGCGCAATTATCATCTACCGCACGCCCGTTTGCATAACACTTTCCAATCACCAGATCCGCGTCGTCCATTGCTTTTGTCTGGTCATACTCCTTTACCTCGAAAGATGTTGCTCCCATCACATAGACATTCGGAATGGTAAAAATTCCCTTCCCCTGCGGGCAGTTCGCGTCCACATGCTTTACAATTGGCATGAAAGATGTATTTCGGTATCCTCCTGTTAATGCCTCGCCATAAAGCGCCGGATCTACATATTCTGCTTCATCTAACGGGTTACAGATCAGATGCAGCTCAGAAACGGTTCTCTTCCCATTATTTGTCAGCGTTTTTCTGACTCCCGCTAGGCCTTTCGGAGAAAACTTTTTCACTGTATTAATCACCGCTTTATCGTCAGCCGTCCCGTCTTCTTTGAATGTTTCAATCTGCTTCATAATCCCGATTGGTCCCGTCTTTCCATCCCCGGAAAGATATCCCGTCACAAATCCATCCTGCATGGCTTCTGCCAGAACTGCCGTAAAATACCGATCAACAAATGGAAGCGCCAGATCCCGGATTGCTTTAGGGATGACAATATACGCTGTCATCTTGTGCTGTTCAATATTCAAGCCGGTAATCGATGCGGATAGCTCGCCCTGAACCGCATCGGTCAGGTTCCCCCAGACTGCTTTTCCGGAGTGTTCCGCTACGATCCATTTCTTTACATCTGCCGGCGCCATCTGTACCATGGACAGAATATCGCTGCTTTTTTTGATATCGTCCAATGTACGGTCAATAATCGATGTTGGAAGGATATCGATCTGCTCTGCCGTAATCGCCTGTTTAATATCCTTGAATTTTTCATAAAAGGATGTTTCCTCTTTTGTCAATACCCGAAGACCCAGCTTCTTTCTGTAGTCTTCGTCCGCCGCTGCCCTTGCGTTCTCCTCTACCAGTTCGCTGATCAGATGCTTATGCTGCTCTTCGGCAATCATCACAGCCGCCTGATAAATCGCTTCACTTTTGTCTTCCGCTTCATTCAGCATGGTTACGACTTTCTGCTGAAGTTCTTTGTCCAATGTGTCAATTTTCATTCTTTTATTCTCCTTTTCCTGAATTAAAAAAAGCACTGAATCCAGTGCTGTCCCCTTGTTCCTTACTATTTTCTTTGATTTGTTTCACAACTTTTTCAGTGACCTTTTGTGCGATCCTGTTTTCGATTTCAGAAGTATCCCGTATTTCCAATCTCGCTTCTGATCCATATAAAAGTCTCTGTTGGATCCATTTCATCGCGGACTGGCTGACGCCTTCCGGCTTTTCATCCATGATCCCCGTTGCAAATCCTTTCTCTTTGGCTTCTTTTGCTGTCAACCATGTTTCGTCATCCATGAGCTGCTTGACTTCTTCTTCGGTAATCGTACATCTACTCATGTACGCATTGACAGACGCCTGGGTAATCTTATCCAAATCATCTGCTTGTTTTCTGAAATCATTCGCGTTTCCCACTCCATATGTCCACGCATTATGAATCATAAGAAGGGAAGCGTCATTCATCACTCGTTCTTCCCCTGCCATAAATATAACAGATGCTGCGGAACACGCAAATCCGTCACAATAGGTCCGCACTTTTGCGTTACTGTTTTTCAGGACATTATAAATTGCCAGACCTTCTGCCACATCTCCCCCATAAGAATTGATGTGGACATTCACTGTCTCAACCTCTAACTCTTGAAGTTCTTTGACAATTCCATAAGCATCTTTGTCTTTTTCATTCCACGGCCAACTCGTAATCCTTCCGAAGATATAGAGATCCGCTTCTTTCCCGGCTGTTTCCAGGGAATAGTATTTCTCCATCTTGCCTTATTTCTCCTTTCCTAAGCGTTATTTACTGTTTCACCCACAGTTGGGAGACCACCGGATCACCTCCTTCCTTCTAAGTTTTTAATTGTCCGCATTTTCTTTTCCACTCTTCTCACCTCCCAGATCATTGGTATAATTCTTTGTAATTACTCTCTGCTGGCTAAACTCCGTATTCAAACATTCCCAACCTGCCATTTCCCGTACCTCATCAAAATTGAATCCGATGCTTCTCAACTTATCCAAATTGGCCGCGCTCTCAATAATATCGACATGTTTATACTTGCTCATATCAATCCAGATCATTTCGCCTTTCAGATAGTCTTCTTCTCCTACCAGTTTTGCGTTCAATGAATCATTCAGCAATTCTACGATCCATCCTACAGCATAGGTAATAAATTCATTGGTACTATCTGCTTTTTCTGTGATTTCTCCAAGAAAGACCGCTTTGGGAATATCAAAGGCAAAGGCACACTCTACCATGATTTCATTTGCCAGCTTTACGATATCCTCACTGGATACGTTTGCCTGTGCCTGAAGCTGGGACACTTTTAGTCCTGACGAATTTGTAAGCACTTCTATTTCATCTGATTCTAACAACTTTTTAATGTCAGATTTATATTGGTCGATTGTAACAACTTTTGGTTTTCCTTCTTTGTCTTTTGTATGAATCACCGGCATCGATCCCTCTACATCCAACGTATATCTTGGAATACTTGAGATCTTCTTGGCCGCGCACATTGCACTGATCGTGCTATTATAAATATTTAACACTTTTTCAAGAAACCCTATAATTTTTTTGTTTCTGCTCCTGAGATGGATAATCTCATTTGATGTAAACCCCCTTTGCAGTTTTATTGTATTATCATTGGATATAATCGTGACATTACTATAGGTCTCTGGGACCATAACAGAATTATTTACTGTAAATGAATCCGCAATGTATAGATGATTTCCTACATAGCAAATCACACACTCCTCATCAAGCAACAAACGCCGGATAGCTTCAATCCAGAAATCCGTGGCCGTTTCATTTGGATTTGGCCGAATATTCAGCAGCCAGTAAATATGATCCTTTTCTCTTTTCCCTTTTCTATTGACGATAAACTCGCTTTTCGCTATTGCATGTGCGATCATTCCTACCGCCTTTTCAATAGCCATTTTTGCTACTTCAAGCTTTTTAATGTTTACGGTAATGCTATCTGTATATGATACCAAATCTCCTTTTTTATTTTGAAATAAGAAATCAAACATATATCACTTTCTCCTTTATTAAATCCTTGGAATACATCGATACCAGAAACGCCATAAACCCATCATTTTTTCTTAGCTTCGGTTCTATTTTCCCATACTGCTTGTTTCCATACCGATCTGTCAACACCTCTGTATTATTGGTATACCACCGCATAATGGCAGACGCTCCATAATTAATCCTCCCTTCCGCAAACAGCTTTTCTATCTCCGGTGCTATAATCCCACACACGGATCCAATCTTCCTTATGAGCCGCATCTGCCCATACGGGTCTTTTTTTGTTTCTTCGCGAATTCCATAAGACTCAAATAACATCTTAAACAATCGGTATCTGTATGTATCCATTGTAATTTTAAGTACATAATATTCATTCATTCGATCCATACACCACCGCACTATATTTTCTGGAGGAATTACCTGTCCTGGTGTGATCTCATAATCCGAAAATTCCGGCTGTCCCATATTTTGAAATATTGGAAATTTAATGGATTTTAAAAACGGGGACTCCTCACATATCCATGTGTGTTGTCTCCAGATATATTCTCCATCTTTCTCCGTCAAAACTCCTGCTGACGCAAAATCCCTAACATCTGCATAATCAATCCCAATGACCGCAAGCCTCCCTTGGGTATCCGGTGTCTCCCGTATCGTCTTCTTTTTGATATCCGAATAACAGCATCGCAAAATATTTTCCCAGGAAGCTACTGTTGCTTCATCATTCCTGTCAGGCCAGTTCATCCTCTTTGTCATAAACTCCGGCCTTTTGCTTGGCAGCTTTTTCATTTCCAGATAATCCTGAAGGATCTGGTGCTCCAAAATCGGCATATATTCCATTGAAGGATTTGGCTTATGCCATGCTAACCGATCATCCGCTTCCTCAATACCGTCAATCTTGCAGATAAAGGGGAAATATCCTAACTGGTTTTCTCCGGTTTCCAGTATTTCCTCCATCAGATCCAACAATTCATCCATTGGCCCCTCTCGTACATACCCATTTGTAGTCAAGATAAATTCCCTTGCATGCTTTACCTTTCCAAACGCGGATTCAAATACATTGATCTGGTCATAATTTTCATAAGCATGAATTTCATTTAAAACCAGACACCCTGGACGTTTCCCATCTTTTGTCGCCGCATTTGATGTGTTATACTTCATTTCTGATCCAGTTGCTGTGTTTGTAATTAATTCTTTCGTAACTTTGAACTTTCCTTTCATGGCTGGAATATTCATCGCATCATACGCTACTTTAAAGGTATCTTTTACCTGCTGTTCCGAATTTGCCACAATCTCTACATGATAATTCTTCACCCCATATAATGGTGTCTGGAAAAAATTGACCAGTGGCACTATAAATCCATCTTTCCCATTCCCTCTTCCCATCATAATAAAAAACTTTCGAAATACCGGCCTGTCGTCCACATACATAAAGGCAAAGGCATAGATGAATTTCTGATATGGAAAGAACTTATAGTAGTGTTTTTCGCAATATTTTAAACAGTTTTGATATGTTTTTTCGTCAAAAAAAACATCATTTCTCCGTAATGTCGGCAAAACGATGTTCTTGATCAGAAGCGATCTCTCCCGATTTATTTTTTTAGGGTTATCCTCTACATACCTAAGATATTCTTCAATTTCTTTGCAATTAATCATTACAAATAATCATCCTCTGCTGAAGAATTTGAAAGAGGTTCTTTTAAATTCAGATCATTTAATATTTTCAGCATGGCAGTTGTGATCTTTGGCAGATTTGTCACGGATTCATTGGGTTTTTCGACCTTGATACCATTTCCATTGACCGTGTCGTACCGGATTCCTTTTTTCCGGATATCTGTAATCAACTTCTTTTTTAGACTCCAGTAATCCATGTAATCACTAACCAGATCCAGATAAAAATCGGATGTTTTATTCTGTAATCTTAACTGTTCTAAAAGCGATTCTTTAATCTCTGTTTTTGTCACACTACCACCTCCCTTTGCGTCAGATATCTTTTACCATTTTTCTTCTGTAGGGAACACATCAATTATCTCAAATTGTATATTTGAATGTTGATATTTTTCATAAATATCTTCATTGGAAGATAATGTACATTCTATATTTTTTATATCCCTCTTCCTGTTTCTCCTGAATATATTTTCATAACACTGTTCCCAACTTGTATTAATCCATACATATTTCACATTTCTATCCGTAAACATTTCCCGCTCTTTTGGGGTTGGAAAACAGGTAATATGAAACACATCTTCCCCTTTATTGTCCATATTCAACGTAAATTTTATCTGTTCGTTTTTATCACCGATTAAATCATAATCGCTGATAATTCCTCCTTGCTTTTCACACCATGTACTCTTTCCACTTGCAATCATTCCACATACACATATAATCATATATACCCCTTTCACGCGCGCGCGAAAATTTCTCCAGAGTCATACCCACATCCCCGTTCTCCACTAAAAAATTTTTCATTGAGAATTCACCCGGGGGGATTTCTTTTTTATTCCGAAATTTTTCTACCATTTTTCTTCTGTGACTGGTTCTTTCTTTTTCACAAATCTTTTTGGTTGTCTCCCATGCCTTATGTTGTGACACTGTGTACATAAGCTAATCAGATTCTCTTCATCAAATGCAAGCTCCGGATTTTCTTTTAGTTCCTTGATATGATGGACCTGTGTCGCCCTCCGGATCTTTGCATCTTCCCCGAATAATCTTTCTTCTTTTTCTGCTGCCGTCCGCAACCTTTGAATACAATCCTGACACTCATGCCGATCCCTAATTAAAATCCTATCCCTAACCTGCTGCCATCGCGCCGAATTATAGACCTGCTTTACTTCCTGATCTGTCATGTAAATCTCCTTAACTATTCTCATATTAATTTACTACATGTAAAAAGCATCCGGTTTCCCGGATGCTCTCTTCTTATTCCTTATTCGATTGGTCTATAAACTCCTTCATCATCTTAGTGATCTGTGTCCCCATCGCAATTCCTTTGCTTTTGCACACAGCCCGAAACTCTTCTGCCACTTTTTCATTTACTTTGTAGGTCTTTGGGACAAGCCCCGCCTTTGCATCCCACTTATCCTGTGGCCTAACCTTTTTCTCTTCCATCTCTCACCTCGTATACAATATTCAAAATATTAGATATCACGCTTATGATCAGTGCAGTTCCAATGATCCAGTCAAGCCCTTTTGTCACAGCGTAGTATCCAAGCAGGAAGAGAGATAATAAATTTGATACAATTATACTTTTTCTCATAGATTTATTTGCTGAGATGACTTATAATATAGGCGATGGGTGGCAAGCCCACCGCCTAGCACCTATTTGAAAAACGTCTCATAGATTAAGCAAATCGCAGTTACCAGACCGTTTATTATGCTGACTATGAGTGCCGCTTTTTCAAGTCGGTGCTTTTTCTTATGTTTTTTAGCCATCTCCATTCTCCTTTCCTCATTTCTTGATTCTATTATACTATATACGTATACGTATGTCAAGGGTTTTAGAGGAAATTTCCAATAGAAACGGCAGGACTCGAACCTGCAACCGCCCGGATATAAGCCGTTTGCTCTTCCATTGCGCTACGTTCCCCTGTAAAAAAAGCACCTGACCTTTGTCAGATGCTTTATGCCTTAAATGAGATTCGATTATTATCTTACCTGCGCCATTTTGCTAAGCGCATCCTGCAATACTTTTGAACAGCTTATTCCATTCTGTTCTACAAATGTATTCAGCCATGCAGGAATTGTCAATGTTTTCTTGACTGCGTTGCTTCCGTATTTTGCTGCGTATGCGTCCATGTCCAGAGCAATCAGACTCACGAACTGCCCTTCTTCCGTTGCAACCTCATTGATTGCGGTTGCTTCCGGTGCTTTATTTCCGTCTTCAAGTTCTGTCAGTACCCATCCGCTTGCGGCATCTTCTGCCATAAATACAGCCTCTGCCATACTGTCTCCTCCCGTTACGCATCCAGTAAGATCTGGAAATTCTACTGCGTATCCACCGGACTCGTCTTCATATGGAGTAAATACTGCTGGATAAACTAATTTCATAAGCACACCTCTTTCTTTCATCTTTCAGGCACTGGGGCTTTACAGCCCCGCCTGTTTTAATATTTTCTTTGCTACTGTAAGGTTTATGTCCTTCCCTCCGTGTTCCGGTACTGTAACCTTTCCCGGCTTTGTTGGATGTTTATACTGGTGATGGGAGCCTCTCTGTGAAACTTCGTACCACCCGTCTTCCTTAAGTATCTTATCCATTTCTCTGAATCTCATTTAATCCCTCCTTGTGATTATATAATAACACGTATTGCACGTATTGTCAATACTTTTATACATATAATACGTATTTTGAGATTCACGAGGTGCGCAAAGAAGCACCCTGTCATTTCTGGTAAGGTGCTTCCCCTTTTGTTTCTTTTCGATGATATCATAATATCACATATCCGGCTGAACTTCTATGAACTCTTTTGGTAATTCAAAATGTGCAAGTGCTCTTCCATGAAGTTGATATATCCATCTTTCTGAAAAACTCATTTTTTCCGCAATCTCCCACCAGTCGAGTCCGGTTATATAGCGATAGAAAAGTATGTCCTTCTCATTCTCGGATCTCAGCTTCTTGATCTGCCTTACAATCTGCTGGTATGTTTTGATCCTGAGATACCGCTCGTGCTGCAACTTCAGAATCATTTCGTCCAGATCTGCTGCATATCCTGATAAGTCCCCCTGCCCTCCGCTGCCATGCGGCATCCCATCATTAAACATCATCCCTGGATACATTTTCATAGATCTAAGTTCCGCAATCTCCGCATTGATTCTATGAATTCTTCTGACATGCTGACGGTAGCTCCGTAGATATTCCTTTTTCTTGTCATTTTCACTCATGGTTTTCTGTTCTCCGTCCATCGGCATCACCTCCAATCCCGAACTTTTTCGCTATGTACTTCGCCACATCAACCGACTTATACGGCTGACGCTTGAAATTCTTCCTGGCATCCTCCCGCACATCCGTCTCCAGGCATTCATAGTGATTCGCTGTATCAATCTTCTTTTCGTGTTCCATCCTGTTTCGTTTCAATTTCTGCTCCTTTCTCCGATCGGTATAAATCTGGAAGAGGTCGCCATGCGATAACAACATATACTTGTCCCGAGTCGTCAAACCATGCGCCGTCTGGACTGTACTTTAGAGTTGTTGCGCGGCTTGCCCCTTTTATTGTTACGTTAAACTCTGGACAATACTCGTCCTCCATATCGTCTGGCACTTCCGGCAAACGCTCCTCCACCGGAATCCAGCCGTCATTTCCCATGTGCTTGTGGATGATATCTACCATCACATTGTAAAAATTATCTGTTCCATCTTCATATCCCTGCGAATACCCGTTGAGGATTTTTCCTTGCTCGTCCTTTGGTGGATACTTTGCGTATAAGTTTTCTTTCCTGTTCCCATCTTTAATTTTCTTCATCTCTTCCAGAATCTTCTCTAATTCCTGCATGTCAGTTCATCCAACCTCCTTCTCACTTCTTCCGGTCCGCAATAAAAGATTAGTTCATCCAGTATAGTGTCAAGAAAATATACTGGCGTTTCTTTCTCCGGATCCTCCCACTCGTCTGCGGAACAGTCAAATACTATTGCGAATTTGTACCCCTGCCCGCCGTATCTCCTGTATAATTCTTCATGTATTTTCTGTGGGTTTGCATCCTTTCCCTTTATCCATATGGGATAGTTTCCAAATCTGTCAGTCTTTTCATCTTCGAATATGTGCATGTCAGTCCTCCTTTTCAAAGAATGTCCTATAGTCAAACCACTTATCTTTTATGATATTACCGATAATTTCAATCGTACTTTCCAAGTCTTTATGAGCAATCCGTATGTATTTCCCTTTTAGCTTCAAAAGTTCACTTTCGCCTACCACATCCATAATTCGCATAATCGCTTCGCAGCCTTTTGAGGATCCTTTAAAAAAATCATCATCCGCTCCGACGTATCCTTTACCCAGAACATAGCCACCATACACGCATCCACAGCCGTCCCATTCCAACGCCAAATCTAAGCACAAACAGCCATGATTTTCCATATTAAGCGACACATTAGTAATCTTTGCGTTTTCAATCCTATACCCTTCATCTATAAGTTGCCATTGATTCCATTTTTTCATCGTTTATTCCTCCCATTTCAACCTCTGTCCGCAATCTGGACAAAAATCGTATTCCATATTTTCTTCGTAGTAGTACACATTGGGACTCTCACAATAAGGGCAATACGGAATATCATCCGCATCCCTTTTTACTCTTTTCGCCGTATCCCGCTCTTTCAGCTCCTGCCACTTCGCAGCTTCTTCGTTGTCAACAGTTCTGCTTTTTCCACTCTGTCTGGATCACCCTGTGCAATATAGAAATCAACGAAAAAATCAATAACCTGATTAACTGTAATTTCATCTCCAAATATATTTTCGAGTTTCTGAACTGCTTCTTTCAACTCCATGATCTGCTCCGGGGTAAGTTCGGTGTCCTCGTATTTCTTTAACGACCAGTAAATAGTCATTGCTTCTTTCCGTACTTCTCGGGCGTCAATGATGGCTCTTCTTAATCCGCCGTCTATCTTCTTATCTGGTATTGTTAATCTCTCCATCTCTGATCTCCTTAATCCTCGAATAAGCCACCGCAGACAGCCTATCCACAGCAAAATTTAGCTGACATACAATCTCTTCGACATCAGTCGAGACAGATATTCTGTTTATGTTTCCCCGCAGCATATCAAGAATCTGCCTCTTTTCTTCGTTCGTATATGGTCTGTTTAATAACTTCGCCATCTCTGATCTCCTTTCGTTTGTTGTGATTTAATTCTCATCACCACAAATTTCATCTAAGAACATTTGACCTGGTATATCATCATTTCCCATCCACCAGCTAAAAACCTCTTCCCCTGTTTCCCATTTGCTTTCTTTCCCTCTTTTGTTTCGCTCTTTAAGCATCCGTTCAAACGCATGTATATATAGGCTTTTGTATTTTGGAAAGTCCGCAAATTCTTTCCAGCGTTTCTTGCCCATCATAGGGCATCCAATACAGCCCACACGGTCGTATCCCATTTTATACAATTCGCATGTTTCAATATGTTCTGAATGGATATACTCCCATACATCGGTATGCGTCCAATCAATAATCGGGTTGACTACCATTTTATTCTTTCGCATACATAACTCTGTCATTCGGCGGGATGCTGTATTGTCGTTCATCAGCATGACTGCATCAAATTTCTCAGTTTCTTTTTTTGTCTTTCCAAGTCTCTCAAATTCTCCGCGATCTGATCTTGCTATACTTTCGTCCCATCTTACTCCTGTTCCAATATATCTATTTTTACATCCCGTTTCCTTTAAGACAGAACAACAGTATCTCACAAGCCGTGTCGGTGGCATAAGTTTCTGAGGTATCAGTTCCCACATGCTTGTTCTTTTTCCTTTGTAGGTTGGTTTCTCAATTTCGCACGGGATACCCTGCATTTCCAAAGCCCGGAATACCTTCCGAATATGCTGAACTGTTTGGGGTGCGTCTGCTGTGGTATGGCTATTATGTACCTCAAATGGGATCTCGGATCGCTTAAAAAGCTCTAATATCACATCACTATCCTTACCTCCGCTATACGTGCAAACAAGCGGTTTTCCATAGTGATGTAGGCTCATTTCACTTGCCATTTTTATTCTCTCTATTGATTTTTTCTCTTTATCCATTTTTCTAAGAAGCCCGGTATACCCTTGCCACGGCCGGAGGCTGGCTCCTTTCGTTTGTTCTGGTTTAAACCCTTTTTAGTTTCCGCCTTGCACTGTTCAGGTACTTCGAAAACGCAGACTGTCCAATCCCAATCATCTGGCCACATTCCTCTTGGGTCTTCTCTGGATGCTGAAACCGAAGCAGTACCGCTTCCCGCTCTTTCTCCGTAAGATCTCTGTTTCGGATCAGATCATGCACTGTTTCCGACATCCCAAAATGGTCTCTGGTATCTGCAATCGTGTCTCCCAGTGTCAATCCTTCTGCCCCACTGACCGGATCCCCAAAATACACGACTTTTTTTCGTCTGTTCCTCTTCCTCAGCTCCATCCGGATCTCATTCTCCATGACACGTACCGCATAAGTGCTGAAACAGAAGCCACGCTCCTCTTCAAAGCTCATTGCCGCCTTGACAAGCCCATACTCCGCTGCCGACAGGGCATCCTCCCACTCTATCCCAGCTTGCTTCACCCAGCGTTTCGCAACGTACCCCGCAAGCGGGACACTCTCTTCTACCAATCTAATCTCTTTTTCTGTCATCATTCACTCAGGAGAAACCGGTTATTATGCGCGCAACTCGCTCTCCTTCCGTTTGTTCTGGTTAATTATCGTCCTTTTCTGGATAGCCTTTCCCATTCATCCGCATAGACTTCCACTGTATTCCACTTATATCCACATTCCAGGCATTTCCGTCTCCGGATGACTCTGTCTACTTTTTTCCGATATCTGCGATCTATAACTTCTGTCTGGAGTGACCCGCATCTCCGGCACTGATCCCCCTCGATCTGCATTTTTTGTCCCTCCTTTCTATTTCCTATGACGTTGTTCCACAGTCTTCCAACGCATACTCCTGTTTTCTTCTCTTGCAATCCTGTACCATACCTTTGAGAATCTCTATCTCCTCTTCATTCAGATAAATGTAATACTTTTCCAGCATTTTCAATACATGGAGCTTTCTTGCATACATTTCATCCTCTTCTTTCGTTGCGGTGTCCAGGATGCTTTCTGTTTTCTGTTCCCGAATCGACGCTTTCTCTTTTGTATCCTGCCGCCCCGGATCCGGGTTCTCCCTATCTTGCCGCTGCCGCTCTTCCTCTACTATCCTCTGAATCTCACTCGTTTTTTCGTCCGCTATGTCTGGAGTGTCTACTTCTTCTGATTCTTCCAGGTAGTCCTCCTCCCTCATCTGTCCTGGGATCTCGTCCTCTTCCTCGCACTCTTCTCTGTGCGTTTCCGCACTTTCCTGTGTTTTTTCTTCCGGCTCTTTCCTGCTGCCCCGGATTTCCATTGCGGTCATTCCCGGATCCACCTCTTCCAGCTTTTCCTCCGGGAGGTACAGCATCTCCTGTAGCTGGCTCTTGTTATACCCCTTATATTCTTCCGCCAGATATGGACTGTATCCTCCTTCGGAGAAACGCCGGTTAATCTCCATCCATCTGCTGGCGGTCGTCCTGGTGATCCCAAACTGGTCTTTCGCACAATCCCAGATTGTTTCATATCCATCCTCTTGATATCCTTCTGTCTCTTTGATCCTCCGCAGGAAGTATCCTACCTTGACGAAGGAGTTCCGGATATTTCCCAGCTCATCCCGTATGATCTCTTTCGCGTCCTCATAATTCGCTTCCTGATACCATTTCCGCGCTCCCGCCGCTTGGATGCTGTTTCCATTCAGCATCTCTATTACATCAAATCCTGCCATGCCATCCACCTCTCCTTCTCATCGGTTTCCCGTGTAGTTTCCTCCAATTATTCGTTTCCTCTCTTTCGATCTTCGCAAATTTTTCTGCAAGCTTTTTCGCAACAGCTTCTATCTCCTGCTCCCAAACTTTGTGAAACTGATCCCATGAGTCCATAGCCTCTTGTGCTGTTTTCCCTATTTCTGAAAGCGCATCATTGAATGACTCTATCTCCTCCACCAGCTCTTGTTCCTGATCTGGTTTCCCCTCACTCTCATCGGGAACCCTTTCACACGCGCTTTCCTCTTCCTGCTTCTTTGTCATCTCTTTTCTCCTGGGTTTCCGGATCCATTCCAGAATTCTTCTACAAATTTCCACCTTCTCTTCCTTCCCTCATCTCCAAAATAGTCTTTGGCGCTTTTACATACTGTTCCAGTGCACGGATCGCCTCGTTCCCACCATAACAGACCAACGCCTGATAGCCCTGGATCGTCAATTTCTCCAGCCAGTCTTTCTGGTTATTACTTGGCCGGTTCTCCCCGACTTTTAGTTCAATGTACAGTCCGGCGTATCCGGCGCGGGGAACCGGGAGCACCAAATCCGGCACCCCTGCCCTCACTCCCATCCGTTTCAATTTGGACGCCTCAGCTTTGTTCCTGCTGCCCCCATTCGGCACATGGTAGAGCAATTCCAGGTCCGGGTAAGCGTTGCTCATCAGTTTGGCCCAGCATACCACCTTCTCCTGCTCTGCATCTTCCGATCCGGTGAGCTGGATCCGGCCATCCGGTGTCTTTCTTTCCTTGACTCGGTAATTTCTCACTTCTTTCTCCTCCACTCCTTTATCATCTCTATGGCTTTGTTCCACTCTCTGGAGAATCTTTCCTTGTCTTCCAGTGTCATGGTTTCCGCTGCCGTTCTCTGATATGTCGTAATATGCTCTTTATTCAGAAAATCCCGGAAGGACCTACTGCTCCCAATCTCCCATTTTTCTTTTACAATTCGATATGACTCTTCCGCGTCATGCTCCCACGCAATTTCTGTGACCTCTTCCAGATGTTTCCGCAAGGTTTTTCTTGTGATTCTTGGCGCTTTTTCCACGGTCGGTCCTCCTTTCTGTGATCTCCACTTCTCCGGTCTCCAGATTCAGGATATAAGATTCTTCCCTCTGCCGTTCCCGGTCTGCCTTGTTGTCCGGCAGTTGTACCAGCGTGTAGGAAAAATACAAATACCCTGTTATCTCGTGCCAAGCCTCCCGGATGCTCTCCTTATCCACGTACCATCCGGCCGGAACCTCAATTTTATGGCTATAGGCGTTCCGTCCCCGGATCTTCTTTTTCTCCGGTTCTGGAATGATAAGATTTTTACTGCTACAGTATCTTTTGTTGATGAATCCTTGCTCCGTCTTCATGGTCTTGTCCGAATACTTGATGAAATACCCGGCCAGTTTCCGGTACTGCCCGCTCTTATCCAAAGGCTTAATACAGATCCATCCCTTTTCCCATAGATCTCTTATGATGTGTGATATATGATCGATCCCATTGACAACAATATGAAGGTGTGCAGCTCCCCTCTCCCCTTTTTCCGCCGTCCATATGTATTTCAGTTCTTTTCCGTGTTTCCGGTAGATCCTCCGCAGTTTTCGTAAAAGTGTTCGGATGTCCCGGTTCAATGTCTCCCGATCCGGCCGCTTCTCTTTCCGGTAGCTGAGTGTAAGGTAATAATCCTCCCCGGAAAGGTTGGCGTTCATCAATCGGGTGAGTTTTTTCTCGGCCATCCTCCGGTTGACTTGTCTCTGTGCTTCTGGAGTCCTGTTCTCTTTCTTTTTCCGGCTCCCCCCTTTCTGGTCAAATCGATATGAATAATAAAATTCATACTCTTTTGTCTTTCCCGCCTTGCAGGTCGTCTTGATGTATGGCATCTCCTCTTTCCTCCGGTTTCTTGTCCTTGAAATAATACCCTTATCGAGTCTCAAAGGGGATTGGCTTCCCCCTGTTTCAAATGCGGATCCGTACCCTCCGGAATCCTGCGTTGTCTTTTCCCGCCATACATGCTATACTGAGTATGTCTAAGATGTATGGCTTACCCTCCCTTGAGCTGTCGGGCTCCGGGAGGGTATTGTATTTCCTATTTCTTCTTTCTGTTCGGATTGTCCTATCTCAGATAATGAAATATCCGGTCCCTTTCTTTTCCGCTTCTCTCTGTGCGTACTCCTCAGCCGCTTGCCTTGTCCCATACAGGCACCCGATATCTCCGTTTTCATAGCGGACAATCCAAAGGATTTCTTTTTCTTCGTTTCCATTCTTTTTCATCTTGGAATTCCGATTATGATAGTTGTACTTTTATGTAAAACAGCATCTGCAAGCTCCATCTGATCCTGATCGAAAGGGTTCTCACCCGTCAGATGGTCTATTAGTTCTCTTGTAATCTCCGCCGCGTACCCACAAATCTCTATCTTTTTCTCCTCACTTGTTTTCTTCTGGTCGCATATTCTGTTTGCTGCCAAGAAGATCAGTGTTTCCAGGTCTTCTTTGGTCAGTTCATATTTTCTTTGTTTCTCCATTTGCTTTTTCCTTTCTTATCTGTCATAATAAAGTTGGTTATTTTAGCGAGTGTATATCTGGGATTGCCGTCCCTATGCACTCTTTTTCATGCCCTGCTGCCGGTGTCTCCGGCGCAGTTCCCTCATCTGGAGATAATGCTTCTCCCGTTCTTTCACACAGTCATGCGTTATGTATGCTACTATCATCATGTCCAGCGCGATCCCGAACGCCATAAAAAACTCTGCCGTTGAGATAATGTTCTGGCTGTAACTGTCAGCGGATCCGGCCATCACCAGTACGGCAATTCCCCCGACCACTGCACAGATGTCTTTCAAGATCCGGTATTTCCGCAGTTTTCTTCGATGCATCGTTATCACCTCCCTCTTCACTTTCCTTTCTCCGGTTCATTTACACCATAATCTCCATATAAAACCCCATCGCTTTAGCAATCTCCTGTGGATTATACGGCGGGACGTGCTTCTTTCCGTTTTTGGACTTGAGCATATCCCTGTAGTTGTAGTAATCCGTAAATGCCAGGATGTTGACCCGTTTCAAGTTTCCATCGCTTAAAATCCCGTAATTTCCATATCGGTCTTTCTGATCTTCCATTTCGCGGACGATCGTTCTGACCGTCCGGTCGCAGATATGGAACTGCTCCGCCAACTGGGGTATTGTTGCGATTGCGTTTCCGTGTAAGATTCGCATGGATGTTATATTCACGCTTTATTCCTCCTTCTCTTTTAATCTCTTGTCATCCTCCAACCGATCTCCTATACTTTAGATACAGGCACTGCCATGCCGAGTACAAAGAAAGGAGACCTCATATGGATAAAAAATTGTTAAAAAATTTGAAGAACTTTTCTTCCGATGACTATGTAAATATTGAGTCTTTTTTGTCATTCACAAAGGATACCCAAGAATTGAGAGATTCCCTTGCTTCTCTTGAGAGCCTCGGATATATCAAAGTGGTTTATTCAAGTGGGCAGATATACGAAATCGTCTTACTACCTTTATGTATTGAATATTTCAAAACGATTTAGTTTATCTTCCGGCCACTCTTTCTGAAGTGGCCGGTCCATTAATTCCCAATCCTTTGCCACCAAATCGTCTCTTGTTGGATTCCAGTGACTCATTATATCTACGACCTTGCCATCTTTTATTTTTGCAATAAGGCACGTCACATATGAGTCTGTCGGAAGTATCCCAATTATAATTTTTCCGTGTATCTGCATTACATTTTTTCGATACATCATTTTATTTTCTTTAACTGCTTTTTTTGTTGCTTGGTGTATATACACGTTTTCACCTCCCTCTCTGCCTATTCATCATCCTGTACCTCAATCAACGCCAAAACCCTGTATGACCACGGTATGTATACATAACCTCATCCCCTTCCTGCTTGTCCATCTGGTTGACCGCCTAAGCGGTTTTCTCAATTTCGTATTTGATTTCTACACCCTCCTGTTCTTCAAGAAGGCTGATTAATACTTCAATGACCTTTTCCATATCCATATCATCACCTCTCTAAAATCTATTCCTCACGGATTGTCCGGGTTGCATTGTCCTTAACTCCTGTTCTTTTTCCTTTTTCTCTGGTATAATTTTCTTATCAATTAATGAAAGGACGGATATCATGCCTTATAAATTTACCCCTGAATACTCAATTCTCTCTTCTATCAGGAAAGAATTAGATCCCGTAAAGGAACTTGCTTCTTCAGCCGAAAAACTTGCGAAATCATCAGAGGAACGCTCTCAAATAGCCGAAAGGCTTGCCAATTCTTCCGAAAGCATCGCTAAGTCATCCGAGACTCATGCCAAAGCTTCCGAAACGCTCTCATCTCTTGCTATCAAAAAAAGCTAAGAAAGCCGACATCAAAGGCTGGATCGCTGTTACTGTTTCTGTTCTTACTTTTATTATGGAAATTTGCGATAGGCTCGGCCTATTCTAAAATGATTCCAGAAAGAACAAATAAAAAGTTTAATATCGCTAATACCAGAGCCACATCCGAAACCGTTATCTTTGACGGTTTCTTTTCTTTTTTATCCTTCTTCATACTTCCCCCTCCTTTTCATCTATCTGGAATAAGTAGGTTTCTCATACTTTGATGGAAATGAATACCTGTGTAAAGATGTAGTTAAAATCGAAATCCCTGCTTCCTCAGTTCCTGTATTGGTTGTAAAATTGAAAATATATAGACTTAATCAGAGAGATGTGTTATTTGTGTATCTCTCAAATCGTGTATGAATAATTTTTCAAAACAGCCCTTGACATAGTTCCCCATATCTTTGTCTCTGTATAAAAGTCCGGTACAGTATTTTTTGCACTTTTGTCGCAATTCCCCGTAATCTTTTGATTCTTCTTTCAAATCTTTGTACGCTTTGGTAGCTAAATCTCGTACTTGTAATCTAAACTTTTCATAATCCATGCTTTCACACCTCCTTAGATTGCTCTTATCTTCCTTGCAGACTTTATTTCGAAGTTCATCCCCTGAATAGTTCCAATCATCAGCCGTGAGGTCATCTGCTGTTGGATTCCATGACCTCGCGGCTCTTTCCGCTTTTCCATATCTGCTTATAATCAGTTGACACGTTTCATAACTATTTGATGGTTTGATCACAGCGAATATTTCTGATTCAGTTCTTCTCATAGATTTTCGGAAGATTATTCCATTTATCTTCATTGCTTCCCTTACAGCTTCATGTATGTACATCTCTATTACTCTCCTTTCTTTCCTGTGATTTTTTTGTATACTCTTGCTATCAAATGATGAAAGGGTATATTAAGGTTCAACAATTAATTTTTCATTTAATACAGACCGACCTTATAAATTTTTAAATTCTTCTTTTGTTCTTTCGACTAATGTTTCTAAAAACATTTCATAAGAACTATTAGTTCTCGATACAGGGACGTTCTCGGCAGATATTTCAACCGATAGCGTTCCTTCTTCTAATTCAAGCGTCTTTTTTATACTTTTTTGAGTTTTCTCCTCCATCTATACCACCTCCTTCTTGTCTGGATCATCCGTTTGGAACAGATAATCCAATGTTTTATCGAGAAATCCTTGTATTTAGAATTTGTTCATTTCATTTATAGAGCTTTTATACAAGATATTGTGCTTTTAAATATTTTTCTGTTGATTTACTCACCCCAATACTTTATACTATATTCAGAACATATATTCGATCAGAAAGGTGGTGAACATATTGAAACACTACTACTTCAACATTCATGCTGACACAAATGGATACCATGAAATTCATACGGAAGATTGCTCTTATCTTCCTTCTCTGTTAAACAGGGAATACATCGGGTATTTTGGTTCGTGTCAATCCGCAAAGCTTGAAGCAATGCGGAAGCATCCGAATAAAACTTTTGACGGTTGCTATTTTTGTTGTCGTGAATGTCATAAAGGATAATAGGGATGGCTGGCTATATTGTCAGCCTTTCATTATTGCATTCTTTCTATAAATCTCTCGTATAACCTCACATGCTTCGTCCAGATTTTCCAATGTCATGTGATTTTCAATCATACATCGAGAAATGACATTACTTAAAATTGCTTTCTGTTCTTCTCTAGAAACACTGTCAAGATTTTTTACATCCATCTATTCCTCACCTCCTCTGTTTTCTCCAAATAAGGTATCTACATCGTAATTAGGGAAAAATGCGTTTCTTATTGCCAATGCTTCATCGATAGAAAACTTGCTTTCTCCGTTTATTTTGTTGTAGACACTATTACGATGGATTCCAAGAAGATTAGCGATTGATTCATTTGTAATATTTTTTTTCGCCATCTCCCCTTTTAAATTCATGTATGCCACTTCTTCAGTTCTCCTTTCTACTCAATTGAGTAAATTTATATTTTTAATATACACGCACTTGAGCATATTGTCAATAATTATTTTTTCACTTGAATATATTTTTGTTTACTTTTCTACTCATCTGTGTTATGTTGTTCATATAGGAGGCATGATAGTATGGGAATTGGAAGCAAACTGACAAAATTAATGAAAGAACAAGACACGAATGCGAATGAATTAGCTTCTAAGGCTGGCGTTCCACCAACAACTATATATTCTTTGATCCGTAGGGACAGCAATCGAGTTGATATAGACTCATTAATTAAAATTGCAAGGGCGCTTGGAGTTACGGCAGAATATTTTTGCAATGAAGAACCAGAGCCTCATACCCGCGCCGCCCACTTTGATGGAACTGAATTCACTGAGGAGCAGCTCGACAGAATAGAAGCTTTTGCGAAATTCATCAAGCAGGAAGATAAGTAAGTCCAGTTTATTACACACCTCTTCTAAATATACTGTAAAATATGGAGGGATTGCCGTGAATAAGCTGGAAAAATTAGAACAGGAAGCCTTTGAAGATAAAGTAAAAATACATGATTACTACTTGGGAGAAGAGAGTCTAAAAGGTATATACATAGATGGCAATATTGCCATTAATACATCAGTATATAATACAACAGAAAAAATCTGTGTTCTTGCAGAAGAGCTTGGACACCATCATACATCAGTCGGAAATATCCTAAATATGGAAGATCTGTCAAACCGGAAACAGGAACGACAGGCTCGCCTGTGGGGATATAACAAGTTGATCGGGCTGACCGGGATCGTCAACGCTTTTGAATCGGGATGCCAGTCAGCATATGAGGCTTCTGAATTTTTAGAAGTAACAGTAGAATATTTACAAGAATGCATCGACTGCTATCGTGATAAGTACGGTATTTGTACCGAAATAGATAATTACATAATTTATTTTATTCCGAATCTGGCAGTCATGGAAAAGGTATAACCGCATAAGCGATTATATAAATGGGTTTACTCAATGTAAGGGGAAAGGGAGGAAAAATGGCATTAAGATTTAGAAAAAGTTTTAAAATTGCTCCTGGCGTAAAGCTGAATCTTAACAAAAAAAGCACCAGTATTACGTTTGGAACTCGTGGTGCCCATTACACGATCAATTCAAAAGGGAAACGCACCAAAAGTATTGGAATTCCCGGGACTGGAATCAGTTATGTAGAAACATCCGGAAGTAAAACATCTTCTACTTCCCACTCTACATCCAATACTCCACAGGCTGATTCTAATTTTCCTGACAATGATGACAAGAAAAATAAAGGCTGCTTAGTATATCTTCTGTATTTTATATTAATTCTTGCAGCGATTATTTTGTCACCAATTTTATGGCTACCAGGAATCTTTATTACTATATTTTTTGCTATTCGAAAGAATCCTGATAAAAAGAAAAAGCGAAAACACATTTTGATTTCAGGATGTATAACATTGGTATCTCTTATTTTATGTATAAATTTACCCTCTACCCCAGACTTGGAAAAATTACATATAAGTTTGGATAAAAAGGATTTTGCAATTACAGAAAAGCCGTCTATTACTTTAGATCTCTCTCCAAAAGATGCGAATATTTCCTCTTTGGATATATCAGATAATGATATTGCATCTGTCAAATACAAAAACGGCAAAGCCATATTGACTTTTAAAAATGAGGGAAGCGCTGATATTTACTTGATTGCAAATGATTCAATAAAAAGTAATAAAGAAAAAATAACCGTTACCGATCCTGACAAAGAAGCCAAACGAAAACAAGCCGAACAAGAGGCAAGGCAAAAGGCCGAAGAAGAAGCTCGCATCCAAGCCGAGCAAGAGGCAAAACAAAAAGCAGAAGAAGAGGCTCGCATCCAAGCCGAGCAAGAGGCAAAACAAAAAGCAGAAGAAGAGGCTCGCATCCAAGCCGAACAGGAAACTCAAAATCAAACATCTTCTCAACAGCAAGTTCAAACTGGAGAGACTGTATATTGGGTGGCAAGTGGTGATGTTTATCATTCAACTCCAAATTGTCCAAGTTTAAGCCGCTCAAAGAATATATATAGTGGTTCTATTTCGGAAAGCGGAAAATCCAGACCTTGTAAAGTTTGCCACTAATTTCAGAGATATAAAGGTAAGTTATTTTAAGGATAGAACAGGTAGCTATCACGCCCTAGCAATCTTAAAGAGATGCCAGAGTTCCACCCGGCTGAATAACTTATCTTTTATAAAATACAAAGCTGTTTATCGGCAATAGTATATACAATCAGGGTAATACTCATATTTAGAAAGGATGTGTCGCACTATGCCATTACCAAAAGAAAGCCATTTTACTATTGATGATATCTATGCACTTCCAGAGGGGGAACGGGCAGAACTGATTGACGGCAATATTTACTATATGGCGCCGCCAAGCCGTAAACATCAGGAATTCTTATTGGAGCTTGCTGGAGTAATACGAGAATACATCAAGAAAAAAGGTGGTTCCTGTAAGCCATATATTGCCCCGTTTGCTGTTTTTCTGAACGAAAATGATAAAACATACGTGGAACCGGATATAAGCGTGATTTGTTCTCCTGAGAAGCTTACAGATAAGGGCTGTAACGGTGCGCCGGACTGGATCATAGAAATTGTATCACCTGGAAGCCGACGCATGGACTACTACACGAAGCTTTTCAAATACCGTACGGCTAAAGTACGGGAATATTGGATTGTAGACCCTGAAAAAGACAGGGTTACAGTTTACAATTTTGAATCAGAGGATACGTCAGAGTATACCTTTTCCGATACGATACAAGTCGGAATCTTTGAGGATTTGAAAATCTGTATTTCAGATACTTTATAAAAAAACCGCCCCGGCGCGCCAACACCAGGACGGGATACATATCCGAAGATATGCGTATATTAAGTCAAAAATATTGTATCATCTTCGGAACAGCCTTACAATCCAGAACTTTTGTTCTGTTTTGGCTGTTATTATTATACAATTACATAAAGGAGATGATACCGTGTCTGAAAAAATCAAACGCTGCGCTATTTACATTCGTGTATCCACATCAGAGCAGCTCGTACATGGAAAATCACTTGAGGCTCAAAAAGATTATCTCACTTCTTATGCAAAGGATCATGGGATGATTCCTGTCGGAGTCTATGCAGATGAAGGTAAGACAGCCAGGAAAGAGCTGAAAAAGCGGAAAGCCATTCATGCCCTCCTGGAGGATGTCAAAGCTGGTAAAATTGATGTAATCCTCTTCTGGCGTTTGGATCGATGGTTTCGTAACATGTCCGATTTCTACAAGGTACAGGACATCCTAGATGAATATAAGGTTTACTGGATTTCTGCATCTGAACCAGGAATCAATATGGAAACCCGTGACGGTCGTCTACAGTTGAATGTCGTACTGTCGATCGGACAAAATGAAGTCGATACGACTTCTGAGCGTATCAAATTTGTAAATGAAGCTTCGATCCGTCAGAAGAAGGTCATCTTTGGAGAGGCCAATATGCCAAGGGGATATAAGATCGGTGTGGTAAACGGCCAAAAATGCATGGTGAAAGATCCTGATCAGGAAGAGCTAGTGAACGCTTTCTTTGATTACTTTGAAAAACATCAGGGAAAACAAGCTACGCTGCGTTACATACAAAGCCATTACGATCCTTCCTTTTCATACAGTTGCCTTCGTACCATGCTCTCAAGCGAGTTTTACAAAGGAACGTACCGAGGAATCCCATATTGTCCTTCCTATGTTTCTGAAGTACGATGGGCACGTTTGCAGAAAATCAGCAAAAAGAACATTAAAAATACACCATCCGGACGAATCTATTATTTCACTGGGATGATCCGCTGTCCTGAATGTGGACAGATTCTGGCCGGTACTGGCTGTCGGTCAATTATCAATCGTAAGACCGGTGAAAAACGAGATTACTGCTACTACCGTTGTAATCGTGCTATGATTGACCGAATCTGCACGAACAGGCACAAAGTAAGCCAGAATCTTATAGAAACATATCTGCTTGAAAACCTGGAAAGAGAGTTCGAGGAATATAAGATTCGTGTGGATGAGATTCAAAAGAAAAACAAACAAAAGCCAAAAGTTCGCACAGAGGAACAAATCGAAAAAGAAATGTCCCGGCTTAATCTTCTCTTTCAGAAAGACCGTATCACCTGGGACTATTATAGCAAAGAATACGATGCTCTTGAATCTGAAAAAAACGGCTTAAAAGCTATTATCATAGAGCCGGAAAGCGATTATTCCTCCGTAGAATCACTTCTTCAAAAAGATTTCCTTGCCATCTACCATTCTCTAGCCGAAGAAAACCGACGGACTTTCTGGCGTAATATTATCCGGCAAATTCACCTAAAGCCGGACTATACCATTAACTATGTTGATTTTGTTCAGAGTGTCTCTGTTTAAGGTGTGGATACGTTTTTCCGTATCTTACAGAGAAAGTCTCTGCCTAACATGTTATCCCCGTTTGGCGCTGACAAAACAATGACCGCCGTTCTTTCCAACCAGGCAGATATCGGATTCATGGGCTCTGAGTCCTCCATCTACACGTATAATGAGGGCGCAAACGATTATGTGGTGAATTTCGCACAGCTTACCCAACGTGCAGGAAACTTCCTCGTATCCAGGGAACCAATCGAAGATTTCTCGTGGGAAGACCTGAAAGGAAAATCTGTACTTGGTGGCAGAAAAGGTGGGATGCCGGAGATGGTATTCGAGTATATTCTGAAGCAAAATGGAATCGATCCGCAAAAAGACTTAGCGATTGACCAGAGTATTGACTTTGGTTCCACCGCCGCAGCTTTCTCCGGCGGGCAAGGAGATTTCACTGTAGAATTTGAGCCGGGTGCCACCACCCTGGAGTCTTCTGGCAAAGGCTATGTAGTTGCTTCCCTTGGAAAAGAGAGCGGTTATGTACCTTATACAGCCTTTTCCGCAAAGAAAAGTTATATTGAGAAACATCCGGATGTGATTCAGAGTTTTACCAATGCGCTTCAAAAAGGAATGGACTATGTCAACAGTCATACACCGGAAGAAATTTCTAAGGTGATTCAGCCACAGTTTAAGGAGAATGATCTAGATACAATCACGACAATCGTTTCCCGGTATTATGAGCAGAAAACATGGAAAGAAGATCTGATTTTCAATCAGGACAGTTTTGAATTGTTACAGGATATTCTGGAGGACGCAGATGAGCTGGATTCTAGGACACCTTACGGAGACCTTGTTACAACGGAATTCGCAAAAAAGGCCGTGAAATAAATTTTTAATACTTTTTTGATATTTTGAACACACTTTTTTCACATTTCAAAGGTATGATTAAATTACAAAGTAGAAATACTTTGTGAATAAACTTTTTCATAACTTTTTCCCTCAGCCAGTACATTCCCTGTACTGGCTACTAAAATGTAAAAAACAGGAAAGATTCCTATATCCACGAATCTTTCCTATTTTCTATTTTCATGCGATTCCCGTTCCAGGTTCTGTACAAAATACCCTGCGGCAATTCCTCCTATCACATTTCCAAGTGTTACGAACAACAGTACTTTCAGAACATCTCCGATGGATGTCCCAAAATTCAAAACATATACGGACAGATAATACATATCTGCAATGATATGTTCAAATCCACAGAAAACAAAAGCAGTGATGAAAAGCCAAACATAAAAGATCTGAGCAAAAGTGCCCTGCTTTTGGCGGATACCTCCTACAAAAACCGCAAAGGCTACAAACAGTGCACAGAAGAGTCCAAGTATTGTCAGGCTGACCGGAGAGTCTGCAAGCTTTGGAATTACAATCTCTTCAATCCGACCTAGTATTCCTGCTTCAAATCGTGTGAAGTGAATCAGAATGGCCACAAGAGCTGTGCCAATCCCATTGCCGATCCACGCAATGAACAGATCGCCGGGACGATAAGAGCCGTTATATGCAAAAAGTGGGCAGACTCTTGTGAAAAGTCTGTTGTGTAAGTTCAAAACGAGTAAAATTCCCGTTGCAAAAAAGAGACTCGCCGCAAGTTTGTCTGAAATGCTTAAATATACCATAGCACCCATAGCGATATAAATACCTGCCATGATACTACTGATCCATTTTTCTTTCATAGGTATTTCCTGTCCTTTTCCTTTGTGATATATGATATGCCGCAAAAATTGTACTCGTATTTACAATAAAAATCAAGTCTTATTTGTCTTTTTATAATCAGTCTCTCTGTGATGCCGGGAAAGAATATGGAAATCTGATTAAAAAATTGAAAATGATACAATAAGTCATTCGATTACCAACAGCTCCGGCCTGATATATTCTGTAACCTGTTCCATTTTACCTCATCCCTCCCCCCCAAATACGTCCGGCTTCTCTATCAATTTATGCAAAGCCCTGGATTTAGAACAACAAGCAGCACCTCTTTATCAGAAATTTCACAAAAAAACCGGTTTTGTCCCATGAATTGTTGACCTTTATCACACTTTTGTGTTAGCATAACTATAGGTATTCATATAATGTGCAGAGTATGTACAGAAGTACCCTCCCGGACAGTGCATACGGATGCGGCAGCACCTTTCCGGAAGAAAGTAAAGAAGAAAAGGAGACGCAAAAATGAAAGAATTTACTTATGTAATTACAGATCCAGAAGGAATCCATGCAAGACCGGCAGGACTGCTTGTAAAGGCCGCAGCAGGATTTAAGAGTGACATCAAGATCGAAAAAGACGGAAAAGCAGCCAATGCAAAGACAATTTTCGGCGTAATGGGACTTGGCGTTAAGAAAGATATGGAAATCAAGGTGACAGCAGATGGCGAAGATGAAGCAGAAGCTGTAGAAGCACTCCAAAAATTTTTTAATGAAAATTTATAGAGCAAGCAGAACGCAAATATAGAGACTTCGCAAGGGGAACGAAAAGCTTGAGAATCCGCAGGTTTCCCCTTGCATTTTTTCTCATAAGTGATATACTATACTTGTTCGCAGATATGGTTCATCGGTAGAACGCTAGCTTCCCAAGCTGGAAAGGCGGGTTCGACTCCCGTTATCTGCTTACAAAAAGCCGGAAACATGGAAAGATCAGTGTTTCCGGCTTTTTAAGGCTACCTCCATCAGGCAGCCTTTTTGTGTTCTTTCATATTCTTTTTTCTCTAGCGGTTTGCCCGGTAAGCTTCATCTGCCTCCCAAACGCCGAATCCGCTTTCGTTTAAGATGTGTGCTGCTCTTTGTGGTTCATTCGTCTTTAAAACGGCAGATGCGTCCTCGCCGTTTGCGAAAGCGTACATATACTCTACATTGATACCACCCTGCACAAGCTGGTGCATCGCTTTACTTAAAGATCCTGTATCGTGCGGAACCCGCAGGGCAATCACCGGCGTCAGCATAGCCATGATACCGATTTTTTTCAGTTCTTCTCTTCCCCTTTCCGGGTCGGAAACAATCATCCGAAGCATCCCGTACTCCGTGGTGTCCGCAAGACTGAGCGCCACAATATTCACTCCATTGCTTCCCAGTGCATCAAGCACCTCATCCAGTCTTCCTTCTCTGTTCTCCAGAAAAACAGACAACTGTTGAATTGTACTCATCCTGATTCCTCCTTCCTACAGATTACGGTTGTCAATCACTCGCTTGGCTTTTCCTTCGCTTCTCTCGATAGTCTTTGGCTCCACCAGTTTGACTCTGACAGAAATGCCAAGAGCCTGTTTTAAGACGTCGCCGATCCGGTGGCGGAGTGCATCCAACTGCCTGATTTCATCAGAGAAGAATTTTTCATCTACTTCTACCATAACGGTCAAGACGTCCATGTTGTCCTCCCGGTCAATGATCAGCAGGTAGTGCGGAACGACTTCCCCGATTCCAAAGAGCGCCGTCTCTACCTGAGTCGGGAATACATTGACTCCCCGAATAACTTTCATATCGTCCGTCCGGCCTTTGAACTTGGAGATTCTCGGCGTAGTCCGACCGCATTTACATGTCTCGTGTGTTATGCTTGTCAGGTCTTTTGTCCGGTAACGGATCAGCGGTACAGCTTCTTTATCCAATGTTGTAAAGACAAGCTCTCCGGTTTCACCGTCTTTGATTGGCTCATGAGTAAGAGGATCTAATACTTCCGGATAGAAGAAATCGGAATGGATGTGCAGTCCTTCATGGTGGATACAGTCCATGGCAACGCCCGGTCCACTGATCTCACAGAGGCCGTAAATATCAAAGCAGTTGATCTTTAAGATCTCCTCGATCTTATTTCTCATCTCTACCGTCCACGGTTCCGCACCACACACCGCAGCCTTGATCTTCATCTTATCTACTACTCCTGCTTCCTGCATAGCTTCCGCAAGATGCATGGCGTAGGATGGAGTACAGGCAAAGGCTGTCGCTTCAAAATCTTCCATACACATCAACTGGCGTTTCGTATTTCCCGCTGACATGGGAATTGCCATGGCCCCCAATTTCTGCGCGCCGAAATCAAGCCCCATTCCTCCTGTAAACAGGCCGTATCCATAACAGACATGAATCCGATCCTTGGCGGTCAGTCCTGCCATTGTCAGACAACGTGCCACACATTCTCCCCAGACATCCACATCCTTCTGGGTGTATGCCATCACCGTTAGTTTCCCGGTTGTTCCGGATGTCCCCTGAACTCTTACGACCTGCTCATTAGGCACCGCAAGGAATCCAAATGGATAATTGTCCCGCAGATCGTCTTTCGTCGTAAATGGAAGCTTTGTGATATCCTCAATGCTTTTGATATCCCCCGGTTCTACACCGAGTTCTTTCATCTTTTCCGTGTAAAACGGGACCGTTCCATATACCCTTTTTACCAGTTTTCTTAATTTTTCTCCCTGGAGAATTCTCCGCTCCTCTTCGCTCATGCACTCAGCATGTGGATCGCGGATTCTCTCCTCCCACTTTTTCTCTGTGATCATTCCTGTTCTCCTCCTACAACTCTTCATCAGAGACCAGCCTGACCCCTTCTTGCAAAAGAATCTTTCCGGCCCGGTCCATGTCATCCGTCGAAAATACCATCACAGGGGCACTCCCGTCACGGATCACAAAAGAATAGATATAATTCAGATTAATCTGTCCGTCTGCCAGAATAGAAAGCATTCTGTTCAGATTGCCTTTTTCATCTTTTAACTCCACTCCAACCACGTCAGTAATCCGGACGACAAATCCAAGATGGGTCAAAGTCTCTTTGGCTTTCTGCGGATTGTCCACCACCATCCGAAGAATCCCAAACTCCGGCGTGTCAAAGGAAGAAACGGCCCGGATATTGATCTCCGCCTCCACAAGCTTTGATGTGACCTCCATCAGACTTCCCGGTCTGTTTTCTACAAATACGGATATCTGTTTCATCTTCTCCCTCCTACTGTGCCGCCCCGGTCTCAAATGCCTTTTTATTGATTTCGATTGTCTTTGGCGGTACAGCTTTCTCAATCACCTGATACCACTGATCTCTGGAAAAATCCATGTGACGGGACGCCATTCCCAGGACGATCATATTAAACACTCGTGGATTTCCCAGTTTTTTAGCCTCCTCCGTAGCATTGATGGTATAGACTTTATGAGTCTGTTCCAGCGTCTCGATGATATGCTCCGGGTATTGTGCCGCTCCGATTACCACCGGCATTGGATCAATTCTCCAGTCGTTTAAAATCATTACACCGTCCGGTTTCAGAAAATGAGCGTACCTAAGCGCCTCCAACCGCTCAAACGCAATGATCACATCTGCCAATCCTTCTTCCACAATAGGCTCCGCCACCTGATCTCCGTAACGTACAAAGGTCACAACACTTCCTCCTCTTTGTGCCATACCGTGTACTTCGGACAGTTTCACGTCATATCCTGCATCCATCGCAAGACCTCCGAGAATACGACTTGTGAGGAGGGTTCCCTGTCCGCCCACGCCGACAATCATGATATTCTTTGTCTTCATTATTGCTCACCTGCCTTTATAAGCCGGATTGCCCCAAATTTGCATAAGGATTCGCAAAGTCCGCATCCGGTACACATCGTATCGTCAATTCGGATCGTATTGTCCGCATTTCTTGTCATGGCCGGACAGCCTGGTTTCATACACATACCACATTTCTTACATTTGTTTGGATCAGCCAGATACACCGGCTTCGGAGATTTATCCAAAAGTACGCACGGCGTCCGTGTAATAATGACAGAGACCTCATCTTTCGCCGTCTCCTCCCGAATGGCTTTTTCCAGTGCTTCAATATCAAACGCATTAATGACCTGCACATTTTCTACCCCGATAGCTTTGCACAGTCCCGGAATATCGATAGCATATGTCGGTTTCCCCTGCAAAGTCTTTCCTGTAGCCGCATGATCCTGATGTCCGGTCATTCCGGTCGTAGAATTATCAAGAATCAGCACTGTGCCCGTTGCCTGGTTGTAGACCATATTCATCAGAGAATTGACCCCGGTATGCAAGAAGGTGGAATCCCCGATAACGGCCACCCAGTTTTTCATGTAATCCCTCCCCTTTGCCTTTTCCATTCCATGTAGACTGGAAATGCTGGCTCCCATACAGATGGTCGTATCCACAACACTAAGAGGTGCAACTGCTCCGAGGGTATAACATCCGATATCTCCCGCCGCGTGCATCTTCAACTTATTGAGTACATAAAAGACGCTTCTGTGCGGACAACCCGGGCAGAGAATCGGAGGTCGCTGCGGAACATCCGCCGCAGAGTCCATCGCAATCTCTTCTCCCAAAATGGCTTTCCTGATCATGTTTGCGCTATATTCACCCTGGATCGTAAAGATTTCCTTGCCGATAGCCGGAATCCCCCAGGATTTCACCTGCTCCTCAATGACCGGGTCCAGTTCCTCCACGATATAGAGTGTCTCCACCCGGGAGGCGAAATCCCGGATCGTCTGCTCCGGAAGTGGATGAACCATGCCAAGCTTCAGAACGGATGCTTCTGGCAACGCCTCCCGTACATACTGATATGGAATTCCGCTTGTAATGACACCAATCTTCAAATCCCGCAATTCTACCCGGTTAATAGCCAGGGTCTCCGCCGCCGCTTTCAGCTCCCTGTTCCGCTTTTCAATTTCCACATGCCGGTATTTGGCATTCCCTGGCATCATTACATTCTTGCGTATATTTTTCTCATACGGCTTATCCGGAATCTCTATCCGTTCTTTCAACTCCACCAGTCCTTGGGAATGTGCCAGTCTGGTGGTAATACGGAAGATCACCGGGCGGTCGTACTGCTCGCTCAACTCAAATCCGATTTTCACAAACTCCTTCGCTTCCTCACTGTCCGACGGCTCCAGTACCGGCACTTTGGCAGCCCTTGCAATCATTCTTGTATCCTGCTCGTTCTGGGAGCTATAAAGCCCAGGATCATCCGCCACCATAAAGAGTAATCCTCCATTCACTCCCATATAGGACACCGTATAGAGCGGATCGGATGCCACATTGAGTCCCACATGCTTCATACACGCCATAGCACGTACGCCCGAAATACTGGCTCCGATGGCCGTCTCTGCCGCCACTTTTTCATTAGGCGCCCACTCAGCGTAAAGATCCTCCTTATACTGGACGAGGTTTTCACTGATTTCTGTGCTTGGGGTTCCCGGATATGCAGAAGATACCTTAACTCCCGCCTCATAAGCGCCTCTTGCGATCGCTTCATTCCCAAGCATAATGACTTTCTTTGTATCTGACATCTTATAATCCATCCTTTCGTAAATCCCGGATTCTTTTTGCCTTTCCTTCGAATCTCTGAAGAGAATAAGGCGCTACCAGCCGGATTTCGGTTGCAAGACCAAGCTGAGATTTCAGTCCCGCCTTGATCTTTTTTTCCAGCTCACTTAACCTTCCATAGCTGTCAAGCAGCCGGTCATCGATCAGCTCTACCGTGATCGTCATTACATCCAGACGGTTCCTTCTCTCCACAAGGATTTCATAATGCGGTCCGATCTCCTCGATCTTTAAAAGCACTTCCTCGATCTGTGTTGGAAAAACATTGACGCCTCGGATCACAAGCATATCGTCCGCCCTTCCTGAAAGGTTCTCCATCCGTACGGTTGTTCTGCCACATTTGCACGGCTCATAAAAAAGTCTCGTCATGTCTCCGGTCCGGTATCTCACAATCGGAAGCGCTTCCTTACCAAGGCAGGTCACCACAAGCTCTCCCCGCGCTCCCGCAGGCAATACTTCCTCTGTTTTCGGATCAATGATCTCCGGAATGAACCAGTCTTCATTAACATGCATTCCACAAAGTTCCCTGCACTCGCCTGCCACACCTGGTCCGCACAGTTCACTCATTCCATAGTTCTGGGTGCAGAAAAACTGCTCGCCCCACACATGACGCATTTCATCCCGCATCGGCTCCGTCATTCCCTCACCTCCGAAAAGTCCGGTCCGAAGATACAGATCCTTTGCCGGATCCAGTCCCATCCTGCGAACCTCCTCCCCTAAGTGCAGTGCATAGGACGGAGTGGCCACCAGAAGTGTCACGCCCATATCCTTTAAAAACATGATCTGCTTTTTCGTATTTCCAGACGACATTGGAATTACGGCAGCTCCGATCTTCTCCAGTCCTCCGTGCAGTCCCAGCGCTCCGGTGAAGGTCCCGTATCCAAAAGAGAGCTGTACGATATCTTCCCCGCAGGCTCCGCCCATGCAGGCGATCCTTGCCACGTTACTCAGCCACATCTCCAAATCATTTTTTGTATATCCGACGACGGTCGGCTTACCCGTCGTGCCGGAGCTTGCGTGGAACCGTATCAATTCCTTTTTGTCCACCGCAAACAGCCCCATCGGATAGTGTTCCCTAAAGTCCTTTTTACTTGTAAATGGGAGTCTCCGCAGATCATCCAATGTACGAATATCTTCCGGTCTGACTCCTGATTTTTCCATTTTTTTTCGATAAGGAGATACCCGTGCATAGATGTAAGAAACGGTCTTTTTCAGTTTCCGAAGCTGAAGCGCCTCCAGTTCATCTCTTGGCAACGTCTCCTCCTTTGCCCATATCATCTTTTCTTCCTCCTGGTCTGATTAATTCCGGAAGCCTTTCCTCTTCTGCTTCATACTTTTTGTATTTGCCAAGGCCTTTGGCAACCCGCTCTTTTTCTCGTCGCTTTTGTAAAGCAAAAAGAGGATACTCCTCTCAGGCTTATCCTCTTTATTATATCATAGTCCTTTATTCATTTAAAGCATTAATCCGCAAAATCGAATAAGGAGAGCTGATTGGATTCCGGCAGATCAGAAAGAAGTCCTAAGTCCGCCATCTTGTCGATGACCGTCTTACTTGCCTTGGTCCGCTGCCGGAAATCATCCTTGGACAGATATTTTCCGTCCCTGGATGCCTGTTCCACCGCCTCCGCCGCCTTATCTCCCATACCGTCGATACTGGAAAGAGGCGGCATGAGTTTTCCGTCAATAATCCGAAATTTGGTTGCCTTCGCCCGATAAATATCAATAGGTGTGAATTCCAGCCCTCTTGCGTACATTTCCTGCACGATCTTCATATCTTTCATCGTATCCTGCTCTTTTTTACTTAAGTGATCCTGACGACTCTTATACTCCCGGTAGTAATAATTTAGCGTCTCTTTGCCCTGACACATGATCTCGTAGGAAAAAGCATCCGCGCGGATCCCAAAATAAGCCGCATAATAAGCCAGCGGGTAGTTCACCTTACAGTAAGCGATCCTGTAAGCCATCATAACATAAGCCGCCGCATGGGCTTTCGGGAACATGTATTTGATCTTCTTGCAGGACCAGATGTACCAGTCCGGTACCCCGGCTTCCTTCATGGACTTCTCAAACTCCGGAGTCAGTCCCTTCCCTTTTCGCACCTTCTCCATAATAGTAAAGGAAAGCTCGCTGTCCATCCCTTTATTAATCAGATAGGTCATAATATCATCACGGGTACAGATGGCCGTAGAGATCGTCGCTTTCCCCTCCAGAATAAGAGTCTGGGCATTATTCAGCCACACATCGGTTCCGTGAGACAGTCCGGAAATCCGGATCAGGTCTGAAAGCGTCTTCGGCTTCGTATCCACCACCATCTGAATAACAAAATCCGTCCCAAATTCCGGGATGCCAAGGCAGCCAACCGGACATCCGTCAATATCCTCCGGCGTAATGCCAAGAGCCGATGTATTGGCAAACAGCGACATGACATCCGGGTCGTCCAATGGAATATCTCTGGCGTCAAAGACATGCTCTTTTCCATCGTATTCATTTTCCATCGCGTCCGAATTGATGAGCTCTTCGAGCGTCTTAATCATGGTCGGATCATCGTGTCCCAGAATATCGAGCTTTAACAGGTTGTGGTCGATGGAATGATAGTCAAAGTGGGTTGTGATAATGTCCGTCGTCATATCGTTGGCCGGATGCTGTACCGGAGTAAAGGAGTTGATATCCTCACCGTGGGGAAGAACAATGATTCCTCCCGGGTGCTGCCCCGTACTTCTGCGGATTCCAGTACATCCCTGCACGATCCGGTCAATTTCGCAATTCCGCTTTCTGCTTCCCCGTTCCTCATAATAATTCTTCACAAATCCAAAGGCCGTCTTATCTGCCAGGGTTCCGATGGTCCCGGCACGGAAGGTCTGCCCCTTTCCAAAAATAACCTCAGTATACTTATGCGCGTTACTTTGATAGTCTCCGGAGAAATTCAGGTCGATATCCGGCTCTTTGTTTCCCTTAAATCCAAGGAATGTCTCAAACGGAATATCAAATCCATCCTTAATCAGAGGATGTCCGCAGACCGGACAGTCCTTATCTTTCATGTCCCATCCACAGCCCCCGGCAAAAGCTCTCACTTCCTCCGAATCAAAATCACTGTAATGGCAATGCGGACAATAGTAATGCGGACTTAAGGGATTGACCTCCGTGATCCCAGCCATAGTAGCGACAAAGGAAGAACCGACGGATCCACGGGACCCTACCAGATAGCCGTCCTCATTGGATTTCCATACCAGCTTCTGGGCTATAATATACATCACGGCAAATCCGTTGGAGATAATAGAGTGAAGCTCTCTCTCCAATCGCTCCGTTACCACATCCGGAAGGTTCTCTCCGTACATCTCATGCGCCTTCTTATAACAGATATCCCGTAGCTGCTGGTCGGAATTGTCGATGACCGGGGGACACTTATCCGGCCGCACCGGAGAAATCTTCTCAATCATGTCCGCAATCTTATTCGGATTTTCAATCACGACTTCATGAGCCTTTGCCGTTCCCAGATAAGAAAACTCCTCCATCATCTCCTCCGTCGTATGGAGGTAAAGCGGTGCCTGCTCGTCGGCATCAGTAAATCCTTTTCCTGCCATAATAATTCTCCGGTACACCTCGTCTTCCGGATCGAGAAAATGCACATCGCAGGTCGCCACCACCGGCTTTTGGAACTTCTCCCCCAGCCGGACGATCTTTCGGTTCAAATCCCGTAAGTCTTCCTCGCTTCTTACATTAGACACCCGGTCGCTCGCAATCATAAAGCGGTTATTCCCGATTGGCTGAATCTCAAGATAATCGTAAAAATCCACAAGCTTCGCGATCTGCTCCTCGGACTTTCCGTTTAATACTGCCTGAAACAGCTCTCCCGCCTCACAGGCGCTTCCGATGATAAGCCCTTCCCGGTACCGCAGGAATTCGCTCTTCGGAATCCTTGGCATCCTGGAAAAATACTGGAGATGGGACATGGAAACCAGACGATACAGATTCACACGTCCGGTCTCGTTTTTTGCCAGAATCACCGCATGATGAGATGGGAGCTTTCTGATGGCATCGGGATTCATGGAGCCAAACTGGTTAAGCTCCTTTAATGTATCGATCTCCCGTTCTTTCAGCATCTCCACAAAACGGACGAAGATCTCTGCCGTCGCCCCGGCGTCATCCACCGCCCGATGGTGGTTTTCCAGAGAGATATTCAGTGCCTTTGCCACTACATTTAATTTATATTTAGAAAGGGTTGGCAACAAAACCCTGGCAAGCGCTACCGTATCCAGGGAGATGAACTCCCGCTCAATCTCCTGGTATCTGCAGTTCTGCTCAATGAAACTGACATCAAATCCGGCATTATGGGCTACCAGGACAGCATCCCCTATAAAGTCCAGAAACTTCGGCAGCACAACATCGATCGTCTCCGCATCCACCACCATATCATCGGTGATACTCGTAAGCTGTGTAATCTTAAACGGAATCGGAATCTTGGGATTGACAAAGGTACTGAACCGCTCCGTGATAACGCCTCTCTCCACCTTGACCGCCCCGATCTCAATGATCTTGTCCTGGATCGGGCTGAACCCTGTCGTCTCCAGATCAAAGACCACATAGGTGCCATCAAGGGACTGACTCCCGGCACCCGGAGCGATCTCTGTCAAATCATCCACCAGGTATGCCTCCACCCCGTAGATAATCTTAAACGGATCTTCTTTATCAAGAGACTGGATGAAATGATTGGCGTCCGGGAACGCCTGCACTACTCCATGATCTGTAATAGCAATAGCCTTATGCCCCCAGTCGTGCGCCCTCTTAACAATGTCATTCACCTCTGACACTCCGTCCATGTCGCTCATCTTCGTATGGCAGTGAAGCTCCACCCTCTTTTCCGGATAAAGATCCTTTCTCGATACGGTAAAATCATGGATCTTTCGGATCCCTGTCACGGATCCAATCGTCAATTCACCATCAAATTTGTCGATAGTGGTGATTCCCTTGACCTTTAAAAAACTTCCTTTCTTGATATCGCCAAGAAGATCCGGAAGCTGATCGTTTCTGGCAAACATCTTCACTGTAATCGTATCGGTAAAATCAGTAACGGCAAACATGAGGATCGTCTTTTCATTCCGGATCTCCCTCGTATCGAAGCTGATAACCTTTCCGCGGATCGTGATCTCACCCATCTCGCCCACCACCTGGGAAAGCTCTATCGGTGTATCGTCAAAGTCCCTCCCGTAAATCATATTCGGATCGTCGGACTTTCTGAAATCCCGTCTCATAATCGGCTTTTTCATCTCTTTTCCAAACCGCTTCTCTTTCGGCATCTTCGGAACAGGCGGAGACTTCTCCTTTCCAGAATCATTTCCACCATTCTCTGATTCCCCGGCTTTCTTCTGTTTCTCTTTTCTGAGCGCTTCATTCCGCTCAATGATCTCATCCACTTCTGCCTGAAGCAAAAGATCGTTAAATTCCAGCGCGCTCTTCTTTTTCGGCGGCAGATAGCCTACCTTTACCGAAAGCGGCACATGAAATCGATTGTTAAACACTTCCAGCAGCAAATTGACGATGGAATCCTTTTTCCCTTCGGCTACGATAGAATTCTGAAGCTTTAAATTGAGCACACCGTCCTCAAACTCGCAGTCCGCATGTTCAAACATACTACGCTCCACTGCGCTTCTTTGCTCCAACTCCAGAAGAATACTTTCGTAATATTCATTCATCAGATTCTCCGGTGTATACTGCCCGGAAAGCTGATAGCTCTCCAGAATCTCTACCTGAATTGACGAGCGGTCAAAAAGCTGATGCTTGATCGAATACTCCAGCTCATAAATCTTTTTTTTCTGTAATAAATGAGTAGAAAACAAATAAATCCGAATAAAATCTCTCGTTGAATTTGTAGCAACCTTGGTAACCCGCACATCTTTCAGAAGAAACCTGACATCTTCCGGAAGATTTAATGTCGGAAATACCTCAAAAAAGTCTTTTCCCATATACTAAGCACTCTCAATCTTTGTTCCAGTGTAAGAGCTCCTCCCGAAGCGCCGGTAAAAGCTCGTCCTCTTTTAGCTTCTTTATAATCTGCCCTTTTTTGATGAGAAGGCCTTCCCCGATTCCGCCCGCAATTCCAATATCTGCTTCCTTTGCTTCTCCCGGTCCGTTGACCACGCACCCCATGACGGCCACTTTCACATCGTCAAGGGGAATATCCTGTACCATATCTTCCACCTGGTTGGCAAGTCCGATCAGATCAATCCGCGTCCTTCCGCAGGTCGGACAGGATACTACCTCGATTCCTCCTTTTCTAAGTCCCAGCGTCCTCAAAATAAGCTTTGCTGATTTGATCTCTTCCAACGGGTCTCCGGTCAGGGACACCCGAATCGTATTACCGATTCCCTGATACAGAATAATCCCAAGACCGATGGAGGATTTTACATTTCCAGAAAGGATCGTTCCCGCCTCTGTAATTCCTACATGAAGCGGATACGCACACTGTGGCGCCAACAGCTCATGTGCCTTGACGCACATAAGGACGTCAGATGCCTTGATGCTTACAACCAGATTGTTGTAACCCAGTTCCTCGATCATATGTACCTTATCAAGGGCACTCTCCACAAGCCCCTCTGCGGTCACACCGCTGTACTTCTCCACAAGATCCTTCTCCAAAGAACCGCTGTTGACTCCCACACGGATTGGCACCTGGTATTCCTTTGCCTTGTCCACAACCATCTTCACCCTATCCCGACCGCCGATGTTGCCCGGATTGATCCGAATCTTATCCGCCCCGTTTTCTATGGCAGCGATGGCAAGTCGGTAGTCAAAGTGAATATCCGCCACCAGCGGAATGTGAATCTGTTTCTTAATCTCACTAAGCGCCTTTGCGGCCTCCATCGTCGGAACCGCACACCGGATGATCTCGCATCCTGCCTTTTCCAGAGCGAGAATCTGGTTGACCGTAGCCCCTACATCTTCCGTCTTCGTATTTGTCATGGACTGGATGGCAACTGGATAGCTGCCTCCGATCTTTATATTTCCAATCTGAATTACTTTCGTCTGTCTTCGCAGCATGATCTTCCTCCTTTACATGAATAAAATCCCCTCTACCCAAGTCACACGCTATATCCGTCTTCCTGTATAGAGGGGAAATCATCTATCTTTTATCAAATATCATCTGTTCACCGTACTCCCGGTCTGTCAGTGTCAGCGTCTGGCGCTCCATGCTGTAGTCGAACGACGTCACAAACCTGGAAAGCGCTGTCTGAAGCACACTCTCTGTGAGCTTTCCATCGTGCTTCTTTAAAATCTCTTCGATCTCACTTGGCTGAAGCCCCTTTATCACCAGCGTCTTCTCGGATTTATCCACCTGACAGTCCATCGTTACTTCAAGTCCTGACACTTCCTGGAGATTCTGAAACAAAAGCTTGACTTTATCATCATTTTGAATTGTCATAGTAATATTGTCATCCTGGTACTCCCAGGTCCCCGCAATCGGATTTCTTGCAAAGGACCGGATCAGGAAATACGCTGCAACAATAATGATGAGAATAGTCGCCGTCCAGATCACAATCCTGAACAAAAAGCTTCTCTCTTTTTCATCATTTTTGGCAATTAACATCTGGATAACCTCCATCTTTCTTCTTCCATTATTCTAAGTAAATTATAAAATTTTTATGCACCTCTGTCAACACGGGATTCTTTTCGTCTGTTTTGTTTCTTTTCGGCACTTTTGCCATAATCTGTGTTGCATTACGGCACAGTTCCTGTTTTACCCATGCATCTATTGCTAAAATGTAGCCACACTAAAGATAGGAGGCTATATATGGGGTTTTCAAAAAGGCTAAAATTACTTCGAAAAAACGCAGACGTTACTCAGGATGAGCTGGCACAATATCTCCAGGTATCCCGCTCCACCATTGCAGGATACGAGACGAAAAACCGACAGCCAGACTATGACAAACTATATATGATTGCACAGTTTTTTCATGTCAGTACCGATTATCTCATTTCCGGCAGCGACATCCGCCCGGTGGAAGTGTCAACCGTCGATTCATCTATGAATGAGCGGATGCTGAAATATCATCTTCGGACAATCTATGCCACGTTGTCGCTCAAATCCAAGCAGGATCTTCTGGAATATGCCAGACTCCTCGCCATGCGAGACGAGCATTAGATGGCCTTCCCTGGATATCTCTCATCAGCATGAAAGGAGGAATCACCTGTTTGATTCCTCCTTTTTTTATGTTACGACTTCAGAATCTCCTCAAGAGCCTCATAGAGCGTCTCCATCTCCTCTTCGGTCCCGATAGTGATCCGAAGATACTCCCGGATCTTTGACTGATTCCAATGTCTGACATAGATCTGTCTCTGTCGCAGCGCTTGAAACAGCACTTCCCCATCGTACTTCGGATGCCGTGCGAAAAGGAAGTTTGCGCTGGAATCCGGAAATTCAAAACCAAGGGCAGCCATCCTTCTCTTTGTCCGCTCTCTCGTGGCAATAATCTGACTTGTCGTCTTCTGGAAGTATGTCTCATCCTCCACTGCTTTTGTCCCACAAAGAATAGCAAGAGCAGACAGGGTGTAGGAATTAAACGAATACTTTACATCCAGAAGCCACCTGATGAGCCGTTCGTTTCCAATAGCAAACCCAATCCTCACACCTGCCATGGATCTGGATTTTGAGAAAGTCTGCGTAACAAGCAGATTTTCATAGCGGTCAACTAAGGAAACTGCCGATGGCTTCCCAGCGAAATCGATGTATGCCTCATCCACGATCACCACCACACCCGGATTCTCTTTTAGTATCTTCTCAATCACATCAAGACTCTCATACAGTCCTGTAGGTGCGTTGGGATTCGCAAGGATGATGCCGCCGTTTTCTCCGCAATAGTCTTCTGCTCTGATGTGCATGGTTCCATCCAGAGACGGGCATGTATACGGAACCCTGTAAAGCTCGGCCCATACCTTGTAAAAAGAGTAGGTAATATCCGGAAACAAAACCGGCTTTCCGGAATTGAAAAATGTTAAAAAACTCATGGCCAGCACATCGTCCGACCCAACGCCCACAAACACCTGCTCCGGCCGCACCTGATAACGGCTGGCAAGACATTCTGTCAACATTTTGATCTCCGGATCAGGATACATCCGAAGCTTCTCCGGGTCCATCTGATGCAGCATCTCCATTGCTCCAGGAGCCGGTGGGTATGGATTTTCATTTGTATTAAGTTTAATGACTTTCTGACGCGGCTGCTCCCCCGGGACATACGGCGTCACGTGTCTGATATTTGCTTCCAGTCCCATAGGCTTACTCCATTTCCCGGTACTCCGCCGCCAATTTTTCAAACTTCGGGAGAGACCGAACGATGGTGTCGTATGCAACGCAGTAGGCAAGCCTTACAAATCCCGGACATCCAAAAGAACTCCCCGGCACCAGTAAAAGATTGTACTTTTTGGCTCTTGTGCAAAATTCTTTCTCATCTTCCACTGGAGATTTGACGAAGAGGTAGAAAGCACCCTCCGGCTTAATACAGGAAAATCCTGCCTTTTTCAGTCCTTCATAGAGGGTCTCCCGGTTCCGGTCATAAAATGCAAGATCCGCTTTTTCGTTTAGGCATCTCGCCACTGCTTTTTGCTGAAGGGTCGGGGCATTGACAAAGCCTAAAATTCTCGTCGCCACATTGGCAGCCGAGATCACTTCCTCACTGTCCGTCACTTCATCTGGGATAACCAGATATCCAATTCGCTCTCCCGGCAAGGACAGCGACTTACTGAATGAATATCCGATAATCGTATTGTCATAGTATTTTGTCAAAAACGGCACTCTGGCCCCACCGTACACAAGCTCCCTGTATGGTTCGTCTGAGATCAGATAGATATCCGTTCCATACTCTTTCTGCTTCGCCTCCAAAATAGCAGCCAGCCTTTTGATGGTCTCTTCCCCGTAAACAACGCCGGTCGGATTGTTTGGATTGTTGACAATCACCGCCTTTGTTTTGGGGGATATTTTTTCTTCAAACTCCACAAGTTTTGGCTGAAATGTCTCCGTATCCGGGGAAATCTCCACCAGCACACCGTCATAATTATTAACATAGCTTCGGTATTCTCCAAAATACGGTGCGAACACAATGACCTCATCCCCAGGATTTATAAGTGTCTTTAATATCACGTTCAGTCCTCCCGCCGCTCCGACTGTCATAGTAATATTCTTCCCTTCAAAAGATGTGCCATACCGTTCGTTTAAGTTTCTTGCTACCGCCTCCCTGACGTCTGCATAACCGGCGTTACTGTTCGTATAACCATGAAGCTCCACCGGATCTTCTTCTAAAAGGACGTCCTTCATTGCTTTTGTCAGTGCCTCCGGAGCCGGAATATTCGGATTTCCGAGGCTGAAATCATAGACATTCTCCGGCCCGTAAATCTGAGCCAGACGGTTTCCTTCCTCAAACATCGCACGGATTGCGGAGCTGTTCGCTACCATCTCTTTCATCTTTTCTGCAATCATTCTGATACCTCCAGTACTTTTGTTACGATTCCTTTTTCAAGCAGCATTACCGGCTTGTAGGAGAGCTTCGCCTTTCTCAGCCCCTCCTCCCCGGCATCGTCCTCTCTGTTGACATAGCGGTATCCCTTACACTCATGCTCCACAAACTGCTGGTTGATCATGGTGTATGCCCCGGGCACTTCTGCAAATGCCTTTTCGATATGCACGACAAAGGTGTCCTCGCTTACTGGTTCCCCTACAGTAAACGCGACAATCTCACTATGGACACGCAGAACTCCTCCCCTTAAATGGAGTTCACGGAACAGCCGCAGGGAATTGAGTGTTACGCACATCTCACAGTTTTTCTCCTCGTCATCTTCACATCCGTTTTCGTTTCTCCACTTGAGCGCCATCTGAAAACATTCCTCCAGATTATCCTCTTCAAGTGGTTCATAAGCCCAGTCTTCATAGGTAGCTTTGAACTTATTGATATGATTACGCTTTCCATGGAGCTTTTTCCCGGAAAGCGTGCAAAGCTTCTCCGACTCGTAAATATAGTCAGCCGCGTCCCTGTCGTACTCAATCTGATATCTTCCCGGATACCAGCTATCCAGAAGCGCAAACTGCGCTTCGGAAAGTCCGTACATCAGAAACTCTCCGCCATGTTTTTCACAGTACATTTCCATCTGAGGGATCAGCTCTCTGATCTCCTCCTCAGAACCCGCCGGCCATGCAAATCCATAGCCGCGCTCGTCCTCCTCCCGGAATAAGAGCGCTTTCCCGGTGTCGGCAAATTTCAGATTGTAATGTCTTCCCCAGAGCAACACCCCGAAAAATGTCCGGTCACAGCTTCTTTCCGGGTATTTCCGGAAGTACTCCTCAATGAGCTTCTGATCTTCTATTCCGACACGCTTAAAATTCCATTCATCCATCCTGTCTCTACCTTCTTTTCTTTTACCCAAAATGCAAAAGCCCTACATCCGGGTCATACCGGTATAGGGCATCCTGCCTGTTAGTTTTCCTGCATATTCGCCAGCTTCGCCGCCTGGTCCGCAGCGATCAGCGAATCGATGATTTCATCCAGATCTCCGTTTAAAATCGTATCCAGCTTGTGAAGCGTAAGCTTAATCCTGTGGTCTGTCACACGGCCCTGCGGGAAATTGTAAGTCCGGATCTTCTCGGAGCGGTCTCCGGTTCCGACCTGGCTTCTTCTGGCCTCAGTTTCCGCATCGTGCTGCTTTTCCTGCTCCAGCTCGTATAGTCTCGCACGCAGTACTTTCAGTGCTTTATCCTTATTCTTGAGCTGAGACTTCTCATCCTGACAGGAAATAACGATTCCGGTCGGAAGATGAGTCAAACGCACAGCAGAGTCCGTTGTATTGACACACTGTCCCCCATTGCCGGAAGCACGGAATACGTCGAACTTACAGTCATTCATATCAATCTGAACATCTACCTCTTCTGCTTCAGGCATGATGGCAACGGTAATGGTTGAAGTATGGATCCGACCGCCGCTTTCTGTCTCCGGCACACGCTGTACCCGGTGTACACCACTTTCGTATTTCAGTCTGGAGTACGCTCCCTGTCCGGAAATCATAAAGACCACTTCCTTGAAGCCTCCGATACCATTCTCGTTGAGGGAAATCATCTCACACTTCCATCTTCTCCGCTCTGCGTAATGAATATACATCCGGTAAATCTCCGCCGCAAATAAAGCCGCCTCATCTCCTCCGGCTCCGGCACGGATTTCAACAATGACGTTCTTATCGTCGTTCGGATCCTTTGGAAGAAGCAGAATCTTCATCTCATGCTCCAGCTCCTCCAGGCGTCTTCTGGCGTCGGAAAGTTCCTCCTTTAAAAGCTCCCGCATTTCCTCATCGCTTTCATCTTCCAGCATGGACAGACTGTCGTCGATGGTCTCATTGCATGTCTTGTATTCTTTATATGCCTCCACAATCGGAACCAGGTCGTTCTGTTCTTTCATCAGACTGCGAAACCGTGCCTGATCGTTGACAACATCCGGTTCCTGAAGCTCTCCCATGATTTCTTCAAAACGAATCAGCAAATCTTCCAGTTTGTCAAACATTTGTTAATTCCTCCTCATTTTCTCTTGCTTTATTGTACACGCCGCCTACTACACGGTCAAGCCCTGCCAGATCCTTTTTTACCCGGATCTGCTCAAAACCTGCCTCCTTAAAAAGCCCTGATACCTCTTCTGCCTGATCGTACCCGATCTCAAAGAGAAGGCTTCCTCCCTTTCGTAAATACAGTTCGGCCTCAGAGATCATACGACGGTAAAAATACAGCCCGTCCTCTTTTCCATCCAGTGCCTCGTATGGATCATAGAGCCTCACTTCTTCCTGAAGCTTTTCGATCTCCTCTGTCCGGATATAAGGCGGATTGGAAACAATCAGATCATAGTCTCCCTCAATCTTTTCAAACAGATCACTTTTAAAAAATGTACATCGTTCTTTCGAGATACCAAGCTTCTCCCGATTCATCTCGGCGACTTTCAGAGCGTCCCCTGAGAGATCCGATCCGACTCCCCTTCTTCTTTCATCCATCTTTAGCAGACTTAAAAGGACGCAGCCTGATCCGGTACAGACGTCCAGAATCCGCTCTGCCTTACTCTGTCTCGCCACACGGTCTGCCTCCTCCACAAGGATTTCCGTATCCTGCCTTGGAATCAATACCGTCTCATCCACGGCAAAAGGATATCCCATGAATTCCTGGACTCCTGTAATGTGCTGAAGTGGAATCCTCTCCCCTCTTCTTTTGATGTACTCTTCATATGCTTTCCGTTTGGCGGAATCCATCTCTTCCTGATCCCTTACATAATACTGGGTTTTTGTCATCCCTGTGACATACTCAAGCAGAAACCAGGCATCCAGATCTGCTTCCGGAATACCGGCATGTCTAAGTATTTCTTTTCCCCAGTTCCAGACTTCCCGATATGTCATACCTTCTCCTTTTCTTCCTGATCTGCCGGTCCGGACGGGAAATTCTCCATGAGATAAGCCCGCCAGTCAAAAACCGCCTCCACAGAGGCGATGGCCACTTCAATCATGGAGTCGTCCGGCTCTTTCGTCGTCAGTCTCTGAAGCATCAGCCCCGGCTTACTGAGGAAATTCACCACTGGATGGTCGCTGCTGCCTGCCACACGGATGATCTCATAGGAGATCCCTGCAATGATCGGTAGGAGCGCGATCCGGATCACCACACGCAGAATGTGGGACTCGGTCTTTACAAAGAACAACAACACAATGCCCACGATCATAACAAACATCAGGAAGCTGGTTCCGCACCGCTTGTGCTCCTTCGAACTCACCCGGACATTCTCTACCGTAAGCGGCAGCCCGTGCTCAATGCAGTTGATACATTTATGCTCTGCTCCGTGATACTGATAGAGCCGTCTGATATCCTCCATCCTGGAGATCAGCCAGATATACGCCACAAAAATCGCTATCCGGATGACTCCTTCCAGAATAATTCGTACCAGATACGATGGAATCACCTTACGAAACAGATTGGAAATCCCGTATGGAAGAACCATAAAAATCGCAATGGCAAGCACAAAGGACACTACCATCACAATCCCATTCATGATTCTATCCGCCCTCTCCTTTTTTCCTGCTTCCTGCTCTGTCAGAATGTCTTCCTCCTCTTCAAACCCGGCAGACCAGGTGAGCGTCCTCATTCCAAGAACCATAGAATCAATAAATTGAAAAATCCCCCGGACAAACGGAATCTTTAGCAGACTATGGTAATTCCCGACTATACTTCGATAGTCCTCCCGGTCGATCTCAATCTCCCCGTCAGGCTTTCGCACCGCCACGGCATAGCGGTCTTTGTGCTTCATCATCACACCCTCCAAAACCGCCTGTCCTCCTATATTTGATGACTTCATAAGTAATACCTCTTTCTATCTGGCTTCAGGCTTTTACCGGAATGAAAAAGAGCTGAGATGTAAAAACCTCAGCCCTGTACTTCTGAATCTTATTTGCTTTCGATTCCGTATTTCTTGTTAAACTTATCAACACGGCCACGAGCCTGAGTTGCTTTCTGCTGTCCTGTGTAGAATGGATGGCATTTGGAGCAGATTTCAACGTGGATATCTTCCTTTGTGGAACCTGTTACAAATGTATTCCCACAGTTGCATGTTACAGTAGCCTGATGATATACTGGATGGATTCCTTCTTTCATGTTTTCACCTCTTCTTGCTTTTATTGTCTCACACAGAATTCTCTGTGACTAATTGTCTCTTAAACAGCGGATTCATTGTATCACACCTGTATTGCTTTTGCAAGCATTTTTTAAATAAACTTCATTTTTTTCACTTTCTGAACCAGTTCAGAGTTTTGCTTCGTCTGCTGAAACAAATTAAGAATCGTATCCACAGCCTCGTCAGATTTCATGCCGTTTAAACCACGCCGCATGATATAGACTGCATCCTGCTCATCCTGGGTAAGAAGAAGATCTTCCCGTCTTGTCCCGGATTTCGGAATATCGATGGCCGGGAACATTCTCTTTTCGGAGAGCCTGCGATCCAGAACAAGCTCCATATTGCCGGTTCCTTTGAATTCCTCATAGATGACATCATCCATCTTGCTTCCGGTATCCACAAGGGCTGTCGCAAGAATTGTCAGACTTCCGCCCTCTCTCATATTTCTGGCTGCTCCGAAGAAACGTTTCGGCATATGCAGTGCGGCCGGATCCAGACCTCCGGAGAGGGTACGTCCGCTCGGCGGCACGACCAAGTTGTATGCTCTTGCCAGTCTCGTGATACTATCCAGAAGGATGATAACGTCCTTTTTGTGCTCCACAAGACGCTTCGCGCGCTCGATAAGCATCTCGGACACCCGCTTATGATGCTCCGGCAGCTCGTCAAAAGTAGAGTAGATGACTTCCACATTCTTACCGCGGATCGTCTCCTTGATATCCGTTACCTCTTCCGGGCGTTCGTCAATCAAAAGCACAAGAAGATGCATTTCCGGATTATTTCGCAAAACAGAGAGCGCTACTTCCTTTAATAAGGTCGTCTTTCCGGCTTTCGGCGGGGAAACGATCATTCCTCTTTGTCCTTTCCCGATCGGAGAAAGAAGATCCACAATCCGCATCGATGTACTGCTGCGCTCATTTTCCAGTTTCAGTCTTTCATTTGGAAAAATCGGCGTCATATCTTCGAAGTTACGTCTTTTTACCGCAATCGCCGGCGGCAGTCCGTTGATCTTTGTTACAAATAACAGAGCGCTGAATTTCTCAGACTGAGTCTTGATTCTGGTGTTTCCGGAAACAATGTCTCCTGTCTTTAATCCGAATTTACGAATCTGGGATGGAGACACATAAACATCATTCTCCCCCGGAAGATAATTTTCACAGCGGATAAATCCATAGCCGTCTGGAAGGACTTCCAGAATCCCGTGGGCGGTGATACCGCTGTCCAAGTCTGCAAGCTCCAGTACAGCGCTTTTCTCCGTTCTTCCCTCATCCCGTTGCGTATGCTCGTGCTCACGCCGTACTTCTCTTACAGATTCCGTTTTTTCGGTCTCTGTCTCTTCCGTGTTTTGCGTTTTTCTATCCTCTTCAAGGAGCCGGTCAATCAGCTCTGACTTTTTCAGTGTTGATGTTCCTTTAAGTCCCCTCGCCTTTGCTACGTCTTTGAGTACTGCCAGTGAAAGTGTTTCATATTTTTCTTTCATATCCATCATATTCTGTTTTCCTTTCTATTCCGGTCTGTGGGGAAAATAGTCTGACTAGACCTATGTGACTTAATGCATCAAGTATACATCACATTTTTAAAATTGAAAAGTCTTTTTTCAAAATTTAATTGCACCCCCGTTTTATCAATGGTATGATGGAAGAGATGAACAAAAATGACAGTACATTAAAATAGAGAAGAAAAGGGGATCGAAATGGCTGAAAATCATACATTGGAAAAAGCATTGAACATGCATGAAATCTGGAATGGTAAGATCGAGACAACGGCAAAGGCGCATGTCCGGTCACGGGAGGATCTTGCGGTAGCATACACCCCGGGCGTCGCGGAGCCCTGTAAGGTCATCGCCAAAGACCCGGAGGCCGCATACAAATATACAATGAAGGCAAATACCGTGGCGGTTGTCTCAGACGGAAGCGCAGTTCTTGGACTTGGCAACATCGGTGCCCTGGCCGCCATGCCGGTAATGGAGGGAAAAGCTGTCCTCTTCAAGGAATTCGGAGGGGTTAACGCTGTACCGATCTGTCTTGATACTCAGGATACGGAGGAGATCATCCGTACGGTTGTCAATCTTGCTCCTGCTTTTGGCGGGATCAACCTGGAGGATATTTCCGCGCCAAGATGTTTTGAGGTCGAGGAGCGTTTAAAGGAGCTTCTTGACATTCCGGTCTTCCACGACGACCAGCACGGGACTGCTATCGTCGTCCTGGCCGGAGTTATCAATGCACTGAAAGTCGTAGGAAAAACAAAGGAGAATTGCCGTGTAGTCGTAAACGGTGCCGGCTCGGCCGGAGTTGCCATCACAAAACTTCTTCTGACTTACGGATTTTCCTACATTACGATGTGTGATATCAACGGTACGATCTGCCGGGATTCAAAACATCTCAACTGGATGCAGCAGAAAATGGCCGAGGTGACAAACCCGGATCAGCTCCACGGCACGCTCGCTGACGCACTAAAAGGTGCGGATATTTTCATCGGGGTATCCGCTCCGAACATCGTTACCAAAGAGATGGTGGCGTCTATGAACAGCGACGCGATCCTCTTCGCCATGGCAAACCCGGTACCGGAGATCATGCCGGATCTGGCAAAAGAAGCAGGCGCCAGAGTGGTCGGGACAGGCCGGAGTGACTTCCCAAACCAGGTCAACAATGTTATCGCTTTCCCAGGTATTTTCCGAGGTGCTTTGGAAGGACGTGCTTCTCAGATCACCGAGGAGATGAAGCTGGCAGCCGCCAATGCCATCGCGTCACTTATAGGCGAGAACCAATTAAGCGACACCAATATCCTGCCGGAAGCTTTTGACCCACGTGTAGCTGATGCTGTAAGCGCCGCCATCAAGGCCCTGATCCGTTAGGATGGAGAGAAGAATGTGCTGGGGCGAGAAACGCTACTATTCTCTCGATTACTATCTGAAAGAGACATTTCACGAGAAGCTTTACAAACTCTCCTTAAATGCAGGCTGTACCTGTCCCAACCGGGACGGTACCTGCGGAAGCAGAGGCTGTATCTTCTGCAGCCGGGGCGGAAGCGGCGACTTTGCCGCAAGCCCTTTCCTTTCCATTGCGGAACAGCTTCGATCAGAAAAAGCGCGGATCGCTTCCAAATACCGAGGCCACGCCTACATTGCCTATTTTCAGGCTTATACCAATACATACGGTCCCGTGAACGTTCTGGAACGTGCTTTTTTCCAGGCTATTGAAGATCCGGAGGTGAAGGTGCTTTCCATCGCCACCCGGCCGGACTGTCTCCCACCTGAGATTCTTAATCTTCTTGGAAGACTGAACCGGATCAAGCCAGTCTGGATTGAGCTTGGATTACAGACGATTCATGCGTCCACTGCCGCCTACATTCGACGGGGCTATCCGCTTTCTGTATTTGAGGAGGCAGTGCGAACTCTTCGTGCCATCGGAATTTCCGTGATCGTCCATACGATCTTATATCTGCCTGGTGAATCGAAAGCCCAGATGCTGGAGACAATAGAATATCTGAACCTTCAAGAGATCCAGGGCATCAAGCTGCAGCTTCTCCACGTTCTTAGGGATACCGATCTATATAACGATTATCAAAGATATCCTTTCCCGCTCCCGTCCATGGAAGAATATCTGGATTTTCTCGGGACATGCCTGTGTGCGCTGCGGCCCGACATTGTCGTCCACCGTCTGACCGGTGACGGCCCCAAGCCCCTTCTTGTGGCTCCGCTCTGGACCAGTAACAAGCGGCTGGTGCTCAATCAAATGGGAAAGGTGTTCAAAGAAAAGGATATCTGGCAGGGAAAAACCTGTCGTACTCTTTAGAAAGGAAGTGTACACCATGTCAGAAACATTTACTCTGTATAAGCTGATCATCCTGTACATGCTCAGTAAAGTGGATTTTCCTCTTACCAACGCACAGATTTCCGATTTTATTCTCGGAAAGGGATATACGACCTACTTCACTCTCCAGAAGGCGCTCTCCGAGCTTACGGAGTCCGGCCTGATCCGTGAGGAAACAACGCACAACCGAACACTGTATCATCTGACGGAGGAAGGCGACGAATCTATCTGTTTCTTTGAAAACAAGATCTCCGACGCCATCAAAAAGGACATCAGCGACTTTTTCATCGAGAAGAAATTTTCCCTCAAAAATGAGGTTTCTGTCAAATCTGACTATTATCGGAATACAAACGGGGAGTTTTCCGTTCACTGCCAGGTAATCGAACACGCTATGCCGCTCATCGATCTGACCGTCACCGTTCCGTCACGTGAGGAGGCCGAGACCATGGCTGCCAACTGGAATGCACGAAACCAGGAGATTTATGCTTATATTATGACGCATCTGCTGTAATAACTGCCCTAAATACAAAAGATGTAAACTGGGATTGGAAGAAGTCTCCATTTTAAAAAGGAGCGGCTCCGACAGCGACTGACAAGCTGTGGTACCGCCCCTTTTTATGTTCTTTTCTATGTTCGAATATATTGAAGCCACTCTTTGATTTCTTTTTCTTTCCCCAAATCTCCCGGATGATAAAAGACAGATCCCTTGATCTCGTCCGGCAGATACTGCTGTTTTACATAGTGGTTCGGATAATCATGGGCATACCGGTACCCAACGCCATGACCCAGATTCTCGTGTCCTCCATAATGGGCATCCTGGAGATGTGCAGGTACAGACGTCCTTTTTGTCTGGACGCTCTCCATTGCTTTGGAGATCGCCATTACCGCCGCATTGCTCTTCGGTGCGGACGCCACGTAGAGCACTGCCTGGGAGAGAATAATCTGGGCCTCCGGCATCCCGATCCGCTCCACAGCCTGGGCCGCGGATACCGCCACCGTAAGTGCCATGGGATCGGCATTTCCTACATCCTCGGAGGCACAGATCATAATTCTGCGGGCAATAAAGCGGATATCCTCCCCTGCGTAGAGCATCTTTGCCAGATAATAGACCGCCGCATCCGGATCAGATCCCCGCATACTTTTGATGAATGCGGAAATTGTGTCGTAATGATTGTCTCCATCCTTATCATAGCGTACAACCCGCTTCTGAATACATTCGGAGACGACCTCAAGCGTCAGGTGAATCATCCCGTCTACACTCCTCTTCGTCGTCAATACGGCAAGTTCCACCGCATTCAGAGCAAGTCTTGCGTCTCCTCCCGCCATATCAGCCAGAAACTGAAGGGCATCCGCTTCGATCTCGGCGTGATAGCTTCCCATTCCTTTTTTCTCATCGTATACCGCCCGCCGGATCAACACTTCGATTTCCTCCAGAGAAAGTGGCTTTAATTCAAAGACCGTAGATCTGGAAATCAACGCCCGGTTTACCTCAAAATACGGATTCTCCGTCGTAGCTCCGATCAGAATCACCGTCCCATCCTCCACAAATGGGAGCAGGTAATCCTGCTGCCCTTTATGAAATCTGTGAATCTCATCAATGAACAATATCGTCTTCTGCTGGTACATTCCCCGTGTCCGCTTGGCTTCCTCAACGACCGCTTCCATATCCTTCTTCCCAGCCACCGTGGCATTGATCTGGCAGAATTTTGCGCTGGTGGCATTTGCGATCACCTTGGCGAGGGTCGTCTTTCCCGTTCCCGGGGGACCATAAAAAATGACAGAGGTTAATTTATCCGCCTTAATCGCCCGGTAAAGCAGCTTGTCCTTCCCGATAATGTGCTGCTGTCCTACGACTTCTTCCAGGGTCTCTGGTCTCAGCCTTGAAGCCAGAGGCGACTCTGTTTCCTTTTGCTTCTCTCTCGCATATTCAAATAAATCCATCTCTTCGTTTCCTCCTTATGCACATCCACTGAGATTTCGAATCACTTCTCCTGCGATCATCAGTCCTGCTACCGGCGGCACAAAAGAGACACTCCCAGGGACAGACCGCCTTTCGCCCTTATCTTCCTCGCTGGCCGCCTCAGAAATATCGATGGGTTTTTCTTTGGAATAAAGAACAGTAAGACCTTCGATTCCTCGTTTTTTCAGCTCTTTTCTCATCACACGGCAGAGCGGGCAGACGGATGTATTGCGGATATCATCAATCTCAAAGAGCTCCGGATGGAGCTTGTTTCCTGTCCCCATGCTACTGATGAGAGAGATCCCGTGCTCCTTCGCATAACGGGCCACCGCCAGCTTGGCTGTCACCGTGTCGATAGCGTCCACGATATAATCCGGACGGATGGCAAACACCTGCTTCAGATTGTCTTCTAGCACAAACTCCTCGTACGTTGTCACCGAAATTTCCGGTGAAATATCAGCAATCTTCGCCTCCATAACCTTTGTCTTATATTGCCCGATGGTGCTGTGAAGGGCAATCGACTGGCGGTTGATATTTGTCAGCGACACCGTATCGTGATCCACAAGCACAAGGTGTCCTACCCCGCTTCTTGCCAGCGCCTCGATACAATGAGATCCTACCCCGCCCACACCAAGCACGGTAACGGTCGCCTCTTTCAGCCTGTCCAGTGCTTCTTTTCCCAATAATAATTCTGTCCTTGAAAACTCATACAGCATGTTTCTTCCCGTTCCTTCATCTATCATAAATTCTATGATTCGTCCACAATTAATCCATAATCAGTTCATCGACTGTGACGAACTGATATCCCTCCTTCTGTAGGGCATCAATGATCTGAAGCCCTGCTTCTACTGAGGTGCCGTAACAGTCATGTAATAAGATAATACCATTTTCTTCTGCCCTCGTCACTACCTTTCTGACGATTTCCCCGGTACTTTTCGTACACCAGTCCAGCGGATCAATATCCCATTTGACCGGAATCAACTCCACATCCTTTAGTGTTTCTTCCCTCAGTTCCCCATAAGGTGGACGGATATAGGTGACTTTCTCTCCTGTGATCCCTTCGATCACTTCGTTTGTCTTTTTGATCTCTTCTTTTTCAGTCTCCATATCCACCCTTGTCAGCTCCACATGGTGATATGTGTGGTTCCCGATGAGATGTCCCTCCTTATACATCCGTAAAATCAGCTCTGGATGTTCCTCTGCTTCCTTTCCGATCACAAAAAAGCTCGCCTTTACCCCCCGTTCCTTAAGTCCGTCCAGAAGCTGCGGGGTATAGGTGCCATCCGGGCCGTCGTCAAAGGTAATGGCGATCCTTTTCTCCTCTTTCTTTGCCACATCGCTGATACTCTCCATCGTCTTCTTCGTGTTCTGCCACATACCAGTCAGACAGACCGCCGCAATCAAAAGGATCTCCCCGATCAATTTCCACCATCTTGTTTTCTGTTTCACTCGATACGCCACTCTCCTTTTCTCTCCTGTAAATGTATTCCGAAGAAAAGACAGATAGAACCCGGAGTACTGGCGCCCTTGCCTGCACTCCGGGTTCCGGATGGATCTTTATTATTTCTTTTTCTTCTTTCTGACGCTGTAGCCAAATGTGCCGATCTTCTTTCCCAGTCCCAGGTATTCTCCATGGGAATAGGCCAGAAGTCCTGTTTTGTTCAGCTCAAACTTTCCATTTTCATTCATGTACCTGCTGCTTACCTGCACACCCGTCACATCCGCTAAAAACATATCATGTGTTCCCAGACGCAGAATCTTGCGCACTTTGCACTCGATGTTGACCGGGCACTCCGCAATGGCAGGAGCATACTGAAGAGAGACGGCCGCTTTTCTCGTCAGACGTGTCTCCTCCCACTTATCCACATCTCTTCCGGATCGGACCCCGCAGAAATCTGTAGCTCTTGCAAGCTTCTCCGTCGTCAGGTTGACGACAAATTCTCCTGTTTCCTCGATCATATGGTGGGAAAACCGTCCCGGACGGACCGAAATGTAAAGCATGGGCGGATCCGAGCAGACCGTCCCGGTCCACGCAACCGTAAGAATATTGTCCTTTCCTGATTTATCCGCACAGCTTACCATGACAGCCGGAAGCGGATAAAGCATATTCCCCGGTTTAAAAATCTCTTTCTCACTCATTTCTCTCTCCTCTACTGCTGCATCTCGCTGACCAGCGTTGGGATAAGCTGCTTCTTTCTGGATACTACACCGTTTAAAATGATATCCTCTGTATCCTCGGAAAGCTCAAAGGCATCCATCACAGTCTCTCTAGCATTCCCACCGCTGCATAGCAGTTCTGTGGACTGTTCTACAATATTTGTCAACATAAAAAATACCATATCAAGTCCGCTTTCCTTGAGCACTTCTACCAGCTTTGGACAGATCTTTTCTTTGATCTCCTCCAGTTCCTCTTTGTCCATAGAATTGATCTGACCTACACCGAATGTCAGCTCATTGACGTGGAATTCCTTAAAATCCTGAAAGCAGATTTCTGCAACAGATTTATTAGCAAGATTGCTGCCCGCTTTAAACATCTCTTTCGCAAACTCCACAACGTCGATCTGCGCAATCTTTGCCAGCGTCCGTGCAGTTGCTTCGTCCATCGGCGTACAGGTCGGCGACTGGAATAAAAGCGTATCCGAAAGGATGGCAGCGCACAGAAGTCCCGCAATCTCTTTGGGCGGCTTGATCTGATTTTCCTGGTACATCTGATAAATAATCGTCGCTGTACAGCCAAGCGGCTGGTTCCGGAAATAAACCGGCCCCATCGTCTCCAAATTGCCAATTCTGTGATGATCGATGATTTCCAGGATCTCCGCCTCCTCAATACCGTCCACCGCCTGGGTTTTTTCATTGTGATCCACTAAAACGACCTGCTTGCGCTTTGGCTTTAACAATCTCCGTCTGGAGATGAATCCGGTAAATCTTCCTTTCTTGTCAATAACAGGAAAATCCCGGTAGCGCTTTTTCGTCATCACTTCCTTGACCTCTTCCAGATAGTCATTTACGTGGAATGTGGTCAGGTGATCCCGCGTCATAAAATGCTTTACCGGAATACTCTGGTTAATCAGGCGGGCCGTCGTAAAGGTGTCAAACGGAGTACTGATGATAACAATATCCCGCTCAGACGCCAGCTTTTTGATCGTCCTTGACACCTCCGCTCCTTGGCAGATCACCAGACAGCTTGCGTCCATCTCAATGGCGCAGAGTTGGGACTCATAGCGGTTTCCCACAATCACCAAATCATCCGGTTCAATAAAATTCTCCATCATATCCGGGGAGGACGCGGCAATCACGACTTTCCCCTTAATGAAGTAAGCGTGCTCATTTCCCGTAATGATCTCCCCGCTTAAAGTATCCTTGATACTCCGGTACTGTGTTCTGGCTTCGGACAACAGATGACTGTCGTGGAGCTCCATGTAGGAATTAGCGATATCGCCAATCGTGATAATCCCTTCCAGCTTTTGATCTTTTAACACCGGAAGGGTTCGGATACTATTCTCTTTCATCATAGCCCAGGCTTCCTTTACAGACGCCTGACTGGATACTCCGTCAATTTTGCGGATATCCACATCTTTAAGCTGCTGGAAAACATTCTGTAAAAGCGCCGGTTCCTGGACATGAAACTGATTCAGCACAAAGAGCGTCTCCTCGGAGACGGTTCCCGCCCGCTTTGCCACATAATTCTTTCCTGTGACCCGCCTTTTCAGCTCCGCATAAGCGATAGCAGAACAGATCGAATCCGTGTCCGGATTTTTATGTCCTACCACATATACCTTTCTGTCTTTCTGATTATCTGACATATGATTTTTATTTCCTCCCACAAAAATCTGCCGTATCGGCAGATCATTTCCTTGATATAAACCTAGATTATCATTTTTTTGATGCCCCGCCAACTGTTTTTTTCTGATTTCGCCAAAATAATCCTCCGCTGTGCCGCAAACTATGATATACTGGCTAAAGAAAACACGAAAAAGGGGTGTATCACCAATGAATGAAGAATTAGAAACAACGACACCGGAAATGGAGACCCGGACAGAGTGCATGAAAGATTATGAAGATCAATTTGATATGTCTGATCCATGGCATATTGTACAGAGATATCTGGACGAAAAGACGAACCTCACCCTGAAGGTGGAAGGTGTTGTCAACGGTGGAGTCATCGTCAAGGTAGAGGGCCTTCGCGGATTCATTCCAGCCTCCCGCCTGTCTCTTTCCTATATTGAAGACCTCGAATCTTACCTCCTCAAGGAGATCACTGTCCGCGTCATCGAGGTGGATCCGGAAGAACACCGGCTTGTGCTTTCCGCACGGGAAATCTTAAAGGAAAAAGACGCAAAAGAGCGCTCCGCACGCATCTCCAGTATCCAGGTTGGAACTGTGATGGACGGTGTAGTAGAGTCTATCCAGTCCTACGGTGCTTTCGTCCGTTTTGAGGATGGACTCTCCGGTCTGGTTCATGTTTCCCAGATCTGTGAAAAGCGTATCAAGACTCCGGCTGACGTCTTAAAGATCGGTGATCCGGTCAAAGTAAAGGTCATTGGAATCAAAGATGGAAAGTTGAGTCTGAGCATCAAGGCACTCCATGAAGAAAAGGACGAGGAAGACGAAAATCTCCACGTAGAGATTCCGAAATCTGAAGAGATCGGGACAAATCTTGGCGATCTGTTCAAAAATATTCGGTTATAGGAAAAGAAAAGGCGGACGCCCCGGGATCTTCCGGATGCTGCATCCGCCTTTTCTTTTTACTGTGCTCTCCTCGCTTACGTTCTACCGTTCTTCTTTTTCTATGCGCTCCAGATCGGAGATCCAAACCGCCGCACAGGCGTCGCTTGGCATCCTCCAGTCTCCTCTCGGCGAGAGGGCGACGGTTCCTACTTTCGGTCCGTCCGGCAGACAGGAACGCTTAAACTGCTGGGAGAAAAATCTCCAGTAAAACTTCTTCAGCCACTTCAGGATTGTTTCATCGTCATAACTTCCAGCAAACGCTTTCTTCGCGATCCGGTAGATCTTGGATGGCTCGTACCCGAAACGTAGCACATAGTAAAGATAAAAATCATGCAGTTCGTAAGGTCCCACCAGATCCTCCGTCTTCTGGGCAATCTCTCCCTCTTTTGGCGGAAGCAGCTCCGGACTTACCGGAGTGTCCAGCACATCGAGAAGTACCTCCCGAAGCTCCCGGTCCCTGCACGTATCCGCATAATATTGAACAAGATGACGCACCAGTGTCTTCGGTACAGAAGCATTTACTCCATACATGGACATATGGTCACCGTTGTAGGTTGCCCATCCAAGGGCAAGCTCCGACATATCCCCGGTTCCGATGACGAGACCTCCAGATTTATTGGCAAGATCCATCAGCACCTGAGTACGCTCCCTGGCCTGTCCGTTTTCGTAGGTCACACTATGATCCTCAAGGTCCTGGCCGATATCCCGGAAATGCACTGTCACCGCCTCCCGGATCGGAACCTCCATCAAAGTAGCTCCAAGCTTTTCGGACATCCGGCAGGCATTCTGATATGTGCGGTCAGTCGTCCCAAAGCACGGCATCGTCACCGCATGGATATTGGCTCTTGGAATTCTTGCCATGTCGAAGGCTTTCGCTGTCACTAGAAGTGCAAGCGTGGAGTCCAGCCCTCCGGAAATTCCTACGACCGCACTGGTAGTCTTTGTATGAAGAAGCCGCTTTTTCAGTCCCATGGCCTGAATCATCAAAATCTCCTCACATCTGTCTGCTCTCTCACGCTCATTTTGAGGAACAAAAGGCGCCGGCGAAAATTCCCTCGTCAAAACAGTCTTCTCCTCCTTTGCGGAGAAGAACACAGCCGGCAGTGTCTTGTGCAGCGCCGAGCGGAAAGTCGTATTCTTCCGACGCTCCGACAACAACCTTCGAATATCAATCTCACTGTAGATCGTCTCGTTGACAAACCGTCCGGACGATTTTAAAATCGTCCCATTTTCCGCAATCAGATTGTGTCCGCCAAAAACGACATCCGTGGTAGACTCCCCTTCTCCCGCATTGGCATAGACGTAACCCGCGATCAATCTTGCCGACTGCCCGGAAATCAGTCCTTCCCGGTAACGGTCCTTTCCGATCGTCTCGTCACTTGCAGAACAGTTTACAAGAATGAGCGCTCCTTCCAGCGCCGCCCGGATACTTGGCGGAACTGGTGACCAGACGTCCTCACAGATCTCTGCCGACACAACCAGATCTTTGGTCTCCCGGGAAACAAACAGAATTTGGGGGCCAAACGGTACTCTCTTCCCGTCAAAAGCGATCTCTCTTGTCACATCCGGTCCCGGCGTAAACTGACGCATCTCATAAAACTCTCCATAATTTGGCAGGAACGTCTTGGTCGTAAACCCAAGGATCATGCCTTTATTCAGTGCCGCCGCCGTATTATACAGCTCTCCATCCACCGCAATGGGACATCCTACAAAAACAAGCGCCTCCAGATCTCTCGTCGCTTCAGTGATCTTCAAAAGACCGCCCTTTGCCGTTTCCAGGAGAGCATCCTGGGTAAACAAATCCCCACAGGTGTATCCGGTCACACACAGCTCTGGAAAGACGATGATCCTGGCGCCGTTTCCCGCGGCCTCCCGCATTCTTTTGATAATTTCTTCCGTATTAAACGCTACGTCTGCCACACGGATATCAGGCGTAGCTGCCGCCACTTTGATAAAGCCCTGTTTCATGCCCTATTCCTCTTTTCCATTTGATTTTTCAGTCTGACTGATGCTCCTAGTTTTTCTTTGCATGGTGTAAAAGCTTTTCCAGCTCTTCCACGGTAAAGGTATATGCCGTATTACAGAAATGACATTTGACCTCAATGTCCTTCCCTTCCGCAATCATCTCTTTGATGTCCCTCTCCCCGATACTTACGATCGCTTTCTCGATCTTCTCTTTTGAACAGTCGCATGCAAATGCTGTCGGAAGCGTATCCGTGATCTCAATATCCATACCTTTTAATACTTCCTGAAGGAGAGACTCCGGTGTATGACCCTGCTCTAAAAGCGCGGTCACAGAATGAATCTTACTGATATTTTCCTCTAGCCGGACGAGTACCTGCTCCTCCACAAACGGCATGACCTGTACGATGAACCCACCTGCACAGCGTACTGTATTATCCTTTTCCATCAAAACACCCAGTCCCACAGAAGACGGTACCTGCTCGGAATTGGCGAAATAGTATGTCAGGTCATCCCCGATCTCTCCGGTCTGGAGAATCGTCTGACCTATATACGGCTCTTTCAGTCCCATATCTTTGATGACATTTAAGATACCAAGACCCAATGCTCCGCCTACATCCAGCTTGCCGTTCTTTGGCGGGAGCATCACGTCCGGGTTTTCTGCGTAGCCCTTGACGTTCGCTTTGCTGTCCGCTGTCACGGTAAGTCCCTGGATCGGCCCGTCGCACTTGATCTGGATCGTCAGTACGTCCGTATCGTTTTTCATCATACTTCCCATCATACCGCCCGCAGTCAGAAGACGTCCCAGTGCCGCTGTTGCCACCGGGCTCGTATTATGGTATCTTCTTGCCGTTTCCACCAATTCTGTGGTGGACGCGGCAAAAGCACGGATCTGACTGCCTGCCGCTGTTGCTCTTACAATATAATCTTTCATCGCTTTTCCTCGTTTCTTTTTATTTCCTGTATTGTATTCTGTCCGGCATTTTTATCTGGACACTTCGCAGCACTTCCGGCACTCTCTTGCTACTACGCAGACGCGGGCGCTATCTTCCCCCGGTTCTTCTCTCGTGAAATCATCATATAAGGCGACCAGTTCAAGACCCGCCTCCCTCAGTGCATCTGCCACCTCTGAAACAGTGTACCCCCTTTGAAAGTGTGTCTCCTCAAACTTCCGGTACAGCTCTCCCTCCCGCACAAAAATCGTCAGATCGTATTCATTGATCCGCTCTTGGAGATCATAGTAGTTTTCCCAGATAAAGCTGCACTCCTCGCGATTCTCCGCAATGGTCGTATCCCCGAGAAGTTCTCTGTACTTATACTCCGTATTGAAGTCAAACAGGAAGAGTCCTCCCGGATCCAGATAATTATTCACCAGGGAAAAGACTTTCACAAGATCCCCCGGTTCTGTCAGGTAATTCACGGAATCGCAGGCACTGATAACCGCCCGGACCGTGCCGTAAAGCTCGAACTTACGCATATCCTGAAGAAGATATAGGATGTCCTGTCCGGACGCGGCGCGCTTTTCCATCGCCAGATCCAGCATCTCCTCGGAATTGTCCACCCCGATCATATCATAGCCCTGCTCCGCAAGCAATTCTGTCATACTCCCGGTTCCGCATCCAAGATCGAGAACGATCCCGTCCATGATCCCATGCTCCCGCAGAATCTCCTTATAATAGTCCGCCCACTCTTCGTATGGAACGTTGTCCATAAAGGTGTCATACACCTGTGCAAATCCTGTATATGCCTCCATCCAATCATCTCCTGCCGACTATAAATCCGGCTTATTATAGCACGATTTTGCCAGTTTTAAAAGGGGCAAAATCCTCCGGACTTTTTGTTATCCGGAGGATCTGTCTGATTTCCTTATTCGATTACATGAATCCAGCCTTTTGGTGCTTCGATGCGTCCCATCTGGATTCCGGTCAGTGTATCGTAAAGTTGCTTTAGTACCGGCCCCATCTCATCCATACCGCTTGCAAAGCAGATCTCCTTGCCGTGATCCACGATCTTTCCTACCGGGGAAACGACAGCAGCCGTACCGCAAAGACCACATTCCGAAAATTCCGGTACTTCCTCAAGCGGCACTTCCCTCTCTTCTGTCTCCAATCCGAGATATTCTTTTGCCACATAGAGCAGGGAGCGCCTTGTGATAGACGGAAGAATCGAGGAGGACTTTGGCGTTACGATCTTTTTATCCTTTGTCACAAAGACAAAGTTGGCTCCACCTGTCTCTTCTACCTTCGTCCTGGTAGCTGCGTCCAGATACATATTTTCCGCATAGCCTTCTTCGTGTGCCGTTACAATGGCATGAAGACTCATAGCGTAATTGAGACCCGCCTTGATGTGTCCAGTGCCATTCGGCGCCGCTCTGTCAAAGTCAGATACCTTGATCGTGATCGGCTTTGCCCCGCCTTTAAAATATGGTCCGACCGGAGTGGTCAAAATACGAAACTGATACTCTTTTGCCGGACTGACGCCGATCACCGGACTGGACCCGAGCATGTACGGCCGGACATAAAGGGTCGCACCAGAACCAAACGGAGGCACCCACGCTGCATTTGCTTTGACAGTCTGTGTGACGGCATCGAGGAAACGATCTTTCGGAAACGCCGGCATCTCCAGCCTCTTTGCGGAATCCATCATACGCTCGGCATTTAAGTCCGGACGAAACGTGACGATTCTTCCATCCTCTGTCGTGTAGGCTTTCAGCCCCTCAAACACGGTCTGTGCGTACTGGAACACACCCGCACATTCATTCAGCACCACATTGGCGTCTGATGTCAGACTTCCATCGTCCCATTTTCCGTCTTTATAGTTGGAAACATATCTCTTATCCGTCTGAATATATTCAAACCCCAGATTTGACCAGTCTAAATTTTTCTTTTCCATTTCGATCCACTCCCATCTTATTATCTTATTTTTCTAGTATAAAACTGTTTGAAAGAAAATTCAAGAGTGCGCTCTGTTTTTATGTAGCGATTCAGCCGTGCAATCTGAAGCAATCTGGTCTGTAGCAAGCTTGCAAATCTGAGCCGTATGGCCGAATTGTTACCTTTATCGCTCAGCCATACTGATGGCTTCGATTCCAACGCTTCCGCCACGCACAACTTCCACATCCCGAAATTCCTCCCGTAAAAGCTTCACCACAGCATCGTTTTTTGTGGCTGTCTGGAGAAACTCCAGAAGCATACTGTCCTTACCGTAGTCAATCACTTCTGCCCGGAAAGTCTGTGCAATCTGAAAGAGCTCTGTCTTATCCTCCAATGTACATTTACGGATCTTGACATAGAGTATCTCTTTCATGCAGACGGATAGATCCGTAAAATCAATGACCTTAATGACTTCCACCATGCGATTTAACTGCTTTTTGATCTGTTCAAATGTCTCCTCGTCACAGTGAGTCTCTATTGTCATCCTGGAGATTGTCGGATCTTCTGTCCGTCCTACTGTAAGGCTCTCCAGATTATAACACTTTGCCGAAAACAGCCCGGAAATCTTAGAAAGCACACCAATCTGGTTTTCCACATAAAGAGAGATCCATCTTTTTTTCAACATTCCATTCATCTGTCCATCCTCCTTATCTTAGCAGTCCATCAGCATTTCCTGTAATGTTCCGTTTGGCTTTACCATCGGGTATACGACTTCTTCCGGATCAATGAGAAATTCGATCAAGGTCGGCACCTTTGTCTCGGCTGCTGCTGCCCGAAGCGCCGTTTCCACGTCTTCCTTTTTCTTTACACGGATGCCCTTTGCTCCGTAGCTCTCGGCAAGCTTTACAAAATCCGGCGTATATTTCGGAAGCTCCTCATCACCTCTCCGAAGTGCGGCCCCTGCAAGAAGGTTCGTCATGGCGTATCGTTTCCCGTAGAAGAGCTTCTGCCACTGACGCACCATCCCAAGGTAAGTATTGTTAAGAACGCAGACTATGATCGGAAGCTCCTCTAACACTGCTGTCGCAAATTCCTGAATGTTCATCTGCATCCCGCCGTCCCCGGAAATGACAATAACCGGTTTATCCGGATTGCCGATCTTGGCTCCGATACCGCCCGGAAATCCGTATCCCATCGTTCCAAGTCCTCCGGACATGAACAGACGTTTCTTTTCCGTAATCTCAGAATACTGAGCCGCAAACATTTGATGCTGTCCCACATCGGTTACGAGGATACCCTCCTCGAACACACAGTTAATTCCCTCTATAATATCTTGAGGCAACAAATTGTTGCCTTTTCTTTTCATTCGCAGCGGATGTTCTTTACTCCACCCGACGATCGCCTTCATCCATTCTATTGTATCCTTCTCCTCGGCATACTCCAGCATCTTCTCAATCGCCTCTTTGGCATCCGCTACGATTGGTACATCCACGTGGATATTTTTAGAGATAGAAGCTGTATCAATATCAATATGGACAATCTTTGCGTTTGGAGCAAAGGCGTGCAGCTTTCCTGTAATCCGGTCATTGAACCTCGTTCCGATGGAGAAGAGGACATCGCACTCTTCTACCGCCATATTGGCCGCGTAGGCACCGTGCATTCCGAGATTTGCCACATAGTAAGGATGATTTGTCGGAATGGCTCCTCTTCCCATAACCGTCGTCACAACCGGGATCTTCGTCTTTTCCACTAATTTTGTAAACGCTTCGTTGGCTCCTGCGATATTGACGCCGCCTCCTGCCAGAAACAGTGGCTTTTTCGCATGGTTTAAAAGCTTGACCGCTCTCTTAAGCTGTCCGATATGAACGTTTGTATTTGGCTTATAGCCTCGGATATTGACTTCTTTCGGATATTCCGGAGATCCAAGCTCTCCCATCACATCTTTTGGCAGATCTACAAGCACTGGTCCTGGCTTCCCGCTGCGTGCAATGTAAAATGCCTCCTTGATGATCCTGCCCAGTTCTTCCCTGCGGTGTACCGTCACCCCATACTTTGTAATACTCCTTGTGATTCCTACAATATCCACCTCCTGAAACGCATCGTTTCCAATCAGATGACGCGCCACCTGCCCGGTAAAGCATACAAGAGGTACGCTGTCATAATTGGCCGTGGCAAGCCCTGTCACCAGGTTCGTTGCTCCCGGTCCGCTTGTCACCAGACAGACGCCGACTTTTCCAGTGGATCTTGCATAGGCATCGGCCTCGTGAACAAGTGCCTGCTCATGTCTTGGGAGAATAACCTTAATGTCTCCCTGTTTGTAAAGCTCGTCGCTGATATCTATTGTACATGCACCGGGATAGCCAAAGAGCGTATCCACCCCTTCCTCTTTTAAAGCCTTTACCAGAAGCTTATTTCCACTGATCTTTCTCATGCCGTTTCCTCCTTCTACATTTCTTTCCCCAACTCCGCCATGCTTCCGAGTCAGACAGCGACTCTGCCATACGTATCCGTCTGCAATATAAAAAATCCTGTTTGGCAGGATTCTCCGCCTGCGGCGGGCCGCTTGAGCGGCAGCTTCTACTCCGCCGCAGTGCGATCCGTGCGGAGCGTTTTTTATTTCATAGGAACGCAGTCCCTATGAAATAAAAAAGACGCCCCAAGCATATGCTTAGGGCGAATAAATCCGTGATACCACCTAACTTCAGAATCTCTCTGCACTCAACCAGTACTTCCATACTGTCTCCGATAACGCCGGAACCACGTCGGAGCCTACTCACATCTTACTTCCTCTATGGAATAAAACCCTTTCAGTCCGCTGCTCGTGGGCCAGTTCCCACCCGCCTTCACGGAAACTTCCACCATCCGTCTCCTCTCTTTGCATCCGGTCGCGAGGTACTCCTCCCAGTCACTACATTTCTCTGTCTCGTTAAAGTAATTACTGCCATTATACGAGGTGGCAGGATCAGTTGTCAAGCTTTTTCTCGGCCTGTTTTCTTCTATATCTCGTAAAAACATATTCCAAGTCAAAATATGTCTGCTCCTCGCTCTCATCTTCCAGCTCCCATTCTGGATCCGCATCCAAATCCGGGAAATAGGTATCCGCCGCATAGCTGTGACGGATCCTTGTGATATACGCCTCCTTGCAGTATGGAAGCAGCATCCGGTAAATGCTCTCCCCTCCGATGACATAGATGGATTCCTCCGGAAAAGACTTTAATTGCTCCAGAAGCTCTTCTAAACTGTGAACGACAACGGCGTCTTTCACCTGATAGCTTTCATCCCTTGACAAGACAATATTCGTTCTCTTTTTCAAAGGCTGTCCCCCCGGAAAACTCTCCATCGTCTTTCTTCCCATGACAACAACATTACCCTTTGTCATCTCCCGGAAAAACTTCATATCAGCAGGAATACTCACCAGAAGCTTATTTCGGTTTCCAATCGCCCAATTTTCATCTACCGCAACAATCAGATTCATCTTTGTCTCCTCCATTTCCTAAACCGCAATCGGAATATCCTTGATCTGCGGACCTGTCACGTAATCGTCCAGGCGTACATCGTCCGGTGTAAAATCATAGAAATCTTTCACATCCGGATTCAGCCAGAACTTCGGTGCCGGATGCTGTTCTCTTTGAATCAACTCCTGCACAAGCGGGATATGGCGGTCGTAAATATGAGCGTCCGCAATCACATGGACAAACGCCCCCACCTGCATATCGCACACCTGTGCCAACATATGCATCAACACTGAGTATTGGCAGACATTCCAGTTGTTAGCCGCCAGCACATCCTGGGAACGCTGGTTTAAAATACCGTTTAAGACAAGTTTATCGCTTTCCGGCTGTTTTGTCACATTAAATGTCATGCTGTACGCGCACGGATACAGATTCATCTCATGCAGATCCTGGTGTACATAGATATTGGTCAGAATCCGTCTGCTGTACGGATTGTGCTTTAGATCGTAGATGACCCGGTCCACCTGATCCATCATGCCCTCCTTGTACTGGTGCTTTACCTGCATCTGGTATCCGTAAGCCTTTCCGATAGATCCGTCCGGATCCGCCCAACTGTCCCAAATATGGGGCTTTAAGTCGTGAATATTATTGGACTTGCGCTGCCAGATCCAGAGCATCTCATCGGTACAGCTCTTGATCCCGGTTCTCCTAAGGGTCAGCGCCGGAAATTCTTTGGAGAGATCGTATCGGTTTACCACCGCGAACTGTTTGATTGTGTAGGCCGGGGCGCCATCCTCCCATTTCGGGCGTACCTTCTCTCCCTCCGTACTCGTACCGTTATCGATAATGTCTTTGCACATACGGACAAATATCTGATCTGCATAACTCATCTTCTTTCCTCCATTCTGAGATGTTTATTGCGATTTCATCAAGGCAAAAACTTTTGCCCTGGCTAGTGTCTTTGCTACGAGGTAAAAAAGCACTGCCTCTACCGGCACCATCACTAATTGCTTTAACAGTCTGGCCGGAAGAAGCGCCACAAAAGAATTTCCGTACATGACGGTAAGCCAGTACGTATTCAGGCAAGTGTTGACAAGGATAGCAACCACCACTTTCGCCGCCACGATCCGCCAGACGGTAAGCGGCTTCTTATACAGGATCAGCCCGTAAAGAATACCTCCTGCCACTGCACTGACCGTAAATCCGGGGAAAAAAGCCCCCACAGGCTTCACCAGATATTTCAGGATGTCAGCTACTCCAGCTACAATTCCACCGACAGACGGTCCAAACAACATGGCCGCAATCTCATTTGGCAGGAAAGAAAATCCGATCTTTAAAAAATCAGTCACCTGCACCGTCCCAAAAATCGCCAAAACAACCGCCAGCGCCAGAAGCATGGCGATCACTGCCATCGTATGGCTGTCTCTTAGCTCCGAAAGTGATTCCCGGAACATGTCTCGTAGTTTCTTACTTTTTTCCATAAAAATATACCTCCTTTGCAGTAGTCCTTTTGCCACGCACAGCAGGTATTTTGCTCTCTGTCTATGTGCAGCAGCGGGATGCAAAATATGTACCGCAAGAATACTCTTTTCGTCCACCGGCAACTCCCCGTCCGTATGGCACTTAACGCACATATTTCTACTCTGCCTGTTCGTTTCGTTTTTGATTATAGCACGAACTCTTTTTATCGTAAAGACATTTTCTGACGATTTTCCCGCCACCTCCATATCGCTTCCCGTCTTTACTCTCTGGTTTTAGTATTCCATGGCTTCTTCCCGTGTCATCCAGAAATGGATCCCGTGGGTAGAATCTTTCCAGCGGTCGTCGGTAAAAGCATCCGCATAGACCCACTCTCCCCTTCGGTAGACGAAGTTTTCATCTACCAAAGACCATGCCTCGTCAAACTCCTGCCTACAGTCAAAGCTTTTAATCGTGAGAACCTTTGCCTTGTCACAGCGGCAGGCCGCCCCGGTGGCAGAACTTCTTTTGGCATCCGCCGGAATCAAAAGCTGGACAATCCGGTCATAAACACATTTCTTGTAGGCTACAAAGGCGCCTGTTTCCGGGCAGCGCATTGCATACCCCTGCGTTGTCTCATCCATCTTGGCTTGTGTCAGATCTGCATTTTCCAGAGCACAAAGCCGAATATCCGCCTCTCTAAAATCAGCATAGCAAAGGATACATCCTCTAAGATCCGCTCCCCGCAAATTAGCTCCCCGAAAATCAGCTCCGGTAAAGTCACACTCCCGGAACCGGGAGTTCACAAGATTCGCCTTCTTAAAATCCGCGCTCCGAAAACTGATTGCAGTGAAATCTCCCCACTCCAGATTCTGTCCATGCAAATCTGATCCGTCCATCTTCCTTTTTTTCCACCTGATCTTCTCCATCCTTTTTCCCTCTTTCTTCCACTCTATCCTCTGTTCGGCTCTTCCATCCTCGCATCCCTGTTTCCCGAACTAATACAGAAAGCCAAAATTTTTCCAAAAAAGTTGTTGACATTTTCTTTTCCTTATAGTATCATAATTTTTGTTCCGAGTGAACAGCTTTTGATAAGCGACAGTGGCTCAGTTGGTAGAGTACGACCTTGCCAAGGTCGGGGTCGCGGGTTCGAGCCCCGTCTGTCGCTCTTCTTTTTCTAATTTCATAGTGTATGCGACAGTGGCTCAGTTGGTAGAGTACGACCTTGCCAAGGTCGGGGTCGCGGGTTCGAGCCCCGTCTGTCGCTCTTCAACACGGTTCTTTGGAACCGTGTTTTTTTGTAGAAAACTGGTTCCTATAAAATAAAAAACGCTCCGCCGTAGGCGGAGAATCCTGCAAAGCAGGATTCTATGCTTCTCCCTCGGATACTTTGTCCGATTTCAGCACACCGATTCCCAACTCTTCCAGCTGCTTCACAGCAACCTCGGACGGAGCTTCGAGCATCAGATCCGATGCGTCCTTTACTTTTGGAAACGCGATGACATCACGGATACTGTCCGCCTTTGCCATCAGCATAACAAGACGGTCCAGCCCATATGCCAGTCCGGCGTGCGGCGGCACTCCGTATTTGAACGCATTCAGCAGGAATCCGAACTGCTCTTGGGCCTCCTCTTTTGTAAATCCTATGACTTCAAACATCTTTGTCTGAATGTCATTCTGGTGAATCCGGACGCTTCCTCCGCCGATTTCCGTACCGTTTAATACGATATCGTAAGCTTTGGCGCGGACTCTTCCCGGATCACTGTCCAAATACTGGAGATCTTCTTCCATCGGCATGGTAAACGGATGATGCATTGCCACGAAACGATTCTCATCCTCGTTCCACTCCAGAAGCGGGAACTCCGTTACCCAGAGAAAGTTGTACTGGCTCTTGTCAAGAAGATCAAGCTGTCTTGCAATCTCCAGACGCAGGTTTCCAAGCACATCCCATACAACCTTATTTTTGTCCGCCGCAAAAAGCAGAATATCCCCCGGCTGTCCATCCATAGCCTGAATGAGAGCAGACAGCTCCTCTTCTGTCATAAATTTCGCAAACGAAGATTTCACACTTCCATCCTCAGCAATCGAAAGGTAGGCAAGCCCTTTCGCTCCATATTCTTTGGCAAAGTCCACAAGTTTATCGATTTTCTTACGCGGCATTGCCCCCTGCCCTTTGGCATTGATTCCTCTGACGCTTCCGCCCTGATCCAATGCTCCTGTAAAGACGCCGAATCCACAGCCCTTTACCACTTCACTGACATTGATAAGTTCCATGCCAAACCGGGTATCCGGCTTGTCAGAACCAAAACGGTCCATTGCTTCCTGCCAGGTTATTTTCGGAATCGGCAGGGTAACATCTACATCCAGTACTTCCTTGAACACATGCGCAAGAAGTCTTTCATTAACATCCAGGACATCGTCTACATCCACAAAGGAAAGCTCCATATCGATCTGGGTAAACTCCGGCTGACGATCTGCCCGGAGATCTTCATCACGATAGCATCTGGCAAGCTGGAAATAGCGATCGCATCCGGAACACATTAACAACTGTTTTAATGTCTGAGGGGACTGTGGAAGCGCATAAAAACTGCCCGGGTGGACACGGCTTGGCACCAGGTAATCTCTGGCTCCTTCCGGTGTACTCTTCACCAGAGTCGGCGTCTCAATCTCCAGAAATCCTTCGTCTGCCAAAAACTGTCTTGTCAGCGTCGCCACCTGGCTCCTCATAAGGAGATTCCTTTGCATGTCCGGTCTTCTCAGATCAAGGAAACGGTATTTCAGACGCAGTTCTTCTTTGGTCTTACTGTCCTCTTCGACCGGGAATGGCGGGGTCTCAGACTCGGAGAGAACCCGAATCTCCCTGACACGGACCTCAATCTCTCCGGTAACCAGGTTTTCATTGACTGCTCCGGAACGTGCTTCCACAGTTCCGACCGCCGCAATGACGAACTCACTTCTAAGCTTCGCGGCTTTCTCAAATCCCTCCTCATCGATGCTGCCGTTCTCAAATATTAACTGCAGGATGCCGGAACGGTCTCTTAAATCCACAAAAATAATCCCGCCTTTGTTTCTGTTCTTCTGTACCCATCCCATAACGGTGACCGTTTCCCCGATGTTTCCTTTCGTAAGCTCGGCGCACCGGTGCGTTCTTTTCAGGCCCTTCATTGATTCTGCCATATCTCTTCCTCCATCTCTTTTGCTCTATTCCTCGCCCTGCGGCGCAAATTCCCGTACAAAACACTCTTTCACATCGGTATATCCGTCCTGTGCAAGCTGGTCTTTCTGGAATTTCTTATTTTTCTTCATATTGGAAACCAGTACCTGATATCCCTTTGCCCGCTCTTCCTTCGCAAGGGCTAAAATCCGGGTCACACCTTCAGAAGGCATCCCTTTTTCAATCAGATAGGCTTTCTTCTCTTTCTTTGTCGGAATCTGGTAGCCGCTCTCTAAAAGCAGAAGGACAATGCGTTCAAATCCGATGGAGAATCCACAGGCCGGGGTATCCTGTCCCGTAAACTTTCCGATCATCTTATCGTAACGTCCGCCGCCTCCCACAGATCCACCGAACTCGTCCATGGAAATTTCAAAAATCGTACCGGTGTAGTAGGACATTCCCCGAACAAGCGTCGGATCGAAGCGCATCGCAAAGTCCGCTTCCTTCGTCTCCTCCACGGTGGAGATAATCGTCTCAAGCCCCTCTGCCACTTCCGGCTCCAGATACCCGGCAAGCTTTTCTTTCAGGTAGTGGATTCCCTCCAGATCGTTCGTCACTTCTTTAAATAAGGTCAGGTAGGTATCTACGACGTTCTCCTTATATCCCGCTTCTTTTAACTCCATCTCCACCCCTTCCGGACCGATCTTATCCATCTTGTCCAGAATGATGAAAACCTCATCAAAGCTCTCCTTAGCAAACCCGCTGTAACCAGCCATAGCCTTTAAAATCTGTCTGTCATTAATACGGATCGTAAAATGTCTGAAATCCAGCTTTCCGAGCAAAGTGCTGGTAGCAAGGATCAGCTCTATCTCCGCAAGATTAGACGGCTCGCCCAGAATATCGATATCGCACTGCATAAACTGGCGGTATCTTCCTCTCTGCGGACGGTCTGCTCTCCAGACATTTCCAACCTGGAGCGCCTTAAATGGGGACGGCAGCTCGTTTGCGTGGTTAGCATAATAACGGGACAGTGGTAGTGTCAAATCATAGCGCAGCCCTCCATCTACCAGATCTGACTCCGTCTTTGCTGTCTCCAGATTCAGCTTTGCCCCACGCTTTAAGATCTTAAAGATCAACTGCTCGTTCTCTCCTCCCTGTTTACTGAGAAGATTTTCGATATGCTCCACACATGGAGTCTCAATCGCGGAAAATCCAAAGGTACGGTATGTATCCTTAATCATCTGTATCACATAGTCCCGGATCTCCATCTCCCGTGGGAGCATGTCATTCATTCCGGTGACCGGTTTTTTCTTTAATGCCATAGCCATTCTCCTTTTCGCTCTATCATCTCATCGATCCGGGCGATGTACTCGTCTACCTGCTTCACATTTTCAATGCGGATCAGATTCGTCATCTTGTGCTTTTTGCTACCCGGCATCTCGACGGCTTTGGGGAGGACAATCTTCGTAGAAGCGCCTGCTCCGGCCGCCACAATGGACTGCTTTTCCTCCATAATTAGTATATTGTAAATTCCCGCTTTGTCAACCTCTGCATATCCGACATTCTCAAAATTCCCCGCCATATTTTTCTGTCGGTACAGATAATACGGCACAAGCCCCATCTCGCCTGCACAGCGGTAAGCCGCGTCAATCATTGCGGTAAGATCCCCGGCGCTTGCTGTATGCCCGGTAAATCCCTCCCCGCTTCTTTGCTCCTGCCGAAGCCTGGAAGCACGCTTGATGGCAAGAGCATGTACCGTCAGGCTGTCCGGGCCAAGTGCCTGGACCTTTGTCAGGGTGTCTTCCATATCCTCCGGCGTCTCCCCAGGAAGACCTGCAATCAGATCCATATTGATATTGTCAAATCCAAGTTCTCTTGCCACACGAAATGTCGTAATCACATCCTCCACTGTATGCCGTCTTCCAACCAGATCCAGTGTCTTTTGCTGCATCGTCTGCGGGTTGACGGAAATCCGCCCAATCCCGTGCCTTTTGAGCACTTTAAGCTTCTCCCTCGTAATACTGTCCGGACGGCCTGCCTCCACGGTAAGCTCCAGAAGATGCTCATAGGAAAACTGTTTTTCCAGATGGGTGAAAAGTCTGTCCAACTGATCAGCTCTAAGAGATGTTGGAGTCCCACCGCCAAGGTAGATCGTATTGAGCTTTTTCTCCCTGGAAACTGCAGCAATATAGGACAGTTCCTTACAGAGGGCTTCCAGATACGCATCTGTCTTCTCCAGATACTGACTGATCGGGTAGGATGTAAAAGAACAATACGAACAGGTCGTCGGACAGAATGGTATCCCAATATACAGGCTGTATCCATTCTCATAGTCTAACCGGGAAAGAAGCCTTTTTTCCCGCTTGGCAATGTCAAGCCCTAGTTTGGCTTTCTCCCCGGAAACAAAGTGCTCCTTTGTGATCCAGTCCAAAATCCTGTCATCCGGTACTCCCTCTTCTAATTTCTGCATCAGCATCTTAGTCGGGCGCACACCGGTCAGACTCCCCCAGGGCAGGCTCTTTTTCGTGGCTCTGCACAGCTTTTCATAAAGCGAACGGACTGCCAGATGTTTTTTCTCTCCTCTGTCCATCTGCAAAAGCTCTGTTTTCTCGCCGGCCAGCGTGACGCAAAAACAAGAATCACAGTCTGATTCAATTCTGATCTGTGACTCTTGCTCCTCGTCTACCTGCTGTTCGATTTCTTCGTCCGGATAAAAAGCTTTCAACAGATGATACGCATCATAAGTATATAAAGTATCATTACATGTCAGCTTCATTATGATTTCTCCTACACATGTCTTCTCAGAAATGGATTGTATTTCTTCTCTTCACCGATCGTCGTAGCATCCATATGTCCCGGCAGGACTTTCGTCTCATCCGGCAGCGGCAAAAGCTTATCCTCGATGCCCCGCACAAGATCTGACATACTGCCGCCCTCAAAATCCGTCCGTCCAACCGAATGGTGGAACAGTGTGTCGCCACTGAACAAAATCCCTTCCGACGCAACATAATAGCAGACTCCCCCCGGTGTATGTCCAGGTGTGAAAAACACCTGGAAATCGTATCCCGCAAGCCGAAGAATCTTCCCGTCCTGTACATAGACCGCCTCAGAAAAAGTATAGCCCTTCGTATAGATATCGGACTGGTTCCAGTGGGCGTCAGTAATCAATCCCGCTTCTTTCTCTCCCACATAGACCGGCACATCATAAACCTTGCGGAAACCATCGATCCCCATAATATGGTCAAAATGGCCGTGAGTCAGGAGGACTGCCTTCATGGAAAGTCCCTCCTCCTCAATAAAGTGCATCAACTTCTTTGTACAGGCGGCCGGATCCACAAGTACGGCCTCCTTTGTAGTCTCATTGTACGCAACATATGTGTTTGTGCCGATAATCCCTGTTACAAACGTCTCTATCTTCATTTGGTCCTCTTTCCGGCCTCTAGCCTGTTGTCCTTTCTATATCAATCACATTTTCAATCTGTCTGAGCTTGCCGATCAGACGTCCCATCTCTTCTTTGCCTCTTACGACAAAGCCCATCTCCACAGTAGAAACGCCCTTCTTACTTGTGCGGACATTCATCGTCTTAATATCGATCTCTGTTTCCGTAAAGACTCTCGAGATCTCCATCAGCGTCCCGGGCTTATCCTCGACATACATCTTGATCTCCGCAAAATACTTGCCTTCGGAAGCCTCATCAGCATCTGCCTCCCACTCCACCGGAATCAGTCTTGCCCGCTCCCTCTCCGTCAGGTGCAGGACGTTGATACAGTCCGTCCGATGGATCGTAAGCCCCCTGCCTCTCGTCACAAAACCCACAATCTCATCTCCCGGAAGTGGATTACAGCACCTGGAAAACCGTACCGCCATGTCGTCAATCCCTTTGACGATGATTCCGCTCTTGGATTTGGCAATGTGAACTACATTCTTTGATGCCTCCGCTACTTTCTCCAGAACAGCCTCATCCGTAATCTCCTGTCTGTGATCTTTATTGTACTCATCCGCAAGGCGGTTTACAATCTGGCCTTCTTTGAGTCCTCCATGCCCGATAGCCGCCAGGACAGAATCCCAGTCCTTAAAACCATATTTCTGCTGTACGATCTGCTGATATTTTGGCTTCAGCAGATTGCCCTGTTCCAATCCTTTGGACTTACAGTAGGAGACCAGCATCTCTTTCCCACGAATGATATTTTCTTCCTTAAACTGCTTCTTAAACCATTGGTTGATCTTATTCTTCGCCTGGGTGCTCTTGACAATATTGAGCCAGTCCCGGCTTGGTCCTTTCGAATTCTGGGAGGTCAGGATCTCGATTCTGTCTCCGTTCTGGATTTTATAATCCACTTTCACAAGCTTTCCATTCACTCTTGCACCTACCATTTTATTACCTACCGCACTGTGGATGGCATAGGCAAAGTCAATCGGTGTCGACCCGTTTGGTAAATTTTTAACGTCGCCGTTTGGCGTGAAGCAATAGACATCTTCAGCAAACAGATCCAGGTCTCCCTTGATTAGGCTTAAAAACTCCCGGTTATCCGACATATCTTTCTGCCAGTCCAGAATCTGGCGGAGCCAGTTCAGCTTCTCCTCCTCCTGCGCCTTGATATTCTTTTTCCCGTCGTTGGACTCCTTATACTTCCAGTGAGCCGCAATACCATACTCTGCTGTCTTGTGCATCTCTTTCGTCCGGATCTGGATCTCAAACGGCTGTCCTACAGTACTCATCAGTGTGGTGTGAAGTGACTGATACATATTGGGCTTTGGCATGGCAATGTAGTCCTTAAAGCGTCCAGGTACCGGCGTATACATCTCATGGATCACTCCCAGGGCCGCATAACAATCCTTAACTGTATTCACGATGATACGCACCGCAAAAAGATCGTAAATCTGATCCACGGTCTTATCCTGGTTTACCATCTTTTTATAAATGCTGAAGAAATGCTTCACACGGCCATTGACTTCTGCCTGAATATTGGCGTTCTCCATATGCTGGGAGACTTCTTTTACAATCTGTGCCACAAACTCTTCCCGCTCAGTCTTTCTCTCGTTGATCTGCTGCACCAGGTCGTAAAAAACCTCCGGGTGCAAATATTTCAACGCCAGATCATCAAGCTCGGTCTTGACCTTGGAAATACCAAGTCTCTGGGCAATGGGAGAGTAGATATCCATTGTCTCCCTTGCCTTTTCCTTTTGTTTTTCCGGTTTCATAAACTGGAGTGTCCGCATATTATGAAGCCGGTCCGCCAGCTTGATGATAATAACCCGGATATCCTTTGCCATAGCAAGGAACATCTTCCTTAAATTCTCCGCCTGCATCTCCAGCTTATCCGAGGAATAAGAAAGCTGCCCTAACTTGGTAACGCCATCCACCAAAAGGGCCACATCCTCCCCGAAATCTCTGGCAATATCCTCCTTCGTCTCTTCGGTATCCTCTACCACGTCGTGCAGGATGCCGGCAGCGATTGTCTCCTTATCCATCTCCAACTGTGCAAGGATAATTCCAACCCACAGGGGGTGAATGATATATGCCTCCCCGGATTTTCTGAACTGATTTGCATGTGCCTTACTCGCCAGCTCATACGCTTTCTCTATCATCGAAACATCTGCCGATGGATGATATTTACGAATATGCCCGATCAGATACTGGTACAGTTCATCCGGATCTTGATAATCTTCAGGCTCTTTGACCGCATGACCGTCTACAATCCGCAGTCCCTGGCGGACTTCCGTCGTCACTTCTTCCGGTCTGATTTTTTCTGCCATATCAATCCCCTCCTTTTCCTGTTTTTCTCCCGCTTTACTCTCAAATATCATGTCGTTTTTTGGAATATATTTTTTAGTATATCATTATTTCAAAAAAGTGTAAAGCAAAGCAAGAATCCATTTTTCGTATGACCTGGCCGTATCCTTCTCTTTTTACAGTATTACCGATAATCCAAAATGGTAATCTGCAATGTCTTTTTCCCCATATATTCATTGACGCCCGGATAATAAGTGACATCCATGAAAAGATCCTGTCCTCTTCCGGAAAGAAGCTGCTCTCTGGCGTCTGGGCCGTATTTTTCTGAAAGACAGGAGAAAAACGACTCCATCTCTCCGAAAAAGACAGCTTCCATAATAGTATGATCCTCGTCCATCACTTCCAGCTTGAGAACGTTTTGATGTTTCCCGAGCAGTCTGCCCCGCAAAAGGGAAAGCTTCCTCTGTGCAAAGACCGGTTTGGTATTCCCTTTTCCAAACGGTTCCAGAAGCGAAAGTTCCTTGATAAACGATTCCGTCACCTCACAAAGCGGAAGCTGCATATCAATGACTATCTTCTCCGTCAGCTCCCGTTCGGTCAATGTTGTCTGGTCATTGAGTGCTTTTCGCAAAAAGAAAATGTTCTCTTCCGGCAGGGAAAGCCCCGCCGCAAGCCGGTGCCCCCCGAAACGGGTGAGAAGATTCCTGCACTTGCACAGTTCGTCATACATATGATATCCCTCAATGGAACGACCGGAACCTTTGGCTCCTTCCTCAGCCCTTGTAAGGACGTACACCGGCTTATAGTAGCGCTCCCTCAGACGACCTGCCACAATCCCCGCAATGCTCTCATGACATTCCGGCAGATAAACGACCAGCACCTTTTCTTCTTTCAGTCCGGTTGTCTCCACCTGGATCACAGCTTCTTTGACCGCCTCCTCGGTCAGATTTTTCCGGCTGTCATTTAGGGCTTTTAAGTCTCCCGCCAGAAGATCTGCCTCCTTCTGCGTACCGGCACACAGAAGTTCCAGCGCCCGTTTTGCGGTATCGAGACGTCCGCCCGCATTGATGCATGGACCGATGACAAAGCCGATATGGTAGGCTGACAGGCACTCCTTGTTGACTCCGGTACATTCCATCAACGCACGCAGCCCCAGATTCTTTGTTCTTTTCAGCATCTCGAGCCCCTGCGCGACGAAAATCCGGTTCTCATCCCTCAGATCCATAACATCCCCGACGGTAGCGATGGCTACATTCTCCATCAGATAATCCACATCCTCCGGGTCTTTTCCCATCACGTTGTACAAAGCCTCGATGAGCTTATAGGCTACTGCTGCTCCGCAAAGCCCCTTGTACGGATACAGGCAGTCCTCCCGTTTGATATCCACCACCGCGTCTGCGGGAGGAATCTGGAACACCCTCGTCCCATCTTCCTTTTCTTCATAGGGTACCTCGTGATGGTCGGTAACAATGATGGACATCCCCATGCTTTTTCCGTAGGCAATCTCATTCTTCGCCGCAATCCCGTTATCACATGTAATAATCGTATCGATATCATCATCCAAAGCCCGGTCGATCAAATCAATATTCAGCCCGTAGCCATCCCGGATCCGGTCTGGAATATCATAATCCACCCGGGCTCCAAGGCCGGTAAGCCCTTCCAGAAGAATATATGTGGCATTGACGCCATCAATGTCATAATCCCCGATAATGCGGATGCTCTGACCTTCTGTGATCTTCTCTTTCAACAAATCGACAGCCTTGTCCATGTCTTTCATCAGCATCCCGTCGTACAGATCCGCAATGGTTCCGTTCAGGTACCGGTCCACCGCTTCCTCCCCGATAATATCCCGGTTGCGGATCAGTGCCGCCGTCCTTGGATGAATATGAAACCGCTCCCCTATTTTCGTAAAATTGCCGCCCTTTCTGAGCAGTACCCAGTTTTTCATCTGTATTCCTCCACTGAAAAGCAAAAGGATGCCGCAAGATCCTGGTGATCCATCCTGCCGCATCCCTTTATTCGCTCTATTTCTTTTTCCCTGTTTCCGTTTTTACAACCTCTTTCTTCTTTCCGACTTTGGTCTTCATCACATACCAGAGCGCACCTGTAATGCACACCGAAGAGTACGCGCCACAGATGATACCCGCCATCAGAGGCAGGGCGAACTCTCTGACCGAAGCAACTCCAAAGAGGAACAGGAAAAATACCATGATAAAGGTCGTAAGAGAGGTGTAGATACTTCTTGTCAGCGTCAGTGTAATACATCTGTTTACAAGCTCGGCAAGAGCTTCTTTCTTCTTTCGTACCTTTAATTCTTCACGGATACGGTCGAAAATCACAATCGTCGCATTGATCGAGTATCCGACGATGGTCAGCATACAGGCGATAAAGGTGCTTCCCACGGTAATTCTGGATACTGCATAAAACGCAAGTACCACCAGTACATCGTGTACTAAGGCCGCCACCGCACTGGTTGCAAACCGGATATCCTTAAACCGGAGCCAGATGTAAAGAAGCATACAGATGGTGGAAATCACAACCGCAATCACCGCATCTTGTCTCATCTCCGCACTGATGGTAGAGCTGATACTGGAATAGGTAATTTCCGAATCCTTGATTTCAAACTTATCTGCCAGAGCCTGGTTTAATGCCTCTCTTTGCTGAAGGCTCAAAGCCTTTGTTCTGATGATAATCTGATTACTTTCCTTTACTTTCTGTGTCTGTACTTCCGAATCTCCTGTTGCCTCCTCGATAACCGGAACAATCTCGGACTCGATCTCGGAAATGCTGTAGTCTTCATGGAACGCTACATTCGTGGACGTACCACCCTGAAACTCCAGACTGTAGTTCAGCATACCGTTCCCTTTGATCTGGTGATATCCCATCACGCCAAATCCAACCACGATGACCGCCAGAGAGATGGCAAAACAGAGCGCTTTCTTGCTGAGGAAATTGACCGGCTTTCTCTCTTTCCATTTCTTTGCATAGAATTTCTCATCCCGGATTCCCACTGCATAGAAGGAGTATACAATCATCCTTGTAATTACCAGAGCCGTAAACATCGATATGACGATACCGAGCGCCAGTGTCTGTGCAAATCCACGAACTGTACCGGAACCACGGAACCAAAGTACTGCAGCTGCAATCAATGTCGTAACATTACCGTCCACAATGGCTGAGAGCGCTTTATGGAAGCCGCCTTTTAAGGCGTTTCGCACACTCTTTCCCGCGGAAATCTCCTCCTTCACTCTGGCGAAAATGATGACGTTTGCATCCACCGCCATGCCAATGGAAAGAATGATACCGGCAATTCCCGGTAAAGACAACGTAATATCAAATGCATTTAGCAGCATCAGCACAAGCCCTGTGTAAATCAAAAGTGCAAGTCCCGAAGCAAGTCCCGGAAGCAGATAGACGATCATCATAAAGAGGATCACAACCGCAAGTCCGACGGCACCCGCATACAAGCTTGTGCTGATCGCCTCTTCACCGAGCTGGGCTCCCTCTACCTGGGAATTCAGCTCTTCCAGCTCCAGGGAAAGTCCGCCGATCCGGATAGAGGCCGCCAGGTTCTCTGCTTCTTCAAAAGTTGCCATACCGTCAATATATGCTGTTCCTCCGGTGATCGCCTCATTCACTCTTGGGGAACTGATCGTCTCCCCATCATAAATAATGGAAATCTGGTTTCCTATGTTCTCCTTCGTAGCCTCGGCAAACTTCTTGGATCCCTCTTTATTGAGCTGGAGCTCTACCATATACTCGTTGGCTCCTGTAGTCTGATCCTGGCCGCTTTTTGCCTCAGCAGTCTTGATATCGCTTCCCGTAAGTACCGTTTCCCCGTCAGACGTCTGGAACTCAAGAGTTCCCGGCTGACCGAGTTCTTCCAGGATTTCATTGGCGTCCGATACACCCGGTATGGAAATACTGATCCGTCTGTCGCCTTCCTGATATACACTCGCCTCCGTGCTGTAGGTCTCCACACGTTTTTGCAGCTTGTAGACCGTATCCCTCATATCTTCATCCGACGGGTTCTTCTCCTTCGTCTGATAGGTGATACTGACCCCGCCGGCCAGATCCAGGCCAAGTTTGATATTTTTCATAGCCCCACTGTGGGATCCGCCCCATCCGAAACTCACTGTATAGGCCAAGAGTGCTATCATCAGAATCGTCCCAAGAAGTCCTGCGATCCCTCTGCTTTTCTTCATATCTTACACCCCCTTCTCTTTAAGCCTGCCGGCTCTCTTCCCCGATGTCCGCCAAAGCAGCTTTTATCATAATCGCACACTCTACTCTTTTTCTCTCCATCTCACATCCGATATCATAAGCATCATGTAAGGTTCCCTCGAAATGGTAGGAGTTTGCCATACAGCCGCCGCTGCAATAAAATCTGGCGAAGCAGTTACGGCATTTCTCCTTGGAGTATACATTGCAGCACCGGAACTCATCCGCAATCTCAGGCTTTGTAATGCCATCGTCTACATTTCCCATCAGGAAGTCCTCATCCCCTACAAACTGGTGACATGGATAGAGATCTCCCCACGGCGTTACTGCCAGGTACTCTGTGCCGGACCCACATCCGGAAAGACGTTTGGCAATACAAGGACCTCCTTCCAGATCGATCATAAAATGAAAGAAATTGAATCCTTTTCCTTCCTTTTCTCTCTGGATCATATAGCTTGCAAGCTTATCGTATTCCTCGAAAATCTGCGGCAAATCTTCCTTGCGAATAGCATAAGGATCTGTCTCATCCCCTACCACCGGCTCAATGGACATCTGCTGAAATCCCAGATCTACGAAATGGCGTACGTCCTCGGAAAAGTCCAGATTCTGTCTGGTAAACGTTCCCCGGACATAATATTTCTGCTGGTTCCTGCTCTTTGCAAGCTTCTGGAATTTCGGAACAATCAAATCATAGCTTCCTTTTCCATTGCGAAATGGCCGCATCCTATCATTGATCTCCCGTCTTCCATCCAGACTTAACACCACATTGTCCATCTCCTGATTGATAAACTCCTGGACCTCGTCGTTCAAAAGCACGCCGTTTGTGGTAACAGTAAATCGGAAATGCTTGTCGTGAATCTTCTCCTGCTCTCTTCCGTATGCCACCAGGTCTTTGACAACCTGCCAGTTCATCAGAGGCTCGCCGCCAAAGAAATCTACTTCCAGGTTTCTTCTGCTGCCGGAATTGGCGATCAGGAAATCCAGTGCTTTCTTTCCGACCTCAAAAGACATAAGCGCCCGTCTTCCGTGGTATTCTCCCTCTTCGGCGAAACAGTACTTGCAAGCCAGGTTGCAGTCATGCGCGATGTGGAGGCAGAGCGCCTTCACTACTGTCTTTCTTTTCATTACGTCCTGGATGCAGGCTTCGTGCGTATCCGGTGCAAAAAGCTGTCCGGCCTCGGTAAGCTCGGCAAGATCGTCAAGAACCGTGTCAATTTCCTCCGGCTCATATGTATTTTCAAACTGTGCTTTTATTGCTTCTCTCGTTTTGGCCGTCTGTATTGTGCTGGCCGTCTGCTCCGGATGGATCGCATTTAAGGCAGCGATTACATCGTATCCCATCTGGTCTACGACATGCACGCACCCACTGTTGACATCCAGAACAATATTGTATCCGTTATTCTGGTACTGGTGAATCACTATCGGTACCCCTTTCTTTTTTCTTTGAACATCAAGAGACAGCGACCAAAAAGCCGCTGTCTTTGTACCCTTCGTTTATAAGTCCTGACTGCCTATTTCTTCTGCTCGCAGGTCTGGTTTCCTACTGTACAGGAAGTCTTACATGCTGACTGGCAGGATGTCTGGCATTCTCCGCATCCGCCCTTCTTCATCGTGTTGTTTAAGGTCTGTGTATTTAATGTTTTAATGTGTTTCATCCTGATTTCCTCCTTCTGCCTTTTGCTAGAAGATATTATAGCATAGCCTCCTTCTTTTTAAAAGCCCTTTTTTCGCAATCTCACGGATGACCTTTGCAGGCCGTTTGATGGCGCCGCACATCTTTTGTTCTCTATGACAACATACCGCCCAACATCCCACCTGCGGCGCACAGTACCAATGTCGTCACGATCTGCATCACATCTCCCTGAAGGGTGTGATATACGCCAAAGGAGACCAGTACCAGCAGAAGGAAATACAAAATCCCAAGCATGAGCCCCCAGATAAATTTGCGGACTTTCTGAAGCTTTCCGATTAAAAATCCTCCGGCAAATGCGGAGACAACATAAATTCCGGTAATCCCTGCCGTCACTTTGCCCTTATCCAGATTCAGTTTATAAAGCAGCACTGCCAGCACCAAGAGCAGGATTCCGGTAATGATATAAGATACCAGAAGTGCCTGAAAAATCCGCATAACCCCTGATTTTTGTCCCTTTACTCTCATCGCATCCTCCTTGTCCTGTTTCTAAGACTATTGTATGATGCGGGCTTGCGCTTTATGACTATGCTTCCATCTGACTTCCGAGAAATGTGGCAGCACACTGGGCAAGCTTCTGACAGATTTCCTTGGATGCTCCCTTCTCCTCTTCCTGCCACAAAAAAACGACAGCGCCGATCACATCGCCTCCCGTAAGAACCGGGCACACCAGGCTCTCAAGGTAGTCCAGATTCTTATATTTCAGCAAAGGAACCATCCCCTTTTCTCTCACCCCTTTTTGTACCATCCGGCGTTCCTCCAGAAGTCCCACGAACTCCTCTGAAATCTCCTGGTCCGCTACATCCTTTTTCCCTGCCCCGGATGCAGCGATCACCTTTTCCATGTCTGTGATACACGTCAGCACTCCCGATGCCTGGGAAAGGCTCTCCGCATAATTCTGTGCAAATGTATAAATTTCTCCAAGCGGGGAATATTTTTTCAGAATCACTTCTCCATCTTTTCCTGTAAAAATCTCTAAAGGCGTGCCCTCCCGAATCCCCAGTGTCCTTCGGATTTCCTTTGGCACGACGACTCTTCCAAGATCATCGATTCTTCTTACAATTCCGGTTGCTTTCATATCGGTCTTGTTCCCTCCATTTCACAATATAACCGTTATTTTCCACGGTTCCACATAAGGCTAGTATCCGCAAAAGGAAAAATTTTATTCTGTTTGCACTTTTTCTTAAGAGATAGTAAAATAGAAAAAAACACGAGGAGGTCGAGCAGACGATGAGTAAAATTGACGACGTAAGAAAAGAAATGGTCGTTGCCATGAAAGCCGGCGACAAAGCAAGAAAAGAGACGCTCTCTTCTCTTCTTGCCGCTCTCAAAAATAAAGCTATCGACAAACGGGAGGATCTGACAGCCGAGGAAGAGGTGCAGGTTGTATTAAAGGAGATCAAGCAGACGAAAGAGACTCTGGAGATGACCCCGGCGGACCGCGCTGAGATCATCGCCGAGTGCAGGGCTCGCATCGCAGTCCTCGAAGAGTTTGCGCCAAAGATGATGGATGAAGAAGAGATCAAAACTGTGATCTCCTCCGTCCTCTCCGATCTGGAGCTGACAACGCCGACTGCAAAAGATAAAGGAAAAATAATGAAAGAGCTGATGCCGAAGGTAAAAGGAAAAGCCGACGGGAAGCTCGTAAATGAGCTGGTCAGCACGTTCTTTGTATAACGCCTTCATCAGATGATAACCATAAAAGAAGCAGCCTACTCGGCTGCTTCCTCTGCGTTATCTGTATTGTCCGTATTCTCGGAATCGTCTGTATTCTCTTCATCCGTACTGTCTTTACTAGTAGAGTTATCCGTACTGTCGGAGTCATCCTCCGCTTTCTTCACCGCAACCCCTTGTTCGTTAAAGTCGATTTTTTTCCAGACGTCCTTATTTTCCTTAATCTTTGTATCGTCTTTCCATCCCTCGACGATCTCATTGTAACAGTCATTCTCCCGTTCGGAGATGATCTGCTGCTTCTTATTATCTGTGGCTGTCTGATCAAATGTGGAAGTCACCTTTGCCACATAGTATCCGGAATCGGTCTCGATCACGTCTGTCACCTGTCCTGCATCCAGCTTGTCAGCCGCAGCGATGACTTCCTCGTTCGGAGACGTCGTCTCAGAATCAAAGGTCAGATCCAGCGCGGAGGTTTCCTGGTCTTTTGCTGCCTGCTCAAAATCCGTGCCTCCCTTAACTGCATCTAAGAATGTATCTGCTTTTGTCTTAGCCTCTTCCTTTGTATCGGATGTGCTCTCAGAGTCCTCGCTCTTTGACTCCTCGGAATAAGTAAATGCCACATACTGCATCGCTTTCTGAGCCGCCTCTTCATCGGAAACCTTGCGGTCTACATCCTTTAACATCTCTGTCCGCATCTTCTGCTGGATCGTAAACAATTGAAGAACTTCTTCCACCGTCTCTTTATCCCCTGAGATCACTTCCCGGACATTTTCGCCGTTCGCTTCTACGAAAGCATCTGCTGCCTCCCCGATTGCTTTTTTCTCGTCCTCTGTCAGGGAAACATCATAATCCCCCACGTGTTCATTTAAAAGATAAAGCTCCTCCAGAGACTGCATAATTGTCTCTTTCGCCGACTCTTCATAAGTCGTATCGTCGTCGACTTTTGTCGTCCACATATTTTCTCCCAGCATGGAACTGTAATAAGTCTCATACATTGCCTGCTGATATCTTGCAAAGAAATTTGCTATATTCCCTTTAATCTCTGTTTTACCTACTGTCGCAACAACGTCGCTGTCCTTAATCGTCTCTTGCCCGCAGCCTGCCATTGCCCCCGCCGCTATCACGGCAGTCAGAAGGACAACTGCCAAACGCTTTTTCATAATATCAAAAGCCTCCTTCGTATTTCTAACTACCCTATTATATCCGGTTTCCCTTTTACAATCAATGTTTTTATGTCATTTAACAGATTTTTCACGACTTCCAGGATATCCGGATCTTTCTCTTTGCGATTTCGCTTTTTCTGCTCGTAAAGGAAATATGGAGGTGCGTCATTTTTGAATAGCAATTCTCCTTTTCTTCGCTCCAGAAGTTTGGGAATCTCCTGAACCTGCACTTTTGCCTTTTCATACATCGTGATTTTGAGTGTGCTGCCTTTTTGCTCGATGGCCGTCACATACACGGAGTGGGCAAGAGCCTTGATCCGTGCAATCAAGATGAGTTTCTGTACTTTCTTAGGAATATCCCCGAAGCGGTCGATGAGCTCTTCCATCATATCGTCCATCTCGTCTTCTGTACTGATGAGGGCAATCCGCTTGTAAATATCGAGTTTTTGGTACTCGTCCGGAATATAGGAGGCCGGAATAAATGCATCCACATTCAGGTCGATCGTCGTGGTAAAGCTCTCCACCTCATCCTGATCTATACCTTGTTTCATGCCTTTAACTGCCTCGTTTAACATTTTACAGTAGAGATCATACCCTACTGCCTCCATGTGGCCATGCTGTGCTTCTCCGAGAAGATTTCCTGCTCCCCGTATTTCCAGATCCCTCATGGCAATCTTAAATCCCGATCCCAGATCGGTAAACTCCCGAATCGCCGCCAGACGTTTCTCCGCCACCTCCCGTAAAAGCCGGTCTCTCCGATAAAGGAGAAAAGCATAGGCCATCCTGTTGGACCGTCCTACACGGCCCCGAAGCTGGTATAACTGAGAAAGCCCCAGTTTGTCCGCGTCGTGGATAATCATCGTATTGACATTAGAAATATCAAGCCCGGTCTCAATAATGGTTGTAGAGACGAGCACGTCGATATCCCCATTGATGAAATCATACATGATCCTTTCCAACTGATGCTCCCGCATCTGCCCGTGAGCGTAAGCCACATTTGCCTCCGGAATCAGGCTCTGGATACGGGCTGTGATCTCCGCAATGTCTTTTACCTTATTATAAACATAATAGACCTGCCCCTGTCTGGAGAGTTCCCGCACGATGGCCTCCCGTACCATCTCATCCTGATATTCCATGACATACGTCTGGATCGGCATCCTGTCCATCGGTGCTTCCTCCAGCACGCTCATATCCCGAATTCCGATGAGGCTCATGTGGAGGGTTCGTGGAATCGGGGTAGCCGTCAGTGTCAGAACGTCCACATTTTCCCGGAGCTTTTTTATCTTCTCCTTGTGTTGAACACCAAAACGCTGCTCCTCGTCAATCACCAGAAGTCCCAGATCTTTAAACGTCACATCCTGACTTAAAATCCGGTGGGTCCCCACAAGAATATCCACCTGCCCTTTCATCAGATCTTCCAGTGTCTTCTTCTGCTGAGCAGGCGTCCGGAAACGGCACATCAGATCTACCCTGACCGGAAAATCCTTCATTCTCTGCACAAGTGTGTTGTAATGCTGCTGTGCCAGAATGGTGGTCGGCACGAGAAATGCAACCTGCTTATTCTCCTGTACAGCCTTAAAAGCGGCTCGGATCGCCACCTCAGTCTTTCCAAATCCCACATCTCCGCAGATCAGACGATCCATAATCTTATGGCTTTCCATATCCTTTTTCGTGTCCTCGATGGCCGCCAACTGGTCATCCGTCTCCTCAAAGGGAAACATCTCTTCAAACTCTTTTTGCCATACAGTATCCGGCTCGTAGGCATAGCCGTCCTTTTCCTGACGCGTCGCATAAAGCTCTACGAGATCTCTTGCAATCTCCTGTACGGCTTTTCGTACCCGCGTCTTCGTCCTCTCCCAGTCCTGGCCTCCCAGCCGGTTCAACTTGGGCTTCTTTGCATCCGCGGAAGCGTACTTTTGGATCAGATCCATCTGGGTGGCCGGAATATAAAGATTGCCGCCCCCGGCGTAGGAGATTTTCATATAATCCTTCTCAATCCGGTCCACTTCAATCTTCTCGATTCCCTGATAGATACCAAGGCCATGATTTTCGTGTACCACATAGTCCCCCGGCTTTAAATCCGTAAAACTCTGGATCTTCTCCCCCTCATAGATCTTTCTGCGCTTCTTTCTCTTCTTTTTTCCGAAGATATCCGTCTCAGAGATAACGGTGAATTTCAGCATCGGATATTCATAACCCACTGCCACGTGGCCGTAGGAGACAAAAATCTCCCCCGGCTTTACCAGGCGGTTTGGATCTTCATCATAAAAGCTGTTTAAATCATAATCCCGCAGATCTTCTGCCAATCTCCTGGCTCTTGTCCGGGAGCCACTCAGAAGGATCACCCGGTATCCATTTCGCTTCAGCCGCTTCAAATCCCTTGTCAGGACTTCAAAACTGCTGTTATATGGGTTGACATTCTTTGCCAGGATACTGTAAGTCTCCCGCACATGGAATTCCTTCAGTTTTCCTTCCAGCGCGGTAAACCCAATACTATGATAGCTATTTAAAAGCCCCACAATCTCACGCACCGGAAACATCCGGATCTCATCCTCCTCTGTCTTTGAGGTCCGCTCCGCTTCCTCTCTTCTTTCCTGCGCCTCTTTGACCTCCTCCTCGATTGTCAGCCCTCTCTCATATAACCTTGCAGGCTCATCCAAAAACAGAAGTGTCTCCTCCGGCTGAAAATACTGCAAAAAAGAAACTCCTTGTTTTCCGGAGACTGTATCCGATGCCGGGTAGAAAGTGATCTCCTCCCGGTTTTCCACAGACCGCTGCGTCTCCACGTCAAACGTCCGGATGGAGTCGATCTCGTCATCCCAGAATTCAATCCGCACCGGCATCTCTTCTGTCAGGGGGTACACGTCCAAAATCCCACCTCGTACAGCAAACTGCCCTGGTCCTTCAATCTGGATTTCTCTGTCGTATCCCATCTTGGAAAGTCTGACCTTTAATTCCTCCAGGTCCGACATGTCTCCCACGCGCAGGGTAAAGATCTGTCCATTGATGCCGGACGGAGGACGGACGCCGTCCATCAAAGCATCGATTGTCGTCACCACCGTGACCTTCTCCTCCTCCCGAAGCGCCCGAATCACTTCCATCCTCTTCTGAGTCAGATATTTTCCCCGGATATCCGCACGGTAAAACAGAAAATCCTTTGCCGGGTAGAAAAAGACCCCGGCATCCAGAAACTGGTATTCCTCCAAGATCTCCTTTGCCTTTTCCTCATCCTGCACAACATAAAGCACCCGTCTGTCCTCCCTGGCAAGGGCATAGGCGAGGTGTCCTTTCTGTGATCCGGTACTTCCGGCAATCTGAATCATCCCCGGTTCCCGGTATTTTGTCTTCTGAATAGTATCAAACTCCGCAAGCTCCAAAAGAGGCGCCGTAAAAGCCTTCATCGTGTCTTACTCCCTTCCATCAACCTTTGCGGTTAAACTGATTCATCGCCTCACAGACGTCACCATGTAAAGCCATCCTCACGGCCTGTACCGCCTTTTCGTAGGCTTCCTCCATCTTCTCTTTGTCCTCTCCTTCAAAATGTCCCAGCACATAATCCGCCAGATCGTAGCCCCTTGGCTTTTCTCCGACTCCGATCTTGATCCGCAAAAACGCGTCATGTCCCAGATGGGAGATGATGCTCTTGATACCATTATGTCCGCCGGCGCTTCCTTTTTTGCGGATCCGGAGCTGTCCCACATCCAGGCTGATATCGTCATAAATGACAATCAGATCCGTTTCCTCGTCCACCTTATAATAGTCCACCAACTCCCGGATACTCTCTCCGCTCAGATTCATAAAGGTCTGAGGCTTTGCGAGTATCACTCTGAAGCCGTCGATCACACCCCTGCCGATGAGCGCCCGGTGCTTTCTCGTGTCCACTGCTATATGGTATTCCTCCGCAATTTTGTCTATGACATCAAACCCTACATTGTGCCTGGTCCCTTCGTATTTTAATCCCGGATTTCCTAATCCTACGATTATAAACATGACTTTCTACCTCTCTTTTTTCGTATCTTTTTATTTTACCGTAAAAACCCTCTTTTGGCAACGCTGCATACAACGTACACAAAAATCTTCGTTTTCAAACAAGTTTGAACTCAGATTTTTTGTGACTTTGTGCATGGCTGAACTGTTACTTTCATATATAGTATAAAGGCAACATCTCACTGTACTGCCAGATTTGACATCTTACCGAAAGGAGAGCTTTTGACTTATGAGTTCCAAAACAAAAATCGTCGTATTTCACATGAAGGAGATCATCTACACCGCCATTTTTGCCGCCCTTGGGATCCTCCTCATCCTGCTTCTGCTCTTTATGTTCCTGCCCGGACATACAAAAGGAAAGCAGACATCCAAAGACTATAAGCCCGGAATCTACACTGCCAGCATGACACTCAATAATACACCTCTGGAAGTGGAGGTGTCCGTGGACAAAAACCATATCAATTCGATCCGGTTTGCCAACCTGGACGAAAGCGTGGAAACGATGTATCCCCTTGTCCAGCCGGCCATGGAAGAAATCGCCGGACAGATTATCAAGTCCCAGTCGACAGACAAGATCAAAGCCGGCGAGGATGACTCCTATACATCCAATCTCATCTTGGATACAATCCAGAAGGCACTGAAAAAAGCCGAGGCAGACTGATATGCTGCCCCGGCTTTTCCTATCCTTCCACGACCAGATACTGTCCTCCCGGAAGTGCGAACACTTCGGATGCGTCCTCAATCTCCCCAAGTGTCATACCGTCCACATCCGCTCCGTACTCATCCAGATAATCTCGAACCTCTTCTAAAGAATCCAGTACGACTGCCATACAGTCCTCCAGAAAAGCCTCCGCCTCCTCCGGCGTCTCCGCCACCGGCTCGTCAAATAGCTGGGATTGTTCTCTTAAGAACACTTCCAAACATTCTTCACTAAATCTCTCCATGCGTCTCCTCCTTGCCCTTTTGTACTGTCACCACCGAAATCAGCTCTTCCGGGTGATCGATCACCACATGGGCCCCTGTCTCATACAGAAGCTCTTTGGAACGAAATCCCCAACTGACACCGACAGTTTTAACTTTTGCATTGTTTCCGGTGTGCATATCCACATCCGAATCTCCGATGTAAACACACTCCTCCCGTGTGATGCCCGCGCGTTCCAGAATGGAAAGCACTGCCGCCGGATCCGGCTTTCTCGGAATCCCTTCCTTTTGTCCCTGCACGGCATCAAAGAAATGATCTCCGAAAAAGGTTCGTACCACATCCCTCGTTTGGCCGTCCGGCTTATTGGAAAGAACTGCCAGAAAGACCCCTTCTTTCTTTAATCGCTCAAGCATCTCTTTGATTCCATCATATGGCTTTGCGTGATAGGTGCAATATTTTGCAAAAACATCGCTGTAAACTGCCATGGCCTCTTCCATACGGGACATCTCTTCATCCCCACACGCCCGCAGGGTACACTCCAAAAGCTTTCTAGCGCCGTTTCCCACAAACCTCCTGCACTGTTCCATCGTAATTGGAGGAAGTCCCATCCTTTCCATGGTCAGATTCACAGAATAAGTAATGGATTCTAATGTATCTGTCAATGTTCCGTCCAAATCAAAAATACAAGCTTTATACATCTTTCTTACTCCATTCTCTTGTTTCATACCATTTACAAGTATAGCATAATATAGGATCTGGAAAATTTCAACACAAAAGAACGCCCCCAGGGAAAAGTTAGTCGCTGTTCCCTGAAAACGTTCTGTTGGTTTTTCTGTCTGATCGTTTCTTTTCAATCCAGATACTGGCGCATCAGACGAAGTGCGTTTTTCTCCAACCTGCTCACCTGCGCCTGGGAAATTTTCACTTCCTTTGCCACCTCCATCTGAGTCTTCCCCTCGAAGAACCGAAGGCGGATAATATATTTCTCTCGCTCATTTAGGTGCTCCATCGCCGCCTGCAAGGACAGATCCTCAATCCAGCGCTCCTCTTTGTTTTTCTTATCGCTGATCTGATCCATCACATAGAGTGCATCCCCGCTGTCATTGTATACCGGTTCGTTTAGACTCACCGGAGCCTGAATGGCGTCCAGAGCAAAGACAATATCCTCCTTGGAAATGCCAATTTCCTCGGATATCTCCTGGACAGTCGGCTCCCGAAGATTCTTCTTGACGTAGTTTTCCTTGGCGTAGATCGCCTTGTACGCCGTGTCCCGCAACGAACGGCTGACCCGGATGGAATTATTGTCCCGCATATACCTGCGGATTTCACCGATAATCATCGGCACCGCATAAGTAGAGAAGCGAACATCCAGCTCTGTATTAAAATTGTTGACCGCCTTTATCAGGCCGATACAGCCAATCTGAAACAGATCGTCCGGATTTTCGCTGCTCCCCGCAAACCGCTTGATTACACTTAACACAAGTCTTAAATTTCCTTTAATGTACTTCTCTTTTGCTTCCTCATCGCCCTCCTTAATCCGGGCGAAAAGTTCTTCCTTTTCTTCCTCTTTCAGAAGCGGAAGCTTTGAGGTATTCACTCCGCATATTTCCACCTTGTTCAGTGCCATCGTACATCCTCCTGTCACAGCAAATCTGCCTTTCTAACAGAAATGATGTGCATACCGGCACACTCTTATACAATGATGGAAAAAATAAAAAAACTTTTAGTCCTTGACATGTTGCACGTTCGGATACTCTGATCAGTCGTTCCGATCCCACTTGTCTGCAAGATTTAAAATCTGACTTTCCAACTTAGCAAGATCTTTATTAGATAGCCCTTCGTTTTTCATTACCACGTCAAGCAGCCTCTTCGCCGCGGATACCGCACGGCCAAATATCTGATTTGCCCGGATTCTGGCAGGTTTTTCCGCAGATTTCTTCGGAATCCTGAGTCCCTCGCTTAAGATCTCATCCGTCAGAAGATCCACGGCTCCCCCAGAAAACGGAGCAAAAGCCTCATATCCGAGCGTCTCCTTGATGGAAGCCGCAAACTCGTCGGTCACCTGATCCTCCCCGTGGACGACAAACACATGACGGATCGGAGTCTCAAAGGCGGACAGCCAGTTTAAAAGCCCGTTTTTGTCCGCATGTCCACTGATACCCTCCAAGGCGCAGATCCTGGCATTAACCTCCACATTTTCACCGAAGAGTTTCACACATTCCGCACCTTCGATGAGTTTTCGCCCCAAGGTGCCGGCCGCCTGGTAACCCACGAACAGAACCGTACACTCCCTGCGCCACAGATTGTGTTTCAGATGATGGCGGATTCGTCCCGCCTCACACATACCGGACGCCGATATGATAATCTTTGGCTTCTCGTCGAAATTGATCTGCTTGGACTCTTCACTTGTAGTCGTCAGTTTCAGTCCTGGAAAACGGAGCGGGTTAACGCCCTTTTGTACTAGTTCCATGGCCTCCTCGTCAAAGCAACCCAACATGTTTTTATTAAATACATTGGTCGCTTCGATTGCCAGCGGACTGTCCACATACACTTCAAAATCCGGATATTCCGGCAGCAGGTTTTTCTCCTTGATCTCCCGGATAAAGTAGAGAACCTCCTGGGTACGGCCCACCGCAAAGGATGGAACGACCACATTTCCACCTTTTGCAAACGTCTCCCGGATCACTTTCGTAAAGTCGCCTACGTAGTCCGGAATGCCAGCCCCATGAATCCGGTTTCCGTATGTAGACTCAATCACTACATAATCCGCCTCCTTCACGGTCATCGGGTCCTTGATGATCGGTTGATTGATATTCCCCACGTCACCGGAGAAAACAATCTTCCTCGTCTCGCCCTCCTCCGTGATCCATACCTCGATACAGGCAGAACCAAGGAGGTGGCCCACATCGTTGAAGCGCACCTCCACACCATCGCAGAGAGAGATCTTCTGTCCATAATCACACGGGGCAAAAAGCGCTGCCGCGTCCACTGCATCCTGCATTGTATAAAGAGGTTCGTAAAACGGCGCCCCGCTTCTTCTGGCCTTGCGGTTTCTCCATTCTGCCTCAAATTCCTGGATATGCGCGCTGTCACGGAGCATGATGCCGCAAAGATCCGACGTTGCAAAGGTAGATACAATCTCTCCCTGGAAACCCTGTTTCACAAGGAGAGGCAGATTGCCGGAATGATCGATATGGGCATGCGTTAACAACACATAGTCTATCTCCGAGGCTGATACCGGGATCTCCTGATTTTCATACAGATCCGGTCCCTGCTCCATTCCACAGTCTACCAAAATGTGCTTTCCGCATACCTCCAAAAGATGGCAGCTTCCTGTTACTTCATGTGCCGCACCGATAAATCTCAATTTCATACCATCGCCTCTTTTCTTTTCGTATCGTATGTAGATATTGTATCACTTTTTTTCAGATAATAGCTATATTTTTATTCCAATTTTGCAATTTCTTTTTTCAACCTCACCATGATTTTCTTTTCCAGTCTGGAGATGTAGGACTGGGAAATTCCAAGTACATCCGCCACTTCCTTTTGCGTCATCTCCTCACCGTCCGGAGTTCCAAGACCAAAACGCATACTGACGATTCTTCGCTCCCTCACAGAAAGCCTTCCCACCGCACGGATCAGCATACTTTTCTCCGCCTCGCTCTCCATATCCTTATAGATCGTATCTTCCTCCGTCCCCAGAATGTCCGAGAGCAGAAGTTCATTCCCGTCCCAATCCACATTCAGCGGCTCGTCAATAGATACCTCCAGCTTTGTCTTATTATTTCTCCGCAGATACATCAGGATCTCATTTTCGATACACCGTGACGCATAGGTCGCAAGCTTAATATTCTTCTCTGGATTAAATGTATTAATAGCTTTAATAAGACCGATGGTCCCAATGGAAATCAGATCCTCCACTCCTACCCCTGTATTGTCAAACTTCTTTGCAATGTACACTACCAACCTTAGGTTATGCTCAATGAGCTGCTTTCTGGCATGTTCATTATGTTCGCTGCAAAGTTGTTCGATTGCCCTTGCCTCTTCCTCCATCTCCAGAGGAGGAGGCAAAATATCCGATCCCCCTATATAATAGACTTCCTGCTTTTCCGGAAATAACCATGTCCGAAACGCAGGCAGGATCTTTTGTCTGAACGCACTTGGCACTGTAAGACTCATAATCATGAATATCCCCTCCTAAAAAATATCCGGATTGACAAGCATCCGGTAAGTTCCATCTGTCGAAATCCGGGTATCAGAAATTCCAATCCATACATCCCGGATCTGCTTTTTGCTCTTTCCCCACAGGGTCAGACTTTCCATCCGCACAAGAAGAATCTTGGCATTCGTATTCCCTACGGATCGAAAACCGATCTGCCGCTGCTCCTTCGCCTTCTCCAGAAGTTCCAAAACCGCCTCTCGTTCCACGATGCATACCGGCTGCCCGGAGAGCGGATCTTTCAGCCTGTTTCCGGTATCAATCAGTCCCTGAAGCCGGATCCGTTTTCCCGCTGTTTCGATCTGCGCCTCGCAGGTATACCCATTCTGCCTATGAACCTGCCGAAAAAAGGCCCACACCGCCTCCAACACTTCATAGCTGACAACAGCAAAAAGGAAAAAAAGGCTCCCTGTACGAATATATTGTCCAAAAAAGCTAAAAATACCTCCAAGCAAGAATCCTCCCCCGTAGAGCATCAGCAAAGCCTTCACGAGCTCCCGGGCAGACTTCACACCAAGTCCTGTCATAACCATAGCTGAATTCACTATCAAATGACACAGAATCAGACGCACGATCCCGCCTGTCGGGATTATAATCACAAGACAGGTAAGAACCGCTCCCATTAAGGCCCCCAGAAGCACCCGCCGCCTCTTAAACTCCATGGACAACATCCGGCAAACCGCCGCAAGAAGCAGATAATCCATCATAAAATTGATGAGGAAAAATACATCAATATAGATTTCATAGTACATCCTTCACACTCTTTTCTCCCGTCGCTGCTAAATCGATTCAGTATACGAACAAAGAGTATTATAAGAAAAAACCACTTGAAAATTTGTCAGAAACTGACAGAGAAATGCGTTTTCTTTCGACATGATTTGTCTATTCCTTCGTGGAGGTGTGTTCCGATGCATCTGGACACATCTCCCTTTTTATCTTAAAGAAAAATGGTAATTTTGCACAGAAAAAGGTATGGAGGCTTTTCTGTCTCCATACCTTTCATTCGTCTTGTAGTCTGTATGATATCTAAAGTGCCAAATATCGGATCTCTTTGTATGTCCGAACCTTCGATTCCTATTTCTTGAAGAAGTCCGGAATCTTGATGGTCTGCTCTTTCACCCTTCCTGTCCCCGCTGTGTAAGATGGTGTGGAAGGTGCTGTAGGAGCATTTGTCTCTGGAGCTGCTGTAGTTGTTCTTGTCTGTTGTGGCATCTGAGTCACTCTTCCCATATCTGTCTTGAGTGCTGTATGTGCCTGTGTATCAGTAGCAAATACAGATCCGGCCGGCTTTGTAACTCCGATCTTGGATTTTAGTCTGGATGCAGTACTCTCTGTACTGTTATGTAAACCTGTCGCAATGACAGTCACTGTGGCCTCGTCGGACTTGGTCTCATCGTACATTGCACCAAAGATAATATTTGCCTCTTCTCCTGCAAGCTCCTGAACGTACTCTGCCGCATCGCTTGCGTCCATCAGAGTGATATCTCCGGAAATGTTGATAATCACGTGGGACGCACCGGAAATGGTCGTCTCAAGCAGCGGACTTGCCACAGCCTGTTTTACAGCCTCAAGCGCCTTGTCGTCTCCTCTTCCATGTCCGATACCGATGTGAGCAATGCCCTTGTCGATCATAACGGTCTGGATATCCGCAAAATCAAGGTTGATCAGAGACGGTACATTGATGAGATCTGTAATGCCCTGGATACCCTGCTGAAGAACTTCGTCCGCCTTTTTCAGAGCGTCCGGCATCGTTGTTCTTCTGTCAACGATCTCAAGAAGCTTATCATTCGGAATGACAATCAGTGTGTCTACATTTTCTTTTAACTTTTCAATACCAGCGAGGGCATTGTTCATACGTGCCCTGGATTCAAAACGGAACGGCTTTGTAACAACGCCGACTGTCAGGGAACCCTGTTCTTTTGCGATACGTGCTACTACTGGTGTCGCACCTGTACCTGTACCGCCGCCCATGCCGCATGTAACAAATACCATATCTGCACCTTTGAGTGCTGCCGCAATCTCATCCGCGCTCTCCTCTGCTGCCTTCTCGCCAACTTCCGGCTTTGCTCCTGCTCCAAGTCCTTTTGTGAGCTTGTCTCCGATCTGCATCAGTGTAGGAGCCTTGCAGAATGAGAGAGCCTGTTTGTCTGTGTTGATGGCGATAAACTCTACGCCTGCAATCTGCTCATCTATCATGCGGTTGACAGCATTGTTACCGCCTCCACCTACACCAACGACGATAATTTTTGCTGCTGCTTCTGATTCATTTGTCTTAATTTCTAACAAGAGTGTCTCCTCCTTTGTTATGCTTTATTATTTATACACCCTACTAGTACATGTATTCTGCCATATATACTATATAATATAGTCTTTCCGGGCAAATTTCAATAGAATTTTTTCTATTTTTCGATTTTTTTAGTAACAGTTCAACCATATACAAAGCCGCAAAAATCTAAGTTCAAACTTGATGAAAATCATAAATTTTTTATGTACTTTGTATATGTGGTTTATCTAAGCGGGATTTTCGCCACAAACCCCAAAAGCTCCTTCTTCCCGCAGTTCGGAAGCATTTATTCCTTGGCCGCTTCACTTTTTTCAAAGCGGATCGTCTCTGTCAACTGCCCGTAATGCTCCAAGTACAATGTACCGCTCTGGTCCTCCAGCTTTTCCAGAATCGACGGAAGCTGCTCAGCCTTTTCTTTCGGATCTCCACTTCCAAGTTTGGCGCAGATCTTCCCAAAATAAAGGGTGATATTCTCTCCGTCTGTGACAATCCGGTCCGGACTTACCTTGTATCTGGTAAGAATCTCCTGAATCTGGACAATATATTCAAAAATAGAGGAATCCTCCACCGGAAGTTTCTCTCCCTGCTCCACCTTTGAGACGTCCAGTCCTTCAACCAGGCTCACACCATCCCTTGGAGCGTCCGTAATGCCAAGTACCGTCCCCTCATTGTCAAAATAAATATAGCTCTCTTGGTTCTGTACATATCCGGCAGGGGATTTTTCCTTGACGACTACACGGATCGTCCACGGATTGACCATGTGGAACTTCATACTCTGAACAGTCGCCGGCTCCGGGAAATCCCCAAACTTTGTACTAAGTAGCAGGACAAGAGAATTGCCATCCCCTCCCTGCTCACGGATATACTGTCTGATCTCACCCTCCGTGAGAAAATCAGACCCCTCCACCCGAATTTCTCTGAGCTGAAATAAGAGGAGAAACAAAATGATGGCAGCAAGAACCGCCGCCCCGCTTCCCAGTCTTTTGATGATCTGCCTGCGCCTGGTACGTTTTAATTCTTTTCTCTTCTCATCCCTTTGCACGACCTGTTCATTCATCGATGTGCCTCCTGTATGTTCCATCATTAACGTTTCTATTTTACCAACTGGCCACGCTGAATACAAGCCCCATTTCCACAAGAAGAAAGACAACCGACGTCCCTCCATAGCTGATAAAGGGGAGCGTGATACCAGTATTCGGAATCGTATTGGTCACGACCGCGATATTTAAGATTACCTGTATCATCATGTGCGCCATGGCTCCTGCCGCAATCAGCGCGCCGAACAAATCCGACGCATGGGAGGCAATCACGAAAAAACGCCAGATCAAAAGGAAAAACAACAAAATCACAAGGATAGCCCCCACAAGTCCGAGCTCCTCACAGATGATGGAAAAAATCATGTCGTTTTGTGCCTCCGGCACGAAGCCGAGCTTCTGGATACTACTGCCAAGCCCTTTCCCGAACAGGCCGCCGGAGCCAATGGCAAAGAGTCCCTGGAGCGTCTGGTACCCTTTCTCATATTTCTCCGGATTCTGCCAGATGGCGATACGCTCCAAACGGTAACTCTCCAGTCCAAGAAAGATAGCCATGAATCCAATCCCTGTCACCGCCATCCATATGAACTGGGCATATTTCGGACTAGCGGTAAAGATCAGGATCACGGCAATGCCAAGAATAATCACCGCCGTGCTTAAGTTGCTGGCCCCCACAAGTCCTACAACAGGAAGGGCAAACAGCATGATCCTGAATAATGTGGTAAGCTTTCCGATTTTTTTGACGTTTTTTGTCACCAGCCATGCGAGAAATACAATCAACGCAACTTTCACGTATTCTGACGGTTGAAAAGAAAATGGCCCCAAAGACAGCCATCTTTTGGAGCCATTATATTCATCGCCGAACAACATGACGGCAATGCAAAGTACAATTGCCATCAGATACCCCGGCACCGCCAGCTTTTCCCAGATATGATAATCGGTTCTGGCGACCGCATACATCCCGGCCAATCCAAGGGATGTAGCGAAGATCTGTTTTTTCAAATAGTAAAAAGGATCTCCGAACTTTATCTGTCCATTATAGGAACTGGTACTGTAAAGGATTATCAGTCCTATTATCACAAGTAAAAAAACAATCACCAGAAGCACCTTATCCGTCCCTCTGGATTCCGGTTTTTCCGCCTGCTTCAATCTATCCCTCTCCTTACAGCGATTTTACCAAGTCTTTAAACTTCTCTCCCCGTTCTTCGTAGCTTCGGAACATATCCCAGCTTGCACACGCCGGCGAAAGCAATACAGCATCCCCCGCTTTGGCTTCTTCTTTCGCACACCGCACTGCATCCTCCAAACTATCCGCAAAGGCGTAGTCGGTAAATCCATATTTCTCCGCAGTCATTGCAATTTTCTCCTTCGTCTCCCCGAGCAGGATGAGTTTCTTTACTTTTCCCTGAAAGCTTTCGATCCATTCATTGTATTCAGACTGCTTATCATAGCCCCCTCCGATCAGAATGGTTGGACGATTCATTGCGGTAATACCACGGATTGCTGCGTCCGGATTCGTCCCCTTCGAATCGTTATAGTATGCCACTCCATCTTTTTCCATCACGAATTCGATCCTGTGTTCCACTCCTGAAAACCCCTTTATGACTTTCCGGATTGTCTCCATCGGTACGCCATAGAGCGCTGCTATCGCCACCGCCGCCATCACATTTTCATAATTATGGGTACCAAGCAGCATGAGCTCCTCCACACGGCAAACCGGAACCACTTCCTGATTCCGGTAGATAATCTCCCCGTCTTTTAAGTAAATCCCCACCGGAAGTTCCCTTTTACTACTAAAATAAAATGGTGTCGCTTCTGTCTCTTCCCCGAACACCCGGAGCACGTCATCTTCATAATTCAGCACACAGTAGTCATCCTTCGTCTGGTTTCTTGTAATGGCCTCTTTGGCGCTGATATAGTTCTCCATGGTGTGGTGTCTGTTCAGATGATCCGGCGTAATATTTAAGATCGCGCTGATCTTCGGTGCAAACCCATGAATCGTCTCCAGCTGGAAACTGCTGATCTCCGCAACAGTTACACTTTGCTCTGTCATCTTCATAGCCTCCATGGTGTACGGATTACCGATGTTTCCAACTACAAACACCTCACTTTGATGAGCCTTCATAATCTCACCAAGAAGTGTCGTGGTGGTCGTCTTTCCATTCGTCCCCGTAATAGCCAGTACATCTCCCCTGCCATAGTGATATGCAAGCTCAATTTCTCCCCAGATCGGGATCCCGTCCGCCTTCATCTTCTCCACAACCGGAAGATCCACTGGAACACCTGGACTTAAAACCGCAAGACCGATTTTTTCCATCTGATCCTCCGGAAACGGTCCGAATATTATTTCCGCCTTACTGTCTTTTGGCAGACGCCTCCGGATTTCTTCCGGATCGAGCTTTTCATTTCCATCATATAAGATCGTATCAACGCCCTCGTGCTCCAGAAGCATCACCGCACCAATCCCACTCTTTCCAGAGCCGAACACGAGTACCTTTTTCCCGTTTTTTAACATTACTCTTCCGTCCTTTCTTCTTATAGTGCCAACAGCGCAATCAGACACAGAATCGCCGTGATAATGGAAAAGACTGCCACGATCCTCGTCTCAGACCATCCACAGAGCTCAAAATGATGATGAATCGGAGCCATCTTAAAGATCCGTTTTCCACCTGTCTTCTTAAAATAAGTAACCTGAATCATCACCGACGCCACCTCTATCAGATAAATCATTCCGACAATGATGATGAAAATGGGCATCTGAAGCATATATGCCGTGGACGCCACGAATCCTCCAAGAGCCAGAGATCCGGTGTCTCCCATAAACACACTGGCCGGATAGACATTAAACAGAAGGAATCCCATAAGCGCACCTACCACCGCACAGGTGACCGGCTCAATCCCACTCTTTGTTCCTACTGCCACCACCGTAAAGAATGTAGCAACAAGCACGGTCACACTGGAGGCAAGCCCATCGAGTCCATCTGTAAAATTGACGCCGTTGACCGTACCGATCACTGCTATAAATAACAGCGGAATGGCAAGCCATCCTATATTCCAGTATCTTCCACCAGAAAATGGAATCAGAAGGGTCAACGGTGTATGAGTAACATGGATCAGATAATAGGCAAATACCGCAGTTATCACAATCTGAAGGGCGAACTTCTGCTTTGGAAAGAGTCCGTCCGAGCGCTTCATCACAACCTTGAGATAATCATCCAGAAATCCGATCAGTCCAAACCCAAGCGTTACGAACAAGATCGGAATAATCTTCGGATAATCCTTTACATAAAAGAGGGAGGTAACTACAATAGAAGCCAGAATCATCACGCCTCCCATGGTCGGCGTCCCCGCCTTCTGTAGATGAGACTCCACCCCCTCCACACGTTCTGTCTGTTTCATTTTCATTTTCCGTAACATCGGAATCACAATCGGCCCCATAATCACACTCAGTACAAATGAGATCAGAACCGGTACTACGAATGTAAAATCCATATCTGCACCTCTTCATCCTTTGGTTTCTAAACAGGCCTATATGCCTGCGTACCATTATAACGTATTTGTACCATCAATGCAAGTCGACCGCCATGGCTCGCTCTTTCTTTCTGCCGCAGGCTGCTCTTCTTTTCTGTCACGGTCACTCTTCCTTTTCAGACTTTGCGTTCTCTTGTTTTTCGATGCCAAGGTACGGCAGTACGTCATCAAAAATCTCCCGCACAACCGGGGCTGCGATCGTTCCGCCATAATAGATTCCCTTAGGGTCATAGATAACACACATTCCCAGAATCTGCGGATTTTCGGCCGGAGCAAAGCCAATAAAGGAAGAAATATATTTGTTGGCGCTTCTTGGCAGAGTCTGGGACGTGGCCGTCTTTCCTCCGATACTGTATCCCTCGATATAGGCGTTTTTCCCGGATCCGACTGAAACCACGCTCTCCAGGATTTTCCGCATCGTCTCTGACGTTTTCTCAGATATGACCCTTCTGCCCTGTTTATCCGAAAATGTCTTAAGCGTCTTCCCGCTCTCACTGTCCAGCACTTCTACCCCAAAATGAGGCGTTACCCTCTTTCCTCCATTGATCAAGGAACTGACTGTGGCGGCCATCTGTACCGGCGTCACCTGGAACGACTGACCGAATGTCATGGTAGCAAGCTCTACCTCCCCGATATCTTCCAGCCGGTGCATGATAGTAGAAGCCTCCCCCGGAAGATCCACCCCGGTCTTTTCCATCAGCCCGAACTGTTCGAAATAGTCACAGAACCGTTCCGCTCCAAGGCGTAGTCCAATTTCCATGAAAACCGGGTTACAGGAATTCTGGACGCCCTCCACAAACGTCTCGGCACCGTGCCCGCCTACCTTGTGGCACCGGATCCTCCGATCCTCCACGATCTTGTATCCCGGACAGACAAACGTATCATCCAGATCAACGACCCCCTCCTCCAGACAGGCGCTGGAGGTGATGATTTTAAAGGTAGAACCCGGCTCATAGGTGTCGTTGATACACCCGTTTCTCCACATCTGGTTTAAAAGTTCCTGCTTTTCATCCTCCGAATCATATGTCGTTCCCTCCGGAAGTTCAAATGGTTCGTTCAGATTAAACTCCGGCCAGTTCACCATAGCATAGATCTCTCCGTTCTGCGGATTCATCAGGATGATCGCCACCTTCTCCGCCTGCTTTTCCTCCATTACCTTCTGCGCCATCTGCTGGGCGTACTTCTGAATGTTATAATCGATGCTGATCCGCAAGGTATTGCCGGCAGTCGGCTCTGCCCGGTCCTCTGCGATCCCCTCCAGCTCCACGCCTCTTGCGTCCGTAGTGGAGAGAATCATTCCATTTTCTCCTTTCAGATAATCTTCGTACTTGACCTCCAGGCCGATAATCCCCTGATTATCACCCCCTGTGAAGCCAAGCACCTTGCTGGCAAGCTCTTCGTACGGATAATACCGTTTGAAATCCTCATCCACCTTGACGCCTGCCAGATTCATCTCCCGGATCCGGTCTCCAACTTCTTTTTCCACGTTGGTTTTGATTCGTTCCATAGAGGAAACTTTCTCCACCTTTTTCCGTACGGTTTCTTCCTCCATCTCCAGTGTCCCGGCAAGAGCTTTCGTCACTGCGTCCGCATCCTCGATCTGACTGTGAATCACCGAAACGGTACAGACCGTCTTATTGGTAGCAAGTACTTTACCGTTCCGGTCGATAATCTCTCCTCTTGCCGCCTTGATCTCCCGCTCCCGCTCGTGGAGAGCCTCGGCCTTCTTCTGATAATATTCCGCGTCAAAAATCATCAGATAACAAAGTCTTGCAATCAGCCCCAGTATCATTAGCGACGCCCCGATAAACACAATGAGAATCTTCCTTTTATTATAGGTTTTATTCTTCATAAAAAACCTCACAGAAGTGATTGATATAGCTTATTAATCCTTCTGTGAGGTTATTCTATTTATTCCGATTTTGTAATATTCAAATATGGAAATGCTTCTTTCATAATGTCCGCAGAAAGTCTTGTCGCCAGATAACTTGCCGCCTGCTGTGCCAGATTCGGCTCGTCCACAACAACGTATATCATAACTTCCGGATTTTCCTGCGGGGCATATCCAATGAAAGAGTTTAAGTTCTTTCCTTGGCTTCGAGGCAGTTTCTCCGCAGTACCGGTCTTTCCGCCAATAGCATACCCCTCTACCTGGGCTGATTTTCCACTTCCCTCTTCTACGACTCCAAGCATATAGTCTTTCAGAATCTCGCACGTTTCCTGGGATACGGTTTTTCTTGCCAGCACCGGAGTCTTCGTCTCCACAACGTCCCCCTGAGCATTGCGGATCTCTTTCACCAGATACGGTTCATAGTAATTTCCCCCATTGATCAGGGAGCAAAAACCCGCCGCAAGCTGTGTCATCGACACATTAAAATTCTGTCCAAAAGCGTTGGTTCCCAGATCGATGGGCTGCATGTTATCAGCCGTGTACAGAAGATTGGATGTATCCCCCTCTCCAGGCAGATCAATGCCTGTGTACTCTCCAAAACCAAAGATATGCTGATACCGGCAGAAGTCCTCCGCGCCGAGTGTATCTGCAATATGCATCATTCCGACGTTGCAGGAATTTTCCAGCACTTGTTTTAATGTTTCTGTCCCATGTCCGTCTGTGGCGATACAGGAAACCGGCTTGGCAACTCCTTCATAGGAATAGGAACCGCCGCATACATATGTCTCATCTCCAGTCAGTTTGCCGGTCTCAAATCCGGCCGCCATCGTAAACGGCTTCATCGTGGATCCCGGTTCAAACGTATCGCTGACGCAGAAGTTTCTCCACAGCGCATTAAGTGTCTCCAGACGCTCCTCCTCAGTCATGGCCTCCTGCTCCTCTGTCGTATAATATTTCGACAGATCCCTTGGCTGATTCAGATCAAAATTCGGGTAACTTGCCTCAGCCAGAATAGCTCCAGTGTTTGGATCCATCATGATCACGGCTGTGTTTTTCGTACCCTCGCCCTCACGGTAGTTATCCCGCAGCCTTTCATTCAATTCCAGAATATGCTTCTCCACGATCGCCTGCAGATTCGCGTCAATCGTTGTGACAATGGAATTGCCGTCCGTCGGGCTTTTCACTACGTTCTCTGAGCTGGATCCAGACGAGAGATACCCTGTTTTTTTCCCATCTGTTCCGTTCAGTTCGTTATTATAATATGCCTCCAGACCGATCGTTCCGCTGTTTCCTGAGGAAGTAAATCCGATCACATCACTTGCCATGGTTCCGTAAGGGTAGGTTCTCGTATAGGAATCTTCCAGTGTCACACTGACAATATTTTTGCTCTTATCCATCTTCGTCTGAAAATCTTTTCCGGTCTCATAATCCACATCTTTTTTCAAGATCACATAGCGACTGTCCGACTCGTCCTGCAAAATCTCCCTGAGATCTGACTCATCCAGGTCAAACCCTTTGACAAGCGCTTCCACTGTGGCATTGATCTTCTTATTCTGATAGGACGTCTTCGTCTCCAGGAGTCCCGCCACATCGAGGATCACGTTGTAGGAACGCTCGCTTGTAGCCAGAACTGTATCATTTGTATCCAGAATATCGCCACGTTTAAAGTGGATGATCTGACTCCCGCTTCGCATCTGGCTCATAACCTGCTTCTGGTACTCCTCCCCTTTGACAAGATTTAAGGCAACTGCCTTTCCTGCCAAAAAAACAAAAGCCAGTACGATTGCCGTAAACACTCCTACCAGCTTTATTTTCATTCTTTTCGGAAATTTTTTATGAAAATTCTGGGATTCTTTTTGAGTTCTCTTTCTTTCCATGGAATTCCCCTTTTCACTATGCTGTTATTTATCCGTCGCTTCTCCATCTTCCGGAATGCTTTCGTACTGTCTGATTTTATGATCTCCTGCGCTTTGGTATTTCACAATCTGGGAATCCTCCGCATATACCATACCAAGCTCCGCTGCCCTTTGCTGAACCTCGTCCAGATTGACGGAATTTGCGATATGATTGTATTCTGATGTATTTTTCTCTTTCAGGCTGGTGATCTCTGTCCGCAGACTTTCAATTTTTCTTGTCTTCTGTTCCAAATCCGCCTGGGCTCCAAGATAATGAAAGCAGACAAATAGTGCGACCGCCACCGCCCCGGCAAAAAATGTCACATAACCAAAGCCGAGCTTCATTGCCCTGCGCTGGTTCTTTTTCGTCTGCGGACTCACAGTCCTGGCCTCCTCTTCGTAGTATCCTGCCTCCTGATGTATCTGCGGTCGTCTGACCCGGACAAGATTATCGTACATATATGCTTCGTTATGTGTTCTTCGTTTCTTTCCTGATGCCATACACGTTCCCTCTTTTCTGTGTCTGATACTTCACACGATGTTTCGTATCAGATATGCTCGAAAATACGAAGCTTCGCGCTCTTTGATCTGCTGTTTTCCACTGTCTCTGTTTCCCCCGGAAGAATTGGCTTTCTCGTGATCACCTTTCCTTTTGACTTCTTCCCACATACACACACTGGAAAATGGCTCGGACAGGTGCACGGATTCTCGTTTCTGCGAAACGCTTCCTTTACAATCCGATCTTCCAGTGAATGGAATGTAATAATGCAGATCCTTCCACCTTTATTAAGTAAGTCAATCATCTCATCCAAAGATTCCCTTAAAACTGTCAGTTCCTGATTCAGCTCAATCCGGATCGCCTGAAACGTCCTCTTGGCCGGATGACCCGACATTTTCTGAAATTTCATTGGGATCGATGCTTTTATAATCTCTGTAAGTTCTAAAGTGGTTGTAATAGGACCTTTTTCCCGTTCCATTACAATGTGCTTTGCGATGTTCTTCGCAAATCTATCTTCTCCGTAATCACGAATGATGCGAAAAAGGTCCATCTCACTGTATCCATTGACAATATCAGCGGCTGTCTTTGCCTGCCGGGTGTCCATCCGCATATCAAGCGGCGCATCCTTTGTGTATGAGAATCCACGCTCTGCCGTATCCAACTGATAAGACGATACGCCCAGATCGAGGACAATCCCATCCACTTTGTCAATGCCTAATTCTTTTAGCCGCAGCTTCATATCACAATAGTTGCTCCTTACGATTGTGACTTTCTCCCCGAAACTGCGAAGCCGGATTCCTGCCGCTTCAATCGCGGCGGCGTCCTGGTCTATTCCGATAAAACTCCCCTTGTCACTTAACTGCTTACATACTTCAAAAGCATGTCCGCCTCCACCAAGCGTTCCATCTACGTAAATGCCGTCTGGCTTGATGTTCAGACCATTTACGACCTCTTCTAATAATACTGATTTGTGTTCAAATGCCATGGTTTCCTCCTTCACCTGCTACACCTAAATGCGAAGGCCCAGATCTTCCATGTCGCCGGCGATATCATCGATATCCGCCTCCACTTCCTCATTGTGTGCATCCCAGGCTTTCTTGTCCCAGATTTCAATCTTATCAAGGACACCTGCCAGTACCACTTCCTTTTCCAGTCCGGCATAAGCTCTCAGGGCAGAAGAGATAAGTACTCGACCTTGCTTGTCAAGTTCGCCATCGACAGCGCTTCCAAGAAAGAACCGTTTGAAGTCTCTGGCTTTTTTGTTGGTAAGTGGTAATTCCCGGAGCTTATCTTCAAAGGCGCTCCATTCATTGTCCGGATACACAAATAAACAGCCGTCCATTCCCTTTGTTATCACGAAATGTTCTCCCAGACTTTCGCGGAACTTAGAAGGGATGATGAGGCGGCCTTTTGTGTCAATGCTATGATTGAATTCTCCGTTCAACATGCAACTCACCTTCTTCCAAAACGGGAATGTCTTCCCCATTTTGTACCACTACTCTCCACTTTCTACCACTTGAAACCATTGTAAACCACACAACTACCTTTTTCAAGTACTTTTTCCAAAATGATTCTTAATAATTTCTTACCTCCTTTGACCCTTTTCGACACTCATTTCACACAATTACCGGAAGCTCTGAAAGCCATACCCTGGGATGATACACAGTTTCCTATACAAAAAAACAGTATGGCCGAAACCATACTGTCTTCTTTCTTCATCCTATTCTATTCTACTGCCTCTGCATTACTAAGTCCTGAAAGATAATCATCGAAAGCGGTGTAATCTGCTGTCACGCTCGCTCTCGGTTTATTCTCCTCAATTTTCTGATATCCGGAATATCCGATCCAAACACAGATCAACACAACAATGACTGCTGCTAGTGCTGTCTTTAGACGGAAGAGCAGCTTCTTTTTCTTTGCTTCTTTTTTTCTCTTTTCCCTGTTATTTTTATAAGAATCTGCATTTGTCAGGCTCATAACTGTTACTCCTTTTGCACTCAACTAGTATATATGATATCACATTCACCGGACAAATACAAGTTTGGAATCCGGATTTCACATTTCCCACACAAAACGGCATTATCTTATACCGCAATGATAATCCCTCCGTCATTTGCATACATGCTGCTGACCCCTCTTGTATCAAGAACAATGATATCTCCAAGCGGCAGCTTCTTTAAAAGCATCTCTCTGACCATCTCTGCCCGCGCCGGACAGTTGCAGTGAGCGATACCAAGTGTCTTCTTCTCCGGGGAAACAATCTCCTCCGACACACGATCCACCATCTTCGCCAGAGCCTTGTTGATTCCCCTTGCCTGCCCGTGCTGGATGATGACGCCCTGCTTTGTGGCTCCCATCACCGGCTTAATATTCAAAACAGACGCCGCCAAGGCTTTCAGTCCGGTGAGTCTTCCGTTCTTACGCAAGGTCTCCAGTGATTCCAGAACAAAATACGTATTTTGTCCGTCGATATATGTCTCCACCGCATTGACCACTTCCTGAAAGCCGAGCCCCCGCTCTTCACACTCCATGATCTTCTTCGTGATCAGCGTCTCACCCACAGAAGCGGACCGGGAATTGAAAATGTAGATATCTTTCTGTCCGTGCTCCTCAAGGAACAGATTTTTCCCAAGGACGGCGCTGTTGTACGAACCGCTCAGCTCTGCTGAAAGCGTCACCACATAGACTCTCTCTTCCTCGCCCTCAAATGCTTTCATATAAGCCTCCGGAGACGGACAGGATGACTTAGGACATTCACTGCATCTTGCCACACGGACCAAAAAGTCCGCCTGGTCAAATGTCTCGTCATCAACAACCAGATGTCCGCCTACATTCAATGTGAGAGAAGCCGTAAAAATATTCCCGGCTTTTTTCATATCAGGCGTAAGTTCTCCGCAGCTATCTACAATGACTTTATAACTCATCTCTATTCCTCCTACATACCATTGTATGATTTTTACATCTATAATATGTAGTTTTCAATACTACTTCCTTATCATAACACAAACCAGGAGGAAAGAAAAGGAATTTTATCTGCGGATTTTGATTTTTCCTGAGACGTTCAACACAATCCCCATCTCAATCATCAGAAAGACCGCTGAAGTACCTCCGTAACTGATAAACGGCAGTGTAATTCCTGTCGTCGGAATCACATTCAGCACAACCGCTACGTTCAAAAGAACCTGGATGGCGATGTGGGCGAAGACTCCGGTCACGATCAGCGATCCATAGAGATCCGGCGCATTCTGTGCGATAAACATCAGACGGTAAAGCAACATTCCAAACAGTACCAGGACAACGATCAGTCCGAAGACCCCCAGCTCCTCACAAATGATAGAAAGAATCATATCATTCTGCGGCTCCGGGATCACCATCTTCTGAGCGCTGCCCCCCAGTCCCTTTCCGAAAAATCCGCCGCTTCCGATTGCCAGAAGTCCCTGCATTGTCTGGAAAGCTCCGCTTTTGGCGTATTTTTCCGGGTCCACCCAGGAGAGGATTCTCTGTAAACGGAAGTTCCCGCTGGACTCCAAAAGCCTTCCCAGAATCTGTCCCGCAATCAGTCCGCCAACCACAAGGCAGACAAAAACAATTCCGATCTTTCTTGTCCGTGGATAAGCCACAAAAAAAATAACAGCCGAAATTCCAAATACAATGATCGCTGTACTTAAGTTTTCCGTCAGCACGAATACACCTGCCGCCGCAAGTATTCCAAACAGGAGAATCTGAAGCGCCCCCTTTTTTGTATACGCTTTTTTCCCAAACTTACAAATCAAGTAAGGAATAAAAAGTATCATTGCAATCTTTGTGATTTCGGACGGCTGAAATCGCTGAATAACAGGAAATCGAAGCCATCTCCTCGCCCCATTGACCTCAACCCCCAACGGCGTCTGCACCAGAGCCATCAGGATGAAGGAAACGACATAAAGGATCGTTGCATACCGTGTGTAACGATGATAATCTACCTTCGTCACTACATACATGACCAAAAGGCTCCCCCCACTAAACAGAAGCTGTCGTCTGAAATAAAAGGCACCGTCCCCCTTATAGTCAATCTGAGCAGAATAATAGCTCGTGCTGTAAAGCATGATCAGTCCAAAACAGATCAGAAAAATCAACACAGCTACAAGTCCGTAATCAAAATAAGCGTACTCGGCGTTTCCCGCCATTTTCTTCTGACGTATCATTCTTTTTCGTTTCAGTCTTTGCCGTTGATCCATATCAAAATCACTCCATATTTTTCTTTATACTTCCCCGATGATTCCTTATTATATCCGCAACAGAAAGGAAAAACAACCTTCTTGCCAAAATGAATTGTAACTTTCGCTTTCTTTTTCCATATGATAATCTTAGAAAAAAGATTGAAAGGAGTTTCGGTATGCAGAATTATTATCAGCGTCCCGCGTTTCGCCAGCCTTATCAAAACCGCGAGAACAGCCGTGAAGCTACTCGCGAAATCAACCGGCAGAAACCTTGCGACGTGAAAGACAAACTGAGAAAAGAATTCCCTGTCGCCATGGCCTACGTTCCTTGGCAGCGCTATCTGGAACCTTATCCGGTCTGCAAAGGTTTTATCAGAGGAACCATTTTTGAAGAACTTGACAAACCATTTCTTGGCAAAGGGGGATGCCGCTTATGAAAAACTTCCCTTCCAGAAAAGAGCTTTTAAATCATATTAATACCGTCAGCTTTGCGGTAGATGACATTCAGCTCTATCTTGATACCCACCCGGACGATGAAGAGGCGCTTGCTTATTTTCACAAATATAAAGAACAGCGTGTTAAAGCACTCAAGGAGTATGCCGCATGTTATGGTCCACTGACAATCGACACGGTGGACGAATCCTGCGGCGACAGATGGACCTGGATCAATGAACCGTGGCCATGGCAGGAAGGAGGGTGCTGATTTATGTGGAATTATGAAAAAAGACTTCAGTTTCCGGTAAAAATTTCCAAACCGGATCCAAAGGCTGCCCAGATTATCATTACACAGTTCGGCGGACCGGACGGTGAACTTGCGGCGTCTATGCGTTATCTGTCCCAACGGTACACCATGCCTTACAAGGAAGTCACCGGAATTCTGACCGATATCGGGACCGAAGAATCCGTACCGAATCCCTCCTTCCTCTTTTTGTCTTTCTTTGTCTATTTCCGTCTAAATATGTCGCTTTTCTGATTTTCTATTTTTCTATATTATAATATGGCATTGTGGGTTTTTCTCAGATGTAAGAGAAAGGAGAAGCATGGAAAACCTGTCACAGCTGATTCACAGGCTCGGAATCAACGCGACATACCGGGGATATCATTATCTTTACAGAGCAGTCCTTCTGGCCCTCTCCGACGAAGACTATCTGCTTTCCATCACAAAGAAGATGTATCTGGATATCGCAGCCTACTATGGCATCCCGGTCAGTAATGTAGAACGGAATCTGCGGACTGTCATCACCATCTGCTGGGAGCGGGGAAACCGGGAATTTCTGACTGAAATCGCATCCTATCCCCTGACTTTCAGGCCATCCGCCGGGGAATTCATCGATATTCTCGTTGCATATTGCCGGGAGCATCAAATCAGCGAATGATCTGGTTACATATTGTTCATGCTTTTTTCAAATCAGAAACATAGTTTTTTCATATTCTTCCTGTATAGTAAAAACCATAGAAAGCAAATACCTTTCTAAGCAAACAATTTTCTTTTTCATAATTCTGCCGGTACAGTATCTGTACCGGCACTCCTCATTTTGGGAGCTTTTCATATTCTCCTGTATTTTTACATAGATTGCTACAAAACCGACAAAGAGGGTTTTGTTTTTGTCCTATTGTATGTATCTTAGAAAATCCAGAAAAGATCTGGAACTGGAGCGTCTCCAGCCTGGAAGTACCTTAGCACGCCATGAATCCATCCTCTGTTCTTTGGCCAAATCCTTGACAATTTCTGTTCAGTCTATCTACCGTGAAGTAGGGTCCGGCGACACGATTCAGGACCGCCCGGTGATGCAGCAGCTTCTTACGGAAGTGGAAAAGGGCCTCTGGGAGGGCGTTCTCGTGATGGAAATAGAACGGCTGGCACGGGGCGATTCCATCGACCAGGGAATTGTCACCCGAACGTTCCAGTACAGTCGCACACGGATCATCACACCCTATAAAATCTATGAACCCGGAAATGACTTTGACCTGGAATACTTTGAATTTAGTCTCTTCATGTCCCGCCGGGAATACAAAACCATCAACCGCAGAATGCAGTCTGGCCGCCTTGCCAGTGTCCGTGAGGGGAAATACGTCGGCAACATCGCCCCATTTGGCTATGACCGTGTCCGGCTCCCGGACCAAAAAGGCTTTACCCTGGAACCAAACAAAGAAGCGAATGCCGTCCGCCTGATTTTTTCTCTGTTCTGTCAGCGTGGATGTACGATCAGGGAGATTGTCTCCCTGATAAACGATCAGAAAGAGTATCGCCCACGTAAAGCCGCTTCCTTCACCTATTCTTCCATTCACGACATTCTTGAAAATCCGGTCTATATCGGAAAGCTTCGCTGGAATTACCGCAAGACAACTCCACAACTAAAAGACGGCGTCCTCACCCGGCACCGTCCCCGTCAAAGTGAGTACCTTCTCGTCCAGGGACTCCACCCCGCCCTGATCTCTGAGGAATGTTTCTTTCTGGCACAGCGCCTCCTTCATCCGGATTCGGGGCAGAAGAACTCGCCCATATGGAAATGATCTGTGCGATTGTCCATCAACTGACGAGAAATCTGACACCAGAGGAAATTGAGCGCTCAGGATTTGGCACCTACTATGTGGATCACACACTGGCGCTCTGGCCTCAAGCCGCAAGTGGTATGCCGTGGACCGCTACGGTCTTCCAGTCTAAGGGAGATCCCATCACAGATCTCCATGAGGATCTCGCCGCAGAACAAAAAGCGCGCACAACATACGACAACATCCTCCGGCTTATCAGCGACCCGGATATCATTGCTCCAATCCGTTTCCTCAGAGAACGTGAAATTGTTCATTACCAAAGATTCGGAGAATCTTTAAGAATCGTGACCGACCGGCTCGACAGCAAAAACTTCTATGCTTTCAACCCGGAATTCGACAATCCGGCCTGCCGTTCTTAAAGAAAAGACGGGACTGCTTCGGTCTGAGAAGGCACAGACAGTTAAAACAAACGGGGGTGTTCTTCGCACACCCCCGTCTCTATAACTGATGGTATCTCGTTATTTCATCAGTTTTTTAATCGTCTCACACAATTCATCCACACATTCAACATTTCCTTCCTGGATATCCTTTACCACGCAGGAATGAATATGCTCGGAAAGCAGTGTCTTATTAAACCCGTTCAAAGCCGCCTGAATCGCCTGTACCTGAACAAGGATATCGATACAGTAGCGATCCTCTTCCACCATCTTCTTCACACCGCGAACCTGACCTTCGATGCGGCTCAGCCGATTAACCAGATCCCGGTATTCCTTACCTTCCCTGTGCTTTGTCTTTTCTTCTTGCATCCTCTTTCCCTTGCTTTCTACTCATCGTCATCCCGTTACTGCCGAAGTTAGAGTATCCATACCCTGTCCCGGTATATATTCATACTACAATGACAACAAGTGTTTGTCAAGTGGCTTTCCCGATTTTCCCAAAAGGCCTTAACTTAATTGCTTTGTCAGGGTAACTTCCACGTCTTTCTCCTTGTACTCTCCCTGTCCCTGTGGGAACTGTACGGTCAGGGTCACTTTCTCACCGATCCGGTAGTAACTGAGCTGCTCCTGTAAGCTTTCCATATTATTCACTCCGGATCCTTCGATTCCGGTAATGACACATCCCTTTGTGATACCCGCCTCAGCCGCGCCGCCGCCTTTCATCACTCTGGAAACATAGACGCCTTCCGGCATCCCGAATTGCTCTGAGCTCTGAGAATCTACATTCGTTCCTTCAATACCGATATATCCTCTCCGTGTTTCCGGCACCTGTGTCCTCGTCTCTTTATTCATCAGGTTAGTAATGATATCAGTCACATCAGAAATCGGGATCGCATATCCCATTCCCTCCACTGCAGAATCGTTTACTTTTACTGTATTGATTCCAATGACCTCCCCCCGGCTGTTTAAAAGCGCTCCGCCGCTGTTTCCCGGATTGATGGCTGCATTCGTCTGAATCAGCTTGCTGTCAAATCCTTCCATTTCAATCTCCCGGTCTTTGGCACTGACAATCCCGTTTGTCACAGACTGCCCATAGCCAAGCGCATTGCCGATCGCAATCACCTCTTCTCCAACGAGAAGATTCTCCGAATCACCAAGTACCGCAACTTTGATGCTGTCCTTTGTATCGCTGCTGATCTGTTTCAGCGGAACAGCAACCACCGCCAGATCCTTGGTGGCATCGGTCCCCTTAACCACCGCTTCCACACTCGTTTCATCATGGAACGTGACCGTCAATGTCTGACTCTTCTCGATCACATGATTGTTTGTCACGATCATCAGCTCTGAATCATTCTGTCCTACAATGATTCCGGATCCTGCACTCGTCTGCTCCTGCTCCCGGATCCCGCCGAAGAAATCCTGTACCTGCTTGACACTCATATTCTGGATAGAGACAACAAACGGCATGGAATTAGCCGCAATCTGCGTGATATCAGATCCTTTCATCTCCCCATCGGCAGAATCTGTCGTCTGCACCGGCTGTACCTGGGAAGAATTCTGGGAACTATTTCCTGTCCCCAGGACTTTTCCGGATATATAATTTACCCCCTGAAAACTCAGCCCTCCGACTACACCGAATAATACAGCAAGTCCCGCGACCTTTGCCGCCATGGATCCTTTGCCCCTTTTCTTCGGCGGCTTCGGATGTCTGTATTCTGGAGATCCGTATTCGGATTCATTCCCGGTTTGCTCTTCTCCCGGACGATAATATTCGTATTCTTGATTCATAACATTTATCCCCTTTCTGACAGTTATCCCTTTTCTACTCGATACACAGTCTATCGAATAAATGTGTATATTTTGTGATGAAATCATAAACAAAAGCTGAATTCCCTTCTCGGAAATCCAGCTCTTTTCTCTATTCTACAGTCACAGATTTGGCAAGATTTCTCGGCTTATCCACATCGCAGCCACGTCCTACTGCCACATAATATCCAAATAACTGAAGCGGTACAATGGCAAGAGAATTCGTGAAAAACCGATTTGTCTCCGGAATATAGACTACATAATCCGCCGCCTTCTCCACATCCAGATTTCCCTCATTGGTGACTGCCATGACAAAGGCACCTCGCGTCTTGACCTCTTCCATGTTGCTGAGCATTTTTTTATAGAGATCCTCCTGGGTCAGTACCGCTGTAACAAGCGTTCCCTCCTCAATCAAAGAAATCGTTCCGTGCTTTAACTCCCCGGCAGCGTAGGCCTCTGAGTGAATATAAGAGACTTCTTTCAGCTTCAGGGAACCTTCCAAAGAAATCGCATAGTCAATTCCCCGTCCGATAAAAAAAATGCTTCTGGCTGCCAGATACCGGTTGGCAAACTTCTGGATCCGATCCTTATGGCTGAGCAACATCTCCACCTGTGCGGGAAGCTTTTTCAGATCTTCGATCATCTCCGCTAATTCACTCTCGCTGATCGCTCCTCTTGCGTATGCAAAGCGCATAGCCAGAAGATATAATGCAGTCAACTGACAGGAGTAAGCCTTCGTAGTCGCTACCGCAATCTCTGGCCCCGCCCAGGTGTATAGTACATTGTCCGCTTCTCTGGCAATAGAGCTTCCTACAACATTGACGATTCCAAGCACCTTGCATCCTTTCTTTTTGGCTTCTCTTAAAGCCGCCAGAGAATCCGCCGTCTCACCGGACTGGCTGACGACAATTACAAGGGTCCCTTCTGCCAGAATCGGATCCCGGTATCGGAATTCGGACGCTAGATCCACCTCTACCGGGATTCTCGCCATGCCTTCCAACACATATTTTCCTGTCATACCGGCGTGGTAGGCAGAACCGCAGGCTACAATCACGATCTTACTGACCGCCCGGATCTCCTCATCATTCATGCCCAGTTCCTCGATTACGATCTGTCCGTCTTTGATCCGAGGTGAAAATGTATCCGCAATCGCCTTCGGCTGTTCGTACATCTCCTTTAACATGAAGTGCTCGTATCCACCCTTCTCCGCAGCATCGGCATCCCAGTCAATATGAACCGGCTTTTTCTGAAGAGGCTCCTCATCCACTGTGAAAAACTCCATATCTTGTTCAGTGAGCCTTACAATCTCTTCATTCTCTATAAAGTAGACATCTCTTGTATATTTCAGCACTGCTGGTACATCTGAGGCGATAATACTGCCCCCATCCGTATGTCCTACGATCAGCGGGCTGTCCTTCCGGACAGCGTAGAGCTCATTGGGATGATCCTTAAAAATGATACCGAGAGCATAAGATCCTTCCATCCGGTGCATGATCTTCGTCACTGCTTCCAGTGGATTTCCCTTGTAATAATAATCCAGAAGGTGTGCGATCACCTCCGTATCTGTCTCAGATACAAACTGGTATCCTCTGCCCTCCAACTTCTTTTTCAGCTTGATGTAGTTCTCGATAATTCCATTGTGGACGACTACAATCGTCTCTTCGGTGTTCAGATGAGGATGGGCGTTCGTATCAGATGGGGAACCATGTGTCGCCCACCGGGTATGCCCGATTCCAAGTGTACCCGGCAACAGGATGCCATCGTGTGTGAGCTCGCTAAGTGCCTTCAGACGCCCTTTCGTCTTTGCCACATTGATCTTCTCTCCGTCAAAAACCGCAATCCCGGCAGAATCATAGCCCCTGTACTCCAGCTTTGACAGACCATCCAGCAAAATCGGTGCTGCTTCTTCTTTTCCAATGTATCCAACTATTCCGCACATATTTCTCCTCCATTTTGTACAATCAGCCGTTTTTTTTATACTTTTAGCATCACGGCCATTATTTTAGCACCTTCCCTGCCGGTTGTAAAGTATTATTTTCTGAAAGACAAGATTGCAAAACTTGTCCGAAATATCCGTAAAGTGCAAAACAGCAGGGCATGTACCCTGCTGTTTCTTATCGTTTCCTTTCTACAGATCAATGAAATCGATAGAAAAGTCGTCATCATCATCTTTTTGCGTCTTTTTCTTTTTACCACGCCCGAACTTCTTGGACGGTCTGGATTCCTCATAATTCTCTTCAAAGTCGTCGTAATCGTCATCATAGTCATCGTCATAGTCGGAATCAAAATCGCTGTCATCGTCGGAGGATTCTTCTGTGTAGTCATCCTCATAATCATCCTCAAAGTCCTCGTAGTCATCTTCATAATCTTCAAACTCGTCGTCTGCGGAGGAATCGTAGTCCCCATAGTCATCGCTGTCAAACTGCTCGAACTCATCAAATCCTTCTTCCGGCATCTGGATCTTTGGCAGATCATCAGACTCCTTCTTCATCGAAGACTTCGTCTCCGGCCCCTGTGTACCTGATGAAGAGCGCTTTTGGGTGAGGTCATCCAGCTCATCGTACACATCGTCCAACTCCAGATTTCTGCGGTGCAGCTTCACTGCAAGGATCAGAATGAGAAGAAGAAGAACGAGGAACACAAATCCTGCTCCAATCAGTACGACTTCCACATGATCCTGTACAAAAGTGGTCACCTTCCCAAAGACGCCGCTGTCAGAATCCTTTCCGGATGTCGTTGCCGTCACATCATCTCCATAATACTGGTATGTCTGATCCTTAGAATCATAGCGGTAAATCGCCTGATCTCCATCAGCATTCAAACCATTCATAAGATAATATCTGCTGTTCTTGCTGTCCTGCCATGCAGGAAGAGTCTGAGTATCGGAAAGCTCCAGCTCTACTTCCTGGTATCTTGCAGGAAGCGTCACATCCCCTCTGTCGCCCAGAAGAATCAAAGAACCGCCAGAGGCAAGATTCACAATCTGAATCGGGGAAACGCTTCCATCCTCTGCATGATAAAGGAAAAACGCGCCTACATTGCCGGAATCCAACAGGTATAAAAGCTGTACATTACCATTCTCTTTTACCGCTCCCTTTACCGTCTCGCCATTTACCGTAATATCTGCCGCGGAAAATCCCGCAGGAAGCTCATTACTTGGGAAACTGCTTGCTACCGTGTATTCGGTATCATTTACATTCAGTGTGACTTTGCTGCCTGTTGCCGTGCCAGAAGATGACTGCGTCCCGTCTCCTGCCTCAATCTTTACATCGGAGTATCCCGGAGGATCCAAAAGATTTAGTGTCTCGCCATTGGCATCCGTTACTTCCGCGCCTTTCTGCTCAAGCCTCGTTTCTCCCTGGACGAGCGCCTCAAACTCCATATTGAAATCCAGACGCTCCTGACCATTTACAGTCCCGGAATAAACTAAAGTTCCATCTCCCTGATCTGTGACGTTTGCATCACCGTCAACATATCTCATGGCCGTCGTATCGTAATTCATCGTCAGCTCAACCTGGCCAAGGTTTCCGTCACGATTCACTACGCTTCCCTGTATGGTGAACGTCTCTCCGACCTGAATCCCGTCAAGGTCTGTAAAGAAAATCACTCCATCTGCCGCATTGACATACAGCCGGGTAAACGGTACTACCAGACACACTGCAAGCAGTATGCCTGCCAATCGTTTCATCAATTTCATATTTGTACCTCTTCTTTCGTCTCAGATTTTGTTTACATACATAAGAATATGATACACGGTTTACGACGAAATGTCCAGAAGGTATCTTGTGAAATCCAGATACTTTTCCTTATATTTTTCTTAAACAGATTTTGAAGATCGGTTATGGCTCCAGTCTGTGCATGTCTCTCGGGAACAGAGATGCTCTTCTGACATTGCTGTATCCTAAGAGCTGGCTTGTAAGGCGTTCCAGACCGATCCCCATACCTCCGTGAGGCGGCAGCCCTGCCCGGTGTGCCATGAGATAGCTTGCAAATGATTCCGGGCGCATCCCCCTGCGTTGTAACTTTGCCACCTGCTCTTCGTAGTTATGAATTCTGAGGCCTCCGGTAGTAATTTCCAAACCTTGATAGAGAAGGTCAAAGCTTCTTGTCAGTTCCGGATGTTCTTTACTTTCCATGGTGTAGAACGGCCGCTTTTTCTCCGGGTATTCCGTCACAAACACAAACTCGCTGCCGGTCTTTTCTTTGACCCATTGGCAGATCCTTTTTTCTTCCTCCGGCTCCAGATCTTCAGGGTCTGTCACCTCACTGTGGCGAATCCGCGCCACAATCTCCTTGACTTTCGCAAAAGGAATGACCGGAATCTCCTGTAAATCCGGCAGACTGACCTTGAGAAGCGCAAGTTCCTCTTCATATTCCTCCTTCAGATAAGAAAACATCGATTTCAGCATGTAAGTCTCCGTCTCCATCAGTGTTTCCACACTCGTTACATAGCCCATCTCCACGTCTACACTGGTGTATTCGTTGAGATGCCGGGAGGTATCGTGTTTCTCCGCCCGGAACACCGGGGCAATTTCAAAGACCCTTTCATGAACTCCGACCATCATCTGCTTATAAAACTGCGGACTCTGGGCAAGATAGGCTTCTTTTCCAAAGTAGTCCATACGAAAGATATTTGCTCCGCCCTCCGCTCCGGCGGAACCGATCTTCGGAGTATGGATTTCCGTAAATCCGTACTTTCGGAAAAAGATGCGAAATCCATCCGTAATTCCGTTCTGGATGCGGAAAACAGCCCGTTCCTTTTCATTCCGCAGTGTCACCGGACGGTAGTCCAAAAGTGTCGCGAGAGAAGTGTCCACCTCTTTTTGATTGATCACAACCTGGCTTATTTCATAAGGTTTTGAGAGGATTTCCACATCAATGAGATGAAGTTCTGCCCCCATACGGGACCGCTCTTCCCCGACGACTTCTGCCTGGAAGATCACACAGCTTTCCTCAACAAGCACTTCCAGTGGAAATTTCGCCTTTTCTTCTGAATAAACACACTGGTAAATGTGCTTGGCGCAACGGAGCAGCACAAACGCAAATCCTCTCATCTTTCTGATTTTATAGACACTTCCGTGGATTCGGATCACTTCTCCTATATGCTCCAAAAGATTCGTTTCTGTCACCGGTACGGAGCTTCCTGTGATTCTATACATTTCATTCATTCCTGATTTTCCTTCTTTCTCGTTTTTGATTTCTGTTTTTCTCTTTCCCACTTTTTGAACCTTTCTTCGATCCGCCTGCCATCCATGTGGGCATCGTCTTTATGTCCCATTTGATCACAACCTTTCTCTATCTGTCAGGAACTCTTTTGTTTCCGGGAAACAAAAAAACAGAACCACACAAGACTCTCTCCACATCCTGTGTGATTCTGCTCTTCTTTTTTCCACACAGGTACAACACAAGAAGCGCTTGTACCTGTGAATCGTTCACAATACAAGCGCTACCTATCGTCGTCCCTGTACATACTTACAAAATTACTCACTGGGGTCATACAAAAGCAGCTCCTTTCGATTTCCCCCATTCTACACCAGAGCATTTCATATTGTCAAGCAGAGAAATTATTTTTTTTGTATTTTTCATACCGTATTTCCGAAAACTTTCTTCTGGAAAAAAATACTGCAAGCCAGACTCCTAAAAATACAATTACCAGAAACGGTGTCACAAAAAAGCATACGATCGCTCCGGCCACAAACCACAAAGCCCACAAAAAGAGTTGGTTTCTCGCCCCGGTCACCACCAGAGCCGCATCGTAGCACTTTCGTTTTTCCTTGGGAAGCTCCCTGTAGCTTTTGATGAGCCACACACATTTTTCTCCCAGAATGGTGAACACAACTGCGTGTGCCACATGCAGAGCCGCCATCATCATACAGAGAAATACAGAAATTACAATTACCCGTTCCATGTTCCTTCTCCTTTGCATCGGTCTTCTATTATCTTACTCCGAATTTTGGAAAAGGCAAGCGTTTTCTCAGCCAAATTATCGTTTTATTGTATTAGCCAACATTCGCCTGAAACTTCTGTCTTCTACCTGGTCTTTTGCACACGGATAACGATTGCGGCCGCAAGAAGCGCAACTCCGGTAACAGCAAGATATACTTTCTCTTTGTAGCTTCCAGAAACAAGGGAGAACAGATACCAGTTCCCCAGATATTTTGCCCCTGCCCCAAAAGAGAAAAGATAATATCCAAGTGATGCCATGTATCCGATCACCGGATTGTCACTCAGTGCAAAGGCCGCCGCACCGAATCCTCCTAAGAATACCATCCCCGCAAGGGACGCCATAAAATAGTTTCCAAACGGGAAGTCGCATCCTCCTCTTTCAAGTCCCAGGAGAAACACTCCTGTCAGAGCAGCCATGACAGCCACATTCAAAAAGATTCTTACCAGGTAGATACTTCCCATGGACGTATATCTGGCACGGATCAGATCCCGGATGGCTTTATCCTGTTCCGGCAAAAAGACCGGGATCAAAAGGAGCATCCCCGGAAGAACCACATAAAAATCCAAAAGCCTTGCAGTCTCTCCAACGCTTAAATTGCGGACTCCCGCAAGGAGAGGCGCAGCCGCAAAAAGCATGATACTAACGAGCGCCTGCTGTGGCAGATGATGCCGGACGTACTCTTTTCCGGATGCGAGATATCTTCCCATTTCCCCATTTCCCCTTTCTTCTTGCTTCAAAGATCATAGCTGCTCCGGTCACAAGAGCAAGCGCCAGTACAACATAAAAGATACGGTTTAGCAAAAGCTGCGAAAACTGATCATGGAATCCTGCATAATTCATCTCCGTATTATGTCTTGGAATCAGATTCATCCCATACTGGCCCCCGTGCATCGTCTCCTCTCCGGAGAAGAGAGAAAGAAACCACCATGCCGCCTGAACAAGAACTCCGGCTGCCGTTCCGGTCAGCTCCGTAAAGAACATGCCAAGGGCTGTCACTACAAGGATGGTCGGCAAAAGCCATCCCAGGCTGTAGACGACAAACGCACTCATATGAAGATCCACATCGATGCCTTTTCCAAAGCTTACGCACTCCATGAGCGGATGGCAGGTAAGGAGCAGTACCGGCACAAACATGGAGAAACAAAGCGCTGCATATCTGCTGAAGAGAATTGTAAAAGACGAAGCTTTCCGCGTGTAGATCAGCTCTTTCATCTGTGCTCTCTTATCCCGGATCTCCCTTGTCACTGCTACAAAAACCGGGAGAATCGCCAGGATGATTCCCATATAGTCGCAGAACAATCTTGCATATCCTCCGGTCAGTCCGTCTTTTTCCAGAAGATTATGATACTCTTCCAGTGCGTCCTCATAGGTCATCTCCACCACTGCGCTGTTCTTAATTGCCTCTGCCGTAAAATCGGATCCTGGTCCGAGAATCTTGCAGACTTCCTTCATCTCCTTTAAGAATGTTTCATAAGTCAACCCGCCTTTTGGTTTCAGAGTGTAATTTCCTGCCTTGATAACACTACTGCCGTCCGGCATTTCCACTTTCTGCTCTTCTTCCCAGGCATCGAAGTCTTTCTGGAGATCTTCTATCGGAAGCCCGGTCATCTCTTCCAGGATTGTCTCCACTTTCTGCTTCTCAGAATCATTAAGATTCACATGCTTGTTAAAACCGATCGGTGCTGTCGTAAAGCTGTTATGAAAATAGGATTCCGCGAGATTACCAAGCGCTCCTTGTATCTGGTCTTCCGGTTTGTCGGAAAGCTTCATGCCATAGCTTCCTTCCTGCTCTGGCTGAGGCTTTGGTTCAAAGGTGATCGTTCCCATCTGGCTGAAAAAAAACAGTGCCACTGCCAGAATGTAGAGCCAGAAAATCAGGCTCTTCCACAGCATACGACATTCCTTTTTAAACAACGTCCAGATCATGTGAAAATCCCTCCTTTTCCTGCATCAGATACAGATAGGCGTCCTCCACTTGTGGCTCGCAGGCCGTAGCCCGGATCTTCGGAGGCTGCTCCGCCAGAAAACGGACGGTCACATTGTTGCCCTGAGTCAACATACTCGTCAAAGTATAGTTCTCTTTCATTCTACTAAGATCTTTTCTGCTGATCTGAGCTGTATAGACTTTCCCTTTTGTCATTTCCAAAAGCTCCGTTACTGTCCCGCTGTAGTAAAGCTCTCCTTCATCCATGATGGCTATCTGCTCACAAGTCGCCTCAATATCCCCGACAATATGAGTCGATAAAATGACAATTCTCTCCTCCGCGATTTCGCACAAAAGATTCCGAAAACGTACACGTTCTTCCGGGTCCAGTCCTGCCGTAGGCTCATCGACAATCAACACTTTAGGCTCGTGGAGAATGGCCTGGGCAATCCCGAGTCTTCGTTTCATGCCGCCGGAGAGCGCCCTGACCTTTGTCCGGTATTCATCCTGAAGATTCACTTTCTTTAATAATACCGGGATCCTTTCTTTCCTGGTCTGTCTGGAAAGCCCCGAAAGAGCTCCCAGATAATCCATTGCCTCATACACCCCCATATTTGGATACATGGAAAAATCCTGCGGGAGGTATCCTGTGATCCTGCGAACCTTCGCTGCTTCCTCTACTGGAATCCCACAGATCGTGACCTCCCCGCTTTGCTTTTTCAACAGGGTAGCAAGCACCTTCATCAGCGTCGTCTTTCCGGCTCCGTTTCTTCCCAGGAGGCCAAACATTCCGGAAGGAATCGTAAGGGTAAGATGTTTTAAGGCATGTTTTCTTCCGTAGTATTTATCCAGGTCTTTGATCCTGATTTCCATCTGGTTTTTTCTCATCTGTCTACTTCCTTTCTTGTTGATATCTCTATCATACAAGGGATTTCCCTAGATTTTCCCTAAATAAGTGAAAGGATTTCTTTAGATTTCCTTCCGAATTCGGAAAGAGGCTGACACCACAGCCCCATTTCCACTGATACAGTTGGTGTAGCTGACATCTCCGCCATGTTTCCGGCAGAGAATAGCGGAAAGATTCAGACCGATTCCGAAATGTTCCTCCTTTGTACCCTCGCTGAAATACAGATGGGAGGCATTTAACAGGGCATCTTCTGAAAATCCCAGACCATCGTCGGAGACAAAGAGATACAATATGTCTCCTTCTGTTTCTGTCAATATTTCCACATGACTTTCAGCATAGCGGTTAGCATTAGAGAGCAAGTTATCCAGCACCTCCAGAAAAAGATCCTCGTCAAGATACAGCTTCTGATCTTTCATCTGATTCCGGTAACAGATCCTTACCTCTTTTGCCATATTGAGGGCGTCCACCATCCCCAAAATCCGGGCCGCAATCTCAGAGGATTTCTTTCTGACCGGATGAAATGGAATCTCTTCCACCGAACGGAGGGATTTCATCGTCCCACTGAAGCGCTCCAGCCGCCCACACTGCTCAGCCAAAAGTCCCAGTGTATCCTTTAATTTTTCCTGGCTGATCGTTCCTTTTGGAAGGTAACGAACAAGAAAATCCGAATACCCGCGGATCACCGTAAGGGGAGTACGTAGATCATGGGCAAATGCTGCATTGAGCTGTTTCTGGTCCTCCACCAGCTTCCACATTTCTTTTTGATTTTCTTCCAGACTTTTCCGCATTTCCTCAAACGAAGCGCAAAGTCTCCCCATCTCATCCTCACTCGCATAGGAGACCGTAAAATCCAGATCCTTCCTGCCAATCCGGTCCACAGCCCCCTCCAGGATGGCAAACGGTTTTTTTAGCCGCTTCCGGTAAAAAAAGGAAGCAAACACCAGCATCGTGATCACTGTATACACAAATGGACACCATTTGGAAATCTCCTGCAAAAAAATCATCCCGGTCTGCTCCCAGGCCGAAAGTTTCCCCTTCTCATGGTAATAAACATAATGGCCCCCATCACTGGCGTACATAGAGTCCATATCCAAAGCATTTCGCTCTACCAGGATGTCCATCCACCGCTCGCAGACCTGGGTGGTAGCAAAACTCAGCAGTAATGCAGCCACAGCAGCAATACACAGATAGGCAATCAACGCCTTTTTGATCGGAAGGTTCCGAATCCATATCCGAAACGTTTCCATTTTTTCATCTACCCAATCCATTTATACCCCACTCCCCAGACTGTCTCAATGTAATCTTCCTTTGTTTTCTGTGCGATCTTCCCCCGAAGCCTCCGGATATGCTCCGTCACAATACTGTTGTCACCGTTTCCTTCCAACCCCCGGACCGCCTCGTAGATCTGCTCCTTACTAAACACCTGTCTTGGATGCATGGAGAGAAATTCCAGAATATCAAACTCCGTCTTTGTCAGACGGATCTCCTCCCCGTCAAAGCGTACACTGCGTTCATCGTAGCGAATCCGGAACCCTTTCGTCTCCTCGCTCTCCTTTTTGCTTTGTCTGCCCCGCTTCTCTCTCCGCAGATGGGCCATGACTCTTACGCCCAGCTCATCAATAGAAAAGGGCTTTGTAATATAATCATCCCCGCCGGAGAGCAGCCCGTTAATCTTATCCTGCTCCTCTATCTTGGCGGTAAGAAACAAAATCGGACAGCGCACCTCCTCCCGGATCTTTCGGCACACACTCATACCATCCAGATCCGGAAGATTAATATCCAGAAGAATCAGATCCGGCTGCTTCTTTGCCAGTTCGACTGCCTCCCGTCCATTTTCCGCCGTCCAAGTCTCATACCCCGTCATCTCAAAATAATCTTTTAACAGCATCCGGATTCCCGGTTCATCGTCTACAATCAGTAATCGTTCCATCGCCCTTTCCTCCCCGTTGTTTGAACTGTCATACACTTTATAGTATACAATATCTTTCCCTATTTTTTCCCTATTTTCTCATAACACTTCAGGGCTTGTACATCCTGTAAAACATGCTATAATGAAACATAGGAAAAATTACATAGTAAAGGAGAACAATTTCCATGAAAGCTTATGAAAGATTACTAAAATATGTCGTTGTCCGAACTCCAAGCGATGAGACAAGCGACACTGTCCCATCCTCCAAATGTCAGTTTGACCTTGCAGGCATCCTTGTTGACGAGCTGAAAGAACTTGGCGTGGAGGCACATGTGGACGAACAGTGCTATGTCTACGGAAAGATTCCGGCAACTCCTGGTTATGAATCGAGTCCGAAGATCGGATTTATCGCGCACATGGATACGGTTTCTGATTTCTGTGATCACGAAATTGTCCCGGTACTGCACCCGGATTATGACGGAAAAGATCTGGTACTTGGAGAGAGCGGACGCACCCTGGAGGTCAGCGCATTCCCGCATCTTCCAGAGCTAAAAGGTCGTACTCTGATCACAACGGACGGTACGACTGTGCTGGGAGCCGACGACAAGGCGGGTATCGCTGAGATTATGACCATGATCGAGCGGATTAACGAAGAGAACATTCCGCACGGACCGATCCGAGTAGCATTTACGCCGGATGAAGAAATTGGTACCGGAGCATCCCACTTCAACGTGCCGGAATTTGATGCTGATTTTGGATATACTCTGGATGGAGATACGGAGGGCGAGATTCAGTATGAAAATTTCAATGCCTGCAAGGCAGACTTCGAGATCACCGGATTTTCCGTACATCCAGGTTCCAGTAAAGATACGATGATCAACGCCTCCCTGGTGGCATGTGAAATCAACAACATGCTTCCGGGCTGCGAGACCCCTCGCGGAACCGAAGGTTATGAAGGCTTCTATCATCTTGTATCCATGAGTGGAGATGTAGGAAAAGCAGAGCTTCATTACTTCCTGAGAGACCATGACGCCAATATGTTTGAGTCACGCCAGAAGACACTTCGTCTGATTGAGAAAGACTTAAATGAAAAATGGGGCGAAGGTACTGTGAAGCTGACGATCACCCAGCAGTACAAGAATATGTCCACCATCATCAAAGACTGTATGCATCTGATCGAAAATGCAAAAACCGCATGTGAAAATGCAAACGTACCTGCTCAGATCCTTCCGATCCGCGGCGGTACAGACGGATGTCAGTTAAGTTTCAAAGGTCTCCCATGTCCGAATTTGGGAACCGGCGGACACGCCTATCACGGCCCTTACGAACACATCACTGTCGAGGGAATGGATCTGGCGACAGACGTTGTCATCGAGATCGTAAAGCTTTACGCAGAACAGAACTAACATCATAAAAAAGAGTATTTCTGCCGGATGTCAAATTCCGGCGGAAATACTCTTTTATCCCATCCTATTTAGTGTGCTTTGAATCCCTCTCCAAGCACTTCGTTGGATTCCACGATAATGATGAACGCCTTCGGATCAATCTCTTTTACTATCTTTCGGATCCCGTACATTTCTTTATTGTTGCAGGCACAAAGCACAACGTCACGCTCCACACGGGAGTAACTTCCCTCCGCCTTTAAAAAGGTACATCCGCGTCCCACTTCCTGATCAATCCGCTCCGCGACTTCTTTCGGGAAGTCTGTTACAATCAAAGACATTTTACCGGCATCAATTCCGTACATCATCTTATCCACAACCGCGGATAAAAGGAAACTGATCACCATTCCATAAATCAGGCTGTCAATATCTCTGGAAACAAGAAGCGTTCCGAGCAATACGACAAGCGCCTCCAATGCAAAAGAAATCTTTCCAAGGGACAAATGTGGATTCAGTGCCTTGATGGAAAGCATGATGAAGTCAGATCCTCCGGTAGACGTATTTCTCATGTAGATCATCGCATAACCAAGCCCGGAAAAAACCCCCGTACAGATCGCTGCCAGCATCCGGTCGCCAGTGTAGACTGGAAACATCGGCGCCACCACGTCCATAATTACGGATGTGATAATGATCGTCCGAATAGAACGAATAAAAAAGTCTTTTCCCAGAATCCGGAAGCAGACGATCGCCACCGGAATATTTAACAGCATCGCCACCGTACCGATCGGCAGACCAAACAGGTGATAGAAAATCAGGGCGATTCCGTTAAATCCTACCATCGGGAACTTTGCCATAGCAGCAAAATTGTACGTTCCAATGGCAATCAGAATTCCCCCTATAATGTCGATCAGTATATCCATGCCCAGTTTTTTTGTATCCAGTTTCTTCATCACAGATTCTCCTTTCCAGTATGTCCTCACTTTACGCCAAAAAAATAACATCTGCAAACTATAAATTATAATTCGCAAATGCTCTTCCAGAAAATAGTATACTATTTTTCTTTTTTTCTTGTCAACCCCTTTTCTTTACTTTTCCGTTCAACCTGACTATAATGAAAGAAAAAGATCACAAGGAGGTCCTATATGAAACTCGTCTTTCTGGACGCCAAAACCATTGGCTCCGACATCAATCTGTCTGCCTTCGAAACTTTGGGCGAAGTTGTCTACTATGATTTCACTACCCCGGACGAAGCCAGTATTAGAAGCAGGGACGCCGACGTCCTCATCGTCAATAAAACAGAAATCAACGCAAAAACCATTGGGGAGGCATCCCACTTAAAGCTGATATGTGTGACTGCTACTGGGACAAACAATCTGGACAAAGACTATCTCAAAAGCCGTGGCATCGCATGGCGCAATGTGGCAGGATACTCCACAGATTCGGTGGCACAGCACACCTTTGCCATGCTCTTTTATCTGCTGGAGAAGATGCGCTACTATGACGACTATGTAAAAGAAGAACGCTACGTGAGCGACCGGATTTTCACTCATTTTGCCGAACATTTTCACGAACTTGCCTCCATGCGCTTCGGGATCATCGGACTTGGAAATATTGGGCGAAAGGTTGCACAGATTGCCTCCGCCTTCGGTGCAGACGTCGTATACTACTCTGCTTCCCACCAGCCGCCTCAGGAGGGCTATCATCAGGTAGACCTTGACACTCTGCTTGCCACCTCCGATATCATCTCCATCCATGCGCCGCTGACCGTCCATACACAGGGACTTATCAATTCCGCTGCCCTTGAGAAAATGAAACCATCTGCCATCCTCTTAAATCTTGGACGGGGACCGATCGTCGTGGAAACAGATCTTGCAAACGCCCTCAAAAAGGGGACCATCGCCGCCGCTGGACTCGATGTATTAAGCCAGGAGCCCATGACGGATGACAATCCCCTCCTTTCCATCAAAGACAGCAAAAAGCTTCTTATTACCCCCCATATTGCTTGGGCGGCAATAGAGGCACGAACCCGTCTGATGGAGATTATTTATGGCCAGATAAAAGACTTTTTTTCCATCTCCTGATAGTCTTTCCTATTTCTGCCGCGGCTGCGGCTGCTGCAACGACAGCCGCTCCGCCCATCAAACAAAAATCCCCCAGATTAAAGGTGATCTTTCTGATCTGCGGGTCCGCCGCGTCAAATCCGATATAATCCACCACATAGCCCCGTTTCAGGCGGTCATACAGATTGCTGACCGCTCCGGAGAGCATGAGGGATGTCCCTGCAAATTTCCATTTTCCCTTTTTGGAAAACAAAAGCTTCATGTAATATATCAGCAACAGAATTCCTGCTCCCAGGGAGCCTCCCTTTACAAGCCTATCCTCACCGCTCAGCATCCCCAGGGCGAAACCGTAGTTGTGAACCTTGCGAATCCGGATCTTCCCCCCGAACATTTCCTCTTCCTTTGCGCTGTCCGGACGCTTTTCGATGCGGTCTTTCCAGAACAAATCCAATGTCGAAAGGGCAGCGCTTATGGTAACGATCCATTTTTTCATTTGCTCTTATTCTCCTTTGATCCGGTCAATCTCCTTTTGCAGATCCTCAATCTGCTCCTGTCTCTTCTCGATAGCCTCGCAGAATTCAATACAGCACTCGTCTGTCAACTCGTGATTTTCAAACTTTTCATACACAGACTTTCCAATATCCACATAGTCACGCTCATTAGCACGCTCTAAGGTGCGGATCTGACTTTTTAATTTCTCCCTGTCCCAGATCTCATTGGTCTTCTTCCCTACGATATCGGCTGTTTCAGAAAGCTTTTTACCAAGCTCGTCAAAAAAATGATCCATTGTTTTTCCTCCTTTATAACTGCCGGATTTCCTCAAAAGTATGATACAAATCCATGGTACCGTACCCCCACAACCGGTTTGGGTATTCGATCCCTGGGTTCCTCCTCGTTCCAAGAATCAATATATTGCGAATTTGTGAGGAGGAAGCCTGGGCTCCCTGATCCTGTATAATCCACTGTAAAAGCAGCGCCGCGCTCCCTGCCGCAATGGCAATTCCAACGCTGGAGCCTGACCGCTCCGTAAAGCTCCCGCCAGGGATGGCCCCGGTCACATTGACTCCGGGGACGGCAAATTCCGGCTTAATGTTCCTGTCTCTAGTATATCCCCTGCCGGACTGAACCGCAACTGAATTTTCCTCCCAGTTATAGAAAGCGGCCGTAATCGCAGACGGGGTGCTCCCCGGTTCCAGCATCGTTTCATCCGGGCTTGGCCGCAGGAAATACACCTCTCCGGTCAGAAATTCTGAGACCGGAAGCCAGATGTGAAAAAGTCCGTCAATGCTCTGAAGCGGCTCCAGACCGATCTTCCAGATTCCCTCCGCCGGGTCGATAAACCGTAGGATAATCAGCTCTGAATTGGTACGTTCCACCAAAAGCCGGTAATCGATGATGACCGTCGTCTTTTCCAGAAAAAAGCGATACTCATTTCTACTGTTCTGGCGGATAGGCACTTTCTGGATCATTTCACCTGATGGCGAGACCAGAGATACCGCCAGGACATTGGGAATATCTGTCCAGATCTCCGCCTGAAATCCTTTGACCCCCTCTCCTACCCGAAGCTCTACCATCTCCCGGTCCCCCTGGATCCTCGTCTCTCCCTGATAGTGATGACGCTTATCCGCCTCGTTGCCCGTCCCCGTCACTACCACCCGGTTTCTGCCGTTAGCGTAATTTTCCAACTCCTCGCAGATAGGTGCCGTTCCGTTATGCCCTCCGAGACTGCATCCAAGCGGTACGCAGATCACAAGCGCCCTGTCGTATTTCCGGGCAAGCTGATCCAGGTAATAAAGTCCCGCCAGCATATCATTTTCCTGGAAGGCAATCGCTCCCTCCCGGATAAAATAAAAATCCCGCAGATACTGTTTGGCAGGCTTTAACTTTACCATGGCAATCATCGCCTCCGGCGCCGCCCCCACAAACTGATTCTCCACATTGGCGCTCCCTGCCGCCACGCTTGCCGTAAATGTCCCGTGTCCGTCCTCGTCCCTTGTCGGCACAAAGGAAAACGGGTCCTCCTGACGCAACGCCTTATTAATATCTTCCCTCGTATAAGCGCTGCCATAGCAGAAACCCTCAGGCGGATTCCCATCCTGAATCGTCTGGTCCCAGATTCCAAGAATCCTTGTAGAGCCGTCCAGCCCCTGAAATACTGCGTTTGGATAGTCAATTCCCGTATCCAGAAATCCGATGAGCATCTCCTGACCCTTTAATTCCAGACCGGGATAATTCTGGACGGCCGTAATCCCTGCCGCATTAAGTGCTCCCATATCAAGGGGGGTATAGCATCTGGGAATGGAATAATAGGGAATCATGTTTTCCGGAAAGCGATCTGCCTCCTCCTGTGGGAGATACACATTTTTATAGTGTACTCCCGCAGGCTGGGTCAGATAAGTTCCCTCCCTCAGATACGGTAAAAAACGATCTGTAAGCATAAAGTCCCGGTAGTCCTCTGAAAGCACGGCCTCCCTGCACTGTTCTTCTTCCATAAAAAACCTACACATACTTTTTATCAGTATATGTAGGTATCTTCTTTCTTATTTCACTTTTTACCTGCCAAGCCTTGTGGCCGTATTCTGCTCTAACATAGGCACTTCCTGTCCCCTCAGCCGGATCACCGGGCCGCCGGTACCCTCTATGTAAGCTCTTGTAATGATGACTTCACCGATACTGTCATCCTTTGGAATCTCATACATAATATCCAGCATGAATTCCTCAATGATCGCCCGCAGAGCTCTGGCTCCTGTATCCTTTTCCATTGCTTTCTCTGCAATAGCATACAGAGCGTCATCCTCGAACTCCAGACGCACTTCGTCAAGTGCCAGAAGCTTCTGATACTGCTTGAGAATCGCGTTTCTGGGCTCCTTTAAAATCTTGACAAACATCTCCCGATCCAGACTCTGGAGTGTACAGATTACCGGAAGCCGTCCTAAAAACTCAGGAATCATCCCAAAGTTTCTCAGATCCTCTACCGTCACTTTGGATAGAAGATTCTTGTCGTGGTCATATTTGTCCTTCAGATCCGCAATAAATCCAATGGAGGACTGCTTATTCAGGCGCTCTTTAATGATCTGCTCCAGTCCCGGGAACGCTCCGCCACAGATGAAAAGAATATTCCTCGTGTTGACCGTGGTGAGCGGAACCATGGCATTCTTACTGTTGGCTCCCACCGGCACCTCCACATCGCTGCCTTCCAGAAGCTTCAACATTCCCTGCTGTACAGACTCCCCGCTGACATCTCTTTGATTGGTGTTTTTCTTCTTGGCGATCTTGTCGATCTCATCCACAAAGATAATCCCCCGCTCTGCCTTCTCGACGTCGTTGTCCGCCGCGGCGAGAAGCTTGGATACGAGACTCTCGATATCATCCCCGATATACCCGGCCTCTGTAAGAGACGTAGCGTCTGTAATGGCAAGCGGCACATCGAGAAGTCTCGCCAAGGTCTTGACCAGATAAGTTTTACCGGAGCCTGTCGGGCCAAGCATAAGGATATTGGACTTTTCGATCTCTATATCGTCCATTGTATCCGTCACCACCCGCTTGTAATGGTTATAAACCGCAACGGAGATGATCTTCTTCGCCTGCTCCTGCCCGATCACATAATCGTCAAGCTTTGCCTTGATCTTGTGAGGAGCCGGAATATTACGAAGATCCAGCTCCGGCGCCTCATCCTTTTCTTTCTTTTCTTTTTTCTTCTTAACCTTCTGCTGCTTTGGCATCATATTCTCCAGATCCTGCATATTTAAAATCTGGACTCCCGGCATCCGCATCAGTTGGTTCAAATCGATCTGCCCGTTATTCATCAGATCAAAACTTTTCTGCATACAGTCTGGGCAGACATATAGATTATTCGGAAGCTCTATCATCTTACCTGTCACGCTCTCCGGGCGGTGGCAGATGGAGCACAGTTTCTCATATTCTCTGTCGTCCTTAGACGTATCTTCTACAACGCCTTTGACAGCTTCTTCGAGTTTCTGGTCTTCTGTTTTTTCTTCGTCGATCGTTGTATTCTTTTCCTCTGACATTTGCTAAAACCCCTTCTATACTGATTTTACAGCACGTTATAGAAGTTATTATAGACCAGATATCACGCCCGGACAAGTAAAGATTTTCTAAACTGAGAAGTTACTCTTCTATCCACTCTTTTAACTCATCTTCCATCAGGACGCCGGAATGACGTTTTAAAGCTTCTCCGTTTTCAAACAGAACCACTGTCGGGATGCTTAAGATCCGGTACTGCTTTGCAAGCTCTCTATTCTCATCCACATTGATCTTTCCAATTTTCACTGCATCCGTCTTCTCCGCATAGGAATGAAGAATCGGGATGAATGTCTGACATGGTCCGCACCACTCTGCCCAGAAATCGATGAGTACCGGTTTGTCAGACTGTAATACCTCCGTCTCAAAATTCTCCTGTGTGATTTTTAATACTTCTGCCATTTATGTTTCCTCCTTTTTGGTTACGGTTCAGCCATGTACAAAGTCATAAAACCTAAACTCAAACTTGCTGCAATCGAGCCGTCATAGCTGAACTGTTCCTTTTTTCTTTTATTATACCTGATTTTCCACTGTTTTCCGTAACAAAGTCACCAACAGATGCGCTTAGCGTAGACTGTCCCCGGCCAGTTCGTAGAGCCGCTCTTCGTCGAGGACGCGAATCTTACCTCGGGATAGAAGCACAAGCCCCTCCTGCTGAAAATATCGCAGCATGCGGGTGACGACCTCCCTTGCAGATCCAAGCTCCCTCGCCGCCCGGTCGTGAGTAAGCGAAAATTCCATTTTGCCTGAATTTTTTGCCTCTTCAATCAGAAAAGCCGCCAAACGCTTATCCACACTTTTTCCGAGAATCTGCTCCATCGTCCACATCACATCAGAAAACCGCTCTGCCATTAGTTCGTTAGTATATTTCATCACCGAAAGTGAAGTATCCATCAGCTCCTGATAGGCGTACGGCGGGATCACCCAGTAGATGGTCTCCTCCCTTGCCTCCATCCAGATTTCAAAGTCGATGGTACGGAAAATACAGCTTGCGGCCAGAAGGCACAGATCCCGCTCAAACATCCTGTACACTGTGATCTCTTTGCCCTCCCCGGATGTCACAAAAGCCCTTAGCTGTCCACATTTAACGATAACAAATCCCAGGCAGTCAGCGTTTCCCCGGTGGATAATCTCGCCTTTCTTCGCGGTTTTGAGTACCGCTTCCCTCAGGATTTTCTCCTGTTGCGGCTGGCTAAGCTGTTTCCAGAAAGGCAGATATGCTTCTATCTCATTTTCTGCACGATTTCCCATTTTTATCCCTCATTTTCCATCATCTTTAGAAAATCTTCCTCCGAAAGAATCGGAATCTCAAGCTCCTTTGCCTTTCGGTTCTTGGAAGACATAGACTCCGTGTCATTATTAATCAGGTAGCTTGTCTTGGATGTGACAGAGCCTGTCACCTTGCCCCCCCTTTTCTCAATCTCTTCCTTTATCTCATTACGGTTCTTAAAATGATGAACTGATCCCGTGATGACAAACTGTATCCCGGTGAAAATCTGTGCTTCCCTCGTCTCCTCTTTTGTAAGTTTCACTTCTTTTAGAAGCTTCTCATAGCCGGCACGTCTGTCCTGATCCTGAAAATAGTCTGTGAATGACCCGGCAATCACATCACCGATACCGCCGATCTCACTGAGCTCCTCTCTGGTTGCGTCTGCCGTTCTCTGCGGATCCTCGTCAAACTGCTTACAGATCAGTTTCGCCGTAGCTGCTCCCACATTTTCAATGCCCAGGGCATAGATCAGCCTTGCAAGGGTTGTCTCCCTGGATGTCTCAATACTGTCTAACAAGTTTTGACAAGATTTTTCTCCAAATCCCTCCATCTTCCTGATCTCCTCCCTGTGCTGATCCAGATGATAGATATCCGCAAATTCATGGATAAAACCTTTTGCGATAAACTTCTCCATCGTTGCCTCGGAAAGGCCGTCAATATTCATGGCGTCCCGGCTCACAAAGAGGGTGAACGCCTTGATCTGTTTGGCCTGACACAGCGGATTCGTGCAGTAGAGTGCCCTGGCATTTAAAATCTGCCGGACCTTGGTCCTGCCACCGCAGACCGGGCAGGATTCCGGTACGTCCTTCACCCCGCTTCTTGTCAGATTTTCCGCAATCTGCGGAATAATCATATTGGCCTTGTACACCTGGATCGTGTCTCCCACACCAAGCTCCAGTTCCTCCATAATACTGATATTGTGGACACTGGCTCTCGATACGGTTGTCCCCTCCAGCTCCACGGGATCAAAAATCGCCACCGGATTGATAAGCCCTGTCCGAGACGGACTCCACTCAATCTCCTTCAGCGTCGTCTCCCGAATCTCGTCCGCCCATTTAAAAGCGAAAGAATCCCGCGGAAATTTGGCCGTACTTCCAAGTGACTCTCCGTAGGCAATGTCATCATAAACAAGCACAAGCCCGTCGGATGGCACCTCGTTTTTCTGGACCTGACCCGCAAACCACGCCACCTCCTCTTCCACGCTTTTTGCGGTCACGAGATGGTATTCCACAGTCTCAAATCCCTGTTCTTTCAACCACTCCATCTGCCGTGCTCTGGAATTTTCAAAATCCACACCTTCGGCCCGAACAAGGGAGAATGCATAGAAATGGACATTTCTCCTGGCCGTAATTTCATTATTGAGCTGACGCACCGACCCACTGCAAAGATTCCTCGGATTCTTGTATTTGGCGTCCACATCCTCGATCTCTTCATTGATCTTCTCAAAATCATCGTACCGGATCACCGCCTCACCCCGCAGGATGAGTTCCCCCTGGTACGAAATTTTCAACGGAATATTTCTGAACACTTTCGCATTGTTGGTGACAACCTCACCGATTTCCCCGTTTCCACGAGTAACTGCCTTATATAAAGCTCCATCCCGGTAAGTCAGAACGATCGTAAGGCCATCCATTTTCCAGGAAATCAATGCTTTCTGATCCCCCAGAAATTCTTTAAGACGTTCCACTTCCTTCGTCTTATCCAGAGACAGCATCGGCCGCTCGTGCCGCTCTTTCGGGAGCTCACTCACCACCTCGTAACCCACATGAACCGTCGGACTCGCCGCCAAGGTCGTATGAAGCTTGTCCTCCAGTGCTACAAGCTCATCGTACAGTCTGTCATACTCGTAATTACTCATTATTTCCCGCGCCTCCTGGTAGTAAGCGCGCCCTGCTTCATTGAGCAGTTTCACGAGTTCCTCCATTCTCCGCTTCTTTTCTTCCAGACTTGCATCTATCTTTGTCATGTTCTTGGTCTCCTGTTCCCTTTTCTTTCTCTGCGACCGGTTGAACGCCTGACTTTCACCGGCTGATTGGTGGAATATTCCAGCATACTGCTAAGCTCCTCCAGCTCCTGCTCTGTAAGTTTCCGGTACTGTCCGGGCTTAAGATCTCCCAGTCGGACCCCCATAATCCGCACCCGCTTTAATGTGATTACCTGATATCCCAGCGCCTCACACATCCGGCGGATCTGCCGGTTGAGCCCCTGAGTCAGGATGATCCGAAATGTGCGCTTCCCTTCCTTTTTAATCTGGCATGGTCTTGTCACGGTGTCCAGAATCGGGACACCTCCTGCCATTTTCTCTAAAAATGTGTCCGTCATCGGTTTATTTACCGTGACAAGGTATTCTTTCTCATGGTAATTTCCGGCACGCATCATCTTATTGATAATATCGCCATTATTGGTCATCAAAAGCAGTCCCTCTGAGTCCTTATCAAGCCTCCCGGCGTAGGTAATCCTCGTGGGATAATTGAGATAGCGGATGATATTGTCCGGTTCACGCTTTTCTTCGGTGCAGACAATCCCTCTTGGTTTATTGACCGCCAACACAATCATTTCCTCCTCCGGTGTGATCACTTTCCCATCCACCATCACTTCCTGTCCGGCTGAAATTTTCATCCCCATGACGGCCACTTCCCCATCCACCATCACTCGTCCTGCTTCAATCAGGCGGTCCGCCTCCCTCCTGGAACAGACGCCCGATTCGCTTAAATATTTATTCAGACGAAAGGACTCCCTCATGGAACGCTCCTGAAACTGTCTTTCTATCTGGCTGTTCATACGATTGATGACTCCCTTTTTTCTAAAACTACGTTATCTCTATCTTACTTAGAACAGCCCCAAAAGTCAACGGACGCCCCAAACAAGACTATATCTTTTTTTCCCCACTTCTGATATACTGATACAAAGAACAACAAAATTTCTTAACATTATGAAACGATGACGCCTGGAGGCTATCTATGATCAGCTACATTATGAATACAAAAAACTGCATGTCCGTCCTTCTTCTGTCCGACCGCTTCGACAGTTTCTCCTTCATCGGAGGGGAAATCACTACCTACTGCACCTTTCAGATCGACGGGACATATCACCCGGAATTCTTCGCGGACAAAGAAGACGCCGGAAGCGAGCCGTACGTACGCTGGAGCTATGTACGGGAATACTGTCTTTCCCTCATCAAAGGGAAACAGACGCCCCTGCGTTTCCACTTTATCCTGTCCCTTTCACCGGATCAGATCGAAGCACTCCTGCAAAGAGCAGATCTCCCTTACCGGTCCGGCGATATCAAAGGTCTTTACCTCAACTTCCGCTTTGATGGCACCCGTCTGCTCTGCACCACCGGAACCTCTTTTCACACATTTGTACAGGATAAGAGTCTGGAGCATCTGTGGGATGGCACAGTGATGAAACTGTTTGCGTCCAAAGGACTGGAATTTGAAGAAAATAGTTAAATAGATAGCTTTACATAGAGGCAGGTGCGATTTCATACAAAATCACACCTGCCTCGATCTGTTAGAGGTAAAAAATCGGTATTACCGACATCCCCCTTTTCATTAAAAAACATTTTATTTTGTCAGCATCAACATGATATCGTTACTTCTCTTGATGAAGTCTGTCATCTGTTCCGGGCTGAGCGGTTTGTTGGAGAGCATTGCAAGATCGTAAAGCTGCTGGCAGATGATATTGATGTTCTCGCTGTCTTTATTGTTTTCGATATACTGTACCAGTGGGTGGTTGATGTTCAGTACCAGTGTCGTATCGCTTCCAAACATGGAGGCGTCCATGCCGCCCATTCCGTACATCTTCATCATTTCCTGCATTCTTCTGGACTCTTCAGAAAGGGTCATCATGGATGCGATGTTTTCGTCTTTGATCTTTTCCACTTTGACCTGAAGGTTTTCGTTGTTCATCGCTTTCTTGACGATAGAAGCGATCTCCTCAGCCCGTTTTCCAAATGCTTCCTTTTCTTCCTCACCGACTTCCTCTTTTACTTGATCTGTCACATCTGCGTCAATTCTCTGGAAGTGGATATGCTGGTTTCTCTGCTCCAACTGTGTGATAAACGGTGCGTCAATGTTGTGCGAAAGTATGACAGCATCCATACCCTGGCTCTTAAAGAGATTGATATACTGGCTCTGCTGCTGTTCATCTGTCACGTAGTAGATCGTCTTCTTCTCCGTCTCTTTTGCTTCTTCCTTGTTTCCACCGTCCTCTGTCTTTGCTTCTTCCGGTACTTCTCCGATCAGCTCTTTCATGGACAGATATTTGTGATCCAGATTCTTAAAGAGAATGGAGTCCATCATCTTATCACAGAATTTCTGATCCTTAAGGCATCCGAATTTTACAAAAGGACTGATATCGTCCCAGTATTTCTCGTAGTTTTCCAAGTCAGTATTGCACATTCCGGTGAGTTTATCCGCCACTTTCTTGGAAATATACTCTGCCACCTTATTGACGAATCCATCATTTTGCAGTGCGCTTCGTGATACGTTCAACGGAAGATCCGGACAGTCGATGACACCTTTTAAGAGCATCAGATATTCCGGAATGATCTCCTTGATATTGTCGGCGATAAACACCTGATTGTTATACAGTTTGATTGTTCCTTCGATAGAATCGTACTCCGTGTTGATCTTCGGGAAATAAAGAATTCCTTTTAGATTGAACGGATAATCCATATTCAGATGAATCCAGAACAATGGCTCCTTATAGTCCAGGAATACTTTTCTATAAAATTCAATATAATCTTCTTTGCTACATTCGTTCGGGTGCTTTGCCCAGAGCGGATGAATGTCGTTGATCGGAACCGGGCGCTTCTCGATTTTGACTTTCTCTTTCGCCGGAGAGACTTCTACCATCTCTTTTTCACCCTGCTCGTTTTCTTTTTCTTCCATCTTGGCATCTTCGTGAATGTGCTCTACGACAACGTCCGTATCTTTCAGTTCACTCTCGTCAATAGTCTCATATTCGATTGGGGCATTGGCCTTTTCCAGATAAATCTCCACCGGCATGAAAGAACAGTATTTCTCCAGAACTTCTCTTGCCCGGTATTCGTTCGCAAACTGTAGGCTGTCCTCATTTAAGAAGAGGGTGATCTCTGTTCCGACGCCCTCTTTGCTACCTGCCTGCATCTCGTACTCCGTGCCGCCTTCGCTGACCCAGTGTACCGGCTCGGCTCCCTCTTTATAGGAAAGGGTATCAATGTGTACTTCATCCGCCACCATGAACGCAGAATAAAATCCAAGTCCGAAGTGGCCGATCATGTCGTCCTCTGTCGTCTTGTCTTTGTACTTTTCCAGAAACTGAGTCGCTCCGGAAAAAGCGATCTGAGTAATGTACTCCTCTACTTCTTCTGCCGTCATACCAATTCCGTTGTCAATAAACTTCAACGTCTTTTCTTCCGGGTTTACTACTACATGAATTTGCGGCTTGTAGTCCTCAGAAAGGTTGTACTCGCCCATCATATCCAGCTTTTTCAGCTTTGTGATGGCGTCACATCCGTTTGAAATCATCTCACGAAAGAAAATGTCGTGGTCAGAATAAACCCACTTCTTTATAATAGGAAAAATATTTTCACTGCTGATGGAAAGACTTCCTTTTTTCACTGACATGATATATCACTCCTTCATCATCTATCCTGCCGGAGTCAGCCTTTTACAATCTTATTATAATCTGAACTGTCTCTCCGGCATGTCTTTTTCACATCTAACTGTTATCTTAATACCCGCCTGCGAAAAAGTCAATAGAAAATTAGCACTCTTTTAAAAAGAGTGCTAATAATACCTCTTCGGGATACGGCTCTCGCACGGCACTTTTGTCTGACATTTTCCGCACCCATACCGTGGAGCGTACGTCTTCTTCGTTGATTCCAGAAATGTATCACATGGGCTATGCCTCTTTCCCCCTTCCATAGAAATCGCTCCTGCGGGGCAGCGCCGAATACACGCCCCGCACCGTGTACAGTACTCATATAGATCCGTATATTTCCGCTTTCTCGCCTCAAATGTTTCCGTTACAATCAGGCTCCCCAATCTCCCGGCCATCCCTTTCTCTGTAATGATCCCCTTGGAAAGACCAAAAGTTCCAAGTCCACAGACAAAGGCGACATGACGCTCGGACCAGTTACTCGTATAAGACGCGTCCTGCCAGTTTCCTACTCTTTTGGGATCTGGCTTTGTCACGCTGCAAAACCGCCCATCCGCAGCAGGAATCACACTCTCAATTCCTTCTATCCCAAGTATTTTCTGGATCTCCTTACAAAATGCCATTACAAACCGCTGGCCCTCTATCCGGGCGTGCAGCCACAAAGCGGACGGCTCCGGTCCCGGAGTACGATTACTGCTCCTGACTTCTTCTGTAAAAGGGAGAAAAAAGCTCATCACACTGTTCGCTTTTGGAAGCCATTCTTCCGGCAATAAAAACTGCGGTCCAACCGCTTCCTTCTTTTTCAGTTCTTGAAACATCGGATCTTTGGCGTCCCCATATCCCCAGACCGGGGGATCAAAGATCCGCGCCCCGGCAAGTTCTGGTGCAATCGCCTCTTCCAGAGATACGACATTTCTTCTGCTTTCTGCCACAAACTGCGCCGCCTGCTTTTCCATATCTTCTTTTTTCATATCCTCTGTCCCCTCTCTTCCTTTCTGGCTCTGCTTTCAAAATAAAGGAAACGCTCAATCGAGTCCAGGATATCCCGAAACTCCTCCCTCGGTGCCAGCTCAATATAACGTTCCAGAAGGTCTGTCTCCTGCTTTTTGTATCTTCCATAAAAAATATCATACAGATTGTGTCCCCGGATATGAATCCGAATCTCCTCCATGTGGGCTTTCACATCCTCCACTGTCTCCAAATCCTTCCCCAGAACCTCTCGCAGCTTCTTTCCACTACGGATTTTATGCAGATACTCCTTCCATTTTTCCAAAAACATCTCATAAAATGCTTCCTCGGACGGCACGACCCCAAGAAGTGCCATAATTTTAGGATTCAAAAAATAATTTTCAAAAGAATAATACTTGAGGATGAGAACGTTCTTCTCCGTCACCCGTGGAAGCCGGTCCACATCTTCCAGATTCCGCTCTTCGTAATACTGGCATAGCTGCCGTTTCAATTCATTCGCGTCTTTCCCATCCCCATCCCGGATCATAAGAAAATTGTCCTGAAGATAAATCTGATTCATGTATTTCAGGTTGGCGTACGTCTTAATATTCGTACAACTATTGGTGGTAATGATCGCAATCCTGGAAAGTGTCCCGTCCTCCTCGTACGTCTCGTCATAGTATTTCTTAATCAGAAGCGGCAACCTGCTCTTATCCTGTTTGCCCTCCACGATAAAAACAAAATTTACATTCATCAGATCATTGGCAGAATACCCCAGATCATCCAGCACCCCACTGATATCCGTCCGCTCCTTCACTTCCGATGTACCATCCTTTCCGACAAGCACCTGTCGGATCTCTCTGCTGTTGAAATTTGCCAGCAGATTAGGGGCATGCGTCGAAAAGATCACCTGGCTTGTTCTGGAAAGTCGGTAAAGAATATCTCCTGTCACTCTCTGAAGTTTCGGATGCAGGTAAATCTCCGGATCCTCCACAAGGATCACATCCGTCCCCTCCTCCTTTGTCTCCTCACATGTTTCCAAAAGAGACAACATATAAATGCTTCTCATTCCTTTCCCCATCGTATCCATACTCCGGGCCATCTTCTCATCTTCCCGGCAGATCTCCGTGGTAACGGAAAGCATCTTCTCCAGATCCCGGTTCATGGAATAACGGATCGTCTCTTTTCCCCCGTTCTTACGGAAATTGGCGTTGACCCGTCTGGAAAACTCATCCAGATTAAGCTGGTAGAGCTTATGCTCCAAAAGCTTTGCAGCCTCGAAAGCATTGAGGCTTGCTGTTTCCTTCTTATGAATTAACCCGATACAGGAGAAACAATGATTGCAGACTTTCCCCATGTCAAACATGCAGTTGCCGGCCCTCATCCGTTTGACAAGGTCATCCTCCTGCATCAGCAAAAGATCTTCCTCAAAATTTTCCAGATCACGCTGTGCGTCAATGTAATACAGCTTCGGGAGCAGCATCAGAATATAACGATTATGCTTGGAAATCCCGTCTCCGTACCGGATCTTCCCTTCCCGGTTTGCCGTAAACTCAAATGTTACTTCTCCGTCCTTAAAAGAGGGAATCTTCCTGCCAAAATCCCGGCGCCACGATTCGTATCGCCGATAAGAACTGACAATACCGTGATGGTACATCCGCTGTAAATCCTCTTCTCCCACCGTCAGTGTCAGCATGATCTCAATATTGGGATAATCCTCCCGGAAATCCTCTTTTCGCACCTGATAACTCCCGGCTACGGCACGCAAGGCATCCAGTACCGCCGTTTTTCCAGTGCTGTTCTGGCCAACTAAAATCAGCGCCTGTTCAATATCGGGAATGTGAATTTCCCGGATCGATTTGAAATTCCGTATCCGGATATCCTTGATCCTCATGGAATCACCTTCTTTCTTCCTACTCCTATTGTAGCAGGAAGCCTCCATCCCTGCCAGCCATAATCCTCCTCCAAAGGCAAAGAAGAAAGGACAGCGGGAGAAAACTCTCTTCCCACGCTGTCCGTCTGCCTTCGTTTCATCTTTGTTTTCTTTTATTTGGATATCGTCTCCCCTGCTTCCACCGCATTGATTTTCTCCCGGATGGACGCAACCGATGTGTCATCCGGCACAATCACAGAAAGCGGACCTCCGGAATAGGAATAGCAGTACTGCGTGGAAGAAGTTCCTTCCGCCGCAACGGATATGACGTTCCATCCTTTCATTCCCGCAAGCTGTACTCTGACAAGCTCCTGGAGCTGACTTGTAGACATATTCGTCTCTGTGTTACCACTGACCTGGTCAATAAGACGCGGTCCCTTAATCAGAATCGATGGAGACATAGCCTTTTTCAACATCGCTTCAATGACTGCCTGCTGGTTCTTTCCCCTCTGATTATCCCCCTCTGCCAAAGCATGACGCTCCCTGCAGAAAGCCAGGGCTTCTTTTCCATTAAAATGATTGAGCCCTTCCTTTACTTCCACAACCATGCCGGAATCATTGCCCGTCGTAAAGGCCAGCTCAGAATCTACGTCAATCCCGCCAAGGATATCTACCATCTCGATCAGAGATGTAAAGTTCACACGTACATAGAAAGGAATATCCACCTGGTAAAGCTCCTCCAGGGTTGCCATAGAAGTGGCGATCCCATAAGTACCAGCATGGGTCAGCTTATCCGGCGCTCCGTTTGACACACCCGGAATCGGCACATAGTAATCTCTCGGCGTTGTCACAAGCAGGATCTGCTTTGTCTTTGGATTCACTGTGGCAATAATATTCACGTCGCTTCGGCTCTGCTGAGTGATATCTCCATACACATCAATCCCACTGATATAAACACTGAACGGTTCTTCCGATACATTCACCGCAGCGGCAGCTTCCTTTCGGTCAGGAGCTTCGTTTCCGTCGGTGATATCATTCAAAGCTGTACGCACTTCAAACATATAGTAAGACGCAAGCAACAGCAGAGCACTGATCAGCAGCCCCAGAATGCCTCCCAGGAACCTCTTTTTCCGGAATCCGTTCTGCATCCGAAAAATCAGAAGCGCCAGCACAAGCAGCACGACTGCCGCTCCCCCCAGAAATGTCCACGGGATCATTCCGAAATAGACTGCTGTTCCCAGAAAGACTGCCGTCGCAATCATCTGAATCAGAAAAATCAGTCTGCCATGTAATCTTTTGGTATGTCTCCCCCCTGCCGGACCTGGCTCGCGCCCTCTGTATCCGGAGGAAGAACTGCGCCTTTTACGGGTACCAAATCCGAGATCTTCTGGCATCCGGGTCCGCCTTGGCCGCTCCTCATATTCATAATCATCATCGTCGTAATCATTATAGTCATCATATCCATACGAATCGTAATCGTCATAATCATCGTATGTATCATAGCCGCGACTGCGGTCATAGCTGTCATAATCGATATAACGACTGCTTCTGCGATTACGAATATCATTCTCATCGATCTCATTGCCATCGTAATCGGTATACCGACTCCTGGAACGTCTGCCTGACGTTCTCGTCGTATTGCGGGAGCTGCTGGAATTTCTTTTCTTAGTAGAACTGCCCTGCTTCTTTCTCTTCTTCAGGGCCTGCTCGTAAGCCAGTCTCTCCTGACGACTCATTTTAGACATATTACATCTTCCCTTTTCTCTTATTTATTCCCTCGTTAGATTATAGCCCGTCCCACAAAAGGAAGTCAAGGACAAGGGTACACTTTACAAAATCAGGTAGAAAGCCGGAACCCTGATAAATCCCGTATTTACGCAGGTTTCCGGCTCTGAATGAAATTCCGTTTCACAAAATATTAAGAAAGTTGTCAGATTTTTGTACTTTTATCTGGCGCTGTCCTCCCATTTCCGATAGATTGCTTCCAGGGCGTCCGTCACCCCCTCCACTCCGAGAAGACTTGCATTGAACAACATACCGTGTGCCTCAATACTTCCCCATTCTCTTCCGGTATGGGCCTCGTAGTATGTTTTTCTGTCCCGGTCCATCTTCTTGATCTTATCCCATGCCTGCCTGGAATCTAATCCGTAAATCTTCATAATACGGCGGATTCTGTCCTCCTTATATGCATAGATAAAGCTGTGAATACAATTACTGTAATCTCCCAGAATATAATCTGCACATCTTCCCACGAAAATGCATGGTCCCCGGTCAGCAAGACGGTTGATGATACTGCTCTGCACTTCATAGACCTTATCACTTAACGGCACCGACTCATTACTGTCGTTGATAAATACCGTATAATCCCGCATATTAACCACATAGGCAGACAAAAACTTTCCGAGGATCGTCTCATCCACCTTCTCCGCCGCCTCCTGACTGATTGACAACTCATGCGCCGCCATAGAGATCAGATTATTGTCATACAGCGGAATATTCAGTCTCTCTGAAAGCCGGTTGCCAATCTCATGTCCTCCGCTGCCAAATTGCCTGCCGATTGTAATAATAGTATGATTCGTCATATTCCCACACTCCTTTTCCCACTCTATAGTGAAACCATGACTGCTACTCTCTCTTCTTTTTGTGGATCTGAAGCTGCAGATTGACCGACATCGGATTGATCACCACGCCCTTTGTCTCCGGCGCCAGCAGATCCGGAATCTTCTCTGCCGGAATCACTGCCGTTCGAAAGCGGTTCTCCCTGTTAAACTTTTGGAACTCCAGTACGTCGGTAAATACCGGCTGGTAGGAGTCTTCCTTCTTATCTTTTAAAAGCGGCACTCCCTTGTCCGCCTCAAACGCCACAATATAACGGCCTCTGGAGAAATGTGCCATCACTTCTTCCTGTAACTGTTTGACCTCCGATTCTCCCTCACCCTGGTGCAGTCTCTGGGTCTTCTGCATCAGGTATAATGCCGTCAGGACAAGCTCCGGATTCTCTACACGGATCTTGCCCTCCGGAAGTTCTTCTGTATCCGCCCTATGTACAATCTCCGAAAGCTGGAGACTAATCTCACTTTCCAATCCCTGGCCGATAACGACACAGTTGACTCCCATTGCGTATAGATTTGAGAAAAACCGCAGGAGCTGCTTATTCTCCACTTTTACAAGGCTTACAGGTTCCTTTTTTGCAGCAAGCGCCTTAGCGGCATTCTGCGCGTCTTCCAGTTTCATGTATACGAGAACCTCATCATCAAATGTATCCGGATCACAGATTACATATGGCATCCTTGTGCAGGCAGATGCAATCGTATAAACCTCCGGGGCCCTCTGAATATTGCGGATCGCCTCCTGTTTTTGAGGCGTCAGTGTTCCATTTTTCTTCTCATCACTCATGGTCGATCTTGTCCTTTCTGTATCATTCCTGTACAGATATAGTATAAACGATTTCCCGAAAACCTACAATTTCTTTCTGCCCTTTCTTCGGTTCCTATTTCTTGATATGAATGTGGCTCAAGAAGATGAACAGTGCCATCCCCAGTGCCAGGATGTATCCAAAAGCCCCAAGCGCCGGGATCCCCCAGATTTTGGGCTTCATATCCGTGGTACAAATGATACTGGAACTGATCAAAAGCGCCATGGCCAGAAATCCCATGACCAGTCTCTTTACAATCCTGGAAAGCATCTCGTTTAAGTCGTCCGCGGCGTGCAGATCCAGGTTAATCCGGTTCTGGCCTTTCAGAAATCCGTGCAGGATATCTGCCGTCAGTGCCGGAATATCGAGTGCTTTGTGAAGAGAACGGTACATGCTTCTGGCATTTTTCTTCAATGACTTCTTAAAGTCCTTCCCCAGATAAAAATTTCCTGCCATACGGGCAGCAGCAATGTCCACCATATTGATCTCCGGCGCAAGATCCGCAAGGACACCTTCCATATGGGTCAGCCCCCTTGCCAGCATCGTCAGACCGTGAGGCATCCGGATCTTGTTCTTCTTCATCACTTCCATCAAATCCTGAATCACATCCGCCAAATCGATATTTCCCATATCGGTAGTACCGTACTTAGACAACAGGTCTCCAATGTCCCGATACAGCTCACTCTGATCCGGCCGCCCCTGGAACTCTCCCAGCGCCATCACCACTTCCAGAATCAATGCCACATCATTGGCCGCCACACCCTTTACCGCCTCGGCGATCAGATCCTTGTCCCTCTCGGTCAGCCGTCCCATCATCCCCATGTCAATCCAGATAATTTTCCCATCCCGTATCCGCACATTACCCGGATGTGGATCCGCATGGAAAAATCCGTCATCCATGACCTGCTTGATATAATTGTCCACGAGCTTCGTTCCGATCTCCTTCAGATCGTATCCTTCTTCCAGAAGACGCTCTTTTTCATGGATCCCAAATCCATCAATATACTCCATCACCAGGACATGGGTCGTTGTATATTCTTTAAAAAGAGCCGGTGTCCCAACAAAGGCGATGTCATCATTTTTTCTGGAAAACTCCTCCATATTGGCAGCTTCGATTAGGAAATTCATCTCCTCCTGGGTGACAGTCCACAGCTCGTCCAGCACCATATCCAGATCCACAAGTCCTTTCATGCTGATCGGAGGCAGGAGCCGTACTGCTTTGTGAAGAAGACCAATGTCGCGGGACATAATATCGTAAATCCCTTTTCTCTGCACTTTAACGACAACCTTCTCACCTGTCTTTAATACTGCCCTGTGCACCTGGGCGATCGAGGCAGATCCCTGTGGGATCGGTTCAATCTGCTCAAAGACCTCGGTGTACGGACATCCGTAAGCCTCCTCCAGCACTTCCTGTACCTTCTCAAAGGGCATCGGAGCTACTTCCGACCGAAGTCTCATCAGCTCATCACAGTATTTCTTCGGAAGAATGTCGGAATGCATGGAAGCAATCTGACCAAGCTTGATATAGGTCGGTCCCAGCTCCTCCAGAATCAGTCGAAGCTTCTCCGGAGTCACGCCCCGGGAAATCTCGTGTTTGTGAAGCACGGATGTAATCTCTTTTAATCGTTTTCCATACTTTTCCGATGATTGACCATTCATTGAAGCTATTCTGTCTCTCCTTTATCTTCTTCTGTCTGTTTTTCTGGCGTCTCCATCTTCGCAATGGCTTCTTTCAGATCCGCTAACTGCTCCGGTGTCATCTTTCCAATCATCTCCTGCAGCTCTTCTGGGGAATTCGGTTTGAGAGATACATTGACTTTCTCCTTCATTGTCTGTCGGATATTGTGCTTAAGCTCTTCATTAAGTACTTTCCCCTGCTCGACAGTCAGTTCACCTTTTTTCACCATCTCATCCAGAAGTTCCTTGGATTTCTCCGCCGTCACAGCGACGGCACCTACTCCGGCAAGCATCACTTTCTTTAAGTTTTCTCCTAATCCATCCATATGTATTCTCCTCTCTTATATCGTAATCAGATCCATGTAACAACATGTGGAACAAAAATCAGCACCCCCACAATCACCGAGGCAATCGCAGCGATCAGAACCGCTCCGGCCGCCGTATCTTTGGCGATCTTTGCCAAAGGCTTCTTCTCCTCTGTCGCCAGATCTACTACCGCCTCCACGGCTGTATTGACAAGCTCCAACGACAGGACGAGAGCGCACATGATCATGCAAATACACCATTCTACCACAGTCAGCTTCGCTACGATTCCGGCAATCAGAACCAAAACAAGCGCCATACAGTGAACTTTCATATTTCGCTCTTTGCGGATTCCGGTCCAGATACCCGAAAACGCATATCCAAAACTTCTCCACAGCGGATTTTTTCTGTCACCCGGCATATTCATCATCCCCTATCTTTTGTTCCCGTTTTTCTGCTCCACTAATTTATTATTATTTTATCAAAGTTCTCACAAATTATCTAGTCTTTCCCTATTATTTTTTTTATTTTCAGAATTTTTATTTTTTTCAAATCTCTATTGATAAAATGCAAAGAATCGTGCACAATGAAAACATCTGACAAACCAAAAAAAGGAGATTTGAAATGAAATTATATATTGCTTATGGCAGCAACCTGCACAAACAACAAATGGAAAAGCGCTGTCCTGATGCAGTTCCACACGCTGTTGGAACGCTGAATGGATGGGAACTTGTCTACCGCGGAGTCAATCCGAACAGAATCTATGCCACTCTCCAACAAAAGGAAGGAGCCTCTACCCCGGTAGTTCTTTGGGAAATCACACCGAAAGACGAGACAAATCTGGACGAGTACGAAGATTATCCTACGCTCTACTATAAACAGGATATTCCCGTGACACTTACTGATGGAACCACCATACTGGCTATGGTTTATCTTATGACGGATCAGGCCACACCTGGCCGCCCTTCGGACACCTATATTCAGACGATCCGGGAAGGATACGAAGACTTTGATCTGGATCTGTCCGTTTTTGAAGCATCTCTCAAGCACGGATGCTGTTAGAATAGCTATAAAAGGAAAGGAGAGATCACACTGGAACTATTTAACGCCAACCGTTGTGCCATAGAGCTCCAGGCCGGCCGACGGGTAGGTCAGCTTGTGTTTGCTAAAATGGATGCCTGCGCTCTGCATCCGTACAACGGGAAATACCAGGGACAGACTGGCGCCACCGGGTCAAAAGCCTTTCTGGATCCGGACAGACGCAAAGAATAGGAAATCTGTCGTTTATATGGAGAAGAGAATGATATATGAAAATTTTACTTTATTTCTCTTCCCCATTGCAGTATTCCCACAGAGATCAGAAGAATTCCACCGATCATCCATGTCGTCTCAATGGAAAACCAAGCTGCCAGTTTTCCCATAATAAGCATGGAGATATAGTTGAAGATACTCACTATCATCGAATGAAAAGATAGAACCGTTGCACGGTTTCCATGACTGATTTCTGTGTTTAAAACCGTCTCTTTTAACGGATAAATCACACCGAGGAACGCTTCAAAAAGCAGGATTCCGATCAGCAGACTCCAAAACGTATGCAGAAATGCCAGTCCAAGTATACTGATTCCGCAAAATGTACTTGTTATCGCAAGGGCCAAAAAGGATCTGCGCTTTACTCTTTCCAGCACCGCATTTCCGCCCAGCATCGCCACCCGGATCAGAACCCACGCAAATCCGATGATCGTATAATTCACATGTTCAAACCGATGAAGCATTGGCGACCAAAATACAAATACCGGTGAAATAGCGAAAGCCAGAATACTGTTAAATAAAATAATATTCCAGACTTTCTTATCCTTCATACAATACTTCACACTGTCCTTTATAATGAGTCTGATGCCTGCTATGGCCTCTGATACACTCCGCTTTTCTTTCTTGGTACTTATGATCTCCAATTTTGGCATCACTGCTAAACTGATCCCGATATAACATACCGATGAGATCAATGCAAACAGAAAGATCCCCTCCAGGAACCAGTCCGCGATAACACCTCCAAGCAGCCCTGAAAGGATCATCATAATGGAAAGACATTTGTTCTTCTTGAGAAACACCGTCTTACTCTCGCTGACTGATGTATGATCAATCACCCATGCATCCAAAGTTCCGGATTCAAAAGCGCAGGCAAACCCCAAACAGATCTGTGCAGCCAGAAATGCCATCATACCATTTCCAAAGAAAAACAGTACATTCGTAGCTGCCATCAAAACACCGCTCAAAGCTGTCGTTTTCACATAACCGATCTGATCCGCCATCGCCCCCGCCGGAATCTCCATAAAAAAGACTGCGATCAGAGACGTTGCCACCACAAAATTCGTCTCCATCGCATCCAGCCCCTTGCTGTACAAAAACAAAACAAACGTCGCTCCTGTGATCCCGGCATAAAACTCAAACAGACAGTTCAGAAGAAGAAAGGTACTTCTGACTTTTTTGCATCTGATGGCCTCTGCTTCCTTTCCTCTCTCCTCTTCCATACGCCCTCCCACCTCTTTTAGGATAATATGGCATCGATTATATCACCTTTCGTCATAGAATACTATGGTATTTTTACGTTTTCTTAGCCCCTGCTTATGTTCTCTCCTTTTCCTCTGTTTTCAATTCCCGCAATTATCCGGATCAACACTGTTCCCAACCATGCACAAATAATCCACATTCCGTATACGAGTGCCCCATCCTTGTAGCATAAGCGGATTGCCTGGTACGTACTCTGATTCGCCCAGCCGTCTCCGGCAAAGAATTCTTTAACTGTATCTATGTAGAAGCTAATATCCAAAATCTGTTCCCGCGGCAAAAATTCTCTTGGGATGTTCAGCCTGCCTGTCAGATAATACACGGCTGCCATCCAGACAGCAATGATCGCCACCCCCTGCAGTCCCTGCAGCCAGTTCTTCTCCTGCAGCGCCCCCAGCTTCCTGATACTCAAAACCAGCAACATCATACTGAGTGGAATGGCCGCCGCAAGCCATGCAAGTCTTCCCATCTGCAAGGCAATGCTTCTGTGAGCGCTAAGATTCATACTTTTGCCTTCGATCGGCCGGCCAAATAGATCCCTGGTGAAATCGGTTACTTTGCCTATCAGAACCGCTCTTTCTTTCTCACCCCTGACCTCATAGATTTCCCTTCCATGCTCTCCTGCGCCCACATTTTTGATTCTGTATCCCTGTATCTTTGCCGCTTCTATTTCCGCCGTTTCCAGAGGCTCCTTCAGTTGTAACAAAACGCCTTCCGGTAAACTCTCGGCCTCATTCTTGATTCCTTCACTGATCAAAAAATTCATTACCACAAGCCCCGCAGTCATCACAGCAGCCGCTATCCATACAATCAGACGCTCGATTCCTTTTCGCTTACGTTCCCTTTTCATCACTCTTCCCCCGCAATCACAACTACATCGTCATCCTCCAGAGGCCATGTGGAATAATTTACGATTTTCCTTGGCCTGAGCTGATCGTCAAAAACGGAACTCTTCGGAACCAAAGACATATTCCCCTCTTCCATCAATGGATCACTTTCCTCCTTCTGAACGACCCACTCTTTTCCAAACAGTCCTTCCCGCTCTTCTGCAAAAAATAAAACAAAAGATCCATTCTCTTCCTGTTTATAACAAGATAGCGGAATTTTGACCATATCTGTCATTCCTTCTTCTTCACATTGTACGGCGCGAACTGTTTCTACTTCGATCCGCATCATTTTCTCAATCCGTAAAGACAATACCGTGCAGATAACAAGCAGTAAAAATACAGTACATCCGGCTATCCATACTTTCTTTTTCCTCATGTTTCATCAACTCCAAAGCACATCTCGTAATCCATCCGTCAGTTCCTTATGATAGTACAGGAAGAAGAATGTCACCGGAAGCAGACACAAAAGTCCGCACACAGACTGAACCGTCATGCTGTTTTCCATCACACCCGCCAGAAAAACGGAAAGTGGATAATCCAGTTCTCCCTCCAGGAAAATAATCGGCTGTTCCACCATGTTCCAGCTCTCCACAAATGTCAGTACAAATAATGTCACTACTGCGGGCTTTGCAGCCGGTACGACAATATACCTGACAATCTGAAGCTGGTTTGCCCGGTCAAGTCTTGCCGCCTCAAGCCATTCATCCGGAATAGACTGAAAAATAAAGGTCAGCCACACTGTTCCAAACGGGGAAAAAATCCCCGGGATAATAAGCGATTTCCAACTGTTCAAAAATCCCAGCTTTTCCATCAGAATATAATTTGGAAGCAGTGTGACCTGCACCGGAAGAATCATAAACAAAGCCATCATAGCAAGCCAGAACTTCTTCCCGATAAACCGATATTTGGCAAAGGCCGTCCCTGCCATACATGCAAGGATGGTCTGTCCTCCAGCAATCAAAAGACACATTCCAAGGCTTCTCCAGAATTTCACCAGATATCCGGGGCTTTCAAGAAGCACACGGTAATAGCCCATCATGGAGACTCCCGCATTTTTCCCTTCCCACACCGAACAGATCAACATATAGATTACCGGATAGAGAAAAACAAGGGAGATGATTCCAAGGAAAAGAACACGTTTCTGTCTCTTTTTAGCCATACTTTTTCCCCCTTCTCACAATCAGATAAAGCACGTATCCAACCACTGCCGGCACAAGAAGCGCCGCCACAATACTGACCGCAGCAGCAGAAATCTTCTGATAATTCAGGTTCTGGAAATTATTGTTCATAAAGTGCTGCAACAAATAAATACTGTCATCCGGATAATTTCCTCCCAGAAGAAAGGCCTCCCGGTAACATTTAAACCCATTCATCACCGAAAGTACAATGGTAAAGCCAAAGGTCGGAATCAACATGGGCCATGTAATATGCCAAAACGACTGCCATTTCCCGGCACCAAACATTGTCGCATATTCATAATATTCTCTTGGTATCATCTGTAGTCTGGCAAAATAAATCAAAACATAATACCCGGTGAACCGCCAACAATACAGAATACACAGCACCCAGAATGCCGCCGACGTATTCAGCCAGTCTTTCGGTTCTCCTCCAATCAACTCCAAGATCCTATTCCAGATACCGGACTCTCCCCATAAAAACTGCACGCCAAGAACGACTGACGCAATCGGCAGAATCATCGGATACAGAAAGGACAACTGAAAGAACCGCACGCCCTTTACCGCATTTTGCAACAGTATAGAAAGAAACATGGCTCCTGCCAGCGTCACGGGAACAGTCACGGCCATGTATTGGATCGTATTTTTCACCGCCAGAAGAAACATCTCATTTTCAAACAGACTTTTAAAATTATCCAGCCCCACAAACTCACGTTTCCCAATGCCGAAAGATACAGAATACCAGACCGTAATCAAAAACGGTACGAAATAAAATACGAGAAATCCGGCCAGTGCCGGGAATGCCAGCAAGAATCCATTATTACGCTTTCTCATCTTCCTGCCCCCTCCCCACTTTACTCTGACACCAGTTTCTTGTAGATGTTCCATGTGGTATCAGCAATCTCAGAGATCTTCTGCTCCATTTGAATCGAAGGCTCATATCTGTCGAAAATCAGTGCCGACAATTCCGTATACAGATTCCACTCTGCCTCCGTCATAAAATAGACATTCTCGATTTCTCTCAGGCACTCCACTACTTCCTGGGCAACATGCTCATCCGCTGAACTCATCCAGTTTTGTACCGCATTCTCCTGCAATGGAGCTCCGGAAAAATCAATCCATCCGTCCAAAACCGGAAGCTCCCTGTCGTGCTTTTCTTCCTTATATTTGCGTGTCCGTTCATTGAGTAACAGCATAATCAGCTCATATGATTCCTCCTTGTAATCACTGGACATTCCTACCGCCCCATAGGATCCTACCGACGCCACCTTGTGCCCATTCATGTCAGGAATAAGCCGGAGCGTTGTTCCCGGTTCATATCCAACACTTTCTATAAAATTAAGAGAGAAGCCAGATCCTGACTCTTCTATCATTGCATCCGTACTTTCCAAGAAAGAAACCCATTGCTTCACAAACTCTTTCCATTCTTCTTTGTCAAAGAACACTTCCTGATTCTCATAGTCAACCGCCGGCTGCATCCACCGTCCGGCGCCCTGCCATATACCTCTGAATGCCATTTTCTGCTGAATATCAGAAGATGCCTCCGCCTGTTCTATCCACTCCCATAGGGTATCTCCCTCCATTTCGTCTATACCGGATTTCTGTGCCAATACAAACCAATATCCGGACAGCGGAATGATGTACTGTCGTCCGTCAAACCTTCCAGCTTTTAAAAAAGCCTCATTATATGTGCTGTTCTCCCAGTAAGTATCCCCCTCCATATACTCATCCAACGGAGCCAGAGCACCACTTTGCATCGCCTGATATGGATTTTCTAATAAGTAAGATCTCACTTCGGCTATATTATCCTGGTCACTCTCTAACAGATAGACATCCGGCCCCTTTCCTGCCATGATCTCTGTACGAAGCTTCTCGATTTCCGTCTCCCGCTCCGGCCCCTCACCCGGAAGCGTTTGAATCTCGACACGAATCCGACTGTGAATCCCCTCCATAAATCTCGCCGCCATATCCACCTTGTCATATAAACGTTGATCCGTAATGACTCTCAGCGTCTTTTTCTCCTCTTTCTCTCCGCATCCACTGAAACCTGCAGCCAGAGACACAAGGCAAACCATCGCTGTAGCCTTTCTGAATCTTTTCCTCTCTCTCATCACTTTCCCTCCCTCCTCATGTTATTTCCGACTGCTATTATCTAAATTATATCATTTTTATCAATTATCGTCTATCATTAATGTATTTAGTTGATATTTTGTTATAATATTTAATTATTATATTTATTTTTTCATTATTCACCAGCTCTTTAATTTTAGTTATTTCAGAATTTCATCCTCCTCAGTATTTATCGGAGTTTATTTTACCTTGTTAATGTCACAAGAAAAATACCATTCAACTAAGGGAAACTGTATGATTTTTGTCAAAATAATTGTATGTCCTTTCACGGATACTGGTTCTGATTCGACAAAAGGAACCATTTCTCCCCATTTTCATACCCTGATAATGAAGAAATGAATCTCTCAAATAAAAAATACAGGAGGCTTTATTATGGGTATTACAAGTTCTAACAAAGAAATCAACAGCTCACAGATCCGTTGTGGCGGGACATTCCGTGTCACACTTGCACTCTCCGCAGCTCCAGATATTTCGGAAAACCCGACCGATATCGTTCTAGTTCTGGACCGCTCCGGTAGTATGGCTGGAAGTCCTCTGGCCAATTTAAAACTTGGAGCAAACACCTTCATCGATATCATCGATGAGAGTACCGACAGTACACAAGATGGTCAGATTGGCTTGGGAAGCCGCATTGCTATTGTAAGTTTTTCCGGAAGTGCAACGGCGAATACGCAGCTTATCACATCCGTTTCTGATTTAAAATCTGCTGTCAATTCACTCTCCGCAGGCGGTGCAACCAACCATGCAGATGCCTTTTCCACTGCAATGTCCTTGTTTGATCCATCCTCTTCTAATGCCAGGGTGATCGTCATGTTCACTGATGGAAAGACGACTGCCGGAATTCCACCTGCCCCGATAGCCGAAGCGATCCGTGATTCCGGTGTTGTAATCTACTGTATCGGATTAATCGGAGATAATGGTATCGACGTAGACTCCCTCAATGATTGGGCGACAGATCCTGACACTTCTCATGTCGTTTTTACTCCGGATGAGTCCGAACTGGAGGAACTGTTTGCAGATCTGGCAGCCAATATCTCAAAACCAGGAGCAACAAATATAGTAATAGACGAAACATTGAATCCATCTTTCACAATTTTGAACGTCAGCATCCCCTCGACCGGTACTGCTACCACCATTGACTCTCATTCTCTTCAATGGAAAATCCCGTCTCTTGGCGTATCCGGAAATGAAGGCGCTTCTTTAGAATTTTACGTCCAGCATACCGGTAAGACCTCGGGCACTCTTCCGGTCAATCAATCGATCTCTTATACTGATGACGAAGGGAATCTGGTAACTTTCCCAGACCCGACAATCCAGGTAGACTGCGGTACTGTAGTCAACCCTGAACCTTGCCCTGTACCTATTGACTTTACTATCGGAAGCTGTCAGGATTCCCTTATTGTAGATCTTGGCGATACCTGTCTGGAATCTTCCGGCCGGATCGTACAGTTAAATATCACTTTGAAAAACGTCTGCCCGAAAAAACGGGTTGCTCTTGGAATCATCCTTTCGGAGACCGATTCTTACGGTCAAGAATATCCGCGGGGAATGAAAACTATCACCGTACCGGCACACAGTCTTACGGGGTGTCAGGACGTGGAGATCCAATGTATCAAATTCATTTTGCCAGAAGATTTAACCCCATCCGAAAATTCCTGTCGTTCGCTTTGCCACGAACGGAATCTGAAAGCCCGGATCATCGCTCACTACATTGATACCGATTTTCAGTGCTGTGACTCAACGGTTACGTTCTAACATAAAAAACAGAGGAAGGCTCTTTTTGAGTCTTCCCCTTGCTTTATCGCAGAATGATATTGTCATTGTTTCTATTCTTCTGTTAAAATAGTGACCTCTACCGTACCTTTTGGGCAATCTGATGAAAAATGATTCCTATTAAAATCAAATACGCATAGTTCATATTATTGTATAGTTAAAACTTAGTTAGATAAACTTTTCGCATAAAAAACCAAGTCCATCCCCTTTTTGATATTTTCTATCTTTCCTGTCCTGGTATAGTTCATCTTTTCATACAAATGACACAGCTTTTTTTCCTGTAGGATCGTGTCCAGTTCCCATCTTATTGCTTTTGGATACAATGCTTCTACAGCATTGATCGTATCCTGTGCATATCCTTTATTCTGAAATTCAGGCAAAATAAAGATTTGCTTGAGCTTACAAAGCGTTCCAAAATCGCATACACGAACTGCCCCTATTATTTCTTCATTCAGTTTTATCATCCAGTAATCAGTTTCTGATTGTTGAAATCGTTCGTAGATCCGTTCTATTTTTTCTGCCCCCGGATTCGTCTCATAATCCTGATATTTTTCAAGTAGTTCCCCAAACGATCGAATTTGGAGTCGATAGATATCCGGGCAATCTGAAAATGTTGCCCGGATCAGTTTTAACTTCATATTTTTCTCCTAGTAAAATTTCTGCCTGTCCATATCAATCATAAATCTCTTTTAGAACCTGACTGATATTTCGGCAATAATCGGTTTCTCCTCTTCTGTCTATGTAAATCCTTAAGTGCATCTTGAATGTCTTCCACTGTCTGAATATCGTATTCTGCCAGTAGCTGATAGATTATGTTGAGATTTCCTTCTTTTACGTGTATCCGATGGACAGGTTTCGATTATTTTGCCGTAATCAAAGACCTCCTATGATTTGGTATGCTGCTTTTTAGGTAGACACAAATTGCTTAAAATATTTTTTTGTAAATTCATATAATCCAATCCCTGTGGCAATTGATAGGTTTAACGAATCCACCTCGTGAAGATAATTAATCAAAATAGATTGTCCAATTTCGGAATATGTATCTGGCAGTCCTGTTGCTTCATTTCCAAAGATAAGCGAAAAAGCTCTATCAACTTTCATTTCAATTTCGTAATCCTGCAAAGCCTTTGCCCCATTTAGCATGAATGGGAACATATCATGGGACTCTTTATATATCGCATAGTAAGTATCAAACGAATCGTATCGGCATATATTTACATGAAAAACAGCTCCCATTGAAGCTCTAACAACTTTGGGATTAAAAATATCCACTGCAGGCTCTATCACAGCCAAATTTTTTATACCAAATCCCACACACGTTCGGATGATAGTTCCCATATTTCCCATATCACTAGGATTAACTAATACAACATGATTCGAATCTTTATCTAATTCATTGTTGTATTTTTCAAATACACCTATTACAAAACAATTTTCTTTGTCTCTAAGCTTTTCTACAATTCTATCGTTACATTCAAAAAAAATATTATTTGCATTACAAATACCTGTAATAATTTCCTCCTGTGTCACGCTATTTAAATCGGAATGTGTAAAAACTTTCATCACTTTTTTAGGATATTTTTTTAAAAGTTCTATTGTTGGAAAAGCCCCTAATGTATAAGAATACGGCAATTTTTTATTATATTTTTTCATTTTTATATTTGATATCATAATACGCTCCACTGTTTCTCATCTATTTTTTTACTCATTTTAATTGTTCTAAACGAAAATATAAACAAAACCATTTTTCAATATCAAATTCATTTCCAATAATTCCATCTACGTACACCTAATAATTGCAGAAATACGGGATATTAAAGAAATGTTTTTACATAATAGCTCTTACGATATTTAGTAAAAAAACTTGCTTAATAACTTTAACACAAAATCCGATAAATTTCATTCTTTTTTGTTTAATTCTGTTAACATTAAAACTATCGATATACCAAGTACAGCTAAAATCTCAAATGCCCAATACTCCTCATAGTTTCTTAACAGAATGGCTATACAAATCCAAAGAGCAGTTCTCCCTAGAGCATTTTTTTTGGCAATATCCTTTTCACTGCTATCCAATTTCTTTGCAAACGGTACCGGCGCAAATTTATATATGATTAACAGATAAACACCTCCAATAAACGCCATCTCTAATCGATTACATCTAATAAAGCTTAAAAATTTAGATACTAAAATAGAAAACGCAAAAAAAATGTTATAACAAACGAAACACCCTCCATATGACTTTGCGTGATATCCTCCTAATTGAGTTCTCACATTTCCTAATATGAGAATATAAATAACCCCAAGAATAGGATAACCTAAAAATGCAGCTACACTAATTATCCAAATCGAATTAAAAATGGATGTAAGTAATAACCTAATTCCATATTCATAAAGAACTTTCTCTTCGCTTTTTATTATTTCTATTTTTAATAAATTTTTCACCAAATTATTTACTATTTTTTCTATCATTTTTCTTCTTATAATAATTTTAATATTAAAATATGGGACATTCCTGCGAAATCCCCAGGGAATAGGACCACTATATTCTTTTTTTGCTGTATATTCTCTGATCTTAACAATTCTTTCCTAAAAATTATCTTATTCTCATATATTCTTAATTTAACCTATATTTAAAATAGTTGGTATTTATATGAATTACCTATTTTAGTTTTTAATACATATCACAAAAAAGTCATTCCTCTTTCCTATTTTGTAATTGCAGAGATTCCAACGGTATCATCACATGAACACAAAAATTATCTTTTAATTCAAAAACTTCAAACATTCCATCTATATTTTCTACCAATTCTTTAACATGCTCAATCCCCAATCCATGTTCTTCTGTATTTTTCTTATTTGTCTTTAATCCTTTATTATTCTGCAACACAGACTGATTTATCTTATTTTTAACTATGCAACTGACATATTCATTTTTCATTATCATTTCAAAATATACTTCTCTTTGCTCTACTTTCCTTTCAGCCTCAATGGCATTATCAAGTAGATTAAACAATATAATGCTGATTGCAAATCCATCTATTGTATCGTACTCACCAATAATATAGCTGTATAATTCAATTTCATTCTCATGACAAATATTAAATTTTGAATTTAATGTCACATCAATCAGTGAATTTCCCGTAAATATATATTCTTTACTCTCTTTTATATAATAATCATCAATTTTCTCCAAATAAACTAGACTCTCCTGTATATTGCCATTCTCTATCAAGCTTTTTAAGTTTAATAGTGTATTCCTATAATCATGCCTAAGTCTACGAATTCTTTTTTCAGAACGTTTAATTTCTTTAATTTGTTGTTCTTGACATATATTCTGAAATTGTAAAATTTTTATCTTATCTTCTTGATACTTTTGTTCGCTAATTTTACATATTGTAAATACGATATAAATATCTACACCTACTGCACCACAAGAAATAAATAGCAGCCCTAAATGATATGTATTTATATAAACATCGCTATTCAGTAAATACAAAATTACCCCTTCAACCAAGATGGAGTACCATAAAATCAAACTATAAATAATACAATATCTTTTATTCAAGAAAATCTTGATTCTTTTTCCATATTTTAATATTATTGATGTTATAATAAAATATATAGTTAATACCCCTGCTATTCCTAAGTAATAATAGGGATTATGAATATCTACATATTCTTCGAAAGACACACCTCCAATCAAAATAATTATTTGCAAAAAATTTACATTAATTAATGGGATCAAAAGCAACGAAATTAATACTATAATACTATGCTGTATTTTATTTCCCAACAAATATTTTTCACAAAATATAAACAGTATCACAAAATTAATTAATGTTAATAATATGTCATTTATATTTAATAAACTTCCCAACTCTAATGGCAAAAAAATCAATACAATGCTTATCAATCTTTGCCGCGCTACATGTCCCCATACTGATTTAGTTCCGAAAAATTTGATAAGAAAGTTTTGAATTAAAAATGCTTGTACAAAATTACAAAAAAATATACAAAAGCCCAATATCATCCTAAATGCTTTCCCTCCAACATTGCATGAAACGTTCCTTACACTCTTTTTTCTTTTCACGACTTATCTGAATTATATTATTGTCTTCCATAACAATATAAGAATCTTCAAATTTTTTAGCATATCTTAAATTTACTATCGCTCCACTATTTACCCTAAAAAAAGATTCTTCTTTCAACTGATTGAGGCACTCTTTCATTGTCCCTCGAAATTCATATTTCTCCGTCGTACTTGTTATTAATTCAATTTTATGTTCCCAATAAGTTAGATACATAATATTTTCTATTGGTATACACATTGTGGTTTTGGGGGTTTCTAAAAGAAATGAGGAACATTTTTTACTAACTCGGTATATAAATTGTTCTATCATTTTAGGAATTTCCGTTTCAACATTTTTCTTTCTTATAAAAGCGAATGGATAACATTCTAACGAACGAAAAACTAAATTGTCATAACTTGTTATGAAAACAATATTTTTATTCCTTCCCTCCTTTTTTAAGTATTCGGCAATTTTTATACCTGATATATCCGGCATTTCAATATCCAGAATAATCAATTCGTTTTTAAATTCCTTGTTATATTCCAGAAATTTCCTTCCGCTTATGTAGATATTACAGTGAAATTCAATCCCCTTTTTACTCAATTCATATTCTATCAGTTTTTTTATTTTTCGAGCTATTATTACATCATCATCACAAATAGAAACATAAATCATATGCCATTACCCCCTCTTCTTGTTTAAAATCGTTTATGATCATATAAGTGTTCATTAGCTTGGACGAATATCTTTCTTCGTGCCAAACTCAAACATATGTTTTTCCCATTATCTTTTACCAGTCTCGTTGCCTTATTCCTTGACTTAAAGCATGATATTCTTACCTATAATTGAATATATCTCCTTAAATTATTTTGTTATTCTTATCTTAAAGACATTGTTCCAGATGAGAGGGGCTTATGAGTTGAAATGTCTAAAACACTTTTTCTAAGAGCCCTAAAAATAACATTATTTAGGAGGCATGAAGGTGAAAATATATTAGATATATTGTACTATAAATGAGATAAAAAGTATTCACAAATTTTATATTCTAATGCTTCGCATTCTTTTAATAACGGAAAAATTCTTTCAAAATTATAGTCTCCGACCTTGTTCTTCCTCATAGATTCCTTTAAATATAAATTAAGTGCAATTTTTGCTGTGTTACTTAAATCAGAAATTATAGATTCAATATAATCAGAATTGTTTAAATACTCCTTCTCAGAAAAGTATTGATATCGATACTCCCACATTTTACTGTGAGCTAATAATAGACTAAAATGCCGTCTAACCATTGGAGATTGAAGTATATTTTTCCAACATTCTATTCCCCAGAAAAAAGAGTCTTTATCATTATTTTCCAAAACCAAACAGGAATCATATTTTGATAGTAAATTAGTGCAATTCAAAAAATCTTTAATAGATTTTTTAAAGTTGTCAGAGTTAAATGTATATTTCTGTTGAGCATTATATTTTAAAAGAATAATTTCTGTATAATTATTTAAATAATCTTCTATATTAAACCCCTTACATTGAGGAAGAGAGCGAAATGATTCATTCATTTCATCATAAGAACACTCATACATGGTGTATATCCCGTTATAAAAAAAATCATACATCTGAACGGTCCGTGATAATGTATCTATATTAGTAATGATCGGATTATGATCATCATCTATCTGAGTTTTATATTTATGAATAGGACGCATATTCAAGATAGAATAAACATAAAAACCATCTTTAAGACAGGACTCCAAAAAATCAGTGTAATTGGTAAAATTATTTTTGACAAATATAAACGGAAGAGTATATGTATCTATAAAAGGACAAATATTCCAAAGAAATTTAGGAAAAAAGTAATCCGCACCATTTCTTTTATTCATATATACATTAATAAAGTTTGAGTATATCCAATCAAAAGTATCAGGATAATTTTGTAAAATTCCTAATATGCAATTATCAAACGGTACATGTGTTATCATAGGAAAGTTAAAAGGTAAATTTGTCTTCATAGTAATCTTATGCTCCTCTAATGTAAAAACAAAAACTAATAGTATCTTTAAGTAATAATAAAAAAACAGCAATAAAATGTCAATAATAAAAGGAAAATATTATGTGAATTAAAAAAATATTTTATAAATGTAAAAGATGATGAAAATGTTTATTAATATAGGAATCTGACAGGAATAAGGCATATTTTTAAGGGCAGGATATAGTCACATTATAGTCATATAGAAACGCTAATATCATAAAAGTGCAATTGCTAGAGTGTTATTGACTTTAGCAACTGCACTGATTTTATAATAATAGAGGGAGTAATTTGTCTGATGTAGACTCTATTGAATATTTTATTCACCATCTCCCTCCAACCATCCCCCAACTATAAGTATTCGGTTAAGTAATTTAAGTTCTCATTCCTATTTTTCTTTACATGTTAATTTGCAATACTACTATATTTTCGAATCGCTTTTTTAAAAACGATTCTCGCTCCTCCAAAAAATAAAATAGGTGCTACTATCCCCCATATTTGTGTTCCAATATTCAGCCTTCCCAGAACAAACAGAGGCGGAAAATTTGAAACAATAAATATAGGAATAATAAACGTACCAAAAAATTTTAATGCTTTAGGATAAATTGCCATTGGCATCATATTAAAATTGGATAATCCTGAAACTATCTGACTAATTCCTTCACTTTTAACAAACCAAAAAGACAGTAAAGGTGGTAACAAAAGAATACTGTAAAGCATAACAACTCCAAGTATAATGTAAAACACATAGCCTGCTATAATGAAAGGCTCTGTTGATAATTGAAGTGTTTTCCATGCATTTGATACCATAATAACTCCTGCAATAAAGTTTGGAATAGGTACTGCAAGATCTATTGTAGAAACTGTAAGATAAAACTGCAATGAAATTGGTTTCGTAATTGCAATATCTAGGCTTCCATCATAAACACTATTTTGTAGATTTGTAAAATTGAACATAAATAATGCACCATAAACTGCAGAAATAATAAAAAATGTACCAGTAAACATAGTAATCGCTTCTGGTTTCAGTCCGTCCACAATCATATCAGTATTATATACTACAACTGTATATAACAACTTCGAGAATAAGATTAAACTTTCTACTATTAAAATTGTAAAAAAACTAGTACGATACTCCATTTGACTCATAATATACCGTTTTGTAAACAATCCCATCAATCTTAAATGTTTTGTAAATTCTTTCAATACTTATCCCCCTACCGCAACATATTGTAGCAAACCACGTTTCCACAAAGATCTAGTTAATACCCCTAGCACGAAAATCCATATAATCTGTATTCCGATTCCCTTTAATGCTGCCATTAAACCGATTTTCCCAGTAATTATATTGACCGTGAAATATACCATGTACTGGAAAGGAAGCAATTGAAAAACTTGAATGATCGTTTCTCCAAAAATATCAATTGGAAAAATCGCACCACTCATCATATCAATTAAAAACCGAGCACCAAAGAAAATTCCCCATGCATCTGTTATCCAAAAGGAAAGCATACTTAAACAACAGAAAACGTAAAAACTCAAAATCAAAGCCAATAGTATTGCTACTAGAAAGAGTACAATCCTTTCTATGCTCATTGCTATATGAATTTTCCAACTAAAAACAACCAGTACAATAAAAATAAACGCCAGAATAAGCTCCATATGTATTGCCTTTTGCCCAATAAAACTGAATAGTTTATATAACAAGTAGTTAAAAGGCTTGATAATATATTTGCTAAGTCCTCCAGTTTTTACGTCTGCCGATATTTCATTTTCCACTCCTGTTTTTAAAAATTTTGCAATCATTTGTGAGAGGATTGTATACAAAATCATTTGGCTTAATGTGTATCCATATACTATTTGTTTTTGTGAATTATCAAAAATTGCAATCCACAAAAACGTTTGTATGATCATAGGAAAAAAGGCGCTAAATAATACAAATATAAAATTCAATCGGTACTCATATGCACTCTTCATTCCCATTCTAAAACAGCAAAAATATTTTTTCATACTTAAAACTCCAGTCTTGCTATTTACCGGTAAAGTAATTCAATTCCTTTTTCTACTGGAATATCCGAAATACTTATATCTTTAATATTAAGTTTTTGGGTTACATAACCGATAAATTCATGCAAGTTTTCTCTATTGACTTCCATTGTACAATTCAGTCCATCTTTTTTTGTAATTACACCGAATTTACCTAACTTCATATCGTCTATTTCGCTTGATAGTTCTAAATTTACAATTTTGATGTCCTTAAACATATAATTAACATCGCTTAAACTTCCATCATAGAGTTTTTCCCCACCGTTAATTACAATAACTCGTTCACATAAATCCTCAATATCTTTCATATAATGACTAGTAATCATTACAGTTGTTTTATATTGTTCATTCCAGTATCGAATAAAGGAACGAATTTTTTTTTGGGACACTAAATCTAAGCCTATAGAGGGTTCATCTAAAAATATTAATTGCGGAGAATGAATTAAAGAGGCTATTAATTCAAGTTTCATCCTTTCACCTAGTGATAAACGTCTAACCTGTACATTTAGCAAATGTTTTACATCTAAATATTCTGTAAGTTCGTCTAAAAGCATTTTGCATTTTCTTTCATCTACTTCATAAATGTATTGGTTTAATCGAAATGTTTCTGAAGCAGGTAGGTCTGGCCATAACTGACTTTTTTGCCCTAACACCATAGAATACTTCATTTTAAATTCCTTCTGCCGCTTCCATGGACAATATCCCAAAACATGTACTTCTCCGCTAGTCGGATATAAAATTCCACTCAACATTTTTAATGTTGTTGTCTTCCCTGCTCCATTTGGACCTAAAAATCCTATAATATCACCACTATCAATATCAAAACTTATATTTTTTACAGCTTCTTTAGTTTTTTGTTTTCTAACAAGAAGATTTTTAAGTGAGTGCTGAAATCCTTCCTTTTTTTCATAATATGTAAACACTTTATTAAGATTTTTGACTGATATCGCATTCATGCATCTCACCTCGTCTTATTAGTTTGCTGCTGAATATAGCTAAACAAAGACAATATATCGGGAAATTTCGTCATGTCCAATTTGTCATCTTCAAATATGATATTGAATTCATCTTCTACTTTTACAATTAAAGAAATAAAATCAATTGAGTTGATCCCCATTTCTTGTAAACTAGTGTTTAAGCTTATCTCATTATATTGATTATTCAATTGATGAAAAATCCTTGCTAATTTTTCAAATTCCGGGTTCTCTACAACTACTTTTTCTGTAATGTTTTCTGGCATAACTGTAAGTTCTTGAATGTGCGATTTCAGAAACTTTCTATCTATTTTTCCATTGATTGTATATTTTAATTCTGTTATTTGCACAAACTTAAAGGGAATCATATATGCCGGAAGTTTTTTACTCAAGAACGATTTAAGTTCTGTTTGATCCAACTTGTTTTCGTATACATAATAACAAATTAAACCATGATCTCCTTCTGGAAAGCATATGCATTGAAGTTCAGAATCATAGCTGCAAATAGTGTTTTCTACCTCTTCTATTTCCACTCTATATCCCCGTATTTTTATCTGATTGTCTAACCGGCCAATACATTCAAGCTCTCCATAAGAATTCCTCTTACAAAAATCTCCTGATTTATAGTATCTGACTTTTCCATCAGAGGAAAAGATAAATTTTTCATCTGTAAGCTCTTGATTATTATAGTATTTCTCTGCAAGACATTCACCTGAAATATATAACTCTCCTGTATCCTCTGTATCCCCTACAAGTTTATATGAAACATTCTTCATAGGCTGTCCAATGTGAACACGGTTACTTTCTGTCAAATCAGCTATAAAGCACCAAACAGTCGCTTCTGTTGGTCCATACATGTTATATATCTTTGCTGATGTCTTGTTTTGAAGCTCATGTAATAAATCAGAAGGGAAAACTTCTCCTCCAACCAAAAGTACTTTCACTTTAGACAAACATGTTAAATTTTTGTCATATTCTCTAAGCATACGCAACCGTGATGGAGTCATTTGGATAACATCTGCACAATACTTTTCTATATAATAACTGATCATTTTAGGATTTGACTCTATTCCATCCGCTGTTAGAACAATAGATAAACCACAATGTAATGCATAAAATGCTTCTAATACAAAAATATCAAACGAAACTGTTGTTAGGCAAAGCATTCTCGAAACATCTTTTAAATCAATCGCTTCATCCAAACCATCAAAAAAATTTAGAATAGAGTGATTAGTTATAACAACTCCCTTCGGATTCCCTGTTGATCCTGATGTATATATTCTATATACATATTTGCCACTTTGGGGTTCAATGTAAGATTTTTTTGTTTCGCAAAGCTTTTCGATTTGAACTGTCGTTTTCCCATGGAAGTGTTCCTTATTAGATTCGTCTGTAATAAGAACACTTATATCACTATCTTGAATGATATAGTGAATTCTATCTTCAGGCATCGTCACATCTAAAGGAACATAACTAATTCCAAGCATATTAACTGCAAGAATCGATGCAATTAAATCTGGCGAACGACTTAACAAAATACCTACCGCAGATTGGGTATCATCTATATAATTTTTAAGATTTGTTGCTATTGCAATTACACGATTGTTGAGCTCAAGATAACTAAGTTGTTTTTGTTCTGTACATATTGCTACCCTATCAGGATACCTCTTTACTGATTCATAAAAATTGGTATATAAACTATTTCGCATTTTCTTCACCTATTTGTCCTGCAATAATGAATAAACATAATCTGTCAACGATTTAACACTCTCTAATAAATCCGTATTTAACTTTTCTTCTGGAATTGCAATTTCAAATGCATCTTCAATCATAATTATCAATTCTAATGCGTCAATAGAACTATACCCATACTCTTCCAGGAACAAATTCTCATTACTATCTAATTCCTCAACTTTTTTGTCTAACTGCAATAATTCTATAAAAATTTTCTTTATCTCATTCTCAATGTCTTCATATTTAAATTTATTCATTTTTTTCTCCTAAACTGTAATTATATTTATGTACACTTGAACTTTCTTTACATTAGATCTTTTTTATTTTGATGCTAAATTAAGTTCTAAAAATACTTTATTTTATATATTGAAATCTATCTAATAATGTAGCGACAACCTCCTGATCATCCTGGTTTGCACGACCAAAAGATTCTAAAACTACCCAGCCAGCAAATCCATGATCCATAAGTTGCTTATATACTTTTTGAAAGTCAATCAAACCCTTGCCCGGTTCTACAAATTCTGTAATAATACCCCTTAGCCTTCTTATTTTTACGTCAGAAAAATGTACAATTTGAATTCTGTCTTTCAAACAAGATATCCAACGTTCTGGCATCCCAGAATAAATAGAATTGCCTGTATCTAAGCATACTTTTAAAGCCGGCGAATTTATTTTTTCAATAAAGCTCAACACATCATTTGGATAACATAATATTCCGCTAATACTATTTTCCAAACAGATTATAACATCTCTTTTTTGAGCATAATCTGACAAGGCGGTGAAAAAATTCATTTCATTTTGTACGGCTTCTTTATAGCCTACAAACTGCATGTTTTTTTCGTCACTACAGTGCATAGAAATATAAGGAATTTCTAAGAAAGAAGCTACATCTATCATTTTCTTAACAATTTGGACAACTTGCATATTCAAGGTTCCGGAGAGCGTCCAAAATTCTTGTCCGCTTAGCAAAGTTGTAGACATAGCCATAATTTTCATCTTATTCTGTTTGAGTAGCTTTAAAACATTTTCTAAAGACGCAGGAGTGCTTTCCATACTGATAGCTCCACTTTGTGTAAATCCTGCCTCAAAGAAATTTATATTAGATTTCTTTAGTACGTCAATGATATGTTCCATTGAAGTTTCCCCTTCAATTCCACCCTTAAATATAAATGTTGATGGTAAAATCATATCATTCCTCCTTTCTAAGCATGCTGTATGCATGTGGGATCTGCATATCCAGTATTTCCGTAATAATTATAAGTCGCCGCAATACATCCCCCCTTGCAACTATTATATTCTTTACATTTGGAACAAGGTTCTTTTGTTTTTAAATATTCTTCTCTCTCTTTAATAAACTGAATCTTTTTTGAAAACTTTTCTTCCATTCCTTGAACTGATTCTTCTTTTATATTCCCACAATGAAAGTCCTTTATATTTACGAGCCCTGTACATCCGGTAATATCTCCATATGCCGTAATTACAATACTATTTTTAAATGCAGGACATCCATGAAATGGATCATATTGTACATATAAAGAAATATTATTTGAAGTTACTACTCTCGTCTTAGGTATTTTTAAGCTCTCTCTCCAGAGGCATCCCGGTAAGACTAATTCTATCGAAAGATTCTTTTGAAGTTTCGTATTTTTATATTTTTTTACCCATTCACTGACGATATAATATATCTTCATATAATCGTCTTTTTCAACATTATGGTTTACATTTTGTTGCTTTTCAACAACATCAATGAACCTGAGTAGCTGCACCCTACTCAAATTCATTTTTTTTGCAAAATTCAAAAGTTCTATAACCGTACTCTCATTTCTGCTTGTTATGACACTATTAATTCCGATCCCATCATAATTTAAGCTTTGTAATAATTGGATACCTTTTACTGCTCTTTCAAAAGTCCCCTTTACTCCACGCATTTCGTCATGTATCTCTTTATTGCTCGAATCAATAGAAATTTGAAAACGGTCTATCATCGTAATAACTTCTGCTATTTTACTTAGTTCTTTTTCGATCAGCGTTCCATTACTAACGAGATAAATTTGTGTATCTCTATAGGATTTAATATATCTGATTAAATCATATATAAATTCACATAATAACGGTTCTCCGCCACTGATATCAAAAATCCGTACTCCCATACCATATAGTTTATCCACTACCATTTTGTACTCTTCAAAGGTTAATTCCTCTTTCATACGTTCTTGTACTATTGGCTTATGAGCACCTGAGTAACAAATCGCACACTTTAGATTACAACGCATTGTTGGATATAAAAATGCTCTCTTAGCATCGTTATGAATCATTCTACTAATTCCCTTTCTCTAATTATTTTGTTGCATTTTAACTTTCCCAAGCTGAGTTTTTTCCAACTTATCTGTGAACGAAATGATCTTGGGAATTTTTATTGGAGGGAGAAATCTGCTGCAGAATTTTTTTAGGTCATCCGCATCTATATCTTCTTGTACTACAACGAGAGCCTGAATGGCTTCTCCGTACCTTGGATGCTTTACTGATCTAACTAGAACCTCCTTTACGCTCTGATGCTTTTTGATAACTTCTTCGATTTCAAGAGGATTAACCTTGACTCCGGCCAAATTTATCATTCTTTTTTCTCTTCCTTTAATATAGATATATCCTTCTTCATCTATATCAACAATATCACCCGTGTCATACCATTCACCTTGGAAAAGTTCATCTCCAACATATCCAATTCCTCTTCCCTTGCTTTTTATGAGTGAAATTCCATCTATAATTTTGATTTCTACTCCAGTCAAAGGTTTCCCTACTGATTTTATATTGCTTTCCAGATCATCGCAGAGATTAATCGCAATGGTACCGCTTTCTGTACTGCCATATTCTTGATGTATCACTTTTCCTGTGATATTGTAAAATTCACGTGCGATATCGGAATCCAGCTTTGCACCCGCAGATATACATATTCGAAGATTATCCAAGTTGTACTTTTTCTTTTGTAATATTCGATTAAATAATCGGTACATATATGGAACACCATGAAAAACTGTAATCTTTTTATCCTGCAAAATTTCCAGCACCTTGCGTGGCGTAAATTCATTAACGACTTCAATGCACGCACCAATACAAATACCTTCTATCAAGCAGCTTCCCAGTGCATAAGAATGATAAAAAGGAGTCACACCCATTAATGTATCTTCTTTTGTAATACTTACAGTTCTTTGGTAATTTTGAAAAGCTTCAAATAAACTTTCATGTGTTAGAATTACACCTTTAGGCCGTCCCACTGACCCCGATGTATAAAGTATTAATGCAACATCTGTAAGCATAATATCAATAGAATGAACGAAATTATCTACATTATCTTCATTAATAATATCAGAAAATAAATCATCTGTTATCTTTTCCAACTCATTAACGCAGATCCCCTTCACATGAATATCATTCGCAAGGGCGGTTAATCGAATTGAATTTTCATCAATAATTTCATTAATATCGTATGAAAGTTTTGGATCAGCAATTACTGGAACCCTTTTTGCTAACATCGCCCCAAACAATAACACAATAAATTTGTGCGAATTAGGGAGCATGATTAAAATTTTATCTGAACTGTTTGATTGTTTTTGCAAGTAAGAAGCCATATTACATATTTGCATCCATAGTCTCTTGTAACTAACTTCGTTGTCACCTTCTCTCATACATATTTTATTAGGCATGGTTCTAACATTTTGTAATAGCGTACTAAAAATAGTCATTCCCTAATTCCTCCACCTTTTTTAAACATGCCTCTAAAGTTTCCTCACTGTTTAGAATACTACTAATCATTTTTGCTAATTGTTGAATATGATTAGACTGAAAAATATTTCTTCCGATTGCGACTCCCGAAAAACCATATGTAATTGCTTGATCAATTCTTGTCAATAATTCTTTTACATTATTTGAATAATTTCCACCTGCCAAAACTGTATGAATTCCTGTATTGGAAATGCAATCTTCCAAATTTGCTAAATCGCCATTATAGCTGATTTTTACTATATCAGCTCCCATTTCTTGCGCTACTTTTATAAGGTGTGATGTAGTATTGGGATCATTTTCTGCCCCTTTTGCATACATCATGGCCAATAATGGAATTCCCCACTTTTCACACTCATTTGAAACATATCCAAAATCTTTCAACATCTGCGCTTCGTCTTCTCCGCCCAGATTAACATGAATCGATATTCCATCAACACCATACGTCAACGCCTCTTCTACCTGTGTAACCAGCACTTTTTTCTCACTATATGGAGCAAGAGCTGTAGAAGCTGATAAATGCATTATATAACTATATGAACCATATATATTTTCCTCTATTAGTTTTTTAATTGTCCCCTTATGAGCAATAACAGCATCTACTCCGCCGCTCGCAGCTAACTTTACAGTATCACAATACGAATTTATTCCCTTTATTGGACCAAGGGTAATCCCATGGTCAATTGGCAGCAAAAAAGTCTTATCTGAATTATAATTAAAAAGACGTCCCATTCTAATTTTTTTACTCATTACGCACCTCTGACACTCATTTATTCTTCTTCTAAAAACTCATCTATTTTAATTCCAACATGCCTTCCGCCTTCGCAAAAATATGCTAATAATTCATCTCCAATTTTTATGGCTGAGGCATTATGCACTTTCCCCTTTGGTCCTAAAATACGAATGTGCCAATCATCCTGAACGATTACATTAATCCTTTTTCCAGACTTTGATTCCACTTCAATCTTTAGTAATGGCCGTATTTCCATTTTTTTCCTTCCGACACTTACCGCTCGTCCTCTTCCCTCTGTATTTACAGCCATTACTTGCATACCTGATTTCAGTTCTGATAAATATATGGTTTCATCAAAAAACCATGTATATGAATGAACTGCCCCCGCATTAACTCGAAATGGTCTTAATTCCATATAAGGGAGATGATGAGTTTCTGAACTTATCAATATTCCTCCTGTTGAAGTGGATCCGATTAACATTCCTTCATTCTTATCTAAAATTGACGTTGTATCAACGCATACTCTGCATCCCATTCCAATATGTTTAATATCTACTACTTTTCCGGTTTCTAAATTTAACTGCACCTGATTTGCTTTTTCGATCAGTTTACTCATCTCCTCTATTTCCATCATTTCCCGTGATGTAAAAATAATGCCGTCACTTCCTTTTTCCATAACCCCAAATACTATTTCAGCGTCTTGCACATTATTTACAAATTTCATTAATACACAATTCTTTTTTTGAAATGCCGCGATAAGCAATTCAAGCGGAATATTTGTCGTTTCATAAAACAACACACATACATAATCATAAAAAGCGCCGTTTTTATAGACATATTCTAAATCATCTTTGTTTGTAATTACTTTAAATAATGCGCTTGGTAAGCCTTTTTCTTTTGCTTCTCTTAAAATTTCTTCGTTTTCTGAAAATATAATTACATCTTCTAATTCATCCAACTGTTCTATTTTCTCTACATGAACAGCAATCGACATTCTTTTTGGCAATATTTCTTTTTTATACAATTCAGGACGAATTAACAAATGATCAAAATTTTTTTCAAATACCAGACTTAAAATATTATTATCTAATTCTAAATCTCTTGCATCAAACCAAACTTCTCTCTTCTTCATAGCAATATTTCCTTTCTAAGTGAACAACTTGTCATAATCAATCTCTTTTAATAGATACCTGCACATATGAACGATTTCCTCATCTTTATGCTTTTTATAAAAATATGAAAAAGCTTTCTTTAACTTTTCGTTCAAATCATAGCGATAATGTGAAATATGATAATTCACGCACTGATCGGAGTAAATAATAGGATACTTTTTGCATAACCGATATCCCAATTCAAAATCCTCGCAGCCCCATTCCTTTCCTAAATTTTCGTCAAACCCACCTGCCTCTATCACCCATTCTTTAGGGCAACAGAAATTCCCTCCTGTCATACCTATCCAATGATATTTGCTTTCTTCTCTTTCTAAAATTTTATGAATTGTTTCTTCCATAAACGAAGTAGTCTTATACCTTGCAATTTTTCTTTCAAAATCATTGAAAATGTCTTCAACCGATATACATCTTTTCTTAAAATTGTCCATTTTCCTGCTTTCATCTATTGTTTCATATAGAATACCTTTAGATGGATCTTTAAAATAAGCCAATGGAAAAATATCAATTATTTTCCCATGTACACATCTTGGACACTCCTTTTGAAGTAGTACATGATTTTTCAAATATTCAGGGGAAAGTATTAAGTCATCATCAACGAAAATCACAATATCTCCTTGTGCTTTACCAAGACCTTCGTTTCTGGCTGCCGATCTCCCTTTATTGTCAGATAAATGTAATCCCCTTATTCTAAAGGGGAAAGATTGCGTTTCTAAATACTCTTTTGTTCCATCTGAGGAATTGTCGTTTACCACTATTACTTCAAAACTGCTTCTGTCAATGGTTTGGAAGTTAATGGAAGCTAAGGTCAATTTTAATCTAGGAAGTTTATTGTATGTAGGAATTATCAAACTAATCATCTTTTTGCCTTCTTGTATCTTTTTGAATAATGTAGGAAGAAGCAGTACACCCTCCATACTTACCTGCTTGTTCTATATGTTTAGATAATTGTTGTTTTAAGTACAACCGCTTTTCACTTTTCCAAAGATCCACTAAAGTTTTTTCGTATAAATTTCCAAGCGATAAGGAAGGATCATTCTTCATTGAAGCACAACCATATACGTTAAGTTTAGGATCTATATACAATTCTTTTAGCTTTATGCAGGCAGCACATTCGTGTATCTCAAGCATAATGTTAGGAGTTGCGAGGATTTTTTCTAAAACAGCTTTTCCATATGAATCATTCAAACAATGCTTGTATATCTTGATTGTAAGATATAATTTTTCTGAATAGTTTGGGAAAATATCTAAAATTCTATCCAAAGCTTTTAAATATCTAAAGCGGAAATTCTCATCATTTTCTTTACGATTTCCTACCATGATCACTGGAGAATACTTCACTGATATTGCTCCAAAACGATAGGCATAATCAATCATTTCGTCTATTGTATCAACATTTTCTTCTGTAACAGTGCAGGAAATACTAACCGGAAGTCGTTCTGAAAACTTTTTAATATTTTCACATACAGTATCATGGTTAATTCCAATTCTAGTTCTTTCATTTATTTCTTTATCAAACGAATCCAAAGATATGTCTACTGCAAATCCGCTTTCATATAACGCTTTTTCTATATTTTTTGAATAGATGGTCCCATTTGTTGATACAAAATACATCGGCAAGCCTTGCCGAACTAAAATTTTTTTATACTACATGCCGAATCGTTCTGCGGGCAACTGCAATTTCAGCAGGTTTTTTAAATCATTGAAATATTTAGCTGGAATAACTTTCTTATATTCCTTCATTTTGCTCAAAATATCAACTATATCTTTTCTTATAAGAGGTTCTCCCCCCTGTAAGACAATAAAATTCCCTCGAATATCAACAATTTGTTTTATAGTATTTAAAACATCTTCTGTGGATACTTCATCAACTTGTTTATTTAAACTTTCTCCTCTACAACAATATATACACTTTAAATTACATCGATTAGTAATATCGAATACTGACATTTCAATTTTCCTCCATGACACTTTTAAAAAATCGTTTTTCATCTTCCAGCAGAGATAAGACCGACTCATTTAATGTATTAAGACTCTGTTGCGATAATCGACGAGAAATTTTTATTAAGATATAAACAATGTTCTGCCATCGATATATAAATTCTTGCACTTTTTCTTTATATACAGTGCCAACTCCAGATGGATATTCATCAAACGCCTTAAGTAACATTTTACGAGCTGGTATAATAGAATCAAATTGTATTTTAAAGCATAAGCTTGGTATTTGTTCATAGATTTCCTTTTCTGAAAACAATTCTGGGAGTCTCCTTAAATCATTAGCAAAAATGGATAGCTCTTCGTCCTCAAAATTATTTGATTCTATATGAAATTTTTTATTATTCGTTGCTTGTAATTTAGAAATTTTTTCACTTTCTAACGATATAATTGTTTTTTTAAAAGCAGAAAACGCGTTCCAAAATACTTCTTTTTCGATTTCACCTACAAATAATGAACTGGGGTGTGTCGGAACAAAGCAGTCACTAATTATATAACCATTTTTAGTAACATCTAAAATAACTATAAAATGCTTATTTGTATATCCGGTTTGATAACTAGAACTGTAATTTAAATAGTTTGTCATAACCGCAACTAAGACAGGCCGGAAGCTATCCACCTCATTTTTTATATAATTTCGAAACTCATCCTCATTTTCTTGATATTCAATAATTTGGTTTTTGATTTGGTTTTTTAAAAAGAATTTTTTATAAATTTTACCGAATTCATTTGTTAATCGAATATCTGATAAACCTTGTCCTTCTTCAAAACGGTAATGTGTTTTAAAATAGCCACCATTAAAAAAGAGATTTGATGATTTGATGTTAGGGTTATAATAATTTACAACATTTGCTAAAGACGAGAACTGACAATGTACACCTTGATCTGTCTGATATAAATCTTTTAACTTTTGCATTTTGAGTCCTTTATCTTTCTTCTATTTTTCCTATTTTCAACGATTAGTTAGTTTTATTAACTCAAGGATGAAAACTATATATTTTTTATATATGAATCTAAAAAGTGGATCGGTATATCAAAATTTTTAGCTCCATTAAATATAATATCAGCATATATTTTTGTTGAAATAGAATATTTTTCTTCTTGATACTTTGCAGACTCTATAAAATAGGTAGCAATGTCATCCATTTTCATATTAAATTCTTTCATATTTCGTTTTATACGTCTATAAAGCCTTAATTCAATATCTGTATCAATGAAAATTTTTAATTGCAGTATTTCTCTTAGTTTATTAATGGAAAAAATATTTACACCTTCTACAATAATTATTTTTGCACTCGTCTTCGTAGCCTTCTTTAAATCCACCAAAAGAGCGTCGTAGTCAACTGATTCTAAGCTGTTCCAATCATCGTACTCCCTTTGTGTCAATGGCGAAATCATTTTAGGAAGTTTGTTTTTAAAATAACGGTCAGCACAAATCAATATAACCTCGTTTTTTTTATATAGTTTTACAAATTGTTTGCAAAAAAAAGATTTTCCACTTCCAGATCCACCTGACACTCCAATTATTATTTGCTCCATAGTTTTTCTCCCTTTCACTTATATATCAAACTAATAAATATAAGTATGAAAAACTCCTTACATACTTTTAGCAATTCATTACGAGTTCTCATATCAATTAACATTTTAATTCCATTTCAACCTTATCATTAAAATTAATTATAGAATTAATATAATAGAATAGTTGGTATATCAGTTTCTTTCTTATACTTTGCATCCATCTAATAAACTAATAGTCAGTCCCTCATTGGTAACGCCAACTTGGGGGAATACACTATTTCAAATCACGGATGTTCTGATCAAGACGAATTTTGACAATGCTGTTTATCTTTCCATAAACAAAAAAATGCGCTCAATGTAATCCTTATTATGTTTACATAATTGAAAGCGCATACGATTTTCTACGATTGCCTATTATATCCAGACTATTCGTTTATTTATCATTCTTTTTTTCATTTTTCTTTTTTGCTAAAATAGTCTTAATATCAGAATCTGGAATAATCTCGTGAAATCCCCAGTAGGTAGGCCATCCATCCCCTTGCTCTGCTGTATACTCACTTACCTTTGCAACTTTTGTTAATAAAATTTTTTTCAAGTCCATATTAGCATCCTCATTTCTTTTTAATATGTAAAAATAATTAATTATTATATTAGTTTATTACCCATTTTTCTTCAATATATTTGACTTAATCTGTCATTTTTCGTGCTTATTCTGTACAGGAAGATTGAACATAACGTAAGAAAACGAAGTAAAATCTTGTATTGAAAGTTCTGAGGGATTAAAGCTTTCTTAATTTTACCCGGAATTATTATATTTACACGCTTAAGTTATTTATTAGAAATACCACTCATGCACTTTCTATAACCAAAACTTCGTCACTTATCCAGTCAATCTCCTGAAATTATTTCATTTTTTGTCCATACATTTTTCACTGAATCCTAATAGCGCTCTTATCATTAGTTCCCTCCTCTAGTTTAAAAAACCTAATATTTATTATTGTTTAACTAGTAAAAACTGATCTGCCTTTAGTTAAAACTTTGTTTTTAATTTTTAAATTATTTTATTTGATTTACAAAAATTATATTTTGTATTTCATTGAAACTAATTATCAGTTATGCTATATTAACAAATAAGAACTATTTAACATGAAAAAGGTTTTCACATATTTTTTAAAACTTCTTTGCATAACTTTAGTATTATGATTGTGAATTATATACTCTTAAGATAGTATATACTCAGAAAGATGTTATAACGAAGCCGTTGTCCCTTGTGATAATGTGAACAAAGTTAGGATATTAATGAAGTTGATACCTCAAAGATATGCGTGGCCCGAAAAAGGGAAGGAAGAAACATTAAGATTATTTTTATGGCTGTTTTCCTGATTCATACAACAGCTAAACTACTGACTCATTATCTTGAGTTTCTTACATATTTTATTTACAGCCATCACCGTACAGAAATCAAACAACAGTTTTTCTTGCTATGCCCTAACAGCTTAAGCAACAAGAATGGAAATTCCCTTACTACCCCTACCGGACATTTTTTACAAATGTCTTGTAAGAGAAAGGAGTTATATTTATGAAAAAAATTTTACCTTTTAGTAATCCAACTATTACATCATGGACTTGGACCGCTGCAACTTTTTCCATTTTAGGAAACTATCCTAAATGTTTACCTTGGCTATACAATAATTTTATACAATTATTTTGTGAATGTTACGAAAAATGGGTTTCTTTACATTATATTCCTCACGTAGATGTATTTTCTGTCTGTCCATTTTTTCATTCCTCCCTAATACCTCGTACATTCCTTCTTGATCTTAATATAAGTCTTAATAGTTTTATTAGAACTTGTATTAATCACAATTATTATGTCTATTGTATAATTGACGAATCCTATATTAGTAGGAAAAAACGATTTTTACACGAATTACTGATTTATGGATATGATGATTTAACACAGACATATAATATTGCTGACTTCACCCTAACATCAACCCAAAAATATACTCAATCGACCACCTCATATGATAGTATAAATAAAGGTTATGTTTCTATTAGACCACATGAAGATGGATTAACTGATGGTTTAGGTGGTATAGGTGGAATTTATATTTTTTCTGTCAATCCAAATTATAATTATGATTTTAATATAGATTTAATGAAAAACTATCTGAATGATTATATTTTCGGTTCTGACAGCGGTTATCCTTACCGTACCTATAATTTAAAACGGCAAACAGGATCTAATACCGGTTTGCAATCAATAAGCTATGGATTAGATATTTACGACATGCTTCAAAAATATTATAAAGAGGTGAAACAAGAAGAAAAAACTTTTTTCATACAACCGTTGCATGTGCTCTACGATCATAAGTATTTGATGCTACAACGTTTATTATATTTAAATAAAGAATTAAAATTTAAAATTCCTAATGATCTCCTGGAAGAATATTCTATGCTTTTTTCTGAGGTAAATATTCTCCGTAATTTGGGAATAAAATACTGGGTTTCAAGGAAAGTTTCTGCTTTAGATACAGTAATATCGCGTATACCTGGCATAAAACAAAAGGACTTATATTTGACTACCAAACTTATAAACCTTTTGTAATTGAGGTGTATTTTGTCAAATAATCAGTAAAAAAAGATCGTGGGACTGTTTCTCGTCCCTTACCACACAGAATAACTAAAAATGATCAGGAGTTTGCCAAAGTTTGTGTAAACCTTCAAACTGATGTAAGATAGACTTACCAGTTTGGAGGTTTATTTTATGGCAAGGAAAAAAGATACCCCACAAAAAGCAGCCCTTCGGGAAATGATGGGCAACTATCTGAAAGAAAACAATGTAAAGGTCAAGGATGGAACGGATGTCAATTCTATCATGCGGGATATGATATCCATCATCCTGGAAGGTGCCCTGGATCAGGAAATGGATGAAGAATTAGGCTATTCCAAATATGATTATCGGAACAAGGAAACGGATAATTCCAGAAACGGCCATTCCCAGAAGACCATGCATACCAGTTACGGCGATATGGAGATCGATATCCCAAGAGACCGGAAAGGTGAGTTTGAACCGCAGATCGTCAAAAAGTATCAGAATACCGTCACTCAGGATATGGAAGAAAAGATCATCTCCATGTATGCCAAGGGAATGACCACGAATGATATCGAAAGCCACATGCGGGACCTCTACGACATCGAGATTTCTGACAGCACCATCAGTAGGATCACAGATAAGATCCTTCCCATTGTAAAAGAATGGCAGGAACGGCCTTTGGAGGAAATCTATGCAGTCGTTTTTATGGATGCCATCCACTACCATGTTCGCAATGAAGGCAGGATTGTTAAACGTGCGGTTTATATCGCTATAGGAATCGACATGGAAGGGCATAAAGACGTGCTCGGCATGTATGTTGGGCAAAATGAAAGTGCGAAGTTCTGGCTTTCCATTTTGAACGGATTGAAGAATCGCGGCGTAGAAGATATCCTAATCGCATGCGTAGACGGCCTGACAGGCTTTCCGCAGGCAATTGAGGCTGTTTTCCCGGATACTGAGATCCAGCAGTGTATCATCCACCAGATCCGGAATACAACAAAGTTTGTTTCCTACAAGGAACTCAAGCCGCTGATGGCTGATCTGAAACGTGTATATGCAGCCCCAACAGAAGAGATCGCATTAGCAGAACTGGACAGCTTTGGTGAAAAATGGAGCGGGAAATATCCTAAAATCGCAAAATCGTGGAAGGATAACTGGGCGAATCTTTCAACGTATTTCAAGTATCCGGAAGCAGTCCGCCGTTTGATTTATACCACCAATGCCATTGAGGGATTTAACCGCCAGCTCCGGAAGGTTACAAAATCCAAGACCGTGTTCCCTTCTGATGATAGTCTCTTAAAAATGCTGTATCTGGCCATGATGGATATCACAAAAAAATGGACAGGCCACCGACAGGATTGGGGGCAGATCCATTCGCAGCTGGAGATTTTCTTTGAAGAAAGACTATCCGGATTATAAACAGCTTCCTGTTTGAGAGGGCTGGATAAGCCGGCCCTGCTTGACATGTCTGGAAACTGCATTATAATACAATCAAGAGCAGAACCTCAAAAAATTGGTCCTGCCCAAAGTAACTAATGACATATCTTATATCAGTTTTTTTCGTTTACACAAAACCTGAAACGGTCTCAAATGATCGGTTATTTTACTTTATCCAATAAATTTTTTATTCCCAGCGAGCATTAAATAAACTTCTTCAAAAGCGTATTTAAGTTTTGCAATACAACAGGGAAGAAAATCGATTTTTTGATCTATGACTTTTATTCTACAATTAAAACGAATTTACACTCCTATCTAATTCGATTCTTGGACAGAAATTGCTTAAGTTCGCTTTTACCAAAATTTGTGAATCCCAATTTATAATTGGTAGAAAACCTGTTTACATAGAATATGCAAATACCTCTAAACTTTATAATTCTTATTTTTCTGCACAGTTTGTTCAATTAAGTCAATGCAAACGTGACATGAATGAAATATCTGAAAGCCCTATATTAGTTCAAACACTAAAATATTCTCTCAAATCCCAGAAACAGGGGATTGTTTCTCTAAGATCATTTCCCTGTTTCTATGCCTCTTATTATGTTACCATCAAAACTGACCCGTTTTTTATTTCTTAACTAAACTTAGCATTCTTCTAATTCATATTAACTTAATTATGACGTATACTAGATTTTGTAAAAATAATTTTTTTTAAGCGAAAAAGATATGGTCTGCATCCGTTTGATAGAATTAAGTCACGGCAACAACCTCATCATAGGATAGCTATAGAACCATGTCCGATAAGATTATAAAACTAAGTAAAAACATAACAAGCACGATTTAAAAGATCTCATTTGTAACAGTATTGAAAAAGCTTTAAATCCCCTGCTCGCTAAAGAAGCTGGCGGAGCTAGTCAATGTGGAGAAATACGTGCAATCTGCCTGCCGTCAATGGTATCGTTCTGGTCATTACGAGAAGAGTCTCCATACAACAGCAGGCGAAGTGTAACTGAAAATTCGCAAACTCAAAGGTTTACCTTTCGAAACGGCAATAATTAAATGCTATCGACGCAGAGAATCTTCTGCGGAAGAATGTTTTCTTTCAGGCAGCAATCGGCGCTTTTCCTAATGGACAGAGTACTTTAAATCTCGTATGTGCCAGACTGTTAGTTACCATATGACAAGATTTTACTTTTGCAGAAACTCATGTCATTGTCACTTTTTTCAACAACCCAATCTACTTCCCTACTATTTTTATAGATCCATTATTAACAACAAACCAGCTTGTAGACCGGACTCTGTATAAACACTTAATGTCTTACTGGTAATATCTTTACCAGATTCATCGATTCGGAATCTGGGCTACTATTATACTTTACTACCGCTTTTTAATCTCACATAAGGCTCATCTAATCTTTCTTCATAATTTCTGTTGTCTTTGTCTACTCCAAGGCCAAATGATAATAATCTGCCGTTCCTCTAATTGTTGATTTTTTTAAATATCCTTTATTTCTATCATTTTCTTTTCCTCTTTCGCTATTACGAAACATTTAATCAAAATATACATGCAATTAAGATGTATTTCTCTATTACAAATTATCTAGGAGTAAAATAACCATCCAGAAAATCGAACCAGATATAAATATCGGTCACAATATCTGACTGTGAAGACGCAATACAATCATAACGTAAGAGCAAGTTGTTGCACACGTATAGCTCTAGGGGCTTGAATTTCTATACGCGCTTACGCCAAACTTGAGACAAATAGAATGAATATAAATAATAATCAACTTGTTGCTCTCAGAAAAAACTTATTTGTTATTAATATCTTTGAAATCTTTAATGATCTTCCTCTTTAGTAAAAATACTTACAGCATAAAAGAGAGGCACAAGAAAATCTGTTTCTAACAATGCTTGTCCTCTTAAATACAGAGTCCTTCTGTATTAATCATCTATAAATTCATTCAAAGAATACTTTCGGATTTCGCACAATGTATAATGTTTAGTAAAATCAATGTTGGACATAAGTATTATTTTTCTAATTTATCCCCCCTCAATCAAATAGCACAATCACCCTCATTAACTCTTTCCTCACTCATAATAATGAAAGTTTTTGTATGAACTGTCGTTATCGCAGTCTGTAACTGGTTCCAAAACAAAATTATTCATTGGGTATAAGGCATAATCTAAGAAGCTTTCAAAATCAGGAAATTATATATCGTGCTACTTAATCTGAAACTCTCTTAATTCACCTTTTCAAATGTCTTTATTCAAACTAATATCGTCGTCAGGTAAAATGCCCACTCTCAATTATACATTGCAAGATAGCATTCTTTCTCTCTAATATAATATTTTATTATCTTAAGGCACTATCCAAGTTTCTATTGTAAGCACTATGGTATTCCCATTGCAAATTACCAAATATTTGTTATTGTGTTTTTGATTTTATTCTTCAGCAAACTCACAAATTAATTCCATTATTTTAACGACTAATCTCTTTTTGTCGTCATCAAAAGTATTAAAAATTCTCCCAAGTTCATTATCTATCTTTCCTCTATATTCACCATATAAAATATAATCTGCATTTGTCTCTAAAGCTTCTGCTAATCTATACAATGTGTCTGCCGAAAAACCTTTTTGTCCACTCTCTATTTCATATAAAAATTTAGGAGAAATATCTGCCATTTCTGCTAAATACTCCCTTGTATAATGTCTTTCTTCTCTCAAAAATCGTATTCTTATACCTGCATTTTTGTATAATTTTTTCATTTGTATTTCCTTCCTTTTTTCTCATAATACTTTGATTTTTAAGTTATAAAAAGGAACAATATGTATTTATTATCGGCACTATTATTCTATATAGTACGTTACATAAATATCTTTTTTAAATAATATATTAGTAGATATAATTAACTGTCGAAACTATAAATATATTAATAATAGCCTTTTTTATCTTACTGTAAATATTAAAATATCCCTAAATACACTAAGAGGCTTATCAACTAATAAATTTTTATCAAATAGAGACGTAACCACATCGAAGTTTAACATATAAAGCTCAGAACCTAAAGTAATAGTTTAAAAAGTTAATATATGGAAAATCAGGTTATCAATTTGTTTCTTATCTTTTGATCTGTGAATCAGCAAAAATACTGAACTATGTAAGCTTTAAAAACAACAGATACATGCCTCAACCACAATATTAAAAGTACTTAAACAAAGACCATGGGTATATAAATCCTCTCTATGTTATAAAGATACAATATATTCTTTACTACAAGGAATTATCACTCTAAAATTCGGAATCAGCCATATAGGGGAAGCAGACTATAATTCATGCTCCATACAAAGATCTAAACATCTAGAATCTCACCCTTATTCTGATCATTGCTATAATCAATAACCCCAGCTCGGTTAACCCCGATCTGCTCGACTGTCCCATTCAATATGTATAATGATATGGAGTTTTTGTTCATTCTGTTGAATATAATAAGAAAATTTTGAACACAGAAGTGGTCATCATCGGCAAGTTACATTCTTCCAGGTACCCTTTCTAAAAACACTTTTTATATGCACCATTGCAGAACAATTCTTTATAGATATAGTAATCTAACATCCTGGTGTTAGATCATAAATAGTACAAAATAAACATGATCATTTTCAATAAATGGTATACGATATTCATAGATCAGGGAGGAGAATGGTTATGGCAAAAAGTGCTAAATATTCACAGCACTTTAAAGAAGATGCAGTACAGTTTCGACTTAACCATCAGGAATTACCACTTCGCAATGTGGCATAGAATCTTGGAATCAGTGAATCCGCACTGAAAAACTGGATGAAATCAGCTCCCTGACTGTGAAACGCCAGGTTTCTGTCAGCGGAATACTGAAAAATTTAGGCGTTTCACGTTCGGGATATAATATATGGAAGAAACGGGTTCCTTCGGACACATCTGTTCGCCGTGCAGTTTAAAAAAATCCAACGGTGGAAAATTATATACGTCAAATGGGAACCAGAGCTCAATGAGTGAAACCGTATATCCAGACAACTATAGATTCTGACTTCAGCCAGAAACTCAAAAATATCCTCAACGAGGACTTTAATCCTGCGCATCCGGATGCCGCTTGGTGTTCTTATATCAACTATATTTGGACATTTAAAGGATTTGTGTACCTTACCAGTGTCATAGATCTGTATTCAGGAAAAATCATTTCCTGGGTGCTTAGTGAGATGTTGGAAGCTTCTCACGTAGTGGAGTATATTGAAAAAGCAAAACATGTTAGAAAAGTTAAAAAACCATTGATTTTCCATTGTGACAGGGGATGTCAATATGTATCAGAAGCATCTCAAAAAGCGACCACAGGGATAATCCTCAGTTATTCAAAGAAAGCATATTCATGGGATAACGCCTGCATGGAATCCTCCCATGCACTCTTGAATAGAGAATGGATCGGATCCACCGATTTAAATTACTTAATTATACACATGCATATAGATTGGTTTTTGAATACATCGAAATATTTTACAATACCGTACACATTCACAGTCATTGTGTATATTTGTCTTCAATTAAATATAAGAAGCAATATCTTAAAAGTATGGAGAAGAATGCAATAAAACCGAGACGGAGGTGCGGACATTCTCTTGGACTAAGCTGTTAATCCAAAACTGCGCCTGTACTTCATAGGACTCATATATCCTAATGATTTTTTAATTCCTGTTTCATTATACCATACAAGATAATCATTTAATATATCTATAAAGGGAGTATCCCAAAATCCTAAAATGAAATTTTAAATTCCACCGTCCGCTTATGCGGTGGAATTTACCTCCGCACAGTTGATATTTACTCTTTCATACAGAAATGTTATGGTTATCTCTCCTTCTGACAGCAGTAGAAGGAGGAACATTATGAGTAAATATATTCCTGGTAACCAGAAGCATCTTACTCTTGAAGATCGTATTTATATTGAAAATGAATTGAATAAAGGTACATCTTTTAAGAATATTGCCAAATTCTTGTGCAAGGATCCTACTACTATTTCCAAAGAGGCAAGAGCACACAGATTGTCTGACTGGTATCACAAAGGTACTTTTTATAATGCGAAAAACTTCTGCATCCATCGGTACCATTGTAAAAAGACCAATTCCTGCGGCAAGATTATCCTCTGTGGGGTAAAGTGCGTTTCCTTCCCCACTTGTAATCAGACTTGCAAAGACTTTGTAAAAGAACGCTGCAGCAGACTGGATAAGGCTCCTTATGTCTGTAATGGCTGTTACAAAGAAAATCAGCCACTGTACGATTGCACATAAATACGACTACAACGCAAGTTTTGCTGACAGGAAATACCGCGAAAAGCTCCGGGATTCCAGACCCGGTATTAACATGACAAAACGGGAATTACACCAGAAAGATAAAGTCATTTCTCCTCTGATCAAACGGGGACAGTCTTCTTATCATATCCTGATCAATCATCCGGAATTAGATATGTCTGTCCGTACTATGTACTCCTATCTCAATCAAGGACTGTTTACTACACGGGACATGGATTTAAAACGTAAGGTACGTTTTAAACCACGGAAATGCCATAAAACACAGATCACAAACCGGACAGTTTTTGCCAATCGGTTATACAGTGATTTTTGTAACCTGGAGCTCCCATCCTATGTTGAAATGGATACGGTACATTCCTCCAGGGAATCCAAAAAAACTCTGTTGACCCTGTTCTTTACAAAAGAAAAACTGTTTCTTGCTTTTCTCATGAACCGGTGTACGGAAGGCTCTGTGCGCCTTGTTTTTGACCGCTTAGAAAAACGCTTGGGAACCTATGAGTTCGCCTCTGTATTCGAGTATATCCTGACAGACCGTGGCTCAGAATTCGGAGACCCTGTCGCATTGGAAACTGGTGTAAATGGAATACAGCGTTCCAGTATTTATTATTGTGACCCAATGCAGAGCGGACAGAAAGGCGGACTGGAACAGGCGCACACGATGCTGCGGATGATCCTTCCCAAAGGAACCAGCTTTGAATTTCTTACTCAGTGGGATGTAAACACGATTGTAAACCATATCAATTCAACCCCAAGAGAAATCCTTGGTGGAAGAACACCGTACAGCATGGCAACCGAAACATTTGGGGATGAGATTCTAAAAGCATTTCAGCTTAGGCCGATAGAACCTGACCAGGTCAATCTAACACCTAAGCTGATCCGCTTTAATCACTAAGCAACTATCTCAAAAATCTGCTGTCGGACTGGAAGTAAACTTTTCACATTTTTTTAATGTGGCCGGTGGAATTCAGTCCAGCACACTGATTCTCAGTGGCCCGTTTGCCATGCCCAAAAACAAAGATTTATTTGAGAAGTTGGCATAATTATAGCAGATATCGATGTTTTTTGCTTTATTAAAACGCGTAAAAACTGAAAAATTTAAACCCTTGTGGAATTTAATCATGCACTGGAATTTAAAATTTCAAGTCAGCAGTATCCCAAAGTTTGTATCTTACAAGGAGATCAAGCCTTTGATGGCTGATCTAAAACGTGTATATATGCAACCCCAACGGAAGAAATCACATTAACGGAACTGGACAGCTTTGATGAAAAATGGAGCGGAAAATATTCTAAAATCACGAAATCCTGGAAGGACAACTGGGCGAATCTTTCGACTTATTTTAAGTATCCGTAACCGGTCCGCCGTATGATCTATACTACCAATACAGTCGAGGATTTAACCGTCAGCTCCAGAAGGTCACCAAATCCAAGACGGTATTTCCTTCCGACGATAGTCTCCTGAAAATGCTGTATCTGGCTATGATGGATATCCCAAAGAAATAAACAGGCCACCGTCAGGATTGGGGTCAGATCCATTCACAGTTGGAGATCTTTAGTGTTAGGATATAAATAGTACAAAATAAACATGACCATTTTCAATAAATAGTATATGATAGTCATGGATCAAGGGAGGAGAATGGTTATGGCAAAAGGTACAAAATATTCCCAACAGTTTAAAGAGGATGCGGTACAGTATCGCTTGGATCATCCAGAGTTGCCACTTCGCAAGGCTGTGGAGAATCTTGGAGTCAGCGAATCTGCGCTGAAAAACTGGATGAAAGCAGCAAAGGAACATAAAGGCAAGGTTCCTACCCGCGGTTCTGGAAATTATGCAAGTGAGGAAGCGAAAGAGATTGCCAGATTGCAGCGCCAATTACGAGATACGAAGGATGCTCTTGAAGTGTTAAAAAAAGCAATCGGTATTCTGGGAAACTGACAAAAGCTCTTTACACGGCTGCTTCTGAGTACGTGAAAGAAATCAAATCCCTGCCCGTGAAACGTCAGGCTTCTGTCAGCGGAATACTGAAAAAATTAGGCGTTTCACGTTCAGGTTACAATGCATGGAAGAAACGAGTTCCTTCGGACACGTCTGTTCGCCGTGCAGTTTTAAAAGAAAAAATTCAAAAGATCTATGAGGAATCTCATCAAAACTACGGTGCTCCTAAAATTACTGCAGAATTGCGAAAATCCGGGGAGTATGTTTCCGAAAAAACAGTTGGAAATTATATGCGTCAAATGGGAATCAAAGCCCATTGGGTGAAACCATATATCCAGACAACCAAAGATTCTGATTTCAGCCAGAAACTTAAAAATATCCTCAATGAGGAATTCAATCCCACTCATCCAGATGCTGTCTGGTGTTCAGATATCACTTATATTGGGACATTTGAAGGATTTGTGTATCTTACCAGTGTCATGGATCTGTATTCAAGAAAAATCATTTCCTGGGTGTTGAGTGAGACGCTGGAGGCATCCCATGTAGTGGAGTTTCTTGGTTTCTTCTTAGGAAGGGCTAGACCGTTTCAAGTTTTTAGTAAACTAAGATCATAAATCTTCGGGAGCGATAGTACTATGAAAATACGAATTAGAGATTTAAGAACCTCCAAAAAAATAACGCAAACTTCATTGGCTCTTGCTATAGGTTGTTCACAAAATGTAATTAGTAAAATCGAATTAGAATACTCTGTTCCTGATGCAGACATTCTATGCAAAATTGCTGACTATTTTCATACTTCTGTTGATTATTTACTGTATAGAACTGATCAGAGATATAGCTTGGCCCCTGAGTCATCTTCATTCAATTCACGAATAACTGAATATATGTTCAAACTTCAATCCCTTACTCCCAAGGAAATAGAGTCCATTTTTATTATAATTGACGGATTGCTGGATAATGAAATAAAGAGGTGATATTTTGTTACGAATCGCAATTTGCGATGATGATCTGCCTATTAAAAGCGAGATCGAGTCGCTGCTTTTAGATATTATGCAAGATTATTGCATTAAGATGGATATCGACATATTTTTCGATGGCAAAACCTTATATCAGCAAATTCAATCTGGAACAAATTTTGATATCATTTATATGGATATTGAAATGAATGATGTAGATGGTATTCAAGCAGCCCGTCTAATTCGTGCTCAAAACATACCATCTATCTTAATATATATTTCGGCCTATGAGACTTATTTCAAACAACTTTTCGAAGTAGAACCGTTTCATTTTATTTCTAAACCAATTAATGTACACCTTTTTTACAAATATTTCATGGAAGCTTACAAAAAACTAACCTCTCAATTACAGTTTTTTACATTCAGTTTTCATCAAAGATATACTAAAGTCCCCATTTCAGAAATTATGTATTTTGAAAGTCGTGGACGTACCATCTTGATTCATACAACTACAATGAAGTACCGATTTCTAAGTAAACTCGATATTATTGAAAATTATATGCTAGATAATGAAATACATTTTTTACGGATTCATCAGTCTTATTTGATTAATCCATATCACATTCGTTCTATTACCCTTTCAAACATCGAAATGGTCGATCATAGTATTCTTAGTATAGGGCCTAAATATCAAGCTCAAGTGCGATTACAATACTTATACATAGTTGAGGAGTTATAAATGTTTATTTTGGTAATTTACATATTTCATTTTTGGTTATTACACGCTTTTTTTAACTGTTTTTTCGTTTCTAAGAAGCATCAGTCCTTTTCTCTCAAGATAATAGCATGGGCTTGCTTTTTTATTGTACAGCTTTTTATTTCTAGCCAGATAACGTATCCTTTAATCCTATTCACTTTTAATTGCTTTGTTACAATATGTCTGTGCCGCTTACTCTATCTAGCACCCTTAAAAAAGCTACTCTTCCTGTCCATCACATTTTGTGCTACCGGAATGCTCATTGAAGTAATCGTATCTCTGGTTATGCAAATTATAGGCGACAACATAAATAGCGGTTCCATTTTAGGTGCCGTTCTTTCAAAACTTGTTTTGCTTGCTTTTGTTCATAGCATATCTATCATACAAACTCAGAATAGCCGCCGAAGCCCTGCATTATCATCCTGGATATTATTATTATTTATGACAATTTCTAGTATAGTCATAATTCATACTTTATACCTTTTTAATCAAACAAGTTCTTTTCTTGTTTTTCAGGTGTTATCCTTTTTGAGTATTATCTTACTTTTATTCATTAATGTTGGCTTTTTCCTTTTTGATGATAAATTAAGCAAATATACAGACATGAAAGTGGAAAACTCTATTTTATCTCAACAGCTTAAACATTACGAGGCATTGCGCGCTGCCAAAGAAGAGCAGATTAATTTTTTCAATCGCGAAAAACATAACCTCAAAAATCAACTTCTCTCAATTCGAGCCTTTGCCTTAAAAGCTGACTCCTCAGCAATTATAAATTTCATTAATTCATTACTTAAAGACCCCGACTTTGGTCTTACTCCATTTTCAGTATGCGAAAATCTTATATTTGACGCGATTATAAGCTCCAAAGTCAATGTAGCTAAAAACAATAAAATCAAATATACATGGGATATAGATGTCCCGCACTGCCTTCCATTTAATGATACTGATTTATGCGTTCTTCTCGGAAATGCTATTGAAAATTCCCTTGAGGCTTGTTTAAATGCTAAAAGTACCAACAAATTCGTTCATATTGCAGCTCACTATAAACAAAACTGTTTGTATATGCATATTGAAAACACTTATACTCATCAACTAGTGAAATCAGGCAGAAAATTTTTTTCAACTAAAAGAACGTCTCGGTTACATGGCTATGGTTTACCATCAATACAGCATGTTGTTAATAAATATGATGGTGTGTTACTTACAGAAACCAAAAATAATTTGTTTGAATTAAAAATTATTTTATATCCAACTTAATCATTTATCCAAAAAAGAATATATTAACTCAATTATTTCTATAACAATTTCTTTTTTTGGTTCTTCAAATAGATTAAGTATCCTCTGTGCCTCATCGTCTATCTTACCTCGATATTTACCAAATAGTATGTAATCAGAATTGGTGTCTAACGCTTCAGCAAGCCTATACAGAGTATCGGCCGAAAATCCTTTTTGTCCATTCTCGACTTCATACAGAAATTTAGGAGATATATCGGCTAATTCTGCCAAATGTTCCCTCGTATAATGTTTCTCTTCGCGTAAAAATCGTATTTTGGAACCTGCTTCATAATATATCTTTTTCATTTGTATCACTTCCATAGATAAATGGTACTTCATTTTTTTCTAATTAAAAATGAACTATTGTTAATATTTATACTGCCATCGTACCTATTCTATACATTTTTAGATGTATTTTTTTAATATGTCATAAAAAACAGGGTATCTGATAAATTCTCAACTCTCAAGTCTTATGCATCTATAATAAGATATTATAAATTATCATCAAATAATCCGCATTGAGTATTCCGGGCGGTTTTGGTTCTTCCGCATATTTTGGTATAAAGTATGGATTTTGAGCCTCATACATGATAAAATTAATATAATTAAAATGAAAGAAGGAATCTTGAAATGCCCACAAATTCTTCACTTGATTTACAACGATTTTATCCAGATGAGCTTGATATGGTTTCAATTGAAGAAGATCCTGATGAAATAAGACTACATATGCTCTCCAGATCAAAATCTTTTTGCTGTCCAAAATGTGGTGAAGAACTGCGTAAGCTGCATGCTACCCATCACCGAACAGTTCAGGATCTGCCGATTCTCGGGAAGCGTGTTTTTTTGGATATAAGAGTACATGATTTTCAGTGCCAAAATCCCATCTGTGAAATCGGTGCATTTTCCGAAACATTTCATGGTTTCTTAAACCATTATAGCCGAATGACAGAGCGGCTTATAGATTTCGTTACAATACTTGCTCTCGAAACCAGTTGTGAAGCAAGTGCTCGTATTATGCAGGCTATGCATGTTAAGATTAGTGGTGACACAGTAATCCGTATGCTTTTGAAAAGATACCAGACGCAATCCCATATACCTTGTGGAAGCCATATTGGTGTAGATGATTTCGCTTTTAAAAAACGACATACTTATGGGACGATTATTGTTGATGAAAATTCCCATATTCCTGTTGCTGTTCTGGAAGGACGGGATGGATCTGCCCTAAAAGCATGGCTGACTCAGAATAAGCAGGTAACAACAGTGACTCGTGACTGCGCATCTGCGTATGCAAAGGCAGTGGAAGAAATCCTTCCGGATTGTATGCAGATTGCAGACCGGTTCCACTTGCATCAAAATCTCCTGGAGGCAGTAAAGAGTGTAATAAATTCAACAGTGCCAGTGGACATAAAAATTCCTAAAGATGCTGCTTTACCTTATGCAGAAACAGCGGTTTCGGACACTCTCGTGGAGAGCAGTAAAAAAAATGTCTGAGGCTGTGGATAATTCAATAGAATACAATCCTAAAAGTGTACAACTATATAATAACATTCGAGAATACGCCGCTGCCGGATACAGCAAAAGAGAAATCGCTAAAATTTTGCATTGTGGACGTAATACAGTCACTAAGTATCTTAATGGCGACTATGAATCCCTATGCAAAAGAGATTATCGGAGCGGCATGGATCAATTTTATGATGATATTATAAAAGAGCTAAATGCAGGTGTGAGCAGAAAAGATGTCTATTGTCATCTGCTCAAAAAAGGTTATATGGGTAAGCATTCGGCTGCCTATGATTATATGAATAAAATCATAAAACGAGAGCATATTGATATAGCTGTTTATAAAAGTTCTTCTGCAGAGGTTATTCAAAAGCGAAAGAAACTGCAACAATATGACCATATTTCACGAGCAGGCATTTTTCGTTTCCTGTGGATGAACTCTGACTTGAGCAAGGCACATTGTACTTATATTATGGAGCATTATCCTAAAATCCGTCAGTTAGATATATGTATCCGTGAATTCCGGAATATCTACAATCAAAAAATATGGTGCTGCTTTATTTATTCATTGAAAAGTATAAACTATCAGAAATACAGGAATTATCCCGCTTTGCAGAGGGGCTTGAAAAAGATATTGAAGCAGTCGAAAATTCGGTTGCAAGCCCGCTGTCTAATGGATTTGTTGAAGGAACAAATAATAAATTAAAAATGGTAAAGCGTACAATGTATGACCGATGCAGCCGTCAGTTATTAGAAGCAAAACTTATGTATCGCCCTAATGTATAAATACCAAAATATGCGGAAGAGCCCCGAAGTCACGGAATACTCAATTGACAGGAATCGGGATCAGACTACGATCTTTGGGTGCCGTTCTTCAAAAGCTCCGCTGGGATTCAGGGATAATCCATCGCACAGCCAGTGAATCTCTTTGAGAGTCACTTTCCGCAGTTCATCCGGTGTATCCGGCCAATGGAAGGAATTCCGATCCAGACGTTTCATCAGGATCCAGAATCCGGATCCGTCCCACTGGAGAATCTTGATCAATGTGCGTCTGCGATTGCAGAACACGAACATACAGCGGGAGTACGGATCGAGATGGAATTTCAGTTTGATAATTGCGGCCAAACCGGTATAGCTTTTACGGAGATCGGTCACTCCGCACGCCAGATAGACGGTTGTGTTTCCAGAGAAATCAAGCATAGTTCTTCAACGACTGCCAAAGCGTAGTCAGTAGCCTGGCTGGGCAGTCAGCGCCAATTTCAATCCGGATATTTTCCGGAAGAAGGATCGTAACAGAATAATTTCCTGTCCCGGAGTTCAACTGCAGCTCTTGTTCCGAAGGCAGCTTTGCGAACACCAGATCAGGTTCAGGTTCTTTTCCCGGTGCTTCTGACGGAATCTTTCGGATCCAATAGCCCAAAGTAGACTGGGGGATCTTATTCTGCTGACACCAGTCTTTTCGGGATAACCCGCTTTCCTGGAAAGCATGGATCCGATCTGTCCAAAGATTAGCTTTTGAGATTACATTATTATTCATATCCATTGGTATTACCTCCATCATTTGAGACCATCTTATCAAATGCAGGAAAGGATTTGAAGATACGGATGATTACCTACTTACCTTCAAACTTAGATTTTCTCACAAAAATACTCCCTTCTAGATAACAAGTTTTTTTATACTTGTCTATCTAGAAGCAAGCATATCAAATTGATTTTATTATATAAAACCTTCCGTTACATATTTATTGAAAATCAGTACACGGTAAATCATAAGTACCCGCGTATTTTTTGACCGCCGTTCCCGGCGGCCGGTTTACACATTTGTTGTTTTTGTTTTGCTCCGGCAGATTTCCGGCAGCTGTTCAGACCATGGAAGCAGGTCTTCCATAAAACGGTAATCCGTATCTTCCTGATGGTCCTTCATCACAGTCAGGACGTATTCCAGATAGCGGAAAGGATTCAGGTTATTCGCTTTCGCTGTTTCTGTGATGCTGTAGACGATCGCACTGGATTTCGCGCCGTCGATACTGTCGATCAGCTTCCATGCATGTTTGTGCAGGCAGAAGCTGCGCAGCGCGCTTTCCGTTGCGTTATTATCAAGCGGGACTTCACCGTCACCAAGGAATACTTTTCATGCCTCTTCCTGGTTGATGCAGTAGTTGATCCCTTCCAGGGTTTTACCTTTGATCAGACGGCCGGATTCCTTGATCTCTTTTGCCCACGCAAAGAAAGCCTCTACCAGAGGTTTGAGGTTGATCTGCCGCTGTTTCCTGCGGTCGTCCGGTTTCAGATCTGCAAGCTGGTTGTCCAGATGATAGATCGCTTCATAGGCGACCGTTTCTTTGGCTGCCTCATGCTCCTTTTTCGGCAGTGCTTTCAGGGCATCTGCGAAATACCTTCTCGCACGGGTCCAGCACCCTGCAAAGACGATGGCTTCGGTTTCCCGGTCCAGCTTCCGGTAGGTGGAGTATCCGTCGCAGATAACGACACCGGTAAATCCTTTCAGGAATTCCCGGGGATAGTCTACTTTCCGGGTCTTCTGGTATTCATACAGGATGATTGGGGTATCCCCATATCCCTTTCCTGTCCGGTAGACCCACATGTAACTCTTACTGTTCGCCGGCCGCCCATCCTTTGATACCTTGACCGGAGTCTCATCGGCCTGCAGCACATGGAAGCGGTACATCCTGTTATGAAGGTAATCATAAAGGGGCCCCAGATACCGGTCGCACACTGGATCACCCAGTTGGCCATCACCTGCCGGGAGATGTGAATGTCATTGCGCAGGAATTCCTGGCTGATCCGGTATAAGGGAAGGCCGTTTACATACTTGGCATTCAGGATGCTTGCAGCCAGGGAAGGGGTCAGGATGCTGTTTCGGAGCAGCTCCTTTAGCCGGTCTGCTTTCACGATCGTCTGGTTGTCCTTTCCGGCATACACAGCCACATGGTGTTCTTCAACTGTGTAGACTGCCGGCTGTACACAGACTCTTTTATAGACTTCATCCGGAAGCTGTTTCCAGCCAGCAGCGCCAAAGATCTCCTGCAGCTTTTCTTCCGGAAGGGTATGGGGAATGACTTCTACGGGAAGATCCTTAATATCTTCCTCGCGTTTTCCTTTTTTCTTCCGGCGCATGACCTGGATCACATCCTCTTCTGCGGGCTCGACGACATAAAGCGTCTCGGTCAGTGCTTCCGCTTCGTTAAAGATGAGCTCCAGTTCCAGTTGCCCGGCAATCACATCCAGCTTTTCGGAAGAGCGCCCATAACGGTGGTTGTTTGCAGACGCGATCTGCTCGATCAGGCGTTCCATGTTTGTATTCAGTTGGGCCAGCTGGTCCTGCATGGACAGGATCACTGCAACGAGTGTTTCCCTGCTGAAACTGTTCAGTTCTTCCGGTAAGTAGATCTTCGTCATGTTCGGTGCTCCTCGTTTTTGTCTTGCTGGGACTATTGTACCGCAAACTAAAAGAAAAAGCGAACCGAGCGAAAAATGAGTCCGTCATTCTTACCAAAGGATAAACACTCTGAAAAGCCGAAAAAACTATTAGTTTTTTCAGTTTTTCAGAGTACTGATCCACACATCAGCCGATCGCTGTGGAGTACTCTTAATGGAATGAATGGTATGAGATCCGGATGTGGATAACTCTCCACGTATCTGTGTTGGCGAACCGGAAAAGATTTTTAAATTTCTCCGTTTTGCACAACGCATCACAGGAGATCGCCGGGCTGCACTTCCTGGATCGGATGTCTGGATACGATCTCCAGCCCCTGCATCAGCGCCCTGTATTGTTCCGGCGTGATCTCCAGAGCCTCTTCTTTTGTACGGGGCCAGCTGAAGCCGCCAAGCTCCAGCCTTTTATAAAGGAGAAGGAATCCGTCCCCTTCCCATACAAGCCCTTTAATGCGGTCACTGCGTCTTCCGCAGAACAGGAAAAGGATATCCTTTTCGTATGGATCCAGCTGGAAGTTGAATTTCACAATGGATGCCAGCCCGTCAATGCCGCGCCGCAGATCTGTATAGCCGGCAGCAATGTAAACCTTCCGGAATCCGGATGCGTTATTCAGCATCGAGGATCCCTCCTATCCGGGAGAGCAGTTCTGCCGAGGCTGAATTCGAGATCTCCAGGACAAGTTTCCCTTTCCGGATCACAAGATCCGGATGGAAAACGGATGATGCATCTGGCGACACAGCAGGAAATTTAATCTCAGCGAAAGATACCGACTGCTTAACGGCAGATAACTGTCCTGTCTCTGTAACTGCAGGCAGGGACGGATTCTGAGAGGCTTCATAAGCTTCCCGGCGCAGGATGCGCTGCCAGTAAAAGAACTGTTTCTCGGAGATTCCGTTTGCCCGGCACCAGGCGGTCTTTGACATTCCACTGTTCATACATTCATTCAGGATCCTGGCCCAGTGCTCTGCACGGATCTGATGCGTGATTTTATCCATGGCGCTAACTCCTTTAAAAAACTTGTAGTTTTCTGGAGTTATTATCTCATGGAGCGAGGAAACTAGCACGGTACTGGGGATTTACCGTATACGAAAATCAAAAGATAACATTAAGATGTATGGGGTTTATGGCATTCCGAAGAAATTCAAATTAGCCTCTTGTCCAAAGTGGTTATTCTCTCCATCCTTTTCACTATTTCCTTAATGAAAAAATTATTGATTATGAACTATATCTTTTATAATTGCTTCTATGCTTCTATCTGATATAACAACATCTTTAATTGATAATTTTTTTCTAAGTAACCAAAGTAATTCTACCGGATCGTAGCTCTCCGTATCATATTCAATCTGAATATGATCTGCCTCTACTCCCACAATTTTAAAATTCGTCTCTTCTAAAATCGCACAATTAACCTCATTATTTCCTTCACATTTTATTGAAATAGTCTTATACCTATTAAACTCTTCTCTAACATTCTCTATTGGCGAATCTAATATAATCTTTCCATGATTAATTAAAATAATTCTTTTACACAAAGTTTCTATATCTTGATAATCATGCGAAGTAATAACAAAAGTTACCTTTTTTATGTCATTTAACCTTTTTATAAATGCTCTGATACTATCTTTAGATTCAGTATCCAGACCAATTGTAGGTTCATCCAAATAAACAATCGATGGATCATGTAAAAAAGCAGCAGTGATGTTACTTCTAACTCTTTGCCCTAAAGATAATTGTCTTTCCGGCACATTTAATAACTCTTTCAAATTCAGGACATTTACAAATTCTTCAAGATTATTATTAAACTGAACGTCAGGTATATTATATAATTTCTTTAGCATTAAAAAAGAATCTTTAACTGGTACATCCCACCACAATTGGGATTTATTCCCAAAGACTACACCTATATTTTTATTATTTTCCAATCTATGCTCTAAAGGGGCAATTCCATTTACATAAACTGCTCCACTAGTTGGCTGCAAAATTCCTGACAACATTTTTATTGTCGTAGATTTTCCGCTTCCATTTGGGCCGACATATCCGACAGCTTCACCTTTTTCGATCGTAAAACTAATATCATTCACTGCTTTAAATTCTTCGTACTGTCGCTCAAACATACCTTTCAAAAAATTATCATGCCTTTTTCTTCTCTTATATATTTTTTTTAAGTTCTTTACTTCAATTATATTTTCCATATATTCTTGCATGGTGTTTATAGAAGTTCAAACACCATTATTTCCTTTCTTTTTGATCTGGTATCATGGTTTAGGTACTACAGCCTTAAATTTGTGTCCTACAACCCTAATTACTCTATAGAAGCGTGTAACCCCTACAATCATCTAAATTAGTTATATATTGTATTACCAGAAACATTTATACAAAAACTTGTTTCACTCGAATTTGCATTGATAATCATAACTAGATCTTACAGTATCAAACTTTTTGGAAAAAGGTACTACATTTATAACTTAACTTTAGCGCTCTCAAATAATACTGATAATATGCATATGCTGCTCTTCAGACTTACTTCCCTCGAATCTGACACACGATCATTAGTCATAAATCTGAAGGCATTATATTAACAAACTTCTTGCTAATTTATACTCGGATTTCCACACCTAGCCTAATTCCCTTAGTTTCCAGTACTATTATAACTCCTCAATCCTTTTTTCCAAACATTTATAGCAATAAATCCAATGATAATAGAAGTACAAAAAACTATTAGCGGTATAGGCAATGTTTCTTTTTGGCAAATATACATTGATGGATAATATGCAACAAAAGCAAAAGGCAGAATAGCCGTAAGCAATACCTGCACTCCAAATGAAAAAACATTCAAAGGATATCTTGCTAATTCACGTACTGTTTGAACAAAGATTGCTATAGACTCACCTCGAACCAACCAAAAATTCAAACAATTAAAAATTAAATATATACTTGAATTAATTATAAATCCACATATTATCATTTCAATAGTACATATAGCTAGTTGCCAATTCCATACAACGCCAACATGATTTGCGAAAAAAAGAAACATAAAAAAACTCAATCCAAAACTAACAACGGCTGGCAATTGAATCCTAATTCCTAAAACTTGAATCAGGACCGAAGTGGGACGCAGAATCATATAATCTATACTACCGCTTCTTACAAATTCGCCTATCTCCCACACAGCATCCCCAAACGCTTGACTCAACGCTTCTGTCATTCCTCCAAAAGCAAACAACAGACATAATTCCCAAATTGTCCATCCACCTAACTTTCCCATAGTATTCGCAATAATAATGAGTCCTAAAAATTTTACAAACTCTCTCAAAATCATTGACACAATCCAAATAATACTATCTCCCGGATATTCAGTCATAATATTCCAGGCCATCTTTAAATATGAAATGAACACTTCTAAATAATATTTTGCTCTAATTATTTTCATAAATCTATCCACCCTGAACAGTCACTTTTAATATTACTCTTTTATAGATTGCTTTACTTATAATGGACAAAATAAAGATCCACATAATCTGCAAAATCAAATAGCCTAAAATCTGATTAAAAGTATATTTTCCCAAAATACAATTAACCGGAACAGAAATCATACTTGCAAATGGAAGATAAATTAGTACATTTTGAATTATTTCTGGGAAAAAGGCAAGCGGTATAATACCTCCAGCCAGAAAACTTAAGATTGCATCTTTCGAAAACTTCAAGCCATAACTATTCATGGTATAGAATCCACATAAACCTATCAAAAAATCAAAATAGAAGGTAATACACATGGCCAGAAACAACATAACAACAAAAATAATGACCAACCAAAAGTTAGTTTTTATTTCCCCATTTAACATCACCATCGAAATTATAAAAACAGGTAGACCCTTGGCAAGATAAAAAAAAGCAAATTCACCCATTCTTTTTCCAAATAAATTTTCAATTAACGAAATTGGACGCATCAATTCCACATCTATTTTTCCTTGATATATCCACGAGCTCAGTTCCATGTTTATTCCATTTGACATGTGATTATTTAAAATTTGTGACAAAATAACGTATACAACAATTTCCTTCGGAGAAAAGCCATTAATTTCAGAGCTATTTTTAAAAACCGCTTGCCATAAGCTAAAGTATAAACATATTGCTACCAACATTCCTAGCAGATCAAACCATACACTTTGCATGTATGCCATTTTTTCCTTAAAACTCATTTTCCCGAAATACAACAGGGTTGTAATCTTTTTCATAAACTCCATTATCGTAATTCCTTTGTTATTATTATTTCACATGGTTATATCAAAGAGTACTGGTACCGCAGCATTTTAAGCATAAAGCATTTCTATTCATTACACAATATCCTATTCTATAATTTTATCAGTTATAAAATTCTAAACTTAGCCTATTATCTTTGTAACGATCTAATTTTCTTTCTGACTAGTATCATGTAGATCCTTTTTATAATGTAAAAACGCAAAATACAGCAGAATCACTCTATACAGTAACCGTTACATGTCCTTTCTTATCTTTGCCTTACTTTTCCCAAATCAAAAAAAGCACTATAACTGTCTATGCATCTCCCTTTCCTATAAATATCCGTTCTTGTAAGAATCTAGTAACTTTAGAAATCTACAAGTTTTTAGTAGTACCCCTTATGCATAAAATTAAATACCTCAGATATCTACAGAACGCAAAAAAAATCCCGAATGAATACATAAATAGTAGTAGAATACTCAAAATTACCCGTTCTAAGAAAAGGGATTTCATAAAACCTGTTCTTCTCTTGGCGTAAAATTTTTTGTAAAAATTTTTATGGAATCTCAGAATCCCTTACTATGTGTGCTATTTTGTTTAGATTAGTCTCCTACAATTTAAAATGTGATATTTTCTCTATAATTAAACCTCTATCCGTTTCTCAAAACTCATCTACTGTTTTATCCGTATCCTATAATCCCAAAAGGTTCTCTCTCGTGTCAAAAGAATTCTAGGAATCAAAATAACACAACCGGACTCCAGATACAAATTGTCTGCATTAACAGATAGCCTGTTCTAGCAGATCGCAATTCCCCTCTTATCTATAAGCTATCTCGGATAATAGAAAATAATCACGATACGGCAATACCAGTTATTAATGATGAAACCAGAGAGGATACTCTGACATCTAATCCGGGAAGTGTATTTCTGAAATCTCCTATAGATCATTATTCAAAATAGAAAGAATAAAAACTTTTTCCGTTTTTGTTACTATGAAGAGATATAGGAATTATCCACGCCCAAGTCTTATTGTTTTCATCTGACAAAGATTTCTCACTGGAATCATGCTATAGTGTAGAGAAAGCTCTGGTAATCTTTTTAAGTAAAATCAATAAGATTCCGTTTACCACGCTGAATTCTCTTGTTTTATTTGCTATATTCTATACATGTTCAACTTTTTCTCTTCTGCATTAACAAATAAGTGTTCCTTTAATTTTCATGCACTAAGCAGCTCAACATTAAAACAAACATATCAAAACAACTGAAATCCATTTCTTACCAATTATTTTCTATAGATCGTTTCAAGAATATCTGCTATTTTTTTACTTGCATATCCATCGCCATATGGATTTATTCCATTGCACATTTCATCATATTCTTTTTCATTATCTAATAGTTTTTTCATATTATTGTATATGACTTTTTCATCCGTTCCTACAAGCTTTAAATTTCCTGACACTACTCCCTCTAAACGTTCAGTTATGTTTCTTGTCACAAGAACCGGCTTTTTTAATGCTGCTGCCTCTTCTTGGATACCTCCCGAATCTGTTAAAATAAAATAACTTCTTTTCATTATATTATGAAAATCCATAATTTCTAAAGGCGCCACCAAATGGATTTGTGAATTTCTCCCTAAAATTTCATCTGCAATTTTTCTTATTTCAGGATTCAGATGAATCGGGAAGAGAATTCTAACATCTTTATATTCATCTACAATTTGTCTTATTGCTCTAAATATTTTCCTCATAGGTTCACCCAAATTTTCTCTTCTATGGGTAGTAACCAAAATTAGTCGATTTCCCTTAGCCCACTCTAATTCATTACTATGATAATTCTTGGATATTGTCGTCGCCAACGCGTCAATTCCAGTATTTCCTGTTATGAAAATATTGTCATATTTCTTTCCTTCGTTTAACAAATTCTGTTTAGCCTGTTCAGTTGGTGCAAAATTGTATTGAGCTAAAATACTCACTATCTGCCTGTTAGCTTCTTCTGGGAATGGCTCTGAAATATTATATGTCCTTAATCCCGCCTCTATATGTGCAATAGGAATTTGTAAATAAAAGCTGGCAAGAGCAGCTGCTACTGTTGTTGTTGTGTCTCCATGTATCATTACCAAATCTGGTTTTTCTTTTTCTAATACCTGCTTAATATTAGATAAAATAGAAGAAGTTATATAAAACAGATCTTGTCCATTTTTCATAATATCCAAATCATAGTCTGGAATAATATTAAAAATTCTTAATACTTGATACAACATTTCTCTGTGTTGACCTGTAACGCATACTCTTACATCAAAAGTTCCCCTTGATTTTAATTCATTAATTAGCGGGCACATTTTTATTGCTTCTGGTCTTGTTCCAAAAACTGCAATTATTTTTAACATAATTCTCGTCCCCCTGATTCATTGTATTATATCCCTTGTATATGTTTTTTCTAATACATCAGACAAATCTTCTGTTATTCTATTAGCTATTATTAAATCGCTTTCTTCTTTAAATTTTTGTATTTGTTTTTCAACTTTAATATCTTCATAATATTCTTTATTCCATTTAGGTTCAAAAATAATTGTTTGACATTTATACGTTTTTAACCAATGAACAATGTCTAAAACTGCTGATTCTCTAAAATTATCGGACCCTCTTTTCATTGTTAATCTGTAAACTCCAACAATTACTTTCCGTTGCTTTTTAGAAATTTTCTCAATTTGTTTCTGAATTTCATTTATAATAAATTTTTTTCTGATTTCATTTGCCTCGATGCTTGCTGAAATCAGTCTTTCTGGAATATTAGTAAAACTTTTTCTTAATTCTTTAGTATCTTTGGGAAGACAATATCCACCATATCCAAAGGATGGGATATTGTAATAATTTCCAATTCTCGAATCATCACAAATTCCCCTAATAATTTTTTCGCTGTTTAATTTCAAAGAAACCGAAAAATTATCAATTTCATTAAAAAATGCTATTCGCATTGCCAAATATGTATTTGCGAATAATTTAACAGCCTCTGCCTCTGTTGTATTCATAATTCTAACAGGTACATTTTTATGATCTTCCAAAAAAATTTTTGATATATCCATTATTTCCCTTCTATTTGCATTTTCGGAGAACCCTATGATAAGTCTTTCTGGATTTTTCTCATCTAGTAACGAACTCCCCTCCCTAGAAAATTCCGGAACATAAAACAAACTAATAGAGGGGAACTCCCCTTGCAATACTTTGCATCCTTCAATTGGCAAAGTAGATTTAATAATTACCACGGGGATTTTAGAACATCTGCTAATATCTTTTAGAACTTGTCTTATTGTATCTAAACCCAAGTGCCCTGTTTGATGATTAAGATTTGTAGGTGTTGCAATAATTACGTAATCTGCATCTTCTAATTTTTCTTCTATGTCACTACAAATGCCAAGCTGCTTTTGTGATCTTGTTTTTTCCATTTCAAAAAATTTTTGTATTTCTGTATCTTCAATAGGCGATTCAGCATTTAAGAGCTTTGCTATTTTTTCTTGATCTATGTCAAAAATACAAACATTATTTTTTTCGCTCAGAAACACAGCAACAGAAAGACCTACATACCCTGCACCAAAAACAACAATATTTCTTTTCTTTCTATTTATCATATTATATTTCCACCTCTGGCAATTTTATAAAACTTGCTTTTATATCTCCACAGTATATTTTATTCATAGCCTGTCTATTTATCATTTCTTCTTGAACATTTATTCTAGGAAAATTACTTGAAGAAATTTCACATCTAACCCGGTGCCCAGCCAAAAAGGAATATGCTATTGTTCCTATAGTCAACTCATAACTTCCTTTTTTATTGGCATTTTGTTTTATTCTCAGAACAGAGTCTAATATATTAATAGGACAATTATCTTGATCAACATCTACTATTTTTATAGCATAGTCCATTTGTTCTAATGTTGATTCACAAACTAATTGTATTTTAATTTTCCCAATAACACATAACTCCTTAGTTAACCTTTCAGATGTATAAACCAACACATCTTCTCTATTTTCAATGAGTTCCTGATTTTTGGGGCCTCCCAATCCCTTAGGGATTGCATCAATGCATCTTCCTCCACAAGTTGGCACAAGATCATTTCCCTTATACGTAAACTCGTCTTCATTGTTTTTACTTTCTTCCCACTGTAATCTTCTTTCCTTGTCTCCTAATGAATTAGTATATATTGCCAAAAACATGTTTCTTTCGATTACAGTTGGCTGTTTATGCAAAGAATACCATTTATTTTTTCCCATAATAAATAGCTTTATTTCTGACACAACATCTTCACCTTTTTCTATCTTGGAAAACCAATCCAAAATGTCAGTTGATGAGTATTTTTCAAAATTGTATATGCCGTAGTCAACATCGCCTACAGTGGCTTTAAAGATTTCTGTATGCGACCACGGTCCGATTACTAATTTTTGAGGTTTTGAAGATCTATTTACTGCTAAAAGAAATTCCTTAATTGTTCCTTCACAAAAAATATCATACCATCCTGATACATAGTACCCACTTGCATCCCAATACCGAGCATTTGTCTTTTTGTCTATATAGTTCCAATACTTATCATCATTTTCATTGATCCAGTGTTTATAGTATGGGAGATTATTATTTACTGGAAAATCTGTCAACTTTCTTTTATATAATTTTGCTATATCATTTGATAGAAATTGTATGTAATCAATTACAGATGGTTGTAACATATGTTCCTCGTCAGTAAAAGCAAAAGAATGTGACCACGACTGTACAAATGCTTGTTTAAGGCAATGATTTTCATAAAACCAATCTCTTCGTATATTTCCTGATGACATAATCGGTGAAATTGCAACTACGCCTTCCTCTCCCCCCATCATCATCGCAGTAAATCCTTCATAAGAAACACCCAATGAATAAATATGCCCATTGCTCCAATTTTGTTCCTTTACCCATTCAACAGTAGTTTTTCCATCTTCCTTTTCATTTTCAAATGGCAAAAAAATACCTGTTGATTCATAACGTCCTCGAACATTTTGAACAAGAAGTGCAAAGCCCTTTTTTACAATTATATATGGATCAAAAACAGTATTTATATTATGCTTTCCATACGGTGTACGCATAATAATTACTGGCACTTTATCCGATTGAACAGGTAGATACAAATTACCATTTAAATATTCTCCATCGCTGGTTTTTATATCTACTTCTTGTAATATAATTTTCAAATTTGATTCTCCTCATATTATATAGTAGTAGTGTTTATAGACCCTCTCCAAGGTCTGTATGCTATACTGTTTGTAGATACTATGGATCGGTACATTGCTCCTACCACTCTGATTTAAGGACTGTTCCAACCATAATCTTTTTTGTAGTTTAAACCAACCATATACCACATAGCAGTTAATTAAGAACGATGTTGTAATCTCAAGGAGTTTCTTGGATTCTACAGGACAATACAGAAAAGAAGCCTATACCTTTTGCCATGAAACTGTAAAAACATCCACCAACTCTTTATGTCCTCAAAGTCTTTGGAACTAAACCACACCCTCAAACTCTTTCATCAAGTAACTCCTTAAATTGATAAAGTCATAGCAGCCATCAAACGAATCATGAGAAAAAATTTCATTCGTCTATTCTAACAATTCCCAGCATCAGGTCAGTGGATGCTATGACTATTGCCAAGATTAATAATTTCAACCGTTTTGATTCTACAAATACTATACTAGTATTCTTCATCCATTTACCAATCCAAGCATATGTATAATGCTATAACACATATAAAACAAAATTATCGATATCTTCATATGCTCTTTACAACACTACAACATATATCTATCATCGTGATAAATCTTTTGGTGCATATTTGATAAGAAGTAAGACAATCAAAACATTACACCGTTTCTTTATCTCATAGTCCTAAAATAATATAACTATTTTTTGCCATGAACAAAAACACTCATACCTACCAACAGCCGGATAAATTCTACATATATCCTCTTTTAGAGTGCCAGAAATGACACTCTGTTTATCATGCGGCTCCAAAGTTCATATATATCTGAAGTATATTTTCGCAATTCATTCAATATTTTTCATTTTAGATTCGACATTTATTATAACAAGTAGTCTTTCTTTAATTTTTCAGTACAAATCTATTTTTTAAGTATCTGATTTCTCATTTCTTCGTACACTTTTATAACCATATCTGCGCCAAATTCTTGGACTAATGTTGTAACCTCCTTTAAATATGGATTAATAACCTCTGCAAAAGGTGGACAAATATTTGTAACATCCGATTTTGTTGTAATAATTCCATCCCATCTTTCTTGCTTGTTATATAATGCATCACACAAAGAATTTTGTCGTAAATCACCAAAATTTGGACATTCTTTAGATGTCTGATAATCACAAGGATATACTTTTCCGTCCGAACCAATCGTTGCAAAAAAATAACGATAATAGCATCCTTGTGAACATTTCCACCTTCCACGACTTTTTTCAGGTACATAAGTGTGCATCATTAGTACCTTAAACCGTTCGGAATTATATTTTTTTATATAATTATTTATTGTACTAATCATAGCTTCTTCATTTTCGATTTTATCTTTCTCATTTCCCGTTATATCAAATTTGATACAAATAGAATTTGCCCCAACTTCTATTAAATCTTTAATTACCGTTTCTAAATCCTTGAAATTGTCATATGTAACTGTATAGCCTGCATTAATTTCAGTCTTACTTTCTATTCTTTTTTTCTCTTCTACCAAACCTTTAATATTATTAATAATCGTAAAATAAGTATACTTAATATAGTTTGGCTGTTTTATGGCATTCCAGGTTTCAGGTCCACCATCTATGCTTATATGAACAGAATCTGTATGGCATAGTACATTCCAAGTCTTTTCAGTCATAAGAGTTCCATTCGTAAAAATTCCTATCTTAAGATTTCCTTTTTTTAGTAATTTTATTGCCATCATCAAACAATCCCATTTTAGTAATGGTTCTCCTGTGAATCCTGAAAATTGGACTGTTTCAATTTTCGTCCCGTTTTTTTTAGCACATATGATTTGAGTAGCAATCCTTTGTATATCCTCTTTATTCATTGAATCCGGTATTTCGGATGTTTCATTTTCTTTATTAATATTAGCTCCTACACACCATCTACAATTCAAATTACATCTACTGGTCAATTGCCAGTCTATTTGAATTGGCAAAATTTCATTTTGTTTTATAAATTCTTTGAACCATGTATATTTATCAATTATTAGGAAACGTTCAAATCCCAAAATGTCTTCTGTAATTAGATCTGTCTTTTCCAATAATCTATTTAACAATTTTTTGTATACCTGAGTATATGAATCCATCATTCTTCCGTCCATCCTGACATTCTCTTTATTATCTCATAATTCTCTATCGTGCTATTCGCAAATTTTAGAGCTGGAGCTTCCATTCTGTTCATTACACCTTTACAAAATCTACAATTATTAAGAAGCCTCCAAAGTATTGTTTTTAACATGAATTTTTTTGAAAGTTTTGAATTTTTCAGCAAAATCATTATATGATCTTTAATATAATTTTTTGTGCTAATCGTATTCGTTATTGTTTCACCACTTTGTTCTTTTATTATAAATTCATTTTCCGTAAAAATAATTTGATTATCATTACAATTTTTAAATAATTTAAGTGAAAAATCAAAGTCTTCTCCATAACCGATATTTGTACAAAAAAAAGAGTTTTCTTCCTTTTCAATAGTTTTTAGCAAATTTAATGCAATTAAGGTTGCATGATGTGGGAACCCATAAGCTGCACATTTGCATAGTTTGCTAACTGTTGCATATTTCTCTTGCAAATAATATTTACTTGCTATCTTTTTAGACGAATTAGAAAAAATAATTGAACCGCAAATTAATAATGTATCTTGTTTTTTCATATTTATAGCTTTGCTTAATACATGCGGATTGTACAATATATCGTCTGCATCAAGCCTCATCACCCAAATATCTAAATCATTTCTCATCTGATTCATAATTTCTTGTATTCCACGATTCATAGGTTTAGATGCAGACCGTTTTTCGTTTTTACTTCTTCCGATCGGAATAATTTTTACCCTTTTATCATTTCCAAATTTATGCGTAACCAACTCCAACGCTCCATCATCTGATCCATGATCAACAACAAATACTTTTACAGAAATATTCTTTTGCCCTAAAACACTACGTACTGACTTTTCAATGCTAGATATTGAATTGTACATCGGGATAACCACATTTACTTCCATTTTCATCTTTTTATTCCTTTTTTATCCAAAATTTGCCATTTAAGCACAAATAATCAATAGGAACTTCTAAAAATGTCTTTATTGCATTTTCTGGAGTTTCTACAATAGGTTCGTTGCAATTAAATGAAGTATTTAGTAAAGCTTTTCCCCCAGTATTCTCTTTCATATATTCAATGATTTCTCCAATCCCAGAATTACCGGCAACTGTCTGTATTCTAGCTGTTCCATCTAAATGAACCGCTGCTGGATTTTCATCTCGAAATTCATCCGTAGTTTCTACAATGTGCATCATAAAAGGACTATACTCTATATCCCTTGTACAATAATGCACATCTTTTTCCAATACTACCGGTGCAATCGGACGAAATGGTTCTCTAAATTTAATCTCGTTATTAAGTCTTTCTTTTATCTTCGGATATCTCGGATCAGCCAGGAGACTTCTATGTCCCAACGCTCTTGGTCCATGTTCACTCTTGCCTTCATACCAAGCAATTACTTTTCCATTACTAATTTCCTCTGCAGTTCGTTGAATAATACTAAATCGATTTAAAGGTTCTGCCTTCACCCCATATTTCTGGATAGCTCCTATACATTCCTCATCATTATATTCTGTACCGTTAAATACCAAGTCCTGATCACTTATTTTACAAGTTTTTAAGTTTAGTACATTATTCAAAATAAACATAACAGCCCCCAGAGAAAGACCTCCATCATGTACTGAAGGTGGAACAAAGACTCGATCAAATATCTTTAATTTGGCAAGTTCCGTATTTAAATAACCGTTTAGTGCCACTCCTCCACCCAAACACAACGTTTTAGCTTTTGTCACCTCATACGCTTTTTTTGCTAAATTTATTCCGGCATAGTTTGTAACCTTTTGTATAGCATATGCAATATCTGCAGCATCTTTATGCTGCCAACTATTTACAGCAGAAAACATTGGCATATCCTCATCCGGCCAACAGTTTTTGATAGCTTTTGCTGGATTTAGACATCCTCTTACAGGTCTCATACAATAATCCGCAAATGTTTCTACAAATTTGTTTTCTCCTAATGCAGCCAATCCCATAAGCTTACCAGCAGCGAATGGATTCTGAAAAATACTTTTAGAATAAATATGCCAAAGCGAGCCAATATCACAATTTCCTATTTTTTTAAACCACTTAAGTTTATTGTTCTCCCAATAAGAAATACTTGTAGAGGTATACGCATTCGTTGTATAAAAATCTCCACCTCCATCCCATGTTAAAGTCACTGACTCTTCCTCATTACTTGTATAAAACGCATATGATGCGTGACTCAAATGATGCGGCACTGAAAAGCATGGTATCTCTCTTCCGTAAAATTTAACTTTCATTTCAACCCATTCATTTGGTTCATCATATACCTTTTTGCTAACATATTCTAATCCTGGATCCGTTCCCTTAAAATTGGCTTCTGTTGTCATAATAACATCAATTTCATTAGGGCTAATTCCTAACTTTCTTAATGTTTTCTCAACATAATCCATAACATTTCCTGAATCATGTCTAATCCTTGAAAATCTTTCTTTTTCAAATGCCCCTAATAATTTTCCATCCTTAAAGACACACCAATTGGCGTCATGTCCTCCACAAATTCCTAAAGAAATCATTTTTATCTCCTAGCCTAATTTTTATCGATAATGATATTATTAATCTCTTGACTTCGTGCTTTCCATGTGTTCTCTTCCGTAAAATTACGCATCATTTTATATTCATTTTCAGTAATTTTATGATCAATCATTTTTTCAACTTTATTTGCAAACTCTTCTTTACTACATGCAAATTCTATCATTGGATAATTTTTAATTTCTGGTAAATTTGTTGAAACAACTGGCAGAAACGCTCCCAAATACTCAAAACATTTTAATGGTGAACACGCTTTGGTAACTTCATTAACCACAAACGGAACTATTGCTAAATTCGCTTGTCGTAAGTATGATACTAATTCTTCGTGTGGAACTTGTCCCAAAAATTTAATATTATAATTATGTTCTAAGTTTTTAATAATTTCAGCAATATTTCTCCCATCATCTTCATCTTTGCATGGCAAATATGGGCCTAACATCAAAAATTCGTATTCCGGAAATTTTTCAACAAGATATTCTATAATATCCATTTCAAACCACTCTGGCCAAATAGCTCCAGAATAAATAATTTGTTTTTTCTTTCTTTTACTACGTCCTTTTACTTCTTCATAACTCATAAATAATTTATCAGCAAATGCATTTTTTATTGCATTTGGAATAACTTTAAATTCTTTATCTGTAATCTCTCGATTCTTTTGAGCTAGCCATTCACTAATAGTAATGCATTGATCTGCCATAGAGATATATTCCTTTTCCACATCTTTCCCCCAAGGTTGTACAGGAAATCCATCCCAAAAATCCATCTGATCATAAATGTGAAAAATTCCTTTTTCTTTTGCCTTTTTTAAGATTCCAAGAAAACTTTCTACCGGATTATGGGATTTAATATAATCTGGTCTCCATTTTTCTAAAATGTCATCTTCTGTTTCAAAAATTTCGGCCTGTTGATGCATAGCTATAAGTTTTCCTGATTCTTTGTCTCTCCGTAAAAGTCGTAATCTGTGAGAATTAAACAGTGAAAATTTTTTCATTTGATCTATTTCTGAATCACTTTCAAATAAAAAAACAACTTCATCACCACGCGCAATATCCTCTTCACATAAGCAAATCGGCCTATGACCGCCCCCACTAATCCATGGATTATAATATGCTAAAATCAAAATTTTCATCTTTCTCCTCCTAATTTTTTCTTAATGGTATTACTTTAAAAAACTTTTATATCATTTTATCTTTCCATGTCTTGGGAGTTTTATCATTAATTATTTCAATATCATAATTGTACTCAAACTCCTCTGCTCCATCTTTCTTTATGTAATCAACCATCCTTTTAATACTTGTTTTTAAATCTACTTTAGTTTTATAATTTAATATCCTTCTTGCCTTTTCTGCTGAACAGGTGGCATATTTGACCTCGTTTGGGCGTGCTGGAACATAAATTGGGTGCAGATTAAATTTTAATTCATTTGCAATTATTTTAGCCAATTCGTTTATCGACACAAATTCCTCATCAGGTCCAATATTAAAAATCTCTCCATTCAAGTCATTTCTAAAAATTAGTTGCTCAATACAATAAATTACATCTTCAATATCAGAAAAACACCTTTTTTGTTCCCCATCTCCATAAATTATCGGTTGTTTCCCTTGTAACATTCTATTAATCATTATTGCAGCTACATTTCTGAACGGGTCATTTGAACGCTGCCTTGGTCCGACTATATTATGAGGCACAACAATATTAAAATATATGTCATTTAGTTCACATATTTGTCGAATTACCAGTTCCGCAGCATATTTTGCCACTCCGTATGGTACCCTAGGATTACAATCCATTTCTTCTATAAATGGCAGTGTTTCCTGCTCCCCATATCTAGACATGCTAGAACAATATATAAATTTTTTTATTTTATTCTGTGCCGCAGCACTCAAGACACTCATAGTAATCCCAAATGTATTATGAGTAATATAATACGGTGAAAACAATGACAGTCCATCATGAGCTGTACATGCTGCATGAAAAACCACATCGCACCCTTTCATATACTCATTCATCTTTTTTAAATTACCACAATCTTCCTGATGAAATTCCACTTTTGAATTTACATTTTTCAATTGCCCGCCTACTAAATTATCAACTCCAACCACTTCTACACCTTGATTAATAAGACTATCTGCTAAATGGCTTCCCAAAAAGCCCGCAACACCTGAAATAAATACTTTCATTTTGCATCTCCTCCTATATTCCATTTCTTTTATTTTTATGTTATGATAAAATGGGTATTTTTATATTTCATTCTTTTTATAAAAGAAATACTCACACTTTCTATATAATAACCATTTATCTAAAATAAGGATTAAAATCTATTCTGTAATTTTTATTTAGTTGCCTATCTTTAATTTTTTTAGAAGGATTTCCATAATATATGCAATTACTCTCGGCTTTCCCCTTAAAAATACTCCCCGATCCAATTATAGCTTTTTCTTCGATTATAGAATTATCTAGAATAATCGCCTCCGTTGCTATCCATACATTATTTTTTATCCATATGGGATTGGTTTTATACTCAAATATTTCCGATCTTGTACTATGTGTACACGAAATTATTTTTGCAAAGCAGGAGATAGATACATCATTTTCAATAATGACTTTTCCACTTCCATCCACAAAACATGAATGGTTTATAATACTTCTTTCCCCTAATTCTATTTTTTGTGGTGCAATTATTATGGTATATAAACCTATTCTCGCCCCCTTCCCTATTTTCATTCCAAATCCTTCATAAAACTTTTTTCTAATTCTCCAACAAGGAATTCTATTAACTAAACAATTCAATATTATAAAGGTCATATCCTTTTTTAGAAAATCCCAATCAATATTTTTCATTTTATCATATCACCACATTTCACTTTCCTTGCTTTTTTAAACAATTCTTTATTCTTTTTTGTAATTCTAATTTTTTTATTTTCATTTTTTCCACAAATCTCCAAATCAATTCTACCTTTCGCAATCTGTGGATGTCTTAATATTCTCACTCCTTCGTTGTCTACTTTTTCTTTCGCAAAAACAATATATGAATATTTTTCATCTTCATAAGGAACATCGGCATTTTTTATCAATTTGTGCAATTTACTTCTTTGCACTCTACATGTGAAATGACACCAATCGTCACTTTTTATCCTACATTCTTGTTCATGCGGACATGGTGCCACTATATGTGCTCCTAAATTAAGAAGTTGTTCTCTAGCATATTTTATTACATCGAATCCTTTTGGCGTTCCTGGTTCAATAATAACTAATAATTTATCGGCACAATTCCATAATTTACTAATAACAGTCTTTCTGGCACTTCCAGTCATTTCATTTAAAACATATGAGGAAATTACCATATCATATTTTTCTTCAATTTCCATGTTAATTAAATCTTGTGAATACCATTCTGCTTGTTGAATAGCTCTATGGCCTTCTCTCATATATTTTCTTCCAATCTTTTCCATTGCAGCTTCTTTTTCTAAGCATACAATTTTTTCTATATTGAAATAATTACAAGCTGCCCAAGTTGCTGCCCCAGTACCAGCACCAACATCTAAAAGGCTTTTACATTCTTTGCTATATAGTTTTTTTGTTTGGTCTAAAACACTAGATACAGCTTCATATGTTGCTGGCATCCGAACAGCGGAATAGACAAGCGCTTCTATTTCTTTATTAATAAGTGACCTATTTTTCCCACTCTCGTTCCTATACTTATTTGTAATATTATCAGATATTATTTTTACTTGTTTTAAGTCAAGTTTCTCCATTTCTTTTTGAATAACAATTGCTAATTCCTGTGGAAATGCCATAATATATTCTCCTTTCTCTAAATACTAAGTTTTCAGATACATTATAGCATATATATATTTTTTTTATCTATAATTCACTTTATATAAAACCTATTAGTATTTAAATCGATTTCTACTTCTGTCCCATCAGAAAAAACACTTTTTTGTTTTTTATAATCATTATCAATAAACTCATGTTTAATTAATTCTTTATAGACTACTTTTTTATGCAGATCCATTACAATTTTGCAACGCTTTATTCGTTCTTTAAGACTTAAATTTTCATCATTTCCGAAGCATCCATCCATATTAGGATATGATGATTCTCTTTTTAAATACGGTATTCCGCCATTGATTAATGCATAAAGCATATAATCTTCATCTTTATACTTTTCCATCATCCACGGAATAATAACACACTCATGATAAACTAAATTAAACAACGGAACCGGTATTCCATTTCTTGCGGCTTTTTGATCATACATCATAAAATTGTATGGTGCATAATGAGCAAATACTACTCCAGGTAAGCTCCAGTCAGTTACTTCTTCTGAGCTAGTTAAAATTCCTTTTGAAATTAAATAATAAAAAATCTGCATTCTATAATCCAGGCATTCTTTTCGTGACATTTTGTGCTTATAATTATAACATTCATCCCCTTCATTACAGTTAAACACATCAATATATGTACCATCTAAATCTATTTGATGCTCTTCCAAGTTTTTGTAATTCCTTTTTACAAAAGGTAGTACTTGAGATGCACATAAATAGGATTGTTTTCCACCTGCCCATAATTGATGCACCGTAATATTTCCATCAGAATTTTGACATGCAAATTCTTTTGAAAAAGATTTTGCATCAAAATAAAAGTCTCGATATTGATCATGAATACCGCCCGCATATCCTAAATCATGTAGTGTTTTAATAAAATCCCTAAATGCATCCCATCCTCCCGCTTCTTTACATGCTTCTAATGCATCTGGATGTTTATTATCATATCCATCTTGCATCCATCCATCTAAATGAACATAGGCTTTTTCTAATCCCAGCTTTGAATAATTAATAATTTCCTCTTTTCTTTCTTCAAAAGTAGTAAGGGAATAATTGTTCTGAATATTGTTCTTATCATAAAAGATAGACGTATTAGCAATACTTGTTTTTATTCCTTCATGAATAATAGCGGCTCCAACTAATTTATCTACATCCAACTTAATTCTTTTTTCCTTTAAAGTTATAAACTTCCCCTGTTCCTTTATATATTGTTTATACTTTTTACAAATCTTTGTATAATCTGTATTTTCTTGGAAAATCATTCTTATACATCTTTTGTAACGCATCAATCCTAAGCTTGGTACCCATCTAACGCCTATATGTGTATATGGTCCTCCTGCTGGATGATCAACGTAATAAAATGCATCCCATGGTTGTTCACAAATAGCAAGATAACCTTGTCCATCTTTTATTTGTGCATACCATGGCATATAGGAAGCTGAAGTACAAAATTGTCCATCAAAAAATGGCATTCCAAATTCGTTTTCCCATGTATTCGGTAGCAATAGCCCTTGCTGTACATTAATTAGTGTATACCAATTTTGACTTTTTTTCTCAAATTCAAAATGACAAGGCCAACATATTTCACTTATCTTCTCATCTTCTTTTATCGGAATTAACTCAAATATGACATTTTTATCATTTTTTTCTATCCATACTCTTGTCATTAATTCATAGTTTTTTTCAAAATTACCAAATCCCGAAAAGTAAGTATCAATTCCTATACCTATAGCATTTTCCCACTTATTGTGGTTAATAATATCGGCCTCATTTAAATAGTACTTTTGTTTATTTTCTATAAAGTATGGATTATATGATGAATCGCTCTTCCAAAAAGTTTCATTATATCTAATCTCAATTTTTAATGTTCTTTCGCATATTTTAATTTTCATATTTTGATATTCAATTTCCATTTGATGGCACTTCCTTGATTCAATAATTTAGAATAAATTCTGATTTAATAATAAAAGTATTTTTTATTATCGAAAACCATACATTGTACCTATATAACTGAACTATAGCCATAAAACATACAAAATCGAAATTCTTTCTTCTTGAAATATCAAGAAATATAATATCCCTTGCCTTTGTAGCAAAAAAATATGTAATATTTGTTGATCTACCAAACTCCACCTTATCTTGCTTTCACTCAAAAAGCATATTTAATGCCGGGTAATTAGTTATGCCAATAAATATGTGATGAAACCCGTAAAATCGCCAAGCCAAGCAAAAAGTATCGGTCTAATTCTAAGCTACTTCGTCCTTTCTGATATAGTGTAGGTGATAGCAAGTCACCAACCACAGAAAGGAGTCCCTATGAAATTTGATGAACAAGGGTTCCGTCATCTCGTTGACGAAACCATCGCCACAATCATACGGTTAGGCACAACGTCCCATGCTGTGCTTGACCGTTACAAACGCTTTACTGAAATGCTGGTAGGACACTTAAAAAGTCTGGATCAGCCGTTTGAACTGACGCTCTGCCTTAAATGGGTCAATTCTCTGGATCACGATCCGGCTTGCGTGCTTAGCGCATCCTATGTTGGCTGGAAAGCACTGCACAGGTTCGTCCATCTGCCGGCAGAACAGCAGGCCGGAACACTGACGGAATGGCGTCATTATCTGTGTTTCACCCCGGAACTTCCTGAAACTGATGAATATAAAAACATTCTTGTTGAATTTCAGGAAGTTATGAAAGAGGAAGGCAAATATCCGACTACCATAAAGTCGTACAGTTCCATGGCCCGCAAGCTTCTCCTTTATCTGGAAAGCGTAGGTATTACAAAGTTTTCCGATGCAAGGAACCAAAACCTTCTGGACTATTTCCAGACAGACCGGTTCAAGAACCGGAACCTGAAAGGGTTCCAGACGGAATTGTGTGTCCTGAAAAAGTTTCTGCGGTTTGCGACAGATGCCGGTTACACAGCCTGCAAGACCCTTCCTTATGCCCTGCCTAAAATCCGCCAGTCCAGAAACAAGATCATTACTACGATTGACGAAAAAGTAGAGGCAGACCTTCTGGAAGATGAGCCGGACAGCCTTGTCAACAAGAGGGATCAGGCGATTCTCCTGTTGGCGCTGCACACCAGCCTCCGAAGCTGCGACATCCGGGCATTGAGGTTCTGCGACATCGACTTGGAAAAAGAGACCATCCATATCCACCAGAAAAAGACGGGGGTTGACCTTGAAATTCCCATAGACAGCGCCACACAAAACGCCATTATTGATTACATCCTGAACGAGCGCCGGGATTGTAAGCAGGAATATATTTTTGTCACGTCCGTAGACCCGATAAAAAAGCTGGCCCGCAGGCATTACAGGATGAAATACCGTACACAGGGGACGGAATCCTATGAAAATCTTCCGCACGATGGTCTCCATATTTACCGGCGCACTTTTGCGTCGCGGCTTTTGCAGTCAGGAACACCGTTACCGCTCATTTCCGAAATGTTAGGGCATATCGACAAAAACTCTGTCCGCGTGTATCTCTCAACGGATGAAGCAAAAATGAAGCGGTGTGCGTTAGACATCTCCCTGATCCCTTGCCGAAGGGAGGAATACTGATGTACGCAAGTAAATTTGGCCCTGTTATGGAAGAAATGCTTACCATCCGGCACCGTTCCGGTTTGCAGCTAAAGTTTATTGGTTTTTTCCTTAACGACTTTGATGCTTTCTGCGCCAGAGAGTATCCAGAAGCCACACTACTTACAAAGGAGATTGCCGAAACATGGATTCACAGCTCCGATTCTCCATCCCGGCACCACATGGCGCGGCGGGTCTTAACAATGAAGCATATCGGGGAATACCAGCAGTCGCTTGGCTTAAACGCTTATGTCCCGAATTACCGGATTAAGAGGCCAAAGGCAGAGGAACCCCATCTGTTTACGGATGAACAGCTTTCGTTGTTTTTTGAAACTGTTGACACCAAGCTGATCCCGACAGAGACATATCCGTATAAAGACACGATGTTCCCGGTATTTTTCCGGCTGGTTTACTGTTGTGGCCTCCGCAGCTCCGAAGCGTGCAACCTGAAGGTGTCAGATATTGATTTCCCCAAAGGGACGATCTGTATCTACCAATCGAAGGGCATGAAAGACAGGGAGCTTCCCTTGTCAGATGACCTTCTGGACTTATGCTACCGTTTTGACCGGTATTACCAGAAGCAGTTCCCTGATCGTACTTATTTTTTCAAGCCGAACCAGGAACGGGAACACATGATAAGCGCCGATGTCAGCAAGATTTTTCAGGCCATACTTAAAAAGGCAGGGTTGTTGGAGCTGCCCGGAAAAAGGTTTACAACGCATGGCCTCCGCCATCTCTTTGCTGTTCAAAACATTAAAAAATGTGCTGACGCAGGAGAAGATTTCTATAACTGGATTCAGTATCTTTGCAGGTACATGGGACACAAGCACATCCGCTATACACTGTACTATCTGCATATCACCTCACAGCTTTTCCCTGTCTACCGGGAGAAGGTGGACGCCCTTGAGAAAGGAATCGGTGTGGTCTATGCGGAAGAATAAACAAAAGCCAAAAAAGATGTTTTTCATCTACACAAAGGATTTTTTCAACCACTTGCGCTCTGAACTTCACAGCGAACGGACAATCGAAACTTACTGCCAGTCATTGAACGCTTTCCGTATTTATCTCTACGAAACCTACTCAAAAACTGTTGACCAGATCACAACTGATTTTATTACAGAAGAAGTGATCCGCGAATTTTTGAGCAGTGTTGCTGACAACAACAGTGTTGGGGCACACGGAATGTCCGGCTGTCCGGGATAAAGGCACACCTGAAATATGCCGCCACCCGTGATATGGAGCTTGTACCCCTGCAAATCAGCATTTCTGCTGTGAAGCACAAGAAAACGTACCCGAAACGCCATAACTGGCTGGATAAGGCAGATATTGAACTGCTCCTTGCGCAGCCGCCACAGACAAAGATAGGGGTACGGGATCGCTTCATTATCCTGTTCCTGTTCTCAACCGGGGCGCGACTTGCCGAAATGCGTTCTGTCCAGTTAAAAGACGTCATTATAAATGAAAAGTATCCGTACATCCGAATCACCGGTAAAGGAAACAAACCGCATATCGTCCCTATCCCGGAGGATTCTTTTCTAAAAAACTACAAGTATTACTGCCCCTTTACCATCCCAAAGAGAACCCGGATGATTATCTTTTCTATCCGACTGCAAAAGGTGGCAGAGAAATGATGTCTGAGGACAACGTGCAGCGCATCCTGAAAAAGTATGGGGACGCTGCCCGCTGTTCCAATCCAAAGCTGCCTTCCATCCATCCGCACCTTCTCCGACATTCCTATGGGGCGCAGCTATACAGGCTTGGGGTCTCTCTCCCGGAGATAGCAAAACTTCTTGGGCATGAGGATATTTCCACAACGGAAATCTATGCGGAGACTGATCCTGAAATGGCGGCAGAAGCCATTTCAAAGATGTTGGGCAAACAGCCGGTAAGGAAATGGGACTTCCTTACCGAAGATGAAAAGTTAAAAATCTTAGGACTAAAGTAGCTCAGAATTAGGCCGATACTTTCTTGCTAAACATGGTGTAAACACCGGCTTTCGCAGAATTTATCGGTCTTATTTTTTACGAGGCATTAAAAATTTTAGACCGATGTCGGTCTAACGCTTTCATTCCCCCTTAATTATTTTATTAATAAAAATGCTTTTCTATGTTGCTCCATTTTTTTTGCCGGATACTGAAAATAACTTTTTATCTGTTTTTCTGTCAGCCCCTGTTCAATCCCTAAAATAATCTCATTTAATTCTTCCTCCGACAGCCTTGCACTGTATCGCTTGATACATTCTATCAGAGATCCGGATAAATCCCATTGTTCTTCCTTTTCTTCCAAATCAGACTGTTTCTGCCCATTTTTCATTGCCAGAACATCCTCTGGCGGCGTTTGATCCGCTTCCCGATTTACATTTCTTATAATATTTTGAAATGCCTTTTCAATTTCCTGCTCAGAAGGAAACGGAGCTTTATTCCAGTCCTGATAGAGAAATTCTTTTCCTTTTGCCTGAAATACATGGATATTCGGGTCTTTCTTGGCAGCTTCCAAATAATATTCTGCTTCTTTCCGGTCTAAAATGTGAATACGGTCCCGACACAGGATCGTGTGATAGGACATAGTTTCAGAATCGTAATATGTAAAAACCGGATGCTCATAACCGCCTTGTTTGTTTAATTCCATTGCATGAAGATACTCTTTCGTATGGAAAGGCAATGCCTTTTCATCCAGAATCGGTCTTTGCCCTTCCATAAAAATAATGCACTTTTTTCGATCAAGTCGCTTGACTTCGGCCGGAGTCATCAGTTCACGCCCGGACTGCTGGTAATTTTCACTGGTACTTCCATTTCTTCCCATGCTGCGGCCATCATGGCGTGTATCAATCGTCATTTTTCCAAGCAGTTCGGAAATATATTTATGAGTAGATAATGCTCCCGGCCCCGATCCCAAGTACAATAAGGTCGCACAATTATCCAGCATGGTTTCCCATTTATCATTTTTGAATAATGTCTTAATCTGGGAAACCGACTGCAGCACCGGCATCATACAAATATTTCGGGATCTTACCACCCCCAGAAGGACATCCGGATCGGTCGGTTTTGACCCGGCATAGAATTCATCCATCCAGAACTCAACCGGAATAGGGAGAGGACCATGGTATTCGTTATCTGCCATCCGCATTAAGATATCGAATGCCTGGGTATAAAAAATGGAAATCAAAAAATTGTAGGATCTGTCATTATCCGGCAAGACCAGCAACAACGCAATCTTACGGTCTGTTGGATGCTCTGCTGTTCCTCCAACTCCTGCTCCCAATTCCCGTATCTGGATATCATCTCCTTCAAAAATGCGTTTTACCCCTGCCGTTTCGCAGAGTTTTAGCATTGCATTTACCATGATGATGATACTCCGAACAGTTTCCGTTGCCCCTTCTTTCAGTTTTCGGTAATCCCGTACCGGCGGGTAAAAATCCCCTTTTCGTTTTGCCAGCTTGTCCATTTCCAGCTGGAGTCTTGTAGTTTCCCCATCCGGCATCTTTTGTGTCTCCAAATTGACCAGATATAGAATATTGTTCATACTTCCCACACGGGATTCTTCCATCGACTCCAGCCATTCGTAGTAGAAAATCGCCTGCAAATACAGATCTACTCCGTCATCCCAAAACGGTTCGCCCTGCATGGCATCCAGTTTTTTTACCGCTTCATGGAGATTTGTGATCAGCCTGATTAAATCTTCTTCCTTCTCAATATAGAGGAATGGATTGTAACGGTCCGATTTCTCCGGGTTTTTGAGATTTAAAGACCGGATCGTATACCCTTTTTCCTGCAGATAATGTCCAAATTTATACTGCAGCTCCCCTTTCACGTCCAGCGCAATATAGTGATTTGCTGCCTTTAGTAAATTGGGAGTGACGACAGCGTTGGTTTTATAAGATCCCGACGATCCAATAATAAACATATTGTTATTGGATAACACCCCCTCCATGGATACGGACACATGTTTGCTCAGGATTCTATTTTTCCGTTCATCTTTATTCCGAATTCTTTTTAGACTTCCGGGTGTCGCCCATTCTTCTGATCCATATTCCTTATTAAAATGGAAATTTCGGTTATGATAGCTGTGCCAGTTTACAAAACAAATCCAGCCTAATAGGCCAATTCCCAGACAGGCCGGGCTTTTGTCATTCCACCAGTTTCTTAATGGATGCAGAAAAATATAGGCTGCAGTATCCTGCAGATTCTCTATAGACAAACCGGAAAAGAGGAACAATCCGGACAGGAAATAACTCACTGTCAAAAAAATAAGCAATGCGATTACATACAGTCCAATTGCGGGTTTCTGCTTTTCAATCATGCCAGATCCTCCTGCCTATTTTGCTTTGATTGGATTTGCCGGAATTTTTTCCGGTCTTCCCGTTTTCACAGCTGCTTCTTTGCCTAATGCGATCTTGGAAGATTGCTGTATAGAGTCTGCCACTTTGGTATAATGCTTTTTCAATTCAGCTCCGCTTCTTCTGGCGGATATTGGTATAATTTTCCCGTATACATTGAATACTAATATAACTCACGTGGTTTTCTGTCGGCCGGGATAATTCTTCGATCCCTTTCCGGCCTCCCTGCATCTCCCGGTTAATATGCTGTTCAAATAATGCCTGAAACTTCTGCCGATCTTCACTGAACACGGCAATCTGGACCATTCCATCCGATTGATTAGATCCGGCATCACACAGTAACGGATTTGTGCCTGTTTTAAATCCTGCTGGAAACGGACCGTATTTCCCGGCACATTGATTAAATCCAGTTTCCCTTTTGTAACCTTTATGAATTTTTCGAATGTAAGAAGATCCGTGTGTTTTAACAACTTCTGATCATACATTCTGGATAGCATCTGATATAACCATAATGCCATTCTGGCATCTGCAAATAACAGCATACTTACCATCCGGGTACCATTCTGAATGTTATAAAGTACTCTTTCATCTTCCTGATCCATCGTTTATCCTCTCCTACTTTCCAGGCTGTAATTGCGGCAAATTCTGAATTTTTTGTAAGGATACAGTCTTCTCTATGGATGATTCCAAGGCTATTTCTTTCTGATTTAACCGATCCGCGTAGCTTTGTGCGGTTTCCTTATTGCGAAATTCCAAGATAACGTCTCTTTGATCCAACACCGCTTCCCCGGTCTTCGTGTCTACAATCAGATAAATCTCTTCCGGCTGATTCTCCTCTTCTTTTTCCGCTTTCAAAAAGCCTTCTTCTGACCGCACAACATACCGGGCCGAATCGGTTTTATCTTCCATAATTGCTTTTCTTTGATTTAATTGATCTGCGAATTGCCTTGCAGACTTTTCATCCTTCCATTCCCGAATGACGCCATTTAATTGCACTTCTTTACTAACTGTACGTTTGACTCGATATTGATCCTCATGTTTCTGAACTTGGTACTCCGTCACACCATGATCCGCAACAAATTGATTCAAACGATTCAGATGCTCTTTAGCCAACAGCAGTTCGTCTTGCATGCCTTCTATCGCTTTAAGACATTCCTGATAATCCGGCTTTAATTTGATCTGTCCATTTAACAGATTAGATCGGTGCACTCCGATTGCATTGGCAAGCCATTGTAACGTATTTTGATCCGGATTGAACACTCCGGCTTCAATCCACTTTAGCTGCTCCGGCGAAATCAGACAGAGCCTTGACAACTGCTCCACGGACATTCCAATCTCTTTGCGTCTTTCTGCAATCAGACTTCCAAATTTTGTAGGTTCCTCTAACGGGACCAGCTTCTTTAACTGTCCGGTCTGACATTGCGTATTCAGCCAGTGTTCAAACTCTCCGGTCTTTTGTTCTGGATGCCGAAAAAGCTCTTCCAATTGCTGTCTGGACAAAATTTCTTCCATTCCCTTTTGATGATAAGAGTACAATTCTTCTAGTTTCGTAGATGGTTCCATGAATCTTCCCCCTTATCGTTTTGGGATCTTTTCCGGTGTCGGGATCTGGATGCTGTTTTCGTACCATTTTCCTTCTTGATACATTTCCAGCCCGGTCTCCTTACTCCGATACCGATAGATATGGTCCGACAACTGTTCCCCATATTCCACCTCACTTTGGTTGATTTCCTGAACCATTTTTTCATACTCCGCATCCGGCTGATCAAATTTTTTAGGATCGACTGCGATCAACTCGTGCACCGATGACGGCAGGATATAGAACTCACCCTGAAAGATATTCTGAAGGCTTTCATCACGTTCGGATTCATAATATGCGCAGCCCCAAAATACTTGTTGGAATTTGTAACAACATACATCGGAACCGGAAAGACTTCTCGTAATTCTTCCGCAGGTAGAATAGCTGGGATTATATTTTCATCGATCAGTACATCAGTTATAGACGAAATCACCGGTTTTTGCTCTATCAGATTTTTTGCAGCAATTCCCAGTATTTCTTTTCCTGAAAGATTCATGATTGAACAAAGGTCATAATTGATATCAAGCGACAGATTATTCGTAATCTCTACTACCGGATAGAATGCAAGATCCTGAAGCTTCATATAGGGTTTGTCCGCTAAAAACACCGTATTTCTTTCCCGATTGATCGCACGCAGCGTAACACGGTTCAAAATATTCTCTTCCCCTTTCATTTTTTCAACAAGCATTTCTATCAAATTCTGGCCGTTGGCAACAATATCCACATAATCTCTGGCTGTTTTTTTCAAGGCTGTTTCCGGATAAGAATAATCATATGCATCCAGATATAGCATTGGGGATACTGCCACTCCTTTCTGTCTAACTACCAGACCATCTTGGATTATTCCATTTCTTTTATTGACTTCATATACTTTTACGTCTGCCTGCTGATACTCCTGTGGTAGATAGTCCTTTATATGCTGCTCTACATATTGATTCCGTTCTTTTCTATTCATCCTTCTCTGCCTCCTGTTCTGCTTCATACACTAATTGTCCATCTAAAAAGAATGCTTCTCTTTCTACTACAGCCTTCTGAGTCTGATGAAACTTACCGTACAACTCCCACATTTTTTTTTGTATTCTCTTCCATATTTTTGCTCCTTTCTATCCGCTTTTTGGCTCATACTTTGATAGAGTTCTAATTTCTCGTTGATTCGTTTATAGGTTTGAAAAACCTGTTCCAGCAGATGATCCATTTTTTCTTCAGCATGATCCCCAAATCCTTTCCACACAATTTGATAATGAACCTGAAAATGTCTCTTTCTGGATTCTGTCACTTCAATTCCCATGTTCCACTGCAGCATCATGGATATCATGTCCGCTCGTAATTCCGCTTCCGCTCTGTCCATCTCTTCCTGATAGGTGACACCATGTCTAATTTCATGGCTTAGCGTGGACAGCTTCTCCGTATCGTTCAGAAGGTGGTTCAAAACAATTTCTTTACTGTCCTCTTTATAACGGTAAAATCCTCTTAATGAAATGGATTCCATATCCTGATCCGTTACCCTGCAATACAGTTCCTCCTCCGCAAATGCTGTCAAAACCTCAATCCATCGACCGTGCTCTTCCGAATTTCGTCCCATCTGAAACAGGGCCGGGTATTGTTCTTTTGGAAAATTAGTCTGGGAAATATCGAAAACATTACCAATTCCATAAGTCAAGATCTGTTTCCCCTGGATTTCCCCTCGTTGATAAGCTGCTCTTTGTTCTGCAGTTGCCAGTTTCAATTGCACTGCTTCTTGCTGATCAATCATCAGGTATGTCACATATTTCGGCACATATACCCTGATTCCTTTCTGTCCTTTTACACTGACTCCCATCTGTTTCCATGCACTATAAGACTGTACAAACGTTGCGTTTGGATTTTGCTGATAAATCATCTGGGTGTTCCGAAGGCTATAATGGTAAAACCGACTTCCAAACTCAAGAAATTCCATAATCTGCTGTGGGTCCTGCTGATACTTGGAAAATTCCTGCAACCACGCTTTCATCTGTTCCTTCTTGGCTTCATACCCCGCTTTCCATCCCGGTTCCTTTTTCTCCATTTTCCATCATCCTTTCACATTGTCTGCAACGGACTGGATCTGTGATTTTCTCCATCTCCGGGTGCATTGAGACAGAACAGCCCTTCCATACAGCTGTTTTCGGACAGCTCCACCGATAGTATGCGCCTTCTTCGTCTATCAGATAAGCACATGCTTCTTTGTCACTATATCCAATCACTGTCATCTGCGCCAAAATACCTTCAAAATTTTCTACTCCGATACAGTTTCCCTCCTTTCTCCACGGGAATCCAAACAAATACAACATTGCCTCCCGCTGTTCCCTATCCACTGTGGAATTTTTCTGAAGCTGCATGGCTAACAGATCCATCATGGCAGCTTCCCTTCTCTTGTAATCAAATCGAAGATCCGAAATCAATCCTCCATACTTATCGGCCAATTCTTCCAATACCCCATGTAATCCACCTCTTTGCTGCAATTGCTTTAATCGTCTCATTACGTTGACACTAAAATTCGGATCTGCAAACTCCATAATCTGTTTGGGCGTCAGTCCTTCTTCCAGACAGTCAATCAAAAAATCTTTCTGCTCATCTGACATTTTTTCGTTCGTCAACAGTCCTTCCAGCTCCTTTTTTCTTTTCCGATACCAGAACTGTTTCTTGGCTCCTCGTGTTAAACTGACCGCCTGTTCCCTTTTTTTCTGGTGTTTCAGTTCTTCTTCAAGGAACTGAATCCGCTTCTCCTTTTCTTCTATCAGATGTTTGTATGATTCTGCTTCTCGTTTGAATGCGGTTTCCAGATTTTCTTCAACCAAAGTTCTGAGCTGTTCGCTCTGTTTTCTGGTATCCGTAATCTCATTTTTCAACTTCAGCACTTCCTCACCTAATTCGTCATGATCCGTATAAAGATTCTTTAGATAAAAAAGGCGTTCTTTTCTAATCTGACTGGTACTCATATCTTTCTGCTCCATCTCCTGCAGATCCTTACAGGACATGCCATCCAATGCTGCCAGATAATACCATTCTCTTTTTTTCCAGTCCGTAATACTCTCCAGAAACGAAACCACGTCCCGGTCTAATCCAATATTTCTTGCAATGACAATCTGGCACTGTAAAACCTGCTCAATTAACGTATCCTTTCTTGGTGCTGATTTTTCCTCGGACATGCTGCTCCTTTCTTTTGCATTTCCAATGCTGCTTCTTGCTCTTTGCGTTCTTTCCGTACCATTCGCCTCAGGACTTTGACATCCGGATTTTCCTTTGTCTCCCTTTCCTGTGCCATGAGCAGACCGCCTGGGTATTGCCTCTCCAATTCTTCCATTTGATCTAGTATCATTTCCATTTGGTGATCATCCATTGTCTTTTTTTCAACTTGTTTTCTTAAAGCCTGATATTTCTGACGCACGGCAAGTTCCTCCGATCCAAGTCCAGATTTCCCGCTTTGCCGATTTTCCAAACGGAGTTCCTGATATACAGCTTCCGCATCTTCCACGGACCGAATTCCGTACTTCAGCATTACCCCCACTTCTGCAGACAAAAAGTGGATATGAAGCAATTGTTTCCGGATCGCACTTTGATTCACTGCATAGGGATTCAAGTAGTGAAAATATCTGATACGATATAATTTTTTCACCTTTCGTATCTGATAACGGGACTGAAGCCGGCTGCAGAGTTTCCCTTTTTTCACTGCTTTTACGATGGGCGGCATCTGCCGGTGTTTTTCCTGAAGTTGGATTCTTTTCTTGATTTCTGCATAGCGATATCCCATTCCAAGACTGCGATCTCTTCTTCCATGTTTTGCTCCCGGTGCATAAAAAGTCAGGTATGTTTCCGTTTTCTGCCAAGTACCATACCGGATCTGATACCCATCCTGCTTTAGCCGGCCACAAACTCCTCCATAGTCCTGGATCGTGAAATCGCATAGTCAATATCCATCTGGATAATTTTTTTCCATGTCATCCTGCCCTCTTTTTCTGCTAGATACTCTCCGTACTGTTTTCCGGTACGTTCTTCTTGAAATTGAAGTTTCATCAGACCATGCTTTTCACAAATCCGGTCTGCCATTGGCTGGATCTGTTTTTCCCAGTCTCCTTTCACATAGCGATACTTATACCCGGTTAATCTGGAAACCGAATTGAAGCAAATATGAGCATGCAGGTGCTCTTTGTCATTATGGACAGCAAATACATAATCATAAGCGTCTCCTAAGTATGCTTCACAAAATTCTTTTGTTATTTGATACACCTGCCCTTCGTTTCCTTCTCCTTTGGTAAAAGACAAGACAAAATGATAGCCTTGCCTCCCATCCAGTTTTTCAAAATCCCGTTTTGTGTCCATCATAGTTTCATAAATTTCCTGCGCCTCCGTTCCACAGTTCCCACCTATCCATATCTGATGTTCCGTTTTTTCTTCATTGAGAATATAACAGATACAGGCATAAAGTCCTGCCGACGGATTCCCTTGTTTTCGCTCTTTAATGTGCATCAATTTTGTAATTGCCATACTCACTTATCTCCGAGCATAAAGCTGAATCAGTTCTTTCAGCAGATCCTCAATCTTTTTCTGCTCTTCCTTGAGCACTTGGATATCAGAAAGTTCTCCAAACTCAGAATCCATTTTTCTCGTGACCTGATGAATATTGATTCCGATTTTTCGAATTTGAAAAATCAAATCCTCCATCTTTCTTTCAACCCGAATTGCATTTCTTTCCGGCATTAAAACCCTGTTTCGGATAAACTTACTGATATTGATTGTCCCGCTCTTCGACCTGCAGTCTGGATCATGTTCCGCTTCACTCTTAACCATCTGATATTCTTTTTCTGATAGTCGAATTCCAATATATTTTTCTTTTTTACATGAGTTCATCGCCGGAATCATTTACATCAGCCAACTCTCTTTCAGCCTGTTCGCCATTGTCTTTTTAACTTGGTCATGCCATTTTTCAAAATCCATTTCATTCCTCCTGTTACAACAAATGATCAAAAGTATCCAGATCAAACTCCTCATTGATCTTTTGTACATGTTCCGTCTTTTTTCCCTTTTGAAGTTGAGAAAGAATTTCCATTCCCAGCTGCTCGTTTTTGTGCACTGCACTTAGGATAGATTCCAGTTTTTCATCTGTTTTGTCATCTGGATTCTCTGCGAATTTCCTGACTGCAGATTCCAAATAAAATTCCCTTGATGGGTATTTCCGCTGATCTCTGTGATCCATCAGTTCAACAATATCCTCTGACAGCCGGAATGTTTTCTTTATTTTCATTCCATCCCCCCCTTTCCCTTTATCTACAAAAAAACAAGCAGCCTCAACTGCTTGTTTCCACTTATACTATATCATTCTATCTCTCGTTCCTCTAGGTTTCTTTAGGTTCCTATCAGGTAGTCCCCCTACTGTACCTGATGTATGGCTTTCTGCCATTGCAGGATGTCCGACTGCCAGTTTTTTGTATGGCAGACTGCCAGTATAATACGATATGTTTTGGGCAAGATACGCATTTTGTTTAACAAAATGCCATCTTATTAGGGAGTACTGTTCCCTAATACCCTTTTTAAATCCACTTTTAATTTCTTGCTCTCTATGTATGCCAAAATATTATTCATTTATTTTAATTATCTTGTCAAACCAAACCAAAGACTCCTCTTTATGTGTCACCACAATTACTGTTTTATCTTTTTGAATAGCCCTTAATGAATTGAACACTATATTTTCTGTTTTCTGATCCAAGCCACTTGTGCCCTCGTCTATCACCAATATTTCTTTATCTTGTAGAAACAATCTAGCCAAAATAAGTCGTTGTCTTTGACCTCCTGATAATTTTTCTCCCCTTTCTCCAATAACTGTTTTCAATCCTTCTGGCATTTTTTTAATATCATCATATATTCCTGCTTTATGGCACGCATTATATATTTCTTCCATACTAGCTTCTTCTTTCCCATAACGCAAATTTTCTTCTATTGTATCATTAAACAAAAGACTATCTTGCATAACAAATCCGATACTTTTATATAATGATGATAACTCTATTTTTTTTAAATCTATCCCTGATAGCAAAATCTTCCCCTCTGTAGGTATCAAAATACCTGCCATTAATTTAATAAGTGTAGATTTTCCGCTTCCACTCTTTCCAATAATTGCAACATGTTCTCCTTTTCTACTACAATATATTTATGGTTAATATCCCTTACAACCAGTAAGGAATTATCCATCTTGTTGCCTAAGCTGTATAATGATAGAGCAATAGGTATGTCGTCCCCTTTCTTGGACTTCGCGTCCGTAAATAAGACTGATAACCAGCTCCTCATTTGCAGCATTCGTTTTATGCAGGTTGAATCGCCTTAGGTGAATTCGTGTCACACCACAGTAGATTGAATAGGCAATGAGTAAAACTGGTGCTTATCCATTGCATAATTAAATCTTAAGGAGTGACAAATTTATGAACGCAGTAGGTATCGATGTTTCTAAAGGCAAAAGTATGGTCGCTATCATTCGCCCCCTTGGTGAGATTGTTGCTGCACCTTTCGAGATCAAACACTCGGCTAGTGACATTAAGTCTCTTGTTAATCTTATCCATTCCGTTGAGTGGGAATCCCGTATTGTCATGG
>NZ_LGAJ01000029.1 GCF_001280875.1 Sellimonas intestinalis | reverse complement strand
CTGTGGCGGTGATGGTAAATCATCCGGTGGAAGCAAAGACGGAAAAGTGGAACTGGTAATGAGTGTGTGGGATTCAGATCAGCAGCCGGTTATGGAAAAAATGGCTGAAGCCTACAACAAGGAACACCCGAATGTGCATGTTACAACTCAGCTTACTACATGGTCTGAGTACTGGACAAAGCTTGAGGCATCTGCAACAGGCGGAAGCGCACCGGACATCATTACAATGAACGTTCTTCATGTGGAAGAATATGCTGACGCAGGAATTCTGCTTGATTTAACAGATGCGGAAAAGGAATCTGACCTGAAAGTAAATGAAAACTTCCCGGCTCCGCTGGTAGATGGATACACAGTAGATGGAAAGCTTTACGGTATTCCAAAAGACTTTGATACAAACGCAGTATTCTACAACAAGGAAATCTTTGATAAAGCGGGAGTGGAATACCCGTCAGACAATATGACATTTGAAGATTTCAAAGCAAAATGTGAAGAGCTGAAAAATGCAGGGCTTCCGGAAGGAACATACCCGACGGCTGTAAACAGAAACTCTGGACAGACAACATATGATGCTTCTGTATTTGCAAACGGAGGATATTTCTTAAGTGAAGGAAATGAAAAATCAGGATGGGATGATCCGAAGACAATCGAAGCAGTTCAGTCCTGGCTTGACCTTGTATCAGAAGGACTTTCTCCGACACTTGACCAGATGGCGGACACAGACCCGGATGCTATGTTCCAGGGCGGACAGCTTGCAATGTACTTATCCGGTAACTATATGATTGCTTCCTATGACAAGACATTGGAAGGCAAATACGGAATCGCTAAGAGACCGACATACAATGGAAAAGATACGGATATCATCAACGGTCTTGCGTTCTCTGTTTCCGCAAACACGAAACATCCGGAAGAAGCAACTGATTTTGCATTATGGCTTGGAAGTGAAGAAGCTCAGAAGATTAACGGAGAAGCAGGCGTATGTATTTCCGCGAGAAATGACTGTCAGCAGTACTTTGTAGACGCACATGAAGGCTTAAACTGCCAGATCTTCCTTGACAATGTAGTAAACGCGGAATTACTTCCACACTGCAAGATTACTTCCCAGCTTGGACAGGTAGAAAAGAAATACCTTGAGCCTGCATGGAAAGGCGAAGTTAAACTTGAGGACGCTTGTAAGTCTGTTGCAGAGGAACAGAACAAGCTTCTTGAAGAAATGAACGCAAAATAATAGGGGCGGTATTGTATGAGCAAAGAAAAAACAAAAGCGATAAAGAAAAAAGCGTCACGCCGTCAGAAAAAGGACTGGATTGCAGCTTATATCTTCATTGCTCCGGTAACAATCGGGTTGTTAATATTTTACGTGTGGCCGTTCATCCAAAACTTCTGGTTCAGCTTTAACGACGTAAATAAGTTTAATATGGCAACTTTTTGTGGCCTGGACAACTACAAAAAGCTCTTTGAGGAACCGGATTTAATGCTAGCCTTAAAAAATACAATTTTGTATGCGGTTATCACAGTTCCGATTGGATTGTTTATATCCTTACTTCTGGCTACGCTTTTGAATTCCAAAATCAAAGGGAAAGGAATTTACAGGACAATCTATTTCCTGCCGTCTATCACAATGGCGGCAGCGGTTGCCCTTGTATGGAAATTGATCTTCAACGGAGATTACGGTATCTTAAATACGGTACTTGAATTTTTTGGAGTAGAAGGAAAAAGATGGCTCACAGATCCGAGCACAGCACTTTTCTGTGTTATGATGGTAGGTATCTGGAGTGGTGCCGGATATAATATGATTATTCTTCTGGCAGGAATGCAGGGGGTATCCAATTCTTACTATGAAGCGGCTGAGATTGATGGGGCAGGACCAGTACAGAAGTTTTTCAAGATTACGATCCCGCTTGTGTCTCCGACGATCTTTTTCGTAACAATCACAGGGCTTATCGGAGCATTCCAGGTGTTCGATACACTCTATATGATGATAGATATTGACAAGAACCCTGCATTTAACGCTGTGAAAACTACAAATGTATTGTTCTATCAAAATGCGTTCACGTATGGATATAAAGGGTATGCGGCGGCAATTTCTATTTTCATGTTCGTAATCATTATGATTATTACCGCAATTCAGTTGTGGGGACAGAAAAAATGGGTAAATTATGATTAGGAGAGGGGGAGAAAAATCGTGAAAACAACAAAAAACAGAAAAAATCTGCTGATACATATTGTGCTCATTGCTGGTATTGCGGTTACTGTATTCCCATTCCTATGGATGATATTTACATCATTTAAGACATTGCCGGAATCTATGCAGATTCCTCCGACGATTCTGCCGGAAAAAATTATCTGGGATTCCTATAAGTACGTGTTTGAGGTGCTTCCGTTTGCTCAGATTTATGTGAATACGATTATCATTACAGTATTGACGGTATTGTTCCAGGTGGCGTTCTGTACAATGGCAGCTTATGGATTTGCAAGAATTGAATTTCCATTTAAGAATGCAATCTTTATTGTATTACTCGCAATCTTAATGGTACCGGGACAGATTTTCCTGATTCCACAGTATTTGATTATTCAGAACCTGGGACTGGTAAATACGTTGCCGGGTCTGTTCCTGCCAAACTTATTCAGTGCGTTTGGTACATTCCTGCTGAGACAGTTCTTTATGTCTTTACCAAAAGAACTTGAAGAGGCGGCTCTGCTGGATGGATGTAACCGTTTCCAGATTTTCGGAAAGATCATGCTCCCACTGGTAAAACCAGGTATCGTAGCGCTTGTGATCTTCACGGCAAGGTTTGCGTGGAATGACTTCATGTGGCCGTTAATTGTCAACACAGATTCTCAGAAGATGACGCTTGCTCCGGCATTGTCACTTTTGAAAGGACAGTATCTGACAAACTATCCGGTTCAAATGGCCGGAGCGGTTATGGCAGTACTCCCGCTTGTAATTGTTTTTATTATTTTCCAGAGACAGTTCATCGAAGGTGTTGCACAGTCCGGTATCAAGGGTTAAACTTGAAAATGTAATTGTTTAAAATGAAAAGGCTGTCGAGATATGAACAGTCCTAAACAGGGGAAGGCGTGACTCAGTTCGGTCACACCTTCCCCTGAAACTTTTTGTTCTAAAGGATTATAAAAAAAAGAGACAATCCAATCGAAAAATCAGGTTTTGGGAAAGCCCGAATTTCGTAGGATTGTCTCTTTCTTGTATGTTAGTGTTTAGGAATCGGCATTATAAAACCATGCCCTAAATGCACTATTTTATCCTTTAATACCAGACTGTGCGACACCCTCAATGAATTGCTTCTGAAAGATGAAGAACAGTACTACCAGCGGAATTACCGCCATAACCGCTCCGGCCATCTGCATCGGATACTCCGTTGTATACTGACCCTGCAAGGTTGCAAGAGCTGGTCCAAGGATCATCTTATCTGTGGACGTATTGACAATCATTGGCCACATAAAGTCATTCCATGCAAATTTTGCCGTAAAAATTACAAGAGCCACGATACCTGGTTTTACCAGTGGGAGCATGATCTTTCCAAAAATCTGGAAACGACTGCATCCGTCTAATACGGCTGCTTCCTCTAATTCCTTCGGAAGAGACATAAAGAACTGCCTCAAAAGGAACGTACCAAACGCACTAAACAGGTTTGGAAGCATCAACGCCGGCAAGGTATCGAGCAATCCCAATTTCTGAACAATCAAATACTGCGGAATCAGGAAGATCGGTCCTGGCACCATCAGCACTGAAAGAATAATCAGGAAAATGATGTTTTTAAATGGAAACTCAATTCTTGCAAAAGCATAAGCTGCCATTGCACAAAAAGCAACCTGTACGGCCGTTGTTACTACTGCGGAAATAATCGTGTTCATATAAACAGTAGCGAACGGAATTGCTGTTACAATTTCTGAATATGCATCTGTTACCCATGCTGTCGGGATAATAGTCGGTGGAATCTGCAGTGCTTCTCCATTTGTCTTAAAGGATGTTAAAATCATCCAGAGGAATGGGAATACAACGATTATTGTACCTGCCAGAAGGATCAGATGCACAATCAGATGATTTAATTTTGCTTTACCTCTCATCTTATCTTTCCTCCTTAATCGTAATTAACCCATTTCTTCTGACCCCACATCTGAACAGCGGTCACTAACATAATGGCTGCAAAAATCAGAATGGAGATTGCCGCTGCATATCCCTTATAACCATAATCGAATGCGGTTCGGTAGAACAACATAACAACCGTTTTGGTACTCTCGTACGCAGGATTTGTTTTTCCAATCATCATAAAGATAACATCGAATACCTGGAAACCACTGATAATTCCTGTAATCATTACAAAGAAAATCGTTGGCGTCAGCATTGGAATTGTGATCTTGAAAAATTGCTGAATCGGTCCGGCTCCATCAAGTGCCGCCGCTTCATAATATGTATTGGAAATGCCCTGCATACCCGCCAAAAGGATAATCATATCATAGCCGACCTTCATCCATAGTCCGACTAACATAATGCAGAACAGCGCTGTATGCGGATCCGTCAGCCATCCATGACCTTCGCCGCCAACTGCGCGAATTCCACTGTTAAGTATACCCATCTGCTCATTGTATATCCATTTCCATACCATCGCTACGGCTGCCGCCATCGTTACAGAAGGCAGGAAATATAATGTTCGATAAATGGATTTCCCTTTGATCTTCGCATTCAAAAGCGAAGCGATCAAAATGGAAAGAAATAATCCAACTGGGACGGTAAATACAACATATTTCAAGGTTGTTCCGAGCGATGCCCAGACTTCTTTATCGCTTACCAATTGTTTATAATTTTCAATTCCGTTAAACGTCGCTACATTAAACTTATTTACATCGTTAAAGCTAAACCATACGTTCTGGATAAATGGCCAGATATAAAATACCAGAAGACCTATTGTAACTGGCGCGATAAAAATATAGGCCGCAATCCAGTCCTTCTTCTTCCACGAAAGGCCCTTTTTAGAGCCTTTCGTTACTGCTTTCTTTTCAGACATTTTTATTATCACCTACACTTATTCTGCGAGTAATGCATCAGCTTCTTGTTTTAACTGTGTGCATGCCTCTTTCAGGGTCATCGTTCCATCATAAGCCTGTTTGATATACTGTGCCTCTAAATCATACAGTTCGGCTGCTTTGTTGCAAACCGGAAGTGGATAAGCTTCATCTGCATGATTCGTATAAGCTGCCAAATTGTATTTGTCGTTTGCTTCTGCGAAGCAGTGCTGAGCATCTGTTCTGGCGGAAATAACCACACCTGTTTTGCCCTGGATTTCCTGAGCTTCAGAGCTTCCAAGCCAAATCGCAAAATCTGTAGCTGCGTCTTTGTTCTTAGAACCTTCGAATACACAATATGCAAGACCATTGATAACATTATCTTCTTTGCCATTGAATGTCGGGATCTCTACACAATCAATCTTATCTTTGATTGTTTCATTGGCTGCATATTCCGGAACGATATAGGAGCCAGCGAAATTCATCGCAATCTGCTCGCCTTCAAACATTGCATCCGGAAGTTTGTCTTTCAGTTCTGTCGCAAGAGCTACCAGATCATCGTAGGACATATCGTCTGTCGGGTAAGCAACACCAGCTTCGTCGAACATTTCCTTGTTGTACCATAATGCGTTTGTATCGAAATCTTTCGGTACACCATAGTTCTTGCCATCACGTACATAGTTGTTAAGTAAAGTTTCGGAATAACTGTCCGGAATATCGGAATCCGCTACTGCGTCTGTCAGATCCGCAAGGATACCGCCCTCTACATATGCATCAAGGTGAAGTACATTTACCCAGAATACGTCAGGAGCCTTTCCTCCAGTTGCAGAAGTTTCCAGTTTTGTAAAGTAATCTTTGTATGGCGTCAACTGGATTTTGATAGTTACATCATCATGCTCTTTTTCATAAGCTTCTACCATCTGCTCCATAGCAGGTCTCTGGTTTTCACCCCAGATACCAAAGGTGATTTCTGTCTTTCCACCGGAAGATTTACCATCACCGCCACAG
>NZ_LGAJ01000028.1 GCF_001280875.1 Sellimonas intestinalis | reverse complement strand
ACTCGCTCGGCATAAGGAGGAAATCTGTCGCCATTGCTGTCAAACATCATGTTAAATGAATTGGATAAAGAACTGGAAGCAAGAGGACTGCGGTTCACAAGATACGCAGATGATTGTGTGATAGCGGTCAAAAGCGAATCGAGTGCAAAAAGAGTCATGGGGACGGTATCGGACTGGATACAGAGGAAACTGGGGTTAAAGGTCAACATGACCAAGACCCACATCACAAGACCGATGAAGCTAAAGTATCTAGGTTTTGGGTTCTACAAAGACAGCAAGACGAAGGAATGGAAGTGCAGACCCCATCAGGAATCTGTGAAGAAGTTCAAAGACAGATTGAAAGGATTGACCTGTAGGAAAATGCCGGGAACAGTCACGAGTAAGATTGAGAAAATCAATCAGGTGACAAGAGGGTGGATTAACTACTATGCCCGTGGCTCTATGAAAACAGCAATGACAGAGATAGACGCACATTTAAGAACAAGATTCAGAGTCATCATCTGGAAACAGTGGAAAGTGCGGAAGAAACGCCAATGGGGATTGCAGAAGCTGGGAATCGGAAAAGACCTAGCAAGGCTGACGGCGTATTGTGGAGACCGCTATTACTGGATCGCGACAAAGACATGCGTTGCCAGGGCAATCTCAAAAGATGTATTAACCAGAGCAGGGCTTATAAGCTGTCTTGACTATTACAAGGAGCGTCATGCTTTGAAGTTATGTTGAACCGCCGTATGCCGAACGGCATGTACGGTGGTGTGAGAGGGGAGAGAAAATCTCCCCTACTCGATTGGCTGGGCATCTGTTTGTTTTTTGGCTGGTTTGTGGGAAATAGTTGGACATTACGGTCATAACGGTTATTTTCAAAAATTCGACCGTACAATGCCGAAAAGGGCACGGTCGAATCAGTCATTTTTGAGAAAACAACCGTACAATTAAAGATTCATATGGTTATGAGGGCGATGACTTATCAAATTCTTCGTAAAAGAAAGGCTGAATCTCAAAGTGGAGTAGTTTCCCGGTAGACGGATGGAGAAAGTCAAGCTGACAGGCACAGAGATAAAGCCTGCTGACCGGGATTCCATCCGGGTTATATTTGCGGTCTCCGAAAAGCGGGCATCCGGCATGGGAGAACTGAACCCGGATCTGGTGGTGCCGTCCGGTCTGAAGCTGGATTCGTAAGTGAGAAAGACACTTCCCGTTCGTCTCATACTGTGCCAGAACTTGGTATTCCAGCACTGCTTTTTTCGATCCCAAGGTGTCCGGGGAGCAGACGGTAGAGCAATTCGTGCGGCCGTCCCGAATGAGGTAATCTGTCAGCGTGCCGGAGGCGGCAGGAGGAGTACCCTCGGCCATGGCCTCATAATATTTTTTAAAACCGTTCCTCGTAAGCTGGCGTGTTAAAGAGGCGGCGGCATTTTTCGTCTTTCCAAACACCAGAATCCCCTCTACCGGCTGATCAAGACGATGGATCACAGCAAGATAAGGCGCACTGGTTTTTGGGCCTTTTACTGTTTCTTTTTTTCGCATTTCCAATGCAAGATGATTTTTCAGGATACTCACCATGTCCTGGGCAGAAAAAGAAGCGGTTTGGACAGCGGTTCCGGCAGGTTTATGGCAGACAAGGATTTCTGCATCCTCAAATAAAATCTGTGGTTTCATCATGTACTCCTTTTTATTGTTTTCATTTGTTCCCTTATCATACCATATTGGCATCCGGTTAGCAAAAGAGATCCGGTTCTATGGTTATTTTTGTGACACAAATCGTTCAAATGGAGGCAGGGAACAGAAAAATGAGTAAAATATTTGTCCTGCCTTGACAGCCCCGCTGATTTCGGTTAAAATACGAATAATTTCATGGCGAGAGCCGAAGAGATGGGCGATGATGGGAGATAGTAAGTTCTGGAGAAGTCTCAGAGAAGAGGCGGATGGTGCGAGCCTTTGACAGATCCCGACCGAACCGGGCCCGGAGCTTCTGTATGAAAAGTGCAGCGTTTTATCAGCGTTAATGATCAATGAAGTGAGCCGCGGGGTTTGCGGTTAATGAGGGTGGTACCGCCGGACATCCGGTCCCTGATGGGACGGATGTTCGGCGTTTTTGTATTCAATACAACAGATCTTACCTGATCTTTAGGGGGGGATCAACTGTTTGAGAGAACGGAAGTCCTAAGAAGATGTGAAAAATATATTGATTGAGAGGAGAATGTGATATGGCAAAGGACAACAAGAAACTTGTACAGTCCATCACATCCAGAGAGGAAGATTTTGCTCAGTGGTATACGGATGTGGTGAGAGAGGCGGAGCTCTGCGACTATTCCAGTGTGAAGGGATGTCTGAACTATCTGCCGAATGGCTATGCGATCTGGGAGAATATTCAGGCGGATCTGGATAAAAGATTTAAAGAGACGGGAGTGGAGAACGTCTATCTGCCAATGCTGATTCCGGAGAATCTGCTTCAGAAAGAGGCGGATCACGTGGAAGGATTCGCCCCGGAGGTTGCTTGGGTGACACATGGAGGTATGGAGAGATTACAGGAGAGACTTTGTATCCGCCCAACGTCGGAGACCTTGTTCTGCGAGCTGTGGAGCCGTACAGTACAGTCCTACAGGGATCTGCCAAAGGTATGGAACCAGTGGAACTCTGTTTTGAGATGGGAGAAAACGACCCGTCCGTTCCTGCGCTCCAGGGAGTTTTTATGGCAGGAAGGGCATACGATTCACGCCACATATGAAGAAGCGGAGGAAAGGACGCTGATGATGTGGAAAGTATACCGCGATTTCATCAGTGAATCTCTTGCGATTCCGTTTGTAGCGGGAAGAAAGACAGAGAGCGAGAAGTTTGCAGGCGCACAGGACACCTACACCGTGGAAGCGCTGATGCACGACGGGAAAGCTCTCCAGGCCGCAACAAGTCACTTCTTCGGAAACGGATTTCCGGATGCATATGATATCAAATATTTGGATAAGAATAATGAACTTCATAGTGTGTACGAGACGTCCTGGGGACTGTCTACACGTATTATCGGAGCGATTATCATGGTACATGGGGACGACAGTGGGCTTGTGCTTCCGCCAAGAATTGCTCCGAAGCAGGTTCGTGTCATTCCGGTAGCACAGCACAAGGAGGGCGTACTGGATCGCTCTGAGGAGCTGCTTGCGGCGATTCGGGCAGAAGGATTACGAGCGGATATTGACGAATCCGAGAAGAGCCCGGGATGGAAATTCAGCGAGCAGGAAATGCTCGGAATTCCGGTTCGTGTGGAGCTTGGACCAAAGGATATCGAAAACGGTCAGGCAGTTCTTGTAAGACGTGATACGAGAGAAAAGACAGTGGTATCCATTGATGACGTACCAGCTGTATTGAAGGAGCTTTTGGAGACAGTGCAGCAGGATATGTATGACAGGGCGAAAGCATTTCTCGACAGCCACATTGATGAAGCACAGACCATGGATGAAATGAAAGCGAAGTTTACAGACAACAGAGGGTTCATCAAGGCAATGTGGTGTGGAGACGAAAGCTGCGAAGAGATGATCAAGACAGAGACAGGCGGGGCCGGATCCAGATGTCTGATCGAGGATGAAGAGCCGATTTCCGATCGCTGCGTATGTTGCGGAAAACCGGCTAAGTATAAAGTTTTCTGGGGTAAAGCATATTAAAATGGGACAGATAACAATCAGACTGCCAAGGCAAGTACAGTGGATCATTCAAAAGCTCAAAGAGCAAGGGTTTGAAGCGTATGCCGTGGGAGGCTGCGTCCGGGATTCTATTCTCGGAAGAGAGCCGGAGGACTGGGATATCACAACGTCCGCGAAACCGGAAGAGATCAAAGAAATCTTCCGGCGGACGGTGGATACCGGGATTGCCCATGGCACGGTCACTGTACTGGCAGAAAAAGAGGGGTTTGAAGTAACGACATACCGGATCGACGGAGAATACGAAGATGGGAGACACCCGAAGGAGGTCTGGTTTACAGGAATGCTTGCGGAAGACCTGAAAAGGCGGGATTTTACTATCAACGCCATGGCTTATAATGATGAAGACGGACTTTGCGATCTCTTTGGCGGGCAGGAAGATCTGAAACAGGGGGTTATCCGGTGCGTAGGGGAGGCCAGGGAGCGTTTCACAGAGGATGCGCTGCGGATTCTGCGAGCTGTTCGTTTTGGCGCTCAGCTTGGATTTTCCATGGAGGAAAAGACAAAAGAGGCGGCGGGAGCGCTTGCCGGGACGCTGAAGAAGATCAGTGCCGAGAGAATTCAAAACGAGCTCGTGAAATTGTTGGTTTCACCTCACCCGGAGGAGCTGCTGACTGCCTGGGAGCTTGGTATTACCAAAGTGATTCTTCCGGAATTTGACCGGATGATGGAGACAACCCAGGAAACACCGCACCATATGTACAATGTAGGTGTTCATACGGTGGAGGCGCTCAAACACATCCGCGCTGACCGGATTCTCAGGCTTACGATGCTGTTTCATGATATGGGAAAGCCGGAGTATAAGACGATGGACCCGGACGGGACGGCACATTTTAAGAAGCATGCCATTGGAAGCGAGCGGATTACCAAAGAGATTTTGCGGAGATTGAAGTTTGATAATGAAACGATCCGCAGTGTGACCAGGCTTGTCTACTATCACGATTACCGGATGCCGCCGGACAAAAGATCGGTACGGCGGGCAGTAAACCGGATCGGAAAGGAGCTCTTTCCATACTACCTGGAAATCCGGATGGCGGATACTTTGGCTCAGAGCGCCTATCGCAGGGAAGAAAAGATAGCTGATATCCGGGGGGTAGAACAGTGCTTTTACAAGATTCTGAGGGATGGCGAATGTGTTTCCCTAAAAGAGATGGCGGTGACAGGCAAAGATCTGATCGGCGCAGGTATAAAGCCGGGTCCACAGATGGGGGAAATTTTGAATACCCTTCTGGAAGAAGTGTTGGAAGACCCAAAGAAAAATCAAAAAGCATATTTGCTTGAGCGTGCATTAAACGTATATGAAGAAAAATAAGATTGTGCGAAAGCGCAATCTTATTTTAATATTGGAGAAAGTCTTCTGCCCGGTTCTATTTGTTTTTAAAATCTCATAAGCTAGAAAGACGATTGAATTCAGAAGGCAGGGGGCAGTTATGGGCGATTATGATTTGGAGATACTGGAACAATATCCGATACAAGTGGACAATGTCCGCAAAGTAAGGGGTGCTTTCCTGTGCGAGACGGATCGGGGTCTGATGCTGTTAAAGCAGGCGGCTTTGTCTAAGCCGCGCATGTTGGTTATGAATGAAATCCATAAAGCGATGAAAAAGCAGGAACATCTGAGGTGTGATGAACTGATTCCGAATAGGGAGGGGGAATTTCTGACAGCTACGGAGGACGGGACGACCTATTACCTGAAAGCATGGTATCCAGGGAGAGAATGTGACGTCCGCAAACACGGTGAAATTCTTGAGGCGGCAAGACTACTTGCCAAAATTCACAGACTAATGGAATTGCCGGGGGCGCGGGAAGGGTTTCGTAGTTCTGATCTTCTGGATGAATACCGCAGACACAATCGGGAAATGAAAAAGGTCTGGTCCTTCATACGTAAAAAACCAATCAAAGGAGAGTTTGAAAGTCGGTTTTTGGAGTGCTTTGAAGACATGTATCGGGTGGCGGCGGCCGTGGAGGAGCGTCTGGGCAATTCGTCCTACCGTAGACTTCAGAAAGAGGCAAAAGAGCGAGGAAGCTTCATCCATGGTGAATACAATTATCATAATATCCTAATTACGCCGGAGGGCATGACAGCGGTCAATTTTGAGCATGTAGGAAGAGATTTACAGGCTGCGGATCTCGCTTATTTTTTAAGAAAGGTTATGGAAAAGCACCAGTGGAATGAAAAGCTGGGAGCAGAAATCCTCAGAGCGTACTGCGCCGTCAATCCGCTGTCAGAAGAGGAAAAGGAGTACATTGCACTCCGCCTTTCCTATCCGGAAAAGTTCTGGAAGTGCGCCAATACATATTACAACTCCAACAAAGCATGGATTTCATCGAAAAGTGTTGAAAAACTGCGGATTTCTATTGAACAAAATGAGATCAGGAAACGCTTTTTAGAGCAGATATTTGCTTTCCATTTAGAAAAGAGTGGTGTATAATAAACAACATAGAAGACCAATCAGGAGGTACTAAGATATGGGATATCGTGAAAAATACGATGAATGGTTAACAAGTACATACTTTGATGCTGACACAAAAGCAGAATTAAAAGAGATTGAATCCAACGAAAAGGAAATCGAAGACCGCTTTTATAAGGATCTGGAATTTGGTACCGCAGGACTCCGAGGTGTGATTGGAGCCGGTACTAACCGCATGAATATTTATACAGTCCGCAAGGCGACGCAGGGGCTTGCTAATTATATTGCCAAGAAAGAGGCAAAAGCGCAGGGTGTTGCTATCGCTTACGACTCCAGACGGATGTCTCCGGAATTTGCGGACGAGGCTGCGCTTTGTCTAGCGGCGAATGGAATCAAGGCTTATGTATTTGAGAGCCTGAGGCCGACTCCGGAGCTTTCTTTTGCAGTCAGAAAGCTTGGATGTATTGCCGGAATCAATATTACAGCGAGCCACAATCCGCCGGAATACAACGGATACAAGGTATACTGGGAGGACGGAGCACAAATCACACCTCCGCACGATAAAGGCATTATGGACGAAGTAAAGGCAGTGACCGATTTTGCGACAGTCAAGACAATGGCCAAAGAGGCCGCCAAAGAGGCTGGGCTCTACGAAGTGATCGGAGCTGACGTTGACGACGCTTACATTGCCGAGCTCAAAAAGCAGGTGCTTCACCAAGACGCCATTGATCAGGTACAAAAAGATCTTAAAATCGTATACTCTCCGCTTCATGGTACCGGAAATATCCCGGCCAGAAGAGTATTGGGGGAACTCGGATTTGAGAACGTATATGTAGTAAAAGAGCAGGAGCTTCCTGATGGTGAATTTCCGACAGTATCCTACCCGAACCCTGAAGCTGAGGAGGCTTTTGAGCTTGGTTTGAAACTTGCGAAAGAAGTGGACGCGGATCTCGTACTTGCAACAGACCCGGATGCGGACCGGCTTGGAGTTTATGTAAAAGATACAAAATCCGGAGAGTACAAGGTGCTTACAGGGAATATGTCAGGGTGTCTTTTGGCAGAGTATGAGATCAGCCAGAGACAGGCCCTTAAGGGACTGCCGGATGACGGCTGCCTGATCAAAACGATTGTTACAAGCAATATGGCTGACGCCATTGCAAAGGCTTACAACCTCAGACTGATTGAAGTTTTGACGGGATTTAAGTATATAGGGCAGCAAATTCTGGGATTTGAGACGACAGGAAAAGGCGAGTATGTTTTCGGATTTGAAGAGAGCTATGGTTGCCTGATCGGAACACATGCAAGAGATAAGGATGCGATCGTAGCGACAATGGCATTGTGCGAAGCTGCAGCTTATTATAAGACACAGGGAAAGACATTGTGGGATGCTATGATTGATATGTACAATAAATACGGATACTACAAAGACAGCATTCAGTCTATCACAATGAAAGGAATTGAAGGTCTAAAGAAGATCCAGTCTATTCTTGAGACATTGAGGAATAATCCTCCGGTCAAAGTGGGAGAATATGAGGTATTAAAAGCCCGCGACTACGAAGCAGAGACGATCAAAGATCTGGCGACAGGCGAAGTGACGACGACAGGACTTCCGAAGTCCAATGTCCTTTACTATGATTTGACAGACGATGCATGGCTTTGCGTAAGACCATCCGGAACCGAGCCGAAAGTGAAGTTCTACTATGGAATCAAAGGCGTTTCTCTGGGGGATGCGGATGCGAAATCAGAGGCACTTGGCAAAGCCGTTCTTGAAATGATCGACAAGATGCTTTAAAAAACCTGTGAAGTTTGTGAAACCTGCGGAAAATGGGGCTTTAGGAGTATAATTCACTTGACAAACATACAAGAAACCGTTATAACTTTTAGTGAAGCGAACCCAAGGGAAATCAGGGGTTTTGGTAATAAGATCTAATAGATCAGGGAAATACTTTATAACGGCAAATAGGAGGATAAGTATTTATGAACAAAACAGAATTAATCGCAGCAGTGGCAGAGAAGGCAGAAATTTCCAAAAAAGATTCTGAGAAAGCATTAAAAGCATTTATCGACGTTGTGACAGACGAGTTAAAGAACGGCGAAAAGATTCAGTTAGTAGGATTTGGTACTTTTGAAGTAAGTGAAAGAGCAGCAAGAGAAGGAAGAAATCCTCAGACAGGTAAGACGATGAAAATCGAAGCTTGCAAGGCTCCGAAATTCAAAGCCGGAAAAGCTTTAAAAGACGCGATCAACGCATAAGATATCTACGACACGAAATAGAGGGCTTTTAAGCCCTCTATTTTTTGCGATGGTGTAAGCAAAGTATGGGTTTGTCAGAGACTTTGGAGAGCGTTTATTACCCGGGAATATCCGGTTTGGAACTTCGGGTGATTGACGAAAGAACAGCAGGGAGGCGAAAGAGCGATGAGATTGGACAAGTTTTTAAAGGTATCCCGTTTGATCAAGAGACGCAGCGTAGCGAATGAGGCCTGTGACGCAGGCCGTGTGCTGATTAACGGTAAGCAGGCCAAGGCGTCCACCAATGTCAAAAAGGGTGATGTGATTGAAATTCAGTTCGGTATGAAGACCGTTGAGGCGGAAGTACTGGACATTCAGGATACGACGAAGAAAGAAGAAGCGAAGAATCTTTTCCGTTATCTTTAAGCAAAGATAGGATCATAAAAGGAAGTGGCATAAAGACAGGATGCGGCTCATAAGATATCTCAGAAGCACGTTGGAAGAAGCAGACAGGCTGACAACGAAAGAGAGGTTGATAGAAAATGATGATGAGCAGCAGCATGATGAGCGTAACAGAGGAGACACAGGTCAGGAAATCCCACAAACTGGTCGTCAACAACAGAAAGACAAGTCTTGTGACAGGAGTGCTTGATGTGTTGTCTTTTGATCTGAACGAAATTCTTCTGGAAACGGAGCAGGGAATGATGATGGTAAAGGGGAGTGATCTCCATGTCAACCGGTTAAGCTTAGAGAAGGGAGAGGTCGATTTGTCTGGCAATATTGACAGCATTACCTATTCGGATATGAAGCAGACGGCGAAGCAGGGCGGCAAGCTCCTGGCGCGCCTCTTCCATTAGGAGGCGGCGATGAGCGGCCTGGGGATTGAGGCGGAGGCATTTTTACGGGCATTTTTTACGGGGATGCTTCTTTGTGGAATCTATGAGGCGCTGCGAATTTTCCGGAGGCTCATCCGGCATCATCCGCTGTTTGTTTCTGTAGAAGATTTTATTTACTGGCTCTTTGCGGGTTTCTTTCTCTTTGGTGAGATTTTTCAGACAAGTTCCGGGGAGATCCGGTGGTACTTTGTTGTGGGTGTGGCAGTAGGGGCGGTATTTTTCTTACTCCTTTTGTCAAAAACCGGAAAGTTCTGCGGAAAACTTTTCGAGAAAAAAACTGGAAAACACGGGAAAAGAGTTGATTAATCTCTGGAAACAGGGTACTATTATATGTATAATCCAAAATCACCAGAATGTTCGACGAGGTAAAGATGAAGATTTTTAAGAAAAAGTCACGTGGCTCTCGGAAGGGGCCGCGGTTTTCCAGATATAGAGGAAGCATCATGTTTATATCCTGTATTTTACTTGTGCTTGCGGCCGTGACGACCGTACACAGTATTTCTCTTGGAGCCCAGTTGCGGGACAAGACAGCGCAGATTTCAGACTTGGAGAAGGAGAAAGAGCAGGAGGAGCAGCGCACAGAAGAGATCGAAAAGTACAAGGACTATGTTGGCACAGACGAGTACGTTGAGGATACTGCAAGAGACAGACTCGGCATGGTAAAGGAAAATGAGATCCTTTTCAAAGCCGAGGAATAGAGCACGATATGACACACAGAAGATAGCTTTGGGAACGAACCATTTCCAAAGCTGTTTTTTATTCCGCGGGAAAATCCTTCCCGGTAAACACAAAAACGTCAGGTGAACGACGCCATGGCGTACAGATCTTTTCACTACACGGATATAAGAAGGGGCATAAGATGGAAAAGAATAGTTATATGATGAATCCCTATGTGGAGCAGATGGAAAAATTTGGAAAGTCGTTGGAGCATTTGGCGGACACTTTTTTCAGGATGGAAGAGAGAAAAGGACAGTTTACATCCGGGGAGGTGGAGGAGATGTTCTCCAGAGTCTCTGGGGCAGTCTGTAAGAACTGTGAAAACCGTTCCTGGTGTCTTGGTGAAAATCAGGTACGGACAAAGCAACTTGTATATGAAATTTTAAAGACAGCCGATGAGTACGGCGCGGAACTGAATATGGATCTGAAAAAACGGCTCCAGAGATACTGTATTCTGGCGCCGCGCTTTCTGCGTGAGACGATGGAGACCTTCCAGAATGCGAAACAGGCGATGTTCTGGAATAACCGGATCGTCCAGAGCAGGGAGGGGTGTGCCGTGGAGCTGGATACGTTTGCAAGGTTGATCCGACATGCCACGAGAGAACTGGACGCGAGTATTTTCTCTGATGAACGGCTGGAGAAAAAAATCCGAGCAAAACTAAAAAGCGAGAATATCCGAATTCTCAGTATGGTCTTTTTGATGACGCCACAAGGAAGGTATGAGATTCATCTGACCGGAAGAGCGGCCAAAGGTGAGTGCATCAGTACAAAGGAGCTGGCGAGAATTCTTTCGATATGTACTGGAAAGATCATGGAGACGGCAAAGGATGAGAGGCGTTCTCTGGGGCCGGAGTACGCGACAATTGTCTTTCTTGAGATGCAGCATTACTATACTTTGCAGGGTGTAGCCAGAATCGGAAAAGGGTGTGCCGGAATTTCCGGTGACAGCTTTTCCATGATGGAGTTGCCGGCCGGTAAGCAAGGAGCGGTGCTTTCTGATGGCATGGGCTCCGGGGAAGAAGCATACCGGGAGAGCGCCATGGTGGTGGATATGCTGGAAGAACTTTTGGAGGCCGGTTTCCCTGCCAGGACGGCGCTGGAAATGATGAATACAGCGCTGGTGATCGGGAGGGAGGAGATCCGTTTTTCCACCATTGATATCAGCATTTTTGACCTGTATGAGGGGACAGTGGATATTTTAAAAGCCGGAGCGTCAACGACTTTTATCCGGCATCAGAACGGGGTGGAGCGGATCTGTTCAACCAATCTGCCCTTGGGCGTAGTGCAGGATCTGGAGATTCAAAGCGTACATAAGCACTTGCAGAACGGTGATTTCGTCATTATGATTACGGATGGGATCATGGATGCCCTTCCGGTGGGCGAGCAGGAATTTCTGCTGGATACCATCATCCGGGGGACCAGTCTTAATAATCCAAAAGAGATGGCGCACCACATTCTGGAGCAAGTGCTGGAATGGACCGGGGAAGATCCGATGGATGACATGACGGTGCTTGTCATCGGAATCTGGCGGATATAGCTTGCTTTTTGCGGGATGATTATAGTAAGATGAAGAAAAAAGATACGGGAGAGAGAAGTGTGGCAGAGAAGAAATGGGAAGGATTGCAAAAAAAGGTGGAATCCTATCTGAAGCGATGGAATATGATAGAACGAGGGGAGCATATAGTTGCAGGTATATCCGGAGGAGCTGATTCGGTATGCCTGCTTTTTGTACTTTTAAGACTTCGAGAGACGCAGGGGATTCAGGTAACAGCCGTCCATGTGAACCATTTGCTTAGAGGAAAGGCGGCGGACGGGGATGAAAGCTTTGTGGCAGAGCTTTGTAAGCGGCATGATGTCCCATGTCGTGTTTTTCGTATCCACGCTGCGGCAGAGGCCAGGAAGAGAAGCTGTTCTTTGGAGGAAGCAGGAAGGGAAATCCGAAGGGAATCTATGAAGTCGGTGCTTGAGGAGGTCCACGCAGATAAAATTGCCTTCGCCCATCACCAAGGTGATAATGCGGAGACCGTGTTGATGAATCTTTGCCGCGGAAGCCAGGTGAAAGGGATGCGGGGGATTCTGCCCGTGGCAGGTGAGTTTATCCATCCACTCTTGTGTGTGGGAAAGTCAGAGATCGAGGAGGCTCTTTCGGAACGGGGCGTGTCCTGGCGGATTGACGCTACTAATTTCGAGAATGACTACACGAGAAACCGCGTCCGAAACCAAGTTATGGGGGAACTTCTCAAAATCAATCCGGCAGCCGAGGAACATATTTGCCGAATGGCGGAAAAAATGTCCGAGTTGTGGGAATATATGGAAGATGAAACGGGAACATATATAAGAGAGTGTGTGGAAGAAAAAGGAAACGGGACTCTCATCCGGAAGGAAACATTTCAGAAAATCCCGTATGTATTCCGGGAGGAAGTCATCCGGGCGGTACTTGCGGACGTCTGCGGCAGCGAAAAAGATCTGATGGCGGTTCATGTCCGTGACATCTTAGAGCTGATGGAAAAGCAACCCGGAAGGAGACTCTCTCTTCCTTACGGAGTTCGGGCATTTCGAGGTTACGAGGGTGTGCTGCTAAGGAAGGAAAACAGACAGGGGAAGCCTGAAGCCAAGCAGGAAATGCCAAGGTTTCGGATGCGTGTGTTTGAGCGCCGGGGGGGAGAAAAGTGGCCGAATACCCCCTACACGAAATGGTTTGATTATGATATAATAAAAAATAGTCTTATTATGCGGACGCGGCGGGAGGGGGACTTTCTTACCATCACCGCGGACGGCAAAAAGCAGACGATCAAGAAATTTTTTATTAATCAGAAGATTCCGTCAGAGGAAAGAGACACGGTTCCGCTGATCGCGGATGGAGACGAGATCGTCTGGATCGTCGGGTACCGCCAAAATCAGGCGTACCAGATCACAGAGAAGACAAAACACATAGTAGAAATAGAGGTTTACGGAGGAGAAGAAAATGGCAGAGACAATTAAGGTACTGGTTCCGGAGGAGCAGGTCAATCAGAGGATCGAAGAGCTGGGCAGGAAGATCAGCGAAGACTATGCCGGCAGGCACGTACATCTGATTTGCGTGCTCAAGGGCGGGGTCTTTTTTATGTGTGAACTTGCAAAGAGAATCACCGTTCCGGTTTCCATGGATTTTATGAGTGTCAGCAGCTATGGATCAGGCACAGAGTCAAGCGGCGTTGTGAAGATTGTAAAGGATCTGGATGAGCCGTTGCAGGACAAAGACGTAATTATTGTGGAGGATATCATCGATTCCGGCCGTACCCTGTATCATCTGATGAAGATTCTGGGTGAGAGAGGGCCGAAGAGTATGCATATCTGTACCCTTCTGGACAAACCAGAGCGGCGGGTAAAGGATGTCCATGTAGATTATGTGGGATTTAACATTCCGGATGAATTCGTGGTGGGTTACGGCCTGGACTACGACCAGAGATACCGGAACCTTCCGTATATCGGAGTGGTCGAGGGAGTAAAATAGAAAGGAGAAAAGAGAGATTGAACAATAAAAAGAACAGAAGCTTTGGCGGTGTATCAGCGCTGATTTTGATCGTACTGATCTTCCTTGTGTTCTGGATCACAAATCAGTCCCAGCAGAGAAGCAGGATGTTCACTTTGGATGAATATCATGAGTCAGTGGACAGTAATCAGGTAGAAAGCGCCGTGATTTATCAGGATAAGGCGGTTCCGACCGGACAGGTAGAACTTAAGTTGAAGGATTCCGGGGAATACCGGTATGTCAATGTTTCTAATGTTCAGAATGAGCAGGAATACCTGGAGGATGCGGGAGTGCGGTGCGAATTAGACAAAGTACCGGGGGAGAATGTGTTTCTGACGTCGATCCTTCCGACCATCATCATGGTGGCGGCGATCCTGTTTATCTTTGTGTTTATGCGAAGACAGAGCGGCATCAGTGACGGTGGAGCGGGCGCAAAAGCCATGAGTTTTGGGAAGAGCCGCGCAAGAATGAGCACTGACAAGGATAAGAAAGTGACATTTGACGATGTGGCTGGGCTGAAAGAAGAGAAGGAAGAGCTGGAGGAAATCGTGGATTTCCTGAAAAACCCGCAGAGATATATTCAGGTGGGAGCCAGAATACCGAAGGGAGTGCTTCTTGAGGGGCCTCCTGGAACCGGTAAGACATTGCTTGCAAAGGCAGTGGCAGGGGAGGCGGACGTCCCGTTTTTCACGATTTCCGGTTCGGATTTTGTAGAGATGTTTGTCGGAGTAGGTGCATCCAGAGTGAGAGATCTCTTTGAAGATGCCAAGAAAAATTCTCCATGTATTATTTTTATCGATGAGATCGACGCAGTGGCGAGACGAAGAGGTACTGGTATGGGCGGCGGCCACGATGAGAGAGAGCAGACATTGAACCAGCTCCTTGTAGAGATGGACGGCTTTGGAGCTAACGAGGGGATTATCGTGATGGCGGCGACCAACCGCGTGGATATCCTTGACCCTGCGATCCTGCGTCCGGGACGGTTTGATAGGAAGGTGCTTGTCGGCAGACCGGACGTACAAGGCAGACTCGAAATTCTTACCGTTCATGCTAAATCCAAACCGCTTGGGGACGATGTAGATCTGCGCCAGATTGCGCAGACGACAGCTGGATTTACAGGGGCGGACCTGGAGAATCTGCTCAATGAGAGCGCTATCTATGCGGCCAAGCAGGCAAGAATGTTTGTTACACAAGCGGACATCCGCCGTGCCTTTGTCAAGGTCGGTATCGGAGCTGAAAAGAAGAGCCGTGTGATTTCCGATAAGGAGAAACGGATCACGGCATACCATGAAGCGGGCCATGCAATCTTATTTCATCTGCTCCCGGATGTAGGACCGGTTTACACCGTATCCATTATTCCAACGGGCAGTGGGGCGGCAGGTTATACGATGCCGCTTCCGGAAAAGGATGAGATGTTTCATACAAAAGGGAAAATGCTCCAGGACATTACGGTTTCTCTGGGAGGCCGTGTAGCTGAAGAGATCATCTTCGATGACATTACAACAGGAGCGTCACAGGATATCAAACAGGCAACGAATCTTGCCAAAGCGATGGTGACAAAGTTTGGAATGTCAAGGGAAGTGGGACTGATCAATTATGACAATGACAGCGATGAAGTATTTATCGGACGGGATCTTGCCCATACGAGAGGATACGGAGAGGCTGTTGCGGGTAAGATTGATGAGGAAGTGAAACGAATCATTGATGAATGTTATGAAAAAGCAAAAACTATGATCGAAGACCATATGAACGTATTACACAAGTGTGCAGCTCTTCTCCTGGAAAAAGAAAAGATTTCCAGGGAAGAATTTGAAGGTTTATTTACAGAGGGCTCTCAGGAAGGACAGATGCTGCCAGAGTAGATACGGGAAGAAAGGGAGTATGATTATGAACAAACAGGCATTATTTTGTGACGGGACGGGTGTATACGTCATCCCACCGGAGCCGGTAGAAGATCAGAAGATAATACTACGATTCCGAACGGCAAAAGATGACGTACAGGAAGCCAAAGTTGTCACAAGAGAGACCTGTTATTCAGATGAAGAGGGGTCAGATAAAGGAAAGACGATTTTCATGCAAAAAGAGCAGACGACGGACGTCTTTGACTATTATAACGTGAAAGTACAGATTGGAACGGAGGCGCTGCGGTATTACTTTGAAATCAAAGGGACTGATGGCGAGACCATATATTATAATCGTTACGGAGCCGTAAGCGAGCCGCTTGAGGCCTATGATTTTCTGTTGATTCCAAATTTTTCCACGCCGGGGTGGGCGAAAGGCGCTGTGATGTATCAGATTTACACTGATCGATTCTGTAACGGGGATTTTTCAAACGACGTGGTAACAGGAGAATACTATTATCTCGGCGCCAGATCTGAGCAGATCGAAGACTGGAACCAGAAGCCGGCGAAGACGATGGCGATCCGGGAGTTTTATGGGGGCGATCTGCAGGGGGTGCTGGATAAACTGGATTATCTGGAAGAGCTTGGAGTGGAAGTGATCTACTTTAATCCGCTGTTTGTGTCCCCGTCCAATCACAAATACGATATTCAGGACTATGATTACATTGATCCCCATCTGGCGAAGATCGTGGAAGACGGAGGAGATATTCTGCCGGAGGGCTGTACGGATAACAGTCAGGCGACAAAATATCAGATTCGTACTGCCGGAAAAGCGAATCTGGAAGCAAGCAACGCATTTTTCGCCCATGTAGTAGAGGAGATCCACAAAAGAGGGATGAAGGTCATATTGGATGGGGTGTTCAATCATTGCGGTTCTTTTAATAAATGGATGGATCGGGAGAAAATCTACCAGAAAGAGGGTAATTACGAGCCGGGGGCCTATTGTTCGGCCGACAGTCCGTACCGTGATTTTTTCCGGTTTTTCAATAATGATCCGGGAGCTTGGCCGGATAACGGAAACTATGACGGTTGGTGGGGGCATGAGACGCTTCCGAAGCTGAATTACGAGGACTCCGTAAAACTGGAAAACTATATTCTGGGGATCGGAAAGAAATGGGTGTCCTCTCCGTACAATGTGGACGGATGGAGACTGGATGTGGCGGCCGATCTTGGAACAACGAAAGAATATAATCACGACTTTTGGAAACGGTTCCGAATGGCAGTCAAGAGTGCAAATCCCCAGGCAATCATTTTGGCGGAACACTACGGAGATCCAAAAGAGTGGCTCCAGGGGGACGAGTGGGATACCGTAATGAATTATGACGCTTTTATGGAGCCTATTACCTGGTTTTTGACGGGAATGGAAAAGCACAGTGACAGCAGCAGACCAGATCTGTGCAATAATGCGGATTACTTTGTGAATGCCATCACGCACCATATGGCAGCGATGACGACGCCGTCTTTGCAGACGGCAATGAACGAGCTGTCCAACCACGATCATTCCCGATTCCTGACAAGAACCAATCATATGACCGGGCGTGTGGAACACCTCGGACATGAGGCAGCGGAGAGCTATACGAACTCTGCAATTCTGCGGGAAGCGGTTGTGATGCAGATGACCTGGCCTGGAGCTCCGACCATCTACTATGGAGACGAGGCCGGCGTTTGCGGATTTACGGATCCGGACAACCGGAGAACCTATCCGTGGGGACATGAAGATAAAGAGATGATCGAATTTCATAAGGAGGTCATCGCTATCCATAAGCGGTACTGGGCATTCCGGACCGGTTCAGTCAAAATGCTAATGTGGCAGGAAGGCGTGCTTGCCTATGCGCGTTTTAATGACAGAAGGCAGTTCGTCATCATTGTCAACAATCGGAGCGAGGCAGTTACGCTGCATGTGCCGGTATGGCCGGCGGAGGTTCCGATGCAGGGTTTCATGCGGAGAATGATTTATACATATGAGGAAGGATACACGACCGAATTTGAGGAGTATATTGTAGAAAACGGAGAGATTGTTCTGAATATGGGAAAACACTCTGCAATCATCTTAAAAAAACGTGAATATTAGTGTAAAACTTGACAAATAGGCAGAGATGTAGTAAAAGTTATAAAATAGTAAGAGTGCGTGCAATCGCAGAAAAGACTTACGAAAGGATAAAAGATTATGGCCCAGAGAAAGAACGGAAGCGACAGAGCTCCGGATCATATTCCAGTACAGCGCCGGAAACGAAAAGACGGCCGGACCGGGCGGCAAAAGTCAGATTTAGATTATCATTTAGATGAGGCACAGGATCGTAAGACGGCGGGAAGAAAAAGGCCGGAGGGAGCCAGAAGAAGACCTCACAACAGGATTACGGGAGAGGAGAAGCGGGAAAGGTATCAACAGGAGATCGGAAGGCGAAAGGAAAGAAAGGCAGAGCGGGCAGGAGCGGCCAGAGGAATGGCGTTCTTTGCTTTGCAGCTTGTTGCGTCAGTAGCTTTTTTGTGGCTTTTGTGCTGGATGGATATTCTCATTATGGAATATCTTCTTGGAATCGCCGGTGTCCTGCTTGTCCTGCTCGGTATCACGCTGATTTCCCAACTTGCGGTGCGGGGAAAAGGCAAGATCATCGGCAAGGTATTCAGTTTTGTGATGACAGTTGTCCTTGTCATAGGATCATTTTATCTCTATAAGACGGGCGGAGCCCTTTTCCATATTGCGGGTGGTAGTTCGGAGAGCCACAAGATGGTCGCCGTTGTACGGGAGGATGACAGCGCTAAAGAGTTGGGTGATGCGGAGGACTATATATTTGGTATCCAGTACGCCACAGACGGCGAGAACACAGATAAAGCACTTGCCAATATCAATAAGAAGTTAAAGAAGAGCATTGAGACCAAAGTGTTTGACAATATGGAAGATATGGCGAAAGCGCTGATGAGTGAGGAGATCGACATCATCGTCTATGATTCCAGTTATCAGAGCACGATGGAAAAAGCTGTGGAGGACTTTAAATCCGGTACGAAAGTGATTTATGAATGTGAGATTGAAGAGACTCAGGATCTGTCACTGGACGTCCCGGTACAGACAGAGCCATTTACCGTATATATCAGCGGAATTGACATTTATGGAAATGTGGAGGATATGAGCCGAAGCGACGTGAATATCATTGCCACGGTTAATCCGAAGACACACCAGATCCTACTTGTAACCACACCTCGTGATTACTATGTGGAGATTCCTGGTATTTCCGGAGGAATGAGGGATAAGCTTACACATGCCGGAAACTACGGAGTGGATGTGTCTATTGATACTTTGGAAGAACTGTATCAGGTATCGATTCCATTCTACGCACGGTTAAACTTTACATCCTTTATCAATATTATTGATATTCTAGGTGGGGTGGACGTAGAATCTGAGTTTGACTTTACGACCGGAACAGATGCAGGAGCAGTTGTTGAAATTCAGGAGGGAACAAACCACTTAAACGGGCAGGAGGCGCTGGCATTTGCTCGTGAGCGTCACGCACTTGATGATGGGGATAATCAGCGTGGAAAGAACCAGCAGGCATTAATTACTGCCATGATTAAGAAGATGGTATCTCCATCTATGATCGTAAAGGCGGCGGATATCCTAGATGAGGTAGCGGACAGCGTGGAGACCAATATGTCTATGAAGCAGATCCGTGCGCTGATTAAGCAGCAGCTTAAGGACCATTCTGACTGGCAGATTTACTCCATGGCGGCAGACGGAACACCGGAGGAGAATATTTGTTACTCTGCTCCAAATCAGTATCTGTATGTAACCGTGCCGAACGAAGATACGGTCGCCGAGATCGCACAGACCATCAACAAAGTAGAGGCAGGAGAGACCATCAGCGGTTCTGAAACAGCAGATGGGACGTAAAAGAAGATAGAAAGAGGCGCAAGGGATAATTTAGCCCTTGCGTTTTTCTTTAGAATATGATATAAATAGTTATTGTCAGGGTCAAACGATTCTACGAGACACGGATGGATTCCCGAGTGGCTAAAGGGGGCAGACTGTAAATCTGTTAGCAACGCTTTCGGTGGTTCGAATCCACCTCCATCCATTTTGCCGCAGTGGCGGAACAGGCAGACGCACAGGACTTAAAATCCTGCGGGACTTATACTCCCGTACCGGTTCGATTCCGGTCTGCGGCAGTACTTAAAAGTGGGAGAAACGTTGATTTTACAGCGTTTCTCTTATTTTTTTGCTTCAAAAATATTGATGAAGCAAAAAACCAAATCAAGAGGAAGACAATGCAATTAGTATAGTGTTGTCTTCCTCTTTTTCTGGTTATATTCAAACATGACTGTTTTAAAAGGCTTTTTTCCATATCGGATAAGCAGTTTTGAATAATAAAGATTAATTTCAAGTGTGGTAGGTGTACCATTAATTTTGTTGTGTTCTTCTTCGATTTTTTTGATAGTATCATTTATTTCCCAATATTTATATACAACAACTTTTAAAGTGGTATCCCTTGTGTCTTGATTGCTATAAGAAATACTATTAAATATCCGATAATCAGGAAGACTAATATAGTAAGAAATACCAATAAGCAGGCATAGGACAAAAAGTGTTATAATAAGTTTCTTTTTCATGTACTTCAACCTTATTCATCTTCTAATACTCCATCAATCGGTATGTTGAAATATTTTAAAAATTTTATACAGTCTATGATACCTGCTAAATAGGATAGATTAGAATATTCTATGTCCTGTCTGTCACGAGCGTCTAACAGTTGCTCTACAATTTCTTTCTGTTTTGCAGATAAATCTAATTGCATATATTGTGCTTCTGCCATACTTTCTTGATTTGTGTAATTCTGGTAGTCTTTATCGGTTGTAAGTAATGGTAATACAGAATTTTCTTTCATAGCTTCGAGTGAAGTTTTGAATGTATCATAGAAACTGTTACTTGTCATTAGTGTTATCCCCTCTCAATATGATTAGACACAATAGCATTATAAATAAATTGTCCTTATATACGAATGTTTCTAATGGGTGACAAGAAAATTCGAAGCGTTGCATATACTCAAGATATAACACCGATTAGTCACAAATGGAGAGAGCATAATGCAATGGATTTTACAAGATATACCTTTAGGGAGAAACATTCAAACAGTTAGAATGTCAAGAAATATGACACAAATGCAGGTTGTTGAAAAAATGCAATTAATAGGCAGTAGCATTTCAAGAAGCACTTATGCCAACATAGAAACTGGGCGTAGAAATATAAAAGCCAGTGATTTAAGAGCATTACGAGAAGTTCTTAATGTTGATTATTCTGAATTTTTCAAGGACTAAAGGTTGTAAATACGATTGTTTCTAACTAGTGACAATTTTAACATATATGTGGCGTATACTCAAGAAAAAGTTTCTGAATAGTCACAAATGGAGATTGTAATGCAGTGGGTTATACGTGATGTGTCATTAGGGAGTAATATTCAAAATATAAGATTAAGAAGCGGATTGACACAAGACCAGCTTATTGCGAAAATGCAGATAAAGGGAAGCAATATGTCACGCAGCACATTGGCGAATATAGAAGCAGGACGAAGAAATATCAAAGTATATGATTTGAAACTTATAAAAGAAATATTAGATGTGCCCTATGAGTGCTTTTTTGAAAGTTAATTAACAATGAAACATTTGAACACTTTTTGAACACCGCAGACTTGATGAAGTCTTCAAAGCCCCTTTCTTTCAGTGCTTTTAATAATTTAAAACGGGTCGATTCCGGTGTGCGGCAGTATTATTGTAGACACGTTGTATGCAAATCTATTATACTGAAATAAGCAGAGAGCTTGAAAGTCAAAAACGATGCGATAATTTGAGTTGTTATTATGTGCTGTGCTGAGAGGAAAGTAAAAGATATGAGTAAGCCGATTTTAATGCAATTTCCATTAAAAGGGGAGTGGTATTCCCCTAATACTCCTGGGTCAAAAATCCCAAGTCATGGCACGAATAGATATGGAACGCGTTATGCTTATGATTTTATACAAGTTGACTGGACGAGAAAAGGGTGGCCTGCCTATCGGGTCAGTATGATGCAGTATCTAATAAAGGGAGCTGCCTTAGAGGACTATTATTGTTGGGGAGAAAGAGTATATGCCCCGTGTGACGGAATGGTTGTAGTCGCAGAGGACGGGTATGCAGAAAAAAAAACAAATTTATTGACAGATGTATTTAAGGCCTATAAAAATGCAAATTATTTTGATCCGTACAAAGATAATATTCAATGTATTGCTGGTAATTATATGATCATACAATATGCAAAGAATGTATATGCAGCATTGTGTCATCTTCAAAAAGATTCTGTTCAGGTCACTGTTGGACAGTATGTAAAGGCCGGGGATTATGTGGGAAATGTGGGACACTCTGGAAATTCATTTGCCCCACATTTACATTTTCAGCTTATGGACAGTAGGGATATAACAAAGGCAAACGGTTTACCTTGCGCTTTCAGAGAATATGAGATTTTTATAGATGGTCTTTGGAAGGAGGTAAAAGATGGTGTGCCAACTAATAGAGACAGAATACGATTTTGATATATTTCATCTATTATAACATCCTGTTGACATTGCTATTTATCAATTTTGTGAACCAACATACGACATATGCAAATAGCTAATGTTAGAATGATGATCAGTGGCAGTAGATTTTCAAACCGGATCGTATGATCTGCCATTAGTTTGTAACCCCACGAAGCAGGAAAAACCTTTCCGATTCTTTCAAATGCTTTAGGCAACAGTTCAATAGGGAACATGATACCAGATAGCATGACAGATGGCAAAAAAACAATAATGGAAATCATAGAAGTTTTCGCCTGATCTTTTATAGCTAACCCTATTATGCTGGCAATACAAAGTGATACAGCAATAAAAATGGTAAGGCTTGCAAAGTATATTCCTGGATGTTCTGGAATCTCAGCATGGAAAAAAAACGGTGCAGTAATATAGAGAAGTATGCTCATAATAAACAAATGAATATATGCCGAAATGTTTGTCAAAACAAGACCAAGATATAATGGTACACCATTAGCTTTATAAACTTTGTTAATATCACTACTGTAAATTTCAACAAGAGAGGGAGGTAAACCAATGAATGAACCCATTGTTACACCGAAAACCGTCATCGATTGAATAAGTGTGTATTTTGACTCCGGCATAACAGAAGTGAATATTTCGCCCATGATCGCAAAAAAAAGGAGAGGAACAATGTAGCAGGTTATGAGTATTGTTTTGCTCCGTATGTCTAATTTCCATTGTAAGGAAATTGCATATAAAAATGCGCCCATTTAGTAATCCCCCTTTGCGATTTTCATAAAATGCTGTTCCAGAGAACCGCGATTTATCTGTATATCTAAAATTGTTTCATTGTTTTTTTATACTGCATAAGCAGCGGAAACAACGCTGCTTCGATATCATCACACTCATATTTTTTGATTTTGTCTTGTGTTTGAATCGTGATGTTATAATGCTTTCCTACCGTTTTATTGAGCTGATCGACGGTTCCTATAAAAGCAATTCTGCCTTTGGATAAAATGGCAATCCGGTCGCACAAGCTCTCTACTTCGGTCATATCATGGCTTGCTAATATGATTGTTTTTTTCATGGCCTTTAAGTGGCGGATTTGTTTATGCAGGGATAGACGTCCTTCGATGTCAAGTCCGGCCGTTGGCTCATCCAAAAAAAGTATATCGGGATTTCGCGTTAGGGCAAGCGCCAAATGAAGCCGCCGTTTCTGTCCGGTTGATAATTGATAATACCGTTTCTTCGCAAGTTCATAAATACCGAGAGCGTCAAGCATCGTATTATCAATGGGCGTCTTATTCCATTTGGCAAACAATTTGACAGCCTCTAAAGGCTTGAGATGCGCAGACAAGGAAGACGATTGTAATTGAATTCCCATTTTTCCGTTGATGGTAATCTCTCCGCTGTCAGGTTTTCTTAAACCTTCCAAACATTCCATACATGTGGTTTTCCCCGCGCCATTTACACCGAGCAAAGCAAAAATTTCCCCTTGCTGTACGCAAAAATTCAACCCTTTTAATACTAGATGGGATCCATAATGTTTTTTTAAGTTTTTGATTTTTATAGCTTCAGTCATTTTGTTTCCTCCTGAAACGGGTCGATTCCTAAACGGGAAAAATAAACTCCCAATACTTGTTCAACATACCTGTTAGCGATATCTTGCTTCTCCTTCCAAATAAGGTCTGTATTTTGAAATTGTCCCAATTCAATAAGTTTGGGAAGCATACTCATATCTCCGCCGGTAAAATCTGTTATCATATTCCAATAGGCTTTCGCAAATTTCTGCCCTTCATCACTGTCCGCAGGAACACTTGCATTTTGTAGTCTGATTGCTTCATCTTGAAGCTGTATGAATCGGCTTATAAATGCCTTTCCACTGTCTTTATCAAAATGACTGCGGATGTGATCGAGAGTTTGGTCATCAAAATGTTTAATCAGCCAATAATAGTCATTTTTCATTTTCAAATTAACAATAATATCGGCGTATTTTTTAAAGTCAACCGACTGCATTTGAAGTACTTCTTCCCGCAGCACTTCCAGTTCCCTTAATGATTCTGACAAAAAATCTATTTTTTGTTTGACAGAGGCAGCTTGCTTTGCTAAAATGGCAGCAATTTCGGCAGGTGTATCAAGTGGAATAAGACGGTTTTTTATATCACCCAGAGAAAAGCCTAAGTGTTTGAGAGACAAAATCTGATGAAGTTTAACGATGTCTTTGTCTGTATATAACCTGCGTCCTCCTTCGCTCATAGCTGATGGGGAAAGCAAACCTTCTTTATCATAATGCTGCAATGTTCGTACAGTAATGTCCATTTTCTTTGCGACTTCTCCTACAGTCATATAGCCATCTGGTATCGCTTTATATTTATTCATATCATACCTCCTACCGATAGTATATCTCATTACGTTACGTCATAAGCAAGTGTTTCTGAAAAGATTTTGAGAAAAATTACTAAGAAGACGAGATGCCATCTATTTAATTCGTTTTTGTAAAATGGAGGCCTTTTAAAAGTTTAAATATTTTTTGAGACATATTTAAAAGCTTAAATAGTCACGAGAAGCAGCAATGTTAATATGTATTGCTTGTAGCAACGGGCAATTTTTCATAGAATAGAGGTAACAATTATAGAAAGGAAGTGTTCCTAGTGCTGAGTGAAAATATTAAGACAATCAGAAAAGCAAAAGGACTTTCACAACAAGAACTTGCTGTGAAACTGAATGTCGTGCGCCAAACAATTTCGAAATGGGAACAAGGATTGTCAGTTCCCGATTCCGATATGCTGATCTCTATATCAGAAGTGTTTGAAACACCTGTAAGTAAGTTACTTGGAGAAAGGATCATTGAACCGGAAATCGATGACTTAAAGACAATTTCCGCAAAGTTGGAACTAATCAACCTGCAACTCTCACAGAAAAAAACTACGAGGAAAAGGATTCTGTATTGGCTTTTGATTTCATTGAGTGTAGTAATAACAGCAATTTTTGCGATCTTATTAGCATTAGAAAGTCCTTACTTGGGATGGAACTATAATGATCCTGAAACCGCTGTTCTCGGAGTGGCATTTCATTCATTTGAATGGCTGTTTGTGAGAGTAGCGCCGCTTTTCCTTGTCGGCACGATCCTTGGAATTTTCTTATTACAGAAGAAAATGTAATCGTTGTTGTTGAGATAAACAGAGAATTTTTTTAAAGGTATAATATGCAATTTTGGATTTTCTTGTATTAGGATATAGAATATCTTGATTGCCTTAAAAAGGGACGGAGATTGACAAATTCTTTCCTTCATTGTATTATGAAAAGCGAAAGTTGCGCTCCTTTATAAGGAGATAACGTATGAACATGAATTTTCATTTAACTGATCAACGCAAACAGAAAATTAACTCTGTACAATCCATTCCGATGAAACATTGTGCAGAGTATAGCGTATAAAGAACGTAATCAGATTTCATCGGAAAGCCAAAGGGATTTTATACCCTTTTTAAAATTGGCTTTCCATGTAGTGATAATGTGTACGAGGCTATGGACAATGTTTTGTCCGTAGCCTTTTGTTTTGCTTAACGATACCAAAGGCAGAAGGCAGATACCGTGGTGTATCTTTGTTTTCTGCCTTTTTTGTACAAAAATTAAAATATGTAAGAAAGGAATTTGGTCCTATGTCAAGAAAAAGTACAAATTAAATATGCCTTTTTAAGATTGGCTTACCCTGCCAAAGCT
>NZ_LGAJ01000027.1 GCF_001280875.1 Sellimonas intestinalis | reverse complement strand
TAGTGATAGTATAAAAATAGTACAAAGTAAAGATGCCATGTATACCTAAATCATGTATGATAAGAGATGATACGAAGGAGGAAACATAGTCATGGCAAAAGGTACGAAATATGATCAGCAGTTTAAGGAGAGCGCAGTCAGATATCGTCTGGATCATCCAGAACTCACACTCAAGAAAGCGGCTGAGAATCTGGGAATCAGTGATTCCGCTCTCAAAACATGGCTCCGGACAGCCAAGGAACATGAAGGCTGTGTGCCAACAAGAGGATCTGGAAATTATTCCAGCGATGAGGCGAAAGAGATCGCACGTCTCCAAAGAGAGCTAAGGGATACAAAGGATGCCCTTGAAATTCTAAAAAAAGCCATCAGTATCCTGGGGAAATGACAGAGGCTGTTTATACTGCCACAGCAGAGTATATTCTGGAAATGGCGCAGCGTCCGGTGAAGCACCGTGTCTCTGTCAGTGGGGTACTGAAACGTCTTGGTGTTTCACGATCCGGTTATAACGCATGGAAAAAAAGATGCCCTTCTGCTACTGAAAAACATCCCGGGGAGGTCAAAGAAAAAATTTTGAAAATCTATGAGGATTCCCACCAAAACTATGGCGCTCCTAAAATCACCAGGGAATTGTGGAAAGACGGCGAAAAAATTGCAGTAAAAACAGTTGCGAATTATATGCGGCAGATGGGGATCAAAGCACAAAGGGTAAAGCCTTACGCACAAACTACTATAGATTCTGATTTCAGCAAGGAGCTGCACAATATTCTGCAGCAGTTCAATCCGGAACAGCCGGATGCAGTATGGGTGTCGGATATCACATATATTTGGACATTTGAAGGCTTGGTATACTTGACTAGCATTATGGATCTGTATTCCCGAAAAATCATTGCATGGGTACTCAACGAAACTCTGGGAGCATCCCATGTAGTGGACTGCGTAGAGAAAGCAAAGAGAACACGCAGCATTACACAGCCGCTGATTATACATACAGACAGAGGCTGCCAGTATGTATCAGACGCGTTTCGTCAGGCAACAGATGGGATGATAAACAGTTATTCAAAGAAAGCATATCTATGGGATAATGCGTGTATCGAATCCTTCCATGCGTTACTGAAAATGGAATGGATTAACCGCTTTAAAATTTTTAACTACCGGCATGCATATAAGTTGGTATTTGAATATATTGAAACATTTTATAATACAGTGCGGAGCCACAGTCATTGTGGATATCTTTCGCCTGATCAATATGAGGAGAAGTATTATGCAGCATTAGACGAAAAAGCAGAAGCTTTGGCAGGGTAAGCCAA
>NZ_LGAJ01000026.1 GCF_001280875.1 Sellimonas intestinalis | reverse complement strand
TTTTTATTTGCAGGCTTATTTTTTGAATGTTACTTCCTAATGTCATGATAGTTCTCCTCCTTTTGCCGAAATTGTATTAGGAAAATCCGATTATGTCCATCAAAGGAGCTTTGCATTTACAAAAATCCCATGCAAATATTCTTTGCACACCGTGATTTCCAAAAGTATTCCATCTTTTTGAAACGAAAGATAAAAGAACGATAGAAATGAAAGTGCTGATGGATGGGGATTTTTACCGGCCTGAGACAGCCTGGAGGCATATTGTTCGTTGCAGATTCAGTATAAATGAAGGCTTTCACTTTAGCAAGGTGTTTTCTTTTTTCCCATTAAAAATGTCTATAAGCTGATAAGAGCAGAGCGAATCTCCTAAACTATCTATATATATTAAAAAGTTCTTCATAGTATTTCTAAAAGCAAAAAATTGGTATTCAATAGAAATTAATGTAATATTTAGGCACAGTCAAGAACGGCTGAAATTTAAGGAGGATAATACAATGAGCGTATCTAAACAACTTATCCATTTGAGAAATGTAAAAGGAATTTCTCAGGAAGAACTCGCCTCTCTGATGAACGTTACAAGACAGGCAGTGTCGAAGCGGGAAACGGATCAGACCCTTCCAGACAGTGAAAAAATCATTCGTTTAAGTGAGATTTTCGGAGTGACGACTGATTACCTGCTGAAAGGGAAAGAAACAGCCCCAATGGATATATACTCACAGCATGATTCAAAGGCCGGAACTGAGATGTCTGCGGAAGTAACCGAAATTTTGGATAATGTACATCAAATGAGTACAGCAAAGAGGTACTTAATTGGTGCAGCCTTATTCTTTTTGGCTTTAACACTTCTGATCGGGATTGTTTTTTTGATTTTCCATTAAGTTCCCAACTATTTAGCTAGATGTCTATATATTTAGAGCAAAAATCCGCCAGACTTCAGGGGAAACCTTCTCCAGAGTCCGGCGGATTTATCATATTGTCATCTGTTTTTTCTTTGGTTACAAGGATTAAGATAATGAAATTAAAATGAATGGCTCAATATATCTTTGTATAAAATCTATGCGGTCCACTATTGTTGGTTTAAAATATGATGTAACTGCTATGACTATATTTTCCGATGGATTATCCATTTAGACGATATCATCTGTTTTTTATTATGAACACCCTGATCTAAACAAAGCTGTCCGATTTTCACCATTGGTCCTATGTCAAGAAAAAGTACAAATTAAATATGCCTTTTTAAGGTTGGCTTACCCTGCCAAAGCT
>NZ_LGAJ01000025.1 GCF_001280875.1 Sellimonas intestinalis | reverse complement strand
GGGAATCCCGTATTGTCATGGAGCACACCGGACGTTATTATGAAGTCCTGGCACATCAACTTTCCAAGGCCGACCTTTTCGTCAGCGCCATCAACCCAAAACTTATCAAGGACTTTGACAATGACTCCCTTCGTAAGGTCAAATCTGACAAAGCGGATGCCGTTAAGATTGCACGCTATGCACTTGACAAATGGCAAAATCTAAAACAATATAGTGTCATGGATGAATTACGCAATCAGCTTAAAACCATGAACCGTCAGTTCAACTTTTATATGAAGCACAAGACGGCCATGAAGAATAACCTCATCGGCATCCTTGATCAGACCTATCCTGGCATTAATACTTACTTTGACAGCCCTGCACGTAGTGACGGCAGCCAGAAATGGGTTGATTTTGCATCCACTTACTGGCATGTGGACTGTGTCCGTAAAATGTCCCTTCATGCTTTCATAGACCACTATCAGAAGTGGTGCAAACGAAAGAAGTACAACTTCAGCCTGTCAAAAGCTGAGGAAATCTATGGAAAAGCAAAGGAGCTTGTTCCTGTACTTCCAAAGGATGGAATTACTAAACTCATTATCAAGCAAGCGGTTGACCAACTTAACAGTGCCTCTGTAACTGTGGAAGAATTGCGTTCCCTCATGAACGAAACAGCCTCTAAACTCCCAGAATATCCTATCGTCATGCAGATGAAAGGCGTAGGTCCATCACTTGGTCCACAACTCATAGCCGAGATTGGCGATGTAACCCGTTTCACTCACAAAGGCGCGCTCACAGCTTTTGCCGGCGTGGATCCTGGTGTAAATGGTTCTGGCTCTTATGAGCAAAAGAGTGTTCCCACTTCCAAACGAGGCTCCGCAGCTCTGCGCAAGACTCTGTTTCAGGTAATGGATGTTTTAATCAAAACCATGCCCCAAGATGATCCTGTTTATCAGTTCCTCGATAAGAAACGAGCCCAAGGTAAAGCTTATTACGTCTATATGACCGCCGGAGCCAATAAATTTTTACGAATCTACTATGGTCGGGTGAAAGAATATCTTTCATCACTTCCAGAATCCGAATAGTTTCATAACACTTCTCTTCAGACCAGCACGAGTGTGGTGGTCTTGTTTTGATACCTATTTTTCGACCTGTATAAAATTTTCAATTTTCATAAATTTAGCCTTGACTTTTTATTTGCAGGCTTATTT
>NZ_LGAJ01000024.1 GCF_001280875.1 Sellimonas intestinalis | reverse complement strand
TTCAAACGCTGAATCATTATGGGAAAGAACATGTATCGACCGGGCATCTCTATTTGACCAGGATTCCGGGGATTGGAAGAGAAGAAGCAAACCATATCATAGAGAAGATGGCAGAAGAAGGAATTGCGACAAATGTGCATTATAAACCGTTGCCGCTTTTAACTGCTTATAAAAATCTTGGATTTCGAATCGAAGATTATCCAAATGCATACAGACAGTTTGAAAATGAAATCACTTTGCCATTACATACGTTGCTGACTGATGAAGATGTGGAGTATGTGACGGCAAAATATGTGGAATGTGTGAAACAATATTTATAAAACCAGGAGTGAGAAAGATGCGGCAGTATGATGTAAAGATTCTTCCATTAACAGAACAGGAGATTGAGAAAAAGGTTCTCTGGTATAATGATCCAGAAATCAGAAAGTATCTGCATTATACAGATTCATTTAATAAAAATGACAGTCTGAACTGGTTACAAAGGATCAAAAAAAGTGATACAAGAAAGGAATATGTCATCTGGCTTATTGATGGGCATATGGAAATTCCGGTAGGAATTATCGGACTGTTTGAGATTGATAGAGCGAATCAAAAAGCAGGGTTTTATATCACGGTGGGAGAAAAACAGTATCAAGGAAAAGGAATTGCAAAAAAAGCAACGGTTTTATTTTTAAAAGATATGTTTGAAAAATTCAAACTTCATAAAATATATCTTTATACTGATGTAGAAAATAAGGCCGCCAGAGGGTTATATGAAAAAGTAGGATTTGTTTTAGAAGGTATTCTAAGAGACGAATTGTTTTATCAGAATCATTATGTTTCAAGATGCTACTATAGTATTCTTTTTGAAGAATTTATAGAAAAATGGAGATAGAAAAATGTTTCAAGAAGTTGGAAGCGCTTTACAGATCGATATTCAGGATTTGTTTCAAATTTCATTGTATGATACCCCTGTATATCCGAATTTGGAAAAACAATTTGCGAAGAAGAATGTGCGATATTTTGAATCTGGAAGGAATGCAGTGGAGTATATCTTTCGGTTTTGTATCTCTTCAGATAAGAAGGTTGTCTTACTGCCAGAATTTTTGTGTTCCAGTATCAGTGATGCAATATTAAGAGCCGGCTGGAAGTTTCAGTATTATACTGTTAGTAAAGATTTGGAAATTGTAGAAGAGGAGATCGAAGAAAAAATTCAGGAATATCCGGTTTTATTTTTCATTGACTATTTTGGTAAGAATCAATCTCAGAAATTTTTGAAAAGACTTAAAGAATCATATTCAGAGCTTGTTTTAATAGAAGATTGTACTCAAAGTATAATGACAAAACGTACAGAAGAAAGTATTGCAGATTATATGCTTGCCAGCCTTAGAAAATGGTTCCCGATTCCTTCAGGAGGCTGTGTTTGGTCTAATCATAGTCTTCCATCAGTTCCAATGACTTGCGGAATCAGTGAATACACATTTTACTATTTTCTTTCTCAGATTATGAAGACAGAATATTTAAAAAACAATATGTTGGATAAGAAAAAGTATTTGGAATGGATGAACGAGGGAGTCACAAAATTATTTGAAGATTATTCTATTAGAGAAATGGATCAGGTTTCGAGACATTTGCTTGCAATTATAGACTGGAATGAAGCCAGTCAGAAGAGAAGAGAGAATTATGAGATCCTTCACAATCTGATTCATAAAAATGGGAAGTTTGAAATTGTATCAGAACTAGAGGAAGGGGAAGTACCATTTTGTATGCCGGTTTGTACACAAAATCGGGATGATCTGCTACGGTATTTGATTCGGAATAAAATTTATTGCAATGTTCACTGGAGACTCTCAGAGGAACAAAAAAGTGTTAGTCCGGAAATAAAAAATCTTTCAAATCAGATTTTGTCGATCCCATGTGACCAGAGATATGGTAAAGAGGAAATGAAATATATCGGTCATGTATTGAACGAATGGGGGATGGGGAGAGAATGAAAAAAATTTTAATTGTTGGGGCAGGATTTTTACAGGTGCCTTTGATAAAAAAGGCAAAAGAATGTGGATTATATACGATTGCCGTTGATGGGGATCAAAACGCACCAGGATTTTTTTATGCAGATGAGTGGGAATGTATTGATATTACAGATGAAACGCAATGTCTGGAGTATGCAAAAGAAAAAGAAATTAACGGCGTCATTACTGCGGCAACGGATTATGGTATTTTGACAGTAGCAAGAATCGCAGAGACGATGAATCTTCCAGGAATTTCTTATGAAATTGCCAAAACAGTAAAAAATAAATATCTGATCAGAAAAAAAATCAGTCAAAACAAGGAACTCCAATTTTTTGAATTGGATACGGAAGAAAAAGCACTTCAACTAAGAGAGCAAATTCGCTATCCTGTGATTGTGAAACCGTGTGATGGGTCTGGAAGTAAAGGTGTAGAAAAAGTGGAAAACAGGGAAGGGCTGCTGGAGGCGTTTCAGGAAGCATATCGCTTTTCAAAATCAAAAAAAGTTCTGGTTGAGGATTTTTTTGTTGGGAAAGAGTATGGAGCAGACATCTTCGTACACGATGGGATGGTTGAAGTCATGGCACTTCTTGGAAAGCACATTACTCCAGAACCAGACTATGCGGAATTGGGACATTACTATCCAAGTGGATTGAAGAATGAAAAAGAAATCAAAGAAAAGCTGAGACAGGCAGTGAAAAATCTTGGAATTACGCATGGAGCAGTGAATATGGATTATCTTGTGAACGGGGAGGAAATATTTATCGTGGATCTTGGCGCAAGAATGGGAGGAAATATCATATATTCTCATATTATTCCCGAAGCTACCGGAAGAGACTATGCAAAAGAGATGATTATGCAGGCTGTTGGAGAAAGCACGAATCATCAACCTTTCCATAAAAATATGGCGGTAGCGACCAGATTGCTGGCACTGACGCCGGGGGTGATTGAAAAACTTCCTGATTTTTCACATATTGAAGCAAAATATGGGGTAGAGATTTTTCACCATCTTAAAGTAGGAGATACAATCCATAAGTATCATACGAATCTGGACGGCGGAGGATACATTCTGGCGACAGATGAGGTACTGGAATATGCAGAAAAAAAAGCAGAGAATGCTCTGAGGGAAATTGATGACAGTATTTTGAGGAGATAAATGATGTATCAGAACAAAATAAAAAGAATTCTGGATCTGGCTGTAGCACTTTGTGTGCTGCCTTTTTTTATTTTATTGTTCCTTGTAGTAGCACCATTGATTTGGCTGGAAGACAGAGGAAGTATCTTTTATCATGCAAAACGGATAGGAAAAGATTGTAAACAGATTGATATGTTGAAGTTCCGCACGATGAAAATGCATGCCCCAAACAAATTAAATGCGGATGGAAGCACATACAATGCCCAGGATGATCCAAGAATAACAAAAATAGGAAAATTATTAAGAGAAACGAGTATTGATGAAATACCACAGATTTTAAATGTATTAAAAGGCGATATGAGTCTGATAGGGCCAAGAGCGAGTGAATACTATGTGCTGGACACGTATAAAAAAGATGAGCTGCCTAAAATGTGGGTTCGCCCGGGTATAACAGGTTATACTCAAGCCTATTACAGAAACAATTTGAGTGTGCGGGAAAAAAGATTGCGGGATGCGTGGTATGCACAGCATATCAGCTTTGCACTGGACTTAAAAATCGTTTTTAAGACCGTTTCTACTGTGCTGAAAAGAGAAAATATCTACACGAATTAAGGAGATAGTGATGTTAGGTGAAATTAGCAGAAAAAGTGCATTTTGGGTATTAGATGCCTGCAAGGGAGGAAATGTCAGGAGACATTATCAGGATATAGAGAAGCAGTTAAACGATATGGCCTATTGCAAACAGCAGGTTAATAAAAATATGAGAAAACTTTTGCATTTTGCGGTCAATGAAGTGGAGGCATATAAACCGTATCAGGGATATAAGAAATTGTCTGACTTTCCGGTAATTAATAAAAATATCATTAAGGAAAATTATGAAGCCTTTCAGTCTGATTTATGTAGAACAGGAAATACGATCAGTCTTCATACTAGTGGTTCCACAGGAACTCCGTTTGCAATTATTCAGGATCGAAATAAGCGGGATAGGGTAAATGCCGAGATGATGTATTTCTGGAAAAAAGCAGGATATGAAATCGGTATGAAGTATGTTTTTTTCCGAATTTGGACAGAGACAAACCAAAAAAGCAGACTCACAGCATTTGCAAGAAACCTTGTGATGGAGGATGTGCTCCGACTGGATGAAAGTAACTTGGAACGGATCCGGAAAAGACTAAAACAGGATAAAAAGATCAGAATGTTGCTCGGATATGCGAGCACGTTTGAAAATCTTGCATCGTATCTGTTGAAATGCGGAGATACGCCGGACATGTTTCATATCCGGTGCGTAATTTCTGGTGCGGAAGCATTGATGGAAAGTACAAGAGAAAAACTAGTTAAGGTATTTGGATGTACAGTTGTCTCTCTTTATTCGAATCAGGAAAATGGGATGTTAGCACAGGAATGTGCCTGTCATCGAGAATTTCATTGGAATAGCAGTTCTTTTTATTTGGAATTATTGAAGCTGAACAGTGATGAAAAGGCAGAACCTGGAGAATTGGGAAGAGTGGTCATTACTGATTTGTTTAATTATGCTATGCCGATGATCCGCTATGACACGGGAGATTTAGCAGTTAGAAAACAAACATCTGATTGCGGATGGAATACGATCTGTCTTGAGAGAATTGAAGGAAGAAAAGCAGATATCACGTATACAGCAGAAGGAGAACCGATATCACCATCAACATGGGGAGTACTATTCTGGGAGTTCCCGGATATTAAACAATATCAGATTATTCAGGAGTCCAGGACAGAATATGTGATTCGGATGAATGTAGAAAAGGATAGGTACGATGAAGCTAAGTTATATACGCTTGTGAAAAATGTTGTCGGAGACGTAAAGATTCAATTTGAGTATGTAGACGAAATTCCGGTGTTAAGTTCCGGAAAATTTAAGAGAAGTATCTGTAAAATACAGCAATAGGAGCAGAAATGAGAAATAGAGCAAAAAGAGGAATAGTACTAGAACGATGTTATGTTTGGCTTACATTCAAACATCGGATTTTGTTGAGAGAAAAAGAAGTTCGTACGAATGTAAAGCATTGTAAAAATCCATGCAGAGCACCTGAGAAAGAGTTTCAGGAAGTGGTTTTAAAATACTGGCGAAGGTTTGGATTGAAGCCAGAAAAATATTGGTTCGACTGGTTCGGTCAGGGGGAAAATCACTACAACAAGTATTTTATTCCGGATAATATTTGGTACGAGAAAATTACGCCTTATTTTAATAACCTGATGTTTAAACGAGCAATCGCGGATAAAGGGATGTTTGATATTTTGATTCCGGAAGTTAAGCAGCCGAGAACAGTTGTAAAAAACCGTGCTGGAATTTTTTATGATGGGAAAGGAAATGTCATTACAAAGAAAGAGGCGCTTATACTTTGCATACAGGAAGAAAAATTTATCGCAAAACCTACATTAGGCGGAGGTGCGGGAAAAGATATTCATTTTTATGACAAAACAAAGGATACAAAAGAGAAGATAGAGAAAATCTTTTCATTTTATCAGAATAATTTTATTGTACAGGAAATTGTAGAACAGCATGAAATTTTAAGTAATCTGAATGAATCTTCCCTAAATTCTATGAGAGTATTGAGTATCTTTTTTCAAAATGAGGTTCACATTCTGTCTGCTATTCTCCGTATGGGGCAAAAAGGCTCTATGGTGGACAATGTTTCCGCAGGAGGAATTCAGTGTGGGATTCACATGGATGGAACACTGTATGAAAAAGGATCTGATAAATACGGAAACTGGATCAGCAGACATCCCAATGGTTTCCTTTTTAAGGAAATAAAAATACCTTCATATGATCGTGTTCTGGAAACGATAAAAAAGAACCATAAATACCTTCCGTATTTCAAAATTATCGGGTGGGACTTTGCGATTGATAGAGAAGGAGAACCGGTATTAATTGAATTTAACGTATCACCTGAACAGAATCAGCTTACCTGTGGACCGACTTTCGGGAAACTGACAGATCAGATTTTGGAAGAGGTATTTGTGAAAAAGACATTGAAAGGAAGTGCAGATTAACATATGGGAGGGGATTACAAATGAATCAATTATCTGTAAAACAAAGATATGAAAGAATTATAGATATGATCAATCAAAATGTGACCGACTATCCTAAAAAGAGAAAGACCATTCGAATTTTGACGGATTTCCTTTTAGAGAAGATACGATATAAGACCAAAATGAGTGATTATATTCAGTACGAATATTATAAAAAGCCAAATTATTTAAGAAGAGAATTTATTGATGAAAACCGTAGGGAAATCATTCATCGGATTATGAATGACCCGAAAGACTGTGAACTGTTTAATAATAAAGCAGAGTTTAATAGGGTATTTACAAAGTATTTAGGAAGAGACTGGTTTGATACTCAAAATGACACCTTTGAGAATTTTCGGTTATTTGTGGAGAAACATAAGAAGTTTTTCGTAAAACCGGCAGAAGGATGGTTTGGAATCGGTGCAGGTATCTGTAATGTGGAGGATGATTCATCCCTTGATCAAGTATGGAGAGAGCTCCAAGAGAAAAAGGCACTATTAGAAGAATGTATCACTCAGCATCACGAGCTTTCAGAATTTAATCCAACATCGGTCAACACACTAAGAATTGTGACGGTATTATGTCCGGACAATAACGTGAAGATTATGACTGCGGATCTGCGTCTTGGACGAAAGGGAAAAGTTGCGGATAATTTTCATCATAATGGGATTGCTTCTTTAATTGATGTTGATACAGGAATTATCTATACGATGGGGATCGATAAAAACAGAAGAAGATATATTCTTCATCCGGACAGCAAGAAGCAAATTATTGGTTTTTGTATTCCATTCTGGAAGCAGATTAAAGAAACGGTTCGTGAAGCGGCATTAATTATTCCAACCGTCCGGTATGTAGGATGGGATATTGCGCTCGGAGAAAACGGAGAGGTTATGATTGTAGAAGGAAACTGTATGGCGGATCCGGACGTAACGCAGATGCCGGACGGAAAGGGAAAATGGCCAATGTATGTACCGATTTTAAAAGCTGTAGAAAAAAGTAGAGGAGGAAAAAGTAAATGAGAACGATAGGTTTTCCGATTAGTGATAAAGAAAATGAAAATAGAAGAGCAATTTTGCCAACAGATTTGATGAAAATCAGACATCCGGAGTGCATTTGTATTGAAAAAGGATATGGAAAGGTTCTTGGAATCGATGATGAACAGTATGTGGCATGTGGATGCCATCTGGCAGAACATGAAGAAGTGTTAGATAAGGATATTATTTGTGATGCAAAAATCGGAGATGCGGGGTATCTGAAAAAGTTAAAAGAAGGAAAAACTATTTTCGGATGGATTCATGCTGTTCAAAATAAGGACATCACCGATATTTTGCTTGATAGAAAACTGACCGCTTATGCATGGGAAGATATGTTTGAAGAAGGACGTCACTGTTTTTGGAGAAATAATGAGATTGCTGGAGAAGCGGCAATTATGAATGCTTTTCACTGTCACGGCCTGATGCCATATAATACAAAAGTCGCGCTTTTGGGAAAAGGCAATGTAGCACGTGGTGCGTTAAAAATTCTGACATTACTTGGCGCTGATGTAACTGTTTATGACCGAAGAACAGAAAGCTTATTTCAAAAAGAGCTTGGTCAATATGATGTGATTGTGAATGGAATTCTTTGGGATACAAAGCGAAAAGACCATATTATTTACAAAAAGGATCTCAAAAGGATGAAAAAAGGAGCGATGATTATTGACATTAGTTGTGATGCTCATGGAGGAATAGAAACAAGCGAAGCGACAACTATCGATCATCCTACATATGAAGTAGAGGGAATTCTGCATTATGTTGTAGACCATACTCCTTCGTTATTTTATAAGACCGCATCCCAGGGAATTTCAGAAGAAGTTGGAAAGTATCTGGATGATTTGTGTGAAAGAAAGGAAAATCCAATTTTGACACAGGCGCTTATTATGAATCATGGAATGATTATTGATGAAAGAATCAATGAGTTTCAGGGGAGAACAATATGAAAAATCAGACAATAGAGAGGCTCAGAGAAATTAAATTTGTTGCTCTGGCCACATTCCGTTTGCCGAAACAAATTTCCAATATTCAAAAAGTGATTGAAAAGCCAAGTTATTACCCGGAAAAGCCAAGAAAATCGAAACATACGATGTGGATTGAAAACTTTTTGTGGCTGCTGAAAAATCACGAATTAAATCCCTATTATACAAGTTACGGATTGGATGTAAAAAATTTTAGGAATAAAAATGAGTTTATTCCGAGACATGAGTTTTGTAGGGAAAGAAATATAGGAAATCAAAGAGTAAAAAATACAATTTCTGGTTCCTATAACTATATTGCACTTTTAAGAGATAAATATATTTTTTCAGCTTATTTGTCTTCTACATTGGGAGCGGAATATCTTCCGGAGACGATCGCTTTTATAAATGGAAGCCGTGTATACGATGCAAGAATGAAAAAGTGGATTTTGACGTCAGATTTTTTTAAAGAAGATAAGACAGTTGTTTTTAAATTGATTGATGGCGAATGTGCAGAAGGTGTAGCCTTGGTATCTGTGCAGAAGGGGAAGATTGTCAAAGGAGGCAAAACAATAGATTGGAAAACGTATTTGCGCGAGTTCCCGGGAGATAAAATTTTAGTACAGGAAGTTTTAAAACAACATCATAAAATTGCAGAGTTAAATCCATATTGTATTAATACAATTCGGATTATTACGATTCGAGGAAAATCCGGAAGGATTCAGGTGTTTGCGGCATTTTTACGTTTAGGTGCGTCGGAAGATTCTTTTGTTGATAACAGGGCTAAGGGAGGACTGGGCGTAGGAATTGATTTATCAAAAGGGGTTTTAATGAAGTATGGATTCGTCCATGATGAGTTCGGCTTAAAAGAAGAGCAGCATCCTCTTACCGGGGTGGAATTTGCAGGATATGAAATACCTTTTTGGAAAGAAGTAGTGGACTTGGTTAAAAACGCTCATGCACAATTCTATTCCCTGCAGTCTATTGGCTGGGATATAGTGATTACAGAAAAGGGCCCTGTATTGCTGGAAGGAAATGATGATTGGGAAATTGGAGGACCTCAGGACACATACGGCGGTTTAAAAAAACGCTGGAATGAGTTAAGAAAAGCTTAATGGAGGGTGCTTGATTCTATGTTGACATTAAAACTGCATTATATCATCAGGATAAATAAAAGAACACTTCCTTGTATTGCATTGTCGTTATATCTGTTGCAGGAAATGATTTACGCGATTTTCTCCATTGCTTTTGGAGGAGGCGGAACCGCAAGGATATTTACAATCATTGTGATGTATCTTCCACTTATTGCAATGTTGTTTTTTCAGGGAGATAAAAGGGATGTTAAGGATTTTTATGTTTTAATGGCGCTAATAGCCGCTTTTTTTTGTGTTACTTATCTTTTTCATCCGGAATACTACGAATGGTTTTTTGAAGGTTCCTATCCGATCAAGACTGTGATTTTCAGACCAGATCAATGCATCTTTGCATACCTGTTTTTTCGTGTCATTAAGGATCCTAAGGATATTTTAAAGACATTAAAGATAACGGCTTATATCCTGTTGCTTTATTATAGCTATCAGCTATTACATGCGCTATCGGTAGGATATTGGCTGTATAACTCGACAGGCGAGGTGGAAAAGTGGAGTTATAATTTGAATTATGGTTATAATCATTTACTTGTTATGGCAATTTTCGGATATTTTGCAATGAAAGAGAAAAAACTTTTTTACTGGATTCTTTGCGGAATTTCTGTACTAGAAATCATTTTAGGAGGATCACGAGGGCCGCTGGTGGGAGTGGGTATCTTTGGGATCCTCCTGATTTTACGTTTCTTCAAGGAAATGGATATGCGGTTAAGAGTTTTTTTAATCGTGGCAAGCATCTTTGCGCTCATTCTTTTTGTAGGAATAGGTCTGGAAACCATTTTACAGTGGGTATCATCTATTATCAAAAGTTTAGGAATTTCTTCCAGAACGATTGATATGCTTCTGCAAGGAGAAATCGCTGATGACAATAACAGAAGCAGAATTTATGAGACTGCAATTCAGATGATACGGAATGGCGGTTTATTTGGATATGGCGCTTATGGGGATCGGTATGTTATTGGAAATATCGCTTTTGTCGGATATTGCCATAATATCATTTTGGAAATTCTGATTGACTTTGGGATTCTGTTAGGAGGAATTTTCTGCCTGAGAATGTTTTATGCATCTATAAAGATCATGTTTTTTGCCCAGGAGAAAGAGTGGGGAGACATCTATATGATTCTATTTGTCAGTGTGACTAAATTGTTTTTGTCAGGATCATTTTGGTATTCAGAAGCTTTTTGGGGAGCACTGGCAGTCTGGATCAGTTACAAAAAGGCTGTGAAAAAAAAGAAAAGTCAAATGGAAATGAAGGGAAACGAAGAATGGACAATAGTACAAAGAAGAAGTCATCAGGGGTAGTCTTAAAAGCAGGAATATGGTATACGGTCAGCAATTTTGTTTTCCGAGGGATGGCATTTATAACTACTCCGGTATTTACCAGATTATTGACAAAGGGAGAATACGGAGATTTTAGTAATTTTGCGTCCTGGATGTCGATTCTTGTTATCATCACATCCTGCGATCTGCAAACTTCCATTATCCGAAGTAAGCTGGAATTTGAGGATGATATTGATAGTTATATCTTTTCCATGCTTGGATTGACAACACTGATTACTGCGTTTTTCTATGTAGTGTTTTTAGTCTTTGACGACTTTATTTTTAATAGTATTCTAGCGATTGACAAAAAATATATTCACATAATGTTTTTCTATTTGTTCTGTGCACCTGCATATAGCATGTTTGTAACAAAACACAGGGCATTCTATAAATATAGGGTGTTTTCTATTATGACAGGAATATCTATAGCATTATCACTTGGGACTTCTCTTATTCTGGTCGTGATGATGAATGATAAATTGATGGGAAGAATTATTGGGCAGTATATTCCGGCAGCGATCTTAAGCTTGATTCTATATATTTTTCTTGCTATCAAAGGAAAACGAATTCAGATCAAATATTGGAAATATGCACTGGTAATTTGTATTCCGTTAGTTCCACATTTACTGTCAATGAACATTTTATCGTCATCAGACCGAATATTAATTAGAAGAATTTCCGGAGCCGAATATGCTGCTTTGTTCAGTATTGCACATAGTTGTGCGAATATTGTATCCATTTTATTGGATTCTATGAATAAAGCATGGGCTCCATGGTTTCTTGATACGTTACATTCGAAAGACTATAGTAATGTGAAACCAGTAACAAAACCGTATTTTCTCTTATTTGTATCAATCGCGGGAGGAATTTTTCTACTAGGGCCAGAAGTCATTCTGATTTTAGGGGGAAAAGCTTACCTCGATGCAATTTTTATTTTGCCACCATTGATTATGGGGTGTGTTGTACAGTTCGTCTATACAATGTATGTACAGGTGGAATTTTATGAAAAGAAAACAATAGGAGTTGCGATTGGAACCATCTCTTCCGCAGCGATCAACATCGTACTGAATCTGATTTTCATTCATGCGTTCGGCTATCGTGCGGCGGCATATGTAACATTAATTGGATACATATGTTTATTATTTTACCATTATAATTATGTTAAAAGGCTTGGATATAAAGATATCTTTGATAGAAAATTGTTGTTTGGTACGTTGCTCATTTTGTTTCTAGCAATGTTTGGAATAATGATTTTATATAATTATACGATATTGAGATATATAATTACGTTGGTTTATGGAACTGTTATTTTATTTTTGATATTTAAACAAAAGGGTATTATTTTATCTATATTAAGAAAATAGGGATGGAGAAATTATGAAGAGAAAAGAAGTTACGAAATTATTATTGTTATTAACATTAGTAAATTCTATAGAAGGTTCTCATATTGTTACAAATGCAGCAGATGAGAATTTATATATGGAAAGTCAGCAAAGTATAAACAGTGAAGAAGAGAAACAAAAGGAAAATGGAAAAAAAGAATTTGAAGGATCTGTAAAAAATCAGAAAGAGACATCCGTGACAGAGAAAAACAAAAAGATTGAATCAGATCTTGCAAATTCAGTAAAAGAAAAAAATGGGTTAATTGAAGAAAATGGAAGGCTATATTATTACCAAAACGGGGAAAAAAAGACCGGTTTCCAGATCGTAGATGGGAAAAGGTATTACTTCGATAAGAAGACGGGAGAAGCAAAGTACGGACTGATCGATGCCGGGAACGGATACACCTATTATTTCCTGGAGGGCGGGAAGTGGCTGACGGGCTTACAGGAGATAGAAGGGAAATGGTATAATTTTGCGGGAACCGGAGGGAGTCTTACCGGATGGAGAACAATCGATGGAAAGAAATACTATTTCGACCCGGAAGTAAGGTATGCGGTAACGGGAATCAAGAAGATCGATGGTGTAATATATCAGTTCAGCGATGATGGAGTTCTACAAAAGGAGATTGTACCGGGGCTTACCGAAGAAGATGGGAAACTATATTATTATGATGAGAACGGGAAGAAAAAGACTGGTTTTCAGATTGTAGATGGGAAGAGATATTACTTCGATAAGAAGACGGGAGAAGCAAAGTACGGACTGATCGATGCCGGGAACGGATACACCTATTATTTCCTGGAGGGCGGGAAGTGGCTGACGGGCTTACAGGAGATAGACGGGAAATGGTATAATTTTGCGGGGACCGGAGGGAGTCTTACCGGATGGAGAACAATCGATGGAAAGAAATACTATTTTGACCCGGAAGTAAGATATGCGGTAACGGGAATCAAGAAGATCGATGGTGTAATATATCAGTTCAGTGATGATGGAGTTCTGCAAAAAGAGATTGTGCCAGGACTTACCGAAGAAGATGGGAAACTATATTATTATGATGAGAACGGGAAGAAAAAGACTGGTTTTCAGATTGTAGATGGGAAGAGATATTACTTCGATAAGAAGACGGGAGAAGCGAAGTACGGACTGATTGATGCCGGGAACGGATACACCTATTATTTCCTGGAGGGCGGGAAGTGGCTGACAGGCTTACAGGAGATAGACGGGAAATGGTATAATTTTGCGGGGACCGGAGGGAGTCTTACCGGATGGAGAACAATCGATGGAAAGAAATACTATTTTGACCCGGAAGTAAAATATGCGTTAACTGGCTTTCAAAAGATAGATGGAGAAACTTACTATTTCGATTCAGATGGTATTATGAAAACGGGTTATCAAAAGCTGAATAATAACCGATATTATTTTGATCCCGAAACTGGTAAAGCTATGACAGGATTTATTACGGTCACATTTTCTGATGGAGATTTTTTGTTTTATTTTGCTGGTGAAAAAGGGACGTTGTCCGGCTTGCAAAAAATTGATGGAGGTACCTACTACCTATCGTCTATGGGAGAAGTACAGACAGGATTTCAGATTATTAATGGCGGAAAATATTATTTTGATGAGAAAACAGGAAAAGCACAATATGGCCTTATTAAAGCTAATAATGGATATACTTACTATTTCCAAGAAGATGGAAAATATTTAACCGGCTTACAGGTTTTAGAGGATGATGCCTACTATTTTTCATCAGGCGGCGTAATGATGACTGGATATAGAAAAATAGGGGACAAGAAATATTATTTTGATGAGAAAACAGGAAAAGCAGTTATCGGTTTCCGAACGGTTACGTTTTCAGATGGCGATTTTACCATTTATTTTAATGGCAAGGACGGAATTTTAACTGGTTTACAAAAAATAGGGAATGATACCTATTATTTGTCATCCTCAGGTACAAAAAAGACAGGATTTCAGATTATTAGTGGCGGAAAATATTATTTTGATGAGGAGACGGGAAAAGCACAATATGGACTCATTAAAGCGAACAATGGATATACCTATTATTTTCAAGAAGGAGGAAAGTATTTAACAGGTTTTCAGATCATTGAAGATCGTGCTTACTATTTTTCATCAGGTGGCGTGATGATGACAGGATACCGGAATATTGATAATAAACGGTATTATTTTGATGAAAAGGCGGGGTATGCGATTACTGGATTTAAGACGGTGGCTTTTTCGGATGGAGAGTATACATATTATTTTGATGGGAAAAATGGGGCATTGACAGGTTTGCAGACAATCGACGGAAAAACATATTATTTTTCTGGGGCAGGAGCAATGCTTACAGGTCTACAGAATATAAATGATAAGTATTACTACTTCGATGAAGAGAATGGACAGGCATATAAAGGCTTTAAACAACTCAGTGATGGATATGTATATTATTTTGATGGAAAGAACGGAGCAAAAACAGGACTTCAGAAAATCGAAAATGATACGTATTATTTTTCCGATATTGGAAAAATGCAGACAGGTCTTACAAGGATTGATGGCAAACGATACTATTTTGATCTGAAGACAGGGAAAATGCAGACAGGCTTAATTGATCTTGGTAATAACTGCTATATGTATTTTCTAAAAGAAGGAGGCGTGTTGACCGGAGCTCAGAAAATAGATGGAAAGCTGTACCTGTTCTCTGAATCTGGAATGCCATATATCGGATGGCAGACGATTGACGGAAAAACATACTATGTAGAACCGGAGACAAATGTAGTGTTGACCGGATTCCAGGAAATTGAAGGAAGTAAATACTATTTTGATGAAAATGGTATAATGTTAACGGGCTATCAGACGATTGAAAATGAGCATTATCTTTTTGACAAGGAAGATGGGAAAATGCAAACCGGGATTGTGGATGTAGATGGCAAGAAACGATATTTTGCTGATACAACTGGACAGGAAAAAAATGGATGGGTAGAAACAGAAGGACACTTTTATTACTTTGATGAGAAAAGCGGAATGGCAACCGGTTTAAAAAAAATAGGTAATCAGCTTTATTATTTTGGAAATAATGGTATCAGAAGGACAGGATTTTACCGACTGGATGAGAAGGCCTATTATTTTGGAGAAGATGGAAGTGCACAGACAGGAATTTTGGATCCGGGGAATGGATATGTGTACTACTTTAAAGGGGAGGAAGGAGCTCAAACCGGTTTAGTCACAGTAAATGGGAAACTTTATTATTTCGGTACAAATGGAGTCCAGCAGACAGGTATTATCCAGTTGGATGGGAAAAAATACTATTTTCAACCAGAAGATGGTAGTGCCGCAAAAGGTTTGATAACCGTAAATGGATATACCTATTATTTTGATGAAACAGGACAGGCACAGACAGGTTTACAGACAATCCACCAGGAATTGTATTACTTTAATTCAAATGGAATCATGCAGACCGGCTTCCAGAAAATAGGAGATACAAGGTATTTCTTTCATCAGGAAACAGGACAGGCAGAGACAGGATTAATAAGTGCGAATGGTGCAAAGTATCTGTTTGATGGGAAAAACGGTGCGCTGACGGGACTACAGCAGTATAACGGAAAGACCTATTATTTTGGAAGTACAGGAGTGATGCAGACAGGTCTGATCAGAGATACAGAAAATGACACTTTATATTATTTTGATACTCAGGATGGTACAGCGCAGTATGGTTGGGTAGAAAATAATGGATATTATTACTACCTGGAAAAGGGAGGAAACTATAAAACAGGTTTCCAGATGATAGATGGAAAGCTCTATTCGTTTATGGAAAATGGGGTACGAAGAAGTGGATATGTAAAAAAATCAGATACTGAGAAATACTATTTTGATAGTGTATCAGGAGAGGCTCTTACCGGGATTTTTAAAGTGAAAGTCAATGATACAGAAGAATATACATATTACTTTGATGGAGAAAACAGCGTTAAAACTGGTATCCAGGAGTATAAAGGTAATAAATACTATTTTTCGTCAAACGGAACTATGAGTACCGGATTGAAAATCATTGATGATAAGAGATATTTCTTTGATCCGGAAACAGGATGTGCTGTTTATGGATTGGTAGATGCCCAGAATGGATATTCCTATTATTTAAAGGAAGATGGAACTTACAAAACGGGTCTTCAGACTATTAACGGAAGGTTATATTATTTTTCGTCTACAAATGGAGCTTCCTTGACTGGTGACAGAAGTGTTGACGGGAAGCGCTACTATTTTGATCCGGTATACCGCTATGCCGTTACTGGAATTCAGGAAATAGACGGAGGCAAGTATTACTATACAGAAGATGGGCGCAGATTGTCCAATGTCGATGAAATCGAAGAGGAACTTAATAAAGACCATGACGGATTTGTATCGATTGAAGGCGAAACATATTATTTTGAGAATGGATCTATGCAAACTGGCTGGAAGGATATCGATGGAAAAAGATTTTATTTTAGCGCAAACGGTACGATGCAAACAGGATTAACTTTGATTGACGATGCCTGGTATTATTTGTCTGATACCGGAGAAATGCAGACCGGCCTGGTTTTTATAGAATCCAGGGTATATTTCTTTGACTCAGAGACAGGAATGAGTCAGAGTGGTTTGGTGAAAGATGGAGGGAAGACGTATTACCTTAACGGTTATGGTGGATTTTATTCCGGAATGATAGAATATGATAACGCTAAGTACTATTTTGATGAGAAAGGTCTTATGCAAACAGGAGAAATCGTTATCGAAAATAAAAAGTATCTTTTCGATCAGGATACAGGTAAAATGTTGACAGGAATCCAGACTGTTGGGAATAGCAAGAAATATTATTCAGAAGAATTAGGATACTGTATGACCGGTTTACAGGAAGTGGACGGAAAATACTATTATTTCAATCCAATCACCGGAGAAATGAAGACAGGCAAACAGAGTATTGGACAGAAAACGTATTTCTTTGATGAGACTACTGGGGCCAGGGTAAATGGCTTGCAGGCTGTAAACGGGGATGGATCCTACTGGTTCAACTCAGATGGAACCATTCAAAGAGGGTTATTCTGGAATGAAAATGATTTATATTATTTTAACCCTATCAATGGGAAAATGCAGACCGGAAAAGTGGAAGTTGACCAACAGATATACTATTTTGGGGAAAATGGAAAAGCAGAAGGAGGAGTGAAAACGATAGATGGAAAAAACTATTATTTTTCCCCTACGCTTTACTATATGATTACCGGAAAAGTACAGATTGAAGGCGCGGCATTTTTCTTTGACCAGGAATCCGGAGAACAACTTTCTGGATTTGTGAAGGATGGAAATGGAACATATTATTATGATGCAAAATATGGTATGGTGACAGGAGTATATAAGATCCAGAATAAAGAGTATTATTTTGATGAGTCAACCGGTAAAATGAAAACAGGTATTCAGAGAATAGGGGATGATATATTTGGTTTTGATGAAAAAACAGGGGAAAAACTGTTTGGAATGTCTTCTGTATCTGGAAACACGTATTACTTTGACAAAATAACCGGAAAGATGAGCACAGGATTTATAACTGAGGATGGAAATCAATATTATTTTCATCCGGATGATGGAACACAGGTAACAGGATGGACCGAAATTGAAGGGAATGAATGTTACTTTGATCTGGAAACAGGAATCAGACAGCTTGGGTTTGTCAAAATTGATACAGACACCTACTACCTGAACGAAAAGGGAAGAGTGAGAGGGGTGCAAAAAATTGGAGAGGAAATATATGGTTTTTCTTCCTATTATGGAAAACTTTTGTATGGTTATCAGAATATAGACGGGAAGAGATATTTCTTTGATGAGACAGACGGTAAAATGCAGACAGGACTTGTCGAAATTTCAGATGGAGTCTATTATAACTTTGCTCCGGATGGAGGCGTTTTGACAGGGCTGCAGGAAATCGACGGAAAACAGTATTATTTTGATAAATGGTACTATCAGGCAAAGAGCGGATTATATTCTGTTGGAGATAAATTATATTATTTTGATCCGGTTACTTTTGAAATGATAAAAAATGAAGATATTACAATCGAAGGTATACAGTATCATATTGACGAAGAGGGTGTGGTTTCATTAAAGGAAATGGGAGATTCCAGAATGAAAAAGGCTCTGCAGTGGGGGTTAAAACAACTGGGAACACCGTACAGTCATACAGAGGGAGAAGGATTTGACTGTGAAATGTTTGTACAGTTTGCTTACTGCGAAGCTGGAATTGAAATTCCTAGATTATGCGGAAGTCAGGCCTATCAGGCATATTATGATAAGGAAAGGTTCCAGATTATAGACTCTGTTGAAGAGGCGAAACCAGGTGATATCTTTTTCTATAGAGACTATGAGTATGAAGGAGTAAGTGATGAAAAGGATAACTGGAATGAAATCCATCATTCAGCATTGTACCTTGGAGATGGAAAAATCTTAGAAGCAACTGCGGCCGGAGATGGGGTTGTCAGAGTATATGATGTAAGAGAACAGAGGGGTTCTTCTGCATATCTGTTTATGATTGGACGGTATATCGGGAAATAAACTCTATAAAAAGCAAACGATAAGAAAAAGAAAGGGCAATATGATTGAAGCGTTCAGGAGCAATAATCATGTTGCCCTTTCTGCTTTATCAATTAAAAAATTTCCCTTTCCTTAACCTGATGCAATATTTCATTCACAAACATTTAAGGAAATCTTTGGTGTTTTGTTCTTGAATCTTTACGGGATTCGGTATATCATAAGAAAACACCAAAAGAAGGGAGTCGCTTTTACGGGGAGTATACCAAGGCGGCGAGCAGAGAAAAGAGGGGAAACTTATGATGTGGCAGAGCTTCTTGGAAAAGGCGGTCTGGTTTCTCAAGCTGTACGTAAGGGAATACCGCTATTTGGTAGCGTTTTTGGCTTGTTTTGTATTTTTTTATATTTTGTTTATGCACTGGATGAATATTCGGTTTTTTCGGGTCCTGCGTGAGCCAGTAGCAATTATATGTCTGATCGTGGAGATCATTGCGATTGCCTGGTTTACGATTTTCTTCCGGGAGCAGGGAGATTCCCACACCTATGAGCTGGAGTTATTCTGGTCGTATCGGAAGTGGATTCTGGAGGGAAGTGTGACTTTTGGACTTGAGATTTTGAATAATATCGTCTTATTCTTCCCATTTGGGTTTATTTTGACGGATGCTCTTCGGAGATGTCCGTTTTGGGCGGTTCTTTTGGCATCAGGTGCGGTCAGCGGGTGTATTGAGCTCAGTCAGCTTGTATTCAAGCTTGGTTTGTTTGAATTCGACGATATTTTTAACAATGTGCTTGGCGCAGTGGCCGGATGGTGTGTTTTCCATATTCTCAGAAGTCTGAGGCGCAGGAAACCCGCAGACCGCTACAGAGCCTATTGATTTTGGCCAGAGTGAAACAGTGTATTCCGATATCGGGAAAGTGCGCGGTGCAGGATCATGCCAAGGACTCCACAGCTAATGAGTTCGCCGATTCCGATAGAGAACATCAGAAGTGGGAGCGGGAGTGCTATCCCATATCCGTAGCGGAGGACAAACGGTACGATCAGCGTATTAGAGAGGATCGGCGGCAAAGGCAGCAGGAAAGAGTGCTTGTCCCGCATCCGGTATACGAGGACAGCTCCAATCAGTGTTGCGAGACTGCCGAAGATAATATCCGGCAGGATCGCGCCTCCGAGGATGTTGCCGATCAGACACCCGACGAAGAGACCCGGTACAGCGGCTGGGGTGAAAGCGGGAAGAATTGTGAGTGCCTCGGAAATGCGGACCTGGATTTCACCGAAGCCAAATGGTGCAAAGAGCCAGGTTACAATGATATAGATAGCGGCGATCATTGAGGCATGAGCAATCCAGCGTGTCTTATGGAGTTTCATGTGATTCGTTCCTTTCTTTATAGTCAGAAACCAGGAGTCTGTAAAGAAAGCGGTGCAAGGGGCGCCGCAGCAAGTTACAGCTTCCTGGCTGAAATCATTCTGTAGATCCTATTGTTTCTATATTCAGTGCTATATGTATTACTTAGAACTGAAACGCGTCTTTGAGAACCGGCCAGTTCTGATCCCGTTCATTGAGATTCAGTGGTGTGCCGTCAGTGAGCGTATATCCTGCACATGCACCATTCCCTGGATACGTTCCGGTTAACTGCGGCCATTCAATTCCGATTTCCGGATCATTCCACGCCAGTCCGCCGTCATCGCCCGGATGATAGAAGTCCGTGCATTTATAGCAGAATTCAGCATGGTCGGACAGAACGAGATAACCATGTGCAAATCCTTCTGGAATATAAAACTGTTTCTTATTTTCTTCTGTCAGTTCGATACCGTACCATTTTCCGTAGGTCTCGGAGTCTTTTCTCAAATCCACAGCAACGTCAAAGACGGATCCTCGGATGGCGCGCACCAGTTTTCCTTGTGGGAATTGCTTTTGAAAATGGAGGCCGCGCAGAACGCCTTTTGTGGAGCTGGACTGATTGTCCTGAACGAAATCCATGTGAAGTCCTGCCTCTTCCATGTCTTTCTGATTATATGTTTCCATAAAATATCCGCGGCTGTCGCCGTGGACGGCCGGGGTGATGACGCAGAGTCCTTCAATACCGCCGACATTTTTTTCTACAGTGATCTGTCCCATATCCATCGATCTCCTTTCACAATCATAGTTACTCTAAAATTTCAGCTCCATGAGATAACGGTGGAGCGCATCTTTCCAGTCCGGGAGCGGCGTGAATCCATTTGCGGCCAGCTTGGATCTGTCCAGGCGGCTGTTAAAGGGTCTGCGGGCTTTTGACGCGCCATATTCTTCTGTCGTGACCGGAGCCACAGTCAGATGGTCAGCGTCGTATTCCGGGTGGCCAAGTTCAGAGGCCTGACGGAAGATTTCAACCGCAAAATCATACCAGCTAATATATCCGCCCTCGTTCGTGGCATGATAATAACCATATTTCTCTGTCTGGATCATATCGGCCAGAAGACGTGCCAAGTCATAGGTGTAGGTTGGGGTGCCGATCTGATCGTTGACAACCGTCAGTTTTTCATGTGTCTTTCCGATGTTTAACATCGTTTTGATAAAATTCTTCCCGTTTTGCCCGAATACCCAGGCGATGCGGACGATGAAATATTTTTCCAGCTGCCCGGAGACGGCAAGTTCTCCCTCCAGTTTGGTTTCCCCATAGATATTGAGCGGAGCGTAGGACTTACAGTCTGCTTCCCAGGGAGCGGTACCCTGTCCGTTAAATACATAATCGGTGGAGAGATAGACCATTTTGCAGCCCTCCGGCTTGGAGGCGTCGAGTGCCTTCACAACATTTACGATATTCTGCGTTCCGACCGTGTTGACAAGGCGGACTTTCTCTTCCTGTTCTTCGGCAAGATCGACAGCAGTCCAGGCAGCGCAGTGGATGACAATATCCGGACTTTCCTTTAGCAGTACCCGCTCTACAGTATCAGAATCCGTGATGTCTAAAGAGACATATCGAGTCCGTGTGACAGCGGTACCGTCCATGGCTCCGCTGTAGTACGGCGCCAGGTCGGATCCGACACAAGTATATGAGGATCTTCCGCTTTCGGTGCGGCAGGTCAGTTCATTTACTACATCATGTCCGAGCTGTCCGGCTACACCGGTTACAAATACTTTTTTCATAGTGACCTCCTTTTTGGGATGCGGATCCCTTAGCGGTTTCCGTACATCTCTTCATAATAATTCTGATATTCGCCGGAAACAATGGTTTCCCACCACTCCCTGTTTGTCAGATACCATTCGATGGTCTTTTGTATTCCATCCGCGAATTTTGTCTCTGGCAGCCAGCCAAGCTCCTCGTGAATCTTGGTAGGATCGATGGCATAGCGCATATCGTGTCCTTTCCGGTCTGTGACATAAGTGATGAGGCTTTCCGGTTTTCCGAGTGCCTTACAAATGATCTTTACAATGTCGATATTTTTCATCTCGTTGTGTCCGCCTACATTGTAGACCTCCCCCACGTGTCCTTTGTGAAGAATCAGGTCGATAGCTTTGCAGTGGTCCTCCACATAAAGCCAGTCACGGACGTTGATACCTTCTCCGTACACCGGAAGCGGCTTATCGTGCAGGGCATTGATAATCATCAGCGGAATCAGCTTCTCCGGAAAATGGTAAGGGCCATAGTTATTGGAACAGCGGCTGATGGTCACTGGAAGTCCGTAAGTGCGGTGGTAGGCAAGGACGAGCAGGTCGGCGGCAGCCTTCGAGGAGCTGTATGGACTACTTGTGTGGATCGGCGTTTCCTCTGTGAAGAAAAGATCCGGCCGGTCAAGTGGAAGATCTCCGTAGACCTCATCAGTAGAAACTTGATGATATCTCTGGATCCCGTATTTCCGGCAGGCGTCCATAAGGACGGAAGTTCCAATAATGTTGGTTTCGAGGAATACCTGCGGATTTTCGATGGAACGATCTACATGGCTTTCTGCCGCAAAATTGACCACCATGTCCGGGTGTTCCTCCTCAAAAAGTCGATAGACAGCTTTCCGGTCTGTGATGCTTTCCTTAACAAAACGGAAATTTGGATTGTCCATGACCGGGGCAAGGGTAGAAAGATTGCCGGCATAGGTAAGGCAGTCCAGGCAGATGATCCGGTAGTCCGGGTATTTGTTGAGCATGTGAAAAATGAAGTTGGAACCGATGAAACCGGCTCCTCCGGTTACGATAATATTCATAATGATAGTTTCCTCCTCATTTCAGATTTAACGCAGAGCGTCCAGATATTTCCCATCCAGCACATCCTTTAAGTACTGGCCGTACTGATTTTTCTTTAATACTTCGTATACTTTCAGGACCTCGTCTTTAGAAATCCAGCCGTTTAAGTAGGCGATCTCCTCCAGACAGCCAATTTTACGGTGCTGATGGGTCTCCATCGTCTTGATGAAGTTCGTGGCGTCTACGAGACTTTCGTGGGTTCCGGTGTCCAGCCAGGTGAATCCCTGTCCGAGAAGCTCCACATGGAGCGCGCCTTGTTCCAGATAGATCCGGTTCAGGTCGGTGATCTCCAGTTCTCCTCTGGCGCTGGGTTTCAAGTTCTTTGCGTATTCTACGACGTGATTATCATAGAAATACAGTCCGGTCACACAGTAGTTGCTCTTCGGGTGTTCCGGCTTTTCCTCGATGGAAATTGCTTTTCCCTCAGAGTCAAATTCCACGATGCCGAAGCGTTCCGGATCGTCTACATAGTAGCCAAAGACTGTGGCCCCGTTTCCGGCTTCCGCCTTTTTTACGGCAGCTTCCAGACGTTTCTTCAGTCCATGACCGGCGAAGATGTTGTCACCCAGCACCATGGCAACGGAATCGTCTCCGATGAAATCCGCACCAATAATAAATGCCTGGGCAAGTCCGTCCGGGCTTGGCTGGACGGCGTAGGACAGGTGGATACCGAACTGGCTTCCGTCCTTTAAGAGCTCCTGAAAACGAGGGGTATCCTGTGGAGTGGAAATAATTAAAATATCACGGATTCCGGCGTTCATCAGTACGGACAGAGGATAGTAGATCATCGGTTTGTCGTAAATCGGAAGCAGTTGTTTGGATGTGACTGTGGTCAATGGATAGAGGCGTGTTCCTGAGCCGCCTGCAAGAATGATTCCTTTCATATGAACCTCCTTTAACTATAGTAAACTCATGGTTTCTGACGGTATACGTTGTCTTGATGATCCTATCATATCAGGTGTCCTAAGGGCACGTGCAAGTATTTTTTCAAAAAAGTTTTATTATTTTGTGCAGAGGAAACATCCGGCGTCTTTTGTCACATGGAGGGACGGTGTGGTCTTCTTTTTCACATAAGCCGCAAACTCCTTATAGTGTTCCAAAATGTACTGGTTCTGATTCCCGTGGCAGGAGAGAATATAAGAGATCAGAGGTTCCGGTTCCGGAATTGTCAGGTAATCCTCGTACTGCCTCCAGGTAATCTGGGAAAAATGCGGGGCCAGAATGTCAGTGCCGTTTTCCTTCCCAAAGCAATCGTACAGACTGGTGGAGGAGAGAACGATGCGGTCGTCAAACGAGGAGACGAGCTGTGAGATTTCCTTCATATGTTCCTTGCCGTAAGTGCTGCACAAAAAGACGCCGCCTGGTTTCAAGACTCTTGCGATTTCCGCGCTGGCTGTGTCAATGTCCTCACAGTAGAAGAGAACGTGATTTGCGAGTACCAGATCAAAGGAGGCGTCCTCATAGGGAATTGTCTCACAGTTAAAAGTACGAAAAGAAAATCTGGAATCCCAGACTTTGTCCGTAAGACCGGCTCCGGTCTGTCTTTCCTTCTCAATTACCTGGCCCAAGGTCCGTCTGGCGTCCCGCAGCATCCCGCCAGATATGTCTGAGAGTACTGCTTCCAGACGGTCCGGAATGAAAGCGTAGTTTTCAGCCCAGAATGTGGCGTTTCCACAGCCTACCTCTAACACTCGCTGCCCATCGGAAAAATTAGCCTGATTAAAGATCCAGGAAAACCAGCTCTGGTTATTATGGGAAAACAAGGAGTGAAGATGGATGCGTGCCGAAATATTGGAAGCATTCTGGTATTGCCTTTTCATGCTTGTTTCCATACCGAGATCGTGGATCTGGTTGAGCATTTTGGTCCAGTTGACGGTCTGGTGGCTGGAGATGAGCTGTGTCGTTTCCTGAATTGTCCGAGCCACGATCTGAAGCTGTTCAATGCGGTCTTCCACCAGTTTTTTCTGAAGATTCAGGGAATCTACCATGAAATGCGTATCGGACTCGTTGATTGTCATTTCCATAATATCGGACAGAGAAAAACCGAGCGCCTTGAAAAGCAGGATCTGCTGCAGACGAGCCAAGTCGTCATCCGTGTAAAAACGGGTTCGGGTGTTCGGCTCCACATAGGAGGGCTTTAAAATATGGTGTTCGTCATAATACCGGATTGTTTTTTTCGTGATGTGAGCGAGTTTCATCAATTCTCCGGCAGAATAATAACCTTCTTTTTTCATAGGAGATGCTCCTTTCTTTCCTTAATTATAAAGAAAAATGAAAAGAGAGGCAAGCTGGGAATCTGGACTGTATAGGTGAATTGTTACATGTTAGGCGAGATTTTCGGCCGTAAGAGGTCTTTTCGTGGGCAGAAAGTTGTGTTACACTATAAAATAGATAAAAATATTTTTGTCAGCGGTAATTCCGCTGACAAATTCTATAAAATAGAGAAGGAGAGTAGTGGCCGGATATGAATGTAGAACAATTATCTCAGAGAACAGGATGTGATCTACAGGCTGCGCTGAGGAGACTGGGCGGAATGGAAACGCTTTACGAACGCCTGATAAATAAGTTTCTTGACGATCGGACATTTGAGGAATTAAAGAGTGCGATGGAAGCTGGAGACTTTCCAATGATAGAGACGAAAGCACACACATTGAAAGGGATCAGTGCCAATCTGGGATTTGAGACACTGAGCCAGAAAAGCGATGAGATTGTTAAAGCAGTGCGCGAGGATCATAAAGAACAGACGGAAGAGCTTTTTGAGGAATGTGAGCGGTTGTATGAGCGGATCGTAACAGCAATACAAGAAGCAGTTTAAAAGAAAACAAAAGCGAAAAGCGGCGGGAAGCATTGAAAAAACGGTATGGGGAAAGAGAGGATTGGTGAGGATATGAATTTACAGGAAGATGGACAGACAGAGGAAAAGACAGCAATCCTCATTGTAGACGACAATGAAATCAATCGTATGATATTGAGTGAAACGTTTCGGGATCAGGATAAGATTCTGGAGGCAGAAAATGGAAAAGAAGCCTTGGATCTGATCCGACGGGAACCGGGTGGAATCTCAGCGATTCTGCTGGACATTGTAATGCCTGAGATGGATGGGCTGGAGCTGCTGGAGATCCTTTATAAAGACGGCCTGACAGAGAGCATCCCGGTCTTTCTGATCACGGCAGACAGTTCAGAGCAGAATACACAGCGGGGATACCAGCTTGGTGCCATGGATATTATTGAAAAGCCAATTGTTCCTTATTTTGTGAAAAAGCGTGTAGGAAGTGTAGTAGAGCTGTTTCATGCCAGAAAGCGCCTGAGTAATACAGTGCATAAGCAGCATCAAAGACTTTTGGCTCAGGAGATGGAGATCTACGAGTTGAATAATGCCATCATCGAGACTTTGTCCACAGCGATCGAATTCCGGAGTGGGGAATCCGGCGCCCATGTGAAGCGGATACGGGAGCTGACCGGTCTGTTCCTGAGAAGACTGATGGAAATAAGGCCTGAAAAATACCAATTCAGTGAGGACGAGATTGAGATGATTTCTCTCGCATCTATTATGCATGACGTAGGAAAGATTGCGATACCAGACCACATTTTGAACAAGCCGGGGAAATTGACCAAAGAGGAATTTGAGGTGATGAAACAACATACTCTCAAAGGTTGTGATCTGCTTTGCCAGATCCCCAAATATCATCAAAATCCATTATACCAGTATGCATATGATATATGCCGTCACCACCACGAGCGGTGGGACGGAAAAGGTTATCCGGACGCGCTGAAAGGCGATGAGACAACGATCTGGTCTCAAGTGGTGGCCCTGGCTGATGTCTACGACGCGCTGACAAACGAGCGGGTCTATAAGCCTGCGTACTCCGCAGAGAAGGCGGCGTCCATGATTGTGGGTGGAGAGTGTGGATGCTTCAATCCGGAACTTCTGGAATGTCTGACATTCATTTTGAAGGAAACAGGAGGAAGTATATGAAGAGGAAAAGAAATGTCTACTGGACGCTGATTCTGTGTATTATCATTGCGGCGGTGGTATTTCCGTTCAGTGTAAATAAAATGCAGGATACCCTGTTAAAGAGCGGTCAGTCTATGGGGGCTGAAAGTGCGTCCAAATACGGCTCCAGAGAAGAAATGTATACGGAGCAGTATGAATACATACTGAATCTTCTGGAATATCAACTGCGACCTGGCCATGCGATTAGTGATCTTGAACAGTTTATGAAAAATTTTCTCGAAATGGCTGACGAGACCATGGATTTAAAGGGGATCGAGCTGTACGGGTATATTGATGGAAAGATTGTTGCGGCGACGCCGTGGGAAGGGGACGCTTCTTATGATGCTGCCAGTACTGAGTGGTATCAGGGGGCGTTGCAGACAGATGGTGTCTACTATACAAATGTGTACGAGGATGTGCGTCTGGAAGAGGAAGTAGTTACCATGTCCAGGCGGATCGACGGAACGGACAATGTAGTGGCAGCGGATATTTATCCGAGTGATCTGACAACCAGTATACTGGAGGATCTGCCGGAGCAGAGTCACTATTATCTCTCTGACGGCGAGGGGAACCTGCTGAACTGGCATATCAGTACAAAGGGGCTTTCCAGAGAAGAGGTTCAGGAGAAATATAATAGCTTTTTTGCCGATATCAAGGCGGGAAAGCATGAGGTATACGATTCATCCATCATAGGAATGGATGGAAAAGAGAGGGGCGTGTACTATTTTATTCTGGATAATGGCTGGTATTCCGTGATTACCATTCCGTTTTCCAAGCTTTTGGAGCCGATGAAGGATTCTTGGGGAATCTTCCTTCTTGTGATGCTGATTTTCTTTCTGCTTTTAGTAATGTTTTTAATTTTGGAGTACCGGGCAAAACGCAAGGCGGGGCTTTATAATGACATCATGCGGGTGCTTGGGAATTCGTACTATGCGCTCTATATGATTGACCTGAGCCAGAACCAGTATTTTATGCTGAAAGGTTCAGATTATATCAGAGAACACCTGCCGAAGAAGGGAAGCTATGATGATCTGCTGGATGCGCTCAGAGAGATCGTGGAGGACGATACATACCAGCAGTTTCGGGCAGCCTTTGCCTGCGATAATATGATGGAACTGACGAAAAAAAGAGTCCGTGATTTCGGGGGAGATTTCAAACGGATTTTTAATCAGGAATACCGATGGGTCCATGTGCAGATGCTCTATGATGAGTCTTTGCAGCAGGATACGGTCGTTCTTGGCTTTAAGGATATTGATGACGCAAAGAAACAGGAACTCTCCCGCATGGAATTTATGCAGGAATCGCTTCGGTCGGTAGATCAGATGGCAAAATCGAAGAATATTTTCTTCTCCAATATGTCCCATGATATGCGTACACCGCTTAATGGAATTATCGGCCTGACAAACTTGGCGCTCGGAAATCTGGATCATCCGGACCGAGTCGAGGATTCTTTTCAGAAGATTAAAAATCTCAGTAACCAGCTTTTATCTCTAATCAATGATATACTGGAGATTTCCAAAATGGAGCAGGGAAAACTTGAGATTCGTAATCAGAAGTTTAATATCCGGACGAACACGGAAGAACTGGTTTCTATCTATCAAGCTCAGATCGTTGGAAAGAAGAAACAGTTTGACGTTCAGATCGATGTTTTGGATGAATGGGTCAACAGCGACTGGAACCGGATCCGGCAGATCTTGGATAATCTGCTTTCGAATGCTTTTAAGTTCACCAAAACAGACGGAAGGATCTGGTTGACCATCACAGAGCAGAAGGATAATAACAGTAAGTACGGAAAATATCGGATTGTGGTGAAGGATAATGGAGCTGGTATGAGTCAGGAATTCCAGCATAGAATCTACGTTCCGTTTGAGCGTGAGACGAAATTCGGTGCAGCAAACGTTGCAGGGACCGGTCTGGGGATGCCGATTGTCCATGATCTGATTATCAGGATGCAGGGGACGATAGAGCTGAACAGTATTCTGGGAAAAGGAACGGAATTTACCGTCATGTTGCCGTTGGAAATTGCACCGGAGGAAACGGCCGCCCAGGGAGAAAGAAACGTAGAACGGGAGCAAGAGTTTTCGGGTCAGGGACGGAAAGTCCTGATTGCCGAGGATAATGAGATCAATATGGAGATTGCGGTTGAGATTTTGAAGATGTTTGGGTTTAAAGTCGTCTCAGCATGGAACGGAAAAGAAGCACTTGAAATCTTCCAGAAGAGCAGGGAACATGAATTTGCTTTGATACTTATGGATATGAAGATGCCGGTTATGGATGGATGCGAAGCTACAAGGCAAATCCGTCATCTGAACCGGGAAGACGCAAAGACGATTCCGATCCTTGCGGCTACAGCTAATGCGTTTACTGAAGATATTGCCCTGACGAAAAAGGCAGGGATGAACGCACACATCTCCAAACCGATCGACTTTGAAGTGTTAAAAATTACAATTGCCAGACTTTTGCAGGAATAAACAGGAAATGAGTTGTCGGGAAATTAGGGAAATCTGGAACAACAGAAGCAGGTGTGATTTTATGGAAAATCACACCTGCTTCTACCTGTTAGAAAAAAACGGTATTACCTAACAGATGACGATTGTCTGACATATGTCCGCATGATCTGTTTTTTACAATTTTCGTTTCAGCATATCCGGATTGGAGGCGTGGGCTAACGCCTCGGTGTCTGAGATTGTTCCTGCTTTATACAATGCCAAAAGGCTGTTATCCATGGACATCATGTCCTTCCCGGAGGAGGAATAGATCAGTCCTTCGATTTGATGGATCTTATTCTCACGTATCATATTCCGAATGGCAGAGGTGGTCGTCATCAATTCAAATGCCGGAACCAGTTTTCCATCCTGGGACGGTACAAGCTGCTGGGAGACAACCGCATGGAGCACCGAGGAAAGCTGGACAGAGATCTGTCGCTGCTGGTTTGGAGGAAAAACGTCGATAATCCGGTCAATCGTATTGGCCGCACCAAGCGTGTGCAAGGTGGAGAGTACCAGGTGTCCCGTTTCGGCAGCAGTCATAGCAACGGAAATGGTCTCAAAATCCCGCATCTCACCAAGCAGGATGACGTCCGGACTCTGGCGCAGGGAAGCGCGCAGAGCAGTAAGGTAGCTCTCGGTATCGGAGCTGATTTCACGCTGGCTTACGATACTTTTCTTGTGACGGTGGAGAAATTCCAGTGGATCCTCCAGAGTGATGATATGCTTCTCCTGTGTACGATTGATTTCGTCAATGATACAGGCGAGGGTAGTGGACTTTCCACTTCCTGCAGGACCTGTCACAAGGATCAGTCCCTTTTTTTGATCTGCCAGACGGATGATGGGATCCGGAATACCAAGAGCAGATGGATCCGGAAGCTCAAAAGTAATGACCCGGATCACAGCGGAGAGAGAACCGCGCTGACGGTATGTGCTCACACGATACCGGGAGAGTCCTTGTACCGCGAAGGAAAAATCATCGTCTCCGGTTGCAAGAAACCGGGAAATATCCCGTTTTCCAGCCAGTTCATAGATCTCACGCACGAACGTTTCACAGTCATGCGGCATCATCCGTTCCTCATCGGCCTGAAGAATCTTGCCGTTTTTCTTGTAGGAGAGCGGGCGCCCTGCCACGATAAAGAGATCTGAAGCCCCTTCCTTTGTCGTCTGTGTCAAAATATCAAGTACATTCATTTCCTATTCCTCCGATAATAACTCATTCATCTCATCACTACCCAGAACCGGAACCGGTGTATCATTGTTCCACTCATGGGTGTTTTCTACCTTCCATGCTTTAATCTGATACAGACCTGCGGTATCCGATGATGTATCCGAAGATGCATTTGTAAGCAGAAGTGAGACAAACAGACGCTGGTTCTCATTGATGGTGACATAGTATTGAAGCTGGCTTGCGGATGAGAACGAGATTCCATCAGTTCCATCCAGATCTGTCCGAACGTCGTCAAGGTAGGCCGAAGACCCTGCGTGCGTTGAAAGGACAGTGGAAATTTTCAGAAGAATATCATTTGCCGTATTTTCTGCTTCATAGTACTCGGTCGTCCGTGTCGTATTCTTTTCACTCAGCTTGTAGTCTGCCCGGGCACTCACCACGGAGAGTACCGCAAACGTCAGCAGACAGAGGAGAACGAAGATCAGGACGATCGAGGTTATTCCTGTGCTGAGAAAAGATTTTCTTCTAGGCTGCATCGTCAGCCACCTCCTTTTTGGCAGACGGTAAGAAACGGATCGGAAGCTCATAGAGTGGCTCCTTCCCCGTGTACGCTACAGAGATCATTGCGTGACGCATCCCATCCTCATCGGAAATCTTGATCTGCATCGTGTAGATAGCGTCGTTTCCGGAGCAGAGGGACTGATCAGCGTCATAATAGACGAGAAACGCATCTCCACGTTCTTCGGCATCCGGAAAATACGTGGAAAAGGATGAAAAAGAACCATCCGTATACTCCAACACCGAAGCCGCACTAGACGCCTGAGCGGAAGCAAAGCTCAGATCTTTCGCACGCATACTCAGATCGTGCGCTTTGACAAAAGCCCGCACGCAGACAGCGCTTCCAATAGCAAAGAACAAGATAGCGATTATCAGCTCGATTAAAAACAAACTGGATTTGCTGCTGTTTCGTATACTCATTGTACTCCCCCTTCGTTATGGTTTTTCTCGGTGTTCCTGGCTGCTGCGTAGATGAAGCAGGCAGGAGGCAGAAGAGGAACCAGAATCAGAGACTGTGATCCTTAGAAATCCATTTCCCTCGTTTACGAGACGGAACGTATCTATTTCCAGGATCCGTTCGCCCTGGGCTTTGGAAAACGGGGCGTCATCTCGGATAACCAGTTCACAGAGCCATCCGTCATACGCATAAATATAAGTCAGATAATCAGTATCGGTAGTATTCTCTGTATTCTGAAGCACAAGCACTGTCTCTCCTTCCCCTTCTGTCAGGCGGACGCCTCCGGAGGTATCATGCTGGCGTACCTTTTCTGCTACATAAGAGAGGGCGGTACGGGCAACGTAATTCTCCTCCATCTGCAAGGTCGTATTCCGGTAAACGCCGGAACCAATGATTACCACGATCAGAGCTGATGCGGCGAACAGGCAAAACAAAGACAAAGTAAAGAAGAAATCCACGATATGTCCCTGATTTTTCCAGTTCTTTTTCATTTTCCGTCACCTCCTCCTTGCTTCAAAGCGATCACATCGATAGAAGGCATCAAATTGGAAGCGCTCACCTCATAGGAGACGACATATTTATCTTCGTCATAGGTCAGACCATAGTGCTCTTCCAGATAGGAGAGGCTTTCCGGATAAAATCCTTCCAAGGCATAACACTGGACGGTACTTCTGCGGACTGCCCGCTCCAGACTTTCGAGCTCTTGACCGGAAGTTGTCCGGGTAATGGAAGAAAGTCCGTTAAAAAAGAGGAAGAGGACAATGCCGAAAACTACGATTGAAATCAGATATTTAGCCCCCGCAAGATGCCGGGGACGCTTCATAAATCGATTCATAAACTCCTCCTGCCAACGTATCATCCGATATTGGACATAATTCCCATGAGTGGGAGCATAACGGATAAAAGAATCAGTCCTACAACGATCGAAAGGATTGCCACAAGAGTAGGTTCCAGCTTCGCGACGAGATCTGTCATCCGGGCGTCAATCTCTTCATCGTATTGTACGGAAATCTGCTTCATCACATCATCCATAGATCCGGTCTTATACCCGATGGAGACCATGCGGGTGTAGATGCCGGAAAATATACTGCTTTTGGTTACTGCATCTGCAAAAGACGTTCCCTCCAGAATCAGCTCTTGAATCTGTTTAATCTTCGCCTGGATCACTGGATGTTCTACAAGCCGGGAAACCATTTCCAGGCTCTGATCTGTATCCAGTCCGCTGGAAAGAGAGAGATACATTCCGCTTGCAAACCGGGAGCACGCGATCTTTTCCATCAGATTTTTCGTGAGGAAAAAGGAACGGGCAAAAGAGCCGATCTGATGGCGCCCCTTCGCTGTAAAAGCAAAGTAGAGAAACACTGTGGCAAGCAGGACAGCCAGTATGACAAGCAGGGCGGCATAGCGACTGATCGTATTTCCCAGGGAGAGAATCGTCCCGGAGATCCCGGTAAGCCCGGTGCCAAGCTGCCTGAATACTTCATTAAAAACCGGAAGCACTTTTACAATCAGCACAAAGATGACTACCATCATCATACCAAGCATGACAAGCGGATAGGTGACGGCGCTTTTAATATTTCTTGCCATTTCCTCTTCTCTGTGGTAATGCTCGGAAAGAGAAGCCATGACGTCGTCCAGACGTCCGGACTGCTCTCCGATCTGTACCATACTGCAAAGGTAAGGGGGAAAGACTTTGGATGTAATAAGCGCTTCATAGAGACTTCCGGTCTCCTCCATCGTCGCAATCATCCCTTTTAACAGTACGGTGCCATCGCCTTCCGGTGTATCCTCCAGCATGATCGACAGACCCTCCAAGGAGGAAATCCCGGATCTTAGGATCAGGGAAAACTGACTGCAAAACGTCGTTAATTCGGTGTTGGATAATGTTTTCATAATGCTCCTTTCTCCATTTCGATGAAATCTAGTGCAGATACTGCATCGTATAATTGGAACCATCGCCGATATATTTCAGAATATTTTCACTGTTATCATTGCTGGAGGCAAAGGTCGGGTCCATCCTTGTCCAGCCGTCCCCGGTAAACTCAATCAGATTATCGATCCAGCCGATATCCTCAATATATACGCTGATCCATGCGTGATAAATCTTTCCCGAATAGCCGATCTCCAGGCGGGTCGGAATATTCTGGGAGCGTAGCATGGCGGTCGTCAGTGCGGCATAGTCAAAACAGATACCCTTCCCGGTGGCGAGGGTCTCATCTACATCCGGGAGATATCCCGAAGGAACAGTCTCGGCTTTCTTATCATCGTACGTCACATGTTCAATGACAAAGTGGTAGACCTCGCCAACTGCATCAAGATCAGAAGAGGCGCCCTTTACCACCTCAGATGCCTTTACGACTGCCTGGGTATCCCGAGTAAAAGAAATATACTGATTCGGATATAGGAAAGGCAGAAGCTCATCCGACAAACTGACCTCAATGCTTTCCTTGTATAATGAGGCATACTGATTGTCCACAATATTCTCATATCCCGCCACTGTGTATGAGCCGCTTCCTGCTGTCAGGGGGAGGGTGACGTGTTGATCCTGAGCGGAAATAAAGTATTTGTATGTAATCCCGTCCGGTCCGGTGATTTGGACGACAGCCTTGGCGGCAGAGCCGTCATACAGTGCCATAAGATATCCTTGATCGATATGAGAAATATCCAGAGTCAGGGGCGAACTGCCAATCAAAGCGGTTCCTGACGCCTCAGGGACATACACGTGCGGGGCATTTGGGCGGGTACCGTTTTTCTTTCCCTCTGCGCCATGAAGGGAGGAGTCTCCTTTCTGGGAACAGCCGGAACAGATAAGGACAAGGCATAAGATTAGCCCGCACAAAAGCAGAAGTCTATGTTTTGGTTTCATAAAAGAAAACTCCATTCCTAATTTTGAAAAGACCGCAGCCTCTCAGCCAGATGACGTTTGGAAGATTTCAGATAACGCTTTACTGAACTGAGCGAACAATTCAGGAAGTCCGCAATCTCTTCAAGCTTGAAATCATGGTCGTACCGAAGAAGAAACGTCTGGCGCTCCTGATAAGAAAGCGAATCCAGTGCTTCACGGTAGTGTTCCAGAAAATCCCGATCCGAGATGTCCCGGAAACAGTCATCGTCCGACGGAATATTCAGAACCTTCGGATCACTGGAAAAATCTGTCTGCTCATATGACTGGCTGCGTACCTTGCGGAGAAAATCGCAACAGACATGGTAGGTGATCTGGTTCATCCATGACAAAAAGAGTGAATCTTCTTTCAGAGAATCTATATTCTTGTAGATGAGAATATAGATCTCCTGCACTGCATCCTGTGCCAGATGAGGATCTTTCAAAAACTGTAGTGCGTATTGATCAATCTTTTTATGTGTGTAATTGTAAAGCTCCACGAACGCTTCTTTATCACGTTTACGGATAAACCTTGCGAGATAAGCAAGGTATTTGGCGTCAAATGATTTATGTATCATCGTTAAACCTCTTGACATTCTAAAGTAAAATTCTGTCAAAACCATAAGATGTTATTTTAGTATATCATCTTAAGTAACAGAAAACAAGGCAGGAAAAATCGGTTCTCTTTTCCCGCCTTGCATCTTGTATGTTTTCTTTTTTATTCTTCCGCACCTGTCCCAATTCCCGGATGCAAAACAGAGACAAGCCGATTCTGGTTGAGATCCGGAATCACAATGTACATATCCTCGGAAGGATAAGGGAATACCACAAGTCCCTCCGATGGTTCACAACAGGTCGGGCGGATCATGTCCGAAGAATCTGTTCTGGCATAGATTCCGTTATAGTCGATGCCGGAATCGCCGATATCCTTCACGTGAATCTCAATATTGTCCCCTTCATGGGAGTGGGAGAGTATGACGGGAGCCTGGTCATCAATGGAATCAATCGATATCTCTTGGGTAGCGTGAATTCCTGAGATCGAAACGACGTCCAGAAGGAGATATCCGTTTTCCTCTACTTCGAGGGAGTAGTCCTGATTGCCAAGTACATCTACGTCGATATCTTTCTCATTCAGAGAAGCATTGACTTGGCTGACAGGGAAGAGCGCGTCCACATGGAAGGTGACCTTTGCGCTGGAAGCGTCCGATGATGGAGCGGCTTTGACACTGGAGATCGAAGGCTTCTGAACGATACCTGTCCCACTGAAGACGAAAAGCCCGACGGCTGCGGCGGCGAGCATACCCTTGATTAGACAGCGCCGGATAAACCGTGCTCTGTATTTCATGCCGGAACGCGGGGAACAGGAAGGATCCAGATCCAGGTCAGTCATAATACACTCAAAAAGCTGGCCTGTATTCATTTTATCGTGAAGAAAATCAGATGTTTCAGATGTTTGGTTGTTACGGTTGTTCTCTTCGTGTCTCATAGTTTTACGTTTCCTTTCCAAAAGATGGTCTAAGGTATCCGGAAAAACCGGTATCGGGTCATCATGTACACAATCGGTATTCTTGATAGGTTTCATGATAAATAAAACAAAACGATCTGTCAAATCCCTGCTTAGGAAGTTCTGGATGAGGAATGGAACTTAAAATGCAGGAAAACCATCAAAATTTGCCCTTATATAATATTTAGACGCAGGAAACATGTAAAAAGGTTCACAAAATCCGAAAAAAAGTGAAAAAAGTATATAGATGTGCGGATTCGCCACAAATAAAGGAAAATATTTCCAGTTTTATGAAACTGCAGTACAAAGCCACATTGGAAATACAGGCCTTTTGTAAATAAGAAAAAAATATGTAAAAAAAATTAAGAAAATGTGAACCTTTTTAGTATTGCGTTACGTCTTTATATAATGTAGGGCGAAATTTGTGCCCTGCGTACCATTATGCCGTGAGGCATCAGTGGTGAAAAAATCTAAAAGGAAAGGAGGGGAAAAGAGATGAGACGAGCAAAAAGGATTACAGCATTAGCAGTAGCGGCTGCGATGGTGTTATCTAATGTCGCATATGCGGCACCGGATACGAACACTACGACCACACAACAGGGTGCCGAATCTCTTAATTCCCAAAGCGATGCATCGGGAGGCGTAAAGGACCAGGCATCTGACACGAAGGGCAACACGAGCACCTCAGCTTCGCAGAGCAAAGAGCAGGTGAAACAGAATGAAAGCTCGCAGAGTACTGACCCAGGTGACCAGAAGCAGACGGACTCCAAGGAAGACGTCGTTTCTCAGAATCAGGATCAGAAGAAGGATGAAGATTCAAAAGAAACGCAGAAGCCGAGTACGGAAGCTGATAGCCAGAAGAGTGAAACTCAGAATGTGGATGCAGATAAGTCTGAAGATACACAGGAACCTTCAAAAGAACAAGAAAAGGTCCTCTATGATATCACCTTTGATACGCCGGAAAAGCACGGTAGAGTGACCGATTTGGATAGTAAAGAAGTGGCTGACGGCAAGACTTTGAAAACTGACGAAAATGGTAAAGCGAAGTTTAAAGTTAAACCAGATGCCGGATATCAGGTACAGGCTGTATATCAGATGCCTGACGAACAGACACCGCTCAAGCTGGTGAAAGACAGCTACTACGAAATGCAGGTAGAAAAGAATACCACTGTCAAAGTTGTATACCAGAAGATTCCTGCAAAAAATGACAGCGAGGACGCTGGAGAGGATGACAGCCAGAAAGCGGAGGATGTGAAGGGGGAGGCTGATACTTCTGAATCTAAGGGAAATGAACAGAACGTTGATCAGCAAAAAAACGAAACTGAAAAAGCAACCAGTAATGCAAAAGAAGATTTTTCACAGAATGATGTTAAAGAAGAAAAATCACCGATTGCAAACTGGTTTTCAGCGGCTCCAAGTAACGAAGTAAGTCCTTATTCAATAGAGGATAATACTGCGACAGGCGAGATTTACTATGAGGTTAGGTTTGTTGATGAAAATGAAGGGCTTATATGGGAACCACAATATGTTTTAGACGGAACATTTACAACAGCACCAATTTTGAGTTGGGAAAATGTTACAGAGTCCGGAAAACATTTTGTCGGTTGGAAGAGCAGTCTAGATGAGGAAATTTACACAAGTGCTGAAATTTGTGAAAGGGAAGTCAAACAAGATATTACATACAAAGCAGTATTCAAAACGAACCAGAAATATGAAGTACGGATTGAATATGTGTATGTAGATCAATCTGGTAAAACAATCGGGCAGGCCGATCAACCATATGTAGCGGAAGTTGATTTTGGGGAGAGCTATCAGAATGTAGTCAATTCTCCCAAGATACCAGGATTTACGCCAGATAAAACAGAGGTAAACATTAATCTCAGTGAGGGGCAGGAACAAGATTATGTTGAAACTGTAAAGTACACTGGGGCTCCAAAAGAATATACAGTCATTCATCAATTACAAAATTTAGATGATGATGGATATACGGATCAGTATAAAGAAACTTTACAAGGTACGATTGGACTAAAAACCAATGCGGTTGCCAAGGATTATGATGGATTTACTGCTCAGCCGATTGAAAATGTCACGTTGCAAAATGACGGAGAAACTATTATTTATGTAAAGTATACGAGAAATTCTTATGTACTGACTTATAATTCACATGGTGGAACCTATGTTGGCCCTGTGACATTAAAATATGGTGCGAAGATTTCATATCCTGGTTATGATACAATGAAACGAGTAGGATATGAATTTGCCGGATGGAAAGAAGAAGTTCAATATCCAACGATGCCGGCACAGGATTTGACCGTCAATGCCCTTTGGAATGATGCTAAAACGGCTTCCTACACAGTGGTGTATTGGCTGGAGAACTTTACAGGTAAGAATGGATTAGATGGGTATGATTATATTACTGCTAAGACCAAGACGGGTCAGGTGGGTGATATGACTTCCTATGAAAAGCTTACTAGAAGTGAATGGGAGGATGCTAATATCGATCCTGATGGAGTAGAGTTGAATAGTCAGACTCAAAACATCAAAATTAAGGCCGATGGAAGTACTGTAGTAAATGTTCTCTACAATAGAAAAACTTTCACAATTAAATTCAATGAATACAAACGAGTAGGTGGTGTGATAATACCTCAATATGAGTGGGTAGAGAACCAAGAATTACGCATTACAGCCAAGTACGGTGAAGATATTTCTGAAGAATGGCAAAAAGCATGTGAAAATGACGGATGGGGACCTGAGAAGTCGGGGGACACCCAATATACTTTATTTGCCAATATGCCTGCTGAGAATCTCGAGATGTATCAAAAGGAGAGCGGCACAGGAACTACTATCAGTTATTATGTAGAAGGCCTAAATGGACAACGAAAACTATATAGTAAGTTTCAGGCTTCGAACGGTGTTTATTTAACAGATGAAGATAAACAGCCAATCGAAGGATTCCAATTTGAGGATTGGAAAAAAGAGACGATGGGATGGTGGGACAACGAACTATGGCTCTATTATACCCGTAACTCATATTCGATTTCATTTGAAAATGCAAGTGGAATGAACGACAAAAATGTGAAGTATGAGGCCACACTATCTTCTGCTAAACCAATGGATAACATGGTGAAGCCGCCAGAAGGAATTGATTCGGATTCTACGTTTGGAGGCTGGTATTATTCACCAGCTTGTGAATCTGGTACTGAAGTAAAATGGAATTCGGATACAATGCCAGCTCATAATGTGAGAGTATATGCAAAGTGGATACCGGCACAGTATACGCTTTCATTTGAAACAAATGGAGCAGGGAATATCGAACCAAAAGTATTAGACAAATATGATGTAATCGAAGTACCAGAACAAAATCCTACAAAAGATGGATATACATTTTTGGGATGGTTTTTAGATGAGAATTTTACGAAACCATTTACGGAAGGATTTCAAATTTTAGAGGACACTACTTTGTATGCAAAATGGGTGAAAGAAAATGAGACCTATCGGTATACAGTACAGTATGTTGATTCAGAAGGAAATCAGATCCCAGGAGTGGAATCGGAGACACTGGAAGGCGAAAAAGGCAGTACTGTCACCATTAACGCCAAAGATTTAGATGGATGGTATCCGGTTGTTTCTTCTAAAAATGTTACTTTGACAAAAGATGGACTGATTATTCAAATGGAATACAAACAAGCGGAAACGTGGAAGTATACCATTAAATATATGGAAAGTAACAGTGAGTCTGAACAGGAAATCCGGAAAAAAGTAGAAAAAACAACAAGTTCTAGCCGTGTGGTCGAGTATGCGCCGAATATTGAAGGGTTTGTACCAGACTATGAGGCAAACAAGGGAATTTTCAAAAGTGCTGAAAGACCGGAAAATGATTCTCAGCCAGTTGTAATTACATTCTACTATAAGCCAATTCCTAAAACGAGCTACACGATTCAATATCAGGATGAAAAAGGAAAAACTATTTTTGAGTCGGAAAGAAAAGAGGCTAGAGTTGGAGAATACGTTAGCGTAGAAGAAGCACAAGAAATTACTGGATATAAACTGGCGAAAAAATCTTCTTCCGAACTTTCAAGAAGTGCGGTTGTAAAGCAAGATGGTTCGACGATTATTACGATCTACTATGAAAAAGATGAGACACAGTGGTTTACTGTTACATTTGAAGTAGATGGTTCTGGTGGTTTATTGGATGATCAGACAAGTTACAGTGACATTTTGACAGGGACATCCTGGGAGACCGCAATTCAAGTACCGCAAACGGTAGCAAACAGTGGTTATCAATTTGATGGATGGTATGAAAATGGAGAACGGGTAGAACATTTTCCGACGACGATACTTTCAGACCATACTTATAAGGCGAAGTTTAAACGTGATTTTTCAAATATTGCTGTAGAGCCATATGAGGATACTTACGATGGAAAGCCGCATTCAGTTACGGTAAAGAATACAATTAGTGATGAAGATAAGATACTGTATTCAACAGACGGCATCCAGTTTTTGGAAGATGAAATCTCCTATACAAATGTGAGAACAGACAATGACGGTAAATATAATGTATGGGTTAAAGTGGTTAATGGAAATGTAGAAAGTAAGGCTATAGAGTCCTACATCAAAATTAAACCGAAGGATGTAACAGTAACAGCC
>NZ_LGAJ01000023.1 GCF_001280875.1 Sellimonas intestinalis | reverse complement strand
AGAGTATTACACTCTGCGATTTTCTTTCCATTCACTGTTTGTTTCCTGTTCTCTCCTTTATCAAATGCCAAGCGACCATTATCCGGCGATTAGCTCGGAGAGCTTTTCCATGTTATCCCGTTTCATTTCCATGGATGGGTGGACGTACCGGTTCAGGGTGATATTAACGCTTGCGTGCCCCAAGATCTCGCTGAGGCTTTTGATGTCAAACCCCAGTTCAATGCACCTGGTCGCAAATGTATGACGCAGAGCATGATAATTTGCCTCCTGAATACGCGATTTCTGTAAAATCTTTTTGAAATGGTACTGTAAGGTTCGGGGTTCCACAAAGCTGTTTGTTTTTCCCGTCAACAAATATTCATTTCCATAGCGCTGATACCCCTCCAGAATCTGGGCGACGCCGTCTGGAATAGGAATGTGGCGAATAGATTTCCTGCTTTTTGGCGGAGTGATAATAATCCGGGTCCGTTTTTCTTTTTCCTGATCCTGCATCCGCTTTTGGGATGGTCTTGTACTTGTCGGCTGTTTGTTTTGAATCCGCTGCATAGTTTTTTGGATATAGACTTCTTTTTCCCGGAGATGGATATCCCCCCAGGTCAAGGCGCAGAGTTCTCCGATACGAAGTCCTGTAAAGAGAGTGAGAAAAATGCCGCAGTTCATCGGGGAGGGATATTCCATCAGATAACGGATAAGCTGCTCCTCTTCTTCCCGGCTTAAAATCCGCATCCGGGATTCTTCCTTTTTAATCGTGATTTGGGAAAGATCGCAGTCCAGTCTTTGATAGCGGGTATTGATGTAGCGGATCACGTTTCGGACGACGCCCAGAATATCAGTCACGGTTTTGGCAGCCAGAGGTTCCATTCCCTCTTTTCCCGTCAACATTGTGTTGATAAACTCGTCAATCATCTCCGTATTGAGCCTTCCTAGTGGCACTGCCCCGATCTCCTGATCGATATGCAGTTCAATAAGATTGACATATTTAACATAGGAAGATTCTTTAATTCGCGGTCGTATGTAATCGAGCCACCTGTAGAGGAATTCGGAAAATGGTTTTTCCGCCTCAGGCAGATTCTGGATTCTGTGTTCTTTTTGTACCATTTCTTTTGCTTCCTGCAATTTCTGTTTGACTTGGGAGTAAGATTTTGCGTATACCGAGCGGTATCTAGCCCTGCCGTCCTTGGCTCTGTCCGCAATGTATCTGCCTTCCCAGCGTCCGTCTTTCCTTCTGTAAATATTTTCTCCTTTTCTTGCCATGTCCTTTTCCTTTCTCTTTTGCGATAGTTCCGATCGTATTTCTCTCCTGTCTGAATCGGCTTTTGCTCGCTCAGGACTGACCTTATATCTGCCCTCCTTCCCTGTATTGCGTGCTGTTATCTGCTCTGGTTTCCATTATCCCGGTACTTTTTCATTCTGTCACTGAGCTTTCAGGTCTTTTCCGGCTGATGGGTGATCGTGTCCGGCAAAACACAGCACTTCCTGGTTCTGTCTTTTCCATTATTACACAAAGCGTTTACTGCTTGAAGTGGCTTTCGGACACAATTAAGACAACCCTTTTTTCTGTAACACAAAAAACCGGAAATCTCCGGCCAGAGACAGGCCAAAAACTTCCGGTTCTGTATATGTGCTGTTTTATACATTGCTTTTTACTTGCTGTGCAACGCGGCGAAAAGCAGTATCCAGGTCTTCCAGGATATCATCAATGTGCTCGGTTCCAATGGAAAGCCGAATCGTATTTGGACGGATTCCCTGCTCCTCCTGCTCTTTTTGAGTAAGTTGGGCATGGGTCGTTGAGGCCGGATGAATCGCCAGGGATTTTACATCCGCCACATTGGCCAGGAGGGAAAAGATCTCCAGCGAATCAATAAACGTTTTCGCCTCCTCGGCTCCGCCTTGAATCTCAAACGTAAAGATGGAAGCCCCTCCTTTCGGAAAGTAGGAATCATAGAGACGCTTTTGCTCTGCGTCCTCGGATATCGAAGGATGATGTACGCGGGCTACCTGCGGATGATTGTGAAGGTAATGCACCACCTTCAGCGCATTTTCTACATGGCGCTCCACCCGGAGGGAAAGGGTCTCCAATCCCTGCAAAAGCAAAAAGGCATGAAACGGGGAGAGCGTTGCTCCCATATCCCGAAGCGTAATAGCTCTTAATTTTGTCACAAATGCCGCTCCCGGCGCCGCCTCTGAAAATACGACGCCATGGTAGCTTGCGTTAGGCTCGGTAAGGGACGGGAATCTGCCGGATGCCGCCCAGTCAAAGGAGCCGCCTTCCACAATAATGCCGCCCATGGTTGTCCCATGTCCCCCGATAAATTTTGTCGCCGAGTGGACAACAATGTCCGCTCCGTGCTCAATCGGCCGGATCAGATACGGAGTTGCAAAAGTATTGTCAATGACAAGCGGAATCCCATGGGCGTGAGCTGACCTGGCCGCCGCCTCAATATCAGTGATATCGGAATTGGGATTTCCAAGTGTCTCAATAAATACTGCCTTCGTATTTTCCTGAATTGCCTCCTCGTAAGCCCCCGGTCTGGCAGGATCAATAAAGGTCGTCGTAATCCCATATTCCGGCAAAGTGTGAGCCAACAGATTGTAGGTCCCGCCGTAAATATTGTTTGCCGCCACAATGTGGTCTCCCTGGCCGGCAAGTCCCTGGAACGTATAACAGATCGCCGCTGCGCCGGAGGCTACCGCCAAAGCTGCCGTTCCTTTCTCCAGAGCCGCGATCCTCTGCTCAAAGACAGCCTGGGTCGGGTTTGTCAGACGCCCGTAAATGTTGCCTGCTGCCTTAAGACCGAACCTGTCTTGTGCGTCCTGGCAGTCGTGAAATACATACGAGGACGTCTGGTAAATTGGAACCGCCCGTGCGTCTGTTGCCGGGTCTGCCTGCTCCTGTCCCACATGAAGCTGTAATGTTTCAAATCTTAAGTTTCTCTCGTCTCGTGTCTGTGTTTTTTCCATACTCTGTTTTCCTTTCCTGTCATACCTTGTGCTGCTTGGGTTTCATAATTTTATTTCCATCATCAACTTCCATTATCAGGGCCATCACTACTTGCCATGCAGTGTTTATTTACTCAGTAAATAACGGTGTTGAATAATACCGGTCACCCGAATCCGGTAAAAAGACAACGATGGTCTTTCCACTATTTTCCGGTCTTTTTGCAAGCTTTACTGCTGCCGCAAGGGCCGCCCCAGCAGAAATTCCTACCAAAATTCCTTCTTTTTTCGCAAGCTCTTTTGCACTGGAGTAAGCCTCCTCGGATCCAATCGTCAGGATCTCATCGTAGCATTCCATATCCAGCACCTCCGGCACAAATCCCGCACCAATTCCCTGAAGCTTATGTGGACCTGCCTTCCCTCCGGAAAGCACCGGCGAATCCGACGGTTCTACCGCCACAACCTGAATCTTCGGGTTCTTCTCTTTCAGGAAGCGGCCCACTCCGGTAATCGTCCCGCCTGTACCGACGCCCGCTACAAACAGATCTATCATTCCGTCTGTATCCCTCCAGATCTCCGGTCCTGTAGTCTCAAGATGAGTCCTCGGATTGACCGGATTTTCAAACTGACCGGGAATAAAACTATTTGGAATCTCCCGAGCCAGCTCCTTTGCCTTATCAATGGCCCCGGTCATCCCAAGCGCTCCATCAGTCAGAACGATCTCTGCTCCATACGCCTTCAGAATATTTCTGCGCTCCACACTCATCGTCTCCGGCATCGTCAGGATCAGCCGGTATCCAAGCGCCGCCGCCATCGAAGCAAGCCCAATACCTGTATTGCCCGAAGTGGGCTCAATCAATACCGCCCCTTCCTGTAAAAGACCACGCTCCCTGGCATCCAGAATCATCGCTTTCGCAATCCGGTCTTTCACACTCCCTGCCGGATTGAGATACTCAAGTTTCAACAAAATCCGCACTTCCAGGCCAAGTCCCCTCTCCAGATTCCCCGCCTCAAGAAGCGGCGTATTACCAACCAGCTCCAATACACTGTCAAAAATTCTCATACAAAGTCCTCCTTTTTTATCGGGCCATGTACCGATATATGGCCTTAATTCACTCATTTCCTATTTTCTTTATAGGAATTATATGAAAAACAAAGCGCTTTGTCAAGGGATTTCTTGATATTACTATTTATCGATAAGCGAATATTTCCTTGCGTAAGATGCAAAAAGGATTCCATGAGAATCCGGGCTTTATAGATCCCGGATTCTCATGGAATCCTCGTTTAGATAATGTATTCGTTTCCTTTTTGCTTTTCCCATGTAACGAGATCAGCGAGTGTATAATGGTCAATCACACTTCTAACCGCAGTATCAAGCTCCTTCCACAGCCTTAGTGTGGTACACGATCCGGACCGTGGACAATGATTTTCCTCTGTCTCCAGGCAGTCCACCGGAACCATACTCCCTTCTGTCAGTCTCAGAATGTCGCCTACCTTATACTGGTCTGCGCGATATTTCAGAAGATAGCCGCCCTGTGCTCCCCGCAGACTTCGGACATAGCCTGCTTTGGCAAGAATGGAGGCGATGCTTTCCAGATATTTTACGGAAATCTCCTGGCGCGCGGCCACATCCTTTAAGCGAACCGGTCTTCCCTGGTCATGCAGAGCCAGATCCAGCATCAGCCTGAGCGCATATCTGCCTTTCGTTGATATTTTCATGTCATTCCCTCCCAATCTTCTTCTGTTATCATACCTGTTCGGGCGGGAATCCGTCAAGTGCGCGATTGTTATCTTTTCTTTTTTTCTTCTGCGAGGAAAGATGCGCCGAGTGCTCCTGCGTAACGTCCATTCTCAGTCATTTCCACGTGTTTTCCGATTTTCTTACTGAGTATTTGGGTGAAATATTCGCTGTGGCTGAGTCCTCCGGTCAGAATAATGTGATCCGGGAGCTCCTTTCTCTGTGCGAGCTGCGCTACCTTAGCAGCGACAGAATCCACAACGCCCGCCGCAATATTTTCTCTCTTCTGTCCTTCTCCGATGTAGTTAATCACTTCAGACTCTGCAAAGACCGTACAAAGAGAGCTAATCGGAAGCACCGTTCCTGCAGCCGCCATCTCAAAGAGTTCGTCGATGGTAACGCCCAGACGGTTTGCCATAATCTCCAGGAATTTCCCGGTTCCGGCGGAACATTTATCATTCATCAGGAAGTCCACAACCATACCCCGTTCCACGAGGATCACTTTTGTATCCTGTCCTCCCACGTCGATCACCGCACAGTCACCCTTTGCCAGCTCCCGGCCGCCTCTTGCGTGACAGGTGATTTCCGTGATGACATAATCCGCAAAATCTACGGCTACACGGCCGTATCCGGTGGCCACGACTCTTGTGTCATCCTGCTCCACGTCTGCCCCCAGTTGTTTTAACTGTTCCCTGATTTTCTTCGTTGTCTCTTTACTGCTCCATCCCGTCGGCAGGACAAAATGTGCATTGGCATCTCCTCTTACAACCACCTTGGATGCCGTAGATCCAATATCAATTCCTACGTAATTCATGTTCCTTTCCTCCGCCATGCTTTGGGGACGCAATGTGTGCGTCCCCACCTTATTTTATAACGAATCATCTATCCGCGAACCGAAACTCTGTAGCCGAATCCTCCTATTATTTAACAATACCGATCACGGTTCGGATTTATATCTCTTCTGATTTCCGCAATCCGGAGAATCTCGATCTGTTTTGCCGCTACAATCATGCGGACCGCCTCCAGATCTTCCTTCTGTACCAGAAGGGAAATACCGCAGCATTTGCTTGCCTCACGCGGCGTCGGGGCAATTGTGCATGGAAGCCTGCGTTCTTTCATTTCCCGATAAAGCCGCATCCCATTGTCGTGGTTCGGGAAAAGCACATAATACGAAATCATGCCGCCACCAACTTCCCTTAACTGTTTAACATCTCAATAAACGCACTGATTCTAGTCCGAAGCTGCTGAGCGTCACTGTCCGTGTAGTCCGTCTCAATGCCGAGCACCGGAATCCCGGCCTCTTTCAGCGCCCGCTCTACATGGTATCCCTCGGTATCGTAAAGGCTGCAGAACTTCAGATTGACGTCGATCACTCCGTCCACCTTATATTCCTTTGCCAATCTGAGAATGTCGTCAATCCGGGCAGAATTCGGCGTAAAACATGCACAGTTGATTCCCATGTAGCGTTCAGCCAGGTGATCGATCTGCTCGTCCACGGTTCCCTCCGCCTCGTCTACAAGACGCTCGAAATATCTCGTTCCGGTACACATTTCCTCGCAGACTACCGCACCGCCGCTGGTCTCCACCAGGTTATGTAGTTTCCAGTTCGGAATGGCAAGCGGCGTACCGGTCAGCATAATTCTCTTTGTTCCCGCCGGGAAAACGCTGACCCCGTCTTTCACTCTCTGCTCAAGCTCATCGCAGAGCTTATTCGTCATCTCAGTAAATCGTGCAGGATCATCATAAAATGCGATCTGAGAAATCAGAAGCACGTCCTTTCCACTGATCGGAAGCTTTTCATTCTTTCTTAAATCATAAAGTCTGGAAAGAGCGCGTCTCTTGTTGTTGATGAGGACAATCGCACTGTGCAGGGACTCAGCAGTCACCTGATTTCCTGTCATCTCTTCCACAACTTTCCGGAAAGTACGGATCTCATCCGCCCATGCTTTGACGTCCTTTTTCCGCTTCATCTGTGGAAGATCCATGACATGAACCGGCACATCCTCCGCCAGGATCTCCCATGCTTTCTTCTTACCGTCACAGGTTGTCTCTCCGACATACATATCCGCAATCCGGAAAAACGGACAGGTCCGGTCAAGTCTCGCCCCAACAGACGCCTTGATCAACGGGCAGGTATTGGTTGGAAGTACTTTCTCACCACCTGGAACCCAGAATTGAGAACCGCCGCAAAGTCCCGTTGCGATAGCATCCGCCGCAAATACAACTTCATCCGGAACATACACACAGAAAGTTCCAAAAACCTTTCCGCCTTTTTTTTGATGCTCTATCAACTCTGCCGGACGGACTCCATGAATTTCCGCTACAACAAAATTATAGTAATCCATGCCCTCCGGTCTGTTCTCCTGAGAAAGGTATACATCGCCAAACGCCTGCGGAAGCACTTCACAGAGCTGGTCATGTGTCTCTACATCCATCCCAAGCTCTTCCCACATTTTGTGATAATCTGCCATTTCTTTTTTCCTCCTTTGTCACGAAAGAAAGACACGGCTGCCTGATATCCTGGCCCTGTCTTTCATCATTTTCCTTATTTATAAGGGTAACATATTTCCTGAGGCTCTTCCATTTTGACGAGCAGATTCCATCATCGTTTTTTCGCATATACGCGCTCATTTATAGATACGATCTATTCAACAATCCTTTTTTGCGATTTCCTTTACCGCCGCTATCCCAATTTCGATTTCTGCTTCTGTATTCACTTCACTAAAGGAAAACCGCACGGTGCCTTTTGGGAATGTCCCAAGACTCTGGTGCGCCAACGGCGCACAATGCAGTCCCACCCGTGTCATAATCCCAAACTCCTGCTCTAATCGAAATGCCGCCAGCGCATTGTCCTGGTCCGGAAAATCCACAGATACGACCGCCGTCCGGTTTTCCATTGTCCGCTCTCCGATAATCCGAACGCCGTCCAGTCCATCCACCCCCGCAAGAAACTGGCGTGTGAGCGCATCCTTCTTTTGTCGGATGGCGTCGATGCCTGTCTCTTCCAGATAGGAAAGAGCCGTATGAAGTCCGATAATGCCTGGAAGATTGATCGTGCCGCTCTCGTACTTGTCCGGCAGCTCTTCCGGCTGAGAAAGCAGATCCGAATAACTCCCGGTACCGCCCATGATCACCGGACGGACACTGGCATTCAGCTTGGGCGAAATCAGGAATCCCCCGATCCCCTGCGGCCCTTTCAGACCCTTGTGACCGGTGAATGCAAGAAAATCAATCCCGCACGTCTGCATATCGATCGGAATCGTCCCCGCGCTCTGGGCGGTATCCACCGCAAAAAAGACGCCATGTTTCCGGCACACCGCACCGATCTCTTCAATCGGAAGAATGGTCCCGCACACATTGGACGCATGAAGCACCAGCACCAGCTTGGTGGACGGGCGGATCTGCTCCTCCACGGCCTTTGCCGTCATCTCGCCCGTCACAGACGTCCTTGCAACAGCGTAGGAAATCCCACCTGTTTCACAAAGATGAAAAAGGGGACGCATCACTCCGTTGTGCTCCAGTCCGGAGACTACTACATGATCTCCGGGGCAAAGAAGTCCTTGCAATAACATATTTAACGACCATGTCACGCCCGGTGTAAAAATCACCTGTCTGGAACTTTCCGCATGAAATAATTTTGCAAGCAGATCTCTGGTGTCCAGTACACGTCCTGCCACCTCGTATGCCCCCTCGTAGCCACCACGATTGATATTAAAAGCACCCTCATGTAACAGATGAGCCATAGCGTCCCCCACTCCAGGTGCTTTCGGGAACGCCGTACTCCCATTATCAAAATAGATTCTTTCCATTCTTTTCCCTTTCCGGGGACGTATTCCGACGCAAAATGTTTTGTCCCCTTTCTACATGACCCGAATATTCGATACCAACCAACGTGAGTCCTTGAGGTGGTGCTGTCACTCCGGCCTCGGTACGTTCTTTTGCGTCTAGGATCTCTTTGATCTGTTCCGGCTGATAGAAACCACGGCCAACCCGGATGAGTGTACCGGCGATGATACGTACCATGTTGTATAGGAAGCCGTTTCCACTGACGCGGATCTTGATTTCCTCTCCGTCCCGAATGACGTCAAGGCTGTAAATCGTGCGGATCGTGTCGTCTGTGTTTGTCCGGATGTTGCAAAAGCTCTTGAAGTCATGGGTGCCGGTCAGATAATTTGCGGCTGCCTGCATCTTCTCTTCATCCAGTGGGAAGGAGACGTGGCTTGTGGTCAGTCGGCAAAGGGGATTTGGTATCGGACTGTTTAAAATGTGGTATTCATAATACTTCGTGCAGTCCTGGTATCTCGGATGCCATCCCTGTGGTACTTCTTCGGATTGGATCACGACAATGTCTTCCGGAAGCTTCTGATTGACTGCACATGCGAAACGCCCCGGCGGAATTGTGCTATTTGTATCAAAAACTGCTATGTTTCCCAGTGCATGAACTCCGGAGTCCGTCCGGCTTGCCCCGATGACGTGGATCTCCTCTCCGGTAAGCTTGCTTAGTTTCTGATTCAGTATCTCTTCAATGGTAATGCCATTGGGCTGGATCTGCCAGCCACAGTAGTTGGTGCCGTCGTAGGCAACCGTCAGTTTGATTCGTCTCAATGTTCCGTCTCCTTGCTTGACTTTTTTGTTCTTTTCATTTTACCATACCCCCGGAAAAGAAGACATGGTTTCTTCCTTATTTCTTGTACATTTTCCGGATCCGTGATAAGATAATCTGCGAGGTGAATAAAGATGAACAAGAAAGAATTAGCTGAAATCAAGAGGCAGTTTTCTCCTGCCAACTGTGCGATTACCCGGATCTGCGGCTGCTATGTAGACGCAGAAAAGACTGTGAAAACCAAGTCCAAAGATGCGTTTCTCTCTCTTCCCGAAGAAGAGATGTTTAAATATTTCGATCTGTTGAAAAAGACGCTTTCCGGAAGTATGGGGAAGAATCTGATAGACATGGAATTTCCTCTGGAGCAGGAGGCATCCGGCGGCACCCAGGAATTCCTTCTGCGGCTGCGGGACAGTAAGCTTCAGGATGACGCGCTTTTAGATGAATTTTACCAAAAGATCATTGACTTTTATAATTATGGGGAAAATTATTACATTATTCTGATCCACGCCAATTACGACATTCCGGGAAAATCTTCTGACGGGGAAGAGATGTTTGATGCTTCGGACGAGGTGTACGAGTTCCTCCTTTGCAGTATCTGCCCAGTGAAGCTTTCCAAGGCTGGGCTCTGCTACAACTCGGAGACAAACCATATTGAAGACCGGATCCGGGACTGGATCGTGGAGATGCCGGATATCGGATTTTTGTTCCCGGCGTTTACGGATCGTTCTACTGATATTCACAGCCTGTTGTACTACTCGAAAAACGCAAAGGAATTTCAGGATGATCTGATCGACAATGTTCTCGGATGCCATGTGCCGATGCCTGCAGGACACCAGAAGTCTGCATTTCAGTATCTGGTAAGTGATACATTGGGAGACGCATGCAATTTTGACACGGTCAAAACGCTGCACGACCAGCTCACGGAACTGATCGAAGAGCACAAAGAGGAGCCGGAGCCGCTGCGGCTGGAGAAAACAGATGTGAAGAAGCTTCTGGAGCGGAGTGGGGCAAAAGAAGAGCATCTGGAGCAGTTTGACCGGGAGTTTGAGGCCGCCGCGGGGGAGACCTCCTCACTGCTTGCCTCCAATGTAGCCAACACCCGGACCTTTGAGGTCAAGACTCCGGATGTAATGATCAAGGTCCATCCCGACCGGACCGATCTGGTAGAAACCCGGCTGATCGACGGGATTCCATATCTGATGATCCAGCTCAGCGACAGTGTGGAGGTCAACGGAATTCCTGTGACAAATAAAAATATGACTCCTCTTGAGGAATAACCTCTGCGAGCGTTTCCAGTTTTTTCTGAAAACGCTCGTTTTCTCTTCGGTGACAAATCAAATTCTGACTTACAAACTACCCGTCTTTTCTACATACCGGCTGCCGGATTACAGTTTTCAGCCTTTCCGGCGCTGTTCGCCTCGGATCACTCAGATAGATTTCATGGTGCTTTCTCCCCTCTGACAGATCTACCCGATATCCCGCTTCCTTCACATATTCTCCCATCTTCCGGATTGTTTCCGGCTCCTCATCGTAGCTTCCGATGTGCATACATTGGACACAGAGTCCTTCCTCATAGCGAAAATACTCTGCCTTGGAAACGTCTATCCCTTTCTTTTGTTCCACTTCTCTCTTCGCCCATGTGAACTCGTCCGGTGTGACAAATTCCGGGAGCCGGATCATGGAAATCCATTCCAGTTCGTTCTTTCTTGTGTAATCGATTCCTTCCATCCCCTCCTGCTGCCATAACCCTTCCAGGGGAGGCACTACATAAGAGAAATACCCCTCTATTTTGTGGGAACCTTTGTAACTCATTTTAATCGTAAATGCAATGCTGTACAAAGTCCCCATAGCTTTCTTATAGTCTCCCCCCGGCTCGTTTGGATTGCCCCTGCCCCGGACAGCTACATACTGCATCTCCGGCACCATGATAAGCCCCGGCTTTTGAGGCGGAAGATAAAATTCTTTGTACTCCTTCTTATAATCAAATGCCATCTTTGTACACTCCTTTCAGATGTTCCACACGCTTTTTAAGATCAGCTTCAGGGTAATGTAATAAGGATTCTTTTTCTGATCCAGACAGATGGCCGCAAACATTTTCCCACCCACATGGTAACGAATCCAGTTCCAAGCCGGCTGAAAATCTTTTGTTACTCCTCGCTTTTTCAATACATAAGCATCCATCCAGTCATATTTCATGTTCTTTCCTCCTCTCATCGCTGTCTGAAATTTCTTCATACCGTTTTGCCATCCGGCGAATCCGCTCTTTCATTTCCCCACGCAGCTCTTTCGGACTTTTTAGCTCCACCTGATCACCGAACGTCAAAAGCCAGGAGAGGAGATTTTCCGCACTCGTATAATCTGCGTGAAACAATAGCCTTCCATCTTCTTGCTCTTCAAAACAGTTCTGGCCGAACTCTTCCACCAGCCGCCATTTGCACGAAGCTTCAAAAAGAGCCTCTACCTGGATCCCACCCGGGAAAATCCGTTCATTACTCAAATCCGGCATAGGTACCTTCCGTCCCGTAAAAATCTCTTCGGACACGCACAGCTCCTCCATCCGGTTCAGCTTAAACATCCGAAAGTCTTCCCGACTTTCACACCATCCCCAGACATACCAACTGGACCAGCGAAATACCAGATAATACGGCTCGATTCTGCGGAGGCTTTCCCCGGACGGCGCAAAATAACGAAACATCAGTAACCGCCGACCTTCAATGGCATATCGGATCTGCTCAATTTTGGGCGCCAATGTCGTTTTGTACCAGGATGACAAGTCAATCAGCACCGACTGGTTCCCGGTCAGGAAATCAGAGGATCCTGTGGATAGCTTTTCCATCAACTGACCGTAGCGATTCGTACCGTTGACACTGTCCAGACTCCGCAACCCCGCCAGAATGTCCTGCATCTCCGCGCGGGTCAAAACGGTCCGGTCCAGGCGGAAATTTTCCAGAATCGAGATACCACCGTCCCTCCCTTGCTCGGTCACCACCGGAATTCCTGCCATACACAGATCTTCGATATCCCGGTTGATCGTCCGTCTGGACACTTCAAACCGGCTGGCAAGCTCCGGCGCTGTCACCTTTTCTTTTTGTAAGAGAACGGATAAAATTCCAATCAGCCTGTCGATTTTCATAGTTCCTCCTTTTGCACTTACTATAACACAACAAACATGACACCTGTCTGTCATGTTTATTATAACAAAAAAAGAATCTCTTGACGCTGTATTATCAAAAGATTCTTTTTCGATTTTTTCTTTTAAAAAATCCAAACATGGAACGGTAGCAATCTGCCCGCTGCCACCGCCACCACGACGTACACGATCACAATCACATACGCCCTGATATCCCGCCCACTGTACACGAGCGGCTTCATTTTCGTGCGTCCCTCGCCGCCCCGGTAACACCGGGACTCCATAGCCATGGCAAGGTCGTTTGCCCGCCGGAATGCCGACACAAAAAGCGGCACCAGTATCGGGATCATCGCCTTTGCCTTCTGGATTATATTTCCGCTGTCCAGATCTGCACCTCTCGCGATCTGAGCTTTCATAATCTTGTCTGTCTCCTCCAGAAGAATCGGGATAAACCGCAGGGCAATAGACATCATCATAGCAATTTCATGGACCGGAACATGAACCCGGTTCAGAGGTTTTAAGAGACTTTCGATGGCGTCTGTCAGCGCTGTCGGTGTTGTCGTAAAGGTCATAAGTGACGCTCCCATAATCAGGTAAATCAGCCGGATCGCCATATAGACCGCCGTCCGCAGCCCTTCTTCTGTCACCCGGAACACCCAGACATGCAGAAGTGTCCTGCCTCCGGTTGTCAGAAACAGGTTAAATAAAATCGTTATCAAAAGCAGAATAAAAATCGGCTTTAATCCTTTCAGGATAAACTTAACCGGAACTTTGGACAACCCGATGCAGCCAAACAAAAAAATCGTGGCAACCAGGTAACCAGGAACGCTCCGAAATAAAAATAGTGAAATCAAATACAACAGTGTACTGACAATCTTTACACGTGGGTCCAGTTTATGGATCGGACTTTGTGCCGGATAATACTGGCCTATGGTAATATCTCGTATCATTGTTTTAATACCCTTTCTATCTCATCGGCTGCCTCTTCCACAAGGGTGATATCTGTGGAGACCGGGATGCCCTGCGCTCTCAGTTCATGCATAAGATATGTCACTTCCGGTGCGGCAAGTCCCACTTCTTCCAGCCGTTTATAATGTCGGAAAACCCGTTTCGGTGTATCGTCAAAAATCTTTTCCCCGCGGTTCATAACGATGATCCGGTCTACATACCGTGCCACGTCCTCCATGCTGTGGGAGACCAGGATGACCGTCATGTGGGTCGTCTTCTGAAGCAGAGCGATCTGATCCAGGATATCATCCCGCCCTTTCGGATCCAAGCCTGCGGTCGGTTCATCCAGCACCAAAACCTTGGGTCTCATGGCAAGGACGCCCGCAATCGCCACCCGCCGTTTTTGTCCGCCAGAAAGATCAAACGGAGAGGCATTGTACAGCGTTTCCGGAAAACCTACCATCTGAAGCGCCTCTTTTGCTCTCTGCCTGCACTCCTCATCGGAAAGTCCCTGATTCTTCGGTCCAAAGCATACGTCGCTCAAAACATCCGCTTCAAACAGTTGGTGCTCCGGATACTGAAATACCAACCCCACCTGCTGCCGGAGGGTCTTCATAGAATATCCTTCCTGGTAAATATTTTCTCCCTGGAAAAACAATTCTCCGCCGGTAGCCCGGATGAGTCCGTCCAGATGCTGGATCAGCGTCGATTTTCCGGAACCGGTATGCCCGATAATTCCGATAAATTCGCCCTGCCAAATATCCAGATCCACGCCTTTCATAGCGTGCTTCTCATAGGCTGTCCCCGGATTGTAGATATAATTCAGATTCTTCAGACACAAAACCGGATCCCCGTCCGGACGGCTTTTCACCTCGTCCCTGTATACTTCCTTCCCGAGCGGATCCTGAATCCTTCCCCGCTCCCTGGCAAGGGAAACCACTTCCCGGCAAAGCGCCTCTCTTGTAAGGGTTCCGGCTGAAACCGGAAATCCCTTTCTGATCAGCTCGTCCGCCACCGCTGTCGCCTGCGGGACGTCCAGACGGTAATGCTTTAACAAATCCACCTTGGAAAAGATCTGCTCCGGCTTTCCCTCCATCACAACCTTTCCCTTGTCCATCACATAAATATAGTCCGCATCCGTGACTTCTTCCATATAGTGGGTAATCAAAATAACCGTCACTTTCTCTTGCTTCTGGAGATCCCGCACTGTCCGAATGACCTCCTTGCGGCCATTTGGGTCCAGCATGGCCGTCGGCTCATCCAGCACAATACATTCCGGCCGCATGGCAACTACTCCCGCAATCGCCACCCGCTGTTTTTGACCGCCGGAGAGCTTATTCGGAGAGCGGTAACGGTACTCCGTCATTCCTACCTTCTCCAGAGCATCGTCCACCCGCTGCCAGATCTCTTTCGTCGGCACGCCCAGATTCTCCGGGCCGAACCCGACATCCTCTTCTACCACCGTTGCAATGATCTGATTGTCCGGATTCTGAAACACCATACCTGCACTCTGGCGGATATTCCACAGCTCATCTTCGTCCTTCGTATCCCGTCCTCCGACCCACATCGTACCGCCTCCCGGAACGAGAAGTGCATTGATGTGCTTGGCAAACGTAGATTTCCCCGAACCATTATGTCCGAGAATCGCGATAAACCGGCCTTTCTCAATCTGTATATCCACCTCGTCGATAGCACGCTGCGTTCCGATGACATTCCCTTCCTCGTCTCGTTTTTCATATTCAAATACAAGCTTGTCGGTTTTCACCATACTCATCTGCAATCAACCTCTTATTTCTTATACTTTTCCGTATTTCGTATAGTGTACCACATTCCGGCTCAATAGTAAAATAAATTCCCACAGGACGGGAGACTTCTCCCCGCCTGTGGGCGCCTGTTCTGCTCTCTATAAAGTTTCCGGAGCCGGATAGTCTTCTCCAAATGTATCGACCGTCACCTTTTTCATTCTCTGAGTTTCCAGAGGACGGTCATTGTAATCTGTGGCTGTCTCGGCAATCTTATTAACATGTTCCTGTCCTTCGATGACCTTACCAAATGCCGCATACGCACCATCCAGATGCGGAGCCGCCTCATGCATGATGAAAAACTGACTGCCTGCGGAATCCGGATGCATGGAGCGGGCCATGGAAAGAACGCCTGGTGTGTGCTTTAAGTCATTGGCTACGCCATTCTGCGCGAATTCTCCTTTAATCGAATAACCAGGGCCTCCCATACCTGTCCCGTCCGGGCATCCGCCCTGAATCATAAATCCACGGATCACTCTGTGAAAAATGAGCCCATCATAGAATCCCTTGCTGACAAGAGAAACAAAATTTCTGACTGTGTTCGGGGCGATCTCCGGGTATAATTCCGCCTTGATGATATCCCCATTCTCCATCTCAAAAGTAACAACTGGATTTGCCATGTCTGTCTTCTCCTTTTCTATATACGAATTTTCACTAAAACGATTGTATCACACGAAAGCGTGGCAGGCAAGAAATTCTAAAGCTATGCTTGTGTGGGTTTCTCTCAAAAATCCGGATTCTCAAAATCCAGATCGTACAAAACCATACCGCCCCGTTCCTCAAAGCCGGTATTCCAAAGCTCTGCGAAAGAAAACGTTTTCTTTTCTCCATACGTTGCCGTCTGTACCAGGAGATCCTCCTTTGATTCCTCATATCCGATCACCATAAACCAGTGCCAGATATAGTCCTCGAACACTTCCCGGTTCTGATGGCGAAGAAGCAAAAACGGAACCGGGAGACCTTGGTCAATCCGGGACTTCAATGCCTCCCATGCCTGATCTTGCGACGCTTCCCCACGCACGACCTCCATCCTCAGCACAGGCCTGCCCGGATAAAAGTGATCCTTCAGATATCGGTAAAAGCCTTCCACAAACCACTCGGGATTTTTCACACCGCCAACCCGGGGCTTGATATATGGCTTCATCATCTGACTGAATCGTACATAATCCTCCTGCGTCAAATGCTCCACATCAAATGGATACCACCCTGTATTACCAAAATGCTTCGCAAAATAAATACACGAATCACATGCTGCCGCTGCCGCACATCCGCCGATATGCATTACTACATTAGAAAACCAGTCCTGGTTTCCGCCGATCGCGCCATCAATCTCAAAATAACTCAACTCCACCATAGCTTCTCCTTTTTGTTTCATCGTGATAGGGAGGGACGTGTCCCGATGCATCGGAACACGTCCCTCATATACGGACATATTATCTATCAATATAGATCATTGCTTCGTACGGGCGTAAAACCCCGCCTATATTTTCTGTGTTGTAGTTATGTATCAACAGCTCTTTCTTTTGCCATGTCTCAGGTAGCCTACACGGCGCCGGTTTATCGGTAAAATTTGCAATGACACACATCATCTCCTCGCCCGTTGTCCGTGTATAAGCAAAAATCTGTGGATCTTCTTCGAGTAAGAGCTGAAACTCCCCTTGTGTGAAGACCATGTTCTCCTTCCGTAATTTTATCAGCTTTTTATAGTAGTTGTAAATAGAATCCGCATCCGAAATTTCTTTTTTTGCGTTGATCTCTAAATAATTAGGATTGACTTCTATCCATGGGGTTCCATCGGTAAAGCCTCCATTTTTACTGTCATCCCATTGCATCGGCGTGCGGGCGTTGTCCCGTCCTTTCGCATAAACGGAACGAAGAATCTCCTCTTTTTTGTACCCGGCTTCCAGTCTCTCTTCATACATATGGAGCGTTTCAATGTCCCGGTAATGAGTGATATCCGGAAATCTGACATTCGTCATTCCCAGCTCCTCTCCCTGGTAGATGTATGGTGTTCCTTGCATCCCATGTAAAACTGTCGCCAGCATTTTTGCGGATTCTTTCCGGTATTCCTTGTCATTGCCCCATCTGGAAACAATCCGCGGCAGGTCGTGATTATTCCAAAACAGACTGTTCCAACCACAGCCATACAACTCTTTCTGCCACTTTGCAAAATTTTTCTTCAATTTCACGAATGGCAACGGGCTCAGATCCCATTTTTCTTTTCCCGGCTCCTGATCCAGCATCACATGCTCAAACTGAAACACCATAGAAAACTCGCTGCCGTCCGGATTACTGTAAAGCTTTGCAATCTCCGGAGTAGCACCCCAAGTTTCCCCCACTGTAATCAAGTCCGCTTTTTGGAATGTCTCGCGGCTTAATTCCTGAATCCATTTGTGAAGCTTCGGGCCATTCGCTGTAATTCCTCTGTCCGGCTCTTTCGCGATCTGATCAATCACATCCAGTCGGAATCCTCCCACTCCTTTGTCCATCCACCACAAAATCATATCATAAATTTCCTGTCTGACTTTCGGATTTTCCCAGTTTAAATCCGGCTGCTTCACAGAAAACTGATGAAAATAATACTGCTCAAGCTCTGGCACCCATTCCCATGCCGGCCCGCCAAAAGATGCTCTCATCTCATTCGGAAGAATCCCTTCCTCTCCGTCACGCCAAACATAGTAATCATGGTACGGATTGTCCTTGCTCTTTTTCGCCTCCCGGAACCACCGATGCTCATCGGAAGAATGATTCAATACCAGATCCATGATGATCTTGATTCCTCTCTTATCTGCTTCCGCAATCAGGCGTTCCATATCCTCCAGACTTCCAAACATCGGATCAATGTCCTGATAGTCCGAAATGTCGTATCCATTATCATCCTGCGGGGAACGGTATACCGGCGAAAGCCAGATTGCGTCAATTCCCAAATCCGACAGATAATCCAGCCTCGAAATGATCCCCGGAAGATCTCCGATTCCATCCCCATTGCTGTCCTGAAAACTTCTCGGATAAATCTGATATACGACCTTATCCTGCCACCACTTTTTTGCCATACCTTAAAACCTCCTCTGAATTTGAATCGATCTTTACTGTATAATTCCGATCCCGTCTCAACTGTATTATACTTGCATTTTCTTTTTATTTCTTGTATTATTATGTCACTATTTTGTACTTTTCTGCTGTTTTACGATGATTGTCAGAATATATTTCGGGCGTGAAGCGCTGAGGGCTGTAAAAGATGATGTGGGAGGTGTGAGGAATGTATGTAGTAACAGGGCAACAGGACCGTTCATTTATGATGAAACGGGAGGGGGTAAGTCATGGGGATCATTTGTTTCCACTTAAGAAATATGACGTGGTGTTGTCGGAGTCCTTTCCGTTGGTACCGGCACACTGGCATGAGGAGGCAGAATTTACATGGATCCGCTCCGGTGCCTGTGTGTACCATATCGATTTGTGCGATTATCCGGTACAAGAAGGTGATATGATTTTGCTTCCCCCAAGGATACTTCATTCGTCCGGTTTTTTCCCGAGGGACCACATGATGTCGGAGTCCTTTGTGTTTCATCTGGACTTTCTTGGAATGGGCGGATCAGATGTTTGTAGTGTGAAATATCTGCGCCCGTTTGCTTCCCGTGAAATTGTATTCCCTTATGTATTTCAGGCGGATCACCCGGCAAATCCGCTGCTTAGGGACATGATGAGGCAGTTATCTGACGAGTATATATCCCATGGAGATGGATATGAGCTTCGGATGAAAGCATTATTTCTGGAATTATTTTCCCGTATCTGGCCTTACCGTCTTCTGAAGAACCCGGCGCCATCCTCCAGAGATCAGAGTAAGAAGCTCAAACAGGTGCTGGATTATATAGACGCACATCTGGAAGATATGATCCCGGTGACAGATCTGGCCCGTATCTGTTGTTTCAGTGAATCTCATTTCATGCGCTTTTTTAAGCTGCATGTAGGGATGACCTGTACCGAGTATATCAATACGCTCCGTCTGGAAAGGGCCTGGAAACTACTGCAAAACGGACAGGTTTCCGTCATTGACGCGGCCTTTTCCAGCGGATTTCATAATCTGTCTTATTTTTACCGGATATTTAAGAAAAAGTATCACATGACTCCGAAAGAAGCGTTTGCTACTGTTCAGTCACAGTGACCGCCGGAGACGTCTCCCCTCCCGTCACCCGGATAACATAAGTCTTTCCGTCCTGTTCCCAGGCGGTCTGATAGCTCCCATGTGTCCGGAGTTCTTCTGTAATATCCCGCTCTTCTTCTCCAAGAACGAGACCCACGGTATTTTTGTCAGCATGATGCACTACGGAAATACCAAGCAGCTCTGCCAGTGTCATATCCCTCTGCCCCTGTTCTTTCTCATCCATATGAATCACATAGCCGTCTGAATCCTGTTCCATCGTTGCTCCAATCTGCAGGACCTTGCCGTCCACAAAAAATTCCACCTGGAAATGTCGGGCTGCCGCGGTTCCTACAATAGAGCAGGCAAAGATCCCCATACATGCCGCCGCAAGAGCAACTGCCTTTTTATGCATCAGCCGCCTTCTTGCTTGTCTGACTGGTTTCATCTGTATCACCTCGTTTACTGCCTGCTGTCCCGGCAAAAGCTTGGCACAGGCTCTTTTATACTGTACAATCATCGGATCTTGTTTTGTTTCCTGCCTTCTTCCCTGCTGTCTCATGTTTTGTCTCCCCTTTCCATTTTTGTTTCAATTTCTGACGCGCCCGCCAAAGTTCGGTCTGGACAGTCGATTCCTTTTTCCCAAGAATGTCCGCAATCTCCCGGACGGAATATTCTTCATAATAATAAAGGTAAATCACTACACGGTATTTTCTCGGGAGGCAAAATACATCTGCCAGGATCGTCCCGTCCGCCCCGCTGTCTGAAGTTTCCTCCCGCCGCCCTGCCGCCATGACATTCGGATCTATCTCTTCGAAAAATTCCTCCCGTTTCCGGAACGGCTTGGCAAAAAGCCGTCTTGATTCCCGCACCGTCACCTGAATCAGCCATCGCCGCAGGTGTTCTTCGCTGTCAAACCGTGGCCCGAACCGGTAAAGCCGCAGGAATACATTCTGCATAATGTCTTCCGCATCGGCATGATTCCTACAGTCGTGCAAGGCAACCCGGTATACCATGGGACTGTATGTTGTTACGATTTCTATATATCTTTCTTCTTCCACGTTCATCCTCCGAAGTCCGTTTCTCTGAAAAGCTTTTCACTTATCATACCTGAAAAAAAGTGGAAAAATCCCATTTTTTTGATTTTCTTTCTTTTTCGGGTTTGGTATAATGAAAGGACAGTGTTTGGGATGGCCGGAAAGAAAGGAGCCATCAAAATGAATCAAGATTATCAAGAAGAACTCCTGCATCTGGAAAGCTGTCTTTCTTTGATTCAGGAAAACATCCGGCTGTACGAAGCCCGTGAACAGGCTTCGAGAAAAGAGGTTACAGCATTATTTCAGGCTGTCCGTAAGGGGGAGGGAGATTCTTACGGCCAGTTGATCGCAAGTCAGAACATTTTGGAACATCTGCAAAATTCCCTCAGAAAAAACCGTGCGGCGCTGGATCAGCCGTATTTTGGCCGGATCGTCTACGACGATCTGACGTATGATACTTCCGAGTGCTGCTATATCGGGAAAAACGGAATTTCCCGCAATCAGACCGACGTGGCGATCGTAGACTGGCGTGCCCCGGTAGCCAATGTCTATTATGAAAACGGGCTTGGTAAGGGGTGCTATGCGGTCCCTGGATCAGATGATGTGGAGATTGATCTTCATCAGAAGCGTACCTATGATATTTCCAATGGTCAGCTTCACGGCTATTACGATGACGATATTGCCGCCAATGATGACCTCCTGGTCAAATATCTGTCCCAGAATAAGGATGCGGTTCTCGGTGATATCATCGCTACCATCCAGAAGGAGCAAAATACCATCATCCGGGATCTGCCGAATAAGAACATTATTGTACAGGGCGTGGCAGGCAGTGGAAAGACAACGGTCGCCTTGCATCGGATCTCTTATCTTCTGTACAATTATGAAGAGGTTTATAAGCCATCAGAATTTTGTATCATCGGAAGCAGTGATATGCTTCTGCACTATATCCGAAGTGGTCTGCCGGAACTGGACGTCCACCATATCCATGAAATGCGGATGGACGCTGTATTTCCGTATCTGATGGGAAAAGCCTGGAAAAAGCAATACCAGATTGTCGCCGATTATCCGGATGCAAGCGTCAAAAGCCACCTGCCGTTTATTCGTGCGCTGGACGGGTTTTTAAGCAGAACGATCGAAGATACACTGCATCTTTCGGATATCACCGATCCGGATCTCGGCGTGATCCTTTCCCAAAAGAGCATGGCGGAAACATGGAGTTATCATCCTAATGACTCTCTTTACCAGATGGAGCGCCATCTCAATGAACGGATTCTCTCGAGACTGAAATTTCTCTGCACGGAAAAGACAGCCGATTTCCGGAAAGCGAAACGGCAGGCCTTTCGAAAGCACTTTGACTCTTCCGCCCGCAAATGGACCATTCCCGGACTCTACCTCCGGTTTTTGCAGGATCTGGAGGAGGGACATCCGGAGCTGGATTTTTCCATTACCAGAGAGGGGGTCGCTAAGAACCGTCTGGATGTGTACGATGCCGCCGCATTTGGCCTGATTCAGCGCAGGATCTTTCAGAAGCAGGATCAGGAAGTATTCAGTCAGATCTTTATTGATGAGGCTCAGGATTTTGGAGAGACCGTATATTATGTACTTAAGCAAGTCCTCAACGACTGTTATTTTACCATCATGGGCGACGTCTCCCAGAATATCCGCTATGAAACCGGTATGAATGACTGGGATCAGCTAAAAGAAGCCATGTTCGATTCCCCGAAAGACAGCTTCTATCTGCTGCAAAAAAGCTACCGCAACACGATCGAGATCTCAAATTTTGCCGGGGAAGTCCTGAAAAAAGCTTCCCAAGGCGGTTATCAAATCGATCCGGTTATCCGCCACGGAAAACCGGTGGAAGTGATTCACGTTTCTTTCCAGGATCTGCTGCACCATCTGGAAATGACGCTCCAGTCCGTTCAAAAAAAAGGATTTGAGACGATCGCTGTCATCTGTCGTACAGAAGATGAAGCCACCAAGTTAAAATCGAAACTTCATATGTCCCCGGCCAGAGATGATACCAGCTTCCACAACGGCGTCATGGTTCTCCCAGTCTCCCTGACAAAAGGTCTGGAGTTTGACTGCGTAATTCTTTGGGAACCGGATGAAACACGCTATTCGGATCATCCGAAAGACGCCAAGCTTCTCTATGTCGCCATTACCCGTGCGCTCCATGAACTTTATGTGATGACCGCTCAGCCGTTAAGCCCGCTTCTTTCTTCTTTTTTATCAGAGAAAAGTATGGTAGAATAAGGCCGTACAAAGGGAAACAAAGGGAGGAATACCGATGATCATCGAAGGGAATCCAATACAGAAAGAAGCTATGGATGCGTTTCACAAAGGCGACCGAACCGAGGGGCTAAGACTTCAGGAAGAATTCGCCGCCACATTCCGCCGGGAGTATCGGGAGAAAGATCACTGCCCCTGCCAGAAAGCCTGCCGTTATCACGGCAACTGCAAGGAATGTGTGGCTATCCACCGGGCTCATCAGGAGCATGTGCCAAACTGTATGCGTCCACTGATCAACAAGAAACTCAAATCACTCTCAGAACTGACGGAACATACCATCGCCAATGAGATAGAGCCGCCAAAAGAAATACTCCGGAAAGAATTCCAGAAATAAGGAAAGCCGTATCTGCGTACAGCAACTCAATAATAATGAGATGCCAGTTGCAGACACGGCCTTTCTCTATCCTCTAAGAAAATGGATTTCTCATACACACAAGGCCATTTACCGGGCCTTTTAAAGCTCTGGAGACACGCTCACATTTGATCATCAGCAGATAGTAAATCTGCTGATCCCTACATTCGCTCAAACTTTCAAAATTCCCCTGACCTTTGCTGATCACCAAATCCGCGGTTTTGAATATCTCCTGAAATTCCGGCGATGTTTCATTCAAAACAGTTCCAAGAGCTCCACTACCATTCTCTATTATCCTTGCCACCCTTTCCATTCCTACCATTCTGGCATCCTCCAAAGTCACATCATTGACAACCGGCCTGCCGCGTACGCCATACAAAACGGTAAGATTAGGATATCGTTTTCGTATCATCTCAATGAAAAGCTTGTCCAGCACAATTTCACCACAGTTATCCCCAAGATACAAGAGCTTTCTGGTCTTTTCAAGCTCCCGGAGCAATCCAGTGCTGTCATCAATTACAAGCTCCTGCTCCATACAATGATAGACTTCCTTCAGTATAAAAGAAACTTCTCGTCTGCCCGCAAAATCAATCTGATTCCCAGCCACAGCCAGACGCAGTGCTGCCAGAAATGAATTTTCCACTTGTAAAATCGCATTTCTAAGCTCTGATTCCGCTTGCAAAAGCAACGTATTATATTTTTCTTTTACCCGGGCATAAGGATCAGGATCACCAATTTCTTTCGTGATCAATTTCCACGTCTCTCCCATAATATGCGAATTTGTTCTGGAATAATCCGCTTCCGATAGAAATGCCAGCACCTTGGAAACCAGTTGCTTCTCCACCTCTTCCTCAAGCCCCATAAGATTGATTACCCGATACACCTGATTCAGATTACAAAGCATACACTCTGGATGCATTAACATCTTGTTCTCTCTCCCATCTCCTCCTCAATAAACTCCTCCGCATCAAGTAGATTAATGTGGCAATATCCAGTCGGATTTTTATCGAGATAATCCTGATGATACTCCTCTGCATCGTAAAAACATACCAGTTTCCGGCACTCGGTCACTACTGGCTGATCATATTTCTCACGGACGGCCCTGATCGCAGCCTCGATCGTCTTCCGGTCTTCCTCATCCGTATAATAAATACCGTTTCGGTACTGTTCACCGACATCTCCTCCCTGACGGTTGAGTTCTGTCGGATCCACGACCTTAAAAAATGCTTTCAACAGCATTTCCAGGGTAATCTGCGACGGGTCATAAACCACACGCACGGTCTCTGCATGTCCGGTCGTATGGCTGCAAACCTCCTCATAAGTCGGATTCGCCTTCGTTCCGTTTGCATATCCCACAGCCGTCTCCTTTACACCCGGAAGCTTTTTTATAAATGCCTCCATCCCCCAAAAGCAACCGCCTGCAAAATAAATGGTCTTCATCCCGATCCTCCTTTATCAATCATGCAAATCTGTCCTGTCTATTGTACCACCAAACGCCGCTTCTGTCATTTTCTTTCCACATCAAAAGGCAGGCGGCTTTTTCTTCTCCACATTACAAACAGGTTCCCCCATGGATTTCCTGATACAGATCCACCATTCTTACCATCTCCTGAAAATCCTGCTCATTCTCCACCTGCATCCACGGCGTCGCCCCCAGGAACGCAAAAGGGATGTGCTCGGCAAGCCGGATAAACAACGCTCCGGCCGTCTCCTTCTGACTGGACAGATCCAGACGGATGCACCGATGCGTTCTGTTCCATATCACCAAATTTCCTTCCATCTCTCCTGTAATTTCCTCCACCGGCGGAATCTGAACCACTCCCTTCACTTCCGTCTTTCTTTCCAGGTAGACAAACAGCATCTCCCGATAAGGAAGTGCTGCACACGGTGTTTCGTCTTTTTTATCTTTCCAGAGCAACAGCTCATTGTGCCCTAAATCCATCTTTTCTGGCCGGAAAATCTTCTCTCTCTTTTCTGTACTTTTCATCCCACTCACCTGCATTTCCCTTTTCTTTCTTACCACAGAATGACGATTCTGTGGT
>NZ_LGAJ01000022.1 GCF_001280875.1 Sellimonas intestinalis | reverse complement strand
GTCAAACAGATCCACTTAATCGAAACGTTTAAAGGGGCTGGTTTTTTATCTGCCGTATCCCTTATGGGAGAGATTGGTGATTTTTCTGCTTTTTCAAAGCCAAAACAGCTTTTTGCTTACTTTGGTCTGGATCCGGCAGTAAAACAATCCGGCAAATTTGAAGGCAGCAAAATTCAAATGTCGAAAAGAGGTTCTGCTGTCGCCCGACGAGTTATTCATACACTTACTTTACAAAGCATCGGTACATCCCACACAGGAGAGGCTAAAAATCCTGTACTCCGTGATTACTATCGCAAAAAATGTGAATCAAAGCCAAAGCTTGTTGCAATGGGTGCTGTTTTGCTGATGTGTGATAAAGTAGTAATAGAAGTGTAAAAAATTTTGCCGTTCCTATCCGGCACTTAGCTTCTGTGGCGGATAGGTCGGGCGGTTTAGGCTTCCGGCAGGTCTATCTTGCCGACAAAGCTATAATAAATCTCTATGTCTTGTCTGCGGAGCTTCCCATGACGCTTGCCGTCCAACGGCACCGCTTCATAGACAATGATTTTCTCCACAAACTCACGAAGCAGGGTAGGGGTGAGTTCCTCAATGGTCGTGTGCTTGCGGACGATATTCATAAACTTTTCTGCATTTTCCGCAGCTTCCCGTACTCTGGAAAGTTCCTCCCGCAGCGCGGCGGCTCGTTCCTTTAATTCCCGCTGTTCAGCTTCATAATCAGCCGACAGCTCGGAAAAACGCTCGTCTGATATGCGCCCGGTCACGCTGTCCTCATACAGCCGCTTGAAGATAGCGGAAAGCTCGCTGATACGCTTCTCGGCGGCTTCCAGCTCCTTTTTCCGGGCGGTGTTCCTGCGCCGGTCGCCGTCCTCGTTCTGTTGGATAAGCTGCTTCATAAACCAGGCTTCGTTCTTGCCGCGTAGCTAGTTACGCGCCGCAGGTTTTCAATCACTCCGGCGGTCAAGTAGTCGGTGCGGATAAAGTGCGCCGTACAGTCGGCGGTGCGTTTCTTGTAGCTGCCGCAGATGTAGCAGTCCTGTTTCCGCTTCTCCGTCTGGTACCTCTGCTGATACATGACGCTGCCGCAATCCCCGCAAAAGAGCAAGCCGGAAAACAAACCCACTTCATCATAGCGGTTAGGGCGTTTGCGCTGCTTGCGTAACTCCTGTACGCGCTCCCATGTCTGCCGGTCAATAATCGGCTCGTGGTGGTTTTCAAAAATCGCCTGTTTCTCAATGGGGTTTTCAATGCTGTGCTTGACCTTGTAGGACGGCTTTTCGGTCTTGAAGTTTACCAGACAGCCGGTGTACTCCCGGTTTTCAAGGATATGCACGACGGTATTGGTCGCCCATTTACACTCATAACCGGGGTGGTAGCGGCGTGTGCTGCCTGTCCTGCGGTATTCCAGCGTTCACGGCGTTGGGATTTGCTGCTCGGTAAGCATACGGGCGATTTTGGTCGGTCCGTTCCCGGCAAGACATAGGCTGTAAATCTGCCGCACGACAGGGGCGGCTTCCTCGTCTAAAATGAAATTTTCGTCCTCGTCCATGAGATAGCCATAGACGGGCTTACTTGTAATAGGCTTGCCACTCATGCCTTTGGAGCGTTTTACCGCTTTGATTTTCTTGCTCGTATCTCTCACCAGCCATTCGTTAAAGATATTCCGCAGCGGGGCAAAGTCGTTCTCGCCCTGTGCGCTGTCCACTCCGTCGTTGATTGCGATAAAGGGGACGCCTTTCTGTGGGAAAATCATTCCGGTGTACATTCCCACCTGTAAGTAATTGCGCCCTAACCGGCTCATATCCTTGACAATGACGGTGCCGACTTTCCCTGCTTCAATGTCCGCAAGCATGGACTGAAAGCCCGGTCTTTGGAAAGCTGACGTTAGATAACGATACTTTTGAAAACACTGGAAAATCAAGGTTTTTCGAGCGACGGACAAGCAGGGTATTGTACTAAAAACTGAATACGACGCAGAAGCGGCGTTTCTTACTCTCTACATGGGAGAACAGGAACGCCGCTTTTTTCATGCCCTTTGTTACGCAGTAGGGGCAGAAAAAGCCTTGCTACAAGCGGTTTTCCGGGCGCGTATCTGGCGCGGAAAGGGATTTATACCTTATCCCCCGAAACCGCGCTTCTACTGCGTAACAAATCCAAAGCAAAGGAGCTATGAACTATGGCAGTTTTCAGAGTGGAACGGAACAAGGGCTACACCGTAATGAGCAACCACCACCTACGCAACAAGGAGCTTTCCCTAAAGGCAAAGGGGCTGTTGTCGCAAATGCTGTCACTCCCCGAAGATTGGGACTACACCTTGAAAGGCTTATCCCTTATCAACCGGGAGAAGATAGACGCTATCCGCGAAGCCATTAAGGAGCTTGAACGCGCCGGGTATATCGTCCGTTCAAGGGAGCGCGACGAGAAAGGACGCTTGCGGGGCGCGGACTATGTGATATTCGAGCAGCCACAGCCGCCTACGCCGGATTTACCTACATTGGAAAATCCAACATTGGATAATCCAACGCAGGAAAAACCAACATTGGAAAAACCTACGTTGGAAAATCCAACGCAATTAAATAAAGATATACAAAGAACTGACTTACCAAAAAAAGAAAAAATAATTACTGATGAACAAAGTACCCATTCCATTCCTATCCTTTCCCCTAACCCCTCTCCTTGCAGAGAAGCGGCTGCGCCGCCGGAACGGAAAGGAACGGAAGCGACAGCACAGAGCGCAGTTGATATATACCGGGAAATCATCAAGGACAATATCGACTACGACATTCTCAAACAGGACATGAAGTTTGACAGTGACAGGCTTGACGAGATTGTAGACCTCATGCTTGAAACCGTATGCACCGCAAGGAAGCGGGTACGGATTGCAGGGGACGACTACCCGGCAGAGCTTGTGAAATCTAAGTTTATGAAACTGGACGGCGAGCATATCCGCTTTGTGCTTGACTGTATGCGGGAGAACACAACGAAAATCCGCAACATCAAGCAATATCTGAAAGCAGCCCTTTTCAACGCCCCGTCCACTATCGGCAATTATTACACTTCCCTTGTCGCCCATGACATGGCAAGCGGCGCACTGTCACCGAAGAAGCCGCAGTACGGCGACCCGGACTATTATTCATGCAAACCGGGCGAAAGCCTGTAAAACAACAAAAGGAGGATTTTATTATGGCACAGAAAATGACAGGAGCATTGGTATTTGACGAGCGCACCGACCGTTACGACATCCGCTTTGACTTAAACAGCTACTACGGGGGCTTGCATTGCGGCGAGTGCTTTGACGTATTCGTGCGGGGCAAGTGGAAGCCGACCCGGATTGAGTACGGCGACAACTGGTATCTTGTGGGTATCAGAGCCGAGGACTTGAACGGGCTGCGGGTGCGTATCTGACCGCCGCCCCATAAAGAAACGCGAAAGGAGGACGCGACAAATTGCAGGACGAAGTAAACGAAAAGACCATAGCCCTTTACATCAAGACCGGGAAGCTGACCGCGCAGACGCTCCAAAAGGCAATGAAAGCCATACTGTCAAAGGGAAAAAAGCAGCTTTCCAAACCGCCACAGGGCAAGCAGAGCTTAAAGCAGCTTATGAAGCAGAACGCGGGCGTTTCCAACATTGAGATTACCGAGGGCAATATCAAAGCCTTTGAGAGTACGGCGAAAAAGTACGGTATCGACTTTGCGCTGAAAAAGGACGCGACGGAAAGCCCACCCCGCTATCTGGTTTTCTTCAAGGGGCGGGACGCGGACGTGCTGACCGCAGCCTTTAAGGAGTTTTCCGCAAAGAAGCTGACACAGGAGAAAAAGCCCTCTATCCGAAAGCTGCTCTCAACCCTTAAAGAAGCCACACAGGGCAAGAACGCGGAACGTGCGAAAGTCAAGAACAAAGACAGGGAGGTATCGCTATGAAGCCGGAAATCAAGAAGCTGCTTATCCTAAATCTCCCGTATCTGCTCTTTGTCTGGCTCTTTGATAAAGTGGGCGCGGCTGTCCGTCTATCCCCCGGCGCGGACGCAAGCGCAAAGCTGCTACATCTTGGGGACGGTTTTACCGCCGCCTTTTCCAGTATCGCGCCGAGCTTCCACCCGGCAGATTTAGCTTTAGGCATTGCGGGGGCGGTCATTGTCCGGCTGCTTATCTACACCAAAGGCAAGAACGCGAAGAAATACCGCCGCGGGACAGAATACGGTTCGGCGCGTTGGGGCGGGGCTGACGACATAAAGCCGTACACAGACCCGGTATTTGAGAACAATATCCCGCTTACGCAGACGGAACGGCTTACCATGAACAGCCGACCGAAGCAACCGAAATACGCAAGAAACAAAAATATCCTTGTAATCGGCGGTTCCGGCAGCGGCAAGACCCGGTTCTTTGTGAAACCGTCGCTCATGCAATGTACGTCAAAGGATTTTCCAACGTCGTATATCGTCACTGACCCGAAAGGAACACTGATTTTGGAAACCGGGAAAATGTTGCAGCGGTACAAATACCGTATCAAAGTGTTAAATACGATTAACTTCAAAAAATCCATGAAATACAATCCCTTTGCCTATCTGCGGAGCGAAAAGGACATTTTGAAGTTAGTCAATACCATTATCGCCAACACCAAAGGCGACGGGGAAAAATCCGGCGAGGATTTCTGGGTGAAAGCGGAAAAGCTCTACTACACCGCACTAATCGGCTACATCTGGTATGAAGCCCCGGAGGACGAGAAGAACTTCACGACGCTGCTTGAAATGATAAATGCGTCGGAAGCCCGCGAGGACGACGAGGATTTCCAGAACCCGGTTGACCTCATGTTTGAACGTCTGGAAGAAAAAGACCCGGAACATTTTGCAGTCAAGCAGTACAAAAAATACAAACTGGCGGCGGGCAAGACCGCAAAAAGCATACTTATCTCATGCGGCGCGAGGTTAGCCCCATTCGACATTAAGGAGCTGCGGGAACTGATGGAAACCGACGAAATGGAGCTTGACACCATAGGCGACAGAAAGACCGCCCTTTTCGTCATTATCAGCGACACCGACGACACCTTTAACTTTGTCGTGAGTATCCTCTACACACAGCTATTCAACCTCTTGTGCGACAAGGCAGATGATGAATACGGCGGGCGGCTTCCCGTCCATGTTAGGTGCTTACTTGATGAATTTGCGAATATCGGGCAGATACCAAAGTTTGAAAAGCTCATTGCAACGATACGGAGCCGGGAAATATCCGCGTCAATCATCTTGCAGAGCCAGTCACAGCTAAAAGCCATTTACAAAGACAACGCCGATACCATAGTCGGCAACTGCGACACCACGCTTTTCTTGGGCGGCAAGGAGAAAACCACCCTTAAAGAAATATCGGAAATTTTAGGAAAAGAAACGATAGACAGCTTTAACACGTCCGAAACAAGGGGGCGGGAGCTTTCGCATGGGCTGAACTATCAGAAATTGGGAAAGCAGCTTATGACGGAAGATGAAATTGCAGTCATGGACGGAGGGAAATGTATCTTGCAGCTACGCGGGGTGCGCCCGTTCTTTTCGGACAAATTCGACATAACGAAGCACCCGAAATACAAGTACCTGTCCGACGCAGACCCGAAGAACGCCTTTGACATGGAAAAGCACCTTAAACGCCGCCCCGCCATTGTCAAGCCCGACGAGGTTTTTGACTATTACGAGATTGACGCAGCAGACTTACAGGAGGACGCAGACCATGAGGAAACGTAGCGCAGAGGAAAAACAAAAGCAGCTTGAACGGTTTTTAATGAATGTTGCGGAAGCCGCCGACGCTGCATTATGGGAGTATTGGCGGGAAAAGGAAGCGGAACACCGCCGTTTTGCAACGGAGTATGTCACGCGCCGGGGGCTTATCCCGCAACAGTGACAGCATGGCAGACCGCCGGGGGACAGGGGAAGCTACACTTCCCCTACGCTGCCTTGCGGCAGCTACCCCTTTGTGAACTTGCGGGAAGCGAACACCTTGCTACGCAAGCTATTCACTTCCCGCAAGTCTGAAAAAACGTCCGGCAGCACAGCGGGACACAGAAAGGAGCGATTGAAGCAATCACATCTATCCATACCGGCTACATGATACGCGCCCCCACTTTCCGGCGCAGTACACAGCGGCAAAATCCGCACCCCTTACAACTGAATACCGCCGCGCCGCAGAACTTACGCAGCGCGGGGACAGCCGCCTTTACCAGAGGGCGGTTTTTTTGTGCGGCGGCATATGCTGACCGCCTTTTGTCCGCTTGCCGGACAGCCGCAGACGCGGCAGAAAGGATATATTTATGGCATTTTTCAATAGCGCAGTAGACGTTTTGCAGACCCTTGTTGTAGCACTTGGAGCAGGGCTTGGTATCTGGGGCGTAATCAATCTGATGGAGGGCTACGGCAACGACAATCCGGGCGCGAAAAGCCAGGGCATGAAGCAGCTTATGGCGGGCGGCGGCGTTGCCCTTATCGGCATGACCCTTGTACCGCTGCTTTCCGGCTTGTTCGGTTAAGAAGCGCGGGTAAAGGCTTATGCAGAGCATACTTGACGCGATTAACGAATGGATAAAGGAAATCCTCATAGGAGCCATAAACGGTAATCTGTCAACTATGTTCGGGGATGTAAACGAGAAAGTCGGCACTATCGCCGCAGAGGTAGGGCAGACCCCGCAAGGGTGGAACGCAAATATATTCTCCATGATACAGACGCTTAGTGAGAATGTAATCGTACCCATTGCGGGGCTTGTCATTACCTACGTCCTATGCTATGAGCTTATCAGCATGGTAACGGAAAAGAACAATATGCACGACGTTGACACTTCCATGTTCTTCAAGTGGGTGTTCAAGGCGTTTGTGGCAGTCTACCTTGTGACGCACACCTTTGACATCACTATGGCGGTGTTCGATATGGCGCAGCACGTTGTTTCCGGCGCGGCGGGGGTAATCGGCGGCAGCACAGAGATTGATGTTGCCGCCGCCCTTGCTTCCATGCAAAGCGGGCTTGACGCTATGGAAATCCCCGAACTGCTCTTACTTGTCATGGAAACAAGCCTTGTGAGCTTGTGCATGAAGATAATGTCCGTACTGATAACCGTTATCCTCTACGGGCGCATGATAGAAATTTACCTTTACTGTTCGGTATCGCCTATCCCGTTTGCAACTATGACGAACCGGGAATGGGGACAGATAGGAAACAACTACCTAAAATCCCTGTTCGCTATCGGTTTTCAAGGCTTCCTCATTATGATATGCGTCGGCATTTACGCGGTTCTGGTAAACAACATGATAATAGCGGACAATCTGCACAGCGCGATATTCTCCCTTGCAGCCTATACCGTTATCCTCTGTTTCTCCCTGTTCAAATCCGGCGCACTGGCGAAGTCGATATTCTCCGCGCATTAGCGGCGTGTCAAGGGCAGGGTGGAGATTTTCAGAGCGAAGCGGCGAAAATACGACCCGACCTTGACGCGGATAACCCCCATATAATACGGGCGGGCAAAGGGCATAGATTGACCTTTGCCTTGATTACCCTTATGGAAAATTACAGCAACACCAAACCCGGAGAAAGGAGGTTTTCACTTGGCGTATGTACCCGTACCCAAAGACTTATCCAAAGTCAAGACAAAAGTAGCGTTCAACCTTACCAAACGGCAGATTGTATGTTTTGCGGCGGCTCTCCTGTTCGGCTTGCCGCTTTTCTTTCTGCTCAAAGACAGCACAGGCACAAGCCTTGCGTCTATGGCTATGATTGCTGTCATGCTGCCCTGTTTCCTGTTCGCCATGTATGAAAAGCATGGACAGCCCCTTGAAGTAGTGGTGAAGAACATCATTCAGACGAAATTCATAGCCCCCAAAGAACGACCATACAGGACAGACAACTTTTATTCCGTCTTAGAACGGCAGAGAAAACTTGAAAAGGAGGTATCAGCGATTGCAAAAGGAAACACGAAGAAACAGCGCGGCGGGAAGCGCAAAGCCTAACCCGCCCCGCAAGCTCACCCGCGCCGAGAAAAAGCAGATTGCGGAAATCATCAGACAGGCAAAGGGCGACGGGAAAGCGCACACCGCGCAGCAGACAATCCCCTATATCCAGATGTACCCGGACGGTATCTGCAAGGTTACGGGACGGAAATATTCAAAGACCGTCGCCTTTGAAGATATTAACTATCAGCTTGCACAGGCAGACGACAAGACCGCCATTTTTGAGAACTGGTGCGACTTCCTCAACTACTTTGACGCTTCCGTTTCGGTACAGCTCTCTTTCATCAATCAGGGGACGCAGCGCGGCGAAGCGGAAAAGGCGGTCAATATCCCGGCACAGGAGGACGCTTTCAATTCTATCCGCACAGAATACCGGGATATGCTGAAAAACCAGCTTGCAAAGGGCAACAACGGGCTTGTCAAAGCAAAATATATCACCTTTGCCATTGAAGCCGACAGTCTGGGCGCGGCGAAATCCCGCCTTGCCCGTATCGAAACGGACGTGCTGAACAACTTTAAGCTCTTGGGCGTGTCTGCCCGCCCCATGACAGGCTATGAACGCCTTAAAATGCTGCATGGCATTTTCCACCCGGAGGGCGGGCAGTTTTCCTTTGATTTTTCATGGCTTGCCCCGTCCGGGCTTTCCACAAAGGACTTTATCGCCCCGTCCTCTTTCCGTTTTGGCGAGGGGCGGTATTTCCGCATGGGGCGCAAAATCGGCGCGGTTTCATTCCTTGAAATCCTTGCCCCGGAATTAAACGACCGTATCTTATCCGACATTCTGGACTTGGAAACGGGCGTTATCGTCAATCTGCATATCCACAGTATCGACCAGACCGAAGCCATAAAGACAATCAAGCGGAAAATCACCGACCTTGACAAAATGAAAATCGAGGAACAGAAGAAAGCGGTACGCAGCGGCTATGACATGGATATAATCCCGTCCGACCTTGCCACGTTCGGCAGCGAAGCGAAAAATCTCTTACAGGACTTGCAGAGCCGGAATGAAAGAATGTTCCTCTTGACGTTCCTTGTGGTGAACATGGCGGACACGAAGCGGAAACTGGAAAATGACGTATTCGCGGCGGCAGGCATTGCACAGAAGAATAACTGCGCCTTAACCCGCCTTGACTACCAACAGGAAGCGGGGCTTATGTCCTCTGTACCGCTTGGGGAGAACCTTATCCCCATTCAAAGGGGGCTTACCACGTCAAGCACCGCTATCTTTATCCCCTTTATCACACAGGAGCTTTTTCAATCTGGCGCGGCTTTATACTACGGCTTAAACGCCCTGTCTAACAACATGATACTCTGCGACCGCAAGCAGCTAAAGAACCCCAACGGCTTAATCTTGGGTACGCCGGGAAGCGGGAAATCCTTTGCAGCCAAACGGGAAATGACAAACGCTTTCCTCATTACCGACGACGACATAATTATCTGCGACCCGGAAGCAGAGTATTTTTCCCTTGTGCAGCGGCTTGACGGGCAAGTGATACGCTTGTCGCCTACGGGCAAGGGCATTGACGGGAAGCCCCAGTATGTGAACCCTATGGATATTAACCTTAATTACAGCGAGGACGACAGCCCCCTTGCGCTGAAATCCGACTTTATCCTCTCCCTCTGCGAGCTTGTCATAGGCGGCAAGGAGGGCTTGCAGCCCGTCGATAAGACCGTCATTGACCGCGCCGTTAGGAACGTGTACCGCCCTTTCCTTGCAGACCCCGCCCCGGAGAAAATGCCGATTTTGGGCGACCTCTACGACGAGCTTTTGAAGCAGCCGGAGCCGGAAGCGGCGCGTATTGCGGCGGCGTTGGAGCTTTATGTTTCCGGGAGCCTTAACGTGTTTAACCACCGTACCAACGTGGAACTTTCTAACCGCCTTGTCTGCTTTGACATCAAGCAGCTTGGGAAGCAGCTCAAAAAGTTAGGTATGCTCATTGTGCAGGACCAGGTATGGAACCGCGTCACCGTCAACCGGGCAGAAAGGAAATCCACCCGGTATTTTATGGACGAATTTCATCTTCTCTTGAAAGAGGAACAGACCGCCGCCTATTCCGTTGAAATCTGGAAGCGTTTCAGAAAATGGGGCGGCATACCCACAGCAATCACGCAGAACGTCAAAGATTTGCTTGCTTCCCGCGAAGTGGAGAATATCTTTGAAAACTCTGATTTTGTCCTCATGCTCAATCAGGCGGCGGGCGACCGGGCTATCCTTGCAAAGCAGCTCAACATCTCCCCGCAGCAGATGAAGTATGTCACCCACACCGAAGCGGGCGAGGGGCTTATCTTCTACGGGAACGTGGTGCTGCCCTTTGTAGACCGCTTCCCGAAAGACACCGAGCTTTACCGGGTAATGACGACGAAGCCGGAGGAAGTGGGCGAAGCATGAACGGGCTGAAAACTGACACAATCATCAACCGGGACGCGCTCTATGCCTTGCGGGAGCTTCCAGAGGAAAGCGTACACTGTTGCGTCACAAGCCCGCCCTACTATGCACTTAGGGATTACGGGCTTGACGCGCAGATTGGGCGGGAGGACACGCCGGAGCAGTACATTGACAGGCTGACCGAAGTTTTCCGCGAGCTGCGCCGGGTACTGCGTTCAGACGGTACACTCTGGCTGAACATTGCGGACACCTACTGCGGCACAGGAAATAAAGGCTACCATGCAGACCCGAAGAACCCCAAAGGGAGGAACGGGCAAGCCGTATCAATCGCAAGACAGGCGGCGGGCTGCAAGCAAAAGGATTTAATCGGTATCCCTTGGCTTTTAGCCTTTGCCCTACGCGCTGACGGGTGGTATTTACGGAGCGACATTATCTGGCAGAAAGAAAACCCCATGCCGGAGAGCGTGAAAGACCGCCCTACCCGCTGCTATGAACATATCTTTCTGCTTACGAAGTCAAAGAAATATTTCTATGACGCAGCCGCCATAGCCGAGCCGTTAGCCCCCACAACGGCGGCGCGGTACCGCACCGGGCGCAGCGCGGGACAGAAATATGCGGACGAAATACCCGGACAGGGGAAAGTACAGGGGCTTAACCGGGCGCGAAGCGGCAGCTACTACGACGAAGCCCTCATGCCGACCATGCGGAACAGGCGGGACGTGTGGCTTATCAATACCGTTCCCTACAAGGGCGGGCATTTCGCCGCGTTCCCGCCAAAACTTGCCGAAACCTGTATCAAGGCGGGCTGTCCGAAAGGCGGCGTTGTGCTTGACCCCTTTTTCGGCAGCGGCACGACGGGGGCAGCCGCAAAGCAGCTTGACAGGCATTATATAGGCATTGAGATAAACGCCGAGTATTGCGCCCTTGCAAGGGCGCGGATTGGAGGGACAGACACATAAAACAATATAAGGCGCGTGAAAAAGTCACGCAGAAAATGACCCGCGAGGGGGCTGTCGAGGTAAACGCCGCTACCGGGAAAAAGAAACGTATCAGCAAGCGGATAAGGGACGCGGACTTTGCAAAGACCGAAGCCCCACCGCAGCCGGAACAGGCAGCGCAGCCCCTACCGGGCGGCGCAACTTCCCCGCCCTTAACCGACACGCCGCCGCTTCCCCATGCGCCGGGGGCAGAATGGGAACAGGACACCGCAGCAGCCGAGCGCGTCTTGGAACGTATCGACGGGGCGCGTACCAGAAAGGCGAGCAAAAAGGCGGCGAGGAAAGCACAGGCAGAAGCCACAGCAAAAGAAAAATCTTCCCGCTTGCAGTTTACCGACGAGGAACGGGCAACGCCGGAGCTTGAAAGGTATATCCGAAAATCGGACAAAGCAGCCGACCGTCTGGACGCGGCAAAGGCGGCTATCCCCAAAGAAAAGAAACTTGTACGGGAGCGCACCTTTGATGAAGCCACCGGGAAAGGCAAGACCCGCCTACATTTTGAGGAACAGGAAAAGCCCATAGGAAAGAATAAGCCCCACAATAACCCGCTATCCCGCCCCGCACAGGAAGCGGGTATTTTCGTCCACAACAAGATACATTCCGTTGAAAAGGACAATTCCGGCGTTGAGGGGGCGCACAAATCCGAAGAACTGGCAGAGCGCGGCGCAAAGTACGGGGCGCGGAAAGTCAAGGAGGGCTACCACAGCCACAAGCTCAAACCCTACCGGGCGGCGGCAAAGGCAGAGAAAGCGGCGTTCAAGGCGAATGTGGATTTCCAGTACCACAAAGCCCTGCATGACAATCCGCAGATTGCGGGCAATCCCCTTTCCCGCTTCATGCAGAAGCAGCAAATCAAGCGGCAGTATGCAAAGGCGGCAAGGAAAGGCGGCGCAAAAACGGCGCAGAAAGCCGCAGAGAACACCCGCAAGGCGGCAAAAAAGACCGCCGAGGAAACAAAAAAGGCAATCGCTTTTGTAGGGCGGCACCCGGCGGGCGTATGTATCGCCGTTGCCGCGCTGCTCTTATTCATCATGGTATCGGCGGGGCTTTCCTCTTGCGGCTCCATGTTCTCCGGCTTGATGAACGGCATACTTGGGACTTCCTACACGTCGGAGGACAGCGACCTTGTGGCGACGGAAAATAATTACGCCGCAAAGGAAGCCGAGCTTCAGCAGCAGATTGACAATATCGAAAGCACCCACCCCGGCTATGATGAATACCGCTATGACCTTGACAGTATCGGGCATAACCCCCATGAGTTAGCGTCCTACCTCACCGTACTTTTACAGACCTACACCCCGCAGAGCGCACAGGCAGAATTAAACCGCGTCTTTGCCATGCAGTACACCTTGACGCTGACGGAAGAAACGGAAATCCGCTACCGCACAGAAACAAGCACAGACCCGGAAACCGGGGAAACGACCACCGAGGAAGTACCCTACGAGTACCATATCCTTAACGTGAAGCTGACAAACAAGCCCATTTCCGAGATTGCGGAGGAACTTCTAACGCCGGAGCAGCTTGAAATGTACCGCGTCTATCTGGAAACAAGCGGCAACAAACCGCTGATTTTCGGCGGCGGTTCCCCCGATATGGGCGCGTCCGAGGATTTAAGCGGCGTACAGCTTGTAAACGGCACACGCCCCGGCAACACCGCCGTTGTAGACCTTGCGAAGCGGCAAGTCGGCAACGTGGGCGGGCGACCCTTTTGGAGCTGGTACGGATTTAACAGCCGCGTGGAATGGTGCGCCTGTTTCGTTTCATGGTGCTACAATCAAGCCGGGAAAAGCGAGCCGCGCTTTGCCGGGTGCCAGTCACAGGGCGTACCCTGGTTCCAGTCACGCGGGCAATGGGGCGCGAGGGGCTATGCGAATATCGCCCCCGGCGACGCTATCTTTTTCGACTGGGACGGGGACGGGAGCGCAGACCATGTAGGGCTTGTTATCGGGACGGACGGGGAGCGCGTCTATACCGTCGAGGGCAATTCCGGCGACGCCTGCAAGATAAAGAGCTACCCCGTCAATTATGGCTGTATCAAGGGCTATGGGCTGATGAACTGGAATTAACATATTTTTGAGCAAAGAAAGGAGAAATTTATTGATGGCTATGAACAAAATTGAACGTATCGACAAAGAGATTGCAAAGACCCGCGAGAAAATCACCGAGTACCAGAACAGATTAAGGGGGCTTGAAGCGCAGAAAACCGAAGCGGAAAACCTGCAAATCGTACAGCTTGTGCGCTCCATGCGCCTTTCCCCGCATGAGCTTTCCGCTATGCTTTCCGGGGGCGGTATTCCGGGTATGGAAGCCGCGCCGGGCTACCCCGCAGAACCCGCAGACCATGACACCGAAGAAATGGAGGACACCGAGAATGAATAAGAAAATCCTTAGAACCTTGACCGCACTTTGCGCCGCCCTTGTACTTATGGGCGGCTTTTCCGTCACCGCTTTTGCACAGACCCCGGAGGGAGAGGACGACACCAACGACAGCGGCGTTGTCTACGAGGAACCCCAAAAGGAAGAACCCCTCACCCCGGACGGGAACGCGACCCTTGTAGACGATTTCGGCGGCAACAAGCAGCTTATCACAGTGACGACCAAAAACGGCAATTACTTTTATATCCTCATTGACCGGGACGACGAGGGCGAGGACACCGTACATTTCCTTAATCAAGTGGACGAAGCCGACCTTATGGCACTTATGGAGGACGGAAGCACCGAAGCAGCCCCGCCCGCCGTTTGCAGTTGTACCGGGAAATGCGAAGCCGGGAAAGTAAATGTGAGCTGCCCCGTCTGCAAGGACAACATGACCGCTTGCAGCGGCAAGGAAGCGGAGCCGGAAACCGAAGAACCGCCGGAGCAGCCCAAAGAAAAAGGCAATGCGGGCGGGCTTGTGCTTTTCCTTGTCGTGGCACTTCTTGGCGGCGGGGGCGCGTTCTATTATTTTAAGTTTATTAGACGCAAGCAGAACGTCAAGGGCGGCACCGACCTTGAAGATTTCGATTTTGACGACTACGACGAGGACGAGCCGGAGCCGGACGAGGGGGACGGGCTTTCTGATGAAGAACAGGAGGACGAGGAAGCATGACCCTGTTTACTGACAATCCCTTTGAAAAGATGATGATACAAAGACCGGGCGGGCGGCGTGACAATGCGCCGCCCGTTCCCCATTCCCCGGCTTGCGCTTCCTGTCCGTACAAAGGGCAGCTCCCTTGTGTGGGCTACTGTCTGAAACAGGTACAGGAGAAAAAGGCAAGTGAGCCGGAACGCTGAAAGGAGGATTTTTTTCATGGCACTTACACTTGTGATTGCAGAAAAGCCGAGCGTGGCGCAGACTATCGCCGCTGCGCTTGGCGTTAAGGAAAAGAAAGACGGATTTATCGAGGGCGGCGGCTACCTCATTTCATGGTGCGTCGGGCATTTGGTACAGCTTGCGGAAGCTGCCGCCTACGGGGAGCAATATAAAAAATGGAGTTTTGAGAGCTTACCCATTCTGCCGGAGGAATGGCAGTACGCCGTTGACCCGGACAAGGGGAAGCAATTCAAAACCCTAAAAGAGCTTATGCACCGCGCCGACGTTTCCGAAGTGGTAAATGCGTGTGACGCGGGGCGCGAGGGTGAATTGATTTTCCGCTTTGTCTACGAAGCGGCGGGCTGCAAGAAGCCCATGCGCCGCTTGTGGATTTCCTCAATGGAGGACGGGGCAATCAAGGCGGGCTTTGCTTCCCTCAAAGACGGGCGGGAATACGACGCGCTCTTTGCGTCTGCCCTCTGCCGCGCAAAGGCTGACTGGCTTATCGGCATTAACGCCACCCGGCTTTTCTCCTGCCTGTATGGAAAGACCTTGAACGTGGGGCGCGTCCAGACCCCGACCTTAAAAATGCTCACCGACCGGGACGCGGCTATCTCCCATTTCCAGAAAGAAAAATATTATCATGTGCGCCTTGATTTATCCGGCGCGGAAGCGGCAAGCGAAAGGATTTCAGACAAGGCAGAAGCCGCCGCGCTGAAAGGGGCTTGCGAAACAGAAACGGCGGTATGCGTTTCCCTTACCAGAGAGAAGAAAACCGCAGCCCCGCCGAAGCTCTTTGACCTTACCTCTTTGCAGCGGGAAGCGAACCGCATTTTCGGCTACACCGCGAAACAGACCCTTGACCTTGCACAATCCCTTTATGAAAAGCGGCTCCTTACTTATCCGAGGACGGACAGCAGCTTTCTTACTGACGACATGGGCGGCACCGTAGCGGGCATTATCGCGCTGCTCTGCGAAAAGCTCCCCTTTATGGCGGGCGCGGACTTCACGCCGGAGGTTGCAAAGGTATTAGACAGCAAGAAAGTATCAGACCACCACGCAATCATTCCCACTATGGAGCTTGCAAAGGCTGACCCGGACGCGCTGCCGGAAAGCGAGAAAAATATCCTTACCCTTGCGGGGGCGCGTCTGCTCTCTGCCACCGCCGAGCCGCATATCTTTGAAGCGGTTACGGCGGTTTTCTCATGCGCTGATACGGAGTTTACGGCGCGGGGAAAGACGGTGCTTTCTGACGGGTGGAAAGAGATTGAACACAGATACCGGGCGACGCTGAAAGATAAACCCGACCCGGAGGACGGGGAAAATGAGGGTGTGACGCTGCCGGAGCTTTCCGAGGGACAGGGCTTTCCTAACCCCGCCGCAAAAGTAACGGAGCATACCACAACGCCGCCGAAGCCCCACAGCGAAGCAAGCCTTTTGTCGGCTATGGAACGCGCCGGGAACGGGGACACCGACCCGGACGCGGAACGCCGGGGGCTTGGCACTCCCGCCACCCGCGCCGCCGTCATTGAAAAACTGGTAAAGGGCGGCTTTGCAGAGCGCAAGGGGAAGCAGCTTATCCCCACGCAGAACGGAGCCGCCCTTATATCAGTGCTGCCGGATATGCTCACTTCCCCGCAGCTTACCGCAGAATGGGAAAACAATCTGACGCAGATAGCAAAGGGAGCCGCAGACCCCGGCGAATTTCTGTCCGGCATTGAAGCTATGGCGCGGGAGCTTATTCAGACACACGCCGCAGCACTGGACGGGAAAAAGGATTTGTTCCGGGAGGAAAAGCCCTCTATTGGGAAATGCCCCCGTTGCGGTTCCCCCGTCCATGAAGGGAAGAAAAACTACTATTGCAGCAACAAAGAATGTGCCTTTGTCATGTGGAAGAACGACCGCTTTTTTGAGGAACGCAAGACCGCTTTTTCCGCGAAGATTGCCGCCGCGCTCCTTAAATCCGGCAAGGCGAATGTGAAGAAACTCTACTCCCCGAAAACAGGCAAGACCTACGACGGAACTATCGTTTTAGCCGATACTGGCGGGAAATACGTCAACTACCGTATCGAAGTGCAGAAGAACTAAAAACTTGAATAGCAAGCATAGGAAGCGGGTACCCACTTCCGTAAATCCCCGTTGCGACGCTGACGCGCCGGACGGGGATTTTGCTTGTTGGGAAGTTTCCCAAACCCTCTAAAAATCTTCAAAAAACTTTGGCAGAAATGCGGGTGTACCCGTAGTAGACCATGCAGCCAAAAAATGCAGCTTATGACGCTGCCGCAGAGAAAGGAGGTTTTTCACTATGGCAAGTTTACGGGACACCGTAAAGGACTATCAAGACGAGCTTAGGGACGGTATCGCATGGGTGGCGTTCTGGAAACAGGGGCGTTCATGGAACGCGGAATATTTTCATCTTGATATGGACGACACGCTCTACCCGGAGGACAGGAGCCGGTTAGAGGAAATCAAAAGCACCGACCCCGCCGCCGTTATCTTAAACGGCTACTATTGCGGGCATTTAGGCGAGGACATGAGCCTTGACGAGCTGACCGCCGGAGTGCGTTACCACTACGAAAACAGCATGAACGACATTGACGGTTTTATCGGAGCGCATGACGACAGGCTTCCCCCGGAGGTTATCGAGGAAGCGAGGGCAGCCGCCCATGAAGCGGGGCTTCCCTTTTCCGAAAAGCCCTACCGGGACGGGGAGGATTTTAACCCCTATGTATTTGACGGGAGCATGAGCATTGAGGATTTTGAGCTTATGCACCGCATGATTGAAAAAGAAAGGAGCGAACAAATGGCAGAACCGATTTTAAGCGGCTATCTTTCCAATCTTGGGAAGTACACCGAGGGCAGACCCGCGGGCGAATGGGTGACATTCCCCACGACTGCCGAACATCTGAAAGAAGTCTTTGACCGTATCGGGATTGACTTCAAGCACTATGAGGAATGGCATTTCACAGAATTTCAATCCACTATCCCCGGCTTGACGGAGCATTTAAGCGAGTATTCCCACCCCGACGAGCTGAACTATTTAGGGAAGCTCTTGGAAATGCAGTTTGACGACGACCGGGAGAAATTCATTGCAGCCATTGAATACGGCGACCATGCCGACAGCTTACAGGACATTATCAACCTTGCACAGAACCTTGACTGCTACTGGATTTATCCGTCCGTCCACAATGAAGAAGAATACGGGCGTTATCTGGTTGATGAACTGGAAGAACCGGAACTTCCCGAAGAAGCGAAAAAGTATTTCATGTATGAGGAATATGGGCGCGACGCTTCCATTAACGACGACGGTATGTTTACCGAAAAGGGCTATATCTACAACAACCGCAACACCTTTACAGAATGGTACGACGGGCGCGACGTGCCGGAGGAATACCGGGTAACGCCGCAGCCCCCGCAGCGGTCAATCCCCGACCCGGAAAAGGTAGAAATGGACGCAGCCGCGCCGGGGCAGAGAACCGCGCAGACCGCAGAGCAGCCACAGGAGCCGCGCCCGGTTATCCCTATCGTGCTGACGAGCGAGAAGCCCGCCGAGAAATTAAAAGAGATTACCGACCGTCTGGAACAGGGCATTGCGGAACTCTTTGACAGCGAGCGTTACAAGGAATATCTGAAAGTCATGTCAAAATTCCATAATTACAGCTTCCGAAACACCGTCCTTATCGCCATGCAGAAACCGGACGCTTCCCTTGTGGCGGGCTTTTCCGCTTGGAAGAACAACTTTGAGCGAAACGTGATGAAAGGGCAAAAGGGAATTAAAATCATTGCCCCGTCGCCCTATAAAATCAAACAGGAAATGCAGAAAATCGACCCGCACACGCAGAAGCCCATAATCGGCAAGGACGGAAAGCCCGTCACCGAGGAAAAGGAAATCACCATACCCGCCTACAAGGTGGTATCCGTCTTTGACGTTTCCCAGACCGAGGGAAAGGAGCTGCCGGACATTGCGGTTGACGAGCTGACAGGCGACGTTGACCGCTACAAGGATTTTTTCGCAGCCCTTGAAAAGACTTCCCCCGTTCCTATCGCTTTTGAGAATATCGAGGGCGGCTCTCATGGCTACTACCACTTGGAGGACAAGCGCATTGCTATCAACGAGGGCATGAGCGAATTACAGACCTTAAAGACCGCTATTCACGAAATCGCCCATGCGAAGCTGCACGACATTGACCTCAACGCGCCAAAGGACGAGCAGCAGCCCCACATTGACCGCCGCACCCGCGAAGTCGAAGCGGAAAGCGTCGCCTATACTGTCTGCCAACATTACGGGCTTGACACGTCGGACTACTCTTTCGGCTATGTCGCCGGGTGGAGCAGCGGGCGGGAGCTGTCCGAGCTGAAAAGCTCCCTTGAAACGATACGCAGCGCAGCCGCCGAGATTATCAATTCAATAGACGAAAATCTTGCGGAGCTGCAAAAGGCACAGGACAAGGAGCAGACCGCCGGACAGGAGCAGCCCACCAGAGAGGAAAAGGCAGCCCCGAAAGAACAGCCGCAGCCGGAAGCCCCGTCAAAGGCAGATACAGCCGGAAAAGAGAAGCCGGAGCCGGAAGCAGCCGCACCGGGAAAATCCGGCGCACAGGAAAAAGCGGGCACAGCCCCGAAAGAAGCCTTTACCCCGGAAACGATTTACAGAGTACGCCGGAACCCTTACAGCGACAGCCGGGATAACAGCTACCTCTTGCAAGCCTATGTGACACAGGAGAACGGGCGGGCGAAAATGGGCGACGTGCTTTATACGGGAACGCCGGAGAAATGCCGCGAGCTTATGGGGCAGCTCAAAAGCGGCGAGCTGACCGAGGGCGACATAAAGCAGCTTTACGCAAAGGCACAGGAAACGGCGCAGACCACCGGACAGGGCAAAGACACCTTTTCCATTTACCAGATAAAAGGCGGGGACGAAACAAGGGATTTCCGCTTTGAGCCATACGACCGCCTGCAGGCGGCGGGAAATGTGGTTGACAGGGCGAACTATGAGCTTGTCTATTCCGCGCCCCTTGCGCCGGAAACTTCCCTTGAAGATATTTACGCCCGTTTCAATATCGACCACCCCAAAGATTTTAAGGGACACAGCCTTTCCGTTTCGGACGTGGTAGTACTTCATCAGGACGGACAGGACGCGGCGCATTTCGTTGACAGTGTAGGTTTCCGGGAAGTGCCGGAGTTTTTACAGGAGCAGAAGCAGCTTACCCCGGACGACTTGGAAACGGGCGAAACTGTCAAAACACCAAGGGGGACTTTCCATGTGACCGCCATGAGCCGGGAGCAGATAGAAGCCGCCGGATATGGCTTTCACCACCAGTCGGACGACGGAAAGTATCTGATTATGGGGAATGGGACGCGGGCGTTTGCCGTTGCCGCAGAACAGGCGCAGCGGGACAATCCCTTGAAAACCGCCGAGCAGACCACAGAGCAGAACGGGAACATGATTGACGGTATCATCAACAACACCCCCACCGTTGACGAACTGGAAGCAAAAGTAAAGGCGGGCGAGCAGATTTCCCTTGTTGACCTGGCTAACGCTGTCAAAGCCGACAAGGAGCGCGGCAAGGGAGCGAAGCCGGAAAAGAAACCCTCTATCCGGGCGCAGCTTAGAGCCGACAAGGAAAAGGCACAGAAGAAAAACGCAAAGCAGAAGTCACAGGACTTGGAAAGGAGCTGACCCATGCCGGAACAGAGCAAATTTGAAAACGTGGATTTGTTTGCTTCCCTTGAAGCGATTATGAAGCAGAACACAGGCTTTTACCAGAGCGACTTAGACATTGACAAAGAGATTATCGCAAAGGCGGCAGCAAGCCCCCACAGGGAGGACAAGACCCTTTTGTGGTTCTGCCGCCCGTCCGGGACGCACTGTTTCCGGGAGCGCGACGTTTTCCTCAAAGATACCGCACCCCACAACACATGGCGTTTCTACATGGAGCAGACAAGCGACCGCGTACTTGCCTATGCAATCGAGCTGACGGGCAAGGAGCGCGGGAAAATCAAGGGCAATCTGTACGAACTGGACTACGCTAAACATTATGAGCGTGTCAAGGAAAAGGAGCTGCCCGCCGATACGGTGAAGCTGATTTATGAGCATGGGGAAAGGGTACAGGAAGCCGGGAGATATTTTGACGGAACCCCAGACCCGCAGCTTGGGAAGTTTGAACGCTTTGAAGCCGTACCCAACGACCCGGACGCGCTGCAAGCTCTTTTACAGGAAGAACGGCGCAGCCGGGAGCAGCTTTCGCCGGGGGACTTCAAGGCGCATATCGCAGCCTTGCGGGACGGGCTGATTGAAACGGAAGCGCGGCGCATTGTGCGGGAAATGAAGCGGCATTACGAACCGAACAGCCCGAACAAGACCCATTTCATGGCAGAGCTTTCCCCGGCGTTCATGCGGCTTGCAGCCACAAAGGACACTGACCGCCTTTTCTCCATGCTGCCCTACAAGACACTTTCCTTTTCCAAAATCGAGGGCAGACATGGGACGTATGCGCTGATTGACAAGGGGGAGAACCGGGACAGGGAGATAAGGAAGCCCCGCCCCTCTATCCGGGCGCAGCTTAAAGCAGACAAGGCAAAGACCGCCCCGAAAAAGGCGGCGAAAACAAAAAATCACGATATGGAGGTATGAGCATGATTAGACTGACTGTTGAAGAAACAAACCTTTTGAGTATTTACAACGAGGGCGGAAAGCGGGCTTTGATTGAGAATGTCAACGCCGCGCTGCCCTACATGGACGCGGATATGCGGGAGCTTGCAAAGCGCACCCTTTCCAAAGTGGACGCTTTGACCGAAGCGGAATTTGCAGAGCTTCCCATTTACGCCGCTGATGAAGTATGAACGGGGTTAAGCGGCTGACGCCGCCCCAGAGCCGGAAAGTCAACGCCCTTGTACGCCGGACGTGCTGCAATTATGATAACGGGAACTGTATCTTACTGGACGACGGGGACGAGTGCGTATGTCCGCAGCTCATTTCCTATTCGCTTCTCTGCAAGTGGTTCCGGGCTGCGGTACTTCCCGCCGACAGGCTGCTCTATGCGGAGCTTTACCAGACCGGGGACAGGAAGAAGTGTACCGAGTGCGGCGCGTTCTTTGCGTCAAGCTCCAACAGCGTCAAATACTGCCCCGACTGCCGGAAGCGTATCACCCGCAGACAAGCCGCCGAGCGCATGAGGAAAAGACGCGCCCCTGTTACGCAGTAGGCGCATAAAATCCCTTGATTTACAGGGCTTTCCGGGCGTGAAAATCAGATAGGCGATACTTTATACCTTTACCCCCGAAAATGGCGTTCTACTGCGTAACATTCACGAAAACAGCACCCATAAAAAGACAGGGCGCGGAAGTCATATACTGGCTTCCGCGCCCTGTTCTTTTTTTGCCTATCTGACATTTCCCTTTTCCATTTCTTCAAGCGGGAACTGCGGGAGGGCTTCTATCAGCTTCTTTGTGATAGACTGGCGCATATCTTCGTTGATTTCCTGTTTCGTGCTTCCGTCTGGCTGTCTGACCGCTACCGTCGATAGCCTGTCGATTTCGTCCTTGTAGCAATCCACGACTTTCTCCACCGCCCATTTCTCCCCGGCAACGGCGGCGCGTATGGTTTCATATTCCGGCATTTTCTGGTTTTCCATGCTCAACGCTCCTCTGCTTTTTGATAGCCCTATCATAGCACAGCGGCGGGGATTTTGCTATCCTTATCCGCGTTCTGTTTCCTTTTCCCGTTCCGGCTGTCTGTCTGCCTGTAAAATGCTGTCAATGTTCTGCTTGATAATATCATATTCCCGGACTTTCTTTTTCAATTTTCCATAGTCGGCGTAAAGGGCTTCTTTCTGCGCTTGGAGGGCTTCATACTCCGATTGCAGCGCGGCGAGGTTCGGGAGCTTCGCAATGCCCGCCGCTTTCAGTGACCTTACGGCGGCTTCATGGAGGATAATTGCCTGTTCCTGTCCGGCGCGGTACTTCTCCCTGTTCCTTGCCTTGCGGTATGCGTCATAGACAGGCTTTGTCTTTTGATAGGTGGAAACATTCTTGATAAGCACCGCCATTTCCGCAAGCCGCTTTTCGGCGTTCTTCAATGCGTCTGCCGCCTGTCCGCTTTCCGCTGCCATTTCCTCAATCCGGCTGACTAAATCCGCGTACTGCTCAATCTTATGTTCCGTCAAGAAATTCATTGTTTTAGCTGCCTGTTTCAGATTGTGGATTTTCGCCCACTGTTCATAGCCCTTACTCTGCGCTGCCTTGATACTGTTCTCAATGTCGATAAGCAGCGACACGCCGCGCTGCTCTCTGGGAGCTTTCGCCACCTTTGTCCGTCTGCCCGCTATCCGTTCCCTTACGGCTTCCTCTGTATAGTCTGCGCCGAGGGTTTTAAGGCGGGTGAAGCGTTCCTGTCCGGGGGCGCGGCATGATACATATTTCCCCGGCTTTATCTCATAGCCCGCCGCCTGTAACCGCGTTAGCAATTCCTCAAAACTGGAAACTTGGGGGATAAGCGCGTCAACAGTGGTTTTCAGCTTGCCTTTCCAACTTGTACCCGTCTTTTCTGCCTGGTACTCCGCATAGCTCTTTCCCTTGCTGCCCTTGCCGGGGACGACAACGGACAAGCCATTTTCCCGGCACAGCTTGTCGCTCATGTTCCGTATGCCGTAATAGCTCCTTTTGTTGGAATTGTATTTATGGTGGTCTACAAAGTTCACCGCGCAAAAAATGATATGGTTATGGACGTGTCCTTTGTCAATGTGCGTCGTGAGTACATACTCATGCTGCCCCTTTGTTACCGCGTCGGCAAGCTGCTTTCCGATTTCATGGGCTTTCTGATAATCGACTTCCCCCGGCTCAAAGGACTGTATCAGATGAAAGGCTAAATTGTTCCCCTTTTGGAGTGCTTGCGACAGGGTATATTCAAACTCAATATCTGCCGTTTCATAGGAGCAACCGAAAGAGGACACAAGCATTTTCCCGTCCGTCTTGTCCGGGTTTTCGATATAGTCAAGGGCTTTGCTTAGAGTGCTTTTAATAGGCTTAATCTTTGTAACCGCCATATCTCCGCAAGCACCCCCTTTATTTCCTCTATGTCCTCTTGGTATGCGTTCCCCGTCGCGTTTACGCGGCGTGCTATCTGGTTGACGTTGACACCGATTTTCTGTATCTCTGCGGTCATAGCCTTTATATCGGCGTGGTCTATCTGAATGATATACCCGTCAATGGCAATCTTCCGCAGATACGCCGCCATGTTCCGGGTGGGTACGAGCTTCATTTTTTCCAGTATTAAATCCCGTTCCGCTTCCGTCACTCTGAATTTGATTTGCACTGTCCTTTTGCGTCCGTCCATGTGTTCGCTCCTTTCCTTTCCGTTCCGAGGGTTTGGGACACTTCCCAACAAGCAATTTTCAACCGACGCGCCGCAGCGCGGGAGGGCGAAAATACGGAAGTGGGTACCCGCTTCCTATGCTTGCTACGAATGTTTTTATCCTTTAGGCTCTTATCCCTTACTACGGAGAAAAAGCGATTTTGCCAAACTTCCGCAAAAGAAAAACGCTGCAATCTCAAAAAAGATTACAACGCTCTCTAAATCCTGTTCAGTTTTAAGTCGGACATTCCTATTCGCCCTCTTTTTCGACTTCGGAAATCTCCTTTGCCGTTGCGGTTACAATCCGTATGCCTGTATCGCTCATACCGTCAAGAAGCGCGTCAAGCTGCCGCCGCTGCGTGTTCTTCTCCGGCGGCGTTTCTAAAAGGAATTGGTCTACGGATATATGGTAACGCTGTATCAGCTCAAAGAATATCTGTAAACTTGGGTGCTGCCCCTTGTTCTCAATGTTCGCAAGGTAGCGCGGCGAGATAAACATTTCGTCGCCTACTTTCTTGCGGCTCTCCTTGCATCCCTCACGCGCTGCCTTTATCGCTGCCCCAAAAGCCTTGAAGTCGTATTTTGGTACTGGTCTTTTTGCCATATTTATTCACCCTATTACATTTTACTGTTCCCCTTTCTTCTTGGATATGTCTACGTAGTTCTATCAGTTAGCCAAAATAATTCATATATATATATGTTGACAACAAGCTGCTTTTGTATATAATATTATATAAAAGGGGGGGAATGTTTATGTTACATAGCATGCGTATTCGATAAGCATTGAAATCAAAAAAGATTTTTCCCATTTTCAATATGGGCTTTTTTGTCATGCTTATTTTGCGTATGCTATACAACAAAACTAACGACGTATAGACATAGTATAAAAACTATGCCTTAATTTTGTTGTAGTATTATATGTATAAATGCAGGTCAATGCTCATGTTGAGAATTGACCTGCATTTTTTTGCGCAAAAGGAGAAATATTATGCTTGAAAAATATTGGATAAAATGTCCAATTTGTAACGGAAAGACGAGGGTTCAAGTATTTTATAATACGGTATTAAGAAATTTTCCTCTTTTCTGCCCTAAATGTAAATTAACGCATATCGTTGATGTTGAAAAACTAGAAATCATAATCAAAAACTCTGAAAAACAAACTTTTTAATTTTGAAAAGGAAGGATATTTAAATGAAACACTTACCTAAAAGTACACCTACGGAAATATTGAATGACCCATACGGATTTACTTACAAAGAAATGTCGGAAGTAATTGGAGAGGATAAAGCAAGAGCCTTATATACGGAATTGTATAAACAGCCATTTCACAAAGAAAATCTATCAATATCAACAAAAAAAGTCTATAAAAGTAGCGATACTGAAAAGTATGTTTATGAATTGAAAGATAACAGGTATATTGAAACGGTTTTTATTAAACGGCGAGATGGTGGGACTGTTTGCGTAAGTACGCAAGTTGGTTGTTCTGTTGGCTGTATTTTTTGTGAGTCCGGACGCAATGGTTTTGTTCGTAATCTAACACCGTCTGAAATTGTGCAGCAGGTTGTATTGATACGTCAAAAAGTAAATCGTATCGTTTTTATGGGAATGGGAGAACCTTTATTCAATTACGACAACTTGATTGCAGCAATCCATATTCTTCGAGATAGAAATGGACTTAACTTTCCAACCGACGGCATTACCGTATCAACAGTTGGTCCAGTTAATCAATTAAAAAAATTGCGCGAAGAACATCTAAAAATTCAGTTGACAATATCTTTACATGCAGCAACACAGGCTGCGAGAAACTGTATCATTCCTCATATGCACATGTACGCTATTGAAGATGTTGTTAAGCAAGCATTGTCCTATTCTCAAAGGCATAATCGAAAAGTGGTATTTGCGTATTTGCTTTTACCAGGTATAAATGACCGTTCCTCAGATATAAGGCAACTTGCAAAATGGTTTAAGGGCAAAAATGTTATGATTAACGTGCTGCAATACAACCCGACGAGTAATTCAAAAATTAGAGCACCACAAAAACAAGAAATGGTTGCGTTCAAACATCAATTAGAGCAAACAGGACTTGAAGTTACCATGAGAGTTTCTCATGGTAGAGAGATTAAAGCAGCTTGTGGACAGTTAGCTAATACATATAATAAAGCCAAAAAACAACAGAAATAATTTAATTAAAAGAGCCAGACGCACAGACGCAGAGCCGATAATATGCAGTTTGAAATACTGCTGTTATCGGCTCTTTTTTGATTTTAATTTGTGCCCCTAATAACCATATTGGAGCAAAATCAGAACTGTTGCTTGTCGTTCTTTGATTTCCGCAGCAGCTTTGAAAAATCAAAGCCGCCGTTTCTTTTTATCTTCTAATGAAATGACGCGGTATCACTGTTGAAATCGGCGGCTAAAGGAGGTAGCCGCCATGAAGCAAAAAGCATATCGACAAAATCCGACAGTTATTGACTTATCAAAAAAAGCCCGCCCACCACCGGGGGAAACTACGCTTATATATATGAACTGTCTAATCATCTGGATACTGCTTACAATGCCTATGCGCCCGTCCGGGCTTTTCGGACGGGCGCATTTTGTACGTTCAAAAAATTTTTGAAGAAATTTCAAAAAATCTTCGGCGTTTTTGAAAAACGCCGTATTGCCCCGCGAAAAGGGGGGAAGCACCACCAACTTTCCAACGAGAAAGGAGGTGAGAATGTGGAACCTAATAGCAGGGAGTTTTACAAACAGTGTGCTTTTCAGAAGTTTTGTAATACGGTATTGCACAATGAAGCTTGCGACACCCATAGAGAACTTCGCAGACACAAGGCAAAGGAAGTGACCTTTTCCGACATGACCTTAGACGAAGCGCGGCAGCTTCATACGTTTGATGAATATTTCAAACGTGAAGCCGCCGAAACCGTCTTTGAGAAAGCCGGGAAGAAAATCACGCCAAAGCTGCTTCTTGAAGCAATCCGTACTTTGCCGGAAGAAAAGCGCAAAGCCATATTGCTGTATTACTTCGAGGGAATGAACGATACCGAGATTGCGGAGCTGTTCAACACGTCGAGAAGCACGATACAGTACAGGCGGACAAGCTCTTTTGAGAAATTAAGAAAATATCTGGAGGAAAATGCTGATGAATGGGACGAATGGTAACGAACCCGGCTACCCGGAAAATGCCCTTGTTCCTTATCCTGTCATTGTGGCAGCGACAAAGGGCGACCCGGACGCCATGAAGATTGTCTTGCAGCATTTCAGCGGCTACATAGCCCGCCTCTCCATGCGGAAGCTGTACGACGAGCGCGGGAACGTCTATTTTGGCGTAGACCACGACATTCGGGAACGGCTGCAAGCAAAACTGATGATGGCTGTCCTCACCTTTAAGGCAGAGGAATAAACCGCAGCGGCGGCGGGACGCTTTCTCTCTCCCCCTTTTCCGTTCCGCTGCTGACGCGGCAGCAAAGCCATTCTGAACCTTGACAAAGAAAGCGGCGCAAGATAACGGCGGCGCAGCATAGGGCAAATCGGGTACGTTCCTTTTGCGCCGAGCCATACGGCGGGTGCGCCATGACGCTATCTGGGTGAGGTTATCCCCGCCCGGACAGCCGAGCGACCAACACCGCGCCGGAAAGCAAGTGTAGCGGCTTGCGGGCGACGACACGCAGAATATACAATGATACTTCCTTACAGCCACAGTCCGAGCGTTAAGAGCGTCGCAGGCAATGGGTAGGGCTGCATGAGAACCATGCGGGGGTGCAATTCCCATGAGGTTATGCTGATAACCGTCCGATTAAAGCCTTTGTTTTATTGAATAGTGGACTTGCTGCTATTCATAGACTGTATTATATGTTTGCGAAAGAAAGGGGGATTTTCTTTGACGCAAAACCAAACGCCCGTTACCACAACGGAGCATAAAATAGGAAAAGTTACTTACCTTGTATGTTCGTCCGCAAGTGAACGCGCAACGGACACACTGGATAAAAAGATAAAAAAACTCATTCGCAAAGACATGGAACTGAACCCCGCAAACGCCCGGAAATAGGGCGTTTCTTCACATTTTATACATGACACAGGCAGCGGTATGTGGTATAATATAGACAGTACAAATACCATGCTTGTCTGTCGTCGGAAAGGAGGACAAAATGTTACAGACAGACAAGATTACCGCTTTATATTGCAGATTGAGCCAGGAAGATATGCAGGCCGGGGAAAGCGAGAGCATACAGAACCAAAAGATGATTTTACAAAAGTATGCTGACGAACACCACTTTTTCAACACGCGCTTTTTCGTAGACGACGGATTTTCCGGCGTGAGCTTTGAGCGTGAGGGGCTTCAAGCCATGCTGCATGAAGTTGAAGCCGGGAACGTGGCGACCGTCATAACAAAAGACCTTTCCCGTCTGGGACGTAATTATCTGAAAACCGGGGAGCTGATAGAGATTGTCTTTCCCGAATACGAAGTGCGCTACATTGCCATTAACGACGGTGTAGACACAGCGAGGGAAGATAACGAGTTTACCCCTCTGCGGAACTGGTTCAACGAGTTTTACGCCCGCGACACCTCAAAGAAAATCCGGGCTGTCAAACAGGCAAAGGCGCAGAAAGGGGAGCGCGTCAACGGCGAAGCTCCTTACGGCTACCTTATCGACCCGGATAACCGCAATCATCTGATACCCGACCCGGAAACGGCACACGTCGTAAAACAGATTTTTGCAATGTATGTACGGGGCGACCGTATGTGTGAAATCCAGAACTGGCTGCGGGACAATGAGATATTGACCGTCGGGGAACTGCGCTACCGCAGGACAGGAAGCAAACGCCACCCCCGCCCACAGCTCAACGCATGGTACAACTGGCCGGATAAGACACTGTACGACATTCTGACAAGGAAAGAGTATTTAGGGCATACCATAACCGGGAAAACCTACAAGGTATCTTATAAGTCGAAAAAGACAAAAAAGAACCCGGAGGAAAAACGGTATTTCTTCCCCAACACTCACGAACCTTTGATTGATGAAGAAACCTTTGAACTTGCACAGAAGCGGATTGCCACCCGGCAACGCCCGACAAAGGTTGATGAAATCGACCTGTTTTCCGGGCTGCTCTTTTGCGGGGACTGCGGCTATAAAATGTACGCAGTACGCGGAGCCGGGACGCTTGAACGGAAACACGCCTACACTTGCGGCAACTACCGCAACCGGGCAAGAAATGATATGCTCTGCACTACGCATTATATCCGCAAAAGCGTATTGAAAGAACTTGTCCTTGCAGACTTGCAGCGCGTAACGTCTTATGTGAAAGAGCATGAACAGGAGTTTATCGAAACCGCCAACGAGTGCAGCGCAAAGGCAGTACAAAAGACGCTGACACAGCAGCGGAAAGAACTTGACAAGGCGCAGAACCGTATTAACGAGCTGAACATCTTATTCCGCAAGCTCTACGAGGACAACGCTTTAGGGAAACTTTCAGATGAACAATTTGCTTTTCTGACTTCCGGCTATGATGAAGAAAAAAAGACGCTGACCCGGAGGATTGCGGAGCTGTCACAGGAAATCGACAACGCCACCGAGCGCAGCGCGGACGTAAAAAGGTTTGTCGCACTGGTACGCAGATACACAGCGATTGAAGAACTGACCTACGAAAACGTCCATGAATTTATTGACCGTATTCTTATTCACGAACTGGATAAGGAAACGAACACCCGCAAAATCGAAATCTTTTATAGCTTTGTCGGCAGAGTTGATACAGGCGACAAGCCTACCGAAAGTATCTCCTATTTCAGACAGATAGGAGCCGACGTAAAGAGTTATGCTATCTAACATACATCAAAAAGAGGTAAGATAACACCCTCTGCAAAAAAGGTATCGTTATCTTACCTCAACAAAATTTGCCCCGGAATAACCGTCGTCGGTGTACCAGCGTAAATTTGTAAAGCCGTTCTGCTTGGCGTAGGTTTCCCAAATCCGCTTTTGGTTGGAAATGGAATTGCTTTCGCCCTGCAATTTGTCCTCATGGGATAATCTCGGATAAAGGGCGGTAATGAGATTTTGGGTGGTCTGTCTTAACATAATATCCTCCGTTTCCGACAGCCAGCCCCACTATTCCGTACCTTGATTGTACCACATGGGGGCGGCTGTCTGTATAGCGGCAAAATGCAAAAAATGCTTCTTTATCTCCCGGTAAAATGACAGTCTTTTAGATAGGCTTATCGCAAGTCTGGGAAACGGGCGGCAGGTGTCCGGCGGCGGCTTCCGCTTCCAACACTTTTATCATCTTGTCGGCGGCGGTTTCGGTGCTGTTCTCCTTGAAAAAGCCGGACACAACAAGGATTGTGTTTCCTATCCTCGTTTCCGTCACGCAATCTGGGCGGCGAGCGGTGCGGTCTTTCCTCGTGGTGTCGGTCATAGGCAATTCTCCTTTCCGTCGTTTAGCAGTTCTTTCAGGCATTCTAACTTGCTCTGCGCTGTTTTCCTACGGAAGTTCCCGCCGGTAAAGAGTATAGGCGGACGCATTTCAAGCAGACGATCATAAATCCGAGCGTGGGCGGTGTCCTGTGGGTGGTGTAGCTCGTTCAGCGTGAGGTTGGTCGTAACGATCAACGGCTTTTTGCTGCGGTAACGGCTGTCTATGACGTTGTAAAACTGTTCTAAACCGTATTCCGTTCCGCGCTCCATGCCAAAATCGTCGATAATCAGAAGCGGGTAGCGGAAAAGGCGGGAAATATATTCGTTCCTACCCTCAAAGCTGGCGGCAAGGTCATTGAGGATAAGGGCAAAGTTCGTCATATAGACAGGAATTTTCGTCATATAGACAGGAATTTCTTTTTCCATAAGGGCGTTTGCGATACAGCCCGCAAGGTAGCTCTTTCCGGTGCCGACGCTGCCCCAGAACAGACAGCCTAAGTTTTCCGCGTATTCCCGTTCCCATTTCTCCACATAGCGGTGGGCGGTGGCTGTCTGCGGGTTTTCCCCGTTGTCGTTCTCAAACGTCCATTCCCTCATAGTCTGGTCGGTAAAGCCTCGGCGTTTCAAGTCCTCCACCGCGTCAAGGTGGCGGCGGCGTTCCTCGCGGCTTCCCGTTCCTCGCGGATTTTCCGCTGACAGTCGCACTCTGCCGGGTGGCGGGCGCGTCCGAAGATAACCGCCTTATCCGGCGTGAAATAGGCTTCTTTCGCTTTTTGCACTTGCCGCAGTATAAAAGCCCGTCCGCGCCGGTATAGTCCTCCGGCTCCGGGGCGGTCTGTGTCGTGCCTAAAATCGTGCTACCAAACTCTATTGTCATAAGCTCTCTCCCTCCTTGTAGGAATAGTCCGGCAAACCGCTTGCGGCTCCCTTTCTATCCTTGTCCGCCCAACGGCGCAGGGCGGCGGCATAGTTCTGATAGGTTTTCCCGGTGGCGGCAAGGTAATGGCTCATTTCCTCAATCAGCCGTTCCAGCCTGTCCGGGTATTCAGTCTGTAACTCGGCGTATTCTTCTTTGAACAAGTAAACATTGTTATATCTTTCATAGGTGGCGGGCGGCTCCCCACTCACTCCCATTGTTTGGCTCTCTATTAAGTGATTTATATTAGTTTTATTAGTGGTCGGTTTTCCGGCTATCATAAGGTCACTTTTCCGGCTGTCATAAGGTCGGTTTTCAGGACTTATGAGGGTCGGTTTTCCGTCCGTCATAGGTACGGAAATCTGGACGACTGGCGGCACTTTCACATACAGGTGGTTAGCGGCGGCAAAGCCTTCCCGTTTCCGTTCCAGAAGCCCCACGCCGTCCAGCTCGTTTAGGGCGTTCTTGATAGCAATCACTCCTTTATCCAGTATTTCCGCTATCTCCGTAATCGGATAGACAATGAACACGCGCCCCTCGCCGTCTGTCCAGCCGTTCTTTTGTGAGAGGGCGGAACGGTCTAAAAACAGGGCGTACAGCAGCTTGGCGGTTTGGGATATGTCCATTTTCAGCAGAAAACGGGGATAAGGCAGGTAGGGCGGCGGGGGTAAGGTCGTTTCGGTGGTAATATAATCAGCGATAAGTACCGCCTCCTTTCCCGTCTGGCTGCTTTGCCCGCTTGGAAATAAACGCCGGACACTCGATAATGGTCGCCCGGAAGCTCTGTTTACAGGTGCGGCGGCACTTGCGGCAAAGGGGGTTGTAAGTAATGCGGTTACGCTCGATGAGAAAAAAAGCCCATTCCTCTTTGCGCTTCTTGCTCATTCTCGGCATAGCGGCTCCTTTCTGCCGTTCCCGCCGGTGTGACGGGATAGGCGGTTTTTTGTGTATGGTTTCGGTGTCATTTTCGGGGGTTTTCTGCCCTATCCGTTTTGTCGTGTTTCGGTAGCAGTTCGGGGCGGTCTTTATCGGTCTAAATCCTGCCGTCTGCCGCGCCGCGGCTCATTCCGACGCAACATCTGGTCGATATTCCGCTTGACGGTCTGAAGCTCTTTGACACGCTCTTTCTTCCTCCGGTATACGTTATAACGCTCGTTATATTGGACTATGATCTGTTCCAGCCCGGTTTGTAGGTTTTTCGGTTGGGAAGTTTGGTTATCCCCCGCGCCTTGAAATATCGGGCGGCGGCTTCGGCTATGATAAAATCGCTCTCGTATCGTTCCCGGTAGACGATAGTGATAGTATAAAAATAGT
>NZ_LGAJ01000021.1 GCF_001280875.1 Sellimonas intestinalis | reverse complement strand
TCCTCCTTATGCCGAGCGAGTGATTATGCCGAGTCAGCGGCAAAACACCGCATGTTTTCGGTATTTATACCTTTTTGACTCAGCATAATACGTCACTTAAATGAATTCAGGAAGGACATGAGATCTGTATCTTTCGTCCAATCCGGGAATTCTGTTTCGCCAGTTACTTTCGGGGCAAGTTTATTGACTGCTTCTGTTTTCAAACGGTTGTCCGCCCGGATATAGACCATCGTGGTGGAGATATCCTCATGGCCAAGAAAGTCCCGGATATAAACGATGTTAATTCCAGCCTCCAACATGTGCATTGCTTTGCTGTGCCGGAAGCCATGTGCATGGATTTCAGGAAATGATTGATCCTTACGCTGGATTTCATGTACATACTTACGGATGATATAGTTGACTCCATCACGGCTCAGCTTCGCCTGCCTCTGGTTGACAACCAGAGGCTGATCAGCCGCAACAGTCCTCCGTTGCCGTTTGATATATTCAGAAACCAGTTTTGCCGTATTACGGGCAATCGCTACGGTACGATATTTATTCCCTTTTCCATGGAGACGCACTGTGGGATTGCTCCCAGTCTGGATATCCCGGATTGCTATATCACAGAGTTCCTGCACACGGCATCCACTGTCATAAAGGAGTGTCAGGATTACCCGGTGACGCAGCCCGTTTTCCGTATTGATATCCGGACAGTTGATCAATTCCCGGATCTGGTCGGTTGACAGGAAAGCAATCTCACGCATTGAGGCTTTTTGGGATTTGATCCCCTGCACAAGCTGCAGTGGTCCAAGACATTCTAAACACTGTACACCGGCATACTCAGAAAAAGATTTAATAGCTGCCAGCCGCTGATTCGCTGTGGCAACACTGCATCCCCGGTTCCTCAGCCATTCAAGATACTCTATGATGAGGACACGGTTAAATCTTTGCATCGTGAAATCTGTAAGCCGGATCTTTTTGGATTCAGTCAGAAAAACAGCAAACAGCTTTAAGGCATCTTTATAGCTGAGAACCGTGTTCCTGGAATAGTTTCTCTGCAACGGCAGAAAATCTGTCAGGAACCCTGTGACCAACTGCGCAAAATCAGTAGAATTCGTGTTCATGGAACGCCACCTCCTGGATGATATCCGGAAAGGCCGCTTCCAGATGTTCCCGGACAAACGGGAATGCTGCAGACGTCAGTTTCAGGTAATAAGCGGTCTCTTCAAAACTTTCGTGCCCGAGCATGGTGCGCATGTAAGGAAGATATGCCAGCAGGTCTTTCCCTTCTTCTGACCACTTTAAGAGAAGGTTCACACAGTAAGTATGCCGGAAATCATGGATGCGGGGACCTCGTCCTGTATGAGGGATCCCTGCTTTGTCCAGATACCGCCGGAAGTTATGGTACAGGTTTTGCAGCGTCATTTCACGCCCGGGCCGTACTAGGAAAAAGAATTCATTCTCCGATGAACTGCTGTGGATCTGATCTTTCAGTTCCAGGCATCTGGAAACAAGATCCGGATGGATCGGTACGAGCCGGTCCTTCTGATTTTTTCCTGAAATGACACGGATATAGCCATTTGCGAGGTTTACATCACGGATCTTTGCCAGCCGTAACTCGGATACCCTCATTCCACTTGTATAAAGGATCCGGAAAAACACTGGCATGACAAGGGCCCGGTAGGGACACTCGGATGGTACAGACTGACTGGCATCAACCGCAGCAAAAAAGCGTCCCAATTCGTCCGGGGTGTAGATGTGTGCGTCATATTTCTCCGGATGCCTTGTCAGTCCATGAGGAGGTATATATGCAGGTATCCCCATACCATTGAGATATTTGCAGAATACACGGAGGCTGCTGATTCTGTGGGCATGATTCGCCGCACTTTCGTAGCTGCGTTTCTGACACCAGTGATCACAGAGATCCTGGGAAATCCTCTTTTCAGTGAGCTGATGCTGGCAGAAAAACTTATCGATCCTGCGGAATGCGGCAGCCTCGGCTTCATATTTGAATCCCAGGGATTGTTTTAAAACGATCAATCCACAGAATTCATCCCGAAAAACGCTGTTGAATCCTGAATTATCCATAGGCGTTCACTGGTGGGGCAAGGACGCACTCCGAAAGCTTTTTCAGATCTGTCTTTAAGTAGATGCCTGTTACATCTGTATCGGAATGGCCCATGATCGAAGTGATAACAGGGAGCGGTGTTTCCATCTCAAGAAGCATGGAGCCTGCACAGTGACGCAGGGAGTGGAACCCTGAATGACGGTCCTTATCCCTGCGGATGCCTGCTTTGCGCATATGGCAGATGATCCGGTTTACCAGATGATCGTTATCTGAAAGCGGATCAAAAGGCGGCATATGTTTTATAAAAACAACATCCGTATCATAATACTTCGGACGCCCGTTTTTGATATAGTCAATGACCGCCCAGCCTACGGCATCCGGTATAGGTAGGGAAAGCGGCTTATGCGTTTTATGCTGGATCATGGAGATTTTTTTATTGCTCCAGTCGAAGTTGCCAAACCGGAGATTTTTGATATCGCTGACCCTCAGCCCAAGAATACATGCCATCAGGATCATAGCGTAATCCCTTTTCCCGATCGGACTGGAACGGTCAACTGCATGCAGCAGCTCCTGCAGCTCCTCTGTTGTCCAGACAGATGGGATCTTTGACTTTTTGGATACCGCCGGCATATGTATCTCTGAGGCCAGGTTTGCGAAAACCATTCCAGTTTCCTGGAGATAGCGGAGGAAGTGGCGTATCGCACAGACATTCTACTCCACCGTTTTAAAACTGTATCCAGCCAATGTTCTGAGATATCCATTACAGGTATCCAGGCAGACAGCACTGACCGGTCGTATTCCTTTTTGTGAAAGGTAATCCATAAATACCATAGAGATAGATGTATAATGACCGATCGTACTCTTTGAGAGTCCTGAACTTGAAAGCGCATTGCAATAGCCCGTATGAATACCAGCGTAATACGGATTCAGCCGGATGGGATTTTTCGAGGCATAGTATCTCCGGGTCAGTACCTGGTGGAGACGGTAATCTTCCAGCATATGTACGACTCTCAGGAGCTGTACCCGCTGCTGTGAAAGAGTTCCGTCATTATATTTGGTCTGAAATCCATACTGTTTTTCCAGATAGGCCAGCCCTCGCTCCATATCGAATCCTTCATCTCCGTATTCTGTCATCAGAAACGATTGGATCTTCTTCCATTCACGTTCATAAAACTGGATGGTCACTGGATTATAGTGGTTATCTAACAAAAGATTTTTTAATCCATCCGTAATCTCTTTCATTGTCATGGCAGCTTCTCCTTCCTGTTCGTTGATAGGTAGAGCATAGCAAAAAAACCAATGAATTATCAGTCTTATAGTGAACGGATTTATCCTGCATACTAAAAGGTTGGAGGCGGTATTATGCGGAGTGATTTATAATAAAATGCCGGAAACATCGCATTTATGCTGATTGACTCAGCATAATGAAAGTGTCCGCATAAGGA
>NZ_LGAJ01000020.1 GCF_001280875.1 Sellimonas intestinalis | reverse complement strand
ACGAACGCAGAAGACCTGAAGTTTGCGGAAGCAGAGACAACAGGTTACAATGGAGTGTATGACGGAGCAGCGCACGATGCGGTAACCAGCGTGAAAGTCACAGGAGTGAATGGGGAAGAGATCGCGGCAGAAGACATGACGGTAGAGTACCGGCTCAGTGATGAGGCTGACTGGGGCAAGACGCCGCAGGTAACGGACGTAGCGGACAGTACAGCGGTACAGATCCGTGTAACCGTAGCGAACTACGACCCGATCACAACAACCGTGCAGGCAACAGTTACACAGAAACCAGTTACTATCACAACAGAATCTGCATCAAAGACCTATGATGCTTCTGCACTTACTGCACCTGGTGAGGTAGAGGGAATCGTAGAAGGCGAAACCTATGGATTTGAAATAACAGGTTCCCAGACATTAGTTGGAACTTCTGAGAACTCCTATGTTATGACTTGGGCAGGAGAAGGCAACGAGTATTCTGCTAAGTCAGATAACTACACAGTGACAGAACGTGTTGGTACACTTACCGTTACTGATGGTTCCGAAGAAGAGCCGATTAATCCGGAGGATGTTGTGAAGAAGACACATGGTACACCGGAAGGCGGCGTCTACAAAGCTGGCGATGTTGTTACGTTTACGGTGACAGCAACGAACATCTACGATGAAGTGAAGACCATTACTCTAAACGAAATTGCGGGTGTTACCCTGAAAGACACAGTATTTGCTGAGGTACAGCCGGGTGAAACCGTTGAAACAACTGCAACTTATACCATCACAGAAGCTGACGTTCTTGCAGGCGAATTTGTTAATACTGTAACTGCATCCTTCAGTGGTGAGGAAGATACACCATTCGAGGATGACGATCAGGTAGATGAGATCGAGGAACCGAAAGGCCACCTGACCATCGACAAAGTAACGACGAGTGAACCGGCAAATGGAAGCAGCTATGCGTTAGGTGAGACAATTACCTATAAAATTACTGCAACAAATGACGGTAATCTGACCTTGACGAATGTCAAAGTAGTGGATGAACTGACAGGTGATGAGTGGGAGATCGCTTCTCTTGCACCAGGCGCATCCGAAGAATTTGATACTTCTTACACAGTAACCGAAGCGGATATTCTTGCAGGAAGCGTTGTGAACACTGCGACAGCAGAGGGAACAAGTCCGGATCCGGATAAACCGGATGTACCGGTAAATCCAGGTGAAGAAGAAGAGCCTACCGAGACAGAAAAACCAAGTCTGTTCGTAGAAAAGACGGCACAGCCGGATGAAGACGGCGTTTACAATCTTGGTGACGAAATTCATTACGTCATTAAGGTTACAAACAACGGAAATGTTACGGTGAATGATATTACTGTGAAGGATGAACTGACAGGCGATGAGTGGCAGTTAGACAGTCTTACTCCGGGTGAGAGTGAGGAATATCATGCTACTTATACTGTAACGGAAGAAGATATTCTGGCAGGATCTATTACAAACGTAGCGACAGCAGAGGGAACTGATCCGGATGAAGATCCGGTTGATCAGGAAGGTGAAGAGACCGTTCCAACGGATTCGGCAGATTCGCATCTGACCATCCATAAGGCTACAACAAGCGATCCGGGAGACGACGGTGCTTATGATCTTGGTGATACCATTACGTATGAGATCATTGCAGCCAACGATGGAAATGTAACTTTGAACAATGTCATTGTAACAGATGAGCTGACAGGTGATGAGTGGATCATTGAAACACTTGCACCAGGCGCAAGCGAAACATTTGAAGCAGAGTATGTCGTGACAGAAGAAGATATCCATAACGGCAGCGTTGTCAACGAGGCAACCGCAACAGCCGAAGGCCCGGAAGAGCCTGTCATTACTCCAGGTGAAACAGAAGATGAAACCAATCCGGAAAATCCAAGTCTTACAGTCGACAAGAGCATTGTTGAGGAAAAAGACGAGTATGAGATCGGTGACGTCATCGAATACGAAATTACAGTTGCTAACAATGGTAACGTAACACAGAATGATGTTCGTGTAACGGATCTGCTTCAGGCAGCCGGAGACATTGTGATCACAGGCGTAGAAGGAGCAGACGGGGAAATCGATGGGGCAAATGTGACATTGGATTCTCTTGCACCAGGCGAAAGCGCGATCATTCATTGTGAGTATACGGTTCTCAAAGAGGACCGTGGCAGCACGATTACCAATGCTGCAATTGCGGATGATGAAGGAAAAGGCGATGGCGAAGACCCTGTTACACCGGATGTACCGGCAGAAGTAGCAGATGTCTATGATATCAACGTAGTGCATCAGTTCGCGGATGGTGAAGAAGGAGAGGCAGAATTGCCGGATGACTATACGATTGAAAATCAGCCGGTTGGAACAGAAAGAGAAATCACTGCAGAAACGGTAGAAGGTTATACAGTATCTCCGGCATCTCAGGAAGTGACAATAGAAGACAGTGATGTAACGATCACTTTCGTATATTACGCAGATGAGATCGGAACAGATCCTGAAAACCCGGATACACCGGACAATGTACCGGATAGATATCAGGCAGTTGTAACATTTGAAGCAGTGAATGGTACGGTTGACAGAAGCGCGGCAGTTGTTACTCTTATGAGAAACGGACAGCCTGCAGAAGATGGAACCGGTTACCTGACAGAAGATCAGATCGCGACGGCAAGAGCAAATGTCGGTTATGCGCAGAATTCTCTGACATGGAGTCCAGGAACGCCGACAGCAGAATATGAAGTCACTGGAGACATGACGTTTACAGCAAGCTTTTCTGCAATTCCGGTTATTCCGGGGGATGGTGGCGAAGAGCCAGTTGAACCAACAAATCCAACGACTCCAACGACACCTGCAAGACCATCAACACCGACAACGCCGACACTTCCTGTCACACCTGCAAATCCGGGAACCACTGTGACGCCGACGCTTCCAGTGACGCCACAGACGGCTGCACCGGCCGCGCGGGTTTACGCAGATGGTGTTGTCGTTGATGATCCACAGACGGCAACAGACGATTACGACTTAAATGAAGTAGAACGTGATGCTGGAACAGAAACCATCGATGAAGACAGCACACCGCTTGGAAACATGGATCTCGAAAAAGACGATGACCATAAGTGCTGTATCCTCCATTTCATTCTTCTCTTATTGGCGTTGATCGTGGAACTGATTTACACCCATGATCGGAAAAAACGTCAGGAAAGAATTTTTGAACTGAGAAGAGAATTGGCAGATTTTGATGAAACTGTGTAGGGAAACAGGTACTTGCAAAAAGGAGGCAAACAGTATGTATGAATTTGTTCACACAAAGTTAGGCTTCTGCTTCTGGGATATTCCGGCACTGATTGTACTGATTGCAATCATCGCAGTCTTTGTAGTACACGTCATCAGACAGAAAAGACGTGAAAACGAGTTTGAAGACGAACTCTCAGACAAGATGGCGCAGAAAGCAGCGGCTGAAAACGCAAATCAATAGTTTATTTTAGGGGTGGGGCGTGTTCCAATAGGAACACGCTTCATCTATAAAAAGTTTGACAAATAGTTCGGACATTTCTTTTTGAGACTATCAGAGCTTTTAAAACTTTCTTTTATCATTCTTTATTGACATATGCAAAAGACAGACGTATACTTACAATCCATTATCGGACATGATCCGCGATGTCTGCCGAAAGATCACCCCATTCGGGGAATTATTCCAAGTAAGAACATACAGTGAATCAACACACAAGGAAGTGGTTATCAAAGACAGTTAGTAAAAACACAAATGATCCTGTTGGACCACTTTCTGTTTGCGGAACTGATGGAGAATTTTTCTGAAGTCCAGATCACTGGCTTTTTTGAGAGTCTCTTGACGTGCTCTTGCTTTTTCCGTTATAATACACGGAGAAACGTATAAAGGGGAAGAGGCTGTGGAGAAGAAAAAGAGAATTTGGACAGCGATGGTGCTGATCTGGATGGTCGTGATCTTTATGTTTTCAGCAAAGCCTGCGGATGAATCTTCTAAGGAAAGTCTTTTTGTGGGCCGGATGATCGGTCAGATTTTTATGAAAGATTTTGGCGAGTGGACAAAGGAGGAACAGGAAGCGTTTGCGGAGACCATCAATTATCCGGTTCGGAAAGCGGCACATGCGACAGAATATGCGGTCCTCGGAATCCTGGTTCTGGTAAGATGCAAGTATCAGAAAAAATGGAATAGAAAGCGTATGATTTTGACGGCCTGGGGGATCAGTACAATGTATGCGGCAACAGATGAGATTCATCAGTTGTTTGTACCAGGGCGTGCATGCATGGTGACTGACGTAATGATTGATTCAGCGGGAGCGCTGACGGGGATTCTGTTTGCCTCAGCGCTTGCAGCTATTATTATAGGTAGAAATAGGGAATAAAAACATCAGAAATGAGGAAACAAAAATGGAAATAAAGCTTGCAAAAAGCGCGGGATTCTGTTTTGGGGTGAAGCGTGCCGTAGATATGGTTTACGAGCAGGCACAAAAGAGAGAGGAACGCCTGGACGCCGGGGAAGAGCAGGTGCCGGATATTTATACATTTGGTCCGGTCATTCACAATGAAGAAGTGGTGAAGGACCTGAAAAAAAGAGGAGTGAAAGTACTCAGGACAGAGGAGGAACTGAAAACCCTGGAAGACGGTATTGTGATTATCCGTTCTCATGGAGTCGGAGAACATATCTACGAGACGATCCGGGAAAAGGGTTTGGAATATATCGATATGACCTGCCCGTTTGTGAAGAAAATACATAACATTGTAAAGCGGGAGAGCGAGGCAGGAAAGTACATTATTATCATCGGGGATCCGAATCATCCGGAGGTGATCGGCATCCGTGGATGGGCCGGAAAGCGGGCTTGTGTGATCGAAAATGAGAAAGATGCAAGGGAATTTTGCCTGGGGAATACAGAATTAGATGATGAGTCAGATAATAAAATCTGTATTGTCTCGCAGACGACATTTAATTACAATAAATTCAAATATTTAGTTGAAATTCTTTTGAAAACGAGGTATGATATAAGTGTTTTAAATACAATCTGCAATGCCACAAAAGAGCGTCAAACAGAGGCTGAGCATATTGCAAACGAAGTGGACGCAATGATTGTGATCGGTGATAAACACAGTTCCAATACCCAGAAATTGTTTGAAATATGTAAGAAGGCATGTGAAAATACGTACTACATACAGACTCTTGACGATTTGAATATGAATCAATTAAAGTTAAAGTCCGTGGAAGCAGTAGGTATTACAGCAGGGGCATCCACGCCCAATAATATAATTGAGGAGGTTCAAAATAATGTCAGACTTAACTTTTGAACAAATGTTAGAGGAATCTTTTAAAACAATACACAATGGAGAGGTTGTAGAAGGTACAGTCATCGATGTAAAGCCGGATGAGATTATCCTGAACATCGGATATAAGGCAGATGGAATTATTTCCAGAAGTGAATATACAAATGAGCCGAATGCAGACCTGACTACCATGGTAACTGTAGGAGATTCCTTGACAGCGAAAGTTTTAAAAGTAAATGATGGAGAAGGACAGGTATTACTTACTTACAAGAGACTTGCCGCAGAAAAAGGAAATGAGAGACTTCGTGAAGCTTACGAAAATAAAGAAGTATTAAAGGCTCCGGTTACTCAGATTCTTGGTGGTGGACTGAGCGTTGTTGTAGAAGAGGCGAGAGTGTTCATTCCGGCAAGTCTTGTGTCAGATACATATGAGAAAGACCTGAGCAAGTATCAGGGACAGGAGATTGAGTTCGTAATCAGTGAGTTCAATCCGAGAAGAAACCGTATCATTGGCGACAGAAGACAGCTACTGGTAGCTGAGAAAGCAGAGAAACAGAAAGAGCTTTTTGCAAATCTTCATGCAGGAGACACTGTGGAAGGTATTGTGAAAAATATTACAGATTTCGGTGCGTTCGTCGATCTTGGCGGAGTAGATGGTCTGCTTCATATTTCCGAGATGTCCTGGGGACGTGTCGACAATCCGAAAAAGCTGTTCCATGTAGGAGATACAGTAAAAGTACTGGTTAAAGATGTGCATGATACAAAGATTGCGTTATCTTTGAAATTCCCGGAGACAAATCCTTGGCTCCATGCGGCTGAGGACTACGCAGTTGGTAATATTGTAACAGGTAAGGTGGCCAGAATGACAGATTTTGGTGCTTTTGTAGAGCTGGTACCTGGCGTTGACGCACTCCTTCATGTATCACAGATTTCCAGAGCTCATGTTGAGAAGCCGGCGGATGTACTGAAAGTCGGACAGGAAATCACAGCAAAGATCGTGGACTTAAACGAAGAAGAAAAGAAAATCAGTCTGAGCATGAAAGCGTTAGAGCCGGCTGCTGAGGAGACGAAAGAGGAAACTCCGGCGGCAGAGTAATATTTGCCGGTTTTGATGAGCGTATAGATGTTGCATTGTAAAAATAGAGGCTATTCGCTTTAGTCTCTATTTTTTCATGTTTAAGTATATGTTAAAAAATGAACGAGGAGGAAAAAAAGATGGGACTTTTAACTTTCAAGGGTGGTATTCATCCGAATGATGGAAAAAGTCTGGCAAAGGATAAGGCGATTGTCGAAGTCCTGCCTGAAGGAGATCTGGTCTTTCCGCTTTCTCAGCATATTGGTGCGCCGGCGGCTCCGATTGTCAAGGTCGGAGATCAGGTTCTGAAAGGACAAAAAATTGCGGAGGCCGGAGGGTTTGTCTCTGCTCCGGTGTATTCCTCGGTTTCCGGAAAGGTAAAAGCGATTGCTCCGTATTTTACACCGACCGGGGGAAAGGTTTCATCCATTATCGTGGAGAATGATGGGGCCTATACAGAGGCTGAGCGACTTTCTACCAGACCATTGGAGATGCTTTCTAAGGAAGAGATTCTGAATTTAATCGCTGAGGCAGGGATTGTCGGAATGGGCGGAGCAGGATTCCCAACGAGAGTGAAACTTTCACCGAAGGAACCGGAAAAGATTGAATATGTCATCGCAAACTGTGCGGAGTGTGAGCCTTATATTACGGCGGATTATCGCAGAATGATGGAAAACCCGGAGGATCTTGTAGAAGGTATGCGTGTCATTCTGAAGCTCTTTGACAATGCGAAGGGGATCTTTGCGGTGGAAGATAATAAGCCTGATTGTATTGAGAAGCTGGAAAAACTGACGAGCGGTGAGCCGCGTATGGAAGTAGCCAAGCTGATGACCAAATATCCGCAGGGCGGTGAGCGCCAGTTAATCTATGCGGTGACGAAAAGAGCGATCAATTCTTCCATGCTTCCAGCCGATGTTGGGTGCGTAGTGGACAATGTGGAGACGATCATCCACATTTACGATGCGGTTGTCAACGGCAGACCGTGCATCGACCGTGTGGTAACGGTCAGCGGAGATGGAATCACGAATCCGGGGAATTTCAAAGTTCCGCTTGGCATGAACCAGCAGGAGCTGGTCAATATGGCGGGAGGATTTCAGGGTACTCCGGAGAAGATTGTTTCCGGCGGTCCGATGATGGGATTTGCCATGTTTACACTGGATGTCCCTGTTACAAAGACTTCTTCCTCGATTCTGTGTATGACAAAAGACGAGGTGGCAAAGTACGAACCATCCGCATGTATTAACTGCGGCCGGTGCATTGAGGCATGCCCAAGCCGCCTGATTCCGTCCAGGCTTGCGGATTACGCAGAGCGCCATGATGAGGCGGCATTTGAGAAAGAGTTCGGTGTAGAATGTATGGAGTGTGGTTCCTGTAGTTATGTCTGTCCGGCGAAGCGGCAGCTTAAGCAGGCGATCAGTTCCATGAGAAAAACCGTTCTTGCAAACAGGAAGAAAAAGTAGAAAGTGAGAGGTGGACAAAGTGAACGAGCAGTTTAATATTTCGGCATCTCCGCATATCCGGGCCAAGGACTCCACAGGAAATATCATGCTGTGGGTTGTGATTGCGCTTCTGCCTGCGACGCTTTTTGGAATTTGGAATTTCCGGGATCAAAATGCGTGGATTTTGGTGATCGTGACAGTGGCAGCGGCTGTGCTGACGGAGTTTGTTTACGAAAAACTGATGCATAAAAAGGTGACGATTCAGGATATGAGTGCCGCAGTGACGGGGCTTTTGCTGGCGCTCAATCTTCCGCCTTCTGCCCCATGGTGGATGGGCGTTTTGGGAGCAGTGTTCGCAATTCTGATCGTAAAACAGCTTTTTGGAGGTCTGGGACAGAATTTTATGAACCCGGCCCTTGCGGCAAGATGCTTTCTTTTGATTTCCTTTACCGGGAGAATGACCTCTTTTACATACGATGGTGTGGCTGGGGCGACTCCTCTGGCTACGATGCGCGCGGATGGTTCGATTGCGAATGTAGATACTATGAAAATGTTTATTGGGCAGATTCCGGGAACGATCGGGGAAACTTCCGTGATCGCAATTATGATCGGTGCAATTATCCTGCTTTTAAAGGGAATTATTGATCTTAGAATTCCGGGCAGTTACTTAGTAAGCTTTGTGGTATTTATCACGATTTTCGGTGGTCATGGTTTTGATTGGAGCTTTATTACCGCTCATCTGTGCGGCGGTGGAATTATGCTCGGCGCCTGGTTTATGGCGACTGATTATGTCACAAGCCCGATTACTAAGAAAGGGCAGATCGTTTATGGTATCCTTCTTGGTGTCCTGACCGGACTGTTCCGCCTTTATGGGGGATCCGCGGAAGGAGTATCCTACGCGATTATTATCGGCAACATTCTCGTTCCGCTGATTGAGAAGGTTACTCTTCCAAAACCATTTGGTAAAGGAGGAGAGAAATAATGAACAAGATTTTGAAAAATACGGTGATTCTGACAATCATCACACTGGTTTCCGGCGTGGCGTTAGGCGGCGTCTATCAGATTACAAAGGAGCCGATCGCAAAGGCACAGGAAGAGGCGAAGCAGGAGGCGTATCAGCAGGTATTTGAAGATGCGGATGCTTTTGAAGTGTTAAAAGTGGATGCCCAGGAAGCTGCGGATGCGGTGGCGTCAGCAGGTGTGGACGACGGCGCTGTCATTGATGAGGCAGTAGAAGCAATACAGGGCGGCGAAACGATTGGATATGTTATCACATCCACTGACCCGAACGGATACGGAGGGGATATCCAGGTGTCTGTCGGTATTCAAAGCGATGGAACTGTCAGCGGGATTGCGATCCTTTCCATCAGTGAGACCGCAGGTCTTGGTATGAAGGCGGCGGAACCGGATTTTTACGAGCAGTATTCCGGCAAACAGACAGATCACTTTTACGTCTCTAAAGATGGAGGAGAGGGCGAAGAGATCGATGCGATCAGCGGCGCTACTATCACAAGCAGGGCCGTGACAGGAGCTGTGAACTCGTCTCTTGGATATTTTCAGAATGTATTAGGAGGCAGTGCAGATGAATAGATGTGTGGAACGCTTATATAATGGAATTATCAAAGAGAATCCGACGTTTGTTATGATGCTTGGCATGTGTCCGACGCTTGCGGTCACGACATCCGCCATCAACGGAATCGGGATGGGACTTTCCACAACGGTGGTGCTTGTTTTATCCAATATTATGATTTCCGCGCTTCGGAAAATCATTCCGGATTCGGTTCGAATTCCGGCATTTATTGTAGTGGTTGCTTCTTTCGTAACGATTGTTCAGTTTCTTCTACAAGGGTTTGTACCGAGCCTTTATGATTCGCTTGGGCTTTACATTCCGCTGATTGTTGTAAACTGTATCATCCTTGGGCGTGCGGAGAGTTACGCTTCTAAGAATCCGATCCTTCCGTCTTTGTTTGACGGACTTGGAATGGGACTTGGATTTACCTTTGGACTTACCTGTATTGGTATCGTAAGAGAGCTGCTTGGAGCTGGGCAAGTGTTTGGTATTCAGATCATGCCGTCTTCTTACGAGCCGATTACGATCTTTATTTTGGCGCCGGGTGCGTTTATCGTGTTGTCCATGCTGGTGGCGGCGAGAAACAAGATTATGAATCACATGGAAAAAAAGGGCAAGAAAGTCGTAAAGCCTCAAGGTGGCTGTGCGGAAGGCGGATGTGCTTCCTGCGGTGGATGTGCTTCTTCCCTTTCATCCGGACAGGACAAGGAATAGGAGGGGGAACAGATGAAAGAATTATTTATCATTGCCGTTGGCTCTGCGCTTGTCAATAATGTCGTGCTGAGCCAGTTCCTTGGAATCTGCCCGTTCCTTGGAGTATCTAAGAAGATTGAGACAGCGGCCGGTATGGGTGGAGCGGTTATTTTTGTCATCACAATCGCTTCTTTTTGCACGAGTTTGATTTATGAATTTATTTTGCAGCCGTTTCATGTCGAATATTTGCAGACGATCGTGTTCATTCTCGTGATTGCTGCCCTGGTGCAGTTTGTAGAGATGTTCTTAAAGAAGACGATGCAGGGACTGTACCAGGCCCTCGGCGTGTATCTTCCGTTGATTACGACAAACTGTGCCGTACTTGGTGTGGCGTTGAATAATGTGCAGTATGAGTACAATATTCTGAGCAGCGTGGTGAACGGCTTTGCGACAGCGGTTGGCTTTACGATCGCCATCGTTATTATGGCGGGAATCCGGGAAAAGACAGAGCACAATGATGTGCCGGAATCTTTCCGGGGAACACCGATTGTTCTGCTTACAGCGGCGCTGATGTCCATTGCGTTTTTTGGATTTTCAGGTTTGATTTAAGGGAGGAAATGGAATATGACAGGTATACTCGTTGCCGCCGCGATTGTCGGTGGTGTAGGTTTGTTTATCGGTGTCTTCCTTGGAGTATCGCAAAAGCAGTTCGCAGTGGAAGTAGATGAGAGAGAAGAGGCTATCACAGGCGTGCTTCCGGGCAACAACTGTGGAGGCTGTGGATATGCGGGCTGCTCGGGTCTTGCGGCGGCGATTGTGAAGGGAGAAGCTCCGGTCAACGCCTGTCCGGTAGGAGGAGCTCCGGTTGCCGCAAAGGTAGGAGCAATCATGGGACAGGAAGCCGGTGAGACTGTTCACATGACCGCATTTGTAAAATGTGCGGGTACATGTGAAAAGGCAAAAGAAAACTATAAATATACAGGTACGAAGGACTGTGTCATGGTGAATATGATGCAGAACGGAGGACCGAAGGCATGTACATTCGGATGTCTCGGAGAGGGAAGCTGCGTGGCGGCATGTCCGTTTGACGCGATTCATATCCAGGATGGGATTGCGGTGGTTGACAAGGATGCATGTAAAGCTTGTGGAAAATGTGTGGCGGCGTGCCCAAGACATCTGATTGAACTTGTACCGTATGATCAGAAGCATCTTGTACAGTGCAGCTCTCTCGACAAGGGAAAAGACGTGATGAGCGTATGTTCTGTCGGCTGTATCGGATGTAAGATGTGTGAAAGAGTCTGTGAGTTTGACGCGGTAACTGTGACAAATAATGTGGCGCATATTGATCCGGAGAAATGTACGAACTGTGGAAAATGCGCGGAGAAATGTCCGAAGAAGATCATCAGTTAAGAAGACAGGATGAGAAAAGGCGGGCAGGAAGAGGAGAATGATGGACAGAAAGAAATGGATAAAAGAGAGTATGAGGATGATCAGGAGGGATCTTTGGAGTATCCGGTATGTCATCTTGGTGCTGGGAATCTATTTTTTTCTTGCGTGGAATATATTCTACTCTTCCTGCCCGTTTGTTATGATTACGGGATTTCCCTGTCCGGGATGTGGGCTTTCAAGGGCGGGCTTTTCTATTCTGAGGGGAGAGTTTCTGCAGGCATGGTACCTGCATCCGTTTATCTATGGAATTGGTTTATTGACGGCAGTTTTTGTGATCCGGAGATATATTCTGCACAAAGAGACGGGATCTTTAAAGAAATGGCTGATCTTTCTTTTGGCAGGAATGTTTGTGTTTTATATCTACAGGATGATCCGTTACTTTCCGGGAGAACCGCCGATGAGCTATTATCCGGGGAATCTTCTGAGCCGGATTGCTCAGGCGTTTCAAGTGCTGAATAGGTAGAGAGGATGTATATTCTGTGAAATCGGGGCGCGACATATTGTGTTGATAAAAAAAGCGTGATAAAATAAAGCGAGCGAAAGGGGAAGTCAAAGTCATGGAAGAAAATAAAAATCAACTTGAGAATACAGATCATGGGATGAAGGAAAACAGCGTGGCGCCGGAGACACCGTTCCATGAATCAGAACCAGGAGAGAGGGGATCAAGGGAGGATACTTCGTATTCTTATGGTGAGTATCGTAGAGAAGGAGCGCCATATCAGGCACAGGACCATGGATCACAGGGAGAGTGGGACAGTACACCGCTTACGATGGGCGATTGGCTGTTGACACTTTTGGCGGCCTTTATTCCATGTTGTGGGGGCATTATTCTCTATTGTTACTGGGCTTTTGCCAAACAGGGAAATCTTCACCGGAGAAATTTCTGCCGTGCGGCTCTGATTATTGAGGCAGTACTGGTTGTACTTCTGATTGTGTTCCTGATTCTTGTTGTCATGATCGGAAGCGTTTCTTACGGAACGACATCCGGAGGATATTATTACGGATATTAAAATGATAAAAGTAAAACGGCGGAGCGGTCTTTCAAAGCAGCACCGTCGTTTTCGTTTGTCTGCCGCAGGAGTCGAACGTACGGTTGCAGTGCCGAGGAGGATGTGCTAAAATAGACCGGAAGAAGGAGGGGCCGATGAAAAAAGGGGATATCATACTTGTTCTTGTGATTCTGCTTGTGGCAGGATCGGCGTTTGGAATATATACGTTCCTCTCCGGGCATGATGGCGGCGCTGTTGTCATTTATGTGGACGGGGAGGAAGAAGGGCGTTACCGCCTGGATAAAGACCGAACCGTGGAGATAAACGGCGGAACGAATACACTTCGCATTGAAGATGGAAGCGCCCGGATGGAAACAGCCCGCTGTCCGGATCAGATTTGTGTCCGGCACAAGGCGATTTCGCGAAACGGAGAGAATATTATCTGTCTGCCTTACAAGATCGTGGTGTCGATCGAAGAAGGGGAGGATACGGATGTGGATGCAGTAGTACAGTAGATGAGGTGAAACGTGGAGAGAAAAGGAGCAAGGCTGGCGTCATTTGGAGTTTTTGTGGCGCTTGCATTGATTTTCAGTTATATTGAGACCCTAATCCCATTTCAGATCGGGATTCCGGGGGTGAAGCTTGGGCTTGCCAATCTGGTCATTGTGATTGCCCTTTACCGGATGCCTGTGGGAGAGGTGTACTTGCTTTCTGGAGTGCGTGTTGTTCTGACCGGATTTCTGTTTGGTAATCTGATGAGTATTCTTTACAGTCTGGCAGGAGGTATTCTCAGTTTGACGGTTATGTGGGGGATGAAACGGATCCGTTCCGTCAGTATTCTGGGCGTGAGCATTGCGGGAGGGGTATTCCACAATATAGGGCAGCTTTTGGCGGCGGCGTTGATGGTGGAGACATATGGTGTCTTTTCGTATTTGCCTGTACTGCTGATCTCCGGACTTTTGACCGGATTTGTCATCGGGTTAGCGGCCGGTGAGATGCTCAAAAGAATCCGGTCACTGCAATTTTAACAGGATGGAGGAAATGACATGATTTCATATATTCGTGGGGAGCTTGCGGATGTGAGAGAAGACCAGGTGGTAATTGACGTTGGGGGAGTCGGCTATGGGATTTTTATGTCCGGCAGTGATATAGCAAGACTTCCGTCCACGGGTCAGGAAGTGAAGATAAATACATATCTACATGTGAAAGAGGATGTAATGCAGCTTTTTGGGTTTCTGACCAGAGACGGACTGGAGGTCTTTCGCCTGATTATCGGTGTCAGCGGGATCGGACCGAAAGGCGGGCTGAATATCCTGAATCAGATGACACCCAATGACCTTCGGTTTGCTGTGTTGGCAGGAGATGTAAAGGCTATTTCCAAAGCTCAGGGGATAGGGAAAAAGACGGCAGAAAAGCTGATTCTGGAGCTGAAAGACAAACTGGAGCTTACCGAGGCTGGTGGAAATGAGCCGGAGGGAAAGACGCTTTTGCAGAAGTCGGCGGGAACCGGAGAGATTCAGGGAGAAGCAGTGGAAGCTTTGGTGGCACTTGGATATGGAAGTACTGAGGCATTCCAGGCAGTCAGAAGCGTCGAAATCGACGGAGACAGTACGGTGGAGGAGGTGCTTAAAAAGGCACTCCGCCAGATGTCGCTGTTTTAGCGGTACGGCTTTAAAGATCGTCACCGGAACATGGTAACGATTCGGCCATATGGTCAGAAAACGAGATTGTGGAAGGCAATGAGACAATGAAGAAACGAATTATTACAACAGAAACTTTGGAGGAAGACCAGAAGATTGAGGGAAGTCTGCGTCCGCAGTATCTGGAGGATTATATCGGACAGACAAAGGCGAAGGAGACGCTGAAAATTTATATCGAGGCGGCTAAGGCCAGGGGAGAGGCGCTTGACCATGTGCTCTTTTACGGGCCTCCGGGACTTGGAAAGACGACTCTTGCGGGTATTATCGCCAATGAGCTGGGAGTTAATATGAAGGTGACGTCCGGTCCGGCCATCGAAAAGCCGGGGGAGATGGCGGCAATTCTGAACAATTTACAGGAACGGGACGTCCTGTTTGTGGATGAGATCCACAGGCTGAACCGCCAGGTGGAGGAAGTGCTCTACCCGGCGATGGAGGACTATGCTATCGATATCGTCATTGGCAAGGGAGCTGGAGCCAGGTCGATCCGCCTGGATTTGCCGAAGTTTACGCTGGTGGGAGCGACGACCAGAGCCGGGATGCTGACCGCGCCTCTGCGAGACCGTTTTGGTGTGGTGAACCGGCTGGAATTTTATACGACGGAGGAGCTGCGAACGATTGTACAGCGCTCGGCACAGATGCTCGGTGTGGAGATTGATCCGAAAGGGGCGATGGAGATCGCAAGACGTTCCAGAGGGACGCCCAGACTTGCGAACCGTCTTTTGAAGCGGGTGCGGGATTTTGCCCAGGTGAAATACGACGGGGTGATTACAGAAGAGGTGGCGGTCTATGCCCTGGATCTTTTGGAGGTGGACCGTTTCGGACTGGATTATGCGGACCGGACGATTCTGATGACGATGATCGAGAAGTTTGGCGGCGGCCCGGTGGGGCTTGAGACGTTGGCAGCGGCTATCGGGGAAGATTCCGGAACGCTGGAGGACGTCTATGAGCCTTTCCTTTTAAAAAACGGTTTTTTGCAGAGAACACCAAAAGGAAGGGTGGCTACTTCGTTTGCCTACCAGCATCTGGGATTTTCACTTTCTAGGGACAGTTAAAATAACGATTCAGGCCGTACGGCAGGACAGCGATGGAATCGTTACGAATCTCGTAGAAAAAGGTTGGTTTTTCTGACGGGATCGTTTATAATAATTATCAGAGACTTCGTTTTAGAAGGAGGAGGCACTGGCTATGGCAGCATCAAGAAATTATACCGAAGTTATCATTGATGGCAAGGTATTTACGCTGAGTGGTTTTGAGAGCGAGGAGTATCTCCAGAAAGTATCCAACTATCTGAATCACAAGATAGCAGAATGTAGTGAGAACGAGAGCTATAAAAAGCAGAGCAGCGACACGAAAAGCATCCTTCTCGCACTGAACATTGCGGACGATTATTTCAAAGCAAAAGAGCAGGGCACGTCTCTTGAAATTGATATGGAGTCGAAAGATAAAGAGATGTATGACTTAAAGCACGAATTGATCTCCGCACAGATTAAGCTGGAAAATGCGGACAGGGCAATGGAGAAGATGAAAGAGGAAAACCAGGAACTGCAGATGAAGATTGTGCAGTTGGAAACGGAAATGAAAAATCACCGAAAGAATTAGGGCTGTCGAAGGACAGCCTTTTTTCAAAGTAAGGCAGGAATCAAGAGTCATGGAGAATAGAAAAAAGAGAAGAGAAGTGGAGATTCTGGCGCCGGCGGGGACATACGAGGCGTTTGAGGCGGCGATCCGGTCCGGAGCCGATGCGGTGTACGCGGGCGGTAATCTGTTCGGAGCCAGGGCATATGCGGGCAATTTTGATGAGGAAACGATGATCCGGGCCATCCGGGAGGCACATCTGTACGGGAGAAAGCTGTATCTGACAGTCAATACTCTGATTAAGGAACGTGAGATGAAAGAAAGGCTGTATTCGTTTCTAAAGCCGTTTTATGAAAATGGATTGGATGCGGTTCTCGTCCAGGATCTGGGGGCGCTTGCATTTATACGGGAGCAGTTTCCGGATCTTGCAATCCATGCAAGCACGCAAATGTCCGTGGCGGGAGCATTAGGAGCCGGATTTTTAAAGCAATATGGCGTGGAGCGGGTTGTTCCGGCCAGAGAGCTTTCCCTTGCGGAAATTAGAAAGATGAAAGAGGAAACGGGACTGGAAATAGAGTGTTTTGTCCAAGGGGCGCTTTGTTACTCCTATTCCGGGCAGTGTCTTTTTAGCAGTATGCTGGGAGGACGTAGTGGGAACCGGGGACAGTGTGCTCAGCCGTGCCGTCTGAAATATCAGGCAGAAGGGCAAAAAAAGCCTTCCTGTATCCTGAGTCTCAAAGATATCATGGCATTGGAGGATCTTCCGGATCTCATCGAGGCAGGGGTAGATTCCTTTAAGATCGAGGGCAGGATGAAGAAGCCGGAATACGTTTCAGAGACGGTACGGGTGTATCGGAAGTATACGGATCTTTATCTGAAAAAGGGAAGAGCCGGATACCAGGTATCTGAGGAGGATAAGCAGCGCCTGATGGATCTTTACAACCGGGGCGGTAGCTGCCGGGGATATTATCATGTACAGAACGGGCCGGAGATGCTGACGCCGGACAGGTCGAACCATGCCGGGATCCACTCTGCCTGCGTGGAGCGTCAGAAAGGCCGAAGCCTTCTTGCAAAGGCACTTGTACCGCTCCAGAAAGGGGACGTGCTGGAAATCTCTCCAAAGGAAAATGTCACCCTTGGACAGGATGTAAAAAAGGGCGGGCAGTTTCAGCTCCTTGTGGCAAAAGGAACTACAGTCCGGCCACGCACGATTCTGGCAAGAGTACGGAATGAACGATTGATCCAAGAGATTCAGGAGCGGATCCGGACGGCCGAGGTCCGACGTCCGGTTCAGGCAAAAGCAATGTTCTGTATGGACGAGCCATCCAAACTGATATTGAAAAGCGGTTCATTTTCGGTACGTGTAGAAGGAAGTTCTCCGCAAGCTGCAAAGAAGCAGGCGGTAGACCGGGCAAGAGTGGAAAGACAGCTTCGGAAGATGGGGAATACGCCGTTTCAGATCGAGTCTCTGGAGATGGAGATGGAGGACGGTATTTTTATTCCAATGCAGGTAGTCAATGAGCTGCGGAGAACGGCTGCCGAGCGTCTTGAGGAAGAAATTCTGAAACAGTATAAACGGTCGTGCAAGAGGGTACCGATGGTAGAACAGGAAGAGATTCAAGGTGAGTCTTTGATCTCCAGGGAGGGACAAAAAAACGTGCTTTCTGTACTGGTGGAGACGAAAAACCAGCTCCGGGTGGCCGCACGATCCGAAGATGTGAGGCGAATTTATGTAGAAAGCCATCTGGCGGCTGCTATGTGTTCCAATCAGGAGGAAAGAGAAGAGATCCAAAGGCTCTATGAAGAGAGTAAGATTCCGTGGTACATTGTTTTGCCGCACATTTTCCGCGAGCGGGCGAAGCGCCTGCTTGACAGCAGATGGAAGGCAATTTGTGAGGTTCCGTGGAAGGGGGCTCTTGTAAGAAACGTGGAGTCTTTGGCATATTTGCAAAAAAAAGGCTGGAAAAACACGGTTCGTGCGGACCATCATTTGTATACATTGAACAAAAAAGCAGTAGAATTCTTGAAAAAGGCGGGGATAAATGGTACAACAATATCATTAGAGTTAAATAGTCAGGAGATTCGTGAGATATGTACCCCGGCATCGGAGATGGTGGTATATGGCTACGCACCGATGATGATCAGTGCGGGGTGTGTAAAAAAGTCCATCGGACGCTGTGATGGTAAAGAGAGCATCACGAGACTCAAAGACCGCTATCAGAAGACATTTTATGTAAAAAATTATTGTGATACATGTTATAATATTATCTATAATACGGCGCCGCTTGTTTTGTTGGAACAGATAGGGGAGATCGAAGAGATGGGAATTCACGAGATCCGGCTTCATTTTACGATAGAGGATACAGAAGAGACAAAAAGGGTGATCCGGATTTACGCAGATGCATTCTGGAGGGGACAGAAAACTCTTACGGCAGCAGAGGTATTTGCTGATTTTACAAGAGGACACTATAAAAGGGGAATAAAGTAGGTGACAAGTTGTTTAATATCATAATGGAAATTTCAAAATATCTGATTCTGCTGATGATGGTAATCTACACGTTTGAGTGTTTCAGTGTGTTCGGTTATCACGATGCCTACACGAAGATGTGGATCTTACGAAGGCAGAGCATCTGGATCTTTATGATCCATTTTCTAGCGTTTCTGACGTTGTTTTTACGGATGAAGGAGGCCAGGATTCTAGTATTTTATGTGATACAGGTGGCGCTTTTGGGATCGATTATCCTGCTTTATGGTTTTTTGTATCCGAAAGTATCAAGACTTGTTGTCAACAATATGTGTATGCTTTTGGCAGTCGGGTTTATCATGCTGACAAGGTTATCTTACAGTAACGCCGTCAAGCAGGCGTTGATTGTAGCGGTATCGGCGGTATTATCATTGTTCGTACCGGTCATTATCCGTAAGGCACGGTTTCTCTCCCGGTTAAAGATTTTCTATGCGGTGGCCGGAGTGGTGGCGCTTGTGGCGGTTATTATCGTCGGGCGTGTGTCATACGGTGCCATGCTTGGATTTGAGGTTGGGGGAATCAGTATTCAGCCATCTGAGCTTGTGAAGATTATTTTTGTATTTTTTGTGGCGGCCAGCCTCTATAGAATCAGGGATTTTCGCAATGTTGTCATCACGACTGCGATTGCTGCTCTGCACGTTTTGATTCTTGTTGCCTCCAAGGATCTGGGGGCGGCGCTGATTGTCTTTGTCGTGTACCTTGTGATGTTGTATGTGGCTACGAGACAGCCGGTCTATATTGCGGCAGGCTTAGGGGCAGGGAGTCTTGCTTCGGTAGCCGCGTATTTTCTGTTTTCTCATGTGAGAACGAGAGTAACGGTCTGGAAAGATCCGTTTGCTGTTTACAGCAATGGGGGATATCAGGTGGCGCAGTCGCTGTTTGCGATCGGTACCGGAGGCTGGTTCGGACTTGGACTTTGCCAGGGACTTCCGGATAAGATCCCGGTGGTCACGACGGACTTTATCTTTTCTGCTATAGCAGAAGAGCTGGGAGCTGTCTTTGCGATCTGCATCATTTTGATCTGTGTCAGTTGTTACATCATGTTTCTGAATATTGCAATGCAGATCAGAGACAGCTTCTACAAGCTGGTAGCGCTGGGACTTGGAACCTGTTATATTTTCCAGGTGTTTCTCGCGATCGGAGGCGTCATTAAGTTCATCCCATCCACGGGTGTAACGCTTCCGCTTGTGAGCTATGGAGGAAGTTCCCTTTTAAGTACGATGATCATGTTTGCGATCATCCAGGGGCTGTATATATTAAGAGAAGATGAGGAAGAAGATATTGAGCGACAGAAAGAGAGACAATTACGGGCAAAGAGAAGACGACAGGCGCAGCAGGCCGGAGGACCTCGATCAAATGGAACAAGGTCTTCAGCGGGAGCTTCGTCGGGAGATCGAAGAAGAAAGCCTAAGAGCCGGGGATCACAGCGTGTACCAAGACCGTAGACCGGTTCCGCACAAGCCGGGAAAAGCACAAAAGAAAAAGGAGAAGCAGGAAGAACGCCGCCGGGACAAGAGAAAGAAGAAAGCCAACCGACAGTATGTCTTTGTGACTTACTTTTTCGTACTGTTATTCGTAGGGATGATCGGATATTTCTCTTATTTCAATGTGGTAAAGGGCAGGGATATCATCAATGATTCCAGGAATCCGAGAATGAGTCTTTATGAAATTCAGGTGCTGCGTGGCTCGATTTTGGATAAGGATGGAAACGTTCTTGCAAAGTCCAGGGAAAATGAGGACGGTACTCAGACAAGGGAATACCCGTATGAGCAGTTGTACGCCCATGTGGTCGGGTACGCAGATAAAGGAAAATCGGGCCTGGAATCTGCACAGAACTTCCAGCTTCAGACTTCGGATGTTCCGCTGCAGACGAAATTGCTGAATGAGCTCAGAGGCCGAAAAAGTGAAGGAAATAATATTACTACCACGCTGGATACGAATATTCAGCAGGCGGCGTATGATGCTTTAGGATCCAACAGAGGTGCGGCGGTGGTAATCGAGCCGAGCACGGGAAAGATTCTGGCGATGGTTTCTAAGCCATCCTATAATCCGAACACGATTGTGGAAGACTGGGAGAGCCTGAACCAGAATACAGAGGGGATTTTGGTGAACCGTGCCACGCAGGGCCAGTATGCACCGGGATCTACTTTCAAGGTACTGACAACGTTGGCATATATGCGCCAGAATCCGGATTACAAAAACTACACGTATCGTTGTACCGGAGAGATCACAGCCGGGAAAAATGAGATTCACTGCTATGGAAATGAGGTACATGGAACAGTGGATCTGGCAGAATCCCTGGCATACTCCTGTAATACTTCTTTTTCCAACATAGGTCTCAGTTTGGATGTGGATGAGTTCCGAAAGACAGCAGAGGATCTTTTGTTTGACACGGAATTGCCTTGCCCGCTTATTTATAATGAGAGTAAGTTCAATCTTAAGAAGGATGACGGAGATGCAGCCATTGCCATGACGGCATTCGGACAGGGAAAATTGCAGGTCAGTCCATATTATATGGCAATGCTGACTTCCTCGATCGCAAATAATGGGATTTTGATGAAGCCTTATCTGGTTGATCAGATTACGAGTGCCCAGGGAGAGACAGTAGAGAAATACGTGCCGGAATCTTATAAGGAACTGATGACTTCCGAAGAGGCGGCACAGCTTACCGAATATATGGAGGGTGTTGTAGAGTACGGTACAGCCCGTTCCTTACATTCTCTTGGTGTTTCTATTGCCGGAAAGACCGGAACGAGTGAATACAGTGATGATAAAGAGAAAACGCACTCCTGGTTTATCGGATTTTCTAATGTAGAGAATCCGGATGTAGCATTGGCAGTTGTCATTGAGAATTCAGACAGTACCGGAGACGTAGCGACAGACATTGCCGAGGAGATTTTTAAGGCGTATTATGCAAAATAGAGGTTCTGAAAATGAGGTATTGGAAAGAACTGTATGTCAGTGAAGAGCTAAAAGGCAGGGAAGAGGAGATCATCGAGCATCTGGAAAAGAAAGAATTCCAGTTCAGGGTCTATCTGATCGCCCTGCCGGAAAATGAGAGAAATCAACTGGAAATATACCATAGCGGGATGCTGAATCAAACGTGGTACAGGGAAAAAGATGTATTTGTGGTAGGTCTGGCCAAAGGATATCTACAGGCACTGGAGCTTGTCAGGGAGCTTATCGATCAAGTGTTCCGGGAGACCGGGGATGCAGATGTCAGGCAGTATATTTGGAAGCGGCAGGGAAGTTAGAATGATCATTGTACATATTTTACTATGGATTCTAAAGATAGCAGGCATATTGCTTCTACTGGTTTTGGGGCTGCTTTTGCTTGGAATATTGATTCTGCTGTTTGTGCCTGTGCGGTACGAACTAAGTGCCGAGGGAGATATTCATACTCCGGAAGAGATCCGGGTAAGCGTTTCCATCCGGTATTTCTTTCGGCTGATCACCTTTCACACCGTCTATGAAAACCAGAAGTTTTGGCGGCAGGTGAGAATTGCATGGAAGAAGATCGGGCAGGATAAAGAAGAGAAGCAAGAAACCGAAGAACAGGAGAATCCGAAACCGGAGAAAGAAATTTCCGGCAAGATGGATTTAGAACGGGAGGAGAAAGAGAGCCCGGAAGAAGTAAGAGCGATTCGCAGTGAAAACAAAGATCCGGAAAAAGAGGACAAGGTGCGAAGAGAGAAACCAGAGGTGAAGCGTCCTGTATCCGGCGAAGCGGGGAAAAAGGAAAGTAAGGCAAAGGAAGAAAGTGAAAAGAAGAAAGAAGCAAAAGCGACTGTTTTTGAGCGGTTTCTCGAGAAAATCAAGTATACATTTCACAGGATCTGTGATAAGATAAAGGCACTGTCCGATATCAAGAACCGGGTGGAGACGGTTATCAAAGATGAAGTACACCAGGCGGCGTTCAGAAAAGGAAAAGAAACCGTATTTCGTCTTTTGAAAGCATGGCTTCCGAGAAGCGGCTGGGGAAGGATTGAGTATGGACTTGATGATCCTTATTATACAGGAAAGATTTTGGCCGGTCTTGCTCTGTTTTATCCATTCTTTGGACAGTGGCTTCAGATTGTGCCTGATTTTGAGAAGACTACCCTTCGTGGGCGGGTGTTCATCCGGGGGCATATCCGGATGAATCATTTGGCAGGGGCGGCCGTCAGGCTGGCGGCAGACAAGAATATCCGCAGTACGGCAAAAGAGGTGCTGCGTCTGTTAAAACGGCAGAAAAAGGAGGAAGTATAAATGTCAGAGAGTAATTTCAAATCAACGATGGAAGCATTGTTTCACGGAATGGATAACGTGATTTCATCCAAGACGGTGGTGGGCGAGGCGATCCACATAAAAGATACGATCATCCTCCCGCTTGTGGACGTGTCTTTTTCCGTAGGGGCAGGATCGTTTACCGCAGAGAAAAATGAAAAAGGAGCTGGCGGACTGGGCGGAAAGATGACGCCGTGCGCGGTGCTTGTGATCCAGAATGGGACAACAAGGCTGGTAAACATTAAAAATCAGGATACGATCACAAAGATTCTTGACATGGTTCCAGATCTGGTAGACCGTTTCCGCACCAAAGAAGAGACGAAGGTGACAGAAGAAGACGTCAACGAGATTCTGGATGAAGGGAAAAAGCAGGACGAATAAAGAGAAGAAAAAATGCATATATAAGAACAAAGAAGAAAACGGCAGGGATATCGTATGAGAAGAGTAGTAGGATTTGCGTGTTTTATGATCGCGGCAGGACTGATTCTTTCGATGTTCCTGCCGGGTTTGGTTTGGGATATCTTTATCACGGCAGTGTTTCTGGTGTTGGGATATGTGTTATTCTGCTGTTAAATAGGAAACAAAAAAACCAGGACGATCGATCCTGGTTCTTGTGTATGCAGAACTTATGCTCTTTCTACTTTGCCGGATTTTAAACAGGATGTACATACATACATTCTCTTTGCTCCGCCTTCTGTTTTAACACGAACAGATTTTACATTAGATTTCCACATTTTTGGTGTTTTTCTATGAGAGTGGCTGACATTGTTTCCAAAATGAGCCCCTTTTTCGCAAATAGCACATTTCGCCATGATTACACCTCCTAACGCTCTTACTAGTCCTCATATAAGAGAACTCACAACACTAACTATATTATCAGATATATTCTGGAAATGCAAGAGTTTATTTCCGGGAAATGAGAAAAATTTCATTGTTTTAGGGATAACATGAAGAGTATATGTTGTAAAATATGCGTAAACAAGGTATAATAAAACAGAATACTTCGTGGAAAGAACGGAAATCAAGGATAGATAGGAATTGGAGGTATCAGAGTATGAAAGGCAGCATGAGTACAGAACTGGGAATTATCACCATTTCACCGGAAGTGATTGCGAAATATGCAGGATCTGTTGCTGTGGAGTGTTTCGGTATCGTCGGAATGGCGGCAGTCAATATGAAAGACGGATTGGTGAGACTGCTGAAAAAAGACAGCCTGACCCACGGCATCCATGTGGAGCTCACGGAAGATAACAGGATTCACCTTGACTTCCATGTCATTGTTGCATATGGGGTCAGTATTTCAGCTGTTACGGACAATCTGATCAGTAATGTAAAATATAAAGTCGAGGAATTTTCCAATATGCCGGTTGATAAGATCAATGTTTACATTGAAGGCGTACGGGTAATCGATTAATATGGGAGGAACTTTGAGGTGGCTATGAAAACGATAAATGCAGACATGCTTGCGAAGATGTTTTTGGCAGGCGCACAGAATATAGAGGCTAAGAAAGAGTACATTAACGAGTTGAATGTATTTCCTGTCCCGGACGGAGATACCGGTACGAATATGTCCATGACGATCATGTCGGCAGCAAAGGAAGTAAGAGCCCTGGAACATCCGGGGATGAAGGAGCTCTCCAAGGCGATTTCCAGTGGATCCCTCCGCGGCGCCAGAGGAAATTCCGGCGTGATTCTTTCCCAGCTTCTGAGAGGATTTACAAAGTCGATTCAGGAAGAGACGGAGATTGACGCGGCCGGTATTGCGGCAGCCTGCATGCGGGCGAAGGAGACGGCCTACAAGGCGGTTATGAAGCCAAAAGAAGGGACGATCCTTACCGTGGCAAGAGGGATTGCCGAGAAAGCAGAAGAGCTTGCCTTTGAGACAGAAGATCTGGAGGAAATCTTTCCGAAGATTCTGGATCACGCACAGCAAGTGCTCGAGCAGACCCCGGAGTTGCTTCCGGTGCTGAAAGAGGCGGGGGTTGTGGATTCCGGCGGACAGGGACTTCTGGAGATTTTAAGAGGTGCGTATGATGCGTTTCTTGGGAAGGAGATCGATTATTCTTCTATCGAACCATCCAAGGGGCCAAAGACATCCTTTGGGAAGGCACCGATGGAGGAGACCGACATTAAGTTCGGCTACTGTACGGAGTTTATCATCCTTACCGGAAGAGAGTTCTCCGATCAGGAGGAGCAGGAGTTTAAAGCGTATCTGGAATCCATCGGTGATTCGATTGTCTGTGTGGCGGACGACGAGGTAGTGAAAGTTCATGTTCACACGAATGATCCGGGTCTTGCGATTCAGAAAGCGCTGAGTTTTGGACAGCTCACAAGGATGAAGATCGACAACATGCGGGAGGAGCACCATGAGAGAGTCATTCAGGAGGCAGAGAAGCTTGCCGCTCAGGAAAAACGGCAGAAGCCGCAGGAGAAGAAACGAACCGGCTTCATTGCCGTTTCTATCGGAGAGGGAATGAATGAGATTTTCCGGGAGATCGGAGTGGATTATATTATTGAGGGCGGCCAGACGATGAATCCAAGTACGGATGATATGTTACAGGCCATTGATGAAGTGAATGCGGAGACGATTTTCATTCTGCCGAATAATAAAAATATTATTCTTGCGGCCAACCAGGCCAGGGATCTGACAAAGGATAAGAAGATTGTTGTCATTCCGACCAAAACGGTGCCGCAGGGAATTACGGCAGTCATCAGCTTCTCTTCGGACGAGGATACGGCTGCAAATGAAGCTGCGATGACAGAAGCGATTCAGGCGGTGAGAACCGGGCAGGTTACCTATGCAGTGCGCGATACGAAGATCGGGGACAAGGAGATTCACGAAGGGGATATCATGGGAATCGGCGACGAGGGAATTCTCGCTGTGGGAACAGATATTTCCGATACGGCGAAGGACCTGCTTGCAAATCTTGTGACAGAAGAATCCGAGCTTATCAGTATTTACTATGGCGAGGATATTTCCGAGGAAGAGGCAGAGAGATTTGTGACTTCCGTGGAGGAGACATATCCAGATCTGGATGTGGATGCTCACTGTGGAGGACAGCCGATTTACTACTATGTTATGTCAGTAGAATAGAGAAAGAGAGGAAAGGGATACTTAAAAGGTATCCTTTTCCCATGTGAAGAGGTATAAAATATGGATGAAGATTCCAGCATTAGAGAGATCAAGGGTATTGGAGAAAAGACGGAAGCGCTCTTTCAGAAATTGGGAGTAAATACGGCGGGAGATCTTCTGCGTTTTTATCCGAGGGCCTATGATATCTATGAGGATCCGGTACCGGTCAGTGAGCTGGAGGAAGGAACAGTAGCCGCTGTGGAAGGCTGCGTTTACGGAAACGTCCAGATATCGTCCAACCGGAAACTTCAGACAGCGACCGCCATGGTCAAAGATCTGACCGGAACGCTGAAAGTGTTGTGGTTTCGGATGCCGTTTCTGCGTAATACATTGCGCTCCGGGAGCAGTATCATCGTAAGGGGCCGGGTGGTAAGCAGGCGGGGTTCTCTTGTGATGGAGCATCCGGAGATTTTTCAGCCGGCAGGCAAATATCAGGAAAAGCTTCATACGATGCAGCCGGTGTACCCGCTTACTGCCGGACTGTCGAATCTGACTGTGAGCAAGGCTGTGCGGGAAGTGATGGAGCATGTACATCTGCAGAAGGAGACATTGCCGGAAAGTATCCGTCAGATCTTTGAACTCTGCGAATACAATTATGCTCTGAAAGGGATTCATTTCCCAACGGATAAAACGATGTATATGCAGGCAAGGAAACGGCTTGTCTTTGAGGAATTTCTGGAATTTATTCTGGCGGTCCGCCAGATGAAAGAGGAGAAAGAAGCAAGCGTCAATTGGTGTCGGATGAAGCCGGCAAAAGAAGTGGATGATTTCCTTGGCAGACTTCCGTATGAGCTGACCAATGCACAGAAAAAAGTATGGATGGAAATCCGAAAGGATCTACAGAGCGATGATACGATGTCCAGGCTGATTCAGGGGGATGTGGGCTCAGGTAAGACAATCGTAGCCGTTTTGGCGCTTCTGGAGGCGGCTTATAATGGATATCAGGGAGCGATGATGGCGCCGACAGAGGTGCTTGCAAGACAGCATTACCAGTCTGTCTGTGACATGTTTGAGAAATACGGCGTCGGGTTCCGGGCAGAGCTGCTGACAGGTTCCATGAAGGCAAAGGAGAGAAGGGAGGCTTACGCAAGGATTGAGAGTGGGGAGGCAGATGTGGTGATCGGGACTCATGCATTGATTCAGGATAAGGTTCAGTATCACAATCTGGGATTGGTTATCACCGACGAACAACATCGTTTCGGAGTGCGGCAGCGGGAAGCACTGGCAAAAAAGGGAAGGATGCCACATATTCTTGTTATGAGCGCAACGCCGATTCCTCGCACTCTGGCCATTATTATTTACGGAGATCTGGATCTTTCTGTGATCGACGAGCTCCCCAAGGACCGCCTGCCGGTTAAAAACTGTGTGGTGGATACCGGGTATCGGGAGACTGCATATCGGTTTATGAAAAATCAGGTGGCAGAGGGCAGACAATGCTACGTGATCTGCCCGATGGTAGAGGAAAGCGAAGCAATGGAGGCGGAAAACGTCATGGATTACTCTACCATGCTTTCCGAGAAGCTAGGGACAGGGATCACGGTTGGATACCTCCACGGGAAAATGAAGCAGCAGCAAAAGGATGAGATCATGCAGCGGTTTGCGGATAATCAGATTCAGATTCTTGTTTCGACGACTGTTGTGGAGGTTGGAATTAATGTTCCAAACGCTACGGTGATGATGGTGGAAAATGCCGAACGGTTTGGACTTGCACAGCTTCATCAGCTCCGGGGGCGCGTGGGAAGGGGAGCGTTTCAGTCCTACTGTATTTTTATGACAGGATCCAAAACGAAAGAGACGAAAAAGCGGCTGGATATTCTCAATCATTCCAACGATGGATTTTATATTGCGGGCGAGGATCTAAAGCTGAGAGGGCCTGGGGACCTTTTCGGCATCCGTCAGAGCGGACTTATGGAGTTCAGGCTTGGCGATGTCTTCCAGGATGCAAAAATCCTGCAGATGGCGGCGGAAGCGGCAACAATGAAAGAAGTACGGGAATCTCCGGTATTTACAAGAGCAAACCAGGATCATATTCATGTACTGTAAGGAAGCGGTTTATCTGATGGTAATCTTCTATGGTTGTTTTTTTAGTCAATGAAACCATATAGAAAAAGGATATGGTGATACCTATTTCATACCGGCCATATCCTTAAAAAGAAAAACACCGCAATCTCCGGGGAATACTGGGAATCCCTTGAAATTGCGGTACTTTTTTGATAAGCCGAAAATCAGACTCGAACTGACGACCCCTTCATTACGAGTGAAGTGCTCTACCGACTGAGCTATTTCGGCTTGTGCTGTACGATGTCCCTACACGATGTCTTTCCAACAGGCACAAGTATTATTATATACATTTTTAAAAAATTTGCAACTGTTTTTTTCATTTTTTTATATGAGGTAAAGATTTAACTGCGTAAGCAGCAAAAAAGTAGCATAAACTGCGAATTTAAGTCGTATGGCTGAATCTTTATCATTTTAGCGCTTTCGTTTACACGGTTTCATTAAAGACGAAGATAACGATGAAAAAGAGCATCCCTATTTCCTTTTATGAAAACGGGGATGCCCTTTTTGGCGTTTCACATTCTTTTGTTCAGAAAGAGTTATTTACCAGCCATCTGTCTTTCCTGTTCTTCGATCATCTTCTTGACCATATAACCGCCGACAGATCCGTTCTGTCTGGAAGTCAGGTCTCCATTGTATCCGTCTGTTAACGGAACACCAAGCTCACTTGCTACCTCATATTTGAATTTGTCTAAAGCACCTTTTGCTTCTGGTACGGCTGCTTTATTAGATGAACGATTTGTCATGATAATGTCCTCCTTTATCGTCGTGTGGTTTTGTGTAACTTTTTGTTACAGTCATAGTATATGAACATTTGTATAAATTACTCTGGGAAAAACAGGAAAATCCTATTGACAAAAAAACAGGTTTTTAACTACAATTTTTCTGGAATGTTTTTTTGAAAAAAGAGGAGGCAGTATATGAGAGAAATGGAATTTAAAATGGAAAGGTCCGGATTGATTGAAGAGGGGCAGGAAGCAGAAGTAGCAGAACTTCAGGCACTTGGAGGATATAGTTATCTGATTGAGCCATCTGTGGCAATGAGTGGGCTTTACAAAAGCTGGGATCGTTTAAAATCCAGAAAAGGCATCATAAAAGAAATTAAAGAAACAGACCGGGGATTTTATGTTACAATGGAGTTTGACGAATAAAGCCGGATGTAGAGTCTGACAAGGAAAAATCTGGATAGATGAAAAGTCATTTTGACAGTAGTAGGCCTGTATGATAAGATAGGGCGTGAAAGGAACCGAGAGTATAAAGGAAAGGAATGGACATAAAGATGAGAAGAAAGATACATAGGTTTTGTGGTATTGCACTCAGCGCTTGCCTGTTGCTTGGAGCCTGCATCACTCCGGCGCTGACAGGAGATGCAGCGGACAAGCTTTCAGGTAATGTGGCAGAGGAAACGACTGCAACTCGGAATGAGAAGGTTTCAAGGAATGATTTGGAGCCTGCTTCAGAGACAGATCTTTTATCTGAGGAAACCGGGGACAAAACAGGGGGGCTGACCGGACAAGAGGAGGCGGAATCGACCCCGAAGGACGGAAAGACTACACCGGAGACTGAGACAAAAGACGATCCTGTTGTCAATGAGGGAGAAACCGATGATAATGAGACAGTAGAAGACGAAGATATTACTAAGGCTTCGGAAGAAGAGACCGAGCCGGAGGAGTTAAAGGAGAACAGTTTCCGTTATCAGAACGGAGAACTGATTTCCGAGCCGCAGGCACTTTCAAGAGCATCCTATCCATATGCGTGGCAGAAAGTGAATGGGAAGTATATGAACAGCATCGGTCAGGTAATTGAAGGGGCGACGAAGAAAGGAATCGATGTCAGCCATCACCAGGGCGTTATTGACTGGGAAAAAGTGAAAAAAGATGGGATTGACTTTGCAATCATCCGCTGTGGTTATGGCGGGGATTATCAGTCCTATGATGATAGGTACTGGGTAAGAAATGTGACAGAATGTGAACGACTTGGAATTCCATATGGAGTGTATCTCTATTCTTATTCTGAAAATATAGAAGATGCCAAAAGTGAAGCGGCTCATGCGCTGCGGCTTTTAAAGGGGCATAAACCGGCGTATGGAATTTACTATGATCTGGAAGATGAAAATACGACAGGAAGAGTGAGCAATACAACTATCGGTACCATTGCCAAAACGTTTTGCGATCAGTTATCGTCAGCAGGCTACAAAGTTGGTATTTATGCCAGCAAATATTGGTGGACAGAAAGACTAACCTCCTCTGTATTTAAGAATGAAAAATGGTCTAAATGGGTAGCTCAGTATAACACATCCTGTACTTATGAAGGAAGTTACGATATCTGGCAGTGTACTTCTACAGGAAGTGTCGCGGGAATCAATGGAGCGGTCGATCTAAATTTCTGGATGGGAGATCCGCAAAATTCTAATACAAGTACTTCTATAGACAGAAATATCATTTCAAGTACAGGGCATGTGCAGGCTGACGGTTGGACCGCGTCCGTACAGAACGGTGATCAGATTGGTGTAACAGGACAATCTAAGCGACTCGAAGCGTTCCAGATTAAGATTGGAAACGGTTATGGAGATCTGGGGATCCGATACGCTTCTTTTGTGGAAGATCAAGGATGGCAAGCTTATGTGACGAGTGGAAAAACGTCCGGGACGACCGGAGAGAGCAAGGCGGTTCAGGCAGTCAAAATTCAACTGACTGGTTCAAAAGCATCAAATTATGATGTTTATTATCGTGCCCATGTTCAGACGTACGGCTGGCTTGGTTGGACAAAAAACGGAGCAGCAGCAGGGACGACAGGTTATGAAAAAAGAATGGAAGCACTGCAAGTTATGATTCTTCCAAAAGGAGCGGCAGCTCCGGGGGCCTTATCAAATGCATATAAGGAAAAAGCATTGACGAAAGGAATTGGCTATGAAGCCCATATGCAGACATATTGTTGGCTGGGTGAAGTAGCAAACGGAGCGACCGGAGGTATCACAGGTCAGTCCAAACGGATGGAGGCATTGCAAATTAACCTGAAATATCCGCAGTATAGTGGCGATGTTTCTTATCGTGCTTATGTTCAGAATACAGGATGGCAGGGCTGGGTGAAAAATGGTGCTACTGCCGGTACTACCGGAAAAAATCTTCAAATGGAAGCGGTTCAGATTAAACTGACCGGAAAGATGGCTGAAAAGTATGACATTTATTATCGTGTTCATACGCAAACGTACGGTTGGCTTGGATGGACGAAAAATGGAGCAAGTGCGGGCACAAATGGATATAATAAAAGAATTGAGGGAATTCAGATCCGTCTTGTAGCAAAGGGCGGGGCAGCGCCTGGAAGTACATCTGGCGCCTATAAAGACAGATCCAAGACTACCAATGTTGTATATCAGGCCCATATGCAGACATATTGCTGGCTGGATGAAGTAATGAATGGTGCAACCGGAGGAGTGACCGGTCAATATAAACGAATGGAAGCTTTAAAAATCAGTCTTGAAAACAAAAAATATTCAGGCGGAATACAGTACCGCGCGCATCTTCAGACTACCGGATGGCAGGGTTGGAAAAGCAATGGGGAAATGGCCGGGACAACCGGACAAAGCCGTCAAATGGAAGCTATCCAGATCAAATTGACCGGAAAGATGGCGGAAAAATATGATATCTATTACCGTGCTCATGTTCAAACATACGGTTGGCTTGGCTGGACAAAAAATGGTGCTAAGGCCGGAACGGAAGGCCTGAGTAAACGGATGGAAGGTATTCAGATTCAGCTTGTAGAAAAAGGTGGGGCGGCGCCAGGAAGCACATCCGGCTCATTTAAAGAGAAAGAGAAACCTCAGAATATTGTATACCAGGCGCATATGCAAACGTATTGCTGGCTGGGTGAAGTAATGAATGGTGCAACCGGAGGAGTGACCGGCCAATATAAACGGATGGAAGCTTTGAAAATCAAGATTCAAAATCCGAAATATTCAGGCGGAGTACAGTACCGCGCGCATCTTCAGACTACCGGATGGCAGGGTTGGAAAAGCAATGGAGAAATGGCCGGGACAACCGGGCAGTACCGCCGTATGGAGGCAGTTCAGATTAAATTGACTGGAAAGATGGCGGAAAAATATGATATTTATTACCGTGCTCATGTCCAGACGTATGGATGGCTTGGCTGGACGAAAAATGGAGCCAAGGCCGGAACCGAAGGGATGAGCAAACGGATGGAAGGTATTCAGATTCAGCTTGTAGAAAAAGGAAAACCGGGACCATCCAGCGGACAGACAGCTTTTCGGACGAAATAAGAATACACATACCCTCACACAGTTTTCTATTTCAGAACTGTATGAGGGTATGTTTGTTTTGCGTCAAATTTCAAAATCGTTTCACATACCTCAAAAGTGTTTCTGATATACTTTCTCCACTACTCCGATCACTGCGTACAACGCCATTGCCATGATACAAAGCAATACGATGGACATCAAAAGCCAATCCATCTTAAACACCTGGCTGGAGTAGATGATCAGATAGCCGAGCCCTTCCCTGGCGGCCAGAAATTCCCCGATGATAACACCTACAAGGCAGAGACCAATGTTGACTTTCATGGTACTGATGATTGTAGGAACGGCGGAAGGCAGTACCACTTTTGTGAGGACATGAACAGAGGTGCCGTGAAGGGTATAGATCAGTTTGATTTTGTTTTTATCGGTGCCGATAAAACAGGTGTAGAGCGTCATAATACTGCCAAAGATCGCCACAGACATTCCGGCTACAATGATGGTTGTGCGGTTGGCGCCCAGCCAAACAATGAGCAGCGGCGCCAGTGCGGATTTTGGGAGACTGTTCAAAACAACAAGGTAAGGCTCCAGCACCGCTGAGAGATTCCTGGAGAACCAGAGAAAAACGGCGGCCAGAATACTGATTCCGGTCACCAGAAGAAAGCTTAGGATGGTTTCATACAGCGTGGCGGACATGTGAGGAAAGATGGTTCCGTCTTTCGCCATCGTCAAGAAACAGGTGCCGATTTTAGAAGGACTGCTGAAAATGAAAGAGTCAATGATTCCAGTGTTTGCAGTCCACTCCCAGAGAACGAGAAAGAGAATAAGGACAGCGGCCCGCAGAAACAGAATAAGCTGATGTTCCCTCCTGATTGTTACAAGGTAGGCGGACTGGGAAGTGGAAAGATCAGGATATTTGATGTTCATGTTGGTTCAGCTCCTTCCAGATCAGATTGAAATAGGTTTTGAATTCCGGAGCGTTTCTCCGGAGCAACGGGGTATCCTTTGTACCGTCTGGATATGCAAAATGCAGATAGACTGTCTTTTTCAAGTGTGCGGGGCGCCCGGAGAGAACGAGAATACGATCTGCGAGACTGATGGCCTCGGATAGGTCATGGGTCACTAAAATGGCGGTTTTTCCTTCCCGGCGGATAATCTGGCCAATATCGTCGCTGACATTTAGCCTGGTCTGATAATCCAAGGCAGAGAATGGTTCGTCAAGCAGGAGTACTTCCGGATTTAAAATCAGGGTGCGGACAAGAGCAGCCCTTTGGCGCATTCCCCCGGATAATTCAGACGGGCGGGAATCCTTAAATTGACCAAGACCATAGGCGTCCAGGAGTTCGTGGGCTCTTTTGCGGACCTCAGGAGTGAGAGACCGCTGTATTTCAGGACCAATCAGCACATTCCGATAGATGTTCCGCCATTCAAGCAGCTCGTCGCGCTGTAGCATATATCCAATTTTGTCCTTCTGTTCTTCTACAGGTTTTTCATGAAGAAGAATTTCTCCTTGTTCCGGTTTTAAGAGGCCGGAAATCAGAGACAAAAGGGTGGACTTGCCACAGCCGGAGGGACCGACGATGGCGAGGAATTCTCCTTGATTTACCGAAAAAGAAATATCACATAGAGCAGGAGTTTCTCCTTTCAGGGTATGATAGGAATGGCTGATCTGGTGGATATTCAGTATTGTGTCCATGTTGCTGACCTCCTTCCATGTATACCATAATGTATGTTGACAGAGAAAAAGATGTGAATTATAACTATTAGTAGATTTTAGGCGAAGAAGGAGAACGAATGAGACAGCAGAAAATCAATTATCAAAAAGAACTGGAGAAAACACTGGAAGCGATCCGGAGAGAGGAGCGGGTTCCGACACTTTTGCTTCATAGCTGCTGTGGTCCGTGCAGCAGTTATGTGATGGAGTATCTGGCGGATTTTTTCCGGATTACTGTCTTTTATTTTAACCCGAATATTACGGATAAGGAAGAATACCGGAAGCGTGCCGAAGAGCAGCGCCGTCTCATTGAACGGATGAATGAAAAGCTGAAATACCCAGTTTCCGTTTTAGAGGGTGAGTACGACGCCCATACATTTTTTGAGATGGCAAAGGGAATGGAGCACCTGCCGGAAGGAGGAGAACGGTGTTTTCACTGTTATGCCATGCGGCTGGAACGCACGGCAGCAGAGGCAAAGAAGAGAGGAATGGATTATTTTACAACGACGCTTTCCATCAGTCCGATGAAAAACGCCCAGAAGCTCAATGAGATTGGAGGCAGTATGCAGGAAACGTACGGAGTTTCCTATCTGTTTTCGGACTTTAAAAAGAAGAACGGATACAAGCGCTCCATAGAGCTTTCCAAAGAATACGGACTTTACCGGCAGGATTACTGTGGCTGTGTGTTTTCTAAAAAAGATAGAATATAAAACTCAGATATTTATGACATATGTAAATTATAATATGATGTGACTATATCAAAGAAGGTGCTATGATTAAGTCATTACAGGAAAGTATTCGTCCATCTACGGATTTACGAAACTATTACGCCAAAATTTCCAAGCTGTACCGAGAAAAGAAAGAGGACGTTGCAAACGGCAGGGTTGCAACGCTTCAAAATACATTTGATGAACTGAGAAACATACTGAAGGGGAATCAAAAATGGCAAAGTATAGAGTGTTACGGGCGGATACGTTCGGTGCTGCACCTACAGGGACATAAGGTTCTGATTGGAGGTTGTGATGCAAAAAATTATTGCCTATGAAATGATATGTAATAAAGCTCCTGTCGAGGAGATAAATATCGAATGTGTTTTATTTCATAAAGATTATTGGAAAGATTATATGCAGATATATAATGAATGTTTTTATAAAATGAGAAAAAATTTAAAAATAGAGCCAGTAAATTTTTATTCGGATTTTTCTCAAATGAGAGAGAAAGGGGAAAACACTTTTTTGTATGTTGAAAATAGTGAGATTATTGGAGCTGTCTCATGTTACAGGAATGAAATAGATGACTTAATTGTAAGACAGTCATTTCAGGGAAAAGGAATAGGAAAAGAGTTATTGATTTGGGCGATGCATCACATAAAACAAAATGGATATGAGGATATAGTTTTACATGTTGCAGCGTGTAATAAAAAGGCGATAAGTTTGTATGAGAAAGTAGGGTTTAGTATTCAAAAGATAGAAAGGGTGCGATAGCTTTTAAGTTGTTGATTTGGGGAATTTATTCAATGAATATCGCATAAAGCAATGATGATCCGACTGATATAATAAAGTTAGGAATTTAATCAGGTCCATCTGGTTTTTTAAAAAGAGACAGAAATACTGCTTTACAAACAGAATAAAATTTGGTAAATTATGTTTTAATAGTTTAATTCATTAAAATCAAAAAGAAACGGGGAAGACAGATGGCACAGTTATGGGGAGGACGCTTCACAAAAAAGACCGATCAGATGGTATATGATTTTAATGCCTCCATCGGATTTGACAGGCGTCTGTACAGACAGGATATAGAAGGAAGTATGGCGCATGTAAAGATGCTCGCCAAGCAAAAGATATTGACGGAGGAGGAGCGGGACCGGATTCTCCAGGGACTTTCTGGAATTCTGGCGGATGTGGAGGATGGCTCCTTGCCGATTACGAAGGAATATGAGGATATACACAGCTTTGTGGAGGCAAATCTCATTGACAGAATCGGGGATGCGGGGAAGAAGCTGCACACAGGACGCAGTCGAAACGACCAGGTTGCACTGGATATGAAGCTTTATGTCAGAGAGGAGGTCCAGAAGACGGAGGGGCTTTTGACGGATCTTCTAAAAGTGATTCTGCATATTATGGAGGAAAACCTGGATACGATCATGCCAGGATTCACTCATCTTCAGAAAGCACAGCCGATCACACTGGCACATCACATGGGTGCGTACTATGAGATGTTCCGAAGAGATCGAAGCCGTCTGGCTGATATCTATGAAAGAATGAATGTGTGCCCACTTGGAAGCGGCGCACTTGCTGGGACGACATACCCGTTGGATCGAGACTATACGGCGGAGCTTCTTGGATTTTCAGGAGCAACGCTCAACAGTATGGATTCTGTATCCGACCGGGATTATGTGATTGAATATCTGTCCGCACTTTCCACGATTATGATGCATTTAAGCCGGTTTTCGGAGGAAATTATCATCTGGAATTCCAATGAATACCAGTTTGTGGAGATTGACGATGCGTACAGTACTGGCAGCAGTATTATGCCGCAGAAGAAAAATCCGGATATTGCGGAGCTTGTCAGAGGAAAGACCGGGCGTGTCTACGGGGCGCTGATGTCCATGCTGACAACGATGAAAGGAATTCCGTTGGCGTATAATAAAGACATGCAGGAGGACAAGGAGATGGCATTTGACGCTATGGATACTGTCAATGCGTGTCTGCCGCTTTTTACAGGGATGCTGGGGACGATGAAGTTTCAAATATCCGTGATGGAGCGAAGCGCAAAGCGCGGTTTTACGAATGCGACGGATGCGGCAGATTATCTGGTGAATCATGGCGTACCGTTCCGGGACGCACATGGAATTGTCGGCCGTCTGGTATTGACCTGTATTGAGAAAGAATGTGCCCTGGATGATCTGACACTGGACGAATATCAGGCGATCAGTCCGGTGTTTGAAGAGGATATTTATGAAGCAATCAGCATGAAGACCTGTGTGGAAAAGCGTCTGACGAAAGGAGCGCCGGGAAAAGGCGCCATGCTGGAGGCAATCGCGATATACAAAAAGGAACTGGGATGTGAGTAGGAGGACAGAGCATGGAAAAGAAATTGCGTGTTGGAATTTTAGGAGCGACCGGGATGGTGGGACAGAGATTTATTTCTCTGCTGGAAGATCATCCATGGTTTGAGGTCGTGACAGTGGCAGCATCGCCGCGATCCGCCGGAAAGACATACGAGGAGGCGGTAGGGGATCGCTGGAAAATGAAAAAACCGATGCCGGAAGGTGTGAAAAAGCTGATTATACATAATGTCAACGAAGTAGAAGAAGTGGCTTCCACCGTGGACTTTGTATTCAGTGCGGTTGATATGACGAAAGAGGAGATCCGTTTGATTGAGGATGCCTATGCAAAGACGGAGACGCCAGTTGTTTCAAATAATAGTGCTCACCGCTGGACACCGGACGTACCGATGGTGATTCCGGAAGTCAATCCGGAGCATTTTGAAGTGATTGAAGCGCAGAAGAAGAGACTTCATACGACCCGTGGTTTTGTAGCAGTCAAGCCGAATTGTTCGATCCAGAGTTATGCACCGGTCCTGACGGCGTGGATGGAGTTCGAGCCGACAGAAGTTGTGGCGACGACGTATCAGGCGATCTCCGGAGCAGGCAAGACGTTTCAGGACTGGCCGGAGATGGTGGAAAATATTATCCCTTATATCGGCGGCGAGGAGGAGAAGAGTGAGCAGGAGCCGCTTCGGATCTGGGGTAAGGTGTGTGACGGAAAGATTGAGAAAGCATCTTCACCGGTGATTACGACACAGTGTATCCGTGTCCCGGTACTGGACGGACATACGGCGGCTGTTTTTGTCAACTTTAAGAAAAAGCCGAAGAAAGAACAGCTCATTGAAAAGTTGAGAGATTACCGGGGACTTCCGCAAGAGCTTTCTCTTCCGAGCGCACCAAAGCAGTTCATTCAGTACTTGGAGGAAGATAACCGTCCTCAGGTAACATTAGATGTGGACTATGAAAACGGCATGGGAATTTCCGTAGGACGCCTTAGAGAGGACAGTCTTTATGATTTCAAATTTGTAGGTCTTTCCCATAATACTGTAAGAGGGGCGGCCGGAGGAGCGATTCTCTGTGCCGAGACACTTGTCGCGAAGAATTATATCCAGTCAAAAGAATAGTGGCCTCAGAAAGAGGATTTACGTCAGGGATGGGAAATTTTACCCGTCCCTGATTGCACGTTTGGACAGAACCATGTAAAATAGTAGGGACAACAGGCTTACAGATCTTAACAGTTCAGTCAGAACGCCATATACAAAGTATACAATAAATTTTCGTTTTCAAACAAGGGTGAACTCAGATTTTTGTGACTTTGTGCATGGCTGAACTGTTACTACAGATCAAATGGAGAAAAGGAAAATGGAGGAATCACAAATGGACGGGGAACTTCTCAAGTATACACAGAACCGAGAGCTTTCATGGCTGAAATTTAATCAGCGGGTACTGGAGGAGGCACAAGATCCGGATGTGCCCCTGTTGGAGCGGATGAAATTTGTGGCGATTTTTACGAGCAACCTGGATGAGTTTTTTATGATTCGGGTCGGCAGTCTGTACGACATGGCGTCCTTGAAAGAGATGGAATTGGACAGACGCTCCAAAATGACGCCAAAAGAGCAGCTAGAACGGATTTACGAGGCGGTGGAGCCTCTTTATAAGGAGCGGGATAAGACCTACTCGGAGATTAAAAAACGGCTCAGTCCATACGGTATCTGTGGTCTTTCTTTCAAGGAGCTTCAGGATCCAGAGAAAAAATATGTTAAAAAATACTTCAAAGAACAGATTCTTCCGGTGCTCTCGCCACAGATTGTGGACCGGAATCATCCGTTTCCCCATCTCCTGAACAAGGAAATCTATGTCATTGCGAGTCTGAAACGGGGCAATCAAAAGCTCTTCGGACTGGTCCCGGTTCCGACCTACCTCTCCGAAATCCTTCTTCTTCCGGGACATGATATCCGTTATATCCGGATGGAGAAGATTCTAATGGAATATCTGGAAATCATTTTTGATAAATATGAAGTGTCAGACAAAAATTATATCTGTGTGACGAGAAACGGGGACGTCTCACCGGACGACGAAGTTCTTGATATCAATGAGGATTTCCGTAACCTGATGAAAAAGACGCTGAGTAAACGGAGGAAGATGGCAGTGGTGCGTCTGGAGACGGCGAATCCCCTGACAGAAAATATGGAGCGTTATTTTTGCGATCGGTTTTGCATCACGCCAAAGCAGATTTTCCGTACAAAGATGCCTATGAAGTTATCGTACATTTTCTCTGTGGCGGAGAAAGTACCGGAGCACATGAGACGGACGCTGGTATATGAGCCGTTTGTACCGCAGAAGTCCGCTATGGTGGATGAAGAGACATCGATGATCCGCCAGATCCGAAAGAAAGACATTCTTCTTTCCTACCCATATGAGTCTATGGAGCCGTTTTTAAAGCTCTTAAAAGAAGCGAGTACGGATCCTTCCGTGGTGACGATCAAAATTACGATTTATCGTTTGTCAAAGAAAGCAAGACTTGTAGAATATCTGTGTGCGGCTGCGGAAAACGGCAAGGAAGTCACGGTTCTGATCGAACTTCGCGCCCGGTTTGACGAGCAAAATAATATTGACTGGTCGGAGCGTCTGGAGGATGCCGGATGCCGGGTGATTTATGGATTCGAAAACTACAAGGTTCACTCGAAGATATGCCTGATTACCTGTAAGACCAGAAACGGGTATCAGTATATTACCCAGATTGGGACGGGAAATTACAATGAAAAAACGGCTGCCATGTATACCGACGTTTGTTTGATGACGGCGGATCGGGAAATCGGACAGGATGGGGCCACATTTTTCCAGAACATGTGCATGGGAAATCTTGGCGGTAGTTACCGTCATTTGCTTGTCTCTCCGTATTCACTCAAGAAAAAGGTGCTGGAACTGATTGAGGAGGAGACCAGGAAAGGGGAAAACGGGCGGATCATTATGAAAATGAATTCCGTTACGGATGTAGATTTTATTGAACAGATTTCAAGGGCCAGCCGTGCGGGTGTGGAGGTAGATTTGCTTGTACGCGGCATCTGTTGTATCCGTCCTGGTGTGGAAGGGTATACGGATCACGTGCGTGTGACAAGTATTGTGGGACGGTTTCTGGAGCATCCGAGAATTTTTTCATTCGGAAGGGGAAGCGCCCAGAAGTTGTATATCGGTTCAGCCGATATGATGACGAGAAATACAGAAAAGCGTGTGGAGGTGGTATGCCCGGTCTATGATGAGGACCTCCGGGCAAGACTGAACCACATGTTACAGGTGATGCTGGAGGATAATGTAAAAGCAAGGGTTCTGGATGCTGCCGGAACGTATTTAAAAATGGGGCAGGGGGAGCCGTTTGTGGACGCCCAGGAGGTGTTTATGCAGGAGGCAGTTCAGGCCGCGGCGGTTAAAAAGCCGGCGAAACGCTCGATTCGGGAGGTCCTCTTTGGCATCTTTCGCAGATAAAAGAAGGAGAACAAGGCAATGGGGAAATCGCTCTACATAGCAGAGAAGCCGAGTGTGGCGCAGGAATTTGCAAAAGCATTAAAACAGAACATGAAGCGACGAGAGGGATGGCTGGAATCCGACGAGAGCGTTGTGACCTGGTGTGTGGGTCATCTGGTGACGATGAGTTATCCGGAGGTCTATGATCCGAAATATAAGAAGTGGAGTCTAAGTACGCTGCCTTTTCTGCCGGAGACGTTTCTCTATGAGGTCATTCCCAATGTGAAGAAACAGTTTGATATCGTAAGCGGACTTTTGAATCGGAAAGATGTGGATACCATCTATGTGTGTACTGATTCCGGACGGGAAGGAGAGTATATTTACCGTCTGGTCGAACAGATGGCTCATGTAAAAGGTAAGAAGAGGAAGCGGGTCTGGATCGACTCTCAGACGGAGGAGGAGATCTTAAGAGGAATCCGGGAGGCCAAGGATCTCTCGGCGTATGACCATCTTTCCGATTCCGCTTATCTGCGAGCCAAGGAAGATTATCTGATGGGAATTAATTTTTCCCGTATTCTGACACTGAAATATGGAAACACCATCGCTGGATTTCTGCATAAAAATTATGTGGTGCTGTCGGCGGGACGGGTGATGACCTGCGTTCTTGGAATGGTAGTCAGACGGGAACGGGAAATCCGGGAGTTTGTAAAAACGCCATTTTACCGGGTGATCGGAAAGTTTGCCGCGGACCAGACAAGGTTTGAGGGTGAATGGAAGGCAGTGAAGGGGTCACGCTATGAATTCTCGCCAAAGCTCTACCGGGAAAATGGATTCAAAACGAGGGAAGCGGCACAGGAGCTGGTGAATGATCTCAAAGGAAGTGGTGGGACAGCAAAGCTTGTTTCTGTTGAGAAAAAGAAAGAAAAGAAAAATCCGCCTCTGCTTTTTAATCTGGCGGAGCTGCAAAATGAGTGCTCCAGGAGATTTAAGATCAGTCCGGATGAGACCTTGCGGATTGTTCAGGATCTGTACGAAAAGAAACTGGTTACTTATCCTCGTACTGACGCAAGGGTGCTTTCCACAGCCGTGGCAAAGGAGATCCATAAAAATTTAAACGGACTTTCCAAATATGAGCCTACGGCGGCGCTTCTTGGTTACATTGCTAAAGAGAGGACCCACAAGGGGCTGGAAAAAACCCGCTATGTCAATGACAGTCAGATCACAGATCACTACGCCATCATTCCTACGGGACAGGGACTTTTAGCCCTGCAGGCAGTATCCGGTACAGCAAGGCAGGTGTACGACCTGATTGTGCGGCGGTTTCTTTCCATTTTTTATCCGCCGGCGGTTTACCAGAAAATGATGCTTGAGTTGGAAGTGGGAAGAGAACATTTCTTCTCCAATTTTAAGATTCTGGCGGAGGAAGGTTTTTACAAGGTAACAGGGATTCCCGGTACGAAAAAGGGAAAAACAGACGAAGAAGAGGAGAGCGTTCCCGACTCTGAGCTTTTTGATCGGCTTCAGAAGCTGAAAAAGGGCGATTTGGTTTTGGCGGAGGACTTTGAGATTCGGGAGGGGGAGACGTCGCCGCCAAAGCGGTATAACTCCGGATCCATGATTCTTGCCATGGAAAATGCCGGACAGCTCATCGAGGACGAGGAACTCCGGGCACAGATTAAGGGAAGTGGGATCGGGACCAGCGCCACGCGGGCAGAGATTTTGAAAAAACTGATTCACATCAAGTATCTGACATTGAATAAAAAGACTCAGGTAATCACCCCGACTTTGATGGGGGAGCTGATCTATGATGCGGTGAATCATTCGATCCGCTCTCTGTTAAACCCGGAGCTGACGGCGAGCTGGGAGAAGGGGCTTACGTTAGTGGCAAACGGGGAGATTACTTCGGAAGAGTACATGCAAAAACTGGAACAGTTTATCGCCGGCAGGACAAACGGTGTTATCGGACTGAACAATCAGTACCAACTGAAGGCCTGCTACGATAAGGTGTCCCCTTATTATAAAACAACATATCAAACATCTAAAAAGTCATAAGGAAAAGGAGGAGCAGTATGAAAGAACTGACAGTAACGGAGCTTTTTGATCTCAATGAGACGATTGCAGGCGCAATCTTTGAAGGGATTACCTACCCTTGGGAGGTCCTGCCGAAGATCGGGGAGTTTATCGTGAATCTGGGAAACACTCTGCCAGAGGACGAGTATGAAAAGGCAGGAGAAAATATTTGGATTGCCAGATCTGCCAAAGTGGCGTCGACGGCATGTATCAACGGACCGACTATCATTGGAAAAGATGCGGAAATCCGGCACTGTGCTTTTATCAGAGGGAATGCCCTGGTAGGAGAGGGCGCTGTAGTGGGCAACTCTACAGAATTGAAAAACGTCATTTTGTTTAACAAGGTTCAGGTACCCCATTACAATTATGTGGGGGACTCGATTCTTGGATATAAGTCCCATATGGGAGCGGGATCGATTACGTCCAATGTGAAATCAGATAAGACGCTTGCCACGGTAAATACACCAGAAGGAAAGATGGAAACCGGACTGAAAAAATTCGGTGCCATGCTCGGAGACTATGTGGAAGTGGGCTGTGGAAGTGTTCTGAATCCGGGAACCGTTGTAGGAAGAGACACTAATATTTATCCTCTTTCCATGGTGCGCGGCTATGTAGGGGCAGGAAGCATCTACAAAAAACAGGGGGAAGTTGTAGAGAAGCAGTAATTGCATGGGACGCTGCAAATCAGCAAAGCTGAAAAAATAAGGAATACCGATTGCCGGAACAGAGGCGGTTTTCGGAAAAGGGGCTTGCAGGTTGTAAGCCCCTTTTTAGTTTGCGCGCCATGGGCGCGCTCTAACGGGTGCAAGTCCCGAACACGCCCAGATAGTGGGAAGTGTATAGCCGAACAGCAAGGGTGTTCATCGTGAGGTGGAATCTGAAGGAAGCTGTAAGCAAATCTCTGGTCCGACGGACAGAAATCACATATAAGGCTAGGCTGTGAGAGATAAGTTGGCTAAAAGCAACGAAGTCTGATAACTATCACTTTTGTAACAGCAGAGTAAATGTGGCGGATATATGGAGAGAAAGAGCGTGCACCTTAAGCGTGGAGGTCTCACAGAGGTTCCATTAGCCTAGTAACAACGAACTGTGAGAAGTCAGCAGAGCCCATAGTAGTGAAGAAGTTTCTGTAATGGAAATGGAGCAAAGGGGCGAACAATCAATAAGTATGAGTATGGCTCGTATTGCAGAGATGACAACATCTGCCGTAACCAATCGGGAAAAGGGTGGTCAAATCAAGCGAGACGGAAAGGAAAGAACGCATGGACACAAGTAGTCTAATGGAGCAGATACTATCTAGCGATAACCTCAACAGAGCATATCTGCAAGTCGTACGAAACAAAGGTGCAGAGGGAGTGGACGGAATGAAGTACACAGAACTGAAAGAACATCTTGAAAAGAACGGCGAAAACATCAAGGAACAGTTGAGGTCAAGAAAATATAAACCTCAGCCAGTACGGAGAGTGGAGATTCCCAAGCCGGATGGTGGTGTCAGAAACCTGGGAGTACCAACAGTAACGGACAGATTTATACAACAAGCTATAGCACAGGTATTAACACCAATCTATGAGGAACAATTCCATGACCATAGTTATGGATTTAGACCAAACAGATGTGCACAGCAAGCAATCCTAACGGCATTAGATATGATGAATGACGGAAATGATTGGATTGTAGACATCGACTTGGAAAAGTTCTTTGACACAGTAAATCAAGACAAGCTTATGACTATCATAGGTAGAACCATTAAGGATGGAGATGTAATCTCTATCGTCAGAAAATACCTTGTTAGCGGAATCATGATTGATGATGAATACGAGGATTCTATTGTGGGAACACCGCAAGGAGGATTATGTGGAGCTC
>NZ_LGAJ01000002.1 GCF_001280875.1 Sellimonas intestinalis | reverse complement strand
TGGAGCTCCACATAATCCTCCCTGGATGTTCGTGTACTTGGTGTGGCAGGAGGAAGTATGATACGCCTCTCCAAGAGCGGCGTATCTGATGTGGGACCCCGTTCCGCACATATTGCCGGACTTGACTATGCAGTCTTTACACCGGAAGAAGAAATCGTGGAACCACAGTTGGAACTTTTCTCCCCAAAGAAAGGAGATCCGGCGGACTATGTTGCAATTAAATTGAAGAGTGGCAAGCGCATTACCATCACTAACTCCTGTGCGGCGAATGTTTTGGGATTGGTAAAGCCGGAGCATTTTTCCTACGGAAATGCTAATGCGGCAAGAAAAGCGATGCAGCCGGTTGCGGATTACCTGGGCGTGACAGTGGAGGAAGTGGCGAAGCAGATTCTCACGAGAGCGTATGAGAAAATCTCTCCGGTCATCATGGAACTTGCGGAAAAATACAAACTAGAAAAAGACCAGATTTCCCTCGTGGGAGTAGGAGGCGGGGCGACGTCCCTGATCGGTTTCTGTGCGGATAAGATGAAGATCAATTACAGTGTGCCGGAAAACGCAGAGGTTATCTCCTCTATAGGCGTTGCACTGGCTATGGTGCGAGACGTGGTAGAACGTGTCGTTCCGAATCCTACAGCAGAAGATATCCGTAATATCAAACAGGAAGCGATTGACAAGGCGGTCGAAAGTGGGGCCGCTCCGGATACCGTGGAAGTACATATTGAGATTGACCAGCAGACGTCCAAGCTGACGGCGATCGCTCTTGGGTCAACTGAAGTGAAGACAGCAGACCTGATGAAAGAATGTACTTATGAGGAAGCAAGAAGACTTGCGGCTTTGAACCTGCGAAAAGAAGAAAACGAAATTGAACTTGCCTGCCAGGTTCCGAATTTCTGGGTGTTCCAGGCAGAAGAAAAAGGCAAGAGACCAGTGAGGATTCTGGACAAAAAAGGTTTCATCAAGGTACAGAGAACGGATGGTGTATCAGTACAGACTAAGGCAGCAAGCTACCGGAGCGCTGTATCCAAGATGTGGGAGGAGCTGGCAGTCTACAAGGCAGACTCCATTCTGCGTCCGGATTACTACATCTGTGCGGGAGCAAGAGTTATGGATTTTGGAGGCAGCACTGAGCTGGAGCAGATTCTGATGCTCATTGATGTGGAAATGCAGGCACTGGATCCGAATATGGATATCATTGTGGTTGGAGCAAAGAGTTCATTATAATCTGAGAAAGAAGGACGACATGCGGCGGACAATACGGGAAATGACAGAACAATTGATGGGACTTGGGGACGAGGCGTGGGGGCACTACGCTTTCTTCCACGAGCCCCTGGAGCGGAAACTTTCCAAAGAGCAGAAAGCCAGTTATACAAAGCTTGCTATGAAGTGCGGACGAGAGGAAGGAGTACTTTTAAAAACAGCCAATCCACAAAAGACGGTGCTGGAAATTACCCGTGATATGGGAATCCGGGTGGAAACACCGGACATTCCAAACGGTGGCGGTCATGTGACTTTTGCCCAGTACGAGGAAACAGGAAAGATCATCATTTTTATGGACTGTATAAAAAAGGCTGATGATTTGATACGAAGCGAAGGTATGGAAGAGCTGTTTGCGGACGTGGATATCTTTTCAGTCCTGCTCTCGCATGAGTTGTTTCATGTGGTGGAGCACAAAAAGCGGAATACGATTTTCACCCAGACTGAAAAGATTGAGCTTTGGCGGAAACCATTTTCCAACAAATCAAGGATTATTGCTTTAAGTGAGATGGCAGCCATGGCTTTTGCAGGCGAGATACAAGGGCTTCCCTTTTCCCCGTACGTTTTTGATGTGGTCCTGATGTACTGTTACAGCAAGGAAGCTGCGGAGGCGCTTTATGAAGAAATCATGGAGGCCGCCTCCCAAAAGGAGGAAAACGATGCTGACAACAAGCGTGAAGATCGGAAATAAATACAATTACACGGAAGAGAAAATCGAGCAGGCGCTTACATTTCTGAGGACAACGGATTTCACGGGGATGGAGCCGGGAAAGGTTGCGATCGACGGAGACCGGATTTTCGCTGAAATCCAGGAGTACACGACGAAAGATCCGAAAGACTGCCGGTTCGAGACTCACCGGAAATACTACGATATCCAGTATGTGGCAGAGGGGGAAGAATTCTTCGGATATATCCCTCTTTCTGAACTGGAGGAGGACACCGGTTATGATGAGACACGGGATCTGGAGTTTTATAAGGAGCCGGAGAATCCGGGCTGGATTCACCTGAGGAAAGGCGACTTCGCCATTGTCTCGCCGGAGGACGGACATAAACCGAGATGCATCGGGGACGCGCCTTGTAAGGTGAAAAAAATAGTGGTAAAAGTGCTTGTAGAAAGCTAAAACCGAAGCTGTCGATTGACAATGAAAGCCGGGGAAACGTATACTAAAAGGTAGAAAAATGTCAGGAGATAGCAGGAAATGAATATATATGATATTGCAAAAGAGGCCGGCGTTTCCATCTCAACGGTATCCAGAGTCCTGAATGATAAAGGTTACGTCAGTGCGAAAACAAAGGCCAGAATACAGGAAGTTTTAAAGCGGAACAAGTATCAGCCAAGCGCCATTGCAAGGGGACTTGTCAGCGGAACTATGAAAAACGTAGCCATCGTAACTGTGGATGTCCGTCATCCGCACTATGCTATGACGACGTTCATTATGGAGCAGAAGCTGACCGGGCTTGGCTACATGGTGCTGGTCTGTAATACAGGAGCTAAGAAGGAAGAATGTATGAAATATCTTCGGATGCTTTCCAGAAACCAGGTAGAAGGAGTAATTCTTGTCGGATCTGAGTTCAATGAGCTCTGCGATCCTGACGAGCTTTCCCAGCTTCTGCCGGAGACGCCCATTGTTATGGCTAACGGGGAGCTGAAACTTCCGAGTGTCCAGTCCATTCTTGTGGACGAGGGGTATGGAGTCCAGCTTGCGGTTCAGCATCTGTATGACCGGGGCCACCGAAACATCAGTTTTGTGATGGACACGCAGAAAGATGCGGCAGTTCGCAAACGGAACGGATTTTTGATGAAAATGAAACAGTTTGGGTATGATGACGCAAAAGAGCGGATTTTGTATACCGGGTATGGAGTAGAAGGCGGTGAACAGGCTGCCAAGCAGATTGTCGGGGATGCCAGACGGTACGATGCGGCAATTTTTACCGAGGATTTGACGGCTATTTATGCGATGAACACCCTCCAGAATATGGGATACCGGATCCCGGAGGATATTGCGGTGATCGGGTGCAATAACTCCGAGTATTCCAGGATCAGCAATCCGCCTTTGACGACAATCAATAATAAGGGAGAGCTTTTAAGCGAGCTTTCTGTTCAGCTTCTGGAAAATCTGATGACAGGAAAGTCGGAGAAAGCGTCTCTGATTATCCGTCCGGAGCTTGTCGTCCGTCAGACGACCTAGACAGGAAAGGAAGAGGTTCATGTCAGAAGTGATTTTATTTGGAGAACCGATGGCAATGTTTGTAGCAAAGACACCGGGAAGGCTCCATGAAGTAGAAGAGTTTACAAGACTCCTTGCGGGAGCGGAGGTCAATGTAGCGATCGGTCTGAAACGTCTGGGCCACAGCGTGTCCTATGTAACGAAACTGGGTACGGACCCGTTTGGCGTTTACATTGAGGAAAAGTTGAAAACAGAAGGAATAGAGACTCAGATTACAAAGGATAATCAGCATTTTACCGGATATCAGTTGAAAAACAAAGTGTTCGAGGGCGATCCGGAAGTCTTTTATTATAGGAAAAACAGCGCGGCTTCCTATTTGAATGAGGAGGATGCGGAGAAAGTAGATTTTGAAGGAGCGAAGGTACTCCATCTTACCGGAATTCCGCCGGCCCTCTCGCAGAGTTGCCGCAACGCAACGTACCGGATGATCGAACGTGCCAGAGAGAACGCAATGATCGTCACGTTTGACCCGAATTTGCGGCCGACTCTCTGGGAGAGCAAAAGCGTGATGATCCGTACGATCAATGACCTGGCTTCACGGGCAGATATTGTCCTTCCGGGAACAGGAGAAGGAAAAGTACTTATGGGAAGCGAAGATCCGAAAGAGATAGCCTCATTCTACCGGAGGCTTGGTGCAAAGGCGGTGATCGTAAAGGCCGGAGCCGAAGGAGCCTATGTGGAGATGGAAGATCAGAAGAGGTCATATCCGGGCTTTAAAGTGGACAAAGTCATCGACACCGTAGGCGCTGGGGATGGTTTTGCGGTCGGCGTCATCAGCAGTTATCTGGAAGGACTCTCCACTGAACAGATGATCGAGAGAGCCAATGCAATCGGATCCATCCAGGTTTCTGTGGAGAGTGACAATGAAGGACTTCCGACCCGGGAAGAGCTGCGGACATACATCGAAACACATCAGAATGAGAGATAGAGGTGAGCAGAATGAGACTTCAGGTGGCGATCGACAGGGTAAACCTTAAAACAGCGGAGGCTATGATAGAGGAGATGCGGGGAATGGCGGACATCATCGAGGTGGGTACTTCTCTGATCAAAGACTATGGTCTTGAGAACAGCGTTGCCAGATTTAAGAAGCGGTTTCCGGATCAGTGCTTTCTTGCGGATATTAAGACCTGCGACGAGGGAGCTTATGAATTCCGGAAGAGCTACGAGGCAGGTGGAGATATTCCAACTGTCATGGGATTTTCCTCGATAACGACGATTCGTGCCTGCGCCGGTGTAGCAGGGGAACTTGGAAAGGAATATATGATTGATTTGCTGGAAGTTCCGGCAGATCGGATCAGGGCCCTCTGTGAAGTGTTCCCGGAGGCAATTTTCTGTATTCATCTTCCTTCGGACAAGCAGGGAGAAGGGCTTGTCGAGCTGGTAAAAAGCAGTGTGAAGGAGCTTTCCGGAGCCAAGAAGATTGCGGTGGCAGGAGGAGTGACACTTGGAATGGTTCCGGTGTTAAAATCATGCGGGATCGAGATTGGTATCGTGGGAAGCGCAATCACAAAATCAGAGAACAAACATGAAATGGCCGCCCGGTTTGCGGAGGCGGTTCGTGGATAGAAACGGAGGAAAGAGGATGGATGTATTACGGACAATCATGGACGAGATTGAATGTGTAGTTTCCAAGGTAGAAAAAGAAGAGATTGACCGGGTGGTGAATTTGATCCGAAAAGACAGAAGGATCTTTGTGGCCGGCGAGGGTCGCTCCGGTTTTAGTGCCAAGGGATTTGCCATGAGACTGATGCACCTTGGATATACAGTATATGTGGTTGGTGAGACGATCACTCCGGCTTTAAGGGAGGGCGATCTTCTCGTCGGGGTGTCCGGTTCAGGAAAGAGTATCAGCGTTATAGATGCGGCCAGAAAAGCAAAAGAAAAAAAAGGTGTCGTCATTGCGGTGACGAGTAAAAAAGAGTCCCCGCTTGCCGGATATGCGGATCAAGTGCTTATAATTCCAGGAACTGTAAAAGGGGATACCGGAGAGAGCAGAGGGTCGATTCAGCTTCTGAGTTCCCTTTTTGACCAGAGTCTCCATATTGTTCTGGATGCTGTCTGCCTGATTATCAGCTACAGAGATGATACGGCAAATGAAAGCGCAACAGGAGCTCACTGGTAGAAGGAGGAATCAAAGAATGAGTATCATAGATGAAAGATTGGAAGAGATCCGGATTGTTCCGGTGGTGAAGATAGAAAGGGCGGAGGACGCAAAAGGACTTGCCGGAGCGCTCGTAAGAGGTGGGATTCCGTGTGCGGAAGTGACTTTTCGGACAGATGCGGCGGCACAATCCATTCGCCTGATGAGTGAGGCTTATCCGGAAATGCTCGTGGGAGCAGGGACAGTCCTGAAAACCGGGCAGGTGGATGCGGCGATCGAGGCGGGTGCGGAATTTATTGTAAGTCCCGGGCTGAATCCGAAGATCGTACGCTACTGCCAGGAAAAAGGAATCCCAGTGTATCCGGGCGTAGCGACGGCCAGCGAGATCGAGCAGGCTCTGGAGCTTGGCCTGTCTGTGGTAAAATTCTTTCCGGCGGAAGTCAACGGTGGCGTTAAGGCGATCAAAGCGCTGTCCGGACCGTACATCCAGCTCCGGTTTATGCCGACAGGAGGAATCAATGCAGATAATATTAAAGACTATCTTACATGCCCTCAGGTCATTGCCTGTGGAGGAAGCTGGATGGTGAGAGAAAATCTGATTGAGGAGAAACGCTTCGACAAGATCGAGGAGCTCTGTAAAGAGGTAGTAGAACAGATTCGATAGAAAAGGTTGTGAAAAGACGGCGGGAAGAATCCTGCCGTCTTTTTGAGAATGTGGGTGAGGGGAAAAGAAGAGCTTGACGGGGGTATTTGCCGTTACTTACAATTTTGGAATGTATTTTCGGGCACTTCTGATGATTTGAAACAAAACAGATTTCAATACCGTCAGGATCAGTCGGATCGGCGCCCTAAATTTTCTTCGCACCATCGTTTCGCGAAAGCCCGGAACTGGAGGACTGCTTTGGAAGGAGTGACTCCGGAGGGGAGGGCAATCCCCAGAGTCCGGGTATAATGTTCGGTAAAAGAGCGGATACACACTTCAAACGGGGCGTTATGGAGGAGGAGCTTTGGCAGAATGGTGATGCCAAAGCCCTGTTCCACCATTTTAAGAGCCGTAAAGTCCTCGTTAATCTGATAGCGGATGTGAGGGGCAATCTGGTTTAGTTCAAAGATTTTTCCGGTTTCGTATTCCAGTCCGTCTGCAGTGAGAATAAAATCCTGATGGTTAACGTCAGAAAGAGATACAAGCAGATGGTTTGAAAGGGGGTGGGACAGAGGTGTTACAAGCATGAGCTCGTCGCTTCCCAGTGGTACGAACGGAAGACCCGGCACGGAAAACTCGGATACGAAGATGCAATCCAGCTCGTTCGCCTGGAGCTTTTCTTTCAGTTCGCCAAATCCTCCAATGGTGAGCTGAAAGCGGATGTTGGGATATTCCGTGGAAAAATCTTTGAGGATACCCGGAAGCCAGTGGTAGGAGATACTCTGGATCGTACCGATGCGGATCAGACCGCTGTCCAGATTGACGAGGGAAGCGGCAGTGCGCTCAATCTCATTTTCCGCGTCGCAGATTGCCCGCAGGGATTCCAAAATCCAGGTCATATCCGACTTAAGCTCCATTCCGTTTTTAGAACGGATAAAAATCTCCAGACCTAGTTCCTTCTCAAAGTTTTTAATGGTCTGGCTTACGGCAGACTGCGTGTAGTTTAAAAGTGCGGCGGTTCGGGAGAGGCTGTGGGTCTCGCAGACGCTCAAAATCGTTTTATACTTATTCATATAGGTGCCTTTCGTTCAATTAATCTAATGATAATCATTAAAAAAACTAAAATAAAATCTATATACTATATTATTTTATTATCTATAAGAAAATCTGAATAATATCATTAAAAATTATTAATGCAGAATTCAGTGCTTTTCTTTTATTATTATCTGTAAAGGACAAAGAATTGTCAAGTGATTGAGAAGAAACAAGAACAGATCAGGAGGAAATTATGGGAACAGAGTACTGGAACGGCGCCGAGGCGGCGCACCGCAGAGTTATGATGAAGGCGGCCGGATATTCGGATGACGATATCCGTAAGAAACCACACATTGGGGTTCCAAATTCGTATATGTCAGGATCACCGGGATCAGCTCATCTTCGGCAGATTGCAGAAGCAGTAAAGGAAGGAATCTGGGCAGCAGGCGGTGTGCCGGTAGAGTTTGGGATTCCCGCAACATGTGGAAATATCGCAAACGGAGCGGAAGAATTAAAATATGAACAGGTTGGAAGAGACATTGTGGCGATGTCGGTGGAATTTGTCACCCGTGTCCACAATTTTGATGGGCTCGTGATGATTGCGTCCTGTGACAATATTATTGCAGGCTGTTACCTTGCGGCAATGCGCCTGGACATTCCATCTATGGTAGTAACGGGAGGCTCGATGCAGCCAGGGCAGTACTGCGGCAAGACTGTAGTGGAAGCGGATCTGGATTCCGCCCGCTTTTCCGGGGCGACCGAAGAAGAGTTGATGGATATGGAAGACAATGTCTGTCCATCCTTTGGCGCCTGCCCGTCTATGGGAACGGCAAACACGATGCAGATGCTCGGAGAAGTGCTGAATCTTGTCCTTCCTGGAACGTCCACGATTCCGGCTTCTGACAATGCGAAGCTCAGAAGAGCGCGAGAGGCTGGAAAATATGCGGTGAAACTTGTAAAAGAAGGGAGAAAGCCGTCAGATTTGATTACAAAAGAAGTCCTGCTCAATGCTATCATGTTTGATATGGCAGTGGCAGGATCCACAAATGCGGTACTTCACCTTCTTTCTTATGGATATGAACTGGGAATAAAACTGACGCTGGAGGATTTTGAACGATATGCCGACGAAATTTACTGCATCAACGCCGTAGTGCCAAGTGGCCCGTATACTGTGGTAGATTTCCATTACGCAGGAGGCGTGATGAACGTGATGAAAATGCTGGAGAGCAAGCTGTTTATCGATGTGCCTAGTATGTACGGCTGCACATGGAAAGAGCTGCTGTCCAAAGTAACACCAAAGGAAAATGAGGTCATTCATTCTCTGGAACGTCCACTTTTCCATGAGCCGGGTCTTAAGATTCTGAGGGGCAATCTGTCGCCGAATGGAGCCATCGTCCGACCGACGGCTGTCTACGAAGAGGTAAAATACCTGAAAGGGAAGGCGAAGGTCTTTGAAGGAGACCGTCCGGCCTTTGAAGCAATTCAGGCAGGAGATATTGTACCGGGAGATATTATTGTGATTCGGTATGAGGGATGTAAAGGTGCCCCGGGTATGAAGGAGTTGATGCTGAGTATTGACGCTCTGATCGGACTGGGTCTTCACAAAAGTGTGGGACTGATTACAGACGCTCGATTCTCCGGATTCAATTACGGAGCTATTATCGGCCATGTATCTCCTGAAGCGTACGACGGCGGAACTATTGCGCTTGTTGAAAATGGGGATGAGATTGTAATCGACATTCCGAATGGGGAAGTGAATCTGCTTGTGTCAGAAGAGGAGCTTACCAGAAGAAAGGCAGATTGGGTATGTCCGCCGCTCAAAGAGGAAAAAGGATGTCTGAATATTTATGCGAAGATGTGCAGACCGGCAGAAGAGGGGGGCGCGATGCAGCCTTGGGGACTGGACGCGCGATTCAAACGATAGAAAAAGGCAGGAGGATTGGACATGTTATTATTATCAAAAGCAGATATTAAAAAAGTATTTACCATGAAAGATGCTGTGGAAGCAGACAAAGAGGCGTTCCGTCTTGTCGTGGAGGGAAAGTGCGACGCACCGATCCGCACGAATATTCAAGCTCCGAAACATGAAGGCAGTTTTCTTTTTATGCCGGCTTATGTGGAGGAAATGGACACAGCGTCTTTAAAAGTCGTCGATATTTTCCCACACAATATTGACCAGGGGCTTCCGACATCCCCGGCCCAGGTATTTCTGATCGACGGGAAGAATGGGATTGTAAAGGCAGTACTGGATGGAACCTATGTGACCCAGATTCGGACAGGAGCAGCTACGGGAGCAGCTTTTGACCTGCTGGCGAAGAAAGACTGTCGTATTGGGGCATTGATTGGTACAGGCGGACAGGCGGCAGCCCAGTTGGAGGCAATGCTGACAGTAAGAAAACTGGAGGAAGTCCGGGTGTTTGACATGAATCCAGAGCGTGCACAGGCATTTGCGGCGACCATGCAGGAAGAACTTGAGGAATATGGGGCGAAGATCGTCGCTGCGGTGTCCTCGGATGAGGCGGTAGAGGGAGCGGACCTTCTTGTGACGGTAACTCCATCTTCCAGGCCGGTCTTTGATGCATCCAAAGTAAAAGAAGGAGCAACAGTGAGTTGTGTGGGAGCATACCAGCCGCATATGCAGGAGATGGATCCGGCAATCTTGACTCGGGCATCCAAAATTTACTTTGACTCAGAAGAAGCTGTACTTTCAGAGTCAGGAGATATTCTGATTCCACTTGCGGATGGAACGATCACGAAAGAAGATTTTACAGGAGATCTGGGGCAGTTAATCAAAGGGCAGATTCCGGGAAGAGAAAGTGATGAAGAGATCATCGTCTTTGAAACGGTTGGTGTAGCTGCTCAGGATCTGATGGCAGCAAAGGCAATTTATGACCGGGCTGTAGAAGCGGGAATCGGAATGAATTGGGAATAGAAGCCGATTTTTATAAAAACTACAAAAGAGAGGTAAATGGATATGAATGGTACGTCAGAGGTGGTCGCAAAAAAATATCCGAAAGCGATGTATTTTTGCGGATCTGTGTTTTCTTTTACTAATTTTTCTTACTATGGAATGAAACTGGTACTTCTGCTTTTTATTGCGGAATCTACGGCAAAAGGAGGTCTGGGGCTTAGTAATGGGGAGGCTACCTCCCTTCTGGCGTCCTTTATGGCGTTTTCTTATTTGTCACCGATTGTCGGGGGATGGATCAGTGACCGCTTTTTGGGTCCTAAATTGTGCGTGATCATCGGGATGATCATATCTGGATGCGGATATTTTCTGGCGTTTATGTCACACAGCAAACAAGAAATTCAGCTTATGATTGTTCTTTGTGTTATTGGGAGTGGGCTGTATAAAAGTACGTCTCAGACGTTGGTAGGAAGCCTGTTTGAAAATGATGACCCAAGGAAAGACGGAGCCTTTTCCATGACATATATGTTTACAAATGTGGGAGTGCTGCTTGGGCCTTTTCTGTGTGGTTTGATAGCAAATCAGTGGTTTGCTGTCAAAGACGGAGGGGAAATTTTGGAATATGGATACCGTGCAGTTTTTCTGACAACAGCGATTGTCATCTGGTTTGGAGCTGCATTCTTTGCCATCGGCCAGAAATTCTTTTTGAAAAATATGGCCGTGTCTGCTACGGCCAAGGAAAATCTGAAAGAGAAAAAAGAGCTTGCCAAAGTACCGCTGACAACAACAGAAAAAAGAAGAATGTGTGTTATTCTGATCCTTGCGTTTTTTACGATTTTTTTCTGGATTGCGTACAATCAGGCATCGATGTCGATTGCACTTTATATGCAGAATTTTATTGATCTTAGAATCGGGAATTTCCAGATTCCTACGGCATGGATCGACTCCTACAATGGGCTGCTCTGCGTCATTTTAGGACCGATTGCAGCGGCGATTTGGGTGAAACTTTCAAAAACCCGGCATGGGGATCTGAACATTTCTCAAAAAATGAGTCTTGGGTTTGCGTTTCTTGCGGTAGCATTTGTGTTTATGATCGCGGCAGTTATGAAAACAGGAGAGATTCCAGGGGAAGGAGCAAAGGCAAGTGTACTTTTTATTATCGCATTTATCACTTTCCAGAGTATCGGAGAGATGTGTTTCGCACCGGTCGGATACGGAATGGTAAATAAGCTTGCACCTGCAAAGTACGCTTCGCTGTTGATGGGCGTTTGGTTTGCCAGTATGTTTGTTGCCAATAAATTGTCAGGCTATGTAGAAGTAGTGATCGGTAAACTGGGAATGTTGCAGGTGTTTATCATTATTCCGGGATGTCTGTTGGTGATTGGTCTGCTTTTGTTTGCTCTTAACAGAAAGCTGGAGAAGCTGGCACAACATGAAAGACAATAGAAGAAAGGAGTTTCGTGATGGATAACATAGAGAAAGTATTGGGGATTTTAAAAGGTCAGGGACTGGATGGGATTTATATTACAAAAGAGGCAAATGTCAAATATATCAGTGGCTATCCAGATGAACTTGCATATGTTGTTATCTGCCCTCAGGGGAATTATCTGATTACAGACAGTCGTTTCACAGAGCTGGCGGAGCAGTACTGTCCGGGTTTCGAGGTTGTCAACTGGCACAATTATGATAGGAGTATTCCTAAAGCGCTTGAAAGTATCTGCATGAAAGCGGGAATCAAAAAACTTGGATTTGAAGAATGTTTCACAACATACGATAAGTATGTAGAAATTCACAGACTCCTGTCAGTTTGTCAGATTGAAATGACCGGGACAAGAAATATTGTAGAGGAGCTTCGCTATGCAAAATCCGAAGAGGAAGTGGCGAACACCAGAATTGCATGTGAGATTGCGGATAAGGCGCTGGAAGAGCTGGTTCCTTACATCAAACCAGGGGTGACGGAAAGAGAGCTGTGCGCAAGGCTGGAATTTAGTATGAAAATGCACGGCGCTCAGGATATTGGGTTTGAGACCATATTGATTTCAGGTACAAAGACGTCGCTGCTCCACGGCAAACCAGGAGATAAGAAAGTAGAAGAAGGAGATTTTGTGCTCGTAGATTACGGCGCAAAATACAACGGGTATATTTCAGATACAACCCGTACATTTGTTGTAGGTCATGCGTCAGACAAGCAGAAAGAAATTTATGGAATGGTGAAGCAAGGCCAGGAAATTGGTCTTCAAAATATGGGGCCTGGAATTCATGCCGCCAAGCCGGATGAAGAAATTCGGAAAGTGATAAGCAAATATGAAGAATATTATTATTCAGGAATCGGTCACGGAGTGGGTCTTGATCTTCACGAAGAGCCGTTCCTTGGCAACTATGGTACAAAGATCATGCAGCCTGGTTGTGTGATCACGATGGAACCGGGAATCTATATCCCTGGATGGGGAGGAGTACGTATCGAAGATACAGTATTGATTACAGAAAACGGTGCAGAAACACTGACGCACTTCCCGAAAGATTTGATGATTTTGTAAGAAAGAAAGCCTCAGCCATCTTACAGACGGCTGAGGCAGTTTTTTGCAAATGTCGTGGCGTGTTCCAGATCTTCCTTTGTAGGATGAATCATCGCCTCGTCGAAATTTAAAAGCTGGAGCTTTAGATGCCGGTCATGCTCCTCATCTCCATTAAGCATGGATTCGTATTTCTGGCGGATTTGCAAAGGCATCTTACCCTGACAGAAGAAACCTCCAAGGTACGCATTGTCATCTTCCAGCCAGATACGTGCACTGTTTTCGATGTTCTTATAGTAGTTGTCCGTATTACCGGCGCCGCAGGTGCCAAAGAGCGCCACATTCCTACCAGAAATAGTAGAAAGCAGATTGCCGATTTCCAGACTGCATGTACCCCGGTGAACACAAAAACCAATAAAATAAGTGGAAGCCTCCGGCAGGGAGGAAAGCTCATCAATACTACGCAAATCCTTTGCCATGCCAGGGAGAGCTGCAAAGATAGAAGTGGCGAGCTTCTTTGTGTTTCCTGTTTCACTTTGATACAGAACCATATAATCCAACATGATCATGGTCTCCTTTCTCAGCTTTTCTTAATAAAATGTGCATTGCACTTAGGACAACGAATCTCAATCTTTCCCTTCCCACGTGGAATACGGATCTTCTGACCGCAGGACGGGCACTTGTAAATATGATAGTGCTTTCGCTGGCTGAAACCGTAACGGATGGCAGAAATCTTTTTCCGGATTCCGGCCGTATACTTTAAATAGAGCTGATTCTCAGCGTAGCGCTTCGAGTGGTTCCGTGAAAACATCCGAAAATACGAATAAACTAAGATGGCAAGGGAAAGCAGATAAAAAATACCACCATTCCGGGTAAAACCGGACAGCAGTAAAAAGAGAATCCCCAACACCACCAGGCATTTGGAAAACTGATCAACCCCATAGCGGCCATACATAAAGCGCAAAAACTTATCTTTCATCTTCTCTACACAACCTGTCATAATATACTTTGAATATTATTTTACAGCATTTTCTTCAGGAATCAATAAACTGTATATAAATTTTCCATAAATTCGGTATTTGATGTTCTGATACAGAAAGGATGTTAGCTGGCAGCAGGCAAAAACCGGAGAATATGCGGTATCAGTTTCCGTACTCTTAAAAGATGAGGAAATGTTTTTGAATAAATAAGGCGGAAATGACAGACAGGGGTATCGACATTTTGGATAAAAAGATTTAATATATAAAAAGAATGAATTGGAAAAGCCCCTTTTAGGGGGCTAATATGAAAGAAGAAGATTTGAAGGAGGAAGGAATATGTCTATCACAGCAGAAACCGCAAAACAACATGCACATGATCCGGCAGTTCTGTGCTGTAGAGCGGAGGCAGGAATTACGATAGGACCGGAGAACCTGGAGGACCCAAGTATCTTTGACGAGCTGGTGGACAGTGGGCTTTTGAATCTGGACGGATGTCTTCAGATCCATCAGATCCTTGGTGCCAAACTAACAAAGACCTGCGACTCTCTGACCCCGATTACTGTCGATGTAATTGATGCGGTAGTGGAAGGAGAAGAGGAGGTACAGGAGCTGGAAGAGACGCAAGAGGAAATACTGGACGCGGCTAAACCGGTTGAAATGCAGGGGCAGGGAGCACAGGTGGCTGCAAGAGCAGGAAAGCTTGTGCTTTCTATCAAAGAAGGAAAAGATATTTATCTGGAAATTCCATACTAGAATCCGGTACCGGAAGAGTCAGAGTGATCAGGAGGATGTGAAGGAAAAGTACAATTTTCCAAACATCCTCTTTTTCTACTTGGAAAAATCAGTTATACTAGGGAATGGGGAAGTGTGAAAATAAGGTCAGGAGACTATTGGTGAACAAGGGGAAGACGGATGGGAGAGTACAGAAAAAGAGACAGAACGGATCAAAACAGAAAAACGAAGAAAAGAGGCGGGATTCTTTCCGCCATCATTTTGATTGTGGCGGTCGTTGTGTTTTGTTTTTCCGGGCTCCAACTGTTTCGGATTTTTTACGGCTATCATAAGGGGGAGCAGGAATACAAGAAACTCAAGGATATCGGACTAAGTACTGAAGATGATTCCGCAGATGGAGGCGGGAGATATCTGGTAGACTTCGAGGAACTTTGGAAGGTCAATCCGGACATTGTCGCATGGATCCGATTTGATGAGCCGTCAATCATCAGTTATCCGGTCGCACAGGGGAAAGACAATCAGGAATATCTGGATAAGACGATTTCTGGATATCCGAATACATACGGGGCGATTTTTCTGAATGTAGACAACCATAAAGAGATGACGGACAAAAACAGTATTATCTATGGACATCGGATGAATAGTAAATCCATGTTTGGGAAGCTGGAAGAGTACCAGGAGGCATCCTTTTTCCATCTCTACCCTTATTTTTATATTTATACGCCGGATGGAAAAGAGCTGAAATATCAGATCTTTGCAGTCGGAGAAGTAGAGGACACATCGCAGGCTTATAAGACACAATTTGAAAGCGACGAGGCGTTCGAGGCGTTTTTGGCCTTTTCGAGGGAACATTCCTTTTATGACACGGGGGTGGAGGTCCCGTCCGACGCTAAGGTTGTCACACTGTCGACGTGTACGAAGGCAAACAATGAGAATCGTCTGATTGTACAGGGATATCAGGTGGAAGTAAATGAACCGGAAGAGAGGGAATAAGATGGCACAGAGCAAATATGAGGTGGGCGATGTCATTAAAATGAAAAAAAAGCATCCTTGCGGGAGTTTTGAGTGGGAGATTCTGCGCGTGGGAGCGGACTTTCGACTGAAATGTCAGGGGTGCGGACATCAGATTATGATTGCCAGGAAAATCGTGGAAAAAAATACAAAAGAAATACGCAAAAAGACTTGAAAATCAAGGGAAGAAATGGTATAGTGTCATATTGTGATATATTATTTATCCTTGTCCCCGGCACGAAAGACCGGGAGCCAAAAGACCATAAGGAGGTGCAAGCGACATGAACAAATATGAATTAGCTGTTGTTGTCAATGCAAAAATCGAAGACGATGCCAGAGCAGATGTGATTGAGAAAGTGAAAGCATTAATCACTCGTTTCGGTGGAAACGTAACTGACATCGATGAATGGGGCAAGAAGAGACTTGCTTACGAAATTCAGAAGATGAAAGAAGGATACTACTATTTCATCCACTTCGAATCTGATGCAACGACTCCGGGCGAGATCGAACAGAGAATCCGTATTATGGACAACGTGCTCAGATATTTATGCGTGAAACAGGAAGCATAAAGAGAAAAGAGGAAATTTATGAATAAAGTAATTTTAATGGGACGCCTGACAAGAGATCCTGAGGTCCGCTACTCACAGGGTGGAGAAAATCCACTGGCGATCGCCCGTTACACACTGGCTGTGGACAGACGGTTTAAGCGCGATGGAGAGCAGACGGCAGACTTTATCAGTTGTGTATCATTCGGAAAGACAGCAGAGTTTGCGGAGAAGTATTTCCGCCAGGGAATGCGTATCACAATCAGTGGACGTATCCAGACAGGAAGCTACACAAACAGAGATGGCGTAAAGGTCTATACGACAGAGGTTGTCGTAGAAGAGCAGGAATTTGCGGAAAGCAAGAGTGCGAGTGAAGCAAATCAGAGCCGTTATCAGGCAAGCCCGGTTTCTCCGGCACCGCAGACACCGAGTATGGATGCGGGCGATGGATTTATGAACATCCCGGATGGAATTGATGAGGAATTACCATTTAATTAGTATTGGAGGTAAGAACAATGGCTTACGATAAAACAAGCAAACCGGATTCTCAGATGAGAAGAAGACCAGGCCGCAGAAGAAAAAAAGTTTGTGTATTCTGTGGAAAAGAGAACAATGAGATCGATTACAAGGATGTAGCAAAATTAAGAAAGTATGTTTCCGAAAGAGGAAAGATTCTTCCAAGAAGAATCACAGGAAACTGTGCAAAGCATCAGAGAGCCCTGACAGTCGCAATCAAGAGAGCAAGACATATTGCGCTGATGCCATACGTTCAGGAGTAATTCTGACAGCGTAAAAGATGAATAAATAAGAAAAGCCTTTAGACACGGGATTTTGAGTGTTTAAAGGCTTTTCTTTTTTAATTATGCATACGGTATTTTTGGGAAAGGAAATAAGAGCCAATCCATCCCAGAAGTGCGCCGACTGTGAGGAAAAGAAGGAGAATCCAGGCTATATTGTAGGAACCGCTTGCATCATAGATGGCGGCAACTAAAAGCGAACCAAGCGAGAGCCCGATCTGCGTAAAGCTGTTTGCGATTCCATAAGCCTCTCCATATTTTTCGGTGCCAAAAATAGCGGAGGTTACAAGCGGCGGTGTTACAGTTCCGATAGCATCTCCGAGACCAAAAAGGACAGCCATAATATAAAGCATCATTACGTTGCTTCCCATCAGCATAAAGATAAAAGAGACGGCAAATGTAATACAGCCAAATGCAGTACTGACCACAACTCCGTACCGGTCATTCAGCCAGCCTAGCACGATTTTTCCCAAAATGCCGATTAAAGAATACATGGAGATAATCAGTGCCTGTACCTGTGGACCGTGCATTTCCTCAATCGCAGGCGGGAAGTGACCAAGCGCGCCAGTATTGATCAGTCCATTGCAGAGCATACCGAAAATAAAAATCCAGAAGAAGACCTTTGACCAGGATTCTTTTACGCTGAGGGAGAAAGAAAAGGAAGATTGCGCGGCAGAGGTCTTTGACTGGGCGGGTTCCTCGCTCCCGTATGGAAGAAGTCCCATATCCTGAGGTGATTTCCGCAGAAGGAAGAAAGCTGCAGGAAACGCCAGGACAAGGATAATCAGCGCCATGATCTGATAAGTGTGGCGCCAGCCGTAGTATTCAAGGAGTGTGGTAATAATCGGGCTAAAAATAGTTCCCCCTACGCCAATTCCAGCCATTGCAATACTCATTGCCAGTCCTCTTTTTTTTACAAACCAGTTTGTTATCATCATGCTGACAGGAATAAGAGCCGCATTTAGGAAGAAGATTCCGGTAAAGAAAGAGGAAATATAAAGGTGGGCTGCATTTTGAGCCAGTGAATAGGATGCGTAGGAAAGTACAAATCCGACAATACTAATGCACTGAATCCGGCGCATATTGCCCTTTGCGAGTCTGGAAGATACGATTGGGGAGATAAAGATGCCAAGTCCCTGCAGGATTGTGTTTGCAAGGGTGAAGGCGCTTCGAGAGATACCAAGATCTCCGGTTACCTGGATTAAGAATTTATTACTTAGTGCCATGATCGGGGGCACCATCGTACATGTGATAATGAGGCATCCGAAGACAATATACCATCCATAAAAAATTTTTTTCTTTTCCATAATTAATTCTCCTTATTCAGCCAATGGAAGGCACAGGCTGCGTGTGTGGCCGCTCCGTAAGGGAGGACGGCTTCGTCAAAAAGTACACCTGGATTGTGATGCTGTACGCTGCATCCTTCTACCTGGCATCCGATCATAAAGTAAGCGGTCGGAACCTGCTCTGAGATAAATGCGAAATCATCAGATGGGGTAACCTTGTAGTTCGTATCACATATAAAGTCTGGAATGATGTCGGATGCATATTCTGCCAGATCTGTCGTCAACTCCGGATCAGAGTAAGTGGACGGCACATCTGAGACGGTTACGTAGTCAACAGATACATGAAAAGCCTTGCCGGTGTATTCGCAGATCTCCTGCATTCTTTTCACGAGCTGTTTCCGGAGCTGTTTATTGTATGTGCGCAGTGTTCCCATTAGGATAGCCTGATCCGGGACGATGTTAGTCGTAGAACCTGCCTGAAAGGCGCCGAAGGTCAGGCTGACTTTCTCGGACGGATCACATTCTCTTGCAATAAGATTCTGAAAAGCGCTGTAAATATGCAGTCCGGCATTAATCGGATCAATCCCCAGATGTGGCATTGCCCCATGACATCCTGAGCCGTGAACAGTAATTTTAAAGCCATTACAGGAAGAGGTCATATAGCCGGTGCCATAGTTCAGGGAAGGTACTGTTGTGTCGAGCATGACATGCATGCCCATAGCCACGTCTACGTGCGGGTTGGATAGAATACCGGCTTCAATCATTTTCCTAGAACCGATAAACAGTTCTTCGGCAGGTTGGAACATCAATTTGACGTTGCCGTGGAGATCGTTGCGGTGTTCAAAAAGTATCTGTGCCGCACCGAGAAGCATTGCTGTGTGTAGGTCATGTCCGCAGTTATGTGCGGCATTTGTTTCACTATGAAACGGAAGATCATTGGTTTCCTCCATTGGCAGAGCGTCCATGTCTGCCCGCAGGAGCATTGTCTTTCCAGGGTATGCACCTTTGATACATGCGGAAATACCGGATGGACATATTTCTTCTGGCTCCAGTCCAATTTCACGCAGACGGTTCATTACATATGAAACTGTTTCCGGCAGATGCTCTCCGGCTTCAGCGTGTTTGTGCAGGTAATGTCGGTCTTCCTGCATCTGTGCTTCAAGCTGTTTTGCTCTTTCTAAAAAATGGTTCATGCATATTCCTCCTTAATTGTATTTAAAGAATATATAAAGACGTGTCTTAATTATAACATTCATACAGAAGGTGTCAATATATTGTGGGTAAAATGTGAGATATGTACAAAGCTAAGAATTCGTATCATTCCGAAAAAGGATGCTTGTTTGTTATAAATGTGTTACTATTTATATAAAGAAAAGGCAGGAGGCTTAGAATGGTCAGGAAAATTGCAGTGATTGCAACGGAGTTTTTAGAAGAATTTATTTGTAAAACGTTGGATGAATTGAACCTGGGCTTTACGTACCGGATTTTTACTTACCATACATTTCAGGATTTAAAAGAAATCTATAAAGATATTACGGAAGAATATGACGGGATTTTGACGAGTGGGAGTTTTCCGGCACATATGATAAAGCTCTATTATCCTAGAGAAGAGCGGCCGATCTGTTTTTTTAATACAGATGAATCGGCCATGTACCGACTTCTTTTGATTCTGTTGCAAAGGAACAGAGAGTTGGATTTTGATCGTGTTTACGCAGATATTATACAGATGTTCGGCGGAGATCTTAAGGCATTTGCGGAAGGAAAGGAAAATATGCCTGATATCAGTGAACTCTCAGAAGAGGAATTCAGCCTTGAGAGAATGCTGCATCTGGAACAGGAGCAGTATGAGAAGCACTTGGAACTTTGGAGGGAAGGGAAGACAGATCTGTCTATTACGAGGTTTTCCAGTATTGTCCTAAGACTGCGTGAAGCCGGGGTAAACGTTTACTTTCCATATCCAGGACGTTCTTATATTCGGGAAGTGTGCGGAAACCTTCTTCAAAAGATTGACAAAAAGGAGTTAGAGGAACACCAGCCTGGAATTGTTATTATTAAAATAGCGGCCTCTGAAAAGGGATTTTCACAAGAGCTTGATCTGAACTATGTTCGGCTTGAATCTCTGATGACAGAATTTCTCAAAGAATGGATGATGGATTATTCTATAAAGCGTTATCATTATGGAATGGAGATTGTTACATCCAGGAAAGTGATTCTGGAGTGGACAGAAGACATGACAGAGGACAGGGTGGGAGTTTATTTGAAAAGCAAAAAAACTGGATGGGGATTCAGCATTGGATATGGACTGGGGATGGGGCTTGCTCAGACAAGAATGAACGCCCTTAGTGCCTGTCACGAAGCAGAGCTTAGAAAAAATGTTAGTTATCTGATGAGCGAGAGGGAGGAACTAATAGGACCGCTTGGTCAGAATGCAGAGTTTATTCTAAAGGTAGAAAATAGTGCAGGGCCGGAGATTCAATCGAGTCTTTCGCCGCTTACTTTGAAAAAGGTGTTCGCAGCGATGGACGCAGCGCCGAAAAAGGGGATTACGGCTCAGGAGCTGGCTTTTCGCCTTGGAGTGACAAAGAGAAGCGCGAACAGGATGCTTGCGGCACTTGAAAAGGAAGGGGTACTGCAGGTGGCCTATAAGAAAAGAACAACTTCCAGAGGACGTCCGGAAAGTGTTTTTGTGAGATTGTAAACAGGTTTTATCTGGAAAGCATTTCTGAAAATGAGGTAGATGAAAATTCAATAAGGGAAAGTGCGGGGAATAAGAGTAAAATAACTTATTTAAAGGCTTTTTTGTATCATGGCTGAACTGTAACATGTTTTCGAGAAGATTTACGAAAAAGCATTGACAAAACCTGGTGGTTAGTTTAAACTATCTGTTGTTAGATATAATAACGGGAAAAATTGAAATAGATAACCGACTCAGTATATCATGGGAGAGGGTAGGATAGATGAATTTATTGGAAGCAGTAGAAGGCAAAGAGTATATTGTGAAAGACATCGTAACAGAGGATGAAGAGCTGGAAGCGTTCTTGTTTTCCCTGGGATGTTACAGCGGCGAGCCGATTACGGTTGTATCCCGTGTAAGAGGCGGCTGTGTGGTTTCCATCAAGGATGGAAGATACAATATTGATACTGATCTAGCGAAAGCTATTTCAATATAATAAAATGATGTATGAAAAACGATAGTTTTGTTTATCGTTTTTTGTATGTATAACGGTTAGTCATTTCTAATCGAAAAAGAAGGAGGAGAACTATATGAGAATTGCTTTTGCGGGAAACCCGAACAGCGGCAAAACGACCATGTATAATGCGCTGACAGGAAGAAATGAGCGTGTCGGCAACTGGGCCGGTGTTACGGTAGAGCGAAAGGAAAGCCTGATCAAGAGGACTTACTATGATGGGGGCCAAGAGCTGGTTGCAGTGGATCTTCCGGGAGCTTATTCTATGTCTCCATTTACTTCGGAGGAGAGTATCACAAGCAGCTATGTGAAAAATGAGAATCCGGATGCGATTATCAATATTGTAGACGCGACGAACTTGAGCCGAAGCCTGTTTTTCACCACACAGCTTTTGGAATTGGGGGTTCCGGTGGTGGTTGCTTTGAATAAGAGCGATATCACAGACAAGAAGCAGACAAAGATTGATGAAAAGGCATTATCTGAGAAACTGGGATGTCCTGTCATCAAGACTATTTCCACATCTTCCGGGCATCAAGGCTTAAAGGAAGTTGTCATGGCGGCTGCCAGGTTAAAGGGGAAAGGTCAGAAAGCGCCGTATGTGCAGGCGAATATCGACCTGCATGATAAAAATGCTGTAGAAGCAGAGGACAGAAAGCGTTTCGAGTTTGTAAACGGCATTGTCAAGGAAGTGGAACGCAGAAAAGTGTTTACGAAAGATAAGAACGCACAGGACAAGATCGATGCTGTCATTACGCATAAGGTCATCGGTATCCCGATCTTTGCGGCAGTGATCTTCCTTGTATTCTACATATCCCAGACGACATTAGGGACATGGATTGCAGACTGGCTCGTTGCCTGGATTGAGACATTCCAGGGCTGGGTTGGTGGAATGATGGAAAATGCTAACCCATTGTTGTACGCGCTTCTGGTTGATGGTATCATCGGCGGAGTCGGCGCGGTTGTTGGTTTCCTTCCGCTGGTAATGGTAATGTATTTCCTTATTGCTCTTCTGGAAGACTGTGGATACATGGCACGTGCTACTGTTGTATTGGATCCGATCTTTAAGAGAGTCGGACTTTCCGGTAAATCCGTTATTCCAATGGTGATCGGTACTGGGTGTGCGATCCCGGGTGTTATGGCCTGCCGTACCATTCGTAATGAAAGAGAGCGCAGAACAACCGCCATGCTTACACCGTTTATGCCGTGTGGGGCAAAGATTCCGGTTATCGCCTTGTTTGCGGGCGCTTTCTTTGCGGACGCATGGTGGGTATCTCCTACCATGTATCTGGTAGGTATCGTTTTGATTCTTCTTGGCGCGCTTCTTGTAAAGAGAATTACAGGACAGAAATACCGGAAATCTTTCTTTATCATTGAGCTTCCGGAATACAAGATTCCGAGCCTCAAGAGAGCGTGCGTATCCATGCTGGAGCGTGGAAAAGCGTACATTGTAAAAGCCGGTACGATTATTCTGGTGTGCAATACAGTTGTACAGATCATGCAGAGCTTTAACTGGCAGTTCCAGCTTGTGGAAGAAGGCGCTGAGAGCACTTCGATCCTTGCAAGCATTGCCCATCCGTTTGCCATTCTTTTCATTCCGCTTGGATTTGGTGTATGGCAGCTTGCGGCGGCAGCGATCACAGGCTTTATCGCAAAAGAAAACGTAGTTGGAACACTGGCGGTTGTTTACGGTGTGACAAACCTGATTGACGCGGACGCGTTAGAGCTGGTTGGCAGCGGCAACGAAGTAGCGAGTGTCATGGCGCTTACAAAGGTGGCTGCCCTTGCCTACCTGATGTTCAATCTTTACACGCCTCCGTGTTTTGCGGCTCTCGGAGCGATGAACTCAGAGATGAAGAGCGGAAAATGGCTGTTTGGAGGTATTTGTCTCCAGCTTGGAACCGGATATACGGTAGCGTTCCTTGTATATCAGATCGGTACGCTCATTACCACCGGATCTCTCGGAACCGCATTTGTTCCTGGACTGATCGCTGTGGCGATATTCGCAGTGATTGTGTTATGGAGAATCCGCAAATCAGACAGAGAATTTGCGGAAGAATACAGCTTACATGTGGCTTCCGCAGGTAAGTAAGAAATTAGATGACTTTAGTGGTGGACAGAGAGAAAAGGGTTCTGTCCACCTTTTGATGCTTCATTCAGAAAGGACGGGATTGCATGACAGATGTTATCATACTGATGATTCTTATCATTCTGATCGGAGCGGCAGTTTCCTATATTGTAAAGGAAAAGAAAAACGGAACCAGGTGCATCGGCTGTCCTGCGGGAGGGAACTGCCCAAGCAGTAGAAAGATACCGAAAAAGAAACTGTCCGGTCCGGTAGTGGAGCGCCGGACAATCCACATCTCAGGTATGGAGTGCCAACACTGTGTCAGCAGTGTAATGGAAGCGCTTAATGCGGTAGATGGCGTCACAGCCAGGGTGAATCTAAGTAAGGGAAACGCGAAAGTATCCTGCGACCGTGTCGTCAGTGAAGATGAGCTGAGGTGTGCTATTGAAAGAGCAGGATTTCAGGTGATAAGTATCTCATAAAAAACAGAGCAGCCCGACAGAGGGCAGATGTTGTTTGAAAGACCGTACAGACCGGAAAACTCCCGGCCCGTTCGGTCTTTTTTTGTATTTAGCGGCCGATTACAATCCTGAAATATGCATTTTGAAACTTCCGGTGATACTATGCGACGATTTTTAAAAAATATAATAAAAAAGAAAATTGTGTTACGTCAATATGACAAAGAAAAATCAGCATACATGTCTCTAATTGAAAAATAAATAGAAAAATAAAAAATGAATGGCAATTTTGTTTTATAATAAAATGGCAAATTTAATAAAAATGTAGGGAAAATAAGTAGAAAATATGTAAAATATAGGCTAAAATCAGCGTAAAGGTTGACAGAGAAGGCAATCTTTGTTATGATTAACACCGTCGCAAGGAAATGTAACAAATTTGTAATATTTGTAATAAAATAAGGCGGCAAAGCGTAATATATATTACAATGCAGATTACGCAGTTGTGTTACTAAGGATGGAGTTAAGAGGAACCGCAGCCGTTGGTACTGCGGACCATGAAGGAGGACGAATATGAAAACGTGGAATAGTCATAGAAGACGTCTGGAAAGAGGTATGGTAGCGGGAGTTCTTTCCGCGGTAGTACTTACTGCAAGTATGAGTATCCAGGTACTTGCGGCAGACAGTAATACGGTGTTTACTTCTGGAGAACCGCAGGGAGCCGCCATTGCCGTGACAGCAAACGCTGGGGCGGCACAGAATGTGTCAAAGAGTTTTCTTACTTATACAGACACTGCAAAGCAGGAAAAAGCTGAAGCAGAAAAGCAGGCGGAAGAAGCAAGGAAAGCCGAGGAAGCAAGAAAGGCAGAGGAGGCAAGAAAGGCAGAGGAAGAGCGTCAGAGAAAGCTGGCCCAGGAGGCGGATACTTCTCTTCTGGCGGCATTGATCTACTGTGAGGCAGGCAATCAGCCATATCAAGGACAGGTAGCAGTTGGGGCGGTTGTGATGAACCGATTGCATGCAGGATATGCAAGTACACTGCGCGGTGTCATTTACCAGAGCGGACAGTTCGGACCGGCTATGACAGGAAAACTGGATCGAGTACTTGCCTCTGGAAATATCCCATCATCCTGCCGTCAGGCAGCGGTAGACGCGCTATCGGGTGTCAGTCCGGTAGGAAACGCACTGCATTTTGGGGATGGAATAAATACAGGAATCAAGATTGGAGCACACTGGTTCCACTAGGGGTTAGAAAGCATCAGATAGACAGGAAAAGAGTTTCTTATAGTTTAAGAAGCTCTTTTTTGTATTGAAGGCAAGACAGAGTCCGAGCCTGCCAATAAGCCTTAGCGACCGCTTATAATCCCGGAATGTGCCATTTAGCACTTCTGGTGATTGCTTTACGGAAAACAGGAAAAGGCTTATAATGGTATCACAACACTGGAATTTATAAAAATGCATAAAAAAGAATGTGGGGCAGTTGAGAGTTTCCACATAGGTTTAGAAAAAATTCCTGTTTTACACAAGAATAAAGTAAAAAAAGCAAAAAGATTGTAGAAAATATAGATTGTAATTTTATGCAAAAAAGAGTATTATAATGCATAAGGAGTGAAAAAATGAGACCTGTAATCGATTTATCAAAGGAATACGGACTTGTGCTGGATGGTGGTGGAGCCCGAGGCGCATACCAGATTGGGGCGTGGAAAGCGCTGCATGAGGCAGGAGTACGGATCAGAGGTATAGCGGGAACCTCTGTTGGCGCGCTCAACGGCGCATTGATCTGCATGGGAGATGTGGATGAGGCAGAGCATATATGGAAAGAAATGACGTTTTCCAAGGTCATGGATGTGGATGATGATTGGATGGAGCGACTCTTTCAAAAGGAAGTCCCGATGCGGGAACTTTTAAAAGAGCTGATGCTTCGGTTGCGGGACGGCGGTATTGATGTGACTCCGCTTAAGGATCTGATTCACAATATTCTGGACGAGGACCGGATCAGGAGTGCAGGAATTGATTTTTCGCTGTTGACTTTTTCGCTTTCTGATATGAAGGAGCTTGATCTTACCCTCGATGAAATTCCGGAAGGACTTCTGGCGGATTTTCTGCTGGCGAGCGCCTGCCTCCTCGGATTTAAGAATGAACCGCTCCATGGTAAGACCTACCTGGACGGCGGCGTAATCAATAATGTGCCGCTGAATTCTCTTGTAAAGCGAGGATATCGAGACATTATTACCGTTCGTATTTATGGACCGGGCAGAGAGCCAAGGGTTCGGCTTGACCAGGGAACACAGGTTTATGAGATCGCGCCAAGGGTGCATCTGGGCAGTATTATAGAATTCCAGGGTAAACGCAGCAGACAGAATTTAAAAATCGGATACTATGACGCAAAGCGTATGGTCTACGGACTCAAGGGTCTGATCTACTATATTGACAGTGACAGAGACGAAGAGGAATATACTACAATGCTCTCGAACATCAGCGAAAAGACGAGAAAAGAGATCAGGGCGAAGCTTCGGCTTCCCCACACAGCGACGAACGAAACGCTGTATCTGGCAATGCTGGAGGCGAGCGCCAAATATTTCCGCATACCTAAATATCAGGTTTATACGGAAAATGGGCTTTCAGAGCTCGTGCATATTCAGTATGCGAAACGAAAGGAAGAGCCCGGATTGCCGGGATTTATCCATATATTGGCAGGAATCAGGGAGGAAAAGAAAATGAATTTAAAAGGAAGAAGCTTTTTAACACTGAAAGATTTCACGCCGGATGAGATCCGCTACCTTGTCAATTTGGCTGCGGAATTAAAAGCAAAGAAGAAAAACGGAATCAAAGGTCATACACTGGACGGCAAGAATATTGCCCTGATTTTTGAAAAGCCATCCACCAGAACAAGATGCGCTTTTACTGTGGCGGCAAATGACGAAGGAGGATTACCGACTTATTTAAGCGGAAACGAAATCCAGCTCGGACATAAGGAAAGTGTGGAGGATACCGCAAGGGTACTAGGAAGAATGTTCGACGGGATCGAATTCCGTGGATTCCGCCATTCCCATGTGGAATTACTGGCAAAATACAGCGGCGTCCCGGTGTGGAACGGCCTGACTGATGATTATCATCCGACTCAGGTACTGGCGGATCTGCTTACCATCCAGGAGCATTTCGAGTACTTCGAGGGATTGAAATTCGTCTATATCGGGGACGGCAGAAACAATATGGCAAACAGTCTGATGATCGGATGTGCGAAAGTCGGCATTGATTTTGTCCTCATTGCACCGTCTGAATTGTGGCCGATGCGGTCTCTTGTGCGCACCTGTCAGGAATATGCGGAGGCTTCCGGAGCAACGATTACCATCTCCGACGATACCAATGCAGTGGAAGGAGCGGACGTCATCTATACTGACGTGTGGATTTCTATGGGAGAGGAAGAAAAGACCGATGAAAGAAAAGCGCTTCTCCACAAATATCAGGTCAACCGGAAACTGATGCAGAAGACGAAAAAAGACACGACCATTTTTATGCACTGTCTGCCGGCAGTCAAAGGCTATGAAGTCACAGAGGACGTATTTGAAAGTCCGGCATCTGTCGTATTTGATGAAGCGGAAAACAGACTCCATACGATCAAAGCGGTTATGGTAGCAACACTTGGAAAAGAATAGATTTTACGTTTTTCTCAATGGGGCAGGGTTCCAATGTATTGGGCCCTGCCCCATGAAACGTTTTCAGAATTGTCTCTTCTTTTTTGCGCCAGTTATGTTATAATAGCAGGCGGGTAAGTGGAGGGATGCCAATATGAAAAGAGAAGATCTTGAGGAATGGCTGAACACGAAGTGGCTTGGACGAAATCTTCAGATGATGGAAGAGACGGACTCGACAAATCAGCGGGCTAAAACAGCGGCCGCAACAGGAGAACAGGAGGGGCTTGTGATTGTGGCAGAGCAGCAGACGAGTGGTCGGGGCAGGAGGGGACGTGGCTGGATTTCCCCTCCGGGAGAAAATATCTATATGACGATGCTCCTGCGTCCTGCATTTGATCCAGGGAGGGCTCCAATGCTCACATTGCTTGCCGCCTGTGCCGCAGCAAGGGCAGCGATGGAGCCGGGACATGAAAGCCCGCGGATCAAGTGGCCGAATGACCTGGTGATCGGTGGGAAGAAAATTGTTGGAATTCTGACGGAAATGGGGATGAAAAAAAGCCGTCCGGATTATGTGATCATAGGCGTTGGGATCAACTGCAACCAGACGACGTTTTCCGGTGGGCTGGAACAGAAAGCTACATCGCTGAAAAAAGAGTATGGCCATGACGTCTGTCGGGAGAAGGTTATTGCACGTTTCCTGAACGAATTTGAGGAACTCTACGAGGGATTTGTTCAGTACGGCTCTCTTGCGTTTGTAAAGCAGGCATACGAGAAGCTTCTGGTAAACCGGGGGGAACGGGTGCGTGTGCTGGAGCCAGGACGGGAGTGGACCGGAAGGGCTCTTGGGATTACGGACACAGGAGAACTGATTGTGGAAGCGGAAGATGGAGAGATCCGTGAAGTCGGTTCCGGGGAAGTATCTGTTCGTGGCGTCTACGGCTATGTGTAGATGGAGAGAATACGATAAAGTGAGGCATTTGATAATAGAAAACAGAATATGGGGAGAAGAGCAGGATGTACGAAGATAAAATAGTATTATGTGGCGCTAATTCTTATGAGGAAAAATATTATCTGAATCCGGATTTTGATAATCTTCCGGATCATATCAAAGATGAACTGAAAATTATGTGTGTCCTCTATGTGCATGACGTGGGTGGAATCTTGACTCTCGTATACGAGGAGGATGGGTCTCTTTGCTTTGAGGTGACCTCAGAGGAAGGGGATCCGATGTTTGACGAGATTGGAAGCGCTCTGAAAATCAAGGAGCTTCAGCGGACGAAAGAGGAGCTTTTGCAGTCGCTTCAGCTCTATTACCGCGTGTTTTTTATGGGCGAGGAACTGGAGGAATAAAGATAGAGATGAAGACATTAACTATCGGAAACGTGGAACTGGCGAACCGCTACATTCTGGCGCCGATGGCGGGGGTGACGGATCTGCCTTTCCGCCTTTTGTGCAGGGAGATGGGGGCGGGCCTTCTCTGTATGGAGATGGTCAGTGCAAAGGCAGTTTTATATGGTAATAAAAATACAGAAAGCCTGCTCAAGATTCATCCGGATGAGCCGCCGGTGTCTTTGCAGCTCTTTGGTTCTGATCCGGACATTATGAGTGAGATTGCAAAACGAATGGAAGAGCGTCCGTTTACGTTCCTTGATATTAATATGGGGTGTCCGGTGCCAAAGATCGTAAAGAACTCGGAAGGCTCCGCCCTGATGCAGAACCCGCGCCTGGTGCATGAGATTGTCTCCAAAGTAGCAGGAGCTATTCAAAAGCCTGTAACAGTGAAGATCCGCAAAGGTTTTGATGATGACCATGTCAATGCGGTGGAGATCGCGAAGATCATCGAGGACGCCGGGGGCGCTGCAGTGGCTGTGCACGGCAGGACGAGGGAACAGTATTACTCCGGAAAGGCTGACTGGGATATTATCCGTCAGGTGAAAGAGGCGGTTTCCATACCAGTGATCGGAAACGGGGACGTCACAGACGGGAAAGACGCTCAGAGGATGTTTGAGGAGACAGAATGTGATGGAGTGATGATTGGCCGGGGAGCCCAGGGAAATCCGTGGATTTTTCAGGATCTTATTCACTTTGAGGAAACCGGACAGGAGCCGAAAAAGCGAAGCGCCGGAGAGGTTCGGGAGATGATGCTCCGTCATGCAAAACTTCAAATGGAGTACAAAGGCGACTATACGGCAATCCGGGAAATGCGGAAGCATGTGGCCTGGTACACAACGGGATTTCCGAATTCTGCCAGGTTGCGGAATGAGATCAATCATGCCGAGTGCTATGAAGAGCTGGAAACGCTCTTAAATGAACGGCTATAAGGACGGAGAAACAAGACATGGCCGAACCGCTACGGAAAATAGACGGAATCAGGCAGAAATCTTGACATGCCAGATCCCGTTATGTATAATAATGAAATTACGGAAGTAGAATATTCCATACTATTTTGCAGCAGATCCGGCTGCGTACTAGTTCATTTATGTAAGGAAGGTAAACAAGATGGAAGAAAAGAAAACAATATTGACTTATGCGGGCTTGAAAGCTTTGGAAGATGAACTTGAAAATTTAAGAGTCGTAAAGCGGAAAGAAGTTGCCGGAAAGATCAAAGAGGCAAGGGAGCAGGGCGACTTGTCGGAGAACGCAGAATACGATGCAGCAAAAGATGAACAAAGAGATATTGAGGCCCGGATCGACGAACTTGAAAAAATCCTCAAAAATGTAGAGGTTGTAGTAGAAGAAGAAGTAGACTTGGAAAAGATCAATGTGGGATGTACGATTCTCGTGCATGATGATGAGTACGACGAAGAGATTGAGTTCAAGATCGTAGGTTCCACGGAGGCTAACAGTCTTCAGGGAAAGATTTCTAATGAATCCCCAGTAGGTCAGGCTCTGATCGGGAAAAAGGTGGGCGATGTAGTAGACGTTGAGACGCCGGCAGGAAATATCAGATATACAGTATTAAAGATCGAGCGTTCTATATAGCCGCACTGCGGGGGAGAACACATCTATCTGACAGAGAAAAGGAGTGAAAACAGTGGCAGAACAGCAGAAGAATGTGCAGGATCAGGATCTGAACCAGTTGAGAAAGGTGCGCCGTGAAAAACTGGCGGATCTTCAGGCACGTGGGGCGGACCCGTTTCTGATTACCAAATATGATGTGACACATCACAGCCAGCAGATCAAGGACAACTTTGAGGAGCTGGAAGGTCGGGAAGTTTCCGTAGCGGGTCGTATCATGCAGAAGCGTGTGATGGGGAAAGCGTCTTTCTGTAACATTCAGGATCTGGAAGGGAATATCCAGTCCTACGTTGCAAGGGACAATATTGGAGAAGACCACTATAAAGATTTTAAGAAATTTGATATTGGAGATATTGTAGGAATCCAAGGTACGGTTTTTAAGACAAAGACCGGAGAGATTTCTATTCATGCCGAGAAGATTCAACTGCTTTCCAAGAGCCTTCAGATTCTTCCTGAGAAGTTCCACGGGCTTACTGACACAGATACCAGATACAGACAGAGATATGTGGATCTGATTATGAACCGGGAAGTGAAAGAGACATTTATTAAGCGTTCCAAGATCTTAAGCAGTATCCGGAAATATCTGGACGGCGAGGGATTCCTGGAAGTGGAGACACCGATGCTCGTGGCAAACGCCGGCGGAGCGGCGGCCAGACCGTTTGAGACCCACTTCAATGCACTGGACGAGGACTTTAAGCTGCGGATTTCTCTGGAGCTTTATCTGAAACGTCTGATTGTCGGAGGAATGGAGCGTGTATACGAGATCGGGCGGGTATTCCGCAATGAGGGACTTGATACCCGTCACAATCCGGAGTTTACTCTGATGGAGCTCTATCAGGCATACACGGATTACAATGGTATGATGGATCTGACAGAGAATCTGTACCGTCATGTGGCACAGGATGTTCTCGGTACGACGAAGATTGTTTACAACGGCGTGGAGATGGATCTGGGCAAGCCGTTTGAGCGTATCACCATGATCGATGCGGTAAAGAAGTATGCAGGCGTGGACTGGAACGAAGTGGAGACACTTGAGCAGGCCAGAGCCCTTGCGAAAGAACATAATGTAGAGTTTGAGGAACGCCATAAAAAGGGTGACATCCTTTCTCTGTTTTTTGAGGAGTTCGCAGAAGAACATCTGATTCAGCCAACATTTGTTATGGATCATCCGATCGAGATCTCCCCACTTACTAAGAAAAAACCGGGCGATCCGGACTATGTGGAGCGATTTGAGTTCTTTATGAATGGATGGGAGATGGCGAACGCCTATTCTGAGCTCAACGACCCGATCGACCAGAGAGAGCGCTTCAAAGCGCAGGAAGAGCTCCTGGCGCAAGGAGACGAAGAGGCCAACACAACAGACGAAGATTTCCTCAATGCACTGGAGATCGGTATGCCGCCGACAGGTGGTATCGGCTTCGGAATCGATAGAATGTGTATGCTTCTGACAGATTCCGCGGCGATTCGTGATGTACTGCTCTTCCCGACAATGAAAGCGCAGGGAGCAGCAAAGAACGCGGCTAACAATGCGGCGCAGGCAGCCACCGTTGCAACGTCAGCAAATCCAGTGAAGAAAGCAGCGGAGAAGATCGACTTCTCCAATATAAAAATTGAGCCATTATTTGAGGAGATGGTAGATTTCGAGACCTTTGCGAAATCCGACTACCGTGCCGTGAAGATTCTGGCATGCGAAGCAGTACCGAAAAGCAAGAAGCTTCTGAAATTCACACTGGATGACGGTGTGCGGAAAGACCGGGTGATATTGAGCGGTATTCACGAGTATTATGAACCGGAAGAGCTGGTAGGAAAGACTGCTATTGCCATTGTCAATCTACCGCCTAGAAAGATGATGGGCATCGATTCCGAGGGAATGCTGATTTCAGCGGTACATGAGGAAAACGGCAGAGAAGGACTGAATCTTTTGATGGTAGATGATAGAATTCCGGCGGGAGCGAAGCTCTACTAAAAATCGCATAGTGAATAGAACGAATGGGCAGTCCTATATGGGAGTGCCCATTTTTCAAAATAAACAGAAATCCAAATTGGAATTGAAACCGGAGTATAGAAATATTTGCGTCAGTAATATATTTTTTGAAAAAAGTATTGACTCCTAAACAACGTAATAGTTTAGAGTGTCATTATCGAGAGGAGGGAAAGACAAATGATGACGGTAAATGAAGTGAGCAAATTGACCGGAGTGAGTATACGCACTCTGCAATATTATGATGCCATAGGACTTTTGCCACCTACAGATGTTTATATTCGCGGAGTTTGGGAAAGTGGCAGATAAAAAGCCAGAGGATGTTGAGGTTCAACTTGAGGTCAGGAAACTACAGGATTATATCACAGAGCATTTTTATAAGTGTTCGGGCAAGATATTAAATGATCTTGGTAAAATGTATGCTTCGGGTGGGGAGTTTACAGAAAATATTGATAAAGTAGCTGGAAGTGGAACGGCTGTATTTGTTGCAAAGACAATAGAGATTTATTGTAATTGAGCCGGATAAAGAGCAGTATAGGCAGATGATTGAGAATAGCAAACGACCTAAAGTGCGAAATATCAGTATTTTTCATTGAAAAGCCAGACTATGATATGCTATCCTATTTTATGAATGAGTGGATTTTTTTGAAAATCCTATGAAATGATTGTAAAGGTAATTTTGTATCTATAGTGGTTATCTTAAATTGGACAGAAGGAGGTAAAAGATCATGCTGTGCATTGCAACGGCTCCATGCAAAGTCTTGTAAGATCACATTGCATGGAGTAAGATGATCGTCAAAGACTTTGCCGGGATCAAAGAAAGATAAAGGAGCAAAGTCTTATGAATCAATATAAAACTACATATCGTGAAATGAAACCATTCCTGATGCTGTGGAGCACGCAGTCTTTTTCAGCACTGGGGAGCGCAATGACCAGTTACGCACTTGTGATCTGGTCGTACACCCAGGAGAGATCGGCATTGATGACCGCGCTTTTGATGGTGTGTTCTTACGCACCGTATGTGATTTTCAGTATTTTTGCGGGAGCACTCAGTGACCGATGGAACAAAAAAGTGACTATGCTTGTCTGTGATACAGTCGCGGCGGCATCCACAGTTGTGATGTTGATTCTGATGAAAGAACAGATGCTAAAGGTGGAGCATCTTTATTTGATCAACATTATCAACGGGCTAATGAATACGGTACAGCAGCCGGCATCTGAGGTTGCGGTGACAAGAATCCTGCCTGAAAAATATTACCAGAAAGTCGGTGGGATGAGGTATCTGGCCAGTGCCACGAATTCCATTTTGACACCGATCCTTGCGACAGCAGTACTTGGAATTGCGGGAATGAGCGCCGTTATTGTTTTCGATCTTCTGACCTTTGCGGCAGCGTTTGTGACGTTGGCATGGAAGATTCGGATTCCGGAAACCAGTGGAAGAGAGTGGAAGAGGGAATCTTTGCTTACCTCTGCTGGTCAGGGGATTGTCTATTTGAGGACAGAGCGGGGAATTTTCGGACTGATTCTCTTTTTGGCTGCGATTAATCTGGTTGCATCTATTTATGATGCAGCCTTTCCGGCTATGATGCTCTCAAGAAAGGGTGGAAATGAAACTGTCATGGGAATGGTAAATGCTGTAATTGGAATTGCCACGCTTGTGGGAAGTATTCTGGCATCTGTATTACCAAAGCCGAAAAGCCGTGTGCGGGTGATCTGCAACAGCCTGCTTTTTGCTATGAGTTTTGAAAACTTTATGTTGGCGCTTGGAAGAACACCGCTTATCTGGTGTATCGGCGGTTTCCTTGGATGGATTGCGATTCCACTGATGAATACTAATCTGGACGTTATCTTGCGGACTCGAATCCCCCTGGAAATGCAGGGGAGAGTATATTCTGTGCGTAACTCCTTTCAGTTCTTCACGATACCGATTGGATATTTCCTGGGAGGTTTCCTTGTGGATCGGGTCTTTGAGCCGATGATGGCAGCACAGAAAGAGGGAAGTTTTCTGATTCGTCTTTTTGGCGACGGAAAAGGATCCGGAGCGGCGGCTCTCTTTTTCGTGATTGCATTTGTGGGAATCGGAGTCTGCCTCTGGTTCCGGAGAGATCCCCATATCTGGGAATTGGAAAAAGAGTCTATATCAGGAGAGAGGATTACGGGTGGGAGAGATGATGACTAACGAAGAGATCTTGAGGATTGCCATGGAACAGTCGGCTGTGGATGCAAATTGTCTGGCGGAAGATTTCGTAAAAACAGAAAACAAGATTGTATATTCCAAAGAGCGGCCGGACGCACGGCGGTATCTGGAATTGCCGCTTGCATGTCATCTTGTTTCCTACGGGACCAATATTGTGGCGTCCGTCGGTAAAGAGTATGAGGGGCTTGTCCGGCATTACATAGAGAAATATCCAGTAGAGCATTGTTTTGAGACGCCAAATCTGTATGTACTGAATGATGCTTTTGCAAAATATGATCTTCGGGTGTGCTTTATGGCAGAGTATTTTCTGCCGGATGTAAGGGTGTTAAGAAAAGAGTACTGTTCCTATAAGATACGGATATTGGAAAACCAGGATTTTCAAAACCTTTATACGTCCGAGTGGTCCAATATAAAATCGGCAAGAAACGCGATCCGGAGCGGGTTCCGTCCGGCATGGGTGGAACTGACAGTGAAGCCAACTGCTTTTGTTGAGAAAATGAATCTGTAAAGCAGAAGAAAATGGGACTAATCGTGCGGCTTCTGGAAGATGAGAATGTCTATCCGGCAAATCAGATTGAGATTGAGGGCGGCACCCGATGTTTAAGTGAGTTTCCATTTTATGGCAAATTGGTGTTATAATAGGACTGACAGGAAACGAATTTTGAGTCAGGAGGTATGCGACATGAGGATTTTAATATTAAATGGAAGCCCAAAGAAGGACGGAAATACAGCGATTGCGCTCCATGAGATGGAGAAAGTCTTTGCGGAAGAAGGAATTGAGACCGAGATCGTTCAGGTGGGCAGTAAACCGATCCGGGGCTGTATTGCCTGTGGACAGTGTTTTGAAAAAGGCAGATGTGTCTTTGACGATCTGGTCAACCAGACGGCGGAGAAATTCAAGGAATGTGACGGGCTTGTTGTGGGATCGCCGGTGTACTATGCCTCTGCAAATGCGACGCTGGTAGCGTTTCTTACGAGGCTGTTTTACAGCACCCATTTTGACAAAACGATGAAAGTTGGAGCGGCGGTTGCAGTAGCAAGAAGAGGAGGATTGTCTTCTACGTTTGACGAGCTGAATAAGTTTTTTACGATTTCCGGAATGCCGGTAGCCTCAAGCCAATACTGGAACAGTATCCATGGAGCCGCTCCAGGTGAGGCGCTTAAGGATGCGGAAGGACTTCAGATCATGCGGACGCTCGCTAAAAATATGTCGTTTTTAATAAAGAGTATTCAGCTCGGTAAGGAGGAGTACGGACTGCCGGAAAAGGAAAGTCCGGCCAGGACGAATTTTGTCCGTTAGAGCTGACCGGGTATATGCGTAGAAGCGTTCGGGAAGCTGACCCGGAGAGGAACCCTTTTACAGGAGCCATTGCAAAATAGGGAAAGGACATCTATGGAGCAATGGCTCTCTTTTTTAATCTTAAAAGAAAAGGAGAGAACACGTGGAAGCAAGAGAAATCATCAGGAAAGACATGGAGGCATTGTATCTCGGCAATCTGAACACAGTGGAGTTCAATCTGAACCTGCCGAAAAAAGGGAAATACGGATCCGAGATCCACTGGATTTCCGGGCATGAGCGTTTCCTCGATACCGAGGGAAATGTGAGAAGACCCGCCTATGGAACCGGCGACCGGATCATCTCATTGTGGGCGGAATTTTTTTACAAAGGCGTAAGTGAGACCAAGGAATACAAGGTCTGTATTCTGGAGGAAAAGCCAAGGATTGAAGTGACAAAAGTAGAACCGCTCCAAAAGAAAGCCCAGGCAGGGGAGACGACGTACCTTCCGTATGTGGCGGTCATCCATACCACAGAAGGAAAGACGCTGGTACACCGGATTCTCTGGGAAAATGGGGCAAAACGCTGCTATGGGCAGACGGGAGGGTTTGAGGAGAGAGGGGAGCTGGACGGACTATCAGTTCCGGTTTCCTGTACGGTGACAGTAGAGAAGGAGCTTCGGAAAGAGAAGAAGGGTACCGAGCCACTGATAGAATATTTCGATCATGGCGAAGCATCTCTGGAGGAGGGCAGCAGATTTTATACAGCACAGAAGGAGATGCAGGAATTTCTGCTTCAGACGGACGATGACCAAATGCTTTACAATTTCCGGGAAGCTTGCGGACTGGACAGAAAAGGAGCCGAGCCAATGACCGGATGGGACGCTCCGGAATGTAATCTCAAGGGTCATACGACAGGACATTACCTATCAGGACTGGCACTCTGCTATAAAGCTGGGAAAGACGGGCGGATCAGGGAAAAAGCCTGCTATATGATACGAGAGCTTGGAAAATGCCAGGATGCTTTTGCGTGTATGCCGGGAATCGGGGAGGGATTTTTGAGCGGCTATACGGAAGAGCAGTTTGATAAGCTGGAGAAATACACTCCTTATCCAGACATCTGGGCGCCGTATTATACGCTTCACAAGATTTTGGCAGGACTTCTGGACTGTTATGAATTTGCCGGGATCGACCAGGCGTTTGAGGTTGCCCAGAAGCTTGGTATGTGGGTTTACCGCCGTCTGTCTGTCCTCCCGGTGGAACAGCGGATGAAGATGTGGGGGATGTACATTGCCGGAGAGTATGGTGGGATGAATGACGTCCTGGCAAGACTTTACCGGATGAGCGGGAAGAAAGAATTTCTGGAGACAGCCTGTTACTTTGATAATGAGAAGCTATTTCTGCCGCTGGAGCAGCAGGTAGACGCCCTGGAAAATCTTCACGCCAATCAGCATATTCCGCAGATCATCGGAGCCATGGAAATCTTCCGGGGCACCGGTGAAAAGATGTATTACGATATTGCTTCCTATTTTTGGGAAGCCGTGACAAAAGCCCATGTGTATACCATTGGAGGAACCGGGGAAAACGAGATGTTCCACGGACCTGGCCGGATTGGAAGTCTGCTTACAAAGCACACGGCAGAGAGCTGCGCTTCTTATAATATGCTGAAGCTGACGAAAGAGCTGTACCGCTTTGAAAACCAAAAAGAGCGGATGGACTATTATGAGCGGACGATGACAAACCATATCCTGGGAGGAAGAGAGCACGGAACAACAGGAGAAACAGTGTATTTTACACCGCTGGCGCCGGGATTTCATAAGGAATTTGAACACGAGAATTCCTGTTGTCACGGGACTGGACTGGAGAGCCATTTTAAATATGCGGACATGGTTTACGCACACGAGGGACAAAAACTGTATGTCAATCTGTTCCTGAAATCCAGGCTGGAATGGAAGGATGCGGGGATCACAATCCGACAAATGACAGAGATGGAACATCCAGAAACAGTGGTGCTGGAAGTGGAGAGCAGAGAGGAGTTTCCGATGGCTGTTCGTATTCCGGGATGGAGCGGGGAAGAAAGAGGACTATGGATTGACGGGAAGAAGCAGGATACGATGTCTGTGGAATCCGGATACCTTTGTATGATCGTACCGGAAGGTGTGCATGAAATCCGCTGTCTCTTTCCTTGCGGATTTTATCTGGAATCCACACCGGACCGCCCGGAGCTGCACTCCTTACTGTACGGACCTTATGTGCTGGCAGCTTTAAGTAAAGAAGAGCGATTCTTAAAGCTTGATATCGATCCAGGGAAGGCAGAGCAGGAAGCAGAGAAAGACGGGCTGACATTTTGCTATCGTGGGCTTGTGTGGAAACCGTTGTTTGAGATAGACCGGGAACCATTCCAGGTATACTGGGAGAAAGTGTGAGAGAAGCAGGCATCATGCGACCTTTGTGCGGTATTGACTGTTATGTTACAGTTCAGCCATAACAGCTCGGATTAGCCGCTGTGCGGCCTTATCGCCACTTGCGTGGCTAAATCCTCGCTGATGGCAGAATGCCATATACAAAGTACACAAATAATCTTCGTTTTCAAACAAGTTTGAACTCAGATTTTTGTGACTTTGTACATGGCTGAACTGTAACAAATGTTCTGAAAAAAATTGACAGGTTGCACAAAAAGTGATACGCTATAAGTAACCTATAATATAGCTTATAGCATTGGGAGGAAGCATGAATCTGATTTTTGAACTGGGAAGGGCACAGAGGGTCCTGGAAGATTTGGAACGACTGATTGTGGTACATAAGAAGGAGATTTCGTCTTATAAAAGCAAGGAAGGGAAGCAGCAGGACGGACAATTCTGTTTGATGGATGAGACATGGGAAGACTATAGGATGGGGACGGCATGGAGCCAGGTGGACGCACACAGATGGTTCCGGACGACAGTCACGATTCCGGAATCCATGGGCGGACATCATGTGGAGTTTTTGATTACGACCGGAAGAGAGGGAGAGTGGGACGCGACGAATCCGCAGATGCTGTTTTATCTGGACGGAGAGCTCATGCAAGGAGTGGATGTGAATCACCGGGAGGTGACGATTACAAAAAATGCCAGAGCAGGGGAATGTCACGAGATCGCGGTACTTGCATACAGTGGGATGGTAAAGGGTGATCTGGTCATTCATACCTATTTACAGGTCGTGGACGATCGGGTCCGGCATCTATATTATGATCTGTTGATCCCATTGCAGAGCGCCTATGTACTGAAAAAGGCAGATGAAGAGAATTACAGAAGAGTTCTTCAGATGATGGCTCCGGCATTGGATGCCTTGGATTTGCGGGAGGCATACTCGGAGCGGTTTTATCAGTCCGTTGAGAAAGCGGAGGAGATACTGAAAAAGGCGTTTTACAGTGAGGAAAAGGAATGTCCGGTGGTCAGCGCTATCGGTCATACACATATCGATATTGCGTGGCTCTGGACGGTGGAGCAGACGAGAGAAAAAGTGCTTCGCAGTTTTTCTACCGTGCTGCGGTTGATGGAGCAGTATCCGGATTATAAATTCATGTCCAGTCAGCCGATTCTATATCAGTTTGTAAAAGAGCAGGATCCACAGATGTACGAAAAGATCAGGGAGCGGATCCGGGAAGGCAGATGGGAAGTGGACGGAGCAATGTGGCTGGAGTCGGACTGCAACCTGACTGGAGGAGAGTCTCTTATCCGTCAGATCTTAAAAGGGCATCGCTTCTTTCTGGAGGAATTTGGAAAAGAAAGCAAATCTTTATGGCTTCCGGACGTCTTCGGATATTCGGCGGCGCTTCCGCAGATTTTGAAGAAATCCAGGATTCCGTACTTTATGACGACGAAGATTGCCTGGAATCAGTACAATCAGCTTCCAAATGACACGTTTCTCTGGAAGGGAATTGACGGCTCCGAGGTCTTTGCTTTCATGCCTACAACAACGGATTACGATAAGGATCAGGGACTGAATATTTCTTTCTCGGACACGAGGAATACGACCACATACACTGGTATTGTCAATCCGAATATGACCTTGGGAACGTTCAAGAGGTTCCAGAACCGGGATCTGACGGAAGACACGCTGATGCTCTTTGGATTTGGAGATGGCGGCGGCGGTCCGACAAAAGAGATGCTGGAGAGTGCCGAGCGTTTGAAGTATGGTATTCCGGGTATCCCGAAGATCCGCCAGGAATTTGAGCAGGATTATTTTGACCGGACGTACGAGAAAATCCATGATCTTCCGGAGATGCCTACCTGGGATGGAGAACTGTACTTTGAATATCACCGTGGGACACTGACGTCCATGGCAAAAAATAAAAGAAATAACCGAAAAAATGAGATCCTTTATACACAGCTTGAGACGGCCTCCTGCATGGCAGGCATGGAACAGGATAAGCACCTTTTGGAGGTACTAAAGCGGGGATGGGACATTCTCCTGCTGAATCAGTTCCATGATATTGTACCAGGCTCCTGTATCAAACCGGTGTACGAGCAGACTGACCGGGAGTACCGGGAGATTGAAGAGACAGGGAAAAAAGAACTGGACCGGATCGTTTCTGCGGCTGTCGGGAAACTTTCGATGGATCGGGACGGCATCGTGGTGATGAATACGCAAGGATATGAAAGAGATGACGTGGTGACGGTCTATGGCGAAGAGGCGCTTCCGGCATTGGAAGATGAGCAGGGGCGAAACGTGCCGCTGCAGCGGATGGCAGACGGATCGTATCTTCTCTATGCAGAACATGTTCCGCCGCTTGGATATCGGAAACTCTATGCCGCCGGACAACAGAAATCGGAAAAAAGAGAAAAAACCTGGGACGGCACCTTTGAGAATCCTTTTTTCCGTGTCCGTTTTAATGATCGGATGGAAATCACATCTCTCTATGAAAAGGAGGCAGACAAAGAGCTGATCCAGGACGGCAAGTGTGGAAATGTACTGCGGACTTACGAGGATCGTCCGATGCAGTGGGACAACTGGGACATTGACGTTTTCTATCAGAGGAAACCATATGAAGCAGATTGGTATTCACCTGTCCGTATTGTGGAAAGTGGGGACGTCTGTATTGTGCTGGAGTTTTCCTGCGGATTTGTAGATTCCGTTGTCACACAGAGAGTTTGCCTTTATCACCACCTTCCACGGATTGATTTCCGGACAAAGGCGGACTGGAAGACGCACCACGTCCTTCTGAAAGCGCATTTTCCTGTGGATGTGAACGCCACAAGGGCAACATATGAAATTCAGTTTGGCAATGTGGAGCGGGAGACGACGAACAACTATAGCTGGGATACGGCCAAATTCGAGGCTTGCGGCCATAAATGGGCGGATCTTTCAGAGAACAGTTCCGGTGTCAGTCTGTTAAACGACTGCAAGTACGGCTACAGTATTAAGAAGGGAGATATGAGCCTGACGTTGATTAAATCCGGTACTTATCCAAATGAGGACGCGGATATTGGGGAACACAGGTTTACTTACTCTATCTACCCACATGCCGGACGCTGGCAGGAGGCAAAGACGGTGGAGATGGCCTACAATCTGAATGTACCGATGCCGGTGAAACGTATCGGAAAACAGAAAGGATGCGGTGAAGAGTATGACAGTTTCCTTCACTGCGACAAGGAGAGCTGCTTTATCGAGGTCATCAAAAAGGCCGAGGACGGAGACGGCGTCATTGTGCGGATGTACGAGAATAAGAATAACCGTGTCCGGGCACATATTACGAGCGGTCGCGCCCTTGTTCATGTGTATGAATGTAACCTTCTGGAGGAGAAGGAAGCAGAACTTACCGTTTGTGGAACGACCTTTGAAACTGTATTCAAACCATATGAGATCAAAACATTCCGGCTGATATTTGCGTAGAACAGGACCGGGGAAAGGGGAAACGATGATAAAAGAATATACACAGACATGGGGAGTCAGTGGACTGGAGAAGAAAGTATCTGACTTGATTATCAAAGAAGTGATGGACTATGCGGATGAAGTTACAAGAGACGCCATGGGAAATCTGATTGTTTTGAAACGTGGAAACGGATCCGGGAAAAAGCGAGTGATGTGTGCGGCCCACATGGACGAGATCGGACTTTGCGTAGTCAGGATTTTGGACAACGGACTTTTAAAGGTCAAGCAGGTAGGTGGTGTATCCGCACTGTGCTCTTTTATGAACCGGGTGCGGTTTGAGAATGGAACCATAGGGACTGTGGGAGTGACAGAACCGGTGGAGAACGTAAAGACCAAAGATATGAACAAGCTTTATATCGACATTGGGGCAATGTCTAAAGAGGAAGCCGAGCAGTATGTTCAGCCAGGGGACTGTGCGGTCTTCTGCGGAGACTATGTGGAACTGGCAGGACGTAATGTGATGTCCAAGGCGTTCGACGACCGGATTGCGTGCTACATTCAGACCGAGGCTCTCAAACGAATCCAGAGCAGTTACCATGATCTTTACTTTGTGTACACGGTGCAGGAGGAGGTCGGGCTTTTCGGATCTACCACATCGGCCGAAACGGTGAAGCCGGATCTTGGTATTGCCGTTGATATTACCGGATCCTTTGATGTGCCGGGGGACGAACATGGTAATCCGGTTCTTGGAAAAGGAGCCGCCATCAAAATCAATGACAGCAGTGTGATCTGTGACCATGAGCTGACGGAAGATTTGATTGCCTGTGCAAAGAAGTATGAGATCCCGTATCAGAGGGACGCACTGGCCGCAGGCGGTACGGACGCCGGAGCTATTAATAAATCCGGAGAAGGAGTAAAAGTGCTTGGTATTTCCATTCCGACCCGATACGGCCACACGCCGAACAGCATCGTGAATTTAGAAGATGTGGAGGCATGTATTCGTCTGCTGGAATGTTATCTGACCGGGGAAATCCCGATTGTGACACAAGAAAAAATCAAATAAGGAGATGGGACAGATGAAGCGATCAAAAATCAATCAATGTATCCGGGAGATGGAGGCACTGATCCGGGAGCATGGATTTGCACTTCCGCCGTTTTGTCACTGGACGCCGGAAGAATGGAAAGAAAAAGGAGAGGAATACGACGAAATTCGTGATAACATGTTGGGGTGGGATATCACAGATTATGGACAGGGTGATTTCGATAAATGTGGATTTTCTCTGATTACAATCCGTAACGGCAATCAGAATGACCCGAAATATAAAAAGGTCTATGCGGAAAAGCTTTTAATGCTCAAGGAAGGACAACATTCTCCAATGCATTTTCATTGGAAGAAATCAGAGGATATCATCAACCGTGGAGGCGGGACGCTGATTATCCATCTGTATAACGACGACGGAAAGGGCGGACTTGCGGACACGGATGTGACAGTCAATTCGGACGGGCGTTCTTACCAGGCCCCGGCCGGAACCGGAGTACGGCTGCACCCGGGTGAGAGCATTACGCTGTGGCCGCACCAGTACCATGATTTTGATGTGGAACCTGGGACCGGTGACGTGCTGATCGGGGAAGTCTCCATGTGTAATGACGACAATGTGGACAATCGTTTCTATGAAAAAGTAGGAAGATTTCCGGAGATCGAGGAGGACGAAGCACCATACCGGTTGCTTTGTAATGAATATCCAAAGGCAAAAAAGTAGATTTCAGGAAAAAGGAGGTAATAAAGCAGTGGATTATACAAATTTGAGAAATACAATCCGTGGGATGCAGGATGAGATCATCGGTGGGATTCAGGACTGTATCCGTATCGACAGCGTAGGAGGAGAGCCGGAGGAGGGAGCCCCGTACGGACCAGGTCCGAAAAAGGCACTGGAGTATGCGTTGCATCTGGGGAAAACTCTTGGATTTCGCACGGCAAATGTGGATAATAAAGCGGGCTATATAGAGATGGGAGAGGGAGACGAGATGATCGCCGTCCTTGGACATTTGGATGTAGTACCGGTGGGGGACGACTGGACTTATCCGCCGTTTGGAGCGGAGATCCATGATGGAATTCTCTATGGCAGAGGAGTGGCGGATGATAAGGGACCAACGATCGGAGCCATCTATGCTATGAAAGCGATCCGGGATCTGGGACTTCCTACAGACCGCAGGATCCGTGTGATCTTTGGAACAAACGAGGAGCGTGGATGTGACTGTATCAAGCACTATGTGGAAGCAGGAGAGGAACACCCGGTACTTGGTATCACCCCGGACGCGGAGTATCCGCTCATCTTTTTTGAGAAAGGGATGACTACAGTGATTGGAGGAAAGAAGCATCCGAAACAAGGAAAAATCCGTGTCCGTTCGTTTCACGGAGGGACAGCAGGAAATATCGTACCATTGCATTGTCAGTTGGTATTGGAAGGAGAACACGAGATACCGGATACCCAAGGAATTCAGGTAACGGTCTGTGATGGAACGACGGTTCTGGAGGCAGAGGGGGTCAGCGCCCACGGAAGCCGTCCGGAACTGGGAGAAAATGCGATTGTGAAACTCCTTTTAGCTGTCCGTGGCATGGAAATCGGAGGAGATTTCCAGAAGCTTGCTGATTTTGTCACTCAGAAGATCGGCACTGAGACAAACGGGGAGACGCTAGGGATCTGTTTTCGTGATGAAGAGACTGGGGAGACTACAGTCAATTTGGGTGTCATCGACTATACGGAGGAGGAGATGAAACTGAATCTGGATATTCGTTATCCGAAAAACGGGGATGCGGATCTCGTATACCGGCAGATGAAGTCCGCGCTTACAGCTTATGATATGGACATTTTGGAGCATCGGACCACAGAGATGCTGTATGTGCCGAAAGATTCCGAGCTGGTACAAAAGCTGATGGAAGTGTACCGGGAGGGAACCGGGGAAGATACAGAACCTAAAGCAATCGGAGGCGGCACTTACGCTAAGATGTTCCAAAATATGGTTGCTTTCGGACCGATGTTTCCGGGAGATAAGGACGTGGCACACCAGCCGGATGAGCAGATGTCCATAGAAAAGCTGATGAAATGTATTGAGTTGACAGCGGCTGCGATGGCGGAACTTGCTAAAAAATAATTGTGCAATATGTATAATGAAAAGAAAGCAGTTGACTGGAAAATGGAACAAGTATATAATGATTGAAAGGAACAGAGTAGGTGGAAAGATAATGGCAAAACCAATTAAAAGAGTTTCTTTGCAATCAGAAATTATCAGATATATACAGAGTTATATTGAAGAACATGACCTGAAGGAGGGAGACAGACTCCCTTCCCAGGGTCAGTTTATAGAAATGATGCAGGTAAGCAGGACGGCTCTTCGCGAGGCAGTTAAGACACTGGAGGCGGAGGGTATCGTGGAAGTATTAAACGGCAAAGGCATCTATGTCGGAAATCGGAGCCGGGGATCCAATGCAATCGAGTCGCTCATCGGATTTACGAGGGAGCGGGAGGCGCTGATCGAGGCGCTCGAGGCCAGAAGGGCGATGGAGACAGAGTTGATAGCTATGGTAGTAAGGAATGCCACCGACCAGGAAATGGCAGAGCTCGGAGAGATCACAGAAGTCCTGATGAAGAAAGTACGGGTGGGAGAGCCGGATACCGAGGAGGACAAGCAGTTCCACGAGAAAATTTACCAGATGTGTCACAACAGCGTTTATTATGCGGTATTGAAAGTGCTGGATGAGTACACGGATAAACTCTGGCAGTTTCCACTTGATATCGAAGATCCGTTCAAGGCAAGCATGCCGTACCATGAGACGCTCTATGAGGCGTTGAAAGAGCGGGATATTAAGAAAGCACAGAAGATCAATCATAAGCTTCTGGATTGTGTATACGAGGATATCGCCATTGCACATCGGTAGGAAGAGCAGATCAGACTGATGTGCAATTTTATAAAAGAAATAACTATATTATAGCATATAGATGATACCTGATTGGTGATTGAAAAAAACAAGGAGAGACGAGATGGAAAAAAGCACAGGAATGATTCTGGCACATGCCGGGGAAGAGTACGATCAATACTACAATGCTATTGTACCGCCGATTTTTATGAATTCCCTGAATATTTTTCCGACGGTAGACGCTTATTATGATTCTGACAAACGGGACCGGCACACGTACTGTTATGGCAGGGTTCAGAATCCAACCGTACGGATTCTCGAGGAGAAGATCAATGAATTAGAAAAGGGAGCAGAGACATATGTGTTCTCATCCGGGATGGCGGCAGCTACCGCAGCAGTCCTTTCTGCCTGTAAAAGCGGCGGACATGTAGTCTGCGTCCGGACGGCTTACGGGCCGTTGAAAGATTTTTTGCAGAATTATTGCAGAGAGCATATGAATATCCGGACGACCTTGATTGATGGGGATGATCCGATGGAAATGGAAGAGGCGCTCACAGAGGAAACCCAGCTTCTGGTGCTGGAAAGTCCATCATCTGTGGTTTTCCATGTGCAGGACATTGAGCGGGCAGCCGAGGCGGCTCATAAAAAAGGAGCTCTTGTCTATATTGATAATACATTCTGTACGCCGATTTACCAGAATCCAATTGAGATGGGAGCAGATTTTGTGATGCATACAGCTTCTAAGTATCTGGGGGGACACAGCGATCTCATTGGCGGTTCCCTGACGGTGAAAGATCCGGCACTTGGGAAGAAAGTACGAATCATGCGGGAACAGCTTGGCAGTATTATCGGACCGATGGAAGGGTGGCTGATGATGCGGGGGCTCCGGACACTGGAAGTCCGGGTGAAGGAACATGCAAAAACGGCGTTGGCAATAGCACAGTACCTAGAAGGACATACGAAAGTAAGAAAGGTATACTACACCGGACTTGCCTCTCATCCACAACGTGAACTGATCATCAAACAGCAGTCAGGGCACACCGGATTGTTAAGCTTTGAACTGGAAAGTACGACGGAACAAGCCAAAACATTTTGTCAGGCGTTGAAAATATTCAAGATCGGCGTATCATGGGGCGGATACGAAAGCCTGGTGACAATGCCTTATGCACGGGAGACAGAAGAAAACGCCCGGAAGATGGGAGCCGGACAAAATGTGATCCGAATCCATTGTGGACTGGAGGGGACAAAGGCTTTAATGGATGATTTGGAACAGGCATTCCAAAAGGTATTCAGATAGAACATCTATAGAAAACAAAGAGAAGGGCGCCGGCATGATCAGGATTTTCGGGAAACGAAAATGTAGCAAGCCGGAAAAGGGCATCCGGTCCGTGGACTTGATAGAATACGATCCAGAAAGGAGAGAAAAAAAGTGTATAAAGCCTTGGAGTGCGGGCAAAGGTGTTCGGATAAAATAAGGCGGAACGATCGAAAAAGGAAGGGGACAGATGGCCGGTCCGGCTCATTTGTGATATGCGTCCATATGTGAAAATGATCTTCCAAAGGACGCTTTAAAACCAAAGAAAAACGAATCAGAAAGGAAGGCTATTATGAAAAAGAAGATTTTAGCAGCGCTTTTAACAGCGGTTATGACCTTCTCCCTGGCAGCATGTGGGGGGGGGGTAAAAACTCCTCAGGAAACTCGTCAGCAGGAGGCTCAGACGATGTAATGAAGGTTGCGACTGTAATGCTGTCCGATCCTGACACACTGGATCCGGGGCGTGCAGACGACGATCAAAAGAACTCCATCGTGCTGGAAGCACAGGAGACATTATTCCGCTATATTGACGGAGAACTGACAGAGGCAGGATGCGAAAGCTATGAAACATCCGAAGATGGGCTTACATGGACGTTTCACTTAAGAGACAATAAGTATTCTGATGGTGAAGAAGTAAAGGCACAGGATTATGTAAACTCTATCCGTCGTATCTTTGACCCGGAAGTAAACTGCCATAACGCCGGTATTTTCTACTGCATCGCAGGTGGTGAGGCATTCAACACCGGTGCTGGTTCAAAAGAAGACGTAGGAGCAGTCGCGGTGGACGACAAGACACTGGAAATCACATTGGTTGAGCCGATTCCGTATTTTGCACAGCTTATGACATTCTCCAACGTAACACCGGTACCGGAATCCAAGACGGAGGGCGAGAAGAACTCCTCTTACGGAGCGACGGCAGAAGAACTTGCTCAGAGTGGTCCGTTCTATGTAAGCGAATGGACAAGAGGTTCCAAAGTTGTTCTAAAGAAAAATGAGAATTACTGGGATGCGAAGAACGTCAAAATTGATGAGATTGAAATGACACTTGCTCAGGATGAAAACACAAGACAGCAGCTCTTCGATCAGGGTCAGATCGATGTACTCAGAAACATTGATTCCGAATACCTGGATCAGAAACAAAAAGAGGTTGATGCTGGTAAGGTTCAGCTTATCTCCGGACCGCAGCCGAGAAACTCTTACATCTGTTTCAACAACGAAGACCCGAACGGCGTATTTACAAATGAAAAGATCAGAAAAGCATTTGCTATCGCATTTGACCGTGAAGCATACGCGACACAGGTACTTGACAGCAACAAAGCGGCATACGGTGAGATTCCGCCAGGAACGGCAATCGGAACGGATGAATTCCGTGATCTGTACCCGGAACCGATGAAAGAACTTCTTGAACAGGACGCAAAACAGCTTCTGGAAGAAGGACTGAAAGAGATTGGTAAAGAAGGAGAGACACTGGAAGTAACGTTCCTGCAGAGAAATGCGGACAATGAGACAAAGGTAGTAGCTGAATTCTATCAGAATCAGTGGGAAAAGAACCTTGGCGTAAAGGTCAACATCGAGACGGCATCTGACAACTCTTCTTTCAACAACCAGGTATCCAAGGGACTGTACCAGGTATGTGAGACTGGTTGGGGAGCTGACTATAATGACCCGATGACATTTATGCAGTGCTACACAACAGGCGATGGAAATAACCCGGCCTTCTTCTCAGATGCCGAGTATGATGAGCTTGTCAATGCATGTAAGACAGAACAGGATATGACCGTGCGCGGTGAAAACTTTGCAAAAGCAGAGAAAATTCTGACCGTTGATAAATGCGGTATTTCTCCGGTAACTTACACATACAGCAATACGCTGGTAAGTAAGACTCTGAAAAATGTCTATATCAACGGCGCGGGTGGACCATCTATCGAATTCCGTGACGCATATGTAGAAGAATAGACTGAGATGAAGAAAACTCTGACAGCGGGAAGTAAGAAATGCTTCCCGCTGTTCTAAAAAAGAGAGAGGAGAAAGAAAATGGTAAAGTACATTCTGAAGAAAATCGTGTACATGATTGTGACACTCTGGATTATTCTGACAGCCACGTTCTTTTTGATGTATACCATGCCGGGTGACCCGACGCAGGCGTCTTCAAAAGTGCTCCCGGAAGCGGTGCAGGAAAACCTGAAAGCAAAATGGGGGCTGGATAAGCCGGTCACAGAACAGTATGTCATCTATCTGAAGAATCTGTTCCAGGGAAACATGGGAGAATCTTATACAACCCCTGGACTTACAGCAAATACAGTAATCGGTGAGAGGTTTCCGGCGTCTTTAAGACTGGGAATCCAGGCAGTCGTCGTGGGTCTGGTTCTTGGTATTATTCTGGGAGTTCTGGCAGCCTTTAACCGTGGAAAATGGATCGACTTTGTTACCATATTTATTGCCATTCTGGGAGTCTCCATTCCAAGCTTCGTATTTGCGGCGCTGCTGCAAAAGTACGTGGCTGGAGGATATTTTCCGATTGTCGGGTGGTCGACTTCAGGAATGGGAATTGCAGGTATCTTCCAGTATACAGCGCTTCCTACACTATCCGCGGCGATCAGCGGTATTGCGACATATTCTCGATATATGAGATCTTCGGTACTGGACGTGCTCGGTTCAGACTATATCCTTTTGGCGAAGTCCAAAGGGCTTTCCAGATTTCAGATTATCCGGCGGCATATTATGAGAAATGCTATCACACCGATTATTTCTATTGTGGCTCCTCAGGTAGCTGGTATTGTGACAGGTTCTTTTGTTATCGAGCGAATTTTCTCGGTACCGGGACTTGGACGGTACTATGTAGACAGCGTCAACGGACGGGATTATCCAATGATTCTTGCGACGACATTATTTTTCTCCATGATTTTTATCGTCTGCATGGTAGGTATGGATATTCTCTATGCGATTGTGGATCCGCGTGTCCGTAAGAGCATCATAGAAGGCAAGTAGAGGAGGGAGCACACAAGTGACAGAAGAAAAGAACCTTATGACAGATGAAATGTTTCAGTGCGTAGGCATTGATGAACAATCCTCCGAGACACTTGTCAGACCGAGTATTTCTTACTGGCAGGACGCCGTCCGGAGACTGAAGAAAAACAAGGTGGCGATGATCAGCCTGTTTTTCCTGATTTTTATGATTTTCATGTGTATTTTTGCACCGTATATTTATCCGCACGCATATAATGAGCAGAATATTGAGCTGGTAAATCAGGGACCGACAAAAGAGCATATTTTCGGCCTGGATGATCTCGGACGTGATATCTTCGCACGAATCTGGGTCGGCGGACGTGTATCTCTTGCTATCGGCGGCGTGGGTGCGCTGATCTCCCTTGTTGTCGGCGTGATTTACGGAGGCATCAGCGGATTTTGCGGAGGTATCGTAGATGATATCCTGATGCGTATTCTGGAAATACTCTGCGGTATTCCGTATATGGTAGTTGTTATCGTTGTATCATTGTACCTTGGAAAAGGAATGACTTCTCTGATGCTGGCACTTTGTATGACGAGCTGGACTGGTCTTGCAAGGCTTGTACGGGGAGAGATCCTGGAGTTGAAAGAAAGCGAATATGTCATGGCGGCCAGAGTACTTGGCACGCCGTCTTTTAAGATCATTACGAGGCATCTGATTCCAAATACGATGAGTGTTATTATTATCAATACTACATTTATGGTACCAAGTTTTATCTTTTCCGAGGCATTCTTAAGCTTTATCGGAATGGGAGTACAGCCTCCGATGACGAGCTGGGGAGCAATGGCATCACTCGGACAGCAGCAGATGACATATTATCCTCACGAGTTGATTTTTCCGGCGGTAGCGATTTCCCTGACCATGTTGGCGTTCAACCTGCTTGGCGATGGGCTTCGTGACGCGTTCGACCCGAAACTGCGGCAGTAATAGAGGAGGATATGGAAGATGAGTGAACATTTATTAGAAGTAAAAAATCTGAAAGTCTCCTTTCACACATACGCGGGGGAAGTTCAGGCTGTCAGAGGAGTTTCCTTTAAGGTAAATCCGGGAGAGTGTATGGCGATCGTAGGAGAGTCTGGTTCCGGGAAGACCGTGACGTCCAAGGCTGTTCTAGGGCTGATTGCGACCCCTCCGGGAGAAATTAAAAAGGAGAGCGAGATCCTGTTTGAAGGAAAAGATATTTTAAAATTTACGGAGAAAGAATGGAGAGCGTTCCGGGGTAAGGAAGCCGCTATGATTTTTCAGGATCCGATGACTTCCTTAAACCCAACGATGAAAGTCGGAAAACAGATCATGGAGAGCATCATCCTCCACAACAAGGTCTCAAAATCGGAAGCAAGAGAGCAGGCAATCGAGCTGCTTAGAAAGGTAAATATTCCGAATCCGGAAGACCGCCTGAATCAGTATCCATATGAATTTTCCGGTGGAATGAGACAGCGTGTCGTGATTGCGATCGCCCTTGCCTGCAACCCGAAGCTGATGATTGCGGACGAGCCCACAACGGCGCTGGATGTGACGATCCAGGCACAGATTATGAAGCTTTTGAAAGAAATTCAGCAGAAAAATAATACGGCTGTCGTCCTTATCACACACGATCTGGGAGTCGTGGCAGGAATGGCGGAATATATTACTGTCATGTATGCCGGATGTATTGTGGAACAGGGCACGGTGGAAGAAATCTTTGCCAGCCCTTGTCATCCTTACACCCATGCCCTTTTAAAGGCAGTTCCGAATATGGAAAATGAAAATAAATCTGAACTTCAGATTATCCCGGGAACTCCTCCGGATCTGGTGATGCCGCCAAAAGGCTGCGGATTTGCGAGCCGGTGTAAATACTGTATGGGAATTTGTAAGGAGAAAGCTCCAGACTTTACCCAGGTATCGGAAAGCCATAAGGCCGCATGCTGGCTTCATCATCCGATGGCAAAGAAAGTACTTGGAGTAGAGGAAATCAAGGAGGTGTTCCAGGATGAGTAAGGAAAACAGAGAAGTTCTGGTCCATGTGGATCATATGAAAAAGTATTTTCCGGTGCGAAAAAAAGGAGTCCTCAAGGCTGTGGACGATGTCTCCTTTAATATCTATAAAGGGGAGACCTTAGGACTTGTGGGTGAATCCGGCTGTGGGAAAACGACCTGCGGACGTACGGTTCTCGGACTTTACCCGGTTACGGAAGGGACTGTAGAGTATGCGGGGAAAAATGTGACAAATCTAAAGAAAAACGATCTTAACTGGTTTAAGAAGCGTGCGCAGATGATTTTTCAGGATCCATACGCATCTCTGGATCCACGTATGACGGTAGGGGATATCATCAAAGAAGGAATGGAGAATTTCGGTCTCTATCCGAAGAAAGAGGAAAGGGAAGAAAGAGTCTATGAGCTGCTTCGTCTTGTCGGACTGAATAAGGAACATGCAACCCGTTTTCCGCATGAGTTTTCCGGTGGGCAGAGACAACGTATTGGAATCGCAAGAGCACTTGCGGTAGATCCGGAATTTATCGTCTGCGACGAGCCGATTTCCGCTCTTGACGTATCCATTCAGGCACAGGTTGTCAATCTTCTCGTAAAACTTCAAAGAGAGCTTGGCCTTACATATCTCTTCATTGCCCATGACCTGTCCATGGTCAAACATATCTCTGACCGTGTCGGTGTCATGTATATGGGACATATTGTGGAGCTTGCATCCAGCAAGGAACTTTATGCAAACCCGCAGCACCCCTATACAAAGGCACTCTTAAGCGCCATCCCGATCCCGAATCCGGAGAAGGAGAAAAACAAAGTGGTGCTCCCGCTCGAAGGAGAAGTGGGGAGCCCGATCAACTGTGGTCCGGGCTGTCGGTTTGCAAGCAGATGCAAATATGCCACAAAGCGGTGCAAAACAGAGACGCCGGTATTAAAAGAGATCGAAAAAGAACACTTCGCAGCCTGCCATCTGTTCGATTAACGGACAGATGGGGGCGCCAAACCCCGACGGGAGCAGTAAGAACTGCTCCTTTTTTATGTGTAAATATACAAATAAATACATAAATTTAACGTTTGATAACAGGAATTTAACAATAAATAAATAGAAAGAAAATAAGCTTTGACACGAAATTCCTGATAAATACAAGAAAAATGGCAAAAAAGGATGGTTAAAATCCTTAACTTCTATTTAACAGTGCTCTTATATGTATTCAATATAAAGAGAATATAATCCCTTGTGTTGTAAAAGAAATGGGAGAAGAGGATATAGAAAAAGGAAGGAGAAAAAATCGTGTCAGAAATTACATTGAGAAATGTATGTAAATCCTATGACAAAGAGCATTATGCGGTAAAAGATTTTAATCTGGATATCCATGACGGTGAGTTTGTCATCTTTGTCGGCCCATCCGGATGTGGAAAGTCGACCACGCTTCGTATGATTGCGGGATTGGAAGAGATCACGGGCGGAGAACTCTGGATTGACAAACAACTATGTAATTATATAGAACCCAAAGACCGGGATTTGTCTATGGTATTTCAAAATTACGCATTGTATCCGCAGATGACAGTTTATGATAATATGGCATTTGCGCTTCAGATACGCAAAGTTCCAAAACAGGAAATCAATCAAAAGGTACATGAGGCGGCGGCTATTCTTGGAATCGAGCAGCTTCTGAAGCGGAGACCCGGACAGCTCTCCGGAGGGCAGAAGCAAAGAGTGGCGATCGGGAGCGCGATTATGAGAAGACCAAAGGCGTTTCTTATGGATGAACCATTGTCAAATCTGGATGCGAAGCTGAGGGCGCAGATGAGAGTAGAGCTCGCGGATTTACATAAACGACTAGGAACTACAACCATCTATGTTACTCACGATCAGACAGAAGCCATGACACTTGGAACGAGAATTGTTGTTATGAAAGACGGATTCATCCGTCAGGCAGATACACCGAGTGCGATTTATGAAGATCCTGCAGATCTGTTTGTCGCAGGTTTTATTGGTTCTCCATCCATGAATTTTATGGAAGGGACTATCCATAAAAACGGAGAGGGCGCGGACTTCGTACTGGCTTCCGGACAGAAACTGGAAATCCCTAAGCAAAAAGCGGAGATTATGGTAGAGAGGTATCATAATAAAAAAGTAATTCTTGGAATCCGCCCGGAACATTTTTCAGAAAAGTTCAAGAAAGAAAACGCAAATCTGAGCGCTGACAGATGTGGGTTGACAGGAACGATTGTCGTCAAGGAGATGCTGGGAGCGGAATCAATATTCTACCTGAAAGAGAGAAGCGCGTTAGAATTCTCAGCGAGGCTTTCTGTGGAGACACAGGGAAGACCGGGAGATGAACTAAGGTTATATGTGGATATGAACCGTGTACATTTCTTTGACACGAAAACTGAAAAAAATATTTTTTATCATGGAGGTCAGCAATGAAACAGTTGATGGAGAAAATGAAGGGCAGAAATGCATATTTCTATCTGATTCCCTGTTTTCTGGTGTTTGCGGTTTTCCTTTTTTATCCATTTGTGAAAACCATATATCTGAGCCTGTTTTTGACAGATAAGCTCGGTCAGGCAAAAGTGTTTGTAGGGATGAAAAATTATGTGGACCTGCTCACGTCAGAATCGTTTTATAATAGTCTCTTTGTAACCGTAGTATTTGTAGTCATTGTTGTAATCGGTAGCATGTTGATTGGTTTGATCGGAGCAGTACTTTGTAGTAAGGCTTTTCCTGGAATTCGAGTATTCAGTACATCTTATGCGCTTCCAATGGCGATTGCTTCCAGTGGAGCGGCAATGATTTTTAAGATTATTTTGAATCCGACGATTGGTATTCTGAATAAACTGACCGGTCTTGACATTAACTGGATCGCGGATCCGAAATATGCGCTGATCTGTGTGGCAATTCTCACGGCATGGCTGAACAGCGGGATCAATTTTCTGTATTTTTCGGCAGGACTTGGGAATATAGATGAATCGATTTACGAGCGTGCCTCGGTGGACGGTGCAAACGGAATTCAGAAATTTTTCCGTCTGACTCTTCCTGGTCTGAGCCCGATTATGTTTTATACACTGGTTGTTAATATTATCCAGGCATTCCAGTCTTTTGGCCAGATCAAGATTCTGACTGCCGGAGGTCCGGGAGAATCGACGAATGTCATCGTATACTCAATTTATCGAGACGCATTTTTTAACTATAAATTCGGAAGTGCCGCGGCGCAGTCCGTAGTACTTTTCCTGATTATTATGGCACTGACACTTGTGATGTTCAGGATAGAAAAGAAAGGGGTGAAGTATTAAGATGGCAGGAATAGATAGTTCCATTTCCATAGAAATGGATTCTTACAATACAGAAGAAGTGGAAAAGCTTCATCGGCTGATGAACGCCCGTGCTTTAAGAAAAAAGAGAATCCGCAAAACAGTGCTGGTCTGCGTGAATATTCTGTTTGCCTTGTTCATGTTGTTCCCGCTTTTGTATTCCGTCAGCGTTTCCATTATGCCGGGAGACGAACTTTTTACAATGGATTTGAATATTCTTCCGTCGAACCCGACTTTTGAAAACTATGTACGCGCTTTCACCCAGGTACCTTTAGTACGCTTCATCCTAAATTCCTTTTTGGTGGCGGGATGTATCACGATCGGACAGATCATTACCTGCTCACTGGCGGCGTTTGCGTTTTCTTTCTTGGAATTTAAAGGTAAGAACTTCCTGTTTATGCTGGTGATGGCAACCATGATGGTTCCGGGGGAAGCAGTGATCATTTCCAACTACCTGACTGTCAGCAGCATGGGGATTCTGGATACATACATTGTTTTGATCCTCCCGTCACTGACATCCGCAATGGGAATCTTTTTGTTCCGTCAGTTCTATATGACGTTCCCGATTTCTCTGTATGAGTCGGCGAAGCTGGACGGATGCGGGAATTTACGGTTTATTGTTAAGATTCTGATTCCGCTTACGAAATCCGCAATCGGAGCGATGGCTGTTTACACATTTATCAATGCATGGAATATGTATATGTGGCCGCTTTTGGTAACCGGATCCGAGGAAATGCGGACAGTACAGATCGGGATCAGTATGTTGAATAGTGTTGACGCACAATCTATTACACTAATGATGGCTGGCGTTGTAGCAATTATTATTCCTTCAATGGTTATTTTCATTGTAGGACAGAAGCAGTTGATCAGTGGAATGTTTTCAGGTGCAGTCAAAGGCTGATCTGTTCACAGATATGATTTATGTAAATAGGAAAGAAACCGTCGGATTCATCTGACACGGTGAGACGGGGAAGAAAAGGAGAGAAAAAATATGAAAAAACGAGTAATCGCAGCGATCCTTGCCGGCCTTATGGCTGTTTCCACACTTGCAGGATGCGGCAGCGGAAAGAGTGCCTCCGAGACGAATGGCCAGACTTCAGAAAGCGGAAAAGAAGAGGGATCCGGAGTGATCACCGATAAGTTCAAAGATATTGATACAGACGGGACAACGATTACATTCTGGCATTCTATGGGCGGCGTCAACGGGGAAGCGATGGATTATCTGGTAAACAAATTCAATGAAGAAAACGAGGATGGGATCACAGTAGAAGCGGTTTACCAGGGAGAATATGACGATGCCATCAATAAGCTCAAAAGTGCTCAGATTGGAAATATGGGAGCAGATCTTGTGCAGATTTATGATCTTGGAACCCGGTTTATGATTGATTCAGGGTGGATCATTCCGATGCAGGAGATGATTGACGCAGATGGGTATGATATATCTCAGATCGAGCCAAATGTGGCGGCGTACTATACAACAGAAGATGGGACGATGTATTCCATGCCGTTTAACTCTTCTACACCGCTTCTGTATTACAACAAAGATATGTTTGATGCAGCAGGAATTACAGAGATTCCAACAAGTCTTCCGGAGATTGCGGATGTCGGCGACGCTTTGAAGGAAAAAGGAGGCGCACAGGAGGTACTGGCCATCAGTATTTATGGATGGTACTTTGAGCAATTCCTCTGTAAACAGGGTCTGAATATGGTCAACAATGGAAATGGACGGGAAAAAGCGGCCACGAAAGTAGAGTTTGATGAAAACGGCGGAGGACTGAACATCTTAAATGCATGGTATGATCTGTACAAGGGGGGATATGCACCAAATGTGGGACGTTCCGGAAGCGATACTGCTACGACGGATTTTACATCGGGGAAAGCGGCAATGATGCTGGGAAGTACCGCGTCTCTCAAACAGGTGCTGGAGGACAGCGGCGGAAACTTCGAAGTAGGAACCGCGTACTATCCGGCAGTCAACGAAGATGACAAAGGCGGCGTATCCATCGGAGGTGCTTCTCTTTGGGCATTAAACAACAAGGATGAAAAAAAGGCGGCGGCAACATGGAGATTTATTAAGTTCCTGATTTCTCCGGAATCCCAGGCATACTGGAACGCTCAGACCGGATATTTCCCGGTTGTTACAGCCGCTCAGGAGGAGCAGACATTTAAGGACAATATTGCAAAGTATCCTCAGTTCCAGACAGCTCTGGATCAGCTGCATGACTCCACACCCGAGTCTGCGGGGGCGCTTTTAAGTGTATTCCCGGAAGCTCGTCAGATTGTTGAGACTCAGATCGAGAATATGTTGAACGGAAGCGTGACACAAGAAGAAGCTGTCAAGAATATGGCTGAGGAGATCAACGATACGATAGAGGAATATAATCTTGTCAACGGTTAAAGCATAAAAGAAGGAATAAAGTTCATCCGGACGATCGGGAAAGCGTGTCTGAAAGAAAGTGAAAAAGATTTCCGACACGCTTTTCTCTTTTATTGGGAAAGGGTTATTATAAATAGGAGGTATTGCCATGAATTATGTAAAAGTTTTTGCGCACAGGGGAGCAAGCGCCTATGCGCCGGAAAATACACTAGCAGCGTTTAGGCTGGCCGAGGAGCAGGGAGCAGATGGGATTGAACTTGATGTACAGCTTACGAAGGATGGGCAGGTTGTCGTGATCCATGACGAGAATATAGACCGCACCGGAACAGGGACAGGAGCGGTAAGGGACTACACACTGGAGGAACTGAGAAAGCTGTCGTTTCACAATCACATGGAAGCTTACGAAGGAGAAAAGATCCCAACACTGGAGGAAGTGCTGACTTTTGTGAAGCAGGGAAGAATGGAAGTAAATATTGAATTGAAAACAGGGGTTTACTGGTATCCGGAAATTGAGAAAAAGACCATCGAGATTGTAAAAAAAGCGGGGATGGAAGAACGTGTTATTTATTCTTCTTTCAACCATTACAGTGTCCAAAAGATACTCAGTATGGATACGAAGGCGGAGACGGCATACTTATATACAGATGTCATGCTGGATGTAGAAAAGTATGCTGAAAAAACAGGGGTACAGGGACTTCATCCTGCTGTATTTCACCTATATATGTCAGACTTTATGAAACGCTACCAGGAAAGCGGTTTGAAGATTCGTGTCTGGACAGTAAACAGAGAAAAAGATATGAAGAATTTTATTGAGGCTGGCCTGGAAGCTGTCATTACCAACTACCCGGATACGGCGATAGAGGTTCGCAGGCAGGTGAATCATGCTTAAAAATAAAAAACTGTTTCTTCTGGATATCGATGGCACAGTCTGTATTGGAAAGCGTCTAATCAGTGGTACGAAGAGTTTTCTGAAGGATATCAAAGACAACGGAGGACAGTTTGTATTTATTACGAACAATTCTACCAAGAGTATAGACGACTATATCCATTCTTTTCAAAAGATGGGAATTATGACGGATTACTCGAATTTCATCACTGCTTCTTTTGCAACGATACAGTACCTGAAAAAGCACTATGATGGGAAATTAATTTATGTGATGGGGACGAAATCCCTGCTTAGAGAACTGAAACGTAGTAAAATCCGGGTGACGGTGGACTGTATGGATCCAGAAATTGCATGTGTGCTTGTATCCTATGATAATCAGCTTACTTACGAAAAGCTTCAGGATACCTGCCAGATTTTGAGTACCCGGGAGGTAGGATATATAGCCACGAACCCAGACTATGTCTGCCCAGTTGAATTCGGCTATGTACCGGATTGTGGAGCAATCTGCCAGATGATTGAACATGCGGTGAAAAGACAGCCCCAGTTTATAGGGAAACCGGGGGGCGCCATGGTAGAGTACTCTTTGAAAATGAATCATTTTTCAAAAGAACAGACGATGATCGTAGGTGACAGGCTGTATACGGATATTCTCTGTGGGTACCGAACAGGCGTGGAAACCGCTTTGGTTCTTACCGGAGAGACAACACGGCAGGAGGCCGAAGCATGTGAGTATGGACCGGACTATCTGTTTTCTTCGATTGGACAACTGGCGGAGGCCTGGAGGGACGCCTGATTTAATTAAAAAACAATATAAGGAATGATCCGCCGCTTTTGTCAGTTTTATGCAGAGGCGGCCGTTTTTGCTGTATCAATTCAGCGTTGGAATTGAGTTTTTAGAAAAAGGGTATTATGATAAAAGAAGAAAAGTGTAAAATCGGAGGTGTTTGACGATGGCAGGGATAAAAAAAGAGTACGACGTAATTATTATCGGAGCAGGGCCGTCCGGCATTTTCTGTGCATATGAGCTGATGAGAAGGAAACCGGATCTGAAGGTTCTGATGCTGGAAAAGGGGCGGTCGATTGAAAAGAGGGTCTGCCCAAAGAGGAAGACAAAGGTCTGTGTGGGCTGTAAACCATGTTCCATTACGACCGGATTTGCGGGAGCAGGTGCTTTCTCGGATGGAAAACTTTCTCTTTCTCCGGAAGTGGGCGGAACACTCCCGGAAATACTGGGTTATGAGAAGGCAGAGGAACTGATCCGGGAGGCGGACGAGATTTATCTGAAATTTGGGGCGGATGAGAAAGTATATGGACTGGAAGATATGGAAGCGATCGATGAGATACGGGCAAAATCAATCCGTGCAAATCTCAAGCTCATTGAATGTCCCATCCGTCATCTGGGCACCGAGGAAGGATACAAGATTTATGCGAGGCTCCAGAAGCACCTGGAGGAGAACAGAGTGGAAATCCGTTTTATGACGATGGTACAGAATATTCTCATGGAAAAAGGACGGGCAGTCGGAGTTGTCACGGAAAAAGGAGAGACTTTTTATGCGGCGGAGATCGTGGCGGGCGTTGGACGGGAAGGATCGGAGTGGTTTTCTCATATTTGTAAAGAACATGGGATTGAAACACAGAATGGGACTGTGGATGTAGGAGTCCGTGTGGAAGTCAGGGATGAAATCATGAAAGAACTCAACGAGAAGCTCTATGAGGCCAAGCTCGTTTATTATACACCGACTTTTGATGATAAAGTAAGGGTATTCTGCACAAATCCATCGGGGGAAGTGGCGACAGAATACTACGAGGGAGGTCTGGCGGTAGTCAATGGACATGCCTACAAATCCAAGGAAAGAAAGACGAAGAATACGAACTTTGCCCTGCTGGTGTCCAAGAATTTCACCGAGCCGTTTAAGAGTCCGATTGAGTACGGCAAGCAGATTGCCCAGCTTGGGAATATGCTATGTGACGGCAAGATCCTTGTCCAGAGATATGGGGATTTTCGGAGAGGCAGAAGGACGACGGCGGAACGTTTGGTTCGAAATAATCTGATACCGACGTTAAAAGATGCAGTGCCGGGAGATCTTTCCCTGGTATTTCCGCACCGGATTATGGTGGACATTGACGAGATGATCCAGGCTCTTGATAAGGTGACGCCGGGAATCGCAAGTGACGAGACGCTCCTCTACGGTGTGGAGGTTAAATTTTACTCAAACAAGGTAGTTACTACAAAGGAATTTGAAACAAATATTAAAGGATTGCGTGTAATGGGAGATGGAGCTGCCATTACAAGAGGACTTCAGCAGGCGTCTGCAAATGGCCTGTATACCGCACGATGCATCATGGACCGAATGGAAGAAAAAGGATAGGAACAGAGAAAATAAAAGAAATTCCTTATTTTCCCGTCCAAAAAATGGTATACTATATATAAATAGGTAGCGAAAGGAAAGGATGGAAAAGAAAGGCGGGAGCGCATGTTTAAAATCGGAGAGTATGTTGTTTATGGTCACAATGGTGTCTGTCAGGTCACGGAAATCGGTCCGTTAAAGACTGTGACTAAGGATGAGGGCAAACTGTACTATACATTGATCCCTTACGGGGTGAAGGGTAGTACTGTGTTTGCCCCCGTAGACAGTCAGAAGTTACCATTGAGGAGGATTCTGAGCCGGGAGGAGGCCCTTGCTCTGATCGATGAGATGCAGGAGATCGCGGTACTCGGGATCACGGAAGAGCGTAAGCGGGAAGAGACTTACAAGAACGCACTCAAGACGTGTGACTGTAAAAAACTGGTGAGTCTGATCAAGACGATTTACCAGAGAAAGCAGGAGCGGGAAGCGAAGGGAAAGCGCCTGACCGCCGCGGACAGTCGGTATTTTCGCACAGCAGAACACGCACTCTACGATGAACTTGCAGCGGCGCTGGAGACAGAGAGCGAGAAGATCAGGGATTACATTATAGAAAAAATAGGAAATTAGAGAATTATACCTGTATTTTACTTTTTTTATGGCCCAAGTTTACAGAATTGTGGTATTTTGTAATGTGGCAAGGAAAAAGAAAGGACAGGCGTACATGGAGAAAAAAGCAATATTACGAAATATGGCAAGAGACTGTATACCGACGGTCTTTGCCCTTTGTCTGACCGGGATGTATTCGGTCGTTGACGGTCTGTTTATTGGACGGGCTGTTGGGGATGAGGGACTGGCGGCGGTTAATCTTGCGTGGCCTGTTCCCGCTGTGATTACAGCGCTGGGAATTGGCATTGGAATCGGCGGAAGTGTACTTTATTCCAGACATCTGGGGAGAAAAGAGGAAGAGGAAGCTTCTGCCGTTTTTTATGTGACGATAACATCCTTACTGGTATTTGGAATTTTGACTGGTATGATTCTTTGTGTGATTGGACGCCCGCTTCTTCAGATTCTAGGAGCTGGAGGCGTTGTTTATTCTCATGCATGGAAATATGTACAGGTGATTTCCGCCGGAGCAGTATTTCAGGTTCTGGGAGCGGGTTTGATTCCGATTCTCAGAAACCGACATCGGGCCTATGAGGCTATGGTTGCCATGAGCGCCGGGATGTTGACTAATATTATTCTGAATTATATTTTGATGTTTCAGGTAAAAATCGGTGTTCAAGGAGCCGCTATAGGTACGGTTGCGGCGCAATTTGTTGTAGTGGGAATCGCAATATCCTGTCTCTATAGGAAAGAGAATGTAGAATTGCACCTGCACCTGAATGGTAAGACATTGCTTGATATTGTGAAGACAGGGGTTCCGGGATTTGGGCTCTCCATCGCTCCGTCTGTCGTACTGATTTTTACAAATTATCGTTGTGCCGGATTCGGCGGCGATACAGCGGTGGCATGCTATGCGGTTATTTCGTATGTGGTATTTCCGGTTCAGTCTATGCTGACCGGAGTCGGGGATGGAATCCAGCCGTTAGTCAGCTTTTATTATGGGGCAGGAAACGAAGAGGTATGCCATTATATTCGGAAGGTATCCAGAAAAGTTCTCACTGCACTGGGAATCGGGTTTTTACTGTTGGTGACAGCAGCGGCGCCCTATATTCCAGAGCTTTTCGGTATGTCGGTAAAAGGCGCCCGGATGTTTGTACCGGGGATGCGTCTCAGTGCGGCGGCGTTTCTGTTTATGGGTAATGCAAAACTGAATATTTCTTATTTGAATGCAACTCTTCGGGTAAAACAGGCCATGGCACTTGTATATGGCGAGATGTTTGCGGCAGCTCCTGCATTGCTCTTACTTCTTCCGGCGGTGATTGGTCTTGATGGAGTTTGGATTTCGCTTATTGTCACTCAGGTAGTGATGCTCGTGATATACGGATGTTATAATAAAGTAAAGAACAGGTAAAGAAAGAAGGAGGCAGAAGAAATTTCTGTCTCCTTTAACTTATTTTTAACTGGCTTCCCAAGTGATATTTAACAATTCTTCTATATAGTATGCATTGTAAAATTTCAGAAGGGAGAAAGAGCATTGAGACGTAAAAGGAAAGACTGGAAGTATTCTGGTAAAGTTTTGTTATTTGTTTTTCCAGCTTTGATACCACTGACGGTATTTTGGATCTATCCGATTTTGAGATCTTTGTTTATCAGCTTTACAAACTGGGATTATATGAGCCCTACATATGATTTTGTTTTTCTGGATAATTTTATTGCATTGTTTCACGATTCCAGATTTTATGACGCACTGTTAAATACGTTGCTATTTACACTTGGGACATTGATTCCGACGCTGATTGGAGGGCTGCTTTTAGCGCTGCTTTTACAGAGAAATTTCAGAGGAAGCGGAATTTATAAATTTATCCTGTTTTCTCCATGGGTGACGCCGACTGTTGCGATCTCCATTGTATGGGTCTGGATTTTTGAACCGGACACAGGGATTGCAAATGCAGTATTACAGTTTTTTCATCTGCCGGGGCTTCAGTGGATACAGAGTTCGGACACAGCACTTTTGGCTGTTATCATTGTTACAGTATGGAAGAGTATCGGGTACGCAATGATTTTTTACCTTTCCGCATTGGAAAAGGTTCCGGCAGAACTGTATGAGGCCTGTGGGCTGGATGGAGCAAGAAAGTGGCAGAGATTTCGGGATATTACCATACCAAGTATCTCGCCTACGACGTTTTTTCTTATGATTATTACAATGGTAAATTCGCTCCAGGCATACGATCAGATTCAGATTTTGACTCAGGGTGGACCATCCGGGAGCACACGGACGTTGCTCTATATGTATTATCAGCTTGGATTTGAGGAGTTTGATATGGGGCAGGCAACGGCAGTGGCTATGGTGATGATTGTCCTTACGGTTGGACTCTCAGCGATCCAGTTCCGGGCATCCAAGAAATGGGTTCATTATTAAAAGAAAGGTGGAAATATTCATGGAAAGTCAACAGACAGTGAAACTTCAAACAATCGTTTCCACGAAGAAGAAAGTACGTCATATGGAGAGAAAATTTTCCGGCAGAATCGCGGGATGCATACAGAAAATCGTTCTTCTGACCGCCAGCGCAGTGACAGCCTTCCCATTTTTATGGATGGTTTTAAGTGCGCTTAAAACAAAAGAAGAGGTCATGGATGTGAACGTATTTTTTCCGGCAGATCCGCAGTGGCAGAATCTTACGGAAGTCATTTTCCATTCTCCGATTGTGCGCTACATAGGGAATAGCCTTTATGTATCGGTTGTAACCGTGGCAATCCAGCTTGTGACAGGGGCAATGCTGACGTATGCACTTGTATTTATGCGCTTTCGGGGAAGAAAGGCTTTATTTGCCATTATTATGGGCACTTACATGCTGCCGACAGCGGCGACTTACATTCCGTCCTATATCATTCTGGCGGATCTGAACCTTTTAAATACATACACCGGGCTGATTATTTCAAGCGCTGTCAGTATTTTTGGGATTTTTCTGCTCAGACAGGCGTTTATGCAAGTCCCGGCAGGGCTGATAGAAGCGGCGAAGATGGATGGAGCGGGACATTGGAAGACACTCTGGAAAATTATTATGCCAATGACGAAATCCTCCTTTATCACATTTGGACTGATGAGCTTTATTACGTGTTACAACAATTATATGTGGCCGTCCCTTATTACGGATGATACAAACTTGAGCCTGGTATCCCAGGGACTGCGGCAGTTTTTCATAGAAGGAGGAGCCTACGGTACCAACTGGTCCCTTGTGATGGCGGGCAGTGCGGTGATCGTCCTTCCGCTGTTGATTCTGTTTGCCTTTACACAGAAGTGGTTTATCAATGGAATTGGCGGCGATACGGGTATGAAAGGGTAGAATAGCTTAAAAAAGTAAAAGAGAGGAAAGAAAAATGAAAAGAAAAAAATTATGGTCTATTATGCTTGTGGGAATGATGACAGCATCTTTGGCGCTTGCAGGATGTGGAAGTAAGTCAAAAAGTGGAGAAACACAGAAGACAGATGATGGAAAAATCCAGATTGACTTCTGGTATTCCGGAGGGAAAACGGCAGTGAATGTCTTAAGCGATCTGGTGGAAGAGTTCAATAAGTCCCAAGATAAGTATGAGATTAAAGGGACAACTCAGGCTGACTATACCGAGACATACGAAAAACTTCAAGCAGGCATTGCGGGGAAAAACGCACCGGATCTGGCGCTTCTTGACGTGGATAAATCCAGAAATCTGTATCGTAAGGATCAAGTGGCAGATCTGATGCCGTTTCTTGAGGAAGACAAAGATTTTGACAGGGATGATTACATCGAAGTATTTTTTGATCAGGGATTAGATGCGGATGGAAAAGAGCTTTTTGCGATTCCGGCATATGGTACGACGCAGGTTCTCTACTATAATAAGGCTGCGTTTGAAGAGGCAGGTATTGATCCGGCATCCATCAAAACATGGCAGGATCTGGAAGAGGCAGCCAAAAAGATGTCGAAAGGGGAAGCGTTCTATGGATGGGAGCCGATGTGGGGTTATGCAAATCTGATGGACGCTGCGTTCAGTAACGGAGCAAGCATCTTCAGTGAGGACGGTAAGACAGTAACGATCAATTCTGACGAATGGGTGGAAGTATGGGAAAGCTTCCGTGAGTGGATCCATGAGGACAAGATTATGACCATTCATTCCGGCGGACAGGGATGGGAATACTGGTATAAAACTATTGACGATGTGCTGCAGGATAAGGCGGGAGGATATACCGGATCCTCAGGTGATCAGGCAGACCTTGATTTTACCAAAGTAGGAGCTATCGAACAGCCGGGGTGGGGTGACAATCCTTCAGCTCCGACAGCAGGCCCTCTCCAACTTGTGATGCTGAATGGTTCTACAGATGAAGAGAAGGAAGGGGTCTATGAGTTTATGAAATTCTTCACTACTCCAGAAAATCAGGCAAAATGGTCCATGAATACCGGATATGTAGCCGTGAGAAAATCCACTGAAGACGATCCGGATTTCAAGGCTTATACAGATGAGAATCCACATGCACTCGTTCCCCTTCAGCAGGCGATGCATGGATCTATCATACCGGAAGATCCGACAGGAGGAAAAATTGCGGATGCTCTTTCTATTGCTGCGGATAAAGTAGAAATCGAAGGTATTTCCGCCAAGGAAGCTTTGGATGAGGCACAGAAGACTGCACAGGAGGCGCTTGATAACGTACAGTAGGAATTATGGAAAAAACAGTTACTTTTTATATTAATCGTACTACACCCGCTAAGCTGGAAGAGGAACTTGTGATCTGTAAGCCTCTGAAACGGCTGACGATATCGGTAGATGTGGAGAAAGAGGAGCACACTCTTATGGGCTACCTCGTTGTTAGAGATGAAAAAAACCGAATACGGATTCAGAAGATGCTTGGATACGGGGAGCGGACGATCGTAATTGCCAGACATGCAAAAAATACGACCATCGGCGGTGTTCCAGGACCTATTGGAGCCGGCACATGGAAAATCGTTATCTATTTGTTTGCGGAGTATATTGAACAAACATTGGAAGGTGTATCTTTGCCATTCCGAATTCAGATCTCTGACCGGAAAACGGAGATTCAGGAGACAATCGGCAAGTGTCTCTGGGTGGACAGACACTACCGGGAACAGCTCTGGCTTGGCTACTATAACAAGAGTAGTTTTTACAGCAGCCGGGGGCGATGGTACAAGGGAGATTTTCACACCCATACGCATCTGTCAGATGGGAAGGAGTCGGTCAGCAGCGCTATGAGAAAGGCTCGGATGATGGATTTGGATTTCTATGTGCCAACAGAACATAATGTCATCCCTACCGGGTGGGAAGATGACTACATGCTCATCCTGCCGGGTGTGGAGATCACGACAAAGATCGGACATTGTAATCTGATCGGCATTGATAAGATGCCGGAGAGACTGCCGGAAATCATGGAGTACGCCGACACCCCGGAGGTGGAGGAGTATCTCTATGAGATACTGCGAGAGGCGAAAAAACGGGAATGGATCATCAGTATTAATCATCCGTTTCTTACGATCTGGAAATGGAAATATGGCGAAGTGGGACTGGACGATATTACTTGTCTTGAAATTATAAACGATCCGACTTATACGGATGCCAGAGAGTCCAATGACCAAGCAATCCGTTATCTGGATTTCCTCTGGGAGGATGGCCACCGAATTTGGGGGATCGGAGGAAGTGATTCCCATAATCTCATCGAGGAACGCTACAAAGGCTCGGACAAACCTTCCATTGCAGGCGATCCGGGGACGTATGTTTTTTGTCCGTCTTTGACGCCGGAACTTCTTTTGAAACATGTAAAGCAGGGTAATATCTATGTCAGCAGATTCTGTACGGCAGATGTCCGAATTACCTCACAAAGTAAGTCCTTCTTTCCGGGAGACAGAATGGAGGATGTCGAACGGAAGATTATGATGGAAATAGAGATATTTGGAAATGAATTGGAAGAGGGGATTACGCCGGTTATCTGGATAGTTCAGAATGAAAAGCGTATAAAGCTCACGACAGAGAAGACAAAAAAGGGGTACCGGGCCGTCGGAGAAGTTCATTTCTTAAAAGGGAAGTGGAATTGGGCCAGGTTGGAAGCACGTACAGCAGATGGAGAATTTCTTCTTTATAGTAATCCGGTCTGGCAGGGGGCAAAAAGAAACAGGTTTAGAACCTATCGGGAAGCACTGGAGGCATTTCATGCGAATTAAAGGAATCTTATTCGATAAGGATGGAACATTGATTGATTTTTTCAGTTTATGGCTGTATGCAGCAAGACGGGTGATCCCGGAATTTATCCGGGGAAACGATCTTGAAGAAAAACAGAATACGACAGAGCTGGAAAATGTGCTCTATGAATCTATAGGAATCTTTTCGGATCAAATTGATCCAAACGGTGCCCTGGCTTATAAATCCTACAGGGAGATTGCACAGGACATGGAGCGGGCGCTAGAGAGACTGGGGATTCGAATAGAAACGGATCAGATTGAGACACAGATCCGGGAGCTCTTTGACCAGGCAACACATGGGGAAGAGGCTAAAATGATTCCACTGGGGGATCTTCCGGAGTTGTTCCAGTTTCTGAAAAAAAAGAATCTGTATTTGGGGATCGCAACGGCCGATACAGTCTCGTCGGCCAAGAAGTGTATGAAACAGCTTGGTGTTTTGGAATATCTGGATTACATCGGAGGGGATGACGGGAAAAAGCGGCCGAAACCATATCCGGATATGTTATATGATTTTGCGGAGAAAAGCGGGATTCTGCCGCAGCAGGTGATGGTAGCGGGAGATACAAGAAACGATATGGTGTTCGCAGAACAGGCCAAGGCGACGTCAGTAGGCGTTCTAAGTGGTGTGAGTAAGGAACGAGATCTTGCCTCTTACGCTGATTATATAGTTCCGTCGGTGGAGCAGATTCCGGCACTTCTTGATTCTCTGGAAGGAGCAAAATAAGATGGCAGAAATACAATTAAAGCATTTGACAAAGATTTATGAAGGCGGATCTGCCGCGGTCCGAGATTTTAATCTGGAAATCCATGAGCGGGAGTTTGTGATCTTCGTGGGACCATCCGGATGTGGAAAATCCACGACACTTAGAATGATTGCGGGGCTTGAAGAAATTACAGAAGGAGAGCTCTATGTGGATGGAGAGTACATGAATGATGTGGAGTCCTGTGACCGGGATATGGCGATGGTTTTCCAAAATTATGCCCTTTATCCGCATATGACAGTATTTGATAATATTGCCTACAGCATGAAGCTGAAAAAAGTACCAAAAGGAGAACGCAGACAGAAAGTGTTGGAGACGGCGAAGATCCTCGGAATCGAGGATCTTCTGGAACGTAAGCCAAACGAGCTTTCCGGGGGACAGAAGCAGCGGGTAGCCATGGGACGGGCGATCGTAAGAAGACCCAAGGCATTTCTGATGGACGAGCCCCTCTCGAATTTGGACGCCAAGCTGAGAAATCAGATGAGGACGGAGATCCGCAGCCTTTATAAAAGGCTCAATACGACGTTTATATATGTTACCCATGATCAGGTGGAAGCAATGACATTGGGAACAAAAATTGTCGTGATGAAAGACGGGGTGATTCAACAGGTAGATACACCGGGGCAACTCTATCATTATCCGGTGAATATGTTCGTGGCAGGATTTATCGGAACGCCGCAGATGAATTTTCTGGAAGCTGACTGTGGGATTCGTGATGGGAAGATAGAGCTGATTACAAAACTGGGAACTCTTGTGCTGGAGAAGGAAAAAGGCGATGTCCTTTTAAAAGAAGGATACACAGGAAAGAAAGTGGTCGTCGGGATTCGTCCGGAAGATATTTATGATGAGGAAGAAATGGTTAAGAAATACCCGGGCGCTCAAGTGAAGACCAAAGTAGAGGTATACGAAATGCTCGGTGATAAGTGTTGTCTGTACTGTGAGAAAAATGGTGAAACACTTACAGCAAGTCTCCGATCAGATACAAAAGCAAAACGAGGTGATGATATTACACTTGTGTTGGATCTTGATAAAATGCACGTATTTGATAGAGATACACAGATGGCAATTCTGCATTGAATAATGAAGTATCAGGAGAAGCTTATTTCCTTAAGAAGTTTCTCCTGATTATTTTAAGATGAGGCTGGATATCTAAACGGAATGCTTGTATTTGGTATGGAATACCTATGCAAACAAAGTTACGTTATTAAGGACAACGTTTTTTCGGGAAAAGACTTGACTTTACGCCGGATGGTATGGTATTCTGATATGGCGAATGGAAGTATAGGTCTTTTTTTTATGCCTAAAATCAGGCAGCTTCGCAAACTGCCGCGTAACCAGTAAAAAAGAAGTAAAAAAAAGCGAGGTGGAAGTTGTGCGTACAAGAATTACATTAGAATGTACAGAATGTAAGCAGCGTAATTACAACATGACGAAGGATAAGAAAACACATCCGGAGCGCATGGAAACAAAGAAATACTGCAAATTCTGCAGAACTCACACAGTACACAAAGAAACGAAATAGTCGTTTGAGAAGGAGCGGATGTTATGGGCGATTCTAAAACGAAAGCAAAGAAGCCGAGCAAAATAAAAGGCTTAAAAGCAGAGTTTAAGAAAATTATCTGGCCAGACAAAAAGACTCTTGGAAAGCAAACGGTGGCAGTCGTCTCTGTTACTGTAATCTTGGGAGCGATTATCTCGGTAGTAGACGCGCTTCTAACATTCGGAATCGATTTCTTAGTTCGATAAGAAAATGATGACCTGACAGTAGAAAGGTGATTTATTATGTCAACGGCAAAATGGTATGTAGTTCATACTTATTCCGGGTATGAAAATAAGGTTAAAGCCAACATTGATAAGACAATCGAAAACAGACACCTGGAAGACCAGATTCTGGAAGTCAGGGTTCCGATGCAGGACGTAGTGGAGCTCAAAAACGGAGTTCAGAAAGCTGCCCAGAGAAAGCTGTTTCCGGGCTATGTACTGATTCATATGATTATGAATGACGACACCTGGTACGTTGTGAGAAACACGCGTGGAGTGACCGGGTTCGTAGGACCGGGATCCAAGCCGGTACCGCTCACGGAAGAGGAGATGGCTCCGCTTGGAATCAAGAAAGAAGATATTGTTGTGGACTTTGAGGTAGGCGACACCGTCAGCGTTGTATCCGGCGCATGGGCCGACACCGTCGGGGTGATCCAGGCGATCAACACACCGAAACAGAGCGTCACAATCAATGTTGAGTTATTTGGCCGTGAAACACCGGTTGAGATCGGTTTTTCAGATGTCAAGAAAATGTAACGTAAATGAAGTGGGAGGGAAATCCCCGCAAATACCACAAGGAGGTACAATATAATGGCTAAAAAAGTAGAAGGTTATATCAAATTACAGATTCCTGCTGGAAAGGCAACACCGGCTCCTCCGGTTGGACCGGCTCTTGGACAGCACGGAGTCAACATCGTAGAATTTACAAAGCAGTTCAATGCAAGAACAGCAGATCAGGGAGATCTTATCATCCCTGTAGTCATCACAGTTTACAATGACAGAAGCTTTAGCTTCATCACAAAGACACCGCCGGCAGCAGTTCTTATCAAAAAGGCCTGCAATATTAAATCCGGATCCGGTGTTCCGAACAAGACGAAAGTAGCTACGATCACAAAGGCTCAGGTTCAGGAAATTGCTGAACTGAAAATGCCGGACTTAAACGCTGCAAGCGTGGAAGCCGCTATGAGCATGATCGCTGGTACATGCCGAAGCATGGGTGTTACAGTAGTTGACTAATTGTAAACATGAGAAATGTGGGAGGGCTCGCTCCCGATATTACCACTAGGAGGTTATAAGATGAAAAGAGGAAAGAAATATATCGAAGCTTCTAAACTGATTGAAAGAGGAAATCTTTACGATAAAGAAGAAGCAATCGCATTAGTTAAGAAATCTGCAACAGCGAAATTTGACGAGACAATCGAAGTTCACATCAGAACAGGCTGTGATGGACGTCACGCAGATCAGCAGATCCGTGGTGCGGTCGTACTTCCGCACGGAACAGGTAAAAAGGTTCGTATCCTTGTATTCGCTAAGGATGCTAAGGCAGAAGAGGCAAAGGCAGCCGGAGCGGATTATGTAGGAGCAGAGGATCTGATTCCGAGAATCCAGAATGAAAACTGGTTTGACTACGACGTAGTTGTAGCTACACCGGACATGATGGGTGTTGTAGGACGTCTGGGACGTGTACTTGGACCGAAGGGCTTAATGCCGAACCCGAAGGCTGGTACTGTAACAATGGACGTGACAAAAGCGATCCAGGATATCAAAGCCGGTAAGATTGAATACAGATTGGACAAGACAAACATTATCCATGTACCGGTTGGAAAAGCTTCCTTCACAGAAGAACAGTTAGCGGACAACTTCCAGACGCTTATTGACGCAATCAACAAAGCAAGACCGGCGGCTGTCAAAGGTCAGTTCCTCAAGAGCGTGACAATCACATCTACAATGGGACCTGGCGTAAAGATCAACCCGGCAAAATTAGCTTAATTGAATTGAAGTAGATAAAAAGAACTCTGCAGATGCAGGGTTCTTTTTGCAATCAACGAGACAGGTGATAAGAAGGAAATGATTTGACTGATCAGAGGCGGAAAGGAGATCTGTGTAAGATGAATCAAAGGATGAAGTCGCGAAGAGAAAAAGTTAAAATGATTGGTTTAGATTTGGATGGAACTCTTTTGAATGATAAAAAAGAGGTCGGCAGTTACACGGAAAAAGTGTTGAAAACAGCGATAGATCAGGGCGTGGTTGTTTTGATTGCGACGGGACGGCCTGTTTTTGGCGTTCCGGAACGTTTGCGTAGTTTTCCTGGAATGAGATATATCATTACATCGAATGGGGCAAGAATTTTAGATCAGAAAGAAAATAGAACAGTCTATGAGAAGATGATCACAAAAGAGGAAACTCAAAGAATATTGTATACGCTAGAGCAATTTGATTCTCTTGCAGATCTCTATTTTGAAGAAAAAGCATTAGGATGTTTGAAGAGCAAGGAAAGAGTGTCAGAATTTTATCCTGAAAATATGCAAAAATATATTTTGGAATCAAGAACATTTGTACCGGACCTACATGAAGCAGTGATAACAGCAGAGAAAGATATCGATAAGATTCAAGCCGTTGTGCGGACAACAGGAGAAAGAGATCGGATTATGGAGGTTTTAAAAGCGAAATTTGATTTGACAATTTCCTGTGCTCTTTCCAATAATATTGAAGTGACTGCAAAAGATGTAAATAAAGGAAAGGGACTTCTGAATCTTGGGAAAATTCTGGGGATTAGTAGGGCGGAAATTATGGCCTTTGGGGATGGCCTGAATGATATGGATATGTTAAAAGAAGCAGGTTTTGCAGTGGCGATGGAAAATGGGAGAGATGAAGTGAAAGAAATTGCGGATTACATTACGTGCTCCAATGAACAGGAGGGTGTAGCGTATGCGATTGAAAAATTTGTTCTGAATTCATTATGAAAATGTAAAAAAGGACTCGTATTCGGTTTCAACAGCCAGATACGAGTCCTTTTCAAAAAAGAGAGATGGGAAGTTTTTCTGATGGTTTTATTATTCTGTCAGAGGATACGGCGGCTGATGATCGCGTTCTCTCCAGATATCACCGATGGACATATAGTCGATTTTTTCTGTTTCTATATAAGCAAATAATAGGTTTTTCATTTTTTCCCCCCATAAATCACGAACACCGTCCTTGTATCCCCAATAGGATTGTGCAAGTTCTAACAACCGGCAGCCCGCAAGAAAATCAATAGCTTTGCCGTCCTCTTCTGTAGTTGGAGTATAAAGCCCTCCGGCAGCCTGATAGCCACGGAAAAAAGCGCCCTCAGCAGCTTTAAAACATTCTTCATCATAGAAATTGAAGAGGAAGAAGCGAAAACCATAAAATTCTAATGCGGCAGGAGCAGCCTGCGCGGATTCAAGATCAAAATAACCGGATGGCTTTCCGAAATGATCCACATAAAAGTTTTCGGCATGCATGTCTGTGAAGTTCAAAACAGGTATAGAAATGGAAGCCTCAAAATGAGGACGAAACTGATCTAGTTTCTCTTTAAAAAATCTGGAAACGATGGAAATTTCTTTTTCTGAAAACATATGTTTTTGGATACAGCGGTCGAGCCTCATCTGAATAACAAAACGGAAACGATCGCTGAAATTTGTCAGTCCAGATGGATCAATTATAGAATTTTCCATAATATTTCCAAAAGAAGGAAAGGTAACTTGTTGAATTTTTGCAAAGTCCCTCCCAAGGTATTCCATACTATTCAAAAATGCCTGTTTTGAGTAACCGCTTTGCTTCATATATTCTTTCTGAGAGATTCCCGTCATGTATTCCAGAACAATAAAAGTACCGTACTCAGAACGATGGATACCATAAACTTTTGGCGTCGGAACTTCTGCTTTGTCTCTAATCATTGAAAAAAGATAGGCTTCTCTTTCGAGGGAAAGAAGTCCGCCGAAGAGAGTATCACGGTTGGCAGAACCGATATTCTGCTCGGTTTTTCGTACCTTGGCAAATTTGCAGATCAGTCGGGATGTATCGTGTAAAACGACAATAAACACAAAGTGGTTTGACCCCTCCTCGATCGTATGCAGCTCTTTTACCGGGTATCCAGCTTCAATCAAAGCCTTCTGAGCATAAGATGCAGTTATGACAGTCATGATTTTTCCTCCTGTGTATTATTGATTTGGTGTAAATAGCGATAGATCGTTGGCTCGGAGCTGCGAACTTCTTTGGCAACTTCTGAGACGGAGCCCTTTACAAGGAATACCCCTCTTTTGTTCATTTCTCTTATAATACTTAATTTTTCTTCTGTCGTAAAACGATCCGGTGTTGTCTGAAAGCGAATACGTGCTTCATTCATTACAGAATTGATCAGTTCGGAAACAGAAGAACTTAATGTTTCAATCGATCCGGATCCCGTTTCAGTAGATTCTTCCGTATCTGGAAATACAGATCCATTGGTCAGCATTTCTAATATCTCTTTCATTTGGACAAAATCTGTGATTTTCCAATTCAGTGTAAGAAAACCAGTTAATGTATTGTCATCCCGGATGAAAAAAGTGGCTGAACGCAATTTTTCGCCTGACGAAGCAGAGGTGCGGTAAGTAATTGTATATGGCAGAGAATGAAAAGCATCATCATCTATAAAGTTTTGATGTAAGTCATCCAGTGGATCGCCGACATGGTGTGTATCATCCAAAGGATTCATAATATAAAGAAATTCTTCTGTGTCACATAGTAGAACTTCGCAATTATTTCCAAGAAATAGGGACAGAAATTTAGCGATAGTTTTATATTCTTTTGGATTTGACATGGTAGTAAGAACCCCCTTTAGAGCAAGTTTTGATAATAAAAAAATAGCATAAAAGAAAAAATGAGTCAATATAATAAAAAAATATTTTTGTGATAAAAAAATATTGACACAAATGCTTTCGCGAGCTAATATTGTGATAAACAACAACAACGAAGCGGTGCATTGGCAAAAAATATATAAAATAAACAAAATATGAGTCGCCAATGTACGCAGAAAGCCGTCAAAATGAAAACAAAGGAGAGCGTGGTATGGGAAAATATGTGTTAAAAAGATTTGGCTCGATGTTGATCACCTTGTTCTTGATTGCAACAGTGACTTTTTTTCTGATGCATTTGATACCGGGAGACCCCTTTTCGTTGCCGAGAGATACGCCGGAGGTCGTTCGTGAGAATCTGGAAGAAAAGTATGGACTGGATAAGCCTTTATTTGAGCAGTACACCATCTACATGAAGAATCTGTTACATGGAGACTTTGGCTCTTCTATGAAATATAAAGGGCAGACAGTGGTGGGAAAACTTGCATCGGGGATGCCGCCGTCCGCTTTGGTCGGATTTGGAGGAGTCATCATTGGTTCCATTATTGGTCTCGTATTAGGCTGTGTTGCGGCATTGAATAATAAGGGAAAGGTAGACTACCTTGTTATTATTCTTGCGATTTTGGGAGTATCAATACCAAGTTTTGTATTTGGCTCTTTGATACAGAAGATTTTCGGAGTGGATTTGAAACTGTTCCCTATTCAAGGATGGAAGGGATTGAGCTATATCATCCTTCCTATGTTTACCGCAGCATTTACTAATATTGCATTTTATGCCCGTATGCTCAGAACCAGTATGCTGGATGTCATGAAGCAGGACTACATTTACACAGCGAAAAGTAAAGGGCTGAATAAGACAGAAATCGTAAAAAGACATATGATACGGAATTCTCTTCTTCCTTTGGTTACTTCTTTCGGACCAATGTGTGCAGGTGTTCTTACCGGAAATTTTGTGGTAGAGAAAATTTTCAATATTCCTGGAATCGGGCAGGCGATGATTACTGCGATTCAGGGTAGTGATTATACCATGATTATGGGATTGACAGTAATCTTTTCATTTATTTCCGCAATCATGTACTTTGTCGTAGATATTCTTTATGGGGTTGTTGATCCGAGAATCAGAATTGCAGGTTAGGAGGATATTATGAAAGAAGAAAAAAAACAGGTGACAGATGATATCCGGGCTCTTCCACTGGAGTTATTTGAAAAGGATGAGCAGGCGCATGAAGATGCGGATAAGATTTCAAGACCGTCGGTCACATACTGGAGTGATGCGTGGAGACGTTTTCGGAGAAATAAAGTGGCGATGGTATCAGCTATTGTACTGATCTTAATTGCGGTTTTAGCCATCGTAGTACCGATGGTAAGCAGTTATACATACGATAAGACAGATTTAATGGCTGTCAACCAGGGCCCATCGGGAGAACATTTATTTGGTACAGATGACCTTGGGAGAGACATTTTTGTAAGATGCTGGGAAGGTGCAAGAGTCAGCCTTTTTATTGCTCTTGTTGTATCGATCTTAAATGGAACGATTGGGATTTTATATGGTGGCATTGCCGGGTATTTTGGAGGTCTGGCAGATAACATTATGATGCGTTTTTGTGAGTTGATTGCCTCTATTCCGCAGATGTTGTGGGTAATTCTTCTGATTCTGATATTAAAACCGGGCGTAGGGCCAGTCATTATTGCAATAGCAGCGACAGGATGGATTGGAATGGCAAGGCTTTTTCGTGGACAGGTTTTTCAGATTAAGGAAATGGAGTTTGTAATGGCGAGCCGGACAATGGGGGCGGGCAGCATCTGGATTATTGTCAAACATCTATTTCCAAATGCGTTAAGCCCGATTATCACTAATATGGCGTTTGCAATTCCATCAGCGATTTTTGCAGAATCTTTCCTGAGTTATATTGGCTTGGGGCTTCCACTTCCAACGGCAAGTTGGGGCGTTTTAGCATCAGACGGGGCAAACAAACTATTAAGTTATCCATATCAGTTATTGTTCCCGGCACTTCTGATCTGCATTACAATGTTATGCTTTAACCTTTTAGGAGATGGACTTCGGGATGCGTTAGACCCAAGAATGAGGCAGTAGGAGGAACAGTAGATGAAAAATGAAAGTACATTATTAACAGTAGAAAGTCTTATATTTTCATTTCACACCTATGCGGGAGAGGTGCAGGCAGTACGTGGAGTCAGCTTTCAGCTTGAAAAGGGACAGACGCTTGGCATTGTCGGAGAATCTGGATGCGGGAAATCGGTCACGGCGAAATCGATTGTACGTTTAAATCCGGATAAGCCTTCCGGGGAAATAAAAAACGGCAGAATCCTTTTTGACGGGAAAATTATTACAGAACTGACAGAAAAAGAAATGCAAAAGATCCGGGCAAAAGAGATCCGTATGATTTTTCAGGATCCAATGACAAGCCTGAATCCTACGATGACGATCGGGAAACAGATTGCGGAAGGGATTATCAAAAGTGGTGTCTCATCCAAGGAAGAGGCAAAAAAAATAGCAATCGAAGCGCTTACAATGGCAGGGATTCCAAGCCCGGAAGAACGGTATGATCAGTTTCCACATGAATTTTCAGGTGGTATGAGACAAAGAGCTATGATTGCGCTTGCAATGGCGGTAAATCCGAAACTATTGATTGCGGATGAACCAACGACGGCTTTGGATGTAACGACACAGGCTCAGATCCTGAATTTGATTAAAAAGATCCAAAAACAGTATGATACAGCAATTATTATGATTACACATGATCTTGGGGTCGTATCTAATATCGCAGACAAAATTGCTGTGATGTATGCCGGAAAGGTCGTAGAGTATGGGAATGCAGAAGATATTTTTGAATATGCGTCCCATCCATATACATGGGGGATTATGCAGTCTATTCCGCCGGAAGATATCAGTAATAAAGAACCGCTCAAGCCGATTCTTGGAACGCCACCGGATTTATTGCATCCTCCGAAAGGATGTGCGTTTGCGGCAAGATGTCCGTATGCTATGAAAGTTTGTCGGTGCATAGATGCCCCGGGGTTTGAAGTGGAGGGAGATGGCCATAAAGTTTGGTGCTGGCTGTATGATGAACGTGCAAAACAGATGCAAAAAACGGTCAATCCGATCACCGGAAAAGAGGTGTAGTGATGGAAAAGCAAGAGATTTTAAGGACAGAAAACTTAAAAAAATATTTCAGAGTAAAAGGTGGACATACATTAAAAGCGGTAGATGGAATTTCTCTCACTCTGAGTAAGGGAGAATCTCTGGGACTGGTAGGAGAATCAGGATGCGGAAAGAGTACACTGGGAAGAACAATTATCCGTATTTATGATCCGACGGAGGGTAAAATTTTCCTGAATGGGCAGGATATCAGCGGAAAAAGTACAAAAAAGACAAGAAGAGATCTTGCAAAAAAAGTTCAAATGATTTTTCAAGATCCATACGCCTGCCTGAATCCTCGTATGACGGTAAGCGATATTATTGCAGAAGGATGGGATATGAGAAAGCTTTATACTAAGGAGGAGAGAAAGAGAAAAATCATTGAACTTCTCAATCTGGTTGGACTCAATGAAGAACATGCTAACCGTTTTCCGCATGAATTTTCAGGGGGACAGAGGCAGAGAATCGGAATCGCAAGAGCGCTAAGTATGGAGCCTGACATTATCATTTGTGATGAACCTATCAGCGCCTTGGATGTTTCTATTCAGGCGCAGGTTATGAATCTGCTTGTAAAATTACAGAAGACACTCGATCTTTCTTATATCTTTATTGCACATGATTTGTCCATGGTACGATATATATCTGATTATGTTGCGGTTATGTATCTGGGAACTGTAGTGGAGTATGTATCAAATAAGGAACTGTATCGAAATCCGAAACATCCCTATACGAAAGCATTGTTTTCAGCAATTCCGGTGCCAAATCCGAAAGTGGAAAAGAATAGATCACAGATTGCTTTAAAAGGGGAACTCCCAAGCCCGATTCATGCTCCGGAAGGATGTAAGTTCTGTACGCGGTGTGCATACGCAAAAGATATTTGTAAAAAACAACCGCCGGAGATGAAAGAGATTGGAAATGGTCATAAAGTGGCATGCCATTTATTTTAAAAAAAAGGAGGAAAACTATGAAGGGCAAAAACGTAAAAAAAGTGTTAAGTGCAGTGTTGGCAGGCACGATGCTGTTGAGCTTGGCGGCATGTGGAAACGGAAATGAAGGAAACGCCGGAAGTTCCGGAGAAAAAACAAAGTCAGAAGATCAGGTTCTGAGCATTGCGTTAGGAGAAGAGCCTACGATATTGGATCCGTATCAGATTCAGGATGATAATGCGTTTAATGTCAGTTATGCAGTGACAGAGCCGCTATTCCGTATTGCGGGAGAGGATGGAAAAGACTGGGAGCCGGGACTGGCGACAGAGTTTGAAGAAAATGAGGACGCCACAGTTTACACCGTAACATTACGTGAAAATGCAAAATGGTCTGATGGTACCCCGATTACGGCCGAAGATGTGGTCTATAGTTTTCAGAGAGTGGTGGATCCAAGTTTTGCGTCGCCAAAGGCGAATGACTACTTCTATTTAAAAAATGCAGAGGCTATCATCAAAGGAGAGAAGGACAAACAGGAATTGGGAGTAAAGGCATTGGATGACTATACGGTGGAGTTTGTTCTTGAAAAACCAGTTGACTTCTTCGTGGATTGTCTGAAAACTCCTGGATGGGCGCCAATTCAAAAAGAGGCGGGTGAAAAGTATCAGGATCTGTATGGCGCAGAGCCAGAGAATATGGTCTTTTCCGGACCATTTGTAGTGTCGGAATGGGTACATGATAATTCCATTACGTTAAAAAAGAATGATAATTACTGGGATGCAAAAAATGTAACCCTGGAAGAAATACAGATTTCTCTTACATCGGATAAAAATGCGATTCAGGGGATGTATGAGGCAGGGGATCTGGACATGCAGAGAATCGGAACAGAACTGTTGGAGCAGTACAAAGACTCGCCGGAACTTCGGGAAGAGGGGCGATTGAGCGTCAGCTTTATTGAATTCAACCCCAAAGTAGAATTTTTAAATAATATCAAAATCAGAGAGGCACTTTCCATCGCATTTGATAGAAAAGCATATGCCGCAAATGTTGTAAAGAATGAAAAGCTGGCAGCGTACGGAATGGTACCATATGGTATCAGGGGAACAGAAAATGGAGATTTCCGCGAGCAGCAGGGAGATCTTGTAAAAGATGCGGCAACAGATCCAAAAGCGATTGACCGTGCAAAAGCACTTCTGGATGAAGGGTTAAAAGAGATTGGTAAGAGCAAAAAAGAAATGGAAGACTTCCTGGAAATTCTATGTGTAGACAGTGAGGGGAGCAAATTGCAGGCGCAGGCAGTACAGGCTATGTGGAAGGACAACCTGGATCTGGAATTAACAGTAACGCCGATGCAGACAAAAATGCTGATTCCGATGTTGACAGAAGGTACTTTCCACTGTGTTATTGGAGGAGCCAATACAGCAAGTTATCCGGATGCAAGTGAGTTTTTAAGTTTTATTTATGATGAAGGGAAGATGGACGATCCACAATTTACTGAGATGTGGGAAACATCACTCTCCCAGATCGGAGATGAAAGGATTCAGACATTAAAAGAAGTAGAAACATATGTGTTGGATCAGTATGTATATATTCCTCAGAATTTTGTGGAAAATAATTATGTAATTTCTGAAAAGGTAGAGGGATTAAATATCTGGCCATTTGGTTCAGAATATGATTTTAAAAATGTAGTCATGTATGAATAGAATATTGAAAAAATGAAATGGAAAGGGGAAGAAAAAATGACAGATCTGGTGGAAGGCAATACGAAAAGCAGGTTGTTTCGTTTTATGCTTCCCCTTTTAGCCGGGAATTTTTTACAGCAATGTTATTCCTTTGTGGATGGCGTGATTGTAGGACAAGTGGTAGGAAAAAATGGATTAGCGGCCATTGGCGCAAGTAATTCTATTCAGTTTTTGATGGTTGCGGTTTTAATGGGGCTTGGAGCAGGCTCGGAAATCCTGATTTCCATGAGGATTGGCCAAAGAGAGTGGAAACTTGCAAAACGTACGTTGGATACATTACTGACCTCTGTATTAGTAGTGTCACTGGTACTGTCCGTCATAGGAATCTTTGTTTCCCGTCATCTGCTCATATGGATTGATACGCCGGAAACAGTTTTGACAGAAGCGGTTAGATATCTGAGGATCTATTTCGTGGGATTGATTGGAGTGGCAGGTTACAGTACTTTGAGTGGGATGATCAGAAGCACTGGAAATTCTAAAGTACCGTTACTGCTTCTTGTGGTGACTTCCGTTGTCAATATTGTTTTGGATCTGCTATTTGTAGCGAAGATCCAGATGGGAGTTATGGGGGCGGGAATTGCTACTGTAATTGCCCAGACACTTTCATTTCTTCTTTGCCTGATTTATATCAATATCAAAAAGGGGATGCTGAAATATCATCCATTTTGCGGAGACTTTGACTTTAAAGTCGTAAAAGAAGGAATAAAGTGTGGAATCCCATACTCGGTAGAGCAGGGGATGGTCAGCATCGGAATGATTTTTCTCCAGGCGGCAGTAAATTCCCTTGGTGTAAACGAGATGACGGCCTATACGATAGGTTCCAAAATCGATTCTTTTGCCAGCATACCGATCACCGGAATGGGACAGGCGCTTTGCATTTTTACAAGCCAGAATCTGGGAGCCGGAGAAATCCAAAGGGCAAAAAAAGGGAAAAAACTTTGTCTGAATTGGGCATGGATATTCAGTGCGGGTCTGCTGCTGGTTCTATGGTCAGCAGGAAGAATGATCATTCATATTTTTACGGATGACCGGGATATTGTAAATATGACATATGAGTATATCCGAATTTTAAGCATTGCCTACTTCCTTGCAAGCTATTTTGTGATTCTTAACGGTTATATCAGAGGAACGGGGAATACGGTTCTTCCTATGTTCAGTTCCGTTTTCGGCTACTGGGCGGCAAGACTTCCGGCAGCATATGTGCTAAAAGAAATCGCGGGATATATGGGAATATGCCTTGCGATACCGGCAGGATGGATCGGATCCTGTATCATTGTAAGGTTCTACATACACAGTAAAAAATTTGCAGTATTTATGAAAAGACAAGAAGAGGCAGAATATGAAAGGACAGATAGAAAAAATCAGGCAATATATAGAAGCTGAGATTCAAGAATCTGTAGAAACAGAGCAGAACAAGTATCTGCGGATTTTGAAAAAAGCAAATCCACACGATCTGGAATGGATGAATGAATATGGAAAAGAAGTAACGGAGAGTGAAAAAGAAACGGCAGTATTCTATTTTTCGTATCCAAAAGAAAAAATCTGTCGAATGGCAGAACATATTACGGATGCCTTTTTTCATGGTTTTACCAGTCAAAACAGAGAGCGCGGAGAAAGGAAAAGGGTTCGTCTGTTTTATCGGATCGGTCAGGAAGCCCTTGCAGTACAAGTTGCACACTGCATCGAAGAAAAAGGATTACTGCCGGTTGTGATAGATCCGGTCTTAGAACGAAGAATAGAAAAAGAACAATTTGATACAGATTCAGTCGCAAAAGAAGCTCTGATAGATCTTTATGAACAGGTCTTCTACCGATATCAGAAAGAAACAGCCGATGTCTGCGGCATGATCGGTATTGGGGAATTTGGAGAAAAAGAGAAAAAGAGAAAAGGAAATTTACAAAAACAGATAGAAATTGCCCGAAGAAAGGTGGAAGAACAGTATGTTCGGCCTTCAGAACTGTCGTTTTGTAAAGTTGTTTTTCCATCACTTGAGATCGGGAAACAGTTCCAGCACATTTTTGATGAAATCTTTGAGATGAATCTGGAACAGTCAGAAGAATTTGAAAAGATACAGCAGATCTTGATTGATGGGCTGGACCAGTGTCTGTGGGTGCGAATCATAGGGAAAAAGCCAAATCAGACGTATTTGGACGTACAGATGCAGAGAATTGAGAATAGGGAACAGCAGACAAATTTTATGAATTGTGGGGGTGATTTGAATATCCCTTATGGGGAAGTATTTACGACACCTCAGCTAAAGGGAACAAACGGGCTTTTACATATTCAGGATATTTTTTTACAGGACAGAAAATACCACAATTTAAAATTATGGTTTGAAGATGGAGAAATCGTGGACTTTTCCTGTGAAGAGGATGGGAGAGAAACGAAAGGCCCGATTTTAGAATCTTTATTCTATCCGTATGAAACTCTTCCGGTCGGGGAATTTGCGATTGGAACGAATACACGGGCGTTTCGTATCTGTAAGAAATATCAACTGGAAGATCAACTTCCTATTTTGATTTATGAGAAGATGGGACCACATCTTGCGATTGGAGATCCGTGTTACAAAGGGGCCGAGGAGGAACCTGTTTATAATTTGCTGGATGGGAAAGAAATTACGGCAAAATATAATGAAAAGACACGGGATGGAAAAACAGAGAAAGAAAAATATGTACAAAAACATATCGATATTACGATTCCGTATGATGAAATATCTGCTCTTTATGGATATACAGAATATGGAGAAAAGATTTTCATCTTGAAAGATGGAAAATTCATCCTTCCGGGAACAGACAAGCTGAATCATGGGATGGAAGAAAGGCAGGCAGAGAGACTATGAGGAAAAAAGCATATCATGGGAAATGGATCTTTACGGGAAACAGGGAAAAGCCAATCCTGGAAAACTTCGTTATGATGACGGAAAATGCGCGTATCCTTTGGGTAAAGCCGGCAGAGGATGCAGAGATAGAAGATGCAGAAGCGATCGATTTAGGAGATGCCTATGTTGTACCGGGATTTATTGACGCTCATGTTCATTTATTCTGTGGGGAATCAGCCTATGAGGAATGTCCGGGAAGAAGTGCCGCGCATCATGTTTGCCAGGGAGTAAAAAATGCACAGGAATTATTGAAAGCAGGAGTTGTAGCCTGCCGTGATCTTGGGGCATATGAGGGATATACGCTTGGCGTGAGGGACAGTATTGAAAAGGGAGAAATCAATGGACCGAAAATAATTGCGTGCGGACATGCTCTTTGTGCAACCGGAGGTCATGGTTATCAAATCAGTTACGAATGTGATGGAGCAGATGAGGTAAGGAGACAGGTAAGGAGAGTCATAAAAGAAGGTGCGGACGTAGTAAAAATGATGGTTTCCGGAGGCGTGAATTCTCCGGGGCCGGAACCAGGTCCATGTGAGTTTACAGAAGAAGAAATACGTGCAGGGATAGAAACAGCCCATGCGTTGGGGAGAAAGGTAGCGGTACATACCCACGGAAACACAGCCGTTCGTTATTGTGTGGAAGCGGGGGTAGATTCGATAGAACATGGCGTATTTTTGACAGAAGATATTATGGATAAGATGGTGAAACAAGGGACCTATCTGGTACCAACCTTGTGTGCGCCATACTATGCAGTGACAGAAGGTTTGAAAGCAGATCCGGATAATCCAGATCATGCAAAAAGTAAAGAAATAATTCAAATACACCGCGATATGTTGAAACAGTGTGCGGATAAAGGGGTAAAAATCGCGTTTGGGACCGATGCTGGTTCTCCATATAACCCGTATGATAAAGTGCCATATGAAATGGTTCTGATGACAATGGCAGGTTTAAGTCCAAGGCAGGCGCTTGACGCGGCTACGTCCGGAAGCGCGGAACTACTTGGAATTGCAGATGATTATGGCTCTTTGGAAGAAGGGAAACTGGCAACGTTCCTTTGTTTAAAAGAAAATCCCTTGGAACATATCGCATGTGTGGTGGATTCAAAGGACGTGTATATCAAAGGCGAAAAATTATAAATACGGAGGGGGTAAAAAAGAATGATTAAATTTCAGGACGTTCCTTATATGAGACTGAATATGGATCGTTTTGAACAAAAGTTCCGTAGTCAGCTAGAGGAATTCAAACATGCAAAAAGTTTTGGAGCTGCTTATTATGCGTTACTTGGTCTGGACCGGATCAGAGATGAATTTTCTACGCTGGCGGTCATTTGCGAGGCTCGCAATACAATGGATGTAAACGATGTGTTTTATAAAGAGGAAACAGAATTTTTTGATCGTGTAAAGCCACGTTATGAAGCATTAGAAAATGAGATGAATGAGGCTCTTCTGGAAAGTCCTTATCAGAAAGAGTTTGAAATACATATCGGTACAGAACCATTTCGGATGGCGGCGCTACACAAAGAAAGTTTTCACCCGGAAATCATGGAAGAACTGAAGCAGGAAAATGAACTTTCCTCCAAGTATTCAGAAATGATTGCGAATTTAAAGGCGGAAACAGAAGAAGGAGTTGTACCACTGTCCAAGATAGGGACGCATATGGGAAGTGAAGACAGGAACGAACGGGCGAAATATGCGGCTATTTGGGAGAAATCATTTGCATCAGCAGGAGAAGAATTAGACGACCTTTATGACCGGCTTGTGAAGGTCCGGGATCGCATTGCGAAAAAACTGGGAAAGAAATCATTTACGGAAGTCGGATATTGTCGTATGGGCAGAACAAGTTATACACGGAAGGACATTGTTTCTTTTCGGGAGGAAGTGAAGAAAAATCTTGTCCCTGTGGCACAGAGGCTGTTTGAAAAACAAAGACAGGCGTTAGGGGTGGAAGTGCTTTATCATTATGATGAGGACATTTTTGCGGGCGGAAAAAAACCACAGCCGACACAGAATATTTTGGAAGACTTTCAAAAGGTATACCAGGAACTTTCTCCTGAAACAAGGGTCTATTATGAAGAACTATTAAAATGTGAATTCTTTGATCTATCCATGCGTCCGGGTAAAATCATGGGGGCCTATTCAAATTATGTGGCACAGTATCATATGCCGTTCATTTTTGAAACCTATCATGCGACAACAGGAGCATTAAAAACATTTGCACATGAAACCGGACATGGGTTTCATTCTTATACCAAACGGGGGGAGCCGTTTAGTTTTTCGGGGGCATGTAGTTCAGATCTGGCCGAGATCCACTCAATGGGAATGGAATTTTTAGTATGGCCATATCTGAAATATGTATTACCGGAAGAAGAGATTGCTTCTTACTGCTATATTCATCTGAAAAATGCATTGTCGTTTATCCCATACGGATGTGCGATTGACGAATTCCAGGAAACGATTTACGATCATCCAAATCTTTCTGTTGAAGATAGGAAGGATTTGTGGAAACAGTTGGAAAAACAATATATGCCATGGAAAAAGTATGATACAGATCTGTTCCTTTCAAAGGGACGGGCATGGCAGAGACAGACACATGTTTATCGGTGGCCATTTTATTATATTGATTACGTACTGGCACAGGTGTGTGCGCTGGAACTGCATTTTATGGATCAGGAAAACCATGAAACAGCATGGAATTGTTACAAGAAGATTTTGGAATACAGCGGACAAAAGGGATTTAAAGAAACCATTGAGTCAGCAGGACTTCCATCGCCGTTTCAAGAAGCTGTAATCAAAGAACTTGCCCAAAGTGTGGAGAATAGTATTTCTTGGGAACTTATGGGGGCGGAAATATGAGAAAAAACAATCTTTGCATTAAAAATGGAATGATACATACCATGAATCGTTCATCTGACATTGTAGAAGGGGACTTGCTCATTGAGAACGGGAAGATCCAGAAGGTTGGAGAAAATTTGGACTGTGCAGAGGATTTTGAGGTAATTGACGCAAGAGGAGGCATTGTGATGCCAGGAATCATCGATGCACATAATCATATCGGAATTTTTGAATCCGGTATTGGAGATGCAGGAGTAGATGGAAATGAAGATACCGATCCGATTACCCCACAGTTACGCGCTATAGATGGGATTTACCCGTTGGATCCAGAATTTCGTTATTCGTATGAAAATGGGGTGACTTGTGTGGCGACGGGACCGGGAAGCAGTAACCCAATCGCTGGACAATTCGTTGCATTAAAAACAAAGGGACGGGTTGTGGACGATATGATATTGCAGGCACCTCTTGCCATGAAGGCGGCTTTTGGAGAAAATCCGAAAAATTCTCATGGTTCCAAAGGAAGATCCCCGATTACCAGAATGGGAACAGCAGCTGTGATACGGGAGTGGCTCTATAAAGCGAAGGATTATGCCGAAACAAAGGAAAAGAAGTTTGATATGCGTTTGGAGGCGCTGGCTCCCGTCATCAAAGGGAAACTCCCATTAAAAGCACATGCTCACCGGGCAGATGATATTATGACAGCATTGCGTATCGCAGAGGAATTTGATTTACAGATCACGTTGGATCATTGTAGTGAGGGGCATCTGATTGCGGATGTCCTGGCTCATACAAGACAAAAAGGCGTCATATTAGGGCCGTTTTTAGGATTTCCACATAAAAACGAAGTGATTCATCAATGTGTAGAGTCAGCGGCAATTCTTTATGATGCGGGAGTAAAAATTGCAATTATGACGGACCTTCCGGCGATGCATACAAGCAATCTGAGAATCTGTGCGGGGATGTGTTACAGAGCCGGACTTCCTTTGGAGGAAGCTATGAAAGCAATCACAAGCAATGCGGCAGAAATTTTAGGATTGGAAGATAGAATCGGTACGATTGAATCAGGAAAAGATGCCGATATTGCCATCTTCGATAAAAATCCGGTAGAACATCTGACCGCAGAATGTATGGGTACTGTGATTGATGGAGAACTTGTTTATCTGGCAAAAAATCAAAAATCATATATTTAAGGAGGAACTTAATATGAAACATATCAAAATGGCGGCAGGACTGGCACATGTAGATTACGGCCATATTGCGGATCTGGTCGCAGAAGCGGATGCGGCGGGAGTCGACTATATCCATTCCGATGCGGCAGATATGCACGATCTGAAAAATATGCAGCTAATGGGAGGACACCAGATTATAGAAGGAATTCGTCCGTATACCAAAAAAGATATCGAATGTCATATTTATACAAGAGACTGCGACAGACTGTTTATTGAGAAAATTGCGGCAGCGGGATGTAATATGCTGATTTTACCGGCGGAACATTTTCTAGGAGCGCCATTGGCTTATATTATCAATTATTGTCGTGAATTTGGGATGAAGATTGGATTAACGCTGGGATGCTATACACCTCTTTGCTTTGTAGATGAAGCGATTTATGATATTGACCGGTTACAACTCGTGGTACATGGAGTGGATGATACAGATGGAAAGGACAACTGGGGATGGAGAAGAAGTGCGGTGGATCTGATCAGACGCTCCCGCGAAATGATTGATGCTAAAAACCCAAAATGTGAACTGGCGATTGATGGAGGACTGCGTGTCGATAATATGGATGCGGCGATTGCATGTAATCCGGATGTCATTGTATTATCTTCTGCAATTTTTAAGGATCGGGAAGGAATTACCGCAGGAGTAAAGAAATGCAGGAAAGCAATCGATGAAGCGGTAATGAAATACCAATTATAATATGGAAAGCAGAAAGCACCGGAATTCCCGGTGCTTTCGTAATATAGGACAGATAGGAAAGAGGGGATACGATGTTAAAAGAATTAACACAATTATGGGGAGTAAGTGGTCAGTAAGAAGTTATAAAAGATCGTTTTTGAAAAGACTGGAAATGAAAACAGAAAAAAAGGTAATAAAAATTTCGCAGAGCTATTTACTCTG
>NZ_LGAJ01000019.1 GCF_001280875.1 Sellimonas intestinalis | reverse complement strand
ATGTGGTTTTGAAGGTACAGGAACATGTATCTGAATAATCCTCCTTAGCTCAGTCGGTAGAGCATGCGGCTGTTAACCGCAGTGTCGTTGGTTCAAGTCCAACAGGGGGAGTTTCCTTTATATAGGAAGAAAAAGGCTCCGTGGTCAAGCGGTTAAGACATCGCCCTTTCACGGCGGTAACACGGGTTCGATTCCCGTCGGAGTCACTTCTTGGGTGAGTTTAACTTAAGAAAAGATGCCAACGTGGCTCAATTGGCAGAGCAGCTGATTTGTAATCAGCAGGTTATCGGTTCGAGTCCGATCGTTGGCTTGTTCCTTTAGAGGGGACATTAAGATTGTGGACCTTTAGCTCAGCTGGTTAGAGCAATCGGCTCATAACCGATCGGTCCCGGGTTCGAGTCCCTGAAGGTCCACTTTAATTAATAAAGATAAATATTTGGCCCGGTGGCTCAGTTGGTTAGAGCGCCGCCCTGTCACGGCGGAGGTCGTGGGTTCGAGTCCCATCCGGGTCGCTTATAATTGATATAATTGTATATGTATTTGGGGTCTTAGCTCAGCTGGGAGAGCATCTGCCTTACAAGCAGAGGGTCATAGGTTCGAGCCCTATAGGCCCCATTCACACGTTTGTGTGAGAAATGCCGCAGTGGCGGAACAGGCAGACGCACAGGACTTAAAATCCTGCGGGACTTATACTCCCGTACCGGTTCGATTCCGGTCTGCGGCAGTAGGTAAAAGTGAGAGAAACGTTGAATTTACGACGTTTCTCTTATTTTTTTTGTTTCAAAAAATTGATGAAGCTGGATTTGATAGACAGCGTTGCTATGGAAGAAGTGGCGGGATTCCTCGATAAACTTTTATCCAAAGACAAATATGAGGGGCGAAGAGAAGCAAATATGAAGTATGTTGTAGAATAGGAATGACTTCCAAGCCGCCCGCTTGCCCTATTAGGAATCATCACTCTGGGCACTCTGTGGGACGTTGGTTAGGGGAAAACATGAACAAGGGAATATGGAAAGCAGACTGTGCTTAGAGTTGATACAGTGTGGAAAAGGGCATGTGGAGATGTGAAAGTTCTGCATATTTTTTTCTTGTGTGTTGAATATATTTAGATTATACTGAATAGTAGTTAAACAAACGGGAAGTTATTCAAACAGATTTTTTATATAATCCCTCTTGCGTTTTGACTAAGTTAAATGATTGAAGCCATAAATTTAAGGAGAGTAGTTATGGAAGTGAGAATAAATACACTAACGCCAGAACTGTTTCTGGATTTATACACGTCAGTTGGATGGGAAGCGCCATGTATTGGACAAGTTGAAAAGGCTTTAAGCAATACTATCGCAACATTTACAGCTTATGATAAAAAACAGCCGGTAGGAATGGTGCGGTTGATTGGAGATGGGGGTATGTCATTCTATATCAAGGATTTTGTTGTAATACCAGACTATCAGGCAATGGGAGTAGGAACGTTGCTAATTGAATGTTTAGAAAATTATATAAGAGAAAATATCAATCCTGATTGGGCTGTCAGTTTAGAATTGATTAGTACGAAAGATGCACTCTTGTTTTACAAGAAAAAGGGATTTGAAGAAAGACCTTGTGAATGGGATGGGCCGGGAATGTTCAAAATGATTAGATGAATCCCAGTTTTTATTGGAACAACGTTTGAACACCGCAGACGTGATGAAGTCTCCAAAGCCCCGTTCTTTCAGTATTTTTGATGATTTAAAATGGTTCGATTCCGGTCTGTGGCAGTAGGCAAAAGTGAGAGAAACGTTGAAGTTGCAGCGTTTCTCTTATTTTTAATTATAATTGTTCCATCTTACAGTAGTATAATGGGGTAAAAAGATGTGCAGATATTAGAAAGTCGGTATATCTTTTTTAATTGCGTAACTAAAGAAATAGAATTATACTGTGGGAAATAGAAGTTAAGAAAAGGTTTGTTTGCCGGAGGTTGGAGATGATGAAGCGAATGGCTTACTCGGTACAGTTTTAAAAATGGGCTGCAGATTGTATCTGGGATCATTGTTGGCTTATATTATAGAATAGTGCCTGATTGGAATAAGAGGAGACAAGTTTTATGAATAGAGCAAATTTGAGAAACATCTGGAAACAGGAAGAAGAAATCGCATATATCCATGGCTGAGATTTTTCGCATATTCAGGGCAGATATGAAGGAGAAAATGATTTACCGTGGGATTATGAAAAGATTGTCAGGCGGTATTAAAAAAGACTTAAATATGATGGATTAGATTTAATTTTTAATAGATATGGAGATTTTGATGACAAGGAGTTGTTTCGGATATTACATCCAAATGAGGTATTTATTACAGAACAGGTAGGCGGAGATAATGATAGGGATTTAGTGGAAATGGTATTACCTAAAACGTGTAAACCATTTCCACATCTGAATTTGGAAGAACAGCGTCAAAATTTTGAAGATGCCGGATTTGAAATTGTTCGGGCAGAAGGCCAGGATTTTCTGACATTTTCTCTTGTGTAGAGTACATAAAGAATTGAAATAATTATGCTCTTTTATTCGCATGACATAATGAGACAATAGGAGGGGAAATTTTAGTATGAACTATCAAGAGAATTCGTTGACTTACGAAGAGTATTGTAGCCTTAGAGAAAGTGTAGGGTGGAAGAATTTTCCTAAAATACAAATACAAGAAATATTAAAAAGAAGTTTATATACAGTTGTGGCCTATAAGAATCATCAAGCAGTTGGAATGGGAAGATTGATAGGCGACGGATTATATTATGTGATAGTGGATGTAGTAGTACGGCCAGACTGTCAGCAAATGGGGATCGGCAGTAAAATATTTGAAATGATAGTGGAATATGTAGATAGGCAAACGCCGGTTGGTGGGCGCACCAGTGTCCAATTAATTGCCGAAAAGGGGAAAGAGGCCTTTTATGAGAAAAGAGGATTTCAAATTATTCCTCACAAATTTTGTGGTTCTGGAATGAGAAAAATCATACATAAATAATGGGAATATAAGGAAAATCTTAGAAATGATTTATATTTTATCCATAAATCGGTCATATTCATCTGATATAATTCGTATCGTAAAAAGGGATATCGACGATATTTAGATGAACAGAGTGGTGATAAGGAGGTATTTTTTTGTTGACAGGTTTCTTAAAGACCGAAAAAGACGGAAATGTTTGTGTATTATCAGCTCTGAACGGGGGAGAAAAAAGTGTGATCAAGCCGGGACAGTATCTATATATTAATGTTGCGAGAGGCTGGATTCCGGTGGAGCTGAAATATTCGGAGAGAGAAAATCGCCTGTATTTTGAGCATCTTCCCAACCTTTCCGTAAACGGAAGAATGGCACTGGTAAAATAAGAAAAACGGATTAGATTCTTGTATGAAATCAGTCAGTCATGGTACAATATAGTGAAGACATTGCTGGTTTTGACAAGATAGCTTCAAAAGCTAAAAATAGCAGCCGGCTGATGAACAGCCGGCTGCTCGTTGTTTGTACAGGAGAAGCGTAGTGAGAGTTCATGCAAACACCCTCTGAAGAGAAGATTTCAGATGTGATCATCATAGCAGGGGTCAGGCAGAAGAAAGGGCAGGGCAATTGTGGAAGAAAAAAGAAAGAAAAAGATCTTATCTCCAGACGATATTAAGGAAGAAGAGCAAAGACTCCTGGAGAGCGCCGAGGATGAGGAGATTCAGGATAATGAGGCGGATTCCGCAGACTCGAAAGTGTATGGCGACAGCGCAGGGGATTCGATCCGGATGTATTTGAATGAGATCAACCGGATTCCGCTTTTGACTCCGGAGGAGGAGCAGGAGCTTGCGAAGAGGATCGCTGATGGGGACCTGGAGGCCAAGAAGATAATGGAGGAGTCCAATCTCCGTCTTGTAGTTTCGATTGCCAAGAAGTATGTGGGACACGGACTTCAGTTGATGGATCTAATTCAGGAAGGCAATATCGGACTGATGAGGGCAGTGGAGAAGTTTGATTATCAGAAGGGCTACCGGTTTTCGACCTATGCATCCTGGTGGATCAAGCAGTCCATGATCCGCGCGATTGCAGACCAGTCGAGGACGATTCGGGTGCCGGTACATATGTCTGAGAATATCACAAAGGTACGCAGGGCATCCAAGGAACTGATGACAGAGCTTGGAAGAGAGGCTAATCCGGCGGAGATTGCCGCGAAGCTAGGGGATAAATCCGAGGAGGAGGTACGGGAGATTCTGGCCTATGCCAGGACGCCGGTTTCTCTGGAAACGCCGGTGGGAGAGGAAGAGGACAGTAGCCTTGAGAATTTCATCGAGGACAGCAATGCCCAGCAGCCGGAAACGGCGGCAATTTCTACGATTGTCGGAGAAGAGATCGAGGAGCTTTTGAATATTTTGCCGGAGCGCGAGCAGGAAGTTATCCGTATGAGGTTTGGTATGAACGGGGAGCGTGTTTACACATTAGAGGAAGTCGGACAGAAGATGAATTTGACAAGAGAGCGGATCCGGCAGATTGAAAGCAAGGCGCTTCGACGACTGAGACAGAGAATGAGGGAGAAAGGACAGAACGAATATTTGGAATAAATATTTCGACTGATCAGGTGAACAAATATGAAGAATGACTTGTTAACGATTGGCGGATTGACTGTGCACGGATACGGTCTGATGATTGGGATCGGATTTATTGCAGCCTATCTGATGACCGAATACCGTGCAAGAAAATATAAAATGAATACAGATATTGTATTCTCTCTGTTTTTGAGCTCCGTGGTCTTCGGGCTTCTGGGAGCAAAGCTAATGTATTATCTGACAATCCTGGATCAGATTATCAAGGATCCGGGTGTCATCGTGGACCAGAGGGATGGATTTGTGGTCTACGGAGGGATCATCGGAGGTGTTATTGCCGGATATGTGGTTTGCAGAGTGAAGAAGGAGCGTTTCTGGAGATATTTTGATCTGATTGCTCCGGCGATTGCGTTGGCCCAGGGATTCGGCCGGATCGGGTGTCTGCTGGCAGGATGCTGCTATGGGAAAGAGACAGATTCTTCTTGTTCTATCACATTCCACTCATCTGATATTGCGCCCAATGGCGTGGCTCTTATACCGACACAGATTTATTCTAGTATTCTGGATTTTCTGAACTGTATTGTACTCTGTTTGATTGCAAGGAGGGCAAAGAAAGAGAAGACAGTCGCCGGATGTTACCTGCTTTTTTACAGTACCGGGCGTTTTATTCTGGAGTTTTTCCGGGGAGACCTGGAGAGGGGAAGTGTCGGAGTGATATCGACTTCACAGTTTATTTCTATTTTTATTTTTGCCATCGGAGCAGTGATGCTTCTTATAGGAAGAAAGCAGCCGATTGTGCAGGAAATGAAGGATTATTAAAGAATAGAGTTCCGGTTTCTCTGTAAAAAGAGGAGGCGGAGCTTTTTTGTCCCCAATTTTTGAAAACATGCCAGAAGGAAGTCAAAAAAGGCGAAGAATTATGGGCAAAATTCATTAAAAGGATTAAAAATTTTTTTGTAATGTGGTAGAATAGGAGGCATAAGATTGAGAGAGGAGAGCTTAAAAGATGGCAGATAAAAGTTTAAATTTCTTAGTTTGTTGTGCGAATGGGGCCGGTTCCAGTTTGATGGCTCAGATGGCGCTGGAAAAGGTACTGAAAAAACATGGGATTGAGGCTGCGACAGTTCATCATTGTCCGATTTCCGAGGGCAAAGAGACTGCGCTGCAGTATGATGTTGTGATCTGCGCGCAGCATTTTGCGGATATGTTTGCGGAGGCAGAGAAGAAAGGTGCGAAACTGGTTGCCCTGCAAAATGTGATTTCTGCTTCTGAGATTGAGACGAAACTGACAGAGGCGGGAATTATCAAATAGAATAGGAGCGGAGTATTTCTGAAAAGGTTGAGTAAGTATTATAAAAGGAGTATAGTGATATGGAGAAGTTTGCGGGGAAATCAATTTTCCGAAAGGTAGCTATCGGGAAAATATTTTTCTATGAGAAAAACACGGCAGTGGTAAAGAGAACGAAGATCGAGGATGCGAAGACGGAGCTGGATCGTTTTGAACATGCCAAGGAGACGGCGAAAGCGCAGTTACAGAATCTGTATGAGAAGGCGCTGCAAGAGGTAGGAGATTCCGGAGCCGCGATTTTTGAAGTGCATATGATGATGATTGATGATCTGGATTATAATGGGTCCATCCAGAATATGATCGAATCCCAAAGTGTCAATGCGGAATATGCGGTAGCCATGACCGGGGATAATTTTTCCACTATGTTCGCAGAGATGGACGACGACTATATGAAGGCGCGTGCGGCGGACGTGAAGGATATTTCCGAGCGTCTTGTTTCGGTTTTGTCCGGTGTGGACAATGATATGGGTAATCTGGATGAGCCGGTGATCCTGGTGGCCGATGATCTGGCGCCGAGCGAGACGGTTCAGATGGACAAGTCAAAGCTTCTTGCATTCGTTACAGAGCATGGGTCTTCCAATTCCCATACGGCGATTCTGGCAAGAACGATGAATATCCCGGCGATTATTGGTGTGCCGATCAAGAAGGAATGGCACGGACACATGGCGATCGTGGATGGTTATGCAGGATGCGTCATTATCGATCCGGACGAGGAAGAAATCGAAAAAGCACAGAAGGCAGTTGCGGAAGAGGAGGAGAAGCAGAAACTTCTCAAGGCTTTAAAGGGTGAAAAGACGATCACAAAGGACGGAAAGGAGATTCATCTGTACGCCAATATCGGAAGCGTAGCAGATACAGCGGCAGTTCTGATGAATGACGCGGAAGGAATCGGACTGTTCCGGAGCGAGTTCTTATATCTGGAATCTGACACATATCCAACGGAGAATGAGCAGTTCAATGCATACAAGACTGTAGCAGAGAATATGGCTGGAAAGAAAGTTATTATCCGGACATTGGACATCGGTGCTGACAAGCAGGTGGACTATTTTGAACTGGATAAGGAAGAAAATCCGGCGCTTGGATATCGTGCAATCCGTATTTGTCTGACGAGACAGGAGGTCTTCAAGACGCAGCTTCGGGCGTTGCTCCGCGCAAGTGCGTATGGCAATATTTCCATCATGTTCCCGATGATTATTGCTGTTGATGAGGTCAGGAAGATCAAACAGATTCTGAAAGAAGTAAAGGACGAATTAAGAGAGCAGGGGATTCCGTTCAAGGATGTAGAGATCGGTGTGATGATCGAGACACCGGCTGCTGTCATGGTAAGCGAACAGCTTGCGCAGGAGGTGGATTTCTTCAGTATAGGAACGAACGACCTGACGCAGTACACACTGGCAATTGACCGCCAGAATCCGAAGCTCGACGAATTCTACGATGCACACCACCCGGCTGTGCTGAAGTTGATCCAGATGACGATCGAGAATGGCCATAAGGGAGGCGCATGGGTAGGTATCTGCGGAGAGCTTGGAGCGGATCTCGAGCTGACGGAGACATTCCTGAGAATGGGCGTTGATGAGCTTTCCGTTTCTCCGACGTTCGTTCTTCCGATAAGAAACAGAGTCAGAAGTCTGGATCTGTCACAGGAATCATAGAGACAAATCATACGGCAGAAAGTACACGATATATCATGGATGAAATTAAAACGGCAGCTTTCCACAAATGTGGGGCTGCTGTTTTGATGTAACAGAAATCTTTTCTGTTTTGCTGGGAAGCAACCGACAGTGAAAGAACGATATGGGAAAAGAATGTTACTTGCTCATATGACGTTTTTCTTCCAGGTAGTCGCGGGCGGCCTGCACCTGTTCAGTACTTAAATACAGCTTTCCCTTGACTGTGCTGACAAGTTCTTCCGCTTTTAGTTTCTGGATCGTACGATTTAATGTCTTAACGGAGATACCGATTTCCTCGTAAAGCTGTTGGCGGGTTTTCGGGATGATGCCGGATTGTTTTTTCACTTCGTTGAGATATTTGACGAGATAATCCAGGAGCAGATACTGGGGCGGGTAGAATAGTTTACTGCCCCGGTTGTATGAGGAACGGTAGAGCTTATAGGCTACTTTCCGGGAAACGAGCCTCAGAAAATGGATGTCATGTGCAATCCAGTTTTCAAAGTCCTTTCTGGAAAAATAGAGTACTGTACATTCGGTTAGTGTCTCAATCGTCACGGAAGTACGTTCTTTTTCTGCCAGGATGGTGACTTCCCCGACAAAGTCGATAGGATCGTTCCGCTCTATCATGTAGACATTACCGTTTTCAAACTCGTTGATTACACGGTGGGAGCCCTCGCAGACAATACCGAAGTATTCTAAAAGCTCATCCTTTTGATGGATGATGGTTCCTTCCGGGTAGGTGTGAATCCAGTAACGTTCGTTCAACTCCTGCGGCATAAATTTCAGGTAGTTATTAAGCTCCGGCACACGGGCGCAAAGTTCTTCCAGCGTCATTCCTGTTCCTTCTTTCGACATTTTTTACAGTATACTACAAAAAAGTATGGAAAACAGCTCATTTGTCCTTTTTTTGGAAAAAAAGTCTATGCTAAGATGACGGAGTAGAAAATTTAGGAGGAGAAAGAGAGATGAAGAAGGAGACATTTCAATATCCGTCATTAAAAGCAAGAATAAAAAATGAATACCGTATCATTTTTGCCGCATTTGTGTTTATTTTGATTGCGGACGCTATTGGGCAGATCGAAATTCCGCTGGGACCGGGAAAACTGATTTTATTCCCTATTTTTTATGCCCTGATTTTGGGTGTGCTGTCCGGGCCTGAGATACTGAAGTTTTTTAAAAAGAAAGAAGTGAAGGCGGCGTCAAAACTGGTGATCGTTGCAATCTGCCCGTTTATCGCAAAGCTTGGAATCAATGCGGGCGCCAGCATTGAGGTCGTACTGTCGGCGGGACCGGCACTTTTGTTGCAGGAGATCGGAAATTTAGGAACCATTTTCCTGGCGTTGCCGTTTGCGCTTCTGCTGGGGCTCAAAAGAGAGGCCATCGGCGCGACTCATTCCATCAATCGGGAGTCCAATCTTGCCCTGGTTACGGATTTGTTCGGGCCGGATTCTCCGGAGGCAAGAGGAAGTCTTTCCATCTACGTCGTCGGCGGTATGGTCGGGACGATCTATTTTGGGTTCCTTGCCACGATGACGGCGGCAGCGGGAATCTTCCATCCATATGCACTTGGAATGGCATCCGGAGTCGGAGCGGGAATTCTGATGGCAAGTGCGACGGCAAGTATTACGGCTGTCTATCCGGATATGGCGGCGGAGCTTTCCGCACTTGCAAGTACAAGTGAGACGCTGTCCGGGCTGACAGGAATCTATGTGGCAATTTTTGTAGGAATTCCCCTTTGCAGAAAATTATATACCTGGATGGAGCCAAAATTTGCCAAATTAAGACACGAGCCAAGTGAAGTATTGATGAGAAAAGAAGAAAAAGTGGAGGAAGCATAGATGAGATATATCGAGTGGGCTGTCATGTTTGTTGTTGCAGGTCTTGGAATCGGCCTTGCGAATTTTGTTGGATTCGATGTGAATTTTATGGATTCGCTTCCGGGTATTCTGATTCTTCTTGCCATCTCTCTTGTGGCAGTAGTGATCAGTAAGCTTGTGCCATTAAAGCTTCCGATTATTGCATATTGTTCGATTTTGGGTCTTTTAGTGGCCTGTCCGATTTCTCCGGTGAGAGAGGGGGTCATCGAAGCGGTCAACAAGATTAACTTCACGGCGCCGCTTACGATGGTTGGAGCATTTGCCGGAATTTCCATCAGCGACCAGATCAAGTCTTTTTTAAAGCAGGGGTGGAAGATGATCCTGATAGGAATTCTGGTAATGACGGGGACGTTCTTAGGATCCGCCCTGATCGCACAGATCATTCTGTCACTGACTCATGCCATTTAACAGACAGGAAACAAAGGTGAAAGCAAGGAGAAATGAAGATATGAGAACACAAAAGGCAGATCTTCTTCTTATGAATGTAGACTTCCTGGACGAGAACTGGGAGAGAGTCCGGGGGCGTGATATTGTCATCCGGGACGGTGTGATTGTGGAGATCCGCAAACATGGAGACAGTGAAACGGTTTATGAAGCAAATGAGACGGTAGATGGAGGGGAGATGCTTTATCTTCCGGGATTTATCGACTCCCATATGCACACAGGACAGCAGCTTTTGCGGGGACGGGTGCTGGACGCTATGCCGATGATCTGGAAGCGGATTATGCTTCCTTTTGAAAGTACATTAAATGAAGAGAAGATGCGTTTGAGCGCCGAGCTTGCGGCATTGGATATGATCCGGAGCGGGACGTGCGGTTTCATCGACGCAGGAAGTTATTTTATGGATAAGGCGGCCGAGGTGTATGAAACGAGCGGGCTGAGGGGAGCACTCTCGGTATCGACGATGGACGAGGAAGGACTGCCGGCCTCTATTGCTATGACCGCAGAGGAGGCCATCGAAAAGACCGATATATTGTTTGAGCGGTTCCATGGGAAGGGGAATCTGAAAGTATTCTATTCTCTTCGCTCTCTGATTTCCTGCTCAGAAGATCTGATAGAGAGAGCGGCAATACGGGCCAGGGAAAAAGGGACGACATTGCAGGCTCATATGAATGAGTATCCGGGAGAGATTACCCCGTTTTTGTCCCGTTTCCAGAAACGTCCGTATGAATTTCTGGATGCCAAAGGGATTCTGGGACCGTGGTTTTTGGGAGCTCACAGTCTGCTCTTATCGGAGGAGGAAAAGGATCTCATGTGCGACAGACAAGTGCGAATTTGTCATTGCCCGTTCAGTAACTGCGGAAAAGCTGTGCCGGAGACGCCGTCGCTTCTCAGAAGGCAGATTCCGGTGGGGATCGGGACGGATGGGGCGGCACATGGAGGATTAAGTCTCTGGAATGAGATGCGAATCTTCCGTTCCGTGATGAACGTGACTTGTGGAGTACCGCTTGCGGAGCCGGCTATTATGCCTGCAAAGACCATTCTGGATATGGTGACGAAAGGAGGAGCGGCCTGCCTTGGGGAAGAGACGGGAACGATCGCTGTTGGAAAGAGGGCGGATCTGATTGGAATTGACTTGGACGCACCGCATCTGTGGATTCACGGGGTGATTTCCAACACTCTTGTGGAGAGCGTCAGTGCAGAAGATGTAAAGAACGTGATTGTAGGCGGTAGGATGTTGATGAAAAACCGTGAAATTTTGACGCTTGATGAAGAGAAAATACGCCGGGAAGCACGGGCATTTACTAAAGGAGTATAAAGATGGAGTATCTGATTATTATAGTGGGAAACTTTCTGATTGGAGGCATGATCGGGTTGACCGGGATCGCAGGATTTCTCCTGCCGATGCTGTATTCCGGATTTTTGGGGATGTCGTCTGCGCAGGGGCTTGCACTGAGCTTTTTCGCCTTCCTGATTTCCGGAATTTTAGGCGCCTACAACTACTACCGTGCCAAGAACCTGAATCTGAAGCCTGCGGTCTGGATCAGTATGGGAAGCTTCGTAGGCGCTGTGGGAGGTGTACGGCTCAATCTTCTCATGGAGGAGGGAATTGTTAAGAAGATACTGTATCTGGTTGTACTGCTTTCTGGAATCTCTATTTTACTTCGGAAAGATGAAAAGGAAGAGAGAAAAAAAAGCCGGCCAGGACAAAAGATGCCTCTTTGGTTCTGGCTGGCTTTTGGAGCGGTGACTGGTCTGATCTGCGCCCTCTCCGGGGCAGGTGGTCCAATCTTGGTCATGCCACTACTCGTTGTCTTTGGCGTTCCGGTCAAGACAGCGGTAGGAATCGCCCTTTTTAATTCTATTTTTATTGCGGTCCCATCCAGTATCGGATATGCCATGGGATGCAGGCCTGGGGATCTTCTTTTGCTTCTGCCTTTAAGCCTTGTAAGCCACGGGATTGGCGTCTGGATTGGAAGCAAAAATACCTCCCTGATTCGTCCGGATGTGCTGAAAAAAGGTGTAGCTGTATTTTCCGTCCTGCTGGCCATTCTGAAATTGATTACCGGTTAGCGGATCCACGGTAGCGGTTCAGGCAGGCGTGGATCTCCTGAAGCCTTGGAAGAGCGTAGCCTCCCGGAATATAAGAATGTCTGAAAAACCCGGAATACCCGTTTTGCTGTAATTCTTCATAGAGCATAGCGGCGATTTCCGGGATTGTTTTTTTCCCGTCAGAGTAGTGATCTTTTGCGTAGCCAAGAAGGAAAGCAAGGGTCGCCGTCTGCTCGTAATCTTTGATCTGTTCCACATAGCGCAGGTCAACCTCTTCTTTTCCAATCGAGAATACATCCTTGGAGCGCTGGCGGATTTTGCCGTCCCGGCGGTCCGCCTGTTTTTTAGATGGCCATGCGAAGATCCGTTTTGCCGAAGGCATCCGAAATGGAGCCGGGGAAGATGGAGAGAGCGGGTAATCCCGGCAGAGCTCTTTCACCTTTGATGTAATATCGACAGGATGGTAGCAGTCCATCTGGATCACCGTGTCCGCAATGTGAAAGAAAGCCCCCGAACTTCCGGCTACCAGGATCGTGGAGATTCCGGCTTTCTCATAGAGATCTCCGGCACGCTCCAGAAACGGAGTGATGGGTTCTTTTTCCCGGCTGATGACCTGCTGCATAAACGTATCCCGGACCATAAAATTAGTGGCGGAGGTGTCCTCGTCAATGAGAAAGAGACGGCTGTTTGCCTCCATGTTCTCCACGGTTCCGGCGGCCTGAGACGTACTGCCGCTGGCATCCAGGGTGGAAAATGTCGTGGTATCCCGCTTGTTTGGAAGATCATTGATGAAGAGGGAGATATCCACGTTTTTGACAACACGTCCATCCTCGGAACGGAGCTTGACGGCGGTGGCGTCGGTGATGACATATTCCCTGCCGTCTCCTGCGGTGTGTGGGTAGACTCCGGTTTCCAGTGCTTTCAGAAGGGTGGATTTTCCGTGGTAGCCGCCTCCTACGATAAGGGTGATGCCCCGTGGAATTCCCATACCGCTTAGTTTTCCTCTGTGCGGAAGCGTGAGAGTCACCCGAAGCGAGTCCGGCGAGGAGAAGACGACGCTGTCTTTCATCGGGAGATCGGATACGCCGCTCTGGCGAGGCAGAACAGACCCATCCGCAACGAAAGCCGCAAGATCTAGGCGGGAAAGTTCCTGCCGGATGAAAGTCTGATCCTCGGCAAGCTCAAAGGTCTCCGTCAGCTTTTTCTTGTCGCACGTCCGATAGAGACAGGAGTGCTCCACACAGGACGGAAGGAAGTCAAAGAGGATCTTCTCAAGCTCTGTAGCGTTAATGGTTCGCCCGTTGGCAGGAAAACCTACATGGAAACGGAAAATCAGTACTCCGTCGCCTGGTGTGCGGATCTCGCAGGCTGTCCGGGAGAGGATTTCCTGACCGCAGCCGCTTACGGAAAGGAGACCGCTCTTTCCGGAACCTTTCGCCTGGAAACTGAACTTGTGGATCTGGGAGGCAAAGCGCCGCAGTAAATGATCCTCAAAGGCGGTCTTCGTTTCGGGTGTCTGGTACAGATCTTTTGGGAACCGGTGGACGGAAAACGGGATCTGGATCGTCACGTGAGATGGAGAAGCAAAAGGGTCTCCCTGCACATGATCAATGGAGAGCGTATAGTCTCCAAATTCATACAGTCCTTTCAACGATTTGTATGCAGGATAGCTTTTCCGGTGTATGGATAATAGTTGTTTCCTTAAATCTGATGCATGTTTCATAAATTCAAAACTCCTTTCTGTTTGATTATAGCAAAAAAAAGAGGTTTGTGGCATAATAAAAACGAAACAGTTCAGCCGTGTGACGGCGGATCCGGCTGTTATGGCTGAATTGTTATATAAAACAGAAAGCCCTCTATCAGGGAGAGCAAAAGAAAGGAGTCTGGAGAAATGTTCATCAGAAAGCATGTATATTTTTACGGTAGAGTACAGGGAGTCGGATTTCGCTGGCGGGCGGTGCAGACGGCAAAGGACCTGCATCTGACCGGATGGGTGAGGAATATGTATAATGGCAATGTAGAGATGGAAGTGCAGGGAAACAGTGTGATGATAGAGCGTCTGTTTCAGGAATTACATTCTGACCGGTTTATCCGCATCGAAAAAACCGAGATGATCCAGATTCCGACGGTAGACGATGAGGCTGATTTTTCCGTGCGGGGCTAAAAGGAGAGACGATGAGAAAATGTTATACGACAGATCGGATGATGGTAAGGTTGGCGGATCCTGAGTTTGCCGATATGACGGCGGAGTTTTTTTTCAGAAACCGTAAGATGCTGGAACGTTATGAAGAGCGGCGTCCGGAGGAGTTTTTTTGCCCGGAGTTTCAAAAGATCTGGCTGGACATCCAAAGGGAGAACGCAAGAAAAGGGGAGTGGTACTCCTACTATCTCTTTGAAAAAAGAAAACCCCACACGGTGATCGGGACCTTATCTTTGAGCCGGATCCAGTATGGGAACCTCTGCTCCGGGGTGCTTGGCTACCGCATCGGCGGAGAACGGCAGGGGGAAGGCTTCGGAACCGAAGCCGCGAAAGAGGGGACGAGGATCGGATTTGAGGAGCTGTCACTTCACCGGATGGAAGCGGATGTGATGACGGAAAATAGGGCGTCTTTACGGATTCTGGAGAAATGCGGATACAAAAAAGAGGGATATTTCCGGGAATATTTCAGGATCAATGGTAAGTGGGAGGATCATATTCATATGGCTGCCATACGTGCTTGAGAAAGAACAAAAAATCACGATTTTTCTGTTGTAAATCAAAATGAGATTGCTATAATAGAAAAGAGACTGGCAGATGAAAAAGAGAGGAAGGAATATGGGGAAACAAGGAATTGTAAAAGAGGGAGTATTGATTACCTGCGCGATGCTCATCGTTTCTGCGGCGGTATACTTTTTTCTGGTGCCGAGCAAGATCGTCGTGGGAAGTATCTCCGGCCTTGCGATGGTACTTGCAGAGCTTCTGCATATGCAGATGTCGACGATCACATTTATCTTAAATGTTGTACTGCTGATGGCAGGTTTTCTCTTTATCGGGAAGGAATTTGGGGCAAAGACGATTTACACGTCACTTCTACTCCCGGTATTTTTGTGGATTTTTGAGCGGCTCTTTCCGGTTACAGAATCGCTCACGGGGAACAGTGTTTACGATCTGGTCTCGTACATACTGATTATTGCCCTGGGACAGGCAATTTTATTTAATGTTAACGCTTCGTCAGGAGGTCTGGACGTCATCGCAAAGATCATCAGCAAGTATACCAGAGCGGATATTGGAAAGGCGGTCACCATTGCGGGCATGGTTACGGCAGTGACTTCCATCCTCGTCTACGATATTGGGACGCTGGTGGTCAGCGTGCTCGGGACTTACGCAAACGGACTTGCCGTCGATTACTTTATCGATGGATTTAACCGGAGAAAGAAAATCTGTATTCTCTCAGATGAATATGAGAGGATACAGAAATATATTATGCAGGAGCTGATCCGGGGCGTGACGATCTATACAGCCAAGGGCGGCTATGACGGGAAGGAAAAGACGGAGCTTGTCACGATTATGACGCCAAGCGAATACAAACAGCTTTTGAACTATCTTCACCGGTCAGAGATCCAGGCATTTGTGACAGTTTACAATGTCAGTCAGGTGATCGGCAAGTGGAATATTAATGGAGACACAAGAAAAAAGTCGGAATAAAGGAAAGGAAGAGTGAATGATGCAGTGTACTAGAAAAGTAACAGATGGAATTTATTGGGTTGGAGTAAATGACAGAAGACTGGCGAAATTTGAAAATATGTTCCCGATTCCAAGAGGAGTGTCCTACAATTCATATATAATCCTTGACGGGAAGACAGCACTGATGGACACAGCGGACAGCTCTGTGGCAGAGAGGTTTATGGAAAATGTTGCTGCTGTGCTGGACGGACGGGCACTTGACTATCTGGTGGTACAACACATGGAGCCGGATCACTGTGCCAATATCGCAGCCATCATTGAGAAGTATCCAGACGTTACCGTTGTGGGGAACGCCAAGACGATGCAGATGATCGGACAGTTTTACTTCGGAACAAAGGCAAAGCATACACTTCTCGTAAAGGAAGGGGATAAGCTGCCTTTAGGTGAGCATGAGCTTACGTTTGTGACTGCGCCGATGGTACATTGGCCGGAAGTTATGGTAAGCTATGAGTCCAAAGAGAAGATTCTCTTTTCCGCAGACGCATTTGGTACTTTTGGTGCTTTAAACGGCGCACTCTTTGATGACGAGATCTTCTTTGATGCCATCTGGATGGAGGATGCAAGAAGATATTATACGAATATTGTCGGGAAATATGGCCCTCAGGTGCAGGCGCTTTTGAAAAAGGCGGCAGGGATTGAGATCGATATGATCTGTCCGCTTCACGGACCGGTATGGAGAAGTGATCTGGATCTGCTTCTCGAGAAATATGACCAGTGGAGCCGATATGAGGCGGAAGAGGACGGGGTACTTCTTGTCTATGGATCTATGTATGGCAATACCGAGAATGCGGTTGAAGTGCTGGCAGCAGAGATGGTGGAGCAGGGCATGAAGAATATCAAGGTCTATGATGCGTCTGTGACGGATTGTTCTTACCTGATTGCGGAGGCATTCCGTTATAGCCGAATCCTGGTGGCAGCCCCGACTTACAACGCAGGGCTGTTTGCGCCGGTAGAGCATTTCCTCAATGATATGAAAGCACTCAATCTCCAGAATAAAAAGATCGCCCTTGTGGAGAATGGTAGCTGGGCTCCGATGGCGGGCAAACACATGAAAGCTATCGTAGAGACCATGAAAAACATGGAGATTGTAGAGCCGGTACTGACACTGAAATCCGCAATCCAGCCGGCACAGACAGAAGACGTCAAGAAACTGGTAGAAGAACTGCTGAAATAGGTGCAGGATGGAGCGGAGATTCCCCGGTAAAACTGGTTCGCAGAATTACAGGTAACAGTTCAGCCATGCACAAAGTCACAAAAATTCGGGTTCAATCTTATTTGAAAAGGAAGGTTTTTGTGTACTTTGTATATGGCATTCTACTGTGAGTGAGGATTTATTCGTGTATGTGGCGGTATAATCCGCATAGCGGAGAATCCAGGTTGTCATGTGAATTGTTACAATTTTAGGGCAGAAATTGAAAAAAGTAGTTGACAAAACAAAGGTTATCGTGTAAAATCATCTTTGTTGCTAAGGACAATAGATACGTGAAGCGACAAGACAATTTTACATTGTGTGGGTTTAGCTCAGCTGGATAGAGCGTTTGGCTACGGACCAAAAGGTCGGGGGTTCGAATCCTCTAACCCACGTACAAAAGGAGTTCTGATGGTTCAGAACTCTTTTTTTCGTCTGTGGAAATTTCTTCTACCGGCAGAGTGCTGATGCACTCTGCCGGTATTTCTTTTTTTAAAACACCGCATGTTCTTGATATAACGGCGAGGTTTCTTTTGTCGCACAGTTTCGCCTCTGTACCTTTTTCCGGTTTTCTTCCATCTTATATTAATAGAAGAATGAAAAACGGGCAATGTAATGGTGAGGAGGAATCAACATGAATGAAAAAATGATATTGGATATAACAGAGGAAAAAACTCGGGAATTTGAGACGTATCTGTACGAGCGGGAGAATGCCGGGGCAACAATCAGCAAATACCGGACAGATCTGAAATGCTTTTTACAATTTCTTGGAGAGGACAAAATGGTGGATAAGGCACGGCTTCTTTCCTATAAGGAATGGCTGATCGAACGCTATGCGGTCAGCAGTGTCAATTCCATGCTGGCGGCGCTGAATCAGTTTCTAGAGTTTTGTGGATACGGGCAGATGAAAGTTAGGCGAGTGAAGACCCAGAAGAATCTTTTCCGTCAGGAGGAGAAGGAGCTGACCGCAAAAGAGTACAGAAGGCTTGTACGCGCGGCCCGATCCGCAGGGAAAATTCAGCTTGCGCTTATCATGGAGGCGATTGCGGTCACAGGAGTCAGGGTCAGTGAGCTACGTTATTTTACTGTGGAGCAGGTGAAACGGGGCAGAATTGAAGTGAGGAATAAAGGAAAGTATAGAAGGATCTTTCTTACGACGGATATTCGGAAAAAGCTTTTGTGCTTCGCGAAGTTCCGAAAGATCATTAAAGGCTGCATCTTCGTGACCAATAGTGGAAAACCCAAAGATCGGAGCAACCTCTGGAGTGAGATGAAAGCGTTGAAAGAAAAGGCAGGAGTAAAGGGTGAGAAGATCTTTCCCCATAATTTGCGCCACTTATTTGCGAGAGTATATTATCAGACAACAAAAGATATGGCGGGACTGGCGGACGTCCTGGGGCACAGCAGTCTGAATGTGACGAGGATCTATACCTCCAGCACCGGGGAGATCTACCAGCGGCAGTTAGAGCGTCTTACGATCCTACAGATCTGAGTACTGTATGGGAAAATAAAAAACCACATAATGTCAATTATGTGGTATCACAATTTCAGTCTTACTTATCAGGCCATATCATTCTCAATTTCATAACCTATTCTAGTATAAATGTCCGGCCGCGTCAATCAAAATTCCTTAAAAATTTGCATCACAAAGAGACTGACAACTTACATAGTAGGAAAACGAACTCATTGGACAGTGATATTTAACTTCAACGGGAATGAATACGGGAAAACGCTGAAAACAGAACACCACATAATTGACATTATGTGGTTTTTGCACTCTGGAAAAGGAAAATATCAGAATACAGGAGCAAAAAAGAACGGAAAGACCAGAATTTTTACAGAGAACAGGAAGGAGAGGTAAGAGGATATGAAAGGGAAGCTGAAATGTGTGGTAGCGCTGATCTTATGTATGTCCCTGATGTTCGGGACCAGTCTGTCGACACTGGCAGATACGGAAACCACAGGACAAGCGACCACGCAGACAGAAGAGACGGCAAGCGTGGAAGGCGCAAAGGAAACAAAAGAGGCGGACGGACAGGAGGAAAGTCAGGAGCAACAACAGACAGAGCAGGATGAAACTTTACCTAATAAACAAAAAATCCAATCTAAGGTTAAGCAATATCCAGAATATATCAATAGTCAGCAGGTAGGACAAGAGTATGGACATCCGCACCAATCGGTAATTGGAACAGACTTTAGAATAGAAAATGGAAAATACATCTGTATATGGACGGCGGACCATGAACCACCAGCATACGGACCAAGAAATCAGCATTATGTAAAAATATTAGATCAGACTAAAGACATTTATGCTATTAGTGCAATCCGCTGCGATTTGTATGGAGGCGAGACGCCGGGAGAAACCTACTACCCTGTATATTACATGAATGCGGAAACGGACAAATCATATCTAAAAGATCCGATGTTTGAAAGTGTAAAGGAAAACCAGAAGCCAACAAAGGTTTCTGATATCGAGGAAACAAATAATTTGACAAATGGTTATTGGACATTAGGAACATATGACGGAAAGATTGAAACAGAGAGTGATTTGGCTAAGGTTACAGATACGAATAGAGAGGTAAAGCCTGAAGAACAGAAGATTGTTACCCAAACAATATTTATCTGGCATGAGGAAGAGCAGAAAATATCAGATTTTACGTTTCAGAAGATGGATGATAAAACAAAGCAACCGATGCAAGGGGTGGAATTTCAATTATTTGCTTCTAAAGAAGACGGAGAACTGGGAGAGCTGATAATAGAAGTAAAATCTGATGAAAGTGGAAAGGTAATTTTCAAAAACCTGAAAGCTGGCACTTATTATATAAAGGAAACAGCTCCAAATGGATATATGGGATCCGCAAACTTACAATGGAAACTTGTTATTGATGAGACAGGAACAGGTAAATTGTACAATGTAAATGGTACAGAGATTAAAGCATTTGGGGATAATGAGTATCCCATTATTGAAAACTATTCCGTTCAGCAGCATTTGCGGACACAAAAAACTGCCTCCTTGGTAGATTGGGAAAAAAGAATTTATAAGATTGATTTATATGCATGGCATGACGTTCAGGTAGATATCCCGGCAAATATTGTGCTGACAGTGGATATATCGGGATCTATGCCTTGGATGTTAGAAACACCAAGTGGCGGAAAGGTTACAATTCAAGATATTAGAGATGGAAATGACTATAATTTACAGACTGGTGGAAATGGCTGGGATGACTACAAGTATTATTATTTCGATTCAGGAGAAAAAGAATATAAACCAATTGGATTCAACTCAAAAGATAACAACTGGCATATTATTAAATCCAAAAGTAATGGAGAGAAAACGTGGGATACTACTGCGATAAAAAAGGGAACAGAAGTTTATATTAGAGGGAAAGATGATCGTACAAAATTAAATGCTATGTTAGATTCTATAGATGCGTTTGTGAATAAGCTAAAAGCTTCATCACCAAATAGCAACATCGCAATCGTTCCTTTTGCAGGAGAGGTTTATTATGCAGACACATCTCTTCAGAATATTTCTTCATATGACTTGTCTGATTTTAAAAGAAAGTTAGTATTACATGGGGATACGAACCAGGGAGCAGGAATTTCAGCGGCGACGAAATTGTTAAAAAACTCTAATAATACAAACCCAAACTATATTGTACTGTTTACTGATGGAGCACAGACAAAGGGAGAGGCAGAAGATGCTGCTGGTGCCGCAAAACAGGCTGGAATTTCGATTTTTGCAGCAGGGCTTTATAACGAAAAAAATGCGGCAACGCAGGAAGAAGTATTGAAAAAATGGGCGTCCAAAGATCCGGAAGATGGATCATCATATGCATATACAGCGACAACTCCGGAGGGATTGGAAGCAGCATTTAGTGAAATCTTTGCGGAGATTAATTTATCAATCAAGAATACAGTGATAAAAGATATTGTCGATACCAATAGATTTGATATTGTGACAGACTCGAGTGGGGAAATCTTGGCTACGAATGGAGCATACGGACACAACGGGAAATTAAATGGAAGTACGATAACATGGGATGGGGTTTCAATCGGATATTCGGATTCCGAAGAAAATGCATGGCATCAGACAATTTACATCAAGGCGAAAAATTCATACATCGGTGGTAACGGGGTGACAACCAATTTGCAAGGATCTGGCGTGACAGCATCAGGTGTGTCGGTATCTTTTCCGCAGCCAAAAGTTAATGTATTAATTCGATACACATTGCAGGATGCAGAGGATACCGTTTTTGCCGGTGAGGTGTTGGAAAAATATTTCGATAGTAAAAAGGATCAACTTATCACTCCGAAGTATGACGATAAATCTTTTGATATGACGAGCGATGTGAATATTACGGTATCTTACTATTATGATGCGGAGTGTACGCAGCCAGTAGAAGCAAATGGAAAAGCAGATGGAAGTGAAGATGCATTACGAGCTCAATATCCGGCGGAAGATACTACTTATTATGTAGAGGTTCAGGTAACGCCTACTGGAACTGCGGTTAGTGGAATGGAGTCTAATCCGGATGATTGTTTAACCGCGATTAATACAGCAAAGAATGGTGCTGTATGTACTACTGCTAAATATGAGATAAAGGTAGTAACCGGATCCATTCAAATTACAAAGGAATTGGAAGAAAACGCTAAAAAAGATGCAACATTTACTTTTGAAATTACCAAAACGGACGATAACACAAAATGGTACCGGGCAATCTACATTCGGGCAGGAGCAAAGAGTGGGAAAGCTGAGATTTTAAGCGGACTGCCAAAAGGACAGTACAATATCCGTGAACTATCAACAATTAGATATAAAAATACTAAGGTAGAACAGGATCAGAATACAAGTTGTCCGATTCAAATTGAGGGAACTAATACAAACGTCTATATCGGATGTGAGAGTGCAAAGTATCCATCAATGACAGATTTATCAGCAAAACATGTAGGACTTACTTTTACAAATCAATACAACGAAAATGGGAAACTAGTTGATTCCGACGCATTTTTGAATAGAGCGGTAAAAGATGAGAATGGATGGCATTTTGAGCAGGTTCCGATTTCAAAAGAAGTATTGAAAGACAAAAACAGAGCGTAGCCGAGGGGGATTAGAGAAATATGAAAAATCGAAATGAAAAACAATTTGTTCTTTCTATCCTGCTTGTCGTGGTAATCCTTGGTATCGGGACTACTATCGCATTATCTACTGCAATTTCGAAACCTGTTGTAAATAGTTTTCAGGCTGCGGATCATGAAACTAATATCAAAGAGGAAATAGACGGGCTGAAAAAAACGATACAGGTAAAAAATACAGCGGATAAAAGTGCGGCGTTTGTCAGGGTACGGATTGTGATCTCTCCTGCAAAGGCACTTGGACAAGATGATTACATGATTCAAGGTCAAAATTGGACTGAAAATGCGGAGCAGGATGGATTCTATTATTATACTAAGACACTTTTGCCAGGTGAAGAAACAGAGGATCTGATTTTTGAAGTAAAAAATAAAGAAGAGGTGACAGAATCCTTCGACGTCCTTGTATACGAAGAGTCCTGCGTGGCGACATCAACAAGCGATAGCTTGACTATAGAGCAGATAAAAGAGGCATTTAAAAAAGCAGATGGAAAGACTGATCAGAATCAGGGATAAAGGAGAAGATCAATGTTGAAAAGGATTTGCGGAATCTTATCTGGTATCATCGTGTTGGCGCTGGCGGTGCTAGCAGGGCTCCTGATTATCCCAAAACTGATGGGGTATGAAGAGATGGCGGTGTTAACGGGAAGTATGGAACCAAAGTATCCAGTGGGAACACTGATTTTTGTCAAAGAGGCGGATCCGAACACACTGGAAGTCGGGGATGTGATCACCTATCACTTGGATAGTAATACCGTCGTAACCCACCGGATTGTAGAGATCGACAAGGAGGGGCAGACAGTGACGACCAAAGGCGATGCGAATAATGCTAATGATGGGAATCCTGTTCCGTATTCCGAAATTGTTGGGAAAGAACATTTTAAGATTCCATATCTTGGATATGTCAGCATGAATATCAAGACACCGAAAGGAATCTTGGCAGTCTGTGTGGTATTGATTGCTATGATCCTGCTGACTTTTCTGCCGGAAATCTTTTCGCCGGAGGAAGAGGAGGCGCTGAAAACAAAACGAAGAAAAAGAAGAAAATGATTCTTATAACGGGAAACCGTATGGGAATAAAAAAAGAAAACAAAAAGGTAAAGGAGAGTTAAGAGTATGAAGAAAAAAGTTGTAGCGGCTATGATGTCAGTTGCATTGGTGGCAGCGGTAGGAATTGGAGGAACACTAGCATATCTGTCTTCCACATCAAATGATGTAAAGAATACGTTTACAGTAGGGAAAGGATTTGACGATACAGACGGTCAGGCTTTAATTGTTGATGAATGGCTGTTGAATGGAACAGCAGATGATCGTACACAGGAAGATCAGACATACGAAAACATCACGCCTGGTTATGTAGAAAAAAAAGATCCAACAGCTAGATTAAAGGCCGGATCTGTAGAATCATATGTTTTTTTACATGTAACTGGAGTTAATGCCTTGGAAAGTATCATGAAATCCAATGCAGATGGAGACGATGTACAGGCATACGACATTAGTGGATGGGATACGACATATTGGATGAAAGTTGCGGATGAAAACGGAACTTTATTGAACGAGACTAAGTTGGGCTTAGAAGGTGATGGATATTATGTCGCAAATACAGGCAACACTGTAAATCTGGAAGATACTACTCCAGAGGGAGAGTACATTCAGTTAGGAAATCCGATTTTTCAGACCGTTACTATGAATCCAGATGTAGCTGAAGTGACAGAAGATCTTGGTACAGAAATTGGAGAGATAACAGTAAAAGCATGTGCGGTACAGTACAGTGAAGATCAGATGGATAGCTGGAAAGACGCATTTGACTCAGCTAAGTGGAATTAAAAATAAGATCAACAGGAGGAAGACCTATGAAAAGAAACAAAGTTGCAAAACTAATGGTAGTTGCAGCGTTGGTAGGAGCAATAGGAATAGGTGGTTCTCTGGCACTTTTAACAGCTCGGTCAGAGGCAGTAACGAATACATTCACAGTCGGAAAAGGATTGCATGATACAGATATTACACTGGATGAAGCCCAGGTTAATGAAAATGGAGAAGAAATAGACGGAGCAGAAAGAGTCCAAAAGAATACATATCAAAATCTTGAGCAAGGTGATGGATTAGATAAGGATCCTACAGTAACAATAAAAGATACGGCAGCCGACTGCTATGTTTTTGTATTGGTGGATGGATTAAAAAAGAATACATCCATTTACGACGTGGATATAGAAAAGAGCTGGATGAAAGTAGAACGTATTCCTAAGGAAATTCAGGATCAAGTTCCAGATACCGCTGATTTATATGTGTATAAGGCAGATCAATCAACTCCGACAGTAGTTAGAGGAGGGCTTACAGCCGAAAAAGGAATTGTTTTTGACGGAGTTAAGATTAAAGATGACGCAGCCTTATTCGAACCTGTAATGGAAGAAGGTACGATTACTGGATATAAGGCTAAAAACCTGGATCAGATTATTGTAAAAGCTTGTGCTGTACAGGCAACTAATAATAGTTATGAGAATGCGTTGAAGTTAGTTACATTTGCTAATACCAGTAATTAAGAGGAGAAAAAACATGAACAAAAAACGAGTTACGGCTCTTGCGGTTTCCCTCAGCCTGGTGGCTGTCATCGGGATCGGAGCGACTTTAGCTTATTTTACCGATCAGACAGACACCCAGAACGTAATCAACATGGGGCATGTAGACATCGATCTTGTAGAGCATGAGATCACACAGGACGAGGATGGCAACTGGGTTTATGATGAGACGAAACCAGTGACATCCGAAGGACTGATTTTTACCGATGTGTATCCAGGAGAAACTGTTGCCAAGGATCCAACTGTGACTCTGGCAGAGGGTTCCGGGGATGCGTATATCCGGGTAAAGATGGAGATCGATATTTCTGACTCTACTTTGACACCAAACGATGCGGCTGCACTGAAAGCAAACATTGATAAAGAGATCGCAAAGAGCGGCAAATGGTATGAAGCGACGGACGGATATTATTACTACAATACCGCATTGACGGAAGAGGATTCTTCCGCAGTCCTTTTTGATAAAGTAACACTTCCGGGCGCGGCATGGAAAAACAATACGGCAAGACAGAGTTTCCAGGTCAAACTTGAGGCGGAAGCTATCCAAAGCAAATACTTCACACCGCAGACAGGAGACGGTATGATTACCGGATGGATCGATGAAACTCAAGCTCCGATTACAGCCGAAGCCTACACGGAATAAGTCGGATACTGAGGAGGGGATTCCAATGAAATCCAGGATCTGTAGTCTGGCAGGTATCCTGCTGATGGCGGCGGTCATCCTGGTATTCCTGCCACTGACCGTCCCCCGCCTGTTTGGATACCAGATTTACGGTATTCTGACAGACAGCATGGAACCCAATTACCCAGCAGGATGCGTAGTTTATGTCAAAGAAACAGACAGCGCCGGGATCCGGGTGGGAGATGTCATCACCTTTCAGATGGGGACGGATACGGATCTTGTGATGACCCACCGGGTGGCAGAAATTGACGTGGAAAAGCAGCAGTTTATCACCAAGGGGGATGCCAACAGGTCTGTGGACGTCACGCCAGTGGCGTTCGACCGTCTGATCGGGGAGGTGGTATTTCAGATTCCAATGCTGGGAAATCTTTCTTCCTGTCTGTATACGGGAACAGGAATCATGGCCTGCTCAGGTCTGTTTGTGACAGTAGCAGTCCTGTGGGGAATCGCGGAGAAGTTTAAGTTAAAGGAGAGTGCAAAGTGAAAAGAAAAATCGTACTGATGGGCGTGGCGGCAGCTCTCACTGCAACTGCATTGATCGGAGGCTCCCTGGCGTATTTTCAGGCAGACGGGCAGGAAGTTCAGCAGCAGATGAATACCCGGACACTGAGCATCAGTCTGAAAGATGCCGGATCCGGGACGCTGTCAGAGGAGACGGTGCTGTTTGACGACGTTATGCCGGGAGCGGATCTTGAGATGGAGCACCGATTGGTGGTAGAGAACACAGGAGATACCTCGGTTTACGCACGGGTAACGCTTCAGAAAGTCTGGGGAGAGTATGCGGATCATTCCTTTACCAAGGAATTTGACAAGGACAGTTCTCTTATCCGGCTGGAGACCGGGGACGATTGGTACATCATGGAAAATACGGATGGGAACGACGAGACGCTCTATCTGTATTACCGGACGCCACTGGAAGAGGGCGGACAGACCGCACCGATCTTGAAGGGGCTTCGAATTGCGGAGAGTATCACTAACGAGTATGCCAATAAGGGGATTTTCCTGGATGTTCAGGTAGACGCAGTTCAGGTTTCCGAATCCGAGAGAGCACGCCAGGACGCCATTCTGACGGAATGGGGTGTGTGGCCGGAGTTTAGCGGAGCGGGGGAGATTATCAGCATAGAAGAATAGTGGACAGAAAAGTCAGGAGGCCATTATGAAGAAAAGAATAGCAGGTCTGTGCATGACATTTGCCCTAGTGTTTGGAATGTCCATGGGAGTCTATGCGGCAGACACACCGGTTGCGACCTTTGACGGAAGCGGCCAGATTAAATACAATTACGACTATAAGGAGGATTTCGGAGATGCCTTTGAAGGAATGCTTCCGGGGGACGAAAGAACTCAGCAGATCATCCTTCGGAATACCTCGGAAAAGCCGACGGACTTCTATATGGAAGTAGAAGTCATCAAAGCCCTGGAGGAAGCGTCCAAAGCTTCAGGGGCGGCCTATACCTTTTCTTTGACGGTTACGCAGGAAGGGGTAAATGAAGGAATACCCCAGGTGATTTACGGAGGAGAAGGAAGCGGGAGTGCCTGGATTGGCGGTCGGGACAGTGAAAACGGACTGGGGGACGTCAACGAGGTGCTGGAGGAATACGGCTCCAACGGAATCAAGGTAGCCAACCTGGACCAAGGAGAGGAGGCGGTCATTGCTTTAAGTGTGATGCTGGACGGCATTACCGGGGGTAATACATATCAGGGCATGGATGGAACGATTCAGTTTGCCTTTCACGCAAGTTATGACACAAATGCACCGGAAACCATTACTGAAACGATTCGGGGAGAAGATCAAATCATCAAGGAGACAGTCAAAGGAGAAGAAAGGGTTATTGTGCGGGACGGCGGTTCTCCCACAGACCGGGTTAAGACAGGTGATCCGGCGGTGATCCTGCCGCTTGCGGCGGCGATGGCAGTCTGCGCGGCGGTGATTGTCGCGCTCCTTAGCAGGAAAAGAAAACAGCATGAGGAAGAATCCAGATAGAAAGGCAGGAAGACGAAGATGAAAAGGAAAAAACTATCAGGCATGATTGCAGTCGGCTGTCTATGCCTTTTTACGGGAGGATTTCCGGTCCGGGCGGCATCGAGCGCATCCTATATGGTGACGATCCGTCCGGGAAGCTTGGCACGTTTCAGCGAGTCGTTTCTGAACCAGTACCGGGCGGCAGGAGCATTGGTGACGGAAAAGACAGGAAGCATTAAGATCCAAATCCCGGCGGGTGGTACGATCCCATACTTGCCGGATGCGGGGGATCTGGTTTACAAGGACGGAAAAGAAGGGCGTTATACCATGAATACGGACTGGTATCCGAAGAATCTCACAGTAACCGGGAATGAGAGTCTGGTTGTGAAATATGATGCATTAAACGATGCTGTAGAGTACCGGGTGCGTTATGTTGATGACCGAAGCGGCGAGGACATCGCCACGCCTCTGATTTCCCAGGGAAATGAGGGGGAGAGCTATACGTTCTATCCGGAGAAAGTAGCAGGATATGCGTGTGACACGGAGAGCCGGGAATTAAAGCTGTCCTCCAAAGCCGGGGACAATGAAGTGACGTTCCGGTATGAGAGTACGGTAGAGCCGAATGTGAATCAGGTCGTGATTCCGGGGGAGACCATCACGGAGACGGAGGTTGTACCTGGTGATACGACGATCATCACAGATGGCGGCACAAGGGTCACGGAAGCCGGAGGCAGCACATCCGAGGGAACCGACGGGGCAGCCATGGGAGACGAGGGCACAGGTCAAAACGTGGTTACAGCCGGGGGACAGACTCAGGGTCAAACTGCCGGAGAGCAGGAGACCATCGAGGAGAATGACGTTCCAAGGGGCAGACAGCCGGAAAACGATGAAAGGGGCACGAATAGGGATACTCAGGAGATTGAGGCGGATGAAACGCCGCTTAGTAACAAAGAAGGAAAAGCAGACAAGGATCTCAAGAGCTATGTTATTGGGGGAGGAGCAGTCGTCATCCTTGCGATTGCAGGATTGTTGTTTTATACAAGAAAACACAGATTGCGATAAAAGAAACCGGGAGATGTTCTAATGGGTGGAGTATCTCCCGGTTTTATTATAGCGATTTTGTTATAATATGTACGATTTCCTGTGACGGATCCCCAAAGGCAGACACCGTCAGTCTTTGGTGTACAGGTGTGTTTTTCGGTAAGTGCTTGGAGAGACCCCGGTCATTTTTTTGAAGACCAGGGAGAAGTACTGTGAGGTATCGAATCCGGTGACTGCGGCAATATTCTGGATGGATTCATTGGTGGAGGACAGCAGTTGTTTTGCTTTTTTAATTTTTTCCTGTGAGATATACTCGGACAGGCTGGTTCCGGTTAACTGTTTGAACAGCCGGGAGATATAAGTTTCATTGTAATTTACGACCCGGGAGATGGTGGCCAGGTTGAGGGAGTCCGCCAGGTGCTGTTCGATGTAGAGTTTTATTTTCTGGACCAGAAGGTTGTTTTTGTCTGTTTTTTTGGAGTTTTGTATCTCAAACAGGTGCCGGGAAATTGCTTCCAGGTAGTGGGAGGCTTCTTTCCAGGAGGAGAAATCATGCAGGTAGTATAGCTGATACAGAGCGATTTTGGAGGCCAGTCGTTCTTGAAGTTGATATAAGTCTATATAGTTCAGCAAAATCAGAGCGACAGACATGTAGATTTTAATTGCCCGAATATCGTGCATACTTCGAATGATGATACACTCCTGACATAGTTTTTTGAGTGCGCGCGAGTATTCTGCTTCAATTCCCTGGTAGAGGGAGAAAGTCAGTTCCTGTAGCAGGTGGTCGATCTCAGTTCGGTCGATGGTCCGCTTCTGACCGGATGTCAGAAGAGAAGGTTCATCGTCCAGGATATTTACTGACGAATAAATTAGCGGCGCTTTGGTAACAAAGGAATCGGCATACCGTTGTAAAGTAAAAAAGTGACGGTAGATCTGATCCCAGGGTGAAGCTGCCGGGTAGAGGACAACTGTGAGCCGACGATGCAGGGTCGTAGTGCAGTAGTCGCTGAAATCATTTGCCAGAGACTCCAGAAATCCGGAAACGGAACCCAAGTCGTTACTTTCCAACGTAACGGGGCTGGACGAATCGGAGGCGGAAGAAGTAACTGGTGAAAGTACAGGTTGGAAAAGCCAGAGCATCGTTCCGTGTTCCAGATCCAACATGGAAAAGGAGAGCTTATTGACGCAAAGTCGTTGCATAAGCTGGAGATACTCCAGGGTGTTCCCGGAGTGAATCTGATGGCTCTCCCGGAAAGAGCGATGATGGATCTGGGTGTACATCAGGTAGACAGGACGCTGCAGATCCAGCGGGAATTTGGACCATGCAATCTGCAAGGACTGTTGGATTTTATCCATGTGTTCCCCCGAGAAAATTTCTTTCAGGATCGTTTGCTCCAGCAAGTGAGAAAGCAGCAGAGAGTTCTGACTTGCGGTGGACAATAGATGCAGTTTGTCCGCCTCCTGTTTTATTTCATCGACAGCAGAGAAGATCTCTGATAAAATGACCTCATCTTTTTCTGTCTTAAGAAGATAACGGGAGTGAGGCAGCTTGTCTGCTGCATAAATATGCTCAAAGTTATCAAAGGCAGTTAAAAAAATGACGCGGAAGTCCGGGTCGGATGTCCGGATGCGTGAGGCCGTCTCAATACCGGAAAGTCCAGGCATCCTGATATCCAGAAGTGCCAGATGGATTTTCATGGTTTTTGAAAGTTCTAAGGCTTCCATTCCAGAGTAGCATTTATAGACTTCGAGATCCTCAGGAGCGTGTGCTTCTACCAATGCGGCGAGGTAGTTTACGATGTAATGCTCGTCATCTACAATTAATAGTCTCATCATGGATGTTCCCCTTTCTAAATTTACCAAGTATGATGGAAACACGAAGTCCGCCAAGCGTGGAACGTGATACATGGAGAGAATCGTGGGTGTTGGAAAAGATAATCAGTCTGCGTTGAATGTTCAGGATTCCAGACATTTCCACATTTGTTCCGGTGCTTTGGACTTCTAAAAGCGCATTGGAGAGATTGCACAGTTTCTCATCAGTCAGTTCTTCTCCGTTATCTTCAATATCGATCTGCAGCACTTCATTATCCGGGTGAAAATGAACCTGCAAAAGCCCGTCTTTCATCTTATTTGCCAGTCCGTAATTGAAGGCGTTTTCCAGAATCGGCTGTAAAATCAGCTTTGGTACCGGGATGTCCGCATAGCCCGCGGGCAGTTCCTCAAAATCAATCTGGATTCGTCCGGAAAAACGAAGCCCCTGAATGTAGGCATAGTTCTGGGCGTGGCGGTATTCTTCCGAGAGCTTAACATGGTCCATATTGTTTCTTGTCAGATACCGGAAATAAACTCCGAGTGCGTTGGCGACACTTTGGGCGTCCTCGATATTTTCGGTTTGGATCATCCGTTGAAGCATAAAAAAGCTGTTGTATAGAAAATGCGGATTGATCTGAGCCTGAAGCTGTTTGAGTTCCGCTTTCTGCAAGAGTAGTTTTTGAGTGTAATCCTTTTCGATAAGCAGCTCAAGCTTTTGGGCCATCTTATTGAATTCCTGATACAGATAGGCAAAATCCGGGCTGTGGACGTTGGCGATCTGGACTTTAAAATTTCCGGTTTCCATTTCTTTAAACGCATTGATCAGATGTGATAAAGGTCGGTGTACCAGGCGGTAAATTTCCACAAAAAAGATGATGCATGCAGCGGAGATCAACAGAATAAAAAACATATTCAGTAACGGGGTGACCCGGGTGGCGTTGAGAATGTCGTCTGTCGGAATCAGCCTGGTATACTGAAAGGAAAGATACGGCATTTCATAGGAAAACGCATAATAGCGAGTCCCATCGATCGTCATAATGGGTTGCCCCGTGGCATCCTTAGAAGCTTCTATTTGTTGCAGAAGCTTCTTTTCTTGATCTGCGGACAAGGATGTGAGGGCAAATTCATCTTCCATGGTAAAAAGATAGTTTTCCGCATTGTAGGACATATTATTCTTGAGATACTCTTGCAGATCATTGATGGACAATTCAAAAATTACACCATAGGTGGCGGAGGATGATGGCATCAGGCAGCAACCAAGGACTGGCGTTTTGGTCAGCGGATTTTCATAGTAAGAGAATGTACGGGATTCTTGGGCGATGTTTTTCAGAGTTTCAAAGGTTTCCGATGTGAGAGTGGAGAAGCTCCCTTCATCGTAGCCTTTGGAATTGTACATGATTCCAAGATCACCAAAGAAAATATGGGCTGAGGAGCAAAAGGGCAGAGACAGGGAGACAGAGGAAAGCTGCTCCCGTAAGAGCCGTACCTGTGAAGCTTCCTCATAGGTGGTAAAACCGGAATACGCATTGGAGAACCGCTGCAGGTTGGACTGACCCGCAAGGGTAAAAGCGGAAGCATAAATAGTATACAGAGAATTATTTAAATGTGCGATAAAGGTTGCGTTGTTGGAATCAATAGAGGAAAGGATCTGCCTTTTCAGCGTCTGATTGCTGAACTGAATTGTGCCAAGCCAGACGATCAGCAGCGGAAATACAAGAGATAAAAACAGGATGACGATCTTTTTAAGTAAAGTATTTTTGCGTTTCATGGTGATCCACTCCTTATATTCTGATAATAACTGTAGTATATCACATACAGAACATAATTTAAGTTTTAAAACTTATAATATTCTGTGGTTTGTATAAAATCTATTCATGTTTGCCTAAAGGTGTCGATAAATTATAAAAATACAAAATAATTATATAGATCTTTTACTGGACGGCGAAGATAATGAGGACAATGGAATTTATAGATGGAAAGGAGTAAAGCAATGAGAAAAAGAAAACGAGTGTTGGCAGTACTGTTGACAGGATGTATGTTGGGTACTATGATGACCGGCTGCATGAAGCAGAGCAGCGAGGGTGATTCCTCCAACAAGAAAAAAGAGGCGGTGAAAGTGCCGGAGGGGCTCTGGGATCCGTATGAGGATACGGTGACAATCAGTACGGTACTCCCGGAAAATGCGGGCATTCAGTTTGCCGAGGGAGACAGCTACGACGACAACCCTTGGTACCGGGCCTATGAGGAGCGGTTTAATATCGATGTTGTAAATGACTGGGTAAGTAATGATTACACGACCAAGCTGAATCTTACAATCGCGGATAAAAGCATTCCGGATGTCTTCTGCGTGGACGCACAGCAGCTTCGCCAGTTAAAAGAAGCGGACATGATCTGGGATCTGACGGATATTTTCGATGAGTATGCTTCGGACCTGCTGAAGGGCTATATGGAGCAGGAAAGTGATACGTTTGAGACGGGGAAACTGGACGGGAAACTGTATGGAATACCGCAGCTTTCCTACGGAATCATTGACCAGCCAAATCAGATCTGGATCCGCAAAGACTGGAAAGAAAAGTTGAATCTTGCCGACCCGAAGTCAATGGACGATGTATTAGAGATCGCAAAAGCATTTCAGAAGGAATATGGCGGATATGGTCTGACAGAGGACCAGAATCTGGACTGCTTTAAGATTCTGGCACCGGCATGGGGTGCGAACCCGGGAATCTGGATTGAAGGAGAAAATGGTAAATTGGCTTATGGATCTGTACAGCCAGAAATGAAAGAGGCATTGCAGGCTTATGCACAGTGGTATAAGGAAGGAATCATTGATCCGGAATTCACGACAAAAGATCTGGAAAAGATGCTTCAGGGAGAGATCAGCAGTTCTGTAGGCGTAAGCCCGTACTATCAGTATTGGGGATATGATCCGGGTCCGAATGTCGTACAGAATCTCGGCGCGGATGCTATCTTTGAACCGTACGAGATTCCTTCCGCAAACGGTGGGGAAGTAAAAGCAAGTGTTACGTTTGCAAACTATGGCTATATTGTAGTGAGCAAGGGATGTAAAAATCCGGAAGCAGTCCTGAAACTTCTTAACTTCTATGCACATGTCATGGATGAAGGAGACGAGGAGGATGCGGATTTTATCAACGAATTGTTTGGAAATGCCTATACGAACATTCCATATGCACTGAGAGTCATTAATCCAAATACCGATTACAACCAGTTTGTGAAAGTATCCGGGGCGCTGGAAAAAGGATTGGATGAAGATCCGGCGGCACTGGGGAAAGACGGTGTGAAATATTCCAATAGTGTGGACTTTATTAAAGAGGGAGCTTCGACTGGAGTGGGAGATTACCTGCAGCAGGGCGGCCCGAAAGCCGCCTACCGGATTTCCAAGGAAATCATTGACAACGAGCAATATATTAAGGATGCAATGTGGGGACCGGCGACCGAGACGCTTCTGAGTGCGGGAAGTACACTTGATGATATCCTGACAGAAGGATTTACAAAGATTATCGTAGGAGAGGAGAGTATTGACTACTTTGATACTCTTGTTGACAACTGGGCGAAAGCTGGCGGGACAAAAGCGACAGAAGAGATCAATGAGACTTACGGAAACAACTAAGAAGGTGGCTTATGAAAAAATTAAAAAGACAATGGCAGTATCATCTGATGTTGCTTCCGGGTGTGATTTTGATCTTTATTTTTGCGTATATTCCGCTTTATGGAGTGATCATCGCGTTTGAAGATTACAATCCGGCACTTGGATTTGCCTCTCCTTGGGTCGGGATGAAACATTTCCAGTACATCTTTAGTCAGCCGGCATTTTTAAGAACAATCTGGAACACATTTTTTATCGCCGTAATGAAACTGATAGGGGGCATTGTCGTACCGGTTATTTTTGCGCTGCTGCTTAATGAACTGGTGTCCAACCGGTTAAAGAGAATTTTCCAGACACTGATTTATATACCGAACTTTCTTTCTTGGGTCATTATGGCGGGCGTACTGATGGATATTCTCGCAAATAACGGAATCATCAATCAGTTTCTCGGATTTTTCGGGATGGACGCGGTAAATTTCCTTGGGAATGCATCGGTCTTTCCGTGGACTATGATTGTGACGGATATCTGGAAAGGGTTTGGATTTGGAACTGTCGTTTATCTGGCGGCGCTTACGAGCATTGATCCGGGGCTTTACGAGTCGGCGATTCTGGACGGTGCTACCAGGTGGCAGCAGATCCGATACATCACGCTTCCTCTGCTGATGCCGACCATCATTCTGATGCTTGTGCTGGCGCTGGGAAATGTTCTGAATGCGGGATTTGATCAGATCTTCAACCTGTATTCTCCGATCGTATATCAAACAGGAGATATTATTGATACCTATGTATACCGGCTTGGTATCCAGCAGGCTCAGTATTCTGTCGGTGCGGCTATAGGCCTGTTCAAATCGGCAGTATCCGCGGTACTTGTTCTGACGTCCTATATTCTGGCGGATAAATGTGCGGGATACAAGATTTTTTAGGAGGAAGGAAATGCAGTATAAGACAAGAGCAAACAGAATTTTTCACTTCGTAAATATTTTCATTCTGGCGGTCGTCTCCCTCCTCTGTGTTCTGCCATTTATCAATCTGTTGGCGATTTCTTTCAGCGACAGTGCGGCAGTAGCGGCGGGAGCGGTCGGATTTACCCCGGTTGATTTTACCTTGAGCGCATATGAATATGCGCTCAAGGGGGGCAAATTTATACGGGCACTTTTCATTTCCTTTGAGCGTGTGTTCCTTGGTGTGGGGCTCAATCTGATCCTGATGGTTCTCACGGCCTATCCGCTCTCTAAGACGAGGAAAAAGGTGGCCGGGAGAAACATTTACATGGTCTATTTCGTAATTACCATGCTGGTGTCCGGTGGAATGATCCCAACCTATCTCGTGGTGACGGGGCTGGGGTTAAAAGATACGATTTGGGCGCTGATCCTTCCGGGGGCGCTCCCGGTATACAATATGGTCATTTTAATGAATTTTATGCGTGGAATTCCGGAGGAGATCGAAGAGGCGGCCGCAATCGACGGAGCAAGTCCATTCCAGATCCTGACGCGTGTTCTGCTGCCGATCCTGAAACCGGCGTTGGCAACGGTGGGGCTTTTCTGTATCGTCACACATTGGAACGACTGGTTCAGTGGGATGATCTATATGAACAACCCGGACAACTATCCGCTTCAGACATATCTGCAGTCTTTGCTTCAGAATTTTGAACAGTTACTGCGGACGCAGAGCTCTCAGGATATCCAGGCGCTCCTTGCACAGATGGACGCAAGGACCGGGCGGGCAGCACAGCTTTTCCTCGGTGCGATTCCGGTCATGGTAATCTATCCGTTTTTACAGAAATATTTTACCAAAGGACTTGTACTGGGAAGTGTGAAAGGCTAAAATAATCCAAAGAGGTGTAAGATGAGACAGGTCTATGTAAAAGAGTACGGGATTACTCCGGGAAACGACAGAGCCCTTTTGTGGAAGGTACGGATGATGCTGGATGAGCTTCAGGGTACGATGGGGATCGAGTTTGTGTTTGAGTCAGGTACCTATCATTTTTATCCGGATTATGCGGTGGAAAAGACTCTGTATATTTCAAACCATGATGAAGATGTACCAAAGAGGATCGCGTTTGATTTTAGTGGATGGCGCAAGGTAAAGATCCGGGGAGAGGGAGCGGTCTTTCTGTTTCACACGGATATTTTGCCGTTTCACCTGGACAGGTGCCATGAGATTCTGATTGAGGGAATCACCATTGACTATGAGAGAACGGGATATTCCGAAGGAGAGATTGTGGAGCTGTCTGGAAAAAGAATGGTGCTTCGGATCGACCGGAAAGAGTATCCATACCGGGTTTTTCACGGGGAGCTCTATTTTGAAGAAGAAGGGGCGTATCACCCGCTGTATTATGGCTGTCTGGAGATGGACAGAAGGAGAAATGCCCCAGTCTATCAAGGAAGGGATATTAGTTTTAACAGACCGTACCCTTCCTCCTATGGAGCGGTGTTCCGGGAGGCAGGGGAGAATTTGGTAGAGGTGACGTTGACAGAGGACCAGCAGTTTCCGGAGACGTCCAGGGAAGGAAACAGAATGATTTTGCGTCACCATCTCAGGACACATCCCTGTTTTTATATTACCGGAAGTGAAGGAATCACACTACGGGATATCACCATTTACCATTGCACAGGGATGGCGGTGATTTCACAGTTTACAAAGGATATCACGATCGAGAGGGTGTGTCTTGTCAGACATCCACAAAAAGATCGGATCTTTACGGCGACGGCAGACGGATTTCATTTCGTGTATGCAGGCGGAAAGATCCACATTAAGAACTGTGTGCTGGAGAATCAACTGGACGATCCGGTCAACATTCATGGTATCTACGGAAGGATTCACAAAGTAACCAGCAAAAGAGAAGTAATCGTGGAATTGGTAGAAAGTATGCAAAAAGGGGTATTGCTGGGGACGGCAGGGGATTATTTCGCAGTGGTTGACAACCGAACAATGCTGGAGCAGGAACATGCCGTGATCACTGAGATTACCTGGATGAATTCGGATTATCAACGGATTGTTTTTGCGGAAGATATGGAGAATCTGACTCCGGGATTTGTGGTGGAGAACCAGTCCTGGGTTCCGGATGTGCTGATTGAGGGGTGTACGTTCCGTAATAATCGCGCAAGAGGATTGTTGCTGACAAGCGCGGGGGACGTCCTCGTCAGGGACAACACCTTTGAAACACCTGGGGCAGCAATTTTGATTGAGGGGGACTCGAACTACTGGTTTGAATCCGGGGCAACCAGACATATTGTTATTGAGGGCAACAGATTCCATCAGTGTGCATATGTCAGTGCCTGGGGCAAGGCGCCTATTCAGGTTTCGCCAAGCGCTCTTGTCTGGGAGAAGGATAGGAGGTATCATCAGTATCTGGAAGTACGGGGGAATGTATTTCAGTGCTGCGATGACCGTCTTGTAAATGCGGTCAATTTAAAAAAGCTGGTATTTCTTGACAACAAGATAGAACGGACAACGGTATTTGAACCGATAAAAGGGCAAGCATTGGAACTTGACGGGGTATTGGAAGTGGAGACAGACATCAATAAGGAGCAACAGATATGAACATGGAACAGAAAAAAATCAATATTGGATTAATCGGACTTGGCGCAAGGGGAACCCTTTTGCTGCACGACGTTTTGCTGGAGCATGAAGACGCCGTAATCTGTGCGGTCTGTGATGTGTATGAGGACAGATGCGAAAAGGCGGCCCAGTATATTCAGGAAAAAACTGGACAAAAGCCATTTCAGACAACAAATTATAAGGAGATCTTTGAAAGGAAAGAGGTGGATGCCGTCCTTCTTTGCAGTTCCTGGGAGTCCCATATCCACCTGGCTATCGAAGCGATGGAGTGTGGCAAGGCAGTGGGATGCGAGGTCGGAGGAGCCTATTCCATTCGGGAATGTTGGAGGCTTGTAGAGACCTATGAACAAACTAAAACACCGATTATGCTGATGGAGAATTGCTGTTATGGCCGGGATGAGATGATGGCCATGCATATGGTTCACCAGGGCGTGCTGGGAGAAATCGTACATTGTGCCGGAGGCTATATGCATGATCTGCGCCAGGAAGTGGCGTTTGGAAAAGAGGAACGCCATTACAGGCTGAGAAATTACATCCACCGCAATACGGAAAACTATCCGACTCACGAGCTGGGACCGATTGCCCAGATACTTGGGATCAATCGGGGCAATCGTATGGTTTCTTTAACCTCCATGGCGTCAAAGGCAGCGGGACTGCACCATTATATAGAAAAAGAAAAATCAGAAGATCAAGAGCTGATGCAGATCGCTTTTCATCAAGGCGACATTGTGACGACACTCATCCAATGTGCGAATGGCGAGACCATCACTTTGAAACTGGATACAACTCTGCCAAGATATTATTCCAGAGGATTCTATATCCAGGGGACGAAAGGGTTATTCAACGAGGAGAATGGATCTGTTTTCCTGGAGGGAGAGCACGAATCTTATGATTTTCAATGGAAGGAGCAGTGGGGAAATATTGAGAGCTACCGGGAAAAATATGAACATCCGGTCTGGAGACGCTACCAGGAAGAGGGAATCAAACGGGGGCATGACGGTATGGACTGGCTTGTCTTCTCTGATTTCGTGGAGGCTGTCAGAGATAGAAAGCCAATGCCGATCGATGTTTACGATATGGCGGCATGGATGAGTATTTCGACGCTTGCGGAGGAATCCATTCTTCTCGGAAGTCAGCCGATGGCAATTCCGGACTTCACAAATGGAGCCTGGATGGTACGAAAATAAGTAATATTCTCAGTTTTTTCAGTGGGGGGACATGTTCCGATATATAGGAACACGTCCCCCGATTGCTGACATAGATACTATCTATATATAGACTTCTTATAGTGAATCTCTATTTTACAGTAAATTTGGAGTAGAAGTATAATAGATACATTATGATATGTATTTAGAACGAGAAAGGCGGAGGATACATGGAGAAAAAGCAAAGTTTCTGTGGGATTTGTTCGGCAGGATGTCCGATGGACGTCTATGTGGAAGATGGAAAGGTCGTGGAGATCGAAGGGCACACGGAGAATGGGAAGAGTCGGGGACTTTGTGCCAAGGGCGCGGCGTCGAAACAGTATCTATATAATGAGGAGCGGATTTTGTACCCGATGAAGCGCGTGGGAGAAAAGGGAAGCGGACAGTTCGAGCGGATTTCATGGGAGGAAGCGTATGGCCTGATTGCAAAGAAGTTATCAGGGATTCGTAAGGAGTATGGTGCGAAGTCGGTGGTCTTCTATGCGGGTTACCCGAAGTGGTACCGGCCGGCTCTTTTGCGTTTTGCCAATGCCTTTGGTTCGCCGAATTTTTGTACTGAATCGAGCACCTGTTTCCAGGCATCTGCCCTGGCATGGAAGTCTATATATGGGAATGGGATCTGTTTCCCGGATCTGCCGCATACGAAGACGCTGCTTTTGTGGACGAGTAATCTTTTCCATTCCAATACCCCAATGGGGAAAATGTACCGGAGCCTTAAGAAGCGGGGAGTTACGATCATTGCGGTGGATCCGAGAAGTACCGTCACTACCAGAGAGGCGGATATCCACCTGAAGATTACGCCGGGGACGGATGGAGCGCTGGCGCTTGCCATGGCTCATGTGATAATAGAAGAAGAGCTTTACGATAAAGAGTTTGTGGACAAATACGTTTATGGGTTCCAGGAATATAAGAATTATGTGAGCACATTTACTCCGGAACGAGCCTGTGAGATCACCGGGGTGGATGCAGAGCTGATCCGTAAAGCAGCAAGGTTGTATGCGTGTAACAAGCCTTCAGGGATTCAGTTTTCAGTGTCCACGATTGTGCATCACATCAACGGATTCCAGAATTACCGGGCGGTATTCAGCCTGATCGCGCTCACAGGCAATTATGATGTGGAGGGCGGTAATCGTGCCATGCCGGAACCGGTCTCCCCGTGCAATGAGTTTGGAAAGGTGAAGAGGTACGATGGGGAGGAGGCGATCGGGGAGAAAGATTTCCCGATCTGGTTTGATCTTCCGTGTCAGGAGGCCCAGTGTACAAGGATCGCGGATTATATTCTGGAGGAGGAACCATACCCGGTGAAGGCGGTTTTTGCCATGGGGCTCAACCACCGGATGTGGCCCCAACCGAATGAACTGCAAAGGGCGTTTGGCGCTCTCGATTTCTATGTCAATGTGGAGCTCTTCTGGTCGGAGTCGTCCAGGATGGCAGATCTGGTCCTTCCAGCCTGCACGACTTTTGAGAGGGAAGAAGTGAAGACTCTGCGAGGCGGTATGTTTGCACTGAATGAACGGATGGTGGAACCGCTCGGGGAGTCGAAAAACGACATCGAAATCATAATGGAGCTGGCAAAACGGATAGGACTTGAAGACGAGGTACTGTCATCCGACTACGAGTCTTATATGGATTATATCCTGAAACCTTCTGGGCTGACGCTTCAGGACCTTCGAGAACATCCACAGGGAATGAAGGGGAAGGTGTTGATCCCTCCAAGGATTCAGACGTACCGGGAAGAACCGTTTCACACGACGTCCGGGAAGATTGAGCTGTATTCTCTGGCGCTTGATAAATACCGGGAGAGCAGAGGGTATGAACCGCTTCCGGTATACCACGATTTCCGGGATCAGAGGGACGTAGATCGAGAAATGTATCCTCTGATTTTAAGTACCGGGGCAAGAAAGCCGCAGTTTTTCCATGCCAGACTGTACCGGCTGTCGTGGCTGTCTGCCCTGGAGACGAATCCGGCGGTGGAGATTCATCCGGAGGATGCAAGGAAGTATGGGATAAGGGACGGCGACCGCGTACGGGTATCCTCCCCGGCAGGAGAGATGGAAGGGATCGCGGTAAGCTCCATCAATGGGAATCCAGGTGTTGTCTATATCTACCATGGCAATCCAAAAGGTGAGGCAAACAATCTGATCCACCGGTCGTACTTTGATCCGTATACCGGATTTCCGGGGTACAAGAGCTACTTCTGTAACATAGAGAAACTGGATCAAAGGGAGAGAAAGAGAAAGGAAGAAGCGGAGGTGACGGGAGATGATGGGGCGAATGAAATTTAATGCCGAGCAGTGTGTGGGATGCTATGCGTGCCACATGGCATGCCTGGACGCCCACCACAATGCGAGGGAGATTCACGCCAGAAGTTTCCGGGGGATCAGCAAGGTCATGGACGAAGAAAAGGGACTTTCTTATGAGATCTGTCCGGGGTGCACACAGTGCGGAGCATGTGCCAGAGCCTGTCCCCAGGATGCGGTTTTCCGGGAGGAAGACTATGGCGTCTATCTGGTGGATCGGGAGAAATGTATTGGATGCGGCGTTTGTACGAAAGCTTGCCCGGATCACCTGATCTTTGTGGACGAGACAGGGAAGGCTGCAAAATGCGATGGCTGTATTGCACGCAGAAAGGCGGGCCGTGAGCCAGCCTGCGTGGCGGTCTGCTGTCTGGACGCCATCACCGTGGGGGAATAATAGATGAGAGCAAACATTGCAGGATATATTCTCGCAGGGGGAAAAGGAACGAGGATGGGGGGAATGGATAAGCTTTCTCTGAAGTACCAGGGAAGATATCTGGCGCTCTGGACAATCGAGGCGCTTTCCATGCTGGACACATGGTATGTGTCTGTGGCAGAGATTCCTAAAGAACCGATGGGAAAGGCAAGATGGATCCGGGATGTTTATGAGGATATCGGCCCAATGGGCGGCATTTTAAGCGGTCTGATCCGGTGCCGGGAAGAAGCACTTCTTGTAGTGCCATGTGATACGTTCGGGGTGGATGCTTCTATGGGAAGGAGACTGCTGGATGCTTATGAGAGAACCGGCCGGCCCGTCTTTTTCCAGGATAGAAACAAGATATTCCCGTTTCCCGGAATTTACACGAAATCCATGCTTCCAGCTATGGAACGGCAGAGAAAAGCGGGAATTTACCGGATGCAGAGTTTGTTTGATCTGGTGGATAGGGGGAAGATTACTTTGTTAGATGGAATCAGTGAGCTGGGGCGGCTGGTCAATCTGAATACATGGCAGGAATACGAGTCCCTGCAAAGGAGGAGCAATGAGCGAGAGATGCGTTACGGTACAAGAGGCGCAGAATGATATTCGAATGATCGTTTGGAAAAGCAGGGAGACGGAGGAAGTCACCCTGCTGGAAGCCGGAGGGAGAATACTGTCAGAGAATTTGCGGGCAGGGAAAAGCAGCCCGCCCTTTCCACGATCTCCGTATGACGGATATGCCCTCCGGGCAGCAGATATCCAGGGTGCAAATAAAAAGCAACCCGTCTGTCTGAAGGTGGTGGAAAAGCTTTGTGCTGGAAAATATCCAAAGCAGGTCATCGGTTCGGGAGAGGCGGCTCGGATTATGACGGGAGCCCCGATCCCGAATGGAGCGGATACAGTGGTGAAGCAGGAAGATACCGACTATGGAGAGGGTATTGTGCAGATCTATCGAAGCCAGAATCCATATGATCATTATTGTCCGCAAGGGGAGGACTTTCTGGCAGGAGAGAAGCTGCTTACAAAAGGGCTCCGTATGGATGCGATCCGCATCGGAATTGCTGCGTCTGCCGGATGTGACCGGATTCGGGTGGTAAAGAAGGTACGTGTAGCAGTACTGACGACAGGAAGCGAGCTTGCAAAGCCAGGGACAAAGCTGCGTCCGGGACAGATTTATGATTCCAGTCTGTACCTGATTTCGGAGCGTATCCGGGAATTGGGAGGAGAGGTTGTCAGAATGAACTCGGTTTTGGACGAGCCCGAGATTCTGAAGGGGAGATTGAGAGAAGCGGCCAGGTGTGCGGATTTGATTGTAACCACCGGAGGTGTCTCGGTGGGAGAAAAGGACCTGACCCGTCAGGTTCTCTCACAGATGGGAGCAGATAAGGTTTTTGACCGCGTTTTTGTAAAGCCCGGTTCTCCAACAGCCCTCTTCCGGCTGGAGGAAACCCCGGTATTTGCCCTGTCGGGCAATCCCTTTGCGGCAACCGTGCATATGGAGCTCCTTGTCCGGGCAGCGATTGCCAGATGGTATGGATGTGACGAACTCTTCCCACACGAAAAACGGGGCTTTTTGCTCTCCAATTTCGGGAAATCTGCCGTAAGTGACCGATACATCCGGGGAACGGAAAGCGGAGGCCGGATCCTGCTTCCGAATGGGAAAGAGCGTTCCGGGATCTTAAGCTCTATGAATGGTTGTAACTGTCTGGTGAAGATAGAACAGGGAAGAGCAAATCTACGGGAAGGAGAACGGGTATGTTATATCAAAATCTGACTGTGCGCCCCGTCCTCTTTGGGGTGGCCGGGGATAAGAATACCGGGAAAACGACTTTGATGGAGGAACTGATCCGGCGTCTTACAAACCGCGGCTGGAAGGTAGCTGCCATCAAGCACGATGGACATGATTTTGAAGCGGATCGGGAGGGAACCGATAGCTGGCGTCATTATCATGCCGGAGCCTACGGGACTGTCGTATTTTCGAACCGGAAATACCAGCTCGTCAAGGAAGAAAAGGATATTTCCCTGGAGAAGCTCACAGCCCTTTTTCCGGAAGCGGATGTGATTCTGATCGAGGGAATGAAACAGGCGTCCCATGAGAAATACCGATGCCGTTACCCGAAAGAAGAGTGGAACGCCGAAAGGCTGGTGGGGCGAATCGAAGAAAAGATACGGGACGAAAGGAGTAACAGTATGACAATAGAGACACTGATGGAAAAGATCAGTCTTCCCAAGGAAGGACAGGACTGTGTCCAGGACTTTCCAATGACAGAAACCTTTTATCAGAGCTTTAAAGAGCTGTTTTATGAAGATAGCAAAGCCTTTTTTGCGGAGGCAGACCGCCGCACAGATCGGGAGAGGCTGTATCTTTACTTATATATCAGGATGGCTGCGGATCTCTATCCAGCCTTTGTGGAGAAAGGAATCTCAGGGAAGGTGTATGTGGACACCTTTTATGACATTACGATCTGGTACAACCAGTGTGTAAAGAAAAAGGGAGTTCCGGGACTGGTGGAAGAGCGGTGGTTGTCCCTGGCGCTTCGGATGAAGATTTTCCGCCTGGGACGGCTTCAGTTTGAGCCGGATGAAGATCGACATGTTCTTCACGTCCATATTCCGGAAGGTGAGCCCCTGGATGATGCGGCCTGTGGAGAATCTTTTGCGATAGCGGAGGAGTTTTTCGGACCAGAGTATACGATATTTGACTGCGAATCCTGGCTTCTCTCTCCGAAACTTCAGAAGCTTCTGAAACCGGACAGTAATATTTTAAAATTCCAGAACCGGTTTCAGATAGAGAAGATCATCTATCCGTTCCGACAGGCAGAAGAGCGGGTGTTCGGCCGGGTACGCGAGGACAAGGAGCAGTACCCGGAGAGTACCAGTCTCCAAAGAGCGGTGAAAGCGATGGTGCTGACCGGGGAGGACGTAGGAATCGGATATGGGGTTATCTATAGAAAATAATAATAAATCAATCAATTTATAAGAAAATCCGATTTGCCACTTTTTGCGCTTACCGATATGATAATATCGTATGTGATCATGCAAAGAGACAGAGGAGGATTATGATGAAAAGAAAAGCAGCAGCAGCGCTGGCTCTTCTGATGACGGTTTCCATGCTTGCAGGATGCGGATCAGACGGCGGCGACAAGGGAAAAAAGAGTGATGGAAAGACGACATTGACATTCTGGTGCCACCAGAATGAACCGTGGGTAAAATCCTACGAAGCGATGGCAGAGAAGTTTGAGAAGGAACATCCGGAATATACTGTGGAAGTCCAGGACTACCCGTATGATGTATATAATGACAAGATCCAGACCGCCATCACATCTGACACAGCAGGCCCGGATATCATTGCCGTATGGGGAGGTATGGCGCCGAACTTTATAGGAACGGACGCTCTCTCCGAGGTGCCGGAGGATCTGGCAAAGGAGCTGGATAAGGACTACATGGCTCCGACCGTAGGAAGTTACAAGAAGAACGGCAAGTATTACGGCGTACCGATGGAGTACAACCTGGAGTACGGCGGAATGATCGTAAATAAAAAGCTCTTTCATGAAAAGGGCGTCGCTTATCCGACAACCTGGGAAGAACTCCGTGACGTGTCCAAGAGCGTTTCCGTGAAAAACGGGGATATCGTGGAGATGAAAGGATTCGAGATGTTTGACACCGACTCTTTGATCTGTAACTATCTTGCTATGATTTTACAGACAGGTGGACAGTATTTGGAGGAAGATGATTCTGTCAACTTTGCCACACCAGAAGGTGTTGCGGCTATGGAAGAGATCCTTAGTATGATCAAGAACGGTGAATGTGACCTGACACATCTGACGGACGGCGACTACTGTTTCAATGATGTGTATCAGGACAAGGGGTACATGGCTTCCGTAGGCTCCTGGGCGATCGGAGAAGGAACCGATACATACGAGCTGGAATACGGCACGGATTTTGAATATGTGCGGGTACCGCAGTACGGCGATCAGATGTCCTTCGCTTCTGAGACCGGATGGGGACTTATCGTGCCGGAAAATGGAAAGAACAAAGATGCAGCATGGGAGTTCATCTCCTTCTTCAGCGAGCCGGAGAATCTGGTAGAGCACAACATTGCGTGCAGTCAGCTTCCACCGAGAAAATCTCTGCTGACCAACGAGACATACATTGAAAAGATGCCGCACGTAGAGTTCCTTTTGGACATCCTTCCAAACGGACAATGGATGGGGCCATACAATACTTCCGATATGCGTGAGGTTTTAAATCAGACATTCCTGAATCTATGTCAGGAAGAGAACCCGGATGTGGAGGGCGCTCTAAAAGAGGCTTCCCAGAAGATTACATCCGAATGTAAATACGGTTACTCAGCAGAATAGAAGTAAGACAGAGGATTCCTTTGGAAAGGAATTCTCTGTCTTTCGCTCCGCTTATGTCCTGTGTGATCAGGGAGCGAATTTCTCAGCCTGAGGAAAGAAAGGACTGGTAACAGGTGAAAAACAATCGATTTGTGGCGTCGGTGCTGTTTCCGGGTATGGTCTTTCTGGGAATCTTTGTGATGATTCCGATTCTGTACGGACTTGGCATCTCCCTGTATGACTATAATCCCGCCAATTCCCGAAATCCATTTCTGGGTCTTGCAAACTACCGGCGACTGATTCGGGATGAAGTTTTTTGGAAAGCGGTAGGCAATACGGTTTTCTTCTGCGTGGCAGCGGTGAGCGCCAATATTGTAGTTACGCTGTTTCTAGCGAAGCTGATTTCTGTCCTGCCAAGCAAGGGGCTAAAAACCGTCTTCCGAACGATTTTCTTTATTCCTTGTATTGCGCCAATGGTCGGGACAGCTATGATCTGGAAATACGGGATTATCGGGACGGAAAATGGAGTCGTCAACCAGATCGTTCAGTTTTTTGGAGGAACCCCAAAGAACTGGTTTATGACAGGACTCCCGTTGATGATGTTCATCATCCTTTACACGCTCTGGGCGGATATCGGGTACAACATCGTCCTGTTTTCCGCCGGAATCGAGGGCGTTCCCAAGGAGTTTGATGAGGCGGCGGCCATTGACGGGGCGGGAGCAATCCGGAGATTCCTGTCCATTAAGCTGCCGCTCATGGGCAGAACATTTGCCTTTGTGGCGGTAATGACGATGGCAAACTATTTCCAGATGTTCGCCCAGTTCAGGGTGTTTGCGCCGGACGGCGGCATGAATGACTCGGTGATGGTACTGACAAATTATATCTATAAGACAAGTTTCGTAAGTTTTCATATGGGATATGCGTCCGCAGTGGCGGCAGCGCTCTTTGTCATCGTCTTTGCGGTGGCAATGATCCAGAATAAAATGATGCGGGCAGATTGGAGTTATGAATAATGAAAAAGAAAAGAACGTATAAGCCATATCATTATCTTATCATCATTTTTCTTGGAGGCCTGTCTGTTGTCATACTATACCCGCTTGTCTGGATGCTGATGACGTCCTTTAAAACGAATGTGGATATCCGGACAAACAGGGCGAAATTCTTCCCGACTGAGTGGACACTTGAAGGATACCGGACGGCCTTTGAGAAAGCTCCGATCGCTAACTGGTTTATCAACAGTATCCTGATTACAGTTATCATTACCCTGGCGGTGATTGTCACCAGCACGCTGATGGGATATGTGTTTGCGAAATATGAGTTCCGTTTCAAACGAACGCTCTTTGTGCTGCTTTTGGCGACCATGATGGTGCCGCCGCAGGTGACGATGATTCCAAGATATCTGATGATCCAGAAGCTCCATCTTTTCGATACGAGGGGGGCGCTGATTGTGCCGGCTCTGGTAAGCGCGTTCTCTGTCTACCTGGCAAAGCAATTTATCGCGGATATTCCGGACAGCCTGTGTGAGGCGGCCAAGATCGACGGAGCGGGTCCGTTTCAGATCTACTGGAAGGTGATTTTACCAAACATCCGGCCGGCTATCGGCTCCATTGGTATTTTTACGGCGATGGCAAGCTGGAATGATTACTTAAATCCGCTTCTGATGTTAAACAGTATTGATAAGATGACGCTGCCTTTGGGACTGATTTACTTTAACAGTGACAGGACGTCCGATCTGTCGGCTACGATGGCGGCAGCGGCCATGATGATGATGCCGATGATTGTGATTTTCATTCTCTTCCAAAAACAGTTTATCAAGGGAATGACGATGAGTGGAATCAAATAAAAGAAAACTATGGAGGGAATATCATGATAAAGCAAGAAACTGTGTATGAGATGAGACTTGTGAGTGCGCTTGAGAAGGTTTTTCTGGATGAAAGACCGGTGTACCGGCCGGAGTGTATGAAGCTGACGGCGCTGAAAGGAGAGACCGTGTCATTTCAGGCAGCCTGTACCTGCACTTCTTTTATGAAGAACCGGGTGAAGGTGAGGATCGAGTCACCGATTAGTGATCGGATTCATGTCCGGAAGGTAGAAAACGTGCCTGCAGGCAGAGTGTGCGGACCGATTGTGGACGACAATTATCTGAAGACCGAATCCGGGCTGTATCCGGATCTGCTGCGTGAGCTCGTAGATGGGGAAGTGGATATTTTCCCTCAGAAATGGAGAAGCATTTGGATTGATATTGAGGTTACGGAAGATGTGAAAGCCGGCCTGTATCCGGTTACAGTGATCCTGGAAAAAGATGGGGAAACACTGGCCCGGGCAGCTACGGAAGTAACGATCTATGATGCGGTGCTTCCAAAGCAGAAGATGATGCATACGGAGTGGTTCTATCTGGACTGTCTGGCAGACTACTACCATGTTCCGGTGTTCTCAGAGGAGCACTGGGAGATCATTACCAATTATCTGAAAGAATATGTCAAACGGGGATGCAATATGATCTTGACGCCGCTCTTTACTCCGGCTCTTGACACGGCGGTAGGCATAGAGCGGACGACGACCCAGCTTCTGGACGTGCGGGTAGAAAACGGAAATTACAGTTTCGGTTTTGACCGGGTGAAGAAGTGGATCGATCTCTGCCAGTCCTGCGGGATCGAATATTTTGAGATCTGCCATCTCTTCTCCCAATGGGGAGCAAAATACGCGCCGAAGGTCATGGCGGTGGTGAATGGAAAAGAGGAGCAGATCTTTGGATGGCACACCCCGGCAGTGGGCGAGTACACGAAATTCCTTCACAGCCTTCTGCCACAGTTGACTGAAAAGCTAAGAGAGTGGGGAATTGACAAGGTAACATACTTTCACCTTTCCGACGAGCCAAGAGAAGAACATCTGGAGAGTTATCGGGCGGCCAAGGAATCGATCGAGGGATTGTTGGACGGGTTCCATACCTTCGACGCTCTTTCCAGTTACGAATTCTACAAGCACGGTCTGGTGGACAAGCCGATTCCTGGGAATAATGAGATTGAAGAATTCCTGGAACATGGCTTGACACACATGTGGACCTACTATTGCGTGGGACAGTTTTACGAGGTGAGCAACCGCTTCATGTCCATGCCGTCCCTCAGAAACCGAATTTATGGATTGCAGCTTTATAAGTATCAGATTATCGGTATTCTGCACTGGGGATATAATTTCTACAACAGTCAGTTTTCCCTGGAGAAGCTCAATCCGTACGAGGTGACAGATGCCGGCGGCGCGTTTCCGTCCGGGGATGCTTTCCTTGTTTATCCTGGCAAGGACCGGCATCCGGAAGAGTCCATCCGTATGATGGTTCATGCAGAGGCGCTTCAGGATCTGCGGGCGTGTGAGCTTCTGGAAACTCTGGCAGGCAGAGAGTTTGTGATGGAATGTATCGAGGAAGATCTGGCGGAACCGCTCACCTTTAAACGGTTCCCGAAATCGGATTACTACCTGCTTGCGCTTCGCAACCGGATCAATCGGGAGATCGCAAAGAGAATTTAGAATTGCTAATAGAATATACAAAGTAGAATATACGAAGATATAGGATCCCACCGGAAACATCCAGGTGGGATCCTATGTTTCAGGGAGAAAGAGATGGTTCATAAGCAGTTATCGTAATGAGAAGAGCAATTCGTCATAGGTTGGATATGGAAGATAGCATCCCGGAATGATGGCCTCAGCCTGATCCACGGCGGCACGAAGGGCGCCCATGTCGGAGAGAATGATGTCGTGGTAGTAGCGGGCGGCAGCAAGTGGCTCTTCCATCTTTTCCGCTTGCAGTGTGTCGGCGGACAGGTTTGAAAGCGCTGTGGCGATCTGCTCAGATGCTTTGGTCAGCGTCTTTATGATTTGTTCCTCATAAGATGCCGGAAGAGACGGCAGAAGCTTTTTCTTGTCCAGTGCCTCCTTTGACACTTCGGATACATAGGAGAAGAGCGCCGGGGTAAAGTCCTTTTTCACCATATCCTGCATGGTCAGTGATTCGATATGGATTGTCTTAGAGTAGTTCTCCAGAATGATTTCATACCGGGAGTGGATCTCTTCCTTGGTAAAGATCTGATGCCTGGTGAAGAGATCGATATTTTTTTCGGCGATAAACTGTGGCAGAGCATCCGGAAGAGATTTCAGGTTCCATAAGCCCCGCTTTTCGGCTTCCGCAACCCAAGCGTCAGTGTAGCCGTTTCCGTTAAAGAGAATCCGTTTATGTTTGCGGATGAGCTCTTTTAAGAGGTCCTCAATGGCGGTAGATCTTTCCGATTCCGAGACGTCTTTTAAAGCATGATATATCTGGGAAAGGGACTCGGCCACCGCGGTGTTGAGTACCACATTTGGTCCTGCCACAGAGAGAGCGCTTCCAGGCATCCGAAATTCAAACTTGTTTCCGGTAAAAGCAAACGGTGACGTCCGGTTCCGGTCTGTCGTATCTTTGGCGAAGTGCGGGAGGACGTGAGCGCCGATCTCCATAAGTGTCTGCTTCTGTTTGAGAAAATCGCTTCCGTCTTCGATGGATTTCAAAACGGCGGTCAGTTCATCACCAAGAAAGATAGAGACGATGGCAGGAGGCGCCTCGTTGGCTCCGAGACGGTGATCGTTTCCGGCACTTGCCACCGAGACGCGCATGAGATCTGCATAATCGTCCACGGCTGCGATGACAGCCAGTAAAAAGATAAGAAACTGCGTGTTTTCGGCTGGGGTTTTACCTGGATCCAACAGGTTTTCCCCCGCATCCGTGACGAGAGACCAGTTGTTGTGCTTGCCGCTTCCGTTGACGCCTTCAAATGGCTTTTCATGGAGAAGGCAGGCGAGATGATGGGAATCCGCGATCTTCTTCATCATCTCCATGGTGAGCTGGTTGTGGTCCACAGCCACGTTGGCAGTGTCAAAGACCGGGGCCAATTCGTGCTGTGCCGGAGCCACTTCATTGTGCTTGGTCTTGACCGGAACGCCCAGTTTCCAGAGCTCTTCATCGAGATCGTGCATATACGAGGCTACCTTTGGTTTCAGTACGCCAAAATAGTGATCTTCCATCTCCTGACCTTTCGGGGCCGGGGCGCCAAGAAGGGTGCGGCCACAGAAGAGCAGGTCTTTTCTCTGCTTATAGAGATTTTTATCCACAAGAAAATACTCCTGCTCGGATCCGATAGTCGTATCGATTTTTTTGACGCCCTTATTACCAAGAAGGTGAAGGACTTTCAGCGCCTCAGCATTGAGCGCTTCCATCGAACGAAGAAGCGGCGTCTTTTTATCCAGCGCCTCTCCACTATAGGAGCAGAATGCTGTTGGTATATACAAAGAGCCATCTTTGATGAACGCCGGAGACGTTGGGTCCCAGGCGGTGTAGCCGCGAGCCTCAAAGGTCGCCCGCAGTCCTCCGGATGGGAAACTGGAAGCGTCTGGCTCTCCCTTGATGAGCTCCTTTCCGGAGAATTCCATAATGATCTGGCCGTCTCCTGACGGGGAAATAAAGCTGTCATGCTTTTCTGCCGTGAATCCGGTCATCGGCTGAAACCAGTGCGTAAAGTGGGTGGCACCATGCTCGACGGCCCATTCTTTCATGGCGGCCGCGACAGTATTGGCTACATCCAGTTCCAGATGGGTTCCGCTTTGAATGGTCTTGCGGAGCGCTTTGTATGTATCCTTTGGGAGACGTTCACGCATCACTTTGTCATTGAATACCAGGCTTCCATAAAGTTCCGGTATTGTGTTTGTCAGTTCTTTCATCATAGAGAGACAGCTCCTTTCCTATCCTGAAATCAAAAAAGGCACTTTGGACCAAATCCAAAGCGCCATTGCTTTATGCAGGTAGTATAAACACAAACTAGTGGCGCTGTCAATCCTTTTTTGGAAAATAGAAATGTCTGATGATTCACAGATAGGAATCATTGAAAAAACATCTCTTCTAATATGACCCTTGCAAAATCGAAAAAGATGGTTAAAATATCTTAGTATGAACGGGAATCGAACCTGTTTTCTGAAAATAAGAGCCAGAAGATGGCGAGAAAAGGGATGGAGGAAAAAAGATGAAGACAAAGACAGAGTGGAATCAGAGAAGGGAAACGGGAGTCGGAGAAGAGTGTGGTGTATTTGGTATCTACGATATAGACGGAAAAGATGTAGCCTCCTCGATCTATTATGGACTCTGTGCCCTCCAGCATAGGGGACAGGAGTCCTGCGGCATTGTTGTCTCAGACACCAGGGGGGAGCGGGGAAATATCGCCTACCATAAGGACCAGGGGCTGGTCAGTGAAGTATTCAAGGCAGATATGCTTGCGTCCCTCCATGGAAATCTGGGGATCGGGCATGTTCGCTACTCAACTACGGGGGGATCTACCAGGGAGAATGCACAGCCCCTTGTTCTCAACTATATCAAAGGCACCCTGGCTCTTGCACACAATGGAAATCTGATCAATGCACCTGAATTGAAAGAGGAGCTGGTCTATGGAGGTGCCATCTTCCACACGACCACGGATTCTGAAATGATTGCGTACTGCATTGCCAAGGAGCGAGTGCATACAAGAAACGTGGAGGAGGCGATCCTTTGTACGTCCAGAAAGATCCGGGGCGGGTATGCGCTGGTGGTGATGAGTCCTAGAAAGCTTGTCGCTCTTCGGGATCCCTTCGGATTGAAACCGCTCTGCATTGGAAAGAGAGGGCATGCCTACGTCGTAGCGTCAGAAAGCTGTGCCCTGGATGCGGTAGGAGCAGAATTTATCCGGGATATTGAGCCGGGAGAGATGATTGCTATTACAAAAGACGGTATTATCTCCAACAAAGAGCTGCAGCAGGAGAAACGAGCCCATTGTATCTTTGAATACATTTATTTTGCGAGGCTGGACAGTACCATGGACGGCATCGGGATCTATGACGCCAGAATACGGCTGGGGCGTGCTCTTGCGAAAGCTTGGCCGGCGGATGCCGATTTGGTAACGGGAGTGCCGGAGTCCGGGATTACTGCGGCCAGAGGTTTTGCTATGGAAACAGGACTTCCCTTTGAGCTTGCCTTTTATAAAAACAGTTATGTCGGCAGAACGTTTATCAAGCCGACTCAGAAAGAGCGAAGATCCAGCGTTCGGATTAAGCTTAATGTACTGGAGCCGGTGGTGAGGGGAAAACGCATCGTTTTGGTCGATGATTCTATCGTTCGGGGGACGACTATGGCAAACTTAATCCGGATGCTCAAGGCAGCAGGAGCCAAGGAAGTCCATGTGCGGATCAGCGCCCCGCCGTTTCTGTATCCGTGTTATTACGGCACAGATGTTCCATCCAATGATCAGCTCATTGCCTCAGAGCACACGACTGAGGAGATCCGCACACTCATCGGCGCGGATTCCCTTGGCTATATGAAGATCGAGGATCTTCAGACCGTTGTGGGAGACCTTGGAATCTGTAAGGCATGTTTTGACAATCAATACCCGGTTTCGGAAGGGAAGGAAAGTCGGATCTGATAAAAAATAAAAAAGGGATTTACAAAAAGTAAAAAACAGAGTATAGTATTGGAATAATAAAAATGAAGGAAACGAAAAGGCGGCAAAGGTGTCGGTCAGGAAACGCGGAAAAAGCGATTTCCAGACACTTTTGCCCCTTTTTTTATGTTTTGGGAGTTTTAGAGCAGCAAAAAGGAGGAAAGACAAGCAATGGTAAACTATGTTTTTGTAACAGGAGGAGTAGTATCCGGTCTTGGAAAAGGGATTACGGCGGCGTCTTTGGGGAGACTTCTCAAGGCGAGGGGCTATCAGGTCACGATGCAGAAATTTGATCCGTATATTAACGTGGATCCAGGGACGATGAACCCGATCCAGCACGGGGAGGTATTTGTGACAGATGATGGTACGGAGACAGATTTGGATCTGGGACACTACGAACGGTTCATTGATGAAAGCCTGGACAAGAACTCCAATGTCACCTCCGGAAAGATTTACTGGTCGGTGTTAAATAAGGAGCGACACGGAGACTACGGCGGGGGCACGGTTCAGGTAATACCGCATATTACGAATGAGATTAAGGAGAGGTTCTACCGGGCGAAAAATCCAGGAGAGGAGAGGATCGCGATTATCGAGGTGGGCGGCACCGTCGGAGATATCGAGAGCCAGCCGTTTCTGGAAGCCATTCGGCAGTTTCAGCATGATGTAGGGAAGGAGCATGCCATCCTCATCCATGTAACGCTGATTCCTTATCTGAAAGCATCTGGCGAGATGAAGACGAAACCAACACAGGCAAGTGTCAAGGAATTGCAACGCCTGGGACTTTGGCCTGACATCCTCGTATGCCGGTCTGAATACCCGCTACCTCTGGAGATGAAAGATAAGATCGCACTTTTCTGTAATGTGCCGTCAGAACATGTCCTGCAGAATCTGGATGTAGAGTATCTTTATGAGGCGCCCCTTGCTATGGAGCGGGAGAACCTGGCACAGGCAGTTTTAAACTGTCTGCATCTGGAACAAAGGGAACCGGATCTCAGTGACTGGATTGAGATGACGGAGGCACTTAAGAATCCGAAACAGGAAGCCGAGATCGCCATCGTCGGGAAATATACCCAGCTTCACGATGCATACTTAAGTGTAGTGGAAGCATTGAAGCATGGAGGTATCAGTTGCCATACGGATATCCGTTTCCGCTGGACGGATTCGGAGACGATTACGGAAGAAAATGTGGAGGAGACATTTTGTGGCGTGGATGGAATTCTCGTGCCGGGAGGGTTTGGGAGACGGGGCACAGAAGGCATGATTCTGGCGGCAGAGTATGCAAGACGGGAGAAAATCCCATATCTTGGAATCTGCTTGGGAATGCAGATGGCTATCGTGGCCTTCGCCCGGTTTGTCGTGGGATATCACGATGCGGGCAGTATCGAGTTTCAGCCGGAGACCATGCATCCGGTTATCGCTTTGATGCCGGATCAAAAAGATGTGGAAAATATCGGGGGCACTCTGAGGCTTGGGGCATATCCGTGTGTACTGGATGAAGATTCCCGGTGCTTTGCCCTTTATGGAAAGAGGGAGATCTCCGAGAGACACAGACACCGCTATGAGGTCAATAACGATTACCGGAGCGTCCTGGAAGAAGCAGGGATGCACCTGGCGGGGCTGTCCCCGGATCAGAGGATCGTGGAAATGATAGAGATTACGGATCATCCGTTTTATATTGGTACTCAGGCACATCCGGAATTTAAGTCGAGGCCGAACCGGCCGCACCCTCTTTTTGCCGGGTTTGTAAAAGCGGCGTCTGAGCACCGGAATTAGAATGAAAACGAAAGGAAGAGAGCGATGAAAGGAAATCAGGGACTTTACTGTCCGATGCTGGAGCATGACAACTGTGGAATCGGCGCAGTCGTAAATATCAAAGGAAAAAAGACACATCAGGTTGTGAGTCAGGCGCTTGAGATCGTGGAGAATCTGGAGCACCGTGCAGGAAAGGACGCCGAGGGAAAGACCGGGGACGGAGTCGGGATTTTACTACAGATTTCCCATCGTTTTTTCAAAAAGGTGTGCCTAAAAGAGCAGATTCTCATTGGAGAAGACCGGGAATACGGAATCGGGATGTTTTTCTTTCCGGCAGACGAACTTACGAGAAACCAGTCACGGAAGATGTTTGAGACGATCGTGGCAAAAGAGGGGCTCCGCTTTCTTGGGTGGAGGAAAGTACCGGTGCACGAGGACGTACTCGGCAAGAAAGCCAGAGACTGTATGCCGTATATTATGCAGGGATTTATTGAAAAGCCCTCGGATACTGCAAAAGGGCTGGAATTTGACCGGAGACTCTATGCCATCCGCCGGGAATTTGAGCAGAGCAGTACAGAGACGTACATTGTTTCTCTATCCGGCAGAACGATTGTCTATAAAGGCATGTTTCTAGTCGGACAACTACGTACATTTTTTGAGGATCTTCAGGATCCGGATTATCAGACCGCGATCGCCATGGTACACTCAAGATTTAGTACAAACACAGAGCCAAGCTGGAACCGGGCGCATCCGAACCGTTTCATCGTTCACAACGGGGAGATCAATACGATCCAGGGAAATGCGGATAAGATGCTCGCAAGAGAAGAGAGAATGGTTTCTCCGTATTTTTCAGGGAGTCTTGACAAGATATTCCCAGTGGTGGATCAGAGCGGTTCAGATTCTGCCATGCTGGATAATACTTTGGAATTTCTTGTGATGAATGGAATGGATCTGCCTCTTGCAGTGACGTGTGTGATTCCGGAACCATGGGAGAATCATGATACCCTGAGCCAGAAAAAACGAGATTTCTATCAGTACTATGCAACCATGATGGAACCTTGGGACGGTCCGGCGTCCGTCCTTTTCAGTGACGGTGATATCCTGGGGGCAGTGCTGGACCGGAACGGTCTGCGTCCGTCCAGGTACTACATCACCCGGGACGGCTATCTCTATCTGTCATCCGAAGTGGGAGTACTTCAGGGAATCCGGGAAGAACAGATCCTGGAAAAAGGAAGGATTCATCCGGGAAAGATGCTGGTGGCGGATACTGTGAGACAAAAAATTCTGACAGATGATGAAATCAAAGAGACTTATGCGTCCAGACAGCCTTACGGGGAATGGCTGGATCAACATATGATGGAATTAAAAGATCTCAAGATCCCGAACAAAAAGGTGGAGCAGTATACGAAGGAAGAGTGCGCAAGGCTTAGGAAAGCATTTGGATATTCCTACGAGGAGTACCACGATTCCATTCGTACGATGGCATTAAACGGTACGGAAGGGATTACGTCCATGGGTGTGGATACCCCGCTTGCGGCACTTTCCAACAAGCAGCCATTGCTGTTCTCCTATTTTAAGCAACGGTTTGCCCAGGTGACGAACCCTCCGATTGACGCAGTGCGGGAGAAGATTGTCACCAACACCAGTGTGTACATCGGAAAAGAAGGCAACATTCTAAAAGAACAGCCAGAAAATTGCCAGGTACTGAAGGTCAACAATCCGATTCTGTCAGATACGGATCTTCTGAAAATCAAGGGCGTGAGACAGCCGGGGCTGTACCCGGCGGAGGTAATGATCACCTGTATGAAACATATGTCTCTGAAGATAGCACTGGAGCGTCTTTTCATCGAGGTGGACCGGGTTTATAAGGACGGGGCGTCCATCTTGATTCTTACGGATCGGGGTGTAGATGAGACTCATGTAGCAATCCCATCGTTGCTGGCGGTCTCCGCCGTCCATCACTACCTTGTCCGGACGAAAAAGAGTACGGTTATGCCGATCATCCTAGAGTCGGCAGAGCCAAGGGAAGTCCATCATTTTGCAACGCTCCTTGGATATGGGGCGAGCGCGGTCAACCCGTATCTGGCTCACGAGACGATCCGGGAGATGGTCGAGGATGGCTTGCTGGAAAAAGACTATTATGCGGCGGTCCATGATTATGATAAGGCCATCTTAGGCGGAATCGTCAAGATTGCGTCCAAGATGGGCATCTCCACGATCCAATCTTACCAGGGTTCCCAGATCTTCGAGGCGGTGGGCATCTCCAAAGAGGTCATTGATCCGTATTTTACCCACACCCTCAGCCGGGTGGGCGGGATTACCATGAAAGAGATAGAGGAGGATGTGGAACTGCGTCACAGTCAGGCATTTGACCCATTGGGACGAAAGACGGATCTTACATTGGAGAGTGTGGGGCGGCATAGTTTTCGTAGTCAGGGAGAGCATCACCGGTACAATCCGGCGACGATTCACCTTCTCCAGCAGTCCGTCTGGCAGGACGATTACACAATGTTTCAGGAGTATACAGGACAGATTGATAAAGAGGAAACCGGATATTTGAGAAGTCTCATGGACTTCCGATATCCGAAGGAAGGCGTTCCCATCGAAGAGGTAGAAAGTGTAGATTCCATTGTAAGGCGATTTAAGACCGGAGCCATGTCCTACGGTTCTATTTCTCAGGAAGCCCACGAAGCGCTGGCGGTCGCTATGAATAAGATACACGGGAAATCCAACAGTGGAGAGGGAGGTGAGTCCCCGGAGCGTCTACTGACAAAAGGGACGAAGGACAATCGCTGTTCTGCCATCAAGCAGGTGGCAAGCGGACGTTTTGGTGTCACCAGCCGTTATCTGGCAAGCGCCGAAGAGATTCAAATCAAGATGGCTCAGGGGGCAAAGCCGGGAGAAGGAGGCCACCTGCCGGGAAAGAAAGTGTATCCGTGGATTGCAAAAACTCGGTATTCTACTCCAGGCGTGAGTCTGATTTCCCCGCCGCCGCACCATGACATCTATTCTATTGAGGATTTGGCGCAGTTGATTTACGATCTGAAAAACGCAAATCCAAATGCACGGATTTCTGTGAAGCTGGTGTCAGAGGCCGGGGTAGGTACGATTGCGGCTGGTGTGGCAAAGGCAGGAGCTCAGGTGGTCCTGATCTCCGGGTACGACGGAGGCACCGGAGCCGCACCGGGAAGTTCCATTCACAATGCCGGACTCCCGTGGGAGCTGGGCCTTGCCGAGGCGCATCAGACACTTCTGAAAAACGGACTGAGAAACAAAGTTCGGATAGAGACGGACGGAAAGCTGATGAGCGGCCGGGACGTAGCCGTCGCAGCTCTTCTGGGAGCAGAGGAATTTGGATTTGCGACGGCTCCGCTGGTAGCCCTTGGCTGTGTGATGATGCGGGTCTGCAATCAGGACACCTGTCCGATGGGAGTGGCAACACAAAATCCAGAACTTCGGAAATGTTTCAAAGGAAAACCAGAATATGTGATTCATTTCATGCGGTTTATTGCCCGGGAACTCCGGGAATATATGGCGAAGCTTGGTGTAAGGACGATAGATGAGATGGTAGGGCGCACCGATCTTCTGAAAGTGCGGGAAAATCCACAAAGCAAAAGAGGAAGGATGATAGACCTTGGAGCTATCCTGAATTCGCCGTATATGGGGAAAGGCAATCTCAAAGGAGAGTATGAGTTTGGACTTTCCGGGACACTGGATCAGACGGTTCTCATCAAAGAACTGCAAGAAAAGCTGGATGCCGGAGAACCTGGCAAGATACAGGTTCACGTCAAAAATACGGACCGGACGTTTGGAACGATGTTTGGATCCGAACTTACGAGACGATATCCGGAAGGGGTGCAGGAAGATACGTATCAGATAGCATGTACAGGAAACGGAGGGCAGAGTTTTGGAGCTTTCATCCCGGCAGGACTGACGATCCGCCTGGATGGAGACTGTAACGACTACTTTGGAAAAGGACTTTCCGGGGGGAAACTTGTCATCCGGCCGCCCAAGGGAGGTACCTACCGGGCAGAGGACAATATGATTATCGGAAATGTTGCCCTTTATGGGGCGACTGACGGAAAAGCCTTTATCTGCGGACTGGCAGGAGAGCGTTTCGGCGTGCGGAATTCGGGAGCTACAGCGGTTGTGGAAGGCGTGGGAGACCACGGATGCGAGTATATGACAGGCGGCAGGATCGCTGTCATCGGTAAGACCGGGAAGAACTTTGCGGCCGGCATGAGCGGCGGAATCGCCTACGTGTTGGACGAGTGGAATTCTCTCTACCGTAACATCAACAAGGAGATGATTTCTATGGAGGAAATCACGCAGAAGGGGGATGCGGACGAATTGCGAGCCATGATCGAGGAACATGTACGGGAGACCGGGTCCCGGAAAGGACAGGAGATTCTGGAGCAGTTTACGAAATATCTGTCGAAATTTAAAAAGATCATTCCAAATGATTATAAAAAGATGCTGACACTAAGCAGAAAGTATGAAGCGATGGGGTTTGACAGCGAGGAGGCGCAGATTGAGGCGTTCTACGAGAGCGTAGGTCAGAAAAGACAGGAGGGATAAAAACAACATGGGAAAACCGACAGGATTTTTAGAATATGAAAGACGGACGGGAAGTGAACGCCCCTGCAAGGAGCGGATCGGAGATTTCCATGAATTCCATGAGCCGCTCCCGCCAGAAGTACAAAAAGAGCAGGGGGCAAGATGCATGGGATGCGGAGTGCCGTTCTGTCAGTTTGGAGGAATGATTGGTACAATGGCGTCCGGATGCCCGTTAAATAACCTGGTGCCAGAGTGGAATGATCTTTTGTACCACGGGCAGTATGAAGCCGCCTATCAGCGATTGCAAAAGACCAACTGTTTCCCGGAATTTACATCCCGGGTCTGTCCGGCGCTCTGTGAGGCGGCATGTACCTGCAACGTAAACATGAATCCGGTAACAACGAAAGAAAATGAGCGTGCGATTATCGACTGGGCCTTTGCAAAAGGGATGATAAAGCCCCAGCCACCGGAAAACCGCACCGGAAAGCGTGTAGCGGTGATCGGAAGCGGACCTGCCGGACTTACGGCGGCACTGCTTTTGAACCGCCAAGGACACAGTGTGACTGTCTTTGAACGGAAGGACAGGATCGGAGGACTGCTGATGTACGGCATCCCGAATATGAAGTTAGAGAAAAGCTCGATTGAGCGAAGGAAAGCACTTATGGAGGAGGAAGGTGTTGTTTTTTGTACAAACATCGATGTGGGCCGGGACAAAGAGGCAGCGGAGATTCTGGACACTTTTGACCGAGTGCTGCTTGCCTGTGGCGCCTCAAGACCAAGGGATATTAACGTTTCGGGAAGAGATGCCGGGGGGATCCGCTTTGCGGTGGATTTTCTTTCGGAAGTGACAAAGACACTTCTGGATTCCGGATTTGCCACCGTCCCATCTGAGCTTGCAAAAGGAAAACATGTCGTCATTATTGGCGGCGGAGATACAGGAAATGACTGTGTGGGAACCTCCCTGCGTTTACAGGCGAAGTCTGTGACCCAGTTAGAGATGATGCCCAAGCCGCCAAAAGAACGGGATGGGAACAATCCGTGGCCGGAGTGGCCGAGGGTGGAAAAGACCGATTATGGGCAGCAAGAGAGGATCGCTCTGACGGGAAAAGATCCAAGATGCTACCAGACGACAGTAAAGGAATTTCTGAAAAATAAGGAAGGGAATGTGCGTGCTATTCGGACGATTCGGTTAGAACAGAAGAAAAACGAGAAAACCGGGCGGATGGAGATGCAGCCGGTGAAAGGAAGCGAGGAAACGATTCCGGCAGATCTGGTGCTGATTGCGGCAGGATTTACCGGAGCGGAAGATTACGTCATAGATGCTTTCCAGGTTAAAACGTCCGGACGAGGAACGGTAGACGATCAGGACTTTGCGGCCAGTGTTCCTCGTGTATTTGTGGCAGGTGATATGAGACGGGGGCAATCCCTTGTGGTCTGGGCGATCCGGGAAGGCCGGGAAGCGGCAAGGGAGATTGACCGTTCTCTCATGGGCTACACGAATCTTTCCTGAATAGAATCAGAAGGATGGGACAGTACGAAAGAACAGAGGAAAAGATCGGACATAGTTCTTGCCCTTTCTTCCGGATGCGGAATATAATAAGTACATCAGGGAATCGACGCAATCGAAAGATGGAGGAAATCAAGATGGCAAAATATGAGACATGGGAAATTCTACAGATGATGGAAGAGGAAGATGTAAAATTTATCCGTATGCAATTTGTAGATATCTTCGGGACGATCCGCAATATCGCCGTGACTGCCGGACAGATGGAAAAGGCGCTGACTGGAAAGTGTATGGTAGACGGCTACAGTATTGCCGGGATGAAAGACATGGGATATGATAAGGTCTGCTTAAAACCGGATCTCGATACGTTCACGGTACTGCCGTGGAGACCGCAGCAGGGTAAGGTGGCGCGCTTCCTCTGTGATCTGATGGATCAGGAGGGACGAGAGGTTCCGGAAAGTTCCAGATACATCCTGAAAAAAGTGATGGATGAGGCAGGGCAGGAGGGATACAGCTTTGATCTGGATCCGGAGTGCGAATTTTTTCTGTTTGAGACTGACGAAGAGGGCAATCCGACAACGAGGACAAGGGAGAAAGCCGGGTACCTCGATGTGGCGCCCCTTGACCAGGGAGAAAACGCGAGAAGAGATATGATTCTGACACTGGAGGAGATGGGATTTGAAATCGAATCCTCCCATCACGAGGACGCTCCGGCCCAGCATGAGGTAGACTTTAAACAGGCCCGGGGCGTCAAGGTGGCGGATCAGATTATAACCTTTCGTTCCACAGTACGTACCATAGCCCAGAGACACGGCCTGCACGCAACTTTCATGCCAAAGCCACGGACAGATCTTCCGGGCTCGGCCCTGTCGCTAAATATTTCCGGATTCCGGAATGGGAGGAGTCTCTTTGCGGATCAGGAAATGGAAAATGGACTAAGCCGGGAGGCATACTCCTTTATTGCGGGGCTTTTGACTCATATGAACGGAATGGCGGCGTTTTCCAATCCGATTATCAATTCGTATAAGCGGCTGAAACCGGGATTTCACGCGCCTACAGAGCTATTCTGGTCGTTCAATGACTACCGGGCTCCGATCCGTGTGGTGACGGGAAGAGAGGGTGAGATTCATATGGAATGGACTCTGCCGGACGGCGCGGCGAATCCGTATCTGCTCATTGCACTGGTGGTGTCCGCCGGTTTAAACGGGATTCGTGAAAGGATGGTTCCGTTAAAAGCGGATGAAAAGGCCGGAAAGCTTCCGGGGACATTAAAGGAATCTCTGGATGCACTGGAACAAGATGCGTTTTTAAAACAGGTGTGTGGAGAACGATATGTGGAAACCTATTTAAAGGAAAAAAGAAAGGAATGGGGGTTCTATACGCGGGAAGTTACAGACTGGGAACTTAAGGAGTATCTGCACAGATTTTAACAGATGGCAGGGGGAGGATATATGGGAAGTATTATCATCGCACTTCCACGGAAGGATACCGCGGGAAAAATCAAAGAAATACTTCTGCGCCATGGCTTCCGGGATGTGGCGGTTGTGCCTACGGCGGCTGCGGCACTCCAGGAAACCGGGCGTTTATCCCACGGAATTATCATCAGTGGAACAAAGCTTTCTGATATGGATTATACGGATTTGCTGAACTGCCTGCCGCGTTATTTTGATCTGCTGCTTTTGGATACAACACAGAATGTCAGTTACAGAAGACAGCCGGGACTGATTGCAGTGACGATGCCGGTGAGAGTTCTGGAGTTTGTCGGTACAGTCAATATGATGCTTCAGAATCTGGACCGTCAGGTGGTGAAACGCAAGGGCAAAAAGCCAAGGCGCACGGAGAAAGAGGAGAACTATATCCGAAACGCCAAGTCCGTCCTCATGGAGCGCAACCATATGACGGAGGAAGAAGCTTTCCGCTATATCCAGAAGAGCAGCATGGACACGGGGAGGAATATGACAGAGACGGCACAGATGATTCTAACCCTGATCTATAATGAGATTTGAGGACAAATAAAAACGAGAGACGAAAACCAACCGTGCATCGCGTATGTACGAATGGTTTTACGTCTCTCGTTTGTTCATTGACGATGAAGGCAAATCAAGATAAAATAAAAGAAATCAAGAAGAACGAGGCAGAAGAATGAAACGAATCAAAGACAATGACAATGCGACGATTGTCGCATGTTACATCGGATATATTACCCAGGCCATTGTCAATAATTTTGTCCCCCTGCTGTTTGTGACCTTTCAAAAGCAGTTCGGGATTGCGCTGGATAAGATTGGATTGTTAATCTCCGTCAATTTTGGGGTCCAGCTTCTGGTGGATCTTCTGGCGGCCGGACTGGTGGAGAAGGTCGGAGAGAGAAAAACGATGATTACAGCCCATCTATGCAGTGGGACAGGACTTTTACTGCTTGCCTTTTTGCCGTGGCTGTTTCCAGTTCCATATATCGGGCTTCTGATCGGAATTGTCTGCTATGCCATCGGAGGAGGGCTGATAGAAGTCATGTTAAGTCCGATTGTGGAGGCGTGCCCGACAAAGAACAAGGAGGCGGTGATGAGCTCGCTGCACTCTTTTTACTGCTGGGGACATGTGGGAGTGGTACTGATCAGTACCCTGTATTTTGCAGTATTCGGGACCGGATCCTGGTGGATTTTGGCCTGTATCTGGGCAGTTATTCCCTTTTTTAATACCTGCCTCTTTTTTCATGTGCCGATCCGTTCCCTCGTGGAGGAGGGAAAGAGCATGGGGCTTCGTGAGATCTTTCGGGAAAGGGTATTTTGGATTTTATTTATCGTGATGGTCTGTGCGGGAGCAGCGGAGCAGGGCATGAGCCAGTGGGCAAGCGCCTTTGCGGAAATGGGACTTTCTGTCAGCAAGACAGTAGGGGATCTGGCGGGGCCGTGTATGTTTGCGGCCTGTATGGGTGCGGCAAGAGCCTGGTATGGGGCGTTTTCAGAGAAGATCCGGCTCCATAATTTTATGATGATAAGCGGCCTGCTCTGTGTGGCGGCCTACCTGCTGGCAGGCCTGTCAAAAAGCCCTGTACTGGGACTGGCAGGCTGTGCCCTGTGCGGTCTTTCGGTCGGAATTATGTGGCCTGGAAGTTTTAGTACCGCGGCAAAAGTATTAAGAAGGGGCGGTACCATCATGTTTGCTTTCCTTGCATTGGCAGGGGACCTGGGATGCTCTGCGGGACCTGGTCTTGTAGGAATGATCTCAGAACTTTCTGGGAGGGGACTGAAAGCAGGACTTTTTTCAGCAATCGTATTTCCGGTGATTCTTGTTGCCGGAATCTGGATGATAAAACAAGAAAACAGGAGGTAAAAGAGAGTGAAACAATATATTATGGCGCTGGATGCGGGGACGACGAGTAACCGTTGTATTCTGTTTGACCGTGCGGGAAAGATTGTCAGTCTTGCACAGAAAGAATTTACCCAGTATTTTCCGAAGCCGGGATGGGTAGAACACGATGCGGACGAGATCTGGTCGACTCAGCTTGGTGTGGCAGTAGAGGCCATGAGTAAGATCGGGGCGTCGGCGGATGATATTGCTGCCATTGGCATCACCAATCAGAGAGAGACAGCCATCGTATGGGACAAGGAGACCGGAGTTCCGGTGTGTCATGCGATCGTATGGCAGTGCAGAAGGACAGCCAAATACTGCGACAGTTTAAAAGAGCGGGGGCTGGAAGAGTGGTTCAGGATGAAAACCGGACTGACCATTGACGCCTACTTTGCGGGTACGAAAGTGCGTTGGATTCTGGAACATGTAGAAGGAGCAAAAGAACGGGCTAAGAGAGGGGAACTGCTTTTTGGTACGGTGGAGACGTGGCTCATCTGGAAACTGACAAAGGGAAAAGTCCACGCGACGGATTACTCCAATGCCTCCAGAACGATGATGTTCAATATCAATACACTTCAGTGGGATGACGAGATTTTGGAAGTCTTAGACATTCCGAAATGTATGCTTCCGGAAGTCCGGCCGTCGAGCTGTATTTACGGAACGACGTCCCCGGCATATTTTGGCGGGGAAATTCCGATTGGAGGAGCGGCAGGGGATCAGCAGGCGGCGCTTTTTGGACAGACCTGCTTTTCTCCGGGAGAAGCAAAGAACACGTACGGGACAGGCTGTTTTCTGTTGATGAATACGGGGGAGACCCCGGTATTTTCGAAAAACGGACTTGTTACGACCATTGCCTGGGGAATGGACGGTAAGGTGCAGTACGCCTTGGAAGGATCGATTTTCGTGGCGGGGGCTGCGATCCAGTGGCTTCGGGATGAGATGCGGCTGATTGATTCGGCGGCGGACTCTGAATATATGGCGCAGAAAGTGCCGGATACAAACGGCTGTTATGTGGTTCCTGCCTTTACCGGTCTTGGCGCTCCGTACTGGGATCAGTATGCACGAGGCGCCATCGTCGGCATCACACGGGGCGTCAATAAGTGTCACATCATCCGGGCGACACTGGAGTCTTTGGCCTATCAGGTTCACGATGTCATCCGTGCCATGGAGGCGGACTCCGGTATCACACTGACTTCGCTCAAAGTGGACGGCGGGGCAAGCGCCAATGATTTTCTGATGCAGGTGCAGGCTGATTTTGATGCCGCTCCGGTGCGGCGTCCGGCATGTGTGGAGACGACGGCCATGGGTGCGGCTTATCTGGCAGGACTTGCGGCGGGCGTCTGGAAGGACACCGAAGAAATCCGGGCAAACTGGAAGATTGACCGGGAATTCACCCCGGCGCTTCCTGAGGAGAAGCGTCAGGAGAAGATGAAAGGCTGGAAGAAAGCAGTGCGCTATGCATTTGACTGGGCAAAAGAAGAATAGAGTGCATAGCCGAACTGTTACAATAAAATTGACGAAAAAAGTGAAAAATGATAGACAATTATGTACAAATATACTAAAATAGACGTATTGGATTAAGACGAATACGGAGGTAGGGATATGAAAGGAAATGTAATTGTAGGACAGTCCGGAGGACCGACAGCGGCGATCAATTCCAGTCTGGCCGGTGTCTATCGTACGGCAAAGGACAGAGGAGCAAAGAAAGTGTACGGAATGCTTCACGGGATTCAGGGACTGATGGAGGAGAAATATATTGATCTGTCAGAGCACATTACAAACGATCTGGATGCGGAGCTTTTAAAGAGGACTCCGGCGGCATACTTGGGGTCTTGCCGTTATAAACTGCCGGAGATCCATGAGAACCGGGAAGTGTATGAGAAGATTTTTGAGATTCTGGATAAGCTGGATATTGAGGCGTTTATCTATATCGGAGGCAATGACTCTATGGATACGATCAAAAAGCTTTCCGACTATGCGATTGTGATGGGATATCCGACCCGTTTTATCGGATGCCCGAAGACCATTGATAATGATCTGGCACTGACAGACCATACACCGGGATACGGAAGTGCGGCGAAATATATTGGAACATCTGTAAAAGAGATTATCCGCGACAGCTTTTGCCTTGAGTACAGCAAAGGACTGGTGACCATCGTGGAGATTATGGGAAGAAACGCAGGATGGCTTACCGGAGCGGCTGCCCTTGCAAAGGGAGAAGACTGTGCGGGACCGGACCTGATTTATCTTCCGGAGCTGACTTTTGATCTGGACAATTTCATGGAGCGGATCCGGGAGCTTCTGGCGAAGAAACCGTCTGTAGTGGTAGCAGTTTCCGAGGGAATTCATCTGGAAGACGGACGGTATGTCTGTGAGCTGGGTGCAAACGTGGACTTCGTAGATGCTTTTGGACATAAACAGTTGACCGGAACAGCAGCGTACCTTGCACACTATGTGGCCAATGAGATCGGATGCAAGACCCGTGCCATTGAGCTGAGTACCTTGCAGAGATCGGCATCCCACTGTGCGTCCAGAGTCGATATTCTGGAGGCGTCCCAGGTAGGAGGAGCGGCTGTGAAGGCAGCCGACGAGGGAGATAACGGAAAGATGGTCGTACTCAAGAGAATTTCCGACGATCCATATCAGTGCAGCACGGAAGTGAAGGATGTACATAAGATTGCAAACGACGAAAAGCTTGTTCCAAGAGAATGGGTCAATGCAGAAGGAACCTATGTGACAGATGAGTTTATTGCCTATATAAAACCACTGATCCAGGGAGATGTTTCTCCGGTTATGGTGGACGGAATTCCGAGACACCTGTATAAGCCAAGCCACTAGAATCATGAAAAATAGAAAGAGGGAATCAAAATTGAAGATCGGCGTGACAGGAGCAGATGGATTTCTGGGCAGCAGGATTCTCCGGTTCTACGCAAGAAAATATGAGATAAAGGGATATCACCATACGGACATGGATTTCACTGATCCTGAGGAGACGGAAACAATGCTGAAAAGGGACTGCCCGGATATCCTGATTCATACGGCTGCTATCTCAGATGTGGGAGCCTGTGAGCAGAACCCGGAGCACTCAGAGCTGGTGAATGTGGACGGAGTCCGGAATCTGGCGGTTATCTGTCAGAAGATTGGTGCAAGATTCCTTTTTTGCAGCTCAGATCAGGTCTACACGGGAAACGGAGTGAAAGAGCCGCACCGGGAGGAAGAGGCGCTTTCCCCGCTCAATGTTTACGGAAGACAGAAAGTCCGTGCGGAAGAGGAGGCCATTCAGGTACATCCGGATACGGTGGCACTTCGGTTAAGCTGGATGTTCGCTGCTGACTTCCGGGAAGGAAAGGAACATGGGAATCTGATTCCCGCGATTTTACATGCTGTACGGTCAGGACAGCATGTAAAATACCCGGTTTGGGATTACCGCAGTATCACGGATGTGTGGGAAGTCGTAGCAAATCTGGAACAGATGTTTGATGCTCCTGCCGGCATTTACAATTTCGGTAGTGAAAATGACAAGAGCACCTATGAGGTGGTAAGCAACTTCCTGGAGAGCGCCGGAATCCCGAACTCGATGCTGGAAAGGAACGAAGAGGCATTCAGGGAATGTCCGAGAAACTTAAGAATGGAGACCGAAAAGGCAAAGTACCTGGGTGTTCACTTCCTGACGACTGAGGAAGCACTCAGAAAGCTTGGAGCTGAATTGGGATACGAAGGGAACGACCCTAAGAAGAAAAGAGAATAGAGAACGATAGCCCCCTGCGCCGGCAATGTATGATATTGTCGGATGACAGGGGGGCGTTTTATTTTGATAGGCTCATGTACTACTAACCCGTTTCCAAGCAAAATCAGATGGACGTTTTCCGAAAGCACAGGACAGCAGCAGTGACGTTGAAAACCGTGAGCAGTACCGTAATTACAATGGCTGGCAGGAAGTGACTGCAATCAGTAGTTCCGGTCAGAAGATCCATTTGTCCAAGAAGAAGGGTTGGAACATAATCGCTCACGGCCGGGAAAAACCCGGCAAAGTAGGAGATCCCGAAGCAAGCAGCACAGACCAGAAGAACTGCCGAAACTGACCGGCAGAAGACCGAAGCCCCGACGAGGACAGAGATCATCCACACTCCCAGAAGATAGAAGGTAAGCAGGGAGAACGCCTGGTTCTGAATGATGCTGTTGTCCCAGAAGTAGACGGTGTAGGCAAAGGTGATGCCAAAGCTGATCAGACACCCAAATGTCCAGGTCAGAAGCAGGGCAAAGTATTTCGGCAGCAGGATGTTGTGGCGTTTCAATCCTTTGGACAGAAGAATAATCAGTGTTCCATGCTGGTATTCTGAAGTCAGGATACCGCCGTATAAAATCAGAAAGACAAAAAGAATGATCTGCATATTTTTATAGTACTGTGTCCAGGAGGAGAGAGAAGTCACCTCCAGATTGCCGATCTGGATACCGGTCTCTGCCATATCGCCGGACACGAGATCCAAAAGCCACGGTGTCATCTTAGCAAAGGCCGGACTGAGCACGCCCACAAGGGTGAACAAAAGCAACATGACAACGAGACGATGGGTCTTTAACTGCTCAAAGAGTTCTTTTTTCATCATGGCACGGAGCTGTCTCATGTTCTACCACCTCCAAAAATAAATCTTCCAATGTCGGCTCCAGCTTTTCCAGCTTTTGCACTGGCACTTGTCTGGAGACAAGGTCAGCCATTACAGATGGCATGGTGATGTCAGCGCGTTTCGGGAGTATGAGTGTGAGTGCGTCTGTCTGCAGGCTTTCCGGGTACTTCTTCAGGCAGGCCTCTGCATCAGAACGACGTTCAAATTCGATTTGGATTTTTTCCCCGTTGCGTTTCCGTTTGAGATTCTCCAGCGTCCCCTGGACGACGATGCTGCCGTCGTGCAGCAAGGCAACGTGGTCACAGATCCGCTCCACATCTGATAACACGTGGGTGGAGAAAAGCACCGTCGTCTCCTCAGTGACAGAAGAGAGAATATCCAGTATCTCCTTTCGACCTACCGGATCGAGAGCCGAAGTCGGCTCGTCGCAGATCAGAAGCTTTGGGGCGTTCAAAAGAGCCTGGGCGATACCAAGCCGCTGTTTCATCCCACGGGAGTAGGTGTGGATATGTTTCTTACTGTCTGTAAGACCTACAAGATCCAGAAGATCCAGGATGCGCCGTCTGACATCTGAGGACTGCATACCGGTGATCTCACCGCACAGCGTCAGATACTGAGAGGCAGTCATAAAGCCATAATATTCCGGAACATCCGGAAGATAGCCAATATAACGGTTCGTCTGGTTTTCGCCAAAAGATACCCGTTCACCGTTGACTTGGATTTCGCCATGGTCCGGCTTTAGAAGCCCTACAATCATTCGCATGGTTGTCGTCTTCCCGGCACCATTTTTCCCAATAAAGCCAAAGACAGAATGCGCTGGAACGGACAGATGAAGATGATCAATTACTGTGCGGGAACCGAAAGATTTTGTGAGCTCTCGGATTGATAAAATATCCATGCTTATTCGTCCTCCCTCCCGAATACAAAGTACAGCACGGGTCCGATGAACTGCATCCCGACAATAGCAATGATACACCACATCAGCCGGGTACCGCGTTTATAATGCGTGTGTGTGAAGATATGCCATAAGGTATAAAAGAGCAATACTAGTTCCACAATGGCAAGTGGAATGAAAAAAGGCAGCATTTCCTGTAAACTCATTCAATCATCTCCTTTAATTGATTCTGAAGTCTCCGAAACGTGTTGTCATCTTTTAGTTTTTCAAAAAGCGGATGGGACAGGGAAGCAGCAATGTCTTTTACGAATGTTTTTCTCGCCCGGGGAGAGACAGAGCCGTTTGCAAGCTGTTCGATCCAGTGATCAATCCGGTTAAAGTAGCGGTCACCATGAAGGCGATACTCTTCGTCTGACAAAAGCGTGCGGATTCCGTCCAGGTATTTCCGGGTATGGGTAAGAGCGGCATCGGGATCGTCAAACTGCAGATATCCAAGCGCTGCCTGGTACTCAAAAACGGAGACAGCATTGGCATTGAGTTTTACAAGCTGATAGCTGTCGATCAAAGACTCCACCCGCTCCACCGTCATGTCAAAAGCATTCTGATCACTTGCCGCCACGGTTAGATACTTAGCGGAAAGCTCTACCAGGGAGAACAGATTCAGATACATCGTGATCTGGGCAAAGTCACATGCCTTTTCCCTGTCTCCGTTCATCAAATAGGCGGAGACGAGGACGCTGTCACTTTCTCTGGAAAGTGTTCTGGGATCAGAGTCCGCTTCCAGTATCTGGAGCGCTTCCTTATATTGTCCTCCACCCATGAGAATGAGCGCTTTTAGAATCAAGGTATCCTTGCACAGATTGAGATCTGCACAGTGTGCGATGATATGGTCGCACAAATCTTTCATATAATGTAAAAGCTCTGTCTGTAATTTTTGTGTTTTGGCAAGTAAATAATGATTCAGCAAAAGGACACACATCTGAAAGACAAGGGGATAACAAGAATAATAGTGCTTCACAGTAGTCCGGATGTCCTCTACCGTTTTATCAAAATCTGATACGGCAAAGGAATTGGAATAGTCCAGATACAGCTTCTGGATCTCATCCTTGGAAAGCTGAGGCAGGTATCCAAGCAGTTCATCGATGGTAACACCGAAAAACGTGGCGAGAACCGGAATCGTTTGGAGATCCGGTTTGCTGATATTTTTCTCCCATTTAGAGACAGAGCCTTTTGTGACGCCAATATAGTCCGCCAGCTCCTCCTGCGTAATTTTGCGCTCATGGCGAAGCCGGATTAAGTTTTCCGCAATCCGCAATTCATGCATTGTTTTCACCTCCTACTATGATTATAAGAGAGAGACTGGGAAGATTCAATGGAATTGAACGACACTTTAAGAAGAAAAGTTTACCAATAAGAAACTTTTTGAATTTGGTAAGCGGAGTAAATGGAAATCGGATCTGACTGAAATGTAGAGAAAATCCCAATGGCTTTTAAGAGCCAGGGGGATCAGTTTCTTTCGTATATAATGAAAGTAATTATGAAAATGCTCATAGACAGGGAGGATGCCGGGTGACCATCGGCTGATCCCCGGCATTTATTATGAAAAAGTTTATTCAAAAAGTATTTACTTGACAGCGTATTTATCAAATCTGTTTCGTGTTCCTTTTGATGATTTTAGTATACCCACAATTCGTGAAAAATTAGTGTTCTACAAATGAAACTTTCAATAACAAAAAATGAACAAAATATGAATATCAAGTTCGCGTTGTTCAGGTTGTACATTTATTTGCCGTTTCGGAACGCGAAATATGGCAGACCGTCTTTCTGTGGCACTTCCACCTGTCCCTGGATGAGCGGACGGGCATAGTTGAGGAAGGCTTCTGTCACATCGGAACCGTCTGGGGTGATCCAGTCTGCCGGTACGGTCTTTTCCTCGTTGCAGATCTTTGTGACATCGGCGGTTCCAGGTGTCATCTCATAAGAGTCTCCTTCTTTCCGCTCAAATGTAATCATCACTCCTGTCGCTCCTTCCATTGCACGCTCTACGCCGTAGGAACCTGCAAGAATGGCCTCCTGGAGATCTGTCCGGGACAGACAGGCAGAAGAGCAGCGTTGAGAAACATTGAGTTCCACGGAGCGCACTTTGATGCCGAGTGTTTCTTTTACGAGGTTTTCCAGGTATTTACCGGATCCGGTCAGCATTTTGTGACCAAAGGTATCGGTACCTACATCATTTGCATACTCGCAAATGAATGTTCCGGTATTGTCGTGGATTCCTTCAGAGATACATACAACAAGATTCGTGGTGGTCTCCAGTGCCCTTCGTACCTGTCCAAGGAAGGTTTTCGGATGAAAGGCAGTCTCCGGCAGATAAATCAGCACCGGATTGTCACCCTTAAACATTCGTGCCAGGGCGGATGCCGCAGTAAGCCATCCGGCATGACGGCCCATGATTTCAACGATGGTGACGGACGGTTTGTTGTCATAGACGGATGCGTCGACGGCAATCTCGCGGACGGTAGAAGCTACATACTTGGCGGCGCTTCCAAAGCCAGGGGTGTGATCTGTCATTACCAGGTCATTATCGATGGTCTTTGGGATTCCGATAAAGCGGATCGGGCTTTCATGCTGCGCGGCGTAGCGGGAGAGCTTGCTGACTGTGTCCATAGAGTCATTACCTCCGATATAAAAGACGGCCTCGATTTCGTGCTCTTCAAATCTGGTGAAAAGTTCCGGATACACCGGATCCGCCAGATCCTCCGGAAGCTTATAGCGGCAGGATCCAAGGTAAGCCCCCGGGGTTGTCTTTACAAGCGGAAGGGTTCCGTCTTTTATCAGCGTCTGCATGTCCATCATCTGTCCGTGCAGGAATCCTTCGATTCCATTTACCATGCCGTAGACATGATCGATCTGCGGCATCTCAAAGCCTTTTGTTATAACGCCGTAGAGACTTCCGTTGATTACGGCCGTTGGCCCGCCGGACTGTCCTACCAGGATATTTTTACTCATGATTCAGTTCCTCCAGTTGATTCGATTTTGCTTTTAGTATAACGAAAAAAGAAACGATGCACAATAGAAGAAATGGAGGACTTGAAAAATATGCTTGGAAAATCAGAGAAAAGCGATTATACTGTAAACAGTAACTGCAAACGCAGGAACGGGGGAAAACAATGAAGTATATTACATTTGCAATACCATGTTATAATTCACAAGATTATATGGAGCGGGCAGTCGAGTCCGTACTCAAAGGAGGAAAGGACGTCGAGATCATCATTGTCAATGATGGATCCAAGGACGGGACTGAGGAGATCGGGAAACGCTACGAGCGGGAATACCCGGATATTGTGCGGGTGATCAGCCAGGAGAACGGCGGACACGGTGAAGCGGTCAATACCGGACTTCTCCATGCTACAGGGAAATATTTTAAGGTGGTGGACAGTGACGATTGGCTGGATGAGGAGGCTCTGATTCAGGTTTTAAACCAAATGAAATCTTTCGAGGAGAAGGATGAAGAAGTCGATATGTTCATCTCCAACTATGTCTATGAGAAAGTAGGGGCAGGACACAAGAAGGTGATTCACTACAGAAACTGCCTGCCGCAGGAGCGAATTTTCGGCTGGAATGATCTGGGACATTTCCGAGTGGATCAGTATATTCTGATGCATTCTGTTATCTACCGGACGGAGCTTTTAAAGCTTTGTCAGCTCCGGCTGCCAAAACATACATTTTATGTGGATAACATTTATGTTTACTATCCGCTGCCTCATGTCAGCACGATCTATTATCTGGACGTGAATCTGTACCGGTATTATATCGGAAGGGACGACCAATCGGTCAATGAGAAGAATATGATCAAGCGGATTGATCAGCAGCTTTTTGTGAATAAGACGATGATTGAGATGTATGAGATGCGGATGATTCCTAACAAGAAGCTGAGAAACTATATGATAAAATATCTGGCGATTATGATGACGGTTTCTTCCATCATCTGTATTCGTTCCAAGAAAGAGGAAAATCTGGAAAAGAAAAAGGAACTCTGGATCTACCTCAAGAAGAAGGATTACCGGACGTACTTCAAGATTCGTTATGGCATCCTTGGACAGACGATGAACTTACCAGGTAAGCCGGGAAGAAAGATCTCGTCCATGGGATACTCCGTGATGAGGCGGATTATCGGATTTAACTAAATATGAATAAAAGAACGGCCATGGTGCATACTACTCAATAAAAGATTGAGAAAGAGAGGTATGCACCATGGCCGTTGAATTTGCACAGAGCCAGACAAAAGAGAACCTGATGAGAGCCTTTGCAGGGGAAAGTCAGGCGAGAAACCGTTACACAATCGCGGCAGAGGAAGCCTGTCGGAAAGGGTTTTACGCGCTTAGAGAGGTTTTCCTCTTTACAGCGGATCAGGAGAGAGCTCATGCCGCAAGATTTTATGAGCTCCTGAAATCGGAAGCGGGTTGTACCATCCAGATCGACGGAGGATACCCGGTGGACCAGTCAGAGAGTCTGGTGGAGCTTTTAAAGATGGCAGCCCACAATGAGGAGGAAGAGCATAAGGATGTGTACCCGGCTTTTGCGAAGATTGCTGAGGAGGAAGGATTTTCTGAGGCGGCTTATGCCTTTTCCCAGATTGCAAAGATCGAGAGAATCCACGGGGAACGCTTCGCAAAACTTGCACAGATGCTTCAGCAGGAGACGTACTATGAACAGGAAGCCGGCGGAGAGTGGATGTGTCTGAACTGCGGATATATCTTTAAAGGCGCGAAGGTGCCTCCGGTCTGTCCGGTGTGCCGCCACGAGAGAGGCTATTTTATCCCGGCCTGTATGGCACCGTATCTTGGATTTTCTAATTGTAACTAAGGGAAAGAAAGGGGAATGAGATGACAAGCCAGAAAATCGAAAATGTGCTGAATCTGGCACTGGACGCAACACAGGAGGAGCGGCTTCGTTCCGGCAATCTCGAGGTGGGGTACGATGAGGCGGACAATACATGGGATGTCATTATCCTGTATTCCGGGACACTGGATTCGGTGGACCGGATTGCGATGGATGTCATCCCACTGTTGAAAAATTTTGCGGTCGTAAGGATACGGGAGGAAGATCTGGACGAATTGGCTTCGTTAGAGGAAGTCATCTATATCGAAAAACCGAAGAGGCTGTTTTTTGAAGTAGCAAACGGAAGAAGGGTGTCTTGCATCGACGCGGTGCAGACACCACGTTTGCGTCTGACGGGGAAGGGCGTGCTGATCGGGATCATTGATTCTGGCATTGAATATTCCAATGCGGATTTTCAAAACGAGGACGGAACGACGAGAATTCGTTTCCTATGGGATCAGACGGTGGAGGGCAGCCCGCCTGCCGGATACCGGAACGGGACAGAGTTTTCGGCGGAAGAGATCAACGAAGCGCTCCGACAGCCCAACCGGACGATGCAGCTACAAAGGGTGCCAAGCCTTGATACCTCAGGACACGGAACCGCCGTGGCAGGGGTGGCAGCGGGAAATGGCAGAAACAGCAAAGGGCAGTACCGGGGTGTGGCGCCGGATGGGGAACTGATCGTCGTCAAACTGGGAAATCCGGGCGGCATTGGTTTCCCTAGGACGGCGGAGCTGATGCAGGCGGTGGACTATATCGTAAAGAAAGCAGAAGAACTTCGGATGCCGGTGTCCATCAATATCAGTTTCGGAAATACATACGGATCTCATAATGGCACCTCCCTGCCGGAACGGTTTCTGGACGCGGCGGCAGAGACGGGTCGAACACTCATCAGCGTAGGAACGGGAAACGAGGGAGCTGAGGCTGGTCATGCGTCGGGGTTTCTAAGAGAGGGAGAGGAGCGGAACATTCCTTTGGCGGTGCAGGAGCGGCAGGGGGCGTTTAGCCTTCAGATCTGGACGGATTATACAGATGTCATTGGAGTGGCCCTTCAGACTCCTTCCGGGGAGAGAGTCGGTCCCATCCGGGAAGTGATGGGGACGCAGCGGTTCCGGGTCGGGAAAACAGAGCTTCTTCTTTACTATGGGGAGCCAAGTCCATACAGTGGACTCAATGAGATTTACATGGAGTTTCTGCCGGCGGATGATTATGTCAACAGTGGGGAGTGGAATATTATTCTGATTCCGGAACAGATTGTCACCGGACAGTACGAGATGTGGCTTCCGGTGAGCTATGTCCTCAATGAAGGTACAGCCTTCTTCTATCCGACGGAGGAGCGGACGCTCACCATCCCTTCTACTTCCTCCCGGGTGTTGACCGTAGGGGCTTACGATGCCACAGCCATGACATATGCGGATTTCTCCGGACGGGGGAAAGAAAACAAGGACAATCAGAAACCCGATCTTGCCGCACCCGGAGTCAATGTCATCTCCGTCCAGGGACAGGGCGGGTACGCTGCTTTTACAGGAACCTCCTTTGCCACACCATTTGCGGCAGGCGGAGCGGCTCTTTTGATGGAATGGGGAATGATAGAAAAAAACGATCCGTTTTTATATGGAGAGAAGGCTAAAGCATACTTAAGAAGGGGGGCGAGACAGCTTCCGGGCTTTGAAGTCTGGCCTAACAATCAGCTCGGATACGGGGCGCTTTGTGTGCGGGACAGCATCCCGGAAACAAGGCTTTCGTGATTGTAAACACTTTTTGCCAGGTGTTTTTAAGCATAATGCATAAAAAGTTCTCTGATAAGAAAAAAATATTATCTGTTTTGATACCTCCTGTAGGATTTTGAAACTCATAGGTTATATTTATAACCAGAAAGAAAAAGAGGACGAAAATCTATAAGACGCAGTTAAAGGAGGAAACAATATGATCACTATCTTGTCAGGAGTTGGGATGCTTCTGCTTACGCTGGCAATCTTCTCCCTTTTCAGTATGAAAATGCCAAAAGGATCTCTTGCAATGAGCGGTATGGCAAACGCAGCGGTGGCAACATTCCTTGTGGAGGCTATTCATAAGTATATTTCAGGAGACCTGTTTGGAATTTCCTTTTTCAGAACCGTAGGTGAGAACGCAGGAGGCTTTGGCGGCGTGGCTGCAGCGATTGCGGTGCCGCTCAGCATGGGTACAAATCCAGTTCTGGCGATTGCGTCAGGTGTTGTATTAGGACAGTTCGGAATTCTGCCTGGATTTATCGCGGGATATGTAGTCGGATTGGTTTCTCAGGTAATTGAGAAATACCTCCCGGAGGGCGTTGATGTGATCGCAGGAGCCCTGATTGTAGCTCCGCTTTCTCTGGCAGTGGCGACAGCGGCTGATCCGCTTGTGAATATGACACTTGCAAAGATCGGCGGCACGATTACAGCGGCGGCAGAGCAATCTCCGCTTGTTATGGGATTCCTGCTTGGAGGAATTATGAAGATGATTTGTACCTCCCCGCTCAGTTCCATGGCGCTGACAGCGATGATCGGGCTGGACGGGCTGGCGATGGGAATCGCGGCGATCGCTTGTGTGGGTGGATCCTTCACAAACGGTATCGTATTCCACCGTCTGAGACTTGGAGATAAGAGTAATGTCATTGCGGTTATGATGGAGCCTCTGACACAGGCACCGATCATCACGGCAAATCCGATTCCGATTTACGGTTCCAACTTTTTCGGAGGAGGACTGGCCGGAGTGTCGGCGGCGGTATTCCACATCATCAATAATGCACCAGGTACAGCGTCACCGATTCCGGGACTTTTGGCTCCATTTGCATTTAACAACCCGATGAATGTTGTATTGGCAGTCGTATTTGCCGCAATCGGCGGAACCCTTGCAGGATTCGTGGGAAGCCAGATTTTCAAGAAACATTACGAAAAGAAAGCAGCAGGAAGAGAAAACAGCCAGATGGCAGAAGTTGCGATGGCTGATTCATAGAATAGAAGAAAGCCTCTGGACGGGATATCGATCCCGGGTCAGAGGCTTTTTCGGAAGCACAGTTATACATTTTCACAGTAGCTCAAAAGAGCGTTAAGAAAGCTGCGGATCTTTACATTCCCGTGCTTGTCCGATTTCCTGCGAATATAATCCATCTCCCGTCTTACCTGTTCAAAGTTGTATAAGGTATTTGAAAATTCTGTAAACACGTCGTTGGAATAGTCTTCCAGTCCCAGGTGCGCCAGATTGACAAGTCCGGTGGATGCCGCTCTCCGGATTCTTTGCTCTACGGATTTAGGATTCTCGCTGAACTGGGATAAAAGACGGCCGAGCGTTTGCTGCTCCAGCGGCTCCGACCGGTCGTGCAGCCAAGTAATTAAAGTGATGATGTCCTTGCTTCCAAGCTCCCCGATGATCCCCAGTTTTTGTAGTACGTTTGTAAGCCGGCTCTGAAAATTTTCGGACTGGGGGGAGGGATTATCTGATTGCCTGCCGTTTTCGGAAAACTCCGTCTCAAAAAGGCTCTGTACTTTACCAATGGTGCGGTGCATGGACAGTGTTTTAAGGACATTGCGGATTACAGATTCCACCTCAATCGCATTTAACGGCTTCTGGATGAAGAATTCGATCCCCGACTCGTACGCTTTAGCGATCAGATCCTTGGAAGCAACCTGGGATAACATGATGCAGGCGGATTCCGGAGAAATCTTCCGTGCCTTTTCCACAAAGCTGATTCCATCCATATCCGGCATGAGAAGATCCACGATGATAATATCCGGATGGAGGGCAGCTACATCTTCCAGGGCATCATCCCCGTTTCCGGAGGAGCCGCAACATTCGCCCAGATTCCGTTCTGTCACCAGGATTTTCAGTATGGTCCTTATATTTTTATCGTCGTCTACAAAGTAAAATTTCATTCTGAACCCTCCAATGTTTCTTTTGGCAGCCGGATAGTAAAACAGGTCCTCCCCGGACAGGACTCTGCCTGGATACTCCCGCCAAGCTTTTCTTCTACAATTCCTTTTACGATATTTAGTCCCAGTCCCCGGCTGATCTCCCCGGTCTCGTAATTGATCTTTGTGGAATATCCGGCGTCAAAGATCTGTGGGAGAGACTCCGGGGCAATGCCAGGTCCCTGATCCACAACAAAACAGCGGATCTCATGTGCCGTTTCCTCCACATTGACGGAGATAGAAACTTCCGTCTCCTTTGTAGCCTCCACCGCATTCATAAACAGATTACGGAAGACGGAAAGAAGCTCGTATACGTGGGCTGTACGAAACGTACAGGAACCATTGAGTCGGAACGTAAGCGTCTTGTTCAGAGAGGCCGCAAACTGTTTAACTGGTGTCTGTAACAGGGTAAAGAGCTCGTCAAACGCCAGAAAGCGGCTGCCGTCCTCAGTCAGAAGTGCCTCTGAAAGTCCCCGCAGAATCAAGTAGTATTCTTTCTTGATTTCGTGAATATCATTTGCGATGATCAGTGCATCCTTCGCGGCGTCCTTTGTACCGGAATCCAAGCGGAGACGCTCGAAGAGCTGGTACGCGGAATGCATCGTCGACTCCACGAGGGACGTATTTTTCTCCATCCAGATGACCTCTTCCTGGAGTCTCGCCGTCAGAAGCGAAAGATGCCGATAGTAATCCTGCTGCTCTTTTTTTAGGAGGACGACATGATACCTGCGGAATACCGTTACAAAAATCAGGATCAGGGCCGTCCGGAAAAGTGCGGCGATGATAATTCCCGATTGCGAAGATGCCGAAAATGCATTAATATTAAGACGAAGCATCAGTTCTCCAAAGTTCGCCGCATAGTCGCAGAAAAGCAGGGCGATCGTGTCCAACAGGATGGAGGACTTCCGCATCCTGACGAGGTAGAGCGTCAGGAGCACTCCGTAGAACAGGTAAAAAAACAGCTCCGGAATGGAGGAAACAAAGGCGTCCCCCAGGGAAGTCCCGTTAAAACTTCCGTAAAAAGTACGGGAGAGCAGGACAAAGATGCCGGATATGGCGGACACCGGGATCACCGGAAAGTCCTGTGCAAGCATGGAAAAGGACGCCAGAAAAACAATCCCCAGAGAAACACTGAACTCAGGCGAAAAGATATTAATATGAAACTGGGCTGCCGCCGCGGTAATCAGACTGTAAAATACGGCGTGCAGAAAAAGATCAAAGCGGTTCCGAGATTTCATAGGTCTGTTATCCTCCGTAAAATCTTCGGTCTCAAACAAGTGAAACTTAGATTAGGGTATTTTTGTGGATGTCTGAATTATTATAAAACATTTTATCATAAAAAAGGAGAAAAAAACATGGTGAAACGGGAAGATTTATATGGAATTGCATATTATAAAAAGTCAGCCTATTATGGAAGCGCGAAACCGGACATCCGGTTTCGGATTGCACTGGATATGGAGAAAGGGAAACTGGAGGCTGCTGTCTGGAAAGAACCGTACTGCTATGATGTGACGCCGGAAGAAGAGATTGAGCGAAAAGAATTTCCGGCGGACGATGAGGGACTCTGCCAGATTACAGACTGGATTAACGAAAAGGCGAAATAGAGAATCCGGAAGAGGAAAGCAATTCGGGCTTCCCATTTGGAAAAGCCGTGTTATAGTAGAAAGCGTGTGAAACAAAAGAAAAAGGAAGGTTGAGAGATGGCTGAGAAAACAGGGGTCATTCATGGCAGATTCCAGTGTCTGCATTTGAAACATATGGAGTATCTGATGGCGGCAAAAAATCAGTGCAAAAGACTGATTATCGGGATTTCTAATCCGGATGCAGGATTTATCCGGGTGAATCTTCACGACAAAAACCGTTCCAAACCGGAGAACAATCCATTCACTTATTTTGAACGCTACGAGATGATTCGACTTGCCATGCTGGAGTTTGGCGTGCCGAGAGAGCAGTTTGAGATTGTCCCATTCCCGATCAATACACCGGAGCTCATTTTTCAGTATGCGCCAAGGGATGCAGTGTACTACATGAGCATTTGCGATGATTGGGGGGAGGATAAGTACCGGACACTAACCGGACTTGGCGTGCAGGTGGAAGTGCTGTGGAACCGTCCGACTGAGGAGAAGGGAACGACAGCCACGGAAGTAAGACATCTGATCATAGATGGAAAGCGGTGGGATCACCTTGTTCCGAAAAGTGTGTACCGTTATATTACAGAACATCATCTGGATGAAAGGATCCTTCAGATCGCAAAGGAAGCCGGAAAAACAAAATGAGGCTACAGTCATCAGAGAAAATAAAGGGGGAGACTCCTCTCCAACCTCTCAGACTTTAGAAACGTCTGGGATGCTTGCAGGGAAGTCTCCCTCCTGTCATGTTTCTAAACAGCGATACCGATCACACGGCTTAGCGGATGATGGTTCCGGTCCGGCCTTTCAGTGCGTCACGAAGCGCCTCCTGGCAGGTAATGTAAGCCAAGCGGCCTTCGCCCTTTTCGATGAAGGAGACGGACGCACGGAACTTCGGCAGCATATTGTAGACGCCAAAATGTCCCTCCTCCATATACTGCTTTGCCTGGGAGACGGAGATCTCACCAAGCTGTTCTTCTTTGTCTGTACCACGGTTAATGAAGACTTTCTCCACACTTGTCAGGATAATCAGTGCGTCGGCATTCAGCTCCTCTGCAAGTTTCCCTGCCGTCAGGTCTTTCTCAATGACAGCGCTGGCGCCTTTGAGACGGTGATCCTGCTCAAGGACCGGAATTCCTCCGCCTCCACAGGCGATGACAACCTGATCCGCATCGGAAAGGGTCCGGATCGCGTCAAGCTCTACGATCTTCACTGGATTCGGTGCGGAAACGACACGACGAAACCCCTTTCCAGGCTCCTCCACCACATAGTTGCCTTTTTTTCGCTCTGCTGCAGCGTCTTCTGCGGACATATAACGTCCCAGAACTTTTGTTGGGGTGTAAAATGCCTCGTCGTACGGATCTACCGTTACCTGGGTCAGAATCGTACTGACGGTACGGTAAATTCCCCGTGTAAGAAGTTCCTCCCGGATCGCATTTTGAAGATCAAATCCGACGTAGCCTTGTGTCATTGCCGAGCAGACAGACATCGGAGCTGGAGTATAGTCTGGATGGTTCTTGCCGAATTCATTCATAGCAGTGTGAATCATACCAAGCTGTGGCGCGTTACTGTGTGTAATGACAACCTGATAGCCGTCCTGTACAAGATCCGCAATGGATTTTACTGTCTTGCGGACCGCAATCTGCTGCTCCGGGAGCGTCGTTCCGAGGGCTCGGTGTCCTAATGCTACAACCACTTTTTTTTTCATACGCATTACCTCTATTTCTCTTTGTAGTTTCGTGTCCATGATACAAAAATTATATAATTTTTCCAGGGAAAATGCAACCGTCATTCGGCTGCAACACCCATGTTTTCTGGAAAAATAAAATAGTTAGAAAATTGTATAAAATACCATATATAGTAGAATAATAAAAAAATCACAAGATATGGTAGAAATTATGGATCACCTCTGCTATAATTGGGATTGTCGCCGGGGACGAAGAACAGAAGTCCCGGGCAAATTCAGGGAAAACAGTGAGGTATGATATATGAAAGTAATAAAGAGAGACGGACGGGAGGCTGAGTACGACAGAAATAAGATCGTCCATGCAATACAGAAAGCGAATAATGAAGTCGAAAAGGAGGACAAGATCTCCGAGGAGAAGATTTATGATATCGTAGCTTCCATTGAGAACCGGAAGCTTGCCAGTATGGCTGTGGAGGATATCCAGGATATCATCGAGCAGAAGCTGATGGAGGAGGGCAAATATCATCTTGCCAAGAAATACATCATCTACCGCTATACGAGAGCGATGGTGCGGAAATCCAACACCACGGACGATTCCATTCTGCGTCTGATCCGGGGCGAGAATTCCGAATTAAAAACAGAGAATTCTAATAAGAATTCCACCCTTGCTTCCACACAGCGTGACTATATTGCAGGGGAAGTGTCTAAAGACCTGACAAAGAGAGTGCTTCTGCCAGAGAAGATTGTAAAAGCGCACGAGGAAGGTGTCATTCATTTTCACGATATGGACTATTTCCTCCAGCCGATTTTCAACTGCTGTCTTGTAAATATCGGAGATATGCTGGATAACGGCACTGTGATGAATGGCAAGCTCATCGAGTCTCCGAAGAGCTTTCATGTGGCATGTACTGTAATGACACAGATCATTGCGTCAGTAGCCAGCAGCCAGTACGGAGGGCAGTCCGTGGATATCCGTCATCTGGGCAAATATCTGCACAGAAGCCACGAGAAATATATGAAGAAATACAGGGAGAAATATACAGGAGTCCTTTCTGAAGAGTTGATGGAGCAGCTTGCGGACGACAGACTTCAGGACGAGCTGAGATCCGGTGTACAGACGATCCAGTATCAGATCAATACCCTGATGACGACAAACGGACAGTCGCCGTTTGTAACCCTGTTCCTAAACCCGGACAAATCTCATCCGTACGCAAAGGAAAACGCAATGATTATTCAGGAAATCCTGCGCCAGCGGATCGAAGGAATCAAGAATGAGGCAGGAGTTTATGTAACACCGGCGTTCCCGAAGCTTGTCTATGTCTTAAATGAGGACAATAATTTAAGTGGTGGGGTATATGACGACCTGACCAGACTGGCTGTAAAGTGTTCTGCAAAACGGATGTATCCGGACTATATTTCCGCCAAGAAGATGAAAGAGAACTACGAAGGCAATGTCTTCTCACCGATGGGGTGCCGTTCCTTCCTCTCCCCTTGGAAAGATGAGAATGGAAATTATAAGTGGGAAGGCCGTTTCAACCAAGGAGTGGTCAGTCTTAATCTTCCGCAGATCGGGATTTTGGCAGAAGGAGATATGGAAAGATTCTGGCAGATTCTCGACGAGAGACTGTCCATTTGCTTTGAGGCATTGATGTGCCGTCACAAGGCGCTGGAGGGAACAAGCTCCGATGTGAGCCCGGTTCACTGGCAGTACGGCGCTATCGCCCGCCTTGGAAAAGGCGAGAAGATTGACAAATATCTGCACGGTGGGTACTCTACCCTGAGCCTAGGTTATATCGGACTTTACGAAGTGACGAAGCTGATGACAGGAGAGAGTCAGACGACGGAGGAAGGACAGAAGTTTGCTCTCAAGCTGATGCGGAGACTCCGTACCGCAACCGATACATGGAAAGAGACGACAGGACTTGGATTCGGTCTTTACGGTACTCCGGCAGAGAGCCTGTGCTACCGCTTTGCGGAAATCGATCAGAAGAAATTCGGAAGCATTACAGATGTGACAGATAAAGGATATTACACCAATTCCTACCATGTGGATGTGAGGGAGAAGATTGACGCCTTTGATAAATTTACTTTTGAGAGTCAGTTTCAGACGATCAGCACCGGAGGATGCATCTCCTATGTGGAGATCCCGAATCTCAACAAGAATCTGGAGGCAGTAGCTGAGGTTGTGAAATTTATCTACGATAATATTCAGTATGCAGAGTTCAACACGAAGTCCGATTACTGTCAGGAATGTGGCTATGACGGTGAGATTATGATTAACGATGAGTTCGAGTGGGAATGTCCGGTCTGCCACAATAAGGATCAGGCGAAGATGAATGTTACAAGAAGAACATGCGGATATCTCGGAGAGAACTTCTGGAATCCGGGAAAGACAAAAGAGATCAAAAGCAGAGTGATGCATTTGTAGGTAAAGGAGCTTTGGAACGATGTATTATGCGGATATGAAACGGTGGGATGTGGCAAACGGTCCGGGCGTACGGGTATCGCTCTTTGTGAGCGGATGCACACACCACTGTAAAGGATGCTTTAATAAGGAGGCGTGGGACTTCTGTTATGGGAAGCCATTTACAGAACAGACAGAGGATGAGATTCTGCGAGAGCTGGAAAAAAGCTATTATCACGGATTTACCCTGCTTGGCGGGGAGCCGTTTGAATATGAAAATCAGAAAGCTCTGGCTCCGTTTTTGAAGCGGGTGCGGGAGAAATTCCCGGATCTTTCGATCTGGTGCTATTCCGGGTACGTCTTCGATAAAGAGATCCTCGCGCAGATGTTTCCAAAGTGGAATGAGACCAGGGAAATGCTTGACTGCATTGATGTTCTGGTGGATGGAAGATTTGTAGAGGAGCAAAAGCAGGTAGATCTGCTCTTTCGTGGTTCTGCCAATCAACGGCTGATCGATGTAAAGAAGTCGATGGAGACAGGAGACGTCGTGCTGTGGGAACAGCCGGAATACGTCCATGTAGAAGTCAAAGAGAATCCAAATGAGGTGGGGATTCCACCGGAGACAAGCGGGAAATAACCGGAGAATAAACAGTGGAGGACTTATCTTCCGATAGCCTTGCCGTTATTTTGATCATACAGAATTTGTAACGAAAGCACTTACAGAAATGTGAGTGCTTTTTTCATGGGAGCAGACAAGAAAATGAAAAAGGCAAATACGGGATTACAGACAGTCGATAATAAAAAAATCGCAGAGTTTGTTACTCTGCGAAAAATTTTTAAATGTAAAATAATAAATGAAATCTTTTCTTAAGATTACCATTCATCATTATAGCACAACAAGTAAAAAAAGCAATCGGATTGTACAGGATCCAGCAAGAAAATCTTGTCAAATTCATTGTCCACATATCTATCATTATAAAAAATTTTCTATATTCTAATATTTCCACAATTTATGATTTTAAAACAGACCATGTTTTTCCCGGTTTTCGCAGAGTAACAAACTATACGAAAAGGAGGGAGCGGCCATCTGGTACATGCAAAAGTGCGTCAAAGGTCAGGAAGAATCTGCTGTCCGGGGCTGGAAAGCACAGCACCCATCTGGACGGGAGGAAGCCTTCTTCTTTACTTATGATCGGCTGAAACGTTTTGAAGGGGACTGGCATTTGTTGAAACTGCCGCTATTTCCGGGGCTCATTTTTCTGGAATGTGAACAAGAGATTCCCCAAAAGAAGTCCGGGTTCATGCAGGACCAGGATTCCAGGGCGATGCAAGTGGATTCCAGGACTGAGGAGTTCCTCAGAGAACTGGGAGGGGAAGCCCATCATGTTTCCATGTCAAGAGGAGTCATCCGAAATGGTGTGACGATTGTGACTGAGGGACCGCTGGAAGGAAAAGAAGCAAAGATCCAGAAGATCGACCGACATAAGCGGCTTGCCAAAATTGGCGGAGGATTGAACGTCTCTTTCTGCCAGGAAGGGGGATTCTGGGCAGGCCTTGAAATCACTTCCAAAAGTGAAGGGGTGTGAGCGTATGGAGAATTGGTATGCGATGAAAACAATGCCCGAAAAAGAAGAGGAAGCGGCAGAACTGATCCGGCGGACCATCCCCCCTTCTTTGTGGGAATCCTGTACAATCCTTCGGAAGAAAAAGCTGTTCCGGGC
>NZ_LGAJ01000017.1 GCF_001280875.1 Sellimonas intestinalis | reverse complement strand
TCCATTAAATAGTAGTATTTACGACAGAGATTGCGACAGTTCAGAGCAAGGTCAGAAGGCATGAGAGAAACCTTTAAATCAGGCTTCAAACCAACTAAAGCGACTTTTTTAGAATCAAAACGGTCATTATGTACTTTTCGTATATTGATATTTGTGCTATTCTTTGTGATGATAGGATTAATAACTGAGCAGTTAAAACCCTTATCACGAAGATAGCAGAAGAGTGGGTAATGATAAATTCCCGTGGATTCGAGGAAAATACGACTTTCCAAAGAATACAACTCTTCTGCTTCTTTTATTTTAGAAACAGTGGTTAAGAGGGAATTCATGCTATTGTGTAGGATTTTAAAAGGTTTTCCTACAAGTTGTTGGTTCGGAAGAGCGATAGACATCCATGAGAAATCAGCACCGACATCAATACCAAGAGAGATGAATAATTCATCAAGATTAAAAATAATTTTGTTTGACATGAGCAACAGCTCCTTTCTGATAGGAATCCATTTCCAATCTGGCAGGTACACAACCTAGCGTATGATTCGGGTATTGCCTTCTGGCTCCAAACCAGCTAAAACATAAAACCCTGCCGAATGGCCGAATTGACTTTTTTGCAGGTATCGGCCACGATAGTGGCGTCCCAAGGGGGGTGAACATTCTTTGTCCTATCCTAAGGGATAATACCTTATGTTTTATCTGGTGTCTATCAGGAACCGTCAGACTTGATAATTATTTGGGATAACATCTGATGAAGGAAAGAACTCCTTCTTCTGTTATCTGATATATCGAAACTTATTAACCAAGTAGTCTTATTGACTACATTATTATTATACTAGGGGGGGAAGGTTATGACAAAGAGAGTTTCCTTGTATTTTATTTTGTACCGTTTCTGATCACGGTCCGGTATTCGGTTTCCTTTGGGATCGACAACAGGAGTTTGTGGGGCTCGACAATTTCTGTGACCTTTTCACTGATGAAATGTTCCTTCTGGCAGTAAAGAACACACTTCGGCATATGATTGTGACCGTGCCGATGCCATCGCTTGGTGCGATGATTCTTGTGGCAGTGATCCAAAATGTGGCAAAAGGAGTCCGTTTTCCCAGCTTTCCTTCCTTTGTCCGATGATCCTCCCGCTCCTCGGTCGTGCTGGGATGCAGTTTCTGTTGGGAGAAGAAAAAATCTGGAATAAGTGTGGTGAATTTTTTCGGAGGAGAAGGAAGGAACTGGATGAATTCACCGGCTATGTTGTGGGTGCTCTGCAGCCTATAGTGCTGGCGGTTTACCGGGTATTATGTCCTCATTTATTTTGCAAGTTTTCAGATGATCTCAAAGGAATGCTGTGAATATGCGACATTATTTTGTGCCGGAAAGATCCAGTCTTTCCGGCACATCACATGGCCGATGCTGATACCGACATTCATCTTTACGATCGTATTTTCCGTGATGAATACGTTCAAATGTTACAGGAAGGTGTTTCTTCTTGGTGGAAAATATCCGGCTGGTAGGATTTATCTGTTGCAGCACTTTATGAACAACAATTTCCAGAGTCTCAATTACCAGAAGATCTCTTCCGCTGCGGTTAGTATTGTAGTGGCACTTCTCCTGGCAGTGGGAAATCAGCCTCTGATGCTGTATCTGATGGTAAGGAAGTTGAAAGGGTATGACTAAGAGAAGACAAAAACGGATTCTTCTGCTTGGGATTATTTCCTATTCTTCCTGTACCCGGTCATCTATATGCGGGCATGTTCCGTGTGGAGGGGAAGAAGTGTAGGGCTTTCCCTCATGGGTTATTATGAGATACTCATGGAGAGTCTGGAATATCTGGCGAAGTCTGGGAATGTGTTTTCTGATTTCAGTAGGACAGACGATCATTTCCTGCATGGTCGGGACTCCGTTTGTAAAAAAGCAAAAAAATAATAAAAAAATTGAAAAAAAAGAAAGATTTTAGTGTCTCGTGCGTCTATATAATAAAGGGATGTAGATAGATGTAAATTATGCGCAAAATTAGTTCATAGTTTAATTGATTTAATATATAAAATTGAAAGACAACAGATTTTCTGTTATTTTTGCAAATACATTTTTTTATAGTGTTAGAAAGTCATTAATTGTATCAAAAAATAGTCTCAGATAATGTACAAATTTAATATGTGAGGAGTGAAAATAATGAAACTTAAAAACGCAAATAAAAACGTTTAAGAAAAAGTAAAAAGCATATTAAACATAGCATTTAAAGTAGAAGCGAACAGTTCATCATGTGCATATATTTCAACCTAAAACACCGACAGAATTAAAAAAGTTTAGAAAAGTAGAGATGAAAAAACAAATAGTGAATTGGCTGATTACTAATGGAAGTATAGATACAACGGAAAGGGAACTATATGAAAATGCAATTGACAGTTTGAAAATATTAATAGTTCCTGTTGTATATGCTGTTTTTTGGGGATGGTTTTTACAAGAGTGGACTATTACATTTTGTTTTGTCTTTACGTTTGCGGTTGTACGAAAATTTAGCGGATGATATTACGCCAAAACAGAACTTCAATGCACAGTTTTTTCTCTCATATTGATTTTTGGTGGTGTGAAGTTAATTAAAATACTAGAAGTTGGAATTGCGATGGGAATAGTATTTTTGAGCTCAGTAGTATTCTTGCTAAAAAATAGTCCTGTAGATTCTGAAAATAGAAGATTAGATGTAGATGAGAAAAATACTAATAAAAAAAGAGTGTTGGTTGTACAGCTGATAGCTAGTATAGGAGTAGTGTTTCTATGGAAGTTAAATTTTGATTGCTATGTAAAAAGTATAGTGGTAGCTAATTTCCTTGCAGCATTATTCCAAGGTATTGGAATAATAGTCAATAAATGAGAAAAAATGTTGTTTCGCGCATATTATATTACAAAATAGGACAAATATAGTAAGATTGAGTGTGGCAAAAGAAAATTGATAAAAAATAATAGGTTTAGGTTAACTTTATGTTAATGTAGCTAGATTATCTGAAAAAAGTATAATATATGGATACTTAAGCAAAATAAATATTTGTGTATAGATTTAGCTGACATCATTTCTTCAAAGGTAGGAAACATAGCGCGAATAGATGATCCGAGAATTAATACTACCGCATGACAAGATTGTTAAATAACATCTTTTCAGGGGCTATTTACTAAAATAAATTAACTATATATCCGTTATAGGAGGAGAAATGAGGATGAAGAAAATGAACAGGGGATGGCCATTTTCAGATGAAAATGAAATGCAAGAGATAAAAGCGGTTTTGGAGAGCCATACATGGTGGAGAGGAACTGGGAATAAAGTAAAAGAGTTTGAAAGGTGTTTTGCAAATTATCATAATGTAAATTATGCATTAGGAGTTTCAAACGGGACACATGCTCTTGAAATCGCGCTAGAAGTATTAGGGGTAATGCCGGGTGATGAAGTAATAGTACCAGCATTTACATTTGTAGCTACAGCTACAGCTGTTTTAAGACGTGGAGCAATACCAGTATTTTGTGATGTTGATGCAGATACGTATTGTTTAATGCCTGAGTCATTTAATGAAAAAATTACTAATAAAACAAAAGCAGTCATACCAGTACACATGGCAGGTCATTTGTGTGATATGGAAAAAATAAGCAAAGTTGCTATGGAGAACAATATTAGGATTATAGAAGATGCTGCCCACGCCCAAGGAGGAGAATGGAATGGGAAAAAGGTCGGATTCTATAGCGATATTGCGACATTTAGTTTCCAAAATAGAAAAGTTATGACCTGTGGAGAGGGAGGAGCGTTAATCACTAATAGTAAGGAATTATATGACAGAGCATATTTGCTTCATAGTGTAGGTAGACCACCAGGAGATATCATATATGAGCATTTGATTTTAGGAAGCAACTATAGAATGAGCGAGTTTCACGCGGCAATTTTGTTGTGCCAACTAAAAAGATTGGCGAATTTTACAAATCTAAGAGAAAAGAATGCAAAAAAACTTAATCAATATTTGGAAGGTATTGATGGAATCGTTCCACAGAAGTTTGACGAAAAATGTACAAGAAATACACATTATATGTATATGTTCTATTACGATAAAAAATATTTTGGTGGAATGGATAAAAGTGAATTTATAAAAGAAATGAATGATTTAGGCATAGAATGTCATGTGCCTTATCCATTGGTTTTCAATACTACATTTTTCAAAAAAGATACTATATTCCAAAATATATATGAATATAACAATTTAATTGATAAGAATTTTCCTAACGCAGCTAAAATTAGTAAAGAAGTTGTTTGGATACCGCATTATGAGTTATTATGCGATGATAGCAGGCTGAAAGAAATTACAGAAACTATTTTAAAGATTCAATCATGTAACTATTAGAGGGTGATAAAATGAAAAAAATATTACCATATAAATATCCTGAGATAACTTCATGGACATGGACTGCAGGAAATTTTGCTATTTTAGGTAATTATAGTAATGCAACAGCTTGGTTATATAGCAACTTTGCACAATTGTTTTGTGAGAGATATGATAAATGGGTGTCAGTTCATTATATTCCGCATTTAGATGTGTTTTCGAACAACCCGTTTTTTCAGTCTTCATTGTTGAGCAGAGAACTTATTTCTGAACTTAATATTGATATAATTAGTTTTGTGAAAAAATGTATAGAATTAAATTATTATATTTACTGTAAAGTAGATGAAGGAGGGATGCGTGGTAAAAACAGATTTCTTCATGAGTTAATGGTTTTTGGATATGACGATGCCAGTGAGACTTTGCAAATTGCAGATTTTACTTTTTCTAATTCTCAAAAATATATGTTCTCTTCTACAACATATGAAAAATTTAGGAAGGCGTATGAGTCAGTAATGCTTGAGGAAGATGATATGCAAGATGGTATTGGTGGAGATGGGGGAATATTAATTTTTAAAGTAAATGATGAATATGAATATGAATTTAATCAACAGTTATTGATAACATCCTTAAAAGACTATTTAAATGGTACGGATAGTGGAAGTAATTATAGAACATACGACTTAAATAAAGCTAGCAGCTTTAGCAAGGGGCTTAGAGATGTTTGCTATGGGATTAATATATACAAAGAAATTATGAGATATTATAAAGAAGTCGCAACGGGAAGTAATAAATTCTATATTCAACCACTTCATGTTTTATATGATCATAAAGTTTTAATGGTAGATAGAATAAAATACTTGAGGGAGCAAAAGAATATTGATATATCGAAAAGCGTTACAGAAGATTTTTTGAAATTGATGAAAAAAGTAGAAATAATTCGTAATATGGGAGTGAAATATTGGATAAATAAGGATACAAAAATACTAGAAAAAATTGTTAAAAATTTAGACGCAATAATGGAAGAGGATAAAAAAGTCACAAAGAGATTTCTATTTGAATTACAAAAATAAAATTCAATTATTTTATGATTGTCGAACCATAGGTGAGAGGAGAAATTATTATTTATGTTTGTCGATAGTTAATCTAATGATAATTGACTTTGGAGGTGACTTGTTTGGAATATATGGCTGAACTAATAGACAGATATTGGCGTGCTGCAAATTATTTAACTGTTGAAAATATGTATTTGAAAGAAGGTTTACATAAATTAAAGCGGATCCAATATGGGGATCTTAAAGAATTTGTATCAGGCCATTGGGGAACTTGCCCAGGCATTAATTTCATATATGCACATCTTTGTAGATATATAAAGGTTTATCATCGTGATGTACAATTAATTGTTGGTCCGGGACATGCAGGTAATGCTTTAATAGCAAATTGCCAGATTGAATTAGAAAAAAATTGTAATGAAAAAAATGATTCGCATTTTTTTCGCACAGAAACCAACCCGGCTTATCCCGGAACGCTTTATTCAGGAGGAGAATTGGGATATTCATTGGCAATTTCTTTTGGGGCAGCTATTGATAATCCTAAGCGATTATGTGTTTGTATAATCGGAGATGGGGAAGCAGAGACGGGAACAGTTGCAGCAGCATGGCGTTGCAAAGAATTTATGAATCAGCGTTCAGGGCTTGTCCTACCTATTTTACATCTTAATGGATATAAAATGGGAGGACCGTCATTATTCTCAAAACAGACGGATAATGAGCTTAGTGATTTTTTTGGTAGTATGGGATATGAACCATTTATTGTGGATGGTAGACATGAGTCTATGATTAAAGCATTGGATTTCGCAGAAAAATTGTATTGTATGATTTCAGCAGGTCAATATGCTCGATGGCCGATGATTATTCTCAAATCTCCAAAAGGTTGGACGGCACCGGAATATCAAAACATTAAGATAGAGAATACTTTAAGATGTCATAAAGATCCATTGAAAGGTGTTTTACCGATTCAAAAAATAGATTACATTTCAAAATGGCTAGAACAATATGATAAAGGGGATTTATTCGATCAGGATGGAAAGATTTCTGAAGAGATTTCAGCTTTATTGCCTAAAATGGAAGAAAGAATATGCATGGGGCATGCTAGGCATCATCGGATTCTATTAAACTTACCTGATATAATGCAATACGGTATTTCAAATATGAATTCTTCTTATACATACCATAATATTACAATATTAGAAAGGTATCTTTTAGAAGTAATGCGTAGAAATCCAAATAGCTTTCGTATAGTATCACCAGATGAACTTGAGTCTAACTTGTTAGGCAGTTTGAAGGTGGCCGATAATAATAATAGAGTACTGGAGATCCTTAATGAGAATATTTGTCAAGCTTGGATGCAAGGATATATTCAGACAGGACGTAATTGCTTAATGATTAGTTACGAAGCATTTATGCCTATTATTGCATCCATGATTGAGCAATATGCTAAGTGGATTTATCAAGCAAATAAGATAAGTTGGCGCTATAAAGTAGCGTCTGCGACATATATATTAACTAGTTTGTGCTGGGAAAATACATATTCTCACCAGAATCCCTCGATTGTGGACACACTGCTAGCTTGTCAATATCCTTTCGTTAAAGTTTATACGCCTCCGGATGCCAATAGTCTTCTAGTAACATTGCATGAGTGCTTGAAAGCAGAAAATAGTATTAATCTGATTATTACTTCAAAACAGAAAATGCCACAGTGGATTGATATTAATAGAGCGAAGCAAGCATTTCACAATCGAATTATTTATTGGGATTTTTTTAAATCAGTGAATACCACCCCAGATATTAATATTGTTGCTGCGGGCGATTATCCGGCTAGAGAATGTGTAAAAGCAGTCCGACTTATGGAAGAGTTTGAGTTAAGGATAAATATACGTTTAGTGTTTATTTTAGAATTAACATCATTAGGACTGAGAGATGTGTATCCGACGGCTATATGTGAAGATTCCTTTTTTAATATATTTGGCAATGGCCCAGTTGTATTTAGCTTTCATGGCTATCCATCAATAATCAAATCACTGTTGTTTGGGCGAAGATACCATCATAAGATCGCCATATTAGGATATAGGAATAAGAGTGTATATTCAGAGAATAGTATTGGTAAACTTATAATTAACGGAAATTCAAGATTTGATATCGCATTAAAAGCTTTTCAATATTTAGTTGAAGAAAGGAAAATAGATAGAAAGAAATATGAACAGATAAAAATAAAAATAGAAAGGCTCCGAAATAATGATAAAAGTGGTGAGTTTTGATTTGGGTAAGACGTTAATTAAACCAGTTATACAAAATAGTGGTTTGTGCAAGTATATAGCAGATAATCTAAAAGTATCGTACATGATAATGAAGCCATTTTATCGTAGTCATTTTTTAGAAAGACGAATATCTTTGTCAGAGTTTTGTGCCGCCCTTGGTGAAGATAATCAAGAGAAAGTTTTATGTTTAATAGAAAACTATTATTCAGAAAAAAAATATAATGGCATATATGAAGATGTGTTACCTACATTATCAAAATTGAAGGCTAAGGGTTATAGATTGGTTTGCATATCAAATAAACCATATTGTAATTTCACGTATCTTTCTACGTATAATTTGGGATCTTTTTTTGAGGCAGAGATATACTCCTGTGATGTTGGAGTTGCTAAGCCAAGGCCTCAAATTTTCCAAAAGGTACAATCATTACTAGGAATTTCTTCCACAGAGATTATACATGTGGGCGACTCATTGGAAGGAGATGTTATAGGTGCTCTATGTGCAAATTGGCAAGCAGTGTACCTAAATCGATCTGTAGCTATTGACGGGGTGAAAGTAGATGGATTCAAATTCTATAGTATTATTAATAGCTTATTGCAACTGCCGCTAGTTTTGGAAAATTTGAATAATTAAAAATTAATATATCCTATTTGGAAATATATTATAGTTCTACCTGGGAGAAATGAAAGGAATACAAGTAAAGATGAAAACCGTTATGATCTGTTTAAATCCATTTATAAGTCATGTTGTTCCGACATTTGAATTAGCAAAAAGACTAGAAAAAAAGAACATAAATATTATCTATGTAGGACCTGAAGAATTGAAAGAGAATGTAATAGAAAAGAATTTTGCATATATATCTATACACAGCTATAATGAAAAACTTTTGCAGGATTTAAAACGGAAGGAGGAGTTTTCTAAGCTGGAGGATATATATCGTGAAATTCATGCTGAAGTAAGCAAGGCCTTTATCGAAAACCGAGCAGATATGATTTTTATGGGGATTTCGCGGTTTTTAGTATATTTTTTACCGGCAAAATTACTACATCTAAAAATACTTTTTTATAGTTTAAACATGGGTGCAACTGGAATAACATGTTATAATCCACCAACAACATGCGGATATATTCCGTCAGATAAGATTTTGAGTAAATTAATATGTTTGTGTTTATGGGGAAGGAGATTTATCAGAAAAATTTTTAAGCAAAGCTTTCTTATACAATTAAAGCACTACCCATGGGTACAACTACGGCAATTATCAAAGAAAGAAAAATGGAAGTGGAGGTTTGGTATAGATGGCATATTCCCTAACGTTCCAATATTTATTTTCGGAACAAATTATTTAGAGTTTAATTCTCATAACAGCGCGCGATATACAGGCTTATGCCTTGAAAAGAAATATTCGTGGACAAGTATGAATTTTCCTGTATCAAAGACGTTGATATATTGTTCTTTAGGGACTATGGCATCGAGGTATAAAAATGGCGCCTCATTTGTCAACGCCGTTATTAAGAGTTTTTGTAAAAATCCTCAGTGGCACCTGATAATAAGTCTTGGAGGTATTAGCAAAGAAAAAATATGTTTAGAAAATCTTCCGTTAAATGTTACGATTTTTGATTTTGCGCCACAACGTGAAATATTGCAATATGCGGATTTGGTATTAACACATGGAGGACATGGAACAATAAAAGAGTGTATCGAAGCAGGTGTGCCAATGATTGTATTCCCCTGTAGTTATGATCAGCGCGGAAATGCTGCCAGAGTTGCCTATCATAGGATAGGATTACGAAGTTTGGTATTAAAGAAAACTTTTCGGCAAAGGATTTTTAATAAAGGTGAATCTTATATTGCTTCAGAAGATATAACTTTACTTATTAAAGAAGCGTTAAGTAAACAAGTATACCAAGAGAACATAAAACAGATACGTGAAAAAATAAAAAAGGCAGATGAAATGGAAGAGATACTTCATTATATTTTAGAATTAATTAATGAATAGAGCAAAGGAGTAATATAAATGGATAAGATAATATTAGATATGTATAGTTTGTTGAAACGTATAAGTGATAATTGCACGGAAAATTTTAGCGGCATAGGTATTGTTGTATATGATGAAAGGGTTTTTGACAGTAATTGTCATTGTGATTTGCGCCCTAATAATAAATGCAAAAACTATAATATAAAAGATGAAAGAATCGTTAATTATTTAATTGATGTTTCGGATTATCATAATGATTTACATGATGGTTTTGATATGATTGATAGTAAAGGAAATTTAACACATGTTGCGCAGTATTTTGTGCCACCTATAGTTAAGAGATTTCAGCCAAATTTGAAACATGGGGTTCGTTTACATAGCTCAATATGTGGCTCTGTTTTGGATGGGGTAATATGTATTGGTGTAATTAGTTCTGGGCGAGACATTTATATATTAAGAAATGGGAGTTATGTAAATTTAGAAGAATTGGAGGGATAACAGATGTCAGATAATAAAAGTATTGCTTTAACAATGGAAGAGGTCTGTAGTCTTGCAAAAAAATATGCAATACCTGTAACAGACGTACTATTAATTGCACTGAATAGATATGGTATTCATGCAGAAGTACCTGATAATCGGTTGCGATTTAAATTGAAGCTATTAACTTGTAAAGGAGCATTTTATGTCGCGGTATGTGTAAATACATTTTTGTCTCCTTTTACTCTTCATCATAACAAATTATATTTGGGATCAGAAGTTATTGGGATAGTATTTGATATTGAAAAGGATACTTGTGATTCTACTTATTTCAGGAGAAATCGGACAGAGCTAACCTTAAATTCGAATATGAGAAGTCGCTGCTTTGGATGCACATTTTGTGGTACTTACAAATTAGACGCAGATGATGGCTTTGATATGAGTAGTGACGAAAAAATATATGAATATATAGAGCAATTTATGAAGAATAATGGAATGGCTAATTTAGAGAATTTAGTCCGTTTAACTATTTGTACGGGATGCTTTGCTAGTGAAGAACGTTTAATAGAACATATTCTATCAGTGTATCGAGTGTTTCAACAGTTTGGTTTTAACAAGAGAATTAGATATATTGGTTCTCAAATTCGTTCTGAAAAGGCGATGAGAATATTATCTGAACAGATACGTTCATTTTCATTGTCTTTAACAGTGGAATGTTTTACTAATCGAGAAAGGCGTATGCGTAAAGAAAAGGCGAGCTTGAGTATAGAAGAAATAAAGGAGGTACTGGCGCGCGCTTTAAGATATAATTTTAGCACAAACTATTTATATATTGTTGGGTTGGATGAACTTGAAGATATGAAAAGTGGTATTCAGAATTTATCAAACAAAGTTAATCGTCTACCTGTTTTTCAAATAATGCAAAATTATGTTTCGGATCATGAAAAGGAGAGAGTGGAAGCAGCTAAAAATATTGAATATTATTTACAAGCAAGGCAAATAATAGAAGATTGTTTCAAAACTAATAATTATACACCTCGCATATGGGAAAATTATAGAGGGCTTTTTTATACTCAGTATCAAAACAAGCCATTACCAGGTATAAGGATTTAAAGAAGGTATCGATGTGACACGTGAAATAAATAAATTGATTTTAAGCAGAATTAAACAATTATTAGAACATAGGGACACATATCGCGTTGACTTACATTTACATACCTTATATTCATCTGATGGAACACAAACAGTTCTTCAAGCATTAAAAAAGGCAAAAGAAAAACATATAGATATTGTATCAATTGCTGATCACGATAGTATTAGAGCATACTCGGAAATTATGAAAAATAATTATTTTGACAACTCATCTTTACCAATTATTGTTCCGGGAGTTGAATTTACCGTATCTTTTCCAGAGTATTGTGAGCGTTGCCATATATTAAAATATTTTTATGACATAAATGACATAGGATTTATAGGTATTCTTAAACAAAATAGAGAAGCGTTTAATAATAGAATTCATATATGGTTTAAATCTATAGAAAAAAATTTGTGTTTACAGTATTTTTTTTCAAAGTATGATATTAGATGTTCGGAAGAACAATACCGTTTCTATTTAGGTACACACAGAAATCCCATACCCGATTATGCAAATCTAATGGAATATTTATTTTCAATTTTAAGACCTCATGGAATAGGTGTGTGGGATATATACAATAAAATAATAGAACTTAATCAGAATGATTTATGTATTTCACGGAGACATGATGTGGAAAGTGCAATGATACGTTTTTACAAAAAGTATCATCAGCAAGATATAAATGATAATTACAGAAAACTGAGACCTCTTCTTGCTCCAGTAGGCATTGTTGATACATATTATCCGCAATATGATCCCATTGGTTCGCTTTCAATTAATGAATTTGGGCAAGTACCTATAGAATCACTTATGAATTCGGGAGTTAATGTATTTGCTCACCCTAATGCTAATAAGCTTTATTTGATGGAGCAATTAGAAGGTGTCATAAGTGGACTTGAATTAAATGCTCACAGTGATATTGATACTAATCAAAAGATAAAGCAGATTGCGCAAGAGCGTTCACTTGTTGCTACGCGTGGATCTGATAAACATACGGATACAGATGAGTATTATATACAGATGGAATTCTATGACATGAAGTACGGAGAATTGCAAAAATTATATGACTTGTTTAAAAAGTGTATATAAATTGATAAGTAACAGAGAAAGGATTGTATGTTAAGTGAATAAAAGAAAAATAATAAAATTATTAGCTGATTCCTTGAAAATTGAAGTAACTGAATTACAGAAATATGATGAAAATAGCTCTCTTGTAGACCTTGGTTTAGATTCTTTGGGGTTTGTACAGTTTATTGTAAACTTGGAAATGGCATTTGGTATTGAAGTAAACGATGAAGACTTGATACTATCGAAATTATTGACTCTTAATGATCTGTATTTGATGCTTAGCAAATATTTTAAGTCTGAAGACAATAGTAGAAAAGTTATAATTTTAGATTGTGATAATGTGCTTTGGAACGGAGTGGCAGGTGAAGAAGATATAAATGTTCCAGAAGCCTTTGCCCTATTCCATAAGGAGCTGACATCATTAAGAAATCATGGCATTTTATTGTGCTTATGTAGTAAAAATAATGCACAAAATATACAAAATGCTTTTCGCGATTTAAAGATTTCTCTAAAAAAAGAAGATATAGTTTGTGCTAAAATTGGTACAAAAAATAAAGCAGAAAGCATAAAGGAGATTGCTGGGGACTTGAATCTATCTTTAGATAGCTTTGTGTTTATAGATGATAGTGATTATGAAATTGGTTTGGTTCATGCTTTTTTGCCAGATGTTAAGACAATAAAAGTTGAAGAATACGATTCTGAGTTCTTTTTCGATTTACAATCATTATTCAAATCTTTTAATAATAGTACTATAGATCGTACCAAAATGTATCATGATCAAAAAGAACGAGAAAAAGAAAAATTAATTTATAAATCCGTTGATGAATACAATCAATCATTACAAACAGAATGTATATGTGAGTTTGCAGAGGAATCTCAAGCTGAGCGAATTTCAGAATTATCTTTTAGAACAAACCAGTTTAATTTATCTGGAGAGCATTATTCTGTGAATGAGATTTTAGGTTTTCTTAGTGGTAGCGATTATAAGGTATTTATCCTTCAAGCTAAAGACAAGTATGGTGATATGGGGATAGTTGGTGCAGCTGTAGTAGGAGAAAAAGGTGATAAGTACATTATTAAAAATTTTATGTTGTCTTGCAGGGTGTTTGACCGTGGATTTGAATATATATTGCTAGACACAATTCGGAAATGTGTAAAAGGGAAAATGCTTTATGGAATATATAATAAGACAGAAAAAAATGAAATGCGAGGGACCTTTTATGCTGATAATAGGATTAAATGTATTGATAATATTGTTTGATTTGTGGAGAGCATTTATTATAAGGGTCTGCAAAAGAATCGCATGATAAGCATTTTTGGCAATATATATTTCAAGTAGACTTTTTTGTTTATTAGATAATAAGTTGAATTTAGCAGTTTATCTACTGAAAATGTGATATTTTTAAGGTGTTGAATTTACATAACTCTAAGTGTTTTTTGCTTGTTGCCAGTACCACTTTAGAGGATAAATGTGATTTCGAATGAAAGTTCTTGTATCAGGATCGAAGAAAGTTTTTGAACAAAGATAGAAAAATGAATATTGAATAATTAGTAAATAAAAAGATGTAAATAAATATGGGTAGGGAGGTGCATTTTAGGACAAACAGAAGTATGTCTATTATTTATATGGGATATTTTATTACTTTATCTGGATTGGATGGTAGTGGAAAGACTACCCAATGTTTAAAATTAAAAAAAAAATGATAAATACCGGTATAACAGTTAATGTAATTCATTTTAAAAAGGTAGATTCATTTCCTTATTTATTTATAGCAAAAAAAAAGGCTCAACAATTTATTGTTTCAAAAAATATTAAAGATATTGTCAAACAAAGAAGTATTTTAAGCGCATATATCTTTTGCGAAAAGGCTAATGATTTAATTTCCTGGTCTCAGAAGTCGTTTGATTTAACTATTATTGATCGGTATTATGAATCGGCATTATGTTATCATTATTTAAGAGGAGAGTTAAGCAAGGAATTGTGTGAAATATACAGTCAATTGATAAAAACAGACTTAAGTGTATTTTTGGATATCTCACCGGATAAATGCATTGAACGATTGGCCAGACGTTCGACTTTATCACCGTATGAAACAAAAGAGTATTTAGAGCAAGCGCATTATTTTTATCACACGAAGTTTAAATCCTTCTGGAAAATAGATGCTTCATTATCTCCTGATGAAATTTCACATCAAATTTATTCGAAAATCATTAAGGCGTATTTTAAAGGACATCTATAGGTATTGTCGATTTGTAAGTTGTATTTTACAATCAAAGTTTATATAATGAGTAAAATGCTATAATTTGGTTAAAAAATAGTAATCAATAGAAAACTGAATTAAAAATTTATGGATAGGGAACGCAGTTTTATGGATAGAATACTGGTGAGAGATAATTTTGTGGAATAAAATATGTGGGTTGAATGATTGTGAGGATATATAAATGTAAATGGAATTCTCTGAATAAGTTCCGGATAAATTTATATATACTGGAGGTTATGTAAAGAGCAGTATCTGTTAAGTGATGTATTGTTTTCTGTCATCATACATTCTAAAAGTTAAGTAACAAGATAAGAATGGAATAACATAATTAATTGGTAAAAATATCAATATTGTAGTAGGAGCTAACTATATAAAAATCAAGTAGTTTTTTAACATTGAATTTTAGTTAGTAACAGTATATACCTTAAAAATATGTGAATAATTATGGATTTTGTGGCACAACAAATAGACCTTGCAAAGAAGGTTCGCTGTAATAAGCTGGGTTGTAATTTTAGCTATATCAGTAACGCAGGATCAAAGACCTGTCTGGTACTTAAAAGATGATAGATGACTCTTAAAAGTTTTCTAATACAGTGCCCCTGAGCACATCTGTGCCCTTTGCCTTCGGCTAACTTTTTCTTGTAATAAGAAGTGAAGACCCTGTTGTGATTGATAACCGGCAAGATAATCTGATACAGCGTTTTTCTCAAATATCGGGAACCTTTCTTGGTTATTGCAGTATGCTGGGCGAGAAACTGACTGGATTCATAGTGATATGGGGCAACACCTGCAAATTTGATGATTTGGGATGCTTTTGTATAGTTGCAAATATCTCCTAACTCCGCTAGAATAGAAGTACCAGAGAAGTGTGAAATTCCTGGTATGGAGAGGATAGGAGAGTTATTTTGCAAGGAGAACTCTTCTATCTTTTTGTCTATTTCAGAAAGTTGTTCTTCTATCATTTCAATCTGACATACAAGGTGTCTGATCTGAATTTCTTCAGCAACAGAAGGTATGCCGACAGAAGCTTTGGCTGCTGCTTTAATCTGTTTGGCAGAAAGTGAAATTCGTTTTCCACGCCCATTGTACTCAAAACATTTCCGGATGGTTCTGATATCGGAGTTTGCAATCTTTTCAGCAGAAGCAAATGTTTTCAAAATATTCATGTAAACAATGTCATACTTTGACCGGAATAAGGAGTTAAATTCAGGAAATACAATATCAATACATTTCTGAAGTCGGGTTTTTGTAGACGTTTAATTCCTCTTTCAGATTGTGATGGTGGCGTGTCAGCTGCTTTTGTTCATAAAGGTCGAAACGGTTTACTTTTGTAATGCGATAAGGTTTTTTACGTGGATTAGATCCGATCACATCACAAATGGTCAGAGAATCAAGGGGATCGTTTTTGGTAATGCCGCCCTGGAGTTTTCTGGTAAGGTCAGTAGTTGTTGGGTTGATCAGAGCAACAGTATAGCGACGGTCAAGAAGATATCTGGGTAAGGCAAAGTGATAATGCCCGGTATCTTCCATGCCGATAAGAAGCTTTGATTTGTCAAACTGCTTAGTTTTCTGATAAGAAATAGGAATCCTTCTTGACTGTTATTAAAAACCGAAGGATTAGCTAGTATTTCTCCAGTTTCTTTGTCAATGATGGAGAAGGTGTGCCGGTTTTTATCGATATCAATTCCGACTAAAATCATGATAATACATTCCTTTCGTAAAAAATATGCAATGTGTTATCTACAGCACTTATTTCGTAAAACCTGGTACAAGATACGAATTCAAGACTCATCTAACTAATCATTATTTATAAATAAGGAGTGGTGAGAACCTCCTACAAGTAGTTAACGCCACAGGAAAATAAGATACAAATCCACATCACATATTTACATCATACAAAGGTACAAAACCGTAATCAACCGCGGATTAAAAGGTTGATAGAAAGGAGAAGGTGTATCTGTAAATGACCATTAGATGAGTCAATTACAATATACCAGGAAATAGATGATCGAGTTTCAGAATATAACTAAAACCTATCGTGTGGCCAAGCGCAAGGCGGGCTTCGGTAATGCAGTAAAAGCTTTGTTTTCTCGAGAATATGAGACGATACACGCTTTAAGTAATGTGAGTTTTCAAGTTGCTGATGGCGAAATAGTTGGATATATTGGACCTAATGGTGCAGGTAAAAGTACCACAGTAAAAATAATGTGCGGAATTCTTACTCCAGATAGTGGAAACTGTATTGTAAACGGCAGAAATCCTTGGAAGGAACGAATAGCATATGTTAGAGAAATTGGAGTAGTATTTGGGCAACGTAGTCAACTTTGGTGGGATGTTCCAATAATTGATAGTTTTGAGCTTTTTAGAGATATGTATAGAATTGAATCTAAGGTTTACAACGAGAACTTGGAAGAACTTTCAACATTATTGGATTTGAGAGAATTACTTAAAACGCCTGCGAGAAATCTTAGCTTAGGACAGCGAATGAGATGTGAAATTGCAGCATCTTTATTGCATAATCCCAAAGTCCTTTTTTTAGATGAGCCAACCATAGGATTGGATGCAATCTCAAAAATTGCAGTACGGAAGTTTGTAAAAAAAATCAACAAAGAACGTGGCACAACGGTGATTATTACTACACATGATATGCAAGATATTGAAGCATTAACAGAAAGGGTTTTACTTATTGGACATGGAAAAATTCTTCTTGATGGAAACATAGATGAGCTTAAGAGAAGGACTTCAACAGAAAAGAAAATAGATATTAAATATGATGGTAAACCGCCTGCAATTTGTAATGGTATGAAATGTCGGAAAATTAAACAAAATCAAATGAGTATTTTTTTAGATCCTCATATCCTGTCTGTTCCTGATGCTATAGCTTTTTTTGCTGCTCATACAGGATTAACAGATATATCAGTTTCAGATATTTCCACTGAAGAAATGGTTGCTACACTTTATAAGGAGTATGATATATGAAAGTTTATTTTTCACTATTCTATATTCGTGTACTTAATGGTTTACAATATCGTACCGTGGTTATTGGAGCGATACTTACGCGATTTGTATGGGGAATGATGGAAATTCTAGCATTCAATGCGCTATACCGTACCGATGGAACAGCATTTGTAATGACCTTTTCGGAGACTGTTTCTTATATTTGGATGCAACAAGCATTATATGTTCTGTTTCAAGTAGTATATAGTGATAGAGAAATAGTAGCATCTATTAATGATGGCTCTGTTGCTTATGAATTAGTGCGACCGATCAAGCTTTATAATAATTGGTTTGCTCAATGTATGGCAAATAGAATTTCACCAACGCTGTTAAATTGTATGCCAGTATTAATTATTGCAGCACTAGTACAACCCAAATATCGGATACATTTTCCACCTTCTGTGAATTTAGTATTGTTTTTGATATCAGCAATTTTGGCTCTTGCTTTGGTTGTCGCGCTGGCATTGATAATGCATATATCAATGTTTTACACTACATCGCCAAGAGGAATCAGGATTATTGTAACCGCTGTAACCACTTTTTTTTCGGGAGGAATAATACCGTTACCATATTTTCCTGAACACGTATTAGCAATTGTTGAATTACTGCCATTTGCTTCCATGCAAAGCACTCCATTACTTATTTATAGTGGTTCACTTACTAGTGGGGAAGTCGTGCAAAGTATCGGAATACAGTGTGTATGGCTATTGGTTTTAATTGTGATAGGGAGAGTTCTTATGAAGCGAACTCTATCAAGAGTTGTTGTCCAAGGGGGATAAATATGAAATTCTATTTAAAGTTGTTTACTATAAATCTAAAAAGTCAAATGCAATATAAAATATCTTTCTGGTTGACAAGTTTGGGACAATTTGTAACAGCATTCACTTCTTTTTTTAGCATACAATTTATTTTCATGCAGGTGAATGCTATAGATCAATTTACTTATGGACAAGTGCTGCTTTGCTTTTCCGTTATTATGATGGCTTTCTCAGTTGGGGAAGCATTGGGGGGAGGATTAGCGACCTTTTCCTATATAGTTAATTCAGGGAATTTTGATCGTATGCTTATAAGGCCTAGGAATGTAATAATGCAGATTATTATTCCTAATATTGATTTAACACGTATTGGATTGTTGATTCAAGGGACAATCGTGATCTGTATTGCAATACCTCTTAGTGGTATTGCATGGAATATTAGTAAAATCATTTTATTAATTGCTATGGTTATTTGCGGAGCGGTTTTGTTTTTTTGCCTATTTCTTATTAAGGCTACAGCATCATTTTTCACAATTGAAAGTTTGGATTTTTTGAATATTTTTACATATGGAACAAGGCAGTTTGGACGTTATCCATTTTCAGTCTATGGATCTAAAATATTATGGATTTTAACATTTTGTATTCCATTAGCTTTGATACAATACTATCCGCTTTTATATTTGACAAATAGAAGTTCATCCTTATGGTATTTTTGTGCCCCTTTTTTATCCTTAATTTTTATCTGTCCATGTTATTTGTTTTTTAAAATGGGATTGCATAGATATAAATCTGCAGGTTCTTGATAGAAAACGACTATATACTAATATGTATTTGGTGAGGAGTTTGTAATGTCAAAAAATAATATATATATAACATATTTGTACAATAGTGGTTTTATTGCTGAAACAGAAAAGCATTTAATGATATTTGATTTTTGCTTAGGGGTATCAGATGTGAATACGATAAATGCAACAGTTTTGAAAAGTAAGCCATATGTTACTGTATTTGTTAGTCATGCACATAGAGACCATTTTAATCCCATGATTCTTAGGTGGCGTGTAAGAAGGCCTGATATTCAATATATTTTTTCGGACGATATTCCAGAATTAGATAATGTAATAAGAATGAGATCAGGAGAAGCGATAGAAATAAACAATATGAATATTATAGCATTACCAAGTACTGATATAGGCGTTAGCTTTTTGGTTACAGTAGACGGGTTTGTAATATACCATGCAGGAGATTTGAATTATTGGAATTGGCAACAAGAAAATAATTCTATAGAAGAATATCAAATTCGTCAACGAAAGGCCAAAATAGCTTTTCAGAGAGCTTTATATCCACTCAGGAAGGAAGAAATTGATGTGGCTTTTTTTCCAGTAGATCCGCAAATTGGTAGTAATTATGACGAAGGGGCAATTTACTTCATAAATAATTTCTCTCCTAAAGTTTTTGTACCCATGCATTTTCGGCGCGAATATGCTGTTTGCGAGAAATTAAGGAAAAAGCTTGGATCTTCTGAAAGCCAAGTTTTCTGTATTTCGCATGTAGGCCAAGTTTTTAGCTATCATAAAGGATAATATTATATTAGCCTTAGTTATGTATTACTGAAATTTGTAAAATAAAAAATTTAAAAGAGGGATGCTTATGAATAATAAACAAATTTTTAATTACAATGTCGAAGTATATGATAAAGCTCGCCCGCAATATCCACAAGAACTCTTTAAAGATATATTATTATATTCAGCAATTGGGTCTCAAAGTAAAGTCTTAGAAATTGGGATTGGTACAGGGCAGGCTACAAAACCTTTTTTAAATATGGGAAGCATTGTGACTGCAATTGATATAGGAGATAAACTAATTGATTATGTGGCTGAGAAATATCATAGCTTTAATAATTTTCACGCTATATGTGATGATTTTGTTAAATATGATTTTAATCATAGTCGATTTGATTTAATTATTTGCGCTACAGCATTCCATTGGCTCCCAAAAGATCTGGCTTATAAAAAAATTATGGCATTATTAAAGCCAGGTGGTACAGCTGCATTATTTTGGAATCATCCCTTCCCTAATAGGACAACAGACGTCAGTAATTTAGTAAATCAAAAGGTTTATGAAAAATACCGGCCTGAATCAAAACCGCCAATAGAGTTTTCAGAAGCTGATTGTTCACAACGTTGCGAAGAATTAGTAAAATATGGTTTTTTTGATGTTCAAACAAAATTGTACCATAGGGTTCGTACTCTTACCTCTGATGAGTATATTTCTTTAATTAAAACATATTCAGATCATAGAAAGCTGCCTGTAAATAGACAGGTAGAATTTGAGAATGCAATGAAAGAAGAACTGGATAAGATTGGTGGGAAAATCAATATCTACGATACACTGGACTTGTATTTAGGAAGGAGGTAATTGATTTAATGTGTAGATCAGGTATATTTAATAATTTGGGAGTGCCAGATAATCAAGTGCTACTTCAAGATGTATATGAAGAATGTAAAGTGGTCTATGAATATGAAAAAAATATAATTTTAAAGTTATTAGGGAATATGTGCATTGCGATTGAACATGTGGGAAGTACTTCTGTTAAGGGGATGGTTGCAAAACCAATTATTGATATAGCCGTCGGAGTCCATGATTTGAATATTCTAAAAAAAATTCCTGCGATAATGATAAATGGAGGGTACCATCATTTGAGTGAACATGGTGACAATGATCGATTATTATTCATAAAAAAGAAGCAGGGTAAATGCTTTTTACATATCCATGTAGAAATATATCAAGGTGAATCGTGGGAGAATCATTTGCTTTTTAAGGAGTACTTGCAAAAGAATTTAAAAGCGCTGTCGGAATACAATCGATTAAAAAAGGATTTAGCAGCAAGATTTTCTGATGATAGAAAACAATATACTAGCGGCAAAGCTGACTTTATTCAATCTTGTCTTGGCGAAATAAGAAACATTCAGTATATTAAATAAAAATATTGTTAATATGTAACAATGAACGAGTGAGAGATAAATAATGGAAGCAAGCTTTGCTGGTGAGGAGGGCTAACATAGAAAAATTAACAGAATGTGTATAGTTTTAAAGATTATTTCTATATATTATGTATGTGATGCAGAGGTGAAAGTAGATCAGCTTATTTTAGGCAATATCACATAAAGGAGCTTCCTGTATAGTTTAAAGTGTGGACGTTGAAAAATGAAAATACCTCAGAGTACAATAAGACTACTGACTTGGCGAGTTGGTAAAATCTTATTGAACAGAGAGGTATCTATAATGAAGTTTAACACACAGAACGAAAAATTGAAGCGATTACAGAAACAACTTTGGTACTCGGGATCGATGTCGGAAGTGAAGCACACTATGCCAGAGCTTTTGATTATAGAGGTATCGAGTATTCAAAGAAACCTTTTAAATTTAGTAATAAAGAAGCTGGATTTGTGACATTGAAAGCGTGGATCCTGGACATCAAAGAAAAACATGGCAAGGATAAGGTGGTTCCGGGAATGGAACCTACCGGTCACTATTGGTTCAATCTCGGCAAGTTTCTTCAGGATAACGAGATGAAACCGGTGCTTGTGAATCCTCACCATGTAAAAAAATCAAAAGAACTCGACGATAATCATCCGACGAAGAACGATCGTAAGGATCCTAAAGTTATTGCAGGACTGGTTCGGGAGGGACGCTATATGATCCCATATCTGCCTGACGGTGTTTATGCTGATCTTAGAACAGCATCGAACATGAGATTTTAGTTACAAGGGGAACTTACAAGAATTCACAATCGGATCAGTCGTTGGTTCAACATATATTTTCCTGAATATAAGACGGTATACGGAAAACCAGATGCCAAAAGCGGAATGCTGATTCTCAAGAAGGCTCCACTTCCGAAAGACATCCTGACGTTAGGTGTCGAGGGAGTGAACCAGATCTGGCGGGATGCAAAGATTCGTGCAGTTGGAAAAGCGCGGGCAAAGACCCTGGTAGAGGCTGCAGAGCACAGCGTTGGAAGTAACGAAGGAGAGGTATCGGCAAGAATGGAGCTCCGAATGCTTCTGGAGGATTATGAATCCAGAAATACACGTCTGCAGTAGGTAATGGCTCTGATCGAAGAGCTGATAAAACAGATTCCGATGGCGGAAAAGCTTTTGGAAATCAAGGGTGTAGGAATCAGAACAGTATCTGGATTCCTTGCAGAAGTTGGAGACATCAGCCGCTTCAATAACCCGAAAGAACTACAGAAACTTGCAGGGTTGGCACTGGTAGAAAATAGTTCCGGTAAGCATAAGGGCGAGACAACAATAAGCAGACGAGGTCGTAAGAGACTTAGATATTTGCTCTTTGAGGTTGCAATGTCGCTTGTGGCAAAGAATAAGGAATTCGGTGAATTGCATCACTACTACACGACCAGAAAGCTGAATCCATTAAAGAAGATGCAGTCACTCATGGCTGTAGCAGCCAAGTTGCTCCGAGTCTTTTTTGCAATGCTGACGAAAGGTGTGGACTATGATCCCCAAAAGATGATCAGTGATATCAAAAGACCGGCAGTTTATTTGCAGGCAGCCAAAACGAAACAGATAACCATATAGGAGATTGCCATGAAGGCAGTCACGGAACAAAGCAGAATGTAACAGATAACGTCCACTGATCACAGTGCTGATACAGGAAGCGAGTCAGTAATCAATGATACAAAGAATGAGCCAGTAGTCGTCAGGAATGACCACCATAGGGCAAAGACCCAGCAAAGGAGCATAGCTGACACCCTGGCTATGGGCAGGCAGGACGAAGGAAGTTAGGACCTCTGGAGACAGAGATGATCCTGGTGGATATAGGAGGTTAGCTGCCATAGAGGGGCGGGTATACACAAGGCCAGTAAAGCGAAAATCAAAGACGTTCTATTTTGTGTACCCTTTATCCGCTATTTCAGTACCTGATACATCGAAATGCTCATAACTCCGGCTTATTCTCTGAGATTTATAGGGCTGAAAAGCCCGTGGTTTCAACAAAAAATACTTGATTATATGAGGAGATGGTTTTGAATGATTAAATGTGAAAATTAGTGAATATGATATGGAAAAAGATGGAAAAATAACATGCTTAAAGAGTATAAAAAGAATAATAGTTCCTGAGAATTAAAAGATAAATTTTGAATGGCAAAGAAAAACTAAGATAAAATATAGCATAATAATTCAAGAAAGGATTGTAAAAGTATGTCAAAGAATGATATTTGTGAAAAGGTAATGGGAATTTTAAAACAAATTTTAGATTATAATAATGGTTTAATACCGACAACTTATACAGAAGAGTTTGGGGAAAGACTTAGTTCAATTGAATTTGTAACTTTTATTGTTGAAATTGAAAGCGAATTTGAGATAGAAATAGATGATGATGATTTTGAACTAAATAATATGGATACAGTAGAAAAAATTGCTAATTTAGTTACAAGATATTTATCGGAAGAAGCTTCTCAATAAAGTTGAGGTATTTAAATATGAAAAGAGAGAATAGTTTGATAGTTGATCCGAGTCATAGCTTTTTAGATATGCCTCTTGGGGAACCATTTATTTGTTCTTTTAGTGGGGGGAAGGATAGTGTCTTAGCGTTATCATTGGCTAGTGAAAAAGGGAATGCTAAAGGATTAATTCATTGGAGTAATAAACTTACAAGTACGTCCACTTTTCATGAACAGTCAATTTCTATAGTTAAGCAGCAAGCTTTAAACTTAGACTTACCGCTTACAATCACATCTTTTTCCCCGAAAGAACATCGGTTAGAGCTACTTAAAATATATGAAGATTTTGCATCACAAGGAATTAAAAGTATTGTTTTTGGTGATATTTATTTGATGGATTCTGTGAAGCTGCAGTCAATTTTATGTAAAAAAGCAGGATTAATTCCCAGGTATCCTCTTTGGGAAAGGAATTACGCTGATTTAATGCGGAATATTAATAAACATGAAATTATAAGTATAATTTCAAGAATTAACATTGAGAAATTAGATTCGAAATGGTTAGGAGTTGCATTTAATCAGGAAGTATATCAAGAATTTATGAAATTGGATATTGATCCATTTGGAGAAAATGGCGAATTTCATACAACAGTTGTTGATGGAAAAATATTTAAAAATCCTTTAAAGTATAGCATTAATACAACTGAAAATACGAGTATAAATTTAAGTATACATAGTTTATCAGATAACACACTTAAGCTGATTTAAGTTTTGAAAGGATATCCTATTATGACATATAAACTAGAGAATCTTTTTGGCTATCGTTTTTTCGAAAAAAAAGAAGGACCATTAGTTACAATAAGAAAGTACACCAAAAAGGAAGTGGATGAAATTGGGAAACGGGCAGGAATAACAAATATACAAGAGATATATGATAACCGTGTAATTATCGAAAATTGGTTATATAGGCAATTTGTAAAAAAGGGGGGGCAACCCCAAATTAAAATCCCTTACTATGCTGCTGTATATGATGAACTTCCAGCGGATAATCAATTACATGTGCGTTTTCAGGAGCCTCAATGTATTCGTATACCGATGAGTGCTTTCCCTAAAAATTGTGTAAGCTTTACATATGGACAATCTCCTAGAGCTCTAACGAGAAAAGACAATCATCCAACTAGACGCAAACTATTAACATGGGAAGAAGCAGAATGGGCAATCAACAAATTTCCATATGATCATAACGAAGGTACATGGTTGGAAATGCAAATATGGGAAGAAAGTACTATTCAGCATTTTTATAATAATAAAAATAATCTATATGTTAAAGATTTTAATGTTTCTCAGAGGATGTCAGAAGCAACAAAACAGATGGTATATATGAAATATTTTCCCTATATACGGATGTTACCATCGAGATTGTTTTTCGACGCTAATTCTGTGCACGGTGTGATGCATGCATTACGAGTATTTGTATTGGCTGATAAATTGGCCGAAGATCAGAAGCTAGATATTCAATTGAAGAGTATTCTTCAATGCAGTGCCTTATATCATGATATTGGACGTAATAATGATCAAATTGATGATTTTCATGGATATAGGAGCTATGAAGAAATACGAAAATTTGGCATTGTTCTTCAAAAATTTCCATTTAAACTGCAAGAAATTATGAGATTTGTTATTGAAAATCATCCATTTGATGATCAGAAAGCAGTAGAGAATATAAAAAAATATAGTTTGGGTGATTCAGAGCGTATTGAAGCAATGAAAGTATTACATATTTTAAAAGATGCAGATACCCTTGATCGTTGTAGATTTGGTCATATCAATTTAGATTATTTAGCTCTGGAAGACTCAAGAAAATATGTTTCTTTCGCATATCAGTTACTTACGATATTTCGCGAAAAAATATAATAAGTGTTTATATAATAAAAAAGGAAAATGCATTATGATTCTAAATGGTTATTACTTATTTGTTTACTCAGAAATAGATCCGGTATTAAATGTTTTAGGAAAGTCTAGAAGACATGACCATTGTCTTTCGGTTTTTTACAAGAATGATATGGATATTACATTGATCTGTCATCATGAATTTGAAAGATATAGTGGTTTTAAACATCATAATATAGCTTTTTATAGTAAAGAAGATGCAGAGATATTTATTAATACATTATTAGAACCATATTCTTTATCTATAAATGATTTTGTTGGAATATATGGTTTACCGGGACTGACAGCAGATACAGATATATCGTATACAAGTATAAATGATATTAAAGATATTTCATATCATTCAATCTGTCACTTATTTTCAAGTTTGTGTATGGATACCGAAAAGTTTTATAACAACATAATTCTTTCGCTTTCATTTGATGGAGGACCTGATGCTCTTATTGATAAAAAAATTGATGGAAAATATTATTTTTGTGGTGCGTTATCATACAAGGGAGAGATAAAATACTTTCCTATTTCATCTCCCGGCGGTTATTGGTTATATTTGAGTGATTATTTTGATATGCCAGAAGGAACCTTAATGGCATTAGCGTATGCTACAAAGGCAAAAAGCTTGGAAACATTTAAGCCACTTTCAAATTATTATAAAGCATCAGATAGGACGATATTTATTGATGAAATAAACAAAATAATTGATCGAATCATGGGATATAGCGATTCGGATGAAGGAGTACTATTTGTTAAAGAAAATGATACGAAGTTTTCAGAAGTAGAAACTAAAATTAGTATGATTGTTAAGGTAATTCAAGAGTTATCGATAAAAAATGTATTTACGCAAATTGACAAAATATTATTAGATTATTCGCTTATTTCTTCTGATATTATGGTTGCGTTATCGGGTGGTTACGCTCTAAATTGTCCAACAAATTCTAAAATAATGGAAAAATATCATTTCAAAGGACAGTTATGTGTGCCATGTATAAATGATAGTGGACTTAGCTTGGGAATGGGGTTGTATTACTTCTTTAAAAATTGTAAACAGTTTAATTTTAAGTTAAGTAGTGCTTACTATGGTTATAACGATAAAGAAAATCTTTTTGGCACAATTGATGACTTTAGATACTTTATAGCAGATGTAACTAGGGGCATATCCCAAGCATCCAATGATATCCAAAAATCACCTGTTGTATGGATAGATGGGAATGCGGAAATTGGACCTAGGGCCTTGGGCCATAGAAGTATATTAGCAAACCCAATGAATATGGAACATAAAAATTTACTTAATTTATATAAGCAAAGAGAATGGTGGCGACCAGTAGCTCCGATTATTTTAGAAAAGTATGTAAAAGAATGGTTTGAAAATGGTTTTTCTTCGCCGTATATGTTGAATAATTTTTGTGTGGATAGTACTTTATCTGATCATGTTTTGGGAATACTCCATCTTGATGGCACGGCGCGAGTACAGACCATTGATTACAATTTAGATAATAAGCTTTGGAAAGTAGTTTCTGATTTTTATGAGTTAACTGGAATTCCGATAATTAGTAATACTTCTTTAAATGATAAAGGAGAACCTATCGTTAATACCATTGCGCAAGCTTTAAATTTTGCATTACGAAAAAAAATAAAAATAGTTTATGCATATGGGTATAGAATTGAATTATGTAATCATAAAGATTATGGGGAAAAGAGTCCCCTGATAAGATTTAATAATTTATTCATATCCCATGTAAAAGAATATAAGAAAATTATCAAACAAATTAATCCACACGGTCTTTCAAAAACAGAATTGCTTATTTATATGTATAGTCCATCATTATCGGTCTACGATATAAAAAATTATACAGAGGCAATGACAGTGCGCAATATTGTTAGAAAGCTGAAAAGAGTTAGTGGTGATTTAAAATTTTTTGAAGTATAAGATTGCTATACTAAGAGATTGATAATGCTGTGTAATATTATTAAATTTATAGCTTCAAAGGATTTGGCTTTAGGAAATAAAAGACATTTCTTAGCTGAATATATCTAATAATACAGATAAAAAGAAAGGATATAATTCATTCAATTCTCCAGAATTAAAGTGTAACTGAGCAAATTAGTAGGGATTTTTAAGGCTAAGCCAGTTGTAAATAACTATATGTCTGAATCTCTTGTATTATACTCAGATTTCTGGATGACGTATAATTAATTTCGCAAAATCAATTTCATAAAAATAGACATGGTCTATAGTCGTTTGGTAGAATTAAGTCACCACAACAAAACCCATCAAAGGAGGCTATAGAACCATGTCTGATAAGATTATACAGCTAAATGAAGATTTAATAAAGCACGATTTAAAGGATCTTGTCCGCAGCAGTGTGGAAGAAACCTTAAATGCCCTGCTCGATAAGGAAGCCGATGAATTAGTCAACGCTGAAAATATGAGCGCTCCTCTGACCGCCAGGGATACCGCTCCGGCCATTACAAGCGAAATCTCCATACTACCGCAGGGGAAGTCGAACGGAAGGCTCCTAAACTGAAAGGGGTCCCTTTCGAGACAGCCATCATCGAAAGATATCGCCGCAGGGAATCTTCCGTGGAAGAGGCTCTTATCGAGATGTATCTGGCCGGTGTATCTGTCCGGCGTGTGGAGGATATCACCGAGGCTTTATGGGGAACGAAAGTATCCCCCGGAACCATCAGCAACCTGAATAAAAAGGCTTATGAGCATATCGAGATCTGGCGTACCCATCCGCTTTCCGGGAATTATCCGTATGTTTACGTAGATGGTGTTTACCTGAAACGCAGCTGGGGGGGGCGAGATCCAGAACGTTTCTGTTCCCGTTGCCATTGGCGTCAGCCAAGATGGCTGTCGGGAGATCCTTGGCGCTGCGGAAGGCATGAAAGAGGATCGTGAGAGCTGGCGTTCTTTCTTTGTATGGCTGAAAGAACGAGGGCTTACTGGCGTACGTCTGACCATCGGTGATAAAAATCTCGGTATGCTGGAGACCATTCCGGAAGTCTTTCCGGAGGCCAGATATCAGCGCTGTACTGTTCATTTTTACAGAAATATATTTTCTGTTACACCCCGGAACAAGATGAAAACGGTAGCTCTTATGCTCAAGGCGATCCATGCGCAAGAAAGCAAGAAAGCTGCCCGTGAAAAAGCAATCCAGGCAGCGGAGAAGCTCCGAGCCAGGAAGCTTGCCAAAGCTACCAGGAAGGTGGAGGATGGAATCGAAGAAACCTTAACCCTATATGGATTTTCCTACGCAGCATTGGACCCGGATTCGGACCAATAATGCGATTAAGCGCCTCAACCGTGAGATTAAACGCCGTACAAAAGCAATCGGCGCTTTTCCCGACGGGCAGAGTGCCTTGATGCTCGTATATCCCAGACTGCGTCATGTAGCAGGAACCAGTTGGGAAGCCAGACGCTATATGAATATGGATCATCTTTTCAAATTAGAAGAGGATCTGCTGTCTGATATCATAGCCGGCTGACTATCGGCTGCCAAACGGCTAGGTTCTGATTTTGCGAAAAACTATTGACACTATCGATTTGTGATTACTCATTATAGATCCGTAATGATAAGTATCTATATAAATACGAATTCAGTAATACAGCCTTACATTCAAAGGCTTAGAGTAACTTGTATAGTAAAGACAATCATTAGCATTTAATGCTATTAGCTACTAGATACTGTAAATGACAAATATGTTAAAATACGGTGGGGTGAAACTTCTATATAGAAACGTTATATAGGCAAAAATAGGATAACCGAATGTAATATTGACAATCAGGTTATTGTAAATCGTGTAAAGATTTGAATAACGGTTTGCGGTTTGTGATACTGTACATATAACAATATTTTATATCTATGAATTTAAAGTTACTATTGACTATCTCATTATTATTCAATTAGGAGAGTTAGGTATGACACATACAAGATATAATAATTACGTGGATTTACACTTGCATACCACTGCATCAGATGGGAGGCTTCTCCCAAGTGAATTAGTAGAGCAAGCTATTATAAAAGGGAGATCTGCAATAGCAATTACTGATCATGACACCACTGCAGGGATAAATTCTGCAATTGCTACAGCTAGCAATCACAATATTGAAGTAATAGCTGGTGTTGAGTTTTCTGTCCAATTTGTACCCACGATGCATATTTTAGCACTTTATGTTGATATCGAAAATATTGATCTAAAGAAAGAATTAAATAGACTAGAAAAAGTACGTTGTCGTTTAATCGCAAAAGCGTTTTATAGAATACGGCAGTTTGGTATTAACATCTCACCTTATAAGCTGAGGGAAGTCGTTGGAGCTATTACTATCTCCAATTTGAAGATGTATCTTATTTCAGAAAACATGATAAGTAAAGGAAGTGATATTGATATAGCCCTTCAGGATATTTTAAATGATTGGAAGAAGGCGCTTCCAAGTCCGAAAGAGTGTATATCATTAATTCATAAATGTGGTGGGCTTGCTTTTTTAGCACATCCTATTTTATTAGGGTATTCAAATGAAATGTTAGAAACTATTATATGCAATTTAAAACAATGGGGGTTAGATGGGATTGAGGTAGAACATCCAGCGCATTCTAGTGTTGAGCGTAAACAACTTGATAAAATGTTACAAAAATATTCGTTGATAAAAAGTGGAGGTAGTGATTATCATGGAAACAAATACAATATGGATGAAACCATAGAAATTTCTCATGATATTCTGAAACAAATAAAATTTTTACGAAAGGAGAAATACGATGTTTGAATGCCCAAAAGTTTTGTTCATTAATTGTTTGGGAAGTTATTTCTATAGTATTCTACAATCTATCGGGGGAACAATAGCTGAAAAAGAATTATTATGTTATTTATCATCTGGTGCTTTAAGATATGAAAAATTGAATCCAGACGAGGTATATGAGAAGTATAAACAAAATCCTTGGGGCTATCAACCAATTAAAATAAAAAATAGCTGTGGGAAAGATATGAGCATAGATAGTTCTTTTTTTAAATTTTTGCTTTGGAATTTTAATATATCTACTCAAGTGAAAACTATAGAAAACGTTGAGTACTTAATAAATGATTTGATAAATAATTATAATAGTGGAATAGCTTGTATATGTAATATTGACGAATATTATCTTCCTAGTAATAATGAAACTTTTCAAAAAAAACATAATAAGCATTTTTTGCTTATGGATAAAATTGATTTGAAAGAAAAGTCTGTTAGACTGATTGATTCCGAAAATCCGCGACCAATCATTTTAAAGTATGAAGAGCTAAATAGCTGTATTGTTAAAAGTCTTTATAAAAATAAACTATTATATACAATTGACTATAAAGGCTATAAATTAAACAATTATTCATCTACATGTTTTTTTAATTTGAATATGCTATTTAGTTTAATGTATTCTATGCAAGAATTAATGATGGAAATGATTGAAATACAAAATAAAAATGAAAAAATAGAGTATTATTTCTGTGGATATTATTATACGATATTGTCTAAGATAATACCATATTTTATTATGATAACTGCTTTACTGCAAAAAGATGACGAAAATTTATACTTAGAAAGCAAGCTAATATTAAAAGAACTTAGAGGATTAATTAATTTTATGCGATTAAAGATCTTTAAGAGGCAATATGATTTGAAGCCGATTTTAAGAAAGATACAGATAACACTTAACAACTGTGAGTCTTTGGGGCTTAAAATATAATAACAAAGGGGGAATTGATAATGAATACTAGCCAATATTATCTGAGCTGTGAACATTTGGAATATAATGTTGTGTTTTTTACAGATCGTATTCGTGTATGTTGTGGAGATGAAATAAGAAGATCTAATTCTTTGCTTCCGGGAATTGCAATTGATGATATAAATCTTGACAATTTGGATGATTTGTTATCAGAATTTCGTCAGTATAAGGAGCAAATTGTGAGAGATATTAATTCGAATAAACCGATAATTTGTAAAGGGTGTAAATATTTACGCAAAGATTATTGGGAAAAAAGCGCTACTTTTAAGTTGGTAAATTTTTCGACTGATTATCCTTGTAACTTGAAATGTTCATACTGTTTTCAAAATTCTAAAGACTATAATTACAAAACTAATTACGATATTTATAAGCTCATTTCCAAGGTATTACAAAGCAAATTTATATCTAAACAAACACAGTTTATTTATGCTTGCGGTGAGCTTGGCATCCATCCCAAAGCGCAAGAATTGATACAATTTTTTGAAGGAAACAAGGTATCTTTTTTTACTAATGCAACAAAATATTTTGAATCCATGCATCAGTTGATATGTAAACCTCAGAATAGTATGCTTGTAAGTATAGACAGCGGAACAAAAGAAACCTACAGGAAAATTAAAGGTGCAGATTTGTTTGAGACTGTGTGTGAAAATCTTTGTTGCTATGCAAAAAATAATGGGAATGTTATATTAAAATACATTTTGACACATGGAAATACTAGTATGGATGATTTAAATGGCTTTATTGATTTTTGCGTTAAGGCTAATATACATAATATTAGGATTGTATATGATTGGAATATTACGGTGGCAAATAGTCAAATGCAAAATGCTGCAATTTATTTATTACATAAAGCTAAAAAGAGAAAAATAAATTGCTATGTAGACGAATCTTTTACATGTGAGCGGATGTGATATAGCGTGTATGAATCTAGACATATGGATGAATTTTATAAAATAAAAATTTGCAATGCAGTTCAGCAAGAATATGGTTTGCATATATACAAAATAGCTCCAGCTAACCGAGGAGTTTATGGAGAAACATGGATTTTATATGCTAACCACTTAAGATATTTTGTGAAGATTGATTATTCGTCGGATCACCAAAAGATATTTGCAGAGAATTTAAATGTTCTTTCTTATCTAAAAGAGCAAGGAATTAGTTTTGTTAGTAGTGTTATAAAAAATAGAACGGGAGAGAATTATATTTTTTTTGATGGTGGAGTATTAGCAGTGTTTGATTTTATTGATGGAGAACTCTCAAAATCATATCGAAAAGAGTCACTTTTTGAAATGTTAGCCCAAATTTATCTTATTCCACCATTAAATATTAAAATAGCACAAGAGGATTTTAGTACGGATTGTGTAAATTATGTAATTGAAAATATGAAACGGTTAGAAGAACTGGATGAACATAAAGATTTAATTTTAGACTATGCTTACCGCCTTTTTGAATGGGCAGATTTTTGCAGAAAAGATCTAACAAATTTATTTATTACTCATGGAGATAGTGGAAGTAATATTATAAAGAATAATGGAAAGCTATATATTATCGATTGGGATACGCCAAAACTAGCTGGTCCAGAGCGAGATGCATGGATGTTTGTAAAGGATATTTCTGATATAGCATTATTTAATTCTGCATTATTTAATTCGGATATAAAATATTCTATAAAAAAAGAAAGATTGGCATTTTATTGTTATTATAATTATTTTTATTATTTAAAAGATCATTTATTCCATTTTATAAGCACAAAAGATGATATGATGAAGAGAAGAATTCGAGGGTTTGTTCGACGGTTTTTCTTTAAAGGATGGATTATTCAGCAAATAAGTATTATTGAAAATTTGTAATGATGAGTTTTGTTTTTAGTCAAAAATAAAATTATTTGGCTATATAGTCTTCTGATTTCAATATGAATGGGGGAGAATCGTAAATTAATAGGTGACGTGCTAGATGTAAAAGATATATTTCAATTCGAAATGCATTTGCACAATAAACGGCTTTAATTCAAAATACCTTTAGTTTTGATTTGGGACTACGGTAGTTAATCATATTATTTTTTTTATATTAGGTTAAGGTGATGATTGTATGAATCGATTATATGAGTTTCTAACTAATGCAGGAGTATCTCCTGCTAAATATTTGTATGAGAATGAATGCTTTTATGCATTATTAGATTTAAAACTTCAGAATGAATTTGCTCTATATGCAAAGCGGGATCTTCGAGCGAATAGTTTGGTAATACGTGAACGCTATAAACTTATACAAGACGTTTTTGAGGTTATTAAAGATATGGATTATGCTGTGATTAAAGGTGCTGTTTTGTCTCAAAGTGCATATGGAAATATAGCATATCGTAAAAGTGGTGATGTGGATTTATTTGTCTCACCAAAAGATATTAGTGAATTTAAAATTCGCTTGAAGTCTTTGGGATTTATACAAGGGTATATAAACGGAGGTATTGTAAAAGCGTTATCGAGACAGGAAATTATCTTTCATTCAACCTTGACACATCAACTAGCACCTTTTTGTCGTCAGGAATTCGGTTTATTTAATAAGGCTGTTGAAATAGATATAAATTTTAATATTATGTGGGGAGAAAGCGACATAAATATGGGGATAGATAGGTTTAAGGATGGAATAATAAAGGAAAAAATTCTGGGCAATCCTATAAAGAAGTTGTGTCCTATTTATGAGTTTATTGTACTTTGTTTGCACCATTATAAAGATTTGAATTCGATCTATTTATTATATACTCGAGGATTTCAAGTTAAACATTTAAGTGATATATATTATTACTTAATGAATCATATAGACATTACACCTAAAAAACTTTTTGATGTGACGCAGAAATACAATGTCGGAGCTTATGTTTATAATTGCATTGCGTATGCTTTTTGTTTATTTGATGATGATTATTTGATTCCATTTTTAAAAATCTTATCAAATGATTATGCTCAATATCTGTTTCAATCATTTGGCCTAAATGAGTTAGAAAGACAACAATGGAGAATCCCATTTGAAAAACGCATAGTTTCAACTGAATTACATAAAAGTTTGTGTGAAGTATTATCAGCAGAGGATCTAAAAAAAATAGAGACTAATACATTAATGATGCATTCATTTTAAAGGTGATTAAAGTAATGTGTTGATTCAGATATAAAAATGAAACAAAAGTGAATAAGTGATATGATATCCTCAAATAGGAGACGAAAATATAAAAATCTACTTGGAGGATCTTATGTTTAAGAAAAAGAAAATTAGCAAAGCAAAGATAGCATGTCGTGGATCGTGTAGAAGGAGACGTTGGCTAATAAATGCTATCCGGGTTTTTCAAAGAATATCAGCAGAGTGGGACAGAAAAGTACTGGAAAATTGTGCATCACAGAAAGATCTGGGGGGATTTTTCCATGTTAAAAAATTACCTAATTAAAGATATAAAAAGTCCAGCTAATAAATGTCAATAGCTAAATGAAAAGTATTTTTCTCTTAAAAAAGGGCGCACTTATCCCTTGGTGTAAATATCATTTTTTCAAAAGATATTGTTTTGTTGGATTTACAGTATTTTATGCAGCTATGTCGTATTTAGCAGCATTGTATTGTTGGATATGCTCCTGTGGAGTAATGATTTCAAAAGGTTTGTTATCTCTTAGTATTGCAAATATCATGTTGCATACCTTGTGAGAAACAGCACCCATTGCAACAAGCTTTGGCTTTGATTCACATTTTTTGCGATAGTAATCACGGAGTACAGGATTTTTAGCCTCTCCTGTGTGGGATGTACCGATGCTTTGTAAAGTAAGTGTATGAATAACTCGTCGGGCGACAGCAGAACCTCTTTTCGACATTTGAATTTTGCTGCCTTCAAATTTGCCGGATTGTTTTACTGCCGGATCCAGACCAAAGTAAGCAAAAAGCTGTTTTGACTTTGAAAAAGCAGAAAAATCACCAATCTCTCCCATAAGGGATACGGCAGATAAAAAACCAGCCCCTTTAAACGTTTTGATTAAGTGGATCTGTTTGAC
>NZ_LGAJ01000016.1 GCF_001280875.1 Sellimonas intestinalis | reverse complement strand
TATATTAGATTATCACATCTGTTCCTCTGTGTCAAGTGTTTTTTTCATCTTTTTTCCAGTTTTCTGATCCGGCGTCCCGGTCTCTCTATCCGGGATCCGCCCGGGCCAGACATCTGCATTTGATGTTTTGTTCTGACACTTATCAGCGGAACGTGTTATATCATATCATCTGTGCTTATAAATGTCAACTTCTTTTTTCGACTTTTTTTATCTTTTTATAGCTAGCCATCCGCACGGTTGAAATACTAAAAATCTGTCGCAATTTTGCCCGTAGAAGATTTTCGGTGTTTCAAGACATATGGCGCTTAGCAAAAACGGAGACTTATCTGTGTATGCAGTGAAAAACAGCGCAAGCCACGAATCTGAGCTGTATTTTGGAATCATTACCTTCTTTTTCATATATACAATCAGACTATCTCAACTAAATACGAGCAGGAACATTCTTACCCAAAGAGAATTTTATTGATTCCAGGTCATATAATATCCAGTTGCCTTCCTTTTATGCATGAATATTTTAGAAAGTTTATAAAAGAGGCTTCACGTATCAGCGAAGCCCCATAAGAATCTTCAATATATAATTGTTCTGGAACAAAAATCGCAGGAAAGCGTTTCCATTGATCTGTCTGAAAATTTCCTGTCCTGCCTGTGTCGTATAAAGCATCGTAAAAATCAGAAAGACGATCCAGACCAAAATCAACGCCATTGCAAACCCAAGGACTGCTCCGACTACCCGGTTGATCCCACCAATAATCGGAAGCCACGATACAACATCCAGGATGTAGATCATTATTTTGAGTACGATCGAAATCACTAGGAAGAGTACGATCGCCGTTAGAATCTGTACAACCAAATGTGTGATCCCCTTTGCGATATAGTCTGCGAAGCTGTTTGCTCCAATCATACCATATATTTCTTTATTATTATTTTCCTGCAGATATTCTTTGAAAATCTCCGGTATATTAGAATTCTCGATGATCTCAGCCTGCTCCTGTCTAGATACCTCGATGTCCGAAAGCCTGTCCATCAAGTCCGAAAGATCCAAGTTTTCTTCACCGTTTGCCTGAGTCTCGATCCCCGTCTGTTCTCTCAACGCCTCCGTCATATTTGCCGTCAGAACGCTTTCGCATCGCTCCTCAATCCAGTCGTCCACAGGGGTATACTGGATGACCGCATCCGCGGCGTACGGCGTAAGTATCACAACCAAAATCCACGTAGCTACTGCGGCAGCAAGGGATAACGCAATCCTCAGCGCCCCCTTCATATATCCTACAATCACTCCGACCGCCAGAATTCCTATCGTTCCATATAATAACCAATTCATGCTGTTCTCCTATTTTGTCAGGCGTACTCTCTGTGTTCCTTTGTCACTCATCAATAAATATTTATTGATCCCTTTCAAGACAAACAGGTCTTTGATATTTGCCCCCACAGTACCTTCAAACCGGTGAATACCGCCTTCTGTAAAGATGCTCGCGCTCTCACCATCAAAAAGTATCACCTGCCCGTCATCAATCTTCATGTTACTATAGTCACCCTCGAATTCCTTTGATACCACCTCATCACCACTGTAATCATAAAACCGCAGCTCGCTGCCGGAAGAGCCCTCATCGGCCAAAACAAACGCCAGATATTCCTCATTGTAAGCAATGCTTCGGATCTCCTTGTCAATACTAATCTTTTTCTTCTCTTTCGGCTCGGCTCCGTCATAGATGACGAATCCTCCGTCCCCCACCGCAACCGACTGCTCTTCAGAATTGAAAAATACCGTCGGCATCAACTGGTTTGCATAAGTGCCGCCTCCGATCCGGTAATCTCCATCTTTATGCTCATTTCCAAAATCATAGTAGGCAAGCTGTGTATCAACTTCACTGTTCTGTGTCATCATATAGGAGACAAGAAGTTTCGTCCCGTCCGGAGACAATGCAAGATCCACCGGATAGCCGCTTGTAGCCGCTGACACTTTATACTCAATCAGGACATTTCCTGACACATCAAAACACTGTATCACGGGCGCTCCGCCATTTTCAAGAATTACCGCCGTGATCCCCTGACTGGAAACAGCCATTTTCTCTATCGGGAGTGTCGTCTTTATCTGTCCTCTCAAGCCGTCTTCCCCGAATACCGCAATCTCATTACCCCTCAGCTCGGCCACAGCGGCGGAACTTCTGCTCACCTCCATGATTGGCTTCTGAAACTGAATACTTTCTTTCCAAAGCTCCTTTCCCTCCAGATTGAAAAGAGAAACGCTGTCCGCGTCACAACCTAAAATGTTCTCCCCGTACCTTACATAAAAGCTGTTCCCGCCTCTCGCCTCCTGTATCTGCTCCACCACCTCGATCCCTGTGTAAGTCTGCAGTGTGATCGTCAGGTACGACACAGCCACCGCCGCCGTCACTACCCCTACGACGATCCACCTGCGGATGGTTCTCTTTGCTCTGACACTCAATGGTTTTCTCTTCTTCTCAGGAATCTTTTCTTCCTGATCCGGTGTCTCAATAGAAGGTCTTACGGTCCATGTTTCTACCTGAGACTTCCGGACAGGTTTCCGTCTGATCCGTACAGAGCTTCTCTTTCCGGAAAGGTCCGGGACATCCACCCGTGGGATGACATGGAACGACTCCTGCTTCTTATCCTTCATCTTGCTTTCCCCTTTGTATTTTATTTATACTGTTCTATTTCTGATTATCATAACATACTTTTTCTTATGGCAACAGCAGTTTTTGGCCAATATAGATGAAATCCCCGTTTGTGAGTCCGTTCATGCGGGCAATGGCATCGATATGGGAGGTGTCACCGTAGAGCTTTTGGCTGATGGTAGCGAGCGTATCTCCTCGCTGCACAACGTAATATTCTCCATTGCTGTCTGTGTCCGGTGTCTGAGTCGTTCCTGCCGTATCGGTTTTACCGGTTTCCTCCTCTGTAGTTTCCTCCACCTGTGTTGTTACTTTGCCTTCTGCTGCCTGTGCTTCTTTTTCATTTTCCGCTTTTTCCACAGTCTTTGTAATCTGATCAATAGACGTCTGAACCGCTTTGATCTTATCATAATTGTTTACCATTGTCACTCCGATGATCAGAATCACAATGAGCAGGAAGGTGCTGGCTGCGTACAGGAAACGATTATTCTGCTTCTGGTCTGCCTTTTCAAGTTTTGCTTTTACGATACTACGAAAATCCTTCGCAGCTCGATCTGTAATAGATTCACTGGGTGTAATCTTGTTTTCTTTTCGGGAGGAAATCATATAATTCTGCATTTCCGGATTTTTCTCATAATAAATATAATGTCCGTTGATCTCCATCAGTTCTTCATATTTGTAAGCATAAAATTTCTCATCCCGGTCTTTTGGATCTTTCATAATAAAAATTGTATTTTCTTCAGCAAAATATTTTTTATGGATCGCCTCCAGATTCTCATCAGTACCTGGGACACGGGATGGATCGATCAGAAACCATCCGATCAAAGACTGATTACCGAAATATTCCTTACAGTCTTTCATACCGGCTTCTACAGCCGCCTCCGGAATATTAAGTTTACTTTCATTTTTTACAATTTCCGATATCCTGACGGCGCCGGATATGTATACACAGTCCTGATCCTCTACCTGGCCTTTTTCACCGATCAGAAAAGCACCCTGGGGCTCTTCCTCCATTTTATCGCAAAGCTGGTTCAGAAATGTATCCACATAATCTTCTACATAAATTTTGGGGCTGTCACATACATTTCCTATCTGCCGTACATTTTTTGGAAACTGTTTTTCCATATATTCTCACCTCATATTCATATTTTTTCTCATCATATCATAGCGGAAACGCCGAATTTATCGGTTTATGTCAGAGCTTCCCAAGAAAAATCCGACATGCAATCTAAAAAAACCGGAAGACTCGTAGCATTTTGCACGAACCTTCCGGTTTTTTTCATGAATTTTGTATTTCCGGGACATGTTTTGTCAACTTTGCGCCTCTCTTTTGTGTACGGCAAATCAAATCTTCTTAAACTGCTCTACATTCAATACAAATACTGTGGCTCCACCGACCTCAACTGTGATAGGAATGTAAGAGTAACTAATCATGGAAAGATCCCCCTGCGGGTACGGAGTGGTTACCTCCACCTGTTTTCTCTTCGCACACTCTTTTTGAAGGATCTCAAAGACTTCCTCCACCTGTTCGTCTTCCACACCAATCATCAGGGTCGTGTTTCCCTTCCGCAGAAAACCTCCGGTACTGGATAATTTTGTAACCCGGTATCTCTTTTCGTTCAGGTGCCTGACGGCTTTATTCGTATCATCGTCATGTACAACCGCAAAAATCAACTTCATAAGAAACGCCCCTTTCGTTTTTATTTAACAGAATTATACCATAAGAGAAAACAAATTACACATAATTTTGTTTAAAAATCAAAAATTTACAATCTCTATCCGGCCTGACTTGACACCCTTCTCATTTCAGCGGATAATAATAAAATACATATTCTTGTAAGAGTATTAGTGAAGGAGGCTTTCCCATGAAACAATGTATTGATTCCCAAAATCTTCACCGACGTCTTAGGAAGATTATAGGTCAGGTCCAGGCGATCGACCGGATGATCGACGAAGACATTCCCTGTGAGGACATTCTCTCTCAGATCAATGCTGCCAAATCTGCTCTTCATAGAGCAGGGCAGGTAGTGCTCGAAGGACATATCCAGCACTGCGTCCGGGATGGAATTGAGCACGGCGATGCGGATGAGACAATTTCAAAGTTTACAAAGGCGGTTGAGCGCTTTGCCAATATGATCTGAAAAATATCTGAGTTTTTGTCATTTCTTTCTCTGCAGTTGACTATATTACCAATAGAACACACAAGGAGGTATACTAGATTGATCACAGAAATGACATACCCGTTTGTTCTCCCACCGCTCCCCTACCCTTATGATGCCCTGGAGCCGTTTATCGATCGGGAGACTATGTATCTGCATCACGACAAACACTTCCAAACCTATGTAGATAATCTGAACAACGCACTTCAGAATGTCCCACAGTACCATTCCTGGACTCTCTCAAGGCTTCTAACCGAACTTGGATCTCTGCCGGAACCGCTCCAGACTGCCGTCCGCAATAATGGGGGAGGGGCTTATAGCCACGATCTCTATTTTGATCTGATGGCCCCTCCAGGACAGGATATCGCTCCTGCAATTCTAGATTACTATGATTCGGCAGAACAGTTTTTCGCAGACATGAAAGCCGCTGCCCTGGGACAGTTCGGCTCCGGCGCCGCATGGCTGGTTGTGCGTCCGGACAGCTCTCTTGGAATCATCGCGCTCCCAAATCAGGACAATCCGCTTACCTGTGGTTTTTACCCCCTTCTCCCACTTGATGTCTGGGAACATGCTTACTACCTGAAATATCATAATTTACGCAGCAGCTATATCGATAATTGGTTTCATGTGATTAATTGGGAGGCCGTTCTGGATCGATTGTTTTCCTTTTTTCTCTCTTGACAACCTATACCCCTATAGGTATAATTTTTTATTATATACCTACAGAGGTAAGGAAGGGAGAAAAGATATTTTATGAAAACACTAGAACGGATTCTGGAATGGGGCGGTATAAAAAAAGACATTACCTTACTGATCATTTCCCTGATAGCACTGCTAGCAAGTCTTTTTGAGATCCGTCCATTTATTTTTGATCTGGCCTGGATTTCCGTTATCTTGTGCGGAGTGCCAATTGTTCTGGAAGCGATTATCGGACTGGTGACAACATTCGACATCAAGGCTGATGTCCTTGTCTCACTTGCTCTTATCGCCTCACTGTTAATCGGTGAGGACTTTGCCGCAGGAGAAGTTGCTTTTATTATGCAGCTTGGAGCTCTTCTGGAGGATTTGACGGTCTCACGGGCGCGCGCCGGCATTGAAAAACTTATCCATCTCACGCCCCGGACAGCACGCAGATTGACTCCTGTTGGTACGGAGATGATTCCCGCAAGCGACGTATGCTTCGGGGATCATCTCCGTGTCCTGCCTGGGGAAACCGTACCGGTGGACGGCGAAATTCTTTCGGGAACGACTTCGATCAATCAGGCGGTAATGACCGGAGAATCCCTGCCCGTTGACAAGGGCGTCGGAGACGAGGTCTCAAGCGGTACTGTCAATCTTTACGGCTCTTTTGATATGAAAGCGCTAAAAGTCGGGGAGGACAGCTCTATCCAGCGGATGATCCGCCTTATCCAGTCTGCCGATGCCGGAAAAGCGAAGATCGTCGGCCTAGCAGACCGCTTTGCGACCTGGATTGTCGTGATTGCCCTTTTGGCTGCGGCTCTTACCTGGCTTTTTACCGGAGAAATCATCCGGGCCGTTACGATTCTGGTTGTATTTTGTCCGTGTGCTCTCGTTCTCGCCACCCCTACCGCCATCATGGCTGCCATCGGGAATGCGACCCGGCATGGTTTCCTCGTCCGCGAGGGAGATGCCCTGGAGCGTCTTTCCATGGTAAAAAAAATTGCCTTTGACAAAACCGGAACCCTCACGGAAGGGAATCTCCACGTGAAAACCGTCCACAGTATTCTTCCGGAACTTTCCGATCGAGACCTATACCGTCTGACGGCAGCGGCAGAACTGAGGTCAGAGCATCCTCTCGGCAAAGCCGTCGTCTCCCAGTTCCAGAAAACCGATGAAATGCTTTCCGTCTCACCGGAAAATTTTCAGATGATTCCGGGCAGAGGCGTCTCCGCCGTGGTAAATGGGCAGGCGGTATTGGCAGGAAACGGGCAGTTTATGGAGGATTACGAAATTCCCTCTTACGAAACACTTCTTATGGAAACTTCTTCCTATCGGGATGAGGGATGTACTGTGATTTATGTTTCTGTTTCCGGCAAGGCGGCCGGCTTTCTTGTTTTGTCAGACACCCTGCGGGAAAATGCTGCCAGAACCATTGATGCGGTCCGCGCTACGGGTATCTCCCCGGTTCTTCTCACCGGAGATCACAAAAATACCGCCACACACATTGGTACGCTTCTGCACATCGATGAGATTTACTCGGACTGCCTGCCGGAAGAAAAACTTTCCTGGATCGAATACTCCCAGGAGCAACATCTCCCGGTCTGCATGATCGGGGATGGAATCAACGATGCCCCATCTCTGAAAAAGGCTTTTGTGGGAATTGCAATGGGTGGTATCGGGAGCGATATTGCTGTGGACGCGGCAGATATTGCCCTTGTAAATGACGACATCCGTGAGCTTCCGCATCTGATTGCTCTGTCGAAAAAAATGATGTTTACAATCAAATGTAATCTCACTTTTTCCATGGCACTGAATTTCTTTGCAATTGTTCTGGCGATTCTTGGAATTTTAAATCCGGTTGTCGGCGCCCTGGTACATAACGCAGGATCGGTGTTTGTCATCATCCACTCCGCCTTCCTGCTGACTTTTAAAAATCACAAAAATTTCAGGAATTAATTTCAAAGCTTTCACAAACTTATCGCAACATAGTAGTGGAGGTGATATTTGTGAAAGTAAAATCCAGACACTTTTCTATCATTCCTTGCATTTTTTTAAGCGGCTGGATGTTATCTGCCTGTTTCAGTTCAAACGGAACATCTGAGGATGCGTCCACCCCTTCCGGGACTTCTGAGGCAGAAAATCAGGGAATCCTTACATTGGATTTCGAAGAGGATATTGACACCATTTATACACTGGAATATCAATCCGATATCTCTGATCAGATTGAAGATCTGAAATCGGAGAGGGAATATACGTTGGAAGATCCTCTTATCATTGCAGATCCTTATGGCACCAACACGACCGGACTTTATCTATATTTTACAACAGATACCCCAACTCTCCTCTCCTACACTATCTCTGCCGATGGCTGTGAAGACTTTACGCAGACGGCGGCAGGCGGCTATGAAATCGAGCATGAACATCAGATCATCGGCGTGATTGCAGGAACCAAGAATACAATCAAATTGACTACGACAGACGAAAGCGGAGCTAAGACCCAAACACTCACCCTCAGCTACACAGCGCCGGAACTTCTCGGTGATTCCGAAAATGCCCAGCTTACCGTTACCGACGGCGAAAGCAGTGAAGCTTTATCAGATGGTCTCTATACGATGCTTGGCAACCGCAGCGGCGAAGACAATGAGCAAGTGGATTTTATCCTCGTCTATGACAACAACGGCACGCTTAGAAGTGAGATCCCCATCAAGAGTTATCGAAGCTGCCGTTTGCTTTTCGATGAGGATACCATGTATTACAGTACTTCTGCTGATGAAATTGCGGCCCTTGACGCTGACAGCCAGATCACCGCTCTCTACGAAATGGGTGATTACAAGCTGCACCACGATTATATTTTTGGTAGCCAGAATGATCTTCTCGTCCTCGCCACGGACACTGCTTCCAACACGGAAGAGGACCGGATCGTAAGTGTCAGCCTGGAGGACGGATTGGTCACAGAACTGATCGACCTAGCGGATCTCTTTGAGGAGTACTTTCACTCCATCGACTACGAGGAAGACGAACTGGACTGGATGCATATCAATTCTCTCTGTCTTGCGGGAGACGATACGCTGATTATTAGTTCCAGGGAGACATCCAGTATTATCAAGATCAGTGGCATTTACGACAATCCATCTGTGGATTACCTCATCAGTTCCGATCAGTTCTGGGAGGGTACCGGATATGAAAACCTGCTTCTTTCCCAATCCGGCGATTTTACTCTCCAGGCGGGACAGCACTGCGTAGACTACGAAACTTCCGATGAGCTCGCGCAGGGACAATACTATCTGACGATGTATAATAACAACAATGCTACTATCAGTACCCGGGACTACGATTACACTACGGATGACCATTACAATGGAACGTATTCCGGTACCGAGGGGGACGAATCCTACTACTATAAATATCTCGTCGATGAGAATGCCGGTACCTTTAAGCTGGTGGAAAGTCTCCCGGTCACCTATTCGGGATATGTCAGCTCTGTACAGCAGACCGGCGGCAATCTGATTATTAACAGCGGAAGCAAGTTCAAGACCAGCGAATTTGACAGGAACCACAACCTGATCCAGACCCTGACCGGAAGCGGCGAGACATGGTGGTACCGTGTCTTCAAATACACCTACAGCGGTTACTGGTTCGCATAAGGCCAACGCAATGAGATGCAGGTCTGTAAAGCTAGGTCTCAAAGAAATGGAAATTGCTCTGCATAACTGAGATGTGTCCCAATGCACCGAATGAAAAAACGGATAAAAGAAGAGCGCTTCGTCAGGTTGCGCTCTTCTTGCTGTTATGATTTATTTTTCTACAAATGCTTTAACTTTATTATAAATGCTCTCGCCGTCCAGCTCATACTTTTTGATGAGTTCTCCAGCCGGACCGGATTCTCCAAATACATCATTGACTCCAATCTTCATTACTTTCGCACATGCCGTCTCAGCAACTATGTCGCAGACTGCACTTCCAAGTCCACCGATCACCGAGTGTTCCTCTACAGTCACAATCTTTCCTGTCTTCTCAGCAGCTTTTAAGACTGCCTCTGAATCCAAAGGCTTAATGGTATGCATGTTAATGACTTCTGCCTGAATACCATCCTCTGCCAGCCTTTCTGCTGCCACTAAAGCCTCATTTACTTCCAGACCAGCGGCGATGATCGCAACATCGCTTCCATCCCGCAGAGTAATTGCCTTGCCGATCTCGAATTCGTAATTTGGATTATCATTAATGACCGGAACGGCCAGACGACCAAATCGCAGGTACACCGGTCCCTGATGCTCGTAGGCTGCTTTCACAGCCGCCTTTGCCTCCACATCATCGGATGGTACAATAACAGTCATCCCAGGAATCGTCCGCATCAGCGCAATGTCCTCGTTGCACTGGTGCGTCGCACCATCCTCTCCAACGGAGATCCCAGCGTGAGTCGCACCGATCTTTACATTGAGCTTTGGATATCCAATGGAGTTTCTCACCTGTTCAAAAGCACGTCCTGCCGCGAACATGGCAAATGAACTTGCAAATGGCACTTTACCTGTGGCTGCGAGACCTGCCGCAACTCCCATCATATTTCCTTCCGCAATTCCGCAGTCGATATGGCGCTGCGGAAATGCTTTCTGAAAAATTCCTGTCTTTGTCGCACCCGCAAGGTCTGCATCCAGTACGATCACATCGTCGTGCTCTTTTCCGAGCTCCACTAAAGCATTACCGTAGCTCTCTCTTGTTGCGATTTTCTTTACTTCTGACATAATGCTTCACCTGCTTTCTCTAATTCTTCCATTGCGATCTTATACTGTTCCTCATTCGGAGCAACACCATGCCAGGACGCCTGGTTCTCCATATAGGAAACCCCTTTCCCTTTTACAGTCTTGGCTATGATGGCAGTCGGCATTCCTTTCCTCTGTCTTGCCCCCTCAAATGCTGCTCTCAAAGAATCAAAATCATGTCCATCTACATTAATGACATGGAAATTGAACGCTTCAAACTTTTTGTCGATCGGATACGGGGAATTGACCTCGTCAATCGCCCCGTCGATTTGTAGGTTATTATTGTCCACGATTACTACCAGATTGTCCAGCTTTCTGTGCCCTGCCAGCATTGCCGCCTCCCATACCTGGCCTTCCTGGATTTCACCATCTCCCACTAAGGTGTATACACGGTAGTCATCCCCGGAAAGCTTTGCGGAAATGGCCATTCCAACTGCCGCGGAGATCCCCTGTCCAAGAGAGCCGCTTGACATATCCACCCCCGGAATGTGCTTCATGTCCGGATGTCCCTGTAAATAGGAACCTACATGACGGAACGTCTTTAAATCTTCCACCGGAAAAAATCCTCTGTTCGCCAGAGCAGAATAGTATCCTGGTGACGTATGCCCCTTGGAAACGACAAGACGGTCTCTGCCTGCTTTCTTCGGATCCTTTGGATCAATATTCATCTCTTCAAAATAAAGATATGTATAGATGTCCGCCGCAGATAAAGATCCGCCCGGATGCCCGGATTTCGCGCTATAAACTGCTGTCACAATACCTTTGCGGACTTCATTGGCTGTTTTCTGTAATTCTAAATTGTCCATGACAATGCCTCCTGTCTTTGTCTTTCGGGAGAATTATTCCCCAAATACTTTTTTGTAGTCTGCCTGAAATTTCTCGATTCCGGCATCAGTCAGTGGATGATGTGTCATCTGTTCAATTACCTTGTACGGTACCGTCGCAATGTCTGCCCCTGCAAGCGCACACTCTGTCACATGAATTGGATTGCGTATACTTGCGGCGATAACCTGTGTCTCAATTCCGGAAACAGCAAACATCTCCACGATCTCCTCAACCAGCTCTGCTCCTACCACCGAAATATCGTCCAGACGTCCAAGAAACGGAGATACATAGCTTGCGCCGGCTCTTGCCGCAAGCAGCGCCTGATTTGCCGTAAAAATCAAAGTCACATTCGTCTTTACTCCTTCTGTAGAAAGAACTTTAACCGCCTTTAATCCTTCTGCGGTCATCGGAATTTTCACTACCATGTTCGGATGAATTTTAGCAATCTCGCGTCCCTCCGCAATCATTCCTTCGGCATCTGTCGTTGTCGCCTTAACCTCCCCGCTGATCGGTCCATCCACAATAGATGTGATCTCCTTGATGACTTCGTTAAAATCCCTGCCTTCTTTTGCGATCAAAGACGGGTTGGTTGTCACTCCACAGATCACTCCCATATCGTTTGCTTTTCTGATCTCCTCTACATTTGCCGTGTCGATAAAAAATCTCATCTTCCTGTTCCTCCTTATTTTAGGTTCCTGTTGTTCATTTAATTTCATTATAAAACCTGAAAATAAGCCGGTCAATACCGCCAATTTTTATTAGTAATTTTCCAAATTAATAATTGTATTTTTATTAATTTTTTTATCTGTTACCCCAGCACTACAAAGAACATTTTTTTGTTCTCCTACCAACCATTTTCTGGATTTTCAGGGCACTATTTCCTTGTTTCAACGGATTTTATATCATTCTTATTACTAATAATTTAAGCAGATTCATTAATTCATTTTTTTGCATAGGATGTGGTACTACGAATAATGAGTCTCGGCTCATACTCTACATGGTAGATGCTTACCGGCTCCATGCCGGAATACTTCATCTGGCCGCTGTCAATTTTCTTCATAATAATATCGCAAGCGTCCCTTCCCTTAAAAACAACAAAGTGTTCCACCGTCGTAAGCGCCAGTTTGTGCATCCTCGCAAACAGAGTGTTGTCACACCCCATCACCGAGATATCCCCCGGAACCTTGTACTTTTCCTCATGTAGGGCGTCCAGGATCCCAAAGGCGATCATATCGTTCAGCCCCACGATAGCCGTCACCCGACGCTTTTCGGCCAGAAGCTCCTTTGTCAGATCATAGCCAATCTTGTACTCGGAATCAATATTTGCCACGTTCATATCGTAAGCTTCATCTGCTGCCTTGATAATGACACGCTCCTTCAGACCCCAGCGGTCGAATTCCTTTAAGAATCCTTCCACCCGTTTGGAGCGCTGTTTCTGCCGGATTGTCAAAGGAGGCGCAATATAGGCCACATCCCGGTGCCCCAACTCCAGGAGGTGACTCGCCATCAGACGTCCAAGCTTAGAATTATCAATCTCCACCGCATCCACACTCATCTGTTCATTTTGATTGTTGACAACAACGATAGGGATTTGCTTTGCCAGCTCCTCTATCATCTCCATGTAACAGCGACTCGGATTGCATGTGTAGATAATACCAAGCGGCGAAAGCTCCGGCATCATCCGCAGGTATCGTTCCTCCATCTTGAGGCTCCGCTGTGTGTTACAAATAAACAGCCCAAAACCTGCCTCTTTTGCCCTCGTCTCAATCCCTTGAAGCAGCATGACGTAATACGGATTCGTCAAATTTGAGCAAAAGACAACCAGAAGCTTCTCCCGCCTGCTCTCTTTGCGGATCTTACGTTTCGGCGGCTGATAACCAAGCTCCTTTGCGATCTGCTCCACCTTCTCCACAGTCTCCTTGGAAAAGGAGACATTATACTTCTTATTTAGGATCATAGAGACGGCGGACTGAGATACTCCCGCCGCCTTCGCAATATCTGTCGATGTGGTCTTCTTTTTTCTCATTTCAGTCTCCGCCTTCCAAAAAGAAAGGGATCTACAGAAGTCCTCAGCTTTTGCAATCCCTTTTATCTTACAGCTCCGTACGTCCTTCCAGGGCGCGAAGAAGTGTCACTTCGTCAATATATTCCAAGTCTCCGCCGACCGGAACCCCGCTTGCGATTCTGCTGACCTTGATCCCTGTCGGCTTGATCAGCTTGCTGATATACATAGCGGTCGTCTCCCCCTCCAGGGTGGAATTCGTGGCGATAATAACTTCATCCACGTCACCCTCCAGCCGGACCATCAGCTCTTTGAGCCGGATGTCCCCCGGACCGATACCCAGCATCGGGGAAATTGCCCCGTGAAGCACATGGTAGACGCCCTCATATTTGCCCGTCTTTTCGTAGGCGGCCAGATCTCTCGGCGTCTCCACCACCATGATCGTCCTGTGATCCCTCTGCTCGTTCCGGCAGATCGGACAGAGCTCATCGTCCGTCAACGTACAACACTCCTTACAGTAGCGGACATGATTCCTGGCGCTCACCATCGTCTCGGCGAGCTTTTCAACCTGCTCCTTTGGCATGTGGATCAAATGAAACGCCAGTCTCTGAGCTGATTTCGCCCCAATACCGGGAAGCCTTGAGAGCTCCTCAATCAGACGGCTGATCTGATTACTGTAATATTCCATTCTCTTTCACTCCCGGACTAGAATAATCCTGGCATTCCTCCGCCAATGCCTCCCGTAAGTTTGTTCATTACGGAAGAATTCGCCTCATCTACCTGGCGAAGTGCTTCATTGACGGCTGCCACCACCAGATCCTGAAGCATCTCGATATCTTCCGGATCCACCACTTCTTCCTGAAGCTCTACACCTAAGACCTCTCTCTTACCGGATACCGTCACCTTGACAGCACCGCCGCCTGCTGTAGCGGTAAACTGTTTTGTCTCCAGTTCCTTTGCCTGCTCTTCCATCTGACGCTGCATCTTCTGTGCCTGCTTCATCAGATTCGCCATATTCCCTGGCATTCCTCCGCCAGGAAAACCACCTCGTTTTGCCATATCCTCTTCCTCCTAATCTTCTACCGTGATATCCATATGGATCAACTGTTCCAGATCAATAAAGCTGTCCTCAAATCTGCGTCCCTGCTCAATCTTTCCGATCTCGATCTCCACCTTCTTACCTGTCCTTTCGGCAATCAGGTCCTGAATCTCCTGCTTATGCTCCGGGGTTCCCACTACGCCTGCTGCCAGATCATCCGGAAGGATAATCTGTAGCTGTCCCGCATTTCCGACACTGAGTCTTGCCTGTCTGAGATAGACTCTCAGCATCCCAGACGCGTCATTTGCGATCATACGGAAATTTTTCACCACTTCCTTCACATCCTCCGGAAGTGCCTGAGGGATCTCTCTTGAAGCCGGGGCCGGTACCTGTGCCTCCCCTCCCGGTGCCATGGCCATGCCATCAATGTGCCTCGGAAGGGTCGCCGGGACTACAAGTCCTTTCTCTACCTTCTCCTCCAGAGCGCGGATTCTCTCCAAAAGTGTATCCTGTCTCGTCTCCATCTGAGGTACGCAGACCCGAATCAAAGCCACCTCCAAAAGAACCCGCTTCTGGGTAGCATATTTAAGCTGATTGCTCAGATCTGAAAAGATCCTGATATAACGCATCAGTGCGTCATTTTCTATCATCTGTGCTTCTTCTTTCAACTGTGCAAGATTCTCCGTCGAAACGTCAAGCACATCCTCCATATTATCAGAACTTTTCACCAATAGCAAGTTTCTTAAATACCAGGTAAAATCGGTCGTCAACTGAGCGGGCTCCTTGCCTTCCATCACCAGCTCATTAACCGTCTTAAGCACCCCTTTTACATCCCGGTCTATCATTCTGCGAAGGAGGGCGCTGTACACATCCGTGTCCACCGCCCCCAAGACATCCAGCACCTTGTCGTAGGTAAGCTTTTCGCCGATATGAAAGGCAATGCACTGATCCAGAAGACTCAGCGCATCCCTCATAGAACCGTCCGCTGCCTTGGCAATATAACGGACCGCCCGCTCCTCCACTTCCACTTGCTCTTTTATCATCAGTTCTTTCAGGCGTGCCGTAATCGTATCAATGGTGATTCTTCTGAAATCATATCTCTGACACCGTGACAAAATCGTGACCGGAATCTTGTGAACTTCCGTGGTAGCCAGGATAAAGATCACGTACTCCGGCGGCTCCTCCAACGTCTTTAAGAGGGCGTTGAAAGCTCCAATGGAAAGCATGTGTACCTCATCGATGATATACACCTTGTATCGTCCCTGCGCCGGACGATACTCGACCTCCTCCCTGATACTGCGGATGTTATCAACACCGTTGTTCGACGCCGCGTCGATCTCCACCACATTCATATATGCGCCGGATGCGATATTACGGCACATATCACATTCTCCGCATGGACTGCCGTCCACCGGATGCTCGCAGTTGACCGCCCTGGCAAAAATTTTCGCCACCGTCGTCTTTCCGGTTCCCCGCGTCCCGCAGAACAGATACGCATGTCCGATCCTGCCTGATCTGATCTGATTTTTCAGTGTAGTAACAATATGATCCTGCCCCTTTACGTCTTCAAACTCTGCTGGTCGGAACTTTCTGTATAAGGCAGTATAAGACATAATTCATTCTCCTTGTCTGATCTTTGCTGATTCTAACTTTCCGTCTACTTGTCGCCAAAACTGATACCGATAGTCCGCGCCTCTTTGATGATCTTGGACTTCGGGTCCACTGTTTTTAATTTCCCTGCCACTTCCTCAAGAGGGACCTTGCAGGTCTCTCCTTCTTTGATAGCTACCATGTATCCGTACTCGTGCCGAAGGATCATCTCCGCTGCTGCCGCTCCCAGTCTCGTGGATAGTACGCGATCATACGGACATGGAGATCCACCTCTCTGGGTATGTCCCGGAACAGTAATGCGGACTTCCTGATCACACTTCTTCTGGATCTTCTCCGCCAGCTCGTAAGCCACAGATGGATATTTTGCCTTCTTCTTTTCCATTACTTCTTTTAATTTCTTCTTTGGAAGCTCTGCGTCCTCCTTGGCAACAGCGCCTTCCGCAACCGCAATGATCGTAAAGCGCTTACCCGCCTCAGAACGCTTCTTGATATACTCCGCTATCACATTCAGATCATAAGGAATCTCCGGAAGCAGTACGATGTCTGCACCACCTGCAATACCGGCATGAAGCGTCACCCATCCGACCTTATGTCCCATCACTTCTACTATGAACACACGGCTGTGGGATGTTGCCGTCGTATGGATCCGGTCGATCGTATCCGTTGCAATGTCCACCGCACTCTGAAAGCCAAACGTCATATCTGTGCCCCAAAGATCATTATCAATCGTCTTCGGCAGGGTGATGACATTTAATCCTTCTTCGCGAAGCATGTTAGCTGTCTTGTGCGTACCGTTTCCCCCAAGGATCACGAGGCAGTCCAGATTCAACTTGTGGTAGGTGTGCTTCATCGCCTCCACCTTGTCCACTCCGTCTTCACCGATCACTCTCATCTGCTTAAACGGCTGTCTGGACGTCCCGAGTATCGTCCCACCTCTTGTCAAAATACCGGAAAAATCACGCTCCGTCATCATATCAAACGAAGAGTAAATCAATCCCTTATATCCATCTTTAAATCCGTAAATCTCTGCATCTTTTACTTTGGCAAAAACTCCTTTTGCCACGCCTCTCATGGCGGCATTGAGTGCCTGACAGTCTCCGCCGCTTGTCAGCATACCGATTCTCAGCATATATTCACGTCCTTTCTGTTCATATGTCCTTATTATATCTTATTTTATGGGTGCTAACAACTGCGAAATGCGATATAATAGGAAAAGAGAGGCTTTATACTCACTCTGCTATTGTAACGGTAACTCATCAAAGTCCGGTCCTTTCCATGACTTTAGCGACCGGTTACAATTCCGGAATGTACCTTTGGATACTTCCGATGACTGAGAGATTCACAAATTTACTAAAACAAAGGAGATATAGAAGTATGGAACGAAATGAACCTTGCTGGTGCGGAAGCGGCAAAAAATACAAAAAATGTCATATGGCGATAGACGAGCAGATTGCTCTACATGCCGAAAAGGGGGAGATCGTACCGGATCACTCTATGATTAAAACCGCAGAGCAGATCGAGAAGATCCGTATCAGCGCCAAGCTTAATACAGCAGTCCTCGACCATGTGGCCGAGCATATCCATGCAGGCATGAGCACAGCCGAAATCGACAAACTGGTCTATGATTTTACGACAGTGCACGGCGGCATTCCGGCGCCCCTTGACTATCAGGGCTTCCCGAAAAGCGTGTGTACCTCTATTAATAATGAGATTTGTCACGGCATCCCGGATGAATCCATCATCCTCCAGGAGGGCGACATCGTGAATGTGGACGTCTCCACTATCCTGGACGGCTACTTTTCTGACGCATCCCGGATGTTCTGCATTGGTGAAGTAAGTGAAAGGGCAAAACGCCTCGTCCGCGTGACCGAAGAGTGTGTGGAACTGGGATTAAAAGAAGCAAAACCATGGAACCACTTAGGCGATATCGCTGACGCCATCAACACCCACGCCAAAGCAAACGGCTACTCTGTAGTAGAAGATATTGGCGGACACGGAGTCGGACTGGAATTCCACGAGGAGCCTTGGGTCAGCTACGTCACTCCGAAGGGAAGCGAGATGCTCCTTGTTCCTGGCATGATGTTCACCATTGAACCGATGATCAATGAAGGAAGTCCGGATTTCTTCATCGATGAGGATAATGGCTGGACTGTCTATACCGAGGACGATGGTCTGTCCGCCCAGATCGAATATATGGTGCTGATCACTGAGGACGGTGCCGAAGTATTGACTAAATAACATGCGGCCCGGGACGGACACCTGGCATATAAAAGCCGCCGGCCTGCGATTGATCTTGTATCCGCAGGCCGGCGGCTTTTACTTTTTGGCAAGAAAAAAAGCGGGTGATGGGAATCGAACCCACGTATCCAGCTTGGAAGGCTGGTGTTCTACCATTGAACTACACCCGCATATGCCCAAAGCCGGAATCGAACCAGCGACACGAGGATTTTCAGTCCTCTGCTCTACCAACTGAGCTATCTGGGCATCTTCTGTGCGATCAGCACATGGACTATTATATGGCCTCGATCTATATTTGTCAACACTTTTTTTCTTTTTTTCTAACTATCCAACTGCATAGCCTGAATAGTGATATGTCTCAAATACTTTTTATTACTTGCAATTTCGCTCAGTGACCGTCGTACTCTCCTACATAAATCATACCATACCGGTACACAAGCCAGGTACCCATCTCTTCGCCCCGATCTCTGTCGTACGGAGCGTCCAGTAGTACATAGCCGATCTGTCCGTCATCCAGATCCTGCGGATATCCTTCTGTCGTCATCTTTGCTGTCAAAGCCGCCAGCGGATGCCCAGACCGCAGAATCGCGAAACGCACCGCACCCTGTGGGAGCATCAGCACATACATTGCAGTAACCAGTACCAGAAACAGTATGACAGAAAGCCAGAACTTTCTTGTCTTTATCGTATGTATCTTCTTTCTTTTTTTCATCCACTACACCGCCATATCTATCTTTCCCCTGCTTTTATATTACAGCAAAACAGGACAAAGAATCCTAAACTTTTTCTTAAAGATTCATTACATATTTCGTTACAATTTATAATACTTGGGGGCATACCTGATTCTTTTACAGATATGACCTGACGCCTTTGCATCCGGGACGTTGATAATTCCGGTTAAAAATGCTATGATAGGAAAGTATCTTGACAAATCAGGGAATTGAACGGAATAAAAGGGTAGAATCGTATGTTAAAAAAAGATTTTCTGGAGCGCTTTTCTATCAGCGAATCGGAGTTTCGTGAAGCCGGACTTAGCTGGGACGATCTTTGCTATATCGCAAAAGACTATGCCAGACGTCTGCCTGACCTTCGGCGGATCCGGGACGAATTTTTACAGGAATTTATTAAGAATAAGGATCAAAGAACCGGGCTTCATTCTTACCGCACCCGGGTCAAGACGCCATGGCATCTGGTTGAAAAGATCATCCGGAAACGATGTGAAAACTATCTCAAATACCGCACCCTTACAAAAGACAATTACATGAAGTTCGTCACCGATACGATTGGTTTCCGGGGATTGATTTTGTACCGGGAGGACTGGGTCGTTTTCCACAAGTATCTGATCCGGCACTTTGAGAACAATCCGGACCTCTATATTCATAACTGTATCGCAGACTATTATCCAGATAAGGACCGTTATATGGCAGAGCCTCCCAAAGTGCATATGCGGCTCGGAGATTTCAGTGATATTTACTCTGACTGGATCGCAAGCGACAATATATTTGACCGGAAACATTACCGTTCTGTCCACTATATTGTGAAATATCAGGGCGTTTACATGGAAATACAAATCCGTACTCTATTTGAGGAAGGGTGGGGAGAGATCGACCATCATATTCTATATCCGTACAAAAAGAGCGACCCGATGCTCACGGAGTTTTCCGAACTATTAAACCGTCTGTCCGGTATGGGTGATGAAATGGCCTCTTTCTTCAAACGGCTCTGCGACGTCTCCAGCGAGAATTTCAAGCCAAAGCAGACAGTAGTCAATCCGCGGCTTGACTACGAAAAGCCGGCAGAAAAGTTAAATGAAATTGATTTAAGTTCTATTCAGACAGTGCAGGATGCCATCGACAGCATTCTGAAAGAATAAAAAGGGGGACTTCGGATGAATCAGAAACCATTACCTGGAATTCCCGAACAGATTTTACAATCCGCCGATCAGATGATGGAACAAATCCAGAGCGGAAAGATCAGAAAACATCTACTTGGCAGTACTTCTCATGTCCACGATCACGCCATGACGAATGTCTCCGTGAATTCCTACTGTGACTTTGTAAAGTCCAAGCTATTTTTCGATATTATAAAACTAAAAGGGGAAGAAACACATGAATGATGTCGAGACCATTTACACGCAATATGAAGATATTGTATCCGAGTTTACCGAACAGGTCATCAAAAACCAATATGCTTCTCTCTACCGGGAGTGTACTGCCTTTCTGGAAAGTCTTGGCGTTTCCGACCACACCCGCATTGATAAGGCGATTCTCACTCATACGGTGATGGACTACTTTACCGATATCTCCCGGATGAAAGAATTCCATCATGTGAAACATATCAGCGAACGGAAAGCACTCGCCTATGAGACCTATTGGATTCTGCGCCGTAAGCCGATTCAGGTTATGATAAATAATGGCAATGAGGAATTCTGGGCTTTCCTGAACGAAAAGTTTTCCTTTACAAGAATCGCCTCCTTCCTGACACGGGAGCAAAAGTCCGTGATTCTGGACGAAGCTTCCAAAAAAACGTTCTTAAGCTTTCTGGATACCCTTTACTACTTTCTGAAATACCGGACTCTCGATCCGAAGACATTGGAACTGGTGATTATGGGATTCCAGACAGGACAGATGGTGCATGAATAGCAACGTCCTGCCCGGAATCCCGTGCAGGCTATCAATGTATTATGACTGCCTCTTCCAATATTCATCAATCTCCATAACAGCCAGAATATACATTTTTAATGCTTGCATTAGAACATCAATATTCTGCGCTTCATCCGGTCCATGCGCCGCTCCCGCACCATAGGGGAACGGCTTTTTTTCATTTCTTTTGCCTGCCCCATATCCACAGCCAATTTGAAATTTCCTCGCATAAGTACTTCCTTCCATAATGTAAGCCGCATCCTCGCATCCCGTCTCTTCCCTGTAGAGTCGCAGAAGTAGATTGGGAATCCCGTCCTTTTCAGAAATATAATACCCTTCTTCCTCTTTAAGAAATTCTACTTGCATAGCATGTTCTCCGGCAAATTTCTCTATATTTTCTTTTCCTCTCGCAATCGGAATCGACACAGGGAACCGGGCGTCAAACTCCGCCCATCTTTCATTCTTCGCCCGAAGTTTGCAGCGTGACTCCCCATACCGTCTGCTTCTACTATGTATGCCAAACTGTATCCCCTGTGAGTCCGCCTCTAATTCCTGCCATAAGTCCATACAAGAGCGTTCCGCCTTTAAGCGAAACCATAGAATGTGTTTCTCACCATTGGTGATCGGAAAATCATCATCCGCCGCAATTCCAAAATCCGGCTGTCCTGCTTTTTTGAGGTAATACTCGATATCTTTCCTATCCACCTCTTCATGTGCTCCGACAAAAAGGCGAAGATCACACTCCGGACTGATTCCCGTTTCTTTGAAAAAAAACAGTGCATAAAGGAGGGCCATCAAGGGTCCTTTATCATCAACAGAACCCCTTCCTATAATATATCCCCGGTCTACCGTCCCGCCAAATGGCGGATATGTATTTTCACCAGAAGGAGGAACCACATCAGTATGGGCCGCTAAAAGCAGGCGTTTTTTTCTTGGTTTTTCATACAGCCTGATTTCCACACCGTAGTCATCAAAATTTTCTGCATAGAGTCCCTTTTCTTTTGCAAGACGCATACAAAATTCCAGCGCTTTCGCACATTCCACTCCATACCGATGTGTTCCTTCTTTTTCACCTGCAACACTGGGAATCCGTACAAGTTGACATACATTTTCTATCAGTTCCTCCTGATAGACCTTCAAAAATTCTCGGATCTCCTTATCATAACGCCGAGCCATCATAGACCTCCTTTCCGAACCGTCTGTAAAGAATCACACTGAGTCCAAACCTTGATAACTGATCCAGCGCAATCACAATCCAGATCAGTGTAATCGGCAGTTTTAACAAAAATGCCACTATCAGGCAAAGTGGAATCCGGACAACCCAGATCCCAAATCCGGCGACAATCATTGGTGTATTCTTATGTCCCATTGCACGTATCGTCCCGTTATATATTCTGGAAAGATTTTGAGGAATTTGAATAAATCCCATGACAAAAACATACTGGATTCCGATACTTTGTAGCTCTTCTTTGTTTGTCATCATCCTCATAAACACACCCGGAAAGAGAACGAGAAGTATAGACGTGACAACACTGATTGTAAATGCTACCCGAATCAATTCCCTAAAATATATCTTCCGGAGATTCTCGTCTTTTTTCCCGATTGCCCTTGCCGCAAGCGTTGTAGATGCTGTACTGAACCCGATTGCCGGCATCTCTGTGATTGTCTCTGCCTGAATTCCCAGTTGATATGCCGCAAACGCTGAAGATCCATAAGAAAGGATAATTTTACTTAATATGATAGCTGAAAACTGCCAAAACATACTCTCCAGTGCCGCCGGAATCCCTGTCGTGTATACTTCATAAATACAGGATTTGTCAATATAAAACCATTTTTTCTGAGGATCTGTTCCAAAAAACAGCCCCTTCTTTTTCCGGTACAAAAGGAAAAGATCCATCCCTGCCCCAAAGGTCTGTGCAAGTACCAGTGCGGTCGCCGCTCCGAATATACCCATTCCTTTCAAAGGTCCAAATCCAAAAATCAGTCCGAAACCAAATATAATATTTACAAGATTCATAGCAGCAGCTACCATCATCGGTGTTTTTGTATCTCCATACCCTTGAAACGCAGCCGTCGCAACCGTCATAATCACACAACCGGAAAATCCAAACACAATAATCTTCATGTAGTTCTGTGCCAACATTAAAATTTCCGCATCTTTTGAAAAGAACCCAAGAAAAATATCAGCTCGAAAAAACAAAACGACCTGAAACACAAACACAAGGATCAACTCTGTCAGAAGTGTCTGCTCCATGATTTTCCTACAGTCCTCTTTTTTACCAGTCCCATATGCTTTTGCAATCAGAACTGTCGCACCGATCGCAACTCCTTTATAAAAAACCCAAAGTGTATCTGTAATTCTTACACAAATGCCCTGTGCCGCTATATCATTCGCCAGCAACCGTCCTACCATAGCTGTCGTAACCAGATTTGCGGAGATTTGCAGGATATTTTCAAGAATCATAGGGATAATAATATGGTAGATTTCTCTCTTTATTGTTTTTGTCTTGTACACCAAAACCTCCGTCTTACAAAGAGATGTCGGGCCCCCTTCCCAACATCTCTGTCTCACCTATTTTACAAATTTAGCTTCCATCTCTTTTTGTTCATCATTTAATACTTTTTCTACATTTTCGTTGTCAAGGATGATTTTTGCCACACTGTTTTTGGACATCTCGATTGCCTCCGCGAAATTCTCCGTATAATTTACTCCCGGCACTGTCTTCCCTATTTCTGTAAACACATCAAAAATCTGCTGTCCTCCAAAATAATCGTCTCCCTCTTTAAACACTTCCGACTCCAATGCCGGAAGATAAGAAGGATAAAGCCCATAATTTTGGAATCCCTCTACATTGGCATCTATATCTTCCATACAGAACTTTACAAATTCTTTTGCGGCCTCCGGGGCCTTACTTGCCGATGGAACCGCAAGTACAGACCCTCCATTAGAAGCTCCCATCGATTCCTGATTCTCGTCAAAACGAGGCAATGGCATAACCGCCCATTTCCCCTCCTGGTCCGGAACCGCGTCTTTGATTGATCCCACCATCCATACAGCTTCCGCAATGCAGGCAAACTTATCGTCGGACATTCCTGTCACCATATCGTCCCACGAAGAATTATTAAACGTAATTCCTTCCTGATACATCCTCTGACACATCTCCATCGCCCGTATTGACGCCTCTGAATTTACCTGCGGATTACCCTCCGCATCAAAATAGAAACCTCCGAGCTGCATCATAAGCATCCGATAGGTATTGTCATTTCTGGATTCTGCCATACAGAGCATATCTGCTCCTGTCTTGTCTTTTAATACTTTTCCTGCTTCAATGAAATCATCCCAGGTTATGATATCTTCTGCTTTAATTCCGGCCTCCTCAAAAAGATCCGACCTGTAGAACATACCACACGGACCAGAATCCCATGGATATGCAATTACTTTTCCATCCACAGTACATTCCGCCATCTTAATCGGGAAAAAGTCTTCTTTCGAAATCATATCTGAAAATTCTTCAAATTTACCAGGAAACTTCTCCCCAAATTTTGCCATCTGCTCTCCTTCAATAGACACGATATCCGGAAGGCCAATTCCCGACTGGAGACAAGTCGTCATTTTCTGATAGACCTGCGACACCCCCATCTCTTCAAAATTAAATTCTACATCTGGATATTTCTCTTGGAATTTTTCAGCCTGAGCTTCCAGATGAGCCAACGCTACGTCCCAGCTCCAGACAGTGATCTCCCCCGACAGTCCTCCTTCTCCGGAGTCCCCGCCCTTTTGTTCCCCGTTTCCTCCACATGCAGCCAAGGAAAGAGTCAACGTAGACGCTATCAGGACTGATAAGATTTTCTTCTTCATGTTTTTTCCTCCTTTTACTTTTGACTTTTTATTCTTTCACAGCTCCGCCCATCACGCCGGCGACAAACTGTTTTTGAAACACAAGAAAGATAATCAGAATTGGCAGTACCGCAAATACGGTTGCCAGCATAATAACACCATAGTCTTTCCTCCACGCAACCCCATTCAGCATCGACAATGCAACAGGGAAGTTGTACATGGATTTGGTACTTAAAATGATCAATGGCCACATAAAATTGTTCCACATACTCATAAACATATAGATTCCAAGCGCCCCCAGCGCTGGTTTCATAGAAGGCATAACTACCCGCATAAAAATAGAAAACTCTCCGCATCCATCGATCCTGGCCGCTTCAATCAAAGAAGTCGGAAAAGACAGCATATTCTGTCTCATCATAAACATTCCGAACGCACCGCCAAGTGCCGGTAAAATGACAGCCTGATATGTATTTGCCCATCCGATCCTATTCATCAATGTAAATAACGGTACATACATAACCTGTCCAGGTATCATCATCGTTACCATAATGACACCAAAACATAGGCCTTTCCCTTTGAAGTTAAATTTTGCCAGCGCATATCCTGACATAGAATGAATAAGCATAGACAAAAACGTATAGGTAAAGGTAAGAATACATGAGTTAAACAAAATTTGCACAAGATCCAGACGCTCGTTCAAATTCTTAAAGTTCTCCGCGAGGTTGCTTCCGAATATCAATCTGGGCGAAGCACTTAAAATATCCGAGTGCGTATTGGTCGCAGATACAAACATAAAATAAAATGGAAATAATGAAATAAATGTAGCTACGATCAGCACAATATATGTGACAATCTTTAATCCGTTTCTCTCCGTCGGGCGTTTCATCAGTCTTCTCCTCCTTTCGTAAATTTGAATTGCAGAATCGACAAAATCCCTATAATAATCACAAGCGCATAGCTAAGTGCGGCAGCATATCCGAACTTGTAATAGGAAAACCCAGTATTATACAGATAATGCCCTATGGTTATAGTCGCGTTATCCGGACCACCCCCGGTTAAGATGAAGGATTCATCAAACAACTGCAATGTTCCAATGGTAGAAGTAATGCTGACAAACAACATAATCGATTTCACCATAGGAATCGTGATATACATCAGCTTCTGGAGAAAGGAGGCTCCATCCATATCCGCTGATTCATAAAGTTCTGTCGGAATATTTTTCAGACCGGCGATCATAATAATCGTGTTGTATCCCGTCCAGCGCCATGTGATTGCAACAATGATCGCAATCCGGGCTCCCCATACGGTATTCAGCCAGTCTACGCCCTCAACCCCCACTGCTCTGAGTGCGTAATTGACCAGTCCAAAATCTGTATTAAAAAGAAGCTTAAAAACAATGGCATAGGCTACCAGCGCAGTTACCGCCGGAAGAAATATGCTGATTCTGAATCCGGTGCGGCACTTCAAAAACGCCTGTTCTACCAGTACCCCAAGTACCAAAGACAGCACCACCATCACCGGCACCTGGATCACAAGATAAATAAACGTGTTTTTTAAAGACTTCCAGAATACCGGATCGTGAAGCATTGTGATATAGTTCTGCAGACCACAGAAAACATATCTACCTTCTGTAAAATCCTGAAAACTAAGAATCAGTGAGTTAATCACCGGATAAACCATAAAGATCGCAAACAGTATAACCATTGGAAGTAAAAACAAATATGGCGCTGTTTTTTTGGTCATCATTTTCCCATCCCCCTTTTTATATCAAATCTTCTTTTTCCCCGAAAGTTTCCAGCGAAACTCAAACGGTTTTGGAAAAAGACGGTCCTTCTCCAGGCACTCTGCACCCCAGCTTGCGCTTCCAAGCCCATGATGTCCGACGTCCACACACAACATGATATCCTCTTCCGGCAATAATTCGTTTGTATGTTGTGCCTCTGTCAGTTGCTCCTGTGTATAATGAAGCGCTCCAAAGGAAAACTCCTCCTCTGCTTCCACACGAAGTACACATCCCGCATTTCCTTCGAACTCTACCCATCTGGTATCCTCATGGTTCCCAGTCTCCTGCGGCACTACATAAGGGAAATAAAAGTCTGACACGGTACTTTCAAAAACGCCAAAACGATTCCCCTCTTTCGCGTCCACATAGGTTTCCCATGGTCCCCGTCCGTACCAGCGCACATTTTCACACGCTTTGTCCAACAGAAATCTCAGGCCGATTCTTGGAAATGTCTCTGGGAGCTGATTCCCTACAGGGACGCCACGATACATCATCTCAATCTCCCCATTACTTGCAACAATGTACTTTGCCTCAATAAGAATTTTCCATTCCAGCACAATCGGAGCATACATTTGCTTTATCTTAATTTCTACATTCCCTTCTCCCTCCTCCACCGAAATTTTATCTACAATATTGCATACTGCCTTTAGCATCCCTTCTTCCCATATTTTTCTTACATTTTTATCGTTATCTACCGGCGCTCTCCAAAAGTTCATTCCCATCCCTTTTTTAATCAACGTCTCTCCCGCAAATTCATATCGTGAAATCGTTCCCTGAATTCGATCGAATTCCAGACAAAATTCTTCGCCAGAAATGATCAGGGTTCCCATTTTCTCTTCCATGTGCAGTGGTCCACCCGCACTTTTTTTCTCTCTCCTTTCTCCTTTCTTTAGTAACTCCTGATGGAAAGCAACCTCGTATTCCTCCTCTGCCCATGCCGGACGTTCTTTGTACACGATACGGATATTGAGCCACCAGTCTCCCGAACATTCCGGCAGGAAAAGCTTCTGAGGATCAAACAGTACGATTTCTTTCCTCTCATGTGCTTTCACTCCATCCAGTTCAACAGTACTGCTCATCTTTATTTCATTTTGATTTTCAATCGTGATCATCGCTTTCAAATGATCCAACGATAAAAAATCATATCTGTTTTCTACGCAAATCGCCCCACGGTTTCTGGTAAATTTGCAAAATGCAACCGGCTCAAATGCCTTTTTCACCTGAAGCACTGCCGGAGTCGGCGTTCTGTCTGCCTGCAGCAGTCCGTCGCAGCAGAAAGCACCGCTATTTGGATAATCGTTGTAATCACCTCCATATGTATAATAACTTCTCCCATTTTCATCAGTCTTTTTCAAACCATGATCTATCCATTCCCAGATAAACCCGCCTTGAAGCCTTGGATACTTTCGAAAAATTTCCCAGTATTCTTTCAGCCCTCCCGGACCATTTCCCATGGCATGTGCATATTCACATACAATATGTGGTTTTATTTTTGAACTATCTCTCCCCAAAAGCTCCAAATCTTTGTGGCGTGTATACATGGTACTGTAAATATCCGCAATCGACGCGTCTCTGTCTTCTTCATAGTGAATCAGCCTTGTCGGATCATACTGTCTGACAAATCTTCCGGCTTCCACGAATGCCGTTCCAAATCCCGACTCATTTCCTAATGACCAAAACATAATAGATGGATGATTTTTATCTCTTTTCACCATTCTCTCTACCCGATCAATATAGCTTTTTTCCCACATCACATCATCACTTAGCCTGTTTGGCTTCTTCGTATATACCATCTGATTACATTCCAGATCCGCCTCTTCCATCACATAAAATCCCAACTCATCACACAAATCCAGAAAATCTGGATGAGGAGGATAGTGGGCCGTTCTAATCGCATTCACATGATATTGTTTCATAAGATAAAGATCCCTTCTTATGTCTTCTCTTGTCACACACCGGCCCGTATACTCGTTCCAGTCATGGCGATTGACCCCTTTCAATTTTAAAGGAGCGCCATTGATATAAAACAAACCATCTTTTAGACAGATTGTGCGAAACCCACATTTCACACCATAAATTTCGACAGATGTTCCATTTTCTTCTAACTCCATGATTACATCATAAAGATAGGGATATTCGGCAGACCATGCGTTTACCTGATCGATCGTCATGGAAAATGAAACATCTGTTTCTCCCGGAACTGCCTGCACCTTACGCTCTTCTGAAAGAACGGCTTCTTCCTTGTCAAAAAGACTTAGTTTTAATTTCATCTCTTTCTCTTTCCCGGCGTGGTTCTCCACTGTCACATTTACATGAAAATGACCCGTACATAGATCCTCACCAAGAAGCGCATCTATTTTATAATCTGACACATGGATTTGAGGTCTCGAAATCAGGGAAATATCTCGAATAATTCCCGCAAACCACCACATATCCTGATTTTCCAGGTAACTTCCATCTGAAAACTGATATACTTTCACGGCAAGTATATTTTTTCCACTGCGGACCTGCTCTGTAATATCAAATTCTGCCGTATTCCTTGATCCCTGACTATAACCCACAAGAATCCCATTTACCCAGACATGATAAGCACTTTCCACACCATCAAATCGCAACAGATATTCCTGGCCTTCTTCTTTATTGATTTCGATCTTCTTTCGATAGATTCCAGTTGGATTATCCATCTGAATAGCCGGATCATCTGTGATCGGGAACAAGGAAAAAGCGTCATTATAACACGGTTTTCCAAACCCATTCAACTGCCAATGCCCCGGCACTGGCATAGTTCTCCAGGAAGAATCATCAATTCCCTCTTTTACATATTCATCCAAAGCCAAAAATGGAGATTCAAATCCTGCGAACTTCCACTCTCCATTCAGAAGTCTATACTTTCCGCTTTCTTCTTTCTTTCCTATCCGCGCCTCTTTCACAGTTTGATATCCACAGTAGAATGGTCGCATTGGCAACCTATTTCGTTCTAATACATTGATATTGCTCCAGTCTGCATGTTTATAAATAAATTCCATTGTCAATTTTTCCTCCTACACAACCCTACTCTCACCGCAGCTCCCACGGACAACCAACCGATTTGGAACAATCAGCTTTACGCCTTCCTTTCGTCCGGTAAGTAAGCGTTCCATCAATAATCTGGCTGACATGATTCCTGTAACGTCATTGTAAATTTTTACACTCGTCAGGGGCGGTGTAACAAATGCTGCTGCCTGTATATCATTGCATCCAATAAGGGCAATCTCTCCTGGTACACTGATCGCATTTTCCTTTAAAGTTCGCAAAAATCCTATCGCAAGATTATCATTTTCCACAAAAATTGCTCTTGGAAGCCTACGCTTTTCTTTTATGATCTTTTTTCCCAATTCGTATCCGTCTCTTACAAGACTGTTTTTTGTAAGCCATATGAACTCTTCCCGGAATCTTCCATTTTCTTCCATTCTATTTTTAAAAGCAAGATATCTTCTGTCTGCTTTCAGAGAACCGTAAATCTCGATTCCATACGTGCCAATATATCCAATCTCCTCATATCCTCTATCCTCAAAACAATCCAGAGCTTTATTAACAATACTTTCAAAATCATTCACAACATAATCCGCATTTAATTCTCCCTCCTCCAATTCAAAATCAGAACAAACAATAGGAATTCCTGCTTCTTTCATCATGACCCGCAACTCACTTGCCCGAAACCAGATTCCTGGGTGTCCGACTAGTATTACTCCTTGAAATTCATGAAATTGTCGGATTCCTTTTTCAATAGTCCCCAGAAAAAACTCTTTAATTTGTAATCCATTTTTTTCCAGTTCACTCTTAATATTTAGGCGTACAATTTGATAGTAACTATCTTCAATTTCTAAAATTTCATTGTATAAAAGAAAGATTCCTATTTTGGCTTTAGGAATACATAAAGTGGTATCTTGATAATGTTCCACCCGTCCTTTGTATCCAAGCGCTTTTGCTGCCTCCTGTATTTTCATCCTCGTGTCATCCGATACGGAAAAATGTCTGTCCTGATTTAAGACCCTGGAAGCCGCTGCCGGAGATACCCCGGCTCGTTTCGCTACGTCTTTTAATGTTGCCATCCAGTCCTCCTGTTGACTAAATTATTTTCTTTTTTTACTGTATTTTTTCTTTATCGCTCTAAATTATATCATTTAATTTTTTACACTGCTATATTCTTCACTCTTAATTTTTTCAATATTCTTTAAAAATATTTATTTTTTCACTCTATTTACTAAATTCATTTTCAGGTTTTAGTAATTTATTTAGTAAAAGTATATTTGTAATCTACCGTCCACACATGGACAGCCAAAAGGCAACCGTATTTATTACAAAATAAAAAAGAGCAGATGATACAACTGTATCAACCACTCTTATACTTTTTAATATCCATTATTTCATAATCTTGCAGCGAAAATAAGGGCTTACCAACTATAAATTTTTACCCTTTTCTACTTTTCACACTCTCATTGATAACTCCCTCAGTTCTTTTGCAATTTCATAATTTCCAGTCTTTTCAGCCAATGGAACAAAAATCTCGCAGGTTTCTTCAGCTCTCCGTTTTCTTTGCTGCCCGTCCATGTAGTCAATAGTCCTCATATTATGAAGACGCGTTGCAAGACGGATAAGCACGATCTGTTCCTTTCTTTCCTCCCGGGTTTCCAAATCTTCCTTTCCTGCTCCTACAACCAATTCCACGACTTCCTCTGCCAAGTGTTTCTTAAGTTCTTTTCTGTCCACAAGCCTTTTCTGCATGACGTCACAAAACAGCCCTGCACAGATCGTATGGTATTCCGTCTCCATATCCGCCAGCAGAATAGCTGTATGCAATGGATGCGTAATGTATTCATCTCCCGAATAACGCTCCATTCCGTGATAGATTTCACATGCATACTCATAAATGTATTGTATCTCTTTTTCATCCACAGAAGGATACATCTGTATCACTTTTTTCTTTAGAATCTCAAATAGTTGCTCCTTTGTCGCATGTTCATCGACTCGCCCGTTAACTGTCCTGCCCATACTTTTACCTCCTAATCTTTGCATACTTATTACCATAGCACGAAGTAAAGCAGGGCAATAGCCAAATTCCTTTTTAAAAGCCTTCGTAAACCCATTATGAGACTCCCATCCATATTTCAGCGCTGCATCCATGATTTTCTTGCCACTACGGATCTCAACAGATGCTCTTTGAAGTTTTTCCCGTTTTACATATTCCATCACGGAAGTCCTCGTCTCATTTTTAAATAGTCTGGAAAAATAATACTCTGAATATCCGACCGCTCCTGCGATCTCTGCCACTGTCAGTGACCTTTCGATATTCTTTTTTATATACTCTTTACTTTGTTCAACAATTTCCCCAGTTGTCATGCATCTCACCCCTGCTCTTCTTTGTCATATCTCTACTATAAATCAAAAAGAGTCGAGTTGCTTTTCCAATCCTGCCCTATTCCCCAATGCATCCAGCAATGGTTTCAAATACTTCCTATCTGTCCAGTCACAGTTTTGACCATTTGTACTCATCAGTGCAGCCATCCATGGTTCCCACGTATCCGGAGCTTTTTTCGCCACCGCCTTTTTCAGCATCCTGCAAAGCGTCCGGTCCTTCCATGTCATCTTCTCTTCTAGCCACATTCCTCTCCCATAAAATAGAGGGATAGCGCAAAGACCGCCTTTCATATTTTTTCTCTTGAGTTCTTTCAATGCGTTTTCATGATAAGGCGATGCCCCAACAGTAAAAACAAAAAGCTGTTTCCCTTGTAATTTTTCTATGTTCTTTTGGAAAAACGATATTCCCGCAATACCAGACGCATAAATTCCACTGCAAAGAATCAGCCTCTCAAAACAGAGAACCTCCTCTATCTTACAGTTTTTCACTTCCCTGATTTCAAATCCTGTTTCCTCTCTCAGCCATCCCGCATATTTTCGTGCCGCTCCATATTTCGACTGATATAGTATCATTCCTTTTTCCATCCGTCCCTCCTCTAAATCCATTCTGATCGCTCCCTATATGACGCATCTCTCAGCGCCGTATCCAAAAAAATCTTGGCTGCGCTTTCTTGTTGCTTCACGACTTCTCCCAGTGATATCCCCGGGGCTGTCGTACAAAAAATTGTCCCGATCCCAACCGTATAGATCAGCATGTGCAAATGGAGACTTCTTGCCCGCTCCACATCGATATGGAGCCTGTCAGAAAGAAATTCCGCCATCCCCGGATCTGTCTCTTTCGTATAGAACTCCTCCAAAGAACTGATCCCCTGCCTTCGGTGCAAAATGAAAATCCGAAACAAATTTGGCTCTTCTTTGGCAAGCCGGACATAGGCTCTTCCGGTACTCGCAAACAGATCTTCCGGATCGATCTGTTCTTCTATGAACCCCCACACAAATTGCATTGCCCGAGCTTCTACTTCTGCTTTCAGACTTTCTATGTTTTGGCAATAACTATAGATGGGCTGAACAGAACAGCCAAGCTTTCCAGCGATCTTCTTTATGAGTACCCGATCCATTCCATCTTTCCTGGCAATATCAAATGCTGTATCAACAACCATTTCTTTCGTGATTTTTTGTTTTGGCATAATACATTCTCCTTTATACAAATTAGTTATATAAGTTGTTTATATAACTATACTATTCTTTTTTTCTGTCCTTCAAGTAACAATTCTATATTTTTATGAAATAAAAAAAGCGGTCAATTCAAAATCAACCGCTCCAAATAAATATAGAATGATTTATAATGTTTTAATCAAAAGTATACTGACAAGGTATAATATTAACAAATGTAAGGGATAAAAAATATAAAAGAGATATTTCATTTTTATTCCACGATTACCATTGTATAAAGAAATAAATACCAATGAAAATACAGAAGTTAAAAAATACGGGTCAAAAAGTCCATTTATCGTAAAATCTAGTCCACAAACAAACATAGCTAAAATAGACATTCCATATTTCATCATCCGCATATCGTGGAGCAAGTAAAATATGCTAATTAAAGCTATTCCATAGTACCAGCCATCAAAATTAAAAATGTATGAAAGACTTGCCCCTATTGCTACAATTACTAAAGATATTATCCCTTTCTCGTGAAATTTTCTTATAGTTGCTATAACTATTAGCCCAAGTAATAATGTAAATAACACATTTTGTTGTTGTAGGCTAAATACATTACCTGTACAGGCTAAATCATAGATAGGTTCAGAAATAATTGCAAATAAACCCAAGTTAAAAAAATATTTTTTTAGGCTATGCGTATGCAAAAATCCCTCTACTAATAAGAAACAAAAAATAGGGAATGAAATTCTACCTAAAATATGACAAATATTCACTGCAGACATTAAATCAGAAAATTGCTCGTCTGTAAACATAGAGTAGGGAGCATTTAAGATGATCCCGTTCTTCAGAACTACTTGACCTAAATGATCAATTACCATGAAAAACATTGCAACTATTTTCAATGTACTTCCCGAAAAAATTTTTTTCATCTTATTTTATAACTGATGATTTAATTTTAATTACTAATATCAATATTATATTCAATACTTATAATATCTTCTGTAAAATCATCAGCAACGATTTGAATGATATAGGAACCCTTTTCAAAATATAAAGTTTGCAGGTCATTCAGCTCTTGTCCATCTAATCGATAATAAATATTGTTGTCTTGATTCATAATTGTAAGATGAAGTTTGCCATCATCAGTAACCCCATGTACTTGTACATCTAGTTTTTCATTTTTAGGAACTGAAAAATACCCATTAGCAACATTCAGCGATAATTCTTTAATCTCCGTACTTTTATAAGTCTCGTGTTTTTTCATAGAGAAATTAACTGCTATTCTTTCCTGATACTTATTGTATAATATCAAGATTAGGGCACTTCCTATGACACATATAACTATCAGTAAAATAAAATACTTCCTCTTTTTCCTCTTTTCATCATCGATTTTTTCTACAATTTTAGTATCATTTTTCAATAATTCATCGACCGATATTTTGAAATAATTACTTATCTTTATAATCATCTCTAAATCCGGATAGCTTTTCCCATTCTCCCAATTAGAAATGGTTTGTCTTGACACATGAAACATATTTGCAAAATCATCTTGACTTAAACTATTCCTTTTTCGCAAACTATTTATTTGCTCTCCTATACTCATTTCAAATCTTTCCTCCTTTCAAAGAGCATTATCACATTTTATAATTCACAAATCTATCAAAACTCTTTTACATTTTAGAAAAGTTTCTTTTACAAAACGTAGATTTGCTTTGTCAGCAACAATACCAGACGACTAAACATAAAATAAATACCTTTCATGGAACACCAGCAAGAATCTAGCCTATTTCTTCATTCCCGTATACATTTTTCAAATCATACGTTTTTTCTTTATCATATATTTTTATTATAAATAGAACTCTTGATACAACTCATTTCCCTTTTCAATGATTCTAGTCATTTCTCTCTCTGAAATTCCTAATTCATTACCAAGTTTCTTCATATTCGTAAAGTCACTTTCTGTAAATTCCGACGTGCTGCCTACTATTTTATTATCATCTTTAGAAATTGCTGAAGCAGTGAATTCATTGTTATCTTCCCACACAATTTCCACAATAGTATCTTCAAGATCAATATCACAGTATACATTACTTATATGAAACCGCAAAGAAAAGTCCAATAGTCCCGGCATGGATTGATTCGGGACACTATATGTAATTCCTTTCGAATCACTCATTGAATAATATCCATTTCTATTTTTATGAAAATTATTTTCTTTTAACTGCTGCGTAAAATTCCCCTCTAATTTATTTTTGGTATTGAAATATACACACGAATAAATTACAAAGCTCCCGATCACCAACGCAAATACAACCGCAATTACCAGCAATATCTTTGCGTATTTTCTCGTACTCTTTACCTCGTTATCAAATGTTTTCACCATAATCAAATCCTCCTTCAATAAAATATCCAAGGAAATCTGAAAACTATCGCTTATTTTTATAATTGTTTCTAAATCCGGATAACTCTTCGAATTTTCCCAATTAGATATTGTTTGTCTCGAAACATGAAACATCTCCGCAAAATCTTCTTGAGACAAATGTTCCTCCTTTCTACTACAATATATTTATGGTTAATATCCCTTACAACCAGTAAGGAATTATCCATCTTGTTGCCTAAGCTGTATAATGATAGAGCAATAGGTATGTCGTCCCCTTTCTTGGACTTCGCGTCCGTAAATAAGACTGATAACCAGCTCCTCATTTGCAGCATTCGTTTTATGCAGGTTGAATCGCCTTAGGTGCATTCGTGTCACACCACAGTAGATTGAATAGGCAATGAGTAAAACTGGTGCTTATCCATTGCATAATTAAATCTTAAGGAGTGACAAATTTATGAACGCAGTAGGTATCGATGTTTCTAAAGGCAAAAGTATGGTCGCTATCATTCGCCCCCTTGGTGAGATTGTTGCTGCACCTTTCGGGATCAAACACTCGGCTAGTGACATTAAGTCTCTTGTTAATCTTATCCATTCCGTTGAGGGGGAATCCCGTATTGTCATGG
>NZ_LGAJ01000015.1 GCF_001280875.1 Sellimonas intestinalis | reverse complement strand
GATACATCTGAAAGGGTGTTTATAACCGGTTAATTTTCGTGTAGTGAAAGTTAATCGGTTTTTTGTAGTTATAAAAATGGTGATAGGTATGTTGACATACATGTAAACAGCATGATATACTATACATGTAGCATGGATGTATTGGAGGTGAAAAGGTGCCAAGAAATAAATATCCAGAAGAAACTGTCCAAAAAATATTAGATGCTTCTTTAAAACTTTTTTTGGAAAAGGGATATGAGGAAACAACAGTATTAGATATTATTAGTGAAATGGGCGGACTGACCAGGGGAGCTTTTTACCATCATTTTAAATCCAAGGAAGAAGTCTTTGAGGCTTTGTGCGAAAAACTTTTCTATGAAACGAATCCTTTTGAAAAAGCCAAAAGTCACAAAGAATTAAACGGATTGGAAAAGTTAAAATTTGTCTTAAAAACCTCATTTGATGAAACGGAACATCATCAATTAAGTATGGCTTCAATGCAACTCATGGGAAGTCCGGCTTTTTTAAAAAAATTGATTGAAAGCAATCAAGAATTAGCTCCTATGTATCAAGAATTGATAGAAGAAGGAATACAGGATGGCTCTATAAAAACAGAACATGCAAAATTACTGGCAGAATTATTTGTTCTTTTAACTAATTTTTGGTCGATACCTACCATATATCCGATGACAACAGAGGAAACATGGGAAAAATTCTTATTGATAAAAGAAATTATGGAAAAATTAGGACTTCCAGTAATTGATGAAGAAATCGTTAAACTATGCAAAGAAAATGCATAAGAAAAATAAGATTGTCGAAAGGCAATTTTATTTTTAAGCACATACATACATGCAACACGTATAATTATAAAGGAGAATATAATATGAAAAGCTATATTAAGCAAAATAAAATTTTATTTATCACTACAATTTTAGTCAGTGTAATCTCTTCTTTAGGTTATGTGTTTATGGCTATACTTTTACAGCAACTATTAGACATAGCCGTGGGAAAAGATATACAACAATTTATCAGAACGGTTTTGTTTTCTATCTTTTATTTTGCTGTATTGGGGATTTTTCTATATCTTCAATCTCTACTTAGCAAAAAGGTTATATGTAAAATTATGTGTCAGATTCGTTCTGATGTATTCCAAGGAACAGTTCATCACAGTATAGAAGATTTCAACAAGAAGAATACTGCTGACTATATTTCCATTATTACAAATGATGTAAAAATGATAGAAGATAACTTTTTGCTTCCTCTTTTTGAAGTAGTCCAATATACGGTTATTTTTACTGCGTCATTCTTGTTAATGATTTATTTTGATATTATTGTTACTGTTTGCGTCATAGTAGCGATAGCTATCATGTTTCTAATTCCTAGTTTTCTGGGTAAGTCATTGGAAAAAAGACAAAAGAAATATTCCTCAAAACTAGCAGATTTTACAGTCGGCCTAAAAGATATTTTGTCTGGATTTGAAATTATCAAGTCCTATTCCATGAAACGGTATGTAATTCAGCGATTTAGCAAAGAGAATGAAGAAACAATCCGCTCTAAATACAGTGTCGATAGATTGCTTGCATTAAATGAGGGGATATCTTCTTTTCTTGCTCTTATGGTTCAGATAGTTGTTTTATTTTTATCTGCCTATTTCATCATCACAGAACGTATAACAGTAGGTACATTGTTAGGAATGGTACAAGTAAGTAGTAATTTAGCGAATCCTCTTGTGATGATATTTACTAATGTTCCAAAGATAAAAAGTATACAGCCTATTGCTGAAAAAATGCAGAATATCTCTCAATATTCATTGGCATATTCACAAAAAGAACATATCAGCTCATTTGATTTTTGTGTTTGCACAAAAGACTTAGGTTTTTCCTATGATAAGCACAAAGAGATTTTAAATGAAATAAATTGTACTATTGAAAAAGGGAAAAAATATGTTGTTATAGGGAAAAGTGGTTCTGGGAAAAGTACTCTTATAAAATTATTAGCGGGCTATTATTCTGATTATACAGGTACAATCAAATATGATAATAGGGAATTAAATTTACTTGATAGAAATGATGTGGCTCAATTATCCTCTATAATTCATCAAAATATTTATATGTTTGATGAAACTATACAGGACAATATATGTCTACATGAAGATTATCCACAGGAAATGATTGATAAAGTCGTAATGGAAAGTGGACTAGATGAATTTATATCAGAACTTCCAGAGGGATTATTGTATCAAGTAGGAGAAAATGGAGCGAATTTATCTGGCGGGCAGAAGCAAAGAATTGCAGTTGCGCGGGCTTTAATTAGAAACAAACCGATCTTGATATTAGATGAAGGTACATCTGCTGTCGATATGCAAACAGCTTATGATATTGAAAATCGTCTATTAAAGATAAAGAATTTAACGATTATTACCATTACTCATCATTTAAGAAAAGAACTGCTAGAAAAATATGATGAGATTATCTGTATGGATCATGGCAAAATTATCGAAAAAGGGACATGGAATGAACTTGTGAGTAATCATAGTTTGTTGTTTTTTTCTTAATAGTATGTATTCGTCCACCATATAAAAAAGCGGAGTTATAACGTATATTATTATCCCCGGTTATTCCCTCTAAACCCGTTTTGAGTTTAGGGGGATTTTTCTCGAGAGGTAATTGGTTAAAAAAATTTTGCATTTTCGCAGAAAAGTTTTGTCTACAAAATAGAACTAATAATTCTGAAATACAGTGATACAACAGCTTATGTACTCGTCCCACATCACTTCTTGATGTGAAGGAGATGAAAGCTGTTTTTTATTTTATAGGAAATAGTCAAATGATAAGGAACGGGCATGAAAAAGATAGTATTTTAAAAAGAGATATGGCATTTTGCTTTCTATTGCAGTATGATTGTTTCAGGATACCATGGATAGTGTCCTTTTTCTTGACACCACTACGCCTTTGTAGAAACAGAAAAAATGGAAAAACCAGAAAATTTAAAAACAATTAAAGACGAGTAAGGAGAAAAATGATGTTAATTAGGAGAGCAGGAATAGACGATGTGGAACAGTTGAGGCTTTTGTATCAAGAATTGGAGGAAGATGGCGTTCGATATCAACCAGAGCATTTTGTTGTGGGAGAGCGAAGCAATGAGTTTTTTCAGTCTGTCTTTGAAAGTGCGGATCAAGATATTTTAGTGGCGGAAGAGGATGGAAAAATATTGGGTTTTTCCCATGTTATGATATTAGAGCAGAAAAAAGTAGCATGTTTGAAACCGGAAACATTAGTTTATATACAGGATCTGGATGTATTGGAATCAAGGCGGAGTCAGGGAATCGGAACTCTTCTTATGGAGGCAAGCAAGCGGTACGGAAAAGAACACGGGGTAGATTTTATCAGGACACAGGTATTTCCGCAGAATATAGATGGAATGAGATTCTATGAGAAAAACGGATTTCGTGAAATGATGAAAACGATTGAAAGCTCGTTAGATTGAATTTTAGGAACCTAATATGAATATTGGATAAACAGGAGAGCAAACATGAATACACCGATGTTAGAGACAGAACGGCTCATTTTGAGGAAATTTACAGAGAACGATTTGGAGGCATTTTTTCTAATTTTAAAAGATGAAGAGGTCAACCGCTTTTTGCCATGGTTTCCGATGAAAAATCTGGAGGAAACGCGGGAATTTTATGAAGAGAGATATGCGGCGCAATACGCCAAACCACAGGGATATGCTTATGCAATCTGTCTGAAAGAGGATGATATCCCCATTGGATATATAAAAGTCGATATGGAGGAGCATCACGACTTTGGATACGGACTTCGGAAAGAATTTTGGCACAGAGGTATTGTGACTGAGGCAGGAAAAGCAGTATTGGAGCAGGTGAAAAAGGATGGACTGACATATATTACAGCAACACATGACAAAGAAAATCCACGCAGTGGGAATGTAATGAAAAAGCTTGGCATGAAGTATTGCTACTCTTATGAAGAGCGGTGGCAGCCGAAAGATATTACGGTGATTTTTCGAATGTATCAGCTTAATTTTGACGGTAATGATGATAGGGTATATAAAAAATACTGGTATCAATACGAAAATCATTTTGTTGAGGAAATCTAGTTTTATTTTTTCCTATGTTGTAGCACTCAAAACATCAATGATTTTGAAGTTTTGGTGCTCAAATAGCGCAGGATTTTCTGTAATGATATAAAATGATATGGAAAGATAGAATGGCTACTTTTTGATGTTGGTTCAACACTTGTTGATGAGTATTTGGTTTATGAACATACTTATCATAATAAAGCAAAACTTACAAATTTAGATTATCCTTGTATTTACGATGAAGCATTAGAATATTATAAACAGAATAAAAAGGGCGATAATGAATTAGGAATAAAATATCATCTTCCTAAAAGGAAATAGTATATCGAAGATGAAATTGTCATGTAAGGGGAAGTAGTTATGGTAGGAATATATGATTGTTTTGGATATGATGGAAGTTTCGATTTGCCTTTTGAAGAAAGATACAGACTAATAAAACGGGCCGGATTTGATTGTGTGATGTTATGGTGGAGCGATAAGTTTGGAAGGGGATCAGGTTATCAGGAGGATGTTCGTTTAGCAAAAAAAGCCGGATTGGAAATAGATAATATGCATACGCCCGTCCATGAACAGAATTGTTTATCATTGGATAATTTGAATGGAGAAAGTGTCTATGAAACATATTGGCATTGCGTGAAAGATTGTGTTGCTTTTAATATACCCACAATGGTGATCCATTTGCCAGCTGACAATTATCCCATTAATAAACTTGGATTAAAAAGATTAGAGAAGATTATTCATAAGGCGGAAGATAATAAGGTTCAAATTGCTTTTGAAAATTTAGAAAATATAGATAACCTGGATATGGTGCTAAACACTTTTCAGTCAAGCTATGTAGGTTTTTGTTATGATAGTTGTCATCATCAAAATTATGCTCCCGATATTGATTTGCTGAATAAGTACGGAAATCAATTAATGGCGTTACATTTGCATGATAATGGTGGAAAATATAATCAGCATCAACTTCCTTTTGACGGTAATATTGATTGGAGAGGTATGATGAAAAAGATAACTTTTACAGGATATCAAGGCGCAACAACACTGGAGCCTATGAATTGGGATTATGAAGATTTATCTATTCAGGAATTTTTAAATTGTGCATATCAGAAGGCAAAACAGCTAAATGATATGAGAGTAAACTGAAATTTAAAAGGCTTTGTGATACTAGCAACAAGGAAAATATGAAATTATAAGTCTTTTTGTAAACATTTATAGTGTTTCAAACATATTTGCCTATGATGCCAAAATGGTATCCAACCTCTCAAAATCACCATATACGGAGATACACAGGAAGATAGGGCTTTAAGCGAAAAATCTTTATTTTATGACGGCTTCATGGAGATTATAAATACTCGCGGAAAGTTATAAAAGAGTTTCGTCTATCAAATCAATAAATGATGATGCAATGAAAAGGCATAGAGTATTTTGCTCTGTGCCTTTGTTACTGCATCTAGGATTCTAATGCCAGTGTTTTAGTTTTGGAAGCTGTTCGGAAAAGTAGGCACGTACTTGCTCCGGTGTGAATTGGTTGTTTGACATATGGTCTACGAGAAAGTCGAGCAGCTCGTTCATACTTTGGTAGACAAACTGACCATCTGCATAACACCATTTACAATAGTCTTCATTAAAGCTATGATCTTTTTCCCGGCTGATCACAGTATCGTCTTCCATGGGCATACCACAACATTGACAAACTAGTTTACGCGGACTTCCCAGCAATGTATTGATAGAAACATCAAAAATGGTGGAAATCTGCTTTAGCGTATCTATATTTGGAATGGACTCTCCCTGCTCCCAGCGGGAAACAGCCTGTCTTGTGACAGCTAGTTTTACTGCCATTTCATCCTGTGTGATCTGATGATCTGTGCGGATCTTTTTTAATATATCTTTTGTTTCCATCTTCCCGACCTCCTTTATTTGATGAGTTCAGTATATCGTATGTTTTTTTACATGACAAGCAATCGTCTATTGCGTTTGTGGGAATAGATGAAAATGCTGAGAAAAGCTTTCCGAAAAAATATATTTCATAAAAAAATGTCAAATAGAAAATAGACATACCGCCTATTATAATTATCAATTTGCTTTTTAGGTTTCTATTGTATATAGTAGCTACGACAACCATATAGAAGTATGATTGAGGAGGTACTATTATGAAAAGAAGATCATTTATAGGTGCTGCGGCGTTGCTTATGAGTTCAGCACTTGTGCTGGCGGGATGCAGCGGTGGGTCAGGTTCTGATAAGGGGGATTCCGGGAGTTCATCCGGAACAAAAGAGGAACTGCATGTTGCGATTTCTGCAAACCCTCCGTCACTGGATCAGCAGTCAATCAATTCCAATATTGTCGGAGGAATCGGTGTTCATGTGTATGAATCACTGTTTGCCATGAATAAGGACTACGAGCCGACTCCTGTGCTTGCAGAATCCTACACAGTAAGCGATGATGGTATGACGTATACGATCAAGCTTCGTCAGGGGGTGAAATTCCACAATGGGGAAGAGATGACGGCGGATGATGTTGTAGCGTCCATGAATCGCTGGATTGAAGTATCAGCAAAAGCCAATACGCTGATCGGCGGTTCTGTTTTTGAAAAGGTGGACGATTATACGGTAAATTTAAAGGTGAACCAGGCGTCTTCCGATATTATTATGATTCTTGCCAGCCCGATTCAGGCGGCAGCGATCTATCCGCAGGAAGCTGTGGAGTCTGCGACAACAGAAGGAGTCAGTGAGTATATCGGTACAGGCCCTTACAAGGTGGCAGAGTGGAAACAGGATCAGTATGTAAAGTTGGAAGCTTTTGAAGATTATCAGCCTTCCGAAGGTGAAGCAAGCGGACTTGCAGGCAAGAAAGAAGCAGCAACACAGACGATCTACTATGATGTTGTGACAGATGCTTCCACAAGAATTGCCGGTGTTCAGAGTGGAGAGTATGATGTTGCTGAGGAGATCCCGATTGACAATTATGAGGATCTGACTGACGATAGTGCTCTGACGCTGAATGTAGACCGTGGCGGTACACTTAACCTGTTCTTGAATACAACAGAGGGCGTGATGGCCAACCAGACATTCAGGCAGGCTGCGCTTGCGGCACTGAACTGTGATGACATTATGCTTGCCGCGTACGGCAATCCAGATCTCTATGAATTGAGTGCAAGCTGGAGTGATCCTACGGATGTGCAGTGGGGAACAGATGCCGGAAGCGAGTACTACAATCAGCATGATACGGAAAAAGCAAAAGAGCTTCTGAAAGAGGCAGGATATAATAATGAAAAGATTGTACTTGTAACAACACAGGATTATCCGGAAATGTACAATGCAACTTTGGTTGTGCAGGAACAGCTCAAACAGGCCGGAATTAATGCAGAGGTGGAAACGTATGACTTCAGCACGTTCATGGAACACCGCTCCAATCCACAGCAGTTCGATATGTTCATTACAAGTAACTCTTACAATATGCTTCCAATTCAGTTATCTGTACTGGACAGTGGATGGGCAGGTCTGAACAGCTCTGAAGTAAGCGAGGGAATCCAGGCAATCCGTTCCGCGGCATCCGATGAGGAAGCGGCGGCAGCATGGGAGAAGTTACAGAAATTTCTATATGAATACAGTGCAGCCACTGTTCTCGGCCACTATACAGGCGTCACAGCAATGAGCAACGATGTGGCGGGATACGATTATCTTCGTTTCCCGATTTACTGGAATGTGACTGTAGCGGAATAAGAGACACACGATCATAACAGCGGAATGTGGAGGAGCACTCCGCTGTTATTCTATGAAAGGAATCATATTATGTTTCGATACATTTTAAAACGGATTATATCGTTGATCCCTGTGCTCTTCGTTGTATCTTGTGTGATTTTTCTGGTTGTGTACATGATTCCGGGAGGTCCTGCAACGGCACTTCTTGGTCTGGAGGCGACGCCGGATCAGATCAACGAGCTGAATGCGAAGCTTGGGTTTGACCGGCCGTTCCTTGTACAGTACGCAGACTGGTTTTCCAATGTACTCCATGGGGACTGGGGAGAGTCCTATTTTCTCCATCAGACTGTGACGAGCGCCATTGCGGAGTATTTTCTTCCGACCTTAAGTTTGGCGGTTTTTGCACAGGTCATTGCTTTGGCTTTGGCGATTCCCCTTGGAATCCTGGCGGCTTACCACAGGGGAACCACTCTGGATCTGACTTGTGTGACGGTATCTCTCCTTGGATCGGCTCTGCCGGGATTTTTGCTGAGTATGTTTTTGATGCTGTTTTTTGGCGTGTATCTGCAGTGGTTCCCGGTAGCGGGATATGCGGGCATCGCGGATGGGCTGGGCGAGCATCTGCGATATTTGTTTTTGCCGGCGCTTTCCCTTGGAATCGTACAGGCGGCTTACCTGACGAGGATGACACGGTCTTCCCTTTTGGAGACGCTGTATAAAAATTATATTCAGACGGCACGGGCAAAGGGGCTCAAAGAAAAGAAAGTTGTTATGAAATATGCTCTGAAAAACGGAGCTCCAGTCATACTCACGGCGATAGGGCAGTCTTTTGGTAGTCTGATTACCGGAACGATTGTGACAGAGACATTGTTCAATATTCCAGGACTTGGGATGCTGACTCTGACATCCATTAACAGACGGGATGTGTTTGTCATCCAGGGAGTGGTGCTTTTTGTAACACTTCTGTACGTGCTTGTCAATCTCGTTGTAGATATTTTGTACGGTTTTACGGATCCAAGGCTCAGGCCGGGGAGGAGGTAGAAGGAGAAGATATGTTGATGAGACGAAAAGAGATCTCTGCTGCCAGCGAAGCAATTATCCGGGAGCAGAGAACACTAAAGAAGGAAAAATTTCTCGCAAATCCGGCGCTGATTATCGGTGCGGCCGGATTGGTACTGATCGTACTACTGGCAATCTTTGTTCCGATATTTCATTCCACTGATCCGAACGCCATGGAAGTGACGAAAAGACTGCAAGCTCCGGGAAACGGGCATCTCTTTGGGACAGACGAGTTTGGACGGGATTTGTTTGTGAGAATGATGTATGGGGCGAGGGTGTCCTTATGGGTAGGGGGATGTGTGGCAGTATTTTCCTGTGTGCTGGGGACGATCATCGGCATCTATGCCAGCTACTTTAAAGTACTCGATCAGGTTTTGATGAGAATCTGTGACGGCCTTATTGCAATACCGGGAATTTTGCTTGCCATTGCGTTGATAGCAGCTCTCGGTACGTCGAGCTGGAATGTGATTCTGGCGCTGACGATTGTGTATACACCAAGTGTGGCGAGAACGGTGCGTGCGAGTGCCCTTGTGATCCGGGAACAGACCTATGTGGAAGCCGCGAAAGTGCAGGGCTTTAGTAATTTCCGGATTCTGTGGCGTATGATTTTACCGGGCGTCATTTCTCCGCTGACGGTACAGGCATCTTTTATCTTTGCCCAGGCGATCATTTCGGAGGCGTCTTTAAGTTTTCTTGGAGCGGGAATCCCGGCTCCGGCGGCAAGCTGGGGAAATATGCTGGAGTCCAGCAAGATGGTATTTTCCAGAGCGCCCTGGACGATGATCTGTCCGGGAGCCGCGGTTATTTTATGCGTGCTCAGTCTGAACCTCCTTGGAGATGGTCTTCGGGATTATTTGGATCCGAAGGTGAAAGGAGGTAAGAAAAAAGCATGATGGAAGAAAAGAAGCAAGACACATTATTGGAAATCAAAGATCTAAAGGTAAAATTTCCGGTGCACAAAGACTGGCTGCCCGCTGTGAACGGTGTCAACCTGGAAATTTACCCTGGCGAGATCGCGGGGATTGTAGGAGAGTCAGGTTCAGGAAAGAGTGTCATGTCCCAGTCGATTCTCAGGCTTCGGGATCACGATACGGCGGTTCGATATGAGGGGAAAATCCTGTTTGAGGGCGAAAATCTCCTGACAAAACCGTTGGAACAGATGCGGGCAATCCGTGGGAACCAGATTTCCGTTATTTTCCAGGATCCGCTGAATTCTCTCAGTCCGGTTCACACCGTAGGGAATCAGATCATGGAAGTCCTGATGTTACATAAGAGGCTTTCCAAAGAGGAGGCAAGGAAGAAAAGCATTGAGATGCTGAGGCTTACCGGGATCCCGAATCCGGATGCCAGTATGAAGAAATATCCCTTTGAGCTTTCCGGTGGAATGCAGCAAAGGGTCATGATTGCCATGGCGTTGGCGTGCGAGCCGAAGCTTCTGATTGCGGATGAACCGACTACTGCCCTGGACGTTACGATTCAGGAGCAGATTCTGCATCTGATCCGGGATCTGAACCGGAGACTTGGGATGTCGGTACTTTTCATCACTCACGATATGGGCGTTGTCTCCAGGCTTTGCCACAGTGTTAAGGTCATGTACCTTGGACAGGTGGTCGAGGAGGCAAAGACAGAGGAACTCTTTGAGCATCCGTGCCACCCTTATACCCAAGGGCTTCTTGCCTGTATACCGCATCTTCGGGTAAAGGGAGGACAAGAGCTTCCGACAATCCGAGGGACTGTGCCGTCTCTTTCCCATATTCCAAAGGGCTGTCATTTCTGTACAAGATGTGCCATGGTAGATGAGACATGTAAGAATTGTCCCCCTCCACTTGTGGAAGTGTCACCGGGACACAAAGTAAAATGCTGGAAGTATGCGGCCGGAAAAGAAGAGAAAGAGGTGGTGAAGGTATGAGAGAAACTCTGTTGGAAATTAAAGATTTGAAGAAAATATATCCACTACGGCTTTCGGGTAGAGGATGGTTTGGCAAAAAGGAAAGAATGTGCGCGGTAGATCACCTCTCCATGACGATCGAAAAGGGAGAAACATACGGGCTTGTAGGTGAATCCGGATGTGGAAAGTCTACAACCGGACGTGCGATCGTGGGACTCTCTCCCGCAGACAGCGGCTCCATTTTGTATGAGGGGAAGGATCTCTGTAAAATGAAGGAACGGGAGATGCGCTCACTCAGGGGTGAGTTACAGATGGTGTTCCAGAATTCTCTCTCCGCACTGAATCCCCGGCTTCGGATCGGCGAGATTCTGGAGGAGATTTTAAAGATCCATGGGGTGACTGAAAAAGCAAAGAGAAAAGAACAGGTACTTGCCATGCTGGAAAAAGTAGGGCTTTCCGAAGAGCATTTCTTCCGTTTCCCGCATGAGCTTTCCGGTGGACAGGTACAGAGACTTGGGATTGCGGGAGCCCTTTTGACACATCCAAAACTAATTGTCTGTGATGAGCCCGTTTCCGCTCTGGATGTTTCCATTCAGGCTCAGATTTTAAACATGCTGATGAGGCTGAAAATGGAGTTGGGGTTGAGTCTGCTGTTTATCTCTCACGATATCGGTGTCATACGCTTTATCTCAGATCGGATCGGCGTCATGTACCTTGGCACACTTGTGGAGGAAACCAGTACGGAAACGCTGTTTGAACATCCGTTGCATCCTTATACAAAGACGCTGTTGGCGGCCATCCCGGATCCTTATATCCAGGGAGAAGACTTTCAGGTGCTATCAGGAGAACAACCGGTCCGTACAGAGGATTTCCAAGGATGTGCTTTTTATAGCCGGTGTCCGTATGCAAAGGAGATCTGTAAAAAAGAAGCTCCGGTATTCAGGGAAGTAGAACCGGGACATAAGGCGGCGTGCTACTGTATTGAAGAATAGAGAAAACAGATTGACTTTTATCGATATATAGATTATAATAAACTTATCATATCGATAAAAGTAAATGTGATAGAAGATCAGGGGGAAGAAAGTATGGCAGACAAAACAGGACTTTATGTATTCACGGGCTTTCTGGGGGCTGGTAAAACAACAATACTTTTAAGATTACTGGACATTCTAAAGGATAAGCGAGTTGGAATCATCCAGAACGAGTTTGGTAAACTGAGCATTGACGGAGAGATTTTACGGAATGACGATATCAAAATGGTGGAAATTAACAGGGGATCCATTTTCTGTTCCTGCCTCAGACTTTCTTTTGTTCAGGCATTAGCAGATATGGCGGCATACAAGTTCGACTATTTATTTATAGAAAGTTCCGGATTAGGCGATCCGTCTAATGTGGAAGAAATTTTTGATGCGGCATCACAACTTTGCGGGGATGCTTATGAATTGCAAGGTGTCATCTGTCTTGTGGACGCTGTTCATTTCCTGGAGCAGTTAGAAGATTTGGAAACGGTATCTCGTCAGTTAAAGCATTGTCATTTGGCATTGCTGACGAAAACGGACCTGGTTGATGAGGAGAGGGTTCTGGAATTAAAAAAGAAAATTCGGGAAATCAATCCGGTATGTGAAATTAGTACGAGTGTCAATGGAAAGTTAGAATTTGATTTCTGGAATTATGATTTGATGAAATATCAGTGGGCGGAAAATGAAGAAACTACAAATTCAGAAGAGACGAAGCCGAAAACACTCTTCATGGACTTTTCAGGAGAGGTAGAATTGGGAAAAATGAAGAAGTTTTTGTCAGTGATTCAGGATGATCTATACCGTGCGAAAGGATTTTTCCTGCTTTCCGGGCAAGGATGGAGTCAGATTGATCTGGTTGGACACCAGATAGATGTAAAACCATGCCCTGAAAAAGAACATTCACAGATGGTGTTCATTTCAAAGATCGGTCCTGCCGCTATCAGAAAGATCATGTCTGCCTGGGAAGAAGAAGTGGGGCTGCCGATGAAGCTGAGAAATTAAAAAGGAGGATTGGGAAATGAATATCAAAGTATTAGGTGAAGGATGCGAGAAATGCAGCCAGTTGTATGAAAATACAAAAGAAGCGGTGAAAGAACTGGGAATAGACGCGGAAATCGAGAAGATAGAGGATTTAATAGAAATTGTGAAATTAGGGGTTTTGTCAGCCCCTTCTCTTATGGTTGATGGGGAGATTCTGGTCAGTGGGCAGACGATATCTGTAAAACGAATTAAGAAGCTTTTGCAAAAATACTGCATGTAAACCGGTATTAGAATCGGCAGAACACATAGAAGGAGCAGGAGAGATGGACGAAAAAAGAATTGCGGTTATTTTTAAAGCATTTTGTGATGAAAATCGTGTGAAAATTATTGAATTGCTTCGACATGGTGAAAAATGTGCTTGTAAGCTGCTGGAAGAGCTGAATATTTCACAGCCAACATTGTCGCATCATATGAAAATTTTATGCGACGCAGGAATTGTTGTTGGACGGAAAGAGGGAAAATGGACCCACTATTCTATTTCTTATAGTGGGGTAGAACAGGCAAAGCAATATTTACAAGGATTGTTGCCTGAGAATAATGAACTGTAAGATGAGTCGTGCCATAGAAGTCAAAAAATGGATTTCATCACGACTTTCTTTAGGGATTTTAAATAGATATATTTCAATTTAACGATGCGTAAGTGTAATTATGGAGGACTTTAATATGGTTTGGGATTTTTTTCAGAATGAAATTCTGGGGATGCATTGGTTGAACCGGCTGGTCGGGTCGGGGCTTCAAGCATTTGGCTTGGATACGACGTCAAAAATAGGAGGCACAATCCAGTTTTTTATCTATGATACGATAAAGATTATGGTACTTTTGGGCGTGCTCATATGGATGATTTCTTATATTCAGAGTTATTTCCCACCGGAGAGATCGAAAAAGATCCTTGGACGTTTTCAGGGAACAGGAGCGAATATCATTGCGGCATTACTTGGGACAGTAACGCCATTTTGTTCCTGTTCATCTATACCTTTGTTTATTGGGTTTACAAATGCGGGGTTGTCGCTTGGAGTAACGTTTTCTTTTTTAATTTCTTCTCCAATGGTCGATCTTGCTTCTTTGCTGCTTCTTATGAGTATCTTCGGATGGAAAGTGGCCGTCATTTATGTATTGTTAGGATTGATCATTGCTGTCGCAGGCGGCACCTTGATCGAGAAACTTGAGCTTGAACAGTATGTGGAAGAGTATATCCGTAATGTTCCTGCGTTTCATGCGGCTCAAAAAGAATTGCGCGTGAAGGAACGGCTGGAATTTGCATGGGATCAGGTACGTGGAACTGTGAAAAAAGTGACCCCATATATTCTCGTAGGTGTTGGAATTGGCGCCGTCATTCATAACTGGATACCGGAATCCTTTATCGTGAAAGTGCTTGGCGAGGAAAACCCGATCGGAGTCGTCCTTGCTACCCTTGTGGGGATTCCGATGTACGCTGATATTTTCGGGACCATTCCGGTTGCTGAGGCGCTTTTGGGAAAGGGTGCTGAACTTGGTGTTGTTCTGGCTTTTATGATGGCAGTTACCACTTTGTCTCTTCCATCTATGATTATGCTTCGTAAAGCGGTCAAACCGAAATTACTCTTTGTTTTTATTAGTATCTGCTTTTTTGGAATCATGTTTGTCGGATATTTCTTTAATGCGATACAGTATCTGATTGTGTAAGTGCCTCTGGAAATTGTGAAAGAGGTTCTTTCTTTGTCGGATCCTGCGATCAGTTTTTCATATGCCTCTATAAAATGATTCAAAAGTCATGGAAGCTCCGGGGAAAATATGATATAATTTCTGATGTTGGACAGACAGACTTCGGAAGTAAGGGGATACTATGGAGTTTCAGGATTTGAATAAAGATATGGTTGTTTTTTCTTACCATGTCAGCCCGAATTTTGGCATGGAGGGCGACGACGGCGGATTTTTGTTGGAATTGCGGGGCAACGGCAATCTCAAGTTTGTAGCGTATCGCCTTTTTGATGAAATCAAGACGATGAAGATTTTTAAATTGGATCGGGAAGAGACGAAAGAAATTTTTGACTTGCTGAAAGGATCGGAGCACATTTGGAGGCAGATTCCGGAGAAGCTTGACAATCATTTGAACGATGGACCGGGGAATATCAATGAATTTATTTTTCTGAACGGGAAGAAGGTCCAGGCTCATAATATTCGCAAGACCTGGCTTCCGGGGGAGGCTCTCCGTGGAGGTCCGTACTACAAGAGATTTAGGAAAGTGATGAAATACGAAAATCAGGTGATGCATATCTTTGAAGGGATTGCAAGGGTACTGAAGAAAAAGGAGATCCATCTGACATTAGAGCACTGCAGAATCCGGGAGCGGTACAAGGTGAAAATTACCTGGATTGACAAAACGAAACAGCAGAGCCGGATTTAAAAACGGTTTATTATATTTTGTGTAATGGAGCAGGAGCGTTTCTGGAAAAGGAGACGCTCTTTTTTGTTGGAGGGGTGCAGTTTTTTTCTCTCGCAGGAGAGAGAAAAGAAACAAGAAAGAAAATCCGGGTATTTCCGGAATGTCCGGATTAATTAGTTATTTAATTAAAATTTTGTGAAAAATTGTGATAAAAAAGTGAAATAATAAGTTTGAGGTTGACATATATTGGGCAAAATATTAGACTATCAGTTAGACATCTAACTAATTAGGAGGAAAGATTATGGAAGATAATCCAATCAGGGAAATTCCGGTTCCTCTGTTGCTCAATCAGATTTTGCATGCCCAGACCTACTGGGTTATGCAATGTATGAAAGAAGTGGATCTCAAGCCGGGGCAGGCAGGATGTCTGTTCATCCTCTCCAAGGAGGGGAGGCTTCCTCAGAAGGAGATCGCAAAAAAGCTTGGAGTGAAACCGCCGTCCATCACGGCGCTTCTGAAAAAGCTGGAGGCAAGAGGACTGATCGTACGAAGTTCTGATGAACAGGATCAGAGAGTCTCCTGGATTACACTTAGCGACGAGGGCAGGCGCTATATCAGGCGGATCAAGGATGCGATGAAGGAGATGGAGGGCACGATGTTCCGGGACATTCTGCCGGAAGAACGGCTCCTTTTCCGTCGGCTCCTGCTTCAGATCCGGGAAAATCTGATGACCAAAGAGGCGATGGAAAGCTGTAAGATCCATATGAAACAGGAATGTATGTCTGATTTAGACGAAGAAATTTAATGAAGAAAGAAGGAAAACGATTATGGGAAAACTATTCAAGTATCTCAGGCAGCATGCAGGCGTCGTTCTTGCGATCATCGTCGTGCTGTTTGTGCAGGCATTCTGCGATCTGTCCCTTCCGACGTACACGTCCGATATTGTAAATGTAGGAATTCAGCAGGGCGGAATTGATACGACGGTTCCAGAACAGATGAAAGAAAGCGATCTGGAAGATCTGTTGTTATTGGTTCCGCAAAAAGATGCGGACACCGTCCGGGAAGCATATCGGGAGGGAACGAAAAAGGATCTGAATACAGACGAATCTTTTTATGTGCTGAAAGATTCCGTGGCAGAGGACGAGGAGAAGTCCGAAGAACTCTTTGACATTCTGGGAGAACCAATGCTTCTTGCAGAAGGACTTTCTTCGGACAGCGACGAGCTGGGAGCGATGAAAGATCAGATGATGGCACAGATGCCGCAGGGCGCAGTACCGGGGGATGCAACGATCTTTGACATTTTAAGGGTCCTGCCGCAGGAGCAGAGAGATGCGATGGTAGAGAGCATGTCCGGTCAGATTTCCGATATGCCGGATACGATGCTGGAGCAGACAGCGGCGGTCTACATCAAGGCGGCATATGAGAGTCTGGGGGTTGACATGGATGCCCTGCAGACAAATTATATTCTGATTACAGGTGTCAAGATGCTCGGTCTTGCTTTCTTAGGGCTCCTTGCCAGTGTGACCGTCGGACTTCTGGCCTCTAGGACGGCGGCAGCGGTCGGACGGGATCTGAGGAAAAATGTATTTACGAAGGTGGTTGGATTTTCCAGTGGCGAGTTTGACCGTTTTTCCACGGCATCGTTGATTACAAGAAGTACCAATGATATCCAACAGATTCAGATGGTGATTGTAATGATGCTGAGAATGGTGCTCTACGCACCGATCATAGCAGTGGGTGGTGTTTACAAGGTAATCAATACCAACGTGTCCATGACCTGGATCATCGCTCTTGGAGTGGTGCTCATCCTGGCGCTTGTTCTAGTGCTTTTTCTTTGCGTGATGCCGAAATTCCGCATCCTGCAAAAGATGGTGGACCGAGTCAACCTGGTGACAAGAGAGATACTGACCGGGCTTTCCGTCATCCGTGCCTTCCATACGGAAAAGCATGAGGAGGAGCGGTTTGATGTAGCGAACCGTGATCTGACGAAGACGAACCTCTTTGTCAACCGTGCCATGACCTTTATGATGCCGGCTATGATGTTGATTATGAATGGAATTAGTATTCTTATCGTGTGGGTGGGGGCCCACGGTGTGGATGGCGGACAGATGCAGGTTGGAGATATGATGGCATTTATCCAGTACACGATGCAAATCATTATGGCGTTCCTTATGATCTGCATGATCTCTATCATGCTTCCAAGAGCTGCCGTTGCAGCCGGACGTGTGGATGAGGTACTGACAAGCGAGACTGCCATCCGGGATCAGGAAGTACCGGAACATCTGCCGGAGGAAGGGAAGGGACTGGTGGAATTCGACCATGTATCTTTCCGCTACCCGGGTGCGGGTAAAGACGTGCTGCACGATATTCATTTTATCGCAAGACCTGGTGAGACGACAGCAATTATTGGAAGTACGGGAAGTGGAAAATCTACGCTGGTGAACTTAATCCCAAGATTCTATGACGTGACGGAGGGGTCTATCCGGATTGACGGAAAGGATATCCGCACCGTGACACAACATGAGCTTCGAGAGAAGATTGGCTATGTACCGCAGAAAGGTATGTTGTTCTCTGGTACGATTGCTTCCAATATCGCTTACAGTGATGAGGAAATGTCCTCTGAGAGAATCCAGGAAGCAGCCAAGATCGCTCAGGCAAAGCAATTCATAGAAGAGAAACCGGATGGATACGACAGTCCGATCTCCCAAGGAGGAGGCAATGTTTCCGGAGGGCAGAAGCAACGGCTTTCTATTGCAAGAGCAGTAGCGAAGCATCCGGACATCTTTATTTTCGACGACAGCTTTTCTGCACTGGACTATAAGACCGACACTGTGCTCAGACAGGCGCTGAAAGAAAAGACGAAAGACAGCACCGTCATTATTATCGCTCAACGAATCAGTACGATCCTCCATGCGGAGCAGATCATTGTCCTTGATGAGGGGCAGATTGCAGGAATCGGAACCCACGAAGAGCTTTTGAAAAACTGTGAGGCATATTATCAGATCGCTTCGTCCCAGCTTTCCCAGACAGAGCTGGAGCAGGCGGTATCACGCAGCAGAAAGGGGGAGGCAGCACATGAGTAATCAAAGACGAGGACCGATGGGTGGCCACGGACGCATGGGCAGCGGTGAGAAAGCAAAAGATTTTAAAGGGACTCTCAAACGGGTGCTGAAATATATCGGACCATATAAGTTTCCGATTCTGTGTGTTATGCTCTTTGCTGTCGGCAGCACGATTTTCAATATTATCGGGCCGAAAGTGCTCGGTAAGGCGACAACGGAGATTTTTACGGGCTTGGTCGGCAAGGTGACAGGTGGAGACGGTATTGATTTTGGCAAAATCGGCAGAATCCTGATTACTTTGCTGATCCTGTATGGTGTGAGCTCTATCTTCTCATTTATTCAGGGGTTTATTATGACGGGAGTTACACAGAAGCTTACGTACCGGATGAGGAAAGATATTTCAGAGAAGATCAACAGACTTCCAATGAATTATTTTGATACAAAGACCCATGGAGAAGTGCTCTCCCGTGTGACAAACGACGTCGATACGTTTAGTCAGAGTCTCAACCAGACGGCGACCCAGATGATCACTTCGGTGACAACGCTGATCGGTGTACTTGTGATGATGCTAAGTATCAGTCCGTTGATGACGATGGTGGCTCTTTTGATCCTCCCGATTTCGCTGGTTCTGATTTCTTTCATTGTGAAACATTCTCAGAAATACTTTAAAAATCAGCAGGAATACCTGGGGCATGTCAATGGACAGGTGGAGGAAGTTTATGGCGGCCACAGTATTGTAAAGGCATTCAATAAGGAGGATGACGTCCTTAAAGAATTCAATGAGATGAACGATGTGCTCTATCAGACAGCTTGGAAATCGCAGTTTTTCTCCGGAATGATGATGCCGATCATGCAGTTTGTCGGCAACCTGGGCTATGTGGGGGTGACGATCCTTGGCGGATACCTCGCGATCAAACAGACGATCGAAGTCGGGGATATCCAGTCCTTTATCCAGTACGTTCGAAATTTCACTCAGCCGATCCAGCAGGTGGCACAGGTAGCGAATATGTTACAGTCCATGGCAGCAGCTTCCGAGCGTGTGTTCGAGTTTTTGGAGGAAGAGGAAGAGGTACAGTTTGCAGATGATCCAGTATCGACAGAAGGACTTCAAGGCAATGTGGAATTTGACCATGTGAAATTCGGCTACAATCCAGATCATATCATCATCAAGGACTTCTCCACGAAAGTGAAGGAGGGACAGAAAATCGCGATTGTCGGTCCGACCGGAGCCGGTAAGACGACACTGATTAAACTGCTGATGCGCTTTTATGATGTCAATGGAGGAGCGATCCTTGTGGACGGACACAATGTCAGGGATTTCAACCGTGGAGAACTGCGCCGGATGTTCGGTATGGTGCTTCAGGATACGTGGCTCTTTAACGGTTCCATCCGGGATAATATCCGGTACGGCAAGCTGGACGCTACAGATGAGGAGATCATGGAGGCAGCAAAGGCGGCGCATGCCCATCATTTTATCCAGACACTTCCGGCTGGATATGACATGGAGCTCAATGAGGAGGCAAGCAACGTTTCCCAGGGGCAAAAACAGCTTCTGACCATTGCAAGAGCCATTTTGGCAGATCCGAAGATCCTTATTCTGGATGAAGCGACAAGCTCGGTTGATACAAGAACGGAGATCCAGATTCAGAAGGCAATGGATAATTTGATGAAAGGCAGAACAAGTTTCATTATTGCCCATCGTCTTTCCACCATTCGGGATGCAGACCGGATTCTGGTTCTCAAAGACGGAGACATCGTTGAGCAGGGCAGGCATGAAGAACTCCTTGCAAAAGGTGGATTTTACGCTGATCTCTACAATTCACAGTTTGAAAACGGAAGCAGTAAGGCAGCTTCCTGATACAGACACAAAGAAACAGATAGAAAAAAGGGACACAGAGAACAGATACAAAGCAAAGCCCAGAGCATGTGTTGGCTCCGGGCTTTGTCGTCTCTATTATTTATAATCAGAATTAATAGATCGGATTGTGTTCGTATTTCGGCTCACAAGTGAGCTGGATACCGAGTTTTTTAAAGAGCTTGATATCCACGGAAGAAAGCATGACAGAGGTGTGTACCTGGCAGCCCTTCAGCTTTGGAAGCTGCTCCATTGCGAGCTGTGCGGCCGGATTGGCTGCAGAGGAGATGGAGAGCGCAATCAGGATCTCATCAATGTGAAGCCGCGGATTCTTGCTCCCAAGATACTGGGTCTTGACTTTCTGGATTGGCTCGATAGCGGTCGGGGAGATCACATGAAGATTGTGATCGATTCCGGCAAGGTCCTTCAGTGCGTTGAGGATCAGCGCTGCGGAAGGACCCAGTAAGTTGGACGTCTTTCCGGTCAGAATCTTTCCATCCGGCAGCTCGATGGCAGCAGCGGCGGCTCCAGTGTTTTCAGCTCTTTCAAGTGCCGCGTCTACAACTGTGCGATCGTGGATAGAGACATGAGCCTGCTTCATCAGAAGCTCCAACTTAAAGACTTCGGAGTCCGGAATGTTGCCCTGGAGAAAATCACATTTTGCCTGATAGTAGCGGCGGATGATCTCCTGGCGGGATGCCTCTTGGCACACCTCGTCGTCGCAGATACAGTTTCCGGCCATGTTGACACCCATATCAGTTGGTGACTTATACGGGCTCTCGCCGAAGATTTGTTCAAACATGGCGTTGAGTACCGGGAAAATCTCTACGTCACGATTATAGTTGACAGTCGTCTTTCCATATGCTTCCAGATGGAATGGATCGATCATATTGACGTCGTTTAAGTCTGCTGTGGCAGCCTCGTACGCCAGATTCACCGGATGTTTGAGAGGGATATTCCAGATCGGGAATGTCTCGAACTTGGCATATCCGGCGCGGATGCCACGCTTATTCTCATGATAGAGCTGGGAGAGACAGGTTGCCATCTTTCCGCTTCCAGGCCCTGGGGCTGTGATGACTACGAGAGGTTTGGAGGTTTCGATATAGTCGTTCCGTCCGTATCCTTCGTCACTTACGATGTGCGGGATGTTGGACGGATATCCTTCGATAATATAGTGGGTGTAGACACGGATTCCCATATTTTTCAGGCGGTGACGGAAGAGATCCGCACTTTTCTGGCCGCTGTACTGCGTGATGACAACACTGCCAACATAGAGTCCGTTCTCCTCGAACGCACCTTTTAAGCGAAGTACGTCGTCATCGTAGGTGATTCCAAGATCGCCGCGCACCTTGTTTTTTTCAATGTCCCCTGCGCTGATGACGATGACGATCTCTGCGGTGTCGGAGAGTTGCTTTAAAAGCCGCAGCTTACTGTCCGGCTGAAATCCCGGAAGTACACGGGAAGCATGGAAGTCGTCGAAAAGCTTTCCTCCGAATTCCAGATACAGCTTGTTGTCAAAGTGACTGATCCTCTCTCGGATATGTTCAGACTGCATGTGGAGATATTTGTCATTATCAAATCCTGTTTTCATACACTAATCATTCCTTCGTAAAATTTTATTGTAACGATTCAGCACTGTCTCCCGATATTAACGAAACCTATCTTAAGCTTGCTTACAGAAGGGTTTATTGATTTCAGGATGTATAGCTGAGTCGTTCCATACTATACCTTTAGTTTGAAAATACTACCTGACTAGTATACTACAGTCTGACAGAAATTTGCAATCAAATTGTGAGAGGGGAGCAAAATATTTGCAACTGGTATGTTCATCAGGCAGTATGGATAAGCCCGGTTCCCTCACCAAAATTTCACAATGTTTTTATTGATTTGTATGGAAATCATACTTATAATATAGAAGATAGCATGTAGGAGGAAAAGGATGGACAATCAGAATAATAAAAAGAATGATAACAATAACAGGCAGAATTACGGGATTATCATCATAACCACGATAATTGCTGCTGTTTTTGTCATGTTTCTGTATCAGCTCATGCAGGATACGCCATCCCAGGAGATTTCGTATACGAAATTCATGGATATGGTGGAGAAGGGGGAAGTAAAGGAAGTCACCATTGATTCGGAGAAGATTACGATCATTCCGAAGACGGAGGCGGAAAAGAATCAGGAGAATGAGAACAGCCAGGGCGGGATCACCCAAGGCAGCAACTGGTTTACGCAGTTTGGCGCTGGATCCCAGGTGCAGTACTATACCGGGCTGATCGATGATCCGGATATGTACGATAAGCTTGACAAGGCAGGAGTCGAGGTCAGCAGTACGATTCCGGATTCTACATCCATGATGATTTTAAACCTCGTATTCAGTGTGATTGTTCCGTTTGTACTTGTCTTTGTGCTGCTCAGTTTTCTGATGCGAAGAGTATCAAAAAGCAGTGGGGGCATGATGGGGATCGGAAAGAGCAATGCCAAAATGTATGTGGAAAAGACCACGGGGGTTACGTTCCGTGATGTGGCGGGACAGGATGAGGCGAAAGAATCTTTGCAGGAGGTCGTGGATTTTCTGCACAATCCGGGGAAATATACCGGTGTGGGAGCGAAGCTTCCAAAGGGAGCGCTTCTTGTAGGTCCTCCGGGTACCGGTAAAACACTGCTTGCCAAGGCGGTAGCAGGCGAGGCTAATGTGCCGTTTTTCTCGTTGTCCGGATCCGCATTTGTGGAGATGTATGTCGGTGTCGGTGCGTCCCGAGTGCGTGACCTGTTCAAGCAGGCGCAGCAGATGGCACCATGTATTATCTTTATCGATGAGATCGACGCCATAGGAAAGAGCAGAGATTCTCAGCTCGGCGGGAACGATGAGAGAGAGCAGACACTCAACCAGCTTCTGGCAGAGATGGATGGATTTGACACGAACAAGGGGCTTTTGCTTTTGGCGGCGACGAATCGTCCGGAGATTTTAGATCCGGCTCTGCTTCGTCCGGGACGTTTTGACCGGAGAATCATTGTGGAGCGTCCGGATCTGAAAGGTCGTGTCGATATTTTGAAAGTACATGCCAAGGACGTGCGGATGGACGAGAGCGTCAATCTCGAGGAGATTGCCCTTGCCACAAGCGGTGCCGTAGGGTCAGATCTTGCCAATATGATTAATGAGGCGGCGATCAATGCGGTCAAGCACGGACGTCATGCAGTCTGTCAGGCAGACCTGTTTGAGGCTGTAGAAGTGGTTCTTGTGGGGAAGGAGAAGAAAGACCGGATTATGAGTCAGGAGGAGCGCAGGATCGTGTCCTACCACGAAGTCGGACATGCGCTTGTAAGTGCCCTTCAGAAGGATTCCGAGCCGGTACAGAAGATTACGATTGTACCGCGTACGATGGGAGCGCTTGGGTATGTGATGCAGACGCCGGAGGAGGAGAAATTTCTCAATACAAAGAAAGAGCTGGAAGCAATGCTTGTCGGACTTCTGGCAGGACGGGCGGCTGAGGAGATTGTCTTTGACACTGTGACGACAGGAGCGTCCAATGATATCGAGAAGGCTACTAAGGTGGCACGTGCCATGATTACCCAATACGGAATGTCAGAGAAGTTTGGGCTGATCGGTCTGGAATCCATTCAGAATCGGTATCTGGATGGCAGAGCCGTGATGAACTGCGGCGAGGCAACGGCGGCGGAGATCGACTCCGAAGTGATGCAGATGCTGAAAGTTGCCTATGATGAGGCAAAGAGGCTTCTGCTGGAAAACAGAGAGGCACTCGACAAGATTGCGGCGTTTCTGATTGAGAAAGAGACAATTACCGGGAAAGAGTTTATGCAGATCTTCCATGAAGTACGGGGGATCGCAGACGATTCGGAAAAGAAGGAAGAAAGGATCGCCATGAAGCCGGTGGAGACAGCAACTGCAACAGAAAAGCCAATGTTAGAGGCAGAACAGGAGACGTCTGTGACGGCAGAAGAGGAGGATGGAGCAGCACAAGGTTAGTCCGAGCTTCTATGCTGAACTGTTACGAATAAGAAAAGAAATCAGCGTATGGGGATTGTCCATGCGCTGTTCTTTTGTTAAAATAGATGGAGTTAATGAGGTGAAAGTATGTTTGTGATCGAAGAAGAGCTGAAAAAGCTTCCGGCAAAGCCTGGGGTCTATCTGATGCACGACGAGAAAGATGAGATCATCTATGTTGGCAAAGCCATCAGTCTGAAAAACCGGGTACGCCAGTATTTTCAGAGCAGCAGAAATAAAGGCGTCAAGATAGAGCAGATGGTGACGCACATCCGGAGATTTGAATATATTGTCACGGACTCTGAATTGGAAGCACTTGTCTTGGAGTGCAATCTGATCAAGGAGTATCGTCCGAAGTATAATACGATGCTTGTGGATGACAAAACCTACCCATTTATCAAGGTGACAGTTCAGGAACCGTTCCCGCGTATTATGATGGTACGCCGGCAGGCCAAGGACAAGGCGAAGTATTTTGGACCATTTACGAGTTCTCAGGCGGTGAAGGATATCATCGACATGGTGAGGAAACTCTACCGGCTGAGAAGCTGCGGCAGGACGCTTCCAAGAGACATCGGAAAAGAACGGCCATGTCTGTATTATCACATTAAGCAGTGTGACGCGCCGTGTCAGGGCTATATTTCCAGTGATCAGTACCGGGAGTCCATCGACGAGGTGGTAAAGTTTTTGTCCGGTCACTACGACGGTATTCTGAAAGAACTAGAGGAGAAGATGCTGGAGGCTTCAGAACAGATGGAATTTGAAAAGGCCATTGAGTACCGGGAACTGATCAGCAGTGTAAAAAAGATTTCGGAGAAGCAGAAGATTACGGACGCGGGGAGACCGGGGGAGGACCGGGACGTCTTGGCGGTTGCAAGGGAAGAGGGGGACGCTGTGGTGCAGGTATTTTTCATTCGTGGCGGACGGCTCATTGGGCGGGATCACTTCTATCTGCGGACCGACCCGGATGAGACAAAAGCGGAAATCCTGGCAAGTTTTATTAAGCAGTTTTATGCCGGGACGCCGTATATCCCACGGGAGCTTCTACTTCCTTATGAGCTTGCGGAGGCGGATCTTCTGACAGAGTGGATGACGAAGCGCAGAGGTCATAAGGTGACGTTCACAGTTCCCAAAAAGGGTGAAAAAGAAAAGCTCTGCGAACTTGCACAGAAGAATGCAGCCATGGTTCTTGCAAAGGATAAGGAGCGGCTTATCCGGGAGGCAGGAAGAACAACGGGGGCTGTAAGAGAACTGGAACAGATCATCGGAATCGCCGGTATTCACCGGATGGAGGCGTTTGATATTTCCAATACGAATGGGTTCGCATCGGTGGGTTCCATGGTTGTCTACGAGGACGGAAAGCCAAAGCGGAGCGATTACCGGAAATTTCGTATTAAGGGTGTGGAAGGGGCTGACGATTACGCGAGCATGAGGGAAGTCCTTACGAGACGGTTTCAGCATGGTCTGAAAGAGAAGGAAGAGGGCAAGGAATTCGGTGGATTTACTGTCTTCCCGGATCTCATCCTAATGGACGGTGGAAAGGGACAGGTTCACATTGCGGAGGAAGTGTTGGACGCGCTGCATATTCAGATTCCAGTCTGTGGAATGGTAAAGGATGACCGGCATCGTACGAGGGGACTTTACTATCGGGACGAGGAGCTTCCGATCCGGACGGATTCTGAGGCATTTAAGCTCATTACCCGTGTACAGGATGAGGCACACCGTTTTGCCATCGAGTTTCACCGAAAACTTCGGGGGCAGGGGCAGGTTCACTCGATTCTGGATGAGATTCCAGGAGTGGGTCCAAAGCGCAGAAAGGATTTAATGAAACACTTCCAGAGTCTGGATGCCATCCGTCAGGCAGACGTTGAGGAATTGAAAAAACTCCCTACAATGAATGAAAAATCTGCTCAGGATGTGTACAACTTTTTCCATTGATATGATATACTATTCACAAAGTGATTTCATATGAGACAGATAAGGAGAACAAATATGGGTGTGAAGCTTGAAAAGTTAATTGAAAAGATGAGTCTGAAAAATCTGACGCCGGATCTTGATCTGACACAGTCAGAGATTCAGGTTCCGGATATCAATCGTCCGGCATTGCAGCTTACAGGGTATTTTGACCATTTTGATTCGGATCGTGTTCAGATCATCGGATATGTAGAGTATACATATCTGGAAACTCTTTCGGACGAGAAGAAGAAAGAGATGTATACACAGCTTCTCTCCTATGGGATTCCGTGTATTGTATATTGCCGAAATCTGGAACCGGATGAGACGTTCCTTCAGATGGCCAATGAGATGAAAGTGCCGATCTTCCAGTCCAGCAAGCAGACTTCGGCGTTTACGGCGGAGGTGATCCGGTGGCTCAATGTAGAACTGGCGCCGTGTATCTCAATTCACGGTGTTTTGGTTGACGTGTACGGCGTCGGTGTACTTATTATGGGTGAGAGCGGTATCGGTAAGAGTGAGGCGGCTCTGGAGCTGATTAACCGGGGCCACCGGCTTGTCACAGACGATGTGGTCGAAATACGCAAAGTGAGCGATGACACCTTGGTAGGGAAAGCTCCGGATATTACCCGACATTTCATCGAGCTGCGCGGTATTGGTATAGTGGATGTGAAGAGTCTTTTCGGGGTACAGAGCGTGCGTGAGACACAGACGATCGATCTGGTAATCAATATGGAAGAGTGGGACAAGAACCGAGAGTACGACCGCCTTGGTCTTAAGGAAGAATCTACAGAGTTCTTAGGAAATAAGGTTGTGTGCCATTCGATCCCGATCCGTCCGGGACGAAATCTGGCGATTATTGTAGAGTCTGCCGCTGTCAACCACAGACAGAAACAGATGGGTTATAATGCGGCGGAAGAATTATACAGACGGGTACAGGAAAGTCTGGCAAAATAAGAGGAAGGAAAGAGAAAAATGAAGTATTGTTTTGGAATTGATATTGGAGGTACGACTGTCAAGTTGGGATTATTTCAGGAGGATGGAAAGATTCGGGATAAGTGGGAGATCAAGACTCGGATCGAGGAGAAAGGACGAAACATTCTTCCGGATATCGCCAAATCTCTTATGAACAGACTGGAAAAAGAGGGAATTTCCAAGGAAGAGGTGACAGGTATCGGAATCGGCGTCCCGGCTCCGATTACGGAGGAGGGATTTGTGAAATCTACCGCCAACCTCGGATGGGAAGAGAAAAATGTCAAAGCAGAGATGGAAGAGCTGACCGGTATACGGACGGCGACAGGAAATGACGCAAATGTGGCAGCCCTGGGAGAGATGTGGCTCGGCGGCGGACGCGGATGCAAGAATATGATTATGGTGACTCTTGGAACAGGCGTAGGAGGCGGAATCCTTATCGGAGGCCGGATCCTGACAGGAGCACATGGGGCGGGAGGAGAGATCGGACACCTCTGTGTGAATTACGGGGAGACAGAGAAATGCGGCTGTGGAAATTACGGATGTCTTGAGCAGTATGCATCCGCAACGGGAATTACCCGTCTTGCAAAGAAGAGGCTGGAATCCACAGAGCAGGACAGCACCTTGAGAAAGGGGCCGGTAAATGCCAAGACGGTGTTTGACGCAGTAAAGGCAGGAGATCGTCTCGCTGACGAGATTGCTGTAGAATTCGGACGCTATCTGGGATATGCGCTTGCCAATCTGGCGGCTGCAATAGATCCATCTGTGATCGTTATCGGAGGCGGTGTATCGAAAGCAGGAAAAGTATTGATCCCATATGTCGAGACGCCTTACAAAGAGCGTGCGTTTTTTGCAAATCAGGATGTGACATTCGCGCTGGCGGAGCTTGGAAACGACGCTGGAATCTGCGGAGCGGCAAAAATGGTATTAGACTAAGTGGCTGACCTTACGGAGGACAGACGGAAAGAAACAGTATAAAATTGCGAATATAAAGAAAGGGAGATACGCATATGTTGATGCGATCTCCCTTTTATACTGTTGTTATGAAGACGATAACTGCCTTACTGGAGTGATCTCTGACTTCTACTGGGTGACTCCCTGATTGGCATCTGAGCTTTCACCGGAAGTGTCTTCTCCGGTCGTGCCGTCCTGGCTTGTGTCAGTGGATTCGGAAGAATCCGTGGAATCGCTGCCAGAAGAGTTCCCATCGGAATGACTGTCAGATTGATTAGCACTGTCAGATTGATCGGAACTGTCAGAAGATTCATCATCCTTTTTACTGTCAGATGATGGTTTCTTTGCCGAACGGTGTCCGGAACAACTCTGAGTCGGAGCCGTATCCCTATCAAAGTATTCTGTTACAGCAGGACATCCGGATACTGCAAGTTTTCCGGTACTTGTGCAGACGGTACGTTCTACAACCGAATCCGGTTCTTCAAACTGTGTGTAGGCCAGACCCTTGGTCGTATTGATCTGATCCATGATTTTTTTCCACATCTTCAGGTGGTAATCCCACTCACGATCCGCAAGAGGAGTATTGTCATCGTATCCGGACCAGATGGTACAGGTATAATACGGTGTGTAACCCGCAATCCAGAGATCCACGTTGTTAGAGGTCGTACCGGTCTTTGCTGCCGCATCCATATTGGAAAGACGGGCAGGAGTCCCGGTTCCCTTTTTGATGACATCTTCCATCGCGCTGGTGAGCAGAAAAGCGGTGGAATCTTTCAATACAGTATGCTTCTCCTGAGTCTGTGTGCGGTCAAGCAGGACATTGCCGTCATGGTCAAGAATCTTCGTGTACATGATCGGCTCCTGGTAAACGCCGCCATTGGCGATTGCTGCATACGCAGCGCACATTTCGTAATTATAAACACCGTCCGTGACACCGCCTAAAGCAAGCGGCTGTTGAATGTCTGTAAAGACTTTACCCTCGTCTGTCGTACGGCTTTCGACCAGTGTGCTTAGTCCGAAGTTCTGGCAGTAGGTAAAACCAAGCTGCGGGGTAATCTCCGTCAGTGTCTTGACCGCACAGATATTTGCAGACTGTTCGATGGCTTTCCGCATTGTCATATTGCCACGGTAGTAATTGCCCCACCAGTTGGAAACCGGAGTACCGTCCGCGTATTCGTACGGCTCGTCCTTGATAATGGTTGCCAGCGTTTCTCCTGCGCTGTCAAGAGCAGGAGCGTAAGTGGACAGGATCTTGAAACAGGATCCCGGCTGTCTTGTAGATCCAGTGTAGGCACGGTTCAGACTCATACTGGATGACTTTGTGCCACGGCCGCCGACCATCGCCTTAATCTGTCCTGTCGCCTGATCAATGACAGTGACAGAAGCCTGAGGCTGGGGAGAGAGATTGATGACCTCGTCATAGGTATCTCCCTCTTTTGCGATGGATGCTTTAAACGATTCAATGACCTGATGTGCCTGCTCCTCAGAATCAAAGGTCAGACCATATTTCATATTCCGGAACTGCTTGATATGACCGGAACTGTAATTCTCCTGTGTTCCGTCAGCCCTTGTTACAGTCAGTGCGTAAGACAGGCCGTATTGGACTTTGTAAGGATAATTGCTGTCGTCGTTGAGTACCTGGTCACAGATGCCCTGGATCTCAAGATCTTGGGTAGAATAGATACTTAAACCGCCCTTGTAAAGGGTATTGTATGCCTGAGTTTCACTGTAGCCAAGTCCGACGTCCGGATCCTCCAAGTCTGTCAGAATCTGCTCTGTCAGTGCATCTACGAAGTAGCTCTGAGGAGTCGTGTTCTGCGTGATGTTCGTATTGACATTCTGGATGCGGGCATAGACATCATCGGCCAACGCCTCGTCATGGGCCTCCTGGGAAATGTATCCCTGCTCCAGCATGTTTTTAAGAACCTGCTTGCGGCGATCCGCATTGTGATCCGGGTGAGTGATCGGATTGTAGTAGCTTGGACTCTGGGTGATGGCCGCGATGACTGCGCTTTCAGACAGAGTCAACTGGGAAATGTCCTTGTTGAAATACCTCTGGGATGCTGCCTGTACGCCGAGCGTATTCTGACCCAGGTTGATGGTATTTAAGTAGTTTTCCATGATTTCGCTTTTTGACATCTGCTTTTCCAGCTTCAGTGCCAGATACTGCTCCTGAATTTTCCGTTCTAGTCTGTCGAAGAACGTATCTTCAGACATGAAGTCAAAAATATTATTCTTGATCAGCTGCTGTGTCAGGGTGGAAGCACCCTGAGAAAAATCTCCGGTAGTAAGACCGATCATTCCGGCACGTACGATACCTTTTGGATCAATTCCGTTATGCTCATAAAAACGCTCGTCCTCGATGGCAACAAAAGCGTGCTGCAGATCCTTCGGGATCTCATCGATGGTTTTATAAACACGGTTGGAACCGGCGGAAGTGAGCCGCTGGGTCTCAGTCTTATTGTCCGAAGCATAGACAACGGATGTGTAACCCGTCGGCTTTACATCTTCCGGGGTAACATCCGGGGCGCTGTCGATGACCTTCTTGAGGAATATCCCGCCGCCCACGCATCCGGCTACCATCAAAAGCAAAAGAGTGAGAAGCACTCCTTTAAAGATCCGTACGCCAAGACGCTTCTTTTTCATTTTGGATTTCGAGGTAATGTCCCTTCGTTTCTTAGCAGCTTTTTTTCTACCATAGTTCATGAGCATTTGCCTCCTTTTATACCAAACCATTATACCAAATTTCAATATTGAAATAAAGAAAAAATTGCAATCTTCCGTATTCGCTGAGAAAAATTTAAGAAAAAGTTTTGAAAAAGTCGAAAATCCTGTTATAGTTAAAATGAACAGACGAGGAGGAAGGAACATGTTGGAAGAATACAGGACAGTGCTGGGGCATGGGGAAAGCGAGATCGTAGAGAAGAAATCCCGGTTCCTGGCCGAAGTCTCTCATATTGATACAGAAGAAGAGGCACTGGAGTTTATAGAGAAAATTCGGAAGAAGCATTATAATGCCACCCATCATTGCTATGCTTATGTGCTGGGCGAGCGTTTTGAATTACAGCGTTTCAGCGACGATGGAGAACCGGGTGGAACAGCAGGCAAGCCGATGCTTGATGTGCTGACCGGAGAGGGAATCCATGACACGGTGGTCGTGGTGACCCGGTATTTTGGCGGGACGCTTCTTGGAACGGGAGGGCTGGTACGGGCATACTCCGGGGCGGCTAAGGAAGGATTGCTTGCAAGTACTATTATTACCAGAAAATACGCGTCTAAACTGGAAATCCGGACGGAATATACCGGATTTGGAAAAATCCAGTATATTCTCGCACAGCAGGGGATTCATATTCTGGATATACAATATACAGATCAGGTCCGCATCGTGTGCCTTGTTCCGGATGTGGAGAAGGGAAAGATTGAGAAAGAGCTAACTGAGGGGACCAACGGACAGGCAGGACTTGGGTGGAAAGAGAAGTGTTATTTTGCCGTACACGAGGGTAAGATACTTCTTTTCAACAAATAGAGTGTCATTCATCGCCAGAAGTAGCAAAGACATATTCCGGGATTGTAAGCAGACGCCAAGATTCCACGAAGGTTCGGGATTTGGTTCGTCGCATACACAGAAAAAGAGATTTCGCTTTAGGCGAAATCTCTTTTTATATTCCCTCCTACTGGAATTCCGGCTCAATCAGACCATACGTGTTGTTCTTTCTCTTGTATACAACATTCACCTCGTCTGTCTCGGCATTAGTAAATACATAAAAATTATGTCCGAGAAGTTCCATCTGAATGCAGGCATCCTCTGGGAACATCGGTTTGATGCCAAAACGTTTTGTACGGATGATCTGGATGGAATCGTCCTCAACACTGTCGTGATCGTGGTCATCTACGAAAGTTTTGTTGAAATCCACACCAGCCTGATGCTTTTCCACGAGTTTATTCTTATATTTGCGAAGCTGACGTTCGATGATCTCCTCAACCAGGTCAATGGAAACGTACATATCGTTGCTTGATTGTTCGGAACGGATAATATTTCCCTTCAGCGGGATAGTAACTTCAATTTTCTGCTCTTCCTTATCTACGCTGAGCGTAACGTGTATTTCAGTATCAGGAGTAAAATATCTTTCCAGTTTTCCGAGTTTGTGTTCGATTGTTTCCTTTAAGGCAGGCGTCACATCGATATTCTTTCCTCTCATAATAAATTTCATAAGCCCAACTCCTTTTTCCTGTATTTCCTGCATAGGCGCCGGATTCGGCAGCCAAGGCAGAAGATCCGTTCAAATCTGAGATTTGAATTCTTGTCCTTATTATACTACGAAGACTTCAGACATGCAATTATAAATAACTAAAAAATCAGAAATTCAAAAATAAGTTTACTGATAAAATTTATAAAGTAAAAGTAATAGAATGAAAAAATCAGATGTTTTTCTGTACCGAAGTGAAGAGGGCGGGGTAAAGAAAGAGGATCCACACGACGAGGAACGCATACTCGAACACTTTCCATAGAAGAAGAGCGCTCCATCCGGAGAGAAAGAGTTTCCACGTTAGAGTGGAGCCTAGTCCTAGTGCCAGTTTCAAAAGCTGCCCCATTCGGGTCCGGGTAGCGGTGGAAAAATGCAGATACGTCTCTTCTAGCCACAGTCCCAGAGCAAAACCGAGTCCTGCACCTGCTGCCTTGATCGTGTCGGCGGCGTACATGGACGGCAGACCGTCATATTTCACTAGAAGAAAGGCTGAGGCAAGTACGAAACAGGAAATCCCCGCCAGTACGGCAGACAAAGTACGGATCTTCCGAAACAGAATATCTGCATACCGGGAGTACGCCACAGAGAACCCAAGGGAGATCACAAGGGAAGTCAGCACATCCTTTGGAGTATGGACGCCAAGATACATCCGGGAAAATCCGACAAGCAGAAAGGAGGCGGTAAAGAGAAATTTTGTACTCCGTTGTTTGGACCCAAGCGCCAGTGAAGCAAAGAGGCTTGTCGCACCCTGGGTGTGACCGCTGGGGAAGGAGTAGCCGGTTGCGTGTGGTATAGCGCTTTGTACCGGATGGAAATCAGGATCCAGAATCCAGGGACGCGGGATCCGGAAGATAATTTTCAGGTTTTGCACTACAAGGCCGGAAGAAAAATACGTCAGTCCGATCCGGCGGGCAAACTTCTTGTCATAGCACCAATAAAAAAAGCAAAGTACGGAAAGCAAAAAGGTCTCCTGCCCAAAACAGGTAACGAATTGAAAAAAATCGTTACCTGCAGGAGTCCGTATGCCTTCCAGAAACCATAACAGATTCATGTCAGACACACCCCATCATTTATTTTTCAGATTGTCACGCTTGCGGAGCCTGGAATCCAGAATCTTTTTGCGGATCCGAAGACTCTTTGGAGTGACTTCCAGAAGCTCATCCGTATCGATGAAGTCAAGCGCTTCCTCCAGACTCAGGATACGCGGAGGAGACAATTTTAATGCATCGTCTGAGCCGGAAGCGCGGGTATTGGTCAGATGCTTCGCACGGCAAACGTTCAGCTCAATGTCGTCGGTCTTGGCATTCTGGCCGACTACCATGCCGGAGTAGACACGTTCACCCGGTCCGATAAAGAGCGTACCGCGCTCCTGGGCATTGAACAGACCGTAAGTCAATGCTTCTCCGGTTTCAAAGGAGATGAGAGAACCGTTTTTCCGGTACTGGATCTCGCCTTTATATGGGGCATAGCCATCAAAGGCGGTATTCATAATTCCGTTTCCCTTCGTGTCAGTCAGGAAATCACCTCGGTATCCGATCAGCCCGCGGGACGGGATGGAGAATTCAAGTCTTGTGTAGGCGCCGTTTGACATGCCCATGTTGCGGAGCTCACCCTTCCTTTGGCTTAACTTGTCGATGACGGTTCCGGTGAATTCATCCGGAACATCGATGTAGACCAGCTCCATCGGTTCGAGAAGTTTTCCGTTTTCATCTTCTTTATAGAGCACTTCCGCCTTGCTGACAGCAAATTCGTAGCCTTCCCGGCGCATATTCTCGATCAGCACGGAGAGATGAAGCTCGCCACGGCCGGACACCTTGAAACTGTCCATATCATCCGTATCTTCCACACGGAGGCTGACGTCGGTATTCAGTTCCAGGAAGAGACGGTCGCGAAGATGACGGGAGGTTACAAACTTTCCTTCCTGTCCCGCAAACGGACTGTCATTGACCTTGAACTGCATGGAAATCGTAGGCTCAGAAATCTTCTGGAACGGAATCGGTTTCGGGTCGTCCGGAGAGCAGATCGTGTCTCCAATGGAGATATCCGCAATACCGGAGATAGCAACGATAGAACCGACGCCGGCTTCTCGCACCTCTACCTTGTTTAGCCCATCAAACTCGTAGAGTTTACTGATTTTAACCTTTTTCTGTTTGTCTGGTTCGTGATGGTTTACTACGATCACGTCCTGGTTTACACGGATCGTTCCATTGTCCACTTTGCCGACGCCGATTCTGCCCACATATTCATTGTAATCGATGGTACTGATCAGTACCTGTGTGGAGGCATCCGGGTCTCCTTCCGGAGCGGGAATGTATTCCAGAATCGTCTCAAAGAGCGGAATCATATTTTCCGGCTTGTCATCGAGTTCCAGAATGGAGTATCCGGCTTTGGCAGAAGCGTAGACAAACGGGCAGTCGAGCTGGCTGTCGTCTGCATCCAGATCCATGAAAAGCTCCAGTGTCTCATCGATGACAGCGTCCGGACGGGCTTCCGGGCGGTCAATTTTGTTGATACAGACAATGACAGGGAGCTTTAATTCCAGCGCTTTTTTCAACACAAACTTGGTCTGCGGCATCGGACCTTCAAACGCGTCCACTACGAGGACTACGCCGTTTACCATCTTGAGGACACGTTCCACCTCTCCGCCGAAGTCAGCATGTCCTGGAGTGTCGATGATATTGATTTTTGTATTTTTGTAATGAACGGCCGTATTTTTGGAAAGGATCGTGATCCCACGTTCCCGTTCGATGTCGTTGGAGTCCATGACACGCTCCTCGACCTCCTGATTTTCACGGAAAACGCCGCTTTGCTTTAACAGTTCGTCGACCAGGGTCGTTTTGCCGTGGTCTACATGGGCAATAATCGCAATATTACGAATGTCTTCACGTTTTATTTTCATATCGTTACATCCTTCTTTCTACTTATATAATGTAGCAACTTATATAGTCTACCATATTTTTTGGATTTTACAAGCATTTCTATCCATATTTATCGGAATATGTCGATCGAATTTTCTGGAAAAATTTCCTCATAGGTCATATCCTTTCAAAGAGGGGCATAAAGTATTAAAGATAAAAAATACCTATCAGAGGAAGGGAGAATTACATTTCATGTCAGATAAGATTATTGAAAACAACCAGGTTACGATTATGGGACAGGTGGCAAGTACATTTGAATTCAGCCACGAAGTATTCGGAGAAGGATTTTACACGATGGAAGTCCTTGTGAAGAGACTGAGCAATTCTGAGGACCGGATTCCGGTGATGATCTCCGAGCGTCTGATTGATGTGACGCAGGATTATGTGGGCGAATATATTATTGTCCAGGGACAGTTCAGATCCTATAATCGGCATGAAGAACAGAAAAACAGGCTGGTGCTGTCAGTTTTCGCAAGGGAAGTGTCCTTTGTGGAGAGCGATGAGGATATGGATGGCGTCAAGACAAACAGTATTTTTCTGGACGGGTATATCTGCAAATCACCGGTATACCGCAAAACGCCGCTTGGCAGGGAGATCGCGGATCTTCTGCTGGCTGTAAACCGGCCGTACGGGAAGTCGGATTACATTCCATGTATCTGCTGGGGACGAAACGCGAGATTTGCCTCTTCATTTGAAGTCGGCGCGCATGTACATATTCTCGGACGGGTACAGAGCCGGGAATATATAAAGAAATTATCAGACACGGAGACGGAAAAGAGAACAGCCTATGAAGTGTCGGTGAGCAAACTGGAGTGCCAGGAAGAATAAAAAGAAATCCTGTAAATGCTCGTGGAATTGATGTTTGACACATATCGGGAATAGTGATACACTTGCAGTAATAACGATTTAATGTTCTAAAGTGTGAAAAGGAAAGAAACGAGTTGGAGGTAATGATATGTCTATATTTACAGGATCAGGAGTAGCGATTGTAACGCCGTTTTTGCCGGATGGTTCCGTCAATTACGAGAAGCTCGATGAGCTGATTGAGTATCACATTGCCCATAAGACGGATGCGATTATTATCTGTGGTACGACCGGAGAGTCATCCACATTGACAGAAGAAGAGCACATGCAGTGCATTAAGTTTACGGTTGAACAGGCAAAGAAGCGAATCCCTGTTATTGCCGGAACAGGTTCTAACGCAACGTTTACGACGATTGAGATGTCAAGGGAAGCGGTAGATTACGGCGTGGATGGACTGCTGCTTGTAACACCTTATTATAATAAGGCGACACAGAAAGGGCTGATTGCTCACTATAAGGCAGTGGCGGCAGAGGCAAAGGCTCCGATCATCCTTTATAGTGTGGCGAGCAGGACAGGACTCAATATTACGCCGGAGACAGCGGCGGAGCTTGCAAAGGTGGAAAATATAGTAGCCATCAAGGAGGCTTCCGGCAATATATCCCAGATTGCGAAGATTATGCAGCTCACAGACGGAAAGCTGGATCTCTATTCAGGAAACGACGATCAGATCGTGCCGCTTCTTTCTCTTGGAGGAAAGGGTGTGATCTCCGTGCTTGCGAATATCGCACCGGAATATACCCATGATCTCTGCCAGAAGTTCTTTGACGGCGATCTGAAAGGAAGTCTTAAGATGCAGCTAGATGCACTGCCGTTGATCGACAAGCTCTTCTGCGAGGTTAATCCGATACCGGTCAAAACTGCTATGAATCTGCTTGGAAAAGAAGTTGGAGAATTAAAGATGCCGCTTTCCTCCATGGAGGAGGACCACAAGATGGCACTTGCCAAAGAGATGGAAAAATTTGGACTGAAACTTGCATAAGGAAATCAGAAAGAAGAGGGAGCCGTAAGGCGCCCTCTTTGGATATGGATACACTTCCCTAAAAGGTGGGAAGACTTTACGAAAAGGAGAAAAGTAATATGGTAAGAATTATCATGCATGGGTGCAATGGAAAAATGGGACAGGTGATTACAAGGATGGCAGCAGAAGACAAAGAGTGTGAGATCGTAGCGGGAATCGATACCTGTGAAGGGCGTTTAAACGGCTATCCGGTTTTTGACAGTCTGCAAGACTGTGATGTAGAGGCGGATGTAGTGATCGATTTTTCTAACGCGAAGGCGGTGGACGGTCTGCTTGAGAACTGTAAAAAGAGACGGCTTCCGGTCGTCCTTTGCACAACCGGACTTTCTAAGGAGCAGATTCAGAAGGTGGAGGATACAGCAAAAGAGACGGCAGTGCTCAAATCTGCGAATATGTCTCTTGGAATCAATCTGCTGATGCGGCTGCTGCAGGATGCGGCAAAGGTGCTGTCACCTGCAGGATACGATATTGAAATTGTGGAAAAGCATCATAATAAGAAAGTAGACGCTCCGAGCGGGACGGCTCTTGCTCTGGCAGACGCGATCAATGAGACACAGGATATGAAATATGCATACTGCTATGACAGAAGTCAGGAAAGAAAGCCAAGAGAGAAACAGGAGATCGGAATTTCCGCGGTACGGGGCGGAACGATTGTAGGAGAGCACGAAGTACTGTTTGCCGGCGAGGACGAAGTGATTGAGTTTAAGCATACAGCTTATTCCAAGGCAGTCTTTGCGAAAGGGGCGTTGGAAGCAGCGAAATTTTTGGCTGGGAAACCGGCGGGAAAATATGATATGAGCGATGTGATTTCATTTTAAAGAAAAAAACAGAAAAAAGTATAAAAATTCATTTTCTGCGGATAGTAAGTAGTGCAAATTCTATTTTGCAGGAGGGAAGAAACATGAAATCTTGGAAACGAGCCGCTCTGGTTCTGCTGAGTGTATTCATGCTTGGAAGTATGACCGCATGTGCGGGTGAAAACCGTGTCAATGACGCGACAAACGGTAGCGACACCAAGGATACAACGGATGATGACCGCAAGAACGGAAAAGACACCTTGGAAGACGGTGCCGACGATCTGGGCGAAGACATGAAAGACGGTGCAAGAGACTTAAAAGATGATGTCGAAGACGGTGCAAGGGATATCAAAGATGACGTAGAAAATGCACTGGACGGGGACGGCAGAACAGATATGGGAAGATAGGAGAGCCTTCGGGCTCTCTTATTTATTGTAATGTTCTACAGGGTGTTTTTGCTTGACGGCGGAGGGATTCTTGTGGTAAGGTAAAAAAATAAATTGACGTAGTAACGTAAAAAAGCAAGGAGGGCAAAGTGATGAAATTCCGGCCTTGTATCGACATTCATAATGGAAAAGTAAAGCAGATTGTAGGGGGAAGCCTGACAGATACAGGGGACTGGGCTCAGACGAATTTTGTGGCGGAACGTCCGGCACAGTGGTTTGCTTCCAGATACCGGGACGACGGGCTTACAGGAGGGCATGTGATTTTACTGAATTCACCAGCCTCGCGTTACTTTGAAAAGACAAGGCATCAGGCCATGGAAGCGCTTTCCGCGTTTCCGGGAGGTCTGCAGATTGGTGGCGGGATCCGTCCGAAGAACGCGGAAGATTATTTAAGAGCAGGAGCAAGCCATGTGATTGTAACCTCCTATGTGTTTGCGGAAGGAGCGATCCGCTGGGAGAATCTGGCGAGGCTTAAGGAAACAGTCGGACGGGAAAAGCTCGTTTTGGATGTAAGCTGTAGAAAACGGGACGGCAGGTATCTGATTGTGACGGACCGATGGCAGACGTTTACAGATGCGGAGGTAACACATGAGCTTTTGGATCTTCTTGCTGAGTACTGTGCGGAATTTCTTGTCCACGGTGTGGATGTGGAGGGGAGCTGCCGTGGGATTGACAGGGAGCTTGTGAAGCTCCTTGCTTCATGGAAGAAGGGAGTGACGCATCCGGTGACGTATGCGGGTGGAATTTCTTCGGAAAAAGACATCCGGATTTTGGGAGAAGCTTCCGGAGGACGGATTGATTTTACCGTTGGGAGCGCGCTGGATCTTTTTGGCGGGACGCTCGGTTACGATGTGCTCCGTCAGAGATATGGTGCTGTGGTTTGTGAACACGATGGAAAGAGTTTGTGAACAGTTTAGAAACAGGTTGAACAAGCCCGTGGATAGTGTTAAAATGAAGAATGGATTAATTTTTTAGAAACGATAAGGAGCAGAAAACATGGGACTGATACAGAAAGTGTTTGGTACACACAGCCAGCATGAGTTAAAGAGAATCTACCCGATCGTAGATCATATTGAAGCTTTGGAACCTGAGATGCAGAAGCTTTCTGACGAAGAGTTAAGAGATAAAACAAGAGAATATAAAGAAAGATACGCAAAGGGAGAGACGCTTGATGATCTTTTGCCGGAGGCATTTGCGACCGTGAGAGAGGCGGCTGTTCGTTCCATTGGGATGAAACACTACCGTGTGCAGCTCATCGGTGGTATCGTACTTCATCAGGGGCGTATTGCCGAGATGAAGACCGGTGAAGGTAAGACCCTCGTGTCCACGCTGCCGGCATACTTAAACGCCCTCACAGGAGAAGGTGTACACATCGTCACAGTCAACGATTACCTGGCAAAGCGTGACGCTGAGTGGATGGGGAAAGTACATGAATTCCTGGGATTGAAAGTCGGAGTCGTACTCAACGACATGGACAATGACCAGAGAAGAGCAGCGTACGCCTGCGATGTTACCTATGTGACTAACAATGAACTCGGATTTGACTACTTAAGGGACAACATGGTCATCTATAAAGAGCAGCTCGTACAAAGAGGGCTCAAATATGCCATTATCGATGAGGTCGACTCCGTTCTGATTGACGAGGCGAGGACTCCGCTGATTATTTCCGGACAGAGCAGCAAGTCCACGAAGCTCTATGAAGCATGCGATATTTTGGCAAGACAGATGGAGCGAGGCGAGGCAAGCGGCGAGTTTTCCAAGATGAACGCTATTCTGGGTGAGGAAATCGAAGAGACCGGCGATTTCATTGTCAATGAGAAGGAAAAAGCGATCAACCTGACAGAGGACGGAGTCAAGAAAGTGGAGAATTTCTTCCACATTGAGAACCTGGCGGATCCGGAGAATCTGGAGATTCAGCACAATATTATTCTTGCTCTGCGGGCACACAATCTGATGTTCCGTGACAAGGATTATGTGGTAAAGGATAACGAGGTTCTTATTGTCGATGAGTTCACCGGACGTATCATGCCAGGTAGACGTTATTCTGACGGTCTGCATCAGGCGATCGAGGCAAAGGAGCATGTGAAGGTCAACCGGGAGAGTAAGACACTTGCTACTGTCACCTTCCAGAACTTCTTTAATAAATACGCAAAGAAGTGCGGTATGACTGGTACCGCACTTACAGAGGAAAAGGAATTCCGTGATATTTACGGAATGGACGTTGTGGAGATTCCAACGAATATGCCGGTGATCCGGAAGGATTTGGACGACGCCGTATATAAGACGAAGAAAGAGAAATTTGGTGCGGTCTGCGACGCCATCGAGGAGGCGCACGCAAAGGGACAGCCGGTTCTTGTCGGTACGATTACCATCGAGACCAGTGAGCTTTTGAGCAAGATGCTGAGAAAGAGAGGCATCAAGCACAATGTACTAAACGCGAAGTTCCATGAGCTGGAGGCTCAGATTGTTTCTGAGGCCGGACAACATGGAGCGGTGACGATCGCTACCAACATGGCGGGACGTGGTACCGATATTAAGCTGGACGATAAAGCGAGGGAGGCCGGAGGCCTGAAGATCATCGGCACCGAGCGGCATGAGTCCAGGCGGATCGACAATCAGCTCCGTGGACGTTCCGGACGTCAGGGGGATCCGGGAGAATCCCGTTTTTACCTGTCTTTGGAGGATGATCTGCTTCGCCTGTTCGGATCTGAGAAACTGATGTCCGTCTTCAATGCTCTGGGCGTTGCGGATGGGGAGCAGATTGAGCACAAGATGCTTTCCGGAGCCATCGAAAAGGCGCAGAAGAAGATCGAGTTCAACAACTACGGAATCCGGAAGAACCTTCTGGAGTACGACCAGGTAATGAACGAGCAAAGAGAGATCATCTACGAGGAGCGACGCCGGGTATTGGATGGAGAGAGTATGCGGGATTCCATCTACCATATGATTACGGAGTATGTGGAAGATCTGGTGGACAGATACGCTCCGGCAGATCAGTCCAGCGAGGAGTGGGATATTGCAGGCATGGATGTGGTGCTCCATGAGACGATCCCGATGATTCCGGCGGTGACACTGGATGACGTCAACAAAAAAGAGCAAAAAGAGCTTAAGCACCTCTTAAAAGAGCGTGCTGTGAAAGCATACGAGGCCAAAGAAGCCGAGTTTCCGGATGCAGAGCATGTCAGAGAAGTGGAGCGTGTCGTACTGCTTAGAGCGATCGATGGCAAGTGGATGGATCATATCGATGATATGGATCAGCTCCGTCAGGGAATCGGACTTCAGGCATATGGACAGAAAGATCCGCTTGTAGAGTACAAGATGCTTGGATATGATATGTTCGGTGAGATGACAAAGGCCATTGAAGCCGATACGATCCGTGTTCTCTTCCATATTAAGATGGAACAGAAAGTAGAAAGAGAACAGGTAGTAAAAGTGACAGGGACAAACAAGGACAATTCAGCAGTTCATGCACCGAAAGTTCGTACAGAGAAAAAGGTGTACCCGAACGACCCGTGTCCGTGTGGAAGCGGCCTGAAATATAAACAGTGCTGCGGTAAAAAGAAATCATAAAAGAGGTGAGAATAGTGGTCGAGCTTGAGCAGCTAAGACTGGAATTGCAGGCATATGAGGGACCTCTTCAGGAAGTAAGGGATTCACTTTGACCTGCCGGGAAAAGAGAAACGAGTAGAAGAACTGGAACGAAAGATGGAAGAGCCGGATTTCTGGGAAGATACGGAAGGTTCCCAGAAAGTGATGAAAGAGCTTAAGATGTTAAAAGATACGATTCAGACAGCCGAGGAGCTGAATCGTCAGTTTGAGGATACAGATACCCTTCTGGAGATGGCGGAAGAAGAGGAGGACGCAAGTCTTGCAGGGGAGATTCGGGAGGGGATCCGGCGGCTTGACGAGCACCTGGAGGAGGTGCGGATTAGTACCCTCCTAGGGGGAGAGTACGACAACTGCGACGCCATTGTGACTCTTCATGCAGGAGCTGGAGGAACAGAGGCATGTGACTGGAATCAGATGCTGTACCGGATGTACTCTCGGTTCGTGGAGCGTCATGGTTTCTCTATGGAGGTCCTGGATTATATTGACGGAGATATTGCGGGAATCAAAAACGTGACATTTGAGGTACACGGAGAGAATGCCTATGGATTTCTGAAATCAGAAAAAGGGATTCACAGACTGGTGCGGATCTCTCCGTTTAATTCGGCGGGCAAACGCCAGACGTCCTTTGCGTCGTGTGATGTCATCCCGGATATAGACAAGGATATTGACATCGAAATCAATGAGGATGAGTTGAAGATTGACACCTACCGTTCCAGTGGGGCAGGCGGCCAGCACATCAACAAGACGTCTTCCGCGGTTCGGATCACACATCTTCCGACCGGGATCGTTGTGCAGTGTCAGAATGAGCGTTCACAGCACCACAATAAGGATAAGGCAATGCAGATGCTCAAAGCAAAGCTGTATTTGATGATGGAGCAGGAGCAGGCGGAGAAGATGTCGGGTATTCGAGGCGAGGTTAAAGATATAGGCTTTGGAAACCAGATTCGTTCCTATGTCATGCACCCGTACAGTCTGGTGAAGGATCATAGAACAAATGAGGAAACCAGCAATGTAGGTGCGGTGATGGATGGCGAGATCGACCGTTTTATCAACGCTTACCTGAAACAGGAGAGTGCCAATGGATAAGACAAAATACTATGTTCTGAACAAAAAGGCAGTTCCGGAAGTGCTTCTGAAAGTTGTGGAGGTCAAGCATCTGCTTGCCACCCGTAAGGGAATGACTATAGGCGAGGCTGCGGAAGCTGCCGGAATCAGCAGAAGTTCTTTTTATAAATATAAAGATGACATTTTCCCTTTCCATGAAAATGAAAAGGGGCAGACAATCACCCTCGTCCTGCAGATGGAGGATATTCCGGGACTGCTGGCGGAGATTTTAAGCGAGGTGGCAGAGTATAAGGCAAATATTCTGACGATCCACCAGAGTATCCCGCTCAACGGTGTGGCGACATTGACTCTGAGTGTGGAGGTGCTCTCTACCACGGGAAATCTCTCGGAAATGGTCGCGAAGATTGAGGAGAAAGAAGGAGTGCATTATCTGAAAATAGTAGGGAGGGAATAAACATGATACATGTTGCGGTACTTGGATATGGAACAGTCGGTTCCGGCGTATTGGAAGTCTTCCGAATGAATCAGGAGAAGATCGACCGGTGTGCGGGGGATCAGGTGCGGATCAAATATATTCTGGATCTCAGGGATTTTCCGGGGGATCCGGCACAGGAGCTGATTGTGCATGATTTTGAACAGATTATCAATGACGTAAGCATTGATATCGTAGTGGAGGTCATGGGAGGACTGGATCCGGCCTATACCTTTGTAAAACGAAGCCTGGAGGCAGGAAAAAACGTAGTGACGTCCAACAAGGCTCTTGTGGCGGCACATGGGTCGGAGCTTTTACAGACAGCGAAGGAGCATCATGTGAATTACCTGTTTGAGGCAAGCGTTGGCGGCGGAATTCCGATTATCCGTCCTTTAGTCTCCTCACTTACAGCGGATGAGATTGAAGAGATCACAGGTATCCTCAATGGAACGACAAACTATATGATGACGAAGATGTTTTATGAGGGAGCCGATTACGATGAAGTGTTAAGAGAAGCTCAGGCGAACGGATATGCAGAGCGTAATCCGGAAGCGGATGTGGAAGGAAGGGATGCCTGCCGGAAGATTGCCATTTTATCTTCCATTGTATCTGGAAGACAGGTGGATTTTGAGGATATCTATACCGAAGGCATCACAAAGATTACAGCTCAGGATATGCGCTATGCCAAAGAGATGAATATGGTCATTAAGCTGCTTGCGACGATGAAGCAGGAAGACGGAACAATCGGTGCGATCGTGGCTCCGTTTTTACTTCACTCAGAGCATCCGCTTGCAAGCGTCCATGGTGTGTTCAATGCGATCTTCGTACGGGGCAATGCCCTGGGAGACTCCATGTTCTATGGCAGCGGGGCAGGCAAGATGCCTACGGCAAGCGCTGTGACGGCGGATATTGTGGAGGCTGCACGGTATCAGGATCGGACGATTTGTGAATACTGGTCCGGGAATAAGATGGAACTCAAGAGTCGTATGGATGTGAAACGGAAGTTCTTTATCCGCATGGCTGGCAGGAAAGAAGCGTATGCAGACCGGATTCGGGAGGCGTTTGGAGAGGTTCAGTATCTGACGGCGGATGGATGTGAAGGGGAATTCGCATTTGTTACCGGAGAGATAAAAGAAGGCAAATATGAATCGGCTGCAGCGGAATTTGGCAATCTGATTCACATGATCCGTGTGGCGTCATAAGATAGATAGAAGAGGATAGTTGAAAGCAGAAGGGAATGGGAGTAGATGAAGTATCTGATCATTCTTGGGGACGGTATGGCAGGAGAATCATTAGAGAGGCTTGGAGACAAGACGACGCTGGAGTGGGCAAAGACTCCGGAAATGGATCGGCTTGCGGCGAAAGGTGAGATCGGTCTGGCCTCCATGGTGCCGGAAGGGATGGCGCCGGGGAGCGACACTGCCAATTTGTCGGTTCTCGGGTATGATCCCCGTAAATATTATACAGGGCGTTCCCCTCTTGAGGCTTTCAGTATCGGTGTGAATATGGCAGAGGACGATATTTCGTTCCGCTGCAATCTGGTCACTCTGACTGAGGATGAGAGACTCTCCTATGAAAAGCAGCACATGGTAGATCACAGTTCCGATGAGATCTGTACCGAGGATGCTGCGATTCTGATTGCATATCTGAAGGAGCATATTCTGAGAATGGGATTTTCACTTTATACGGGAACATCGTACCGCCACCTCCTTTTATGGGAAAAGGGGAAACGCTATGAACTGACGCCACCCCATGACATTCTGACAAAGGAGATCCGCGCTTATCTGCCGGAGGATGCTTTACTCTGCTCTATGATGGAGCAAAGTTACGAGCTCTTAAAGGTGCATCCGCTGAATATGGAACGGAAGAAGTGCGGACTTCGTCCAGCAAATTCGGCATGGTTCTGGGGAGCCGGGAGCAGGCCGAAACTGCCGGATTTTTATGAAAAGACTGGGAAAAAGGGCGTGATGATTTCAGCTGTGGATCTCTTAAAAGGGATCGCGGCCGCAGGGGGGATGACCAATCTCCATGTGGAAGGCGCGACCGGGGGTCTTCATACCAATTACGAGGGTAAAGCACAGGCGGCAGTTCATGCGCTTTTAAAGGAGGGATATGATTTTGCCTATATCCATGTAGAAGCACCGGATGAGATGGGACATCAGGGAAGTGCCAAGAAGAAGATTCAGGCCATTGAGTATCTGGACCAGCGGCTGATACGGATCGTCTGCGAGGCCATGGACGCTTCAGGGGAGCAGTACAGGATGCTGATTCTGCCGGATCATCCGACGCCGGTTTCGGCCCGGACACACACAGCAGATCCGGTTCCTTATCTTCTCTATGACAGCCGAAAACATTGCTTCTGCGGGGCAAGCTACTGTGAGCGGGCAGCCAGGGAGTCGGGAAGATGGGTGAAGGATGGATATCATCTGATAGAACACTTATTTGAATACTAGGAGGAAATTATGCTGATAGTAAAGAAATTCGGGGGAAGCTCTGTCGCGAACAGAGAAAGAATCTTCAATGTAGCCAGACGCTGCATCGAGGACTACAAAAAAGGGAATGATATTATTGTAGTACTTTCAGCTATGGGAGATACAACAGACGAGCTTTTGGAACTGGCGCAGAACATCAATCCGAATGCGCCAAAACGAGAATTGGATATGCTTCTGACTACGGGAGAACAGGTGTCGGTTGCCCTAATGGCAATGGCCTTTCATTCTTATGATATTCCGGCCATTTCCTTAAACGCATTCCAGGTGCGGATGCACTGCACGGCAAGATACGGGAATGCAAGATTTAAACGGATTGATACCGAGCGGATTCAGCATGAGCTGGAGGCCAGAAAGATTGTGATTGTGACCGGATTCCAGGGTATTAACAAGTACGATGATTATTCTACTCTGGGAAGAGGCGGTTCTGATACGACCGCAGTGGCACTGGCAGCGGCTCTTCATGCTGACAAGTGTGAGATCTATACGGATGTGGACGGTGTATACACAGCGGATCCGAGAATTGTTAAAAATGCCAGAAAAATCGATGAGATTATTTATGACGAGATGTTGGAACTTGCAACGTCCGGAGCCAAGGTGCTCCACAATCGTTCCGTCGAGATGGCAAAGAAATATGGCGTGGAGCTGGTTGTGCGCTCCAGTCTTACATCAGAGGAAGGAACCGTAGTCAAGGAGGTAGTAAAAATGGAAAAAATGTTAATCACCGGTGTGGCGGCCGATAGAAATACAGTAAGAATCTCAGCGATCGGAGTGAAAGACGAGCCTGGTATTGCGTTTAAACTGTTCAATACACTTGCCAGAAATAATATTAATGTAGATATCATCCTACAGTCTGTTGGAAGAAACGGAACAAAAGATATTTCCTTTACCGTGTCAGAGGATGATCTGCAGGAAGCACTGCAGATTCTGGAGGAGAAAAAGGACGTTCTTACGATCAAGGAGATTACATACAGCACTGATGTAGCAAAAGTTTCTATCGTAGGAGCCGGAATGCTCAGCAATCCGGGCGTTGCCGCAAAGATGTTTGAATCTCTGTTTAACTCCAATATCAATATCAGCATGATCTCTACATCAGAAATCCGGATCACGGTTCTGATTGATGAGAAAGATACGGAAAAAGCGATGATCGCCATCCATGACGGATTCGGACTGAATGATTAATAAGACAGAGAAATAGAAAACTGCCGATAGCTGTGCTGTCGGCAGTTTTTCGATAGGTAGAGTCTTACAATGATATTCTAGGAAGTTTCAGCTTTTGTCGAGAAATTCTAGTATTACCTGCTGAGTATTTTCGCTCGCATTACGGAACTTTTCAAGCAAATTTAGATCTTGTTCAGTCAGACAAATAGACCATTTATGGTCAGACGTCTCACCAAGGCGATATTTGTAGACGGGCATGGATTCCCGGACCTCGTCGGGATGAATATTGCCTGCAATGAGTTCATCCAAAGAGACTTTATAAAGATGGGAGAGATGGACCAGAGTATTGAGATCCGGTTCTCGAAGAGCCTGTTCATAGTGGGAGTATGCTTGTCTGGTAATATTTAAAATATCACTCAAGTCTTGCTGTGTATAGTTGTGTTTTTTACGAAGTATCTTTAAATTTTTTGCAAGCTGCACATTTGCCATAACATACCTCCATTTTTCAACAGTATATCAGTTTCTGGATAAAAAATTCAGACAGTGCAACGGAATGGATCTTAATGAAATAAAGCAACAAAATGTTGCTATTAGGGAAGGAATGAAAAGAAGAGGATGGATAAGATAGCTGTATTTTTTAGAGCGGATACAGTATAATGAAGGCAGGGGAAACGAAGATATGATATTTGTTGTGTTATTCTTTATTTACTGGAAATATTTAAAAATATTGATATAATAATGCTGTGTTATAAACAAAAGCAATTATATAATAAAAATGCTTGAAATTCGAAAGGACAAAAACAATATGGCTAAAAAGAAAACTGCTGAAAAAGCATTAAATATAGATCATATTTTATTTAACTGTAGAGATATTTTGCGGGCGGCACGTAATTCGGGTTCATTTTTTGAAAAAAGAGATATGATGCTTACGCTTGTATTCTTACGCTTTATCGGCGAGAAATATGAGGATGGAGTGGAAAAGCTCCGTCAGATTTTAGTGGAACAGGGACTTGACCCGGACAATGAGAATATCAGAGCCGCTTTTTTTGATGATGCCACCTTTACAGACGGGACATATAATCTGCCTGTTGAAGCACGTTGGTCAACTATCATCAATACACCTGCACCTGGTTTGAATGTCGCTCTCGATGCTGCGCTTCATAGTATTGCGACAAGCTCAAAAGATCTGAAAGGTTGCTTTATCGAAGGAACCTTTACTACACGTAACCTTGCTCCGAATGATATTAAGAAGCTTGTGGACGAAGTAAATAAAATCAGTCATAAAGCATTTGGAGAGGAAAAAGATCTGATTGGCCGTGTTTATGAATACTTTCTCAAGGAATTTGCCGTTAATGCAACCAAAGAGGAAGGGGAATTCTATACTCCACATGATGTCGTACAACTGATCGCGACAATGATAGAGCCTTATGACGGTACTTTATATGATCCTTGCTGCGGCTCTGGTGGGATGTTTATTCAGAGCGCGGAACTTGTAAAATCAAAACAGGGTGATATCAATCGAATTAATATTTATGGACAGGAAAAGGACGCGGCGACCTATCGTCTTGCAAAAATGAATCTTGCCCTGAGAGGTCTCAGCCATCACCTTGGTGAAACAAATGACTCCTCCTTTACCCACGATCTGCATAGGGGCCTGTATTTTAACTATATTATGGCTAATCCTCCGTTTAATCTGAAAGGTTGGTATAACGATAATCTAAAGAATGATGCCAGGTGGTCGGATTATACGACACCACCGGCAAGCAATGCTAATTATGCTTGGATTTTACATATATTGTCACATTTGAAACCATCAGATGGTGTTGCAGGATTCCTGCTTGCAAATGGTGCGTTAAACGATAGTGACACAATGGAAATTCGGAAGAGGCTGATTCAAAAGGATAAAGTGGAGGCGATTATTGTTCTTCCAAGAGATTTATTTATCACTACCGATATCAGTGTGACACTTTGGATTTTAAATCAGAACAAAAAAGGCGGTGATTATCATGGAAAAATCCTTCGTAACCGTGAGCATGAGATCCTTTTCATGGATTTACGGCAATGGAGAGGAAATCCGGTGAAAGGGGAAAATAAAAAGAAAGTTTGTTTCGTAACAGAGCAGATAGAAAGAGCAGCAAAGATTTATCATATATGGCAAAGTGAAAGTACAGATGGAGACAATTATCAGATGCCAGAGCTTTACCGAAGTGTTGGAATTGCTGAAATTGAAAACAAAGGCTGGACGCTTACTCCAAGCAAATATATTGAGTTTGTTGACCATGATTTAGAGATTGACTATGAAAAGGAAATGACTCGTATTCAGGAGGAAATGAAAGAAATCATGCGTCAGGAAAAGCAATCCCGTCAGATGTTGGAAGATGCGTTTAGGGGGATTGGATATGGGATTGACTAAGTATAAGCTGGGTAATTTAATACAGATATGTGATGAGAAAAACGATGATTTGCGGTTCGGAATAGATGATGTAAAAGGAATTTCAATTAAAAAGATTTTTATAGAGACAAAAGCCGATATGTCTGGTGTATCTCTAAAACCCTATTACTTAGTTCAACCGGATGATTTTGCCTATGTTACTGTAACATCTAGAAATGGGGAGAAAATCACCCTGGCACATAATACAAGCGATCATACATATATTGTTTCTTCTTCTTATATTGTATTCTGCGTAAAGGAGAAGGATTTACTACTTTCAGATTATCTTTTTATGTACTTTCATCGCCCTGAATTTGATCGTTATTCGCGGTTTTATTCTTGGGGGTCTGCAAGGGAGACATTTAGTTGGGAGGATATGTGTGATATAACTATCGAATTACCGCCACTTTCAATTCAGCAAAAATATGTAGATGTTTACAACGCTATGCTTACCAATCGGCAAAGCTATGAACGAGGATTGGAAGATTTGAAACTTGTTTGTGATGCGTATATTGACAGATTAAAGCACTCAAAACGTAGAGTGCCTATCAGAAATTATGTACGTCAAATTGATAATAGAAATACATCTGGGGAACCTTATTCATTTAAAGGACTTAGTATGGATAATTATTTTATAAACTCGATAGCGGATGCAAATGGATTGAATTTTTCAAATTACAAAATTGTAGCACCTGGTGAATACGGTGGAGTTTTAATGAAAGTAGGAAGAGATGGCAGATTAACTATCGCGAGAAATGATTCTGAAGAAAATTATTTAATATCCCCTGCGTATTACACATTTAAAACAGAGAATATCAATTCAGATTATTTTATGGCCAATGTGAACCGTTCAGAATTTGAACGGCGTGGATGGTTCTCCTGTGATACAAGTGCAAGAGGGAGTTTATCATGGGAGGAATTTTTAGATCTGACAATTCCAGAGGCAAATGAGAGAGAGCAGCAAGTTGTTTCTGAGTTGCACAAAGTTCTCATAACGAGAACCCGAATAAACGAAAAACTGAAAACACAAATCAAAAATATCTGTCCGATTTTGATAAAAGGTTCTATCGAGGAAGCGAGAAATACGAAGGAGGTGTAATGGATGGCGAAATTAAAAGAATATAACGGTCGGTACTGTGAATCGGAGTACGAAGATGCTTTTATCAGCTTTCTGGAAGCGGAAGGATGGAAATATGCTTCAGGTAATCAAATTGCACGTATCACGAAAAGGAATGTATTGATTGCTGATGATTTCAAACAATTTATCGCCGACACAAATCCGGATTTGACAGATGAGGAAGTGACACGGATCTATGATACTGTGCGTCTTGTTGGTAGTGAAAGCGATTTTGCTACTTTACATAAGGTTTATGGATGGATGGTAAACGGGATTCAGTTTACTCCTCAGAATGGACAGGCACGCATGATATCATTGATTGATTTTGAAAACACAGAACATAATATCTTTCGTGTTGTTAACCAGTTTACGGTAGAGTATACCGACAATGGACAGAAAGAAACACGCAGACCGGATATTCTTTTATTTGTGAATGGAATACCAGTATGTATCATAGAGCTGAAAAATCCTGCTGACGCCAATGCTACTATTTATGACGCATGGGAACAGATCAATATTCGTTACTGGAGAGATATTCCGCATCTTTTACACTATTGCCCGTTAGCGTGCATTTCGGATGGGGTAAAAACAAGACTTGGGACCGCTCGTACACCGTATGAGCATTTCTATGCATGGAGAAGAGTCCATGACGGCGACGCGATATCTACGCTTCCTTTTGCGGAAACCCAGACCATGATTCAAGGAGTGTATGCGCCGGAGCGTTTTCTGGAGATATTCAGAGATTATATTTATTTTCAGGACAGTATTTATGACAGCGAAGAGAGAGAAATCGTATGCCGTTATCCTCAGTTTTTTGCTACAAGATTATTGAAGCAGAGCATTGTAAAATCAGTTATGCAAAAGAGCAGAAAAGGAGGCACATATTTTGGAGCGACGGGATGTGGGAAAACCTATACCATGGCATTTCTTGCCCGCCAGCTTGCACTTCGCTGTACAGAAACTCCGCAAATCGGATCGCCGACAATCATCTTGATTGTTGACCGGGATGAACTGCAAAAGCAGGGTGCCAAGCTTTTTACAAAGAGTACAGAATTTCTGAATCTTGGCGAAGTGTCTGTTGTGAAAGACAGAGTGCAGTTAAGGGCGGAACTTGGAGCACGGCAAAGTGGTGGGTTTTATATCTGTACGATCCAGAAGTTTTGCGACCGTAAAGAGGATAAAATCGGTCTGATCAATGACCGGCAGAATATTATTTGCTTTTCTGACGAGGCACATAGAACCCAGTTAGAACATGCCAAAAAAATCAGGTTCAGCAAAGACGCTGACGAAAATATGAAAGCAATGGTTTCAAAACCATATGCCAAAGTTTTGAAAGAGGCATTTCCACAGGCAATTTTTGTGGGATTTACAGGCACTCCGATTGCGGAAACCTACCAGACTTTTGGTGACGAAATCGATCGATATACCATGGATCAGGCGGTTGCGGATGGCTTGACGGTATCGATCAAATATCATCCGCGCATCGCAAAAGTCCTGCTTGATAAACAGAAAGCGAAAGAAATCGAAGATTACTACAGGAAATGTGCCGATGACGGAGCGACCTATGAAGATATTGAGGCAAGTAAGAAAGCAATGAGCTCCATGGAAGTGATTCTTGGTGAGCCGTCACGGTTAGAACGCCTTGCTATTGATATCCACGATCATTATGTTTCTTCCTGTTTAGGAGACCCGGACAGAATACAAAAAGCAATGATTGTCTGTTCCAATCGTAAGATTGCCTATGCTTTATTACAGAAATTTAAGGATCAATACCCAGAATGGTTTGAGGAAAAGAAAGCGCCTGACGATATTTTTGTCACAGCAGAAGAACAAAAAGAATTAAAACCGATGCCTTTTATTGCCATGATTGCAAGTGTTGGGAAGAACGATGAGAAAGAGATGTACAGTTATCTCGGCGGCGTTCGCAATGACAAGCGCTCGGAAGAGATGGATGCGGCTTTTAAGCAGGAAAAGTCAAATTTCCATATTGCCATTGTTGTAGATATGTGGATTACGGGCTTTGATGTTCCATCTCTTACATATCTATATAACGACAAGCCGCTCAAAAAACATTTACTGATCCAGACGATCAGCCGTGTAAACAGAAGATATCCTGGGAAAGAGTTTGGCATGATTATAGATTATATCGGGATTCGCGACAATATGCGTGAAGCTATGAAGATGTATGGCGGCAATACGTCCGTCGCGCCCACATCTGATGATGTCGAACAGGCTGCAACAACATTCAGGGAAGAACTGGAAATCTTAAAAGTCTTGTTTCAAGATTATGATTTGAGCCCTTTCTTAAATCCAAATTGCAATCCGATAGAGCGTTACCGGCTGCTTGCAATGGCTGCTGAATATGTATTTGTGTCGACACAGGAATTGAAAACAGAAGGAAATAGAGGGATTCAGAAAGTTTCATTCAAAACATACTATTTAAAAACTGTTAAGAGAATGAGAGCGGCATATGACATTTGTCAGCCTTCCGGTGAGCTTAGCGAGGAGGAAACAGCACTTGCACAGTGTTTTATGGCTATAGCAGGATTTGTGCGAAAAATGAGTGGAACAAGTGGAGTGGACACAGATACCATGAATCGTACAGTCGCGAAAATGGTTGAGGCAGCATTAAAGTACAATCGGGTGGAAAGCGTTCTGGAAAGCGGGGAGGAAGAGGACCTTTTCTCTCCTGAATACTTTGAAAAACTGTCGGATGTAAAAATGCCGGCAACGAAACTGGAACTTCTTGTAAAAATGCTTCGCAGACAGATTCAGGAATACGGAAAAGTCAACCGATTAGCCGCAAAGACGTTCCAGGAAATGCTGGAAAAGACAATCGAGGAATATCACGAAAGGCGTAAGCATCTTACCGCGGAGGAAGCCGGAGAGACACAGGAACAAGCTTGTGAGGACATCATCAGGATTGCAACGGAGAAAGCTCTGACTATCCTCCGGCAGATGGACGAGGACAGGGAAAGTTTTCGTAAGATTGGGCTAACTTTTGAAGAAAAAGCGTTCTACGATATATTGATTGCCTTACGAAATCAATATCATTTTGAATACGGCACCGACAGAGAAATCGATGGTGTTACGATCAATGAGAAGTGCAGGGCACTGGCGAAAAAGGTAAAAGAAATCATCGATACAAAGTCTTCGTTTGCGGATTGGCTGAACAACAAGAATATTCGCAACCAGTTGAAACTTGATATCAAAATATGCCTGGTTAAAAATGGATATCCCCCACAGTACAGTCCGGAAGTATTTAGTAAGGTCATGGAGCAGGTTGAAAACTTTGAGGAACATTCAGATATATCCATATTAGATTGTGCACCTGTCAAATCTTCTAAGATTCATCAGTATCATGTGCCAGAAAATGGGTTGGCTGCTGCAGAGAATCTGACATATAATACAATGAAAGAAGACCAGTAAAATGAAATGAAACGTAAATTTTGACAGTGAAGAGTATATGGTATGTCGAGATGCCAGGGAATGGGTCTTTTGGTATAATGATGATAAGGGCTCCTGTTCAGAATATAGATTTGGGTTTTGGAACAAATTCAAAAAATATTAGCACTCGAACCTTGACACTGCTAACAACAAGTGCTATTGTTATATTGTCAATAGAACAGACGAACAATGAGACGAGATAGAGTTATACATTCGTAAGGAGGAAGAAGCGTATGAATATTAACAAATTCACACAGAATTCTATGCTTGCGGTTCAGGGGTGTGAGAAAGTCGCGGACGAATACGGAAATCAGGAGATCGAACAGGAGCATCTCCTCTATTCTTTGCTTACTCAGGATGAGAGCCTCATCTTAAAGCTGATGGAAAAGCTGGGGATTGAGAAGACACTTTTGATTGAGCGTGTGGAACAGGCGCTTAGGAAACGTCCGAAAGTGCAGGGCGGTCAGCTCTTTATTGGACAGAATCTGAATAAAGTGCTGATTCATGCGGAGGATGAGGCGAAGCAGATGGGAGACGAATACGTCTCTGTGGAGCACATTTTCCTGGCGCTTTTGAAATATGCGAACCGTGAAGTAAAGGATATTTTCAAAGAATTCAGTATCAACCGGGAGAATTTTCTCCGGGTCCTCTCCGAAGTCAGAGGGAATCAGAGAGTGACAAGCGACAATCCGGAGGCGACCTACGATACACTCAATAAGTACGGTTACGACCTGGTGGAGCGGGCGAGAGAGCAGAAGCTTGATCCGGTTATCGGACGGGATACGGAGATTCGGAATGTTGTGCGGATCCTTTCAAGAAAGACGAAAAATAATCCGGTTCTGATCGGAGAGCCGGGTGTTGGAAAGACGGCGGTTGTCGAGGGGCTGGCACAGCGGATTGTGCGGGGCGACGTGCCGGAGGGACTAAAGAATAAAAGACTGTTCGCTCTGGACATGGGAGCGCTCGTTGCCGGGGCGAAGTACCGGGGCGAGTTTGAGGAGCGTCTGAAAGCCGTTCTGGAAGAAGTGAAAAACAGTGATGGAGAGATGATCCTTTTCATCGATGAGCTGCATACCATCGTGGGTGCCGGAAAAACGGAGGGCTCGATGGATGCGGGAAATATGCTCAAACCAATGCTGGCACGAGGAGAGCTTCATTGTATTGGGGCCACGACCCTGGATGAATACCGGGAATATATTGAAAAAGACGCGGCACTGGAACGAAGATTCCAGCCGGTTATGGTAGATGAGCCGACGGTGGAGGACGCCATATCCATTCTGCGTGGACTCAAAGAGCGGTATGAGGTCTTCCACGGTGTCAAGATTACAGACAGCGCTCTTGTGGCGGCGGCAACCTTGTCAAACCGTTATATTTCTGACCGGTTTTTGCCGGACAAGGCGATTGACCTGGTGGATGAGGCGTGTGCCCTCATCAAAACAGAGCTTGACTCCATGCCGACGGAGCTGGATGAGCTTCGCCGCAGAACCATGCAGTTAGAGATTGAAGAGGCAGCACTGAAAAAGGAAGATGACCGATTAAGTCAGGAGCGTCTGGTGAAATTGCAGGAAGAACTGGCGGAGAACCGGGAAGAATTTGCCCGTCAAAAGGCACAGTGGGACAATGAGAAATCCTCGCTGGAGCGGGTACATCGTCTTCGTGAGGAGATCGAAAGCGTTAACCAGGAGATTCAAAAAGCGCAGAGCAGCTATGACTTGGAAAAGGCAGCGGAACTTCAGTATGGTCGCCTGCCACAGTTGAAAAAGCAGTTGGAAGAAGAGGAAGCCAAGGTCAAAGACGAGGAGATGTCTCTGGTACACGAGAGTGTTACGGAAGATGAGATTGCACGGATCGTTTCCCGGTGGACAGGAATTCCGGTTGCAAAGCTCAACGAGAGCGAGCGGAGCAAGACACTTCATCTTGACCAGGAACTCCACAAACGTGTGATTGGACAGGATGAAGGCGTCACAAAAGTGACAGAGGCGATCATCCGTTCCAAGGCAGGGATCAAAGACCCGACCAAGCCGATCGGATCCTTCCTCTTCCTTGGACCGACCGGAGTCGGAAAGACGGAGCTTGCGAAAGCACTTGCGGAAAGCTTGTTTGACGATGAGAAAAATATGGTCCGTATCGATATGAGCGAGTATATGGAGAAATATTCCGTGTCCCGTCTGATCGGAGCGCCTCCGGGATACGTCGGATATGACGAGGGCGGACAGCTTACTGAGGCAGTCCGGAGAAAACCATACTCCGTTGTCCTCTTTGACGAGGTGGAGAAAGCACATCCGGATGTGTTTAACGTCCTGTTACAGGTTCTGGATGACGGACGGATCACGGATTCCCAGGGAAGAACGGTAGACTTTAAGAATACGATTCTCATTATGACATCCAATATCGGTTCCTCTTATTTGCTGGAGGGAATCGACGACAACGGAAATATTCGTCCTGAAAATGAGGAGCTTGTGATGAATGAGCTGAAAGCCCATTTCCGTCCGGAATTTCTAAATCGTCTGGATGAGATTATCATGTTCAGACCTCTGACAAGAGAGAATATTACAGGCATCGTAGATCTGCTCGTAAAAGACGTCAACAGACGGCTTGCGGATCGGGATCTGCATATCGAGTTGACGAGAGCGGCAAAGCAGCACATTGTGGACGGCGGATACGATCCGATGTACGGCGCAAGGCCATTGAAGCGGTATCTGCAAAAATATGTGGAAACACTGGCGGCAAAACTGATTCTGGCAGGCAATGTGGGGTCCGGAGATACGATCATCATTGATGAAAAAGACGGAGACCTGACCGCGTCCACAGGCGGGAAAGTGCCGATGGAGTACCGGGAATAGAAAATTGAGATTCATATGGACAGGAGGATATTCTCATAAAGAGAGAAGTCCTCCTGTTTTTGCGTGTTAATAGATGAAATCAAATTCACTTATAGAAAAAAAGTATTGGTAATTCTATTTTTTCCATGTATACAATAAATGGAAGAGTCAGGTAAAAAGTGTAGAAAGGGATGCACATGGATAGTAAGGATTTGGGGTTTTGTTACAGGGTAGCATTTGAATGTATTGGGAAAGAAAACGGAATCGAGCGGATGATTCATGAAATTGCGAGGCGTATCGGCGCTACAGTAATAATTACGAATATTTATGGAGAGATAGTAAGTGAATGTGATATCCTGCATCTCAGAAATGAGAAAGAGAACTTTGACAGGAAGATCCGGAATCTGGTTCTCCCGAATCTGGATAGCGGGAATAAAGAAGTGGATTTTAAGCTTTCGGCAGGAAGCGTCATGAGACCGATAGAAGTCAAGCATAACGTAGAAGGATTTGCGGTTATTTTATTTCCGGGCCATGAAGAAAAGGAGAACTGTACAGAGGTCGTGAATGTGATTGTCAAGGCGGTGGCGATTGAACTGGAGCATCATAAAGACAGAGCCTGGTGCAGTATTTCTATGGAACGCCAGATTGTCTCCGAGATTGTTTTAGGTGGAAAACATGAAATCGGAGAAGGCATCCATATGAAAGAAAAAATGGAACAGAGTTATCTGATTCCCGGATTTTTACTTGGAATCGTAAGATGTACCGATCATAAGCATCTGGGAAAATTACAGAGCATCCGTAATCAGATTTATGAAAAGGATCAGGAATTATTAAGCTATCTTTCAGGGGATAAACTGTACCTCCTTTTTACCGGAAGAAAAGAAGAGCAAAAGACCGCGGAATTTTTAAGAGAAGTTGGACAGGCTTTTGGAGTGCGGATCTGTGTGGGAAGCTTATTTTCAGACAAAGAGGAAATTGTAAGCAGGAAAAAGTTTCTGGAACGAGTAATGCAAACAGGAACTAAAATGGACCCGTGCAAGGATTTTTTCAGGGAGAAAGAGTGTTTTCTCGAGACGATCTGTTCCTACATGATGGCAGAAAATGAATTTCAGGGATACTATTGTGAGGAACTGGAGAGACTTAGAAAAGAGGATGTCCAGAAAGGAACGGAATTTTATGAGTCGCTAAAACAATATCTTCTCTCCGGCAATAACGTCGGGATGGCAGCGAAAAAACTGTTTGTACACCGCAATACCATGATTTACAGACTACAGAAGATCAACGAACTGCTGAAGATCAATCTGAATGAACCAGATACAGCAAGAATGCTTTTGATCAGTATGGTTCTGCAGGAGCTGATAGATAAAAGCAATAAAAAGGTTGATGAAGAAGGGGATTTGCGATAAGATGAAGTATCATAAGCAGGAGCGGAGATTGAGGATATGGATGTAATCAGGGAGCTGCCGGAGATTTTTGAAGAGCTGGCACAGAAAAAGCAGCAGTCTTTTCTGACTGTAAAAGAGTATAAAGATAAAGGAATTCCGGTGATTGGGGCGTACTGCTCCTATTTTCCGCGGGAACTTGCTCTGGCGATGGGGGCAATTCCAATCGGCCTTTGTTCTTCCTCCGATGAAACGATTGAAATAGCGGAGAAAACAATTCCCAAAGAAATCTGTCCATTGATAAAGTCAAGTTATGGATATGCTGTTTCAGACAGATGTCCGTATTTTTATTTTTCGGACCTTGTCGTGGGGGAGACAACCTGCGACGGAAAGAAAAAAATGTATGAGATGCTGGCAGAGTTTAAGGAAGTCTATGTGATGAATCTTCCGAATACCCAGTCTGAGGAGGCACTCAGACTGTGGACAAAAGAGATCATACGGTTTAAAGAATATCTGGAAGAACACTTCAATCTCGTGATTACGGAAGAAGATTTACAAAAAGCAGTCAGACTGAGCAATGAGCAGAGAAGGGCAATGAAGCGGATTTATGAAACAATGAAACTGAATCCGGCTCCGATGACAGGGAAGGAATTGTTTACGGTTCTGTACGGAAGTAAGTATAATCTGGATTTTCAGAATCAGATTGGAGATATGAATCATCTGGCAGATGAGATTCTGAAAAGATATGAAGAGAAAGAAAAAACAGAGCGGCAGATACGGATTCTGATTACAGGATGTCCAATGGGCGGAGATACGGAAAAACTGATCGATATTATCGAGGAGTGTGGAGGAACGGCTGTTGCCTTTGAAAACTGTACCGGTGTCAAAGCGATTGACCGGATGATCGAGGAGGACAGTGATGATATTTACAGAGCCATTGCCGAGCGGTATCTCGGAATTGGCTGTTCCATTATGTCACCGAACCATAACCGGATCGAACTGGTTGGAAGAATGATTGACGAATACCAGGTGGACGGAGTGATTGAGATGATTCTGACAGGATGCCACTCTACGGCAATGGAATCAATCAGTATCTCTCAGTTTGTCAATGAGGAGAAACACATCCCATACATCGCCGTAACGACCAACTATTCCCAGGCAGATCGGGAAAGTTTAAAAGTCAGAATTGAGGCATTTGTGGAAATGTTAAGTTAAAACAGAAACAGGATAACAAAGCCGGAGCACGGGCAGAGAATACTGCAAGTGCTCCGGCTTTTATAGATAAATGCAATGAACAAAAGTAATGTTATAGAAAAAAACATTGAATATAACAGATTTTTATATTTTATGCACAGAGAAGGGAAGTGGAATTGGAATTCCCAACGATGAAATTCATTTTTTTGTACGATATACTCATTTAGATGAGTAAGGAGGAAGGCAATTTGATTGAGATCACAAATTTACAGAAAACATTTGAAGATTCCGATCTGACCGTTTTAAAAGATATCAGTCTCAAAATAGAACACGGTGATATCTATGGACTTGTGGGGCGCAGCGGAGCTGGTAAATCCACCCTTCTTCGGTGTATTAACGGTCTGACCGGATATCAGGGGGGAAGCCTGAAAGTAGACGGCTGTGAGGTAAAAGAGCTGTCCGGACTCCGGCTTCGGGAATTCCGGAAGAATATCGGTATGATTTTTCAGCAGTTTTCTCTTCTGGAACGCAAGACCGTGTATGACAACGTGGCTCTTCCGATGGAGTGCTGGGGATGGCCGAAACAGAAGCGGGATCAGAAAGTAAAAGAGCTTTTGGAACTGGTGGGACTAAAAGAGAAGTTGTATGTGAAACCAAGGACGTTGAGTGGAGGACAGAAGCAGCGGGTGGCAATAGCTCGGGCACTGACCATGGACCCAAAAATTCTGCTGTGTGATGAAGCAACATCTGCATTGGACCCAAAGACTACCAATTCGATTCTGGATCTGCTGCTTAAGATCAATAAAGAACTGAAAATTACTATTGTGATTGTTACCCATCAGATGTCTGTGGTACGAAGAGTCTGTAATAAGATGTCTATTCTGGAAAATGGGAAAATTGCAGAACAGGGTGATGTGCGTCAGATCTTTTTAAACCAGCCGGCCGCTTTGATGAGGCTGATGGGGGAAGAAGGAAGAGAATTGCCTAAGACAGGATGTACGCTTCAGATTTCCTATGATATCAGAGATGAAAAGGACGGGGAGCTCTTTACCGCCATGTCAGAAGAATTGCACATCCGTTTTTCCGTGATCGATGGAAAGATTCAAAAATACCGGGGCAGCATGATGGGGCTGTTTGTGATCAATGTATCGGATGGTAATGCAGACAATGTGAAACAGTACCTGGACAAAAAGGGTTATCAGTGGAAAGAACTGGAGACGGAAAAAGGAGGAGAATCATGGGATTAAAAAACTATACATGGGATAAGATTTTTTCACTTCTGATTGTTCCGTCTTTGTTGGAAACGATCAAGATGCTTCTGATTTCAGGAATCCTGGCAACACTGATCGGATTTCTGATTGGTGTGGTGCTGGTAGGGACGAGAAAGGACGGGCTGTTTCCAAACCGGGTTGTCCACCAGTGTCTGGATCTCGTAGTGAATGTCATCCGGTCCTTTCCGTTTATCATATTAATGATTTCCATCATCCCGCTTACAAGACTGATTGTGGGCACCTCTATAGGCGATGAGGCGGCGATCGTTCCGCTGACGGTAGCGGCGGCTCCGTTTATGGGAAGAATTTTCCAGAGCAGTTTTCAGGAGGTCGATCCGGCTTTGATTGAGGCTGCAAAATCGTTTGGAGCATCCAAGATCCAGATCATTTTCAAAGTGATGTTTGTGGAAGCGATTCCGTCGATTATTTCCGGATTGAGCCTTTCCATTATTAATCTGTTAGGGGCGACTGCCATGGCAGGCGCTATCGGGGCAGGAGGTCTGGGAGCGACAGCATTACAGTATGGATATCAGAATTTTAATGAAAAGATCATGTACAGCATTGTGGTAATTTTAATTATTCTCGTTATTTTTATCCAGTATTTTGGAGACTGGCTGTATAAAAAATTAAAATAAAACAAAGGAGAAGAGAAAACATGAAAAAGAAAATGGTAAGTATGATGATGGCAATCGTTCTGCTCGCGATGGCAGGCTGTGGAGCGTCAAAAGACAAGGAGACAGAAGGGGAAGACCAGAAGACAACGATCAAACTAGGAGTGAGAGCGGACGGTATTGATATGGCGGAGTCCATCCGTGACAGCGTAAAAGAGAAAGGATATGATCTGGATATTACAACTTTTGACGATAGTATTCAGCCGAATGTTGCTTTGGAGGAGGGCAGTATCGACGTTAACTGGTATCAGCACAAGCCGTATCTCGACAGCTACAATGCGGAAAATGGAACAGACTTTGTAATGATTGAGCCATATACCCATTACCCGCTGTTTGCGATGTATTCTTCTAAACATGATTCTGTGGAAGAGATTCCGGAGGGAGGACAGATCGGACTGTGTAATGACGCGACGAATCAAACAAGAGGTCTGAAACTTCTGGAAGAGCAGGGACTGATTAAACTGGATGAGAATGTTGAGACCCCGACTGTGTACGATATTGTGGAAAATCCGAAAAATCTGGAATTCATTGAGGCAGAAATGAGCGTACTGCCACAGTCATATGAAGATGTGGATGCGATTGTCGTTGCCGGACAGCATATGTATAATGCGGGACTGGATGCGGATGATTTTATTGCGGAATCTTCCGATGGCCCGGATTACAGCCTTGGTTTTGTCGTGCGAAAAGAAGACCAGGATGCCGAGTGGGTAAAAGATCTGGATGAGGCTGCGCAGTGCGACGCCTTGTCGGAATATTTTGCGGAAGCAGGCGGAGTTCTAATTCCATTATTCTAAGATAAGCAGGAGATAACATGAAACGAATCAAAACAGAGATGACATCGAAAGAGAGACTGACTGCCTACCAAAAAGGGGAGGAAGTAGACCGGATTCCGGTCACGCTGACGGCCAGTGAAACGGGTCCGCTGCTGTATGGGATTCCGATCAGCCGATGCTATTTTTCAGTGGATGATATGGTGGAAGTGGAAACCCGGCTTGCGGAGGATTTTGGAATCGATAATATGGGAATGGGCCTGGGTCTTCGGACTCTGCCGGAGGCACTGGGATGTAAGCTGAAATATTCGCAAAATAATGTTTCCTATATCGAAAAACCGGCCATCGAGTCCTATGGGGAGCTGGAAGGAAGGGCGCTTCCGGATATTACAAAAGACGGAAGACTGCCGATTCTTGTAGAAGCATTTGACCGTCTGGCAGACCGGTTTCATGAAGAAAAGATCATTTCTACCGGAATGGCGGGACCCTTTACGACGGCAGTCAGCCTGGTGGGAACAGAACGGTTTTTACGGGACAGCGTCAGGAAAAAGGACGAGATCAGGAAACTGCTTCGTTATAGTACAGACTGTGTGATATCCTGTGCCAGAGATCTGCATGAGAGGCTCGGCATTTCCATCAGTCTTTCGGAACCGATGGCATCCGGTAATATCATCAGTAAAAAGCAGTTCCAGGATCTTGTACTGCCATATCTTTCTGAAACAGTGGAGGCGATGAACCGTTTTCAAGGTGGAACGGGAATCCATATCTGTGGAAAGACAAAAGACCGGTGGGACGCGATTGTGGAGAGCGGGATTTCATCTTTTAGTATTGATAACTGCGAAAATATGGAAGAGTTAAAAGACGCCTATGGAACCAGGATCGGAATCAGCGGCAATGTTGAGCCTGTGGATGTTTTAAAGAACGGGACGCCGGAGATGATCCGGCAGTCCGTGATCCGGTGCCTGTCCCAGGCGGTGGATAATCCAAAAGGTTTTACGCTTTGTCCGGGCTGTACGACTCCGGTACTGACTCCAAAAGAAAATCTGATTGCACTAATGAACAGTGCATGGATTTATGGAAGACACGCAAGAAAGGGACAGATGCCGGAAGGAATGAAAATTTTAGAAACCGGGGGAAGAAAAGCAGATGAACAGTCGGAATAATTTGCCAGAAAAGTTTGCGGAATTTGCCGGACAGCGTCAGGCCTCCTTTTTGAAAGTGAAAGAGATCAAAGAGAAAGGAATCCCCGTGATCGGCTCCTACTGCACCTATTTTCCGAAAGAGATCGCCATGGCAATGGGAGCGGTGACAGTTGGACTTTGCGGAACGTCAGAAGAGCCGATTCAAGAGGCACAAAAGGATCTCCCGAAGAATCTGTGTCCCCTGATTCAGTCCAGCTATGGATTTGCAAAGACAGATACTTGCCCGTACTTTTATTTTTCTGACCTGGTAGTGGGAGAGACAACCTGCGACGGAAAGAAAAAAATGTTTGAATTTCTGGGACGAATCAAAGATGTCCACGTCATGCATCTTCCAAATGTACAGGATGAAGCGGGGAAAGTGCTCTGGAAGGGAGAAATTCTTCGTCTGAAAGAAAGATTAGAAGAAAAGTTTGGTATCTCCATTTCGGATGAGAGTGTCAGGCTGGCAGTCAGGAAGAATAATCAGATCCGAAAGGCACTAAAGGAATTCTGTGGGCTGATGAAACAGGACCCGGTTCCGATGTCAGGCTATGAGCTGTTCCAGGTGCTGTATGGAAGCTGGTTTAAGCTTTATACAGATGAGATTCTCACAGAAGTACAAAATCTGACAGAACGTATCCGCAAGGAAACGCAGAGCAGGAGAACAACGTCAGGACCAAGGATTTTGATTACGGGCTGCCCGATTGGCGGGGTTGTGGATAAAGTAGTAAAGACTGCCAAGACATGTGGAGCTACGGTGGCTGCTTTTGAAAACTGTAATGGAATGAAAGCCTTTGACCGGCTGGTGGATGAAGAAGCAGAAGATATTTATGAGGCATTGGCAGATTATTATCTTCAGATTGGTTGCTCTGTTATGTCTCCGGATCGAAACCGGATGGCATTATTAAAGGAAATGATCCGGGAATACCGAATCGACGGGGTGATTGAGGTTGTTTTGACAGCCTGTCATACATACATGATTGAGAGTGGCGTAGTCGGTCAGATGGTAAGAGAAGAGTGTCAGGTTCCATATCTTTGTCTGGAAACGGATTATTCTACAGCAGACAAAGGACAGTTAAAGACAAGGATGGAAGCATTTGTGGAAATGCTTTAAAGAGGAAAGGAAGGCGCCTAGATCAAGCGTCTTTCTTTTTTCTTTCTTTAAGAAATTGTTTTTTCCCCATTCTCATGTATAATAGTACTAACAGACAGAGAAGGGAATGAGACAGAAACGAGGTGGAAACTCTATGATTCAGGATTATGAGTGCAGACCGGAAGACAGCGATCACGGGATGTTAGAAGTGATCCGGACATACCAGCTTCCGGTGCCGGAGATTTATGTAAAGATGGAAGAGATCCTGCGGTTTGCAAAGCTGGAAAAAGAACAGAACAGGAAACCGTTTTGTACGATTCCGTTTGATCATACACTGGAAGCCGGGGCGATGGGCGGGAACGTGCGTTATGGAAATGAGACGGCAGGGCCGAGAGCAGAGAAGCCTATTTGTCAGAGTCTTGAGGAGTTAAAAGCGATTTCGGGAATGGATTTTGACAGCGGGAGGATGAAAGAAACCCTCGATGTCTGCCGGGAACTGCGAAAGCAGGGGGAGGAAGTGCTGTTTCAGATGTCCGGTCCTTTGACGATCTGGAATACATTGATTGATGTGAAGCACATTCTCAAAGGAATCCGGAAAACTCCGGATCAGATGGAGGAGATTTTCGGGATGATAGAGACGGAGATGCTCCGCCTGCTTGTGGAAGTCAAAAAGGCGGGAGTACGGCTTGTAAGCTATGCGGATTCCGCCGGGAGTGTGCGGATTCTGGGGCCGAAATCCATGGAATGGATGACAAGAACGTTTACTGCCCCGTTTCTGAAAAAGGCCGCTGACATTCTGGGAGATGATATGGCGATGATTCTCTGTCCGAAGACAGTGTTTGCCCTGATCGGGACAGACCTTGGAAAGCGAGGCGAATGTCCACTTCCGGGAGAGATGACGTACCAGGAAGCCTGTGTCTGTGCGATTGGGAAAGCGCAGTTTCCATCCCAGATGTGCATCAACCGGAGCGGGACAAAGATTACAAATGGAAAGCTGATGACGATAGAGATTAAAGAAAGCCACGCATAAGAAAGAAATAGAAAAAGAGAGCCTGTGTTGGCAGACAGAAAACAGATTTCAGATCTGCCGGAAAGCAGACAAAGGAGGAAAACCATGAGTTTGAAAGAAGAATTATTAAAGAGAATGTCCGACGGTGTTGTCGATATGGAAGAAGACGATGTGGCTGAGGCTGCCCAGGAGTTTATCGACGCCGGGTATCCGGCGCTGGAGGGGATTATGGAAGGGCTCATCGATGGGATGAACCGTACCAGCGTCCTGTTTGAAGAAGAAGAGTATTTCGTCACTGACGTGCTGCTCTGTTCGGATGCCATGTATGCGGGGCTGAGTGTCTTAAAGCCGTATCTCCCGGAAGAGGACCCGGAGAGTAAAAAGAAAGCAGTCATCGGCGTTGTGGAAGGAGACACCCACGATATCGGAAAGAACCTCGTTAAAATTATGATGGAGACAGCCGGATTTGAGATGATCGATTTGGGCAGAGATGTTCCGCTTCAGAAATTTGTAGATACGGCAAAAGAGACCCATGCGGATCTGGTTTGCCTGTCTACATTGATGACCACAACGATGGGTGGCATGAAAACGGTCATTGATCTCCTGGAGGAAGCGGGAATCCGGAAGGATGTCAAAGTCATGGTAGGCGGCGGCCCGGTATCCAGAAACTTTGCGGACAAGATCGGGGCGGACGGCTACTCCCAGAATGCGGTGGAGGCGGTGCGGCTTGCGAAAAATCTGCTTCAGATCGCATAGGAAACGAATGGGGAAGCAAAAAGAAGAGGAGAAAGAAATGTTTACACCAAAAGAACGATTACAGACCGTGCTTTCCGGGAAAAAGGCGGATCGGACGCCATGTATCTGTCCTGGCGGCATGATGAATATGATAACAGAAGAACTGATGCAGACCGTTCAGATTTACCTGCCGCAGGCGCACACGGATGCGGCGATGATGTCGGGACTTGCAAAAGCAGTCTACGAACAGGGATGCTTTGAAAATTACGGGGTTCCGTTTTGCATGACGATCGAGGCAGAAGAGATGGGGGCGAAAGTGGATTTAGGCTCCAGTGCCTATGAGCCTCATGTGACGGAGTACGTTATGGAGACAGTGAGCGACTGGAAGAAGCTGCCGTCGGTTGATCCGGAGCATGGGCGGGCACGTGTCGTGCTGGATGCCATCCGGATTCTGAAAGCGGAGGGAAATGACGTCCCGATTGTTGGAAATTTAACCGGACCGGTAAGTACAGCCAGTTCGGTGATGGAGCCGGTCATCTTTTATAAAGAGCTCCGTAAAAAGAATGAGGACGCCCATGGGTACATGCAGTTCGTGACCGATCAGCTTATCCGTTTTGGAAAGGCGCAGATTGAGGCAGGAGCGGACGTGATCGCTCTTTCCGATCCGAGTGCCACCGGGGAAATCCTGGGACCGAAATTTTTCGAAGAGTTTACCGTTCGTTATGTCAATCAGATTGTGGATGCCATGAAGGAAGCGGGAGCACAGACGATCGTGCATATCTGCGGTCATATGAATCCGGTGTACAAAGAGGTGAATGAGATTCACAGCGACGCACTGAGTTTTGATTCGGTCGTGCCGATGAAAGAAGCGAGAAGTGAGCTCAAAGACCGGACGCTCATGGGAAATGTGAGCACCTACACCCTGGAATTCGGGGAGCCGGACAAGGTAGAAACTCTGACCGAAAACTGTGTGAAAAATGGTTCCGACATCATCGCACCGGCATGCGGTCTGGGGATGCGTTCTCCGCTTGCTAATATCCGGGCAATTTTAGCGGCGGTCAGAAAGGAGGAAACCCATGCCTGAGATTCGCGTAAAGGGAAGCAAAAAAATCATTCTTTGTGAGACCGGAGCCAATCTATTAAAAACCCTCTTAAAGGAGGGCTTTTTTGTGGATAATCCGTGCAATGGAAACGGCACCTGTGGAAAGTGCAAGGTTTACATTCTGTCCGGGGACAAGGCGGGGGTTCGACTTTCCTGTCTGGTAGAGGTGACAGAAGATCTGGAGGTAGAGCTTCTGGGAGAAGAGAAAGAAGGAAACGTGCTGACAACAGGTTTTATGCCGGAATTTGAAAAGGAATTCCGGGAGGGCTATGGGGTGGCAGTGGATATTGGTACTACCACGGTGGCGATGGATCTGGTGCGTCTCTCAGACGGGAAAGTACTTTCTCAAGGTTCCATGCTCAATGCCCAGAAACGGTTCGGGCAAGATGTACTTACCAGAATCACTTACGAGTATGATCATCCAGAGACCGGAGCAGCAGAGCTGCGGAAAGCGATCGTGGATTCGTTAAATATGGAACTGGAAAAGCTTTGTGAAGAGGCGCGGATTTCCCGGGAGGAGATCCGGGAAATCGATGTGGCAGCGAATTGTACGATGATGCATATGCTGATTGGCGTGGACGCACGGTCCATCGGAAGGGCGCCGTATCAGCCTGCCTTTACAGAAGCGAAGACCATGCGTGCCAGAGAGATCGGGCTGACGGCAGGGGAGGAGACGATCGTTTACTGTCTGCCGTCGGTTTCCGCCTATATCGGGGCGGATATTGTGGCAGGAGTCTGTGTGTGCGGTCTGCAAGAGGAACCGGGCCGGGTACTGTTTATCGACATCGGAACCAACGGCGAGATTGTTCTGGTAAGTAACGGACGGATTCTGAGCTGTTCCTGCGCGGCAGGACCGGCTCTGGAAGGAATGAACATCAGTTGTGGGATGCGGGCGGAGGACGGTGCGGTGGAGGACGTGCAAATCACCGAGAAAGGTGTTCTTCTTACGTCCATCGGAGACATGCCTCCGAAGGGTGTCTGTGGGAGCGGGATTCTGGCCGCGGTCAAAGAACTGCTTCGCACAGGTATCGTAAAGAAAACAGGTGTTTTTGTGAAGAAAGAAGCGTTGGGTGAGGAAGATTACCGGCAGCATCTGATCCGGCTCAATGGTACAAAGCGGGAGTTTGTGCTCGACGAGAAGCGGGATCTGTTTATCACCCAGGGAGACGTCCGCCAGGTGCAGCTTGCCAAAGGAGCGATTCTGTCCGGATTTACGGCACTGTTAAAGAAAGCAGGCATCGGGATGGAGGATCTGGACAAGGTACTCATTGCGGGTCAGTTCGGAGCACACCTACCGGCAGAATTCCTGACCGGGGTGGGCATCCTGCCAGAAGAGGTGGAGAACCGCCTGGTGTATGTGGGGAATTCCTCCAAGACCGGGGCGTACATGACCCTCATGTCCGAAAAGATGAAAGCAAAGATGGAAGCGCTGGCGTCAGATATCGAATATATGGAGCTGGCGGAAACGGAGAATTATGAGCGGATCTTTACGGAGAGTATGATCTTTCCGGGGAAAAAGGGAGGCAGTGAAAGATGAGAGCAGAAGCAAACAGACGGGACCGCATGACGCCCCATGAGCGCAGGATTGCCATGGAGCGGGGAGAGGAGACGGATCGGATTCCGGTCATTCCGTTTATTGGAGAGATATCGGGACGGCTTGTGGGAATCTCCAGCCGGGAGTATTGGCATGACGCCGCAAAGATGGTGGAGGCAGAACTGGCGGCATTTACCAGGCTGGGACACGATGAGCTAAGTCTTGGACCGAACACCTGCGGCATTCTGGAGTCCCTTGGCGGTACGGTCGTCTACCCGGAGGAGGGGATGCCGTACTTTGATGGTGCGTATCTTAAAGATTACCGGATGTTAGATGAGATGGAGCCGGCAAGTGCCGCAAACGCAGAACGCCTTTTGTTTTTCCGGGAAGCAATGGAGCGCATGAAAGAGGCGGCGGACGGCATTGTGGACGTGGCTCCAAGTATCGGAGGGCCTTTTACCATTGCCGCCAATCTCCGGGGCGTGGAGCAGTTTCTCCGGGATCTGAGGAAGGAGCCGGAGCAGGTGCAAAGACTGCTGCGTCTCGTGACGGATACGATGAAAAACTGTGTAGATATGGTCGCTCCTTTTGCGGACGGGATTCGCTTGGCAGATCCGGTTGCTTCCCCGGCGCTCATTTCCCCACGGTATTTCCGGGAGCTGGTGTACCCGTATCTTGTAGAGATTATGGAGTATGCCGAGGAAAAAACCGGGAAACGACCGTCTCTTCACATCTGCGGGAATACCAAAAAAGTGTGGGAGTATTTCCGGGAGATGCCGATCCGGGCTATCAGCCTTGACAATATCATGGATCTTGGGGAGGCAAAAGAAGCGCTTGGAGACCGGATGACGATCGTGGGCAATCTTCCTCCGGTGGAGTGTCTGCTGGAGGGAAGCGAGAAGACTCTGCGGGAGGAAATCCGCAGGGAAACAGACCTTGCAAAGGGAAGCCCAAAGGGTTATATCAGTGCGAGTGGGTGTGATGTTCCGTACAATACGGATTTAAAAAAACTGGATATCTGGATGGATGAAGTGCGGACAATGGCAGGACTATAGAGAATGTCTATAGAGGTATAGAAATTAATGATTTGTTGAGGCGGACTGACACAGCTATAATAGATATGCTATCAATTTATTTCAAAAGATGTTTGGAGGAGAGAACATGAAGAAGAAACTGGTAAGTGTGCTGCTCTGTGCTGCTATGGTGACAGGACTTCTGGCAGGATGCGGAAAGTCCGGGGACGATGACAAGAAGAGCGGTGACGGAGAAAAAGAAACAATCACAATGTGGTGCCCGCCGTTGGACGACAATCTGTTGGAAAACTGGGAGCCGCTTCTGGAAGACTTCAAAGAGGAAAACAACTGTGAGATTGATATTCAGGTTCAGCCGTGGGAGAACTATGAGGAGAAATGGAGCTCAGGGGCGGCTTCAGGGGAACTTCCGGATATTGGATATATGTATGCGGAGATGTTCCCGACTTACATTGATTCCGGAGCGGTTGCGGATATGACCGAATATATTACGGACGAGGATAAAGAGGAGTATCTCTACCTGGATCACGGATATATGATGGACGGACAGTATGGATTCCCGATTGTAACAGGCGTCCCGTTTGTTCTTTACTATAATGAAGATATTTTAAACGAGCTGGGAGAACAGCCGCCGCAGACATGGGATGACTTCAAGCGCATCTGTGAAAAAGCGACGAAGGATACAGATGGCGACGGCAAAGTGGATCAGTACGGATATGCGGTTGGCTTTAATAACGGAAGCATGAACATGCTGTATCTTCTGAATGCGTACTTCTACAGCCTCTTATGGCAGTCCGGTACGGATATCTACAATGATGATTATAAGACGGTGAAATTCAATAATGAAGCAGGTCAGGAGGCGGCAGAGTTTTTCCTGAGCCTGAAGGATTATATGCCGGAGAATATGATGTCACTGGCAGCAGAAGATGCTTTCTCCACGATTTTCGGTCAGGGTAAAGCTGCATTTGGCGTGACACGTTCTTCTGCGATTCAGGAGACACTCTTTAAGGAATCTTATCCGAATCTGAACTGGAATTATGTGACATCCTTAAAGAACAAAGATTACGGTACATTCGGCGCAACAGACTGTCTGACTTTATCTTCCCAGGCCAAGAATCCTAAGCTTTGCATGAAGCTTATCAAGTACATCACAGGATCTGAATTTATGACAGAGTATCACAAGATCGCGTCCGGAGCTCCTCTTACAAAGAGCGAACCATATCAAGGAGACGCGAAGATGGAACGCATCGTAACTGAGGACAGAGACAAATATCGTCCACTTCAGGTAGGACCTTGCGGAAGTGATATCCTTCAGAATCTGGCTTCCGAGCTTCAGGGAATGATGGAAGGGAACAAAACTCCGAAGGAAGCACTGGATGACGCGGCAGCCTATGGAGATCAGGCGCTGGATGAATACTGGGCAGACAAAGAGTAGTTTTCTTTCCGGATTGAAAAAGGAGTAAAGATGAAAAAAGGGAGAAAATTTTTATCCTCCATCGCGCCTTACGGGTATGTGATGCCGATCAGTCTGATCCTTTTGACATTCGTGGTCGGATCAGTGGTGATTTCGCTGGTGTTCAGTTTTACAAAGTACAACCTGCTTCTGGACCCGGAGTTTATCCAGTTTGACAATTACAAAAAGATGCTGACGGATCCGAAGATGCATCTTGCCGTGATAAATACGTTGAAAGTGATGGTACTTGTAGTACCGCTCCAGGTAGTATTGTCTGTGCTGTTTGCCATTTTGGTGGCATCCAGAAAACATTCTCTGATCGGCAAGTTTGCCAAGGCAGCGATTTTTATTCCTGTCATTTCCTCGAATGCAGTCGTAGGAACGGTATGGAAGACGATCTTAAACGGCAGAACGCCGGTACTGTCGGACTTCTTTGCCCTTTTTGGCGTGGATACGGCGATGCTTCTTGGAAGCAGTACGACAGCTATCGTGACGGTAGCTATGATTATGGTGTGGAAAGGGTTCGGATACTATATGGTCTTGAATCTGTCTACTTTGATGTCGATTCCGGACAGTTACTATGAGGCGGCAAAAGTGGATGGTGGCGGGCGTTTACAGCGCTTTCGCTACATCACACTGCCGTTGATGAAGCCGGCTATTATTATGGATATCTTTTTAAGCGTTGTCAGTTCTTTGCAGAGCTTTGAACTGATCTACACGATGACAGGCGGAGGTCCGGCAAACTCGACTACGACCATGGTACTTTACGCATACAATCTGACGTTTAAGACGGGAAAAGCCGGGTACGCAATGGCGGTATCCAATATTTTGTTCCTCATTGTTCTGGCGGTTCTGGTGCTGCAAAAGGGCTTTATGAAGAGAGAAGCTTCTGAAATATAGAAAAAGGGAGGACAGGCCATGAAAATAAAGAAAAAGCTGCCGGGGATTCTCGGTGATATCATTCTTTTGATTACTGCGGTGTTTTGCGTACTCCCGTTTATCTATATGTTGTTGATGTCGCTGAAAAGTACGGTGAATGCCTACGATTTCAGCATCAGCCTGTCGGAGATTACGCTGGAGCAGTACGTTAAAATCTTTACGAAGAATCATTTCTTTCGGTATCTGCTGAACAGTATGATTGTCGCGTTTGGAGGAGTGGGGCTGAGCCTTCTGGTTAGCTGCCTTGCGGGATATTCTTTTGCAAAGCTCAAATTCCGGGGGAATGACAAGATCTTTTTCTTCCTGATGATGACGATGGTGGTACCATCTGAAGTCATCATCGTACCACTTTACCTCATCGTCAGGGGATTTGACTGGATCAATACATTCAAGGCGCTGATTCTGCCGCTTCCGACTGCCTTTGGGGTGTTTATCATGCGGCAGGCGATCATCGGGGTGCCAAAAGAGCTGATTGAGTCCGCCAAGATTGACGGTGCGGGAGATATGAAGATTTTGTGGAAGGTGATTCTGCCTCTTGTAAAGTCGGCAATGATGACCCTTGCGATCTTTACCTTTGTAGGGGCATGGAACAATTTCCTCTGGCCTTTGATTGCGACGACGGAGGATGCGATGCGTACTCTGCCCCTTGCCATCAGCACGATGCGGACAGCCTATGACACCGATGTAGGACTTGTCATGGCAGGAGCGGCCGTGACCTTCCTTCCACCGTTTCTCTTCTATCTGATTCTCCAATCCAAGTTTGAAGAGGGAATCACCATCAGCGGAATGAAAGGATAATACGCACAATAAAAAAGATGACCCAAGACGCAGGATTTCACTGGAATCCCGCGTCTTTTGCTGTTACCATAGAAAGTAGCAAAGAGGAAAGGCGGGAATGACGATGCGGCATATTATTTTTCATATTGACGTCAATTCTGCGTATTTAAGCTGGACAGCGATCGAATACTTAAAGCGTGGGGAGGAGGACCTCCGTGGGATCCCCTGTATTATCGGCGGGGACAAGAAATCCAGACATGGAGTTGTACTTGCCAAATCGATACCTGCGAAAGCATACGGGGTCCGCACCGGAGAACCGGTCGTATCGGCGTTCAGAAAATGTCCGATGCTTCGGTTGGAACCGCCGGACCACAAGATGTACGCCAGGTACAGCAAAAGACTGATGGAACTGTTAAAGAGCTATACTCCGGATATCGAGCAGCTCAGTATTGATGAGTGCTTTCTGGATTTTACGGGAATCGCACACCGCTTTTCCACGCCTGTTGACGCTGCCTTTGAGATCAAAAACCGGATTCGGGAGGAATTAGGTTTTACGGTCAACATCGGAATTTCTACGAATAAGCTGTTGGCAAAGATGGCGTCCGACTTTCAGAAGCCGGACCGGGTGCACACCCTCTTTCCAGAGGAGATCAGGGATAAGATGTGGCCGCTTGACATCTCTGAGCTTTACATGGCGGGAAGGGCAAGCGTGGAAGTGCTGAGAAAGCTGGAGATCCGTACCATCGGGGAACTGGCCCGGTCAGATCCGGATTATCTGGAGATTCATCTGAAAAGCCATGGCAGACTTCTCTGGGAGTTTGCCAACGGCCGGGGGGACGATATTGTGAAGGCAGTAGGAGAAGAGGCGAAAGGGATCGGCAATTCCACCACCCTGTCTGAGGATGCGAAGACGGAAGAGGAGGCAAAAAAAGTCCTCTTGATGCTTGCCCAAAGTGTCGGCAGGCGGCTGAGAAAAGCAGGAAAAAAAGCGGGGAGTATTACCGTGGAGATCCGTTACGCTACTTTCCGCAATGTTTCCCACCAGATGCAGGTGACGCCATCTGCCCAGTCAGACACGATTCTCTATCAGAGAGCATGTGAACTCTTTGAAGAACTCTGGGACGGGACGCCGATACGGCTCCTTGGGATTCGCGCTTCCCGGCTGGAAGAGGAGAGCGCGCCCCAGCAGATGAATCTCTTTGATTACCTGGAAGAGGTGCGGGAAACGAAAAATGAGAGGAAACAGGATCAGAAGCACCGGAAGCTTGACCGTGCGCTCGATGAGATCCGCAAAAAGTTTGGGGACGATGCGGTCATGCGTGCGGCATTTCTCAAAAAACAGGAGAAGAAAGAAGAAAAGGATCCACAAGATCAGGGATAGCGTTTGACAGCCGTTTCTGTGAGGGGTATAATAAAACGACGTGAAACAGGAGAAAAGAGGAAGAAATTATGGAATTTGTGTCAAGAGAATTCATACCGGTTCTGCTGGGCGGGGATATCAATACTTACAGTGTTGCGAGAGCTTTTTATGAGCAGTACCAGGTCAGGACATATATCTTCGGGAAATATCCGACCGGACCGAGCTATCAGAGCCGGATGATTGAATATCATGCCAATCCGAAGATTGATACGGACGATTACTTTTTAAAGACCATTCACAGCTTCGCAAGGAAGCATAAGGATAAAAAGATCATACTGATCGGATGTGGAGACAGCTATGTGGCGCTGATCAGCAAGCATAAAGATCAGCTTGACGACAACATCATCGCCCCATATATTGATTTTGATCTGATGAACAGTTTGCAGCAGAAGGAGACATTCTATAAGCTGTGCGAGAAACATGGCGTTGACTATCCTGGAACTTTTGTATTCAAGAATGGAATGTCCATGGATTTTACCATTGATTTTCCGTATCCGGTGATTTTGAAACCGTCTGACAGTATCAAGTACTGGGAGCATCCGTTTGACACCCAGAAGAAAGTCTACACGATCCAATCCAGACAGGAGCTGAATTCTGTGATCCGGGAGATCTACGATGCAGGCTATGACGATGATCTGATTATTCAGGATATGATTCCGGGAAACGATGAGTACATGCGGGTTTTGACCTCCTACTCAGACCGAAATGGGAAAGTAAAGATGATGTGCCTGGGACATGTGCTGCTTGAGGAGCATACGCCGCACGGCCTTGGAAATCATGCGGTCATTATCACGGAACCGAATCAGGAACTGATGAAGAGGGTAAGAAATTTACTGGAAGATCTGCACTATGTGGGATTTTCCAATTTTGATATCAAGTTTGACAGAAGAGATGGAAAGTACAAGTTCTTTGAGATCAATACGAGACAGGGAAGAAGCAATTACTATGTGACCGGTTCCGGTTTTAATGTGGCGAAGTACATTGTGGAGGAATACGTCTATGGAAAAGAGCTGAGCTTTGAGACGGCGAAGGAGGAGCATCTCTGGATGGTTGTCCCGAAAGCGGTGGCTTTTAAGTATGTAAAGGATGCACAGTCCAAGGCAAAGATGAAGAAGCTGATCCGGGAAGGAAAGGTCGTCAACCCGGTCTTTAAGAAAGGGGACTTAGGACTTCCGAGATTGTACCGGATGATGCGGACGCATTTCAGCCACTTCATCAAGTTTCAGAAATATTATCATTGACCGGTGGACATGATAGAATGTAAGGAGGGACTATGAAGAAAAAATTAGGGGTTATCGGCGGCATGGGCCCGGAGGCTACCGCATATTTTTACGAGGAAGTGATCCGGCATACGAAGGCGGATTGTGATCAGGAACATCTGGACATGACGATTTTAAGCCATGCCTCCATGCCGGACCGGACAAAGGCGATTCAAAGCGGGGAGTGCGATCCGCTTTTGCAGGCGATGGAGGGGGATCTGAAAGTTATGGAGGCAGCCGGAGCAGAGCATATCGCCATCCCGTGTAATACATCGCATTATTTTTACGACCAGATTCAGGCAATGACAGAAATTCCGATCATCCACATGCCGCGCGAGACGGTACGATACGCAAAAGAGCATTTTGAGAATGTCAGAAGAATCGGGATTATGGGAACCGACGGCACCGTGTCCGCAGGGATTTACCGCAGAGAATGTGAGTCCCATGGCATTGAGGAGATCATACCGTCCGAACAGCGGCAAAGGGATGTGATGTCTTTGATCTATGATGATGTCAAGGCCGGGAAAAAAGGAAATTATCACAAATTTGAGCGGGTGATGGAGGAGTTCATCAAAAAGGACTGTGATGTGGTGATCCTGGCGTGTACGGAAATTTCCGTTTTTAAACAGGATCATGTGCTTCCGGAGATCTGTCTGGACGCTATGGACGTTCTTGTCCGGGAGTCTATCATACGATCCGGCGCCTGCTATCAATAAAGTAAAGGAGAAGACAGATGTCACAGAGGAAAAGCGATACCTTGAAAACATATGCAGATTTGATGGAGGCAAGTGGCCTGCTCATGGAGGCGGCACTTTACGGACAGGAGGAGACGCATCCGGATGTATTGACCTATGATTCACGTGAAGTGAAAGCCAATACTATGTTTATCTGTAAAGGTGCGGCTTTTAAGGAAACATATTTAGTAAGCGCGATTGAAAAGGGTGCGGTACTCTATATCAGTGAAAGGAAGTACGAGACCGGAAAGGATGTGCCATTTCTTCTTGTGAGTGATATACGAAAGGCGATGGCGATTCTGGCCAATGCTTTTTATGGCTCTCCGTGGAAGGAGCTGACGGTTGTGGGGGTCGGCGGCACGAAAGGGAAATCGACTTCCGCATATTACATGAAAGCCATCGTGGACGATTATATGGAGGAGACGGGAAAGCCGGAAAGCGCAGTTATTTCTTCGATTGATATTTATGACGGGAAGAGCAGAGTGGAGTCTCATATTACCACGCCGGAGGCTATGGAGCTGCAGCGGCATTTCCGCAATGCGGCCGATTGCGGCATCACATTTGCCGAGATGGAGGTTTCCAGTCAGGCACTGAAATATAACCGGGTCGATGGGATGCGCTTTGATGTTGGGATTTTCCTCAATATCTCGGAGGATCATATCAGCCCGATCGAGCATCCGGACTTTGAGGATTATTTTACATCCAAGATGCGGATGTTCGCACAGACCGACCATGCGGTGGTGAATCTGGATGCGGATTTTGCGGACCGGATTCTGGAGGCAGCTCAGGCGGCTGGCGATGTGACGACGATCAGCCAGAAAGATGAAAATGCGGATTACTATGCATACCAAATCCGGAAAGACGGCCATGAGACGAAATTTTCCGTGCGCTCCAAAGAGGGGGAGGAGGACTATTGTCTGACTATGCCGGGATTGTTCAATGTAGAGAACGCACTGGCGGTGATCGCGGCGGCTAAGATCCTGCACATTCCGGATTCCTGTATTCATTCGGGACTTTTAAGAGCCAGATCCAGCGGCCGTATGGAACTCTACGCAAGCAAGGATAAAAAGATCATTGCCATTGTGGACTATGCCCACAATAAACTAAGCTTTGAGAAGCTGTTTTCCTCCATCCGGGAGGAATATCCGGACTATGCCATCAAGGCAGTCTTTGGTTGTCCGGGAAAGAAAGCCTATATCCGCAGAAAGGATCTGGGGACCATTGCCGGACAGTACGCACAGAAGGTGTACCTGGCCGCGGAGGATCCGGGCTATGAGCCGGTAGAGGAGATCTCCGGAGATATTGCACAGTATGTGCAGGCACAGAACTGTCCGTACGTGATGATCGAAGACAGGGGAGAGGCGATCCGTACAGCTATTGAGGAGTCAGAAGACAGGACCGTGATTCTCGTGACAGGCAAGGGGAATGAGACACGTCAGAAGTATGGAAGCGAGTATATCGACTGTCCGTCAGATGTAGAATATGTGAAAAAGTATCTGGAAAGTTATGACCAGATTCACGAAAGCACTTGCCGGAGAAAATAGTTCAGGGTGCCGCGGATGATCAGACAGATCATCTTGCGGCACCCTTTCCTTACGACTATATTATCATGCATCTTTTCGGTCGGAGGTTGTGATGAAATGCACCAGTTCGGATACGAAGTCAGCGGTCCGGTTTCCACGGTCGTATTCCTGGTTAAACTCTACGATATCGTAGGCGGCAATCGGAAGCTTTTTCATCAGAGTACCGAACATCTCGTATACCTCCGCCTCGGTAAAGCCCCCTTTCACCGGAACAGATACTCCAGGCATGATGGCAGGATCCATAGAATCAATGTCAAAGCTTAGGTGAACGTAGTGCAGGTGGGAGAGATACGATACCGTCTCCTCAAGGCAGACAGAAAGGCTCCGTTCACAGATCTCATCGTAAGTATAGTAACGGATCCCCTGCTCTTTTAAGATGGTAAGTTCAGGGGGATCAATATCACGAAGACCAAGATAGACGATGTTCTCCGGGTGGAACTTGGCACCCGGACGGAGAAATCCGGTGAGCTTTTCATCTCCCAGGCCAAGGAGAGCAGACACCGGAACACCGTGGATATTTCCGCTCACGGTAGTGGCGTCCGTGTTGATATCCGCATGGGCATCAATATAGATCAGGCCGGTATCCTCGCCAAAATGATCCTGCATATAGACACTGGTGGCAGAGGCGGAACCCATGACAACACTGTGATCCCCGCCAAGAAACAGTGGGATCTTCCCGGTTTCAAAGACCGAATACATATACTGGGCAATGCTCTGACAGGTAGCGGCCACGGTATTGCGGTTCTTCAATACACAATCCGGATCCTCCTCCATCGGAATCTCAGGCAATTTGACAATTCTTAAATTTTCATAGCGGTTTCGCAAATAATCAAGACTGTATTTTAACCCCGGCGCACCAACCCCAAAGTGCATCGGGCATCCAAAAATATTGAACATAGCAACCTCCAAATGATATCATTTTTGTTCCACCAGTATAACACGGGGAAATGAAAAAGACAAGGAGACGGGGAAGATGACGGTTGGCTAAAAGTAACAATTATGCTATGATTACTTATATTGATAGTAAGAACTGTCAGAAAGTATGCAGGCTTATGAGAGTATCGGAATTATTGGGCGCGCTTTCGTATGAACCGTTTGCTAAGTGTATGCACTTTCCGGAACGTGAGATTCATGGGATCTGTATCGATTCCAGAGAGTGCCGGGAGGGTACGGTGTTTGTTTGTATCAGGGGAAGTCTCTGTAACGGGAGCCGGTATGCCAGGGAGGCGCTAAGGCGTGGAGCGAGGCTTCTTGTGGCCGCAAAAGAGGAGCGGGAGACGATCGGAGAGATTTTGGGAGAATTCCCGGAGTGTGAAGGGATCCTGGTAGATGACGAACGGGAAGCGGCGGCGCTTCTTGCTGCAAGATACGAAGGGGAGCCATCGAAGACGATGACGATGATCGGAGTGACCGGTACGAAAGGCAAGACGACCACCGTGTGCATGATTCGGAAGATCCTGGAGGATTTTGGGATACGTACAGGAATGATCGGCACGGTCGGTCAGTTTGATGGAGTACGAAAAGAACAGGCAGAGCATACGACGCCGGATGCCGTCACGTTGCAGAGGCTTCTTGGACGGATGCGCCAAAATGGCTGTCGAGTCTGTGTGATGGAAGTTTCTTCTCAGGCGCTCAAGCTTAAACGGACCTGTGGGATCTGCTTTGATCTCGGTGTCTTTTTAAACCTTGGAGAGGATCATATTGGAAAGCTCGAACATGCCAGCCGGGAGGAATATCTGGCGTGTAAGAGGAAACTGTTTCTTCAGAGCCGGGAAGGTTTGGGAAACGGGGATGATCCGGCCACAGAGCAGATCTTTTCGGGTACGGGGTGCCCGTATGGGACGTTTGGCATCCGGCAGGGAGAGATCCGGGCGGAACACATTCAGGCCGAGGGATTCGTGCAGGGGCATCCGGGGGTAGAGTTTGACGTCTGCAAAGTCCATGTCGCCATTCCGGCACCGGGACGTTTTACAGTGTATAATGCTCTGGCGGCAATGGCAGTTTGTGCCAGGTGCCACGTACCGTGGGAAACGGCATCAGCCTCACTTGCAGATTTTCAGGTCCGGGGACGGATGCAGTTCCTCCACATTCCGGGAGGAGCGGAGGCAGTGATCGATTATGCTCACAATGCTATGAGTCTGCAGAGTGCTTTGGAAACTCTAAAGGGCTACCATCCGACTCGGTTGATCACAGTGTTTGGATGCGGTGGACAGCGGGCGAGGGAGAGGCGATTTCAGATGGGCGAGGTGTCCGGAAGGCTTTCTGATCTTACGATTCTCACTTCGGATAATCCAAGATGGGAGGATCCTGAGACGATTATAAATGATATCGAAACGGGAGTACGAAAGACGGGCGGGGCGTATCTCCGAATTGTGGACCGCAGGGAAGCGGTTTTTCGGGCAGTGCAGATGGCAGGTCCTGGTGATCTGGTAGTGATCGCAGGCAAAGGTCACGAAACAACCCAGGAAATTCAGGGAAGATTGTATCATATGGATGAACAGGAATTAGTAGAGGAAGCATGTACGCAAAAATTATTATAGATATCACACATGAAAAACTGGACCGGACCTTTGAATACGAGGTACCAAAAGACATGGAGGATGGATTGGCCATCGGAAGCAGCGTGCTGGTACCGTTTGGAAACCAGGACCGGCTGCGTCAGGGGTTTGTTGTCGGCTTTGCCAAAGAATGTAGTTTTGATCCGGAGAAGATCAAGGCCATTCACGGCAAAGCGCCAAAAAGCGTCAGTATTGAGGAGAATCTGGTTTCCCTTGCCGTCTGGATGAAAGAGCACTATGGCGGGACGATGATTCAGGCATTAAAGACGGTCTGGCCAGTGAAGAAGGAGGAGCGGCCCAAGGAGAAGCGGATGATTCACAGGACGGTTTCTGTGGAGGAGGGAAGAAAGTGGCTGTCTTTCTTCCAAAGGAAGAACCAGAAAGCAAGGGCAAGGCTTCTGGAAGTGCTTTTGAAGAGCGAGGATGTAGATTATGGATGGATTACGAGAAAGCTTGGCGTAACAGCTCAGGTCGTACGTGCCCTGGAAGAAAAGAAGATCCTTACAGTGGAGCGGGAAACGGTATTTCGTAATCCGGTGCGGGCATCCGGCGCCGGACGGGCGCGGATAACTTATACGGAGGAGCAGCAGGAAGCCATACGGATCTTCCAGGAGGACTATGAAAGAGCCCGGTTTGATACCTATCTGCTCTACGGTGTGACCGGAAGCGGCAAGACGGAAGTCTATATGGAAATGATCCGTACCGTGGTATCTGCCGGCAGACAGGCGATTGTCCTTATACCGGAGATTGCCCTGACTTACCAGACCGTGATGCGATTTGTGCAAGTATTTGGTAACCGCGTGTCGATTATGAATTCCAGACTCTCGGCCGGGGAACGCTATGACCAGATGATGCGGGCGAGATCCGGGGAAATCGATGTGATGATCGGTCCCAGATCGGCGCTGTTTACACCATTTGAGCATTTGGGGCTGATTGTTATGGATGAGGAGCACGAGGCGACTTACAAAAGTGAGCAGGTTCCGCGGTATCATGCCAGAGAGACCGCCATCGAGCGGGCAAGGATCGAGGGGGCAAGTGTTGTGCTTGGATCCGCGACCCCGTCTTTGGAGGCTTTTGCAGGGTGCAAAAAGGGCACATACCGACTGCTGCGCCTGACAAAAAGGGCAAAAGAGCAGCAGATGGCACAAGTATCGGTCGTAGATATGCGAGACGAGCTGAAAAATGGAAATCGTTCTATTATAAGTGATGCCTTGCGGGGAAAGATTTACGACCGTCTGGAAAAGAAAGAACAGATTATGCTCTTTTTGAACCGGAGAGGATTTGCGGGGTTCCTGTCTTGCAGGTCCTGTGGATATGTAGTAAAATGTCCTCATTGCGACGTATCATTATCCTGGCACAAGGGCGGCAGGATGGTATGTCATTACTGCGGTTACGAGGAAAAGGTGATTTCGGTCTGCCCGTCCTGCGGTTCCCCCCATATCGGGGCATTTAAGGCCGGAACACAGCAGGTGGAAGAGCTGATCAAAAAAGAATTTCCGCAGGCAGGGGTACTTCGGATGGATCTGGATACGACAAGGGAGAAGGAGAGCTACGAAAAGATTCTTTCTGCTTTTGCGGATCAGGAGGCAGATATCCTGGTCGGGACTCAGATGATCGTCAAGGGCCATGATTTTCCGAATGTCACCCTGGTAGGGGTGCTGGCGGCGGATTTGTCTTTGTATATGAGTGATTTCCGGGCGGCGGAGCGGACATTTGCCCTGCTTTGTCAGGCAGCGGGGCGTGCCGGACGTGGGAGTGTTCCCGGGGAGGCAGTCATCCAGAGCTATCATCCGGAGCATTACAGTATTCAGACAGCCGCAAGACAGGACTACGAGGCCTTCTTTGAGCAGGAGATGAAGTTCCGCTCCCTGATGGGATATCCGCCCTCAGCACATTTAATGGCAATTTTGATGATAAGCGAGGATGAGGCGCTCCTGGAAAAAGGAGCCTACTATCTGAAGATTTTTGCTAAAGCGGTCGGTTCCGATCCAAAGCTTGAGATTATCGGACCGGCAAGCCCTGCGGTCGCAAAGATCCGGGATTTGTACCGGAAAGCGCTTTATCTGAAGCATGAAGATTACCAGGTGCTGATCGCGGTCAAGAATAAAATAGAGCAATATATTGAAATCAATGAAGGATTTTCCAGGATCCGGATTCAGTTTGATTTTGATCCGGTCCAGGCATTTTAATAGTAAAGAGAGGGAATAATCATGGCAATCAGAAAAATACGTGAAGTAGGAGATGAAGTACTGGAAAAGCAGTGCAAAAAGGTGGATAAAATGACAATTCGGACCAAGATCCTGATTCAAGATATGCTGGATACGATGTACGACGCGATGGGTGTAGGCCTTGCGGCGCCACAGGTAGGTATCTTAAAGCAGATCGTTACTATCGATGTGGGAGAAGGACCGATCGTTCTGATTAACCCGGAAATCATCGAGTCAGACGGGACCCAGACCGGAGAAGAGGGATGCTTAAGCCTTCCGGGGAAATACGGGATTGTGACAAGACCAAGCCACGTAAAAGTCCGTGCACTTAATGAGGAAATGGAAGAGGTCATCTGGGAGGGGGAAGGTCTACTTGCCAGAGCATTCTGCCACGAGATTGATCATCTTTCCGGACAGATGTATATGAGACTTGCGGAAGATGGAATCCATGATAATGTGGAAGAAGAGTAGAAAGGATTGTGACAGAGTATGAAAGTCATTTTTATGGGAACACCGGATTTTTCTGTGGGGACGCTGGAAGCGCTGATTGAGGCTGGGCATGAGGTTGTCCTTGCGGTAACACAGCCGGACAAGCCCAAGGGCAGAGGAAAGGAAATGCAGTTTCCACCGGTAAAGGAAGCGGCTCTGCGCTATGGCGTTGAGGTCTACCAGCCAAAGCGGATCCGCAAAGACGAGTGTGTGGAAAAGCTGAGATCCTATCAGGCGGACATTATGGTTGTCGTTGCCTTTGGGCAGATTCTGCCAAAAGAGATTCTGGAGATGACGCCTTATGGATGTGTCAATGTCCATGCTTCACTGCTCCCCAAATACCGGGGCGCGGCGCCGATTCAGTGGGCTGTGATTGACGGAGAAAGGGAAAGCGGCGTGACGACCATGCAGATGGACGAAGGGCTCGATACCGGGGATATTCTCTTAAAGACAGTGATTGAACTAGATAAAAAGGAGACCGGAGGAAGCCTCCACGACAAGCTGGCCGATGCAGGGGCCAAGCTCTGTGTCGAGACATTACGGAGAATGGAAGAGGGAAGTATCCGGCCGGAAAAGCAGAGCGAAAGCCCGACCGTATATGCGAAAATGCTTGACAAGGCACTGGGGCGGATTGACTGGAACCGGGACGCGGTTTCGATTGAACGTCTGATTCGTGGTTTAAATCCATGGCCAAGTGCATATACTACTTGGGACAAAAAGACAATGAAAATCTGGGACGCGGATGTGGCAGGAGATGTGCCGGGAAGCGAAGAGGCAAAGCCCGGTACCATCACCTCCGTGTCAAAGCAGGAGTTTACAGTGAAAACAGGAGAAGGGAGTCTCACAATCCGTGAGCTTCAGATTCCGGGGAAAAAGCGGATGGACGCCGGAGCGTTTCTGCGGGGGTATTCGCTGAAAGAAGGATTGATTCTGGGGGAGAACTGATTTTGAAAGGTGAAGGGAGCGGTAGAAATGCCATTTTACTATTATTTTGATCCGACGTACAGTCTCGTACTGATCGGTCTGATCCTTTGTGTGCTGGCCTCGGCCAGAGTCCGGTCCACCTACGCAAAATATGCGCGGGTCCGGAGCAGGTCGGGGATGACCGGAAAGGAGGCGGCTGAAAGGATTCTCCGGGGAGCGGGGATTTATGATGTGAGAGTGGAGCATGTGGGAGGGAACCTGACAGACCACTATGATCCAAGGAGCAAGGTTTTGCGTCTATCGGATGCCACCTATCAATCGGCATCTGTGGCGGCGGTAGGTGTGGCGGCACACGAGTGTGGACATGCGATCCAGCATACAAAAGGATATGCACCGCTTCGTATCCGGAGCGCCATTGTGCCGATTGCGAATTTTGGGTCAGCCATTGCGTGGCCTTTGATTCTATTTGGTTTACTGTTCAACAGTCGTTCGTCTTATATGCTGATTCAGATCGGAATTATAGCCTTTTCTTTTGCCGTCCTCTTTCAGATCGTTACCCTTCCGGTGGAATTTAACGCCTCAAACCGGGCGGTGCGGATTCTGGGAGAGAGTGGGATTCTATCGGCGGACGAGCTCTCCATGACGAGAAAAGTATTAGGTGCCGCGGCACTTACTTATGTGGCGGGAGCCGCTTCGGCGATTTTGCAGTTGCTTCGTATTATTTTACTGACAGGAGGAAGGCGGCGTGAGTAAAACAATCGGGGAACGGGAACTGGTGCTTGCCATCTTGCTGGAGGTGACGCGGGACAAGATCCCGGCTCATCTGGCTCTCTCGAGAGTGCTTGGCAAGTATCAGTACCTTGATAAAAGAGAGCGTGCTTTCATCACGAAAGTGACGGAGGGAACGCTGGAACATATGATTGAGATCGATTATATCATTGACCAGTTTTCAAAGATAAAGATACAGAAAATGAAACCGGTGGTGCTTGCCATTTTGCGAAGCGGAGTTTATCAGCTCCGCTATCTGGATCATGTGCCGGCATCGGCTGTCTGCAACGAGGCTGTAAAACTGGCAAAAAAGAAGGGCTTGCAAGGTTTGTCCGGATTTATAAACGGAGTGCTTCGAACGATTGCAAGGGAGATGGAGCATATTCGTCTTCCTCAGGAGCCGCCGGCGACAAAGCTATCTGTTCAGTATTCCGTTCCGAAATGGATGGTGGAGAAGTGGATGGCCGTTTACCAGGAGGAGACGGTGGAGAAGATGCTTGCCAGTATGATGGAAGAGCATCCAACCTGTATCCGGTTTGACCCGGAACGGATTTCTAAAGATACGTTAAAAGCACGACTTAAGGAGGATGGTGTGGCAAAAATCAAAGACCATCCGGCTCTTCCGTATGCGTTATGGATTTCGGGGTATGATTATCTGGGAGCACTTTCTACCTTTGAGGATGGGCTCTTCTATGTACAGGACGCGAGCTCCATGATAGCGGTGGAGAGTCTGCAGGTCCGGCAGGGAGATTACATCATTGATGTGTGTGCGGCGCCGGGAGGGAAGGCGCTTCACGCGGCGGAAAAGCTTGCGGGCACCGGGGAGGTGGACGCAAGGGATCTGACAGACTACAAGGTAAAACTCATCGAAGAGAATATTGCGCGTAGTGGTCTTACGAATATCCGGGCACGGCGGCAGGATGCGAGAATTCTGGAGGAAGCGTCCGTGGAACAGGCGGATATCGTCATTGCTGATCTGCCGTGTTCCGGGCTTGGGGTTCTTGCTTCTAAGAAGGATATCCGGTACAATATGACGCCGGAGAAACAAGCGGAACTTGCCGCATTGCAGCGGGAGATTCTGTCTGTTGTTTGCAGGTACGTGAAACCGGGCGGTACGCTCCTTTACAGCACCTGTACGATTAACAGGGAGGAAAACGAGGAGAATACGGCATGGTTTCTGGGGGACCATGGCGAGTTTATGATGGAAAAAGAAAGGCAGTTCCTTCCGGGAATCGACCCGTGTGAAGGATTTTACATAGCAGTTTTGAAAAAACAGGAGTCAGAATAGATGAAAAAAAAAGATATTGCTTCCTATACGTTCCAGGAACTGGAGGAGGAGATGAAACTTTCCGGGGAGAAAGGTTTCCGGGCGAAGCAGATTTACGAGTGGATTCATGTGAAGATGGCAGAGAGTTTTGGAGAGATGACAAATCTTTCCAAAACCCTTAGGGAGAAGCTTGACAGAGAATATGAAATCGCGTTGGTCCGCCTGGTGGAGCGGCAGATTTCATCTATTGACGGTACGAACAAATTCCTTTTTGAATTGTGGGACGGCAGTATGATCGAGAGCGTACTGATGCGGTATAAACATGGAAACAGCATCTGCATCTCTTCTCAGGTGGGCTGCCGGATGGGCTGCCGGTTCTGTGCTTCTACTATTGGCGGACTGGTGAGAAATCTCACAGCTTCTGAGATGCTCCGGGAAGTCTACGAAGTGCAGAAGATTACGGGCGAGCGGATTTCCAATATCGTTGTAATGGGAACGGGGGAGCCGCTTGACAATTACGACAATTTCGTTCGTTTTATTCGGATGATCAGTGATGAACACGGACTTCATATCAGTCAGAGAAATATCACGGCGTCCACTTGTGGAATTGTTCCGAATATCCTTCGTTTGGCGGGGGAAAATTTCCAGATTACCCTGGCGCTTTCCCTCCATGCGACTAACCAGGAAAAGCGGCGAAGGCTCATGCCGGTAGCCCACAAATATGACCTTTCGGAAGTGCTGGAGGCGTGTGACGCCTACTTTGAAAAAACAGGACGGCGCATCACCTTTGAATATAGTCTCGTACATGGAGTGAACGATACCGAAGAGGATATTCTGGAGCTGACATCCCTTTTAAAGCACCGTAATTGCCATGTCAATCTCATTCCGGTCAATCCGGTGCGGGAGAAGAATTTCCGTAGGCCGGACAAAAAAACTGCACTGTTTTTTCAAAATAAACTTGAAAAAAATGGGATTAATGTTACTATAAGAAGGGAAATGGGCTCTGATATTGACGGGGCTTGTGGTCAGCTCAGAATAAAACACAGAGACAATCATAAGGAGAATGAAAATGAAAACATTTTCAATGACTGATATTGGTAGAAAAAGAGAGATTAATCAGGATTATGTGTTCGCCACGGATGAAACGATCGGAAATCTTCCGAATCTTCTTGTGGTAGCTGACGGAATGGGCGGACATCGCGCAGGGGATTTTGCGTCCCGATTTACTGTGGAAGTTCTGGCAGAAGAAGTTCAGAACAGCAAAGAGACCCATCCTGAGCAGATACTCGGAAACGCGATTCAGACTGCCAATGAGCGTTTGATGGAGGAGGCGGCAAAGGACAGCCGGCTGGAGGGAATGGGGACGACCCTTGTGGCGGCCACGATTCTGGATCATGTACTTTATTTCGCAAACGTTGGAGACAGCAGACTCTATCTGATCAACAAAGAGATCCGCCAGCTCTCAAAAGACCACTCCATGGTTGAAGAAATGGTCAGGCTTGGCGGACTGACTGAGGAGGAGGCAAAGCACCATCCTGATAAGAACATTATTACACGTGCGATGGGTGTCAAAGACAAGGTGGAGCCGGACTTCTTTGAGTACCGCTTAAAAGGCGGAGACACGATTCTGATGTGCAGTGACGGCCTCACAAATATGGTAGACGATGATGAGATCTTTCAAATTGTAAAAAGCGCACGTGATATTGTAGAAGCAGTAGAAACTCTGATTCAAAGAGCAAATGAGAACGGCGGCTCCGATAATATTGGCATTGTACTGGCGCAGCCGTATGCAGATGAGGTGAGTATATGGTAAAAGATGGTATTGTATTAGGGGAGCGGTATGAGATCCTCAGTAAGATCGGCGCCGGCGGGATGGCCGATGTTTACAAAGGACGCGACAATGTGCTGAATCGTTACGTTGCCGTAAAAGTACTGAAAAAAGAATACCGGGAAGATGAAACATATGTAAAGAAGTTCCGGTCCGAGGCACAGGCCGCAGCCGGAATTATGAATCCGAATATTGTCAATGTCTATGATGTAGGCGTGGACCGGGGGCTTTACTATATGGTAATGGAGCTGGTCGAGGGGATCACGCTGAAAGAATATATTGCGAAAAAACAGAAGCTGTCGCCAAAAGAGGTGATCAGCATCACGCTGCAGGTATGTGCCGGAATGGAAGCGGTACATAAAGGTCACATCATTCATCGTGACATTAAGCCGCAGAATATTATTATTTCCAACGAAGGAAAAGTGAAGGTAACGGACTTTGGAATTGCCAAAGCCGCAAGTTCCAATACGACAAGTTCCAATGCCATGGGATCCGTGCATTATACATCACCGGAGCAGGCAAGGGGCGGATTTTCCGATGAGAAGAGTGATATCTATTCCATCGGTATCACCATGTACGAGATGGTAACGGGACGGGTGCCGTTTGATGGAGACTCAACTGTGGCGATTGCCATGAAGCATCTCCAGGAGGAGATCGTGCCGCCGTCAGAGTACGTTCCAATGCCGTACTCTCTGGAGCAGATCATTTTGAAATGTACCCAGAAAAATGCGGATCTCAGATATCCGAATGTGACACTGCTGGCGCAGGATTTAAGAAGATCTCTCTCCGATCCAAACGGAGATTTCGTAAAGAACGGCGCGTCAGCTTATGGTGTCGGAGCGGATACCGTGATGATCTCAGAGGCGGACCGCAGAAAGATTCAGAATCAGTACGATGATGAGTATGATGATGAGGAATACGAGGACGACTACGACGACCGGTATGATGAACATTATGAAGATGACTATAATGACCGGTATGACGAGGACGATTATGATACAAGAAGCGTGAAGAGCCGGCAAAACCGCGGGGACGATGGACCGAAGCCGAAAATGAGCGGTGTGATGAAGATGGTAATCATTCTGATTGCGGTACTGGTTGTTTGCGCGGCTGGATACGGGATCGGAAACGCTGTCGGTCTGTTCGGAGGCGACTCCAAAAAGACAGAGGAAGAGCGAAAAGAGAAAGTTCCGAATCTCTCCAATCTCGGGCTGACAGAAGAGCAGGCAAGAGAAGCTGCTGAGAAGGCCGGATTTAAGCTGGAAGTTTCCGGTACGAAGAAGTCCGACCAGGAGGAGGGCACTGTGATCGATCAGGATCCGAAATACGGAGAGGAAGCGAAAAGAGGAGCTACCATTTCTGTAGTATTAAGTGAAGGACCGTCCACCGTGACCGTGCCGGATGTAACAGGTGATGATATCAGCACGGCAACAGAAAAGATTGAAGCAGAAGGTCTGAAAGCCGGCTCCACAACAGAAGAGTACAGCGATGAATACGATGAGGGCGAAGTCATTCGGACTACTCCGTCTTCCGGGAAAGAGGTCGAGGAGGGATCTACAGTCAACCTTGTTGTCAGCAAGGGGATCGATCCGGAAGACGAAAAGGTGACTGTGCAAAGTTTTGTCGGAATGCCGGAAAGTAGCCTGACTTCCTGGGCAAAGGAGAATGGGATCAATGTTTCCCGCTCTGAGGATTATAGTGATGAGGTGAACGAGGGAAGAATTATTTCCCAGTCTCTGACTTCCGGTGAGATCTCCAAGGATACAACGATCAGCTATGTGGTAAGCCTTGGAAAAGATCCGGATCAGGATAAGCCGTCTGACAACGATAATAACAGCGACAGTAATAATAGCGGCGGCAACAATAATAACAATACTGACGATAAGGAGAATGGGGATGATTCCGGTTCCTCATCTACAGACGGCCCGAAATGGGAAAGTAATATTGATGCCTGGGCGAAGGAGAAGGGCGTTAAATACAATGTTGAGTACGAGAAAGATACTTCCGTACCACACGGCGGAGTCATCCGGTACGAGGAGAATTCTGACGGAAGCTACACCTTCTATGTCAGCATCAGCTAGAAGAAGGATGACGACAGAAAACACACAAGGAGACTTTCATGCTGGGAAAGATTGTGAAAGGAATTGCCGGATTCTACTACGTTCACGTAGTAGAATCCGGTGTTTATGAATGTAAGGCAAAAGGAATTTTCCGCAAGGAAAAGATCAAACCATTGGTAGGCGATAACGTGGAGATGGATGTGATCGATGAGAAAGAAAAGACCGGGAATATTGTGAGGATCTGTCCGAGAAAGAACGAGCTCATCCGTCCCGCGGTAGCCAATATCGATCAGGCGCTCATCGTGTTTGCGGTGACAAAGCCAAAGCCGCATCTGAATCTACTGGACCGGTTTCTGATCATGATGGAGAGCAAAGACATTCCGGTAACACTCTGCTTCAATAAAAAAGATCTGGCAGCGGATGAAGAGTGGAGGGGGTTAAAGGAGGTCTATGAGACCTGCGGCTATCCGGTTGTATTTACAAGTGCCCTGAAGGAGGAAAACATCACCAAGATCCGCAGGATTTTAGAGGGAAAGACAACCGCTCTTGCAGGACCATCTGGAGTAGGGAAGTCTTCTCTGATCAATCTTCTGGAACCGGGCGCCAATATGGAAACCGGGGAGATCAGCAGAAAGATCGAGCGGGGACGGCATACGACAAGGCACTCTGAGCTCTTTGCCATCGGCGGGGAGACGTACATCATGGACACGCCGGGATTCGGCTCTCTGTATGTCAATGACTTTGAAAAAGAAGATCTGAAATATTATTTTCGAGAATTTGAGCCGTATGAGGGGAACTGCAAGTTTCAGGGGTGCAGTCATATTCACGAACCGGGATGCGGCGTTAAGGATGCCATGGAGACAGGGAAGATCCCGAAGAGCAGATATGAAAACTATCTGGAACTGTACCGTGAACTGGAACAGAAACAGCGATATTGAGGAGGAAAAGTATGAACTATATTTTGGCGCCGTCTCTTCTGGCGGCGGATTTTCAATGTCTTGCAGAACAGATGAAGCAGACAGAGGAAAACGGGGCAAAGTATCTGCATTTTGATGTGATGGACGGCATGTTTGTGCCGAGCATTTCGTTTGGAGTGCCGGTGTTAAAGTCTATCAAAGGTGCCACAAATCAGGTGATGGATGTGCATCTGATGGTGCAGGAACCAATCCGCTATGTAAAAGACTTTGCACAGGCCGGAGCAGATATCATCACCGTCCACCTGGAAGCGTGTTCTGATGTGGGAAATACGCTTCGAGAGATTAAAGCCTGTGGAAAAAAGACAGGGCTTTCCATCTGTCCTCAGACGGAGGCGGAGGAGCTCCTGCCATATCTGGATCTGACAGATATGATTCTTGTCATGTCCGTCCAGCCGGGATTTGGCGGGCAGAAGTTTATTGTGGAGTCCCTGGAAAAGATTCGGAAAGTACGGGGCATGATCGAGAAGAGTGGACAGGCCATCGATCTGGAAGTGGACGGGGGCATTTACCAGGAGAACGTAGAGGAAGTCCTGAAAGCAGGGGCAAATGTAATCGTGGCCGGTTCCGCTGTATTTGGGGGAAATCCGGGAGAGAACACAAGGGTTATGATGGAGAGATTAAAACAATATGAGTAGAGTGACAATCATCATCAGCGGGGGGGCGATCGAGGATGATTTTGCCCTTTCCGTTCTGGAATCTTACGAATCAAAACGTATTATCGGAGTAGACAAGGGAGTCGAATTCTTATATCGGCACCAGATCCTTCCGGAATATATTGTAGGAGATTTTGACAGTATCTCCGAGGAGGTCATCCGCTATTACAGGGAGGAGACGAAGGTTCCGATCCGGGAATACAATCCGGTCAAGGACGCTTCAGACACGGAGATTGCCATCCGGACGGCGCTTGCCCTTGGATGTGATCAGATGATCATTCTTGGCGCTACCGGGAGCCGGATCGATCATATCTGGGCCAATGTCCAGTCCTTGGAGATTGCGAGAAAGGCGGGAGTCCATGCGGAGATACGGGATACATGCAACAGAATCCGACTCTGCGACGGGGAAGTTCGTTTGAAAAGAAGAGAGGCATTTGGGAAGTATTTTTCCCTGTTCCCGTTTGGGGGAGAGGTGGAGAACCTGACGCTTGTGGGCGCGAAATATCCGCTGGATCATCATCATCTGCTCCCGAATGACAGTCTGTGTGTCAGCAACGAGATCGAGGAGGATGAGCTTGTCATCACCTTCTCATCCGGGACACTCATTTTGATGGAAACAAAAGACGAGTAAGAAATTTACAAAGAGAATGGAGAGAAATGAAATGAAACTTGGAATTGTCGGATTACCTAACGTAGGGAAAAGTACCCTGTTTAATTCTCTGACAAAAGCGGGAGCGGAGTCAGCAAACTATCCGTTTTGTACTATCGACCCGAATGTGGGGGTTGTGACGGTGCCCGATGAGCGGTTAAATGTTCTGGGCGAGATGTATCACACGAAAAAGATCGTTCCGGCGGTCATCGAATTTGTGGATATCGCGGGCCTCGTGAAAGGGGCTTCCAAAGGAGAGGGACTTGGAAACCAGTTCCTTGCCAACATTCGTGAGGTGGATGCTATTGTCCATGTCGTGCGGTGCTTTGAAAACGGCAATATTGTCCATGTAGATGGATCCATCAACCCGCTTAGAGATATTGAGACGATTAACGTGGAGTTGATTTTTTCTGACCTGGAAGTGTTGGAGAGACGGATCAGCAAACAGATCCGTGCGGCGAGAAACGACAAAGCGGTCGCCAAGGAAGTAGAGCTGATGCAGAGAATCAAAGCGCATCTGGAAGAAGGAAAGATGGCAGGCAGCTTTGCGGATTTCAGGGATGAGGAGGAAGAGGAGTGGATGAATAGCTACAATCTTCTGACTGCCAAACCGGTGATTTTTGCGGCCAATGTTTCGGAGGACGATCTGGCGGATGACGGTGTCGCGAACGAAGGTGTACAGGAAGTCCGCAAGTTCGCAAAAGAAGCAGGATACGAGGTATTCGTAGTCTGTGCGGAGATTGAACAGGAGATTGCGGAGCTGGAAGAGGATGAAAAAGCAATGTTTCTGGAAGACCTCGGCCTGAAAGAGTCCGGCCTTGAGAAGCTGATTAAGGCAAGCTATCGTCTGCTTGGGCTTATCAGTTATCTGACAGCCGGTGAGCCGGAAGTCCGGGCGTGGACGATTAAGAAAGGTACAAAAGCACCTCAGGCAGCCGGAAAGATTCATTCTGACTTTGAACGAGGTTTTATCCGGGCAGAGGTCGTGGCCTACGATGATCTGATCGCCTCCGGCAATATGACAGCCGCAAAGGAAAAGGGTCTGGTTCGGTCCGAAGGAAAAGAGTATGTTGTAAAAGACGGGGATGTAGTATTGTTCCGGTTTAACGTATAAGGGAGACGGGCGCCATGAAGCTGTCGGAAACGGCAGAGGCAGGACGCCCGTTTTGCTGCTCGTTTTGAAAGAAAGATATTGGCTGTGAATAGTTATTTTGTTCACAAAAAGGTACAAAATTATGGGACGAGTCTACTGGACTTTTGTAGGTAATGGCGATATAATATGAATATCTATGAATTTAGAAACATTTTTTGAAACTTAAGGAGGAATAAAGAAATGGGAAGATCAATGAAAACCATGGATGGTAACCATGCTGCCGCTCATGCTTCATATGCATACAGCGATGTAGCCGCGATCTATCCGATCACCCCTTCATCTGTTATGGCAGAAGCTACTGATGAGTGGGCTACCCAGGGAAGAAAGAACATTTTTGGACAGGAAGTTCAGGTTACGGAGATGCAGTCTGAGGCCGGAGCAGCAGGTGCTGTACACGGTTCTCTTGCAGCAGGCGCTCTGACAACTACTTACACAGCATCTCAGGGACTTCTGCTGATGATCCCGAACTTGTATAAGATTGCAGGTGAACAGCTTCCGGGTGTATTCAATGTATCTGCCCGTGCGCTTGCAAGCCATGCGCTCTCCATTTTCGGAGATCACTCTGACGTATACGCATGCCGTCAGACAGGATGTGCAATGCTTTGTGAATCCAGTGTTCAGGAAGTCATGGACCTGACGCCGGTTGCCCACTGTGCGGCAATCAAGGGACGCCTTCCATTTATCAACTTTTTCGATGGATTCCGTACATCTCATGAGATCCAGAAGATTGAGACATGGGATTATGAAGATCTGAAAGATCTGGTAGATCTGGATGCGATCGACGCATTCCGTAAACATGCGTTGAATCCAAATCATCCTTGCGAAAGAGGGTCCGCGCAGAATCCGGACGTATTCTTCCAGGCAAGAGAAGCATGCAACCCGTACTATGACGCTATGCCGGCTATTGTTCAGGAGTACATGGATAAAGTAAACGCGAAGATCGGTACAAACTACAAGCTGTTCAATTACCATGGAGCAGAAGACGCGGAGCATGTGATCATCGCAATGGGATCTGTCTGTGAGACGATCGACGAGACAGTAGATTATCTGCTCGCTAAAGGCGAGAAAGTCGGCGTTGTAAAGGTAAGACTTTACAGACCATTCAGCGCAAAAGCGCTTATTGAGGCCATTCCGGAGAGTGTGAAAGTGATCTCTGTCCTTGACAGAACAAAAGAGCCTGGAGCACAGGGAGAGCCGCTTTACCTTGATGTTGTCGCAGCATTAAAGGGAACAAAGTTCGACGGCGTGAAAGTGCTTACAGGACGTTACGGATTAGGTTCCAAAGATACGACACCGGCTCAGATCGTTGCTGTATACAACAACACAGAAAAAGAAAGATTCACAATCGGTATCGTTGATGACGTAACACACCTGTCATTGGATGAGGGCGAAGCACTTGTTACTACACCAGAAGGAACAATCAACTGTAAGTTCTGGGGACTTGGTGCTGATGGTACTGTTGGAGCAAATAAGAACTCTATCAAGATCATTGGTGACAATACAGATATGTATGCACAGGCATACTTTGATTATGATTCCAAAAAATCCGGCGGTGTGACGATGTCCCACCTTCGTTTTGGAAAGAAACCGATTAAGTCCACATACCTGATTAAGAAGGCAAACTTTGTAGCATGCCATAATCCGTCCTACATCAACAAGTACAACATGGTACAGGAACTTGTTGACGGAGGTACGTTCCTTCTGAATTGCCCATGGGATATGGAAGGACTGGAAAAACACCTTCCGGGACAGGTGAAGGCATTTATCGCTAACCACAACATCAAGTTCTATGTGATTGATGGTATTAAGATTGGTAAGGAGATCGGACTTGGAGGACGTATCAACACGATTCTTCAGTCTGCGTTCTTTAAGCTGGCAGCCATCATTCCGGAGGAAGAAGCGATCGACCTGATGAAGAAGGCAGCAAAAGCTACTTACGGAAGAAAAGGTGACAAGATTGTTCAGATGAACTACGACGCAATCGACGCAGGTGCAAAACAGGTTGTAGAAGTTGCTGTACCGGAAAGCTGGAAAGACGCTGCTGATGAAGGATTATTCACACCGGAAGTCAAAGGCGGAAGAAAAGAAGTTGTAGACTTTGTTAAGAATATTCAGGCAAAAGTAAACGCTCAGGAAGGAAACTCCCTGCCGGTATCTGCGTTTACAGACTATGTAGACGGAACCACACCGTCTGGAACGGCCGCTTATGAGAAACGTGGTATCGCGGTAGATATCCCGATCTGGCAGCCTCAGAACTGTATTCAGTGTAACCGTTGTGCGTATGTATGTCCGCACGCTGTTATCCGTCCGGTAGCTCTGACAGAGGAAGAGGCTGCAAACGCACCGGAAGGAATCCAGACAATTCCGATGATCGGTATGCCTGATATGAAGTTCAGTATCACGGTTTCTGCTTACGACTGTACAGGATGTGGTTCCTGTGCAAATGTATGTCCTGGTAAGAAGGGCGAGAAGGCTCTTGTTATGGGTAACATGGAAGCGAATGCAGGAGAACAGGTATACTTCGATTTCGGAAGAGAGATTCCGGTAAAACCAGAAGTAGTAGCCAAATTTAAAGAAAATACAGTAAAGGGAAGCCAGTTCAAGCAGCCGCTTCTTGAGTTCTCGGGAGCATGTGCGGGATGTGGAGAGACGCCTTATGCAAAACTCGTTACACAGTTATTCGGAGACAGAATGTATATTGCGAACGCAACAGGATGTTCTTCTATCTGGGGTAACTCATCACCATCTACACCTTACACTGTGAACGCAGAAGGTAAAGGACCTGCATGGTCTAACTCCCTCTTTGAAGATAACGCAGAGTTTGGTTACGGTATGATGCTTGCAAACAAAGCGATCAGAAATGGACTGAAAGCAAAAGTAGAATCTGTCGCGGCATCTGATAAAGCTTCCGAAGAAGTGAAGGCAGTATGTCAGGAATGGCTTGATACCTTTTCCTGTGGAGCTACAAATGGAACTGCTACAGATAAGCTGGTAGCGGCACTTTCTGGATGTGACTGTGAAGTATGTAAGGATATCGTAAATAATAAAGATTTCCTCGCTAAAAAGTCACAGTGGATTTTCGGCGGAGACGGATGGGCTTATGACATCGGATTCGGTGGATTGGATCATGTCCTTGCAAGCGGACAGGATATCAATATTATGGTATTCGATACTGAAGTTTACTCTAACACAGGTGGACAGTCCTCCAAGGCTACAAAGACAGGTGCAGTGGCACAGTTCGCGGCAGGCGGAAAGGAAACCAAGAAGAAAGATCTGGCAGGTATTGCAATGAGCTATGGCTATGTATATGTTGCTCAGATCGCAATGGGAGCTGACTTCAACCAGACAGTGAAGGCGATCTCTGAGGCTGAGGCTTATCCGGGACCATCCCTGATTATTGCTTACGCTCCATGTATCAACCATGGTATCAAGAAGGGCATGAGCAAAGCTCAGACAGAGGAACAGCTTGCGGTAGAGTGCGGATATTGGAACAATTTCCGTTTCAATCCAGCTGCGGAAAACAAGTTCACTTTGGACAGCAAGGCTCCGACCGGAGATTATCAGGAATTCCTGAACGGAGAAGTTCGTTACAACTCTCTTGTAAGACAGGATCCGGAAAAAGCAAAAGTATTATTCGAAAAGAACGAGCAGGAAGCAAAAGAGAGATATGAATATCTGAACAAACTTGTTGCACTGTACGGAAAAACAGAATAAAGAACGGTCATAATATGACAGATACTTTTAGGATACAGGGACGATCATCCCTGTATCCTTTTTTGCGTTATAGGCTAGTTGTCATTCTAAAATGTAATGTTTAGTACTTGCGAATCTATTTGAGCTCTGACAACTTTCTGCGGGATATAAATTTGCATAAAGGATCCAGAAAGGGTAATAGGTATTGATAAAAACAGTTGTAATAATAGCAAATACTGGAATAAAAATGCATATTTAAAGAATAAAAATACAAAAAGTGACAACTTATATAATTTATAAAGTTTTCAATTATGTGAAATAGTAGACAAAAAATGAACTTTATTCTAGTGTATATTGCACAAGTGTTTTTTTGACAAAAACAAATTGTTAGAAAATAATAAATAGTAAACGAAAAATAAATGAAAATGATAAAAGAATAACGAATATAATAAAAGAATATCGAAAAATGGGGAAAAACATGACAAAATGTTTGTTGTCAGGTTGACAATCATTGATAAATAGATATAATATAAATATACATTTTCGATAGGGGGGGGGTAATACCAGATGGATACCATCCAGAAGCTGAGAAATTTTATGGAAGAGAAAAAGGTGGATTCTTTCTTTATTGCGAAACCGGCCAATGTCCGATACATCAGTTCCTACACAGGGGACGACTCTTATTTGCTTGTGACACAGAAGAAGCAGTTTTTTATCACAGATCCGAGATATACGGAGCAGGCGTCTTATGAGTGTCCGGACTATGAAGTGGTAAACTGGAGGACACCAAAGAATACGATTGGTATGACGGTACAACGGTTGGCAAGGGAAGCGGGAGTAAAAACGATCGCTTTCGAGGAAGATTATCTCACCTTTTCTTTTTATGAGTCGATCCGAAGCCAGGGAGACGCGGAACTGGTACCTACGGTCGATGTGATTGAGGAATTCCGATCCGTTAAGACAAAAGAGGAAGAGGGATATTTAAGGGCTGCGTGTGAGATTGCGTCCCGGGCATTTGATAAAATTATCCAGGATATCCACGTTGGCGTGACGGAAAAAGAGCTTGCGTCCAGACTTTCCCATTATATGGTGATGGAAGGAGCAGACACCAAGCCATATGGAGGAATCCTGATCTCCGGAGCGAGGACGTCTCTTCTCCATGGAATTCCGTCAGATAAGGCGATTCAGTATGGAGACCTGGTTCTGATGGATTATGGATGTCAGTATCATGGCTATCTCTCTGATATGACAAGGACGGTTATAGTCGGGAAGGCGACACCGGAGCAGAGAAAGGTATATGATCTTTGCAGACAGATGACAGAAGATGTAGAAGCGGTCATTAAACCGGGTGTGACAGGCATAGAATGTTATGAGGCATCACTGAAGGCCATTAAGGACACACCATATATGGAATATAATTATGGCGGAATTGGACACGGTATTGGATTATTCGTACATGAACTACCATTTATCGGAAGCAATTCCAGCGCTGTTCTCCAGGAGGGGAACATTATGACGGTAGAACCGGGAATTTATATTCCGGGCTGGGGAGGCATCCGGGTCGAAGACCAGGGGATCATCACTCAGAGCGGATATGAAAACCTGATAAGTGCTACACACGAGCTCGTAGAGCTCTAAAACCTTAAAAAGGAGGAAGGTATTATGAAAAGAAAAGTTTTGGCAGCATTATTGGCAGCAGCTATGGCAGGAACACTTCTTGCAGGATGCGGCACACCGGGAAGCAAGGATAAGGGCGGAGACAGCGATGAGAAAGTATTCCGCTATTCTACGAGAACAGAGCCTACAACTCTGGATCCGACAAAGGCAAATTGTATTCCTGACAACGAACTTCAACATGCGATCACAGAAGGACTTGTAAGAAACACCGGTGGAGAGATTAAGCCGGGAGTTGCGGAGTCATGGGAGGTTTCGGAAGATGGCCTTACATATACATTCCATCTGAATCCGGACGCAAAATGGAGCGACGGAGAGCAGATCAAAGCGCAGGACTTCGTATATGGATGGCAGAGACTGGTAGATCCTGCAACAGCGGCTCCATATGCATTCATCGGTGAATATATTGTAAATGGCGCAGAAGTTGAAAAGGGGAAAGTAGATCCGTCTGAACTCGCCGTAGTAGCACAGGATGATACGACACTCGTTGTTACGTTGGTTCACCCGACCGCTTATTTCCTGAGTTTGATCGGTGCTTCCGGAAACTTTGCGCCGGTTCGTCAGGATATCGTGGAAGAATACGGCAAAGATTTTGCGGCGGACGCGGAAAAGAATGTATATTCCGGACCGTATAAACTGACAAGCTCCGCAAATCAGAAATATGTATTTGAGCCAAACGAAAATTACTGGGACAAAGATTCCATTAAACTGGATCGTGCAGAGATGAGCTATGTACAGAATCAGGAGACTGCCCTTGCAATGTATGAGGACGGCGAACTGGATTACGTTGAAATTCCTTCCGCATCCGCAGATAAATATAAAGATGAAGCTGAAGTCTTCCGTAATGGTAACGTAGACTACTTCTACTTCAACTGTGGCGGGGAGAACAAGGCGATGACAAACAAGAACTTCCGTCTTGCCCTCAACTATGCGCTGAACAGAAATGATTACAATACCCTTGTAAACAATGGGCTTTACGCGCCGAGCGTAGATGTCGTTTTCAGTGGCCTGACAGGCGTTGAAAGTACATGGGGAGAGGAGTCGAATCTGCAGTCATATCCACTTGACGGAGATGAGGCAAAAGCAAAAGAGTACTTAAACGCGGCGATGTCCGAGCTGGGCGTTTCCAATCCGTCTGATATCACTGTGACAATCACGACGACAGATAGTGACTCTGCTAAGAAACAGGCTGAAGTATGCCAGGAAATGTGGCAGAAAGCCCTTGGCATTAAAATTGAAATTGAACAGGTTACATATAATGAGTGTCTGACACGTCAGCAGTCCGGCGACTATGAGATCGCATGGGGCGGCTGGGTATCAGATTACGATGATCCATACAGCTATCTGGAGCTTTTCAAGTCCGACAGCCCGTACAACTACAGCAGATATAAGAATGAAAAGGTTGACGAACTTCTGAATGCGTCACAGTTAGAAGTGGATGCTGCAAAACGTATGGATATGCTTCATCAGGCAGACCAGATCATCGTAGATGATGCTGCTTTTCTTCCTCAGGCAGAAAGAGAGGTTCATTACCTTGTCAGAGACAATGTGGAAGGTCTTGTACAATTTTACAGCTCAATCAATCTTGACTGGGTATATGTAGACATGACAGAATAAAAGTGAATTGAAAAAACAGACGAGATAAAATCCCGCTGTCCGGAAAGATGTCCGGACAGCGGAAATATTGAAAGCAAGAAATGATCCAGGAAAGCCCAAGCAGGGGAATCTGATCTTTCCTGGATGATTTCATATACAGCAGGAGGATGAATATGGCAAAATATATTATCAAGCGAGTGATTGCTGCCATCCTGACGATCTGGGTATTGATTACCATCGTATTTTTCCTTGTACGTCTGATGCCAGGTGATCCGTTTACAAGCGCCAAGCTGACAGACGAAGTCCGTGCGAATATGGAAGCGTACTATGGATTTGACAAGCCGATGATTGTGCAGTATGGAATCTATATGGTGAATCTGCTTCATGGAGATTTCGGTTATTCCATGAAATATACAAATAAGACGGTCAATGATATTATCGGGGAGACATTCCCGTTCTCCGCGGATCTCGGTATCCGTGCCCTTCTTCTGGCGCTTTCCATCGGTCTTGTACTCGGAATCGTTTCCGCGAGAAACAGGGGAAAGAAGCTTGATTTCTTCTGTGTTATCGTAGCAGTACTTGGAACCAGTATTCCGGACTTTATCATGGGTGCCGCGCTTCAGTATTTCTTCGGAATCAAATGGGGGCTGTTCCCAGTCGCCAGATATGAGGGAATTGAGTATACGATTTTGCCGGCCTTTGCCCTGGCATTTTATACGTTAGCTTCCGTCTCGCGAATCATGCGGGCAAGTATGCTGGAAGTAACGTCTCAGGATTACATCAAGACAGCACGTTCTAAGGGAGTATCCGAGCTTCGGATCACATGCAAGCATCAGATCCGTAACGCGATCATGCCGGTTATGACCGTCATGGGACCGACCGTAGCGTCCGTGCTTACCGGTACGTTCGTTATCGAGTCCATTTTCGCGATCCCTGGAATGGGTAAATATTATGTGGAAAGTGTTTCCAACAGCGACTATTCTATGGTACTTGGAATGACTGTATTCTATGGCATCTTCCTTGTGTTCTGTAACCTGGTAGTCGATGTGCTTTACGGTGTGGCTGATCCACGTGTACGTATTGGAAAGAAGTAGGTGAGAGATATGGCAGATTTGAAAAAAGAACAATTTATTATCAAAGGAAAAGATACTGTCCGCATGGAGAGTATCAGTCGGCCGTCCCTCTCCTTCTGGTCGGATGCGTGGAGACGGCTTCGGAAAAATAAAAGTGCGTTCATCGGACTTTGTATCGTAGTACTCTATGCGCTGCTTGCGATTTTTGCTCCGATGTTCAGCCAGTATACACAGTCCCAGATGGACGTAGACAATAGAAACGCGATGATGTCGGCGGCGCATTGGCTTGGAACCGACTCTACCGGGCGTGATCTCTGGACGCGTATCTGGATGGGAGCCCGTGTATCCCTTTCTATCGGTTTGATTTCCGCTATCCTGAATATGTGTGTGGGCGCCGTCATCGGAGGACTTTGCGGATTCTACGGCGGGAAACTGGATATGATTATGATGCGAATCGTTGATTTGCTCTATGGTATTCCAAGTCTGATTATTACGATCCTTGTTATGATGGTACTTGGGAAAGGCGTGACGCCTTTGATCGTCGCAATGTGCGTTGTCGGATGGATCGGTACCTGTCGTTTTGTCCGTGGTGAGGTTTACCGGATCAAGGAGCAGGATTTCGTCATGGCGGCGAAAGTGCTCGGAGTACCGGATTTTACGATTATTATCAAACATATTATTCCTAATATCCTTGGAATGCTTGTTACAAACCTGTGTATGGCAATTCCGGGAGCGATCTTCCAGGAAGCATTCCTGTCCTATATCGGACTTGGTATTACACCTCCTGACTGTAGCTGGGGTGTGATCTGTAAAGAGGGAATTCAGTATCTGCGCTATTATCCGCATCAGATTCTGGTTCCGGCATTCTTTGTCTGTACGACAATGCTGGCGCTGAACCTTCTTGGAAACGGACTTAGAGACGCGGTTGACCCGAAACTGCGTGGAACGGAATAGGAGGAACGGAAGAAATGGCAGAAAAAGAGAAACTTCTTGAATTAAAAAATGTCGTGTACTCTTTCCATACCTATGGTGGGGAGGTCAAGGCTGTCCGCGACGTCAGCTTTGAAGTACGCAAAGGAGAGATCCTCGGAATCGTAGGAGAGTCCGGATGCGGAAAATCCGTAACAGCACAGTGCATTATGCGTCTGAACCCGGAGCCGCCAGGATTCTTCGAGGGAGGAGAGATTCTTTTCAATGGAAAAGATGTTCTAAAGATGGATAAAAAAGAGCTGCGTCAGCTTCGTGGAGGAGACATTGGTTTTGTATTCCAGGATCCGATGACGTCTTTAAATCCGACGATGAGAGTCGGGGCGCAGATTGAGGAGGTCTTTATCGGACGAGCCGGCGTCTCTAAAAAGGAAGTCAAAGAGAAGGCACTGGAGATTATGAAGCTGGTAGGAATCTCTGATGTGGAAAAGCGTTACCGTCAGTATCCGCATGAGCTTTCCGGCGGTATGAAACAGCGTGTGATGATAGCGATTGCGCTGGTAAGCCGGCCGAGTCTGGTGATTTGTGATGAGCCTACGACATCCTTAGATGTTACGATTGAGGCACAGATCCTGGATCTGCTTCTGGAACTGAGGGAGAAGCTTGGTACTTCCATCATTATGATTACGCACGACCTCGGTGTTATCGCGAGAATGTGCGATCGTGTCGTTGTCATGTACGGTGGCAAGGTGGTAGAGCAGGGAACTGCACAGGAGATTTTCTATAATACCGCACATCCATATACGAAGGGACTGATGGATTCGATTGCAAAACTCGATACGAAAAAGGGCGAGAGACTGAAACCGATCGAAGGTACTCCGCCGGATCTGTTTTTCCCGCCAAAGGGATGTCCGTTTGCAGCTCGTTGCGAATATGCGATGGACGTATGTAAGGAGAATCCGCCGTATAAATATCAGTTATCAGAAGAACATGTGACAAATTGTTGGTTACAGCATGAATTTGCCCCGGATACGGAATTTAAGAAAGAAGAAGCCGTGGCAGTAGAGAAAGGAGAGGTAGCAGATGGAAAATAAAGAAAAACAGCCTCTCGTTCAGGTAAAGCATTTATGTAAATATTTCAAAGTAGGAAGACATGCGGAATTGAAGGCCGTGGACGATGTAACCTTTGATATTTATAAAGGGGAGACGGTTGGCCTCGTAGGAGAGTCCGGATGTGGGAAATCTACAACAGGACGATGCATGATTCGCCTGTATGAGCCGACTAAAGGAGAAGTGTTCTATGACGGCAAGGATATCACCAAGCTTTCCAAAGCGGAGCAGAAGAAGTTCTGCCAGAAAGTACAGATGATTTTCCAGAATCCATATGCTTCTTTGAATTCTCGTATGACGGTCAGAGAGATTGTCGGGGAAGGATTAAAACAGCACGGAACGCCGAAAAAAGAGATTGAGAAGCGGGTGCAGGAGCTTCTGGAGACAGTTGGTCTGAACAAAGACCATATGTCACGGTTTCCTCATGAGTTTTCAGGAGGACAGAGACAGCGTATCGGTATTGCGAGAGCGCTCTCTGTGGATCCGGAATTCATCATCTGTGATGAGCCGATCTCAGCTCTGGATGTTTCGATCCAGGCTCAGGTCATCAATATGCTGAAAGATCTTCAGGAGCAGAGAGGTCTGACCTATCTGTTCGTTGCTCATGATTTGAGTGTCGTAAAATATATTTCGGACCGTGTAATCGTTATGTATCTTGGTATGGTTGTCGAAGAGGCAGAGACAGAAGAGCTCTATAGCAATCCACAGCATCCGTACACGAAAGCGTTGCTTTCCGCGATCCCGGAGGCGGATCCGGACAAGGCAAAAGCGAACCGCCGGATTCCGATTAAGGGAGAGATCCCAAGCCCGATTAATCCGAAGGCATGCTGTCGGTTTGCAGAGAGATGTGAATACGCGACAGAGCGTTGCTTTAAGGAAGTGCCGGAATTACGGGAAGTATGTCCAGGACATAAAGTAGCATGTCATCTCATGGATGAAAAATAAAGAAAAACGAAAAGAGGAGATATCGCTTGAACGAAAATCGTCTAAAGCGATATCTCCTTTTTCCGTGCGTCTAAAGGGTAAGGTCCGGCGGCATGATGTGTCCGCTTTCAATCGAACGAAATGGGTTTGGAATATTGACTGTTAAAAGACGGACAACTTTGTTTGTGTGGTTCATCCAGTTATGCCTTTCATTAGAATGAATCTGGATACTGTCGCCCGGATAGAGCGTATACTGAATCGACTCCAACTGGATCGTCGCAATACCTTCCAGTATATAGATGAATTCTTCCCCGGAATGGCTGTACATCTCCAGGTTTTCCTCCTCCGTGTTGGCGAGAGGAAGAAGGGTAAAAATGCGGGGGAGAAAATCGAAGGCGGCTACATCGTGGCTAAGGGTATTCTGAATAATCTGAGGGCCCACAGGTGTGGTGGGCATGGAAAAGCTGTGGACCACCGGATCCGAACAGTCTGCGTGCGGTTCCTCGCTGAAAAAACTGCCAAGGCTTACGCCGAGCACACCGGCGATGGTTTCCAGGGTGTCAATCGCGATGGAGGACAGGCCCCGCTCCATCTGAGAAAGAAACCCGGTAGAAAGGTTTGTCATTTCTCCAAGCTGTTTGAGTGTAAGGTTCTGCGAAGTCCGTAGAGCCTTGATTTTTTCTCCGATACTTGTATTTTGGTTCATATGGAATTCCTCCAATCTATTGTACTAACAGTATATTCATTTTTTATGTCTGAGTCAACAGAGATCCCTTATGACAAGAATTCATATATATGAAAACGAAACCGCTAATTATTTCACAAATTTCAAAAATGATAAAAAAATGACAAAATACTTCGATATTTAATTCACAAATAAATAAATTATTTCATAAATATGAATAAAAAGATTGACGAAAATGAAATTTATGATATAATATATCTATAAAGTAGAACGCGGTCTAAAAACACAAATACGTACGAAAAGCAGAAAGAGGAGGAAACTGGGGTGAATATCAGAAAAACATTTCACACGATAGACACACATACCTGTGGGGAACCGACGCGAAATGTGATTGGAGGAATTCCTCATATACCGGGTGAGACGATGCAGGAGAAACTGCACTATATGTCCACAAAGGGCGACTGGCTTCGGAAACTGCTGACATATGAGCCAAGGGGGAATGAGGTTATGTCTGGCACACTGATTATGGAGCCCTGCAATCCGGAGGCGGATTTTGGAGTTCTCTATTTTGAGGTAGGCGGATGGATGCCGATGTGCGGACACGATACGATCGGCGTAGGAACGGCTCTTGTGGAAGCTGGTATGGTAGAGGTGCAGGAGCCGCACACCTATGTGACATTGGACACCGCCGCAGGGCTGGTGAAGCTTCAGATAGAAGTCAGAAACTGTTCGGCTGTCAGCGTGACGTTTGTCAATGCTCCGGCATTTGTAATGGTACAGGACGCGGAGATCAGGACAGGAAAATACGGAACCTTAAGAGCTGACATCGCATATGGCGGCAATATCTACGCGATTCTTCCTTCGGCATCGGTAGGACTTCATATCAATCCACAGAGTTCCATGCTTCTGATTGAGGCCGGAAATTATCTGAAACAACGGATTAACGAACAGATTGAGGTTCATCATCCGACGATCCCGTTTGAAAACCATGTGACTCATATTGAATTTTATGAGCCGACGGACCAGGAAGATGGAGCAATCAAAAATGCGGTGATTATTCCTCCGGGAGCAATCGACCGTTCGCCGTGTGGAACAGGAACGTCCGCAAAGCTCTCTGTCCTGGCCTCAAAGGGGCAGATCAAAAAAGGAGAGAGCTTCATTCACCAAAGTATCATCGGAGGACAGTTCCGGTGTGAATACCTGGACGACGCGGAGGTTGCCGGACGTCCGGCCGTGATTCCAAAGGTGACTGGAAGAGCCTGGGTGACAGGGATTCATACGTTCCTGCTGGATCCGGACGATATTTTTCAGGAAGGATATCAACTGGCATAAAGGAGGAAAGGAGACAACAAGATGGAAACAGATACAATGAGAGTATTACACCATCCGATTTTGGGAGAACTTAGTCAGGATGACTACGTGGAGATTATCGTGGATGGAAAGAAACTTCGGGCAAAAAGCGGAGAAACGATTGCGGCAGCGTTAATGGCGAATGGAATCCATATTCATAGATATACGACAAAGAAGCATGAGCCACGGGGAGTATTCTGTGGAATAGGACAATGTACAGACTGTGTGATGACAGTCAATGGGAAGCCAAACGTCCGTACCTGTATCACTCCGGTGGAAGAAGGAATGGTAATCGAGACACAGCAGGGATTCGGAAAGAGAGGCACGAAAGAATGAAGAGAGAGGTAGTAATCATTGGCGGAGGTCCTGCGGGGCTTGCCGCGGCAATCGAAGCGAAAAGGGATGGCTGTGACGTGCTTCTTGTAGATGAGAACAGACGTGCGGGAGGTCAGCTTTTTAAACAGTTACATAAATTTTTTGGCTCCAGGGCGCACCGTGCGGGCGTGCGAGGGATTGATATCGGAAAGCAGCTTTTGATGGAAACAGAGGAACTGGGAATCGATTTCTGGCTGAATAGTGCCTGTATCGGAATTTTTCCGGATAAAAGAGCAGCGATTTTAAGAGATGGAAAGACAGAAATTGTGGAGGCACAGAAGCTTCTTCTGTGTACCGGAGGCGCGGAAAATCCACTCAGATTTCCTGGCTGGACGCTCCCAGGTGTGATGGGAGCCGGAGCAGCGCAGACAATGGCGAATGTACAGAGAGTGCTTCCTGGGAAACGAATTCTGATGATCGGATCTGGAAATGTCGGCGTGATTGTTGCGTACCAGCTTCTTCAGGCAGGGGCGGATGTCGTCGGAATTGTGGAGGGGATGCCAAAGATCGGCGCCTATGGTGTCCATGCGGCGAAGATTCGACGTGCCGGAATCCCGTTTTATCTTGGCAGTACGATTGCGGAGGCAAAAGGGACAGATCATGTGGAAAAAGCGGTGATCGCCAAATTTGAGAACGGACAGATTGTAAAAGGAACAGAGATGGAGACCGATGTGGATGTTATCTGCGTGGCGGTCGGCTTGCGGCCACTTTCCGAACTCGCGCAGATGGCAGGCGTACAGCATGATTTCATTCCGGAAATGGGTGGATGGATGCCGCTTCATAATATGGATATGGAGACAAGTGTACCGGGAATTTATGTAGCAGGTGATACGGCAGGGGTAGAGGAGGCAAGCACAGCCATGGATGAAGGAAGGCTCGCTGCTGCGGCTGCTGCGGAAGCGCTTGGATATCTGAGTAAGGAAGAAGCAGAAAAGATAAAGACCGGGATCAGAGAAAGACTGGATTCCCTGAGACAAGGGCCGTTCGGCGACCGAAGAATGGCGGCAAAGGAACGGATCATCGAGAAGGGGGTTTGAAAAATGGCAGCAGGAATCATTTATGACGGGTTTCCGTCAATGGAAGAGATCAAAGAGGCAAATGGTTGGCCGGACGAAGAGCGCTTTTTAAAAGGACCGGTGGCAGTCGTAGAATGTGTACAGCAGATCCCGTGTAATCCTTGTGAATCTGCCTGTCCGTTCCATGCGATTCACATCGGGGAACCGATTACCAACACGCCGAAAGTGGACAAAGAAACATGTATCGGATGCGGCATGTGCGTGGCAGCCTGTCCGGGACTGGCTATTTTCCTTGTGGATAAAAGTTATTCCGAAACGGAGGCTACAGTAAGCTTTCCGTTCGAATACGACCCACTTCCGGAGCCGGGAGCAGAAGTGGACGCCCTTTCCCGTGGGGGAGAGTATGTCTGCAAGGGTCATGTCGTCAAAGTGATGAATCCGAAGAAAAACGATCACACACCGGTTGTCACACTGGCGATTCCAAAGGAATACGCAGACACTGTCCGGACGATGAGAAGATTGAAGCTTCCGGAAGAACATGAGGGATTCCGTGCGGTGGAACCAGAAGGCCCGCTGGACGATGACGTGATTGTATGCCGCTGTGAAGAGATTACGGCGGGAGAGATCAGGAAGGCGATTCGAAAATACCATGCAACTACCGTGACAGAAGTCAAAAGGAGAGTCCGCGCCGGAATGGGGCTTTGCCAGGGAAGAACATGCGGCAAGCTGGTCAGCCGGATTATTGCGGAAGAGACAGGAAAGAAGATGAGTGAAATCCAGGGAAGCACGGACCGGCCGCCGGTACGCCCTGTGACATTTGGAGAACTAGCAGAAGATGGAGAAGATCAGGAGGGATAAACACATGGGCAAAGCATATGATGTAGCGGTTATCGGGGCCGGCGCCATCGGTTCATCTGTGGCGTACTTTAACGCAAAAAAGGGAGCCTCTGTCGTCCTGATCGACGCCGGAGACATCGCCCAGTCTACAAGCAGCCGAAGTGATGGGAATGTCCTTGTCTGCGATAAGCAACCGGGATTTGACGCTCTGTTTGCAAAGGCAAGTCAGGATATGTTCGAGGGACTGAGCAAAGAGCTGGATTATGATTTTGAATGGAAACAAAGAGGAAGTCTCTTCCTGACAGAGACAGAGGAAGAATTCCAGATGGCGTCCGAGTTCTGTGAATCTATGAAAAAATGCGGAATCCCGATGCGGATGATGGATCAAAAAGAAGTGCAGGACGATGAACCGTATCTTGCAAAAGACGTCTACGGAGGACTGGAGACGATGTCGGATGGATCTGTCTATCCAATCGGCCTGACGTATGGTATGGCGCTGGGCGCGGAAAAAAAGGGTGCGGTGCTTTCTTTGCATAATCGTGTCAGAGGCATCCGACGGGATGGGGACGCGTTTATCCTTGATACACAGAACGGGGAGATTGCGGCTAAAAATATTGTGGATGCCTGCGGAGTATGGTCCCCGGTAATCGGACAGATGGTTGGGCTTACCATTCCGATTCAAGCCCGTCAGGGACAGATCCTTGTCTCGGAGCAGACTTTCCAGGTGGCGAGAAGGAAAGTACATGAATTTGGTTATATGTCTACCAAATTCCAGAGCGACGGCTATGAGCGTCCGGTATCAGAACGGGTGGAGAAATATGGAGTCGCTTTTGTCTTTGAACCAACGGCCTCCAACAATTTCCTCATCGGTTCTTCCAGAACCTTTGCAGGAGAAGATACCAGAAGCAGTATTGAGGTAATGAAAGCTATGGCAGAACGGGCCATCCGGTTCTTCCCGGTGATTGCGGATATTAAGGTAATCCGGTCGTACAGCGGACTTCGGCCGTACACGCCGGATCATATGCCAATCGTGTCAGATACACCGGTGGATGGTTTCTATATTGCGGCCGGACACGAAGGAGACGGGATCGGACTTTCCCCAATCACTGGAAAAGTGATGGCGGATATGATTGCGGGGGAAACTCCGTTCATGGATTTAAGTCCGCTTCGATTTGACCGTTTTGCGTAAGAATAGGCTGGAATTTATAGAGAAAGAGAATCAATCAAGGAGGTAAGCAATGAACAAACAATTTCAAGGTATTTATGCCGTAGTAGTCACACCGTTTCACGAGGATGGGACGTTTGATGTTGAGTCAGCAAAGAAAAATCTGGATTGGCTGATTGAACAAGGTGTGCAGGGAGTCTGTATTCTGGGAGCGACAGGAGAATACCAGAGTATTTCAGACGAGGAGCATATGGCTTATGTCAAAGAGATTGTGCCGTATGTAAAAGACCGTGTGAGCGTGATCGTAGGTGCGTCCAGAGAGCGGCCGGAGGATGTGGTGAAGCTGGTCAACAATATCAAGGAATGTGGTGCGCATGCAGCGATGGTGCTGCCATCTTTCTATTGTCATCCGGCACAGGACGAAATTGTGGAGCATTACCGCTATATTGAAGAGCAGACACAGTTTCCGATTGTCGCGTACAACAATCCTGGCTCCGCAGGCATCGAGATCGGACAGGATGCTTTCCGGCAGATCATGGCGCTCCCATATACCGCGATTGTGAAAGAATCCAGCGGCAGTATGCAAAAACTGACAGAAGTACTGATCGACGCCCCGGAGAAAGTTTCTGTATTCTGCGGATGCGATAATCTTGCATACGAAAGTTTTGCGGACGGTGCATGTGGATGGATCTGTATGTTGGCAAACGTAGCTCCGAAACAGTGCGTGGATCTTTACCAGGCTGTTTATGTGGAAGAAGACCTGAAGAAAGGAAAGGAAATTTACAAAGAGATCCTGCCTGCTTTAAATGTACTGGAATCGTTCCCAAAACCGGTGCAGGCATTGAAATACGGCCTGAGCAAGAAAGGATTAAATGGAGGATATGTCAGAAGACCACGTATGGAATTAAATGAGGAAGAGAAGACATATCTTTCGGAAGCTATGAAGTTTGAAACACTTCGATAGAAGAGAGGGTAAGCAGTTTGTTACAGTTCAGAAAGAGAGGTAAGAGCAGTATGGAAATCCGTAAACTGTACATTAATGGAGAATGGGTAGATTCTGTTCACGACGAGTGGATTGAGATCGAGAATCCGGCAACACATGAGATCATCGCAAAAGTACCAAGAGGAAACAAAGAAGATGTGGATAAAGCGGTCAAGGCGGCGAGAGCAGCTTTTGAAACATGGCAGTATACTCCTCTGGAGGAAAGAGTGGCGCTGATGAAAAAAGTGGTGGAAGGACTGGAGAGCAGACGCCAGGAACTGATCGAGACCATCACAAAAGAACTTGGCTCCCCGTACAAAGTTTCCGCTGAAGTGCATACAGATCCGTTTATTCTGGAGGCAAAGCACTACATCCAGACAGCGTCCGAATTCCCGTATGAGCAGAGACGCCTCACTTCCGTCGTAAGAAGGGAGCCGGTCGGAGTTGTCGGAGGTCTGACTCCATGGAACTTCCCATTGGAACAGATTGAAAAGAAGGTAGTACCGGCTCTTCTGGCAGGAAACTGTGTCGTATTAAAACCAAGTCAGTTTACACCACTGACCGCATATATTCTTGCCGAAGAAATTGATAAAGCAGGATATCCGGCCGGCGTCTTCAATCTTGTGACAGGACGGGGTGGAGAAGTTGGAAACGCGCTTGCTACCCATGAAGATGTGGATATGATTTCTTTTACCGGATCTACAGGAGCAGGTCGGGAAGTGGCCAGAATGGCGCTTGGAAATATTAAGAAGATCGCTTTGGAACTGGGTGGAAAATCAGCAGCAATCCTTCTGGACGGTGGAGACTGGGAGAACGGTATTCATGGCGTTTTGGAAACCGTTGTGCCGAATGCGGGACAGACATGCAATGCATTAACCAGGCTTCTTGTACCAAAGAACGGACTTGCAAAAGCAGAGGAAATCATCAAAAAGCAGTTGGAAGAGTATCAATATGGGCCGGCAGAAGATCCGGCTGTGACACAGGGACCACTGTCATCGAAGAAGCAGTTTGACCGTGTGAAAGGGTATATTGAACTCGGACTTCAGGAAGGGGCAAGAATGGTATCTGGAGAAGTTCCGGAGGATAACGGCAGCTATTATATAAAACCGGTCATCTTCAGCGATGTAAAACCGGATATGAGGATTGCTCAGGAAGAAATTTTCGGACCGGTACTTGTTGTCATTCCGTATGAGACGGAAGAGGAAGCGGTAAAAATTGCAAACGACAGCATTTACGGACTGGCGGGCGCTGTATACGGGCCGGAAGAAGAGGCAAATAAAGTTGCACGCCAGATGAAGACAGGAACTGTTTATGTCAATGAAGGACAGTGGGATCCTACTTCTCCGTTTGGAGGATATAAACAATCCGGACTCGGAAGAGAAGGCGGAGTGGAAGGATACGAAGAATTTCTTGAGATTAAAACCATCTACGACAAATAAAAATCAGTTCGGCGGATTCTGTCCGCCACATCAGAAGAGGGGGCTTTATGCCCCCTCTTTCCAAGTATCAAGCTTAAATTATAAAAAATTCAGGACCGTTCCTGGTCTTCTGGAAGGAAACCCTCAAAGATAAAATAATCAAAGGCCTGCTCGCACGCATAGAGTTCCCGGCTGGATTTTACAGTCCATGCAAAGCATGGCGTGCCGAAAATGACCCGGCAAAGTGTCAGAGATAACGCGCCTCTTGCGTGATGGTCATAGGCGATAAAGTCCGGCTTTGTTAGAAAGTTTGTCAGCAGGTGGCGTGGGAAATAGTAAACCGGGTGCACCCGGCCGTCGTCCTTATGGAAATTCATTCCAAGCTGTCCACGGCACACATATGGGCGGTATTTCCGAAACCAGATCAGAGCTGCCGGATGGAAGGACTCAATACAGAAGGAGCCGCTGTAATGATCCAGAAGTTCTGCTGTTTTTTTGCAGATGGTGCTGCCAAGATGCTTATATTTGATCTCTACGATGAGCGGCACCTGCCCTTTTACCAGTTTCAGCACATCCTCTAAGAGTGGAATTCGTTCTTCCGTCCCGAGAATCGGGAAACGGGAAAGTTCCTCATAAGTGAGAGAATCGATTTCCTTTTCGATACCGCAGATGCGCTTCAGGTCATAATCATGGGCTACGATAACCTGTCCGTCCCGGGTAAGCTGGACATCCAGCTCAATGCCGTAGCCATGCTCTGCCGCACGTCGGAAAGCAGCCATGGAATTCTCCGGGACACCTTCGGAGAGATTGTGAAGTCCCCGGTGAGCATAAAATTTTCCTGGCATTCGTCTGGCTCTTCCCAGAAGACGTGGTGTGATGGAAATAAGATAAATCAATCCGGAGACAAGTCCGGTCTTGAGCCATGTACGTGTATGTTCTGTCATCATAACATTCCTCCCCGATAAAAAGATTTCTCTTTCTTATAATAGCACAAATTGAACTTTAGGACAGAAATTGTTTATAGATTTTTCATTGGAGTTTCCCCCATGCCTTTGCTATACTATACTGAGGATTAATCATGCGATATTGGATAAAAGAGGTGTAGTCAATGAAAGAAAACTTGAAGGAGATCTATACACAGCGTACAGATAGCTGTGATATGGCAAACAGCGTGGAATTTACAGCATTGATGAATCAATATAAATGCGCGATTATGGAAGTGGAGACGAAGCTTAATGTATTGGACGCCGAGTTTTCGCTGAATTACGACCGGAATCCTTTTGAATCCATAGAAACGAGGCTGAAGTCTCCGGCCAGCATTATGGAAAAGCTGAAAAGAAAGGGATTGGAGCCGACGCTGGAAAATATTGAAGAGCATTTATTTGATGTGGCAGGAATTCGGGTAGTATGTGCGTTCCAGGAGGATATCTATAAGCTGGCTGAGCTTTTGACAGGACAAGACGATATCCGACTGCTCAGGACGAAAGACTACATACAAAATCCAAAGGAGAACGGCTACCGAAGCCTCCATCTGATTTTGGAGATTCCGATTTTTCTGGCTGATGGAAAGCGGTATATGAAAGTAGAAGTGCAGTTCCGGACGATCGCCATGGATTTCTGGGCCAGTGTGGATCATCGCCTCCGATACAAAAAAGAGATCGATGATGAGGGAGAGATCCAGAGAAAACTGAAACGGTGCGCTACGATCATCTCCCAGCTTGACCAGGAAATGCAGGATATCCGCAATATGATTGAAAAGAGCAATGGAAAGACGGAGTAGGGAAAGAACAAGAGGATTTCCGGTTCTCGTGTTTTACGGGCAGGGAAATCATGGTATACTATAGAGCAGAGACAAGATGTCACAATGAGGAGGTTGGAAATGGAGACAAAGAGATTACAGGCATACGAGCTCATGCAGGAGCAGGAATTAAAGGGGATCCAGTCCAAGGGATATCTGCTCCGCCATAAGAAGAGTGGGGCAAGGATTGTTTTGATTGAGAATGAGGATGAAAATAAAGTTTTTTCCGTGGGGTTTAGAACGCCTCCGCAGGACAGTACAGGACTTCCACATATCCTGGAACATTCGGTGCTTTGCGGGTCAAGAGAATTTCCGGCCAAAGATCCGTTCGTGGAGCTGGTGAAAGGGTCGCTGAATACGTTCTTAAATGCGATGACATATCCGGATAAGACGGTATACCCGGTTGCAAGTTGCAATGACCAGGATTTTCAGAACCTGATGCACGTCTATATGGATGCGGTATTTTACCCGAATATTTATGAAAATGATAAGACATTCCGTCAGGAGGGATGGAGTTACGAACTGGAGGATGCAGACGGAGAACTGAAATACAATGGCGTCGTATATAATGAAATGAAAGGAGCATTCTCCTCGCCGGACGGTGTGTTAGACCGGATGATTTTGAATTCCCTGTTTCCGGATACGTCTTACTCTAACGAGTCCGGCGGGGATCCGGATGAGATTCCGTCCCTGACTTATGAGGACTTTTTGGATTTTCATCGCAAGTATTATCATCCCTCCAACAGTTATCTTTATCTGTACGGCGATATGGATATGGAAGCAAAGCTTACCTGGCTGGATGAGCATTATCTGAGCCGGTTTGACTGTGCTTGGATTGACTCTGAGATCAAGATGCAAAAGCCATTTGAACATCCGGTGGAATGGAAGCGGTATTACTCCATCTCCAATACGGAGACAGAGGAGATGAACACCTATCTTTCTTATAATAAGGTTGTGGGAACGAGCCTCGATGAGAAGCTGTATCTGGCATTTTCCATTCTGGATTATGCGTTATTGTCCGCCCCTGGGGCGCCGCTTAAGAAAGCATTGACAGACGCCGGAATCGGACACGATATTCTCGGCTCTTACGAAAATGGAATATGCCAGCCTATTTTCTCCGTCATTGCCAAAAATGCGGAGGAGTCCCAAAAAGATGCCTTTATTCAGGTGATTGAGTCTACCCTTACAAGGCTTGTAAAAGAAGGGATCGATCCGGATGCGCTGGCTGCGGGTATTCATTACCATGAGTTCCGTTACCGGGAAGCTGATTTTGGAAGCTATCCGAAGGGACTGATGTATGGTCTTCAGATGCTCGACAGTTGGCTTTATGATGAGAAGAGACCGTTTCTTCACCTCGATGCGCTTGACACGTTTGCGTTTTTAAAAGAGCAGATTGGAACATCATATTATGAAGATCTGATTCAGGAGTATCTGCTTGACAATACCCACGCTTCTATTGTGATGATCTGTCCGAAGAAAGGGATGGCGGCGGAGGCAGACCGGAAGATTCAGAAAAGGCTTCAGGACTATAAAAGAAGCCTGAGCCGGGAAGAAGTGGAAAAGCTTGTAAAGGATACAAAAGAGCTGCGCGCGTACCAGGAGGAGCCGACCCCGCCGGAGATTCTGGAGAAGATTCCGGTTCTGAAAGTCAGCGATATCTCTGAGGAGGCAGCTCCGGTCTATAACGAGGAGAGAAAAGCAGGCGACGTCACTTGTATCTGTCATCCGATTGAGACGAACGGCATCGGATATCTGACGATGATCTTTGACCTCAGGACACTGACGGAAGAAGAGATCCCGTATGCAGGACTCCTGCAGGCAGTGCTTGGTATCATCGATACAGAACACTACGAGTACGGCAAGCTCTTCCATGAGATTAACCGGCGTACCGGGGGGATTGAGACGTCCCTGGAGATGTATACCGACGTTACCAAGGTAAAGGAAAAGGAGTTTCGTCCGACCTTTGAGATCAAGGCGAAGGCACTCTACGCAGAGCTTCCATTCGCTCTTTCCATGATGGAAGAGATTCTGATGCGGTCCGTCTTAAGCGATGAGAAGCGGTTGAAGGAGATTCTTGAGATGCTCAAATCGAGACTCCAGATGAAATTCCTCTCCGCGGGACATAGTTCCGCCGTGCTGCGGGCCATGTCCTATCATTCTCCGGCGGCCCGTTTTAAGGATATGACAAACGGTATCGAGTACTACGAGACTGTCAGTCGGATTGCCGATCATTTTGATGAGGAGAAGGGAAGGCTCGTGAGCATCCTGACAGAGCTCTGTAAGAAGATCTTCCGGAAAGAGCGGATGATCGTAAGCTATACAGGAGCAAAAGAAAGCTTTGACGCGGTTCTTGCCGGAATTGCGGCATTTTCTGGGCGCCTGTGGAAAGAAAAGGTAAAAGAGGGCGGCTTTCTTCTCACCTGTACAAAGAAAAACGAGGGCTTCCAGACTGCGTCTAAAGTACAGTATGTGGCAATGGCAGGAAACTTTATTGATGCGGGAATGGAATACCATGGAGCGCTTCAGATTCTGAAAGTGATTATGGGATATGAATATCTTTGGCAGAACATCCGTGTCAAGGGCGGAGCTTACGGCTGTATGAGCAGCTTCAACAGATTGGGAGAGGGGTATTTTGCATCCTACCGGGATCCGCATCTCAAAAATACGCTGGATATTTATCAGGGCGTAACGGATTATCTGAGAAATTTTGCGGTCAGCGACCGGGATATGACGAAATTCATCATCGGTACAATCAGCAACATGGATCAGCCGATGACCCCGGCTGTCAAGGGAGACCGATCCATGAATCTCTATATGAACCATGTGACAAAAGAGATGATGGAACAGGAGAGAAGAGAGGTTCTCCACGCTACACAGCAGGATATCCGCAATCTGGCCGGGATTGTAGAGCAGGTATTACGGGAAGATCAGGTCTGCGTGATCGGAAACGAGGAGAAGATTGAGCAGGATCGGGAAGTATTCACTGAGATAAAGGCGCTCTTTTAGAAGCAGACCCGGACAAAGGAAACAGACATGTGAAAAAACATGCTTACGAAGGAAAGAGGAACATGGTTTGATAGAAAACAAACAGTATAAATCAGGATTTGTAACGCTGATCGGCCGTCCGAACGTAGGGAAATCCACTTTGATGAACCGTATGATCGGGCAGAAAATCGCCATCACATCGAATAAACCGCAGACGACGAGAAACCGGATCCAGACGGTACTTACGACTGAGGAGGGACAGATCGTCTTTGTGGATACACCGGGAATTCATAAGGCGAAAAATAAGCTTGGCGCCTATATGGTCAATGTGGCGGAGCGTACGTTAAACGAGGTAGACGTGGTGCTTTGGCTTGTGGAGCCGTCTACCTTTATCGGAGCGGGTGAGCAGCACATCGCACAGCAGCTTGAGAAGGTCCGCACGCCGGTGATTCTTGTGATGAATAAAGTAGATCAGGTGAAACGGGAAGAGCTGCTTCCGTGTATCGCAAAATATAAAGATATTTATCATTTTGCCGAGATTGTTCCGGTTTGTGCAAGAACCGGGGAGAACACAGACGAGCTGGTGAGAGTCATTTTACAGTACCTTCCGTACGGCCCGCGGTTTTACGACGAGGACACGGTGACGGACCAGCCGGAACGTCAGATCGTCTCTGAACTGATTCGGGAGAAAGCACTCCACAGCCTTAATGAGGAGATCCCGCATGGGATCGCGGTTGTGATTGACCGGATGAAATTCAGGAAAGGTCAAAAGGGGACGATTGCAGACATTGACGCGACTATCATCTGCGAGCGGGATTCCCATAAAGGGATCATCATCGGAAAGCAGGGCAGTATGCTGAAGAAGATCGGCAGTACAGCACGGTTTGAGATCGAGCGGATGCTTGACTGCCAGGTAAATTTAAAGCTGTGGGTGAAGGTCAAAAAAGACTGGAGAGACAGTGAATTTCTGATGAGAAATTTTGGATACCGGGAAGAAGAATAACAAAGGGAAAATCGGAGAACCTAAGTTTATTCCAAAAGATGAAGAGGTGATCCGATGAAAAAAGACTACTGGGAACGGTTTGTAAAAACCGGAAAGGTGGAAGATTATCTGACCTACAGAGGGATGGCACGGTGTGAAGCCGTGATGAACCGGTATCAGAACGAAAGCCGGAAGGATGAAGAAAGTGAGCCAGACGATTACCGTGACAGGAATGATTCTGTCAGCGCTTCCGATTGGAGAATACGATAAAAGAGTGGTGATCCTCTCCCGTGAGCGGGGGAAGATCTCCGCTTTTGCAAAAGGCGCAAGGCGGCCGAACAGTATGCTTGTCGGAACGACAAGCCCGTTTCTGTTCGGCACGTTTACGTTGTACGAGGGACGCTCCTCCTATACAATGCAGCAGGCGGAAATCCAGAATTATTTTGGGGAGCTAAGGACAGATATTGAGGCTGTATCATATGGGTTTTATTTCCTGGAATTTGCAGAATATGTTACGAGAGAAAACAACGACGAGACGGAAATTTTAAAGCTTCTCTACCAGACGATGCGGATTGTCGTCAAGAGAAGCATTTCTCTTTCGCTGATCCGATGCATTTTCGAGCTGAAGATGATCTGTCTTGAAGGGGAGGCCCCACAGGTCTTTTCCTGTGTCGGATGTGGAAAGCAGGGTGAGCCGTACTGGTTCAGTGCCGCGAAAGGAGGGCTCCTTTGCCGGGATTGTGTGTCGAAAGCGTCCGATGCCCGGAGAGTGGGGCAGTCCACAGTCTATGCGCTTGCTTTTATTGTGGCCACTCCGGTAGAGAAGCTCTACACCTTTACCGTCACTGAGAAAGTACTGGAGGAGTTAAAACAGTCGGCGAAGAGATGCGTGGATGTATACATAGGCCATACGTTCCGGTCTCTGGAGATGCTGGAATTCCTTTAAATGGAGTGTACTGCTTGCAAAAGGGGGAAAATTACCGTATAATGGTAACAATTTTAGAAGAATGTGAGGTAAAAGACGATGGTAGAAAAGACAATGGAAAAAATCGTAGCTCTTGCCAAAACCAGGGGGTTTGTATATCCGGGATCTGAAATCTATGGAGGTCTTGCCAATACATGGGATTATGGAAATCTCGGTGTGGAACTGAAAAATAACGTAAAAAAAGCATGGTGGAAGAAATTTATTCAGGAAAATCCTTACAATGTCGGTGTAGACTGCGCGATCCTGATGAATCCGCAGACATGGGTCGCTTCCGGACATCTTGGGAACTTCAGCGACCCTCTGATGGACTGTAAAGAGTGTAAGGAGCGTTTCCGTGCAGATAAACTGATTGAAGATTATGCGAAAGAGCATGGGATTGAGATCAAGGAAAGCGTAGACGCCTGGTCCCATGAGAAGATGATGCAATTCATCAATGAGCATCAGATCCCGTGTCCGAGCTGCGGCAAGCACAATTTCACGGAGATCCGGGAATTTAATCTGATGTTTAAGACATTCCAGGGCGTAACAGAGGACGCAAAGAATGTTGTATATCTTCGTCCGGAGACAGCCCAGGGCATCTTTGTAAACTTTAAGAATGTTCAGCGGACTTCCAGAAAGAAGATCCCGTTTGGTATCGGTCAGATCGGAAAGTCATTCCGTAACGAGATCACACCTGGAAATTTTACATTCCGTACAAGAGAGTTCGAGCAGATGGAGTTGGAGTTCTTCTGTGAGCCGGGAACAGATCTGGAGTGGTTCCGGTACTGGAAAGATTTCTGCTATAACTGGCTGAGAGGTCTTGGAATGACAGAGGACGAGCTGCGTGCCCGTGACCATGAGAAAGAAGAGCTTTCCCATTACAGCCGTGCGACGACTGACCTGGAATTCTTATTCCCATTCGGATGGGGCGAACTGTGGGGAATCGCGGATCGTACGGATTACGATTTGAGACAGCATCAGGACGTATCCAAGCAGGATCTGGCCTACTTTGACGATGAGAAGAAAGAGAAATACCTCCCATATGTCATTGAGCCGTCTCTGGGAGCGGACCGCGTGGTTCTTGCGTTCCTCTGTGCGGCTTACGATGAGGAAGAATTAGAAGGCGGCGACGTGCGTACTGTCCTTCATTTCCATCCGGCCCTGGCTCCGGTGAAGATCGGTGTTCTTCCGCTCTCCAAGAAGTTAAACGAAGGCGCAGAAAAGATCTATACCGAACTGAGTAAATATTACAACTGTGAATACGACGACCGTGGAAACATTGGCAAGCGTTACCGTCGTCAGGATGAGATCGGAACCCCGTTCTGCGTGACTTACGATTTTGAGTCCGAGGAGGATGGAGCAGTGACTGTCCGTGATCGTGACACCATGGAGCAGGAAAGAGTCAAGATCGAAGATCTCAAAGCATATTTTGAAAAGAAGTTTGAATACTAAAAATGAGGCCGGGAGCAGTTGTCTTCCGGCCGTTATTTGTTTTGGCGGTAAGCCGAAATACAGGCTTGTCAGAAACCTTGTCGGATGCCTGCGATCCCGGAAGGTGCCTTTTGGTACTTCCGGTGATGAGCATAGTGCTGATAAGGTGAAATTTAAAAAAGGAGGGACGACATGTATCCGGAAATCCATTATCAAATAGAAGAAAGCAGACAGTCGGGCGGTGCCCGGACGGCCACAGTTTTCGGATGCTACGGTGTAAGTCCGGAGATTTATCTTCCGGCACAGATTCATGGTGTTCCAGTGACGAAGATCGGGGACTATGGCTTTGCAAAGACAGATGAGAAGCGCAGCCTTTTCATTTTTTTGCCGGAAGAAGAGGGAAATATGCCCGAAGAACGTAGACGGCTTTGCGGGGAGCTTGTAGAGGAGGTCCATCTGCCGTCTCAGGTATGGGAGATCGGGCGGTATGCCTTTTACCGGTGCTCCCGGTTGAAACGTCTGTCTTTTACAGACAGCCTCCAAAGCATCGAGGGCGGAGCGTTTACCGGATGCCAGCTTGCCAGATTGGATATAGCATGCAGACAGACAAGGCGGACTTGTCTCAGACAGTTTCTGGAGGAACAGCGCTTTGAGCTGGAGGTACGGATTTCTTACGAAGACGGGGACAACGTGGAAGTGGCACGGCTCATTTTCCCGGAACACTATGAAGAGGCGGTGGAGAATACTCCGGCACGGATCGTGGAAACCCACTACCATGGGGCGGGTGGGGATTATCGGCAGTGCGTCTATCACAAGGAGATCGACTATGAGGAGTACGATTCCCTGTTTGCCAAAGCAAAGGCAAGGGAGAGCGTGCGGACATTGATTGAAATCGCATTGGCACGGCTTTGTTTTCCCTACCGGTTGTCAGAACAGGCGAGGGAGGAGTATACTTCTTTTCTGAGAAAATGTGCCGGGGACACGGCAGATTTGCTTTTTGTCCGGGACGATATGGAGACGGTTCTTTTTCTCCTGGAGCATCGAATCTGGGAGGGAGAGAGTCTGGAGGAGGCACTTGATAAAGCCCAGGAGATAGGACAGGCGGAGGCGGCCGCCCTGCTTCTTTCAAAACGCCGGGGGACGGCAGGCAAAAAGACGTTTGAGCTATAAAAGGAGAAAAAGATGGAGAAAAATCAGGAAGAAGAGCAGCTTCGGCGTCTGGAGCTGCTCGGACAGGAGATTTTAAAGATAGCCAGAAATGAGCTGTATTTGAAGATGCGTTACCTTGATGTGGCGCTTTCCAGTCTCCGGTTTCAGATGGACGGGGAGATTGGTTCTATCGGAACAGATGGGCAGATGCTGTATTTCCATCCCGGATGGCTTGGCGGTACGTACCGGACGGATCGAAGAGGGGTGAACCGGGCGTACCTCCATGTAGTACTGCACTGTCTGTTCGGCCACCTGTTTTTAAAAGGGAAGCGCAATGAAGTGTTCTGGGATCTGGCCTGTAATATTGCGGTGGAGTCGGTGATCGACAGCCTTTCCCACCCCTGTGTCCGAAAGGCGTCTTCCTGGCTCCGCAAGGAGACATACCGACAGCTAAAACAAAAGACGGACGTCTTGAGTGCCCAAAAGATCTACCACTGTCTGACGGCATGGGGACTAAGCGAGACGAGGAGGCAAAAGATGGAGGAGGAATTTGCCACAGACAGCCATCTCTACTGGCCAAAACCGGACGAGCAAAGAAGACAGCCCAATGAAACACAGAACAACTGGCAGCAGATCAGTGAACAGATGGAGCTGGATCTTGACACCTTCGCACAAGAGGAGGATGAAACATCCGGGGATCTGATGGACGAGCTGCGGATTGCCAACAAAAAGCGGTATGACTATCGGGAATTTTTGAGGAAGTTTTCTGTGTGGAAAGAGGAGATCGGGGTGGATGACGACAGCTTTGATTACACCTTTTACACTTACGGATTATCCATGTACGGCAATATGCCGCTGATCGAGCCCCAAGAGACAAAAGAGGTCAAAAAGATTGAAGAATTTGTCATTGTGGTGGATACCTCCATGTCCTGTTCCGGAGAACTGGTCCGGAAGTTTCTGGAGGAGACCTACGATGTATTAAGTGAGAATGAAAGTTTCTTCCGGAAAGTTCACATCCGCATCCTGCAATGTGACGAGAAAGTCCGGGAGGACGTCCGTATTACGAAGCGGAAGGACTGGAAAGAATATATGGAGCATCTGAAATTTTACGGAGGCGGAGGAACAGACTTCCGTCCGTCCTTTGCCTATATTGACAGTCTGATCGAAAAAGGAGAATTTACAAACCTGCGGGGCGTGATCTATTTTACAGACGGATACGGTACTTATCCGTCGCAGATGCCGGCGTATGACACAGCCTTTGTCTTTATTGATGACGGCAGAAGAGACATACGAACCCCGGCGTGGGCCATCCGGCTCATTTTGGATGAGGCAATATTTACGGAAAGCGAGGAAGCATAAGGATGCATATCAAACGAGCAAAGCAGGAGATTCTGGATTCCATTGAGGCTTACCTGCAAAAAGACGAGGACGGGCATTATCTGATACCATCTTTCCGGCAGAGGCCGATTCTTCTCATGGGGCCTCCTGGTATCGGGAAGACACAGATTATGGAGCAGATCGCAAGAAAATGCGGGATCGCTCTGGTCTCCTACACCATCACCCATCATACCAGACAGAGCGCTGTGGGTCTCCCTTTTATCAGAGAGAAGGTTTACCAGGATCGAACCTGTTCGGTCACGGAGTACACGATGAGCGAGATTATCGCTTCTGTTTACGAGAAGATGGAGCGGACCGGGTTAAAGGAAGGAATTCTTTTTCTGGATGAGATCAACTGTGTATCGGAGACGCTGGCGCCGACGATGCTGCAGTTTTTACAGTGCAAGATGTTCGGAAATCAAAAGGTTCCGGAAGGATGGATCATCGTGGCGGCAGGCAATCCGCCGGAGTACAATAAATCTGTCCGGGAGTTTGATATCGTAACATTGGACCGTTTAAAGAGGATCGATATCGAGGAAAACTATAATGTGTGGCGGGAATATGCTTACGAAGCAGGCATTGACCCGGTGATTCTGGCCTACCTGGAACTCCGAAAATCTCATTTTTACCGGGTGGAAAATACGGTAGACGGGAAACAGTTTGTGACTGCCAGGGGGTGGGAGGACTTATCTGAGCTTCTGAAAGTCTACCGTATGTTAGGAAAAAAGGCGGACCGGGAAGTGGTACACCAGTATTTGCAAAATTGGGAGGTGGCAAAGGAGTTTGCCAACTACATGGAACTTTATGAAAAATATAAAAAGGATTACGGGCTCGAAAAGATTGTGCAGGGCGTCTACAGTAAGGAGACGCTGGAAAAACTTCGGTTTGCTTCCTTTGACGAGCGGTTCAGTATCGTCGGGATGTTAAGTGGAAAGCTCTGCGAGTTTTTCCGTGCCTATTGTGTGGAGGATGAAAAGACTGCGCGTCTCTATGATGCACTGAAAAACTGCAAGGAAAAGAAGGATCTGGAGGCAGTCATCAGAGAAAGACGGGAAGACTATCTTGCAAAGAAGCGTGCGGATCTTTTATCAGGAGAAGCAGAGAAACTGGAGAGGGCAGTTCTGGAAGAACTGGAATCCTATAGCCGTCAGTGGCAACTGAGAACAGAGAAGGCCGGGGATAGCGGCTGGGAGGCGGAGTTCGCTTTTATCAAGGAACGATTTTCCCTACAGACAAAGCAGCGGGAGAATGTTATTGACAAAACGATGGATGCGTTGGAACATACGTTTTGCTTTCTGGAGGAAGCCTTCGGGGAGAGTCAGGAGATGGCGGCTTTTCTGGCCGAGCTTCACACAAACGGTGACAGTATCCGATTCTTGCGGGAGAATGATTGCCCGTATTATTACAAATACAATAAAGGGCTCCTCTTTGATGAGCGTCAGAAAGAGATTCTGACGGAGATGGAAAACCTTGAAAAAAGTATTGACAGATCCCTGAATTGATCATATAATAAATAAAAATTGAATTTAGCCAGATAAACCGTTGAAGTGGAGATCAAAGTTGTCATGCACCCACAGAGAGTCCGGGAAGGTGAGAGCCGGATGGAACGCAGTCAGCCAAATGGACCACGGAGGGCGCAGTCAAAAGCAGATATTCCTGCCCAGTACTCTGCGACGTAGGGCATACGTCAGTTGCCGGAGATATGTTAGTATTTCGCAAAGCGCACGGGATATTTCCGTGAATCAAGGTGGCACCGCGGTAAGTAGATATCGTCCTTGATACAGATATATGCAAGTTGTCTGTATCAGGGATTTTTTGTTGGTTTTATAACGGAAAATTTCCGGCAGACCAGAAAGAGGAGACGCTGCCATACGTTCTGAGAGTTACGGCAAGAGCCGACGACCAGGAAGCTATGGCAGTGGAACATAAAAAATATCCGGTTTACGGGCTGCAGTTTCACCCGGAATCCGTACTTACACCAGAAGGGGAAAAGATAATTCAGAATTTAGTGGAGGGTTACAGACATGATTAAAGAAGCAATTTTAAAACTGGCACAGCGAAATGATCTGACAGCGCAGGAGGCGCTGGAAGTGATGAATGAGATCATGGACGGGAAAGCAAGTCCGGTGCAGATGAGTTCCTATCTGACGGCGCTTTCCCTGAAAGGAGAAACCATCGAAGAGATCACAGGGTCGGCGAAAGGAATGAGGGATCACTGTATCCGTCTGCTGCATGAGATGGATGTACTGGAGATTGTGGGGACGGGAGGGGATGGAGCAAATTCCTTTAATATCTCCACCACTTCCGCCCTGGTCATTGCGGCAGGGGGTGTACCGGTGGCGAAACACGGCAACCGCGCCGCTTCCAGCAAAAGCGGCGCGGCAGACGTACTGGAAGCGCTGGGGGTGAAAATCAACGTCTCTCCGGAGAAAAGTGCGGCGATGCTGAAAAAGATCGGAATCTGTTTTCTGTTCGCTCAGAACTATCACATTGCGATGAAATATGTGGCACCCATCCGGAAAGAACTTGGAATCCGTACGATATTTAATATTCTGGGACCGCTGTCCAACCCGGCGGGAGCCAATATGGAGCTGATGGGAGTTTACGAGGAGACTTTGGTAGAACCGTTGGCAAGGGTGATGAACAATCTGGGAGTGAAGAGGGGGATGGTCGTCTACGGCATGGATCAACTGGATGAGATTTCCATGAGCGCTCCGACGAAAGTCTGCGAGATCAGGGATGGTTCTTACCGGACATATGAAATCTGTCCGGAAGACTTTGGATTTGTTCGCTGCCGAAAAGAAGATTTGACCGGCGGTACGCCGCGGGAGAACGCAAAGATTACCATGGAGATTCTAAATGGAAAGAAAGGGGCAAAAAGAGACGCCGTTGCGCTGAATTCCGGAGCTGCTCTTTACCTGTCAGGGAAAGTTCCGACAATGAAAGAAGGCGTCAGAATGGCTCAGGAGCTGCTTGACAGTGGGGCAGCCAGAAAGAAGCTGGATGAATTTATCCAGGAATCCGGCGGCCTGGAAAAAGAGCGGTAGGAGGTCTCTATGGGTACGATACTAAGTGAAATTGCGGCAAAGACAAAAGAACGGATAGAGCATAGGAAGCGGGAAGTCCCTGTCTTACTTCTGAAAGAAAGAATTGCGGAACGGGCCGGAGAAAAAGAGCCTTTTTTGTTTGAGAAAAACCTGAAGCAGCCAGGACTTTCCTTTATCTGTGAAGTGAAGAAGGCCTCTCCCTCCAAAGGGGTCATTTTGGAAACATTTCCGTATCTGGATATTGCAAGGGAGTATGAAAAAGCCGGGGCATCGGCAATTTCGTGTTTGACAGAACCCTTTTATTTCCAGGGAAGTGATGTGTTTTTGGAAGAGATCGCAGGGAAAGTAAAGCTCCCTGTCCTGAGAAAAGATTTCACCGTCGATCCATATATGATTTATGAAGCGAAAGCCATGCGGGCGGATGCCGTCCTTCTGATCTGCACTATTCTTCGCGAAGAAGAGTTGATGGAATATCTGGAACTGGTGGAGCAGCTCGGTCTTTCGGCTCTGGTGGAGGCACATTCAGAAGAAGAGGTGGAGATGGCAAAGCAGTGTCGGGCAAGGGTGATCGGAGTGAATAACCGGGATCTGCACACCTTTCAGGTGGATCTGGAAACCAGTATCCGGATGAGAGATCTGGTGCCGCCGGAGACAGTGTATGTGTCTGAAAGCGGTATCCGCAACCCTGAGGACGTCCGGCTTCTGCGGGAAAATGGAACAGACGCGATACTGATTGGGGAGACGTTAATGCGGGCAACAGATAAAAGGAAAGCACTGGATGTGCTGAGAGGGAAACATAGATGAAAACAAAGATCAAAATCTGCGGCCTGAAACGAATCGAGGATGTAATATCTGTCAATGTGGCGGAGCCGGATTACTGTGGATTTATTTTCAATGTTTCGGGAAGCAGAAGAAGCATCGGGGCTGAGCAGCTTAACATACTGGTGGACATGCTGAATCCGGAGATTGTCCCAATCGGAGTCTTCGTCAACGAGAAGACAGATGTTATCCTGAGAATTGTAAGAGAATCCGGAATCCGGATGGTTCAGCTTCATGGACAGGAAAATGGTGAAATCATCCATACGATTCAAAGCAAGGCACAGGTGCCTGTCATTAAGGCAGTTTCTGTCAGAAGCAAAGAGGATGTACGCTCAGCGGTGTTGTCTCCGGCTGATTACTTATTATTTGATTGTGGAGAGGGCGGTACAGGACAGACCTTTGACTGGAATCTGCTTGAGGATATCCCGAGGTCGTATTTTATGGCAGGAGGGATCGGGACGCACAATATGGAAGAAGTCCTTCGACGTTTTTCACCGTTTGCGCTTGATGTAAACAGCAGCGTGGAGACGGACGGGCAAAAAGATGGAAAGAAAATTTTGGCGGCAGTTCGGATGCTTCGGACGCTGGCCGAATAAGAGAAGATAGAAGAAAGGAAGAAACAGAGATGTCAAAAGGAAGATTTGGCGCCCATGGAGGGCAGTATATTCCGGAAACCCTGATGAATGCGGTGATTGAATTGGAAGAAGCGTATTATTACTACAAAGGGGAAGCGGAGTTTCAACGGGAACTGACAGACCTTCTGAACGAGTATGCCGGAAGACCATCCCGTCTTTATTTTGCAAAACATATGACAGAAGATTTGGGAGGAGCCAGGATTTATCTGAAACGGGAGGATCTGAACCACACGGGAGCACATAAGATTAACAATGTCCTGGGACAGGTGCTGCTTGCAAAGAAGATGGGTAAGATGAGGGTCATTGCCGAGACAGGAGCAGGGCAGCACGGAGTAGCAACGGCAACAGTTGCCGCTCTGATGGGAATGGAGTGCGAAATATTCATGGGAGAAGAGGATATGAAGCGACAGGCACTCAATGTTTATAAGATGAAGCTTCTGGGAGCAAAGGTTCATCCGGTTACGACAGGAACGGCAACTTTAAAAGACGCGGTATCCGAAACTATGAGGGAATGGACAAAGCGTATTGACGACACTCACTATGTTCTGGGATCTGTGATGGGACCACACCCGTTCCCAACGATTGTACGGGATTTTCAGTCAGTGATCTCCAAAGAGATCAAAGAGCAGATGATGGAGATGGAGGGGAAACTGCCGGATGCCGTTCTGGCCTGCGTAGGCGGAGGATCCAATGCCATCGGAGCGTTCTATCATTTCATTGAAGATAAAGACGTCCGGCTGTTCGGATGCGAAGCGGCAGGAAGAGGGATACATACAAAAGAGACAGCGGCAACCATTGCCACCGGAAAACCCGGCATTTTTCATGGAATGAAATCGTATTTTTGCCAGGATGAATACGGTCAGATTGCGCCGGTTTATTCGATTTCAGCCGGACTGGATTATCCGGGGATCGGCCCGGAACATGCGGATCTGTACGATAAAGGACGTGCAGAATATGTGGCGGTAACGGATGACGAGGCAGTAAACGCATTTGAATATCTGTCAAGAACGGAAGGGATCATTCCGGCCATTGAAAGCGCTCATGCCGTGGCATATGCCATGAAACTTGCGAAAGAGATGAAAAAAGAAGAATGTCTTGTGATCAATCTGTCCGGGAGAGGGGATAAAGACTGTGCAGCTATTGCGAGATACAGAGGGGAGGATCTTTATGAGTAATATCAGACATGCGTTTGAAAAGGGAAAGGCATTTATCCCATTTATCACCTGCGGCGATCCATCGCTTGATGTGACGGAGGAGCTGGTTCTTGCCATGGAAGAGGCAGAAGCGGATCTTATAGAACTTGGGATCCCGTTTTCTGATCCTACAGCGGAAGGCCCGGTCATTCAGGAAGCCAATTTACGGGCTCTGTCCGGAGGTGTTACTACGGATGACATCTTTCTGATGGTGAGAAGGCTGAGGAAACGGACGAGAATTCCACTTGTATTTATGACTTACGCCAATGTGGTATTTTCTTACGGAACACAGCGGTTTATCAGGACATCCGCGGAAGTGGGTATGGATGGGTTGATCCTGCCTGATGTTCCCTTTGAAGAGAAAGAAGAGTTTGACCATGTCTGTAAAATGCACGGGATTGACTTTATTTCTCTGATCGCTCCTACATCAAAAGAGAGAATCTGTAACATAGCAAAAGAGGCCGCCGGATTTATTTACTGCGTCTCATCTCTTGGAGTTACGGGAGTGCGTTCAGAGATTACAACAGATATTCAGGGCATGGTTGAACTGGTAAAAAAAATAAACAAGATTCCATGTGCGGTGGGATTTGGCATCTCTACGGAGGAGCAGGCCAAAAAGATGGCAGGTTTCTCGGACGGTGTGATCGTCGGCTCGGCAATCGTAAAGCTTTGCCGACAGTACAAAGAGAAGTGTGTGCCTTATGTAAAAGAATATGTAAAGAAAATGAAAGAATCTCTGTGACTTTTGATAAAAATGAGGTATAATGAAGCCAATGGGGAGCCAAGCGCTCCAATTTATATGTCTGAAGGAGGAACAAAACAGTGGACAGAAGAAATGTATGGAAGACCTATACACAGGCAGAATTGAAAGAGATGGAGGACATCAGTACACGTTACAAACGCTGTCTGGATGAAGGGAAGACAGAGAGAGAATGTGTGGAAGTTGCGGAGCGCCTTGCGGAGGAAGCAGGATATCGTTCGCTTTGCGCCTATAAAGCAGCGGGCGAAACGCTGAAAGAAGGGGACAAAGTTTATGCATCTTTCATGGGAAAAATGATCCTTCTCTTCCAGATCGGTAAGGAACCTCTGGAAAACGGAATGAACATTCTTGGAGCGCATATTGATTCTCCAAGAATTGATATTAAGCAGAATCCGCTCTATGAGACAGATGAGATGGCATATCTTGACACCCACTACTATGGGGGGATTAAGAAATATCAGTGGCTTGCCACCCCGCTTTCTCTGCATGGAGTGATTGTAAAGAAAGACGGAACAAAAGTGCGTGTTAATATCGGTGAAAACGAGAATGATCCGGTATTTGTGATCACAGACTTATTAGTTCACCTGGCAGGGAAACAGATGTCACAGAAAGCGTCTGAGGTGGTAGAAGGAGACAACCTGGATCTTCTCATCGGAAGCCGACCGCTCACAGAAGCAGAGGGACTGGATAAAGAAGAAAAAGAGGCAGTAAAGGCAGGTGTGCTTCGTCTTCTTGCTGAGACGTACGGCATTGGAGAAGAAGATTTCACGTCCGCTGAACTTGAGATAGTTCCGGCGGGGAAAGCAAGAGACTGTGGGATTGACAGAAGCATGATTATATCCTATGGACAGGATGACAGAGTGTGTGCGTTTACTTCTTTATTTGCAATGCTCGATAATCCGCAGATCAGCCGTACTGCATGCTGCATCCTCGTAGATAAGGAAGAGATCGGAAGCGTGGGCGCAACAGGTATGCACTCCAAATTCTTTGAGAACACAGTAGCAGAGCTGATCGCTATGACAGAAGGGGAATCTGAATTGAAAGTAAGACGTGCCCTTCAGAATTCTAAGATGCTCTCCTCAGATGTAAGCGCTGCTTATGATCCGATGTTTGCATCCGCATTTGAAAAGAGAAGCTCCGCATTCTTCGGAAAAGGGCTTGTATTTAACAAATTCACAGGAAGCCGCGGAAAGAACGGGTCCAATGACGCAAACGCAGAGTATCTTGCACAGATTCGCAAAGTCATGGACGAGGCAGAAGTCGGATATCAGTACGCAGAGCTTGGTAAGGTTGATGTCGGCGGCGGCGGAACGATTGCATACATCATGGCACAGTATGGAATGGAAGTCATCGACAGCGGTGTGGCAGTTCTTTGTATGCATGCATTGTACGAAATCTCCAGTAAGGCAGACGTATATGAAGCAGTCAAAGGATACAAGGCATTTATCGAAAAGATCGGCTAGAAATGCGATAAATTTCTTGACGAACTATGTTAAAACATTTACAATATTACCAGCAGGAAACTGCGAAAGAACGTGATATTTGAGACAGAAACGTACGGCTTTTGCAAAAACAGATCGAAAAGTCGTGTTTTGCGTGTCAATATTACAAAAATTATATTAGGAGGACTTTGAAACATGGCTACGAAATGGGTGTATATGTTTAAAGAAGGTAACGCTACCATGAGAAACCTTCTTGGCGGAAAAGGTGCCAATCTTGCAGAGATGACAAGCCTTGGACTTCCTGTACCGCAGGGCTTCACAGTTACCACAGAAGCTTGTACACAGTACTATGAAGACGGAAGACAGATCAATGACGAGATTATGTCTCAGATCATGGAGGCAATGACAAAGCTGGAAGAAATCACAGGAAAGAAATTCGGAGACAAAGAGAATCCGCTTCTCGTTTCTGTACGTTCCGGTGCGAGAGCTTCCATGCCAGGTATGATGGATACGATCCTGAACCTTGGTCTGAATGAAGAAGTTGTTGAAACTCTGGCAGAGGCTTCCGGAAATCCACGTTGGGCATGGGATTGCTACAGAAGATTTATCCAGATGTATTCTGACGTTGTTATGGAAGTTGGAAAGAAATATTTTGAAGAACTCATTGACAAGATGAAAGAAGAAAAAGGCGTGAAGCTTGACGTTGAGCTGACGGCTGAGGATCTTAAAACTCTCGCATCACAGTTCAAAGCTGAATACAAAGAGAAAATCGGAACAGACTTCCCGTCTGACGCAAAAGAGCAGCTTATCGGTGCTGTAAAGGCTGTATTCCGTTCCTGGGACAACCCACGTGCGAACGTATACCGTCGTGATAACGATATCCCGTATTCTTGGGGAACGGCTGTCAACGTACAGATGATGGCATTTGGTAACATGGGAGACGACTGTGGAACAGGTGTTGCATTTACCCGTGACCCTGCTACTGGAGAAAACGGGCTGTTCGGAGAGTTCCTTACAAACGCACAGGGAGAAGACGTTGTTGCCGGTGTTCGTACTCCGATGCACATTTCCGAGATGGAAGACAAATTCCCGGAAGCGTTCAAACAGTTCAAAGAAGTATGCAAGACTCTGGAGACACACTACAGAGATATGCAGGATATGGAGTTTACTGTAGAGCACGGTAAACTGTACATGCTTCAGACACGTAACGGTAAGAGAACAGCTCAGGCTGCTTTGAAGATTGCATGTGACCTCGTTGATGAGGGTATGAGAACAGAAGAAGAAGCAGTTGCTATGATCGATCCTCGTAACCTTGACACATTACTTCATCCGCAGTTCGACGCAGCGGCTCTAAAAGCTGCTACACCGATGGGGAAAGGTCTTGGAGCATCTCCGGGAGCTGCTTGTGGTAAAGTTGTGTTCACCGCTGACGATGCTGTAGAATGGGCGGAAAGAGGAGAGAAAGTCGTTCTTGTACGTCTTGAGACATCCCCGGAAGATATTACAGGTATGAAGAGCGCTCAGGGTATCCTGACAGTTCGTGGTGGTATGACATCCCATGCAGCCGTTGTTGCTCGTGGTATGGGTGAATGTTGTGTATCCGGATGCGGTGATATCGTGATGGATGAAGCAAACAAGAAATTTACACTTGGTGGAAAAGAGTTCCACGAAGGAGACTTTATCTCTATCGATGGTACAACAGGTAACATCTACGACGGAGTAATCCCTACGGTAGATGCTACAATCGCTGGAGAGTTTGAGCGTATTATGAACTGGGCTGACAAATACAGAACATTAAAAGTTCGTACAAACGCAGATACTCCAGAAGATGCTAAGAAAGCAGTTGAACTTGGTGCAGAGGGTATCGGGCTTTGCCGTACAGAGCATATGTTCTTCGGTGAAGGAAGAATCGATGCATTCCGTGAAATGATCTGTTCTGAGACAGAAGAAGAAAGAGAAAAAGCGCTTGAAAAAGTTCTTCCATATCAGCAGGGAGACTTCGAAGCTCTTTACGAAGCTCTGGAAGGCAACCCGGTAACGATCCGTTTCCTGGATCCGCCGCTGCATGAGTTCGTTCCGACAGAGGAAGAGGACATCAAGAAACTGGCTGACGCTCAGGGCAAGACTGTAGAGCAGATTAAAGCGATCATCGACAGTCTGCACGAGTTCAACCCGATGATGGGGCATCGTGGATGCCGTCTTGCAGTTACCTATCCGGAAATCGCGAAGATGCAGACAAGAGCGGTTATCCGTGCTGCTATCAACGTAAAGAAAGCTCATCCGGATTGGAACATCAAACCGGAAATTATGATTCCGCTTGTTGGAGAAGTAAAAGAGCTGAAATATGTGAAGAAATTCGTTGTTGAGACTGCTGACGCTGAGATTGAAGCGGCTGGAATCGACCTTGAATACGAAGTTGGTACTATGATCGAGATCCCAAGAGCTGCTCTTACAGCAGATGAGATCGCAAAAGAAGCTGACTTCTTCTGCTTCGGTACAAACGACCTGACTCAGATGACATTCGGATTCTCCCGTGACGACGCTGGTAAGTTCCTCAACGCTTACTACGACGCTAAGATCTACGAGAACGATCCGTTTGCAAAACTTGACCAGACAGGCGTTGGCAAGCTGATGGAAACTGCGATTAAATTAGGAAAGGGTGCAAACGACAAGATGCATCTTGGAATCTGTGGAGAGCACGGTGGAGATCCAAGCTCCGTAGAGTTCTGTCACAAGATTGGTTTAGATTATGTATCCTGCTCACCGTTCCGTGTGCCGATCGCAAGACTTGCAGCAGCACAGGCAGCTATCAACAATGCAGGAAAATAGAAGATAGTATAAAATATTTATATTTGACACTCTATTAAGGACGAACCCTTATAAGCACAAAAGGGATTCGTCCTTTTTGTGTTTAGAGATATCTAAATGTAGACTAATAAAAAGTCAATGAAAATCAAAAGGAGGAAAGAAAAATTCCAGACATTTGAACTTTTGGCAGACAGAAATCAAGATGGTACTGTAAAGGATACCATTCAAGTTTGTATCCCACATGGATCGGAATAAAACCTGTGAACACATTGTCCGGATCAATGGAACCTTATCTAAAAACAGAAACTATTGAGTATATCAGAAAGACGGATATCGATGAAATAGAATAATGGGGCTTGGCCGTTATATCTTTTTCAAAAGAAGTGGCTCAAACAGTAAATCTGGATTGAACCAAGTTTAATAAATGGTTATACTATTTATTGAAAATATATTGTAGCAGGAAGGAGATATAGATAATTTTTTAGTATCTATTTGTCATGCGGAACGAGGAGGGGAACTTGAAAAGATATTTTAAGCAGATTTCCTTATACAGTTTATCAAATAAAGCATATTCAAGAATGTATTCGTACCCATCGTTTTCGTGGAGAGAATTATCCGAAAAGTATCGAGGCAAAAATACTTTTTGACGTAGATAAGTTGGATTCCCCAGGGTGTATAAGGATTGCCCGAACATTTCTTTTTAAGGGAGCTATCGGAGAACCAATATATTCTTTTAAGAAAGATACTTTTGAAATAGATTATGACGCTCCTTCTTTTATTCGAGAGTACAACTTTAAACTTTCTAAAATAGGGCAATAACTCTATACAAAACGAGCGCATGAGTTGTAGAGAATAAGAAATAATCACGTACAGACGTTTTATAAGGGGATGCTTTCAGAAATACAAGCTACTTCTAAACTTAAAGAGATGCTTGATAGGTCGGAAAATAACTTTTTGTTTTGACTATGTTTAAATAGAATCCAAAAGGAGGCAGATATGGAACAACAGACAGAATCTAAAAAATTTTTGATTCAGGCAGCGTGGAAAGAAGTTTCAGAAGTATATACATTTTTAGAGACGTCTGGGCAGGGGTTAAGTATCAAACAAGTAGAAGAAAGAAGAAAAAGGGACAATCCCTTGTTGGAAAAGAGGGAAGATACTATATGGTATCGCATAAGGAGGGCTTTTTTAAATCCATTTACCGGGGTATTAATTTTTTTAGCAGGAATCTCTTTTCTTACAAATCATTGGATGCAGGCAGATGAACAAAGAAATTTATATTCTTCTTTTATTTTGCTGATTATGGTTTTTGTCAGCGGTGGGATACGTTTGATTCAGGAGATGAAATCACACCACGCATCCGAGGAAATGGAGCGCCTGATTCATACGAATGTGAAAGTAAAAAGAGGGGGAGTTCTTTTAGAAGTAGCAGCAGAAGAATTAGTTCCGGGAGATTGTGTGTATGTAATGCCAGGGAGCAGGATTCCGGCGGATTTACGGTTGACGAATACACAGGACCTATTTCTTTCTCAGGCTGCGGTAAGTGGGGAAAGCGCGATTGTAGAAAAAAACAGCAGAAAATACGAAGGAGAAATTCAGAGATCGCCAATCTACTATCCCAATCTGGCATTCATGGGAACTACTGTGATTAGTGGAAAAGGAGAAGGGGTTGTTCTTGCGTCGGGGCGCAATACACTATATGGAAAATCCTACATGGAGGGAATAAGAAGCTCTGATGGTTTTGAAAAAGGCGCTAATTCAATTGCAAGAGTGATGCTGAAATTTATGTTTGTATTAGTTCCCATCGTATTTGTTGTTTCTGGAATTACAAAAGGAAATTGGCTGGAAGCTTTTTTGTTTGCGGTGTCGGTGGCAGTCGGGCTGATGCCGGAAATGTTGCCGATGGTTATTACGGCTTGCCTTGCAAAAGGGAGCTTGCAGTTGTCCAAAAAGAAAACCTTGATAAAAAATATGAATTCCATGCAGGGATTTGGGAGCATGGACGTTTTGTGTATTGATAAGACAGGTACAATTACAAATGAAACCATGATACTGGAATATTATATGGATATTCTGGGGAATGACAGCAAAATGGTTTTGAACTATGCGTATCTGAATAGCTTTTATCATTCGGGAATCCGAAATCCGATTGATGAAGCGGTATTAAAATGTTCTGAAATGCCGGACAAGCAGGACTATTACGAAACACTGACGGAAACCTATCAAAAGAAAGATGAAATACCTTTTGATTATGAAAGAAAGTGTGTCAGTGTCTTGATCGAGGATCAGAAAGGACGGCAGGAGTTAGTCTTAAAGGGTGAACCAGACGCGGTGCTAAAATGCTGCGACAGAGTAGAATACCAGAATCAGATACTTCCGATACAGGACGATGCAAAAAAGAATATGGATGAAATCATCGGAGAAATGCTGGAAGATGGAATGAAAGTCATTGCCGTAGCGAAAAAAGAGATGATAACTACCGGAGAAATTACCTGTGCGGACGAAAACCATATGATCTTATTAGGCTATCTTACATTCTTTGATGCACCTAAAAAATCTGCCAAGGAAGCAATAAAAAAATTAAGGGACTTAGAGGTCAGGACAAAGATTTTGACGGGAGACAGAAAAGATGTAGCATTATCTGTCTGTCAGAGGGTAGGGGTAAATTGCAGCAGGATTTTAACTGGGCAGGAAATAGAAAATCTTGAAGAATCACAGCTTCAAACAGCCGTAGAGTATGGGGAAGTATTTGCAGAGTTGACACCGAACCAAAAAGTAGAAATTATTCAGGTATTAAGGGAAAATGGGCATACAGTAGGTTTTTTAGGAGACGGGCTAAACGATGTTCCGGCAATCTGCGAAGCTGATGTGGGAATTTCTGTAGATACTGCGGTGGATGCGGCAAAGGATGCTGCGGACGTTGTTTTGTTGGACAAAGACTTAAATGTACTGGAAGAAGGAATTTTAGAGGGCAGAAAGACATTTATCAATATGTCAAAATACATTCGTATTACGGCCAGTTCTAACTTTGGAAATATTTTTTCTATTGTATGCGCCAGTGCGTTCCTTCCTTTTTTACCTATGACAGCCATACAGCTTCTTTTGTTGAACTTACTGTATGATACGCTTTGCATCGTTCTTCCATGGGATCTTGTAGATCCGGAAGATTACCGGAAACCGAGAGAGTGGTCGGGAAAAACATTGGGAAGATTTATGCGGTGGTTTGGACCGATCAGTTCTGCGTTTGACATATTGACATTTTTATTCCTGTATTTCATCTTGTGTCCTTCAGTTTGCGGAGGTGTGACTTTTGAGGGTTTATCAGATCCGGCAATGATTGCAAGATATATTACGGTTTTCCAGACAGGATGGTTTCTCGAATCTATGTGGTCACAGATATTGATTCTGCAAATGCTAAGGACAGCAAAGATACCTTTTATCCAAAGCAGGCCGTCAAAAAGTGTGGTCATTATTACCGCGCTTGGAGTTGTTGTATTTTCCGGCATTACAATGCTTCCATTAGGAACCATTTTAGGATTAACAACACTTCCGGCAGGATATTTTGTTTTCCTTTTTGTAGTTGTTTTAGTGTATATGTTCCTGACAAACCGGATCAAGCGAAGATATGTAAAACAATACCATGAATTAATTTAAGGAGGGTCGCCATGAAAAAAGATATTACTTATATTACCCTTCCTTCTGATTTAATTCAGTGGATTTCACAAAAAGTGCAGACAGAGTATCAGGACATAAAGGAGGCAGAGGAATTTGTACAGGGTTTAAAAGGGCTTTTACATAGCCAGGAAAACGCCCTGTTTTTAGAAAAGTCGGAAGAATCGGACGGAGACAGAGAATATCAGTCCGGGGAATTGATGATTAATCCAAAAAGCAGAAGGGTTTTATGCAGAGGTCAGGAAGTAAATCTAACTCCCAAAGAATTTGACATTCTTTATTTCCTTTTCCAAAACAAGGGGGAAGTGTTTACGAAAGAGCAGATTTATCAGGCTGTATGGGCAGATGAATATATGATGGCGGACAGTAATATCATGGCATTTATCAGGAAGATCCGCAAAAAGATTGAGCCGAATCCGGATGCGCCGGAATATATCCTGACAATCTGGGGTGTGGGATATAAATATAATGAAAGACTGTAATAGAAAGTCCAGATTGTTTTTTGATCTGGACTTAAATAATTCAAGGATGACCATAAACTTTTCTGATTTTGTATCATTCGTATTGCAGATCTTCTTTGCAAAACTATCTGGCATGAAAATTTTATACTTTTTTAATAGTAATTCACGGGAAAAACATTGACTTTACACTAACTGTACAGCATAATATTTTACTTATATACCTGAATATATGAATCCAATATTAAGGAAAGCAGGAGGCGCAGATGAAAAAAATAGCAATCTTAACGGACAGTAATTGCGGGATTTCGCCACAAGAGGGGAAAGAGCAGGGAATCTATATTCTCCCTATGCCGGTCATCATACAGGAACAGATATTTTATGAAGGATACGAAATTAACGAGCAGCAGTTTTACGAACGGCTGCAAAACGGTAATTCTGTAACAACTTCTCAGCCATCAGCCGGTGTGGTAATGGAAAGTTGGGAACGGCTTTTGGAACACTATGGTGAGGTTGTCTATATTCCAATGTCAAGCAGTTTGAGCGGTAGCTGCCAGACCGCCCAATTACTTGCGGAAGAGGAACCGTTTCGGGGCCGGGTGCATGTGGTAGATAATCATAGAATTTCTGTTACGCAGGCCCAGTCAGTTTATGACGCAAAAAGGATGGCAAAGCAGGGATACTCCGGAGAAATGATACGAAAAACACTGGAAAAAGAGGCAATGAATGCGACGATTTATATTACCGTAGATTCTTTGACATATTTAAAGAAAGGCGGCAGAATTACAACAGCGGCCTCTTTACTGGGGACAGCGTTAAATTTGAAACCAATCCTTACGATACAAGGCGGTAAGCTGGATGCATACGCAAAATGCAGGGGAATGAAGACGGCCTTTAAAAAGATGTGTCAGGCGCTGGACGCAGAGTTGGAGGAAAGGTTTTATGATTTGTATAAGCAGGGGCGACTAAAGGCGGGAATCGCAAGTACTTGGATGGAACCGGAAAAACTGGCTATGTTCCGGCAGGAATTAAAAGAACATTATCCGGATATGGAATGTATCTATATGCCGCTTACCATGAGTATTGGAGCTCATATCGGACCGGGAGGTCTGGGAATTGGCCTGGTAGGTGTTCATGCGGAGAAATAAAAGGAAATGAAGATTGAGGAATGAAAGAAAATTGTGATTGATGGGAAAGTGGCATTTACCGGAGGCACAAACTTAGCAGAGGAATATATTAACCAGAGAAGGGTATTTCCTGCCATATGGTGTATATATTCCTCTGGCGTAGGTCACCTTTGCACCAGCCTGCAATGCCGCTATACAGCCATATCATAAAGATAAAATTCCAGTTCGACTTTTTGCCCTTTCATATTGACAAGATGTTTATACTGTTGTTGGCGCACCATGCCCTGATGTTCATAAAAGCCGAAATTACAGCTTGTATCGGTATAAAGGTAGAAGTCGCTAATGCTCTGGCTTTTCATATAGGCTAAAACACTGTGGAACAGCATTTTTCCAATCCCAAGCCCCCTGTATTCAGGGGACAGAGCAAATAGAGCAATCTCCCCCTGATAGTCCTTGTCGCACTGTTTTAAGAGCTGGCTGTATATTTCGTCCACATTCTTATAGAAATTCAGAATACCACGTCCCTCTTTAGAAATCAGCAGTCCGCATAATGCCGAGATTTGACGTAGACGGTATTTCAAAGGACAGTGATGTTTTTCTATATTTTTTCCCAGAATCAGTCCCGCAGGAACGCCGTCTACTTCCGCAATCCGTGTATAGGTCTGGTTTGTCAGACAGGTCGCAAGATAGACTTTTGCCAGCTTACGGGCTGTCTTTGGTGTTGCGAACTTATCATAGTCCCATGTTTTTCTTATTACATTTTCCAATGCTGGTAAATCCTGTTTCTTTAGCTCTCTTAATTTTATGTTGTTTTCCATATTCTGTCTAACTCCTTTTCTTTTGTTCTCCTTTGGTATATACTAATCGTAAACTATTCAGTAAGTGTAATGTCAAGGAGGTATTTCATGCAACAGGAAACTATACGACTTACGACAGCACAGTTTGCAAAATTGCACAACGTCAATAAGAGGACACTGCATTATTATGATGATATCGGTTTGTTTTCTCCATGTCACAAGGGAGAGAACGGATATAGATATTACGACTATTCCCAGAGTATAGACTTTGAGTATATTCGTATGCTGAAAGAAATCAATTTAAGCATTGAGGAAATCAAAGCTTTTATACATTCCTTTGATGAACAGAAATTTCTTGAAATTGTATCCAGTAAGCAAAAGGAAATCGACAGGGAAATCAGAAAATTGAAAACGGTAAAGTCTGTTCTGAAACAGAAAAAGGAACATCTTCTGTTTTGCCGGCAAATCAGTGATATGCGTATAGAAATATCCGATTTAAAAGAAGAATATCTGTTGACTGTCCCTTATGAATTTGAAGAAGATAATCCTATGAAAGTTTTTGCATATATACAAAGCGTCTGGACGCCTGAACAGTATCGAGCAGGCGTGGGGAGCTATCTTTCCCTAGATAAGATACAGGCAGGACAGTTTGACAAATATGACGGTTTATACACTGTGATAACAGAGCATAGACTGCAAAACGGTTCTATGACAAAACCCAAGGGAGCGTACCTGTGCGGGTATCTGAAAGGTAGGTGGAGCAGACTTCCAGAGCTATATGAAAAAATGTTAAGCTATGCCGACGAACATGGACTTAGGCTTACAGGATATTCTTTTGAGCGTGAGCTTACCGATTATACGATTGCCAGCGAAAAAGAGTACATCACACAGGTTATGATTAAAATTGTTGAACAGTCTTGACTTCAATAACAAGGAGGAAAAAACAAGTATGAGTAAGGTTATTCTTTTATTACTGATTATCGGTGTAAAGATATTATTGACAAAGGGACTTATGTTAGGTTTCTTGCTCCTGTGTATGGCAATAAAGGGAAAAGCTTTACATAAAAATTCGTCAGAGTGGGATAAATATTTTCTTAGCCTAGAAGAAAGAAAAGTTCTCCAGTTTGCAATCTCTCTCTATCTTTTATCGGCTATTATTTCTGTATTTATCTGTTATTTGCTTTTATGTTGGTTGAACTTTTTATATCCATTCTTTCTTGCTTTGATGATTTTTCTTGCAGGCTTCGTATACAGTCTGTGCAAGTATAGAAAATCAACAAAAGATGAGATTGCCGCAGGTTTATTAAAGGTAAAAAATAGTATAAAAGAAAAAGATTATTGAAATGACTCGAATCTGGGTAAGGCTATTCTCTATATAAAAACAGTTGAAAAGTGGAGAACACCCGTATAAATACAGTATCTATCAGCAATCAGTTAAAGGAAAAAGAACACTTGAAATAGAGTGTCTTTTTTTATGAAAAAAAAGCAGCAATTTTTTTGAAAAATTACTGCTGATACTGGTTATTTACTTCAAAATCCATATTTCTTATATGACAGAAGAAAAGTGGAAACTGTATTTCACGAATCTGTCAAATCGCAGGGTAGTGTTCCGGTTCTTTATGATCCATGTAGTAATACTGTTGTTAAAAATTCCGTCAGTATGAAAACGACTATATAAATAAGGATTGCTTCTATGACCTTACTCCTAGGGAAAGCCTCTTTCCCGGTAACTTATCATCCATATAGCATTTTTCTTCTATACCGTTTAAGTGATAGGAACATGGAAGATCCAATAACCCGGCCGTCTCTTGTTATCCTGCCTACGGCTCTAAAATCAGTTCACAGGTGCAGTTATGGAACTTCTCATTGACCGTTCTATTGGTTGCTTTTAATGCTTCGGATAAATCATGGACGGCGAGACTGCCCATTTCAATCTGAAAGTAAATGGCTACCCATAAATGCCGGCCTGTTTTTGTAATATCATAGAAAACAGGAACAAATCGGTACTGTTCCATAATCGGATTGCAAAGCCCTTTGATTTCTTCAATGAGCTCCTTATCTGGCGAAAATAAAAATATATCCCTGATAGCCCGCAACAAAATCTTAATGCTTTCTGGAAGAATCAATGCCATGATGATGACAGCGATAATCTGGTCAAAATAGGGAGCAAGGAAAGCAAGAGGTGTCTTTTCCAGATAGAGCGACAGAAAAAAGGCAAAGGACATACCTAAGCTGTAAGCAATATCTAGTTTCCAGCCCAGAAGTTCTGCCTTTATGGTTGGCGACGAAAGGTTTCGGTTCAGCTTTTTCATGGTTACAAAAATAATGATACTGGCAATTCCCAGAATACACTGGAATATGGAAACCAGTGCACTATCCACAGGATTCCCGCCGGACAGGGTAGAATGAAGCACCTCAGCAGACACCCCCAGAGTAACAGATAACATCATAATACCTTTGACAATAATAAATACCGTTTCAATCTGAAAGTAGCCAAAAGGATGCTTTTCCGAAACTGGTCGATGAAAGAGTGGGGTAAGGAACAGCAGTAGGGCAATAAATACAAGCTCTGCCGTGTCATACACAGCGTCCGTCAAGGATGATTGGGAATGGCTGTATATGGCAAAGATAAACTCCGTTATTGCAAATAAAAGTCCAGAAAAAAAGGACATCTTTAAACTCAGTTTTTCTCTTTTTTCGGTTATCATTTTATACCTCTTTGAATGGTTTTTTCTTGTAGGTTGGATTTATACTTGCAAACTATCATCTCATTTCTTAAAGGTTGATGATAATTATACTAAACACCGCAGGATTTGTACAGAGCAGGCAGTCGGATTTACCCCGTTATTTTTATGCGTTCTTTATGAAGCAGGATTCAGAGGGATTTACAATAAGACAGAGAAAAATATATGTTTAAAAATTGATTATTCATTCTTCGTCAATATAAATCATGCCAAATCGCAAGAAAATCGCAAGGTTTTATCCATAGGATTCTCGCCTTGCTTTCAGTATACTTTTCTCGTAAGCAAAAGAGAGGAGGAAATAGAGATGAGACTGCAATGTATGGTTTTAGGCTTACTTTTTTTCGGAATTGGCTTTTTCTTTTTTATTGGAAAAGCAATTCCAATGCTGAAAGGCTGGAAAAATCTTTCAGAAAAGGAACGAAAAGGGATCAATATGAGTCTTTTAGGAAAAAATGTCGGTACAGTACTTATGAGTGCGGGAATCATTTTTGAAATGTCAGCCTGGTTTCCGGGATTTCAGGAAAAGGCGTTTGTCTGGTGTATGATTGCATGGCTTGTTTTGACGGGAATTGATGTATACGATATGGAAAAATCGAAAAGATATTTGTTGAAAAATCAGGAAGAACAGGAGGCGTGCTATGACAAGAGAAGATAAGAGAATCAATACGAAAAAAATTGCGGAAAGAAGGGTGCGCCGGGATCACGCAGATAAAATTCTGGAATTTGTGGCGACCAATAAAATCAAACCGGTTTTACTGAATATGAATACAACGCTGCGGGGACTTTCAGAGGAGGAAGTATTGGAGAGCCGTTCTTCCTATGGAAAGAATAAAGTGACCCATGAAAAGAAAAAAACATTGTTTCAGAGGCTTGTAGGTGCTTTTGTCAATCCATTTACGGCGATTTTGTTTTTTTTAGCTGTCGTATCTGCCATTACGGATATTATTATGCCAATCATGCAGAGAACACCGGAAGATGTGGATCCCTTGACGGTTATCATTATCTGTACCATGGTGTTCATTTCCGGAACGCTGCGGTTTGTACAGGAATCCCGTTCAGGGAGTGCAGCGGAAAAATTATTGGCGATGATTACCACGACTTGTACGGTAGACAGAAAAGAAAGAACGAAAATGGAAATACCATTAGAGGAAACGGTAGTTGGCGATATTGTCCATTTATCTGCCGGCGATATGGTTCCTGCAGATCTGAGGATTTTAGAGGCAAAGGATTTGTTTATCAGTCAGGCTTCTCTGACAGGGGAGAGCGATCCTGTTGAAAAGACGGCGGACGTATGCTCTGGAAAATCCGTTTCCGTTACGGATTTTACGAATATTGCCTTTATGGGAAGTAATGTGATCAGCGGAAGTGCTGTGGGCGTAGTTGTGGCGGTGGGAGATGATACATTATTTGGTTCTATGGCATCATCCGTAGCCCAGGAGGCGGTGGAAACAAATTTTACCAAGGGTGTAAATGCAGTTTCCTGGGTTTTGATCCGGTTTATGCTGATCATGGTTCCCATTGTTTTTATGATTAATGGACTGACAAAAGGAGACTGGCTGGAAGCATTTTTATTTGGAATTTCTGTTGCGGTAGGTTTGACTCCGGAAATGCTGCCTATGATTGTAACAACTTGCCTTGCAAAAGGAGCGGTTTCCATGTCAAAAAAGAAAACGATTGTAAAGAATTTGAATTCTATACAGAATTTTGGAGCCATTGATATCTTATGCACAGATAAAACAGGCACTTTGACTCAGGATAAAGTAGTATTAGAATATCATATGGACGTTACTGGAAATGAGGACGTAAGGGTTCTGCGCCATGCGTATTTAAATAGTTATTTCCAGACCGGGTATAAGAACTTGATGGATCTGGCAATCATTCAAAAGACAGAGGAGGAAGAATCCGAAAATCCGCAGCTTTTAGATTTGTCAGAGGCGTATGAAAAAATCGATGAAGTTCCCTTTGATTTCAGCAGAAGGCGGCTGTCTACAGTTGTCCGGGATACACAGGGAAAAACACAGATGATTACCAAAGGAGCAGTCGAAGAAATGCTGTCTATTTGCTCCAGCGTAGAGTATGAAGGAAAAGTGGAGCCGCTTACCGAAGAACTGAAAAAGAAAATTTTAGTGAAAGTAGAAGATCTGAATGAAGATGGCATGAGAGTGATTGCTGTGGCACAGAAAACCAACCCTTCCCCGGTGGGAGCCTTTGGAAAAAAGGATGAGTGTGACATGGTGCTGTTAGGTTATCTGGCATTTTTAGACCCGCCAAAGGAATCCACTGCAGATGCAATTCTGGCTTTAAAGAAATACGGAGTAACCACAAAAATTTTGACAGGGGATAATGAAAAAGTAACCCGGTGTATCTGTAAGCAAGTAGGGATGGAAGTACGGAATATGCTGCTTGGAAAAGATATTGCACATATGAATGACAGCCAGCTTGCTAAAGCAGCGGAAGTAACAGACGTGTTCGCAAAGCTTTCTCCAGACCAAAAAGCCCGTGTGGTAACGATATTAAGAAATAACGGACATACGGTCGGATATATGGGAGATGGAATTAATGATGCGGCGGCAATGAAATCAGCGGATATTGGAATATCAGTGGATACGGCGGTTGATATTGCGAAGGAATCCGCCGATATTATCCTGCTGGAAAAAGATCTGATGGTATTGGAGGAAGGGATCATTGAAGGAAGAAAGACTTATGCCAATATGATCAAGTATATTAAGATGACAGCTTCCTCCAATTTTGGAAATATGTTTTCGGTATTGGCAGCGTCGGCATTGCTCCCGTTCTTACCGATGATGAGCATGCACCTGATTTTACTCAATTTGATCTATGATTTATCCTGCACCGCAATTCCATGGGATAATGTAGACGAGGAATTTTTGATACAGCCGAGGACATGGGATGCATCTTCCATTGGAAGTTTTATGATCTGGATCGGGCCAACCAGTTCTGTGTTTGACTGGACGACCTATGCCTTTATGTATTTCGTATTCTGTCCAAAGTTTGTATCACATGGAATCCTGTATAATGATTTGGCTGCCCATTATAGAGGAGCGGAGCTGGCGAGAATACAGAGCGATTATGCGGCAATGTTCCAGGCAGGCTGGTTTATTGAATCTATGTGGAGCCAGACACTTGTGATTCATATGATTCGGACACCGAAGATTCCCTTTATTCAGAGTATGGCATCGGCGCCTGTAACTTTATTGACGTTTACAGGTATTGCAGTTCTGACATTCATTCCGTTTACAGGATTTGGACGTTTGCTGGGCTTTCTTGCGCCTCCGACAGTATTTTTCGCCTATTTGATACCTTGTATTTTATTGTATATGGCGCTGGCCACCAGTTTGAAAAAAGCATATGTAAGGCATTATGGAGAACTTTTATAGAACGGAAAGACTAACTATTAAAAGTCAAGTCTAAAAAAATTTTAGCTGACTTGAAATTTTAAATTCCAGTTCAGAGTTAAATTCCACAGTCGTTTAAATTTTTCGCTGTTCACACATTATGGTGTGGTATAAAAAAGTTGACAGCTTATTCTCAGGGATTTCATAATAAAATCAAGAGAATAAGGAGGTATTCAAAGTGGCACGCAAATATGACCATGAATACAAAGTACAGGCAGTAAAACTTGCCAAAGATATCGGCGGCGCTAAGGCTGCTAAAGAATTAGGAATCCCTGAAGGAACCATCCATACATGGCTGAAAGCCGTAAGGGTCGGTAAGTTAGATATCGGGGAAGGTTCCCATACTCCTGCCAGTGCAATAAGCCTGTCAGAAGAGATTACTATGCTGCGTAAGCGGGTTAAGGAGCAGGATAAAGAAATCCGTCGCTTGAAGGAAGAAAACGAATTTCTGGAGGAAGCCAGCGCTTTTTTCGCCTCCAGCCGTCGGAAGTCAGCAAAAACCAGAGAATGATCTTTCTGGCTTTGAAAACAGAGGACGGCAGGATTACCGGGAAAATCTCATTTTATTGCCGGATGCTTGGTGTTAGCTGGCAAGGTTTCTACAAATATCTCGCGAATAAAGACCGTCCCTGGAAGTACCAGGACTTGGCGGATGCCATGAATGAAATCGTCAATGAGGACGAATGTAACGCTACTTACGGACGGATCCGGATGTATCAGGCACTGTTGTTGAAACAGCCGGAGGGAGTACATATTCCCAGTGAGAGGACTGTATACCGGGTTATGGATCAGACCAGCCTGAGCCATCGGCCAAAGAGAACGCCAAATGGGATTACAAAGGCGGATCGAGAAGCCATGAAATCGGATGATCTGCTGAAGCGGGATTTCCATTCCGATGCCCCATTGAAAAAGTGTATTACAGATATCACGGAGATTCCGGAATCCAATGGGAAACTGGATGTATCCGCAATTTTTGACTGCTTTGATCTTAGCGTTCTCGGATTGGCAATGGAAACAAACATGAAAGCAGATCTTTGTATCCATACACTGGAAAACGCCCTGACTGCTTATCCCGCGCTGGAAGGCGCTGTCATCCACAGTGACCGTGGGACACAGTATACCAGCGAGGCTTACCGTCAGACTATCCGGGAACATCACATCCATCAAAGCATGAACAGTGCCGGAGGGCGCTGCCATGATAATGCACGCTGCGAGAGCATGTGGGCCAGGATGAAGACAGAACTTCTTTACGACCGCTATGACACAAAGCAGATGACGGTAGAGGAACTAAAGGTACTCATTTGGAGATACTTCCTAAGCTACTGGAACAACCGGAGGATCTGCTCTGCCAATGGTGGGCTTCCTCCCATGATAAAACGCAGGCAGTATTATGAGACTTTGGAATTGGCGGCATAGTTAGTGATATCCTTGAGGAAAATGTGTCAACTAATACTTCCGATACTTGGAGTAATTCACTTCCTATTTGGTTCTCGTAGTTACAAAAGCTTCGCTTTAACGTCACATCTTCAGTCGCTTTTGTTGTACTTGGTTACTCCCCAATCTTACATTGGAGGAGATGAGTCAAATGAGTACAGATTCAAATAATGAACATTGGTTAAAACTGATCATTCAGTTCAGATCCATTGGACAGTAAAGGGTTATTTCCGTAGCCTTTTTGACGATCTTAGCAGCTGTGTTACGGGATACACCGTAGCTGTGTGCGATGTTCCGATCACTGAATCCTAAGCTTTTCAGACGGAGGATTTCTCGATACTAGGCCATAATTGTGAACTCCTTTAACTGGATTCACATCTGATGATGTGTTCTCACAGTATAAAAATCTATGCAATAGAGCCTAAGGTGGCGCTGAATTACCAGAATATGCAACACTCATTTTACGGAATGGTGGCTCAAAGAGCCCTGGAATAGTCACGGATAATTGCAAAGTAGCAGTTGCCCGGAACAAAGACTGGATCAGCCCTGTCCTGAATAAAAATTTCCAGGCATGGGAAGAACATAACAATACGGTTTTAACCCCAGATAAAGTGAAATCACCCTGCAGGAAACCAGTTGTAGAAAGCTACGTAAAAATTATTACCATGCACATCCTTATGGATATGGAAGATATGGTCTTTGATTCGCTGGATGATTTAAACTGTGTTCAGATGGAAGAGGTGAATGCCGAGAATCGGAAGCCCTTTGAAGGACTTACCTATTCCCGGTACATCTCTTTACAACAGAAGAAAAAGAGACCCTCCTACATCTTTCGACTAGCTGTTTTGAATATTTTGAACGAAAGACTGCTAAAATAGCACAAGATTTTTCCTTCACCTTCGTCAAGATTCATTATAGCATGCCCCGGAAATATCTGTGATAGGAACTTGAAATCCGGGTTGGTACAAAAGAAATCCATGTCTATAACAAACATGGTGCCCCCATCCGGACGCGTAAGCGGTGTTTTCGGCGAGCAATTTCCCCATTTTCGTCATAATGCTTCCCTATAATCGTCACTGTATACTTATGTAACTTTATAGAATATAAATAAATTGCAGAAAATTCAAGGACTCATTTGCAACGCTATCTCGGTGAAATTCTTAATTTCGGTAATGCATTGATAAATGTTATCAAGGTATGAATGAGTAATTGCAATTGTCTAACAATAGTGATTTTAAGGAGGAACCACGTTGATTATAAGGAGTTGATCTCGGTCATAAACAACCGATTCATGCTGATCAGGAGGGCAGAGTACTCTCTGCCCTGTTGTCTGCAGAAAGTGGTTTGCATTATTTAGCGTTTACTTTATATCTAACTTTCTAAGTCTCAGTAAGTTGATTAGAAAGTCTTGGGAGGTGTGCGGATGCGACAGTATTAGTGCGTAGAAATTCGAAAAGCACAGCATACACGGACGCTATATGAAGTGTGGGAACAAGTTTTTTCTGTTCTGGAAAAAAATATAGACCAGTCTTAAAAGATAACTTTTTATCTTTGTCTGTTCTTCGACTTTATTAAAACAATAACGAGTGAGTGACTTTAGCTCTTCATTGTGGTAAGATATGTTTGAGTAGGACTTTAAGTTCATGTCAGCGATCATCATAGTATCAATGATACGAGAATTAATCTTATCCATTTGCGTTTTTCGAAGGATGAGACTTTTTGCAAAGAATGAAAAGAAATGAGTCCTCATGTTATTGCAAAATATCTTTTGCGCTATCCCCCAAAAAAATTCTGTATTTTATTTTAAGTGTAGAGTTTTGGAATACAAAGAACAAGTTTATATTAATAGAAGTTATTTAATTTTAGTTGCCGAGCAGGTGGTGGTAAAGAACACATTAAGCATTATTGACATGTAGCTGATAGAATACATATAATAATAGGTATTCCGAAATACTAATTTTGATTAGAAATTATAAAACAAAGGGGTGTTCAAGATGTTGGGAAACAAAATAAAAGATAACAGGAAGAGATGGCAGTATCTTTTTGTGAAATATATCATAAAGTCACCAATTTTGTATTATGGATATTTAATATTTTTTTTAATTTTTATTATATTTGTGGCCAACTACATCAAATTAGATGTTAGAGAAACACTTCCAGGAGTTTTAATGGATAATCAAATTATCTTGGATAAAAGAATTAAAAGCCCGATAGATGATGAAATCTTTATTTATAAAGATAAAAGCCAGAGTGTATGGAAAGAGAAAGTTTTGAATGTAAATACAAAAAATGGACAAACATACTTGACTATGCAAAACAAAGCCAATAAATTGTCAGGCAATGTAACGGTGGAATTTGTCACAGAAAAAAGAACTCTTATTCATATATTATTTATAAAGGTAGGAGGAGGATCATGAAAGAAAAATTAACTTACTTTTCCTGTATTCGATTTTTAAAAAAATACATAGATAGATATAAGAAAAATTTTATCATGTTTTATTTGGGAAGAGTATTTGAATTATTTTTAAATTTTCTCTTACCGGTTGTCTTTGGTATTATGATTGATGAAGTGGTATATTATCATAACTTTAATACGTTTCTTCAACTCTCCTTTTTTTAATTGGATGCTGTTTGTTGTCTTGTGTATTGTTTTTTCTTTGCTATTCACAGCATGGGTATCTGTTGAATATGTTTTACTTTGAGATAAAAAAAGACATATTTGAGCATTTAAAGGAATGTAACGCAAGTTATTTATCAAGAGTAAGCTCAGGAGAAAATATTACTTTATTGCAGGATTATCCGGAAGAGTGTATGCATTTTGTGATTCGAAACATAATACATATTATAAATGAAAGTATTATGATGGTAATTTATGCGGTTTATCTTTGGAGAATTGGATTGTTATCGGTTATATCAGCACCTCTCTCTACTTTTATTAATTTTAAATTTAAGAAAAGAATTCGTAATCATGGAGAAAAAGAAAGTAAAGCATATCAAGCGTACATGGGGTGGCTTTTGGAGAAGATTGACTCTCTAAAAGAGATTGTTTTTTTAGGGGCACAAAAAAAGTTGTGCGAGACTATTATGTGCAAGAAGAGAAAATATTATATGAAGCTAAAAAAACAAGTTTTTCTGTAATGAATGCCAATAGTGTTATTTCGCTTATAAATTTGCTGATTAAATTATGCCTTTATAGTTTATCGGCCGTTATGGTTTGGGAAAATACAATGAGTGTTGGTGTATTAACTGTAATATTGACGTTTTATGGATATCTAACCAGGAATGTAAGTTCTGTAAGTCAAAGGTATCTTGATTCAGAGAATAGAATATCTTATATTCAAAAAATATATGATTTTCTGCATACACCAACTGAGAAAGTATGGGATGGAAAGGACAATTTACAGGTTTCAAAAGGGAAGATTGAAATTAGTAACTTATACTTTTCATACAATGACCAATCCATTACCTTGAAAAATATTAATTTAATAAGTTTTCCGGGTGAAAGCATTGCACTGGTTGGAAAAAGTGGTTGTGGAAAGACAACATTAGCATTCCTTATGCTTGGTTTTTATAAGCTCCAAAAAGGTAAAATTCTTATTGATGGAAAATCTTTAAATGAGTGTAGTTTAAAGTCTATTCGAAATCAAATTGGCTTAGTTCAGCAGAATGTATTGATTTTTAGTGGTTCTATTCGTCAAAATCTTTTACTAGGGAATATACATGCAACAGAAAGGGAAATTTGGGATGCATGTAAGGCCGCTGGAATAGAAGAATTAATACATTCATTTCCAGAAAAATTAGATACGGTAGTCGGTAATAATGGTATTAATCTCTCAGGAGGGCAGAAACAAAGAATTGCTATTGCACGAATTTATTTAAAAAACCCTAAGATTATTATTTTTGATGAGGCTACATCAGCATTAGACTTAGAAACAGAAAAAGAAGTTTTGCGTTATTGGAAAAAATTATTTTCGGATAAGACTTCAATAGTTATAACTCATAGGAAAGAAGTGGCTTTAGCATGTGATAGAGTTGCCGTTATGAATAATGGAGAAATTGTTGAAGTAGAATCGGTAGATAAGTTGAATCAGACAGAAAGTGCATTTCAGAAATTGTTTACAAGTGAGGAGAAAGAAAATGCTTAATAAGATTATATATCGTATTAACGTAATTAAACAATTGAAGGCCTATGCATTTGGAATAAAACGCTATTTTTTAATCTTAAATATCGCTGATGTGATAATTATGAGTGTACAGTTTTTGAAACCAATTCTTTATGGAATCTTTATTGATATGGTAATTATTCAAAGAGAAAAAGGAAAGCTGCTTGTTGTTATAGTGGGATCTTTAGGGGTTTATTTAATTGAAACAGCAATGGAATATTTTCGTATTGCTACCAAAATTCATCTTAGTAATTCAATTACAAAAGCGGTAAAAGGCAACATTTTGAGTTATTTTCTTGATGTTCCGCTTGAAGGGAATGAAAAGATTGATATTGGAGATTTAAAAATGCGAATGGAAGATGATACAAAACATATTGATAAATTTGTGGAATCTCAGACCATTAACTATATATTAGCATATATTACAGCAGGAGTTTGTGTGATTTTATTATTTGGCATTGATTGGAGATTGGCAGTTTTTTCTAGCATTGTAGTTCCGTTAACATTTGCTTTGGATCATTTGGTAAGTAACTATGAAAATAAAATAGTGAAGGAACAATATAAAAATCAGAAAAAATGGATGACATGGCTTCACGAAGATCTGCTTGGCTGGAGAGAAGTAAAAGCGCTTGATATATCAAAACATGAATCCAGATGATTCTATAAGTTTGCACATCAAGATATGATTTATAACGCAAAATGGATTAACTGCTGGACTGCAAGGAGATTGGTTATTCCAAAGCTTAAGGATGAGTTTTTTATGCAGTTTTGTTTATATTTTCTTGGAGGAATACTTATTATACTTCAAAAGTTGGACATAGGTCAGCTATTGGTATTTGCCATGTATTATTCGATGTTTTCTGATGCTGTGAAAAATATATCAGGAGCAGATGCAGAATTGGAAGCTCAAAAAGTTTATACTGATAGATTATTAGAAAGTCTTCAAATGATACACATGAAATCTAGAGAAAAAAAATAGATCTAAACTTTTCAAGTGCGATAGAATTTCTAGATGTATCTTATAGATATCCAGATGCGAAAAAAAATGTATTAGAGCATATAAATTTTCAAATAAGCCTGCAAATAAAAA
>NZ_LGAJ01000014.1 GCF_001280875.1 Sellimonas intestinalis | reverse complement strand
ATGAAAGTGTCCGCATAAGGAAGTAATGTATGTCCGGTGTCCGCCAACGACAGAGTAATCGATGGCAGGGCGGCCATCCTTAATCACACCGATATTGGTCGTCGTTCCACCAACCTCAAAGTACACACCATTGGAGGCTCGCAGGTACATGAGAGATCCCATAACAGATGCTGCCGGTCCGGAAAGCATGGTCAGTACGGGACGTTTCTTCATCTCGTTGATCTCCATAACACCACCATCACCACGCATGATCATCAGTGGCACTTCCACGCCTGCCGCACGGACACTTGCCTCGGTAGAATTCGCTGTGTTAAGCATCTTCGGGAGGATGCTGGCATTGATCGCCGCCGTTCTTGTCCGTCTCGTGAGTCCGTAGAGCTTGGTGATATCAGACGCCATGCTGGTCTCCATTCCCATTTCTTTTTTCGTCACTTCGTAAACCGCTTTCTCACTGCTCATATCATCTACGCCGAACGCCTCGGACGCTACGATAACTTCCGCGCCTTCTCGCTTCATATCTTCCGCCGCTTTTTTGATGGAATCATGGTTTAAGTCTTGTTCCTTTATGAAACGGCTTGTAATCTCAATTTTCCTTCCGGATCCAAGATCAATGTCTTTGAGTTTTGTCTGAGCTTTTGCCAGGAATCCTTCCAAACCGCCTCTTGCGGATGCTACAATTCCGACTTTTGCCACATCTCCTTCGATAAGGGCGTTGGTTGCCTGTGTCGTACTGTGAGCGACGAACACTACATCCTTCGGATCAATATTATTTTCTTTCAGACAGTTTTCAAATGCCTGCACAACTCCGGCCGCCACACCCTTTTCATCATCGTGCGTCGTCTTGACAGAGGACTTTCCGATGATCTGCTGGGTAGCATTGTCGATTGCCACTGCTTTTGTATGTGTACCACCGACGTCAATTCCCATTCTGACTTTTCTTCTTTCCATATTTGTGATTCCTCCATCCATGATCCTAACCGAACATCAAGTAAACCATTGCCTGAAGGATGATGCAGATCATCCATCCGGATACTGCACTGAGCTTCAGGAAATCCTTTGTAGCAACCTTCGTGTAGTTTACACCCCATACGATCCAAGACTGTGTAATACAGCAGGATACATTCATAACCGTACTAGGTATGATAATCAGCGGCGCAAGGTATGCTGTGGAAAATCCGATTCCTTTCAGAATACCAAGTGTTGCCGCGCCGCATCCGAATAAGGTGAGCGGCCCACGAAACATTCCGATCGGAGCCAGAACCGCAAATACAATACTGATGACCAGCGTATTGTTCGGGATAATTCCTCCAAGCAAAGCGTTGAAATACGGGACACAGAGTTCTGCCGCCTTGTTAAAGATCGGAAGTACGAGCAGAAATCCTACCAGCGGAGCGGTATCTACCACGCCGTCGAAGAAATCTTTATTAATCATCCGGCAGGTCTGCCCCCAATTCTTGATCTTCTTGCAGGTAACGAGTGCGTAAAGACTTCCGATAATAAATCCAAGGATAATCGGAACTTTGAACACAATCAAAAGCACAACCGGGATAATCGGGGAAATCAAAGAGATTCCCGGAGCGTTATCCCCTCTTCTGTTCTTCTTTACCGGAACGGTTGCCGCCCAGGTATGTACTTTTTTCTGCCTGGATAGTACCAATACCATCACGATAATAAATGCCACCTGAATGAGAAGTGCATAGATCCCCCAGGATGTATGCTGTTCATAAGAATAGAGTGTCTTTCCATTTTCATCAAGGAAGAATGCAGAGTACTGTCCGTATAGTACCGGGTTGACAAACATTCCGGCGCCGACGCTCATCATAAACGCACAGGTTGCAAGTACCTTCGGGATTCCAAGGGACATAAAAATGGGAAGTACAATAACTCCGATTGCTACGACTGCTCCTGCCCCGAATATAGAGGAGAAGCATGCGGTTGTCACGACACAAAGCAGAATACAGGTCAGTGCCGGTTTGTCTCCGCCAAGCTCTGTCGTTGTACGAATCAGGGTAGAAGCGATTCCCGTGTTCATCAGGACACGTCCGAACCATGCGCCAAAGATGACGTTTACAAGTGTCGCTCCCCATCCTTCCGGACCACTCTGAAACGTCTTTTCCAGTGCCTCAATCCAGGTAATACTTACTGCATCTTTATTAGCCGCAATGAAATCCGGGTTGGTAGCGAATGTATTTCCGATCATTGGGAGTACTGTCCAGATGACGCCCATCACGAAAATGCCTAGCATTAGATTTCCTCCGCGTACTGCATAAACAACCAGTCCGAAGAAGGAAACCAATAACAAAATTCCAATTACATATTCCATAAATGCCTCCTGTTATTCTTTTGTTTTCTTTTCCTATCCGTTCTCTCTTTCTAAAAGCGCTTTCATATTTCCGATTATATCGTTTATACAAATAAAGTCAATATTTTCACTCGTTTTCTCAGCATTTTGTCATTTTACATAATTTAATTATTAATTTTTTGTAAAAATTTTTGAACTTCTTTTTCCAAAAATATGAAAGCGCTTTCATATTTATTGTTCAAAATAACCGAAGGCAAAGAAAATCACGGGACGGTCAAGACCGTCCCGTGATTTTCTTCCTGTCAGTTTACTTTTGCTCAGATTCTGAATTTAAGTATTTTTACTAAAAGATACCAGCCCTGCGGTATACTTCCTCGATAAATGCTTTCTTCTCCTTCACTGCCACGAGCACGTCATCACCAGATGAAGTGTGGATGTAGATCCGGTCAAAAGACATTGCGAGAGAAGAAAGCGGATTATGCGTCTCTTCCAAAAGCTCAATGTTACTATAGCGGATCCGCTTTTTGATAAGACCAAATACAATCAGAAGTTCCTGCTCTCCAAGAAGAATATAGTTCCTGAAACACATCGGCACCATCAGAAGATCCACTATAACAAGTACCATCAGTACAATGACGATCTCTATCATACTTTCCTTTCCCTGATTTAAACTTGAAAAAACGGCCCAGAGCATCATGACATTGACAAAAATGACCAATGCCCGCGCCCACAGATCCACTTTCCCCTGGAATTTCATGTCCGGAATTCCATGAGTGTCGTCCTCCCGTACCGGTCTTTTTTTCTCCTTTGCGTACCCTGTTCTGTTCCGAAATTCTTCCATCCTTTTAGCATCATGCTTCTGGCTGATTACAATCACCGCCATCAAAACCGCCACCAACACAAAGGCTACTGCAATAAAATATTTTCCCAGCTTTCCAAACCCGATTGTACCGACGGTAATCCATCCGAAAATAACCGCGATCACAGGGCCGGTGAGGACAATACAGTTCCGATTTATCATCACCGGTAATCCTGTCTTGATCGTAGACTTTACCGCCTGATGAAGCGCCACCTGGTCTATGAGCATCACGACCACTTGGACAAGAAACGGTCCCAAAATACTCGTTTTCCCTCCCCATGCATCCGGCTGTCCAAACAGCCCATAGTGGGTCGGGACGATGTCCGGGATCCGGCTCCACATGGCTGCCAGATAGACGCCCACCCCGATGGTAATAACCCACATGACAAGCGATGCCACAATCTCTATTTTCCTGTAATGTCTGAATGTCGTCATAATGGATCCCTCCTTTTATTTGATATAGAATCCGACACAGTTCATCTCTGTATCAAAAGAAATCGTAAACTGTGCCTTACCCTCCTCGAATTTTGCTATGACAATAGCAAGCGCGTATTCGGTTCCCGTATCCTTGTCTTTCTGACTGCTGACATTGGTGCCGTTAATCTTTTCAAACTCTCCCAGCGGCTCGATAGTTCCCTCGATCCCGGCAGTAATCTGCTCCTCTGTGACCTGCGCCTTTAACAGATCGCTTAATAAACCGTACGCCTCGCTGATTTTACCGGTACACGAAAGGGTCGCGACCTTTTCCGCCTGCTTTTCCACCTGGTTTTCGTCAAATTTGTCGGAAAGTCTGGATGTGCATCCAACGGCCAGAAATGCCGTCAAAACGAACACCAGAACGATTCCCAAAATCGGTTTGATTGTTCTCATACTTCTTCCCTTCTTTCTACTATTGGTATGGTAATACTCGTCTGATAACCTTCCTGGATACGGCTGACCTGCATTGTCCCGCCATAGGCTTCCACCACATGACGGACATTAACGAGCCCCAGTCCTGCATGGCCTTTTCTCGTCTTCGGCTTTGCCGGACAGGAGTTCCTCAGACAGATCACAAGGAATTCCCTTGCCTTCTCCACCTTGAGGAAAAGATACCGCTCATCTTTTGTATCAGCGATCGCCTCTCTTGCATTATCCAGCAAGTTGGTAAAAATCGTCGTCACGTCAATATCCTTCAGAAACGAAAGATCCGCCGTCCCGATCTCAATGTGGAGTCTTGCTCCCTTCATCTCCTGCATATTCAGCTTCTCATTGAGAATCAGGTTCAGCATCCGGTGATCTGTATATGTGACCCTCTCCAGGCTTCTCAGCATCCCGCCAATATCCTGGCAGTAAGCGTCCGCCGCTTCCAGATCTCCTGAATGGTACAGCTCTCCTATCATCTGGATGTGATTTTTCACATCGTGGATGACTTTGCGGGATGCCTGGTACTTTTCCTCCAGCTCCTGATATTGGTGCATCATCATCTGACGTTGCTGCTCATAGAGCTTCAAGCCTAAATTTTTCTTCTGCTGCTCCATCATGTAGCCAAACAGATAGGTCACCAGCAGATGCAGTAGAACAATCCCAAAAGCGATCACAGCAATGCTGCTGTATCCATAGATGAGCATCAGAGTGTCCCCTCCAAGATAGAGCCCGAAAAGAAGTCCCAGCATCAGGAACGGAAACACGAGAAAAATCATCGTCTGCCCCTTTGTCAGGAGCACCTGGTCCTTTCCCCGGAAAACCTTTACAAAGTATCGTGAGATTAGAATGTACTCTGCAGCCAGAATCAGATAAATCGCTGAACGCCATAGAAAATACCATTCTCCGACTTTCATCGCTACAGCGGAACCAAATCCGAACCACAGAAGCTGTAAAAGCAGTGTAAAGATCAGATAACTCCCGAAGACCGCCATGGCGAACAGCAGCGTCTCCACAATCCCCGTCCTGCTCCGCTGATAGGCTCCCACAGACAAAATGATTAAAATTACCATTCCTGTCCCCGCGTAAAGGAGCGCATGTTCCTGCCAAAGCGAGAGTACCGAGCTTAAAAACAGAAGAAGCACTGTAAGTGCCCTAAACATCCCCGGGATTTCATCCGCCCTGTGGTTTCGTTTCAGGAAATACCACGCCGCATAGCTGTAACCTGTACAGTAAGCCGCTCCTGACAGACCGAGGATCGCCCGTTCCAACATTGTATATCCAATTTCCATTTCCTTTCCCTCACATTCGTCCCGCCAGAAAGAGACCCAACTCCTCCCGGAAGCTCTTCCCTTTTTTCTGGGACAGTGGAACAATGCTTCCGTCCATCAGTGTGATATCATAACCCCGTATCCCCCGGACCTGATCCAGATTGACCACAAAGCTCTTGTGTGGCATCGCAAAGCCGTAAGGGCGCATCTTTTCCAGACATTCGCTGATTTTCTCCTGTTGTTCATAGACTCCCTCCCGTGTATGCACCTGAAGCATCCGGGAAGTATATTCAAAATAGTAAATATCCTCCACCGCAATCCGGATCCGCCCTGCCTTTGTGAACAGTTCTGCCATGGGACGCTCACTTTCCTTTTCCATATATTCCCTTGCCTCCTTGAGCTGCCGCTTGATGTCCGGCTCCTTGACCGGCTTTAAGAGATAACCAAACGCATGGACACCGAAAGCATATCCGGCGAAACCACCGTAATTTGTAATATAGATGATTTTCACCTTTTTATCACTCTTCCTGAGCGCCTTGGCTGTCTCGATCCCGTCAAGTCCCGGCATATCAATATCCAGAAACAGAATATCAAACGTCTTTCCGGAATTAAGAAGCGCTCTTCCATCGGAAAACACCTCTACTTCATACCTGTTTTCATCGCCATGCAGAATCATTTCTTTGATCTTCTCACTGACCAGTTTCTGATCGTCACAAACCGCGATTTGGATCATCCTCCCCCCCTCCTTTCCCCTTGTGCGTTCATTATAAGTCTCCTGTTTTCTATCTTCAAGACCCCTGTCACAAAAGAAAGAAAATCCCACACAAGAGACAGTTTCCTTTGCATTTCAAGGGCAGCATGGCAAAGCGCGAACCCAGAGGATACCTTTTCCTTTGGATTCGCGCTTTGTTGTTCGGCAAGAAAAGATTACTTCTGCTTTCCCATGCCCTTCCATATCTTTCTTTCCATATAGGTAAGCCAAATCTCCCACAAGAGATAATAGAAGATCGTAAAGACCACCGCCGCTATCGTATAGCGCAGGATATCATCCGGCTGATAAGACCGGTTCTCAAAGGTCAACAGCGCAAACACAGCTTCAACAACCACTCCGGCTGCTGCCGAAATCCAAAACGGCTTGTGTATCTGGCGGTGCATAAGTCTTTTTCTCTCCTTCTCTTTCATACCAAGTCGAAGAAGGAAGAGATCCTGTTCCCGTATGGCAGCCGCCTCACTCTCAGTCTTAGAGTAAATCTGGAAAAGACCGAAGACAAAGAGCAGCGCTGCCGCTACTGCCTGAATTGCCATATCTCCCACATTGAACTCCCTGACAGTCGTTATCATCTGATCCTTTGGATAGAGATTTCCGACCCGCTCATCAAACAAGCGATCGATAGGGTGATCCTCTTCCAAAAAGGACAGTGCCAATACCACATCGTCGTACTGCTCCTTTGGCACATCCCAAAGAATCAGATTCGTCGGTCCGTCTGTCAGATTGTCCTCGTGTTCCATCAGATATTGCTCCCTAGCCAGTTCTTCCTTCTCCCGAAGGATTGGCAGATTCTCCTCGTTTTTCTCCCTGATCTTTGTATATCCGCGCTCAAATTCCTCATCAGAAAATACAACCAGATGCTCCTGCTCTCCTTCTCCCAGCATCCCGATGAGAAGATCCCGCTCTCGCCCGGTCTCCTTATGTCCTTGGAAAAGCTCGTGCTTGCGGTCGACACTGTAATAGAAGAGAGGCTGTCCGAACCGGAGATAGTTTCCCGTTCTGGATCCGCTGTAATCCAGGCTCCGGGAAGGCATGGAAACATTCTGCTGGTAAACCGTGTAAATCTCTCCGTCTTTTAAGTCCAGGTCCTTAGACTTCTCTCCGAGCGCTTCTTTCAGCGACCGGTATGTATCCTCTGTGATCCCTATATAGGCCCCCTGTTCCGTATTTACTGACCGTTCATCCTGTTGCAAACTGCTGTTCCCACTGATGGAGCTGACTCTAACCATCGGATAAATCTGGACGTCGACATCATATGTATCCATGACCGCCTTCACCCGATCCATATCCTGATCGTATACCATACTCACAATATCGTACGGGAGCTGATCTGACGCCTGAGGCGTAATCACCGCCCCGATCAGAGGAACGCCCTCAAAAGAAAGCACGCATATATGTACGACCAGCATAACATAGATGCTCCAGCGATTCTTTTTGAACCGGTATCTCCACTCCTTCTTCCAAAGGATATTCCTAAGAAGCTTATCCTGATTTCCTGCGGCTTTTTTTACACTCCGAACCATACATCCGGTCAGAATCATAAACAAACCGATCGCCGCAAAAATATATCCAGCAATCCGGCCGTCCATGAATGTCATCGTATAGCATTTTTCCCCCAGTTCAAACACCCAAAGCCCAAAGATAATCCGCCTCCAAACAGCATTCGGAATCGTCTCTGCCTCTTTTTCCTCATAAAGCACCGTTGAATTTCCCATCCGAAGAATATTCTCCTGATTGAGCATCGTTGCAAACACCAGAATCAGCAAAAATCCGATTCCGCCCCATCCAAGTACTTCGATTGAGAAAAACGGCGGAAGCGCGATCCGGTCCTTTAATACATGCCGGATCAAAGTATACACAAGCCCTCCCGAACACAGACCGGTAACAGCCGAAAGAATCATACTGACGCCAAATTCCACCGCAAAGAGCAGATAGATGGTCCGGGTCCGAATCCCCAGAACCAAAAATGTCCGGTACTCCCGGTTACGCACTTTTGTATAGTTGGAAATCAGATTGTACATGAGAAGAACGCACAGAAAAATAATCATTACCGTGGCGCCCTGGAAAATCCCCTGGAGTCTTAAAAGCCACCGCGGAATCCCAGGTATCTGTGGTATCGCTCCTGCAGTGAGAAAGACTCCGAAAGAAACAATCAGAAAGATCGCCGTCAGGGCCCCGCCCACAATCAGAAGAATCCCATCGCTCATGCTCTCCCGGAAGTTCTCCCAGATAAGAATGGTGAGCTCTTTCGGATAACGTCCCGGGAAGTACAACGCTTTCTTTCTGCGAAGCTTTGCCTCCCTCTCCTGTCTCTTGACTTCGTGGTAAGCCGCAAGCTGTTCATACCACTCGTCCAGAAAGCGGAATCCCACATATTCAAAAAGGCTGGCGATGGAGACAAAAAGCAAAGGTACCAGTTGTTTTTGTTCCTCGTTCAATGGTGAATTGTTATTGACGCTCTCATAGACATTTGCCACAAGTATACAAACATTCAGGCTAAGAAACACCATCGCCCTGGAGGCCAGATCCAATATGTGAATCTTTTTTCCAAATACCATCAGAATCAGCCGAAGCAGATAGAGTACCCCCGCCAGAGTTACCGTAATATGACAGAGCGCCAGTGTAGGTCCTGCCGGTGACAGGATCCAGAAATCCATAAACGACTCTGCCCGGAACACCTGGATCCAGGCTCCGATCACAGAATACCGCTCCTCCCCTACCGGAAGGCGCCATATACCAAATATCAGTATTACCACCGCAAGTGACAATACGGCTCTCCAGATTTTTGCCGCCCGTTTCATCTTCTTTCCTCTCTTTCCCCTATATCTGCTCCAGTAGCGTTTCTAAAATGCCGCAAGCAGTTTTTCCAGATTTTCTTCTTTTGTAGCCCATGAAGTACAGATCCTGATCACCATATGGTTTTCGTCGTAACGCATCTCATGGTTGAACACAAATTGCTGTTCCAACTCCTGTAATTTCTGATCTTCCACTATCACAAACTGCTGGTTTGTAATACTATCGATGTAAAAGTGGTAACCCTTTTCCAGAAGTCCCTTTTTGAGCTTCATGGCAAGCCGGTCCGCATGGCGTCCCATCTCCATGTACAAATCATTCTCGAACATTGCCTGGAACTGAAGTCCGAGGAGACGGCCTTTCGCAAGCATACCGCCCTTTTGCTTCATCAGATAGCGAAAATCCTCCTTCATGGCGGGATGGTTAATGACCACACATTCTCCAAAAAGTGCCCCTACCTTGGTGCCCCCAATATAGAAAGCATCCGTCAACACCGCCAGATCGTGAAGAGTCACATCCGTCCCATCCGCCGCAAGTCCGTAAGCAAGTCTCGCCCCGTCCAGGAAAAGATACAATCCACATGCATCGCAGACATTCCGCAGATCCATAAGCTCCTGCTTCGTGTATAACGTACCAAGCTCCGTCGGATGGGAAATGTATACAAGCTTTGGCTGCACCATATGCTCGCGCGCCCCATCCGTCCAATGACTCTCATATGCCTTATTCACCTGCTTTGCGGTAATCTTTCCTTCCTGTCCTGGCATTGCAAGCACCTTGTGTCCACATGCTTCTACTGATCCGGTCTCATGCACATGAATATGCCCGGTTTCCGCACAAAGCGCTCCCTGATGAGGTCTGAGGGCCGCTGAAATCACTGTCAGATTTGTCTGGGTTCCCCCTACGAGAAAATGGACGTCCGCATCTTCTCTGCCTATGGCCTCCCGGATCCTCGCCCTTGCCTTCTCACAGTAGGGATCCTCTCCGTATCCCACACTTTGTTCCATATTTGTATCCACTAACTTCTTGAGAACTGCCGGATGTGCGCCCTCCACATAATCGTTTTGAAACATGATCATTGTCATTTCCTCCTATCCTTTCTATGTATCTTTTGCACCGCTCTTTGGTTTGCATACCATCTTTCCTTCTCCTTACAGAAACTGTGCAAAGAAGGATGCACCTATTACCGTCAAAAGTCCCGCCGTCACAATCGCCAGACTCCCCATGGCGCCCTCTACTTCTCCCATCTCCATAGCTTTGGCCGTCCCCATGGCATGAGATGCCGTCCCAAGAGCCAGCCCCTTTGCAACCGGGTGGCGGATCCTCAAAATTTTGAACAACCATTCTGACGTCATATCCCCGATCATTCCGGTCACACAGATAACCGCCACTGTGATGGCTGTGATTCCCCCCATCTCCTCGGAGACGCCCATTCCGATGGCCGTCGTGATCGACTTTGGAAGTAGGGTCACATACTGCTCATGGGTAAGCCCGAAAAGCTTTGATAAGAGCAGAATACTCACCAGGCTGGTCAGCACGCCCGCCAGGATGCCGCAAAGTACCGCCGCCAAATTATCTTTTAAAAGCTTGAACTGCTCATAGAGCGGCACCGCCAAGGCAACTGTCGCCGGCGTCAGAAAGTAGCTGATATATTTGGCGCTTGCATTATATGAATCGTACTCCACTCCGCTCACAGCCAGAAAGGCAATCAACACAATCGCGGTAATCAGGAGCGGATTGAGAATGGCAAGCTTATATCTGCGTTTGATCAGAAGCCCCACCTCGTAAAGCGCCAGACTGATCACCGGTCCGAAAAACAGCGACTGTTCAATAAAATCCTGCATCTTAGTTTTCGCTTCCTTTCTCCGTTTTCTCAATGACCTTTTGGGTCACAAGCCCGGTTGCTCCCATGACAAGGAGGGTGGTGACAAAGGTGATAACAATCACCGGAACGACCATCGGACGCAACTTCTCCCAGACAGTCATCAGCCCTACCGCCGCCGGGATAAACATGACCGGCATCAGTTCGATTAAGATAACCGCCGCTTCTTTTACCTGCGGGATGAGGATCGCCCCGGTCATCAGCGCCGCCATCATCAACACAAGCCCATATACACTGGCAGGAACCGGAAATGGCAGCAGCCAGCTCAGGATCTCGCCCAAAAGCGAAATCAGCAATATGATTAAAAACTGTCTCAATATTTTCATCTGTTTCTCCTGTTATTCTCTTCTTATTCCGCCAGAATATCCAGCACATAGACAACAAGCATGTCCACCATCTTGTCGTAACTTTTCACACCTTGTTCTTGCCCATTGGATTTTAAGTAAGCATCATTGATCTGGTTGGATACCTCGGCAATCTTCCCCTCATATTTCGCCCAGAATACGTCGTTTGCCGCAAGATCCCTCCGCGCGTTCTCCGGCAGCATCCCGTAGAGTTCTTCGTAAGAGGAAGGATCGTACTTCCAGAGTTGATTGGACGCATAGAGCCATCCGGAAAGCGCCGCACTGTAACGGAATTCCGGGGCGGCTGCGCGGCTGCAAGCAAGCCACGCAATGAAATTCGCCTCCTGCTCCTGCATAAATCCTTTCAAATGGGAAAGCTCATGGCACATAGTAAAAGGGATATTGTATGCCGTCATGTCGCTGTTATAATTCGCTTCTACGGTAAACGGAGAATAGATACCTGTCAGCGACTGAACCGATAAAAAGGCCGGGACAATCAATGATTTCGGCTGCGGATAATAACCCTTTAACTCCCGGTAGTCTTCCCCCAGCTCCTGCATGGCCCGAACCGCGTTTTTTCCGGCATCGGTGGAAAAGATCATCTCACCATCACTGTCCCGTGTGATCTGGGGCTCCGTCTCCTGCACTTTCTGGGCGAGCCACAGGCAAACATTTCTTAACTCCTCCACGGAATATTCTCTTGGCTGTATTCCACTTCGCTCTGCAAAAGATGTCGCTCGGTAATTGACGCCGCAATTAACGACATATAAAAAAGCGAGTACCGAGACTGTCCATAACAGTACTTTCGCGGCCCGCTTTGTCCGAAAGCGGTTCCAATTTTTATGAATCAAGGAAAGGATAATGTAAAGCATTCCCAGCACAAAAATTATCACGGTCAGGTACAGCCCAATCTCCGCCACAGACGTCGGCACCAGCCCGAAAACTCTCCCGAAAGCACCGGCTGATACCGGATAGAACCACGCCGCATACCAGTCGGCAAATCCGTCAATGTACACGGACGCCGCCATCAAAAGCATTGCCACCGCAAGAAGAAGGAGCGGAATCAGTACGCTCTTTTTAATTCTTCCTGCATTTCTCCTGGACCGCCGTCTTTTTATTCTTCTCTTCATTGTCATATCCTCCCGGAACTTTTTCCTCAAAGTATGCCAGCGTCCGGCGGATATCCTGATCCACCTGCTCTTTTACTGCCTCCAGGGACGGAAACTTCCGGATCCCCCGAAGAAAAATGTGAAACTCAATCGTCATCTCTCTTCCATAAAGATCCATGTCTTCGCCCGGTAGGAACGTTTCCACCGTCATCCTCGGATCGTCGTCCACCGATGGTCTCGTCCCCACATTGGTAACACCTGGATACCACTTGCCATCGATGCGGGCCCGCACCCCGTAGACTCCACGCTCCGGAAGCTTTGCCCCCTCGGCATAGTACAGGTTTGCCGTCGGCATCCCTACCTTTCTTCCATTTCCTTTTCCATGAATCACTGTACCTGTCAATGTATACAAAGCTGATCCTCCACCTGTCCAATTTCCTTCATAACGCTTATTATGACATTTTTCACCAGAGCAATCAAGTCTGACTTCTTTTTTCCTAATGATTCAGCCATGCGCTCTGAAATCACAAAATTCTGTCTCAAGCCACGAATCCGGGCCATGTGGCTGAATCGTTACTTTTCCCCCTTGCATTTCCTATGATGCAGGGTTAAAATAGCATACTGTAAATACAGCTCTGATCCATTTACAGGATCTGTTTTCTCACAACAAATCTTGAATTGGAAATGCTGTCGTAAAGGAGAATTGGCATATGGAAAACATACTGATTGCATTTTTACGAAAGTTTACAGATTATCCATTTCTTGTAAAGATGGATGGAAAAGAATACCTGATCGGAGAAGGGGAACCGACCTTTACAGTTGTATTCAAGGAACCGATTTCCAAGACAACACTTCTGACAAGCACCTCACTGGCTCTTGGCGAGGCCTACATGGACGGCGCCCTGGAGATTGAGGGAGATCTGTACTACGCACTTGACCACTTTCTTGGTCAGCTCGGCAAATTTTCAACCGATGAATCTGCATTAAAGAAACTGATGCACACTTCCCTCTCGAAGAAGAACCAGAAAGAGGAAGTCTCCTCCCACTACGATATCGGTAATGATTTTTATCGTCTCTGGCTCGATGAGACGATGAGCTATTCCTGCGGCTATTTCAAACACCCGGACGACACCCTCTATCAGGCCCAGGTCAATAAGGTAGACTATATTCTGAAAAAACTGCATTTAAAAAAAGGGATGGCGCTTCTGGATATTGGCTGCGGATGGGGCTATCTCCTTATCGAAGCGGCAAAAAAATACGGAGTTAAAGGAGTAGGTATCACTTTGAGCGCCGAGCAGTGCGCCGAATTCCGGCACCGAATCCAGGCAGAGGGCCTGGAGGACTCTCTGAAAGCAGAGCTCATGGACTACCGGGATCTTCCAAAGAGCGGCTATACCTTTGACCGTGTCGTCAGCGTCGGGATGCTAGAACATGTGGGACGGCCAAATTACCAGCTTTTTGTAGATTGTGTGAATGACGTTCTAAAAGATGGTGGAATCTTCCTATTACACTTCATCAGCGCACTCAAAGAACACCCCGGGGATCCGTGGATTAAAAAATATATCTTTCCCGGCGGTATGGTGCCAAGTCTCAGGGAAATGCTTTGCTGCCTTTCGGAAGACAATTTCCACACGCTGGACGTTGAGAATCTGAGACTGCATTATCATAAAACACTGCTTTGCTGGGCAAAAAATTTCCACAAACATCTGGAGGACGAACGAAAGATGTTCGACGAACGTTTTTTACGGATGTGGAATCTTTATCTGAATGCCTGCGCCGCCACATTCCACAACGGTATCATCGACATTCACCAGATTCTGCTCACCAAGGGCATTAACAACAGCCTCCCGATGGTGAGATGGTATTAGCTTTTTAATAGAAGAAAAAAGATAAGCTTTCCGCCGCAATACCTGCGGCTAAAAAGGGGCCAAGCGGAATGGCCTCTTCTTTTTTTCGCTTTTTCAGGACTGTCAGCCCCAGTCCAAAGAATCCGCCAAACACCAGGCCAAAAAAGAGAGCATACAGTCCCTTTTCAGGGCCAAGACATACTCCGGCGGCGGCCATTAGCTTAATATCCCCGCCGCCAAAAGACCCCTTTGCCAAAAGTGCTGCCACTAAAAGCGGAAGTCCACAGACAACCGCTCCTACCACCGCTTCGGAGACCGTAAGATCCGGCTCTGTCTGTCCCACAAGCGCCAGAAGTCCGCCTGCCAGAAGCAACAGAGGGTAACGGTTTGAGATCCTTCTGGTCTTCCAGTCCGAGACAGCTGCGCCTAAAATTACTGCCAGAAACAGGAATTCCCATATCAGACTCATCCTATCCCACCTTCCTTTCAGCCAGCGCATTGACATCTCCTGACAGACCATAAACCGGCAGGAAGAATCCACTTGATTTTTCTGATTGAATTATTAGCACAAAGTAAGGCAAATGTCAAATTTTTAGTCTATGCTCCACTGTTTCCAGTATCTGCTTTAAGGTATGACCTCCTTGACATTTTGGCGGACAGGGCTTACAATCAAACAGCAAAACTTTAGGAAAGGGATATAACTATACTATGAAAAAAAGAGCGATTGTCATATCAGCCATCTTACTTCTCATGCTCTTTATCGGCGCCTTTTTCCTTTACCGGAATTATCTTCCTAAGACAAAAGAGGGCGAAAAGAGCATTACTGTCACAGTCGTACATGGGGATGGTTCCAGTAAGGACTTTGACCTCCAGACTAACAGCGAGTATCTGCGCGAAGCACTGGAAGAGCAGGATCTGATTACAGGAACGGAAGGCGAGTACGGCCTTTTCATTACGGAAGTAGACGGCGAAACAGCCGACGACACCAGGCAGGAGTGGTGGTGCATCACCAAGGATGGGGAAAACGTAAATACCTCCGCAGACCAGACTCCTGTCGCAGATCAGGATCAATTTGAATTGACACTGAAAGAGGGCTATTAATGTCCCGGATCCATGTACATGAACTTCTTTTGATGGGAATTCTCACAGCATTGTTATTTATAGGACAGGTATTTCTTGCCTTTCTACCAAATATCGAGATTGTGAGTTTTCTCATTATCCTCTATACACTGGTTTTCGGCAGAAAAGTATTCCTGATGATTTACACGTTTATACTTCTGGAAGGGATTCTATACGGATTTGGTCTCTGGTGGTTTCAGTATCTCTATCTCTGGAGCATCCTTGCGGCAACGGTACTGCTGCTGCGCCGTTTTAACCACTTTCTCTTCTGGAGTGTAATATCCGGATTTTTCGGACTGGCTTTCGGAGCCCTCTGTGCCATTCCTTACGTCTTCCTCAGCGGCCCGGACGCCGCTTTTGCCTACTGGATAGCGGGAATTCCTTTTGACCTTCTGCACTGTCTGGGGAATCTGATCGTATGCTGTATTCTTTTCCGGCCGGTTTACGCCATTTTATCAAAGCTTTCCCGGCAATATCATTCATAGTTTTGCTTTACATCAGCTAAATCTTCATATTTGATTAAGAAATTTTCGTTTTCTTTTATGAACTGCACATATTTTAGACATATTTTCTGGTTATACTATAAGTCAGATAGTTGATGAACAATCACTATCTCCCCCCTCATAAAGTAGGCACATAAAAGTGCCGCACTTTACTCTCATTCCTTTAGATAACTTATAAACGCGAACACCCGTTAGCTACTTGGTTAACGGGTGTTCGTGTTTTTACTCTGTTTCCATCTCATAAATCTCTGTTTTATGAAATACTGCCCTCTGGTGTTTCTTCGTTTCTGGTAACCTGCCAGTACCAAAAGCAAAAGCAGGCAGCACCACGCAAGCTTTCCGCTCATTATTCCAGCCTTCTTACCTGCAAAAACCCCATGAACGAGGGACGTCATAAAAATCAGAATTCCATAGACTGCATGAGGCTTCAATATGACCTGTACTATCTTATTTCCTTTTAATGCACGATTCTTTTTCATGGGTGCCAACATACATAATACAAGTAAAATAAAAGAGATCAGACTCATCAGTTTTTTTCAATCAGCATAAATCCTCCTGTTGGTTTTGGTTAGTCATAACCAACTAAGTTTACACCAATTTGACAGAACTGTGAAGTTCTGATTTCTGATCTCTTTCCATTCTTTATTTCCGCCCGGTTCCCGGGATTTCCAATGCTTCTTTCACCAGACCCTCTTCACGCCGGCCAAAAAACTTATAACTGATCTTCAAATTTATCAATAGCGTCCACTTTTCCGATTACAGAAATGATATCTCCCTCCCAGAGGCGATCCTCCGGATGAATTTCAATCGTAGTCTTGTGATTCCGTTCGATAGCAATAATATTGAGCTGATAATTTCTCCGCAGAGCCAGCTCCTCGATACTGCGTCCATTTGCACTTCCGGACACCTGAACCTGACGGATCTCCACACTGTCATCCAAGGACAGGAAATCCATAAAGCTGTTAGAGACAAGTTTCTTCCCGAGCAGATAGGCCATATCCTTCTCCGGGTAAACGACCTCCGCTCCCAGTTTTTTGAGGACCGCTCCCTGCTCTGTCGTCAACGCCTTGGAAATGACTCTCGGTACTCCCATATCGATCACCGTCATCGTTGTCAAAATCCCGACACCCATATTTTCGCCGATACATACAATGACAACATCACAGTTTTGAATTCCTGCCTCCCTGAGAGACTCCTCATTAAGATCACTCGTCACAAAAGCCAGATCCGTATACTGCCTGATCTCTCTTACCTTACTTTCACACTCGTCGAGTACAATGACTTCTTTTCCGGCCTTTGCAAGCGTTACTGCAAGTGCCATTCCAAAACGCCCCAGTCCGATCACCCCAAATGAATTTGCCGTTGGTTTCTTTTTCATATCTGATTATCCTTTCTTATCCAAATGTTTATCCGATCGCAATCGTCTCTTCTGTGTATCGGATCATCTTTTCCGGTCGCTCAATCCACATTGAGATCAGCGTCATCGCTCCCAGACGTCCGATAAACATGACCAAAATAATCACCAGTTTCCCTGCCCCACTCAAATCCGGCGTGATTCCCGTGGAAAGTCCTACGGTACCAAATGCCGAGATCACTTCAAATAACAGCTGTATAAACTGAAATTCCGGCTCTAACACGCACAGCAAAAAGGTTGCCACAATCACAACCAGAGCGGACAACATGGAAATCGCATACGCCTTGCTGACATTCTGACTGGAGATGCTTCTTTTAAACGCGCCCACTGCCTGTTTGGAGAACATACTCCTTGTAGATTGTGCAAGTACAAAAAATGTACTCGTCTTGATACCGCCCCCGGTGGAACCCGGCGACGCCCCAATAAACATCAGAACACAAAGGACAAACAGTCCCGCATTTGTGAATTCTCCGATCGAATAGGTGGAGAACCCCGCTGTTCTCGCGGAAATGCTATGAAAAAAAGCCCCCATCCAGGAAATGTGTTCTGTAAATTTTAAGAGTACTGTTCCAAGAACAATCAATACTATACTTGTCGTCAGGACTACCTTGGAATGGAGAGCAAGCTTCCGGAAGTTCCTTCGTTTCAGTACATCCATGATGACCAGGAAACCAATCCCCCCAAAGAAAATCAACGTACATGTCGTCAAGTTTAATAAAATATTGTCCTGGTAAGGAGTCAGATTCCGAAGACCTCCCAGGATATCAAATCCGGAATTATTAAAGGCTGCAACGGAATGAAACACACTAATCCCAAGCGCATGGAGTGGAGCATAGTCTTGAACAAATACGATAAAACTTAACACCGCACCTGCTGTTTCAAAACATACCGTAGTAATCAAAATTGCTTTTACGAGCTTTACAAGCCCTCCATAAGAGTCCACGTTCAGCGCCTCTTTGACAAGTGTTCTGCCGCGAAGTCCCACTTTTCGTCCCGCCGCGATCATAATACCGACGCCAACGGATGTGACGCCAAGTCCCCCAATCTGAATCAAAAGAGCCACAATTGCCTGCCCAAGAGCTGTAAAATGATCCGCCGTATCAATGGCGATCAAGCCCGTCACACAGACTGCACTGGTAGACGTAAACAGTGCGTCAATCACACTTACTTCCGCCCCGTCTTTCACCGAACATGGCAGAAGAAGCAAAAAAGCCCCCAGCAAAATCACAACTGCAAATCCTGTCGTGATCAGACGTCCCGGCGGCTGGTACTTTAAAAATTCCACAAAATGCTTCATTTTCCTTTTCCCACTTTCCCCATTATTTTGTCTGTTTTTTCTGTCTGTATTTTAAAAGAACTCTCCTGCGGCAGTGTCTCGTTTCTTTCCATCCTTTTCTTTTTGAGAAATCAGTTCGTGTAAGAATCTCTCCATCCAGAATCTTCGGCGCCTGTCATTTTGAAGCAACCCCAATACATGCATTTTTACAAAAACAAAGTAAAAAAGAATAAAAAAGGACACGAAAAAAAGAGTCATGCCCCTGTCCATCTTCTGCCTGCTGCCGTGCGCTGACCCACGTAGGCCGCTCTTCACCGACTCATATTTTGTATCCAATATCAGAGCAGACTTATTGCCATGTTCTGAGATCGTCAACTTCTCTGATCCTTTTTCCTCTTCATATGCCGGAAAGCCCCCTATCGCATTTCCCAGATCAGTGAGGGTAAAACTCATCAGCGCAATCATAATACCGCACATCACTGCCACAGCTTTCTTTGCCATATTCATTTCACCCGCCACCTTCCTTTATAAATTCTTAACGAAATTGCCCTAAACATATCACGAAAGAACCTGTTTGTCAACACATGGAATGTATCCGTAGGAAATGCTTCCAGACACAAAGGGAGCCCTGGACTACAGATACTGTTCTGTAGTCCAGGGCTCCCTTCTGGTTTATATATTGACCGGAAATAGAATCTTCAGAAACGCCATCTGGGCATATTGCCTACTATTGAAATTGAAATATTTTCGTTCTGACTGAGCGTCATACAATTCAAAACCGCGTTCCGATACCCGGATAGTATACCTCAGATTCTGCATGGCTATATGCAGGGCGAGCTCCCATTCAACCCGGTTCTCCACTGCTCTCTCTGAAATCCTCAGATAAAGCCATTCAAATTCCTTATAGTCAAAGCCGTTCTCTAAAAATCCTGTCCATAACGTGACTTTCTGCTCAAGTGTCAAGGCATGTAAATAATCACTTGGCTCCACTTCCTCAAACAGGCTGCCATAGCAAAAACAACTATTCTCCCAATGATTCTCTATATTTTCCTTTTCAAAAAATTGGTGATATTTCCAATCCGCTACAATAATCCCTTTTCTCCAATCATCCGATCGAAACAGATTTTGTAGTATATGAGCCTCTTCGCAAGAACCACATTCGATTTTCAAGCAAAAAGAATGGATTGTGTCAACTTCTTTTCCAGACACTGTATTTTGAATTCCATAACACTGTCCGTCTTTTTCTTCCAATGTCAGCCACACAGTTTCCTGGGAAGGGTAGGCTGTTCCAAACACATCCAATTTCCATCTGGAATTCATTACATAAAAGTATTGTCCGAAAGTCTGCCAGAAATCGTCACCGGAAAAAGCGAAATCACGGAACAAAAGATAAATAACTTTTCCACGGTCCAGCCCGCCGCGGTAGACCAACGGACAAGACTGGGACCATTCACAAAGTTCAGAGAGAAAACAAAACAGCTCCTTTGCCGTTACCTCTGCTTGTTTTTCCGGCAACAGGCTCACCACTTGCGGTGTTTTTTTGAAAGAATGCATTTCCATCATGGCACATCAGCCCTCTCTTATATAAGATCCATTGCCTGAGCAATTTCAATGTTTACCATCAAGACATTCACTTTATCTTCTCCAAATACGCCAAGCACCTTACCAGACGTATTATTCTTGACGATTTTTTCAATTTTCTCCTCGCTCAGCCCGGAAGCCTCGGCAATTCTTGGAATCTGAATCTCGGCAGATTTCGGAGAAATATGTGGATCAAGTCCAGAGCCAGAGGCTGTCAGCAGATCCGTCGGAATATCTTCTCTTTTTACATCCGGGTTCTTTTCCAGGAATTTCTCGATATCTGCTTCTACACGCTCTGTCAATGCCGGATTTGACGGTGCATAGTTGTTGGATCCGGAGCTAAGCCCCGCAAACTCTGTTCCATCACTATAAGTCTGCTTGCCATCTTCTTCTGTATATACATTATAATGATAAGCAGAAGGACGGCTCCACATATAATAGTCTTCTGTAAACTCCTGCCCCACATTCTCGGCGCCTACTGTTTCCCCGTCTACGGAAACCAAATTCCCGTTTACCTGACTTGGAAAGATCAGACCGGAGATTCCCGTAAGCAGACAAGGAAACGCTAGGCCGCATATTAACATCAGAACCACTGTAATCATCACTGACTGACGTGTTCCATGTAATAGCTTTTTTACTGATTCTTTCATTTCACTATCATCCTTTCTTATAATCCTAATCCGATCATCGTCAGCAGTGGATGAATCAGCATATCGATAATCTTAATTCCTACAAACGGTGTAACAACACCGCCCAGACCATAAATTAACATGTTTCTTGCAAGCATTTTCCCAGATGACATCGGGCGATATTTTACACCCTTCATAGCCAGCGGAATCAAGCTTGGAATGATGATGGCATTGAAAATCAGCGCTGACAAAATCGCGCTGTAAGGCGATGCCAAATGCATAATATTTAATACCCTAAGTTCCGGGATCGCCATCATAAACATTGCCGGAATAATCGCAAAGTATTTTGCGATGTCATTCGCTATGGAGAACGTAGTCAAACTTCCCCGGGTGATAAGAAGCTGTTTTCCGATTTCTACAACTTCCAGAATCTTTGTCGGGTCAGAATCCAGATCTACCATGTTTGCCGCTTCTTTTGCGGCTGTCGTACCACTGTTCATAGCAAGACCTACGTTTGCCTGAGCCAGTGCCGGAGCGTCGTTTGTCCCGTCACCGGTCATGGCTACAATTTTACCTTCCGCCTGTTCCTTTTTAATAACATCAATCTTGTCTTCCGGTTTACATTCTGCAATGAAACCGTCAACGCCGGCTTCTTTGGCAATCGTAGCTGCTGTCAGCGGGTTATCCCCGGTACACATGATGGTTCTGATACCCATTGCTCTCAGACGTTCAAAGCGCTCTACCATACCAGGTTTTACCGTATCTTTCAGGTAAATGACACCCAGAATTGTCTTGTTCTCACATACGGTCAACGGCGTACCGCCCAGGCTGGAAATTTTATCTACTTCGTCATGTAAGTCGGCCGGGACAGATCCCCCCATTGCCTTTACATATTTCTCAATCGCTTCTGCAGCGCCTTTCCGGATTTTTGTTCCATCCGGCAGATCCACACCGCTCATTCTTGTCTGTGCTGTAAATTCAATATACTCAGCTTCTGCTGTTTCACGGCTCTGATCTCCCAGACGCTTTGCAAGCTCCAGAGTCGACTTTCCTTCCGGGGTTTCATCTCTAAGACTTGTAAGGGCCGCACAGCGAATCAGATCGCTTCTGTTTGCGCCGCCTACCGGAAAGAAATCTGCCGCAAGACGGTTGCCGTATGTAATCGTACCTGTTTTATCCAGGATCATAGTGTCTACGTCACCGCAGGCCTCAACTGCTTTGCCGGACATCGCAATGACATTAAAACGTGTAACACGGTCCATACCAGCAATACCGATCGCGGAAAGCAATCCTCCGATAGTCGTAGGAATCAGGCAGACACACAGTGCAATCAGTGTGGATGTCTGAAGCTGAACACCAGAATAAATACCAATCGGATACAAGGTTACAATTACAATCAGGAAAATGATTGTTAATGAAACCAACAGAGTGCTCAGCGCAATCTCGTTTGGCGTCTTTTTACGGGAAGCACCTTCAACCAGTGCGATCATACGATCCAGAAAGCTGTTTCCCGGTTCTGAAGTGATTTTTATCTTCAGCCAGTCGGATACAACCGTTGTACCACCGGTTACAGAGCAGAAATCCCCGCCGGATTCACGTACTACCGGAGCAGACTCACCAGTGATAGCAGATTCATCTACGGAAGCGATTCCTTCAATGACTTCACCGTCACCCGGGATAATTTCGCCTGCAGAAACCATGACGATATCACCTTTTTTCAGTTCGCTGGACATCACCATTTTTTCTGTGCCATCCGGCAGAAGAACACGTGCCTGCGTATCTTTCTGTGTTTTCTTCAGGCTGGCAGCCTGTGCCTTTCCCCGGCCTTCCGCAACAGATTCCGCAAAGTTCGCAAACAGTACTGTAATAAACAAAACAACACAAACAATAATATTGTAAACCCTTAAATTACTTCCATTACTGATGTCTCCAAACAATCCTGGGAAAATGGAGAGCAACAAGGTAATAAAGAACCCAATTTCTACCACAAACATGACAGGGTTTTTCATCATGTAAAGTGGATTCAATTTGGTGAAGGAGCCGATGACCGCCTGACGGAAAATGTCAGGCGTAACCAGCTTCTGATTTTTCTTGCTCATAAATGTTCCTCCTTATGCCCACAGGGTTAAGTGTTCCGCAATCGGGCCCAGCGCCAGTACCGGGAAGAAGGTCAGCGCCGCAAAAATATATACTACAAATACCAGAATAATTGCAAAGCTTACGGTATCCGTATGTAATGTACCGGCCGACTCATTGACAAACCGCTTCTTCATCAAAGACCCCGCAATCGCTAACTGAATTACGATGGACAGATACCTGCCGAAGAACATTGCAAGTCCGGCCGTGATATTCCAGAATAATGTATTATCCGCAAGTCCTTCAAAACCAGAACCATTATTTGCCGCTGAAGAAGCATATTCGTAAAGAACCTGCGACAATCCGTGGAATCCCGGATTCGTAATGCCCTCCATTCCGGCCTGCGTTCCAACTGCCAGTGCGGAAAACGCAAGAATCAAAAATGGGTGGATAATAATACACAGTGCCGTCAACTTCATTTCACGGCCTTCAATCTTTTTACCTAAATATTCTGGCGTACGTCCAACCATCAATCCGCAGATAAACACTGCTAAGATAGCATACATAATCATATTCATCAGACCGACGCCTTTTCCGCCGAACACAACATTCAGCATCATATGAAGCATCGGAATCATGCCGCCAAGAGGGGTCAATGTATCGTGCATGTTATTAACAGTACCTGTCGTAAAGGATGTCGTTGTCGTCGTGAACATAGCGGACTGTGCGATTCCAAAACGAACTTCCTTGCCTTCCATGCTTCCCATAGACTGAGACAAGCCCACATCCTGGAGAGCCGGATTTCCCTGATTTTCCGCCCAGAAGCAGACGCTTAAGCCGATCAGGAAGATAATGCCCATTGCAAGAAAGATACTGCGTCCTTCTCTTCCGTACATCCTTACCGTCAGACCCTTACGAACCTTCTCGGTTTTTACAACTGTCAGTCCGTTCTCACCTGCTTTTTCTGCCGCCTGTATACGTTTGCGATCACGTACCATCTTACCGAAAGTGATGACACATGCGCCCGGAAGCAGCATCATAGAATAAAGTTCAATCAGGTCGCTGATAATCGTCGGGTTCTCAATCGGGGTAGATGAGTTCGCTCCCAAAAATCCACCGCCATTGGTACCCAGATGCTTGATAATCTCAAGCGCCGCAACAGGTCCCTGTGCAATAATCTGTTTTGTACCTTCAATGGTATTGACTACGACGTTTGCACTGAAGTTTTGTGTCACTCCCTGCCATACAAGCAACAGTCCGCCGATAATGGAAAGCGGAAGCAACACACGGGTTGTAATACGGACAAGATCCGCAAAAAAGTTTCCAACATTATCTTTTGTTTTTCCTGCAAGTCCCCGGATAAATGCGATGCATGCCGCATAGCCTGTGGCCGCCGATACAAACATCATAAAAATGATTACCAGCATCTGGGACAGGTATGACAGACCGGATTCACCGGAATAATGCTGCAGGTTTGTATTTGTCATAAAACTGATAATCGTATTGAAGGAAAGTGATTCCTCCATTGCCCCAATCCCATTCGGATTGAAAAGAGCGATACTCTGGATTCTCAGGATAATATATCCCACAAGAATCATAACTCCGTTTGTCGCAATCAGTGACAAAGCGTATTTTTTCCAACTCATCCCGTTTTTCGGATTGACTCTGCCAAGCTTATAAATAACTCCGTCCACACGGTCAAATACGGGATCTGCAAAGGTGTGTTTTCCGGCAGCGATGTGGTACACATAAATTCCTACCGGAATCACCAAAATCAGATAAATTAATATTGTCAATATAATCTGTAACATGATGATCTCCTCCCGCCGGGTCTAAAATTCTTCAGGATGTACCAACGCATATACCAGGTAACACCCCAACAATAATACAATAACTGCAAGAACAACCATGTTCTCTTTCCTCCTTATTCATTCCTCTCTACCTGTTTTTGGCACCAATATACCAATAGAGTGACTAGCCCTATACAGCCAGCCAAAACTAACAGCATAATAATATCCATCATAAGGCTACTTCCTCCTTTCTGTATGGATTATAGCAGTATTCACCTGAAGATTGTTTTAAGACATCTCCCGCCATATTAAAAAGCTGTTAAGATTATATTTATGCGCCATTAAATACAATACCGCCTGCCCGATTTTATCAGGCAGACGGTATGTCTCCACATTGGCTTGTTTCTTATTTTTATACTGAAATATATCAAACTACTGCCGGATCATCCGGTATCCAACCCCAATATGAGTCTGAATATATTGCGGAGTCGCAGGGTTTTCCTCGATCTTTTTCCTCAATGTCGCCATAAACACGCGCAGGGAAGAAGCATCCGCAGAAAAAGCGTTCCCCCAAACTTCTTTCAGAATATAATTATGGGTCAGAACCTTTCCGGTATTTTTGGCAAGCACGCAAAGCAACTTATATTCGATCGGTGTAAGATGAATTTCCCGATCATCCCGGTACACGCAGCCTGCCGCATAGTCTATCGACAGATTTCCGTTACGATAAACGCTTTCCTGCGGCGCAAGCCCCGTATCATCCAGCTGGCGTCTGCGTAGTGCTGCCCGAAGCCGTGCCAGAAGCTCATCAATACTGAACGGTTTGGTAAGGTAATCATCCGCTCCGGCATCCAGTGCTTCCACTTTATCACTGTCTTCGCTTCGTGCACTTACTACAATAATCGGCACCGTACTCCATCCACGGATCTTCCGAATAATTTCCACTCCATCCATATCCGGAAGCCCCAGATCTAAAATGATCACATCGGCATTATAAGCGACTGCATCCATCAGACCGGCAGACCCGGTTCGCGCCGTATGATACTGATAATCCTGGGTATCCAGCGTTGTTCGTATTAAATTTGTAATTGCCGGGTCATCTTCAATAACTAGAATTTTGGATTTATTCATATTGTAAGCTCACCTCTTCCAATGGTAATGTAAAATAAAATACAGATCCTTGTGGTATATTATCTTCCACTCCTATCGTCCCACCATGCGCGTCAATAATGGATTTACAAAGGCCAAGGCCAAGGCCAAGCCCCCTTCGATTATCTGGTTTCCCAATCCCCGCGGTGTAAAACATATCAAACAGATGTTTCTTAGCTTCACCGGAAATTCCCTGTCCATCATCTGAAATGCTGATACGCACCATGTCATCCTGCTTTTCTGCTGAAAGTCGGATGTGCGACCCAACAGGCGTATATTTGATAGCATTATTTACAATATTGATAATCACCTGTACAATCAGGCGCACATCCATCTTTGCCATAAGAAGATCATCTGAAAGATTTACTGAAATATCATGCTGCTTGGACTGACGATCCACATGAGCGAGCGCTTCTTGGAATACCTCATCGAGCAGTTCCGCCTCAATCTGCAACTGCATCGTACCATTCTCAATCCTGGTGATAGACAGCAGGTTCTCCGTCAGATTGACAAGCCACATCGAATCATCATAGATAGCATTATACATTTCCTGTCGTTCTTCTTCTTTAAGTGAAATACTTTTTTCCATTAAAATAGTCGCGTTCCCGCTGATACTTGTGAGCGGCGTACGTAAATCATGGGAAATCGCCCGAAGCAAATTGGAGCGAAGCCGCTCTCTTTGGGTCTCCATCTCGACAGCCTGCTTCTCTGCACGCAGCCGGCGCCTTTCCAGCGTCATACCACACTCATTCAGCAAGGAGACCATCACATTTTTTTCAAACGCCTCCAAAGGCGGATAAAATCTAGCCGGTATCCCAATCACGCCCATTACTTCCTGGCTTCCGCGGATAGCGAGATACAGATTTTGCGCGTGGGAAAGCGTATTGGTCCCCGCACCTGCGTGTTTGTTATTCTTCGCGACCCAGTCTGCCACTCCCTGTTCCTCTGCCGTCATACTTCCAAGAAGCTCTCCTGCCTTTGTCTTTGGTGTGGCCTGAAAGGAAAGGTCGCCCCCCTTTCCTGCCAACGCATACAGGATCGGACGGTTCAAAAGCTTACTCACCTGCTCTGCGGCAAGCTCGATTGTTTCCTGCTCGTCACGTCCTTGCTGCATTTTCTGGCTGCTGTTCATTAAAAGCTCCATATAATATGCCCTCTGAGACGACTGGCGCGCCTGCTTCCGTACTCGGGACGCCAGTGTACAGGACATGATACTGGCTATCAGCATGATAAAAAAAGTAACCGGATAATCCGGATCCGCGGCCACCAGGGAGAAACGTGGTACTGTAAAGAAATAATTAAACAAAACTACGCTGCACAATGAAGCGATCACTCCGCAAAGATGCCCATGAGTACAAACCGCAGTCAATAAAACCCCCAAAATATAAACTGTAATAATATTCGCTTCCCGCAGTCCCAGAGAATAAAATCCAAAACCGATCAACGTAGCCCCGCTAATAATCAGTAATGTCTTCAGTAAGTCAACCCAACGGAACTTTTCTTCCTCATCTTTCCGGAACAGGGAAAACTTCTTTTTATATAGGGGCTGCGAATCAGGAATAATATAAATATCAATATCGTTTGCCAGATTCGCCAGTTTATCAGACAATGTCCTGTCCCGAACCCCCGCAACCGTATTATGATTGGTTCTCCCCACCACAATCTTAGTAATTCCGCTGACTCTTGCGTATTCCGCAATCTGTACCGCAGGTTCATCTCCATATACAGTGGTAATCTGCGCCCCAAGCTGTTCCGCCAGCCGCATGTTGTCCCTCAGTCTTTTCAGGCTTTCTCCCTTTAATTCTTTCGTCTCTGACGTCTCGACAAATAGTGCGGTAAAACCACTATGAAACGCCTCTGCCATACGTGCTGCTGTCCGTACTACCTTTGCATTGGAAGGTGAAGCGGAAAGACAAACTAAAATGTGCTCTCCGGCTTTTGCCGCACGTTCATTTCCTTCTTTCTGGGCATTCCTGCTCAGGCGGTCCGCAGTACGGCGAAGCGCGATCTCACGAAGTGCCGCCAGATTTTCTTTTGAGAAGAAGTGGTCTAACGCCCGATTCGCCTGATCTTTCCGATATACTTTTCCAGATTGCAGACGTATAATCAGATCATCCGGCTCGATATCTACCAATTCTACCTGATCTGCAGAATCAAATACCGAGTCCGGGATACGCTCGCTGACGGCAACTTGTGTAATCGAAGCCACAAGGTCGTTCAATGACTCCAAATGCTGCACATTAATCGTCGTATATACGTTGATCCCGGCTCTCAAAAGTTCTTCTACATCCTGATACCGCTTCGTATGTCTGCATCCGGCTGCATTACTGTGTGCCAGTTCATCTACCAGCATAATTTGTGGATGCCGCTTTAAAGCCGCATCCAGATCAAATTCTTTTAGCTGAATCCCTTTATAATTCACTGTTTTATTTGGAAGCTGCTCTAGCCCGTCCAGAAGTGCCAACGTATCCGGCCTTGTATGTCGCTCAATATAGCCGACTACAACGTCCTGTCCCTGTTCGCTGGCTCTATGCGCAGCTTTTAACATTGCATACGTTTTCCCTACACCGGCAGCATAACCAAAAAAAATCTTAAGAGTTCCCTGCTTTCTTTCATCTGCCGGTCCCTGATTTTTAAAATCCAACGCAACAATCACCTTCCTTTTATTTTTTCTAATTATACCATGCTTTATCTTGCTTTGAGTATAAAGATATCTCTTCTCGCATTAAAATTATGTTAAGATACAATAAAGTCCCTCTTTAAACCTTAATGTCATCTTAATGCCAAACAGAAAAGTTTTATACAATTTTTATAGCCAAACATAGATAAAACGAAGATAATGACATACAGATACTATATTAGTGTTATTTTGTATATTAAGACTTGAATGTCAGTTGGAGGTGAACCTTGTGGGGCGATGGAACATCCGGCGTAAACAGAATATGTCTCCCTTTCAGGTGATCATACTTGGCTTTCTGCTTGTGATACTTTTGGGAAGTTTTTTGCTTATGCTTCCTGTAGCCACCCAAAACGGGCACCCTACACCATTTATAGACGCTCTGTTTACCTCGACTTCTGCTGTCTGTGTTACAGGTCTGGTCATCCATGACACAGCGACATATTGGTCCCAGTTTGGACAGTTTGTTATCATTGTGCTGATTCAGATTGGCGGACTCGGCGTGGTAACGGTAGCCGGAGCTTTTGCCATTCTTTCAGGCCGCCGGATCGGATTGATGCAAAGAAGCGCGATGCAGGAGGCGATTGCCGCCCCTAAGGTAGGCGGTGTCGTCCGCCTGATCTGGTTTATTCTGAGGGTGTCCCTCATCGTCGAATTCATTGGCGCCGCCCTGCTCTTTCCTGCTTTTGCGGCCGATTTTGGAATAGTAAAGGGACTGTGGTTTGCCTTTTTCCATTCCATATCCGCTTTTTGTAACGCAGGATTTGACCTGCTGGGAATCAGAGAACCCTTTTCTTCTCTTACCAGTTATGCGGCCAACCCTGTCGTTCCCATTGTGATTGCTTTGTTGATCATTATTGGAGGTATCGGTTTTCTTACCTGGGAAGACATCCGGTGTAACCATTTTCATATTCGGAAATACCGTATGCAGACCAAAGTAATTTTGTCGGTGACGGGAATTTTGATTTTCCTCCCGACTCTGTACTTTTTCTTTTTTGAATTTGCTGACGCCCCTGTTGGGGAAAGAGTACTGCTGTCCTTTTTCCAGGCAGTCACTCCTAGAACTGCCGGATTCAACACCGCTGATCTTACCTCCATGAGTGAGACAGGACAATCTATGATTACGATTTTAATGTTGATCGGAGGTTCTCCCGGCTCTACCGCAGGAGGTATGAAAACAACAACGATAGCCGTTCTGTTGGCTAATGTTATAGCGGTTTTTCGGCGCACCGAAAATCCACACTTTTTCAAACGCCGCATTTCCGCAGAAACGGTATCACGGGCATCTACCATACTGATCATGTATCTGGTTCTGTTCCTGACAGGCGGTTTCATTCTCAGCCGTCTGGAAGGGATCCCGGCTCTGGTCAGTCTCTTTGAAACGGCTTCCGCCATTGGTACAGTCGGTCTATCATTAGGCATTACGCCAGAACTTAGTACGATCTCGCATATGGTTTTAATTGTCCTGATGTTTTTTGGTCGTGTAGGTGGTCTTACTTTAATTTACGCCACCCTTTCCAATATGCGAAATTCAAACGCCCGACTCCCACAGGAGCGGATCACAGTTGGTTAACAGAAACAGATAAAAAAATAATTTACGGAGGAAGATATGAAGACAGTATTATTAATTGGACTGGGCCGTTTTGGCCGACATGCCGCTTTGAAATTAAACGAATTAGGACATCAGGTAATGGCCATTGACAAGGATGAAGAACGTGTAAATGACGTTATGCCCTATGTAACAAACGCTCAGATCGGTGACAGCACAAGCGAGGAATTTCTGGAATCCCTCGGCGTCCGTAATTTTGATGTATGTATTGTCACAATCGGTGATAATTTCCAAAGTTCTCTCGAGACTGCGTCTCTTCTAAAAGATTTAGGTGCAAAACGTGTCGTGGCAAGAGCGGCCAGAGATATCCAGGCTAAGTTTCTCCTTAGAAACGGAGCAGATAATGTCGTCTATCCGGAAAAAGAAATGGCAATCCGGACTGCCATTCGTTATACTTCTGACCATATTTCTGACTATGTGGCCTTGGGAGACGATTATGCTCTTTTTGAGGTGGAAGTCCCGGAAAGCTGGGTAGGAAAAACCATTGCTCAGTTAGACGTGCGGAACCGTTTTCATGTAACGATTATGGCAATCAAGCAACATGGCAAATTCACCATGACAGTAATCAAATCAGATACCCGGTTCCCGGCAGACAGTACGATCCTTGCATTAGGCACATACCGTGATGTTCAGCGTTGTTTTCATATCTGATCTAAATGTTACAAATCCATGATAGAGAGAGGTTATCGGTATGGAAGTTATGGTTTTAACCGGCTGCTTTATTTTTATTTCTCTAGTGGGATATTTGTTTGCCGGAAGTGTAGATAAATTTCTGAATCATGTGCTGAAAAACAGAGAGAACGATGAATAATCATCATTCTCTCTGTTGCATATTATACTATCATTTTTATTTGCCTAATTTCCACCAGCTTTTTTCCTGAAAATAAGATCCCAAGCTGCCAATCGCCTCTTTTCCTTCCCCTTTAAAATTCTTTTCGATATCGATAGCTGATGTAAGCACGTTTAAAAGCCCCATGGGAATGGATAACGTATTCAAAAACAGCCTGGTATGGCTTGGCACTGTCAACACATCATCACTGAATCTCGTAATCGCCGCCTCTTTACTATCTGTAATCGCAATTACATGGCTGCCTTTGCTTTTTGCGTATTCAGCGATCTTTTCCGTCATAAAATAATAGTCCGGAAAGGAAATAACAACAGTCAGTGTCTGATTCTGGATCAATGGAAGTCCCATATGAATATTATCATTCAGTTCTGTGTCCATCACCACTGACCCAATCGTACATCCTGCCAATCTGATGGAAATCATTTCTGCAAGCATCTTAGATACACCCCGGCCGCAAAGCACGATCTGCTTCCGGTAAACAAACTCCTTGGCGATCCGGAAAAGAGCCTCATAGTCAAGAGAAGCATAGTAATTTTCCCACTGTACATTTTCTTCTTCCGCGATCGATTTTAAAAGCTCCTTTTTATTATCCAGTTCATATTTGGGAATCGTGGACACCCCCAAATCTCCGCTCTCATGTAAAAAAAGCTTTTCTCGCAATCCCAGATATTTCCTTGCTTCATATTTAAACTCCTTAAAGCTTGGAAACCCAAGCGCCGCACATGCATTAAGAATCGTCACTTCTGTGACAGAGGTCGCGTCACTTAATTCTTTCATTGTAATAAACGACATCTTATCTATATGATTGATCATATAGTCCGCGATTTTCTTCTGCTTTTTTGTCAGTCCATCATACCTGCTTTTGATTGTTTCGATAATATCCATATATTCTTCTGTTCCTTTTCTAGTGTTCTTTCAGGTATTCCGCCATCAAAAGACCACATTCAAGCTGGATCGATACCAGTTTGCGAATCGGAACAACCAGATAGTCAATCTCCTGTTCAAGATATTCAGCCAGTTCTCTATGCTCCTTTTCCGCAATCTCAAATGCCTTCTTCAGTGCGGCCGCCTTTTCCTGTTCCTCTTCACCCTTACCTTGCATTTTCTCTAGTTCATACTCGTTTGCCCGGATGAGCATCCCGTAGCTCAGAAGTTTATAGAACTTAGAAACAAGTCCATTATCAAACTTTTCTGCAATCGTAGCCGTCTTATGATACTCTGGATTTTCTTCCACCATTCTCTTTGTGGCTTCTCCGGAATCATCCTCCGTAAACGCACACAGCGCCAGTAAGAACGGATTTTCCTCCTCCATATACCTGCGGGAAATATCCAGTGTCTCACGAATAAAACGATTGCTCTTTTCATTCCATTCCAACTTTTCCAGTACCGCATCTTTCCTCAAAATATCGGACGGGCTCATATCTTTAATTCTCTTATCATAGAAATACGGAAGCTCCGTCAGCAAAGTAAACGCGCCGCATACGTCTTTTCCATAATCAGCGCTGCAGGTGCCGCATTTGATCGCTTCCTTCATGTCCACATTTCCATACTGCTCCATGTAGTCATAGTCCTGCCGTATTCCAAGACTCTGATATACTGCCGGCGCCCATTCCACACAGTACGGCGCCTCCGGTTCCCCCAGATTGAGCGGAACATCCTGACGGTTTGCCGCTTCACGCATCTCTTCATAGATCTCCGGCGTCTTTCTGGAAAGATACCAGTACACTCCGCCGAAGCCCGCATTATGTAAGGAATAAATAAATTCCGGTCTGATCTTGTCAATGAGATGCATCATTGCCGTTGTCTCCGGAAGTGTATTGTGGAAATGAAGCTCTTTGTAATCGATTGGAAATGTCCAGTCCACCTGCCTAAACCCTGCCGGACGGAAAAAGTTCCTTGAATAGTTATACAGTGTATATGGTCCTTTCAGCCATTTCTCATTTAGTCTTAGTCCATCCGCGTCCCAGGCTTTCACAATATACCATGTATAATCCAATTCTTTTCTAAGCTCTTCATCTTCTGCAAGCCGTTTTGAAAAATATTCCAGCATCATCGTTCCGATTGGTTCATTCGGGTGTGGACATCCAAACATCAATGCTGTATGTGAGCCGCTTCCAATCTTTAAGCAGTACAGTTCTATTCCGTCCCTGGTCTGTCCGATTTCAAATATAGATACGCTCTCCGGATGCTCTTCGGCCAGTTTTTTTGATGAGCTGTTCATCTCTTCCACAGTCAAAAACTCTTTATAATCTGGAATCCCTTCCAGAAGTTTCTGGTATATTTTTTTCATCTGTAGTTCCCTCCTGGTGAAAAAATTTTCATACCCGTTTTGCTGTAAATATTTTCCATATCATCTACATCTTAACGGGGTTTTTGAAAAATGTCAATTTTTATTAGTTTCTCTTTATTGGAGGGCCGGAAACCCAGCCCTCGCCTTTCCTTCTAATTTGCTTTTTCTACATGAGAGTAGTCTGCCCATGCCCACTTTCCTTCCCCATCATACGGAAGGTTTTTAAATCCGGCATTGCTTGCCTCTGGCCCTGCGAAGCTTACAATATTGATATATGGAAGTTCTTCCGCAAGGATCGTCTGCGCTTCTTTATAATATGTCGCACGTTCACTCTGCTCAGCAGTAGACGCCCCCTGCGCCAGAAGTTCATCTACTTTTGTATTACTGTAACTTCCATAGTTAGAGCCGCCTCCTGTACCGATTCTATTTACAAGAGCTGACGGGTCAGGTCCCATGAATCCACCCATCAGGCAAATATCAAAATCTTTTTCCACTGACACTTTCTGGCTCCATGCATTATACTCAGAAACCTCAATTTCCGTCTGAATACCAACTTCCGCAAGCGTTGCCTGAATCAGTCTTGCTGTATCCGGGTATCCTGATCCCTCAAATACATCAATCGTTAATCCTGTGATGTAATTGCCGTCTGCGTCCGCAGTAAACCCTGCGTCCTCCAAAACTTTTTTGGCCCCTTCTATATCAAATTCCGGAGCTGTATCCTCTGTATTGGCTGCCCATTCTACATAAGACGGATACAGCGCATATTCTGGTTTCTGAATTTCATTAAATACTTTTTCTGATACCTCATCCCGGTCAACCGCCATGGCAATCGCTTTCCGGACAGCCTGATTTTTCAATGTATCATTGTTAAAATTAAACAGCATACGGATTGGAGACGGGTACTCATTAATTTCCACCCGGATATTCGGATCTGCTTCCAGCTCTGTCACATAGGATGCCGAGAAATTTTCAAAGAAATCAATCTCTCCGTTCTGAAGCGCCTGAACCGCTGTCGCTTCATCCGGAATAATGGAAAAGATCAGTTTGTCCAGTTTTGCCGGATCCGCAAATTCCTCGTTCTTTACAAGAGTTACACTCTCACCCTGGTTATATTCCTCCAGTTTAAACGGTCCACATGTTACTGTAGGATTCGTCGCCTCGCTGTTCTCTTCCCATGCCTGACCATTATTATAAACATGTTCCGGCATAATAAAAGTTGCATACCATCCCAGGAAATAAACAAGTGATGAATCCGGTTTATTCAAATTAAATATAACGGTATAATCATCCGGCGCTTCAATAGAATCTACAACTGCCATACTTGCACTGAAATAGTAGGTTGGATTTGCCTTGATCGTGTCAAACGTATACTTAACATCCTCGCTTGTCAGCGCTTCTCCATCCGACCACTTCAGATCATCCCGTAAGTGGAAGGTCAGTTTTGTCGCATCCTCATTATACTCCCAGGACTCCGCCGCTTCCGGCACAAGATTTTGTTTACTGGAATCCAGCGCACACAGCCTCCGGAACATATTCTGAGCGATCGGATAACCATTGTCATCTCCCGCGACATCCGGGTTAAACGACATCGGGTCCCCTGCCGAACGGACAATAAAAGTACCTCCGCTTCCATCTGAAGAAGACGCGTCACCACCACTCCCTTTCCCGGAGCCGGAGCATCCACCAAGCGCTGCCGTAACACACAGCGCCGCTGCCAATAAACAAGCAATTTTTTTCCTCATGTTTTTTCCTCCTCTTTTGATTTTATTTATTGATTCTGGAACACGTTGCCCAGTGTCCATTCTCCATTACTATTTTCTCAGGATAAGACTGTCTGCATGTCTCGCACGCACAATAACATCTCGGTTCAAAGTAGCAACCCGGTCCCGGATTCAACGGTGTCGGCGGTTCCCCTTCAATGGCAATATTCTGTACTTTCTCCTCCGGATCAATCGATGCACAGTTGGAAATCAACGCCTTTGTATAAGGATGCTGTGGATTTTTAATAACATCATCAGCGGTTCCATATTCCACGACCCGCCCCAGGTACATCACCGCAATATAATCGGAAATATACCTGGTCAGCGCAATATCATGGCTGATAAACAGCACCGCGGCACCCTGATTACGGCTCAGATCAATCAGCATATTGATAATATCCGCCCTCACAGAAACATCGAGCATGGATACCGGTTCATCCGCAATAATAAACTGTGGATTTAGAAACATGGATCGGATGATGGAAATTCTCTGAAGCTGTCCGCCAGACAGTTCGTGAGGAAACCGTTTCATAATATCCTCTGCCGGACGAAGCCCGCCTTGTTCCAGTCCTTTTAAGCAGATCTGATACCGTTCCTGATCGTTTTTCCCGATCTTATAGTTTTTCAATGGCCGCATCAGAATCTTTCCAATCGTATCCCTTGGCGTGAAGGTATCAAATGGATTCTGAAAAACAATCTGTACTGTCTTGTGAAACTCTTTTGCATCCTTTTTGATCATTGCACCCGTGGAGACGCCATTGATAAAGCAATCTCCCTTTGTCGGCTTCTCCAATCTTGTCAGAATCCGCCCCAACGTAGATTTTCCACATCCGGATTCCCCGATAATTCCGAGAATTTCTCCCTTTTTAATAGAAAGGGACACTCCGTCCACCGCTTTGATCCAGTTCTTTTTCCCTGTTGCCTTTGCTTTGTCCTTCCCTTTATACGGATACCACATCGCTACATCTTCAATCGAGATAAATTCTCTATTCTCCATCTTTCACACCTCCTCTTTCGTAAAGCCAGCAGGAAACCATCCTGCCATCCTCCATATAGGAAGCCTGAGGCTTTTTGCGGAAACACTGCTCCGTCGCTTTCGGACAACGAGGCGCAAAGATGCAGCCCTCTTGTTTCCTGGAAAGATCCGGAAGAAATCCCGGAATAGCATGGAGTCTCTCATTTTCGCCTTTCAGAGACGGAAAAGAATTCAGAAGTCCCTGGGTATACGGATGCATCGGATTTTTAAAAATGTATTCGACCCTTCCGATCTCCATAAATTCTCCCGCATACATCACCGCTACTTTATTGCACGAGGCAGCCACAACAGACATATCGTGGGTAATCATAATCCTCGTCATATCCATCTCTTTCTCCATCTGTACTACTTCCTGGAGAATCTGTCCCTGGGTAACAACATCAAGTGCTGTCGTCGCCTCGTCGAAGATAATCAGCTTTGGTTTATGCAGCAGACTAATCGCAATCGCTACCCTTTGCAGCATCCCACCCGACATCTCGTGTGGATAAAGCCGGTAAACCCGTTCTGGAAGATTGACCAGTTTCAGAAGATAGATCATCCGCTCTTCAATTTCTTTCCTGGACGCCTGCGGTTCATGGACATGATAGATATCTTCCACCTGCCTGCCGATTCTGTGAACCGGACTAAGTGCGTTCATTGCTTTCTGGAACACAACAGAAATCTCTTTCCAGCGCAGCTCATTCATCTCTTTCGATGTCATCTTAATTAAATCTTTTCCCTCAAATTCTGCCGCCCCGCTGATCAATGTAGACTTTTCATTGTGGAGGCGCAAAAGCGCATTTGCTAACGTCGATTTCCCTGACCCGGATTCTCCAACAACTCCCAGGGAGTCCCCTTTCTCAATGGAAAATGACGCATTTCTGACTGCATACACTTCTTTCTCTTTATTAACGTATGTCACATTTACGTCATCTAACTTCAGAATTGTTTCCATTTAATTCGCCCCCCTGTTCAGATGTTTTGGATTCAGCACATGATTGAGTCCGTCTCCCAACAGATAGAATACAAGGACAGTAATAACGATAGCGATTCCTGCAAATGCGGAAATCCACCATGCACTTGTAATGTACTGTTTTCCGGTATAGATCATCTGCCCCCAGCTGATAATGCTTGGATCTCCAAGTCCAAGGAAGGAAAGCCCCGCCTCTGTGAGAATAGCGTTGGACATTCCCATCGTTGTATTGGCTATCACTGGGAAAATTCCGTTTGGTAAAATATACTTAAAAAGAATCTGAAGTTTCGTCTCCCCCATCGCCTCCGCACTTTTTACGAAAGTGCGCTGTCTCAGTGAAAGTGCCTGGGCACGCATCAGCTTTGCATTGCTTGGCCATGTCGTGATTCCGATTACTACCATAACATTTGTGATACTGTTTCCAAACAGAGCAATGATCAGAAGAATCAGGAAAAAGCTCGGAAGCATCATAAATACATTGATCAGTTCCGACACAAACGTGTCCACTTTCCCACCAAAAAAGCCTGCCACACCTCCGATCAGAACTCCCAGAACACCGGATATCAGTGCCGAAATCACGGCAACCCGTAGAGACGTTCTTACACCGTATATAATCATACTGTAAATATCCTGTCCCATATGGTTCGTACCCAGCAGGTGGCCATTTTGTCCTAGACTGTTTAATATGTCCTTCCCATAATGATGCGGATTTTCAGAAGCAACTACCGGGGCAAGAATCACCAATGCCAGCAGGATGACAATCCCAATCATTCCTGCCAGAAGCTGTCTGTCTCCCTTAATCGTTTTACAAATTTTTTTCATCTTTTCCATATACTCCACCTCTATTCATAGCGGATTCTCGGATCCAGCATTGCGTAAATGATATCAACAACCAGCATGACCACCGCAATGGATACGGACATAATCAGATATATTCCCATCAGGGTTGGATAGTCTCTCTGGTTGATAGCTGTCATTACAAGCCGTCCCATTCCAGGCCAAGCAAATACAATCTCAATTAGTGTCACTCCGGTAATCAGGTAAGCCATGGAAATACCAAAAATCGTAACCGTCGGAAGAATTGCATTCTTAAATATGTATTTATTAAAGATTTTCTTCTCACTCATGCCGACAGCTCTGAGTGTTGTGACGAAATCCTCATTCGTAACCTGAAGGACAGATGACTTTGCGATCCGGAAATATTGCGGAATCAGCACAAGCGTCAAAGTTGCCACCGGAAGAACCATATGTTTCGCAATATCCATATAGTACATTATCCCCGTGTAGGAAGCTCTTGTATCCGTCATTCCATAAGAAGGTAACAGGCCCAATCCAGATGAGAACACAAGGATCAGCATTAACCCCAGCCAGAAGTTAGGCATTGAGTTAAACACATAGGAGGTTCCGGACGATACAACATCGAAGATCCGGCCCTCCCTTCTGGCGGCACAAATCCCCATGATCGTGCCAATCAACGCGGCCAGTATGGCGGCTGTAAGCCCTAAAAGTACGGTTGCTCCCACTCTCTCGGAAATCATCTCCGAAACAGGTCGGTTGTAGATCATGGAATTACCAAGATCTCCCTGCAAAGCGGTTTTCAGGTAACTCGTAAACTGCACCGGAATCGGTTCGTTCAACCCATATTTTTCTTCCAGCGCCTGCCTCATTTCCGGACTATCATTGTCTTTTCCCATCAATGTTGTGATCGGATCTCCCGGAGCCATCTTCATCAGCGCAAAATTTAAAGCAAATGCAATAAGCACTGTAAGAATCCCCGTACAAATTCTTCTTACAACGTATCTCTTCAATGTATGTCCCTCCTCCTTAGTTAGTTTTATACTTATTATTATAATTTTTCACTTTAATTTCGTCAATATATTGTGTCATATTTATACTTTTTACTATTATTTTCGTTGTTTTTTACAACTTTTTTCATTTTTACCCAACTTTTCGTACCGCAGTATTATAATATTTGCACTAATTTTCTTTATTTATAAATGTATGTGTTATATTCAATTTATGTATATAAAAAGAAGGTTCTTATGAAATAAGAAAAACCTCAGTCAGACCTGTTCTCCTCCTGTCTGACTGAGGTTTTTCTTTTTATGATATGTTACCTGATCATGTTCATCTTCTTTACACTTTAAACCGATATCCCACTCCCCAAATCGTCTCAATATACTGTGGCTTAGATGTGTCGTACTCGATCTTTTCCCGGATCTTTTTGATATGGACAGTTACAGTGGCAATATCTCCGATGGACTCCATGTCCCAGATTTCACTGAAAAGCTCGTCCTTAGTATACACATGGTTCGGATGGCTTGCAAGAAAAGTGAGAAGGTCAAACTCCTTCGTCGTAAATGCCTTTTCTTTCCCATTGACCCACACGCGTCTTGCAGTCGTATCAATCTTCAATCCCCGAATCTCGATCAACTTGTTTTCTTCCACATGGCTTCCGATCAGGCGCTCGTAACGAGCCAGATGTGCTTTCACCCTTGCCACCAGTTCACTCGGACTGAACGGCTTTGTCATATAGTCATCGGCTCCAAGTCCCAGACCCCGGATCTTATCGATATCGTCTTTCTTAGCAGATACCATGATAATCGGCACATCCTTTTCATCCCGAACCCTCCTGCAGATTTCAAATCCGTCCACACCAGGAAGCATGAGATCCAGTATCAGAAGATCAAAGTCCTCCTCCAGGGCCTTCTGAAGCCCCATGTTCCCATCGTTTTCTACTTCCACTTCAAAGCCGCTTAACTCCAGATAGTCTTTCTCCAGATCCGCGATTGCCCCTTCATCTTCTACAATAAAAATCTTACTCATAGATTGGTACCTCCTGATATTTTCGGATGACAAAATACATAACCGTCCCTGTACCCGGTCTGCTTGTGGCCCAGATCTTTCCTCCATGCTCTTCAATAATCTTCTTCACAATCGATAGTCCGATCCCACTGCCTCCCTTGGAAGAATTCCGCGAGGCGTCCGTCCGGTAAAACCGGTCAAAGATATATGGCAGATCCTTGGCGTCAATCCCTTTTCCGTTATCTTCCAGCTCTACCTGGATAAAATCTCCGACATCCTTGACTCTGAGATTAATCCGTGGCTGTTGCTTGTCCATATATTTCAGGGAATTGCTGATGATATTGTTGATCACACGCATAAGCTGCTCGGCGTCCGCAATGACCTTGACGTCATCGCTCACATAATTAAAATAACCGAATTCCACACCCTGGTTTTGAAGATCAGATGAAAGATTCTCGGCACAGTCGTTGAAATAATCGTTGACCCGAACCGGCGCGAAATTATATGGGATGCGGTTTGTATCAATCTTCGTATAGAATGTCAGCTCATTGATCAGGGTATTCATTTCATTAGCCTTATTGTAAATAGTACGGATATAGCGATCCATCTTCTCCGGCGTATCCGCAACCCCATCCATGATCCCCTCTACATAGCCTTTGATAGCCGTAATCGGTGTCTTTAAATCATGGGAAATATTACTGATGAGCTCTTTGTTGTCCTTGTCATTTTTGAGCTTCTCCTCTGCGTTATCTTTCAGTCTGCGGCGCATGGTCTCAATGTCCTTGCAGAGCTGACCTATCTCGTCATTCTTCTCCGGCCGGAGTTCAAAGTCCAGTTCTCCTTCCGTGATACTTTTCACCGCAATCTCCATCTTCTCGATAGGGCGCAGGAGGCTTCGATATATCCACAGAATCATCGTCATGGCTGTTAGAGCGAGAATCAGAATCACTCCACCCATCATCGTAACAAGAAACTCATGAACCTCCGGCATCTCATTTAAGGTTCCAAGCGACTGCTTGAATTCCCGATACTCCTCCCCTGAAATCCCATAGGTCTGTTCAATGGCATTGATGTGGTAATTAGCTACTCCCCACACGACGAATCCCGCCAGAACCGCCGGTAAAATCGTGATAATAACAAATGAAATAATCAATCTTGTCTTTAATTTCAAAACAGTTCTTCCTCTCCGCTTTCCTGGCTCTGATCACAGATACAGTATATCACGAAGGGGGCGCTTCCTCTATAAGCGCCCCCGAAATTTTCGAAACTTTTTATAAATAGCTTTTCAGAGTCTCTACCTTGTCCAGCTTCTCCCACGGGAGAGCCAGATCATTACGTCCGAAGTGTCCGTATGCAGCCGTCTGCTTGTAGATCGGTCTTCTTAGATCCAGCATCTTGATGATTCCTGCCGGTCTTAAATCAAAGTTCTCACGGATGATCTTTACAAGTGCTTCATCAGAAAGCTTTCCTGTTCCAAAAGTATCCACCCATACGGAAGTCGGCTGTGCCACTCCGATTGCATAGGAAAGCTGCACCTCGCACTTCTCCGCAAGTCCTGCCGCCACGATATTCTTGGCCACATAACGTGCCGCATAGGCCCCGGAACGATCTACCTTTGTGCAGTCCTTTCCGGAGAACGCGCCGCCGCCGTGGCGTGCCATTCCGCCGTAACTATCTACGATAATCTTCCGTCCGGTCAGTCCGCTGTCTCCGTGCGGTCCGCCAATCACAAAACGCCCTGTCGGATTAATAAAGAACTTCGTATTCTCGTCAATCATCTTCGGATCGAGTACTGGATCAAAGACATATTTACGAATGTCTTCGTGGATCTGCTCCTGGGAGATCGCCGGATCATGCTGTGTGGAAAGAACAACTGCTTCCAGACGCGCTGGCTTTCCATCCTCGCCGTACTCCACTGTTACCTGAGACTTTCCGTCCGGGCGCAGGTATGCCAGTGTACCGTCTTTTCTTACATTGGCAAGCTGCTTGGTGAGCTTATGTGCCAGAGCAATCGGATATGGCATATATTCCTCAGTCTCATTGACCGCATATCCGAACATCATGCCCTGATCTCCTGCTCCGATCGCCTCGATCTCTTCATCGGACATCTTGTGCTCTTTTGCCTCCAGCGCCTTGTCAACACCCATAGCGATATCGGTGGACTGCTCGTCGATTGCTACCAGAACGCCGCAGGTATCAGCGTCAAATCCAAATTTTCCTCTCGTGTAGCCAATCTCTCTTACCGTGTCGCGCACGATCTTCTGTATATCGACATAAGCGTTTGTTGTAATCTCGCCCATGACCATTACAAGCCCTGTCGTCGTACAGGTCTCACATGCCACACGGCTCATCGGATCCTGCTCCATCAATGCGTCCAGAATCGCGTCGGAAATGGCATCGCAGACTTTATCCGGATGACCTTCCGTTACTGATTCAGAAGTAAATAATAATTTTTCCATGATTTCCTGCCTTTCCTTTTCTCTCATAGCTTTGTCTGTTTCCCTGGCGGACTTGTTTTTTGCGGGACACGGGTTTCATGTTGCTAAATATAGAGTTCCGCTTGCGGAACTCCCGCGCCGAGCGCGGTCGTTTTAACGACAGATTTTCACTTCGCGCGAGTGCGCATCCCGCGGAGCGTTTTTTTAGTAGGGAACCTTGTTCCCTAGTAAAAAAAATAAGCCCACCATAAGCGGACTGTATATTGATATCATATATCAATCCTCTTATTGTTCGATTACTCGCTCAGGCTGGCACCTTCCGTATCCGGGGTTGCCGTGGCTTCCTAGATCCTATGTATCTCCACCACTCTGAATAAGAGAAAATATAACTTAATTTACTTGTCACTGAACAAAATCATAACATTATCGTATGTTTCTGTCAAGAGGTTTTTAAATCAAAGCAGGGATACGGCTCTCCGCATCCCACTCTTCTCCACCTATTAACTTACCTTTAGTCTGAATTTCTGAATCTCTTTCTCGCTGGAAACCTTCTCAATCTCTGCTCCAAGCTCTCTTAACTTCTCTTCAAACCGCTCGTATCCACGCTGAATATAAACGATATCATCTACAATCGTGATACCTTCCGCCGCCAGTCCTGCCAGTACCAGCGCCGCTCCTGCTCTTAAATCCGGTGCACTCACACGTGCTCCGGAGAATCCCTCCACACCCTCGATGGTGGCAGAGTTACCCTCGATCTTGGACACCGCCCCCATACGTGCAAGTTCGTCAAGGTATTTGAACCGGTTCTCAAAAATGCTCTCAGTGATGGTGCTGGTTCCCTCACACAGAGCAAGCGCCACACCCATCTGCGGCTGCATATCTGTCGGGAATCCCGGATAAGGAAGCGTCTTCACCTGTGTATGGCGCAGCTTTCCCTTGGATACAACACGCACCGCATCGTCAAACTCCTCTACCTCACATCCGATCTCCACAAGCTTCGCAATCGTTGCTTCCAGATGCTTTGGAATGACATTGAGCACAGTCACATCACCCTTTGTGACCGCAGCGCCGAACATAAATGTCCCCGCTTCGATCTGATCCGGAATAATGGAGTACTCGGTCCCGTGGAACTTCGACACTCCTTTGATCTTAATGACGTCTGTACCTGCCCCGCGGATATTAGCTCCCATACTGTTAAGGAAGTTCGCAACGTCTACAACGTGCGGCTCCTTGGCTACGTTCTCCAGGATCGTCATGCCATCTGACATGGATGCCGCCATCATCACATTAATTGTCGCTCCAACACTCACCACGTCAAAATAAATATGGCTTCCTACAAGCCGTTCCGAATCAGCCAAGATCTTGCCATGCTCGATCTCCACCTCTGCGCCGAGCGCACGGAATCCTTTCAGATGCTGATCAATCGGCCTGCTTCCAATGTTGCATCCGCCAGGAAGCGCTACTTCCGCGTGCTTATATTTACCAAGTAGCGCACCCAGAAGATAATAGGACGCCCTGATTTTCTTGATATAGTCATAATCAATACTGAAATCATGCACAGAGCCACCGCTGATTTCCACCGTATGGCGGTCGATCCGCTTAATCCGGGCTCCGATTCCTTCCATCGCCTCTAATAAAACATTGATATCATTCACATCCGGAAGGTTATCAATGTGTACTGTCTCATCTGTCATAATGGCCGCCGCGAGAATCGCCAGCGCCGCGTTTTTGGCTCCTCCGATGACTACTTCGCCAACAAGCGGAGTCCCTCCCTTAATAATATACTGCTCCATATCACACCTCGACTACTATTTAATCGTATTCGTAATTTCGTCCAAATCTATCTATACATTCAACTGATGTTCACAAATCATTCACAAAACATAGCTTTACCGATCTAGTATAGCACAAAATCTGCCATTGTAAAACACCTAATTTCCAGCTCTGCCGGATCTATACCAAACCATCAGACAGACCGGACGGCTCATTCTCAGCTTTCTCCCCTGATATCACCGAAAATGGCAAGTACTTTTTCCACCGTTTCTCCCATGGACAGACCGTCTTCATTGATACGGATATCCGCGTACTGCTCAAACAGCCTGCACCGCTCGTCATAAAGATCCCGAAGCGTCTGCCCGTCTCTGAGCACCACGCCGCGGCTCCTTGCATTCTGAATTCTGGTCTCAATCTCTGTGTACGGTACGTGAAGATAAACAATGATCCCAATCTCCTGATAATGCCGCATGGCGTTCTCACAGTACACGACACTCCCACCCGGTGCGATCACTGTCCTCTCAGCCTGCACAGAAGCATTGACCTGGTCTTCTACCTCCAGGAAACCAGCCGTCCCTCTCTCCTGAATGATTTCCCGCAAAAGCTTTCCCTCCTGCTCCTGAATCATCAGATCCGTATCGATAAACCGGTATCCCAGACGCTTTGCCGCCACAATCCCGATCGTACTTTTTCCGGATGCCGGCATCCCTATAAAAATGAGATTCTTCTTCATCCGTCTTCCTCTTTTCTATTATCGATCCCTTTCTCCCTAGAAAAACGGTATCGCTTTTGTCTTTCGTTTTTATTTTATCATGCTTTAAACCTTGCGTAAACCCTGTATCCTGACGAAAAATTCAGGAAAAGTGTCTGCAATTTCTGCGATATCGGCATCTTCTTTGCACAATCTCCTGAAACAGCAGGATTTCCACCAAATCCATTACAGATTGTTCCCTTGTTTTCCTCTTTCCCCCCAGTTCCTGAGTCTTTATCTGTTCTTTTTCCAGTTCCATGGCGATCTCCTGCTTCTCCCCCTCTTTCATCCTGTCGTAGATCCTCCCCGCCATCAGATAAAGAAGCAGCCGATCCGGATATTCATCGTAAATCATACTGCCCTCATATTCCATCCGGTCGCACTCATCCTCCACATACGGCAGAATTTTCTTGGCAGACATCGGGTACATACTCTTCATGTATTCCATATCCCGGCGGTCCTGTTTTTCCTCACCGTACTCCTTCAAATCCATCGGATAGGTCATATAATAAGGTAGTTTATGTTCCATATTCTTCGCACTTCCTGTCTGATATAATCTACTTTACCATATGCAATAACTGGTATTTTGCAGCTTGGCCCCACGCTTTTCCGGGAAATTTCTTTATTCTTCTATTTCCTGTGTCAGAAAGCATGACGAAATTTTGCTTTTCTGCTATAATTCTTCATATCGCAAAACTGTGTACGAAAGGAAATTATTGGAAATGATAAAGAAACTGGCTGTTCTATTTAAAAATGATATTGTACTTCTGATCTCTTTTTGTCTGGCCTTACTATCGTGTCTGATCACGCCGCCCGGGCCGGAATACCTCGGCTATCTTGATTTTCATACCCTGATCTTACTCTTCTGCCTGATGCTCATTGTAGAAGGACTCCGGGAGGCCAATTTTTTCCCGTACATCGGAAATCTTCTGCTCTCACGAACTTCCTCCAAACGGGGGCTTTCCCTTGTTCTCGTGTTTTTATGCTTTGTGAGCAGTATGTTCATCACTAATGACGTCGCCCTCATCACCTTTGTGCCATTCGGCATCCTGATCCTGGAGATGGCCGGTATGGAATCGCGAATCTGTTATCTGATCGTCCTGATGACAATCGCGGCTAATTTGGGAAGTATGTTCACCCCGGTCGGAAATCCGCAGAATCTTTATCTGTACTCTCTTACCGGCCTGAAACTGCACGAATTTCTCCTGCTGATGTTGCCGTTTACCGCACTGTCTGCCGCACTCCTTGTTTTGTTTGCCCTCTTAGGCACGGAACGTGGATCCATCCGGATCCAGATGGAAAATACTTCCCTTACGAAAAAAGGGACGCTCCTGTTTCTTGGCCTTCTCTTTCTTTTCTGTATGCTCTCGGTAGCAGGCATCCTTTCCGACTGGATTTTGCTGATCCTCATCGTGATCCCGCTTCTGATCCATCAGAGGACCCTGTTTACAAGAGTGGATTATTCGCTGCTTCTTACCTTTATTTTCTTTTTCATTTTTGTTGGGAATATCGATCACTTTGAACAGTTAAGGGTTTTCATCAGCTCTGTCCTTGCGCACCATGAGCGGATCATCAGTATCCTTGCGAGCCAGGTTATCAGCAATGTTCCCGCCGCCATGCTGCTCTCCAATTATACGGCAGAGGTGCAGGAGCTGATTATCGGAACAAACCTCGGCGGTCTTGGAACTCTGATCGCCTCCATGGCAAGCCTCATATCCTACAGGCAGATTTCTGCCCGCTACCCACGGCAGAAAGGAAAATATTTTATCATTTTCACCATCTGTAATGTGATTTTCCTGCTGATTTTATATCTCGTATTCCGGTGTTTCTGATCCTGTTCTATGACAATGTAAGAAATGCACAATACGTTTTATCATCGCAATTCCCGGATCTTACACAGAATACATATTAACAAATGAACACGATCAAAGAGGGCGTTACGGACTGACAGTCCTTCATAGACTGCCACTCACGTATCCGCCCTCTTTACGATTACGCCTGATGCTCTTTATAATGATGTGCTTCTTCCAGCATCATATCTTTTACTTTCATCAGCCGGATCTGAGAACTTCTCTCATTTTCATCCAGCTTCATTGTGATATATCTGATATTTTCCCGTGTCTCAGGAATAATGACATGTTCCAGCGCGTTCACCCGGCGTCTCGTCTTCTCGATCTCGGACGCCATTAACTGACATGCCTTTTCCGTCTCCGCCAGCTTTAGCATATCCGGAAGGATATCAGCCAGTGACTTCACCGCTCCGTCCAGATCGCTGGACGTAAAGGCAAAGCCGTAAGAATAGATATCGTTTGCGTCCGCTGTTCTTGTCTTTGTTTCAAAAACAGGGATATCCACGCTCATAACATTCTTCTCTCCAACCCGAAGCTCAACAGACTGTTTCGGCATCATCAGAGCTGTACGCAGTGTCTCCCCGGACATACCTGCCCTGGCAATGACAAAGTTTTTATTAGCCGTCTTGATTCCGGCTTCTACCTTCTCTCGAAGAGCCATATTTTCCCTGACAAGATCCAGGAACTGGCGCATCAGCTCATCACGCTTATCTTTCAAAAGTTTATGGCCTCTCGTCGCAGTTACCAGCTTTTTCTTCAGCCTTGTGAGTTCCATACGGGTCGGTGTTACCTGTGTAGATGCCAAGCCAGTTCACCCCCATTTCTATTTGCCATAATACAGATCCAGATATTTATCGTCGATTCGTTTCAGCTCGCTTCTTGGAAGAATGGAAAGCAGTTTCCATCCGATCTCCAGCGTCTCCTCGATAGAACGGTCTGTTCCGTATCCCTGGGAAACATATTCCTTCTCAAATGCATCCGCAAATTTCGCGTAGATTAAATCGATCTCGGTCAACGCCGCTTCCCCAAGGATGACCATGAGTTCTTTCGCCTCTTTACCACGCGCATATGCGGCGAAGAGCTGGTTCATTGTGTTGGAGTGGTCCGCACGAGTCTTGCCTTCTCCGATTCCTTTGTCTTTCAGACGGGACAGGGACGGCAGTACGTCGATCGGCGGCTGTACTCCTTTCCTATAAAGGTCACGGCTTAAGATAATCTGACCCTCTGTGATGTATCCGGTAAGATCCGGAATCGGATGGGTCTTATCATCTTCCGGCATGGTCAAAATCGGAATCATCGTGATACTTCCGCTCTTTCCATTCTGGCGTCCTGCTCTTTCATACATAGACGCAAGGTCTGTATACATATATCCAGGATATCCACGACGTCCCGGTACTTCTTTCCGGGCTGCGGATACTTCTCGAAGTGCGTCCGCATAGTTCGTGATATCTGTCAGGATAACAAGGACATGCATGTTTTTCTCAAATGCAAGGTACTCTGCCGCTGTCAGCGCCATCTTCGGCGTGGAAATACGCTCTATCGCCGGGTCGTTTGCCAGGTTGATAAACAGGACTGTACGGTCCAGAGCTCCTGTCTCGCGAAAACTCTCAATAAAGAAGTTGGATTCCTCGAACGTAATACCCATTGCCGCAAATACAACGGCAAACGGCTCGTCAGTTCCACGTACCTTAGCCTGCCTTGCGATCTGCGCAGCAAGCTGTGCATGCGGGAGGCCGGATGCAGAGAAAATCGGAAGTTTCTGTCCACGTACCAATGTATTCAGGCCGTCGATTGCGGAAACACCTGTCTGGATAAACTCTTCCGGATAGCTTCTTGCCGCCGGATTCATCGGGAGACCGTTGACGTCCAGACGCGCCTCCGGCAGGATTTCCGGGCCACCGTCGATCGGACGTCCAAGTCCGTCGAACACACGTCCCAGCATATCTTCGGATACACCAAGCTCCATACTTCTGCCAAGGAACCGTACCTTACTGTTGGAAAGATTGATTCCTGTCGCACTCTCAAACAACTGTACCAGTGCGGTATCTCCGTCAATTTCCAGAACCTTGCAGCGACGTGTCTCCCCGCTTACAAGTTCGATCTCTCCCAATTCGTCAAACGCTACGTCTTCTACTCCACGGACCATCATAAGCGGTCCGGCAACTTCCTGAATGGTTCTATATTCTTTTGGCATTTAGAAGTCCTCCTTTCCGAATGTGTCCGCTACTTCTGCCGCGAGCTCTTCTGTTACCTTCTGATAAGCTCCATCCAGCTCATCTTCGTGGGTGTATTTAAAACGTCCGATCTGCTCACGTACCGGCATACTGATCAGCTTATTCATGGACGCCCCCTCTGCAAGCGCCTTAGAGGATTCCTCGTAGAATGAAAGCACCAGTTTCATCAGCAGATACTGCTTCTTCAGAGAAGAATAGGTGTCAATCTCGTGGAAGGAGTTCTGATGCAGGAAGTCCTCACGGATGGATCTTGCCGCTTCCATTTTCAGACGGTCGGACGGTGACAGTGCATCCATACCTACCATCTTCACGATCTCCTCGAGTTCTGCTTCCTCCTGGAGCAGCGCCATCATCTTCTGGCGGTTATCCATCCAGTCTTCTGCTACCTCTGAATTAAACCACTTTTCCATATCGTCCAGATACAGAGAATAACTCGTCAGCCAGTTGATCGCCGGAAAATGTCTCTTGTATGCCAGATTGGAATCCAGTCCCCAGAAAACCTTTACGATACGAAGGGTCGCCTGGGATACCGGCTCGGAAATATCACCACCCGGAGGGGATACAGCTCCGATTACGGAAAGGGCTCCCTCACGGTTATCCTTTCCAAGAGAAACCACGTGTCCCGCGCGCTCATAGAACTGTGCAAGACGGCTTCCCAGATAAGCCGGGTACCCTTCCTCACCTGGCATCTCCTCCAGACGTCCGGACATCTCACGGAGCGCCTCGGCCCAACGGGATGTGGAGTCTGCCATCAGGGCTACAGAATATCCCATATCACGGAAGTACTCCGCAATCGTAATACCTGTATAGATAGATGCCTCACGTGCCGCAACCGGCATGTCGGAGGTATTCGCAATCAGAACGGTTCTCTCCATCAGGGATTCTCCGGTTTTCGGATCCTTCAGTTCCGGAAACTCGTTCAGAACGTCCGTCATCTCGTTTCCACGCTCTCCGCATCCGATGTAAACAACGATATCAGCCTCCGCCCATTTTGCGAGCTGGTGCTGGATAACTGTCTTACCGCTTCCGAATGGTCCCGGAACCGCTGCCACACCGCCTTTTGCGATCGGGAAAAACGTATCGACAACACGCTGACCTGTAATCAAAGGCATCTTAGGCGGCAGCTTCTTCTGATACGGACGGCCCTTTCTTACCGGCCATCTCTGCATCATCGTGAGCTCCTTGTCTCCCTCCGGTGTGGAGAGTACGGCAACCGTCTCCTCCACTGTAAAGGAACCGGAACGGATCTCCTTTACAGTTCCCTTTACATTCGGAGGCACCATAATTTTTTGCTGTACGACAATCGTTTCCTGAACAGTCCCAAGCACGTCGCCGCCTTCCACTTCGTCTCCTACCTTTGCAACCGGGACAAATTCCCATTTCTTATCTCTTTTCAGAGAAGGAACTTCTACTCCACGTTTCAGGCTGTTTCCACCTGTCGCCTTCATAATATCGTCGAGCGGTCTCTGGATCCCATCGTAGATACTTGTGATCAGCCCAGGTCCAAGCTCTACGGACATCGGCACATCCATGGATTCTACCGGCTCGCCCGGTTTGAGTCCTGCCGTCTCTTCGTATACCTGTACAGAAGCCTGATCACCGTGGATCTCGATGATCTCGCCGATTAATCGCTGATCACTTACACGAACCACGTCGAACATGTTGGCATCACGCATTCCTTCAGCGATAACCAGCGGCCCTGCCACTTTCTTTATCGTTCCCTTACTCATTTCGACAATCACCTGCTTTCCTAATTACCACCAAACAGAATATCCGAACCTACTGCCTGTTCCACAGACTTCTTTACTCCTTCAATTCCCGATCCCGTGTTTCCACTGATTCCAGGAATCTGGATTATGGTCGGAACAATCGCATCCTTATATCTGTCTATCTCGTGTTTCAAAACAGCCGCCAGAGCCTCGGTGACATAGATGATCCCCGTCTTGGCCTCCGCAAGCTGTGTCAATGTTTGCTTTGCCTCCTCCGGGCCATTTACCGGAAAGATGTCAAGACCGAGGGCAGCAAAACCATAAATACTGTCATAATCTCCTAATACTGCTATCTTATACATACATCTCCCGTACCCTTTCCCGGATGGATTCTACCGGAAGATCGTTCTGCTTTCCGGTCAGTATAATCCTCACCGTTTTGATTTCGTTTTCCCGTGCCAGCACATATGCTACAACCGGGCCGATCGTAAACGGATTGTAAAGCTGCGGCCGGATCGTCTCGACAATCCGGTTGTCGCACCAGCACTCAAACGCCGAAGCCGACTCTTTGAGCGCCTTGGCTCCTCCTTTGTAAGCGGTGCTCTCCAGATATTCTTCGATGGCATCCATTCCGTTTTGTGCCGCTCTCATCAGGGCATTGATGTTGACACTGTCACATTCTGCCATTGCTCTTTTCATAAATTCCAAACTCTTTGCGGTCTTCTGTGAACGTACCGCAATTTTGATATCCGCAACCGCAACGGTAGATTCCGCATAGTCGCGGATAATCTCTTCTCCTGACCTTTTACCGGCCTCGTAAATTGCCTCCAGCGCGGCTTTGTCAACCATAATGTCGCAGAGCTGCCCGTCCTGCGTATGAAGCAGTGTCTCATACGCTTCCCGGGCGATCCCGGCCATAAAGCCCGGAAGTCTTCCAAATTCTTTCTTCTTAATGATGTCCAGCATCTCCTCCCCGGAAATCTGTGTATCGGGTATAAAGATATCGGACACAGCCCTCTCAGAAGCCGCCTGTTTAATGGCCGCTTTCAGATTCTGGAACAGATCCGCATAGGAGATCACGTCAAACACCGACGGATCATCCGCAAGGCTTTTGACCTCTTTCCATGTCTTTTCACGTTCACATGATAAAATCGCTTCTGCATCGAGCGGGGTATCCGCATTTCCCCATCCTTTCTCCTGAAGGAGCAAAAGACACTGCTTCTCATCTTTGCAGGCAAGAAGCTGGTCTATGACCGCCTGGGAAAACAGCGATACTTCCATCGCCCTGATCCGCGCAACCGCATAGGTGTATTGATTTTTTGCCATTGATTACATCCTCCTTTTCGCGGAATTGCGCTGTTTAAAAAAATAATACCTTGTGTACCCTGTCCTGAAGCTCATCCCTCTTTGCGTCAAAGATTGCTCTGAATGAGCAGTTCTCTTCGATTCCATTATACAGAAGGACGAATCCGCCTTCCATGCTTCTCGTCTCTTGGGAAACAGTAAGCTTGCCGCCCCTTTCATCCGCAATCCGGGCAAGCTCCACCGGAAAGCTTTCAGGCATTCTTGCCAGGTCCTTCTCAGAAAAGAGAATCTTTCCCTCCTGCGGAAGTACATATGTTCCAATCATCTTCCGGATGGTCTCAAAATACTCTCCCGGCTCCATGGAGCAGAACTTCTGATAGGCAGACTCGATCACCTCGGCGATGATCTCCTGTTTTGCGGCCAGAAGTGCGGTACGGCGTTTCTGCTCATCAGCCGATTTTAGTCTTGCCTGATAATCTTTCACGTCTTGTTCCGCTTTCTTCATAATTGCTTCCGTCTGCTTCTTCGTCTCCTGTTCCGCCTCCGCCCGGATGGCATCAGCCTCCTGGGCTGCCTTTGCTTCTTTTTCTTTCGCAAGGGATTGTGCTTCTTCCAGAATCTGGCTTATCATCTTATCTAATCCAGTCATTCTCAAGCTCTCCTTTACTTCTAGATTATCGTCCTTCTATTCATTAAACCTGAATTGCTGTTACAGCAAGGATAGAAATCAAAAGTGCAAGGATCGCATATGTCTCAACCATCGCCGGAAACAGCATCGCTTTACCGAACTGATCCGGTTTTTTTGCTACGATTCCGATTGCCGCTGCTGCTGTCTTTCCCTGGGAGATTGCGGAGAGAAGTCCTACAATTCCGATTGGCAGACATGCCGCAAGGATCAGAAGACCCGTCTTCACATCAAGGTCTGCTACACTTCCGCCAAGAAGTCCGACTTTGGAAAGCGTAATAAAACCTACCAGTAGTCCATAGATACCCTGTGTACCAGGAAGCAACTGCATGATCAATACCTTCGCGAATTTGCTTGGATCCTCCGTTACTACGCCTGAAGCCGCCTGTCCGGCAATCCCTACGCCAATAGCAGATCCGGTTCCCGCAAGGAATACCGCTACTGCCGCACCAAGTAATGCATAAACAATTCCTAATTCACTCATTATTTCGTTTCCTCCTTAATATCTACATATTTTGTATCTGCTCTAAGCGGATGAAATTCCCGTCCGCCGCCTTCATAAAACTTACCAAAGAATTCTACATACTGAAGACGGTTTGTATGGACATAGGCGCCAAGCAGGTTGATCGCCAGGTTAAATACATGCCCGATGATAAATACAATAATAAATACGATGGCACCAAAGATTCCCTTGCCAGCCATACTTCCCATCTGGTTTACTACGGACGCAATTACTCCGGTTGCAAGTCCGAGTGCAAGCAGTCGGGAATAAGAAAGCACATCGCTTAACCACCCGGTGATGTTGTACAGATCATATGCACCAAGCGCAATCCGAAGCCCCGGATTTTTGCTGCTTCTTCCTGACATCAGAAGAATTCCGACTGCTCCGATAATCGCAAGCCCCTTCGATAAAGTCTGCAGCGCCGGCGGAAATACGATTGTCATCTGTGAAATTGAATAAAAAAGACTGCTCGGTAACAGCATCAGGATCAATCCGATCAACAGCAGATACCAGAGCACCACGTCACAGAAGAAATCCAGGTAGCGTTTGTCGCGGATACACATGTATCCTTTAATTCCAAGTCCCGTAAACAGATGGATCATTCCAAGCAGCATGGAGAAAATCAACAACCTCATCGGATCGTTCAACGGGATAAACCAAAGTGCCGGAATGCTGACCTCATGGCCGAAGAAGACTCCGGACACCACATCCACCACATCTCCAAAGTAACCGCCGAAAAGAATCCCCCACACCAGTGTGGAAATTCCACAATACATGAACATTCGCAGGGACTTTGACATGCTCTCCGACATTCTCGGGTACTTTTTTAACAGTACAAAACATGCCACCGATACGATCAGACCGTACGCTGCGTCTGAAAGCATCATTCCAAACAGAACTACATAAAATATGAACATGATCTTTGTCGGATCCATCTCCCCTTTGGCCGGAAGTCCGAAAGACGCAAGCACACCCTCTACGGATCCTGCCGCCTTTCCATTTTCCAGAAGAACCGGAGCTTCCTCCTCTTCTTCCAGATCCTTCACCTCAACAAAAAGGCTGTACTTCTCATTCAGATATCCAGATATTTTTCCTGCAAGCTTGGCCGGGATATATCCGCTTAAAACAAAGGTTTGTTTTGTCTGAGGCATCTCCGAAAGCGCTTCATAGCGCTGCACTTTCATACGGTAATAATCGGACAGTAGTTTGAATGAACTGCGCTCATCGCTCTTTTTGATGATCTCTCCTGTGATCTTATGGATCTCCTGACGGATGTCGTCAAGTCTTTCTTCTATCTTCTGTATTTCCTCCGCCGGAATACCGGACGGTACATTCACCGGCTTCGCAAAACCGGCTGCCCTCAACGCTTCTTCCATACGATCCGCCTCTTCCCTGAGACAAACCACCGTCAGGCAGGTCTGATCTTTGTCTTTTGATACAATCTCAATATCTGCCGCTGACAGATCCGGCGCATACTCTGCGATCTGACCCGCAATCTCATCCTGATTCAGGACACTGCCTATACTTCCGATAAAGACTCTCGCTGCTTTCGTTCCCTCAAAACTCATCGGGATATCCAGCGCAAGCCACGGTCTGAGTATCTCTTTCTGGGTCTGCAGTCTCACGGTCTCCGCAAGAGCCTCGGACTGCTTCTTCCTAAGAGCAATCAGCTCTCCAGCCGCCTCAAGAATTCGGACATGGTCTGCCACTACTTTGGAGTACTCATCCTGCTCTACCAGTTTCTTCCCTTCCAGTGAAGAAAACATAGAGGTCTTTTCCGGGGTCTTTTCCTGCAGAACATCGAGTGCCTGTTCCAGAACAGAAATCCGCTTTTCAAACTTCTGTCTGTCTTCCAGTGTGTCCATCTTCGTAAGTCCGTCCCCTCCGGCCTTTGACGTCTCGATTTCAATCGCCCCAAAACCCTGAAGATCTTTCAGTATTGCTTTTCGGTCTTTTTTCATCGCGCAGATACTTATTCGCTGCATCTGCAATACTGACATACGAAAATTCCCCCTTTCTTTTGGAATCCACTACAGCAGTCCTGCCATCACCGCATCCACTGCCTGTGCTTCCCTTTGTTTCGCCACCGCCTTCAATGCCTCCACCTCTTTTGAAATCTCTGCTTCAAAAGCTGCTTCCCCTTCTCTGGCACTGTCTGAGGCGGCATCTAACTGTTGCTTCGCCGCTGCGTTCGCTTCGCTGACAGCAGCGGCCCTCTTCTCTTCGGCTTCCTGTTTCGCCTGTGCAAGCATTTCTTCCGCTTTTTCGTCGGCGTCCTTTACAATGGCGTCGGCTTTCGCCTCGGCCTCCTGAATCGCCTGAATTGTGTCATGTATCACTCGCTCACCACCTTTGTTTATCATTCTCTGCCCCATATAGGCCTATCTTATCACAAAATATTTTAAACTGCAATTTTTTTAATGTGCAATTCAGATAACAAAAAAGGCTTATTTCTTCCTATTATAATGCATATTTCACAAATGTAACTTTCCGTAACTTTTTTCGGCCTTTTTATACTTATTGATGAATCTTTTGAAACATCCTGACTCTAATTAGTTTATCTATAAGTTAAAATTTTTATTTGAATCTATTATATTTTTTTCAAATCGGCTCACTTTTTTCGTACTTTAGTCTAAAATAATGTTTTTTGAATGCACTCCCCAGCCACAGACCATAGAAAAAGAAATTCCCTGCCTCTCATCTCTGAGAGGCAGGGAGCTAAAAAAAGAATATCCTTTATAGCAGTTTCGCAAGGACTTGAAAACTTAACTTACACCTTCGTTGTATTACGGAGTAAAGGCAGAGCAGGCGTTGAAAATACCGGCTTTACAGACCTAATTTTCAAACGGTAAGGAGTTTATAGCTTTACCCACAAAAGCTGTTTTTAACTGCGTAACACCTCTCACAACATAAAACCGCTTATTCGTTGCTGCTATCGTCTTTCCGTTTCGTTCCTTTCCGATATCTTTATCGCAGAAAAGGACTGTAAAAACTCCGTAGCAAGCATAGGAAAAGGGTACCCTTTCCTAAAAATACCCCACGTTTTTGCCTGTTGGGATAATCCCAATCCCTTACAAATCGGAATTTGCTAATGTATATATCCCAACTTTTTCAGGAAATCAGCATAGCGAACCTTTTGAATAGGTATCATATCAGAGGAATTAACAAAGAGAATATATTCCTTTTCTGGTATCCACCTATATGCAACGGTTTCGCCCTATTGAAGAGATACTCCTGTTTTGTCGCAATCTGTAATACAAAGAAATTGATAATAGATTGTATCACTGGAAATATATCGACCTATTTCCTCTAACGAATTTTCAAGATGTAATTTTTCTACCACTACGATAAATAGCATAGTTATTTGTATTCGTCAATGGTCATGATGAACGGGCCTTGCCCGCCATTGACAAGTACAAATGATAATGCTTGTATGGTAGACAAGAAAGTGAAAGCAGCGAGTACTTTCGATAATTATGGCCTTTCTTTACATCTGTTTGTATCGTTTTATATCGCCGCGGAAAATCTGGGCACCATTTGGGTACCAAAGTACTAAAAACCAGAATGTTTTCAAATGCTCTAAAAGGCAAAAAATTCAGCATTTAAAGGCTTTTCACGGTGCAATGTCTTTTTGAAGCTTAAAATCAAATACTATTTTTTATTTTCTTCTTTCCAGCAGATTTCTATTCCTTCCAGTCCAGCCTGTGCAGATGTCCTTCCAGATTCATTCCGGCAAATCCATTCTGACGCAGTGCCTCATAGAGAACGATGGCTGCCGAATTACCAAGATTCAGCGACCGGATCTCTCCGATCATCGGAATCCGGATACAGGTATCTTCATAGTCCACAAGGATCTCCTCTGGAATCCCCGCACTCTCTTTGCCGAACATGATATAGCAGTCCGGCTCATAGTGGACTTCCGTATAAATCTGGTGAGCTTTCGTCGTCGCCATGTAAATCCTGGCTCCCGGATTTTGGTCCAGAAAATCTTCAAAATCAATGTAGGTCCGGACGTCCAACTGAGCCCAGTAGTCCATCCCGGCCCGTTTTAAATTTTTCTCTGTCAACCGGAATCCTAACGGCTCAATCAGGTGCAGTCTCGCACCGGCCGCCACACAGGTCCGCCCGATATTTCCGGTATTTGCCGGGATCTCCGGCTCATGCAGCACAATATTCAGCATCTGTACCTCCCCGCACAGCCTTCCTGTTTTTCAAATTAGCTATGCCTGTTTCTGATTTCTAAGTTTTATGATAAAAGATTCCAGCCGCCCGATAGCAACTTTCAGATCCTCCAGGGAATATGCGTACGAAATCCGAATAAATCCTTCTCCACTGTCCCCAAACGCCGTCCCCGGCACAACAGCCACCTTCTCTTCTTCAAGAAAGCGCGTCGCAAACTCTTCTGACGTCATACCGAATTTTTGAATACACGGGAACAGGTAGAAGGCGCCTTCCGGCTCAAAACACGGTAAGTCCATCCGTTCAAATTCGTGGAGCAGATATCTTCGCCTCTGGTTGTACGCCTTTCGCATCTCCTGTACTTCATCTTCGCAGTTTCTTAAGCCCTCCACAGCGGCATACTGGCTGTTGGTCGGTGCACACATGATGGCGTACTGATGGATTTTGAGCATCTGCTCCAGAATAACCTCCGGCCCGCACGCATAGCCAAGCCGCCATCCTGTCATGGCAAATCCTTTGGAAAATCCGTTGATGACAATCGTCCTCTCTCTCATACCTGGGAAAGATGCAATGGAAACGTGATCTGTCCCGTATGTAAGCTCGGAATAGATTTCATCGGAAATGACAAAAAGGTCGTACTCGACAGCCACCTCCGCAATCGGAGCCAGATCTTCTTTCGTCATTATGGAACCCGTCGGATTATTAGGGAACGGAAGTACAAGGATCTTCGTCCGGTCTGTGATCTTTTCCTCCAGGTCTTCTCTGGTGAGTTTAAATTTATTCTTCTCATGAAGCGGAATGACAACCGGCACCCCGTCCGCCAACATGGCACACGGCAGATAAGAAACATAACTTGGCTGTGGAATCAGCACCTCATCTCCCGGATTTAACATGGCGCGCATGGCGATATCGATTCCTTCGCTTCCTCCTACTGTGACGACAACCTCAGACACCGGATTGTAGGACACCTGGATCTTCCTCCTCAGATAGTCCACAATCTCCTCTTTTAATTCTTTCAGCCCTGCGTTGGAGGTATAGAAAGTCCTCCCTCGCTCCAAAGAATAGATTCCTTCCTCGCGAATTCTCCAAGGCGTATCAAAATCCGGCTCACCCACTCCCAGGGAAATAGCGTCCTTCATCTCATTTACAATGTCAAAAAACTTCCGGATTCCAGACGGCTGGATGTTTACGATTTTATCAGATAATGGATTTTTCATTACGGCATCACCAGTACCCTTTCTGCCTTCTTCTGTGGCGCAAGAATCGTCCCATGATCTTTATACTTCTTTAAAATAAAGTGGGTCGCCGTAGAAAGCACCGGCTCGATAGGGGAAAGCTTTTCCGATACGAAGCGGGATGCCTCTTTTAATGTCTTGCCCTCCAGAATAATCAGAAAGTCGTATGCTCCCGAAATCAGGTAGACTGCCGTCACCTCCGGAAACTTGTAGATCCGTTCCGCAATCCGGTCAAAGCCGAGATCTCTTTGCGGCGTCACACGGACTTCGATCAGGGCAGTCACTGACTCTTCCCCTGTCTTGTCCCAGTCAATCAGTGTATGATATCCGCAGATAATTTTCTCCTTTTCCATTTCCGCAATTTCATTTGCGACTGTCATCTCGTCCGTACCGAGAAGCACTGCCAGCTCTCCTAAATCTACACGGCTGTTTTTCTCCAGATATCGTAAGATCTCTGTTCTCATATTCATGCTATGTTCCTCCTTTACAGATCCGAAACCACTCATCCTCCGCCGGACGGTCTGTACACCGTCTCTCCTCCCCGTTGAGAATGATCTTGTCCTTCCCTGCTTTCATTCTGCCAATGACAGATGCCATAATCCCTTCTCTTTTACAGGATTCTACAAAACCGCGTCCATCTTCCAGAATTACAAGCAGGCATCCTCCCGATGCCATCTGATATGGATTCAACCGGAAAAGTTCACAGATTTCAATGACGTCCTGCCGGATCGGAAACTTCTTTAAGTCCACTTCATATCCGGTTTTTGTTTCCTCAGCCAATTCCCACAGCGCTCCGAACACGCCTCCTTCTGTTACCGGCTTTACAAAATCCGCATGAAACCCTGCCGCTTTTTCGGCCGCTCTTACTGCAAACAGATCGTTTTTGGAATTATAAAGTTTACTTAAGAATACTGGTACAAACCGTTCTCTTACTTCCTTTTCTTTCTCATAGAGCACCCGAAGGCTTCCCTCCAGAGCAACCGGATTGACAAGGACGATTTCCCTGCCTTCATACTTTCGTCTGTACGCTTTCCTTTTCTCTCCGGCCCAGCCCAACCCCGTGACCGACACGGTCATCGTCCGGATATCCGGCGCGGCCTGCACCAGGATATTCAGAATCTGAATGTCCTGCTTCTTTACCATCCCTTCCAAAATTTTTGTCATCTCTTTGACCGATTCTTCCTCTGTCTGCTCTGGGACGAGGACGGACACCCTTACCCCAAACGGATGCCCGCCCTTTGCGGCGACTGCTGTCACCGCCCTGGCCGCGGCATAGACAAAAAGCTCCTGCTCATTTCCAGTCATCAGGCTCTCGGAAACCACCAGCTCCTCACCGGAGGCCGGGATCTTTGTACAGTGCTCCCATACATACTCTGGAAGTCCCGGATGATCGTCTTTCAGTTTTCTATATACGGACCTCTGATACGCCGCCTGTGTCAAAATTCCATTCCTCATCGTTCTTATCCTTTACTCGTCCTTTTCCTCGTCATTTGCTGCCGCTCCATAGATCGTGCAGACAAGCTCCCCCTCCCCGTTTATATACGATTCAATATAGAGAGGTGCTTCTGTTTTATTCTCAATTTCCAGATCCTGCTCCCTGTCAAACCTGACAGTCAGTCCGTCCTTTTGGCCGCTGCCCAAAGACTGCGGCTTATGGAACTCGGAAATCACAATTCCGGCATCCTTTGCAGACTCATAAAGACAGGAAGCCATCATCTGTAACGCCTCCCCCGACGTACCGTCCCTTAAAAATTTCTCCAGGACACTCTGTAAGGAGAGCTTCTTCTCCGGCATCACAACCTGCCCGTTTAAGGCCGCGGTTAAAGGCAGCAATTCCTGTTTCCGGTCATCACGTTTCACTTTAATAGTGGCGCTCCCTTTTTCTACTTGAATTTTTTCCAGGTCCTTCCTGGAGATCTTTGGTTCCTCCTTCATAGAGGATACTTCCAGTTCGATCTCCCTGCCAGCCTCCAGGTCGTCCAATTCGTCCCTGATCCGGTCGAGAAGATCCTCTGTATCAGCCGTCTCCCCATCTTTTTCCCCTATAATCTGAAACACACCGCCCACTCTCGTGATACTGGCGTTCACCGCCCCTTCAAAAAAATCCACCGTCTTTTCTTTTAGCACACTCTTTGCCTGTTCTTCTTCGATCTCATAACCGGCCTCATACTCAACCTTCTCTTTCTTTGCCTTACGGATCTTGCGATAGCGCTGGTAAAGATTTCCCCTCTTTCCATAGGCCACAGCCTGATCTGCCAGCTTCTCCACGTCTCCCTGCCGGATCCCGAGTTCTGACAGCGTCACTTTGGCCGTCTTGTCCCCGGCTTTCAAGGTCATCGGCGTATTTCTTAAGACCGTCCACCGACCCTCAATCTGTGCAACCGCCTGCTTCTTTGTCAACCCCGATACATCAATCCCCTGTACAAACACGTTCTGCTCAATCTGATCTTTGTCCATCCTGTGTACATAACGATAAACCGAGGAATAAAAAATGCCGACTATAAAAACAGCGCATAGAAAAACAAGCCCCGCAAGAGCAATAAACTTTCTCTTCTGAGCCGCACTCATTCTCTTCGATGCAGTTTTTTCTTTCCTCCGCAGTCCCATAGGCGCTCCCACCATTCCTCTTATACCAGATAAGGTATAATCATTGTCGCAACCATCGCAAGAATGACCACGACGATAATGATCGAGATCAGTCTCCGTGTCTTTTTGTCATAAAAATTCATCCTATCGTCCTTTCTCCTGTCAGACTTTTCCTTTTATTTTATACTCTTTACAGTACTTTTGCAAGGAACAATCCCCACACTTTGGGTTTCTCGCCGTGCAGATCGTCCTCCCAAACTGGATGATCTGAATATTGTAAAGAATCCAGTGGTCTTTCGGAAGTTCCTTCATCAGATCCCTTTCGATCTTTTCCGGATCCTCCTGCTTCGTAAATCCCAGCCTCCCTGAAATCCGCTTCACATGGGTGTCCACCACCACACTCGGGACATGATAAATATTCCCCCGGATCACATTGGCCGTCTTTCGTCCCACTCCGGCAAGGGAAGTCAGCTCCTCCAGTGCAGACGGCACCTCATCCCCATACTTTTCGTGGATATCCCTCATACAAGCAATCAAATTTTTCGCCTTGTTATGGTAAAATCCGGTCGGACGGATATCCTCCTCCAATTCTTTGAGATCTGCCGCCGCAATCGCCCCCGGAGAGGTGTATTTTTGAAACAGATCTTTTGTCACAATATTAACTCGAGCGTCTGTACACTGAGCGCTCAGCATAGTAGCCGCCAGGAGCTGCCATGGAGTTTCATAATTCAGATAACATTTATATTCTGTACCAAACTGGCTGTCCAGAATATCCAAAATCTCTTTTGTCCGTTTTTTCATCGATCGTCTCTCCCATCTTCCCCAATCCGCATCATATGCGCTTCATAATTCAGCGGATTCCTTATTTGATAATCAAAGAGCAGAACAGTCCTGCACGGTTTCATATCCCGGTCCACCTCATAGTCAAATATTTCTATATGTGTCATCTTCCGAAGTTTCCGGCTCTCTGTCTGTCCGTAGGATTTCAAATATGCCGGTTCTTTTTCTTCCCGGTCATAAAATGCTTTCAAATACGCTTTATCGGCGGACGGTTCCCCCGCAAAGTCCGGCCTGTTCTTGACATTTTCCCTCAAATAAAGGTCAAAGACCAAAAGCTGTCTGTAGAATTCCTCTTTCCCACTTACCTGCTTCCGTATAAAAGCTGACAGGATCTCATACCGTGCGATCCTCGTATGATTTCTCTTAAACAGCCCGTTTTCTTCATAATATGAGCCAAGCGCTTTATACATGGAAAACGGAGAATCAAATTCCAGCACCAGCCAATCTAATGTGTGGGAAAACTGTCCACTATTATAGTAGACTTCCACCATTTCCTCGATCTGTTTCAGTCGGGCGATCTCCCCGTAGGAAAGCCAGTTTGTCCCAAGCACCTCGTACGGCGGGCGGTCTTTATAGATAAGCCCATATTCCCTTGCATGTTCCTGCATATACGAGCCTTTCAACACTTTCAGAAAACCTAGCTGAAGCTGGTCCGGTCCAAGTGCGTACACATCGTCAAAGGATTTTCCAAAGCTTTCATAATCTTCCATCGGCAGTCCGGCGATCAGATCCAAATGCTGGTGCGTATTGCCCATGGTTTTAATCTGCTTTGTCACTTCAGAAAGCCGCTTGAAATTCATGGTCCTTCGGATCTTGCGAATGGTATCCGGATTCGTGGACTGTACTCCAATTTCAAGCTGAATCAGTCCCGACCTCATCCGGGAAATCAGCTCCAGTTCCTCTTCATCGAGAAGATCAGCAGATACTTCAAAATGAAAGTTCGTCACCCCATTGTCATGTTCCAGAAGATAACGCCATATCTCTTTTGCATGGGTGTGATGACAGTTAAACGTGCGGTCTACAAATTTTACCTGCGGCACTTTCTGGTCAAGGAAGAATTGAAGCTCCTTTTTCACCAAATTCAGATCACGAAAGCGCAGACACTTGTCCACTGAAGACAGACAGTAGCTGCACCTGTACGGGCAGCCCCGGCTTGTCTCATAGTAAATGATTTTGTGTTCAAACAGGCTCAGGTCCTCATATACAAACGGTACCCGACTTAGATCCATAACGTCCCGCCATTCGTTTTCCCGGATCTCTCCATTCTCTGTACGAAACGTAATTCCAGCAATCTCCTCCAATGTTTCCCGTCTGCCATGGTAATATTCCAGAAGTTCCAGAAAGGTCTCCTCGCCCTCCCCCTTCATCACTCCGGTCACTTGTCGAAGACGGGTCAACACGTCCACGGCATCGTAGGAAACCTCAGGACCTCCAAGCCACAGAATCGTCTCAGGGAGAATTTTTTTGATCTCCCTTGCCAGCTCCTCCACATAATCCAGATTCCAAATGTAGCAGGAAAAGCAGAGCAGATCCGGCTTTTCCCGGTACAGATCCATAAGAATCTCATCCATCTGCTGGTTGATCGTATACTCTAAAATCTTCGTTTCGCTTACATAGGCTTTTGCAAAAGCCCGAAGCGAATAGACAGCCAGATTGGAGTGAATGTATTTTGCATTGACCGCCGCCAAAATGATTTTCATGTGTAAATTTTCTCCTTTTTATTTTGCCGATTTTATTGACATTTTCCTCAAAACACGGTAAACTTATGAAACGTGCAGCCGGGGTGTTAGCGGTACCCTGTACCTACAATCCGCTATAGTAGGGGTGATGCTGTGCCGAGGGCGTATTCTTGTGAGGCTGCCTTTGGAAAGTGGCGTTGATACTTCGGGTCTCGCGCAACTGGACTCCGTGAACCGTGTCAGGTCGGGAACGAAGCAGCACTAATCGGAACCTCCCGTGTGCCGCGAGGGCGCCTGGGTTGAGTTAACTGCCAAAGTAACGCTTGGGAGATGCGTTCGACGCACAGCGCACAAAAAAGAGCAGATGACTGCTCTATTTTTTTTGCCGTAATTCTTTAAAAAACGTCTTAAGCATCTGACTGCACTCCTCCCCCAGAACTCCCGTCGTCAGTTCCACCTGATGATTAAACTGAGGCACCTGTAAAAGATTGAAAATAGATCCTGCACAGCCCGCTTTCGGGTTCATACATCCTACTACCACACGCTTGATTCTGGACTGCACGATCGCCCCGGAACACATCTGGCATGGTTCCAGGGTGACATACAAGGTACAATCTTCCAGTCTCCAGTCATTCATCTTCCGGCTGGCCTTACGGATTGCCTGAAGTTCCGCGTGAGCCAGTGTATTCTTATCGATCGTCCGCCGGTTGTATCCCCGGCCGATGATCTTATCCTGATATACGATGATACAGCCGATCGGGACTTCCCGCAAAGCGTATGCTTTCCTGGCCTGCTTCATCGCTTCTTTCATGTATTTCATATCCAGCTTCGCCTGAAGCTCCTGCTGTAATCTCTGTTCGTGTTCTTTCTCTTCTTTTGACAGCTTTCGTCCCATCTGTTTCGCTCCTGTATATTCTCTACAGACCGCCCTCTCTCCGCCATGCCTCTGCGCTTTCACGGGTCTCGCCCTGCACCTGCCTTCTCCGGGCGGTAATTTCGTTTTTATTATACTCTAATTTGGTGAACCTGTCGACACCAATACCCGAAATCATCCTTTTCCTCTCTCTCCGTCTCCGGAAGACTGAACATTTCTTCATCGTAGTTTACAAATCCCGGAAATCCAAAGGCCTGTGCTGCTCTTCGTTCTTTTTCACTGTAGACTCCCGGCACCCCGAGGAAGAGCTTCTCACCCTCCTGTAAAAAAGCAAGATGATGATAATTATAATATCCATGGAGGAGAAAGCTGTTGTTGGCAAGCTGCCATTCCCTGCGGATAAGCCTTGCCAGATCCTGCCGTTCGATTTTGGTACATTGAAACCGACTCCTTGTCTGGCACTCCTGCTCTGCGATTTCCGGTTCCTCATCCTTTGGTTCCTCACCCTCATCCAGCATCTCTTCTTCGTACGCTTCTCTTTCGTCTGAGGCTCCGCCCATGTCCGCATAAATCTCCGTTACATCATCAGACACACCCGTCGATCCCTCCGGTATGGTTTCCTCAGATTCTTGCGTCACTTCTTCCTGATCTTCCGTTCCCTGCGGCATTTCCAGAAGCTTCTCTGGAGTTTTCGGCATTTCCGACTCCGGAAACTTCACTTGCTGCGCCGGCGCCGTCTGATCTTTTGTTTCCTCCTGTTCCTCTCCCATCTGGGTTTCCTCATACTGTGATTCTGTTTCCCTTCTCTGTTCTTCTGTATCCAAATGGAATCGATCAGGTATTTCCTTGCCGACCGTTTCCAGTCGCCCGATATCAACAGCCTCATCTGTCCAGGTCGCCGCATACCTCGGTCCGCTCTCTCCACATAGAATGATTCCTTCCACCCTGTCATACCGCTCCTTGCTTCCTACGTCTTCTGCAGTATAAGCAAGCCGGTAGTTCAGCGCCGGACTAATATTGCTAAGTTCCCCTTGATACACACCAAGACATCGTTCATTCTCTCTCCAGAACAGATACAGCGCAAGTTTCCTCGGACTGTTCATCCCCCATCCTTTCCCATGAATACTTACCGCACATCCTTCTTCTGCTGTTTCCACTTTACAAAATCCGATATTTCTGATCCGTCTTCCTTCCTGATACTCATAAAGATAACAGATAAAACGCTTCATGTCTCTCTTACCGCCTGTTTCTTTTTACCTCAGTCTATGCCCGTCCCCTCCAAAAAAGAACAATATTTTCTTCTCCCAGTAATCTGGAATCTCTCAACACCATCATTTATCCAACATTTTGCCATTCTATGGACATTTGAGTAATCAGCTCTTGACAGGGATTCCTGACAGGCGTATTATAACATTGTTACATATCACTGTTATACGGAGGCAGTTATGGAAGAAAAATTATCAGATACTATGGTAAAAATCCAACAAGCCGCTTTGGAGGAGTTTTCTGACAAAGGATTCCTTGGTGCTTCCCTGCGCCAGATTGTAAAGAACGCGGGTGTGACTACCGGGGCATTTTACGGATATTTCTCCAGCAAAGAGGCTCTGTTCGCATCCATTGTGGAACCGCATGCCACCGCTCTCATGGGCCGATTTATGGAAGCACAGATCGGCTTTGCCGAGTTGCCCGAGGAGGAGCAGCCCAGACATATGGGTGAAGCTTCCGGCGACTATGTGAATTGGATGGTGGATTATATCTGTGAACACCGGGAGCCGGTCAAGCTGCTGCTTTGCAGAGCGGAGGGGACTTCTTATGAGCACTTTATCCATAATATGGTGGAGGTCGAAGTAGAGTACACGCTGAGATATATGGATGTACTCCGCCGGTCAGGCAGGAATGTTCCTACATTAAATCAATCTCTCTGCCATATCATAGCCAGTGGAATGTTCAACGGTCTTTTTGAGATCGCAGTCCACGACATGCCCCGCGAACAGGCCATCCGTGATGTGGCACAGTTCCGGAATTTCTACACAGCCGGATGGCTGGAACTGATGAAAGAGTAACTGTATCTCATCCAGACCTGTGGTATGCGAAGCGCTCTGCCACTTTATTGACAGAGCGCCTGCGAGGGATGCTTCCCCTTATTTTTTTAATTTTTAGTTAGTTCTACCTAACCATTTTTACAATTTTTTTAAGGAGGGAAACCCATGAAAGAAAAAAAGAAAAGTGATGTGTCAGTTCTGCTTGACTATGCAGGCAGCCACAAAGGGCTGACCTTTCTCGGCCTGACCCTATCAGCGGTATCGATGGTGCTCTCCATGGCACCCTATATTTGTATCTGGCTGGCAGCACGGGATCTGATTGCCGTCGCGCCAGACTGGACACAGGCCCGTGGTGTAGCCCGGTATGGCTGGATATCTTTTGCCTTTGCATTTGCAGGAATCCTCCTGTATTTTGCCGGCCTAATGTGTACACATCTGGCAGCTTTTCGTACGGCATCCAATATCCGCAAACAAGGCGTCGCCCATGTGATGAAGGCGCCTCTTGGTTATTTCGACGCCAACGCTTCTGGACTGATCCGCGGACGGCTGGACGCGGCAGCATCTGATACGGAAACGTTGCTGGCCCATAACCTGGCAGATATCGTAGGAACGATTGTCCTGTTTATCGCTATGGTAATTCTGATGTTTGTGTTCGACTGGAGGATGGGAATTGCCTGCCTGCTGGCTGCCGTCATCTCTGTGGCGTCCATGTTCACCATGATGGGCGGCAAAAATGCCAAGATCATGGCAGAGTATCAGACCGCCCAGGACCGGATGACCAAGGCCGGAACCGAATATGTCCGCGGTATCCCTGTGGTTAAGATCTTCCAGCAAACAGTATACTCCTTCAAGTCATTTCAGAAGGCCATTGAAGATTACAGTGCAAAAGCCGAACACTATCAGGCAAATGTGTGTCGTATACCACAGTCCATCAACCTGACTTTTACAGAAGGCGCTTTCGTATTTTTAGTGCCAGCCGCGCTGTTTCTGGCCCCAAACGCTCTGAAACACGGTACATTTGCCGGATTTGTCACCGATTTTGCATTTTATGCGGTTTTTTCAGCTATCATTTCCACAGCACTGGCAAGAATCATGTTTGCTTCATCCGGCGTGATGCTGGCCGGCACGGCCCTCGGCAGGATCAACAGAGTCATGGAAGCGCCCTCTCTGAAAATCCCTGCTCATCCTCAGACGCCCCACAGCAACAAGGTGGAATTCCAAGACGTCAGCTTTACCTATGACGGTGCCGAATCAGCAGCCCTCACCCATGTCTCGTTTACTGCTGAGCCGGGACAGACTATTGCTCTGGTTGGTCCTTCCGGAGGTGGCAAAACCACGGCGGCCAGCCTGATCCCCCGGTTTTGGGATGTGACTTCCGGCTCCGTGAAAATCGGCGGTGTAGATGTGAAGAATATGGATCCCCATGTGCTCATGGATCAGGTTGCATTCGTATTCCAGAACAACCGTCTGTTCAAAGCCTCGATCCTGGAAAATGTCCGTGCCGCACGTCCAGATGCCTCCAGAGAACAGGTGAGAGCCGCCCTTATGGCCGCCCAATGTCAGGACATTCTTAATAAACTTCCCGACGGCCTGGACACTATGATCGGCACGGAGGGTACCTACCTTTCCGGAGGCGAACAACAAAGAATCGCTCTGGCCCGTGCCATTTTAAAAGATGCGCCGATCGTCGTCCTGGATGAGGCGACCGCATTTGCAGATCCCGAAAATGAAGTTCTGATCCAGAAGGCATTTTCCACACTGACAAAGGGACGCACTGTTATTATGATCGCCCATCGTCTTTCCACCGTAGTGGGAGCCGACAAAATCATCGTCCTGAATAAAGGCTGCATATCCGAAGAGGGCTCCCACAATGAACTTTTGACCTCAGATGGGCTGTACGCCCGGATGTGGGCAGACTATAACAAGGCAGTCCAGTGGAGAATCTCCAGCGAAAAGGAGGCAAGATAAATGTTCAGCAAAAAATTTCAAAGAAAATATGCTCTTACCGACCAGGGTGTCCAGAACACAAAAAAAGGCGCGTTCTGGACAGTGATCGTCAATCTCATTGTCATGGGTGGAATGGGTATTCTATATCTTCTTATGGGGGCTTTCATGGGAACCTTAACAGAACAGAAGCCTCTGCCCGGTACGGCGCTCATTATCACCTTGACAGTCCTGTTCCTATTTTTGTCGTTCATAACTCATCTTCAGCAGTACCGGGCCACTTACGGACTGGTATACAACGAGGTGAAAACGACCCGTCTTAGCATGGCGGAACGGCTACGTAAGCTTCCCCTCGGTTACTTTGGAAAGCGGGATCTTGCGGATCTGACCGAAACTCTAATGGGCGATGTCAATCGTATGGAACACGTATGGTCCCATGTTCTGGGATATCTGTACGGCTCCTACATCTCCACAGCTCTGATTGCCTTATGCCTTCTGGCCTATGACTGGAGGCTGGCCATTGCCTGCCTGTGGGGCGTCCCGGTAGCCTTTTGCCTCCTATTCGGCAGTCGCAAAATCGCGGCCCGGGCGTCCGAAAAGACAAAGAAGGCTGCGGTCCGTGTATCTGACGGAATCCAAGAAGCATTGGAAAATGTCCGCGAGATTCGTGCTACCAATCAGGAGGAACGGTATCTTAAAAGCTTAAACCGCAAGATTGACGAACATGAACGGATTATGATCCGAGGAGAACTTGGCACCGGCGTATTTGTAAATGCGTCCAGCGTGATTATGCGCCTGGGCGTGGCGACAACGATTCTTACAGGCGCCGGACTGACCCTCTCCGGTGAAATTGATTTTATGCTTCTGTTTTTGTTCCTTCTGGTCATCACCCGGGTTTATGCACCTTTCGACCAGAGCCTCGCCTTGATTGCAGAGATGTTCGTCTCTCAGGTGTCCGCCAACCGTATCATGGAACTCTACGACACTCCCATCGCCGAGGGGGCTAACCATTTTCATCCAAACGGACACGACATTGTTTTCGAACATGTGCATTTTGCTTATAACGTCAATTCCTCTGAAAGCCAAAGAGCGACTGGCTCGAACCGTGGCGGGAAAGAAGTACTCCATGATGTCAGCTTTACCGCAAAGGAAGGGGAAGTAACCGCCTTAGTCGGTCCTTCCGGCTCAGGGAAAAGCACATGCGCCAAACTTGCCGCCAGACTCTGGGACGTCACCGCAGGCAGGATTCTTGTGGGTGGCGTGGACATCTCGAAAGTGGACCCGGAAGTGCTGCTTACCGACTACTCCATGGTGTTTCAGGATGTTGTGCTCTTTGACGATACAGTAATGGAAAATATCCGCTTAGGGAAACGGGGAGCAACAGACGCAGAGGTACTGGCCGCAGCCCGGGCCGCCAACTGTGAGGAGTTTGTCCAAAGGCTTCCAAAAGGCTATGACACTCCCATCGGGGAAAATGGCGCAAAACTTTCCGGCGGGGAACGCCAGCGCATCTCTATCGCACGGGCTCTTTTAAAAGACGCTCCCATCATCCTGCTTGACGAGGCTACGGCAAGTTTAGATGTGGAGAACGAAACCAAAGTGCAGGAGGCTCTGTCTCACTTACTCACCGGCAAGACTGTTCTGGTCATTGCCCATCGGATGCGTACTGTGGAAGCCGCAGACCACATTATCGTCCTTTCTGATGGCCAGGTAGCAGAAGAAGGCTCCCCGGCGGAACTTATGAATCAAAACGGTCTCTTCTGTCGTATGGTGGAATTGCAGCGCCAGAGCCTTGGATGGCGATTAAAATAGGGAATAGCATCAAGCGGACTGAAAAGAAGTGCGGAAAACCGCACTTCTTTCTATCTCCCAGTATGCTATTTCATCAGCAGCCTCATTACCTGCTCCACGGCCTGGGCCAGATTCTTCCCTGCCTGTTCGGGCTGCATAGCAGACTTTCTCTATTCCCGCTTTTGCCGCCCTGCTAGCTTCAAGGGAACTCAGACTCCCCTTAAAAGAATCGATCGCAGTTACAATTTTCACTGCTGTTCCTATCCTTTTACTCATTTTGCCCATAGTACGCATTCGCACCATGTTTTCTGTGATAATGCTTGTCCTGCAATTCCTGAGGAGCCGGACGGACCTCCGGGTTAATCATCTCGCACTGTGCCGCCATCTTTGCCACTTCCTCCAAAACAACCGCATTATGTACTGCCTCACATGCGTCTTTCCCCCAGGTAAACGGTCCGTGATTTTTGCAGAGGACAGCCGGAACCGCCTCATAATCTTTCCCCTGGAATGTCTCTACAATCAGGAGACCCGTGTTCTTCTCATACTCGTCAAACTCCGTTCCTTGCAGACAACGTGCACACGGAATCTCTCCATACATATAGTCGGCATGGGTCGTTCCGTAACAAGGGATTCCTCTTCCTGCCTGAGCCCAGCTCGTGGCCCACGGAGAGTGCGTATGTACAACGCCTCCAATCTTCGGAAACGCCTTATAAAGCTCCAGATGGGTAGCCGTATCCGAGGAAGGATTGTATCTTCCCTCAATCTTATTTCCGTCCAAATCCATGACTACCATGTCTTCCGGCTTCAGCTTATCATAGTCCACACCACTTGGCTTGATGACAAAATATCCGCTCTCCCGGTCAATAGCGCTTACATTTCCCCATGTAAAAGTGACAAGCCCGTATTTCGGGAGATCCATGTTCGCCTCGTAAACAGTCTGTTTTAATTGTTCCAGCATCTTTCATCCCTCCGTCTTTTCCTGTTTGCTATCGTCAGTTTGCTATTACGAATTATACCACCTGATCTGCCCTCCTGTCATTCATTTTCCCGGATCACTCCATATTCGCTGATCTATGGGATACACTTCTACAGATATTTCTCCTCCAGGGCAATCAGATCTTCCGGTCCCTTTGCCTCTTTCAGTTCCGCAATTAACTCATCATTGGATAAAATCTCTGACAACCTTGCCATATTGTCAAGGTGCTGATCTGGATTGCAGGATGCAAAGGTAAAGAACAGCACCGCATCCTTGTCTGGATCACCTGGCTCGAAACTCACAGGATGCTCCAGCCTCATAAATGCGATTTCCGTCTTATGAACACCCTGCGCCCCCTCTTGGCAATGTGGCATAGCAAGTCCCGGCATAAGCACAATGTACGACCCGTACTTTTCTACACATTTGATAATATCCTCTTTGTAGTTCTCCTCAACTGTCCCGTCTGACTCCAGTACTTCGCAACTCATGCGAATGGCTTCCCTCCAGTCTTTTGCTCCCTCCACAAATCGGTAATGTTTCTTTTCCACCAGTTCTTTTAACATGTCTCCCCCCCTATTTATAAATAAAATTCATTCTCCCTGCGGACTGTTTTCAAGGCCCCAAGCTTCTCGTTCATCTGCTCCTGCAATGGCGGTGGAAGAATCCGTGCTCCTTGCGGACAAGCCACTGTACATGCCATACACAGAATACATGCTTCCGTGTCGGTAGTCACCATCCCGTCCGAGATAGAAATTGCTTCTGCAGGACAGATGGAAACACATCTTTTGCATTGATTGCACACTGGAAGAGAGATCGGCGTAGCCGGCATATTCATTGCTTCTTTATAAGGATCATTGCCCGGAACCTTAACTGTACCTTGAAAGGACGTCCTCAGCTTCTCCAGTACGCTCTTTGCAAAATCCCGGATCTCTTCCTGGTCTTTTTCGTCAGGCCTTCCGGCTCCGACCTCCGGCACAATCGAGTGTCGGGCAATCAGTGCCGCAGACGCAGCCACCTGAAATCCCTGCCCTTCTACGGCCCGGTTAAGTTCCAGAAGCGCGTCTTCATAAGCACGGGTTCCGTACACTGCCAGAGTCACCGCCCGTTTCCCGTTTCCATGAAGCTTCCTGATCTTGTCTGTCACCAGTTTGGGAATTCTGCCTCCAAACACCGGAGCAGCAAAGACGACGACCTCTCCCTCCGGTTCTCTCACTGTCTGCTTCGGCACCCCCAGATCAATCACTTCTACCTTTCCTGCCATCTCTTGGCAAAACGTCTCCCCCGCTTTTTTCGTCCCTCCTGTAGGACTGAAATAATATAGACTGATCTTATGCAGCATCTTCCTTTCTCCTTCCTGTATCCTTGCCGGATTACTCTGAAGATTATTATACTCTGCCACCGGAGTATACGCAAGTTAAGGGACGGTCGGCAATGACAAAACCCCGCCACCGGGCCCTTACGGAACCTGGGTTATGGCAGGGTTTGTCTTGTGAGGTATTTATTTATTAGAAAAGTTTTGACTGTAAAAATTCCATGATTCCCCGGATTGTTTCCTCGCAGAACGGATTTCCGATTCCTGAGTACTCCAGGGTTTCAAAATAGCCGCGGCTTCCGCCCGAACGGCAAAGCCTGTAATATTCCTCCCAGGCCGTCTTGGGGTCTTCATCCATCATACGGTAGAAATGGAAAGCTCCCATCTGTGCCAGCGCATAGTCTACATAGTAAAATGGGTTGATAAAAATATGTTGCCTTTGCATCCAGTATCCACCGGCTTCAAAGAACGCGTTGCCGTCATAATCTCTCCATGGCATATACGTTTGCTCCAGCTCATGCCAGATCTTTTTTCGTCCTGCCGCATCCGGTTTTTCCTCAAAAACACGGTGTTGAAATTCGTCCACCGTCACCATAAACGGAACAGCCTCCAATGCCTGGATCAGATGATCCTTTCGGTACAATCCGACCTTGTCCCCAAAGAATTTTTCCATCCACGGGTAGGTCAGAAATTCCATGGACATGGAGTGTATCTCATTTGTCTCACTGGACGCCCATGTCATAGAAGAAAGCGGATAAATCCGGCTTGCCGTATACGCCTCAAAGGCGTGCCCCATTTCGTGAGTCAGCACGTCCACGTCTGCGCTCGTCCCATTAAAGTTCGCGAAAATGAACGGCGATTTCACTCCTGGAAGAAAAGAACAGTATCCACCCGGCTGTTTGCCCGGTTTACTGTCCAGGTCAAACATTTCATGTTCCAGCATAAAATCGAAAAATTCTCCCGTTTCCTTGGAAAGTTCATGGTACATTTCCTTGGCGCTCTTTAGCATTTCCCCTTTTGTCCCTGTCGGAGCCGCATTTCCGTCCGGATGCTTTAACTGTTCATCGTAGAATGTCACGGCCGAAAGCCCCAGACTCTCAGCCTGTTCCTTAAAGAGCCGTTCGCAGACCGGAACAATCTGATCTTTCACATAGCCCCGGAACTTTTTGACGTCCTCCGGACCGTAATCATAGCGCCCGAAGCGTGTATAAATATAGGAAATATAGCTGTCAAATCCCAGTTTTTCCGCAATACGGCTACGTACTGCGACCATCCTCTCATAAATGTCATCCAGACGATCCCCAATACCTTCATACATGGACGCCCACACCTGGAATGATTCTTTTCGTACGCTGCGGTCTACGTTCTGCATGTATTTGGACAGTGTGGAGAAGGTGCAGGTCTCACCATGAAATTCAGCGGTACAGGAAGATACGAGCCGGTTATATTCCTGGCACAGTCTGGATTCCTCCGTCAAATCTTCCACCACGTTCGGTGACATCAGTTTTAATCCTGTCTCCATGTCCCGAAGAGGCAGCGGGCCAAATTTCTCCTCGATACCGCTTTTATACGGGGAGCGGAGAACCGCTTCCTCTGCCTGCTGTCCCAGAAGAGACAGTTCCCCGATCTCTTTGTAAAAGTTGGACATCTCCTGCTCATAAAACGGATCTGTCGTATCAATCGTGTTCCGAATATAGGCCAGATCGTACATCGTCCACATCATCCGACTACGCTCGTCTTCCTTTACGATGACATCCACCAGCTCTTCCTTACTTTTCGCCTGTTCAATCTGCTCCACATACTGTCTGCGGGCGGCCTTCTCCGCCTCAAAATCCGGTCTTTGATATTCCATGTCTACAAACCGTTTCATCTTCCCCATCCTTTCTTCTACCCCTGCTTTTCTTCCAGGAGACTGGAAAACTCATGGAAATAACGCTCTCTTTCTTCCGGCGTAAGCCTTACAAGTTCGCCAAAGCGTTCCATACTGATATACCCTGCGGAGAAGAGAAGCTCCGTAAAATCCTTTTTGGAAAATCCATATTCCTTCTCCCACCCACAGATTTTCTTCATACCATAATAATAGCAGGTAAAGTATCCAGGTGAATTCTGCTGTGCCTGCACCTGTCCTCTGGCTGTTCCCCTTTCAAAGCCAAGCTCCGTCTCATAAAGCTTCACCACCTCTTCCAGCGATACTCCAAAATAAAAGAGCATCAGATCCGCACAAATCCGCACAGATGCGTGGTGGCGCCGGTAGGCGACAAACAGAGGGAAGAATGGATCTTCCCCAAACAGGAATTCAAACGCACGCTCTGTCCGAAGGCAGGTCCCCTCCAGAAGCGGCACAAGCTTGGCGCCGATCTTCACTGTCTCCGGCGTTTCGTCCACCGCTGCCCGCACATACTGTACATGATGGCCGGGATATGCCTCGTGAAGAGAATTGAGCTTGATCCATCCGTCTGTGACATTCTTGTAATTATATGTGTTTAAGAACATCTGGCCACGGATCGGCCGGATAGAAAAATCTCCTCCCTCATAGCCGCCCCACGGATAGGAATCTTTGCAGCTCTCCGGCACCGCCACACAGCGGCAGCTCTCATCCTCCGGCAGTCGGACGTACTCATGGGCCAGCGCCCTCGTCCGTTTCAGATATTCATTTGCACGCTCAAGCATCTCTTGCGGACTGTCGCATGGACCCTCATAACGAAACAGCATCTCATTGACCTCCTGCATTGTCTTCGGCGCAGGTTCCGGAATATCCAGTTTTGCGGCAATGGCAAACACTTCATTACGTGTCCGATCCATTTCCTCTTTGTACCAGGACAGCAACTCATCCAGAGAGACGCCGTACCGTTTCTGAAGTAATGTTCGGTAATCTTCTTCTTTCATCTTCACGGTCACATTTAAATCATCGTTTTTTCTCTCTTCCTGCTTTTCGACGCCGTCCGTAAGCTCACCTGCCATAGAAGAAAGCACAACCCGGATCTCCTCAAGGGCCCCTTTGACACTCTCCATCTGTTCGTCAGAAAATGTTGGAAAAAACTTTTTCAGATCCGCCCGGTACTCCTCTACCATCCGGCTCTCCCGGACAAACTCTCCCGCGATATGGGAGAGCTCCTCTTGGGAATGTCTGCTTCTGATCAGATTCAAGAACTCTTCTCTGCTCTCGCAGCGCTCTTTTAAACTCTTTGTCAGCTCTTCACACCGCTCTTGATCCGGATGACGATTCAGGCGGGATACGTTTTCAATTTCCCAGTGCAGAGAAAGATATGTATATTCCGGATGCTCCTGCGTATCACGCAACGTATACGCAAAGGATTCCAGAAAATCCTGGAAATGGTGCTTTACCAGCGAAAAGACCGCATCCGGCTCTTCCAGTTTCTCCACACCCTCATTCAGTTGCTCCCAGCGCCCCCAAAGCCTGGACATCCTTTCATCGTCAGGAATAAAAAGACCCTGACGTTCCTCGCCCTCCTGGGTCTGATACCGGGAAAGCAGCGCACAATCTCTGTCCATCTCCCGGTACTTACGTACATATTCTGATTTCATCCTCTTGCCCTCCTTGACAATCACATTTTATTTTATATATTTTACCATTTCCGAGTCAGACAAGTAAACATAATGTCTTCCCTCTACATGATGCATGGACGGCTTTTCCACACTGTAATCGTGTACCGACGGATCATAGGTCACATACCCTCTCCACTTTTCGTAGGCCGGGTCCGGAACCGGAATCGCCGACAGAAGGGCTTTCGTATACGGATGAATCGGATGACTGTAAATCTCCTCCGGAGTTCCCTGCTCTACGAGCCGACCCTTGTTCATCACGCCGATATAGTCCGAGAAATATTTTACGACGGAAAGGTCGTGGGCGATGAACAGAATCGTAAGCCCCAGCTCCCGTTTCAGTTTGTTCAGAAGATTCAGCACTTGCGCCTGGATCGATACGTCCAGAGCGGATACCGGTTCATCCGCAATGATCAGTCCCGGATTGGAGGCCAGCACTCTTGCAATACCAATTCTCTGTCTTTGTCCTCCTGAGAACTCATGCGGATACCGACTCAGATGGTCTTTTGTCAGCCCGACCAGCTCAATCATCTCTTCGCAACGTTTTCTCAATTCGGTATCATTTTTTACAAGTTTATTAATCAGCAGTCCTTCTCCGATAATCTCCTGAATTGTCATACGTGGGTTCAAGGAGGAGATCGGATCCTGGAAAATCATCTGGATTCCCTGATGAACGGCGATTTTCTCCTCATGGCTTAGTTTACCGGAAATCAGCTTGCCTTTATAATAGACTTCACCTCCGGTCGGTTTATACAGCCGGATAATCGTCCTTCCTGTTGTCGTCTTACCACATCCGGACTCTCCTACAAGTCCGAATGTCTCTCCTTTCGGAATCTGGAAACTGACATCATCTACCGCTTTTACCACAACCTTGTTCTTTCCAATTCCATTGGAAAAATACTGCTGTAGATGACGCACATCCAATACGATCTCCTTATCAGCCATTTACTTTTCCCTCCCTCCGCTTGATGCTGTTTGCGATTCTTCTCTCCAGCACCTCCGGACGGTTTACCTTCGGTGCGTTTGGATGAAGCAACCATGTAGCCGCATAATGCGTGTCGCTTACCTTGAACATTGGAGGCTCTTTCTCAAAATCGATGGCGACAGCCCACGGATTTCTCTCCGCAAAGGCATCGCCTTTCGGCGGAAATAACATGTTCGGCGGAGTTCCGTGAAGGGCGCTCAACTCTTCTCCGGCTTTTAAGTTGGTATCCGGCATGGACGCCAGGAGGCTCCATGTATAAGGATGAAGCGGATCATAGAAGATGTCTTCCGCAGTACCATATTCTACAATTTTACCTGCATACATCACAGCGATACGGTCCGCTACATGAGCCACGACTCCAAGGTCATGCGTAATAAAGATCGTAGATACATCTTTCTTTTCTTTCAGATGTCCGATCAACGCCAGCACCTGTGCCTGGATCGTCACGTCCAGAGCCGTAGTCGGTTCGTCGCAGATCAGGATATCCGGATTAGATGCAAGCGCAATCGCAATTACAATACGCTGGCGCATTCCTCCTGAAAAATGAAACGGATACTGATTGTACCTCTTTTCCGGTTCCGGAATTCCGACTGCTTTCATCAGCTCCAAAGTCTGCTCCTTGGCTTCCGCCTTCGGCATCTTATGAAGCACCGTGAAAATTTCTGAAATCTGCTTCCCGATTTTCTTAATCGGGTTTAAGGAGGACAGCGGATCCTGGAAAATCATCGCAATATCTCTTCCCCTGATTTTTTCCCAGTCTTTTTCCGTAAACTTTGTCAGGTTTCTCCCTTTATACATAACGGTACCATTCTCAATGACAGCCGTCCTTCCCAGGAGTCCCATCAGTGTTTTTACGGTAACTGATTTCCCCGAACCGGACTCTCCTACAATCGCCAGCGTCTCTTTTTTATACAGATCAAAGCTGCTTTTTCTGACAGCCTGCACTTTCCCCGCATAGGTCTGAAAGGAAACTGTCAGATCTTTGACTTCCAGTACTTTTTCTTTCTCCTCATTCATAGCTCATTTCCTGTCCTTTCTGATCTGATCTCATCCTTCATTATTGCCTGAGCGTTGGATTGAAAGCATCCCGAAGGCCGTTCCCAAGGAGATTGAATGCCAGCATCAAAAATACAATAACAATACCAGGCGACACAATCATAAACGGATAGTCCAGAAGTGCTTTCTGTCCATCTGACAACAGCATACCGATGGATGGATTCGGCGCCTGCACACCAAGTCCCAGGTAAGAAAGTCCTGCTTCCTGGAATACAACACTTGGTACGGACAACGCACACTGTGTAATAATGGTTCCTACCGCATTCGGAAGTACATGGCGGAGCATGATCCGCACATCACTTGCTCCCATCGTCCTTGCCGCAAGGACATACTCCTTATTTTTATACCGGTAAAACTGCATTCGCACTCCATTTGCCATTCCCATCCATCCTGTCAGACAGAACACAAGCATCAACGGCAGAATCCCAGAACCAAACAGCATAATCAGAAGAATCGTAAGCGGCAGGGATGGAATATTCCAGATAACATCCATGAGCCGCTGGATAATCAGATCCACCCATCCCCCGTAGTATCCGCAGATAGCACCTACAATCAGCCCAACTGTCAGATTGATTGCTACAACGGCAAAGGCAAGAATGAGAGATACTCTTGTACCTTGCCACAGTCTCGAGAACAGATCCCGGCCAAGATTGTCTGATCCGAACCAATAGTAGACGTCATCCGCCCCTTTGTATTTGTACATGTTGATTTTGATCCGTTCCATCTCCACAGTTCCGAATGCGGATTTGTCCGTCACCGTACCAAGATTCTTGATGATACAGTCCTCATACTCAGAAAGATTGTCTTTCTTTACTTCAATCACTTCACTGCCGTCAAAAATACCAAGTTTCTCCAGTCCCTGGATGCGGGGCGGCATATTTTTTAATTCCACGTTTTGTTCCAAATAATTGTACGGACTGATATACGGTCCCACAATTCCCATCAAAATAATAAACAAGGTAATACATGCCGCTACGACAGTCGTCTTGCTTCTTAAAAATCTGCGGAACACGTCTTTTCCGTAGGAGACAGCCTCCGTCTTAAATTCCACATCCCTGATCTCCTGCTCTCTCTGAACCAGTTCAAATTCCGGTTTTTCGATGTGGATCAGCTCCTCGCTCAGAGGTGTACCATCTTCCATACATATCTTTCTATCAGTCATCTTTTTTCCCTCCCATCCGGATACGAGGATCCACAACTCCATAGGACAGATCCGCAAGTATGGCCATTAGAAGACCAATCAGCACATAAAAGATTACAATTCCCATCGTCAGCCAATGATCTTTCCCATTGATGGATTGCAGCAGTGTTTTACTAAGCCCCGGAACTCCAAAGATCTGTTCGATCACAAGAGAACTGGAAAGCACTCCCAGAAACAGATACAGGAAAGTACTGGCAAGTGGGACACAGGAATTACGCAGTGCATGGCGTAAAATCGTCTGACGATAATTCAGTCCCTTTGCCCGTGCCAGGAGCATAAAGTCCATTGTCAGCACTTCCGCAAGTTCTGCTCTTAGTGTTCTGGCAATACTTGCGATTCCACCGAAGCCTAGTGCCATAATCGGCAGAATCATAGAGTAGAATTTCGACCAGCTCAATGACTCTTCTGTCTCCAGCACAAGCGGAAACCATCCAAGCTTATAGCCTAAGAAGTACTGCATCAGAGCCGCAAGTACAAAGGATGGAACTGAGATCAGCAGAATGACAAAACTTCCCGCGATATGATCGTAGATCGTATCTTTTTTGATTGCCATTGTAATTCCAAAGAACAGTCCAAACGGCAAAATAAAAAAGGCCGCAAAATAGTTAAGCTGAATTGTAACCGGAAGTCTCTCCAGAACGCACTGGAATACTGGCACGCCCGGTCTTACTTTCAATGAGTACCCAAAATCAAAATGCAGGTAATCGGCCATTGTATATTGAAACTGCTCGATCAGCGAATCGTTCAGATGATATTTATCCATGATCATCTCCCGGATCGCCGGATCCAGTTTCGGAGAAAAGTCAATGATATCACCCGGCATAGAGTGAAGTACAAAGAAAACTACAATCAGAATCACAACGAACGTGAAGAACGCCGCTATAAGTCTCTGTATAACGTATTTAACCATCTGGTATCCCTCTTTCTAAAGTATGCCGCCAAAAGCATGGCCCTTTGGCGGCATTTGTGTGATATATTAGTTGAATTTTGCCTGCATCAGACAGAATTTCAGTTCTGGATCTCCCTCATCCATCAGAGGAGTAATCTTCTCGCTGAAGAAATAGCGGCTGCCTCCGGAGTAAGCCGGAATGAAACTACAGTCGTTATAAAGAATCTCTTCCATCTTCGCTGTTGCTTCCAGTTTCTTCTGCGCATCCCATCTGTAGTCATACATCGCACATTTATAGAAAAGGTCATCCCACTGTGCGGCCAGATTGTCATCCGCAATCACACAGTACTGAGTATTGTAAACGTATGGCCCGCTGTATACCCAGTTGGTATTGTTCCAAGGCGCGTCATAAGTATTTCCCCATCCACAGCTCAAGCACATATCGTAGTTCATCTTATCTCTCGCAATTTCTTCATAAATAATTGCTGATGGCGTTGCCTGAAGCTCGATTGCAATCTTGTCCTCTCCAAAAAGATCCTGGTAAGCAGACTGAATGGCCTCCGCCCAGGTCTTTGTGACGTCACTGCTGTCCGCGTAGATCGCCTGAATCGTAATTTTCTGATTTCCGTTCGCCTGATATGCCTTGTCAAAGTATTCTTTTGCCAGATCCGGATCATATCCTTCCTGTGTCACTTCATGTCCATCCATACGAATTGCTTTTGCTTCCTTAGTATCATGGTATACGACCGTCTTGTTGTCTTTGTCCGCCGGGTCCGGCATGGTAGAGAACGGTACATACATATAGGCACTTGGAAGCGCGGTCGGATATACTGCTTTTACAACTGTCTCTCTGTCAAGTCCCCAATAAAGCGCATAGCGCAGATTCACATCCTTTAGCGCCGTACAGGTTGGCGTCTCAGAATTCAGGTAAATTCCGTAATTATCGATGGTATAAACATAACGTGCACCATCGTATTCATCGTATGCCGGCTGGTTTGCGACAACCGCGTCAAGCTCACCTTTTTCAAACATCTGTACGATTGTGTTCGCGTCTGTAATCGCCTGATATTCCACTTTATCTGGTGTAAAGACATCCTCCAGAGGCGCCTTTCCATCTGTTCTTCTGGTCAGTTCCAGATACTGCCCCTGAATCAGAGAAGTTGGCTCATACAGCGCTGACGCCATAAATGTTTCCAGGCTGGAGCCGTAGGAACATTCTGTCTTATTCTCATTCAGACAGGATTCATAAAGTTCTGGTTTTACAAGCGCCGTCCCTACGAAGCAGAACAGATCTTTTACGTCCTTTTCACTTTCCGGCTCATAATTCTTTGCATATGTTACTTCCAATGTGTTCTCATCCACTGCCTGAAATCCCACTTCTTCCCAGTCACACTCCCCTTTCAGGTATGCATCTCCGTTTTCAAAATTGGTCGCGTTAACATTTCGATTCGCAAGCTTCGGATCATTCAACATCTTAATACTGTATTCTACCGTCTCAGCATTGATCTCGGTTCCGTCCGCAAAGGTGTATCCGTCTTTTACTTTGATCGTCCAGACTTTATGCTCATCATCATTGCAGACCGGATCCCCGTCCGCCAAAGATGCCACATACGTCTTGGCTCCTGTTTCTTCGTCCCACACCTCTCTGTACAAGGTTGCACTCATATCGAGCAAAAGTTCATAATTGTCTGCCGTTGTATGCGGATTCAAAGTCTGCGGAGTATCAGAAAAATATGTTTTCAATACTTTCTCCCCGTCCGAAGACTTTTCCTTATTTGACGTCTCTTTGGAAGAATCCCCGCCACCACAGGCTGTCAATCCCATCGTCGCTGACAATATTAATGCTGTCAAAATACGAGTTTTTTTCATCTGAGTCATCTCCTCCCGTTCTTTTAAAATGCTTTTCTAATATTCAGTTGAAACCCTCCTGCCCTCCTTTTTTCATATATTTCTTTCCTTTCATGGTTAAGGCCACATCCGGAAATGAACGTAATTTAAAATTGCCGATAAGAATGCACAGGTACAACCGGCACAAAGCGGAAACGCAACCGGTTTCTGTCTTCTCTCATCCATAACGACGTTGACGGTATAATCCGCCAGACTCATAGGGCGAAGTTCTTCGTTCCCCTTCAATTTGTGACGCCGCCTTTTATATGCAAGGTATGAAAATGTTTTGAATAATCCAACATTACGGATATATCTCGTCCCTCCGACCACGATATACACTGCGGACATCACGAACAGAATATTAGAAATGTTTAAAAGAATACTGGCGCACAGATGTGTCGCCAGATAGATCACTCCAAGACAAAGGGCAGTGACAAATACCCTCACTTTTTCCTTTTTTATATAATGTTTCAGCACCATGTCTTTCGCTCTTCTTTCTACTCCCTTACTTTTTCATAAATAAATTTTCTGATAGAAACATTTTACCCCCCCCCCCGTATATTTTTGTCAATTTTTTTTAGAAAGCAATGTATAAATTCAGATAAATATACAATTTTCGTCTCTCCGTTTTGTGCATTTTAAATAGCTATTTTATTCTTTCAGTTCATTTTCAATCCGTTTACTGCCATCAAAAAAGAAGGACATTTTCAAGATTACCATCAGAAAACTGTCCTTCTACTATACAATATTTATACTTGATTTTTATCTGTTTCCTCTGATAGATGTTCGTGAACCAATCGCCGAAGCAGCTCCTCAGGGCTATCTCCTCTTTTTTCAGCATAATCTCTAATTCTTTGAATCGTCGGAGCATCCATAATAATCGGCTTATATTTCTCCGGAAATGCCCAGCAGCAAGCCCTGCAATCCTGCCTGCAGTTTCGACAGGCAGTACTTTTGAAATTGTTGCACTCATCACAAAGAGGCTGCCAGTTTATCGTTTCATCGCTTCAGCCTCGGAATCTTGTGATCCTGCTGAAATCCAGTTGTCTCCGGAGTTCTTCCGCATACCGCACAAACCCCTCCATACCGTCTTCGTATTCTTTCCCATTCCAAGTCATTCAGATGTCCCCTCGGATGCCGCTTTTCTGATATTTCAAGGCTGATTAGCTGATACTTATTTCCACTCTTCACAATTCCGAGCAGCCCCTCTTCTCCTTGCAGCTCTCTCATCCGTCGGAAGGGATCCCGGTATGGGCTGCCTCTGTATGCATCAATCGCTTTCCTTATTTCTTTTTCAGAAACAAGAGGACCAGGTATCCCGTGTCCGACCGGCCACAAAGTTTCAAGAATTATGCGATAATACGCCTTGTTGGCTTTGCTTGGGGAAATAAATCCTGTACAAGTTTCACATATCCATTCATCTCTGTCACGCAGTTACGGAGAAGGATTTTTACATGGGCTCTGCGTAGGCTGATGACAGACCCGGGCGCGGCTCTTCTTACGAATTTCCATCATTTGTCAACCCCCCCTTGAATTAAAATCAGACTTGTATTCTATGATTCCTACTTTGTCTTATTGCCGGCAAAACAAAAGCTCGTAAAGATGGATTTTTGAGAAGCTCCGATCAGATTTCCGTTGTAAATGTACTATTTCTTGATTTTGAGTTACTACAAAAAGTCGGCCATTTAACACAAAAATTGAACCTATCCAATACACAGATGATACAATATTTTCCCTCCGGAGTCTACACCCCGGAGAGATTTCTTTAGTTCTTCACCACTCGTATCTGTACCCGGTCAATCCCGATCCCATAGATCCCGGCGTAGGCATCCGCGCCCGTGCTGTACTGGCTGGACCAGGAAAGCCATCCGGTCCGGTCGGTGAGCTGTACTCGTACCTCCGCATGATATCCCGGTTTATTGACAAGCTTTACCTGGATTCCGTCGATGACGTGTCCGTAGATCCCGGCGTAATCATTCGGAGCCTTTCCGGATGCGTCCGTCACCCACGGCAGCCACCGGCCTCCTCTCAGGTGTACCCGGTACTGTAAATTTCCAACTGCGGACTGGGAGCCAACTGTATACGCTTTCAGTCCGGTGACCGCCCTGCACGGAATCCCGGCGTAGCCGTCTGAACTGACATTATTATAGTTTGTCACCCACGGCAACCATTGCCCATTCACATATGCCTGATACCGAACATTGATTCCGGATGCGGACACAGATCCTCCAGTGGACGGTTTGGACGGTTTTGTGGATGTACTGGAACTTCCCGTATCCGGCGGCAGATCTTTGTCCCCGGCTACCATGCTCTTGAAAGAGCTCCATGTTACCGGGTCGTCGTTCAGTACAAACGGATTCGGACAGTATTTCCCGACCACATCATAGTGCCGGACCACACGGGACAGGGGAACATTGTACTTCTTCATCAGCTCCTGCACCAACTTCACTGTGCTGTTGATCGTGGCGTTTTCAAAGTACCAGTCCTTGGACGTATCACTCCGGCTCCCGGACGTCCTTACACACATCTCAATATTGATGCTGTTGTAGTTGGTGCATTTCCCATAGACACTTCCGCCCTTTGTGCCTGGGTATTTGTTGCCGCCTACCGACCAGGCCGCCAGACTGTCAGACACACTCTGCCAGACCTCTCCGGAATACCCGACAAAATAGTGGGCGGACGCCCCACGGTATCCAGTTGAAAAATAGGTCGCATTGTTTGCGGCACTTCCCGGAGCCCCGGTATAATGCACTACGATGTACTTGATCCCGTTCCCGTACCGGCTGGACGCATTGAAGGTCTGAAGCTTCTGGTTGATTGGTAATCCATTGATGGATGCCGCCTCCGCCCGAATCGGCGGCGCTAAGGCCATTGTCCCAAAAATCAGGGTACAGAAAAGGACGGCCGCCAACGCAACCGCCCTTCCTCGTTTCAGTAAGTTATTCTTCTTCGTCCGCATCTGCATCATCCCCCTTGTGCTGGAATCTCCAGAATAGATCTGCCACATAGGTCCAGCCCTTGGTCGCTACCAGTGCCAGGACAAATCCGATCACGATCATGGCAATGACAAAGTACCATGTCACCGGGAAGCCCGTCATATCCACATAGGCAAAGTACGCCACCAGGGTAAACGCCACAGACAGCACCAGAACCTGTAAATCGGTCGGGATGCTGCGCAGTCCCGGCAGTCCTTTTGTCACCTGGGTAATCACCACAGTTAGGAAACAGATGACCCCTGCCACAAAAATCAGGAGATTGAGATTCTCCATCACCATTTTAAAAATATCCAACTGCATCGCTTCTACCATAAGTCATTCCTCCTTTTACATTCCAATCAGTTTCAATACATAGCCCGTCACGATTCTGATCACTGCCGTAATCACATAACCGTTAACCTTACGCCACATTTCTCCGTCACGTTCCTCTTTCAGTCTGTGGATGGTTCTCTTACGTCCGTCCTGCATCCTGCAGTCAAACTCATCATGTTGCTGTCTGCTTATAACATCGTTTATTACCTTCTCTCCTTGTCGTTCACTGTCATTTTATGCATAAAAATAAGACCGGTTCACGGTCTCGCTTTGAAGAAAACACAAAAAAAGGGTGGCAAGTATATTAATAAATTACTACGCTTGCAACCGGCGAAGTTAAAAGTAGAAAACAAGCGCCGTAAAGAAAAAATCTACGGCTTCGCATAGAGAACGACTACCAAAAAAATGAACGCCTATTACTATCATTGTAAAAGAGTACAGTCTGAAGATAAATATAAGATGGCTTCTGTAAAGTTTCCAGACGGCAAGTCTATAAAATGGTATCTGGTAGTTACCAATGGGGGAATATAGGTTCTCTCCTTTTCCAGCGTTAGAGCAAAGAAATAGCAGGAAACCATTTTTCTGATTTCCTGCTGTAATCACCGATGGGTGACAGATACTTATCTTTACTGTTATGCCCAGAATGAACATTAAAAATGAAAACGGTTATCTTCCTTAAACTGTCGCCGCTTTGGATTGCCCTCACACCGATAAATCTTATGCCGCTTCAGATCATAAATCACGGACCATACCGTATCCTTTCCGGTGCCCCTATCATATTGACAGAGAAAACCATAATCGCCGGATAACAGCTTTTTCGCAAATGCCCGACTAAAGTCCTCATTCCCCCGACAAGCTGAAAACATAGTTTGGAACCGCGTTTCTGCAAGCCAGTCGTCAATATCAGAACTGTTATAACCTATCATCTCTGTAAGATGGAACTTATTTGTAGCACAAACAAAAGAATGATGATTACTTAAAGACATTGTAGTTTGTATACGCTCCGAATTACATTCAACAAGTGCTACTGATCCGGATGTATCTGCTAAAATCAGTGTCTGCGCAGAAGCGATCGGTAACTGGTACAAACAGGAAATCGCCTCCGATACATTTTGACATTTTTCTAACAGGTATCTAAGAATCAATCCCGCATTAAATCCTAGCTTGCGTTGGCGCGGATAAACAGATGTCAAACCAACAGCCAAACCATGTTCGTTGACTCCATCTTCAACCTCTACAAAGGCGGTTGTATTTCCCGTAAAAGAATATGCTCCATCGGTCAGCCTATAAATCACATTCATATTTAGTTTTTCCATTTCTGTCAGAAAATCACTGTTCCGTCCCAGCAGGATTTCCTGCCCTGTAGTGAATCCAAAACAGGAACAGTTACACGCTGGCGGAATGGAGTACATACTAAACAAGACTGCCTGTAAAATATGGACATCGCAATGTTGTCCATCTGCAAGCCCCTGGATTTCTTCTGTAATTTCACAGTAATATTGCTTATAGACGGGAAGACAGGATAACGCGTAGTCAATCCGTTCCTGCGTAATTTCAAACGGAATATTTTCCAAAATTATATTTTGATGTTTTAGCAGTAAAGAACCCCACCGAAAACCTGCTTCATAGTGTGTTCCCCTAAAATGTGCATGGTACATTTTTACACGCTCCTTATAAAATAAATGAGATAAAGAGCTACCGGTAACTCTTATTCAAGAGTAACTGAATAAAAATTTTAAGTCAAGTCTTATATTATTGTCAAAGTTCACCTGTGTGATTCAGATAATCGCTCTTGCTTTTTCGGATCATCAAAACATCCCCCATGCTCAACACGTTAAATTCATATATAAAAAAGAGCTTGTAAATACAAGCTCTTTTGAGAGGCGCAGACCGGATTTGAACCGGTGAATCGAGGTGTTGCAGACCTATGCCTTACCACTTGGCTACTGCGCCATACATTATATTATATTATCACATTTTACAAAAAATGCAAGCTTTTTTATAAATGACTCCGACGGGAATCGAACCCGTGTTACCGCCGTGAAAGGGCGATGTCTTAACCGCTTGACCACGGAGCCCTATTTTTCATTTGTCAGTGTGACGACCGATATTTATATTACCACATTCTTTTCCCTAAAGCAAGTACTTTTTTTATTTTTTTGTAATCCCTGTAACGATTCATCAAAATTGCGAAAAGACACATCACAGGATTGCTAACGGCTGCCAATACCTCTGACAAGCCCGGACTTTATCTCACGCCCATTACAAATAAGGGCTCGCCGGGAAAGAACCGACAGCCCTTTGTCCGATTATATTATATCTAAAAAGCGAAAGAAAACATGCTTAAAATTACTTTGGCCATGTCTAAAGTGTTGCCCAGACTCTATCCATCGCTTCTATGATCCGCCTATAATTTTCATACTTGGCTCGATAAATCTTTGTTTTTTCGATATCTGGATAGATTGTAATCCCTTCCCGTACGCACGCATCCACCGCTGAACCGTAATCCGCAAACAAACCGGCCCCAATTCCTGCTGCCATAGCCGCCCCCTTTGCACCCAATTCCACATCCTGAATCAGACGAAGCGGGATTCCAAATACATCCGCAAACATTTGAGACCATACTTTTGAGTTTGCTACGCCGCCTGCCAGACGGATCACGTCAGGTCTCTTTCTGCCCTTTAGCAAAGCACAAATATGAGTATAATGTGCAAATGCTACTCCTTCATAGACTGCCCTGCAAATATTTTGTGCAGTATGAAAACCATCCAAACCGATCATCATTCCCTTTGCCAGTGGATTTTCATTTGACGCATATAAAAACGGCATATAATACAGATGATCCGCTTCTACAGGAACATGCTCCACCATCTCATTAATTTTGTCGTAGTCCCTTTCGTTTACCAACTTTAAGAACCATTCCAGGTTTCCAGCCGAAGCGGCGCTGCTTTCTTCAACCAGACAATATTGCGGTTCACAGAAGATAGAATTCATTGCAACGGATCCATCATCAATTAATTTTTCAGAAACATATTCATTAATCCCCCATGTTCCTGCAATCACACACATATCAAGCGGCCTGATATTCCCCATGGCAAGTGCACAGGCGTCAATATCAAACATTCCACCCACAACCGGGGTCCCTTCCGAAAGTCCGGTCCACTTCGCCGTTTCCCTGGATATTCTTCCGCAAATATCAGAAGCCTTTCTAATTTCCGGCAGACATTCATACATCTCCTGTATCCCAAATTCCTGTAACAGCTCCCTGTCATACTTCCTTGTCCTGAGATTCAGCAAATTGGTTCCGGAAATATCTGTATACTCCGCATATACCTCTCCCGTCAGACAGAAACGGACAAAGTCTTTTATGGAAAGAATATACCCTATTTTCTCATAAACGATACGTTCATACTCCTTCAGCCATCTTAAAAGCGCAACAGGTTGACAAGCCATGACCTGCTGGGCCGTCTTTTGAAATACTTTTCTGGCTGTCCCATCTTCTTTCCATTTTAATTCGTATTCCAGCGCCCTTTTATCTGTCGATCCGATACCGAAGTACAAAAAATCCCGCTTTCTGTCAAGAAGATAGAGCCCTTTCCCATGTCCCGCAATGCCGACACCAAGAATTTCCCCATCACATGTTTTCACAAGCTCTCTGACAATTTGAAAGTTTGCATCCCGAATCTCTTCCAATTTCCTCTGGGTATATCCTTCTTTCGGGGCGTAAACCGGTATCTGAATCGATCTTTTCTCCACCTGGTTTCCATGAAGATCAAACAAAGCTGCTTTACTGTATGTCCCCCCATTATCAATTCCCAAAAGATACTTTTTTCCCATCTCTAAAAGCACCCCCTGATATACCGATAATTTCTCGTAATATATTCTTCCGGATCTGTCTTTTTATCATACCAGAACTCGCATGTAAACCTTGCTACGCCCTGGCTGCGAAATTGGAAAATACATGTTTTAAAATCAACTCTCCCTTGTCCGTATTCCATATCACGAAAAACATCTTCTACTGTTTCTTTCAAATGTGCCGCAACGATATGTCCATTTCCCTTTTTGATATCTCCCAGATAGTCATCGGTAGCATTATAAATATTTCCGATATCCGGGTATACTTGCAAATAGGGAGAATTTACTTTGTTGACGACCTGACGTGCCTTCCCTATCGTGTTCATAAACTCTGTTTCCATGGTCTCAAATGCAAGAATAATTCCAAATTCTGATGCATATTCGACACATTGCCTTAATGCCATATGAAAATTTTTACGAGTCTGCCTGGTTCCTTTCTCGTAATATACATCATAGCCGGCAAGCTGGATTACACGAATTCCAAGATCTCTGGCAAACACAATCGCCTTTCTCATAATATCCAGACTTTTCTTCCGAACCTTCCGATCTGCACTTCCTAATGGATATTTTCTGTGAGCGGACAAACACATGGTCTCAAAGAAAATTCCCTGTTCTGTCATAAACTGATGCAGTTCATTTTTTCTTTTTTTGTCAAAATCCAGTCTTGAAATTTTCTCCTCTGTCTCATCAATACTAATTTCCACATAGTCAAACCCGATTTTTTTTGCTAAAAGAAGCTTCTCTTCCAGACTCAGTTCATCCGGCATTGCTTTTTCATAAAGTCCTAATCGATATCCTTCCATAATATTTACATTCTCTTTTTCAAAACAGTTTCTTCATATTCACGAATCTGTGACATCCATTCTCCACCTGCGGGTACTTGATTCCTCCTGCAAAACTCATTCCAAATATCCTCAAATGGATAAAACTTTAGTTCCTCCTGGAGAACCATCAATTCTGTAAATTGTTCTTCATCCTGTAATCTGGTCATTATTTCATTTGGCTGTAGGAAAGCATACAGGAATGCCTTTTGTACATTTCTCATCCCAATAATCCATGCAGCAACTCTGTTGATACTGGCGTCAAAATAATCTGTGGCAAGGAACACCCGATCCATTGCATTACATCTTACAATCTCTCTGGCAAGCTCCTTGGTCTCGTCATCAAAGAGGACCACATGATCGGAATCCCAACGCACCGGGCGTGTAATATGCAACCCCAGCTTCTTGTGAAACAGCAGCATGGAAGATATTTTATCAGATACCGTCTCTGTCGGATGATAATGTCCGTTGTCCATCAGTGCCATAATCCCATGCTTCGCCGCATAGTTAATACAGAATTCACTGGATCCCACCGTACACGACTCAAACCCGATTCCAAAAACTTTTGATTCGAGACTGACGAACACTTTTTCCTTGTCATAATCAATCGACAGGATTTCGTCGAGGGAATCACTGAATCTTCTTCTTGGTTCTAACCTGTTTCCCGGAACATCTTTGAAACCATCCGGAATCCAAATGTTCAGTACACATGGTTCTCCCAGTTCCTCCGCAAAATACTGTGCAATTTTGACACAAGCCTGTCCATGCCGAACCCAGAATTTTCGAATCGATTCATCCGGACTCGACAGTGTGAATTGTTTTGCTTTTTCATGTGAAAAGAATGTCGGATTAAAATCAATCCCCAGGCTCCTCTCTTTTGCATATTCCACCCATTTCCGGAAGTGCTCCGGACGAAGTTTGTCACGATCCACCCACTGTCCCGCTTCAAATACCGCATAGCTGGAATGAAGATTAAGTTTCTTCTTGCCGGGGATCAGAGAAAACGCAAGGTCCAAATCCTTCATCAGCTCTTCTACATTTCTCGGTTTTCCGATATAATTCCCTGTGGCCTGTATTCCACCTGACAAAGGCCCATCGTGGTCAAATCCACCCAGATCGTCCCCCTGCCAACAATGCATGGAAATGGTTAAATTCTGCATGTCTTCCAAAACCTGTTCTGTATCAATTCCTAATCCGCGATATTGTTCTTTCGCTTCTTCATATTTCCCTACCACTTGATTTCCTCCTTCCTGTCTGTAGATAGTCCAGATAAATTTCTGTCATACGGAATACCATACTTCCCTAGTTTGTCCATTCCATAATCATATTGGCAAAGGTTTCAATCGCTTCAAAATACTGCTGCTTCGACAGATACTCGTTATATACATGTGCATTATGGCAGATACCCGGTCCGCATACTACTGTCGGGACATGTGCTACGTTGGTAAAATGCCGTGCGTCACATCCTGCCGACATTCCATTAATCACCCGTTTTCCGGTCACTTCTTCCGCTACATCCGCAAGCTGCTGCACCAGTGGGTGACTGGTATCCGTCTCAAACGGAGAGCAATCCTGAAACCACGTAATTTTAGGCAAATGATCTTTCATCCATGGATCTCCTTTCGCCATTGCAAGGATATGATCTTCCACCTCCTGTCTCACATCTTGTTTATCCACTTTATGCCAGCAGCCAAATTTATCTATCTCTGACGGGAAGTAATCGACTTCAAACTTCAGGATACAATGATCCGCAACTGTAGATGCCGCAACACCCCCCTGGATATATCCATAGTTGAACGTTGGGGGAGCTAGAAGTGGATTTCGTTTCGTTGTCATCCATTTCTTTTCCAGCTCATCCAGAGAATACATAATTTTCACCATTTTCTCAATGGCGCTTTCCCCAAATCCTTTCAGACTTGCATGAATCGGCTTGCCATCCACCTGTATTTCCCCGAGCCAGCAGCCCCGGTTCACGGGAAATACCTCCATATTCGTTCCTTCCGCAATAATCACACCGTCCGCATTACAGCCACGTTCTACAATACAAGAGAGACTTCCATTCCCTCCTCCTTCCTCATCCACAACGCTTTGAATGATAATATTTCCTCTTGGCTGGTATCCGCTTTCGATCACGGTCTGGAGTGCGAGGATGGCCGAAGCCAATCCTCCCTTCATATCATCCGTTCCTAATCCATATAGTTTTCCGTCCTCTTCTGTCATTTCCCAAGGGTTGTATTTCCAACGTGCCAGATCTCCTGATGGCATAGTATCAACATGTCCGTTCAGCACAAGCGTCTTTCCTCCACCGCTCCCTTTATATGTGGCAATCAGATTAGGGCGGTTCACATAACTGTGTCCGGCATTATATCCCGGATATTCCTTCAACTTTTCGTTATCCGGCTCAAACATCTCAATCTCGCATCCCAGATTTTCTAAATACTTCGCAAGCCATTCCTGGGCTTTGGCCTCCTGACCATCCTCTCCGTGCCGAATAACAGATGTATCGAAGGCAACTAATTTCGCTAAAAAACGAATATACTTCTCTTCATTGTCATGAATTATTTTTTTTATTTTGCTCATATTGTTATCCCCGTATGTTAATCGTTACTCTTGATTCGGTCTAATCCTACCGCAATGATAATGATGACTCCCTGCATGACATACTGCCAGTTCGTAGAAATACTGAGAAGGTTCATACCATTAGTGATAATTCCCATAATCACCGCACCAAGCAGCGTGCCCCATAATCTGCCCTTACCGCCGGAAGTACTTGTTCCTCCAATGACACATGCGGCGATGGCATCCAATTCCAGACCATTACCCGCACTTGGTTGTCCCGAAAACAGACGGGATGCGAGTACTACCCCGGCGATCCCAGCGGTAAGACCACTGATCGTATGGATGAGTACTTTATTTCTGGCCACCTGGATTCCTGATAATTTGGCAGCTTCTATGTTTCCTCCGATCGCAAAAATACTTCTTCCAAATTTCGTATATTTCAGCACGGAATGACCGAATATATAACAAACTGCCATAATGACAACCGGAATTGGTATAAAAGCAAGGTATCCACGCCCAAATGTTTTAAAAGAATCTGGCAGTCCTGTAATTGGGTAGGAGTTTGTGATTACAAGTACAATTCCTCTTGCAATATTCATCATTCCCATTGTCACAATAAATGATGGTATTTTTGCAAATGTATGAATTGCTCCATTTAAAAATCCACATCCTACGCTGACAAGAATTCCTGCTAAAATAGAAATTGGTATTGGTACTCCTGATTTTAACATCATCGCCACAACAACCCCGGACAGCGCCACCAGAGAACCTACACTCAAATCAATTTCTGCGGAAATCAAAACATAAGTCATTCCGATTCCGAGGATCGCGACAATGGATACCTGCCTCATAATATTTAATAAGTTATTCGGTGTCAGGAAAACCGGCCTGATAAATGCCAGAATGACCACCAATACGACAAGAATCAACAAAATTGCCAGGTCATTCCAATTCACTTTCTTTAACTGTGTTTTTTTATCTTTCATGCTTAACACCCTCCTGTCGCAAACTTCATGATTCTTTCCTGACTCAATTCCTCTCTGGATAACTCTCCGGAAATTCTTCCTTCGGACATAATATTTACCCGGTCACACAGACCAATGATTTCGGACATTTCTGATGAAATCAAAATAATTGATTTCCCCTGTTCTGCCAGCTTTACAATAATGTTATAGATCTCCCGTTTCGCATTTACGTCAATTCCCCTGGTAGGCTCGTCCAAAATAATAATTTCCGGTTCACAGTTCAGCCACTTTGCTACAACCACTTTCTGCTGATTTCCACCACTTAAGAATTTTGCTTTTTGCTGATCAGAAGGCGTCTTAATCAGGAGTTCTTCAATATACTTTTGGCATATTTCTTCGGCTTTCTTCATAGAGAACAGTCCATGATGCATTGCATTTTCTGGCTTTACCATCAGAACATTATCTACAATGGCCAAATCTGTCACAAGGCCTTCCTTTTTTCTTTCCTCCGGCAGGAAACCGATTCCATACCGGATCGCATCTTTTGGAGAACGGATATTGACCCTTTGACCCTTCATGTAAATTTCCCCTTTGGCCTTTTTATCCGCACCAAACACTGCTTTTAATGTTTCGCTTCTTCCTGCTCCAACCAGTCCTGCAAATCCCAGAATCTCTCCTTTTCTTAATGTAAACGAAACGTCCTTTACTTCCTTCCCATTGCTGATATTTTTCGCCTCCAAAATGACGTCCCCGATCTTATTGTTTCTCTCCGGGAATACTTGTGTCAGAGGTCTCCCCACCATATCCTCGATAATCTTATCCAGTGAAACATCCGCAATATCACCCGAGCTGATGAATGTTCCGTCTCGGAGAATCGTGTAGGAATCACAGATTTCAAATATCTCATCCATCCGATGACTGATATAAATGATCGTAATTCCTCTTTGTTTCAACGAAGAAATGACTTGAAATAATTTTCTTGTCTCACCTTCTGTCAATGTCGAGGTGGGTTCATCCATGATGACCAGACGTGCGCCCAGGGAGACCGCTTTCGCAATCTCCACCATCTGCCGCTGTGCTACACTTAATGTGGAAACAATCATTTTCGGCGGAATCTTCATGTCGATCCCCTCCAAGATTTTTTCCGCATCCTGATTCATTTGCTTCCAGTCAATAAAACCGTTTCTCTTTGGCTGGCGATCCAAAAAAATATTCTCGGCTACTGACAATTCCGGTATCAGGTTTAATTCCTGATAAATAATAGAAATTCCCAATCGCTCTGATTCTTTCGTGTTTTTCACCTGAATTTCCTGTCCATCCAGAAACACCTTCCCTGCATCTTTCATATAGGCGCCGGACAAGATCTTCATCAGTGTGGATTTGCCAGCTCCGTTTTCCCCTAAAAGAGCATGTACTTCTCCTTCTCTTACTGAAAAACTGACATCGGAAAGAGCTTTCACCCCAACAAATGATTTGCTGATATTCTGAAATTCCAGTATTTTCTTTTTTTCCATATTTATCATCCTTTATTGTAACTCGTCCGCATAAACAATGCCGTCGGCTGTATATACGCCAACCTCTACTCCAATATCCTCTTCCAATGTTTCTCCATCTAACACTTTTTCCACACATTCCACAGCAGTCTCAGCCAGCTTCTCCGGGAACTGCTTAATGCTTCCCTTGTAGCATCCCCCCTCATTAATCACCGACTGTTCTTCGTCTGACGCATCAAATCCAATGACCGACACTTCATCTTCTCTTCCCGCTGCCTGAATCGCGTCATAGGATCCTAGGCCTCCGTCCGCACTATAGGAGAACACAAGATCTACCCTGTCGTTCGCCATCAGGACATCTTCCATAATACTCATAAAAGCTTCTCTGGAGTCTCCCCCCTGTTCTGCTACAATCTTCGCCCCCGGAACCTCTTTTTCAAGAATATCCTTGAATCCATTGACACGTTCTACGGAAGCAACGGACATTGGATTATTTAAGAACACTATATTAGGTTCCTCATTTCCATCTAATACATTTTTCAAAGCCCATTTTGCGGCCAGTTGTCCACCAAGAAAATTGTCTGAGCCAATATATGTTTCATATTTTCCTCCACTTGGCTTGTAATCAACTGTAATAACCGGAATATCAGCCTCTTCGCATGTATCCAATGCAGGAATAATTCCCTCCCCGTCTACACATGTAAGAATAATCGCGTCGACTTTCTGGGCACAGAAATTCTCAATCGCGTCAATTTGTGCCTGAAGATCCATGTTCGGGTCATTAAATACAATTTCATAATCATCCCCGGCTGCCTTTTCAATTCCCGCTTTTATATCCTGGAAAAACTCATACTGCAAAGTCATAAGGGAAACGCCAATTACTTTTTTATCTCCACCTTTATCGTCTCCCCCTCCTTCTTCTGTTGAACAGCCCGTCATTACAAACGCCATAGTGGCAATCAGCAATACAGCTAATAATTTCTTCATTCTTCCCATAATGTGCCTCCAATCTTAATTCGTATCTCTTTGTATCACACCAATCCGCTCTAAAAGTTCTAAGTTGAGCCGAACCATCTTTTCCATATTGCGCAGCTTTGACTTCTCAATGATATCTTCCGGAGTATGTAAAATCCCCTGATCGTTAAACGTCAGCATACACACCGGAATCCCTTTCTCATAAAACGGCGCGTGGTCGCTTCCTGGAGGTGGCGGGCAAATATACCGCGGAATAAATTTTTCCTTGCTTTTATCAAGCACTGCTCTTACTTTTCGTTCAAAAGTTTCCGGTCCACACCATACTTCCAGAATGTCTTCTCTCCCGACTCCATCGATATTCAACACAAAGGAAATATCCCCCCGCTCTTCTGCCGCTCTGAATCTGGCGCCTTTCAAGTTAAATTCTTCTCCATCTGTCAGTAAGATCTCGATTTTCTTGTTCAGCCCATACTGAGTCAGTTGTCTTGCCGTTTCCAAAACCACCGCTGTGCCGGCCGCATTGTCATATGCTCCTACCGTAGAATAAACAGTATCATAATGGGCACAAAGAATGACTTTTTCCCTTCCTTCTCCTATCTCACCAGACAAATTCCTACAATACCCGCTTTTATTTATCTTTGTTTCCGCAAATCCTCTTAAAAGCGCTCTGCTTTTTTCTGCCTCTTTCAAGATTGCTTCCTCTTTACTTCCCACCATAAAGTGCGGTAAATCTGATTTTGCAAATAGCATCTGCGGAATTGCTCCTTCGTTCTCCCGAACAGTAATATACGCACAGATTCTCCCTTCTGCATCTACAATTTTATATCGTCTCCATACATACATATCCCAGACCCGGTGATACCCAGCAAATTCAACATAACCTTCAAACTTCTCAGAAGATCCGCTTTCTAAAAATAAGTATGATTTGATTTCCTTTCCATTTTGGTCTTCCAGTCTCCAGTCCTTTACTTCCCAGCAAGGTACCTGATACTGATGTATTTCAACTTGGTCACAAATTTCCGCCATGACCTGATATAAATATTCTCCTGCCCTTTGCAGATTATCTGAGCCCATCGGCTTGATTCCAAAATCTACTAACTTCTCCCAGACTTCCTGCATGTTACTCCTATCGTGTTTCTGCATTCCTCTCTCCCTCTGCCGCTAATCAGGAGGAAGCTCTGATCACCAGTTCCGACTGCATAATAACCTTTTGTCCCTTATGCTCCTTTTGCCCTTTTTCTTTGATTCTCTCAAGTAATAATCTCGTCGCCACACCGGCCAGCTCCCACACCGGCTGTCTGACTGTAGTCAAAGACGGCGTTACCATTTTCGAAACCATGATGTCATCATATCCGACCAGCGCCACATCCTGGGGTACTTTGTAATTATGCTCCATCAAAAATCTCAGTGCGCCCATCGCCATATAGTCGTTCGCACAAAATACCGCTGTCGGCTTTTCCCTTAATGCCATCAGAGCCTGCATCCCTGCATAGCCGCTCTCCAGCTTATAGTTGCCTGACACGATAAATTGTGGCCATACCTCAATGCCATAGTCTTTCAGGCACTCCTCATATGATTCTTTTCTTTCCATCGCCATTGTGGAAATAAACGGTCCTGTAATATGAGCAATTCTCTGATGCCCTCTTTCAATCAGATGTTTTACTGCTTCATATGCCCCTACCTTATTGTCGATCTGTACCGAATCCAGATTGGTCTTTCCTGGATCCCGCTCCATAAGAACAATCGGAAACTCTGTCCGTATTTTTTCAATATGTGAAACCGGCATATTCATTCCGATTAAAATCACACCATCAATCTGTCTCTTCTCCAACATCTTCAAACACTGTAACTCCATCTCTACATTCGTGTCAGAATTACATACGAGAAGATTATATCCTGAATTCTTCAGCTCCATCTCAATCCCTCTGATAATCTCAAGGAAAAAGAGATTACTCATATCATTTACTACAAGTCCAATCACTTTTGTTGATTTCTGTTTCAGGCTTCTCGCGATACTGTTTGGCTGATAATCCAGCTCCTTAATCGCAGCAATAATCCGCTCCTTTGTTTCTTCGGACATGTGCCCAACATTCTGCCCATTCAGATAACGAGATACCGAAGTCTTTGATACCTTTGCCAGTTTTGCTACATCCATAATCGTCGTCATGACATCATCCTCCTTAGGAAACCGTTCCCCTTTTTGACCGCAATTTACTCTTCTCTTTCAACTGCACTACATTAAAGTTTTCGACAAGATTTTCTTTCTACCAATTCAGCCGATAAAATGATCTTCAGAGTTCCCACATTCTCTCCTTTCATCTTTTCCATCAACCGCTTTACAGATAATTCCGCAATTCTTTCCCAGGAAATATCCATCGTTGTAAGCTCCGGTGTCACCAGATCTGCTACCACAATATTATCAAATCCCATGACTGACATTTCCTCTGGAACTTTGATTCCCGCCTGCTGAAATTCTTTAATCACATCGACCGCAAGATAGTCGTTTTCTGCCAAAAAAGCACTTGGCCCTTCCAGTCGGATTGTTTCGATTAGCTCCTGATTCAACCCGTTTTTCTCCCAAACAAAATGCCTTTTATTCATCTCCAGGTCCAGATCTGACATAGCCGCATCGTATCCCTTTTCTCTGTCCTCCAGACTTTTACTCTTGCCCTCTGTTTTAATATAACTGATTCTTTTATGATTCAGCTCATTCAAATAGGTAACAGCTTCATATGCCCCCGCATAATTATCAAAGGCAATACAATCCAGATTGTTTTGCCGAAAGCTTTGTCCTACCACAACCATCGGGATATTCATGTTTGCAATCTTTTTGATTTGCTTTGACAGAAGTCCGTTTCCGACGATCAGCATCCCCTCGATTTGATAGAATGTTATAATCTTTTCGATTTCCGTACAATCATCATTCACCATTGAGATCGATTTATAAAACAAATTGTACTGGTATTTATGTATTTCCTTTTCCACTTTCTGCATAATCTCATAAAAGGAAAAGGTGTCTTCCGTTTCCTCTACGTTACTGTCTGAGTTTGTCAGATGTAAAAGCATGATAAGTTTCGAAGCATTCTTTACTTCTTTATCAAATCGTTTCTCCCGTTTTTCTAATACTTTTGATGTATATCCTGCCTCCTCCACAATGCGTAGAATCTTTTCTCTTGTCTGCTCGCTAATCCCCTCTTTTCCATTTAACGCAAATGAAACTGCCGTAGTAGATACTCCTGCCTTTTTGGCAATGTCTTTTATCTTTAATTTCACCAGGTCCTCTCCTTTCTTTCTATTACTATCCGAAGAAAATCTCATCTACACAGCAGCTAATTTGTATGAATGATTTTGCTTTTAAAGTTGCTTCATGTAATTTTCTGACCATTGACTCAGCGGTTCACATCCGGCTTCCGTAATGAGAAATCCACTTTCATATCTCATTCCGCCCCAATCGTTCAAAAACAGTGGTATGTCGACCGAAAATACCATATTCGGCTGCAAAACAACCTCGCTTTTTGAAGAAAGGATCGGCGCTTCAAATTCAATGACTCCAACACTGTGTATACCTGAATATGCAAAATTCCTGGCAAATCCTGCCCGGTTCATATGCTCCCTGGAAATAACATCCATTTCTTTTCCTGTTATGCCCGGTCCAAGTCTTTTTACGGTTTCAGCCTGCGCAAACATCACAAGTTCGATATACCGTTTCATTTCATCCGGCAATTTCCCCAGCCCAAAAGGCCTTCCGATTGCCCCATGATACCCCTCATATCGCGGTGCCAAAGTTGCCACAACCAGATCGCCCGCCTGCAATTCCCGAAAGGTTGTTCTTGACAGGATTGGTGATGTGTTTACCGGACCTGAATTGATCATCAACTCAATCCCTAATCCTTCCGATCCCATCTTTCTCATCGCATATTCCGCTTCTGCTGCCAGCGCTCTTTCGGATATTCCTTCTCTTAAATTGTTATATACCGTATCCATTCCATGATCCGCAATCTTATATGCATAACGAATTACTTCGATTTCATCGTTACTTTTGACTGCTCTTAACATGGAAATCTCTTCATCCACATCGTTGACGTGATCATTACCAAATAATTCCAGTAATCGTTTAAATAAATCATACGGTATAAACGACCTTCCTGCAACCCCAATATTTGCAATGGAAATATCGGACTGCTCCTCCAAAAGTTTGAGGACTTCCCTAAAATCCCTAGTCTCACAATAAGGATAATCCTCGTCTGGATGTAAAAACTCATAAATGGCATAAACATTTTTACACCTTGACGTGCACAGAGCAAATTCTACTGATTCTGCCCCTGTCACAATCGCAATCTCACCTTTTCGTGGAACGAGCACAAATGCAGCTTCAAATTGCGGCTGATAGTCTACCATCCATCGGGCGAATGCCTGACCATATACATAACGATCGTCAGCATACATCACAACCAAATCGAGCCCCTGATCCTCCATGAATCCCTGGACTTTATGCTTCCGCTCCAGAAATTCACTTTCACTAATCCTTGGTTTCATTTCCTCCTCCTTTTTATATAAATTATTTTAGTTAATACTAGCATTTAACTAAATTTATGTCAATTAATCACCTATATTTTCTTATTTTTCGTTAGATTAGCTAATATTTTTCTTTCTTTTTTAGTAATATTTTAGTTATTTCCTAAAATTTTAGTTCATTTCTTCATTGTTTCCTCTTTAAAAGAAACAAGTTAATTTTTTGATGGGAATCCTACATTTACGAAATACGCAAAAAAAGATATCACAAATCATTAACAATTTGTGATATCTCCTTATTTTCCAGCTCCCCCTGTTGGACTTGAACCAACGACACTGCGGTTAACAGCCGCATGCTCTACCGACTGAGCTAAGGAGGATTATTCAGATACATGTTCCTGTACCTTCAAAACCACAT
>NZ_LGAJ01000013.1 GCF_001280875.1 Sellimonas intestinalis | reverse complement strand
CCTCTTCCTCCGAAGATTCTGAAAACAGCGCTTCGCTCGACTTGCATGTGTTAGGCACGCCGCCAGCGTTCATCCTGAGCCAGGATCAAACTCTCGTAATAAGAACTTGTTCTGGTCAAGATCAACTCTCGCTAATCTATCCCGTTACTGTTGTCTGGTTTGTGGAACTTAAAGTTCCTGTTCTGAATAATTCTCTTGAATTTTCAGGGATCGTTGTCTATTGTTCAGTTATCAAAGTTCTGAGCGCTGTCTCGCGACAGCTATATTAGATTATCACATCTGTTCCTCTGTGTCAAGTGTTTTTTGAAACTTTTTTATTTTCTTTGATTTGATAATCTTTCTCTTTATCTGCCCTTTAAATAAGGCCATAAAGAAAACGGAGAAAGAGGGATTTGAACCCTCGCGCCGGTTGCCCGACCTACACCCTTAGCAGGGGCGCCTCTTCAGCCTCTTGAGTATTTCTCCGGATACTGAATTTTGTCAGTATAAAATTGTGCGTTTTCGTAACGCATGAGTTATTATACTAAACTCCCAGTATATTGTCAAGCGCATTTTTTAGGTTTTTCAGCATGAAGTAAGATTTCTTTTTTTTAGTGAATGAAACACTGTATGATTTCAGATATTTGTTTCCGCCTTCCTGTCCAAGAGTCATCTCATCTTTTTGCGCCTGCCAGGTTCTAGTTTGTTGATATAATAAAAGCCGTACACCGGATTTCTCTTTTTCATAAGTGAATCCCATATACGGCATTTTTTCTAATACTCTGGTATATCATTTCTTATTCCGCTGATGTCGCAATCGTCTCCTCAATGCGACGCTTTACCTCTGCGGCGATTTCCGTCGTCTTCATATCTTTATATTCTTCATAAGGAATCGGTTTTAAAAAGTGAACCTGTACGTTGACCGGCTTAATACTGTTTGTATCAAATGGTTTAAAAGCATCGATCAGCGCAACCGGTATAATTGGACACTTCGCCTTTGTGGCTGACTTGAAGCTTCCACCTTTAAAATTTCCCGGTTTGTTTCCCTCTTTCGAGCGGGTTCCTTCCGCAAAAATCAGGTAGTTTCTTCCACTTTGGACTTCTTTTGTCACATCAATGATAACTTGCATGGCCTGTCTGACATCATCCCGATCAATGAGATATGCTTTCATACAAGCAAAGACCTGCTTCAAAAACGGAATATTACCAATTTCTTTTTTCGCTACTACGGAAAAAGGGACCGGACAGGCATCTATGATTGCCAGCACATCGTAGAGCCCCTGATGATTCGGGAAAAACATAAATCCGTTTTCCTTTGGAATATTCTCAACGCCATGTGCCTCAATGTGGACGCTTCCGCCTTTATTTGCCTTACTGTCAATATATTTCAAAAGACGGTAGCGCTCTTCCTCCGTATATTTATCGACATGGCTGGCATAATAGCAAAGCTTAATCCATCCATAAGGAACAAAAATCAGGTTCCGAAGTACCATCATTACAATACGTTTCATGTCTTATCTCCTCTTATGCATTCCTGTATTTTTCGATTGCGGTCTCATACAGATTGTTCCCTTTACAGTCTGCCACCACAATGACCGGGAAATCCTCTACATATAATTTCCGGATCGCCTCTGTTCCAAGATCTTCGTAGGCGATCACCTCGGAAGATCGGATACATTTGGACAACAAAGCTCCAGCTCCTCCTACTGCCGCAAAATAGACAGATTGGTTTCTTACAACTGCATCCAGTACCTCTTTTGTACGCTTTCCCTTTCCAATCATGGCTCCCAGCCCAAGGTCGAGAAGTTCTGGTGTGTACCGATCCATTCTGCTTGCTGTGGTCGGTCCCGCGGAACCGATGGGATGCCCCTCTCGTGCTGGGGAAGGTCCCATGTAGTAAATGATCTGTCCCCGGATATCAAACGGAAGAGATTCGCTCCGATCCAATGCCTCTTTCATTCTCTTGTGGGCGGCATCCCTTGCCGTGTAAATCGTTCCTGTAATATATACATAATCTCCCGCGATCAACGTCCTGACGTTTTCCTTATCTATTGGTGCCGCAATCCTTTTTTCCATCTTTCGATCCTTCCCTTCTGATTTTCTTCGTCTGTCTCATATCTTCCTAAACTTCCCGGACAATATGCCGGTTCACATGACAGCAGATATTGACTGCTACCGGAAGTCCCGCAATGTGGGTCGGATAGGTATTGATGTGGACTGCCAGCGCTGTGGTGGTTCCTCCAAGTCCTCCCGGTCCGATACCAAGGCCGTTGATCTTTGCAAGCATTTCTTCTTCCAAATCTTTCACATAAGAAATCTCCGAATGAGCTCCCGTCTCTCGTGTCAGTGCCTCCTTGGCCATCAATGCACACTTTTCAAACGTACCTCCGATTCCAACACCTACGACCATTGGTGGACAGGCGTTCGGCCCCGCATCACTAACTGCTTTTAAAATCGCTTCCTTAACACCTTCTATACCGTCCGCAGGCTTTAGCATGAAGACGCGACTCATATTCTCGCTTCCAAATCCTTTTGGAGCCACTGTAATTTTGACCTTTTCTCCCGGAACAATATGGTAATGAATAACAGCCGGAGTATTGTCACCGGTATTGACCCGTTCAATCGGATCCCGGACTACAGATTTTCTCAAAAATCCTTCCGTATACCCCAGACGGACGCCCTCATTCACCGCATCTTCCACACTGCCGCCCTCCAGATGGACGTCCTGTCCGATCTCCAAAAAGACGACCGCCATCCCTGTATCCTGGCAGATCGGGATCATATCATCCGCCGCAATTTTGAGATTTTCAGAAAGCTGATTCAGGATCTGCTTCCCTAACGGGGAAGCTTCCGTCTCCCGGGCACATTTCAAAGTCGTTTCCATATCTTTTGAGAGATAATGGTTTGCTTCTATGCACATTTCTTTGATGCTCTTTGTGAGTTCACTGACATTTACTGTACGCATGTATTCTCTCCTTATGGTGTGTTCTTCACATATTCACTTAAAAACCACTCCGCTGCCTGTTTTATCCTCGCCTCTCCGATGTGGTAGGTCCATCCAGGCTCATTGTCATAGTTATCCACTACCTCCTGACAATAGGAAATAAGATTTCCAGTATCTCCTGATATCGTGATCTGGTCAAGTGCCAGCAAAAAGTCCTCGGAAAAAAGATATCGGATCTCATCGTAGGATTCGATCCAGTCTTCCTTGTTTTTCAGATTATAACGCGCCATCCATTCATCCGGTCTTGAAAAGGAAAGAATGAGATAACAAAGCACACAGATCATGGCACTGTAGCGAAACAGCGGAAAGTCTTTTTTATACACATTTACTATAACACCTGCCAAAATGAAAGACAAGACACATAATCCCCACAATACCAGAACCCTCAGAAGTGTCATCTGGTAAGCTCCTATATACATGCAAATACGGTAGGCGGATGATACAATCAAAATATAGGTGCAGGCCGAAAATACGGTGAGAACTTTCTGCATGGTTCTTCCCGGCCGGAACAGATGGATTACAGTAAGAACAATCACAAGGTTAAGAAGGCAGACTCCGAGCAACTGAAAAAAACCACTTCTTGCGTATTCAGCATAAGTAAAGCCAGCCGGAAGCCCATTGCCGCGTCCAAAAAATAAAGCTCCGATCTGGATCAGACAGAACACCACGTAAACTGCCGTCAGAATGGATATGCAGGTAATCCCTGACACCTGGACAGGTCGATCCTCCTGTTCCTTCTTACACAAATCTGGATCATAATTGGCAAATGCTTGCAATACTGCAAAACAAAGTACAAATCCAAACAAGAACAAAAAAAGTTTTTCTGCCGGAAAGTGGAATCCATCCATATTTCCTGTAAAAATACGGATAAAAGACGCAAACATCATGTCCCCGGAAAATAAAAGCGGCAAGATGATGATCAGAAGCAAAATCGCCGCCACACATCCAATAAAGATCTGGGTGACGTAACCGGACGATGTTTTCTCACCGGGTTTTGCTTTCCGTCCTTTTTCCCGGATCAGCGCCCTAAATGGGGAAAGCAGATTACCAAAGGGAGCAAACCACATCCTCAGATAGATTTTCAGATATTGTGCGAAGCTCCACTTCCGGTCATCGTAAAACTGATGAATCAAAACGAGGAAGAACATACAAATACTTCCAAACCAGTTCCATATCAGAAAAAAGTCCGACGTGGTCAGTACGGTAGATATTCCGAGTAGTACCATGGCCGCCATATAAAACACCGTCTCCTGTTTGATCCGCATCTCAAATATCCTAAAAAATCCAATGAGAAACAGGCAGGTCGTCAGCATGAGGACCGGTATTCCGATTCCATTCATATTACGGTACAACAGGATTTCAAACATAATCCCGTACACCAAACTTCCCGCAAGGATTTTCCCAGCCTTGCTGTCCATGATTCTTTCATATGCATTATCCTTCATTTGATTCCTCCTCTTCTACATATTCCATCAAATCTCCGGGCTGACAGTGAAGCGCCTTACAAAGGGCCTCCAAAGTCGTAAAGCGAACCGCTTTTGCTTTATTATTCTTTAGAATAGACAGATTCGCCATTGTAATATCCACTTCCCTGGATAATTCCGTCAGTCCAATTTTTCGTTTTGCCATGACTACATCCAGATTCATTCGTATTGCCATGTTACCATCCCCCTCTAAATCGTCAGATCATTTTCCTTTTTGTAACGGACCGCCTCCGCAAAGACTCCTGCCAGTACAAAGCTAAAGAGCGCCGCAATGAAAAAGACAATCACAATCACGATACCCGCAGCCGTCCACGCCAGAATTTCTTTGATCAGAAACGTCACTGTGATAACGCATCCTGACATCCCCATAATGTTCAGCTCCCTGACATTTTCATCTACGAAGCAGTTCCGACGTATCACGGTTCCAATCATCTTTCTTAGACAGTAGACAATAATAATTCCCATTACCCCGCTGATCAGATATACAATGAGATACAGAACATAGTGTTCCTTAATGATAGGGGCATAATGGTCTCCTGCGTATTGTAACAGAAACGGTAAGGAGACAAATACAAGCACTCCGGAAACCAGCATAAAATTTAAAATCCACCTGGTCACAAGGACCATCTTTCCCTCCGATCTTTTGCCCATCATTTCTGAAATCCTCCTTTTTGCTTTTTCATTTTCTCTACCATAACATGGTATTTATTGTTTTTCAATATACTTTTATTGTTTTTCAATAAATTTAAGAATTTTACTTTTCTCTTTACAAATTGTATAATAAGAGAAAATGAGAACAGAAAAGAGGAAGGTAGATGAATACTACAATGAATATGGAGAAGCTTGAGCAGGACGCTGCTGATATTTTTCATCAAGGCTTTGCCTGCTCGGAATCTGTAATCTATGCGATTCGGAAGCATTTTGGGATTGATCTGTCGGATGACGCTATCGCCATGAGCAGCGGATTTCCATGGGGACTTGGGGGCGGCGGTTGTATTTGTGGCGCTCTGGCAGGAGGTACGATGTGTATCGGTTATTTCTTCGGGAGGCGCACACCAGGGGATCCGAAGATCCAGCGCTGCTTCGCCCTTACAAAAGAACTGCACGATTTCTTCCGTGACTCTTTCAAATCCCCGTGCTGCGGAGTTTTGATTCGTGGATACGCCAAAGATGCTCCTGAGCGAAAAGAACTGTGTACAAAAATAGTGACCAGCACAGTAAGAAAAACAGCTTCTATCATTTTGCGTGAACTGGAAAAAGACAACGCTATGTTGCATAGTACAAAGGAGGAATGATCACATGACGATTTACAGGCAGGCACGGCCGGAAGAGCGAAATGAATATGTTGACCTTGCAAATCATACATTTGGATTTGACATTGAAGAATTATTACCAAAAGTTTACTATAAAGGTGATCATTCTGACCGTATTACAAAAGTAGCAGAAACGGAGTCCGGAAAACTGGTGGCGGAAAATGCTGTTCTTCCCCAAACTGTCCATGCATCTGGAAAGACACTGCTGGCAAATTTTCTTGGAATTATGGTTGTCGACCCGAAATATCGTGGAGAAGGTCATATGAAAGAACTGATGAAACTGCAGCTTGAAGAGATGTCTGGACAATATCACATCAGTATTCTTGGAGGGCAAAGACAGCGATATGAATATTTTGGTTATACATCCGGTGGGGTCCAATACAGATATCATATTAATATAAGCAATATTCGCCATGCACTGAAAGATACTGACAACAACGAAATTCTTTTTTCTCCATTCTTTGAAATTGCCGGATGGGAGAAACTTCTTCCCAGGATTTTTGCTTCCCGGGAAGTTTATGTAGAACGAAACCTGGATACATTGCAGTCTCTTTTTACCAGTTACCATCAACATCCTTGGGGTATTCAAAAAAATGGGACTTTGATTGGTTATCTGATCTCCTCCGAAGATCATTCAACCGTCAGTGAATTAGCTCTTTTATCCCCTCAGGATACAAAAAAAGTGATTAAGGCCTATTTTCATCAATTTCATTTAAAATCCTCTTCCTTCCTTTTTCCGGAATATGAAGTGGCTTTATGTAAGGAAGTCTCCGACTTTGCGGAATACTATCAGATTCAGCCTTCCAATATGTATAATATCTTTGATTTTGCGGCAGTCCTTGATATGTTTCTTACTGTAAAATCCCGTACGTGCGGACTTTCAGATGGATTTTTTTCTGCAGTTATGGACCACCAGCCAATTACAATTACAGTCTGCCAAAACCACGTCCGGGTCGAAAGCCATGCGGCCAAAGACGCTGTTCACCTTAGTAAAATGGATGCTCAAAAATTGCTTTTAACTCCTTATGGGCGTTATATGGAGCTTTCCGTTCCGCTGGACTGGTTCCCTCTTCCTTTATTTTGGTACACAGTTGACTGCTTTTAGAAAGTATGTCTATCTTAAAAAGCTGCTGCATCCTTGCAAAATTTCAACGGATGCAGCAGCTTTCTTCCTATTTTTTATACATCTTTTTTCAGTTCATCAATAATATTCTGTTTTTTAATCTTGCTCATGGAGTAAAGCATTGTGATGAACACGACAGCAAACACCCATAGTACGGAAATCAACATTCCACCCCAAGGCTGTCGGAAATCAACCGCTGCCCCCTGGCTTAGTACCATATACATGGCAAAGCTGATTGTAAGTGAAAGCACCACTCCATAAATGATAGACCGGAATCCGTAAATCAGACACTCGTAATTCATCATCTTCTTCATGCTTTTCATTGTCATTCCCATGGATTTCATCATGGCAAATTCTCGTTTTCTCAGCATGACATTTGTGGATATCGTATTAAACACATTAACCGCCGCAATCATCGAAATCAGGGTAATAAATCCAAAGGAAAGAATCCTGATTGCAAGAAGAATCCCTCTGTCCTGTTCATACTGCTGTGCGATATTGATCAAAGAATCTTTGTCCATTCCCCGGTCTTCCATCCGTGATGTCAGGTCTTCATAAGATTCCTTGTAATTAGAAGACTTAATCTGGTAATCCCAGATAAATCCCGAACGATTGTATCCATTATCCCCGACCAGTTCCCCAGCTTTACTCTCCGGGATAATAACCGCACAAACTTCCTGAGGGTCTGAAATCAGATCCGGCATACTCTTAACTCGCTGCGCAAGTGTAATCATGCTTGCCTGTTCCATGATTGTCTCTGGTCGTTCTTTCACACTGTCATCGTACTGGCTTTCCGGGAGAATTTGTATACTTATTTTTTCCCCATTCATGGTGTGAATCTTTCTGTACTTTTCGCTTTGTCCGTCGTAATACCGGTAGTTGTCGTAGAAAAGCACGTCTTTGTTTCCTTCTCGAAAGTATGGCGAGGCATCAATTCCCTGGGAATCTGCATATTCCTTAAACTTTTCATCCGACAAACTGATAATCATAGCATGTTCATACTGATTTTTTTCATTATATACCCGCGCCTCTTCTTCTGTCATATTATAATATGACTCCAGCCCTTCTCCTATCAGAAGATCGCTCCATTCCTCACTCAGCTCCTCTTTCGGGATTGATACGAGGCTGTACATTTCACCGTGCAGTTCAACATTCTCCACCTTTTCCCCCTGCTCCATCATCCCCAGAATCTCTTCTCTTTCTCCCTCATCCAACTCCGAATCGGAGACCCTGTATGATAATTCGTATTCCGGAGCTTCCAACATAAACGCACCTGTCATATCCATGTAACTGGAAAACAAAGTGGCCGCCGTAAAAAGAACAATACTTACAGTGAGAGAAAATACAGTAGCACGATATTTCTTGCGGTCCCGCTTATAGTTTTTATCAGCCATCATCCCTTCCACTCCGAAAAGCCTGCGGATGATCTTCGGGCTCTTAACCTCCTTTGCTCGGATTCGAACGTCTTTGTTGGCGCGAATTGCCTCAAGTGGTGTAATCCGCTTAATTCTAGCCATTGGAATCCACACGGAAATGCAGATAATGAAAAACGAAATCAACGCCGCCACAATGATTGCCTGCGGAGAAGTATGAAGCGTGATTCTCCCATCCGTATCCCCGTGAACATACTGTGCCAACGATCCGCCGATAAAATGCAGAGTCATTCCGATGCCGCCGATTCCGGAGAGAATTCCCAATGGAATTCCAATCGCACTTACCACAATCGCTTCCTGCCACATGGATCTTCTCAACTGCCTTTTTGTCGCTCCTATGGAAGACAGCAGACCAAACTGCGTCGTCCTCTCCCTTAGGGAAATAGAAAAAGCGTTATAGATCAAGGAAACAGCACCCACTCCGATAATAATAATGAGAATTGTCAACATTCCGCTTAACATGCCTTGGAAAGACTCATTTCCCGATATTCCCATCCATTTAAGAACACTCGAATTTTCCTGTAATAATGCTTCATTGTGATGTTTTTCTATAAAAGTAAATGCCTCCTTTGGCTGTTTTAACTCCATATAAAGTTGATTGACAGCATAGGGATGATCTCCTTTTCCGATGAAGGCATCGATACCCGCGCCGTTTCTTTGTGTATCTCCCCAGTGTTCCAAAAATCCTACCACCTGAAACTGTCTTTCTTCTCTTTCCTGAAAATGTTCCGTTATCTCCCCACCTTCCTCATACTGAAGCATTGCATTAAACAAAAGCGCGTTTCCATCCTCATCTATACGGTCGCCTATCGGAAAAGAAACAGTATCCCCGATGCGAATTTCCTTTCCATTCTGCTCGAGCCCACCTTGTACGATGATCTCCTGCTCATTTTCCGGGAGCCTTCCTTGTGTCAGCTTCAATGAAAGCATATCCGCGGCCTTCTCGTCAATCGTCTGAATATATAGGTACTGCCCGAAGAGATCCTCATCATTCTCCCCGATCTTAGCATACCCGACCTCAGAAATGGAAACGGAGTCTTTCACATCCTCATCATTCTGGAACAATTCGGCTTCCTCCATGGAAAGTCCTTTGGCTCCAACGTGCCATCTTCCGTCTGTCTTGACCGCATAGTCATACATATATTGCTGGAGACTGACTCCCAGTGTGACAACCGCACAGATCATAGCAGTCGCCAAGATTACTCCAATGATCGTCAAAATCGTTCGGGCTTTATTTTGTTTCATTGTCTTATTTGTGATCGTTGCGAAGATACTCATTACCGGACCACCTCATCCCTTATGATCTTCCCGTCTTCCAGAGTAATGATACGGTCTGCCTGAAGAGCGATATTTTCATCATGTGTGATAACAAGCATCGTCTGGTCATAGGCACGGTTTGAGTACCGCAACAGATTCATGATCTCCTTGCTGTTCTCCGAGTCCAGATTTCCTGTCGGCTCATCCGCCAGCAAAATCGCCGGCGCATTCAAGAGAGCCCTTCCAATAGACACTCTCTGCTGCTGCCCTCCCGAAAGTTCGTTCGGCAGATGATGAAGCCGCTCTTTCATTTTCAGAATATCAATGAGCTCCTCAAATCGTTTCTCATTTACTTTTCTTCCGTCCATCAGTACCGGGAGCGTAATATTTTCTTCCACATTCAGCACTGGAATCAAATTATAAAACTGATAAATAAGTCCTACCTGTCGTCTTCGAAAGATGGCAAGGGCGTCCTCCTTCTGGGCATAAACATCTTTACCGTCCACATAGACCTTGCCGGACGTCGGGCGATCCACACCTCCAATCAGATGCAGTAATGTAGATTTGCCGGATCCGGATGATCCGATGATAGAGACAAATTCGCCTTTTTCCACGGAAAAAGATACGCCGTTCAGTGCATGAACCTCATTTTCACCTTTTCCATACACTTTTGTCAGGTTTTCTATTTTTAGAATTTCCATCCTTCTTCCTCCTCTTCGTTTCTAAAAATAAGTATACCTGCCCCACATGACACTTCGATGACTTTTTCATAACAAATTTGTCACTTTTCCATTTTTTCTTTTCCCCCATAAAAACGAACAAGAAATCTGGCTCCCCCCTCTTTATTATTTTTTGCTGTGATAATGGCTTTTTCCTGGGTAAGAATACTTCGGGCAAGCGAAAGACCAATGCCAAAATTCTGCTGTTCCGATATTCTGCCCTTATAAAACCGTTCAAAGATATGCGGCAAATCTTTTTCATCGATTCCGTTTCCGGAATCTGTCACGGAAAGCTCTGTGTAAAGCGGGTTCTCTTCCCAGGCAATATGAATCGTTCCGCCAATCGGGGTGTGTTCCATACAATTTTTCAGGACATTACCAACCGCCTCCATCGTCCAGGACGCATCTCCATAAAAGGCCGCATCTGAAGTTCCCTTTAGAATAAGCTTCTGCTCTCGCAGTTCCATTGGGATTTCCAGGGAGCGCACGACCTCTCTTATGAATGGCTCCACCTGGATCCGTTGTTTATCCAATACCACAGCTCCCGCATCCAATTTGGAAATTTTTAGAAGCCCCAGAATCAACCATTCCATTCTTTGCAGCATCTCTGCCATTTCCCGATATATCTTCCTCTTCTGTCTTTCCTCCAGATCCTGCTTTCTAATCCGTTCCAGCATCAGATTAACGGAAGTTAGAGGCGTACGAATCTGATGGGAAATATTCGCAAGGGCATCGGCAAGAAATGTCTTTTCTTTCTTCAAATGCTCATTTTGCTCCCTCAGTCGTACTGTCATCTTGTAAATCTCATCTTTTAATATCTCAAGATCTCCCTCCTGATATTCCCCAAGTTCCAACTGATCCTCTCCGTGGAGAATCCGGTCGATTTTCTGTGTGAGCTTTTCCACATCCTCATATCTGCGCTTCATGCAGAGCAAATACAAGGCACTACACAGGATTCCTTCCGCCAACAGATAATATAGCGGATTTTTTCCTACAATCAGATACGCAATACATACCGTACCGATTGTCACAAAGAATCCTGAGAGGTACCATCCAATTTCCTGATTCCGAAATAATTTCATCTACATCACTCCTCCATCTTATATCCCAGCCCCCGGACAGTCTTAATGATCTTCGGCTCCTGCGGATTATCTTCAATCTTGTCTCTGAGCCTTTTGATATAAACGGTCAGGGTATTATCATTTACATACTCCCCTGCGATATCCCAGATCTCTTCTAACAGCATGGACCGGGACATCACCATACCTCTGTGCTGGAAAAAGACGAGCAGAAGTCGATATTCCAGTGCTGAAAGAAAGATTTCCTCTCCCCGTTTTGTTACAATCCCTTTGACCGGATCGATCCGAATTTCCCGGCAGGAAAGAAAATTAGGAGTCTTGCTGTTTCTTCTGAGTACAGTCCTCATCCGTGATACCAGCTCTCTAGGCCGAAACGGCTTACTAATATAATCGTCCGCCCCCATATCAAGCCCTGTTACCACCGAAAACTCATCGTCCAGAGCTGTCAGAAATATAATGGGAATCTCATAGTGTGACTTGATCTGGGTACATGTGCTGTAGCCATTACCTTGTGCCAGTGTGATATCCAGAAGAATCAGGTCAAAATGCTGATTTCTTAAAATCTTCATTGCCTTCTCCTGTCCGTCGGCGCTCCAAACCTGAAATCCTTCTGTCTTTAAAAATTCTGTCAGATTTTCTATAATCATTCGATCGTCTTCTACCAACAAAATATTTGTTTCCTGCATCTTTCTTCCCTCCCTGTGTTGTTATTTCTGATTGTAATTAAACAGGATGGCAGAAAAAAAGTCAACTTACTAAAACTTTTTCTTGACTCTTTCAATTTCGTTTGCTATCGTAAGTAGAGAAATAAGGACTTGCCGCCGGGTAATGAAGCGTTGGATTTTGTATCGATAGGCCTTTGGAGATACAAAATGACAGCGCTTTTTTTGTCTTTTTGGACGGCAGTTCAAAGTTCAGGAGGTTTTTATGATAAAGACAACACCGTTCGTGGAATTTATCCGATACTCTTTTTTCAGTATTATGGGGATGATTGCTATTTCCTGTTATATTCTTGCAGATACGTTTTTCGTAGCGCAAGGAATCGGGACAAATGGGCTTGCGGCCCTGAATCTTGCAATTCCCGTCTATGATTTCATTCATGGAACCGGACTCATGCTCGGAATGGGAGGCGCTACAAAATTTACGATTCTGAAAAGCCAGAACAACAAAAAAGGGGCGGATCAGATTTTTACAAATACCGTGTATCTTGGTGTCTTTTTCTCCCTTTTGTTTATGGCGGGCGGGGTTTTCTTTGCCGGACGGATTTCCACCATTCTCGGTGCGAATCAGAAAATCTGGCAGATGACGACCACTTATTTGAAGGTGCTGATGCTGTTTTCCCCAGCCTTTATCTTCAACGATATCATTCTCTGCTTTGTGAGAAATGACAGCAATCCGAAGCTTTCCATGATCGCCACGGTCTCTGGGAGCCTCTTTAATGTGGTGTTTGACTATATTTTCATTTTTCCTTGTGGAATGGGGATGCTTGGAGCAGTACTTGCAACCGGATTCTCCCCTGTTGTCGGACTGATCATTATGTCCCCACACTGGCTTGGGAAAAAACGCTGGTTCCATATGAAACGGCTTTTACCTGATACAGCTTCCATCCGGATGAATCTTTCCCTTGGATTTCCGTCTCTGCTTGCCCAAATCAGTTCAGCCATCGTTATGATCGTATTTAATATGATAATCCTTCGTCTGGAAGGAAATACCGGAGTTGCAGCCTATGGTATCATCGCCAATCTCTCTTTAGTGGTTCTCTCTTTTTATACCGGAATCTCCCAGGGTATTCAGCCTCTCGTAAGCGACGCCTACGGCAAGCTGGAGCAGAAACGGATCGTGCAGTTTCTCCGGTATGCTATGGGATCCATGCTAGTTCTGTCGGCTGCCATCTATCTGATCTTGTTTGTGTTTGCCGATCCAATCGCATCGGCCTTTAACAGTGAGAACAATGCCACTTTACATACGATTGCGGTAACAGGTTTAAGACTATACTTTACATCCCTAGTCTTTGCCGGATTTAATATCATCCTCTCCATGTACTTTACTTCTGTGGAAAAAGCGTTTCCAGCCCAGATCATCTCTTTCCTGCGGGGACTGATTTTGATTATTCCAATCGCCTTTCTTTTCGCAAGGCTCTGGGAGATGACAGGGGTATGGATGTCCTTTCCTGCAACCGAATTTGTGACAGCAGTCATCGGAGCAGGGCTGTATGTGAAATATAAAAATAGAAAATGGGCATAAAACGAATCCCCAGAGTGGCAACTCTGGGGATTTTATATACTCTGATTTCTAATCATCGTCAATGTCCAGTAAAGATTTTTCATCTGGTTCCCAAGCCTGTGTAAAATCGACTTCTTTAAACAATGCAGCCAGTCCGGTGATTTGTTTTAACCGTAAAATTTCATCCCGATCCATACCTAAATGCTTGGCTATCCATGCATCAGATCGCCCTAATTCATGGAGTTCTTTGACGATATTACTCATAAGATCTACATCATGGTTTCCTCTTGCACGATTATGACGAATCGTGCTTGCCATACGTCGGTCAAGTGATTTATCTATAACGGATACCGGTAAGAGGCCCTTTTCCCGTTCATAAATATCTGGGTACTCTTTTATAATGCGGTAACGATGAAAACCATCAACAATAATGTACTGATCCTTGTCTTTGTCATAGTAACATACGATGGGCATCGTATATCCATCTTCTTTAATGCTGTCATATAACAGTTTCATTTCTGGTGATGCGACTGTATTAGGATTATAATCATTTGCAACAATTTTTTCTACTGGTACTGCTTTGATATTATAAACGGGACTTTTATTCATGATCTAATTCCTCCACACTTTTATATTTTTCTTTGAAATAATCTAGTTTTCTTTTTTGCTCTCTTGTCATTCCAAATCCCATAAAACGGCAAATATGATCATTTTTTAAAATACAGAAACACATTCTCTTCCAACTTGGAATATCTTTTGTTGATTTGATGTCATCGGTATCATCAGGAATATGATCAAGAAAGATAATCCTTGAGTTTTTAAAAATTGTATAATTGGAAACACCATTTCTTTTGATTCGATAACCATGCTCTATCAATTCTTCGATCGTCTCTTCCTCCAGTCCGCCTCCTACCGTATGCCAGAATAAAATCGATTTGTTGAACTTATTTATGTAGTTCCGGCGCAATCTGGGTGGCAGTGTCGCCAGTAAAAATTGTGTATAGGACTTCCATGTATGTCCCTTTGGTAGCGTTATATGACGATATCCTAGTGCTTTTGTTTTTGCATATATAGCAGTAAAATTGGCGCCCTGTACACGACCAACAAGTTTGACCCAGATCTGAGGATCAATCACTCTATAAAGATTCAACGCCTCTTTGGCATAATCTTGAAATGGTGAAGCCACCCGCATCTGTGAAACACTTAAACCTGCCTTATAATACAAATCATATAATTTGTTGTAGGGATAATCAAACAAATAGTAAGCATGCCATATATCTTCTACGGACCAGTCGTATAAAGGGGAACCACTGTAAACTTCTTTAAATTGCTGAGTAATCCAGCATTGATTTTTATAGCTGTGTCTTTTATTGATAAATCCACTGTACCGCTGCAAGGATTCATCTGCCCTTATTCCCAGTAAACAGATTGTCTTTTTGTTTCCATGAGATAGTCTATACCATCTGCCAAACTGTTTGGCCAGATCTTCCTGATGCATTTTATAATGATAAGTCGTCATAATATTATGTTCCAAATTAATTACATAATCATGTTTTGGCATAGGACGAATCCAGATATCTTCTTTTTTTTCATCCCATGGATACCAGTACATTTCGTAACTGCTTAAAGCAGTTCGTGTTGCCATAGGCAGACAGACCCAGTATAATTCAACAGAAGAACGCTTTTCCAACATTTGAAATGTTTCTTCCACATAAGCAGTTGTAGCGCTGTATTGTGCTTCAAAGTCTTGATGAAAAACACCTATTGTCTGCGAAGGATAGTATTGATCCCGGAAATCCAGCACGATATTTAATAATAAACCACTGTCTTTTCCACCGGAAAAGGAAATATAAATATTATCAAACTCCTGAAAAATAAAATGAAGTCGTTCCAACATTGCCTGATAGACATTTTTCTCTAAATTGACTTTTTTCATCTTTTGTTTCATCACACCTTTCCATCAGATGATATTTGATTTGATCTTGCACCAAAGGTATAATTGACTACTAAACATTATACCAGTATTTCAATCAACTATCGACAATTTCTGACAAATTATGGAAAAACAGTTCCCGCGGAACGTTTTTTATGAAACAAAAAACCCCGGCGTATGCCGGGGACTTTTTCTACAATCTGAATCACGGGAGACCCTAAGGTCATCCCGTGATTCTCTCTTTTACTTGATTCGATTTTATTCTTCTGTCACTTCTTCGTTTTCGTCTTGACTCTCTTCCTCTCCGTTATCCTCGGTCTTTCTGACTTTGGCAATGCTTGCAACACTGACATTGTCATCCAGGTTGATTAGTTTGACTCCGGAAGTGATTCGTCCTAACTTGGAGATACCCGTGCACTCGGTTCGAATGATGATTCCCTCCGTATTGATAATCATAATCTCATCATCTTCATTCACTGCCTTAACTCCGACGACATTTCCGGTCTTTTCGATAATCTTATAGCAGCGAATTCCCTTTCCTCCACGGTTCTGGGATGTAAATTCGTTCATGTCTGTCAGTTTTCCCATTCCTTTTTCCGAAACGATCAGCAGATAATCTCCCTGAGTATTAAGCTGCATTCCAATGATCTCATCCTGATCACTTAAATTCATACCTCGAACGCCCATAGAAGTACGTCCCGTCGGTCTGACATCTGTTTCGTGGAAACGGATACACTGTCCGTATTTGGTGATGAGCAATATATCTTTTTCATTGTCCGTCGTCTTTACCTCGATCAGCTCATCGTCCTCCCGAAGCGTGATGGCCGCAAGCCCTGTCTTTCTAACGTTGGCATAATCCATGATCGGCGTCTTCTTTACTAAGCCTTTCTTGGTCGCCATAAAGAGATACTTTCCTTCCTCGTATTCCTTAATTGGAATGACTGCGGTGATCTTCTCTTCCGGCTGAAGCTGGAGCAGGTTGATAATGGCTGTTCCCCTTGCGGTCCGTCCTGCCTCCGGAATCTCGTATCCTTTGAGCCTGTATACTCTCCCTGTATTAGTAAAGAACATGATATAGTGATGGGTTGAACAGAGAAACAACTCTTCCACATAATCCTCATCAAGCGTCTGCATTCCCTTAATTCCACGTCCGCCGCGATTCTGACTTTTAAATGTATCCGAAGTCATTCGTTTAATATAACCAAGTTTTGTCATGGTGATGACGACGTCCTCCCTCGGAATCAGATCTTCCGTGGAAATATCATACACATCAAATCCGATGTGAGTCCTTCTCTCATCCCCGTATTTCTCACTGATTGCGAGAATCTCCTCTTTGATCACACCAAGCAGTAAGTGTCTGTCTGCCAAAATTGCCTTCAGCTCTCCGATCCGCTTCATCAATTCTTCGTATTCCTTCTCCAGCTTCTCTCTTTCTAATCCGGTCAGGGCACGCAGACGCATGTCCACGATTGCCTGTGCCTGTGCGTCGGAAAGCTGGAATTTCTCCATTAATTCTGCCTTTGCAATCTGCACAGTCTGAGAACCACGAATGATACTGATCACTTCATCGATATGATCGAGCGCAATCAGCAGTCCCTGTAAAATGTGGGCACGCTCTTCTGCCTTATTTAATTCATACTGGGTGCGTCTCGTAATGACTTCTTCCTGATGTTTCAGGTAATACCCAAGCATATCTCGAAGATTCAGCACTTTCGGCTCGCCGTTTACAAGAGCCAGCATAATGACTCCAAAGGTATCCTGGAGCTGTGTATGCTTATAGAGCTGGTTTAAAATGACGTTTGCATTGGCGTCACGGCGCAGCTCGATACAGATTCTCATTCCTTCCCGGCTGGACTGGTCACTCAGATCCACGATACCATCGACCCGCTTTTCCTTCACCAGATCTGCGATTTTGGAGATCAGTCTTGCCTTGTTTACCATGTACGGCAGCTCTGTCACGATAATACGGCTCTTTCCATTTGCCATAGTTTCGATATTGCTGACAGCACGAACTACAATTTTTCCCCGTCCGGTGCGGTACGCCTCGTTGATTCCTCTCGTACCTAGGATCGTCGCTCCGGTCGGAAAGTCCGGCCCTTTTACAATCTTCATAATGTCTTCGATGGATGTCTCCTTATTCTCCATCTGATCATCAATAATCTTCACTACCGCACCGATCACTTCCCGCAAATTATGAGGTGGAATATTGGTTGCCATACCGACGGCAATACCGGACGTTCCGTTGACAAGCAAATTCGGAAATCTTGCCGGAAGTACGACTGGCTCTTTCTCCGTTTCGTCAAAATTTGGCTCAAAGTCCACAGTATTTTTATTGATATCTGCGGTAAGCTCCATAGAAATCTTACTGAGCCTTGCCTCCGTATAACGCATAGCCGCCGCCCCGTCACCGTCTACAGAACCAAAGTTTCCATGTCCATCCACAAGTGGATATCTGGTAGACCAATCCTGAGCCATATTAACGAGTGCTCCATAAATAGAACTATCACCGTGCGGATGATATTTACCCATCGTATCGCCTACAATACGGGCACATTTACGGTGCGGCTTATCCGGACCATTATTCAGCTCGATCATTGAATACAGGATTCGTCTCTGTACCGGTTTCAGGCCGTCTCTTACATCTGGAAGCGCACGGGAGGCGATAACGCTCATGGCATAGTCGATGTACGACTCCTTCATTTTTTTCTCAAGATCGATCTCCTCGACCTTATCAAAGATAGTATCTTCCATTGCTTATCTCCTTTTCCTATACATCCAGATTTTTCACGTATTTTGCATTTTCCTCGATGAATTCACGCCGCGGCTCAACCTTGTCTCCCATCAGGGTCGTAAAGGTCAGATCCAGTTCCGAGGACGTCTCCTCATCCATTGTCACACGAATCAAAATCCGCTGCTTAGGATCCATGGTCGTCTCCCATAACTGATCGGCGTCCATCTCACCCAGACCTTTGTATCTCTGAATTTTATTGTTCTGGTCACGTCCCACTTCCTCAAGGATATTGCTGAGTTCCTCGTCGCTGTATGCATACCATACCTTTTTATTCTTCTCAAGCTTATAAAGTGGCGGTTTTGCAAGATATACATGGCCCTCTCTGATCAGATCCGGCATAAACCGGTACAAAAATGTCAAAAGCAACGTGCTGATATGCGCCCCGTCGACGTCGGCATCCGTCATAATAATAATCTTATCATAACGCAGTTTCGTAATATCAAAATCCTCATGGATTCCTGTCCCGAATGCGGTAATCATCGCTTTGATTTCCGCATTGGCATAAATCTTATCAAGCCGTGCTTTTTCCACGTTCAAAATCTTACCGCGCAACGGCAGGATCGCCTGGGTCCTCCGTTCTCTGGCCGTCTTGGCAGAACCACCGGCAGAGTCTCCCTCTACGATATAGATTTCACAGTTCTTCGGATCCTTATCCGAACAGTCCGCAAGCTTTCCTGGAAGAGACATCCCTTCAAGAGCTGACTTTCTTCTTGTCAAATCTCTTGCTTTTCTTGCCGCTTCCCTTGCTCTTTGCGCCATCACCGACTTCTCAATAATATTTTTAGCCACCGCCGGATTCTGCTCCAGAAAAATCTCAAGCTGGCTGCTGACTATACTGTCCACCGCCCCTCTTGCCTCGCTGTTTCCGAGCTTTTGCTTTGTCTGTCCTTCGAATTGTGGCTCCGGGAGCTTAACGCTTACAATAGCCGTCATTCCCTCCCGAATATCCTCCCCGCTCAAGCTCTGCTCATTCTCCTTGATGAGCTTGTTTTTCTTTGCGTAGGCATTGAATGTCTTGGTCAGGGCATTTCGAAAACCGACAATATGTGTACCGCCCTCCGGCGTCGTAATATTATTTACAAAGCCATATGTACTTTCCGTGTAGGAATCATTGTGCTGCATCGCCACTTCCACGTACACATCGTCTCTTGTACCTTCGCAGTAGATAATCTGCTCATAGAGCGGTTGGTTACTGCGGTTCAAGTAGCTTACGAATTCCCGTATTCCTCCCTCGTAGTGGAAAGAATCCTCCCTCTTTTCTTCTCTGTCATCCTTTAGTTGAATTCTCAGATTTTTGGTAAGAAAAGCCATTTCACGAAGACGCTGTTTTAACACTCCATAATCGAATACTGTCTCCTCAAAAATCGTTCCGTCCGGCAGAAAAGTAACTTTTGTTCCTGTCTCGTTAGGATCACACTCCCCTATCACCGTCAAAGGAGTAACAACCCTTCCCCTTTCATAACGCTGTTCATGGATCTTCCCCTCTCTTCTTACCTCTACTATAAGCCAGTCTGAAAGCGCATTGACAACGGATGCACCTACTCCGTGAAGCCCCCCGGATACCTTGTACCCTCCGCCTCCGAATTTTCCGCCGGCATGAAGTACCGTAAATACGACTTCCACGGCAGGAAGCCCGGATTTATGGTTGATGCCGGTTGGAATGCCTCTTCCGTTGTCAATGACTGTCACGGAATTATCCGCATTGACCTTCACTTCAATCGTATCACAAAATCCTGCAAGCGCCTCATCCACCGCATTGTCTACGATCTCGTACACAAGGTGGTGAAGTCCTCTTGCAGAAGTGCTGCCGATATACATTCCCGGTCTTTTGCGGACCGCCTCCAACCCTTCTAAGATCTGGATTTGATCTCCACCATATTCTGCGCTCATACTGATCCTCCTATTAATTTTCATTTGTTACCTGTCCATTCTGGACAAGAAACACTTTATTGATTGAAAAACGATGATTCACAAACTCTTCCACACCGGTACAGGTAATCAGAGTTTGAATATCGTGTATACTGTCTAACAAGTAGTTTTGCCTGTGTTTATCAAGTTCAGACAACACATCGTCCAAAAGTAAAACCGGAGTATCGTGAATCACCCGCTTGACGATCTCAATCTCCGCAAGTTTCAGGGACAGCGCCGCAGTGCGCTGCTGTCCCTGAGATCCGAACTTCCTGATATCCATATCCTTGATTTTAAAACAGATATCATCCCGGTGCGGTCCCGCTGAAGTACTCTTCATCCGAATATCGCGCTCCCGGTTTCTTCTTACTGCCTCCTCCAGAGAAAGTTCTCCCGTGGACGGCTCATATTCCATCACGAGACGCTCTCGCCCTCCGGTAAGTTTCCCATGGATATCCCCCACAATTTCATTGATTTCCCGGAGGAATTTCTTTCTGCCTTCCATGACCCGCTCCCCATAGCGGACAAGCTGCATATCCCAGATTTCCAGCGTATCCTTAAGCTTCTCCTGAAAAGCCATCTCTTTTAAAAGCCGGTTTCTCTGATTCACCACCCGGTTATAATCCGCTAGATTGTTCAGATAAATCTTGTCAAGCTGGGAGAGCTCCAGATCCATGAATCGCCTCCTCTGTGCTGGACCGTTCTTGATAATATTCAGATCTTCCGGTGAAAAAAAAACCAGATTGATAATCCCGAAAAGCTCGCTTGCCCGTTTAACAGGCATCCGGTTGATAGCAGCCCCTTTGGGACTGTTTTTCTTTAAGTGAATGTCAATCCGGAAGGGAACTCCGTTTTTCAGGACTTTCACCTCTATATGCGACTCCTCTTCTCCAAAAGAAATCATATCCCGGTCTTTCGTTCCACGGTGGGACTTCGTCGTCCCCGCAAGGTAAACCGCCTCCAGTATATTGGTCTTACCCTGTGCATTGTCCCCGTGGAAAATATTAGTGACCGGGTGAAATGTCAGATTCAAAAGTTCGTAGTTTCTAAAATTTTTTAATTTTAATGACTGGATGATCATGCCGCACCTGTTCACTATTTCTGTATTTTAATTTCCTGGCCGTCATAAGATACAACGTCGCCGTCATACAGCTTACGTCCGCGTCTGGTGTCGACACTTCCATTGACCTTCACAAGTCCGTCCTGGATGACTTCCTTTGCCTCCACTCCGGACTCACAGAGACCGGCCGCCTTCAAAGCCTGACCAAGCTTGATAAATTCATCCCGAAGTGTAATGATCTCCATTTGATAACCTCTTTCCTTATATTGCATTAAAATTAACCGGAAGAATCAGGTAGACATAAGTCTCCTTCTCGTCCTTAATAAAGCATGGTGCCTTGGAATTCATAAAATACAGCGTTACCTCCTCATCATCAATGACGCGCAGAGCATCAATGAGGAATTTGGGATTGAAACCAATCAGAAGATCCTTCCCTTCTTTTGTAATGAAGATCTCCTCATCCATGGAACCAAGTTGAGACTGAATTTTCAGCTCCATTGTATCGTCACCGATCTGAATAATAATCGGGCGTTTGTCTCCTTCTTTTACAAGAAGTGTAGCGCGGTCAATACAGCTTAAGAGCTCTTTCTTATTGATATGTACTTTCGTTTCATAGTCGCTGGATAGCATCTGCTCAATTCGAAAATACTCCCCCTCAATCAGACGGGATACAACAACAGTCTGATCAAATTCAAATACAATATGATTTTCGGCAAAGTAAATCTGTACTTCGCTTTCTGCATCCCCTGATAAAATCTTGCTGATTTCCATGAGTGTCTTTCCTGGAACGACAACTTTTTTATGGTCATAGCTTGCTTTGAGTTCGATTTTGCGAATGGAGATTCTGTGACCGTCCAGTGAAACTACTTTCAAAATGTGATCTTCCACCTCAAACAGCTCTCCTGTCATCAATTTATTGCTCTCTGTATCGGCAATCGAAAAGATCGTCTGACGAATCACTTCTTTTAGTGTATACTGTGAAACTAAAATGGACTCGTTTTTTTCTATATATGGGAGGTAAGCAAAATCGCTTCCTGACTTTCCGGCAATTTGAAACTTCGCTTTTTCACAGGTAATAAGCGTCTGATCATTATCATCCGTTGTGATAACGATTTCACTGTCAGGAAGTTTTCTGACAATTTCAGAAAAAATCTTGGCATCCAAGGCAATCATACCAGGCTGAACAATATCCCCCTCGATAATTGTTTCAATTCCAAGTTCCATATCATTGGCTGTCAGTTTGATCATACTGGCAGTTGCATCAATTAAGATACATTCCAGAATTGGCATTGTTGTTTTGGAAGGAACTGCTTTTGATACGATTCCCACACCTTTTGCCAAATTGGATTTTGTGCAAATAATTTTCATGTGTATAACTCCTTTCGCTGGACTAGATGAATTTTTATATATAAGATATCCGCATTAGTCGCCTTAGGATGTGTGGATATGTGTAAAACCTATGTAAACCCGTGCGGTTTCGTGGATTTCGAATGGGAAACTCATGTTGAACGGGTTTGATTTTGATGAGGATGACTTTCGGAAAAATACTACAGAGGGCTGATTTTTTTCTGGATAATGCTGATCGTATTTTTCAGTGAATCATTGTTTTCCATATCTTTCGACATCTTATCCACACCATGTTTCACAGTTGAATGATCTCTTCCGCCGAGGAGAGATCCGACTGTTTTCAGCGGAGTGTCTGTCATGGCACGACATAAATACATAGCAATATGGCGAGCGTTTGTCGTCTTTGCGTCACGGCTTGCACTTTTTAAGTCGGATACGGAAATTCCGAAGTGTTCGGAAACCGTCTCAATGATCAGTTCCGGTGTGATTTTACGGTTTTCATCTGGAGAAATCAGATCTTTGAGCGCCTCAGCCGCAAGTGAGATATTGATCTCCTCGTTTTTTAATTTGTATAGTGCAATCAGCTTATTGAGGGAACCCTCCAGCTCCCGAATATTGGATTTGATGTTTGTGGCAATAAATTGCAGCACATCTTCCGGAATATGATAGCGTTCGAGCTGATCGGATTCGATTTTTTTCTTTAAAATCGCCATTCTTGTCTCGTAATCCGGGGCGGAGATATCGGCAATCAGCCCCCACTCAAACCTTGTGCGGAGTCGGGCTTCCAGTGTTTCGATATCTTTAGGAGGCTTGTCCGAGGATATGATAATCTGTTTTCCAGCTACATGCAGGTGATTGAATGTGTGGAAAAACTCTTCCTGGGTACTCTCCTTTCCTATAATAAACTGAATATCGTCAATCAGGAGCACATCTACATTTCTGTATTTTTCACGAAAAGCAGTCATCGGAAGTTCATTGCCGGTCTTACCACTTCTAAGAGACTCAATCAGTTCATTAGTGAAAGCCTCACTGGTCACATAGAGAACCTTCTTTTTAGGATCTTTCTCCAAAATGAAATGAGCAATTGAGTGCATCAAATGGGTCTTTCCCAGTCCGACACCTCCGTAGAGGAACAGGGGATTGTATACTTCGCCCGGTGATTCTGCGACTGCAAGAGATGCGGCATGGGCAAAGTTGTTGTTTTTGCCGACGACAAAGGTATCAAATGTGTAGCGCGGATTTAAGTTTGCGCGCTCAATCATCAGAAGATTGTCGTTTTTCTTCGTATGTGCGGCCGCTTTTTTCCTGTGAGCATTTGCAATTTCTTCTACCTTTTCCAGTTCACTCGGATTGTCCGGAATAAATTTGACATCATATTCAATTCCGGTAATTTCTGCAATAGAAACTTTAAATGGAAGAAGGTATTTTTTCTCTATGTAATCGATATAATCACCGGTCCCATCTAACGTCACGAGAATATAGACGGTATTTTCAATTACATCATAGACTTTTAATGGAAGGATCCATGTTTTAAATGAAACGTCGGAAAGACTATGCTCAAGCCTTAAATTTTCAATAATTTCATTCCATTTTTCTGTTACGATGTCCATTTTGATGACTCCTAATCTTAATGTTTTAGTACTGTCCGCCTGTTGAGGACACACGTCACTTTTCAGGCATGACGGAAAAACACAGCAAAAATATCCGACACAATAAGGAAAGGCCGGATGATCGCTGCGATCTCGTGAAAAAATAGATTCACTCCCTTATATATTACAACAAAAAGATTTCAAGTGCAATGTAAAATCGATGTGGATAAAATTTTGAACAGCGAAAAAGTGCATAAAATCAGCGAAAAAAAGAAGAATTTAGTAGAAACCAACATGTTTTCCACATAAAATCACAAAATTATCCACAAAATGTTGAAAACATGTGGAGAAACTGGTGAAAAGTAACGATTCAGCCATTCAGATCAGATTCGCAAGATTGTGTCAGTTTTTCGTTGTGTCAGACCTCATGGGCAAATCGTTACGAAAAAAGGAAAAAAATCACGGAATTACTTGACTTGACGGGGGTTTTTGACTATAATCAGACGTGGTGTCTTTTAGCAAAGAACGAAATAAATATACTTATATTTATATATATAAGTTTCAGATTAAGGAGGTGGAAAGTAATGAAAATGACATTTCAGCCGAAGAAGCGTTCCAGAGCAAAAGTTCATGGATTCAGAGCAAGAATGAGCACGGCAGGCGGAAGAAAAGTTCTGGCAGCCAGAAGAGCAAAAGGAAGAAAAAGATTATCAGCGTAGGCCGCATATATGTGGCCTTTTCTTCTATACAGAATGAGAAAAAGCGGATAGTCTGTTTACCGTAGAACACAGCAGGAGCATAGGGCAATGCGGTTTTCAGAATCATTGAAGAAAAATAAGGATTTCCAGCTGACCTATAAAAAAGGAAAGTCTTATGCGAACAGATACCTGGTCATGTATGTCAGGAAGAATGGAACTTCCAGCAACAGACTGGGTCTTTCGGTCAGCAAAAAGGTAGGGAACAGTGTGGTCCGCCACCGGGTTACACGATTATTGAGAGAAAGTTATCGACTTCAGGAAGACTATTTCCGGCGTGGATATGATTTGATAATAATTGCGCGGGCTGGAGCTAAAGATAAAAGCTATCACGAAATCGAAAGCGCAATGATCCACCTTGGAAAGCTTCATCATATATATACACAGGACACACAGCAGGATTCTTCGGACAATGAAATGGAGATGAAACGATGAAAAAGCTGATGATTGCAGGGATTCGTTTTTACAGAAAGCATTTATCAAAGTATAAGTTGCCGACGCAGCACTGTATTTATACGCCTACCTGTTCCGAGTACGGGCTGGAGGCGATCGAAAAGTACGGGGCTCTCAAAGGAGGGCTTTTAACAATCTGGAGAATACTCAGATGTAATCCATTCCACCGGGGAGGGTACGATCCGGTACCATAATTGAATAAAACACGAAAATGGAGGAGATCTGATGGAAGGTTTATTATTGACACAGTCATCAGCTCCGATTGTAGGCCAGATTTCCTGGCTTCTGGGGCACTTGATGAACGGAATTTTCAGTGTGCTTAGTAATGTATTCCATATTGAAAATATTGGTATTTGTATCATTATTTTTACAGTCATTATTTACACACTGCTGCTGCCGTTGACATATAAACAGCAGAAGGCATCAAGATTGACAGTTGTAATGAATCCGGAACTGAGACGGATTCAGAATAAGTATAAGAACAAGAAAGACCAGGCATCGATGATGAAGATGCAGGAAGAGACCAAGATGGTATATGAGAAATATGGGACATCTATGATGGGTGGTTGTTCCATGCTTTTGATTCAGCTACCAATCTTGTGGGGGCTCTTTTATGTAATCCGTAGTATTCCGGCATATGTACAAGGAATCAAAGATGTGTATATGCCATTGGTAGAGCAGTTGTTGTCCACAGACGGCGGACAGAAGGCAATGGAGGCAATCGGTAAGACGAGCGCTATTGCCATGGATCCATCCAGATATGATTTTAGTAAGGCTAATACGATGGTGGACGCACTGTACAAATTTCAGGAGAGTTCCTGGAATACATTGGCTGATAAGCTTCCGGATCTGGAATCCGTGATTCGATCCACTCAGGAAAGCCTGGTACATCTGAATTCTTTCCTTGGAATTAATATTGCAGAGACGCCGATGAATCTTCTGATGAATTCCCTGAAGACGGGGGCCATCGTAACAGCGATTCTGGCTTTGTCCATTCCGGTGATTTCCGGACTGACACAGTATATCAGTATGAAGCTTATGCCGACAGCGACGCCGACGGATAATGAAAGCAGTGATAATACAATGGCAAATTCCATGAATGCGACCATGAAAATCATGCCGCTGTTTTCGGTAGTAATGTGTTTTACATTTCCTTCCGGTATCGGACTTTACTGGATCGCGAGTGCGGTTGTTCGTATGATTCAGCAGTTAGCTGTTAATAAGTATCTTTCCAAGATTTCACTGGAAGAGCTGATCGAAAAGAATCAGAAGAAAGCGGCGAAGAAGAGGGAAAAGAAAGGTACTAATGCAAAGAAGCTCTCAGAAATGGCTCAGGTAAACGCAAGAAGAATTGAAGAACCAAAGCCGAAAATGACAGAGGAAGAGAGGGAAAAGGCCCTGGAAAGAGCGGCGGAGAAAAGCAAAAATGCGAAATCAGGAAGCCTTGCGGCAAAAGCAAATCTGGTAAAACAGTATAATGAAAATAACCATAAAGACAGTCAAAAGTAGTAGAAGAAAGAGGTTATCAGGATGGGTGAGATTACAGTATCAGCAAAAACATTGGATGATGCAATTACAGAAGCCCTGATCCAGCTTGGCGTGACTAGCGATATGCTGGAATATGATGTAATTGAAAAAGGAAGCAGTGGGTTTTTGGGAATCGGAAGCAAGCAGGCTGTCATTCGTGCATGGAAGAAACAGATAGTGGAAGAGACGGACGAATTAGAAGAACTCAAAGAAGAGATTCAGGAAGTCATCTCTGAGGTAAAAGGTGAGGAAATAACAGAAAAGCAGGAAATGAAATCCGAGCCGAGAGAGAAAAAGCCACGCAGGGAGAAAAAAGAACGTAGAGAAAAGAGAGAGAAAGAGTCGGCACAGGTGAAAGAGAGTAACGAGACAAAAGAAGTAAAAGAGCCAAAGCCGGTTCAGGAAAGCAGGAAGCTTGCAAAAGTTCAGGATGAGACGATTGCCGCATGTGAGAAATTTCTTACGGACGTCCTGCACGCAATGAATATGGAAGTCAAAATCACTTCCGGCGTTGATGAAGAGGGAGCTCTGGAAATCGTGATGGACGGCAAAAATATGGGAATCCTGATCGGTAAAAGAGGACAGACATTGGATTCTCTCCAGTATCTCACCAACCGGGTTGCAAACAAGACCCAGGACGGCTATGTGAGAGTCAAGCTGGATACGGAGGATTATAGAAGAAGAAGAAAAGAGACGCTTGAGAATCTTGCAAAGAATATCGCCTATAAGGTGAAGAGAACGAAAAAAGCGGTTGCGTTGGAGCCGATGAACCCATATGAGAGAAGAATTATTCACTCTGCTCTTCAGTCGGACCGTTATGTGACGACGCACAGTGAAGGAGAAGAGCCTTACAGAAGAGTCGTAGTTACATTAATCAGAAACAAATAAAGACAAAAAAGGGCTGATTTCCAGAATACAGGATAATCTGCCCTTTTTTAGTGCTTTGGAGGATGAAAATATGATAAAATTAACGGAGACAATTACTGCGATTTCGACCGCCATGTCAGATTCAGGAATTGGGATTGTACGGATGAGCGGTCCGGAAGCCTTTGAAATTGCGGACCGGATCTATAAGGGGAAGAAGCAGCTTTCCAGTCAGGAGAGCCATACTGTTCATTACGGTTGGATTAAGGATGGGGAAGATACCATCGATGAGGTGCTTGTGATATTGATGAGAGGTCCACACAGTTACACCGGGGAGGATACGGTGGAAATTAACTGTCACGGGGGCGTCTTTGTAGTCAGAAAGATCCTGGAAACAGTGTTGAAAAACGGTGCCAGAGCTGCGGAGCCTGGAGAATTTACGAAGCGTGCGTTTTTAAATGGAAGGATGGATCTTTCCCGTGCGGAAGCTGTTATTGACGTTATCCATTCGAAAAATGAGTTTGCACTGAAAAATTCAGTAAGTCAGTTAAGAGGAAGTATTCAACGTAAAATACAGGCTATGCGAGATGAAATCCTCTATCACACTGCCTATATTGAGTCGGCGTTGGATGATCCGGAGCATATTTCTCTTGATGGGTATGCAGAGAGCCTTGTGGAAAAAACAGAAAAATTGTTGAAAGAATTGAAAAAACTTATCAATACTGCGGATAACGGAAGAAAAATACAGGAGGGGATACGTACTGTTATTGTCGGAAAGCCAAATGCCGGAAAATCATCATTACTAAATGTACTTGTAGGTGAAGATCGGGCGATTGTAACGGACATTGAAGGGACGACAAGGGATATTCTGGAAGAGCACATTCAGTTAAATGGTGTCAGCCTGAATATCGTGGATACGGCGGGGATTCGTCAGACAGAGGATGTAGTGGAAAAGATTGGCGTTGACCGGGCGAGAAATCAGGCAGAAGAGGCAGATTTGATTATTTTTGTAGTTGACGCGTCACGAAATTTGGATGAAAATGATTTTGAGATTATGAGGATGATTGAAGATAAGAATGTTATTGTCCTTCTAAATAAGTCGGATTTGAAGACCATGGTCACCCCCAAGATGGTAAAAGAGCATCTGGACAAACCGATGATTGAGATTTCCGCAAAGGAAGAAGAGGGAATTTACGAACTGGAACAGACAGTCAAGGAGATGTTTTTCCAGGGAGGGCTCACCTTTAATGATGAGGTTTATATTACCAATGTTAGACAGAAAGAAGCCCTTTTGCAGGCGTTTACAAGCCTTTCACAGGTAAAGGAGAGCATTGAAAGCGGTATGCCGGAGGACTTCTACACCATTGATTTGATGGACGCATATGAGGCATTGGGAAATATTACGGGAGAAACGATAGGAGAGGATTTGGTTAATGAAATATTCAGCAAATTCTGTATGGGAAAATAAGGATAGTTACGATGTGGCTGTAATTGGAGCCGGACATGCCGGCTGTGAAGCGGCCTTGGCGGCGGCAAGACTGGGGATGAGGACCATCGTCTTTACAGTCAGCATGGAAAGCATTGCCATGATGCCGTGTAATCCGAATATTGGCGGGACGTCTAAAGGTCATCTGGTGAAGGAAGTGGATGCCCTTGGAGGAGAGATGGGAAAGGTCATTGACCGGACTTTTATTCAGTCAAAAATGTTAAATAAATCCAAAGGACCTGCGGTTCATTCTCTAAGAGCTCAGGCAGATAAGCAGGAGTACAGCAAAGCCATGCGGATGGTATTGGAAAATCAACCGGGTCTGGACTTAAAGCAGGCAGAGGTGGTAGATATCCTCGTGGAAGAGGGAAAAGTCACGGGGGTACAGCTTATTTCTGGTGCAATATGCCGCTGTAAGGCTGTAATTCTTTGTACAGGGACATATTTGAAGGCAAGGTGTATTTATGGTGATATTAGTATTGAAACGGGTCCAAATGGGCTTCAGGCGTCGACCTACCTGACCGACTGCCTGAAGCGACTTGGTATCCGAATGTACCGTTTTAAGACGGGAACTCCGGCAAGAATCGATCGTAGATCGATTGATTTTACAAAGATGGAGGAGCAAAAAGGAGATGAAAGGATCACCCCGTTTTCCTTTACAACAGATCCGAAGTCCATTCAAAGGGAACAGGTATCCTGTTGGTTGACATATACCAATGAAAAAACGCACGATATCATTCGTAAAAATTTGGATAGATCTCCTTTATTCTCCGGCGTCATTGAAGGGACCGGACCCAGGTATTGTCCGTCTATCGAAGACAAAGTTGTGAAATTTGCTGATAAAAAGAGGCATCAGGTATTCATTGAGCCAGAGGGAGAATCCACAAATGAAATGTATATCGGAGGAATGTCAAGCTCACTTCCCGAGGACGTGCAGTATGATATGTACCGCTCTGTGCCAGGATTAGAACATGCCAAAATTATACGAAATGCCTATGCGATTGAGTATGACTGTATTGACGCCAGACAGCTTTATCCTACGCTGGAATTCCGTAAGGTAAAGGGACTTTACAGTGCAGGGCAGTTTAACGGGAGTTCCGGATATGAAGAAGCGGCTGGACAGGGACTTTTGGCTGGCATTAATGCAGCGTTAAAGCTTCAAGACAGGGAACCGCTCGTACTGGATCGTTCTCAGGCGTATATCGGCGTTTTAATCGACGACCTGGTAACAAAGGAAAGTCACGAGCCATACCGTATGATGACGTCCAGAGCTGAATATCGTCTCCTGCTCCGCCAGGATAATGCAGATCAGAGGCTGACAAAGATTGGTTATGAGATTGGATTGGTTCCCAAGGAACGTTATGACAATCTGCTTAAGAAAGAAAAAATAATTGCATCTGAGATAGAACGTGTAGAACACACGCATGTGGGAACAAATAAAAAAGTTCAGAACCTACTTGCAGAGTATGGAAGTACACCACTAAATTCGGGGGCAACGATCGCTGATTTGATACGCAGGCCGGAACTTCACTATAATTTCCTTGCACCGATCGATGAAAGGCGCCCAAATGTCTCGGAAGAAGTGGCAGAACAAGTGGATATTAACATTAAGTATGATGGTTATATTAAGCGCCAGATGCGTCAGGTGGAACAATTTAGGAAAATGGAAAAGAAACGAATTCCGGAAGATATTGATTATCATGAAGTGAAGAGTCTTCGTATCGAGGCGGTACAGAAATTAAGCGAACAGCGTCCGGTGTCAATTGGACAAGCCTCCAGAATATCAGGAGTATCTCCGGCAGATATTTCTGTACTACTTGTCTATATGGAGTCAATGCGGCAGGGATAGAAGATTAAAGGAGAGAGAAAATGGACAACATAATGGAATCAAAGGTAAAAAGATTGGGTCTTTCCCTGACGGACAGACAGCAAGAACAGTTTGATACTTACTATCGGATTCTTGTGGAATGGAATAAAGTAATGAATTTGACGGGAATTACAGAGTATGATGAAGTCAATGAAAAGCACTTTTTGGATAGTCTTATGATTGTAAAATCGTTTGATATGTCAAAGGTTTTCTCTATAATTGATATAGGAACGGGAGCAGGATTCCCTGGAATTCCACTGAAGATTGTTTTTCCTGAAATTCAAGTTGTACTTCTTGATTCATTAAATAAAAGAATTCGTTTTTTAGATGAAGTGATTCAGCAGTTAGGGCTAGAGAAAATCGAAACGATTCATGGAAGGGCAGAAGACTTTGCTAAAAAGACACAGTATCGGGAAAAATTTGACTTTTGTGTTTCACGTGCGGTAGCAAATCTTGCTACTTTATCAGAATATTGTCTTCCATATGTGAAGATAGGTGGTTATTTTGTACCATATAAATCTGAAGATATCGATAAGGAAGTAGAACAAGCTGAAAATTCAGTGCAAATTCTTGGTGGAACTGTTGAAGAAGTGAAAAAATTTAAGTTGCCGGGAACGGAAATTGGAAGATCTATTATTAAAATTAAGAAAATAAAGCCTACGGCAAAGAAATATCCGAGAAAGGCTGGTCTACCTGCAAAAGAACCATTATAAGAAAAGTGGGAATGTTTCATGTGAAACATTCCCACTTTTTAAAATAAGAAACGAAAATACTAATTTACTAAAATAATTGGCAATACTTTTGATTCGGAGATTACGCTCTTTCGCACTTTTTGTAATTATTTCGGATCCAGGAGGATTTCTACCTGTTCGCAGAATTCTTCCGGCTTTTCTATTTGTGGTAAATATGTTGTCTCATCAATTTCAATAACCTCAATAGATGGCAAGTATTTCTGATATTGACGGGCATTATTTTCCAATAAGGGATTATTGATACCACGGATAACAAAGATACTGTGTGTAATATTTGGTAGAAACGGAACAAGATTTACCTTTGTATAATTTCCTTTAATACTTGCAAATAGATAGCGGGAATGCATATTATCAATATGTGCGGCCTCATGGTAGGCGTTAATCATCCACTCATCAATCTGTGTCTGATCATAGAATAATTTCTCTGCATTCGAGACAATCTGCTTTTTGCAGAATAAAATATTATAGAGAAAAGTGCCTAGAAGAGGCATACTAATTAAATGATAAAGTAGTTTGCTTCGTTTGGATGGAATCTTAGCAAGATCATAGAGATCCTGTGGGTTTACAAATACCATTTTATCAATAAGCTCCTGATTTCCTGTCGAAACCATGGCAACAAGTGGAGCAGAAGAACCGGTTGCAATGACATCAACCTGCTTATGCACAACATTTTTGATAAAGTCTGATATCATCTGTACATATAAAAAATTCGTATATGTCAGATTTGGTTTGTCTGACTGTCCACATCCCAGAAGATCTATTGCATAGACGGTATGATTTTTAGCAAGCAAAGAGATTGTATAGGACCATTCAACAGAGGAACTCGCGGGTGCCAGATCGTGAAGTAAAAGCAAGGGCTTACCGTCACCACATTTCCGATAGTGGATCCTTCCAAATCTCCATTCGTAGTCATTTGTATCATCACGCTGAAGAAGATTATGCATTGTTGCGAAATAATGAATTCCTCTGTTTATGATATGTATTGTAGCCGTAGACAGGGCGGTAAGAATAACAAAAGATCTAAGTTTTTTCTTCATAATCACAACCAACTTTCATAGATATTGATATGATTATTATACTACATTGGGATAAGCAAGAAAAGTAATGAATGTAAGAAATTTTCGACATGGTTTTTACTTACGTAGAACAAGAGCTAACAATACACTTAGATGGAATACTTTGTAAGAAATCTTAAAGTAAGCGTTTCACGTGAAACATTTCAGTGAAGCAGCAATTATGTCTAAAAAAAAGATGAAAAATCAGGAAGAATTTTTATGTTTCACATGAAACATTGTATAGATTATGGAAATGAAAAATGATATAATAATGCTTATGAAAGAAAGGTGAAGTATAAATGGGTAGAATAATTGCGGTTGCCAATCAGAAAGGCGGCGTTGGCAAAACAACTACGGCGATCAATTTATCCTCGTGTCTGGCGGCAAAGGGACAGAAAGTATTGGCGATTGATATGGATCCGCAAGGAAATATGACTAGTGGGTTAGGGGTAGAGAAAGATAATGTAGAAAATACAGTCTATGATTTAATTATTGGGGAAGCGGGGATCGAAGATGTCCTTTGCAGAGAAGTAATAGAAAATCTGGACGTGCTTCCTACCAATATTGATTTATCAGCTGCAGAGATAGAGATGATAGGAGTGGAAAATAAGGAATATATTCTCAAAGGAGAGGTGGCAAAGATTCGGAAAAGTTACGATTATGTTATTATTGACTGCCCACCGTCTTTAAACATGCTGACAATCAATGCCATGACGACTGCAGACAGCGTGTTGGTTCCTATTCAATGTGAATATTACGCATTGGAGGGATTAAGTCAGTTGATCCATACAATCGAGTTGGTGCAGGAAAGACTAAATGAGAATCTGAAGATGGAGGGGGTAGTTTTTACAATGTATGATGCCCGTACGAATCTTTCGCTTCAGGTAGTGGAGAATGTAAAAGATAACCTGGAGCAAACCATCTACAAGACGATAATTCCGAGAAATATCAGACTTGCTGAGGCACCAAGCTATGGTATGCCAATTAATTTGTATGATCCAAAATCATCCGGTGCAGAAAGCTATATGCTATTGGCAGATGAAGTGATTCATAAAGGAGAGGAAGAATGACAGCAAAAAGAAGTGGATTAGGGAAGGGATTGGGAAAAGGACTGGACAGTCTGATTCCGGACAACCGATCGGCCAAAAAAAGTACACCTTTGAAGGAAAAGGTGGAAGAACCTGTATTAGCCGGAGAAAAAATGGTGAAAATCAATATGATTGAACCAAATAGAGAACAACCAAGAAGAAATTTTGAAGAAGATTCGCTTTTGGAATTGTCTGAATCAATCAAACAGTTTGGAGTTTTGCAGCCACTGCTTGTACAGAAAAAAGGGGATTACTATGAGATTATTGCCGGGGAACGCAGGTGGAGAGCTGCCAAGATGGCCGGAATGAAAGAAGTTCCAGTTATTGTCCGAGAATATTCCAGACAGGAAGTCGTGGAGATTGCTCTGATTGAAAATATTCAGAGAGAAAACCTCAATCCGGTAGAGGAGGCTCAGGCATATAAGCGGCTGATGGAAGAATTCTCTTTGAAGCAGGATGAAATTGCTGAAAGAGTAGCAAAAAGCAGAACAGCGGTCACGAATTCAATTCGTCTGCTAAAATTGGATGAAAGAGTGCAGCAGATGTTGATTGACGACATGATTTCCAGTGGACACGCAAGAGCACTTCTTGCACTGCAAAATAAAGAAGATCAGTATACAGCAGCAAACGAGGTTTTTGACGAAAAACTGAGTGTAAGAGAGACAGAAAAGTTGATACGGGAATGGAATAAACCGAAACCGGAAAAGAAGAGTTTAAAAAGAGAAAATGAATTTATTTACCATGATCTGGAAGAAAAAATGAGAGGAATTATGGGAACAAAGGTCTCTGTCAACAGAAAGTCAAATGGTAAAGGAAAAATTGAAATTGAGTATTATTCTGACGAAGAACTGGAAAGACTGTTTGAGATGATTATGAGTATTAGAGAGGAAGTCAGATAAGATGCAGAGTAAAATCCTGGAATCAATCGGTGTGGATCCGGCATATATTCTAATTGCCATGTTTTTGATCTTGATTGTCCTCTGCACTTTTTTCGTGAACTTAAATATGAAGTATAACCAGCTGAAAAGAAGTTACTCCAAGTTTATGCGGGGAAGTGATGGAAAGACACTGGAAGAAAACATTCGGCGTCACCTGGAGAAAATGGAAAGTATTGAGGAACTTTCAGAAGAAAATCAATTGGAACTACGTTTGCTTAGAGAAAAAATCAGCGGAAGTATCCAGAAGACAGGACTGGTACAGTATGACGCCTTTCACGAGATGGGAGGGAAACTCAGCTTTGCCTTTACTATTTTGGACGGAGAAGATAATGGCTGGATTATGAATGTCATGCACAGTAGAGAGGGATGTTATATTTATATAAAAGAGATTGTGGCTGGGGAATGTCACACAGAGCTTGCCGAGGAAGAAGAGGAATCGTTGGAGCGTGCGATATACGGGAATGACGAAGAATTGGCAGGTATAGAATAGATGGAGGAAGAGAATAGAAATGTTAGATATTAAATTTGTAAGAAGTAATCCGGATATAGTAAAAGAAAATATCAAAAAGAAATTTCAGAACGAAAAGTTGCCATTGGTAGATGAAGTATTGGAATTGGATAAAAGAAACAGGGAAATCAAGCAGGAAGTAGAGGCACTGCGTGCAGATAAAAATAAAATCTCTAAGAAGATTGGGGCATGTATGGCTCAGGGCAAAAAAGAAGAAGCAGAAGAGTTAAAAAATCAGGTAGAGGCAAATGCCGGAAGAACTGCCGAGCTTTCTTCTGAAGAAAAAGAAGTAGAGGAAAAGATCAAGGAGATTATGATGGTGATCCCGAATATTATTGATCCGTCTGTGCCGATTGGAAGAGATGACAGCGAAAACGTAGAGCTGGAACGCTTTGGAGAACCGATTGTTCCGGATTATGAGATCCCGTATCATACGGAAATCATGGAGAAATTTCATGGAATAGACTTGGAAAGCGCAGGAAAAGTAGCCGGAAATGGTTTCTATTACCTGATGGGAGACATTGCAAGGCTCCATTCCGCAGTTATTTCTTATGCAAGAGATTTTATGATTAATCGTGGATTTACCTATTGTGTACCGCCATTTATGATCCGCAGCAACGTAGTGACAGGCGTAATGAGTTTTGCGGAAATGGACGCTATGATGTATAAAATTGAAGGGGAAGATCTTTACTTGATTGGAACAAGTGAACATTCCATGATCGGAAAATTTATTGATTCTATACTGCCCGAAGAGACACTTCCGAGAACACTGACAAGTTACTCTCCATGTTTCCGGAAAGAAAAAGGTGCTCATGGAATTGAAGAAAGAGGGGTATATAGAATACACCAGTTTGAAAAACAGGAAATGATTGTTGTGTGCAAACCAGAAGAGAGTATGGACTGGTATGAAAAAATGTGGAAAAATACAGTCGATTTCTTTCGTACTTTGGACATACCGGTGCGTACACTGGAATGTTGTTCCGGTGATCTGGCGGATCTCAAAGTGAAATCCTGCGATGTGGAAGCATGGTCTCCAAGACAGAAGAAGTATTTTGAAGTAGGAAGTTGTTCCAACCTGGGGGATGCGCAGGCAAGACGTCTGGGAATCCGCATCAAGGGAGAGGACGGAAAAAAATATTTTGCACATACACTTAATAACACTGTTGTGGCCCCACCAAGAATGTTGATCGCATTTCTGGAAAACAACCTCCAGGCAGACGGCTCTGTGAAGATTCCGGAAACGCTTCAGCCATACATGGGTGGGATGAAGGAAATCAGATAATGCATAAATATACAAGAGCAATTGGGTTCGGAGAGGAGATTTCCGGCTCCATGATAAGAAAGGTGGAGGAAGAAGTCCGTACGGAATTTACTTCCCATGAAAGAAGAATACTGGACGAGAGCACGGATTACTGCGAGTTCAGAAAAATCATAGGAGAGCGGCTGGAACTGGCGCTGTACGGTGTGGAAGATCTGGATGAGAACTTTGAAAAAGAGTACAGTATTCCGGTGTTTCAGGGAAAGGGAATCACCACATATGCCGATGTGATTGTGGAAAAAAAGATTGATAAAGAAGCTTATGTGGGAATTTGCGAGGATGCCCGTGTGGATATTTCATTGATGTTCTATCTGCAAAACCCGATGGAATATGTGCGGGAACTACAGTCCGGAAATTTGGGGAAAAAGAAAACGTCCGTGACACTTTCTGCACTGGCCTGTGAAGGTACCGTACTTTTGCCAGTGACAAAAAATGAAAAGGACAAAAAAGAGCAAAGAGAAGAGTTCCGCAACCGGATGATGTTAGTCAGTGCGGCACGGAAAGGGGACTCCGAAGCTATCGAAACCCTGACTTTGAAAGACATGGATACATATCAAAAAGTATCCAAACGTGTGGTTACAGAAGATATCTTCAGTATTATTGATACTTATTTTATGCCGTACGGGGTCGAATGTGATTTGTATTCCATTATGGGGGAAATTCTGGATATGGATCTGGTTATCAATGAGGTAACAAGGGAAAAGATTATGGTGCTGACACTGGATGCAAATGAGATGCTTTTTGATCTTTGTATTCCCAAGACAAAGATATTTGGGGAACCTGCGGTGGGCCGGAGATTCAAGGCCAACATCTGGCTCCAAGGGAAAATTAATTTTTCATAGGTACTTCACAATATTTCTGAAATATGATATAATTAAATGTGTTGTAAAAAGAAAGGTACAAAAATATTTTGCTTCTTAGAAAAAGATAATTCCCAAATTTATTGATATATTTTTAATTGTCGCTATAGCTCAGCAGGATAGAGCGACCGCCTCCTAAGCGGTAGGTCGGAGGTTCAAATCCTCTTAGCGACGCCAAAAACATCGCCGAAAACCTTGGTTTATCAAGGCTTTCGGCGTTTTCTATTTTCCGAGAAAAATCGAACGCATAGCAATGTGCGATTAGCAAGAGCCATTTCTGTTAATCAGTCAAAGCCAGAAAACAATCGAACTTGTGATATACGGCATAAATTAGCCTGCTAATGATTAGCAGGATTTTCGGGGATTTTGCTAATCAAAATGGCTTTTCTGCTAATTTGCCTTAAAATGCTGCTAAAAACCGTGCTAATTGAAAAGGCGATAGTTACTCTTTCAAAGCCGGATTTTTTGAGGGTTGATAATCCTTAAAAGTTGCATATTTGAGTTTATCGGTGTCCTTTCATATAATAAAAGCAGAAAGGACGGTGCTGAATATGAGAGAAAAGAAAGCCCATTTATATCTGGATAGCCAAGAAAGACGCCTGCTGTTACATAGCCTCGTGGAATTAAAAAATCAGCTCATACAGCAAGGAAGATATACCGATTGTGTTGATGAACTGATTTTTAAGGTAACAAGCGCACCATTAAAAAGAAATGCTGCTCAAGCTGCTTGCCAATCCAGAGATGGTGGCATTGCTGAAATCACTTGCAAAAAACTTATAGTTATAGGAGGGCAATCCAGATACGGACTGTCCTCTTTTTACATACTGCTCTTATTGCAAATAATTACTAGGAAAAAGTCTTTGAAAAACAACGCTATTAGATAAAGAGTAACGCTATTAGATGCTGTATAATTATATCCATAATGAATATACTATTAGAGTAAGAGTAACGCTTTTAGAACGGAAAATATGAGGAAAGTAGATGTGGGAATTGGATATAGAATTCAAAAATATAGGGAAAGAATAGGTTTAAAGCAGGAAGAATTAGCAGAAAAGGTAGATTTAAGTTGTAATTATCTTAGCGCTATTGAACGAGAAGTTAAAACTCCTAAATTAGATACATTGATACGTATTATTAATGCGTTGGGAGTATCTGCAGATACAATTATGGTAGATGTAATTGATGCTGGTGTAAGTGTGCAATGCACCCAACTGGAGAAAAGGTTGGAAAAACTCCCAATTAAAGAAAAAAATAAGGTATTACATATATTAGATACCATAATTGAGGAATTAGAAAAATAAGGAATATATGTTGTTGATTATGGAGTGGATATATGGATAAGAATAAAAGTAGAAGAAAATTTCCTAAGGGAGTATTTTCTTATATAGTTATAGGCATTTTGGGAATTGGAATTATTATTTCAATAATCGTATTGGAATATAAAAAGGATGAACCCGACATATCTGTTTTATGGCAGAATATTTTATTAAGTATTTTATGCTCAGTGGTTGCCTCTATATTTTTTATTTTAATTCAAAAAGTTTTTACACGTGATGATAATAAAGAATTAGGCAAACAGCTTGATATTATAGAAACAAGTTTAAGACGACAAAATGAATTATATGATAGTGGAATTTTGAGTATCCATCCAAAAGCTCATTTTGATAAAGAAGATGATTTTTGGAGAAATATAATAGATAATACGGACAATCGTTTAGATTTGATAGGGCATTCTCTTAGTAATTGGTTTAAAAATGAATACCGAGATATTTTCTGTGAAAAAATAATAAAAATGTTGGAACAAGAAAAGGAAGTTCGTATTATTTTATCGGCTAACAAATTTGAACCTGAGCTTGTAAGACAGGCTTTTTTGAAAAAAATAAGTAAGAATTCACTTAATAAAGTAGAAAAAACGATTTTATATTTTTATGAGTTAGCAGAAAGAATTGATGAAAATAAAAAACAATTTTTAAAAGTGTATGTTACGGATTTAAAGGAGGTAACATATTTATATATAAGAACGGATTATCAATGCATTATCTCACCATATATTCTTAGCCCCACAAATAATCAAAATAGTTTTTTGTTAGAATTACAATCAGGGACAAAATATGCGAAAACTTTTGAAGATGATTTTAATGATATGATAGAAAGATTAGAGTCTATAAATCTGTCATTACAAAAATTAGAAATAATTAAAAATATGGAAATAGTACAGTATATCAAATGTGATAATAGATACGCTGGGAGTGATTGGAATAGAGAGAAAACAATAAAATTAGTATTCCAAGATGATAATAGAAAGTATGAAGTTGGCTATTTTGAGCATTATTTCAATGATAGATTCATCAAATCAGTGATTGAATTACCAATTAGTTATGGTTGTCCTTCTAAATGCAAGTTTTGTGCTTCTGCCGCAATTGATGATTTTAGCCAAATGAATGCAGATCAAATGCAGAAATTATTTGAATACATTTATTTTAATAAATTTTTGTATAAAAAAGATTATGTGTTATTAACCTTAACTGGGACTGGAGACTTATTTTTTAATGCTGAAAATGTTAGGGAATTCTTGCTACGATTGAGTACATATAAAAATTTATATGTTACATTGTCATCATGTTTATGGAATTTACAATTAATAAAAATGTTTGATCAGCTTTCTGATAAATTAAGGATAAGAAATATTCAACTTACCTATATAAGCAGTAAAGAGAATATTATAAGGAACATAATACCGATTTATCAAGAGAGAAAAATTGACTTTGATGAAATAGTAAATTATATAAAATCTTCTAACAAAAAGTATTATAGAATAAATTATATTTTAATTGAAGGGTTGAACGATACAATAGAGGATTTCAATATTTTAAAAAACATCTTAATTGAGATAAAGGATAAAATTATAGTTCGGATTTCAAGACTAAATGAAAATAAATCTACAAAAAGAAATAATTTACATCCAACAAGTATTGAAATCATGAAACAATTTAAGGAACTTCTTTCTGAGGCAGGAATAAAAAGCTACATTTTTTACTCAGAAAAAAATGATAATATGAATTGTGGACAATTAATTACAGAGAAAGAGTAGGGATAATAGAAAATGTGTACATTTATTGGAGTTGAGTGTTTAGCAGCAAATGCATTAATTGAATTGTATGAAAAGCAAATCAGAAGATTGAGTTTTAAGCAATTAGCGGATTATGGATTGATGGTTGTTGATGCATATGAAGATGAAACTTCTGAAAAAGCAATCTTTATTTTTAACCAAGAAAAAATACAAGGTTTAATACTTGACTACTCGAATTATTTCTCTGTTGAGATAATAGATGAAGAAAAATATATTTGCTTAAATGAAGATGTAAATATTATTGAATTAAAAGAACGGTTTAGGTGGACTTTGTCATACGAGCTTTTAAAGGCTGTTAATCGAGTGCAAATTAGTGATGTTATGTATGCATAAAGTTTTAGTATAGATAAAATGAGGGAAGTGCTTTGGAGACAAAATTAATCAAAGATCCTATTCATGGTTATATAAAGATTAAGAAAGATTATATTAAAAACATAATAGATTCCTGTGAATTTCAAAGATTACGAAATATTCGTCAAACTAGCTATGATAGTTTGTATCCAGGGTCATGCCATAATAGGTTTATACATTCTTTGGGAGTTTACTATTTAGGAGTCAAGGCATTTAAATCTTTGAAAAGGAATACAGAAGAACAAATTGAAGAAAAAAAGATAGAGCGTGCAATAGGAAAATGGGAAACTTTAAGAAGCACATTTGAATTGGCATGTTTACTGCATGATATTGGACATACACCGTTTTCTCACACTGGTGAAGATTTTCTTCTTTTACAAAAAGAGAATGATAAATATCAGATAATGCGAAGTTTCCCAAGAAAAGATATTTCTGAAATATATGTTTTATATAATGAACTTCTTAACACTCTTGAAAATAAACTAAATGAACAGGACTTTGAGAATTTTTTATTAGATTTTGCGGAAACTATAGAAGGCAGTTCATATTATGTCAGTGGAAATAATGTGGCTAAACCTCATGAAATTATGAGTGTTATTATTGGTATTATTACATATGAGAATTATCTGGTTGCTCAAAATGTTGATGTAGATTTATTTAGTAGGATGATTTTAGGAATACGATATAAAGATGCATCAAAGTTGGAAAACGGAATAAAAAATTCGCTCATACAATTATTGAATTCGAGTATAATTGATGTTGACAGATTAGATTATATCATGCGAGATATGCAGATGTCAGGATTTGAAGGTATGTCTATTGATATAGAACGTCTTCTTGAGAGTGTGATTCTGTTTTATGATATTCAAAAGCAAGAATATAAATTTGGATATAAAAAAAATGCATTAAGTACAATTGAAAATGTGATTGTTGCATATGATTCAGAGAGAAGATGGATTCAAAGTCATCCAGTTGTAATGTATGATTCATTTTTGGTGAAAAAATGTATTGATGCTGTTGAAAAGCAATTTAAGGAAAAGGAGAATAATAATAGTATTTTTCAGAAAAAACCTTTAACAGCAGAAGGTATTCAATTAAATAATAATTTATGCTTAAAGTTAATGAATGATGGAGATTTTTTGTTTTTGATGAAACAGATTAGTAATGATAATCCAGACAAATTCTATGTTACTGAATATCTTTCAAGAGATAAAAGGAGAAGACCAATATGGAAATCAGAGTCAGAATTTCGTCTTATGTTGAGAGACCTTTCGCCAAAGCAGCAGTCTATATTTATGGATACATTTACAGAGTATGGGGGCAAAGATGATGAAAGTAGCATAGGTAGCACATTAAATAGTAAACGAATTGAAGAATTAGAGCATAATATTAAGAGTTTGGAGGAGGATACTAATTTAAGTCAGGAAGATTGTGATAACAAAAAGTTGATTATTCAAAGACAATTGTTTTGGTTAAATAAACTTAAGGATTATTGCACAAAAAATGATATAGATTTTAACATACATAATCAACGGACAAAGGTTTTTGAGAGTAAGATGAATGAATTATCAGAAAAAGGTGTGGAAATTTGGTATAATCAATTCCAAAAATCTGAAAAAATTTCTGAAGTCCTTAATCTTTATGGAACAGAAAAAAAGGGAGACGGAATTAAATTATTTTATTTGTATATAAACAAATCCGATAATTTTTCACTTGAATCTTTTATGTGTTTTATAAAAGAAACTTTAAATGAATATGAGAATTTATATATTAGGAAACAATAAATTGTAAGAATGATATGTAACAACCAGTGGTAATTTTGGGATTATAATTTGTTGTTGCTATAAAATCGGACGATTAATAAAATATATGATTATAAGAGGGAAATCCCAATGAGGTTTGTCTCCTTTTTACATACTGCCCTTATTGCAAATTATTGCTATCATTTAGATAATGGTTTTGCGAGAGTTGATAGCGGGCAGACCATATAAACTATTTAGGCATTAAAAGAGAGTTGCCCGTACTGGATGGAACGAGTTTTAATCAGTAACATTTCCTTAAGTTCAAGCCCCTTGCTAATTGTCTGCTAAAAGGAGCATCTAAAAAACCTTAAAATTAGCAGTCACAAGGAGGTACGAGATAACATTTTAAATCCGTGAAAGGCAAGGAAATACAGGGATTATATAACATTAAGAGGGAGCTTCCTACTAGCAAACGGTGCTACTCCTAAGCGGTAGGTCGGAGGTTCAAATCCTCTTAGCGACGCCAAAAACATCGCCGAAAACCTTGGTTTATCAAGGCTTTCGGCGTTTATGATTTATCAACATCCTTCTCATCTAAACTATTTAGCGCCATTGGGTGATTTACTTGTAGATTTTGTACCAGATCCGGGAACATTTCATAGATAAGATTGTGTCAAGATTTTGATTGTGTCAAGATTTTTTCGCAAAAGTAAAATTCTGCCGTTTGGTAGCCGGCAGTCAACCGGCTATGATATCAGACGCCAGATCATCCTCTGCCTTAAAAAGATGATCCATGTTCATGTAACGTATGGCTCCCCAGTTCGTTGCTGCTACATGGCGTAGTCTGGCACATACGAGCATCAGAGCACTCTGACCATCGGGAAAAGCGCCGATTGCTTTTGTCCGGCGTTTGATCTCACGATTGAGACGCTCAATGGTATTGTTTGTCCGGATCCGAGTCCAGTGTTGTGTAGGAAAATCCATATAGGTTAAGGTTTCTTCAATGCCATCTTCAACCTTTTGGGTAGCTTTCGCCAGTTTCATGGCTTTCAGCTTTTCGGCTACCTGTATCGCCTTTTCACGGGCTGCTTCCTTGCTTTCCTGAGAATGGATGGCTTTCAGCATGAGAGCTACAGCCTTCATTTTCTTTCGGGGTGTTACGGAAAAAATGTTCCTGTAAAAATGTACAGTACAGCGCTGGTATCTGGCATCCGGAAAGACTTCAGGAATGGTCTCCAGCATACCGAGATTTTTATCACCGATGATCAGACGTACACAAGTAAGCCCCCGTTCTTTCAACCATACAAAGAAAGAACGCCAGCTTTCGCGATCTTCTTTCATTCCTTCAGCAGCACCAAGGATTTCACGGCAGCCATCCCGGCTGACACCGATTGCAACCAGAACAGAAACATTCTGGATTTCGCCGCCCCAGCTGCGTTTCAGGTAGACTCCATCTACATAAACATAAGGATATTCCCCGGAAAGCGGGCGGGTACGCCAGGTTTCTATATGCTCATACGCCTTTTTATTCAGGTTACTGATTGTTCCGGGAGATACTTTCGTTCCCCATAAAGCTTCAGTGATATCTTCCACACGACGGACGGAGACACCTGCGAGATACATTTCAATTAACGCTTCTTCAACAGAAGATTCTCTGCGGCGGTAGCGTTCAATAATGGCTGTTTCAAAAGGAATACCCTTGAGTTTAGGAACTTTCAATTCTACCTCCCCTGCTGTAGTATGAAGGTTTCTCTTATAATGCCCGGAACGATATCCCTGACGCTCAGAGGAACGCTCATACTTTTCGGCGTTGACTAATTCATCGGCTTCCTTATCAAGCAGAGCGTTTAGGGTTTCTTCGACACTGCTTCGGACGAGATCCTTTAAATCATGCTTTATTAAGTCCTCATTTAGCTGTATAATCTTATCAGACATGGTTCTATAGCCTCCTTTGATAGATTTGGTTGTGGTGACTTAATTTTACCAAACGGCTATAGTCCATGTCTTTATTATTATGAAATTTTATTTTTGCGAAATTTATTATACGTCATCATAGATAAACATTTATTGCAGATTTGGTATTAATAAAGTAATATATGAAAACTCCTGTCTGTTAACGAACCCATCTTTCTTTGCACAGTTATAAAATATTATTCGAAACAGAAAGATAATTTTTTTCAATATAAACCGCTGTTATACTGGCAGCAATATTACTCATTACACTGCAAACTAAATGCCATTTAGGTCAAAACCTAAATGATATAGTAGATAGTCCAAAGGCATCTGAACGACAATATAATAGAAAATCATCAGAAATATACTTTTTGATGGTTTTCCTATACCATTGAGGGCACCTAGGTAACAATTTGTTACAGTGTTCAAAATATATCCAACACTAACAATTAAAAAATATGTTCCAACAATGCATAAAACAACTTTGCTGTTAACAAACAGACGGGAAAGGCGTTTTGAAAATCCAATTACTAAAACAAGAAGAATCCTAGCAGACCACAGCCGTACCCTAATGCACATTTCAAACTTTTCCGTAATTCCAAAGGCAGCAATGGCAGTGACGCTAGAGGTACTGATAAGAGCTGTTAGGAATGTTGTACTAATTGACGGAATACTTTGCTGAATTATTGGGGGAATTGCTTTTTGGATTAATTGTAGGATACCCCAGGACATAACGTATGTTATGTATATTTACGTAGCTGGACTTCAGATTATGCAATGCAAGAAGAGGCAGGCTTTTTAAGCTATGTCCCTCGATTGACTTCTTATTTGAATAATATTAAAATCATAGTGTAGTCACATGATTAAAAGAGAAGGTATGAACAGGAAGGAGTATGGAGATGTTTCTGGGTTTCCATTTGTCAAAACTAAAAAAACACTGGATATTTCCCCTTCTTGCCGGATGTATGCTGATTTTTGTGTTGCTTTTTGCTGTTAATATTCGGGCGGTCAACATGATGGAACAAGAGAAAATCCGGGAGACGGAAACGATCATTGATACGGCCAGACAGGGAATTGATCATTATCTGTTCACAATCCAGTCCTCTGCATCCGAGCTGCTTCTGAATAATCAGAATATGGTGCTCCAATCAGCAGAAGATATTTCTGCATTTTCCACTCCTGAAGCTTATCGATATTCGGAATTGATGAAAAATATTAAGATTGCCAATTCCATGATAGAAGATATTTACCTGTATTATCCGGTTTGGGATTATATTGTTGGGACGGAAGGATGCTATAATTCTAGAAATTATTTTCTTCTGAACAGCGGATTGAGCAGTAAAGGATATGCAGAATGGAAATCCCATATTTTGGAGTCCGACAATATAAACTTTTTCTTTTCCCCTCTTGGAAAAAACGAAGAAAAGCTTTATTTTCGTCAGCAGATTCCTGCCAGCAGAGAAAGGGATCCGCAGTCTATTCTGATTATCGGAGTCAATGATACAGAATTTATGAGACTTTTGGATATGGCCCTTCCCAATGATGATGGCACCTCTATTTTTGTTTTGACAGAAGAGGAACAGTTGTATTTGAGTAGGATGAAGGAATCTGCCCCTTCTAATTCGGAACTGCAGGATCTTTTGACACGAAATCCAAATGAGTCAGAGAAAGTTGATGAAGACGGCTATGTGGGATGGGAAATGCCATCGGCGCATCATGCGTTCTATTATGTCGTACTTAGTAATAAAGAAGTTTTGGTTGCCCATATCAAATCGATTCAACATTTATTGATAATGGGAATTATTTTGTGTACCGGAATTGGGCTTGCAATTTCGCTATTTCTAGGCCTGAAACAGCATAAATCAATCGAAAAGACGATCAACAGCTTAAATGATAAAGTGTTATGGTCCATCAAAGAAAGTGCATTAGGAGATGTGCTGAATCAGAGACAGTCAGATCCAGAGGCGCTCCGGAATCTTTTTCAGACGGCAGGAATCCTGTTTGACTATATCTATTATTCCTTTATCCTGGCAGATGTATCTTTTCAAAGAGATAAGCATCAGTCAAAGGAAAACCTTCAAGAGGTGGGACAGTCATTAGAGCGCGAATATAGCTTTGTGGATGTAGTTCCAACTTTGATAGGTGATACAGCGGTGTTTCTTCTAAATTATGAAAGTACGGATTCCGATCTTTTGTGCCGGATAGAAGAACTGATCCGGCAACAGTGGGAAAAAGAGGATATTCGGATGCGGCAAAGCGAAGTGTTCATGTCGGAAAGTCAGATGGTATCTATCTATGAACAGACGCTATTGTTTTTTCATAAAGAATTGGGGCTTCCGGGAGAGACCATTCCACAGGAAAAAGAAGAAGTATTGATATTTGATCGATGGAAGAAAGCCTTGATGCTTCGGGAATATGCAGAGGCGAAAGCGATGGTACCCGAAGTGCTTGCTTCCTATGTGTTGTCTGCAGATGATGCTTATGTTCGAACCAGCCGTCAGTATGCGGTGATTAATACCGTTATTCAATCCGCGCAAGGGGAGGATACGCGCTATCATGGTAATCATATGCCTGAATGGATGAACGCTCTAAAAGGCTGCGATTCCGTAAAAGAATTATCGGCTTGCCTGAAAGAAATTTTGTCAGAATTTGAGGATTTGGGAAGCCAGTATACTATGAGGCAGAAAGAGAGGCTTTCCTATAAAATTAAGAAAATCATCGAAGAAAATTATAATCAACATTTTCTTGGACTGTGTTATATTTCCGAGCAGGTAGGTGTCAGCACTTCTTATGTGTCAAAAGTATTTAAGGAAGAATATGGGATAGGAGTTGTAGAATACATGAATGAACTGCGGATTAAGGCGGCAAAAAAGCTTATGGAAAAGGAGGGTATTACAATAAAAGAGGTAGCGGAGCAGGTCGGCTTTACCAGTGATATTCATTTTATCCGTATTTTTAAAAAGTATGAAAATATCACACCCGGCGTATACAAGCGGCAGAATAAAGTCTAAAAAAGTTTATTTTTACAAAGAATCAAGATTTGTTAATTAGCCAAAAAATGTATATTATGCCGGGATAATATCCCGGATTTGCGTAAGACTTAAAATAAATAATGTATATTTCACAGGAATTACACAGAAAATGTTTCATGAGATTTTTCTGTGTAATTTTTGTTTATTTATTTTTTTTCTGCAATCTGTATAATGAATTTTAGAAACAGTTCATATGAAACTGGAAAATAAATGGATGCATCCCAATATTCAGTAAATCAAAAAGTTTGCAATGTAAAATGACAGTAATTAATTATGACAGGAGGAATGTTGATGAAAAAATTTACCAAAAAGGCAATTTCGATTCTTCTGTGTGCAACCACGGCTTCCGCAATGCTGATTGGATGTCAGAAAGACAGCGGATCTAAGTCAGAAGGTGGGGGAAAGACAGAATCTCTGGATGTCTGGATGCCGCCTTTGAGTGAGAATCAGGATGACAAAGAGATCTGGGAGAAAATACTGGCTCCTTTTGAGGAAGAAAATAACGTAGAGGTTAATATTGAAATCGTGCCTTGGGGCAATTACGAAGAAAAATATCTGACTGGCGTAACCTCAGGAGAAGGACCGGATGTAGGCTATATGTATATGGAAATGCTCGGAGACTTCATTGATATGGGAGCGGTTGAGCCACTGGATGATTATCTTACTGATAAAGACAAAGATAATTTCCTGTATCTGGACAATGGTGTGATTGATGGAAAGCAGTATTGTATGCCAATGATCGTAGGAAATGTAATTGTTATGTGCTATAACAAAGATATTCTGGCGGCGAATGGAATTAAGGAAGTACCGGCTAACTGTACATGGGATCAGTTTATAGAGATCTGCCAGAAGATCAAAGTGGGTGCAGACGGAAGTTCTGAAGTATATCCGCTGGTACAGCGGTGGGGCAATCCTTCCATGAGTACCTTGAATGCTTCTTTCTATCCTTATCTGTGGCAGAGCGGAGGCTCTATCTTTAACGAAGAAGGAACTGCTCTTACGATTGACAGTGAAGCAGGAAAAGAAGCTCTCCAGTTTTTATATGATCTGAGATTTACGTATCATATTCTTCCGGACGTTGTAACGAGTCTAACAAATGATGACTGTATCAGTTACTTCTGTGAGGGAAAAACAGCATTTGTAGAAATGGAAAGCTCCAGTACCGTACAATTTGACGATGCTGGACTAAATTGGGGATTTATTACAAGCTTGACAAATCAGGAAAAAGGGACTTTTATTGCATCGGATTCACTGGTATTGATGTCTAATGCGGAAAATAAGGATTTGGCATATAAGTTGATGCAATTTATGTTAAGCGGATCATCCATGACAACCTACCACGAGTCTGCTCAGTTTGCACCTATCGGTAAAGATGAAGAATACCATGATAATCCTGCATTTGAGTCAGTTTATGAGGAAGATGGAGATTACCTACATTCATTATCACCGGCAAAAGGAAATTCTAAGATTTCTGATTCCTTGTATAAGAACCTGCAGCTGATGATCATGGGTGAAATATCACCGGACGATGTAATCAATGAGTCTGTTTCCTATGCGGAGACAATTTTGAACGAGTAATCAAATGACCTGCCGGGATATGAGAATGTCCCGGCAGATTAAAAAAACGGAGGATACTTATGAAACGGACAAAATTAAAATGGCAATCCGCCAGCGCATACTTCTTTATCCTTCCAAGTTTCCTGCTTCTGCTGATGTTCCATGTAATCCCGATCTTTATGACGGCAGGCTATAGTTTTACTGATTATAATGTACTTCAGGCGCCAGAATTCGTCGGTCTGAGTAATTATAAGGATATTCTCAAGGATCCCTATATTGTTTCTTCACTAATCAATACAGGAATCTATACGATTATCGTTGTGCCGATCCAGACGATCCTTTCCCTGGTTATTGCTTACATATTGGCAAGATTGTTCCGGAATCGTTTTGGTAATCTTGTGCGGAGCGCAATGTTTATTCCCGTGATAACTTCTATGGTATTAACAGCAGCAGTGTGGAGACTTCTTCTTTCGGGAAATCCGGAAGGCGTGATTAATTCCATCGCCGGAGTATTTGGGATTGATGCGGTGAACTGGCTTGGTAATCGGTGGACGGCATTGTTTTCTGTCTGTGTAATTGCAATATGGAAAAATGTGGGATATTTTTTGGTGATCTTTTATGCAGGAATGATGGATATTCCTACATCTTTATACGAAGCGGCAAGGGTAGATGGAGCGGGGAATATGAGGCAGTTTTTCTCAATTACCCTTCCTATGTTAAAACCTATTACTTATCTTGTAGTGACATTAGGGACGATTTGGTCCTTCCAGGTTTTTGACCTTGTATATACGCTGACAGGAGGGGGGCCGGGGCGTGCGACAACCACACTGGTTCTTACCATATACAATTCGGCATTTAAAAATTATCAAATGGGATATGCAAGCGCCGTATCCATGCTTCTGCTGGCTGTTGTCTTAGTGATCTCTTTCTTGCAGAAGGTCGTATTTCGTGAAAAAGATTAGAGAAAGGAGGTGCCGGGATGATACATTCCAAACAGATCAAACTGTCGAGAATAATTCTTGCCATTGTATTAATCGGATTTGTTGTGATTTCGTTGTATCCATTTATCTATATGATACTGACATCTTTTACTCAGAAAAGAGTAATGACCGCATCCTTTGATTTTTCCACTATGGATCTTAGGAACTATGAAAACCTATTGTCGAACTTTCCAATCTTAACCTATATCCGGAACAGCGTGATCGTTGTTGCGTGCGCTTGTTTTTTTAATGTGGTGATCGCCACACTGGCAGGATATGCGTTTGCAAAAAAGAAATTTCCTTTTAAAGAGGGAATTTTCTGGATTTACCTGGCTACGCTGATGATGCCGGGGCAGGTGATCCTGATTCCGGTCTTTACTATTATGAAGAATATGGGGCTTTTAAATACCTATCCGTCCCTGTTTACAGTCATATTGGATGCTTTCGGGGTATTCCTGATGAGGCAGTTTATGGAGGGAATTCCGGATGAATTGATTGAATCGGCAAGAATGGACGGATGCGGAGAATTCAAGATATTTACCAGGATCATCCTTCCGTTGTCAAAGCCGGTAGTGATTTCTTTGGTAGTATTTACATTTATTACTTCCTGGAATGACTTTATTTGGCCGTTGGTTATGATTACCCACGATGAGATGAAGACTCTGACTTTGGGATTGTCTATGCTGCAGAATAATTATGTAAGCAATTATGGCCTGGTAATGGCAGGCGCTACACTTGCCTTTTTATTTCCATTCATACTCTATTGTTTCTTGCAGAGAAAATTTGTAGAAGGTATTGCCCTTAGTGGTATTAAAGGATAAAAATGTTATAAAGGAGGTTTACTATGGATTATGATGTAAGAATTATTAGTTCAATGGAAAAGGTACTGCCCCTGGGAGGGATGCAGAATTCAAGGCTGGTAAAAAGGATCATAGGCTTCCTTGGGCAAAGGGTTTCTTTTCAGGCAGCTTACTGCTTTCATGGGGATTACTATTTGAATCAGACATTAAAGCAGGCGTTCCGAAATCCTTATGCTCACGTAAAGGCAGAAGGAGATTTCCCGGGGAAAGTTACAATCCGAAAGGTGGACTGTGTGCCGGTATTCATGCCACATGAAAAACAGAATAAGAAATACGATTCTGAATATATCGGTCATGAGGCAGGTCTGTACCCGGATATTCTGTCTCCTTTTGAAGACGGAGTACAGGTAGTTTTAGAACAGTGGAGAGCCCTGTGGATCGACTGTGAGATCCCGGAGGACTTAAAGGGCGGAGATTATACGGTTTCTTTCATCTTTTCGGATGATGAAGGGATGGTTCTTGCTCAGCCAGAGGTTACGATTCATGTGGTTCCCGCAAGTCTTCCTAAACAGAAATTTCTCCATACAGAATGGTTTTATCCGGACTGTTTGGCGGATTATTATGGAGTGGAGGTATACTCCGAGGAGCATTGGAATATGATTGAAGCCTATCTTCGGCTTGCATTTGAGAGGGGAATCAACGTTGCATATACGCCGATTTTGACTCCGGCCCTGGATACGCTGATTGGAAAGGATCGAACGACAGTTCAGCTTGTCAAAATTAAGATGACAGAAGGAAGATTTGAATTTGATTTTGGACTTCTTCGCCGATGGATTCGTCTTTGTAGGGAAATCGGGTTTGAGTTCTTTGAGATGGCTCATCTATTTGCTCAATGGGGAGCAAAATATCCGCCAAAGGTGATGGCAGAAGTGGACGGTAAAAGCGAAAAAATATTTGGATGGCATACACCGGTAGAGTCCTGCGGCTATGATAAATTCCTGGCTGAATTTTTACCGGAGCTTGTAAAGGAATTGAAAGAGCTGGGCGTGTTTGACAATACCATCTTTCATGTATCGGATGAACCTACTATTTACAATGCGGATACATACCAGAAAGCGCTTCAGATGGTAGAGCCATATTTGGAAGGCGCAAAGATCATTGATGCTTTAAGCCATCTGGATCTGTATGAAAAAGGGATTGTAAAGAATCCGGTTCCTACGAATGATTCGGTTCATCAGTTTCTGGATGCAGGGCTGAAGAATGGATGGGTATATTATTGTTGTGGACAGGGGTATAAGGTCAGCAACAGGTATATTGCTATGCCGGGATGGAGAACAAGAATCTTAGGAGCGCAGCTCTATAAATACAAGATGGAAGGATTCCTTCATTGGGGATATAATTTTTATAATTGCCAGTATTCTCTGCATACCATAGATCCTTATCGTATTAACGATGGGGAAGATGCATTTCCGGCAGGGGATCCATTCATTGTCTATCCAGGAGCAGACGGAAAGCCGGTGGAGTCCATGAGACTGCCGGTTATGGAAGACGCTATGAACGATATGCGTCTGTTGGAATACCTGGAATCCCTGACCAGCCGTGAGCATGTACTGGATCTGATCGATGACTATGGAAACTTGGATCTTCGGTTTGACGAATACCCAAGCGGCTGTGATTATCTTCAGGATCTCTGGGAGACGGCGGCGAAAGAAGTAGAAGAACTGATAAAATAGACAGGATTCCTCCCCAAAAAGAAAGAGAAACTTCTTTGATAAAACGAAGTTTCTCTTTCTTTTTATAATTTTTGCTTCTTAATATTGACCTAGAAGGGAAGAATAGCAGAAAGGGATTCGTGTATGGATTTTACATTGCAGGTGTGATACAGTAAAGACAGCGTTAGCGTAAGTTTGGCAGGGGGATCTTATGAAGCAGCAAACGTATTCTAAAAATATCATTTTAATTTTGGCGGCAAGTTTCTTCTATTTTGCCAGCCCTATGCTGGTAACGCCGCTGATCACCGGATTTTCCGGGAGTATAGGCGCTTCTGCAGGAGTGATGGGAGTGATTGGAGGACTGATGAATCTTTGTTCCCTGTTTTGCAGACCTTTTGTTGGAAACCTGGCAGACAGAATCAGCAAATACCGATTGTCATTTATTGGGGCCGTTCTTATGACCGTGGCATGTCTAGGGTATATGACAGCTTCTGACCCTTATGTTGTTATCTTCGCAAGGATGATAAATGGTGTTGGATTTGCCTGCTGCTCTGTCTGCATGTCAACATGGATGTGCGATATGCTTCCGAAAGAGAAAATAGGTTCCGGTATGGGATTCTATGGAATGATGAATGCGTTAGGGATGGCGATTGCCCCGGCAATCGGAGTGAGTATCTATCAGATGATGGGATATCGTGTTTCTTTTGCTTTAGCGCTGATGTTTTCCGCCTTTACCATTTTGATTATTCAATTTATTTCTGATAAGGGGGAGCCAAGGGGATCGGTCAGGGTAAAAAATGAGAAGAATCCGAAAATACAGGTGTTGGACAGAAAGGTAATTCCGATTGCCATTATTATCATGCTTTTTGCCATTCCTTATTGTGCCACACAGTCATTTTTAGTCAGCTATATAGAGGCACGGAACCTTTCTATTACGGTCAGTCTGTTTTTTCCGTTATATGCCATCGTGCTTTTCACCATGCGTTTTTCCATGAAAAGCTTGTTTGACCGGCTGCCGTTTCGGATTTTCCTGTTTGGAAGTTCTATAAGCGCTTTGTTAGGGATGTTATGTCTGGCATGGATGAAGAATAATTTCATTATGTTTTTTGGGGCTCTTTTTATGGCCGGAGGTTATGGGATTATGAGTTCTGTATGTCAGTCAACGGCTATTTTGCTTGCGGGAGAGGGTAAAAGAGGATTGGCCAACAGTACTTATTATGTAGGACTCGATTTAGGCATGACTTTAGGACCGGTGATAGGAGGGGTTCTCTATGGAAATATAGATTTAGCTTTCTTTTATCCATTTCTTCTGATTACAGTTCCAATAGGTGCGGTTGTATATTTCTTTGGAATAAAAAGTGCTCACTAAAATGATATAGATTGAAAAACGAATAGAACCTGATTCTGTTTTGTGCTATACTAAACACAATAAAAAATTTTTATTCCATATTGCAATCGATTGCAATATGGAAGTGGAGAAAGGAGAATGTCAGATGAAAAAAGTATTGGGGATGCATGTACATCCATTTCGAGAAGGTGATAAGGAGCGGTATGGACTGGAATTGAAGTTCACTGATAAGTTTTCCTTCTATTTACGATATCCGGCTGTTCTACAAATAGTAACGGAGACAGGGAAACTTGTCGTATACAAATCGGGGTATGAAATGGTGGAGAAAAGGGGAGAGAGTTTCCTTTGCCGAACCATGATTGAGACGGACAATGGAAGTAGTTTTCTGTTTTCCGATCAATATGAGATAAACAATGCCGTACAGGAAGTAAAAATGTCCAGGAATGTGACGGTAGTGGAGACTGGGGTAAGGGATATTGGTTTCTCCACCGAGTTTGCCGTTCCTTTGCCACGGGGAGAAAAAGGCCATTGGTCAGAGGAATATGATGTTTTCATTCCGGGTATCTGGTACAAAAAGAATCAAGGGGTCGTAAAAGGAGCATTTGGCTCGGACTTGTACAGAAAAAATTTTCTTTTCCGGGCGACTCGCATGGCTCTTCCGTATGTACAGTTATATCATGCCGGATGCGGACTGTCGGTTGGGCTTTGTCATATGTTGCCGGTACCTGACACCAAAGTGGCAGAGACAGGAAGAGACTGGATCGTAGACAGTAGTCTGCAGTATCCCTCTATTGGATTTACCGCAGGAAAGAGACTTTTGTTGAGCTATGTATATCCGGGTAGTGAAGGAGAGATTAGCTATATCGGGCAGACAGGAGGATGGGCGAGAAGAAACCATCCGGTCAGAAGAGAAATCATCCACAAATATGAACTGTGCGTTCACTTTGATCAAATGAGAGAGGATTATGAAGCGATGAGAGAGGAGTGGCGGCATTGGTATGATGTTTTTCAACCAGAGGTTCATGAATGTGATTTGCAGCAGGTATATGAAGACGGTATCGCGCTTTTGGATGCTTATTGTCAGCCATACAACAAAGTGATGGGCCTTCCATTCTGGACAACTGTGCCGGAAGGACATGTCTGTGATATTAGTTTTCAAATGGGGTTTGTAGGGCAGCAGACACAGTGTGCGTATCATCTTATCAGGTATGGAGAAAAAAAGAAAAAACAGGAGATGGTGGAGAAGGGAAAAGAGATGATCAATTTCTGGGTACAACATTCGGATGATCAAAGTGAATTTCCACAAGTTTGGTACGATGTTTTTCCGCCTCAGTTTAAACAAGGGTATCCTACATATCTCCGGACGGCGGCGGACGGAGTGGAGGGAATTCTGGCAGCATGGATGTATCTGAAAGAATACGGGGAGGACAGACACGAGTGGTTTGATTTTTGTTGTCGTTTTGCAGATCATTTGGGAAACGTACAGGGCGAGGATGGTTCTTTTGCCAGGGCGTATGGAAAACAGGGAGAAATACAGCATAGTGGAAAATATAATACCAGTAATGTGATACGATTCCTTGTCAATCTTTATTTTGTCTCCGGAAAAGAAAAGTACAGGGAGATGGCTCTTCGAGCCGGAGAATTTTGTTATACGGCTATTTACCAAAGTATGGCCTTTATCGGAGGGACGGCTGACAATGACAATACAATAGATAAAGAAGCAGGGATGCAGTCCCTCTATGCTTTTCTTGCACTGTATGATCTGACCAAGGAGTCAAAATGGATTAATGCGGCAAGGGGAGCTGCGGATTTCTGCGAGACATGGACATATGCCTGGAGATTTCCGGTACATCCGTACAAAGGTAACTGTGTGTTTGAAAAGGCGGATCAGACTGGTTTAAGTCTTATCGCGACGGGACATTCCCATTGTGACGTGATGATGGGGTACTGCCCGTATGATTATTTCAGGCTTTGGATTTTGACGGGGGATCGGCATTATCTGGAGTTTGCCAGAATGATCCTACATAATACAAAACAGACGACTGACTGGAAGAGAACGTACGGTTATTCCTATCCAGGATTGATAGAAGAAAGTGGAGAGATTGCTCTCCAATATCATAATGGCCTCGGAAAGTGGCTTCCGTGGTGTACCATAGCAGAGATAGAGGCTCTGACGAGACTGGAAGAGCAGTTTGGACAGATGGATATTTCCGAAGATAAAAATATTTCAGATAAAAAATTAATAGACAAGAATTATTCACAATTTTTTTAAAACTTATTTATTGAAATTAGACAAAAATGAAAAAAATATAAGACAAGAATTGACAAGGATTAACAAGAATTCTATAATAAAGTCAAATAAATGCATTCGATTGCAAAAAGAGGCGGCAATGATTACAATCTATGATATTGCGAAAGAACTACATATCAGTGCAAGCACGGTTTCCCGTACATTCAGCAACCCGGGACTAGTTAATGAAACGACAAGGAAAAGAGTATTGGAGAAGGCAGAAGAGATGGGATATCAGGTCAACATGGTGGCCAGTCAACTTCGCAATAAGACATCTAATATTATCGCCCTTGTATCTCTTCAGGAGGACTGGTCCTGGTTCACCGATGTATTGGCAAATGGGGTGCAGGATGAAGCTTGGAAAGCAGGATATGAGATCGTTATGCTGAATGGAAACAGTAAGCATTTGGAGAGCCTTTCGATCTGCGAAAAAATGCGTTTTGCCGGAATCATTGTTGCATCTACGGAGCTCGGGACCGACCGCGTCTATGCAAATGAAGTCATCCCTGTCGTTTATGTGAACCGGATGCTTGAGGATCAGTTTCGGATCCTTCCGGACGACCGGTACGGTGTAGAGCTGGCTATGCAGTATCTGAAAAAGATGGGTCATACAGACATAGGGTTTATCAATGGACCGGAGTCTTCTATTCATTCCGGGATTCGTTTCCGGACCTATCTGGAAAAAATGCATGAGTTTGGATTCCCGATTCAAGAGAAGTGGATCCGGAGGGGGGATTGGAAGATTGCCTCCGCCTATAGCTGTATGAGGAGTATTCTGGATGAGGGGCAATATCCGACGGCGGTTCTTGTGGCGAACGACCAGATGTGTGTCGGCGTCTATAAGGCTATGCAGGAGAGAGGGTTGTGTCCGGGAAAAGATATCTCCGTGATCGGATACGACAATATGGAGTACAGTGAATGGATGTTTCCGACGCTCACAACCGTGAGTATGCCACTGTATGAGATGGGAAAGGCAGCGGGCAAGATGATTTTGGATCGTATCAGAGGCAGGGAGGAGGAGAAAGAGGTGATTGTAAAGGGCAATTTGATTATAAGGAATTCCGTTGGACCATGTCAAAGATAAAAAAGGGAGACCTTTTTTATTTTACAAAATTGCAATCGATTGCAATAAGTTTAATTCTAATCTTTTCATATGAATGAGGAGGAGAGAGTTTGCCAACTATAAAAGTCAAAGAAGGAGGTACTATCATGAAAAAGAAAACATTACAGAAAATGCTCAGCGTACTCGTATGTGCAGGGATGGCGGCGTCTCTTTTGACAGGCTGTGGCGGATCAGATTCCGAAGGCAAATCTGAAGAGTCAGGAGAAGGAAAGTTCGCGGGACAGACATTGACGGTTTCTGTGGAAGACGGTGGAGAGTACGCTCTCTGGTATGAATCCATCAAAGATGAGTTTGAGAAAGAAACCGGAGCAACAGTCAATCTGGAAGGAGCATCTAACGAAGCGGTTTTATCAGAAGCGATGGCAAAATCCGGGTATTATGATGTGCTTACCGTGGATGGTCCGCTGATTCCGCAATGGGCAAGTCTTGGTTATTTGATGCCTCTGGATGAATATATGGAAGAAGAGGAGCTAAATGATTTTTATGATGCGGCTCTGAATTCTGTAAAGTGGGATGACCAGTTATATTGCATGCCTTATCTTGTACACGGTCCGGTACTGTATTACCGGACGGATCTTCTGGAAGAGGCTGGTTTCGATCATGCGCCGTCGACCGTGGAGGAATATTTTGAAATGTCCAAAGCGATGACAGATGAAGAAAATGGGGTATATGGGACGATTATTGAAGGAAAGCAGGAAGCAGAGCCGGTGTCCGAGCTTATGGACAAACTGTTCCAGTTTGGAGGAGAACTGATCAGTTCCGAGGATCCGTCAAAGATTGCGTTTCATTCCCAGGAAACAGTGAATACATTTGAATATATTATGAAATTTTATGACGAAGGCGCAGTGCCACAGGAGAGTTCCGGCTATAATAACGGCGACGTACAGAACATGTTCCTTCAGGGACAGCTTGCGTTTGCATGCAACTGGCCATATATGTGGAAAATGACTAAGGATGAGGATGCGTCAAAAGTGTCCGGAAAAGTAGGCGTAGTGGCACAGCCGGTAGCAAACGCTGTATGGAGCTGGAGTTTTGGGGTGAATCCGGATTCCAAGAATAAGGATCTTGCAATAGAATGGTGCAAGTGGGCTACTAGTTCAGAGACGATTGCCAGACTTTCCGAAAACTTTATCAACCCGGCTGTCAGAAAGTCGTCTGCAGAAGAAGCAGAGGCGGCTATTACGGATCCGGAGGACGCAGAGGTACTGAAAGCTATGAACCAAAGTCTTGCGCAGGGGATCGCGCCGACACTTAGCACCAACTTCTCAGAGCTCCGGGACAGAGTTTCCCTGACACTCAACCGGATTACCACAAAAGAAGTGACGGATATTCCAAAAGAGGTGGAAGAATGTGCACAGGATCTTCAGGAGATTCTGGATGAAGCGCAATAGTTGACAGGTTTTTCGGACAGAAAAGGGAGTGGGTAAAATGAAAAGGAAAAGGCAGGCGTTGGGTCGGAAAAACAAAAGGATGGGAATGTTGCTGTGTGTTCCCGCCATGGTGATTGTGGCATTTGCTTTGTATACTCTTTTGTATGCGCTTGTTATGAGTTTCAACACAAATATGGGAGTTGTACAGGGACATTTTGAATTTGCGGGATTTGACAATTATATAGAGACATTAAAGAGCAAAGAAATGCGTGGCGTCATCGGGAACACGCTACTGTATGCTGCTGCTACAATTTTGGTCGAACTTGGAATTGGTCTCCTTGTATCCGCCGCTTTAAGAAAAAATGTAAAAGGAAGCGGAATTGCCAAGGTCTGCATTATCCTGCCCATGATGATGGCCTCCATTGCATCCGGAACAATCTGGAGATGGATGTTTACAGATAGGTATGGAGTGATTAACTATTTTCTCAATTTTCTGCACATTGACGGGCCAATGTGGCTTTCGGAAAAGATAGCGGCGAAATTTGCAGTTCTGACAGTCAGTGTGTGGACGGCAGCGCCATTTGTCATTCTGGTGCTGCTTGCGTCCATAAGCAGTGTTTCGGACGATATCATTGAGGCAGCCAAGATCGATGGAGCAAACCAGTTTCAGGCATACTGGTATATCATTTTTCCGCATCTGCGTTCGGCCATCGCCGTCATTTTGCTGATCCGAATTCCGGATGCACTGAAGATGTATGATATCGTGTATATCCTGACAGGGGGAGGACCTTCCAATTCGACTCAGGTCATCAGTTACTATGTATATAACCAAGGATTTAAACAGATGAAATTTGCCGAGGCATCGGCAGCATCGTTCCTGTTGTTCCTTGTAATCGCGGCGTTTACGATCTTGTTAAATCAGATTACGAAACGGAGAAAAGGAGGTGCGTAAGGATGGGAAAGAAAAAATGGATATCAAATCTGTATACTTACTGTGTGCTGGTTATCGCATCTGTCTTTATGGTATTTCCGTTTTTATGGCTGGTACTTTCGTCTTTAAAGACAGAAGTACAACTATTTGAGGTACCAATCCATATTCTGCCGGATCCTTCAACTTTGCAGAATTACAGAGATGTAATTGCGGACGGGAGTATGTTTATGTATATGAAGAACAGTCTGATTATTGCTCTTATTACGACGGCGATTACTCTTGTGATCAGCATCCCTGCGGCGTATGCCCTGGCAAAGATCCGATTTCGGGCCGGAACCGTATTTTTTATGGTTATTCTTGTAATCCGTATGGTTCCGGCAGTAACCCAGTTGCTCCCGCTTTTTCAAATTTTATCCAAATTTCATCTGATTAATACGCGGACAGGTTTGATCATCAGTTATCTTCCGGGCTCCGTAATTTTTGCAGTCATGTTGATGAGGACGTTTTTTATGGAGTTTCCGCAGGAGCTTGAGGATGCGGGAAAGATTGATGGCCTGGGACTTTTGGGAGTCATCCGGAGACTTGTTATACCAATCTCACTTCCTGGTATCTGTTCCGCTACACTGATGAGTTTTTTGTCAACATGGAATGAATTTATGTACGCGTCCGTCATCATCCGCAGTCCGGAACTAAAGACGATGCCTCTTGGCATCCAGTCTTATGTATCGACATTTCAGATCTACTGGGGCAAATTAACCGCAAATGCTGTAATCTATGTCCTTCCGGTTATTATATTTACGATGTTTGCGTCCAAAGGTCTGATTAAAGGAATGACGGCAGGAGCGGTGAAGGAATAGATGAACAGAAAGGAGGAGACGGTATGTCAGCCATTTTTTTGGAAAATAAACAGATGACAGCCGGGTTTGACCCGGAAACAGGAAAATTGATTTCCATCCGCATGAAAGGAGATCCGTTGAAAACCGAGTATATCGGAAACAGAAAGAATATTTCCTATCCGTCCATTCGGGAAGCAAATCAGTGGATGGGAGATGTCCGTTTTCGGATATGGGATGAAAACGCGGAGGGATGGAGAGAAGAACGGACGGCAGATTCCGAAGATAACAGAATTGTGAGTGTGGAGGAAGAAAAGGTTCGGGTATCCTGGCTGGAGCCTTCTGAAAAACAGAGAGGAATCCGCACCCTGAATACGGAACAGACATTTCAGATGAAAGAAGATGGGCTTCATTGGGGCCTTACAGTGAAAAATCCTTTGGATCAGGAAATAGAAGTAGGGGAGATTTCCCTTGCATTTCTTACAAATACAGATTATACAGGCATTTTTGAAGATGAGAAGTATCAGGATTTTGAAAACTGGAGGGGGATAAAGCAAAAACTATGGCATGAACAAAGAGTTTTCCAGCATCTGAGTATTGACGGAAGCAGTTCCTATGTATTCTGCCAGAGACCCAAGGGTGACTATCCGGGACTTTTGTTCCAGATATTGGATGGCGGTAAGATAGAGACGGCCTACCAAATGGATACTGCTATTGGATGTCAGTGGAGTCTGACGTTTGAGGGGCCGTATTATCTTTCTCTGTATTCTGCGGCGGCAAGGAAGTGTGAAGGATGGAAAGAAGAGACAGAGCAACAGAAGTACGGAATGAATGGGAATAGCTCCTTGCTTCTAAAACCATACGAGATGAAACAGTTCCATTTCCGATTCTGTGCCGTAGGATCAGAAGAGGAGAGAAAAGAAAATCTGGTCTCAGAAGGGCAGTTGGATGTGGACGTACAGCCGTCTATGGCTGCCCCGGTGGGAATTCCAGTTAAACTTCGCCTGCGCTGTAAAGATGAGCCGCGTCTCATACCGGTAGCCAATAATATGCAGATTCAGGCAATAAAAAAGGAAAACAACTCCTATTTTTATGAGCTCACCTTCACGGAGCCGGGGCAGAAAAAAGTACGTGTCCATCATGGAAAAGGTGAGACAATCCTGATGTTTTATGCGACGGATACGATACGGGACTTGCTTGTAAAACATGCAGATTTTATAGTGAGACGGCAGTATTACAGAAATGAGTATGATCCGTTTGGGCGCAACCATGCTTTCCTGCCATATGATGACGGAGTGGAGATGCTGTTCACGGAAAGTGAGGAGTCCTGGCAGGTAGGAGCATTGGATGAGTACGCCCTGCCGGTGGCTATGTTTCTGGCAGAGAAAAATACCCTCATTCCCAATCCGGCTGAGATCTCGGTATTGGAAGAATATATTGACGACTGTCTTTATGGAAAACTTCAGGAGAAGGATACGTATTATGCCAGAAGAGGGCTGTACTATGAAGATCGCACCCCTTCTGATATCGCATGTGGGAATAAATGGGACAAAGAGAAGGCAGAATCAATTCTGCGGTCTTTCAACTACCCGCTCATCAGTGACATTTACTACTCCATGTACCGTATTGCAAAACAATATGGTCTTACGGAAAAAAGAGATGCTGAAACGTATCTGGAAATGGCCTACCGTACCTCCATGACCGGATATGAACTTGGAAAAAACAAGTTTAACGGAGCGCCGGCGGGAGCGACGATCGTGGATCTGGTTGAGACATTAAAGGAAGAGGAACCACAATGGTATGAAAAACTGAATCGGAAAGTTGCTTTTATTGCGGAAGAAAATGCAGGCAGCATCTATCCATTTGGATCGGAGCTTTATGTGGATCAGACATCCCATAATCAGTACGAAGCTATGATGAGATATTATGGGAAGGAGGAAAAATTAGACGAGGCATATCGGATTACGGCGGCTCTCAGGGGCGGCAGGCAACCGGAATGGTTCTTATACGGAAATGAGAAGCGGGGAAATGTCTGTTGTTGGTATGGGACTCCTCTGAATTCCAGGGTTCTGTTTCATGGATTTGAGCATACAGGGGATGAATCTATGCTAAAATTAGGGTACGGAGGACTGCTTTCCTTCTTAACCTGTATCCGGAGTAATGGGGCTGCCCATGGTTGGTATCTATTCTGGCCTGACAGAAGTGGATTTGATTTTCGATCGCTGGATACGGATATGGGCATGTACGGCTATTTGTTTTCCGCAAAATCGTATGTGGTGGATGATACGGTGTTCGGACGTTGTGGATATGGATGTTTATATGAAAGAAAAGAAGGAAAGGAATGGATGATTCCGTATGACGGGCTTGGAGTTCGCTTTTGTTCGATTCCTCACAAAATCCGTATAGAATGTGAATCCGGCAGTATCAATAAAATCTGTATCGATGAGACGAACAGGCGGATCACAGTGCAGTTGGAAGAGTATCAATACGGAACACCATCCCTCAGAGTGTGGAATGACAATACGGAGGAGGGATGGACGATCGAAGGGCCAGATAGCCAGATACGGACACTTACGACAGGCGAGACAATATTGAATGGCCAGGAAGGCAGGTAAGAAGATGAGAGGTACAAAAGATTTCAGACCTATGGATATGAAAGCTTATTCGATAGACGACCGGTTTTGGAAAAACAAAATGGAAGTTGTACGGACGAAGATGATCCCATACCAGTGGAAAGCGCTGAATGATCTCGTGGAGGACGCGGCCCCAAGTCACTGTGTGAAGAATTTTAGGATTGCAGCCGGGATGGAGAAGGGGGATTTTCAAGGATGTGTATTTCAGGACAGTGATCTGGCCAAATGGTTGGAAGCGGTAGGATATACCCTTGCATGGAAGAAAGACAGGGAATTGGAGCAGATGGCGGACGAGGTCATTGCGGTCATCGAGAAAGCGCAGCAGCCGGACGGGTATCTTGATACTTATTATATTATTAACGGATTGGAAAAAAGGTGGACAAATCTACGGGACAACCACGAACTATACTGTGCCGGACATATGATTGAAGCCGGTATCGCATATTATCTGGGGACGGGAAAGCATACGCTTCTGGATGTTGTGAAGAGACTTGCGGACTGCATTGACCGCACATTTGGACCGGAAGAAGGAAAAATTCACGCATACCCTGGCCATGAAATTATTGAAATGGCTTTGGTCCGTCTGTATGAGGCCACAGGTGAGATTCGTTATCTGCATCTGGCGAAGTATTTTATTGATGAGAGAGGGAAAGAACCACTTTACTTCCGGGAAGAAGGAGAAAAATACGAGAATCCATTCTACTGGGAAAACAGTTTGTTTCAGTATCAGTATTATCAGGCAGGAAAACCAGTACGGGAGCAGAAAACAGCGGAAGGGCATGCGGTCAGGGCGGTATATCTTTATTCTGGAATGACCGATGTGGCGAGAATCATGGAGGATGACAGCCTTATGGAGGCTGTGGAAACGCTGTGGGATGACGTTACAAAACGACAAATGTATATTACCGGCGCTATTGGTTCTTCGGAATATGGGGAATCGTTTACATTTGACTACGATTTGCCAAATGATACGGTATATGGAGAAACGTGTGCCTCTATCGGACTTGTCTTTTGGGCAAAACGAATGTTGGAGAAGGAGCTTTCCGGTCAGTACGCGGATGTGATGGAGCGGGCCCTTTACAATGGATGTATCAGTGGAATGTCAATAGATGGGACAAGGTTCTTTTATGTAAATCCGCTGGAGGCAGACCCGGAGGCCAGCAGAAAGGATCAGAGAAGAAAACATGTGGAGACTTCCCGCTGGAGGTGGTACAACTGTGCGTGCTGCCCTCCAAACCTTGCAAGACTGATTATGTCGATCGGAAACTATGTCTGTTCTGTCAGAGAAGACGCCATTGCCTTCCATCTCTATGTGGGAGGACGTGTGCAGACGCCGTTTACGGATACGCAGATTCGAGTGGAAAGCCAGATGCCGTGGGGCGGCACAACAAAACTGATAATAGAAAAAGCAAAGAACTCACATTACTTGGAGAAATTTACGGTTGCGCTGCGTATTCCGGGATGGTGCCGAAAATGGAAAGCAGAGGTCAACGGAGAAGAAGTTACGGATTTGCCAAGGAATGGGTATCTCTATCTGGAACGGAAATGGAAAGATCAGGATGAGATCAGGCTGGAATGTTCTATGCAGGTGGAGCGTAATTATGCAAGCCCAATGGTAAAATATGACATTGGAAAAACAGCCGTATCAAGAGGACCGTTCATTTATTGTCTCGAAGAAGCGGATAATGGAAAAGGACTGACAAGGATCAGTCTTCCTTCCGACAGTTTGTTTGAGATGACCGAAGGGAATTTGGAAACAGGAGAACTGGATTTAAAGGCGGAAGGAATGCAGATGTTGGCAGAAGGATGGGAAGCTTGTCTGTATCGTACAAAAAGGCCGACAAAATATGAGAAGAAACATCTGCGGTTTATTCCGTATTATCTGTGGAATAACAGAGGAGAGGGAGAAATGACAGTATGGGTTCAGGAGACGGCCTGTGATAGAGCAAAAGAATAGAAGCTGAAGCAGGAAACTCCTTACGTTTTTGGAAAACAATGCAAAAACGTAAGGAGCTTTTCTTGTTTAATGACATTCCTGTACAGTTTGACAAATTTGAAAGCTCGTATTATAATGGCAAATAGTTTGAATTCAAACTATTTGTGGAGGATAGAATTTATGAATGAAAGGAAACTTCACTATCTTTTACTTGTGGCATTTAGTCTTTCAAATAAAATGATTATAGAACAAACCAACCGGGAAAAGCTGATGCCGGGACAGCCGAAGATTCTTGAATTTCTTTTGGGGCATGACGGATGTACACAAAAAGAAATTGCAAAGGCTTGTATATTGGATAAATCTACCGTCACAAGCCTGATTACGAGGATGCTGTTATGTGGACTTGTGAGGAAAGATTCCGATTTGCCGGATAGGAGGACAAATTGTATTTATCTGACGGAAGAAGGAAGAAACATGGCTGAGCGGGTAAAGGAAATCTGTGATGTGGTAGATGATACAGGCTGGAGGGGAATATCCAAAGAAGAAAGAGATGATTTTTGCCGTATATTTGAAAAGATTATTCAGAATCTTGAAGAAGGAGAAGAGAAATCATATGGAACGAAAACTTCTTAGAATTTTATGTTTTGTAGCAGGAATTTTGATCAATTCATTTGGGATTGCATTTATCACGAAGGCGGCTCTTGGGACGTCTCCTATATCAAGTTTGCCTTATGTATTGAGTCAGCGTTTTACTCTGACTCTCGGACAATTTACTTTTATTATGAACACAGGATTTATTGTGGCGCAGATTGTACTTTTGGGGAGAGAATTTGAAAAAAGACAGATTTTACAGATTGGCGTCAATATCGTGTTCAGTTGGTTTATCGACGTCAGTATGAAGATTTTGCAGGGATTTGTCCCGGAAGAAGGAGCTGCATAGCTTCTGTCTCTTTTCATTGGCTGTGTGATTCTTGCTTTTGGAATCAGTATGGAAGTTGCCCCGAATGTGTTGCTCGTACCGGGAGAGGGAGTGGTGAAAGCGCTTTCAAAAGTCTGCCAGAAGCGGTTTGGCACGGTCAAGGTGGTATTTGATACTTCACTGATTTCCATCTCCTTTGTATTGTCCTTTTTATTTTTTCACAGGCTTAACGGACTCGGAGCCGGGACAGTCATTTCTGCATTGGTGGTAGGGAAAATGGTCAATATCTGCAATCATTTGCCGGTTATTCATAAAATTTCAGCCCTGTAGCCAGGGGACAGCGGTTTAGCTTTGCGGATACATTCCGTGCAGAGCATTCATGATCAGCCGGAAAGTAAGTTCTGCCATATACTGTGGTGTTTCGTTGGTGTCAGAGGTCAGCCAGGTTTTCACAAGTCCAATACAGCCGGAAAGACAGAAAGAATAGGAATATTTTAGATCCTCAATCGTCTCCGGAAAGGTCACCCTTAGAACACTCAGACTATGATCGGAAATAAGAGATTCAATCCGGTGAAGAAAGGCAATGTCTCCATTGTGTCCCAGTAATGCACAGCAGATATCCTTGTTTTCTTCCAAAATTTGAAAGATATCTTCAATAAATGGAAAGCTGGATTCATTAAAAGGGCTTACCGGGTGATTGAGAATGGTCTGTCGGATTTCTTCCAATAATTCTTCTTCGATCGAAGAAAGCATATTGTAAATATCTGAATAATGAAGATAGAAAGTAGAACGGTTGATGTCTACCAGTTCTACGAGTTCTTTTACGGTTATTTCTTTGATACTTTTCTTTTGTAAAAGTTTGGCAAGCCCGGTACGAAGCTGGGCTTTTGTTTTGCGTATTCGGCGGTCTGTTTTTACAGGCATGATGAAATCCTCCTTTTTAACAAAAAATAAAAAAAATATAAATAATAGATATTAGGGCGCCTTCTGTCTACTAATATACAAAAGGTGGGAATGTTGCTGGTTGTATGTTATTTCCGTCTTTAGTATAATGCTTCATGGGAAAATAATCAACACAACATCTATTAAACTATATTAAGTTGTGTATTAATAATGGAAAGGAGACAGGAGGATGCTGAAACAAGAGTGGAAAAAACTGTTGGGCAATAAAATCATGTTGATCGTTATTGTTGCCATTATTGCGATTCCTACCATTTATACGACCCTTTTTCTGGGATCTATGTGGGACCCGTATGGCAACATAGATAAACTGCCGGTGGCTGTAGTAAACGAAGATGTGCCGGCGGTGTATGGAACATCTACATTACATGTGGGAGATGAAATGGTTAAAAATTTGAAGAAGGATGCTTCTTTAGATTTTACTTTTACAGATCAGGAAGCCGCAAGAAGAGGATTGAAAGACGGCAGTTATTATATGGTTATCACAATACCGGAGAATTTTTCTTCGAATGCCGCAACGTTGACAGATAAAAATCCTGAAAAAATGGAACTTTTATACGAGACAAATCCAGGAACAAATTATATTGCTTCCAAGATGAGCGAAACGGCCATGCAGAAAATCGAAAGCTCTGTTCGGAAAGAAGTGACGCAGAGTTATGCAGCGGCAGTATTTGAACAGATTGGAGAGGCTGGAGATGGTATGCAGGAAGCGGCAGATGGCGCCGGAAAGCTTCAGGAAGGAACCAAAGAACTGATCAGTGGAAACGAAACGATCGAGACAAATCTGAAAGTACTGGCCGACAGCACCTTAGAATTTAGGAATGGAAGTAAAACATTGCAGGAAGGACTGAAAGCTTATACAGAAGGAGTTGCATCTGCAAATGCAGGAGCAAATGACCTTTATGAAGGAGGAAAACAGCTAAATAGTGGAGCAAAAACACTGAAAAACGGAGCGAAAGAACTGGCGGGCGGATCAAAAGAGCTGGATCAGGGAGCCGGGAAACTGGATGACGGAATCGATCAGCTAAAAGAAAAGCTGCCGGCTCTTTCGGAAGGGGCCGGGGTATTGTCTCAGGGATCCTCTCAGCTTGCCAAGGGGATGAAAGATGCGAAAGACGGAAGCAAAAGCCTAAAGGCCGGCGCAGAGCAGGTAGACGACAATCTGGCTGTACTGAAAGAAGGATTGAATCAGATCAGCATAGGAACATCAGATATGCCGCAAAAGACACAACAGTTACAAAACGGTACAAATGCTGTTTATAAAGGATCCGGAGAACTTGTGCAGGGAATCGGTCTTCTGGAAAAGCAGATGATTCCACAAATAGAAAAGAGTGTGGACCAGGTAAATAAAAATATTCAGGAGTCAGGAAGTCAGGTGTTTGATTCCGTCAAACAGGGAGCAGACCAATTAAAAAACAGTACAGATCAGTTGATTGCAAGTATTCAGGCAGCTACTGGAGAGACGACGGGTGGGAAAAGTTCCGGGCTTGGACAAACGCTTGCAAGTGCGGCACAGAAAGCCCGGGCTCAGGCTCAGACTGCACGGGCGGCAGCAGGTCAGGCGGCAGCAGTAGAAAGTACCGACGCATCTTATTTAAACGCTTCCTTACAGAGGGCAGTCGCTTCAGGAGATATGGAGGCTGTGAAAGAAGTGGCACAGGAGGCGATATCTGTTGCAGAGAAAAATGCGGCGGCGGCGCAGGAAGCGGGAAATCGTCTACAGGCAGCTTCGGGAGCGCTTCAGAGCAGCGGTAATGCCCTTGCACAAAATGGAGACCTGCTGACTCAGGCTTCCGAGCAAGCAGCAGGACAAGGAGAGACCGGTTCGCAATCAGTACAGGGAATGGAAAACGTGATCAACGGTCTTACCAAACTCTCAGGAGGATTGGAAGAGATGTCTTCACAGACAGAAAATGGCAAAGAACAGTTTCTGACAGGTGTAGACAACGGAATGGGGCAGTTAAAAGAGGGAATCAGCACCCAGACGGAAGAAAGTGTAAATAGACTGAAAGAGGGGGCAGTTCAGCTCGAGCAGGGAAGTAAAGATGTCGATCAGGGTGCCCTGGAATTGTCTAAAGCGGCTCCGGTACTGGTTCAGGGAATACAAAGCACGGAAAAAGGAGCGGACGCACTGAAAACACAAGGGACGGAAAGTCTGGTACAAGGAGCCAAGCAGTTGGATCAGGGACTTGGCCAGCTCGTGCAGGGAAGTTTCAGATTAGATCAGGGAGTACAGGGAATGAATCAACAGGTTCCAAATCTCCTGCAAGGTATACAGAAGCTCTCTCTGGGGTCAAAGGATCTCAAAGCTGGAACCGGTACGCTTAAGGCCGGAAGTCAAACGCTGGCAGGCGGTATGGATACATTTTCGAAAGGACTGGGTGATTTAGAGTCGGGAGCAAAACAACTAGCTGAAGGTACGGGTACTCTTACCGGAAAGAATGGGGAAATCCTCAGTGGAATGAATCAGTTAGATGGTGGAGCTGTACAGCTTGCAGACGGAGCTTTAAAACTCCATGACGGAAGTAAAGCATTAGGCGATGGATTAGAAGAGGTAAAGGCAGGAACAGAGACATTAAAAGGCGGTCTGGAAGATGGAGCAAAAACAGTTAAAGAAACGCCAATGAATCAGAAAACGGAAGACATGTTTGCCGCTCCTGTAAATACGACAGAAAAGCAGATGACAACGGTAGAGAACAACGGACACGCAATGGCACCTTATATGATGTCTGTGGCATTATGGGTAGGATGTATTGCATTCAGCCTGATGTATCCGCTGACAAAATATCATGGAAAGCTGAAGTCCGGTTTCGCATGGTGGGCAAGTAAAGCGTCTGTTTTGTACCTGGTGGCCATTTCACAGGCTGTCGTGATGATCGGACTTCTGCATTTCTTTGATGGATTCGAGCCGGTACAAATGACAAAGACGATTGCTTTTGCATGTCTTGCGTCAGTGGCATTTATGTCTGTCATGTATTTCTTTACGAATACATTTGGAAAAGTGGGAAGTTTCCTGATGCTTATTTTTATGGTCATTCAGCTTGCAGGTTCCGTCGGGACATATCCTCTGGAATTATCAGGCAGCTTTGTACCATATCTCCATGACTGGGTACCATTTACCTATACGGTGGAAGCATTTCGAAGTACCATTGCCGGAGGAGAAAGCATCCGGAACGCAGTGATCTTCCTGATCGTTCTATGGCTGGTATTTACAGGACTGACGATTTTGGAATTCCAGATCAGAGCTGTAAAGATCAAGAAAGGCAAACCGATCCTGGAATCCTGGTTGGAGAAAAAAGGGCTGGCGTAAAGGTCGGCAGGATGAAGATTGACTATCTTTTGAGAAAAAACTATACTAGTGTGTAGGAAAACGAAATCATAAAGAATGATGGTTGATTACGCAGGAGGAAGTCATTATGCAAAAGCAAGGTTACAGTAAAGTACCGGTATTTGAAAACGGACTGGCACAGCCCGTTTTCCCATTTACAGATGGAAAAACAGGAGAAGATTATGATCCTCATACATCGGAGATCGTAAGGTACTGTGTGTATGTGGAATCAGATTATGATATGGATGGGGACGGAAAACGGGATTTGATTAAAGTCCTTGTCCAGGTTCCACGCAGTGCGGCAGAGGGTGATTATAAGGCGGCTTCTTTGTTTGAAGCCCGTCCATACTGTGCAGGTGTACAGGAAGACGGTTACGATCATATGAAAGAAGTTGCGGACAAAAAATACCGCAAATTTGATTTTGCAGATCTGGACAAAAAGGTTCCGGCGCGTGTCCCGGCAGGATCGATCAGCGCCATGGAGCTTGCACTGAAAGCGAATCCGTCCGATTGGTATTATAAGGACAAGGGAAATCATGACAGCATGGTTTATGAGAATCTGGATCATTTCAATTATTATCTTGTACGAGGATTTGCAGTGATCGTCAGCGCCGGATTTGGCGCACTTGGGTCTGATGGATTTAATTTTGTCGGGTCTGATTATGAGCGGGATGCTTTCAAATCCGTTGTGGAATGGCTGCATGGCGACCGGGTTGCCTATGCGGACCGGGAAGGTACCATCTCGACGAAGGCAGACTGGTCTAATGGAAACGTGGCGATGACAGGAAGGTCTTACGCCGGAACCATGCCGTTTGCAGTAGCGACAACCGGGGTTGAGGGTTTAAAGACGATCGTTCCGGTAGCAGGAATTTCTGACTGGTATAGTCAGCAGAATATGCAGGGGGCACAGCGTTACTGGCCAAAAGAGATGCTGAACAGCTATTTGGCCTACTATTGTTCCAGCCGTTACCACGATGAGACTTTATCGGAAAAACAGCTCGATGATATGGCGGCGTTTCACCATGAATTGAGCCTTCGGCAGTTAAAATGCGGATTCGACTATGATGCAAAGTTCTGGGGCAGCGGAAATTATCGGCTTCACGCAGATAAAATTCGCTGCAGCGCATTAATTGTTCAGGGATTAAATGATGAAAACGTATCTACGAAGCAGTTTGAAATGATGGTAAAAGCTTTCCAGAAGTCGGGACAGACATACAAAACGATTCTTCACCAGGGGCCGCATATCACACCGACCATGCCAAATAAAAATTATGGGATTTTGATTGATGGGAAGTTTTATGACGATATTGTCAATGAATGGATTTCTCATTATCTCTATGGGGTAGAAAATCATGCGGAGGAAATGCCGGAAGTTCTTGTACAGATGAACTATGATCAAAAAAAGTGGGAGGCGTCAGACTCCTGGGATACAGACCATACGATGAAGATGGAATGTACAGGAAAGGGCGTTACTGTTATTGATACGGACTGGGAGAGGGCAGGAATCAGTGCGGATAATTTTGACGATGTGACGGCGCAGACATCCACAAATATGACTCAGCGTTTTGTGACAGCCCCGTTTGAAGAGAGCGTAACCATTCAGGGGACCGTCTGTTTGAACATAAAAGCAGCATTAAAGGATGGGGACGCCACCGCAGATTTTCATCCGGAAAACAGAAACGACGCGGATACTCTGACGATGCAGCTTGGAGTTTCCAAGGTTTCCGGAAAGATGGATGATATTGAAATCGCGGTTCTTCTTTGTGATGTCTGTGATGAAGAATTTGACAGTATCCAGACCGTGGATCCCGAGAGAAATGTGATTCCGGTTGTCACAGTAAAAGAAGGCGGTATCGTAAACGGAGGAGATCTTCCGGCGTTTAACGAAGCAGAATTTGCTACCGTTCATAAAAAATATCGTGTTATTACACGTGCGTTTGCGGATCTTTGTAATCCGGAGGCGGGATATGAGCCAGAGACAGCCACAAACAGTATTGAATTGAAAAAGGGAGAATATCACGACTATCACATTTATCTGAACGCAACAAGATATACGGTACAGCCGGGGCACAGCCTTGCTATTGTCATTGCTACGGAAGATCCGGTCAACTGTCTGATTCACAAAACATATTCTGTAGAAATTGAGAATAACTCTGTTTGTGCGGTTGTTCCTGTTACTAAGGCGACAAAAGACTGCACGTTAAATCTCAAATAAACAAAAGAAATTCGTTTTTTGCATGAAAATACAGTCTTCAACGATTGGAAGAAAGAAGTTTTCCATCGATGGAGGCTGTTTTTTCTACAGAATATCAATATCATCCAAATCCTCAAAGCGAATATCTGTGCGTACTGTGCCGTCAGACAAATGCAAAGTTTGAAAGACGGGATCGATCCTCTCTACACGGCCGGTCAGTTCACAAAAGATTCCAAGAGGAGGAGAGGCAGGATGTACAGTATCCTCCTGAAAATAGCGGACAGTCACAGTCATGCCGCTTCGGATACGGCGAAGAAGCCCGGAAAGCCGGTCTATATCTTCTTCAGATAATTCTTTTTTTGATACCCGTGTTTTTTTCCACCCCTCTTCGGCAATCTCTTCTTCGTATCCCCGAAGCGCGGCAAAAGGGGAAAAGATCTTTGCTCGGTTTTCCACCAGCATCCGAGGATGCTGGTGAGAAGGGTTTGGTCTTGCAAGGTGCAGAATATCCGCATATTTTGCTGCTGTCATGGAGGGGGATTGTTCTTTCTTTGATGACATATCGTTTCCTCCTTGTCTACAGAAAGATTTTTGGGAAAGGACAATTAAGCTTTATGACCTCCGATCTGTCCGTTTCGCTCCCGCATGGTGGCGCCGTCCAAAAAGCTGGTGCCTTTTAACACAGAATTTTTCCCAAACCGCTTTTTGATATCCAGTATTGTTTCCTGGAGCTTTTTTTCTCTTTCCAGCTTTTTCATATCGGTAAATAGATTGAGCTGGTAAATGCCATGATCTTCTATGACCCGGTTGGCCGCGATCGAAATACGGCGCACGAGGAGCTGGGGACTTGTGATCTGGGCATACAGACGGACGGCTGCGTCGATGAGCCGGCTTCCCAGATTCGTTGGAGGATCCAGATGGATTGTGCCGTGCGCTGCTTTTGGAACGCTGCGTCCATAATGATCGATATGGATTTCACCTTGATAGGAACCGGTAGTACAGTTTGTCCGGTCATAACCAACGGTCAGAGTCAGAGAATCCGTGATCATCTTCAGATCAGATAGACGGAAGGCAAGACTCTCGGTCATCTCCTGGACAATAAGACGGGCCTTTTCATATGGATAAGGGCAGGAGAGTACCTGTCCCTCACAGATACTTTTGTCTGCCGGACGGTAGGATTTAATATCTTCCATCCTGCATGGCTCGATCCCCCAGGCATGATCAATGAGAATTTCCGCATCGATTCCAAATTCTTTGAACAACATCTCTTCTTGCGTAAGGCTTGCCCGCGCAAGTTCTCCCATCGTATGGATTCCGTGCTTTCGCAGTTTCCGTACTGTACCGGTCCCGATCTGCCAGAAATCAGTCAGTGGCTGATGATCCCAAAGCAGATACCGGAAGGACTCTTCATTGAGGGAAGCAATCCGTACACCGTCTGGATCCGGAGCAGTGTGCTTGGCGACGATATCCATGGCGAGTTTGCTCAGATACAGATTGGTCCCGATCCCGGCGGTTGCAGTAATTCCAGTGGCATAAAGTACCTCGCGGATGATTGTTTTTGCCAGATCATAGGCAGACATCCCGTAATGTGCCAGATAGGAAGTAATATCCATAAACACCTCATCAATGGAGTACACATGAATGTCCTCTGGCGCAATATATTTCAGATAAATGGAATAAATTTTAGCTGAGACTTCCATATAATAGGCCATCCGGGGCGGGGCAATCAAGTACGACGCCTCCAGCGTAGGATCTTTCTTCAGAGCCTCTGCGTCAAAAGAAGGAGTACCAAGCGATGGGCGGCCATCTTTACAAAGAGCGGTATGATTACGAACAGCCAAGAGCAGACGGTCAACGTTGACTTCGCGGATCTTCTGGGCTACTTCGAAGAGTCGGGCTCTGCCGGGGATTCCATAGGCTTTCAGAGACGGTGAGACAGCAAGGCAGATGGTCTTCTCTGTCCGGGAGGAATCCGCAACTACAAGATGCGTTGTCAGAGGATCCAGCCTTCGGGCGGCACATTCCGCAGATGCGTAGTAGGATTTTAGATCAATGGCGAGATAGGTTTTCATATCTTCTACCTTCTTTCTTCACAGGATCACCTTAAAATTATTGTGGCACAGCAGGGCTTCGTTCTACGAACCATCTCCCTACACGGCTGGGAAACAGGGGATCTGTACGCTCGAAAAACAGATGTTTCTCCTGGCCCCGGATGATGACGGTATAGCAGTCCTTATGGGAGGCATCCGCAGGACGGTAATCCCGGACGCTTTCAATCGGAAAGGTGCGGCCGTCCGTCCAGGTGATGGATGTCGGCTGCATATAGCCGGTGGAATCAAAAATAGAAGAAACACTGACATAGACTCGTTCAATAGCGTGATGTTTCTGAATCATACGGAACCTCCTCTCTTTCCAAAATCCAGGTGGTGAAAGCCTTTCAGAGACGGTGTGAACATGGAAACAAACGTATGTTCGATTCTCTGAGTCAATTTTACAATAGAGAAAGTGTGACTGTCAAGATGAAGAAATTTCCAGTTTTCGACACACCTTTAAGAAAACCTGGTGCGGCACAAAATCAGGAAAGATTAAGCGGGTGCGTGAGAATGGGCGCCACAACTATCCGGACGAAGCTTGACGAGATCATAGATAGAGACATAATGAAGCTCATCATTGTGAGTCAGCCGGATGGTACAGGTGATAGGAAGCAGGCCGGTCGTCGCATTGTGGATTTCCAGTCCCCGATTTAGCCTCTTCTGAAAAAGGGCGGCCTTTTCGCGGGCGTTTCCCTCAAACAGAGCAAGAAAGGTGCGTCCGCTTTTGCGCCCAATGAATCCCAGATCTGACGCCGATACCGCAAGGATATCCCCGAGTTCACCAAAAACCATATCTCCGGCTTGATGGCCATAGGTACGGTTCAGGCGGTGGATATTGTCAAAAGAAATAACAGCGCAGGAAATATCGTCGTCCAGCACGGTTTCAGAAAGCTGCGCCAGCTCTTGACGGAGGGCGCAGGAATTAGGAAGCCTGGTCAGAAGATCCGTTTGTATGAGAAGAGTAAGACGCTCTTCTTTTTTTATGAGGCGGCGCCACGAGACAAGATCCAAGCCGAGAAAGACGAAGGTCATCACAAACCCCGACAGGATGGTTAGCCGGCAGCCCAGTGGCGATACGGCTCCATCGCCGGACAGCCAGAGAAGCACCAAAAAAAAGAACACGGCAAAGATTCCTTGAATTCCTTTCAAAGCAGTATACAGTTTCACGATTCTATCTCTCCTTATCAGCGTCAAATTAAAAATAGGATATGATAACTAAGTATAGAAAGAAAGCGTGAAAAATATGCACGTTTCTTGTCATTGTATCATAGTCTTGTGTCAAGAGAAATTTAAAATACAAGATGTGGATAACTATGTGGAAAGGGTGGATAACTTTGTGGACATGTCCGAAAAAGGATGGGACAAAACAAGGAAAATAGCAAAAAAACAGGAAGTTGTTATCAACATGAGGGCGTGGAAACAGGGAGTACAGGAAAAAGCTGTTGAAAAAGTTATCCACGCCCTATGGAAAGGGAATGAGCAAAAGAACAAAAGAAGGAAATAAGCTGATCAACCTTGATTTTTCAGCGAAAACGGGGTATAGATATGACAAAGAGAAGGAAAGATAAGAGAGCAAAATAGGAGTTTTCCACAAGGTTATCCACAGAAGGTGGACAGTTTTACATGTGGAGAAGAAAGATGTGTATGTCGTGGAAAGTAAAAAAACAATGTGTAAAAAATTTTTACCTTCCATCTGAAGATATGATAAACTATTAAGGTACGAAGAAAAACAGGGGAGAAATACGATGAAAAGAAAAATGAAGAAAATACTGTCAGGGCTTTTGTGTGTTGCGGTGGCGTTGATGCCGGCGGCAAAGGTCTGGGCGACAGATGTGGAAGAGGAAGCAAAGAAAGCTTATGAGCTTCCTGTTCAAAGTAATGAGATTGAGAACTGGCCGCAGGGACCGGCAGTCTATGGACAATCGGCGATTGTAATTGACGCGGATACGCGATCCATACTGTATGCCAAGAATATGCATGATAAGCACTATCCGGCAAGTATCACCAAGGTGCTGACCGCACTTCTGGCCGCTGAAAATGGGAATCTGAATACGGACCGGGTGACGTTTTCCCAGGAAAGTGTGAATTTTCTGGAGCCGGGAGATGCCTATATCGGGATGCGGGCGGGAGAGGAGATTTCGTTAAAGGACGCATTGTATGGTGTGCTGCTGGCATCGGCCAACGAGGTGTCCTATGCCGTGGCAGAAACGATAGGAACTAAGATGCAGGGAAATGGAAGCGGCTACGAAAAGTTTGTGAAAGCCATGAACGAGAGGGCAGAAGAGCTTGGCGCAACCGACAGCCATTTTGTGAACCCCCACGGACTACAGGATGAGAATCATTACACATCGGCCTACGATATGGCGCTGATTTCTGCGGAATTGTTTGAACATCCGGAGATTTTGGAGATTATGGAGACGTATGAACACACTATCGGGCCGACGAACCTGGTGAACGAGTCCCGGACATTCCAACAGCGGCATGAGATGATGGAGACATGGAATTCACACTATTATGAATACTGCGTAGGCGGTAAGACCGGATATACCGATGAGGCTGGAAACACACTGATTACCCTTGCGGATAATGGAAAGATGCGGCTGATCTGTGTGGAGATGGCGACAAGAGGTCAGCACATTTACGATGATACGAGAAGTCTGCTGGATTATGCGTTTGCAGGATTTAGCCGCCAGGAGGCAAAGAGCAGTATTCTGGAGAGTGCGGAGGAAGATGTGCACGCCACCATTACGGAAAAGGGACCGGTCTATGTGGATTTACCGGTGGGCATTCCTCAGGAGGAGCTTGAATTTGAGACTGGGGAGGAAAACGGGGTTTCCATGCTGTATCTTACCTGGCAGGGACAGACTGTCGGGAAAGTGGCTGCTGATGTGGATGAAAAGGCCGCGCAGAGGGCCGCAGGCGATGGTAAAAAGCCTGGGGTTGTCACATCCGTCAGGAAGATTTTGGAAGAGAGTATTTGGATTGTGATTGGGGCAGCGGCGGTGCTGATTCTCATTGCCGTGATTTTAGTTTTCGTGATCCGGCGCAGGAAAAGGAGCTCCTTTTTGAGGTTGAGCCGGCGCAAACAAAGGAGACAGGAGCGCCAGAGAAGGCGAAGGATGAAGAGAGCTGCAAGAAGAAGCAGAAGACGGGGGCGGAAAAGATGGTAAAAACACTTGACTTGTATAAAAATGATAAAGTATAATAACGAAGTATGGTGGTAATCCATACATATAGACGGAAAAAGCGAAGACGAAGACAGTAGAGCAGAGGTCAAAAGCTGTCAGCGAGCCGGAGAGGGTGGAAGTCCGGTGCGAGTAGAGCCTGTTTGAAGATCACTTCCGAGCTGCAGATGCTGAACGGGAAACTTACTAAGCGCTGCCGGTATTCTGCCGTTATCAAGAACTCATATGAAATGTATGCAGTAACAGGTGGTACAGCGAAAGATGATACTCTCGTCCTATTACAGGACGGGAGTTTTTTGATTTTGGAGGCTCATTTTCGGAACTACATTTAAAATAGAGAAGTCTAATAAAGGAGAGGAAAGCATGTATCAGAAAGTTTCAACCGATTTAAAATTCGTTGACAGGGAAAAGGAAGTAGAGAAATTCTGGGAAGAGAACCAGATTTTTGAAAAGAGCATGGAAAACAGAAAGGAAGGGGAGACATACACCTTTTACGACGGCCCTCCGACCGCTAATGGAAAGCCGCATATTGGTCATGTTCTTACCCGTGTTATCAAAGATATGATCCCGAGATACCAGACCATGAAAGGGAAGATGGTTCCGAGAAAGGCCGGATGGGATACCCACGGTCTGCCGGTAGAGCTGGAAGTAGAGAAACTTCTGGGATTGGACGGAAAGGATCAGATCGAAGAATACGGACTGGAGCCTTTTATTGACAAATGTAAGGAAAGTGTCTGGAAATATAAAGGAATGTGGGAGGATTTCTCTGCTACAGTCGGATTCTGGGCGGATATGGAGCATCCTTACGTTACCTACGACAATAACTTCATCGAGTCCGAGTGGTGGGCGTTAAAGCAGATCTGGGAAAAGAAGCTGCTCTATAAGGGCTTTAAGATCGTTCCGTACTGTCCGCGCTGCGGAACTCCGCTCTCCGCGCAGGAAGTGGCGCAGGGATACAAGGACGTCAAGGAACGTTCAGCCATCGTCCGCTTTAAAGTAAAAGATGAGGACGCTTACATCCTTGCGTGGACGACAACTCCGTGGACGCTGCCGTCTAATGTGGCACTCTGTGTGAATCCAGAGGAGACGTATGCCAAAGTAAAGGCAGCGGACGGCTGTGTATACTATATGGCAGAGGCGCTTCTTGATCAGGTGCTTGGCGGACTTGCAAAAGAAGAGGGCGAGGCGGCTTATGAGATTCTGGAGAAATATGTCGGGACTGATCTGGAAGGGAAAGAATATATCCCTCTCTATGACGGAGCGGCAAAAGCAGCCCAAAAGCAGCATAAAAAGGCATTTTATGTGCTGTGTGATACCTATGTTACACTGACTGACGGTACTGGCGTGGTTCATATCGCGCCGGCATTCGGTGAGGACGATGCCAAGGTGGGACGCCGCTATGATATGCCATTTGTACAGTTTGTAGACGGAAAAGGGGAAATGACAGAGGAGACTCCGTTTGCAGGTGTATTTTGCAAGAAAGCCGATCCTATGATCCTGGAAGATCTGGAAAAGAGAGGATTGCTCTTTTCCGCGCCGAAGTTTGAGCATAGTTACCCTCATTGCTGGAGATGCGATACTCCGCTGATCTACTATGCAAGAGAGTCCTGGTTTATCCGTATGACAGAGGTGAAAGACGACTTGATCCATAATAATAATACGATCAACTGGATCCCGGAGAGCATCGGAAAGGGCCGCTTTGGAGACTGGCTGGAAAATGTACAGGACTGGGGCATCAGCAGAAACCGTTACTGGGGTACACCGCTCAATATCTGGGAATGTGAATGTGGACACCAGCACGCTATCGGCAGTATTGAAGAGTTGAAATCCATGTCGGACAACTGTCCGGAGGATATCGAGCTTCACCGTCCGTATATTGACGGGGTGACGATTCGCTGCCCGGAATGTGGAAAAGAGATGCACCGTGTACCGGAAGTCATTGACTGCTGGTTTGACAGCGGTTCCATGCCATTCGCACAGCATCACTATCCATTTGAAAATAAAGAGCTCTTTGAGCAGCAGTTCCCGGCAGATTTTATCTCCGAGGCGGTAGACCAGACACGAGGATGGTTCTACTCTCTGCTTGCGATTTCTACCCTCATCTTCAACAAGGCTCCGTACAAGAATGTAATTGTCCTTGGGCATGTGCAGGATGAAAACGGACAGAAAATGAGTAAATCCAAAGGGAATGCGGTCGATCCGTTTGAGGCGCTTAAGACTTACGGGGCAGACGCGATCCGGTGGTATTTCTATGTAAACAGCGCACCGTGGCTGCCAAACCGTTTTCACGGAAAGGCGGTACAGGAGGGACAGCGTAAGTTCATGGGAACCTTGTGGAATACCTATGCATTTTTTGTACTGTACGCGAATATTGATGAGTTCGATGCTACAAAATATAAACTGGAATATGAAAAATTGTCTGTTATGGATAAATGGCTGTTGTCTAAGCTGAACACGCTTGTAAAGACTGTGGATGAGAATCTTTCTAATTACCGGATCCCGGAATCCGCAAGAGCGCTTCAGGATTTTGTGGACGATATGAGTAACTGGTATGTAAGAAGATGCCGCGAGCGTTTCTGGGCCAAAGGAATGGAGCAGGATAAGATCAATGCGTATATGACACTGTACACGGCGCTTGTGACGGTATCAAAAACGGCGGCTCCGATGATTCCGTTTATGACAGAGGAAATCTATCAGAATCTTGTAAGAAGCCTGGATCAGACAGCGCCGGAGAGTATCCATCTGTGCGATTTTCCGGAAGTAAACGAGTCATGGATCGACAGTGAGCTGGAACGCTATATGGACGAAGTACTCAAGATCGTTGTGATGGGACGCGCCTGCAGAAATACGGCTAACATCAAGAATCGTCAGCCGATTGGCAAGATGTTCGTAAAAGGTGTAGAAGAGCTTCCAAAGTACTATCGGGAGATCATTACCGAGGAGCTTAACGTGAAGGAAATGACGCAGACAGAGGACGTCAGGGCGTTTACTACCTACACGTTCAAGCCACAGTTAAAGACTGTAGGACCAAAATACGGCAAGCTTCTTGGGGGTATCAAAAAAGAGCTGGAAAGTCTGGACGGCAACCAGGCGATGGACGATCTGGAGAGCAACGGCGAACTGAAATTTAACGTCAATGGTGAGGAAGTTGTCCTGACGAAGGATGACTTGTTGATCGATATGACGCAGACAGAGGGCTATGTATCAGAAAGCGATTATGGCATTACAGTCGTACTGGATACGAATCTGACGCCAGAACTTCTGGAAGAAGGATTTGTGCGCGAGATTATCAGTAAGATCCAGACCATGAGAAAAGAAGCAGCCTTTGAAGTGACAGATAAGATTCATGTAACATATACTGGCAGTGAGAGGGCAGAAGCCGTCTTTACAGACAACTGTACTGAAATCTCAGATGATGTGCTTGCCGTCTCTTTGGAAAAGGCAGAGCCATCAGGCTACGTCAAAGAGTGGAAGATTAACGGCGAGGCTGTTACCATTGGAGTGGCAAAGAGAGACGAAGCATAGGATATGTAATATGTTCAGGAAGGGAATAGTAAGATGTACAGTAAAAGATTTGAGAAAGAAGCTTTTAAAGAGGAAGTAAAGAATAACATTAAGAACCTTTATAGAAAAACAATCGAAGAAGCAACCGGCCGGCAGATCTTTCAGGCGGTATCCCTTGCGGTAAAAGAGACGATCATCGATTACTGGCTGGCAACCCAGGCAGAGATGGAGAAGAAGGATCCGAAGACCGTGTACTACATGTCCATGGAATTCCTGATGGGACGAGCGCTCGGCAACAACCTGATTAATATGACGGCCTACCAGGAAGTGAAGGAAGCACTGGATGAGATGGGAATCGATCTGAACATCGTAGAAGACCAGGAGCCGGACGCGGCCCTTGGAAATGGTGGTCTTGGCAGACTCGCCGCTTGTTTCCTTGATTCACTTGCTACACTGGGATATCCGGCATATGGCTGCGGCATCCGCTACCGTTACGGAATGTTCAAGCAGAAAATTGAGAACGGCTATCAGGTAGAGGTGCCGGACAACTGGCTGAAGGACGGTAATCCGTTTGAGATTCGCCGGGATGAATACGCAAAAGAGGTCCGCTTCGGTGGTGACGTCCGGATCGAGTATGATCCGGTGACAAAGCGCAATAATTTTATTCAAGAGAATTACAGTTCGGTGCGTGCGGTGCCGTACGATATGCCGATCATCGGATATGGAAACCATGTTGTCAATACATTGAGAATCTGGGATGCGGAAGCGATTACTGATTTCCATCTGGATGCATTCAACCGTGGAGATTACCGTCATGCGGTAGAGCAGGAGAATCTTGCCAAGATGATCGTAGACGTGCTCTATCCGTGCGACGATCACTATGCTGGAAAAGAACTGCGTCTGAAACAGCAGTATTTCTTTATTTCCGCAAGCCTCCAGGCACTTCTTGTGCGCTATAAGAAGAAACATGATGACGTTCGCAAACTGCACGAAAAGGTGACGATCCAGATGAACGATACCCACCCGACTCTGGCGGTTGCGGAGTTGATGCATCTGCTCATTGACCAGGAAGGCCTGGAATGGGATGAGGCATGGGATGTGACGACAAAGACTGTTGCGTATACAAATCATACCATTATGGCGGAGGCGCTGGAAAAATGGCCGATTGACCTCTTTTCCAAGCTGCTTCCTCGTATTTACCAGATCATTCAGGAGATCGACCGCAGATTTATCGAGCAGATCCGAGTGAGATTCCCGGGCGATGAGGGCAGAGTGGCAAGAATGGCAATCATCCGGGACGGACAGGTGAAGATGGCGCACCTTGCGATTGTGGCAGGATATTCTGTAAATGGTGTGGCAAGACTGCATACGGAGATTTTGAAACATGAAGAGCTGAAGGATTTCTACGACATGATGCCGGAGAAATTCAACAACAAGACAAATGGAATCACACAGAGAAGATTTCTTCTCCATGGGAACCCGCTTCTTGCGGACTGGGTGACAAAGCACATTGGAGACGGATGGATTACCGATCTGTCTGAGATGAGCAAGCTGAAAAAGTATGTGGATGATCCGAAAGCGCTTGCTGAGTTTGCAGAGATCAAGTACCAGAACAAACTGCGGCTGGCAGAGTATATCCGAAACAATAACGGTATCGAGATTGATCCGAGATCCATATTCGATGTACAGGTAAAGCGTCTCCATGAATATAAACGCCAGTTTTTGAATATTCTTCATGTAATGTATCTGTACAATCAGATTAAAGACCATCCGGAGATGTACTTCTATCCCAGAACTTTTATTTTCGGAGCAAAGGCGGCGGCAGGTTATGTGCGTGCCAAGGAGACAATCAAGCTGATCAACTCTGTTGCGGATGTGATCAATAACGATAAAAGCATCAACGGCAAGATTAAAGTCGTATTCATCGAGGACTATAGGGTATCCAACGCAGAGATTATCTTCGCGGCGGCGGACGTCAGTGAACAGATTTCTACAGCTTCCAAAGAGGCGTCCGGTACCGGAAACATGAAATTCATGCTTAACGGTGCTCCAACTCTTGGAACAATGGATGGAGCCAACGTGGAGATCGTGGAAGAAGTCGGCATGGAAAATGCATTTATTTTCGGCCTTTCTTCTCAGGAAGTCATTCACTTTGAGAATCACGGCGGCTACAATCCGACGGATATCTATTTTAATGACTGGGATATCAAGCGTGTGGTAGACCAGTTGATTGACGGCACCTATGCAAACGGTAACCGGGAAATGTACCGGGATCTCTACGATTCCCTTGTGAACACACATGGTCGGGAACGTGCAGACAGATACTTTATTCTGAAAGACTTCCGTTCTTATGCGGACGCACAGAAACGTGTGGAAGAGGCGTATAAAGACAGAGAAGCCTGGTCCAGGAAAGCGCTTATGAATGTGGCTTGCTGCGGCAAGTTCTCATCCGACAGAACGATCCAGGAATATGTAGACGATATCTGGCATTTAGATCAGATCAAGGTGGATGCCTAAGACATTCATAACAACGGGAAACAAACAGGAATAAGAATAAAAAACCTCTCATATGCTGTATGGGAGGTTTTTTTATGCTTCGGAAATGGAAAAAATATGGCTGTATCCTGTTTCTTTTGATTGCGCTGCCCTATGTGATTACCATTTTTATCAATGGTCCGTCCGGTCTCACAGCTCCCAAACAGAAGGAAACGGAAGTATCGGTACAAAGCGGCGGAAACGACCGGATGACAACCATGTCGCTGGATGCGTATGGAATGGGCGTCTTGGCAAAAGAGATTTCAATGGATATGGATATAGAGACGATCAAGGCGCAGGCGGTCATTGTAAGGACTGGCATTTACAAAAAGATGACAGAGCAAGAGGAAGGAAAAGAACTCGTCTTTACTGATCCCTTTTATACGGTGGACGAGATGGAGGACGAATGGAAAAGCAAGATGCAGAAAAATTACGCAAGGTTAAAGGAAGCGTGGAATGAGACAAAAGAACGGATCCTTGTCTATGAAGACCAGCCTGCGTATGTGCCATACTGCCGACTGACAAACGGGAAGACGCGGGATGCCAAAGAAGTGCTTGGGACAGATCAGTATCCGTATCTGAAGAGCGTGGACTGTGCGGCGGACAAAAATGCCGAGGACGCATTTCAATCAAAAGAAATCGACGGCACCGGATATGAGATTACCAAACAGGACAGTGCAGGGTATGTGCTGGAAGTAAAACAGGGAGAGAATGTGATTGACGGTGATACATTCCGGAATCAGTGGGAACTGCCATCATCCTGTTATACGATGCGTCAGACAGACAAAAAAACGACTGTCATCACGCAAGGGATTGGTCACGGTCTCGGATTGAGCCAGAATATGGCTGAAGAACTTGCAAAAGAGGGTAAAAGCTATAAAAAAATTTTAGAATATTTTTTTGAGGGTACTGTTTTAAAAGAAGTTGCGGAAATTTTGGACAACACAGAATAAGCTTCTTTGTTTCTGGCAAAGATAATGCCAGAGGTGATGAAGATGAACAACAACAAGCGCGCTCCTAAAAAACGGCGGGGAGCAAAAATCGGGATGGCAGTCTGTATGGCGGTGGCAGTCGTTCTAACGGGTGTCTATACATTTCAGCAATACAAAAGTAACGTCAAAAATGAGATGGCTAAGATTGAAGAGGAAAGTCAGAAGGAGCTGGAAGAATATCAGAGCGCGGATGCGGGCGATGTGATCAACGAGTCTACAGATGATCTGACAGACGAGGGGCTCTCGGGATTGCCAGAGAACGGCCTGAACGAAGAGACGCAGGATCCGGCGTCCTCTGGCACGGGAACATCCGGGGACGATACACAGTCTGGTCAAAATGATGGTCTTTCCACGCAGGACGGGACAGATACCGGAACAGCCACAGAGAACGGAACGGGGTCCCAGACGCCGGAAAATGGCGGAATGGATTCTCAGGAGACAGCAGGCGGCGGAAATGAGATTAATTTCAGCGAAGGGGACAAGCTGATCTGGCCGGTGAGCGGAGCGGTACTGATGAATTACAGTATGGACAAGACCGTGTATTTTTCAACACTGGAAGAGTATAAATATAACCCGGCACTGATTATCGGTGGTGCGGTCAATGATCAGGTAATCTCTGCGGGAAAAGGTATTGTCAAGTCTATAGACAGGACTCCGCAGGAAGGTACAACTGTTACCGTAGATATGGGAAACGGCTATGAAGCGATCTATGGACAGCTCCAAAATGTCCAGGTAAAGACCGGGGACAGCGTGGAGGCGAAGACTGTGCTTGGCTATCTGGCAGAGCCAACCAGATACTACAGCGTGGAAGGATGCAATCTCTATTTTGAATTCCGTAAAGACGGACAGCCGATTGACCCACTTCAGTTTTTGAGTGAGTAGAGGGAAAGACAGGAACAAGCTGTACCGTCAAAAAGAAAAGATAGTAGAAGATGCCGGCGTAAGGGAATGAGAAGACATTCATCTTGCGTCGGCTTTTTCTGGGAGTTATAATTTGTGTGGGAATAAACCAATAAGTGGAGGCGTGTGACAATGAGTAATTTGAATCATGCGGATATCGTTAAACAGCAATATGCAACGGAAACAAACCTAAATACAAGAATAGCTATTCACGAAAAGTATTCAACGAACAAAGTTGGATTATGGAATATCTCTCCAAGTTGTTTTCTGGGTATGGTATGGAAGAGAGCACAAACAAAAATTTCACACTTCAAAATGGAGGCAAAATATTAAGTAAATTTTTCTCAAAGGTTGAAAAGTTAGAATATATGGATTCGCTGGCAGTAACAAATGTAAATGATATGGTCGAATATATTTATTCGTTGTCCAGCATGGCGCTGCTGTGGAATGTCCCAAAGCAGGACATTAAGAATATTTTGATACGGCAAACTTCCAATGGATTATTACATGTGCCGAAAGAATATGGGATGTTTAGAGCGGCGTAGAAAAAACTCTAAAAGACAATGTGATTTTTCCAATCTCCAAATTAATTCTTTATGATTATTATATTTCTTTATCCAGTCTTGTAAGTTGGCTTTTGCACAAATTCCATATTTTTACATATATCATCCTGGAATCCTCGTCCCGCATGGTAATCCAGGACTGCTTGTTGTTTCGGTTCTCTTCTGGTGTGGATGTGAAGAGTTGCTTTTGGACTATTAGAGGGGGATTAAGAATGATTTGATATCTGTTAAAAAACGATTAAGGTGGTTGTATTCTGCAGACGAAGTGTTATAACTAATGCAAATCATAAAAACGGGAGCATTGCCTTATGAAAAAAATGGGATTTGTGAAAAGCGAAAAGGAAAATGAACGGCGAATTGCGCTTCTTCCTGATGATATGGATGATCTCAAGGATTTTGCGGATTATCTGGTCTTTGAGACCGGATATGGGAAGGAGTTTGGAATTGATGATAAAGAATATCAGGCAAACGGCGCACATACAGCCGACAGGGAAGAGATTCTAAGAATCTGTGATATCGTGTGTGATCCGAAAGTGGGAGACGCAGAATATCTCAGAGAACTGAAAGAGGGGCGCACTCTTTTCGGATGGGTGAATCCACATGTATGTGAAGAGGTAAAAACAATTCTTCTGAGAAAGAAGTTCGAAGTATATGCCTGGGAAGAAATGATGGAAGAAGGGATGCAGGTATTCTATAAAAATAATGTACTTGCCGGAGAATCAGCGGTCAGGCATGCCTGCCAATGCTATGGGATGCTTCCGGCCGGAAAACGTGCCGCAGTGATTGGAAAGGGAAACGCGGCTTTGGGAGCAGTGAAAGCACTGACTCAGGATGGCGCCGAAGTAATTGTCTATGGCAGAAACCAGGAAGAAAAATTACGAATGGATATTGGAGAATTCGATATTCTTGTCAATGCAGTATTATGGGATCCGAAACGAAAGGACCATATTATAGATAAAGAGACATTGTGCCATGCGAAAAAAGAGGCGCTTCTGATTGATGTAAGCTGCGACAAGGCGGGGGCAGTGGAAACTTCCCATCCGACTACATATGAATGTCCCCTCTATGTGGAAGAGGGCGTGGTTCACTATTGTGTGGATCATACTCCCAGTATTTATTACCGGACGGCATCTTCCTATATCAGCGAACAGGTCAAACGATTTGTACGGCCGCTGGTGACAGGTGAAGCAGACCGGATTTTGGAGAGCGGCTGTGTTATCAGGGGCGGACATATGCTTCTAAAAGAGAGCTGCCGGTAAATCGGAAGAAGGCATAGAAAGGCGGTAAATGGAATTATGATTGGAAGTGTATATGCGCTGATTCCCCCGGTGCTTGTTATTGTTATGGTAATTGCTACAAAGAGGATTATTCTTTCCATCTTTTCAGGAATTGTCATTAGTGCCCTTATGATTGAGAATTTTCAACTTCTTCCAGCAATGAAAAATATTGTGGAGGAAGCAGTAGGCATTTTTTATGAGGATGGGGCTGTAAATACAGACAATATTCTGCTGATTTTATTTATTCTTGGTCTTGGAATGGTAACGGCATTTATTGAAAAAAATGGCGGTGCGGCAGGATTCGCACGTTGGGCACAAAAGCGGGTTAAAAGTGCGGGAATGGCGCAGATGATGGCGGTAATTTTAGGTATTCTCATCTTTATCGATGATTATTTTAATGCCCTTACAGTAGGGGAAGTATCAAGAGGGCTGACAGATCGTTACAAGGTATCCAGGGAAAAGCTGGCTTATCTGATTGACTCAACAAGTGCTCCGGTATGTTCGATTTGTCCGTTGTCAAGCTGGGGAGCGTATATTATTGCATTGTTTGCGGTTTTACTGCCTCGTACGGCAGCCCCACTTAATCAGTTTATCCATACGATCCCTTACAATTTTTACGCTATTTTTGCACTGAGCGTAGTTGGACTGAGCGCATGGTTTAATATCAATGTCGGAAAAATGAAGGATGTGGCGTCAATTTACCGTCAGGAGAGAGCCATAAGACATGCCGAGACAATGGTACAAAAAGAGGGAGAAGAAAAAGCATCTGATCTGGTGGTGCCGATTGTTTTGCTGGCAGGAATCAGTTTTTGTATGATGTTTCTGACGGGACTTATCGCATCCGGGAGTTTTGATATTTTCCGTATTCTGGAAAATGCGTCTACCTATCTGTCTTTGCTCCTGGGATGTGTGGCGGCATGTATTTATTGTGGTATCCGTTACTTTAAGCTTCACGGGAAGCATCCGGTCATGGTGGCTGCGGAAGGTATCCGGGCAGTGGCGGGGGCGACAAGCGCACTTCTGTTTGCGTGGGTGTTGATCGATATGATCTCTGCATTGGAAGCGGGAACCTTTCTTTCAGGACTGATCGTAAAATATGCAGTACCGGCGGTATTTCTTCCGTTTCTGTTATTTCTTTTGTCGGGGGTAATGGCATTGGCAACTGGTTTTTCCTGGGGTGTGTTTGGAATCATGCTGCCGATCAGTGTACAGATCACACAGTCCCTGAATATGCCGACTGAAATGATATACTGCTGTCTGGGCGCGGTGCTGTCAGGATCAGTTTTTGGGGATCATTGTTCCCCAATTTCAGATACAACGATCCTATCGAGTGCAGGCGCTCAATGCCGGCATGTGGATCATGTTGTTTCACAGATGCCGTACGCAATTTTTTCCGGAGGAATTGCGGCATTAGGTTTTTTGGTGGCGGGTTTGACGGAAAGTCTCGTCCTTGCATTTGCTGTCCAGATTTTAGCATTAGTTTTATCGGCAATACTATTCCGGATTTCTGCAATGAGAAGAAGCAATGTAAAGAAAATAGATACAAGAAGGCGAACAGTTCCGGGCGTATAATGACGGGCGTCTCTCAAAATCTGTTTGACAACAGCGAACAAAATGTGCTACCATATCCAAGTAAAAATAAATGTGAAATGAAGATCATATGGTTTTCCTGTTTCAGCATTAAACAGGCATATGATCTTTTTTCTGTTCTTGGGACGTGAAAGAGTAAGGAGAGATGAGATGGAAAAGACAAACGATTTTATGAAAACGGGAAAGGTGTTTCCTCTTTTAATGTCGATGTCAGTGCCGATGATGATTTCCATGCTAATCCAGTCATTGTATAATATTGTCGACAGTATTTATGTGTCGAGGCTTGGAACGGATGCACTGACAGCGGTTTCCCTTGCGTATCCGCTGCAAAATGTGGTAACATCCGTAGCCGTTGGAATTGGAGTGGGGATCAGTTCTGCCATAGCCATTCACCTGGGCGCAGGGAGAAAGGAAAGGGCGAATCAGGCGGCGACAATTGGAATGGCACTGACAGTGATTCACTGCATCCTGTTTGTGCTTCTTGGTATCTTTGTGACAAGGCCGTTTCTTGCTATGTTTACGAAAAATGATGGCATCGTGGATTTGGCATGCGATTATACTTATATTGTCCTCTGTCTGTCTTTTGGGTGTCTGCTTCAGATTGCTTTTGAGAAGATTTTCCAGGGAATCGGGGAAATGAAGATCACGATGATCTTGTTGGCCACAGGGGCGATCATTAATATTATCCTGGATCCGATTATGATTTTCGGACTTCTGGGCTGTCCGGCTATGGGGGTGAAGGGCGCCGCCTATGCAACGGTAATCGGTCAGATTACAGCATTTCTGCTCTACATCGTTGTTTACAAAAGACGTCGGTTTGCGGTAGAGATTCATCCGAAATATCTTAAGTTTGAAAAAAGTATGATTCTTCAGATTTACAGTGTGGGAATCCCGTCCAGTATTATGATGACCCTGCCATCCATCCTCGTTAGTATTCTGAACAGGATTTTGGGAGGCTTTTCTGATGTATATGTTGCGGTCCTGGGCGTTTATTTTAAACTTCAGACTTTTATCTATATGCCGGCGAACGGAATTGTTCAGGGGATGCGTCCGCTGGTTGGTTACAATTACGGAGCAGGAGAGAAAGAGAGAGTAAAAAGCATTATCCGTTACAGTTTGCTTTCAGCAGGGTGTATTATGTTGATCGGTACAGTGTTGTCCCTTGCGATACCGGGGCAGATCTTTGCGCTGTTTGATGCGGAAGAATCGCTTTTGAAAGCGGGGATTCTGGCACTCCGGCTGATCAGTCTGGGATTTCTGGTATCCACCATCGGAGTCATTTATTCGGGAGTGTTTGAATCTCTTGGAGAGGGCAAACATTCGCTTCTGATTTCACTTCTCAGACAGTTTATCATTACGATCCCGTGTGCTGTGGCATTGTCCGCTGTCTGGGGACCTGCAGGAGTCTGGGCGTCTTTCCCGATCGGAGAGGTCTGTGCGTCCGTGGCGGCACTGATTCTCTTGAAGCGTTATCAGGGGGGAGCATACGCACCTTTCTAGGAGGAAACATGAAAAAACAGAAGGAAGAGAAAAATTTTACTTATATTTTAAAATGCAGCGACGGTACTTTTTATACCGGGTGGACCAACGATCTGAAAAAACGTTTGAAAGCCCACAATGAGGGGAAAGGGGCAAAATATACGAAGACCAGGCGTCCGGTGGCTCTGCAGTACTACGAAGTATTTGCTTCCAGGGAAGAGGCGATGCGGCGGGAGTATCAGATCAAGCGTCTTCCCCGGAAACGCAAAGAAGAATTGATCGAGAATTACCAGGAGTATCAAAAAGAAAGCCAGACAGGACATGAAATAGGATATCAAAAAGAAAACCCGGCCTGACAGGACTCGGACCGGGAAAAGGTCACGCAGAGGCGTGGCCTTTTAAAGTACAAAGGCGTACATTACAATGAAGTGGCACATGCTTCCGCCCATTACGAAGAGGTGGAAGATCTCGTGAGAACCGAAGTTTTTATGGCGGTTATTGAAGATTGGGAGCTTCAATGCATAGATGATGCCGCCGATCGTGTAGATGATACCGCCTGCCAGAAGCCAGCCAAACGCTGCCGGTGAGAGAGCATTTAAAATCTGGGTGAAAGCGAGGACACAGGTCCAGCCCATTCCAATGTAGAGAATGGAGGATACCCATTTCGGACAGAATACCCAGAATGCTTTCAGGATAATTCCCACAAGCGCAATTCCCCATACAAGGGAAAGGAGGATGACTCCGGTTCGGCCTTTCAGTGTAATCAGGCAGATCGGGGTGTAGCTTCCAGCAATCAGAATAAAAATCATCATGTGGTCAATTTTTTTTAAAATCGTATTGGCCTTCTCCGATAAGTCAAAAGTATGATAAGTGGTGCTTGCCGCATACAGTAAAATCAGACTGAGCGCATAAATGGTTAATGAGATAAGGTAAATATGATCTGGCTCCCTTGCGGCTTTAATCAGCAGCGGGACTGCCGCGAAAATAGCCATGAGCATACCGATAAAATGAGTAATTGCACTTCCTGGATCTTTGAGATGTTTGTTATGTCTGTTCATAGTCTTGCCTCCCTCTGAAAACATATTCATAGAACAACATGTAGTTTTTAAAACTATATAATCTATATGCTAATATTATATCCGTTATTCCCAAAAATCAATAGTAAATTTCTTAAAAAAAGAACGGGGCATACTGGACTGGTTAAAAATGATAAAACTGGATATTTTAATAAATCCAGTTCGGTGATAAGATAGGGCAAGAAACAGGAAGAGAGGGATGAATGATGAATCAAAGACATCGATTAACAGTAAAACTTGCACAGACCGCCATATTTGCAGCGTTAAGTTATGTGGCTTTTGTATTGCAGATTAAGATTCCGGTGCCGGGAGGAGATGCGACGTCCATTCACGCAGGGAATGCTTTTTGTGCGCTGGCGGCGCTGATTCTTGGTGGCGGCTACGGCGGACTTGCCGGAGCAATCGGAATGACGATTGGAGATCTTTTGGATCCAATCTATATTGTAGGGGCGCCGAAGACCTTTATCTTGAAATTTGCCATCGGACTGATTGTTGGACTTGTAGCGCACCGTGTCGCAAAAATCAATGAAAGTACGGATAAGAAATACGTGATGAAGTGGAGTGTTCTGGCATGTGTCGCAGGACTGGGATTCAATGTTTTTGCGGATCCGATTTTCGGTTATTTCTATAAACAGTACATTTTAGGGCAGCCGCAGCAGATGGCGGAGACACTTGCTAAAATCAACGGTGCGGCGACACTGATCAATGCGATCGTATCTGTAGTCCTAGCCGGAGTTCTTTATAACGTGCTTCGCCCGGTACTTCTAAAGAGCGGTATGCTTATGAAAGAAACGAAACGGACGAAGGCGGTATAGAGATGAAAGATCAGAAAATCAAAACCTTAGTCAGTATGGCATTTTTTACCGCTGTCACCTTTCTGGGAATTCAGGCATTTCGAATTCCGGTTCCGGCTGTGGTCGGGACGCCGTTTATTCATTTTGGACATGTATTTGTAGTGATGGGGATGCTTCTCCAGGGAGGAAAAAAAGGCGCGGTCACAGGGACGGCTGGTTTGCTGATCTTTGACCTGCTGAATGGATATGTCCAATCGATTCCGCAGGTATTTGTGGAGACGATTGTCAAGTGTCTTTTGGTGGGAGCGCTGTTCGCCTGGTTCCAGAGACGTGCGGGAGGTGACCGTAAGAAAGAGTACAAAGGAGTGGTAATCTGTAGTATTCTCTATGCGATACTGAATATTCTGATTGAATGGGCGATGGGAATTGTCGGGCTCATCGTTACCGGAAGCGGCATTGGCGCTGCAGTGGCAGCCTCCACAGCTTCTATTCCGGCTACGATATTCAATGCGGTATTTATGGCTGTGGCAGTAAGCCTGCTGTATGTGCCAGTGAAACAGATCTATCAGAAAATAATGTAAAAGAATGCCCTCCTTCCAGGATCTGCTGTATAGATCCTGGAAAGAGGGCAGTTTTATTCTATGGGTGATTTTAATAGTTCTCTACTTTTCTTTCAAAGTAAGCTCTCGGATGAGCACATACCGGACATACTTCCGGAGCCTCTTCGCCTTCGTAAATATATCCGCAGTTGTTACATTTCCAACCAAGAGGAGCGTCGCCTTTGAATGTATTGCCTGCTTCAAATGTAGCCAGAATCTTGTTGTAGCGTTTCTCGTGGGAAGCCTCAACCTCTGCTACAAGCTCGAACTTAGCGGCAAGTTCATCGAATCCCTCTGCCTTTGCTTCCTCAGCCATGGTCTTGTACATGTCTGTCCACTCGTAGTTCTCTCCAGCAGCAGCGTCTTTCAGGTTGTCTGCTACATCGCCGATTCCGTGGAATTCTTTGAACCACATTTTAGCGTGCTCTTTCTCCTGATTTGCTGTCTCTTCAAAGATATTCGCAATCTGTACATATCCGGCCTTTCTTGCCTGAGAAGCATAGAATGTATACTTATTTCTTGCCTGAGATTCTCCCGCGAATGCGGTCATCAGGTTCTGTTCTGTTTTTGTTCCTTCGTATTTAGACATCTTTTTCCTCCTTCAATGACTGATTTCGGGACGATTCCAAAGAACCGTCCCATGAAATATAACAATTAGGTATATCTTAGCCGAAGTATCTCTTAAGGAGTCCTTCAAATGCTCTTCCGTGGCGAGCCTCATCTCTTGCCATCTCGTGAACCGTGTCATGGATCGCATCGAGGTTTGCTGCTTTCGCACGCTTTGCAAGGTCGAATTTACCTGCTGTAGCACCGTTTTCAGCCTCAACTCGCATTTCGAGGTTTTTCTTTGTGCTGTCTGTAACGACTTCACCTAATAATTCAGCGAATTTTGCAGCGTGCTCTGCTTCTTCCCATGCTGCTTTCTCCCAGTATAATCCGATCTCCGGATATCCTTCTCTATGGGCAACTCTTGCCATTGCAAGGTACATACCTACTTCGGAGCACTCACCTTCAAAGTTTGCTCTTAAATCAGCAATAATATCTTCGCTGACGCCCTGAGCAACACCTACAACATGCTCAGCAGCCCATGTTCTCTCTCCAGCCATCTCCTGGAACTTCTCAGCAGGAACATGGCACTGCGGACATTCTGCCGGCGGATTTTCTCCTTCATAAACATAACCACATACTGTACATACCCATTTTTTCATAATACATATCTCCTTTTCTTTCTAATCCTTAGTTTGTTTGAAAACAGTAATAATTACTGATATCAATATAGCACTTTTGCCGATGCTTGTCAATTCCTATTTTGGAATTTATAAATTGTTCATATTTGCGTCGTGTTTACATCGCAGCCGCTTCGGAATGACTGTGAAGGCACCTGCTGCATTTACCGTAAAAGGTAATGCTGTGTGATTCGATGATCCCGTCAAAGGATTCATTGGCGATCTGGTTGATTTGCCTTATACATTCCATATTCATATCTTTCATGCATCCACACTCGGTGCAAAAGAAATGATAGTGCGGGACAGTACGTCCATCAAAACGGTCCGCGCCGTCCGGAGTCGGTATTTTAATAATCTCGCCCATATCGGAGAGAAGATTCAGATTCCGGTACACGGTTCCAAGGCTGATATTTGGAAACTGCTCTTTTACATGGAGATAAACCATATCGGCAGTAGGATGTGCATTTGTATGCATCAGGTAGTCCTTAATTGATTCGCGCTGCCTGCTGTACTTTAATGCTGTCAACGGAACCCCTCCCTTCATTTAATAATAATAACAATTACTATATTTATAGTAAAAAAAAACTCGAAGTTTGTCAAGAAGAAATCAAAAAGAATCCGTGCCCGAAGGGAAAACCTTCTTGACAAAGAAATGAAATATGTTAGAATACAAAACGTAATATTTGTAACAAATATGTAATAATTACGAAAGAAAATATACATAACTATAGAAGAAGGAGGATTCAGGTTATGCATATGAGTTTTAAAAAAGGACTGGTAATCGCCATGACGGCCGGACTGCTGGGGACAAACGGGCTACACGCTAAGGCGTCGGATAGTTTGGAACAGGCAGAAACTGCCGTATGTCAGACAGAAAACATAACATTTCCAACCACAAATGGCGTGCTGCGGACAAGCGGACTATTTACACCGGTACAGAATACAGAAGAGGAAGATACTTCCATTATAGTAGAAGAGAGAGACAACGAGGATTTCATCGTAAAAGAGCAGAACGGAAAATACGAGAACACCGGTTTTGTTAATCTTTCTTCTGATTATTTATATGTCAGAAGCAGTACATCCGATGACAGTGACTGGACAGGAAAGCTTTATCCGGGGAATGTCGTTACACTGGAGGGCCCGGTGGGAGAATGGACAGCAATCCGTTCTGGTAATGTAACCGGATTTGTGAGGTCGGAAAATCTGATGGAGATGAAAAGCGCACAGCAGAAGATCCGCCAAATGGAGGCCGAAGCCTTGAAAAACGGTACGGAAGTAACTTTTTCCTATGGGGAAACGAAGGAAGAGGAGGCTTCAAGACTACAGGCTGAGGCAGAACAGCGGGCACGGGAAGAGGCGGAGAGAAAGCAGGCACAAAGACAGGCTGTGGTGGATTACGCATGCCAATTTATTGGCAACCCTTATGTCTGGGGAGGGACGAGCCTCACAAACGGAGCGGACTGTTCCGGATTCGTGCAGTCGGTCTATGCACACTTTGGTGTATCTCTTCCAAGAACATCCTCAGCACAGAGAAGTGCGGGATACGCAGTATCCTATTCGGAGGCACAGCCGGGAGATATCATTTGCTATAATGGCCATGTAGGTATTTATTCTGGAAATGGACAGATTGTCAACGCCCAGGATCCGGCGCATGGGATTGGAATTTCTCCTGCTACCTATACAAGTATTGTGACAGTAAGAAGAATCTTCTAAACAGGCCAAAAGAGAAAAAAATTGCGAATAGGCAAAATGCACAAATTTGTAATATATTGTAAAAAAATGGAAAACGCGGTAAAAATCGTTTTCCACATCAAAATTGCAAAAAAAGGGTAAAATAGCGTTGTTTTCCGAAGTTATCCCCATTATCCACATAAAAACTTGTGAATTGTGGGGATAACTTCTGCCTTTTAAAAGAACGAATGTTTTGTGGAGATGCAATAAAATTAATTTTTTGTCGAAAAAACCGGAAAAAAAGGTTGACATTCCCATAATCAAACGATGGGGTGTGGGAGAAATAAAATATAGAAAATTCTGACAATTTTATGTGGCAATTTAGCTGGGAACCTGAGTTTTATGGGTGAATAGTTACACATTTCGTAGAAGAAGCGCACCTTTTGGGTTGCGAATTAGAAAAAATGGTATTATAATAAGGATTACGTAAATCCAAGTAAATAAGGAGGAATTTAAAATGGCTTATCAGGTAGAGAAAACTACGACGATCGGCGAAGTTGTTAATACACATCCGGAAGTAGCTCCAATTCTTATGGAAATCGGAATGCACTGTCTTGGATGTCCGGCTTCCCAGATGGAATCTCTGGAAGAGGCTGCCATGGTGCATGGCATTGACGCTGAGTTATTAGTAGAAAAGATCAACGCTTTCTTAAAAGCAAACGAATAAAAGATAGAAAAGAACACCGTCCGCAGGTGAGTAAGTCCTGCGGACGGTGTTTTTGTCTGATTTAAAGTTTGGCAAGATGCTGGATGGCTGTCTGAGTATAGATCGTCTCACAGTGCTCTTCCAGGTAAGCAAGAGACGCTGGAGTACTCTTCTCCAGAATACCATATTCTGTCAGCATGTTGCAGATTTTGCTGAAATCACTCTTCGTATGGCTGGACTGTGTGAGTGCCAGAACAAAGAATCCGTCAGACGGATCTTTATAAAGGGTATTGACCCCATGATACATAGGTGAGAGGAGATGCGCTGCGTCAAGTACTCGGTCAAGAGAGCCGAACGAAAAGAGACGGATGGCAGTCCCGACGGACGACTCGGTCCGGACGAGCTTTCCAGGCATCTCTGCCACTGCTTCTTTCACCTTGTTGAGAAGCTGCAGAAAATCCTCTGCGCCCTCCAGCTTGTCTGGGAGGGACTTCCTGGCTGTATCTGTATCATCAAACGGGGAAGGAGCGAACTTGGAAAACCGGGTGTCCAGCTCCTCCGGATCTTCTACCTTTGTGATGATGAGCACGATGGAATCCGACGAGGATGGGATCGCCTCGATCATAAGCGGGATATCGTCAGCCTCGAATCCGAACTCGAAAGCAGCCTGCTGCATCATATCGTGGAAAAGTGATTTCGCCTTTTCGGTACCGTAGGCAAGCTCGCTGATCTTTAAGTGTCTGTCCTCCAGATCGGCACGTGTCAGGGTACAACGGATTTGATTTTCATTGATCTTTTCAATTTTCATATCATCACTTCCTACCTGTAAATAATCTTATACGAACTCAATAGTAGTATAAACAAAAAATAAAATTATGTAAATAAATTTTAGAAAAAAATACTTGCAATTAAGGGAAACAGGAGTATAATAACAGGTCAAGAGGTAGTATTCCCGAATGACTGCGTTTACAGGCAAAGGAGGGGATATTTACAGGATCTATTTTTGGTCAGCATGTTCCGCATCGATTTAGATGCAGTGTCGGCCATGATTTTCTTGCGAAAAGCATATCTGTGCCAGTTCGATAGAGTCAAAATAGAGCATATCACAATTATTCTCAGGTTATATTCATTAAAATCACACAAAAGACACTCAATGACAGATTTCTAAGATATAAAATTTTGAAAAATAACGGGAACAATGCTACCTTTTTCAGCATATGGGGTATCATAAATAATATATCACAATCAGTAATTGATGCACTTCACAGGGAGATACTCCGGCCGCAGTCATACTGAAATGGTTTTTCAGAGTTTATGTTTCGGGTTACAGGAAAGAAAAATGGGAAATGGTAGAGAGAGCGACGTCATAGAAGACGAGGAATGCAGGCGTCTGTTTGCAGAACTCTCGGAATATGAACGGATGGGCGTCCGGATGAAGATAGATGGGCATCCGGCCAGTCCGCTTCAGATCGCGTCCGAATACGCCGTGAAGGAAAATCTCTCTTATATGAGGGATTACGTGGCGGATGAGGAAGGAAAGGTAAAAGAAGTCAGGTTTGTAAAACTATCGGATAAAAAATGAACATGCGATGATCCCCCCTCTACGCAGAAGTTACAGCGAACGGAGTCGAAAATATCAAAATTTTTAATGACGTGCAGAGGAAATCTTGATATAATGTGAGCGTATACAGGAGGTATGGACATGGATGAAAGACGAGGCAAGAGGAGACCGGATGAGCGGCCGGACAGACGCAATGTAAAACCGGCACAGCAGCAGGATCCAAGACGCCGTAATCAGGAACTCAGACGCAGGAAAGAAATGGAAATGAGGCGCCGTATCCGAAAGCGCAGAAAGAGAAGAAAGCGCATCCTGGTTCTTCTTCTGCTCTTACTTATCTTGGCTGTCGCGGCAGGAATCGTATTATGGATCAGATATGGCCCGTCGAAGGAAAAGGCTGATAAAAATGAGTATTTTGGTATTAATGCCACCAACCAGGTGGGGATGACGATCGACAACCAAATTCCTGAAGTAAAGAGCATGAAAGAAGGAAGCCAGATTTATCTGGATTTCGATTCTGTACACGATTATGTGAATCAGAGATTTTATTGGGACTCCAATGAAAACAAACTGCTTTATACCTTACCGGATCAGACGCTTAGTATACCGGCGGGAGCAAGCGAGTTTAGTTCCGGAAACGGGACGCAGGCCAGAGACTATGAAATTGTAAAAATGGAAAATGATACCGTCTATCTTGCGCTGGATTTTGTAAAGGAATTTACAGACATGACTCTGGATGTTTACGAAAATCCGGACAGGGCGGTGGTCGTGACGAACAAGGACGAAAACCATGCCCAGGTGAAAAAGAATACGGAAGTCCGCATCTTGGGAGGCGTAAAGAGCCCGGTGTTGACTGAGATTAAAAAGTCAGATGACGTGGTAGTGATCGAGGAGGCCGGAGACTGGGTGAAGGTCAGGACAAGCGACGGCTACATCGGTTATGCCAAGTCAGATGCACTTGGAAAAGCTGAGGCACAGGTGCGGGAGTCTGAGTACGATGAACCGGAGTACACCAGCATCCATAAGGACTATAAGATCAACCTGGCATGGCACCAGGTGACAAGTCAGGCGGCCAACGCAAATATAGCGTCCGTTATCGAGGGAACGTCCGGACTTACCACCATTTCCCCGACATGGTTCTCTATTCAGGACACAAGCGGGAATCTTTCCTCACTGGCAAACAGCGATTATGTCAACACGGCACACCAGGCAGGGCTGGAAGTATGGGGATTGATTGATAATTTCACTAACCAGGTCGACACGCTCGCAGTATTGAGTAATACACAGAGCCGTGCGAATATGATAAGCCAGCTTATTACTCAGGCGCTCAATACAGGTCTGGATGGCATCAATGTGGATTTTGAGCAGATCACAGAAGAGATGAGCGATCATTATATTCAGTTTGTGAGGGAATTATCCGTCGAGTGCCGTAAGAACGGCCTGGTTCTCTCGGTGGACAACTATGTGCCTGGATTCACAAGCCATTATAACCGGGAAGAACAGGGTGTTGTGGCGGATTACGTGATTATTATGGGATATGACGAGCATTTTTCCGGTTCAGAGGAAGCCGGATCTGTCGCATCTATTGATTTTGTAAAAGAGGGTATCACGGAGACACTCAAAGAAGTACCGAAGGAAAAAGTGATCAACGGACTTCCGCTCTTTACAAGGCTGTGGATCGAGTCGTCCGAGGGCCTGACGAGTCAGGCGATTGGTATGCCGGATGCGGAGAAAGCCGTATCAGGCGCAGGCGTTACCCCAACCTGGGATGAGACGACACAGCAGAACTATGCAGAATGGAATGCGGACGGAAACACGTACAAAATCTGGCTTGAAGACGAGTCTTCCCTGGAGGCCAAGCTCAAGGTGATGAAGGAGTATGATCTCGCCGGAGCGGCTGAATGGAAGATCGGATTCGAAAAGGACGGTATCTGGGAGCTGATTGCCCAGTACATCAAAGGATAATGAAGATACAACTAAATACAGATTTCTCTGTACGGTAGTACAGGGAGAGAAGCGTGCCGCCCGGTGGGAAGTCCTTCCAGGGCGGCGCTTGTTACTTTTTAAAGAAGTGTGTTTGCGTGAACTGCCTAGGAACCTGGGAAAGACAGATATATCGTACAAGCAGTACTCATATATTTTTTTAAGAGCATGGAAGTACAGGGGAGTTTCTGTATGGGTGATAAGGTGAAATGGATACTTGCACTTCTTTTTCTGGTGCTGGTATTGATCGGAATCCGGAAGGTGGAGAGTATTGTGACGCAGGGGGAGGTAAAAACCGGGCAGGCGGATGTGGTAATTGACGCCGGACATGGCGGGAAGGATCCTGGAAAAGTAGGAGTAAATGACGCATTAGAAAAGGACATTAATCTGCAGATTGCGAAGAAGCTGCAGGAGGAACTGGAGTCCCGTGGCATTTCGGTGCTGATGACACGTGAGGAGGATAAAGGACTCTATGATGAAGATGCAGATAATAAGCAAGTGCAGGACTTAAAACGAAGGGTAGAACTGATTAATGAGACGGCACCTGTACTTGCGGTCAGTATTCACCAAAACAGCTATCCCTCCCCGGATGTCAGTGGATCCCAGATTTTTTACTTCGAACACTCCAAAGAGGGAGAGGAAATGGCAAATACGGTACAGAAACAGATAGAAAATCTTGAGGGAATAAAAAACCGTCCGATCAAAGGGAATGATACCTATTATTTGCTGCGGCGGACGGAAGTTCCGACGATGATTATCGAGTGCGGCTTTTTGAGCAACCAGGAGGAAGCTACCAGGCTTGCGGAAGAATCTTACCAGGAGACGCTGGCAAAAGCGATTGCGGACGGAATTGAAGAATGTCTGAGATCAGCGGGTTCAGAGAATGACTGAGGCAGAGGGTTTCGAAATAGGAATGAGTATGCTATAATAGATGGCATGAAAACGAAAATAGAAAAAATTGACAGAATGCAAATCGATGAAGCAATTATGGAGGAAGCGGGACAGATCATAAAGCAGGGCGGCCTGGTCGCATTCCCGACGGAGACCGTTTACGGCCTGGGGGCAAATGCGCTTGACGAGGAGGCGGCGAGAAAAACGTATACGGCTAAAGGCAGACCCTCTGACAATCCGTTGATTGTACATATTGCGGAGAAAAGTGCGCTGGAGGAGATTGTGGAGGAGCTCCCGGAGGAGACGAAGGCACTGACAGACCGGTTTTGGCCGGGTCCGCTTACCTTGATTTTAAAGAAAAACGCAAGAGTACCGTACGGGACGACAGGAGGACTGGATACTGTGGCTGTGCGGATGCCGGATGATCCAATCGCGCTGGAGCTGATCCGTAGAGGCGGCGGCTATGTGTCCGCGCCAAGCGCCAATACATCGGGGCGGCCGAGTCCGACAACAGCACAGCATGTGGCGGAGGATCTGGACGGAAAGATTGATATGATCCTTGATGGGGGTAATGTCAATATTGGGGTAGAATCGACGATTGTGGACATGACGAGCACACCGCCGATGATTCTGCGGCCGGGTGCGGTGACAAAAGAGATGTTGGAAGAAGTGATCGGTGAGGTGGAGACTGACCGGACGCTCCTTTCAGAGAACAGCCCTCAGGCGCCAAAGGCGCCGGGGATGAAGTACCGCCATTACGCACCCAAAGCACAGATGATTTTGATTGAGGGGTCCCCGTCTGATACAGTACTTGCGATCAAACAGCTCGCATATGATAAGGCAGTGTTCGGACGGAAGGGAAATGGCGAACCATACCGGATTGGAATCATTGCTACGGCGGAGACAATGAGCCAGTACACTTATGGGACAGTGAAGAGTATCGGAAGCCGGGAGAATCGGAGGACAATTACGAAAAATCTGTATGGAATCCTCCGGGAGTTTGATGAAGAGGGCGTTGATATTATTTACAGCGAAGGATTTTTCGGCGAGGCCATTGATGCGGCGATTATGAACCGTCTGTTAAAAGCGGCGGGACACAAAAGGATTCCGGCCTCGGAGATTTTAAAGCTCCAGACATACCGCAGGATTATCTTTGTCAGCAAGGATGACAACTGCCGCGGCCCGATGGCAGAGCGGCTGTTCCAGAGACAGACACTTCTCCAGGAGTATGATATTGAGTCCCGGGGCATGATCGTACTTTTCCCGGAACCAATGAATCCTAAGGCGGAAGAGATTATGCGGAGAAATGAGGTAGATATATCCGAACACGAGGCGCTTGCTTTTGAGGAGAAGGATATCACGCCGGACACACTGATTCTTACAATGGAGAAAGCACAGAAGAGAAAGATCATTACTGAATACGGATTTCATCCGAATATTTTCACCCTCAATGAGTATATTGATGAGGAGAAAGAAGTAGAATCCATGTACGGGAAGTCCCTGGAGGAATATGAGGCAGGGTACCTGGAACTGGAAATTTATATGAGAAAACTGGCCAGAAAGCTGAATACGGAGGCAAAGGAAAAATGGGAAGAGTACATATAATGGATCACCCGCTTGTACGGCATAAGATCGATTATATCCGCCGGAAAGAAGTAGGGACGAAGGAGTTCAGAGAGATGATTGAGGAGATCGCCATGCTGATGTGCTATGAGGCGACGAGAGAGCTGAAGCTTGCGGATGTGGAGATTGAGACTCCGCTTTGTAAGATGACGGGCAAGGAGTTGGCAGGGAGAAAGCTGGCTGTTGTGCCGATTCTTCGTGCCGGACTTGGCATGGTAGAGGGAATTCTCAAGATGATCCCGGCCGCAAAGATCGGGCACATCGGACTTTACCGGGATCCGGACACCCTGATGCCGGTGGAGTATTACTGTAAGCTTCCGTCTGACTGTGACAAGCGGGACGTGTTTGTCGTAGATCCGATGCTTGCTACTGGAGGATCCAGCTCCGAGGCGCTTGCCATGCTGAAGCAAAAGGGCGTCAAGAACATGACGTTCCTCTGTATTCTGGCCGCACCGGAGGGACTGGAGAAGCTTTCCAAGGATCATCCGGATGTGGATATCTATGCAGGAGCCCTAGATGAGAAACTGAACGAACACGGATATATTGTACCGGGACTTGGGGACGCGGGAGACCGCATCTTTGGCACCAAATAAGAGGGGGTGATGGGATGAACGGAAAGAGGCAGGACTATCTGTCCTGGGATGAATACTTTATGGGAATTGCGATGTTGTCGGGGATGCGTTCCAAGGATCCGAACACTCAGGTGGGGTGCTGCATCGTCAGCCAGGACAATAAGATTCTTTCCATGGGATATAATGGACTGCCGAACGGCTGCTCCGACGATGAATACCCATGGGCGAGAGAGGGAGACGACCCGCTTGAGACCAAATATGTGTATGCGGTTCACAGTGAGCTGAACGCCATTTTGAATTATGGCGGGGGAAACCTGAAAGGGGCCAAGATCTATGTTTCGCTTTTCCCGTGCAACGAATGTGCCAAGGCCATTATACAGGCAGGGATCAAGGAAGTGATCTATGACAGTGACAAATATGACGACACCGCGTCGGTGATCGCTTCCAAGCGGATGATGGATTCAGCCGGGGTCCGGTATTATCAGTATCACCGGACAGAACGGGAAATTACAATTACATTATAGAAGGTAAACAGGCGTTGTGAGCTGCTCACAGCGCCTGTTTCCTTATATGAATTATAAAGATATATAGGAGGGCCTACCCTTATGTTTCCTCATCAGAAAGAGTGTCAGGGAGCGGCTTTGCTGAAAAATGTCCGGTAAATCCCCAGATGATTGTCATTAGAAGGCCGGCATAAAAGCCAAATACCCAAGGGACATAGGACCAGGCCGCGACGTTTAGGCTACTGATTACGAGCATAGCCCCGCCGCTCCACGGGATCATACCTCCCAGATAGGCACTGGATTCTAATGTGGTGCGGGCCAAAACAATATTGTCAAGTTCCAACTTATTGTATGCCTTTTCATACATTTTACCGTTCAGAATAATCGACACATAAACGCTGGAGCTGAGAAGTACGGTCAATATGGTGGTCAAGATGGTTGAAAAAATTAAAACAGGGCGATTATGGATAATAGAAAGAAGTTTTTCCATAATTGCGTCCAGTACTCCGATTTTTTCAATAATGCCGGCAAACGTTAAGGCTGCGAATAACAGCATAATCAATTCGGCTACGGACATGACGCCGCCTCGTGACAAGAGGGAATCCAAAATTTCATTTCCGGTATCAGCGACATATCCATTCCACATGGCGGAGGAAAGATCAACCAGGGACATTTTCTGAAAAAGGAGAGCTTCGATAGAAGCGATAGCAACACCGCCAGCAAGAACAGGCATAATCGCGACTTTCCGTGCGGCCAGAATAAATACCAGAATTACCGGTAGCAGAAGGAAGATATTAAAAGAAAAACTGTCCTGTAATCCGGATTTTAATATTTCGATTCCGCTGGTATCCGTATTCGCGCTGTGCGGAAGAAAAAATCCCAATATAAGAAACGCTGCCGCCGCAATGATTGCGCCGATTCCCGAGGTTGGAATCATACTGGTAAAAATTTGGACAATATCACGCCGGTTTGTTGCCGCGGCCAGATTTGGCGTATCTGACAATGGAGACCATTTGTCTCCGAGAAAACATCCGGATACGATGGCGCCGGCCGCAATCGGAAGCGGAACACCAAGGCCGGAGGCAATGCCGATCAGTGCAATACCAAGTGACGAGACAATCGCCCAGCTTGAACCCGTTACAATAGAAGCGATCGCACAAAGCAAGAAAGCGGAAAACAAATAAATGGTTGGATGCATTAATTCCAATCCGAGATAAATCATATAGGGAATCGTCCCGCTACCAATCCAGGATGCACTGATAAAGCCCACGAGTAAAAGCAGAAAGATTGCCGGCAGGGCCCCATGGACTACATGAAGGATATTTTTGAACATTTCATCCCACGTATGCCCGAGTATTTTGCCGTAAATTCCGCATAAGGCCGCGCAATATACAAGCCCTACTGCGGTAGGAATCTGACCGATTAAGGTAGTCCAGATCATAATAAAGACAACAATGACCAATAAAATAATAGCTTCCGGGAAATTGACTTTCCGTGAACCTTTTTCTTTCATGGAAATCCTCCTTTGTTTTACATGAGATAACCTGCAAAACAAAAACTCGAAATCAGTCAAGAAGCGCAAGGCCGATATTTGCACCATAACATCCGCTGAAGTCAAATTCATCAATGGTGACTTTTTGCTGTTCCACCAGTAATTTTTCCAGCTTTTTCAAATTCTTATTCCTGATTGCGTCTATAATCCGGGTGTGAGTCGGGATAGAATGAAGTTTTTTCTTTGTACCCAGATAAAAGCGGTCGTATAGTGCCAGATAGACCAGAATTTTCTGGAACACGACTTTATATGCCTGTTCCAGATAAGGATTTTGACTTTTTCGGATGATGTACATATGAAAATCCTCGATGGTCTTGAGGTAAGCTTCCAGATTTTTCCCCTCAAAGGCCAGTTTTTCTTTTTCAATACAGGATGTAAGAAACTGAAAATCTTCATCAGTGTAAGAGTCCATAGTTACTTTTACTGCGAGAAGTTCCAGCGGAATACGGACGTCATAAAGCTGAGAAATCTGTTCCGGGCCTCCATGTGTCACATAGGCGCCTTTATTGGGAACGATTTCTACATATCCATCCTGTGCCAACCGTTTCAGGGCGCTTCGGACAGGAGTTCTTCCGACACCTAAAGCATCGCAGAGACTCTGCTCGGTCAAAGCAGTTCCAGGAGCAAGACGCCGTTTATATAAAGCGCTTTTAACTTTTTCAAATACTATTTGTTCTGCTGATTTAGTTGTATCTTTTTTCATAAATTTAAACCTCTTTTGTTGAACATTTTTGTACAATAAATATAAACAAAAAAATAGATAAAGTCAATAATTACAAAAGAAAATATAAAAAAATCTATAAATCCACTTGCTGTTTTCTAAAAAAGATGGTAGTGTAAATATACAAACATTATTGTTGAACATTTTTGCTGAACAAAAAGAAGGAAAGGAGACATCTATGAAATCTTATTCTTTAGAACTAAGGAGATTTAAAATCCGCGATGTTCAATTTGGAAATGCGACCGCATATGCAAACGGTGTTTTGACGATAAAAAAATCGGAGTTGTTAAAAGCAGTGGCCTCAGAACGTCTCCGGAATTATTCTGTCGATATTGCGAGACCGGGAGAATCGGTCAGAATTATACCTGTCAAAGATGTAATTGAGCCACGGGTAAAGGTAGAAAGTGGAAAGTTCTTCCCGGGAATTCTGGCTCCCTGTGATTGCTGTGGCACAGGGGCGACGGTTGTGCTTGACGGATGCAATGTTGTTACAACGGGGCAAATTGTATTTTACCAGGAAGGGCTCATTGATATGAGTGGGCCTGGAGCAAAGTATACCATATATAGTAAGACATGCAATGTAGTACTCTCCGCAGACCCGACAGACGACCTGACTCATGCGGAGCATGAGAGGGAAATCAGAATGGCAGGATTGAAGGCTGCGGAATATCTTGCGTCTTGTGTTAGAGATTCCAAAGCAGATTTGATAGAGACATGGGAGTTAGATTCCCATGATTCTTCAAAGCCTAGAATAGGATATGTATATCTTTTGCTTGCCCAAGGACTGCTCCATGACAACTATTTGTACGGAAACAATATCAGGACGGTCCACCCATGTATTCTTCATCCAAATGAATTGATGGATGGAGCAGTGGTATCAGGGAATTGTGTGACCGCATGTGATAAAAATACAACCTATGACCATCTGAATAATCCTGTCTTGAAAGAATTATATGAAAGGCATGGAAAAGAACTGGATTTTTGCGGGGTGATTGTATCCCCGATCAGTCCGGTACTGGAAGAAAAGGAACGGTGTGCTTTGGGAATCGCTAATCTTTGTGCTCTCCTTGGGCTGGACGGTGTGATCATATCGGAGGAAGGAGGAGGAAACCCGGAAAGTGATCTGATGCTGATATGCAGGCGGCTGGAGCAGGAAGGGATTTCCACCGTACTTCTGGCACATGAAAATTGTGGTAAAGATGGAACAGCACAGGGGATTACGATTGTAACGAAGGAAGCCGACGCAGTTGTCAGTGCAGGTAATGCCAATGAGATCATTACACTGCCGCCTATGGATCGGGTTATCGGCGTTTCTTCGGCTATGAATCAACTTTCCGGGGCGCTTGAAAATTCTCTGAAGCCAGATGGAAGTATCGAGACGACATATACTGTTATTATGGATGCAATCAGCAATCTAGGTATCATGCCCCTCGGCGTGGAAACTTATTAGAAAGGGGGATGTCTATGCGAGCGGTTTATTACCTGAATCAGTTTTTTGGGCAGATTGGAGGGGAAGAAGCAGCGGATCATCCGACGGAGATACAAAGAGGAGCGGTTGGAGCTGCGGGTGCTTTCCAGAAGAGATTCAGCGAAGAAGAACTGGAGGTTGCCTTTACGATCATCTGTGGGGACAATTATTTTGCGGAGCATACAGAAGAAGTTTTGGAAGAAGTAAGACAATTCTTAGAGAAGGAGAAACCGGATCTATTGATCGCAGGGCCGGCTTTTAATGCGGGACGGTATGGAATGGCCTGCGGAAATATGCTTAAACTGGCGCAGCAGCACCTGGGTATTCCGGCGGTATCGGCGATGTATGAAGAGAACCCGGGAATGGAGATGTTTCGATTGTATGGCTACATATTTCCATCCGGGCCAAATGCCAGAGATATGAGAAAAACCATGAAAAAAATTGGGGATTTTGTTGAAAAGCTGGTAAAAGGCTGTGAAATTGGGAGCCCAAAGGAGGAGGGATATTTTCCAAGGGGAATTCGAAAAATGGTCTGGAAAGAGAAAAGCGGAGCGGTAAGGGCAGTCGATATGATGTTAAAAAAAGTCAGAAAAGAGCCGTTTGAGACGGAGCTGCCAATGCCAAAGTTTGACCGTATTGTACCAAGTCCGGCGATACAGAATCTTTCTAAAGCACGGATCGCTGTGATGACTTCGGGGGGAATTGTTCCGAAAGGAAATCCGGATCATATGGAAGCGTTGGCGTGTACGAAGTACCGAGCTTATACATTGGAGGAATATGGGGACGCCGGGACATTGCCGGCTGACGTGGCTCATGGAGGATTTGATCCCTCTTTTGCAATGGAAAATGGGAATCGTGTTCTTCCGGTTGATGTTTTGGAAGATTTTGCGAAAGATGGAACTATAGGAGAACTGTATCCTTACTTTTATGTCACGGTCGGTAATTCCATGCCGGTTGACAGGGCCGCTATGTTCGGACAGGAGATCGCAAAGGAGATTAAGGGAAAAGTTGATGGCGTCATTCTCACTTCTACATGAGGGACAGACACACGTTGCGGGGCAACGATTGTAAAAGAACTGGACCGGGAAGGAATTCCTGCGGTCCACATTGCAACCATTACGCCAATTTCACTTTCAGTTGGCGCAAACCGTGTGGTAGAAGGGGTTTCCATTCCGCACCCGACAGGACACGTAGAATTAACAAAGGAGAAGGAAAAACAGGAACGTGCGAAACAGATTCATCTGGCGCTGGACGCACTGTCAGAAAATATTCAGGAGCAGAAGGTATTTGAAGAAGGTGAGACATTGTGACAGATGAAAAATTCCTTGTTTTGACGAACAATCCGCTTCTTTATCAGGAGGCCGTAAGAATTCCGTTCCCTGTCCTTTTTTATCAGGAGAAATTGGAGAGGTTAGCGGAAAGAGCGGTCAAATTAAGAAAGCAAGGTTACTGCTTTTGTGCGGATCCTCTGGGAGGATACTATTTTCGTTATAACCCATACCATACGCTTTTTCTGGAAAGACAGAAAAAAGAGCAGAAGAAGGAAAAGGATGATTGTCTGAATGATACTGTTCTCTGGGAGGCATTAACAAACAGTATCATGGGGTGGGAGCAAATGGAGAAACAAGAAAAAGAAGAGAAAATGCTGGAAGATTATCAGGCACTGGATCAATCGATTGCACAAAGCACGATCCGGGTACTTCTTGGAGGAAAGGAATACTGACAAAAATCCTGCCGAAGCAGAAAAAGCTGCGGCAGGATTTTTTGTCAGGAAACGGACGGAGAAAGACGCTTGGCCTGTTTGATGAGAAAACTGTATCGTTTTCGGGCGGCGTTTCCCTGGAAAATATAGCTGTCGATCAAGTCCGGATCGGAGGCATTCTGAAAGAGATTGTCGGCCGCCTCGATTTCTTTTCTTACCAGTGCGATTTCATGGGTGAGATCAGAGTATGAGCCTCTGCGGTAGACGTCTGATTCGTAATAGTGTTGTATGATATCTGGCATACGATCCCTTCTTTCCTAAAGTTATAGTTATAGTATGTACCAAAATAGGAATAAAATACCAGTTGGACAGAATAGAATGGAGAAAGGAGAGAAAAACAGGGGAGGCGGAAGAGTGAAAGAGAGAGGAATCGAGATGGTCGTCAACTTTCTTGTGCGTGCAATTTTGGGTGCGGCCCTCATCTTTTTTGTGAATCAGTTTCTGGATTCGCAGGAGATTTCGGTTGCTGTGGGGCTGAATCCTATTACCTTTTTGACAGGTGGAATCCTTGGCCTGCCTGGGATTGCGCTCCTTTATGGAATTGTGTGCTGGCAAATTTTGTAAGAGTTTCACAAAGATTGGAGATTTATAAAAAACAACTGGACAAAACAGAGCAACCAGTCTATAATGCAAATCACAAACAAATTCTTTTGTTTCATCCGGACTAACCGGAGTCTATTTTTGAGAAAGCGTCGGGAAAGCGCTTATCTATGTCAAAGCCGAATCGGCTATAGTAATTCATGGACAGACAAATGATTATATGCAGTGAAGAAGAGCTGTATGTCCTGCGGCTTGCGGATGTGATTGCCGACAGGGAAGAGCTGGATCTCCAGGTTCAAGTGTGTACCTCTTTTGAACAGGCGGAGAGACTAGAAGAGTTCCAGGGGGCGGAGCTTTTGCTGATCGGGGATGAGATTCCCTATGAGAAGAGGCAGATGAGCAGGGCCGCCAGAAGATTTGTACTGACAAGTCAGGAGGGTACGGAAGTAGGGGAAGAGGAGATTCCTATCTATAAATATCAGTCCGTCCGAAGGATTTTTGCTCAGATTGTGGAGACGTGCCTGGATCAAGACAATGCAGGACTGTTCCTGGTACCGAGAAAGGGCGGCAGGCGTCTGATTGTCGTCTATTCCCCCATTCACCGGATTGGTAAGACCCGGTTTGCAAAGGCCCTCGGCCATGTGCTCTCCAGAGAAGAGGGGACCCTCTATCTTAATATGCAGGAGTACCCCGGGACGGAGATCCGGCTTGGGGGAAAGAGCGCTTCTCTTGCGGATCTTCTCTATTATTCCCGTCAGGAACAGAATCATCTTGGGCTTCGTCTTGCCTCCATGGTAAAAGAGGAGGATGGGCTGGCTGTCCTCGATCCGATCCCTGTGAGTCTTGATTTGAAGGAGGTAGCGTGGGAGGACTGGAATTCTTTGATCCTTCAGATTCTGAAAAAGGGACCGTATCAAAACCTGATCCTGGACGTCAGCGAGAGCGTTCAAGGATTGTTTGACATTTTAAAAATATGCGATGTCTGGTATCTCCCCTATATCGAAAGTGTGGAGGAGGAGGGGAAGCTGGATCAGTTTTTCGACGTTCTGGAATTCATGGGATACAAAAAGCTTTCCCAGAAGGCGAGGATGACGGAAATGAAAGGAGAGCCGGAAATATGTGTAAAGAAGGCATTGCAGTATGAAAAGAACACTGCATATGGAGACGTTGCAGAATCAGATCATGGCAAAGCTGGATCTGTCGAGGGAAATCGAAGATGGAGAACTGGTCGAATTGATTTATCAGGTATTGGAAGAGTACGCCAAAGATATCTATCTTCCACTCCGGATGAAGATGGAATTTGGTAGGGATCTGTTCAATGCATTTCGAAAACTGGACATCCTTCAGGAACTTCTTGAAGATGAATCCATCACAGAGATTATGATCAATGGTCTGGAAAATATTTTTGTGGAAAAGAAAGGAGAGATCTATCAGTATGAAAAAAGATTTGTATCCCGGAAGAAACTGGAAGACATCGCCCAGCAAATTGCCTCCGGCTGTAACCGGACAGTCAATGAGGCGGAACCAATCGTGGACGCTAGATTACCGGATGGATCCAGGGTCAACCTGGTGCTTTTACCGGTGGCGCTCAATGGACCGATCATCACGATCCGAAAGTTTCCCAAAGAGGGGATTACGATGAAGCACCTGATCGCCTGGGGCAGCATCTCCAGAGAAGCGGCCGAGTTTCTGGAGATGCTTGTGAAGGCAAAGTACAATATGTTTATCAGCGGTGGGACCGGGTCAGGGAAGACGACATTTCTAAATGCCCTCTCCCAGTTCATACCCGAGGATGAGCGGATCATTACTATTGAGGATAATGCCGAACTGCGGCTGCAGTCACTGCCGAATCTGGTGCGGCTGGAGGCTCGCAATGCCAATATGGAGGGGGAGGGGCGGATTGATATTCGGGAGCTCATCCGTACAGCTCTCCGGATGCGCCCTGATCGGGTGATCGTCGGAGAAGTGAGAAGTGCGGAGACTATCGATATGCTTCAGGCCATGAATACCGGGCATGACGGGTCATTAAGCACCGGTCATGGCAACAGTCCGAAAGATATGATCGGGCGTCTGGAGACGATGGTGCTTATGGGAATGGAGATTCCGATCGAGGCGGTTCAAAGGCAGATCGCTTCCGGAATTGATATCATCATCCATCTTGGGAGAATGAGGGATAAAACCCGCAAAGTGCTGGAGATCATTGAGATTACCGGATACGAGAAGGGAGAAATCCAAATGAATACGCTGTATGAATTTCAGGAAAAAGGCAGCAGCTACGGAAAGGTGAGAGGAAGTCTTGTTAAAAAAGAAGAGCTGCAGAAAAAGGAAAAACTGTTGGCGGCAGGATATTAGAAAGGGAGAGTATTTTTTGGGAGGTATCGAGGCAGCCGGCGCGGCAGGGCTGACAGCACTTTTATTTTATCGTTCTATCGCCGTGTCACCGATTTTGTTACTCCCGGTAGGCGGAATGTTCCTGTATGTGTGGGAAAAGGAGATCTTGCGAAAGAAAGAGCGGGAGTTTACAAGGCAGTTTCTGGACACGCTGCAGTCGGTGTCAGCCGCCCTAAATGTCGGTTATTCTCTGGAAAATGCTATGCTGGAAGCAGAGAAAGAAATGCGGATCATGTATCGGGAACAGGATCGGATAGTCCGGGAATGGAAGTATATGATCCGTCAGATGAAGATGAATCTTAGCATGGAACGGATTCTTGAGGAGTTTTCATGGAGGGTTGACCAGGAAGATGTCAGAAATTTTGTTACAGTAATCGCAGCAGTAAAGAAAAGCGGCGGAAACATGGCAAAAGTGATTCGAAAGACAATGTTTCAGATCCAGGAGAAGGAGGAACTCAGTAAGGAGATTGAGACGGTTATTGCGGCGAAGAAGATGGAGTTTCTTGTAATGGCGGTGATCCCATTTGGTATGATTGCCTATATGTTGGTAAGTTTTCCAGAGTTTATGGAGGTGCTCTATCAGGGGATAGCGGGCAGAGCGGTGATGACAGGATGTCTCCTTTTGTATTTGGCAGCTTTCTGGAGTGGGTTTCAAATGACAAGGATTGAGGTGTAAAGAAAAAGAAATGGATATAAAAGCGATTGCGGTGACAGGAGTCGCCTATTTGATTCTATTGATTCTATTTATAAAGACAGGAAAGAAGAGGACAAAAAGCCGGGAAAAGCGGCGCAAAATCCGGAAAGGCATCTGTTTTTTCTTCTTTGTCAATACCCTCAGCGTGGCGGTGTTTATCTGGACGGGACAGGAACGTCCGGTGAAAGACGGCAAGCTTGGCCGGGACGAAAAAGGAGGCGGGAGCAGGAACGAGACAGTACTTGCCACGGTAGACGGTATTTGTGAGAGAGTTCCTGTCCAGATCAGGGTGGACGAGCAAGGTTACACAGAAGAGGAGGTCACGGCGATCCTGAAGGAAGTGTCCGAAGAGCTGGAAGCAAAGATATTAGGTAGCAATGAAAAAAGGAGCTATGTTACGACGGATCTGGATCTTATCACATCCATTCCGGGCTATCCGGTCTCGATCCAATGGACACTGGACAATTATGATTACATGGGACTGGATGGAACTCTAAGAGAAGGAATACCGGAGGAGGGAGTCACAGTACATCTCCGGGCAGTACTGAGCTTTGAATATGGACAGAAGCAGATGGCTCAGAAGACATGGGAGACAACAGTGACGCTCTATCCGCCGGAACTTCAAAACCCGGAGCAGGTGATAGAAGCACTGGAACATCTGGTGAAGGAGGAAAACGAAAAGAGCCGGGAAGAGACAGCGCTGTCTCTTCCGGATGAGATCGCCGGCCATGCTGTTACTTGGGGACGGGATACAGCAATCAGCGGGTACCAGGTGCTGGGAATGGGAGGTCTGATCTTTCTACTTCTGGCCGCCTGGGGGCGACAGAAGGCAAGTGAAGCCTTAAAGATTCGGAAAAACCGGCTTTTGCAGGATTACCCAGAGATTTTGGAGCAGTTCTCCTTGTTAATAGGAGCGGGAATGACTGTCAAAAGCGCATGGTATAAGATTGTGGACAACTATCAGGAAAGAAAAGACCGGTGTGGAAAGCGTCCGGCTTACGAGGAGATGGTAAGGACCTGTTTTGAAATGCAGGGCGGGGTACCCGAAGGAGAGAGCTATGAGAATTTCGGGAAAAGGTGCCAGACACAGGAATATATGCGCCTGGGGCTTCTGCTGTCCCAGAATCAGAGAAAGGGGACACGGGGAATTACAGAGCTTCTAAGTCTGGAGGCTATTCATGCCTTTGAGGATAGAAAGGCAAGAGCAAAGAGGAAAGGAGAAGAGACTGGAACAAAGCTTCTGGTACCCATGATTATGATGCTGGCGGTAGTACTGGTGATCGTTATTGTCCCAGCTTTCTGGAGCACGGGAATCTGACGGCAGGATGAAAGAGAAAACAGGGAAATATTGACGATAACTTTCGCAGGGGAAAGAGAACGTCAGGGAAGAAGAGGAGGATGAAATATGTTTTGGTTGAGGGTAAATATGAAACGAATTTGGAACCGGATAAAGGAATGTCTGAAAGACGAAAGTGGAATTGGTGTGGTGGAGATTATTTTGATTCTCGTTGTATTGATCGGGCTGGTCATCATTTTTAAGGCACAGCTCACAGAGCTCGTCCAGACAATTTTCAGTAAGATTACAAGTGAAAGTGGAAAAATATAGTAGAAGCTTCCCAGCCGGGGTAGAAACCTGGCAGGCCCAGATGACTGTGATGACAAGTCTTATGATTCTCATTTTGATGACGTTTGCCGCAGCCATACTGGAGAGCGCTTCCCTTCAGACGTCCAAAAATATCCGGCGGGCTGATGTGGAGCGTTCAGTAGAGTCGGTATTTGCGGAGTATCAGAAGGAACTTCTGGAGGAGTATGATATATTTGGCCTCGATGGCTCCTATGAGACCGGATCTTATACCGAAGACCGGGTGTTGGATCGGATGACGGTATTCGGGGCAATCGCGGGGGAGAACCAGATCGAGGCAATCCGCTTCCTCAGTGATAATGAGGGGCAGGAATTTGCGGATCAGGTCTGCCGCTATCTGGAGAACCTATATGGAATTGATATGATTCAGGATCTGATCGGAAGAGAGGATGAGGCAAAAGAACAGGAAGAAAAAGCGATTGATTTCCAGAAGCGGGAAGAGGAAAATGAAAAGAAGATGGATGAAGTGCTGGCATCCGGGGGCTCTTTGGAGGAGTCTGGAGAGGGAAGCGAAGGGGAGATAGAAAATCCGCTGGGAGTGTTGCAAAAGTTGAAGCATAGAGTGCTGACGGAAATAGTACTTCCACGGGACCGTGTTATTTCCCAGAAAAGTGTGGAAGGAATGGCGGGGGTATCCGGACGGACGAGACAGGAAGGAAAGGGGAATCTGCCGTCAGTGGAGGCAAATGCAAGTGAAAAGCTGTATATGATTGCTTATATCCCAGACCATTTTAAAAGTTATACGAAAGCGGAAGATGACCGTCCGCTGGAGTATGAACAGGAGTATCTGATCGGAGGAAAACAAAATGACATGGAGAATCTGCAGATCGTCCTCAATAAGATTCGTAGATTTCGGATGGCTTCGAACTTCCTTTACCTTCAGACAGATGAAACAAAAAAGGCAGAGGCCAAAGTGCTGGCTGGAATTGTCAGCGCCCTGCTTGGAAACCCAGGACTTACAGAGGTGGTCGCCCAGGGTGTCCTGATGGCTTGGGCTTATGGGGAGAGTATTATGGATCTGCGGGTACTGACTGCGGGCGGAAAAGTTCCGTCAGTCAAGACGAAGGAGACTTGGAAGCTGAGTCTGTCCGGACTGCTGAAGCTAGGAACGACGCAGGATTCCGGCAGCAGCAGTGCGGGAGAAAGCGGCCTTTCCTATGAAGATTATCTGAAGATGCTCTCCTTACTGGAAACCAAAGAGACATTGAGGATGCGGATGCTTGATCTGATCGAGTGGAATCTAAAAATGCGTCTGAACTGTCCGTTTTTTCAGGCGGATGCCTGCATTACCCGGATGCGGATTCAAAGTATCTGTCAGCTCAGAAGAGGGATTACATATCAGTTTTCAACGTATTATGCATATCAATAATTCAAATCAAAAAGTAACAGCAGAAAGGAGGTAAAGCAAGGTGCCTTTTTGTGACAACTCAGGTGATTTAATCCAATTACAAACCAAAATCAACGAAATTTCAGATCGAGAAATATCATATAGAAAGGAGACAAATTCTGATTCGCTTCATAGATGGAAGCAGCTTTCCCTACGAAAACAGCAGTGTACCTTAAAGGCGCCTGTCTTTACCTCCTTTCTAAGTGGCAGTATGACAGTGGAGGCAGCCTTTGTGATCCCTATGTTTCTCTTTGCGATGCTGGCCTTTTTGTATCTGTTTGAGATCATGGCAGTACAGACCAATATCCGGGCAGGGATGCAGTATGCCGGAAAGATGTACGCAAAAGATGCATATCTGAGTCCGTTTGTAAATACTGGAAAGCTACAATCCGATATTCAGGAGGAAATCGGAACAGAACGGCTGGACAGAAGTCTTATTCTGGGAGGAGCTTCCGGTATTGACTGCGGGAACTCCTATGTGGATCTTTTGAATCAGATCCTGTATCTGAACATATCGTACAAGATGGAAATTCCCATCCCAGTATTTGGCAGATTTCAGGTGGAGAAGGAAGAAACGATGCGGGTGAAAGGGTGGTGCGGTTATGAATCTTCTATACCGATATCGGCGGAACAGACCATCGTCTATGTGACTGAAACCGGGACAGTGTACCACAAGGATTATCACTGTACATATTTGGATCTGTCAATCCATATGGTTCCGGTTTCCGGCCTGGAAGATCTGAGGAATGAGTCGGGCGGTAAGTATTATCCCTGTGAGCTTTGCGGAAAGAAAGTGAGCGGCATGGGAGTTTACATTACCAATTACGGAAGCAAATATCATATGTCCATGTCCTGCGGCGGACTGAAGCGAAAGATCTATGCAGTTCCGATTTCGGAGACAGCAGGGAAAGGAGCGTGTTCGAAGTGTGGGAAATAAAGATCTGGAATACAATCTTTTTCTTGTTTCAGGCGGCATGTTCAGTCTACGATATCCGGATCCGAGCCGTGCCCCGGTGGCTCCTGCTTCTGGGGAGCGCCCTGACAGCAGCGGCAAGAATAGCTGGAATCGGGGAAGGCACTTGGGTCTACATCTGGGGAGCGTTTGTAGGTATTGGGTTTCTCATTGTGAGCAGGTGTACGAAGGAGGCATTGGGGTATGCGGACAGTTGGATGATTTTCCTGCTGGGAATGTACCTGGGGATCTGGAAACTGGTATCGGCATTGAGTTTTTCCTTTTTGGCGGCCGGAATCTGGAGTCTGGGGAAGGTCGTATTGAAGAAGAAAGGGCGCAAGGAAGTGATTCCGTTTCTCCCTTTTCTGACAGCCGGATATCTGGGAGGAATTGTATGGTAGAGAAAAAATGGAAGGGGAACTTTACTGTGGAGGCGGCTATTCTGGCATCGGCACTGCTGTTTATCGTTTATGGCATCATCATGGCACTGTTTTATTACCATGATAAAAATATTTTGACCGGAACGACATATGAGACAGCGGTGATAGCCGGAAGAAAACAGAAACGGGAGTCCCCTTTCTCGGAAGAAGAAGTCAAACAATTATGGAGAGAAAGGATTTCCGGAAAGATGATCCTGTTCCGGAAAGCAGAGGTAGAGATAAGATGTCACAAGGAGTATGTGTCGATTTTAGCACAAGCATCGAGGAAAAAACTGAGAATTACAGCGTCGGCAAAGGCGGCGCTTACCGAGCCGGAGGACCGGATCCGGAGCATCCGGAAACAAAAGGATGCAGTGATACCAGAAAACTGAAAATCGGCTACCGGAGAGATCTGAATACATCATATTTCATTATTGAATCTGACCGCTTTTACCAGGCGGATTATCAGATGAAAATGCTGACAAACAATCAGATCCCCGGGCTTTTACTGGTAAAGGGGAGGGGCGTCAACGGAAGAAGCCGGTATGAATACGAGATACAGGGAAAACATTCTTTGGAATTTCTTACACAGAAAGGCCCTGTCACCTATGAAATGATTATTGCTATCATTGAGGATCTGCTTGCTGTTATGGAGGAGATGCGGGATTATCTCCTCAGTCCTAATCAGTTGCTCTTGGATCCGAGAAGTATTTTTATGGAGGGAGGACGGTATTATTTTTGCTATTACCCGTCTAATGTAAAAGGGATTTCAGAGAGTTTCCATGAGCTGGCTGAATTCTTCGTGCGGGAGACAGATTACCAGGATCGTTCCGGGATCTATATTTCCTATGCCCTCCACAAGATGACAATTCAGGAAAATTATCAGATCTGTCAGGTGATTGAGGAGATCCTGGCTCATCAGAAGGAGGGTAGTAATCTGGAAGATCAGGATGAGGGGGAATACCAGGAAGAATATTATGAATATGGGGAAGAAGATGAACAGGAAGAATCTGAGGAGGATTCTTGTGAGAATCATTACGACGACTGGGGACTGGAGGATCGGCCGATCGGGGATGTGATAAGGGAAAAAGTCGGTGGATGGGGACTCATAAAAAATCTGTTTAGTCATGGTTTTAAGGGAACAAAAGAGAAACTGATGAACGGGCAACGGAATGTGGAATACAGAAAAAAGTATTGAAAGAGTTGCCTTGTTGCGATAGACTAAAAACGTAGAAAAAGAAGAAACCTGATGAGAAAAGATAGCTTGGATATAGGGTTTAGACACTTTCAATACGGGACACCGGCGGTTGCCGTGTCCCGTATCTCCACCCTTTACAGGGGATGATCAGGCGACTCCCAATGTACCGGAAGCAGGACTTCAAAAGTAGTTCCGTGATTGGGTATGGAGGTTACAGAGACCGTTCCGTGATGGGCATGGATAATATTTTGCACAACAGGAAGTCCAAGCCCTGTTCCGGAAGATTTGGTTGTGACAAATGGTGTGAAAATTTCTTCCATCTGTCCTTTGGTAATGCCGCAGCCGGTGTCTTCGATTCGGATGTGAAGCTCATCGCATTTGGACCATACGTCAAGGCGGACGGAACCGGGACCATGGATGGATTCTCTGGCATTTTTCAGAAGATTCAGTATGGCCTGCCGGAGTTTCACAGGATCTCCAGTGATGACGGGGAGATTTTCCTGGAGCCGGGAAGTAAACTCTACGTCAGAGGCGGTACAGGACGCAGCAAAAGAGAGGACCAGTCTTTCCATAAAATTACGGAAAGAAAAGGTTTCCGGCCGCAGGTCATTGCTGTTATTGTAAAGCGAAAATTCCTGCAAAAGCTCCATCATGTAGTCCAGATCTTCGCACAAAGAATTCCAGTAGTCAAAAGAGCGGATCTCAGGGTGCTGGGATTCTATGAGCTGAATGGTACTGGAAAGCAGAGTCAGCGGATTTCGGATTTCGTGGCAGATTTTATGCCGCTCCATTTCGTAGGACAGGAGCAGTTTTTCAAACAGTGCAGACGCTTCGGCATTTTGCCTGACATAGGATTGAAGGCGCTGCATCTCATCGGATGTAAGAGACATAGGAATATCCCACCTTTCTAAACGGATGATGATTTCTAGTTTAGCACCGGTGGCTTAAATATTCAAATATCAATGTAAAGGAGTTCAAGAGATGAGAGACGATAATTGTATTTTCTGCAAACTTGCAAACGGAGAGATCCCGACCGCAACGCTTTATGAGGATGAAGATTTTCGTGTAATTCTGGATGCAAGCCCTGCGTCAAAGGGACATGCACTCATCCTGCCGAAAGAACACTATGCAGATCTTTATGAGCTGGACGACGAAGTTGCGGCAAAGACACTCGTGCTTGCGAAGAAGATGGTGAAGAAGCTCACACCGATTCTCGGATGCGACGGGTATAACATCGTATAGAATAACAAAGAGACAGCGGGGCAGACCGTATTTCATTTCCATATGCACTTGATTCCAAGATACAAAGGCGACAAGGTAGGACTTGGCTGGAAGATGGGACAGCTTGATAATGCTCAGAAGGAAGAGATTTTAGCAAAGATCAGGGAAGAGTAATGCAAAAAGAATAACAAGAAGATAAGGGCATGTAAAACTCATATGGATGAAATAGTATTTAATGATATCTACGACAAATATGTGAATCCCGTCTGGAGGACGGCACTGTATTACTCTGGAAATCAGACGGATGCTGAGGAGATTACCCAACTTACATTCATACAATTACTTATCAGTTATGAAACTATTCAGAATAAAGATGCCATAGAGGCGTGGTTGCTGACCACCGCCCGCAGACTTGTGTACAGCAGAAAGAGAAAGGCAAAATTGGAGACACCGATGTGTGATGTCGAACTGGCGGGACGTCTGGAAAAAGAAACACCTGGTTCAGATGAATTGATTTTCATGCAGGAACATCGAAGAAAAGACATTGAGTTTACCAATACCATGCTGGAAGAGCTGTACCGCCATAATTCCAAGTGGTATGATGCGGTGGTTCGTGCTTACGCACTGGAAATTCCGCAGAAACAGATTGCGGAGGAGATGGGAATTCGCCTGGAAGCATTCCAGTCGATGCTGTTCAGAGCAAAAAAGTGGATAAAAACAAAATATGAGGCAGATTACAGAGAAATGAAATAATATAAAAAAACAGGTGCCAATTTGACACCTATTTTTTAATTTAAGAGTTTTAAAGGAACATTATTTCTGTGAAGCCTGGACGATCAAGTTGATAATGGTCCCGATGGAATTCTGCATACCGGAATCGGACATTGCTTTTTTATATGTATCCCGATTCTTATACAGGCGGTGGATGCCATCAAGAAGTGTCTCATTAGTAATAGACTCTTCTTCCAGGACGATGCTGAACCCCTGGCGTTCAAAAGAGCGTGCATTGAGGATCTGATCCCCCCGGCTTGCACTTGCCGGAAGTGGAATCAGAATATTTGGCTTGCGGAGCGCCAGAAGTTCGCAAATTGCATTGGCTCCGGCACGGGAAATTACGATGTCGGACAGTGCAAACAGATCTTTTAGCTCTTTTTGGATATATTCAAACTGGGCGTAGCCCTCGATATTAATCAGAGACTCGTCAAGTTTCCCTTTTCCACAGAGATGGATGATCTGAAAACTTTCCAAAAGTTCCGGAAGAATATTCCGCACAGCCTGATTGACCGCAGCAGCCCCAAGACTTCCGCCAATCACAAGGATGACGGGCTTATCGGAAGTAAAATGGCAGAACTTCTTTGCCATTTCCCGGTCGCCGGTCAAAAGCTCCTGGCGGATTGGAGAACCTGTGAGAACCGCTTTGTCAGCCGGAAGATTTTTCAAAGTTTCCGGAAAATTGCAGCAGATCTTCGTGGCTGATGGCATAGAGAGCTTGTTCGCAAGTCCCGGTGTGATGTCGGACTCGTGAATGATTGTTGGGACGTGATTCCGTTTTCCGGCCATAACCACAGGAACGCTGACAAAACCTCCCTTAGAAAAGATCACATCAGGCTTTAAAGCCTTAATCAACTGATTTGCCTCATGGAAACCTTTTAATACACGGAAAGGATCTGTGAAATTTTTCATACTAAAATAGCGGCGCAGCTTGCCAGAAGAAATTCCGTGGTATGGGATATGGAAAGGTTCGATCAGATCCTTTTCAATTCCATTATAAGAGCCAATATAATGAATATCATATTGTAGTTCTTTCAGGCGGGGCAGTAAAGCAATATTTGGCGTGACATGACCTGCCGTACCGCCGCCGGTTAAAATAATACGTTTCATAGTGTGCCTCCGAAAATGCTTTATAATTATTTATATTAAACAGAATTGAAATAAAGGTCAAGTCGGAGGGAAGAAAACACGAAAAAAGGGGGAAGAAATGAAAACAGAGAATGATATGATTAAGAAGCTTGTGCAGGACGAGCTGGAGAAGGAAGCAGAGCAAATTAAAAGGGAGATGGAGCAGGAGCCGAAATTGTCTGAGGGCGTTCCTTCCCCGGAGATGAAAAGTACGATTTGGAGAAGGGCCGAAGAGATCCGGAAGCAAAAAGAGGCCTACGATAATCTGTCCGAGGCAGACAAGGAAGCATTACGCCTTGGAAGGGAATTCCAACTACGTCGGGAAGAAAAAGAGAAAGAGGAGATATCCGAAGAGCTGGTTCCGGAATCCCTGGAGCTTGCTGCAGGAGCAGAAGAACGCAGGCACAGTAACCAAGCCGAAACAGGGAAAACAACAAGAAAAGTCCATGTTGGCAAACGCCGGAAAAAGGCGATGGTTGCTCTGGTCGCGGCACTTGTTACGGTATTGGGGCTTGGAATTACAAGTTTCGGCGATAAAGGGTATGTAGCGGAGACAGTAAAGCAGCTATTAGGAGAAAGAAAATTAACCAATATCGATACAGATCATGAGGGAAAAGAAGAGACAATAAATACCTCAGAAGAAAATGTCTACCAAAACATAAAGGATAATTTTGGTTTTGATCCCGTGCGATTAGATTATAAACCTAAAAAGATGAAAATGGTTGATTCAATGATTGATCAGGCATTATTGACGGCTAATATTTATTATGAATTAAATGGGAGTATGATCACGTATACTATTATTCCAATTTATCGAGATGCCTCATCAGGATATGATATAGAAGACAAGGAAGTAGACCAATATAAGAAACAGATTGAAAATGTTGAGATTACAGTTACAGAGTATGTGATAGAGGACTCGGGGCAGCATGAGTTTTCCGCAGAATTTCAATATCAAGATGTTTCATATTTTTTAACCGGGGTAATTGAGAAAGACGAATTTGAAAAAATTTTGGAAAATCTTCACTTTTTTTGAAAAAAAGCGAAAGATTTTGTCGTCTCGTGCGTCTATATAATAGAGGAGTAAAAAACTATGAAAAGAAAAACCTTTTTATCAAAAGTGACGGCAATGATGGTAGCTGTACTATTGGTATTCGGTGTATCCGGACAGAGGGCCAATGCAGCAGAGGGAGACGATGCTGAGATCGGATACATCACTGTGCAGCCGAGAGGGGTATACCTCCAGAGTGGATATTCTCAGATCAGCAAAGTAGGTTCTGGGAAGATTGCTGTTGGGGGAACAACTTCAGCACAGAAAGTGGTTTCGGAGGTCAGCATTAACGTAAATGTGGAAAGGAAAGTAAACGGTTCATGGGAGCATTATACTTCCTGGACAGCCACAAAATATAATGCTGTTGCAGTTACATCATCGAAAACATTAACTGTGCCAAAGGGATATTCTTACCGCGTTCGTAGCGTACACTACGCAAATTCAGATGTAAGTAGTTCATATACAAATGGACTTTACGTCTAGTGCGGAAGAAACACAGGGAGAAGAAAAACTGAATATGGACTGATTTGTTTACAAGTTGAAAAGATTGAGGGAACATCGGGAGAGTTATTGAGGTTACTGCTCCATAACCTTAAAATGTAATTCAGAAAGCCCAAAAGGCTTTACTATCTTTTAGTCCTTACATTGAGAAAACCCAGACCCTTGCCCGAAAGGGTGAGACCCCATGGAGCAGTAGCCCCAATAGCTCTTCCGTATCACTTCATAACCGTGTTCTTCGGTTAGTGCATAGGATATAGGAAACAGTCTGTTTCCTATATCGCAGATCTTTTCAAAAGAGAGGGACAATATGTAAGCAAACAAAAAAGATTCCGCAGGACAGGTTATCCCTGAAATGCGGAATCTTTTTTTCGATGAAAGCCATACGGTGTTCCTTTGGCAATATGCATGGTAATAATTGATAAAAATAGAAATAATTATGCAAATTCTCTACTCTAACTTGACAAAAACATACGGGGGGGGGGGTAAAATATAGTTATCTGGCCAGAAGTTGAGACAAGAAAAAGAAACAAGTAAGGTAGGGAGGCTATATGAGAAAACGATGGAAAAAATTAGGCGCGGTATGTGTTGCGACAGCAATGTGCGCAGGTCTGCTCGCAGGATGTGGAAGCTCTGAATCTTCTTCGGATAGCGGAAAAAAGACAATTTCAATCTGGTTTCCGGCCTATGCAGGGACGGATGCGGAAGTATCAGATCAGGAATTCTGGGAGGAGCAACTGGAACCACTGGAGAAAGAAGAAAATTGTAACTTTGATGTTCAGATTCTTCCTTGGTCCAATTACGAGGAGAAATATCTGTCTGGAGTAACATCCGGAAATGGTCCGGACATCGGCTATATGTCTATGGAAATGATGGGGGATTATATTGCAAAAGATCTTCTTGCGGATATGGGCTCCTATTTTAATGATGAGGAAAAGGACAACTATATCTATTATGACTACGGAACAATCGATGGCAAACAATATGCGCTTCCATTTATTGCCGGTAATGCGCGGATTTTGATCGGAAACAAAGCGATCCTGGAAAAAGCAGGGGTGACCCAGATGCCGACAACATGGGACGAGCTTGTCAGTGCGTGTCAGGCTATCCAGAAGACAAGTCCGGATGTGAAGCCTTTTGATATGGCCCTTGGTGGAGCTTGGGGAAATGTAGATGAAAACTTCCTTCCATTCTTCTGGAGTGCCGGTGGAGAACTGCTGGACGAGGACGGTAATGTCAATATTGATACGGAAGAAGGCCGGGAGGCAATGCAATTTCTATACGACCTTCGGTTTACACATAACTTTATTGACGAGTCAGCAACTTCCAATGATGACGCACGTATCGACTTTGAAGCAGGAAAGACAGGATTTATGATCCTTGCGACAAGCAACTGTCTGAATCTGGAAGGTGTGGATTGGGATTGGACAACAGCGCTTGCGGGTCCGGACGGGGAGGCGAAGACATTTTTTGCTGCCGATTCCCTTGTTTTGTTTGACAAGTGTGAGGATAAAGACCTGGCAATGAAAGCAATTAAACATTTGTCAAGTGCAGACGTGATGTCTGAGTTCCACAAGCAGATCACAGAACAGCCTCCGATCACAAAGGACGAGGAGTACTCTGGTGACGAGCGGTTTAAGGAATTGTATACTACGGAGAATGACAACTTCAAGACCCTTACACCATTTAACAGTGCGGTTTCTCTGTTGACAAAAGTCAATGAAAATCTTCAGTCCATGATGATGGGAGAGATGAAACCGGAGGAAGTTCTGAAAAATGCCCAGGATTACTATAACGAAAATCTGGCTTCAGAATAAAGCAACAACATAATATAGTATGTAATATGGGCCGGTGGGAGTATTCCTGCCGGTCCGTATAGAATAATTGAGGTGAGACATTTGAAAAGAAGAAGAAGGGAAATGGTTCAGGGATACATCTATATTCTTCCAAGTCTTTTTTTTATGGTGTGCTTTTGTCTGCTCCCGATTTTTATGTCAACGTATTTTAGTTTTACGGATTACGATATTATGACAAAAGCGGATTTTGTCGGAGTAGATAATTATAGTAAAATCTTTTCTGACAAGTATATCATTGACGCACTGAAGAATACCTTTGTATATGTAATTGTGACCGTGCCGATCCAGACATTTTTAGCTCTGGTTTTCGCGGCGTTTCTGGCAGACCGGATGCAGAATATTGTCGGAAACTTTTTAAGAAGCGCTATGTTTATTCCGGTTATTGCATCGTCGGTTACGGCAGGTGCGATCTGGAGAACCATTTTCGGAACTGATGGAGGGATCGTCAATTCCATTCTTGGCATTTTTGGGATTGATGGGCTGAACTGGCTCGGAAGTTCCAAGACGGCGTTAATTTGCGTGTGTGTTGTGGCGATCTGGAAGAATGTAGGGTATTTTCTTGTCATTTATTATGCGGGAATTATGGGGCTGTCCCCGGAGCTTTACGAGGCAGCCCGTGTAGATGGGGCGACATCGATTCAACAGTTTTTTAAGATTACAATGCCGATGCTCAAGCCGATCAATTATCTGGTCATCACGTTGGGCATTATCTGGTCCTTCCAGGTGTTTGATCTGTCGTACACAATGACGAACGGAGGACCGGGGCGTTCTACAGTAACACTCGTAATGGGAATTTACAATGCGGCCTTTAAAGAGTATCGTATGGGTTATGCCTGTGCAATGGCAATTCTGCTCCTGATCATTATTTTGATTATCAATGTGGTGGAAAATGTATTCTTTAAAGAAAAAGAAGAGACAGCGAGGTGACAGGCACATGAAGAAAAGTAAAGGAAAAAAAATCGAGCACTGGACGCCACTTGGAATTTTTGGGCTGTTTTGTACCATCCTGATTACAGTCATTGCGGTGTTCCCATTTATCTATATGTTTTTAATGTCCTTCACGGAATCAAGGACGTTAAAGCTCCATCTAAACGAGGTGGACTTTACCAATCTGGAAAACTTTGCCTACATTTTTAAGAACAGTGGATTTTTACAGGCATTTATAAACAGCGTGGTTGTAGTCATTGCTTCCTGTGCGCTGAATGTGGTAATATCCTGTATGGCGGCATATGGATTTGAGAAAAAGCTTTTTCCAGGCCGGAAATTCATTTTCCAGATTTATATGATCTCGTTGATGATTCCAGGGCAGGTTACGATGATTCCGCTGTTTGTCATTATGAAAAACGTGGGACTTCTCAATACGAGAACCGCACTTGTTATCACGATGATCGGGGCATTTTCAGTATTTTTGGTAAAGCAGTTTATGAATGGCATCCCGGACGAGCTGATTGAATCGGCGCAGGTGGATGGCTGTCCGGAATACCGGATTTTCATTCAGATTGTGATGCCGCTGTTGAAACCGGTTGTCATAACATTGATTGTGTTCACCTTTATTTCTGCATGGAACGATTTTCTGTGGCCTTTGATTGCGGCCACAGAGACGGAGAAATATACATTGACTGTCGCACTTTCCGTATTGAAGACCCAGTATTCGGTAAATTACGGACTGATCATGGCGGGATCACTGATTACATTTATTTTTCCGTTTATTTTGTACATTTTCCTCCAGAAGCAGTTCGTACAGGGAATTGCTCTTGGAGGAGTGAAAGGATAACAGGAGGATTACATGAAACTGATCGTAAAGGATACAAAATTGCAGGAAACCTCGGAGATTCTGCTAAGACACTTTGAGAATTTGCCGGAAACGGAAATCGTGATTTATCCGGAATATTCAGAAACTCCGGGTATCCAGATCTTAAAATACGGCAATAACGTAAAGATTTGTTATCACGAGGAAGTTCAGTATTACCGGGCGCTCGGTATCGTACTTGGGCGGAAAGGGGACTTCTCCTGTTCGCAGACCGCATATACAGACCGTCTGGGGGTCATGTTTGACTGTTCCCGGAACGGCGTGCTTAAAATGGAGACTGTAAAACGCTATATTGAGTACCTGGCTCTTCTGGGAATGAACGATTTGTTGCTTTATACAGAAGATACCTATGAAATTCCGGAGTATCCGCATTTTGGGGCTCTTCGAGGCAGGTATACGAAAGAAGAAATTCATGCGATGGAACAGTATGCGGAAAAATTTGGAATCGAAATGGTACCGTGTATTCAGACGCTGGCGCATCTTCGGACGTACCTGCGGTGGCCGGTCACAGAAAAGATGAGGGACAATTCTGATATTCTTCTGGTGGGAGAGCCGGAGGTATATGAGTTTCTGGATGCCATGATTCGTTCTGTGCGGACGTTATTTACCGGAAAACGGATCCATATCGGGATGGATGAGGCATTCCAGCTTGGTCTTGGGAACTATCTGAGCCGAAACGGATATCAGGATCGTACCGGAATTATGAAGCGGCATCTGGACAGAGTTTGTGAGATCTGCAGGAAATATGAGTTTGAACCAATGATCTGGAGCGACATGTATTTTATGCTGGCCGCTGAGGACGGACGGTACTATCATGTGCCGAAAGATTATGAGTGGAAAGAAGAGGACAAGCCGGACCCGGGACTGACACTTGTCTATTGGGATTATTATAACGCATCTGGGGATGTATACCGAAATATGGTACAACTCCATAAAAAGTTGTCCGGTCAGATGTATTTTGCAGGCGGTGGATGGACGTGGAACGGGATTGCTCCCAATTATGCGAGAGCTTTGAAGACGACAAAAGAAGGAACAAAAGTTATGAAAGAAGAAGGAGTGCGGGACTGGTTCTGTACGCTCTGGCAGGATGACGGAGCCGAAACTCCGATGGAGACATGCCTTCTTTCTCTGACATATTTTGCGGAGTGTGCCTACGAAAACGAAGTAACGCAAGAAATGCTGAAAGGTCGGATGAAAGAGCTGTTTGGAATTGACAGCGAGGATCTGATGCTTCTGGATGAATTTGACAATTTACAGCCGCAGGATCCTTACAATCTGAAATCAGCGAATCCTTCCAAACTGGCGCTTTACCAGGATCCGATGCTTGGTATTTTTGATGGGCAGTTTCGGGGGAAGGGGATTCGCAGGCACTATGAGGAGCTTGCGAAGAAGCTGGAGAAGAGCCTTGAGAGACCGCAGCCGGAACGGACCAGGCATCTGTTGACCTATTACCAGAGGCTGGCGGTATTCCTTGCTGAGAAAGCGGAAATGGGGCTTGATCTTAAAGCTGACTATGATCAACACAATCAGGAGAAGATGCGTGAGTGGACCAAGAGACGAATTCCGCAGTGTCTGCATGTGCTGGAAGAGTTGTGGGAGATGCGGGAAACGATCTGGATGTCGGAATGTAAGCCGCAGGGGTATGAGGTCATTGATATTCGTCTGGGAGGTGTAAAAAGTCGCCTGAAATCGGCCGCAAGGAGGATTGAGACATGGCTTTCCCATCCGGAAAAGCAGTTGGAGGAACTGGAAGAGCAAAGAGTCTGCTTCTGGCCGGATGAAGACCGGATTTACTCCTTCAATCGTTGGGAACAGATTGTAAGTGCGTCCAATATCAATGAGTTATAAAAAGAAGCCGGCTTTGCTGCATGATACAGCAAAGCCGGCTCCTTGCCTTAAGAGGGTTGTTATGGCCTTTTATATAATCAGATTGCGTAAAGATTTTTGGAGTGGTCTTCGCCGTAAAGTCCCCATTTTTCGAGAGATACCTCCAGCTCTTTACATTCTTTTGCTTTTTCACGAAGAGGGACGTCGTTCATGCAGGCGTCGATTGCGGCACGGAAAGCCTTTGCGCCTGCCTGAGGTCCCATAGGATGGGCATGGATACCTGCGCCGACGCCGAGCAAAACGTCAATTCCGGCATCATCAAGGAATTTCGGAACCAGGCCTGGTACTACACCGCCTCCTACAAACGGAAGCATTGGTTTGATATCGTACATTTTGGCCTTGGATGTAATCAGGTTGATAATATAGTTGTCAAATGTATTGTCAAATTTACCATAAGGTGGCTGTGTCAGATAGATATCACATCCGGCAAGACGGGCAAGTTTGGCAACAACCTTTGAGCTCATGCCCTGGTAAGGGGATGAGGTAAACGCCCCGTTGAAACAGGAATGGCCCAGGATTGGAACGGTGATTTCCGGATCTTCTGCCAGTGCTCTGACTGCGGAGTAACCTACACCGTGAACATCGACCATGATACAGTTCCCGCCGTTGTTGATGACTTTCATGGCATTTTCTTTCAGTTTTGTCACATCATCGGTAATATTACATGCGTACAGAGTCGGTTCGCCCTTGATTTCTTCCGCACGTTTTGCTGCCGCCATGTTTGCTTTGACACGATCTTCGATTTTGTTAAATACGCGATCTCCACCGATCAGCTCATCATCCTTTATGATGTCGACACCGCCCGCAGACGCTTCGTAGAAGAGCTTTTCTCCTACATCCGGAGTATAGCCGGTACATGGCTTAATCATATTGTTGAGAAGCGGACGGTTGTAAGCGTGCAGTATGTCACGGATACCATTGATTCCGAATTTCGGCCCCTGGAAATCTTTCACAAAAGACTCTGGAAAGTCAATGTCCAGAAGTTTCAGATACGGCATGGACATAATATTTCCTGTAATAGAAGCAATGAGAAGCGGGATATTATTCCGAATATTATCTACCGGATAACCGATCCGGATCACATAGAACCGCAGATCATCCTTACCTACTGCAAGATTGACGTTTGTCTGATTTTCATAAGCAGGAACTTCATAGATGCCGATTACTTTAGAGCAATATTTTGACCGCACCTCATCCGTTTCAGCCGGCACATCCACCCAGGAGCCGGTTGTCTGCTCAATACCGATGCTCTGTGCTTTGATGACGATTCCTTCGTCTTTTTCTGCCCCCACAAGATAAGTGGCTACACATAAATTTTCAAGATCACATCCCTCGTATAACGGATTCAGCAGGTCGCTGAACATTCTGTTTTGTTTCATTATCGTTTTCCTCCTTACACTGAAATGACCGTGTACACTGTTTCTGAGTTCAATGTATCTGAATGAGAGAATAATTTCAATAGCGAAAATATTTTCAATCCATTTTGTATTGTTAAAAGTAAAGAACACGATTTATCTGATAAATTTCTGGAAAAACCTCCCATGTTTGAAAATGATTGCAATATTAAAGAAGAGAACGTATAATAGAGAGAACATACAAAAGGGTTGGGTCGTCAGAAAGGAGACAAAAGATGAAACTAGATAAATATGATCAATCCGTGTTTTTGGTTTTAAAGGCGGCATATCAGTACTATATCCTTGACAGGTCCCAGAACCAGATCGCAAAAGACCTGGACGTGTCGGTGACAACAGTGTCCAGACTTCTGAAACGGGCAAGGGATGAGAAGATCATCGAATTTGTGATTCGGAATCCTTATGTGGAGTGTCTGAATCTGGGACAGGAAATCAGCAATGCCTTTGGCCTGAAAGAAGTGATTATCAGTCCGGTAATTGATATGGGAGAGGATGAAGACGATTCCGCTATGGAGCCGGAGATGGTAAAAAAACTTGTCGCACTGGAGGGGGCAAGATATCTGCAAAGAGTCATCAAAGAAAATGATGTACTTGGAGTCACATGGGGGAGTACAGTCTATCAGATGATTAACTATCTCAATCCAGCACAAAAAGCGAATACTACTTTCGTCACTTTACATGGAAGTTTAAGCAACTGCGTGACAGAATGGGATGTCCGGACACTCGTATCCCGTATGGCAAAAGCTTTTTCCGGCAGAAAGTATATTTTGCTGACAGATACGCTGATGAACTCAGCCGAGACGGTTAAGATGCTCAAAAAAGAGAAAAGTATCTCTCAGGTCATGGATATGTTTGATAAGGTGGATATTGCGATCAACGGGATAGGCGCGTTTTACCCCAAAGTCACTTCCATCCTTGCCAAACCCTATTATCTCTCTCCGGATGAAGTTGCTATGCTCAAAGAACACCATGTGATTGGAGACGTCGCGCTTAGGTTTCTGGACAAGGAAGGCAATGAATGTGATACCGAGCTTAAAGAAAGAACGATTTCCATCAGCCTGGAACAATTCCGGAAGATTCCGATAAAAGTTACACTTGCATCTGGCGAAGAAAAGGCACACGCAGTACTTGCCGCTTTGAAAGGTGGTCTTATTGATGTGCTGATTGTGGATTATAGACTTGGTGGAACTGTACTCAAACTCTATAAAGAAGGGCACTGATTGTTTTTGGTTTTCGGGGATGTGTTCCGATGCGCCGGGATACGTCCCCTGATGAAGAGGTCTGACAATTTGGTTTTGTTTTATGCGGCTTTATGCCGCTTTTTTACTTTAAGTTATATACCTGTAAGGAAGGACACCTCTCCCTAAAATATATTAAAAAATTTTTCCCCATGTTCCTGTCTGAAAGTTTTTTCGATCTATGTAAGAGTCAAATATTTTTCATTCTTAGCAAATCCTATTATCGGATATACAATGTGAATATAAAGACAGCGTTTTGAAAAAAATAATTGTACATTTTCACAATGCAGAAGGAGGGATTGTGGGGACTTTCTCATCCAAGTGGCCATCAGGAAAGGAAGTCCCGAAAGGAGAAAAGAAGAGAGAAACGAAAAACAGAAGAAAAAATGGAATGTAGAGACAGTACATGAAAGATAGAGACAGGAGGTTGGTGTACATATGATTATGAATTTTTTGAGAAGAGTGCCGGCGGGTATGATGGTTGTTCCCCTGTTTTTGGGATGCCTTGTCAACACCTTTGTCCCGGATGCTCTGCAGATCGGTGGAATTACGACAGCGACATTTTCCAGTGCAGGCGGTAACTGTGCCCTTGGAATTCTGCTATTTTGTATGGGTACGAAACTGAGGCTCAAAGAGATGCCCGCGGTTTTAAAGCGGGGCGGGCTGCTCCTGGTGGCGAAGTTTGCGATCGGTGCGATTTTAGGTATTTTGGTTGGCCGTATCTTTGGCCCTGCAGGTATTCTTGGCATCTCAAGTATGGCAATCATCTGTGCGGTCACAAACAGTAACGGCAGTGTTTATTATGCACTGATGCAGACATACGGGGACGATATTGACTGTGCATGTATGCCGATTCTGGCAATCAATGACGGTCCATTCCTGACACTGGTAGCGCTTGGCGCTTCTGGACTTGCTGATATTCCGATTATGAGCCTTGTGGCGGCGCTGGTTCCGATCATTGCCGGTATGATTCTTGGAAACCTGGATAACAAAGTGACAGAATTCTTCGGACCGGTAGGAGATGCCATTATCCCATTCACAGGATTCTCCCTTGGAGCAGGTATCGACCTTGCGAATGTTCTTAAAGGTGGGGTATCTGGTATTGTTCTTGGTCTGATCACAATCTTTATCGGCGGTGGGTTCATCTATCTGTGCGATCATTTTATCGGCAGACGTCCGGGATATGCGGCCTGGGCAGTAGCGACGACTGCGGGAAATGCGGTGGCGGTTCCGGCAGTTATCGGTACGGCCGACCCGGCATGGGCGGAATTTGTAGGTACGGCCACGGTTCAGGTGGCGGCTTCCACCGTATTATCAGCACTGCTCGTTCCGTTTATCGTGAGCTGGTGGGCTAAGAAGTTCGGATGTCCAAAGTTCCCTAAGGAAGCAAAGGCGGAGAAAGCATCCGGTAAATAACGGCGAACATAAAGGAGCGGTATATCATGGAAAAATTTTTAATGATCGCCGATGATTTTACCGGAGCAGGCGACGCGGGAGTCCAAATGTCAAAAAACGGGATTGAGGCCAGAATTGCGTTTAACACGGATGGGATCGATCCCAATGAATCCTATGTCATTGACTCAGAGTCGAGGAATATTCCGGCAGAAGAGGCGTATGAGAAGGTCAAAAAGATTTATCAGGATATGGAGACATACCACTATGACCACTATTACAAAAAAATCGATTCTACGATCCGTGGAAATATTAGGGCAGAGCTGATGGCGGCGAGAGAAGTACTTAAGCCGGATCTGACGGTATTCAATCCGGGCAATCCGGACTCTAACCGGACGGTGGTGGATGGGATCCTGATGATGAATGGCATACGGATCTGTGAAACGGAGATCATGCGGGATCCACTCTGCCTGGTGAAAGAGGACAATCTGAAAAAGCTGCTGGAGACGGAGATGGAAGAACCGGTGCAGTATTTTACGCTGGCTCAGATCCGCAGCGGAAAACTGGAGCTCGATGGGTCCGGTCTGATCACGTTTGACGTTCTGAACAATGAAGATATGGATACGGTCGTACGTTTCATCCTAAGCAAGAAGAAAAAGGTGCTCTGGGTAGGATCAGCGGGAATGGCCAATGCTCTTTTCTATACTCTGTGTCCGAAGTATCCGGTACTGTCTTTGGTTGGCAGCATCAGTGATACGTCAAGAAATCAGGTTAGAAGAGCGAAAGAGCAGGGCGCACGAATTGTGGAAATGAATGTTTCCGGACTTTTAAAAGGCGGAAATCTGGCAAAGGTCGCCGACGAGGCGGTAGAAGGCTTAAAGCTTGGCGAGAACGTCATTGTAGTTTCGGCAAGGGAGCATGAGGATTATCTGGATTCCGTGGATACCGGAAAAAAACTTGGTATGAAACGGGGCGATGTGGCGCGTTATACCCAGGAGCGTCTCGGTGAGCTTTCGGCAATGATCCTGAAGCAGGCGAATGTCTGCGGCGTTTTTTTGACAGGTGGAGATACAGCTATCAGTTTTATGGAGAAAAATCACGCCCATGGCGCCAGACTGGTAGAAGAGGTACTGCCGATTGTCGTGCTTGTGGAGACAGTCGACGGAGATTACCCGGGATTGCCTCTGGTTGTAAAAGGAGGGTCCATCGGGGATGAAAATGCGATTGCAGAGTCTATTCGATACTTAAAAGAAAGGAAGAGCAGATAACATGAGTATCATTGGTATTACAATGGGAGATCCGGCCGGAGTGGGCCCGGAGATCATTATGAAGGCGCTTGCCCAGGAGCAGGTGTATGAGCATCAGTATGTCGTGTACGGCGCGGCGGATATTCTGGAGTATTACAATGGGATGCTGAATCTGGGACTTAAAATTGTAGATATCCAGGAGACGGAAGACTATGTGGAACATGCTGTAAATGTGATTGACAGTTGTGGTCTTACGATGACAGAATACGAAATCGGCAAACTGTCCGCAAAATGCGGAGATGCAGCGTATCGATATATTGAGCGCAGCATACGGGACGCCATGAGCGGGAAAATCGCAGCGGTAGTTACTGCTCCTCTGAACAAGGAAGCTCTCCACATGGGTGGACACCTTTACGATGGACACACGGAAATCTTTGCGACTCTGACCGGGACAAAGACCTATGCTATGATGTTCTACGGACCATTGAAGATAATGCATGTTTCGACACATTGTTCTTTGCGGGAGGCATGTAACCGTGCGACAAAACAGAGAGTTCTGGATGTTATCCATCTTTTGAATCAGGCTATGATTCAGACCGGTATGGAGCACCCGCACCTTGCTGTGGCAGGTCTCAATCCGCATGCGGGCGAACATGGTCTTTTTGGAGATGAGGAGATCCGGGAGATCGGTCCGGCCATTGAAGAGGCAAAAATGGAAGGTATTGATGTAGAAGGTCCGATTCCGCCGGACTCTGTGTTTGGAAAAACACTGAACGGCGTATATGACGCGGCGGTGGCGATGTATCATGATCAGGGACATATTGCGGCAAAGCTTCAGTTCATGAGCCAGTGTGTCAACTGTACAATCGGTTTACCGATTATACGGACGTCCGTGGATCATGGAACGGCTTTTGATATTGCAGGAAAAGGCATAGCCGATGGAACAAACATGAAGCAGGCGATGCTGGTGGCGGAAGAATTCATGAAGAATCGTTAGGCGGTAACAGAATGAAACAGTTTATTGTTGGTTCCGGATGGAAAATGGTAAAAACATATCAGGACAGTATTGATACCGCGAGAGAACTGGAAAAGAGGCTGGAAGGATTCCACGAATTCCCGGTTGTTATTTTCCCCTCTTTTCCGGCGATTCCGGAGATTTGCAGAAAGCTTTCTAAAGAAAGTGCGCTTAAAATCGGAGGTCAGGATTTGTTCTGGGAGGATGAAGGAGCTTATACGGGAGAAATTTCCGGGAAGATGCTCCTGGAGATCGGTTGTCAATATGTGGAAATCAACCATCAGGAACGAAGAAAATATTTACATGAAGATAATGAGATGGCGAACCGGAAACTAAAACAGGCGCTTCGTCTTTCCCTGACCCCATTTCTCTGTATGGGTGAAGAAGAAGAGGGAAGCGATGAAGAGGTGAGATGCTTTATCGAAAACCAGCTTTCTGAGTTGCTGGACGGAGTCGGAGAAGCCGAAGCTTCGCACATCATTTTTGCTTACGAGCCGAGATGGGGCATCGGGAAGAAGAATGTGGTGGGGCTTTCTCATATCCAGAGCGTCCACCACAAAATCCGCGGGTTTCTGGCAAAGCGGTACGGACACAACATGGCAAAACAGGCTTACATCGTCTACGGCGGGGGAATTACGATGGAAAGGAGCCTGGATATCGCTGCACTTCCGGATGTCAATGGTCTGTTTACGACAGGCTGCGGTATTTATGCGGATTTGTACAGCGAACTGGTTCATACAACAGCGAAGATGTTAAGACAAGGTGAAGACAGATGAAAATTGTGATAGGAGCGGACCACAACGGTCTGAAATTAAAGAATACACTGAAAGGATACCTTCAGGAGAGAGGAGCAGAGGTGACAGACGCAGGCGTCTATACAGAGGAGCCGGTAGATTACCCGGATATTGCCTGGAAGGTGGCGGAAGCAGTTGCCGCCGGAACCTATGACCGGGGCATTCTCATATGTGGGACCGGAATTGGGATGTCCATCGTGGCAAATAAGGTGCCGGGAATCCGTGCGGCCCAGTGTACAGACCCGTATTCGGCAGAGCGGGCTATCAAGAGTAATGACGCCCAAATTATTACTTTTGGCGCACTGGTGACAGGGGAGGCTGTAGCCAAAAAGCTGGTGGACATCTGGCTGGATTCAGAATTTGATCCATCCTGCCCATCGGGGAGAAAGGTAGAAAAGATCAAGGAACTGGACGAAAAATGGCGGTGTGAGACTGCGGGAGCGTGATTCGGCAGAAAGGAATGAAGGAATGCTGCTATATATAGTAAGACATGGAGAGACCGACTGGAACCAGGAGCGACGGATGCAGGGGGAGCACGATACTCCTCTGAATAAAAATGGCAAGGAGCTCGCCCGGATCACGGCCAGGGCATTGGAGGACGTTCCTTTTGACCTGGCAATATCCAGTCCCCTTTCCAGAGCCCTGGAGACCGCTCGGATTTTGATTGGAGACAGAAAGATCCCTGTTCTTAGGGACTCCAGAATCCGGGAGATCAACTGGGGAGAGTGGGACGGAATTGGCGTCCGGGATCCAAAGTATTCCTCTGTCAGCGGCACGATCAGGTTGTTTTATGAGCAGCCTTTTTCCTTTCCGGGAGCTCCGGGAGGCGAGACGATCCGGGAGGTATGCAAGCGTACAGGGGAGTTTTACCAGGATCTGATTCACACGGAGAGCTACCGGGATAAGACGATTCTTGTTTCCACGCATGGCTGTGCCATGAGGGGAATCTTAAATCAGATCTATGAAAATCCAGAGAATTTCTGGCAGGAGGGAGTTCCGGTAAACTGTGCGGTCAGTATTGTTCGTGTCAACGGAGAAACGAGCGAATTTATCGAAAAAGAGACGGTCTATTATGACAAATCTTTGTGCAGAAATTTTTATCATATGGAATAAAAACACCATCCATCTGAGGTGACGGACCAAAATCAATGTCCGAAACTGCGAGATGGATGGTATTCTTTTGTCTAAGCGTTTATTCGGAACGTGGAATCTGATCAAGCTTTTCCAGTTTGGCAACACGAATGTGGAATTCTTCGCTCTCTGAGAATGTGGCGTCAAGGAAAAGTTGAATCAGCTCTTTTGCAACAATATCACCGACGATCTGTCCGCCGAGTGCCATGACCTGAACATTGTCATGCTCTACGCACTGATGTGCAGTGTAAATATCGTGCACGACTGACGCCCGGATGCCAGGGTATTTGTTGCAGGCGATTGCCGCACCCACTCCGGTACCACATACCATAATGCCCCGCTCGGCCTCGCCATCGAGAATTGATCGACACACTTTTGCGGCGATATCCGGAAAATCTACCATTTCAGGAGTATAGCTTCCTACATGGATTACCTCATGACCCTGTTCCTCCAAATATGCCAGAACCTTTTGTTTTAATTCATATCCTGCATGATCTCCACCGACAACTACTTTCATAAAATTAAGTACCTCCTTGATTAAAAAATATGGTGTTTGAAAAAATAATTGTACTTAATTATGGAAAGGTGACAGCATATTCCAAATACAACAGACAACGTTTCTATACCTTATTATAGAAGGTTTTCCATTTGCACGCAATATAATGTTCTGAATAATTTTTGGTTGTATCTTGTTTTTCAGAAAAATATTGCAAAAAGAAAGCGCCGATTTTATACTGGTTACAGACGAAAAACCGAAGAAAAACAAGGTGAAATGTCAGGAAAAATGGAGGGGACCGGCATACCGACCGAGACGGACCGGACATTTGAGTTCTCTGTTCTCCCTTATACCTGCCACGAGATTGAGTCGGCAGAGCATATATTTGAACTTCCAGCGTCTTATGCGACAGTGCTGCGGATTCTCGATATGCAGACGGAAGTTGGCGGCGACGAAAGATGGGGGGGCATGGACTCACGAGCCTTATATAGTCAAGGGAGAGGAGCCGAGATCATTTACTTTCCAGGTACATCTTCTTGGCTGAGGCAAAGGGTGTATCCATAGTAGATTCCGCAAAGAGTGTCAAACCCGGAAGAATGTCCGATTGCTCCAAACGAAGAAAGGATTTCTGTAGTGCCAGATGCAAGCGGTAGTTCCTTTACCGGGCGGCTGAAATGGCAGGAAAGCGCACAGGAAAGAAAGGTCCGGCTGATGTCGTTGGTATCTCCAAGGCGGCGTGAGATTGTCTGGCGAAGTGCCTGGGCAAACGGGTGATCCCATTGTCCCGAAAACAGGAGTCCGGCCAGTACTCCGCAGAGGAAATCGTCTCCTGACGGGGTAAGTCCCATGCCAAGTCCCGTCATTCCGGCAAGGGTAACGGCGGCCTTGTCATAGCAGATGTCCAGTACCTCTTTTCTTGCGTCTTCCATCCGCTTTTGTGCGACTGCCAGAAATACCCCTTTTGCGAAATCGGAAGGGTTTTTCAGCAGTGCTTTGGAGAAAAGCTCGGTAAGCCCTCCGGAGGACGACTGTAGAAGCGATTCTTTTATAGCTGGAAGGGGAAGGGGGACGGCGTAGTCACGAAGAAGCGAATCATAGATGGCGGCTTCATCAAAACGAAAGATGATCCTGGATGATTTGGAGAATAGGATGATCGTCTTCTTGTCTACGAATACTTGATCCCCCGGCACGACAGGAAGTCCGGACATCTCACCGACGTCAAGTCCCGTAATCAGACTTACCGGAGACAGGGGGGATCCGGCCGCCTGAAGGGCGACGAGGGATGATCCCATCTGCACATTGATCGTTTTTCGGTAGACGGAATGTACCATTCCCTCTGATATATGCGAGAGGATACCGGACGCAAAGGACATTGTTTCTGTGATAAACTGTTTCATATTTTTAACCTCTTTTAGACAGGGTTTTACCTGATATTAAACGTTTGTGTCTGCTAGAATTTTAGCAAAAAGACGAGAAAATGGCAAATAAAACAAAGAAATTATACAAGATGGATAAAAAACAAGTTTTTTTTCCCTCGTTTTCTATATTGTAACAAAGTAGGTTATCCGATAAAATGACAATATAACTTTTGGTTAGGTAAAAACCAAATCTTGGGAAAGGAAGGAAATATGGATGGAGAAAAAGAAAAAATTCTCAATTTCATTGACAACGCAGATTCTGGTGGCTACTATCGGCGGTCTGGTTTTCGGAGTGATCGTAGGACCATGGGCATCCAACATTAAGTTTATCGGCGACATCTTCTTACGTCTGATTCAGATGTCCGTTGTTCTTCTCGTTATGTCAGCAGTAGCTGGCGCTGTCGGAGGGGGAGACGGTCGTGACGTAGGAAAGATGGGATTCCATACATTCAAGTGGATTATCGGATTTACAATCTTTTCTGCGGCATTAGGAGTCGTGTTGGCCATGCTTGTAAAACCGGGTATCGGAATTGACCTCTCTTCGGCCGAAGAAGTGGCGGAAGCGACGGTAGGATCTGCCTCTCTTCAAGAGACGCTCACGAATTTTGTGCCGACCAATGTCATTCAGGCGATGGCGGAAGGGTCCATGGTGCCATGTATTGTGTTTGCCTTGTTCTTTGGCGTCGCAATGGGACAGTACACAAAAAACACCAAGAACAGGAATGTGGCGGATCTCGTGCTTGGTCTTAACAACATTATTACAAACATTATCAAGATCGTTATGACGATTGCTCCAATCGGTATCTTCTGTCTGCTGGCAGATGTAGCAGGAAAAACAGGCTTTGACGTAATCAAACCGATGTTTAAGTTCCTTGGTATTTTACTTGTCGGCGACATCATCCAATTTCTTGTATTCGGACCGCTTACGGCGGCTCTTTGCAAGGTAAATCTCTTCAAGATGCCAAAGAAGTTTGCGAAAATGTCCATGATGGCTATCACGACAACTTCCGGCGCGATCTGCCTTCCGACAAAGATGGAGGATGCGGTAGAGAAGTTTGGCGTCAGCCGTAAAGTGGCGGACTTCACAGGGCCGATTACGATGTCCATGAACAGCTGTGGCGCGGCACAGTGCTATGTAGTAGCTATTTTCTTTATGGCACAGGCCACGGGTATTGAGTTAAGCCCGTACCAGATGGGAATGGCGATCCTGCTTTCCTGTCTGATGTGTTTGGGAACGATCTCCGTTCCAGGTGGATCTGTGATTGTTTACACATTCCTGGCGTCCTCGTTAGGACTTCCTATGGACAGTATCGCAGTATTAATCGGTATTGACTGGTTTGCCGGAATGTTCCGTACATTGATGAATGTCGATGTCGACGTTATGGTTGCCATGCTGGTTGCATGTAAGATCGGTGAATTCGATTATGATGTTTATAACGAAAAGAAAACCGTGAAATATTAATGCATATCGAAAATGACAAAAAAGGTGTATGGATCCAGGTTCTGACCGGTTCTGTGCGCCTTTTTCCTTTGTCAAACCTGTGGACTGAACTGTTTTAAATGATAGAAGACAGTGCAGATAGATTACATCTTAAAATGTATGAAAAGGAGGAGAAAAATGTACGAACTACTCGTGAAAAATGGGAAAATTGTGACAGCGGACTCGGTCAAAGAGGGTGATATTGCCGTAAAAGACGGAAAGATTGCGGCAATTTTGTCCCCAGGCGTGGAGGTGGAAGCTGAAAAGGTCATCGATGCGGGCGGTAAGTATGTGTTCCCTGGAGCGATCGATACGCACGCGCATCTGAATGATCCGGGCTATGAATGGCGTGAAGACTATGCCCACGGAACGGCAGCGGCAGCGGTAGGGGGCTATACGACAATCATCGATATGCCGCTTCAGAACGAACCGGCCATGACGACAGCAAAACTTTTTGATCGGAAAGTAGAGGCCGTGGATCCGAACGCATATGTGGACTACTGTTTTTGGGGCGGATTGATTCCGGATAATTTTGATGAGCTGGAAGATTTGTATAAGAAGGGTTGCGTTGCTTTTAAATCTTTTATTGGTCCGGTATCACCGGATTATAGTTCTTTAAGTTATGGGCAGGCATATGAGGCAATGCAGAGGATTCAGAAATTTGGAGGACGAGCGGGATTTCATTGTGAGGACTTCTCCACAATCAAGTGGCAGGAGCAGAGAATGATTAAAGAGGGACGGCTTGACTGGCAGGGATACCTTGACTCCAGACCGGTGATTGCGGAGATGCTGGCTACCGTGGATATTATCGAGATTGCAAAAACGACGGGGTGCAAAGCGCATATTTGTCATGTCAGCAGCCCGGATGTGGCACAGAAAATTAAAGAAGCACAGCAGGAGGGATATGACATTACAGCCGAGACATGTTCCCATTACCTGAGCATGACGGATAAGGACGTTATCAAAAACGGACCACTCTTTAAATGTGCTCCGCCGCTGCGTTCCCAAGAAGAGGTGGACCGTCTTTGGTCTTATGTGGAGGATGGTACGATCAGTGGTATCGCAAGTGACCACTCTCCATGTTCCTATGACGAGAAATTCCATGAGATTCTCGGTAAAAGGATCGAGAATGTCTTTGACGTATGGGGAGGCATCAGTGGTATTCAGAGTGGATTTCAGGTAGCGTTCCACGAAGGCTGTGTCAAGAGAAATCTCTGTCCGTGTGTCCTCGCAAATGCAATGTCTGTACAGCCTGCGAAAGCCTTCGGAATTTACGGTAAGAAAGGAGATATTCAGATTGGATTTGATGCGGACCTTCTGATTGTGGATCCGGACAAGGAGTGGGAAATCACAGCAGATTCGCTCCTCTATGTGAACAAGATTTCCGCTTTCGTAGGGATGAAGGGGAAAGGGATTCCGGTATGCACGATACTGAGAGGAAAAGTAGCTGCCAAGGACGGCAGGGTAACCGGAGAAAAAGGAGCAGGTATGCTGGTGAAAAGAATAGACTGATCAGATGACAGAAAGGAGAAACTATGAAAAATATTGTTGAGAATAAACACTTAAATCCGGAACTCGTAAAGAACGTGGATCCGGATTTGCAGCCAACAAAAAAGAGAATCATGGATCCGGTCTCCTATGCGGCCAGCTTCATGGGGGGATGCGTTTCCATCGGAACGTTCTCTATGGGTGCTGGTTTGATCGGAGCGTTGACTGTTACCCAAGCGATTCTTGCCATGGTGATCGGCTGTCTCGTCATCGCCATTGCCCTGGTCATCATCGGACAGTGCGGCCATAAATACGGGATTCCATTCACCGTACAGCTTAGAAGTAGCTTCGGTACAGCGGGAATCAAAGTACCTGGTCTCCTGCGTGGAATTCCGGCTATCATCTGGTTTGGATTCCAGAGCTGGGTAGGAGCGGGGGCCATCAATAGTTGTCTCGACATTTTATTTGGATTTGATAATCTTCCGGTTATCTACGTCCTCTTTACAATTCTGCAGGTGGCGCTTGCTATCAAGGGATTTGAAGGTATCAAATGGATGGAAAATATCTCCTGTATTTTTATTATTGCCATTTTAATTTACATGCTGTATGTCGTACGCACTCAGTTCTCTACGGAGATTGACGACGTGTTTGCCGGAATCAAGGGGACATGGGGAATGCCGTTTTGGGCAGCTACCACATCGTTCCTTGGAATTTATTCTACGATGATTATCAATGCGTCTGATTACTCCAGGAACGTCAAGGAAAATGTGGGACCGGTCAAGACGGGATCAATTTATACGATCGCCATTCTTCCGGTTACTCTGTTCATGGGATTGATCGGACTGCTTGTCACAGCGGCAACAGGAAACAGCGATCCGGTTGTTGTGTTTTCCACAACCATGGGTAGCAAGGTACTTACAATCGTGACTCTGCTTTTCATTGCGTTTGCCCAGGTGACGACCAACGTACTGAACAATATCGTGCCTCCGGCTTATGTGCTGATGGAGGCGTTTCATGTAAAATGGAAACTCTCCACCGTCATTGTCGGTGTGCTTTCCATATGCTGTATGCCTTGGAAACTGGTAACAGATGAATCTGCGGCAGGACTGAATCTCTTCACACAGTTCTACTCCGCATTTCTCGGACCGATTTTCGCGGTAATGGCAGTGGATTACTTCGTTCTGAGACGGCAGAAGCTGGATATCAACATGATGTACGACAAACAGGGACCATTTAAGGGTGTGAACTGGGCGGCGATCATTGCCATCCTTTTCGGATCCCTCTGTTCCCTGCTGGTAGTTGAGCTGTCTTGGTACGTCAGCCTGATTCCGACTGCAGTCGCATACTACTTCCTTATGAAGAAGATGAAGGTGGCGGCGCCATTCTGCAAAGGAACCATTTTCGAAAGAGAATGATCGGTTTGCTGTAATTAAGAATCAGGTAGTGATCTCTCTGATTATGATTGCATTCCAGATAGTGTACATGATTGTTTTTAAATAACAGATTAACTTCATATTGAAAGGGCGGCACATTGCTGTGCCGCCCTTTGTCATCTCTAAAAAGGAAGGGGGCGGTTACACCGTTAAGCGTACCGCCCGTATTATGAATGAATCAAATATAAAGAAACTGTCTGTTGCCACTGTTTGAAAACAGGATGTCATTTTGGGAGCATCATATAAAGCTTAACGCCCAGCTCCACGTCGAGACGCGTCTGGCGATCGTCCAGAGAGATCTCCGCAATCTCACATATTCGATTCATGCGATGCAGCATGGTCTTATAATGTATAAAGAGTTGCTTTGCGGTCTTGCTTAAATTCAGGTTGTTGCCAAGGAGTGAATCCAGCGTCTGTAGATATTCCGTATTGTTCTCTTTGTCGTAGTCTGCAAGTTTCTGAACAGCCGGAGGAATGATCTGTGCAAAATTCTCAAAGTTCGAGTGGGAGGCCAGAAGCCTTAAAACGCCCATGTCGTTATATTTGACGATTGGATTGCCAAAGGCGTGTCCAAATTGGAGAGCGTCATACGCTTCCTGTACTTTCTTAGATAGTGTACTCACATCTGTGGTCTGGCTGCTGATCCCTGCAAAAAGGGAGAGTGTGCGGTGCTGTTTATTCAGATACGCCTGAATTTGTTCAAGTGTCGCTGCAGCGGCCCCACATAAGTCCATAGAGGCCGGATGTACTGAACGCAACAACACATGAAGATACGGCTCTTTGATATAAAAAAAACAGTTTTCCTCTGGGAGGAAAGCGGTAATCTCCATAAGAGCCTCTGGAACCTTCGTTTTGCTTCGTTCGGAGGAGAGCTCTAAAGATATGGCGGCGTAGCTGTCGCCCCGGTTCCAACCATAATTGTGCGCTTTCTCCACAATCGCATCTGGACTCAGCCGTTTCTCGAAAAGTTCGCTTAGGAAACCGGAGATATATTTCTGTTCAATTTTTGCCACATAATATTTCTTGAGTACAAGCACCGATAAGAGATGGGATGCGGTTTTTAAAAGCATTTCCTGATGCTCTTCCAGGAAAGAGTTTGTCACCGACGTCAGGTAGCCCGTAACCTTCCCCATACAGAGGATGGGGAGCCGGAGACGGTCAGCCACGGCGGTATTTGGATCAAAACCAGAGGCAGTATGCTGTTGAAGCTGTTGGCCTTCCGAATCTGTGACAGTAAAATATCCGGGAATATAGTCTCCCAAGTAGTGGAGGATATCTTCTTCCTGGAAGCCGGAGGCAACCGCCTTTGTCAGGTTATTTTGTATATCGAGATAATAGCGGTTTTTTACCTTCATAACAAGTGACATGACTGCAGAAATGGCATCGATAAACCGAACATCCGGAGGCAGCAGAACCACGGGGATTGAGAAACGAGAGGCGTTTCTTAGAATATCTCCGGGAACAGGCTCCGTGACGTTGTCTGTCCCGCCCTTCAGGATAATAGCCGCAATCTGCTTCGAGGCAAGAAGCTCCATGTGCTCGCCGAGATGCAGGACTTCAGAGGCAAAGCGGATGGATAGGAGAAGAATCTCCCCGTCTTTCAGATAATGAAGAAGATCCGTGTCCTCTACTGTTGTAATGCTGGAAACAGGACGCGAAAGCCCCTCTCTCCCGGTGACGAGCGACGCATGATGAAAAATATTCAGTTTCAGAACATCTGTTACCGTTAATGTCCTCACAAACCCACTTCCATTCCCTCTTTTGCGCCCCTTTTTCAGAAGATGTCGAAATCGGGCGACTTCATATTTAAGACTATAGCATAAAATAAATGTGAAAAAAAGGTGAAATCAGTATCATGGAAGGATAAGCCTGCCGGGGATGCATTATCCTATAGTTCCAATGGCAAAGCAGGAGCTCCATGATATGATAGAACCAGACTATTTTATTACTTAAAAACAGAAGAAATGGGGGTATGAGCTTATGCTAAAGTTCACACTGAAAAGACTGGCATCTCTGGTTGTCGTGCTGATCGGCGTATCGTTTCTGGTATTTATGCTGTTGTCACTGACTCCGGGGGATCCGGTCAGAATGATGCTTGGTGAATCGGCGACGCCGGAGGCACAAGAAGCTTTGCGGGAGGAGATGGGGCTGAATGATCCGCTTCTTGTACAGTATGGGCGGTACATGAAAAATATCATTGTACACCAGGATTTAGGGACGTCCTATACGACCCAAAGACCCGTACTAGGAGAAATTTTAAATGTTTTTCCCAATACAGTTACGTTGGCCGTGGCAGCGGTTATCATTGCTATCGTTGTTGGGATCTTTTTAGGGATTATCTCGGCGGTTAAGCAGAATTCCCTGCTGGACAATATTGTTATGGTACTCGCTCTTATCGGGACGTCAGCTCCGATCTTCTGGATCGGTATCCTGATGATTTTGTTGTTTTCCGTTCAGCTCGGTTGGTTTCCGCCTTCGGGATTTGGAAGCTTTAAACAGTTGATTATGCCTGCCATTGCGCTTGGCCTACAAAGTACGGCCGTGGTGGCCAGAATGACCCGATCCAGTGTTCTGGAAGTCATCCGTCAGGATTTTGTTAAGACGGCAAGAGCCAAAGGTCAAAAGGAGATTGTCGTTATTGTGAAGCATGTATTTCGGAATGCATTGATCCCGATCATCACAGTTGTCGGCCTCCAGTTCGGTACTCTTCTCGGAGGTGCGATGCTGACAGAGATCGTGTTTTCCATTCCGGGGGTCGGTCGTCTGATGATTGATGCAATTAAACAGAGAGATTTCCCGATTGTGCAGGGCAGCGTGCTTTTTGTGGCGGCGTGCTTTTCCCTTGTTAATCTGGCGGTTGATCTTTTGTATGCGGTAGTTGATCCGAAAGTATCGAAAGAATAGGAAGGAGGATGGAAAATGGAAGAAAAAAAATCCAGAAGCCAGTTTATGATGGTTTTAAAAAGATTAAGTAAAAACAGGATGGCGATTCTCGGTCTGATAATCCTTCTTCTCTTAATTATCATGGGGATTTTTGCTGATTTTATTGCTCCATACGGATATGCGGAAATGGACTGGAAGAGTCCGTTTCAGCATCCAAGCGCACAGCACTGGTTTGGCACAGATGAGTTTGGACGGGATATTTTCAGCCGTATTGTTTATGGAGCGAGAATTTCTCTTCTTGTAGGATTTGTATCAGTCGGAATTGCGGTTGTAGTAGGGGGAACACTGGGAGCAATCGCGGGATTTTATGGAAAACGAGTAGACAATGTAATTATGCGTCTTATGGATATTCTTCTGTCTATCCCGCAGACTTTGCTGGCAATCGCGATTGTGGCGGCGCTTGGAACCGGACTTGTCAACCTGATGATTGCGGTTGGCGTCTCATCAGTTCCGACTTATGCCAGAATCGTGCGGGCGTCTGTGCTTACGATCCGTGAAGAAGAATACATTGAGGCAGCCAAGGCGTCCGGTACAAAGAACTCAAAAATTATTATGAAACATATTCTTCCAAACTGTGTGGCTCCGGTGATAGTCCAGGTGACGCTTGGAATGGCAGGGGCAATCCTGACGGCGGCCGGCATGAGCTTTATCGGACTCGGAATCCAGCCGCCGAACGCAGAGTGGGGCAATATGCTCTCGGCAGGACGTGACTATATCCGGGGATATTCTTATATGACCCTGTTTCCTGGACTTGCAATCGTCATCACTGTGCTCTCACTGAATCTTTTGGGCGACGGACTTCGCGATGCGTTGGACCCGAAACTGAGAAATTAAAGAAAGGCGGAGCAAAATATGGGAAACGAGAAATTATTGGATATTAAAAATTTAAGTGTGACGTACAAGACGGAAGATGGGATTGTCTATGCGGTCAACGATCTGAATATGGAGATCGGACATAAGGAGACGCTCGGATTTGTAGGTGAAACAGGAGCTGGGAAGACGACAACTGCCATGACTATCATGGGACTTCTGCCGACGCCTCCCGGGAAGGTGACTTCAGGGGAGATCCTGTTTGACGGCCGGGATATGCTGACAATCAGTGATAAAGAGCGAAGAAGTATCTTGGGAGAGGAGATCTCTATGATTTTCCAGGACCCAATGACTTCTCTGAATCCATCTATGCGGGTAGGGGATCAGATTGTTGAGATGATTCGTCTCCACAAGAAGATCGGGAAGAAAGAGGCCATGGTGGAAGCGGAAAATCTGCTGGAAATGGTGGGGATTCGTAGAGAACGTGCAAGGTCTTATCCGCACCAGTTTTCCGGTGGTATGAAACAAAGAGTTGTGATTGCTATTGCGTTGGCGTGCCGGCCGAAACTTATCATTGCGGACGAACCGACGACGGCGCTGGATGTGACTATCCAGGCGCAGGTAATGAACTTAATCAAAGAATTGAAAGAGAAATTCGGGACATCTATGATTCTGATTACTCACGACTTGGGAATTGTAGCCGAGATCTGTGATAAGGTCGCAATCATGTACGCAGGGCAGATTGTCGAGTATGCAAGTGTAGAAAAAGTATACAATAATCCGAGCCATCCGTATACAAACGGGCTGTTCAACTCCATTCCGAAGCTTGATACGGAGGAAGAGTGGCTTGAGGAAATTCATGGTTTACCTCCGGAGCCGACGGAGCAGATCGAAGGTTGTGCATTCAGTCCTCGTTGTCCAAATTGTATGGAAATCTGTAAACATAAAAAACCAGGCATCACCCATATAGACGAAGAACATTATGTGAGATGCTTCTTATACGAAAAGGAGGAGGGAGAAGCAGATGACTAAAAGTTCGGAAAAACTGGTGGAAATCAATCACCTAAAAAAATATTTCAAAGTGGGAAAGGGTTTTCTACATGCGGTCGATGACGTCAGTTTTTATATTAACAAAGGTGAGACGCTCGGTCTCGTAGGGGAGTCCGGATGCGGCAAATCTACAACGGGACGAACGCTCATCCGACTTCTGGAAGCTGACAGCGGTGAAGTGAATTTTCACGGAAAAAATGTTTTATCTCTCAATAAAGCAGAAATGCAGACGTTTCGGGAGAATGTGCAGATGGTTTTCCAGGACCCGTATTCTTCTCTGAATCCTCGTCTGTCTGTCTTTGATTTGATTGCGGAGCCGCTCACCAATATAGAAGAGTATCGAAAAGACAAGAAGAAATTGGATGCGAGGGTGCGGGAGATGATGGATGTCGTTGGGCTTTCCAGGAGACTGATTAATGCCTATCCGCATGAGCTGGACGGGGGGCGCAGACAACGTGTTGGTATTGCACGGGCATTGTCTGTCAAGCCGGAGTTTATCGTTCTTGACGAGCCTGTCTCCGCACTGGACGTCTGTATTCAGGCGCAGATCATCAACCTCCTGAAACGACTGCAGCAGGAGTTGAACCTGACGTATCTGTTTATCTCCCACGATCTGAGCGTCGTGAAACATATCAGTAATCGAATTGGGGTTATGTATCTTGGAAAGATCGTGGAACTCGGAGATTACCGTACGATTTTTGGAGATTCACGCCATCCGTACACGAAAGCACTTCTGTCGGCGATTCCGATTCCCAAGATTGGTGTAGAACGGAAACAGATCATTTTAAAAGGCGATGTACCAAGTCCGGTAAATCTTCCTGGAGGATGCCGTTTTGCGGGGCGCTGCCCGTATGCAACAGATAAATGCCGTCAGGAGGAACCAAAGTTAAAGGATGTTGGGAATACACACTATGTGGCATGCCACTATGACAATCTGGAATAGACGGGGAGGAGAGAGAATATGAGAAAAGGGAAGAGATATTTCAGTCTCATTCTGGCAGGTTTACTTGCGGTGTCTTTGCTTGCAGGCTGTGGCGGCCAGGAGAAAAAAGATAAAAATACATTGACTGTTGCGATTGCGGCGGATCCTCCAACGTTAGATCCTCATGCGGCGTCGATCGATTCTGCGGTCAATAATTTGAATCCGGTATACGAGACGCTTGTAAAATATGACGATGACGGTGAAATTGTGCCGTGTCTTGCGACCGAATGGGAGCGGATCGACGATCTGAGATGGAGATTTAAGCTTCGAAACGATGTGAAGTTCCACAATGGGGAAAAGATGACGGCAAATGATGTTCTTTTTAGTTTTAAGAGAGCAACTGGACCGGAAGGAGCGAAGGTAGCGTACATCATGTCTGCGATTGACGCGGAAAATTGTGTGGTGGAGGACGACTACACCATTGTGATCGCAACCCATGAACCTTTTGGTCCTCTGATTGGGTATCTTCCGTATATCGGGGCGGTTGTAGTCAGCGAGAAAGAATTTACAGAAAATCCGGAGAAAGCTGCTATGAACCCGGTTGGCACGGGTCCGTTTAAGTTTATAGAGTGGAAAAAGAACGACCAGTGTTCTTATGAACGATTTGATGATTACTGGGGCGAGAAGCCTTCTTATAAAAATCTGATTATTAGAACCATTGTTGAAGCAAACAGTCGTGTCATCGAGCTGGAATCCGGAACGGTAGATATTGCCTATAGTATTCCGGCCAATGATATCGAGAGACTAAAAGAAAACGAAAACACAGATGTGGTGGAACGTCTGAGTACAACTGTGGAATATCTGGATATGAACGTCACGAAGAAACCACTCGACGACGTACGTGTGCGTCAGGCGATTGATTACGCGATCAACGAGCAGGCGATTGAGGATATTGTGTATCGTGGAACAGCGTCGTACTCTCCAACGACCGTCACACCGGGAATGAAGTATTTTGATGATTCAGATACTGACTACCGGTATGATGTGAAGAAGGCAAAACAGCTTCTGAAAGAAGCTGGAGTATCCGACCTAAAGCTGACGCTGATCTGTTCCGAGAGTGTAACTCGTCTTAATGCGGCAACAATTATTCAGAGTATGCTGTCAGACGTGGGTATTGATGTGGAGATTCAGTCTTATGAGTCCGGAACTGTCCTCAATATGATTGACGCTGGTGAGACAGAACTCTTTATCATGGGATTTGGTGCGGTTGGATTTCCGGAGCCGGACAATAATATTTACGGTCCGTTCCACAGCAAACAGATTCCGACCAATAATATGGGATTTTACAAAGATCCAAAACTTGACGAGATGCTGGATGAGCAGAGATTTATGACGGATGGACCGGAGCGAGAAAAGCTTATAAAAGATATCCAGAAATATCTAAGGGAGAATCTTCCGGTTATCCCGCTTGCGAACACAAAGCAGGTGATCGGAATCCGTAGCAACATCAAGAATTTTGTTCCAACACAGGCTTCCAGCCATTTTGTGGACAAAGTGGATATTGAATAAGAGTCTGACAGAAAGATTCCGGGAGGAACACTATGATTACAAAAATAAAAGCTGCCTACGTCGTTGGATTTGACGGCGTAGGACATGAAATCATCACCAACGGCGAGGTAGTGTATGAAAACGATACAATTCTCTATGTTGGAAAACATTACGAAGAAGCGGTGGACAGGACAGAGGATATGGGTAACGCGGTTGTGATGCCGGGATTTATTGATCTCAATGCTCTTGGAGATATTGACCATGATATTATTCACCTGGAAGTATACCCGGATGTACGCAAAAGCCTGAGCCCGTCAGAAGAATATTTTGACAAAGGTCCACATGAATGGATGACACCGGAGGAGGAGGCATTTAAATCACTGTTTGCCTATACTCAGCTCATTATGAACGGAGTGACGACAGCGATGCCAATCACATCCACCTATTATAAACGGTGGGCCGACACCTATGAGGAGGAGGAAGCGGGCATACACCACGCAGGGAAGCTTGGGCTTCGTCTTTATACCTCTCCAAGTTACCAGTGTGGATTTAATGTTGTCCAGCCCGACGGTACGATGACGGTTCGTTTCCTGGAAGGTGAAGGAGAAGAAGGACTGGAACGGGCGGTTCGTTTCATTCGGAAATACGATGGAGCTTACGGCGGCCTGATCCGTGGAGCACTGCTTCCGGAAAGGATCGAAGTACAGACGGAGGAAAATCTGATCCGTACAAAACAGTATGCGGATGATTTGGAATGTCCCATCAAACTTCATGCCGCACAAGGGCTGTTTGAGTATCGGTATATCAAGGAGAAAACAGGACTTAGCCCTATCGAGTATCTGGACGGTATCCACTTTCTGGATGATAAAGTGGGGATACCGCACTGCTACATTGTGAAAGGGACCCGCTGGGTTTCAGACGATGGGGACGATCTCGGTATCCTGGCAAGAACCAAGGCGACCGCTATCTATTGCCCGGTTATCATCGGACGAAGCGGCGGATATCTGGATTCATTCCCAGAATACCGGAATTCATCCGTCAATGTAGCCATCGGAACGGATACTTTTCCACCGGATTTCTTCCAGAATATTCGTGTTGCGTCCATGTATGCCAAGATGGTGAGCGGAACGGCCGAAGGGGCTTCCTACGCGGATATCTACAATGCGGTCACACTGGGCGGAGCGCAATATCTGGGACGTCCGGATCTGGGACGGCTCTGCAAAGGCGCCAAGGCGGATCTGATCGCTGTGGATCTTGACAGTTTCCATATGGGGGCTGTGGACGATCCGATCCGGACGATCTTCCTGTGCGGTTCAGGAGCGGATGTAAAGCTTTCCGTTATCAATGGACGTACGGTTATGAAAGACCAGCAGATAGAAGGCGTTGATCTGGAGGAGATCAAGGCAAAAGGACAGATTTATTATAATAAAATGAAGCTCGGTTACATGGAGCGGGATTATCAGCATCTGCCGGCGGAGAAATTGTTCCGACCGTCATTCCCGATGAGATAGAGGAGGAAAATCATGTACGACGTATTACTGTCAAATGCGACCGTTATTACGATGGATGAAAAACGCCGGGTTCTTGATAACGGAGCGGTAGGAATCGAAAATGGACGGATTGCTTTTGTGGGAACAAGTGAGGAAGCAGAAAGCCTGGAGGTAAAGGAAGTCATCGACTGTAAAAATCACGTCGTGATGCCAGGATTCGTAGATGCCCATGGACATGGCGGGCACTCCGTTTTCAAATCGATTGTGGAGGACACAAGCTACTGGATGCCGGTTATGACCCATGCGTATAAAAACTATATCACTGACGAGTTCTGGTACAATGAGGGAAGATTGTCCGCACTGGAGCGGCTTCATGCGGGCGTGACAACCGGAGTGTGCGTGCTTGGTTCCCAACCAAGATGCGACTCTCCGGTACCGGCTAGAAACAATGCGAAGGCATATGCGGAAGTCGGGGTGAAGGACATTGTCTGTACAGGACCTTGCCATACACCGTGGCCGCACCGGTTCAGCCGGTATGTGGACGGTGTGCGGAACATGCGGGAAGTCAGCTATGAAGAAGTGCTGGAGAGCCTGGAAACAGTGATATCTGAGCTCAATCATGCAAACGACGACCGCACGAGAGCATACGTGACGCCATTTGGCGTTGTAACCAGTGTGGATCCTTCCGCACCGACGCCGGCAGATCGCTGTGTGAAGCTTACGGACCATGATATCCGTCAGGCAAAAGAAATGCGCCGGATTGCGGAGAAATACAGTACAAGAATTCATACGGACGCATTTGGGGGAATGATCCACCTGGCATACCAGGATAAGGAAAACGCTCTTCTCGGACCAGACGTCCATTTACAGCACTGTACCGGGCTGTCCTTTGATGAGGCGATGATTCTGGCAAAGACAGATACCCACGTCAGCTTTGCGCCTGGTATGGGCCAGATCGTGAACCGGACGCCGGTGATCGAACTTCTGAATCTGGGGGCGACGGTTGCTATTACAACGGACGGTTCCATGCTATCATCTGGATTTGATATGTTCGACGCCATGAGGAGAGCTCAGATGATATTCCGCCGTGCAATGAATGATCCGTATTATCTGCCATGCGAAAAACTTCTGGAGATGACGACCATAGACGCCGCGAAATGTGTCGGCATGGAAAAAGAAGTCGGATCTCTTGAGGTAGGAAAAAGAGCGGATATCATTGCGATCAATCTGATGAATCCTAGACTGATGCCAAGGATCAATATTATAGATACTCTGGTTGGAAACGGACATCCATCCGACGTGGATCTTGTTCTTGTTGACGGACAGATTGTCCTTCGGGACGGAAAAGCCACGACTGTGAACGAGGAAGAGGTACTTCTTGCGGCCGAGCGGGAAGCGCTGGAGACAGCTTGGAGGGCGTCTCACCTACATCCGTTCTTAAATCGTCAGCCACAGTGGGGCAATGTAAAAATATATTTTGATGAAGTTCGATTCAATATGGAGGAGAATCGCAGAGACGGCGGCCACTATTAAACCCTCCTGGAAGCCGGATATTTTATAGAAAGGACGCAGCCACCTCAACTGTTTACGGATTGTAAATGGTTGAATGGCTGCGTTTTATAGATTTTTGATAACTAGTTGACTGTTTTTTTGAGAAAGGCCAGCGTCTCGTCCAGCAGCTTTGCTGTATCCGGGGAAGTCTCATCCCGGTCAAAGTCGTGGGTGTTTCCGGCGCAGAGAAAGCGGGATGGATGATATTTATCGCAAAGCGCCAGAAACTCCGCATACGGTACGTCCGGATCGCCGGTGCAATGGGCAGCAAACAGCGGACACGGCAGGAAATCGCACGTCCGCAGAGAGTAATCGAGATAGAAAAATTTTTCCCGGCCTTTGTAGATCAGGGATTTCCATTTCCCGGTCTGGCGGGCGTATACATAGACGCTGTAATGGGTATCCAGATCCCCGGATGTGTGGATTTCTGATGGAATGGCTTTCAGACAGTTCTCCGATACCGCGGGGAGAGAGGCGTAATAGCTGCTTTTTGTCTCAAACCAGTTGTCGCACAGAAAGCCGTATCCGTAGTAAGAGAGGATTCCGGCGGGCTTTTCGGCCAGAACTCCGTGAGCAGCGGCGATCAGGCAGAGGTAGGCTCCTGCAGAGCGGCCGAAGAGCACATACGGAAGCTTGTGGGATACATACTGTTCAGGATGACAAAGGTAATGATTGATGGAGTACGTCACGCTGGACAGGATCATACGCAGATCTGCGGCCGGAGCAAGCGGGTACTCAAATGAGGCCACCGGGTATCCGGTGCTAGTGAGCCGCTCCAGGTGTGTGCGTGGCAGATCATCCGAGTGACCGTAGAGGAGGCCGCCGCCATGAAAATAGAGGATACATGCCTTTGGGACAACGTCCGGATTGTCGTACAGAACGACGCGGACCGGACAGGTATTTCCCTGAGTGTAAAATTCTTTCTTTGATATCATCATCGGATTCCTTTCTTAAAAATATGATATTGATTTTTATTATAACACGAAATCTGTCGTGAATTTTTTGTCAAAACGGAAAACATGGATAAAAAAAAGACAGGATTTTATCTGATATTTTGATTGAAAAAATAGAGAAGAACTGCAATAATAAACATAGAAAGACTGAAATGGTCGTTGATGAAAAATGAAAGAGAGGTTATGTTATGAGCTACTTAAATGGTCAGACAGGCTATCGTGAAGATCTTCTGAATACAAGATCCGTTGTGAAAATGGGAAGTTATGCGGTGATCGAACCGGACGGAATCGTAAAGAACGCAATTCCTGGATACGAAAACTGTGACGTGACAATCCTTGGATCACCGTCTATGGGAGCATCTTTTGCGGATTACCTGATTACCGTACATGAGAACGGGGGCAACCCTTCATTTGGCGGAGAAGGACTGGAATCTTTCATCTATGTCGTAGAAGGTAGCATTACAGTAAAGAACGAGGATGAAGAAGCGACTCTGACAGAGGGCGGATACATCTACTCTCCGGCCGGCAATACGATCGCGATCAAACATGCCGGCACAGGCGACGCGACATTGTTCGCTTATAAACGCAGATATGTGGCTGTAGATGGATACAGTGCGCACACCGTTGTCGCTAATATCAACGACACACCGTGGATGCCATACGAGGGAATGGAAAACTGCCATAGCAAAGATTTTCTTCCGGCAGCAGGGGACTTTGGCTTTGATATGAATATGCACCTGCTGAAATTCAAACTTGGAGGATCACATGGATATATCGAAACCCATATCCAGCAGCACGGTATGTACTTCCTTCAGGGTAAGGCGATGTACAGAATCGGTGACGACTGGATTCCGTTAAAGAAAGGCGACTATGTGTTTATGGACTGTTACTGCCCGCAGGCTTGCTACGGGGTAGGAAAAGAGGAAGATCTGATCTACATCTACTCAAAAGACTGCAACAGGGACGTGCAGCTCTAGGCAGTACTGATTAAAGGCAGTTCCCTATAGTTTAAATAAATTTGTTTGCGCTGAAATCGGCATTATCCATTTTGGATAATGCCGATTTCGTACTGTCCGGCAAAATTTGCGTATCATTTCGACAGGAAGTCATACAAATTTACAGAGTGAAAGAACAGGAATTGATAAAAAACAGACAAAATGCACAAAAGTAGATAAAAATGATTTCGCACTTTATCTACATACCTGCTTGAAAAAAGAGTGGTAAATTGGGATAATAAAATCATGAAGTTTTAGAAGGGAACGAAATTTAAGGAGAGGATGAATTTATGAAACTATCGAGGGAAGAACTGAAAGGCCTGATGAAGAACAAACTAGTAAAGGCTGGACTGAACGAGAAACATGCCGATATCGCGGCGGAGGTTATGACTTGGTCGGACGAGAGAGGATACCATTCACACGGAGCAGTTCGGGTAGAATACTACAGCGAGCGAATTGCAAAGGGTGGTATTACGGCAAATCCGCATTTTACATTTAAAGAGACAGGACCTTGTTCAGGGATGTTTGACGGAGATAATGGCTGCGGATACGCTGCGGCAAAAGAGGCGATGGATAAGGCAATCGAGATGGCAAAGAAGAATGGAATCGCAGTGATCGGTATCAGTAATATTTCCCACAGCGGATCTATCGGATATTATACGGAGATGGCAGCCAAGGAAGATCTTGTGGCGATTTCTTTCTGCCAGTCAGACCCGATGGCAGTACCTCCGGGCGGAACAGAACCATATTACGGAACGAACCCTATTTCCTTTGCGGCTCCGACAGCAGATGACAGAACAGTCGTATTTGATATGGCAACGACAGTACAGGCGTGGGGGAAGATTTTGGACAAGAGATCCAGGGGAGAGTCTATTCCGGATACCTGGGCAGTAGATGAAAAGGGAAATCCGGTGACGGATCCGAATAAGGTTAATGCTCTGCTTCCGATTGCGGGAGCAAAGGGATACGGACTCATGATGATGGTAGACATTTTCTCAGGAATCCTGACGGGAGTACCATTTGGCAAACATGTCAGCTCCATGTACCACGATTGCTCCAAGGGAAGAGAGCTTGGACAGATGCACATTGTTATGGATCCGAACCGCTTCGTAGGACTGGAGACATTTAAGAAAAATATGTCCGCTACCTGCGACGAATTAAATGCGATGCCGACGGCGGAAGGATATGATAAAGTATACTATCCGGGCGAGCGTGCGGTAATGAGAAAGAAGAAAGCGTACGAGGCAGGTGGAATCGAGATTGTGGATTCCATCTACAAATATCTCAAGAGTGATGATATTCACTATAATCGTTACGATCATAAAAACAGATTTGCAGAATAGGAGAGATACGAAGAATGTTAAAGACAGTAGTAAAAAAGGGCAGTTACCATGACTCGGTTGTATTAATGCTTCTGACAAACAAGATTTCGGCAATCGAAGGTGTCAAAAAAGTTTCTATTATGATGGCAACGCCTGCTAACAAAGACATTTTCAAACAAAGTGGGCTTGATACTGAAGAGCTGATGGCAGCTTCCGCAAACGACATGGTTGTTGTCGCGGATATTGACGATGACGCGCTTCTGGATACGATTATGGAGCAGACAGAAGAGTTTTTCCGTCAGCAGTCTGCCAAGAGCGGCGAGAAAAAGGGCGCCGAAAGTGTGAAATCCTGGGATAAGGCGCTTCAGAAGCTTCCGGACGCCAATCTGGCCGTTATCTCCATCCCGGGCGCATATGCTGCCCTGGAGGCGGATCGTGCCCTGGACGAGGGCATGAATGTCTTCATGTTCAGTGATAATGTGACACTAGAAGACGAAGTGAAGCTGAAACAGAAGGCGCACGAAAAGGGACTGGCTGTGATGGGACCGGACTGTGGTACGGGGATCATTCAGAGTGTTCCGATTGCATTTACAAATAATGTAGCTCCGGGCTCCATTGGTATTATCGGGGCATCGGGGACGGGAATCCAGGAACTGACAACGATCATCGACCGTCTGGGCGAGGGTGTGACAAATGCCATTGGTATCGGAGGAAGAGACTTGAACGCCGCGGTAGGTGGGATTACCATGATGGACATGATCGACGCTATGGAGGACGACGATGCAGTGAAAGTGGTCATCATCGTTTCCAAGCCACCGGCAAAAGAAGTACGTGACAAGATTGCCGCAAGACTGAGTAATTTCAGCAAACCGATTGTGACGCTGTTCGTAGGAGAAAAGCCAGAATACCATGAGGAGAACTTCTACCATGCATACACGCTGGATGAGGCGGCAAGACTTGCGGTCGGCCTGGTAAGAGGCGAGAAGGTTCCAGAAGCGGTTGCTGATGTAGATGAAAGTACCTTCTATAAAGCAGAAGATCATAAGACAATCAAAGCTTATTATTCCGGTGGGACGTTGGCGAATGAAGCGGCGATGCTCATCAAGGACGCCATGGATGTCAAAGTACCGCCGGAAGATATCGAAGGATATATGCTTCAGCTTGATGGCAATATCGTCGTGGATCTCGGTGACGACGCCTATACGCAGGGCAAGCCGCATCCGATGATCGACCCTGCAAAGCGAATTGAATGTATGCAGGAAGCGGTTGATGACGAGACGACTGGCGCGGTTCTTCTGGACATTATGCTTGGATACGGTTCCCATGAGGATATGGCAGGAGCGCTGCTTCCGACGATCAGGGAGCTCAAAGCAAAGGCAGAGAATGCCGGAAGAAAGGTATTTTTTATTGCCACAGTATGCGGAACGAGAAGAGATTACCAGGGGTATGACGAGGCAGTCCATAAATTAAGAGAGGCAGGTGTGATTGTCTGCGAAAATAATAAACTGGCATGCCGTACGGCGATCCGCGCCATCGGAAGGGATTTTGTGGAGCCGGAAAAGGAAGTACGTGTAAAAGAAGTTGTGGACGCTCCGAAAGGAGTTCCATCCGAGAAGCTTCGTGCACTTCTCTCTGAGAAACCAAAGATTATCAACGTCGGACTCAAGAGTTTTGCGGAAGTCGTAGAACAGTTTGGATGCGAAGTCGTACAGTACGACTGGATGCCGCCGGCAGGAGGAAATGTGGAGCTGATCAAAGTGCTTAATTTCCTGCGTCACTACGACGGATTGGATATTGATGAGGCAAATCGTGAGGTCATTGCAAAGGTTGTTGCAAGCCAGCCGGTGATTATCGATAATGTCAGAGCAAAGGAAGTGATCCCGGATCTGAATACCGGAAAAGTGATTCTTCATGCAGGACCTCCGGTTGCATATGAGAATATGCCGGACCCGATGCAGGGATCTTGTGTGGGAGCCGTTCTCTTTGAAGAGTGGGCTGACAATGAAGCGGACGCAAGAAAGCTTCTCGAATCAGGTGAAATTCACTTTATCCCATGTCATCATGTAAAGGCGGTTGGGCCGATGGGAGGTATCACCTCTCCGAATATGGCAGTTTTTGTTGTCAAGAATATGACAGACGGAAATGAAGCATACTGCACCATGAATGAGGGAATCGGGAAAGTACTGCGCTTCGGAGCATACTCCGAAGAAGTTGTTGACCGGCTGCGATGGATGAGAGATATTCTGGGACCGACCCTTGGAAAAGCCATTCGCAAGCTTGGCGGTATTGCGGTGAATCCGCTGATCGCAAAAGCGATTGCCATGGGAGATGAGTTCCATCAGAGAAATATTGCGGCGTCCCTTGCGTTCTTAAAGGAAGTGGCGCCGACGATCACAAAGATGGAGATGGATGAAAAAGACCGTTACGACGTCATCAAATTCCTCTCCGATACAGACCAGTTCTTCCTCAATATTATGATGGCGACCGGAAAAGCAGTGATGGATGCGGCGCGTACCATCGAGAGAGGAACGATTGTCACCGCAATGTGCAGAAACGGTTATGAATTTGGTATCCGCATTGCGGGAATGGGGGATCAGTGGTTTACAGGTCCGGTCAACACACCACAGGGGCTGTACTTTACAGGATATGACGGAGAAGACGCATGTCCGGATATGGGGGACAGCGCTATCACAGAGACTGTTGGTGTCGGCGGCATGGCCATGATTGCGGCTCCTGCCGTTACAAGATTTGTCGGCGCTGGAGGATATGAGGATGCGCTTCGTACCAGTACAGAGATGACAGAAATCACGATTGACCGGAACCCGAACTTTATTATCCCAAACTGGAATTTCCAGGGAACCTGTCTTGGAATCGACGCAAGACTAGTAGTGGAAAAGGGTATTACTCCGGTGATCAATACAGGGATCGCACATAAAATTGCCGGTTACGGACAGATCGGAGCAGGTACGGTGCATCCGCCGATCGAATGTTTTGAAAAAGCAATCAAAGCTTATGCGGAAAAATTGGGCTTTACTTCATAAAGTATCACAGCCGGAATAGGAGGAAGCCGTGGAAAAGAAAAAGATTGTGATCGCCCTTGGCGGAAACGCACTGGGCAACGATGTGGAAGAGCAGAAAGAGGCAGTTGCGAAGACGGCGGAAGTGATCGTCGATCTGGCGCAGCAGGGACATCATCTGATCGTGACGCATGGAAATGGACCGCAGGTCGGAATGATACAGAATGCAATGGACAACTTTGACAAAGATCTTGCGGCATCCAAGAAAGTTCCGCTTCCGACGAGCGTGGCCATGAGCCAGGGATATATCGGGATTGACTTGCAGAATGCGATCAAGTATGAGCTTTACAAAAGAGACCTTGATATGAAAGTTTCTACCATACTTTCCCAGGTGGAGGTTGATGAGAACGACGAGGCATTCGCCCACCCGACCAAGCCAATCGGAAGATTTATGACAGAAGAAGAAGCAAAAGAAAAAGAAGCTGAGGGCATCTACTGCATGGAAGATGCGGGGAGAGGCTACCGTGTAGCGGTAGCTTCCCCGATGCCAAAGCGAATCCGGGAGCTGGAAACAATCCGGACGCTGATGGAAGCAGGACATATTGTAATTACCTGCGGCGGCGGCGGTATCCCGGTAATCAACAGAGGAGGAAAGCTTGTCGGCGTCAGCGCCGTGATTGACAAGGATAATGTGAGCAGCCTCCTGGCATCTAAGATCGGGGCAGATTACCTGGTGATCCTGACCGCGGTTGAAAAAGTTGCTATCAATTTTGGAAAGGAAAATCAGGAATGGCTGTCCGACCTTACCGTGGAACAGGCAAAGAAATATATTGCCGAGGAGCAGTTCGCCAAAGGATCGATGCTTCCGAAGATCGAAGCGGCGGTACGTTTTGCCGAGTCCGGCGAGGGAAGAAGAACACTGATTACGTTGCTTGAGAAGGCAGCGGACGGAATCGCGGGAAAGACAGGTACAGTCATTCATAAGTAAATCAGGTGAGATAAACTATGAATATACCAGTAAATATATTTATGTGGCTGCTGGCATGTCTGCCGATCATTGTACTCCTGGTGCTGATGATTAAATTTCAGTGGGGAGCGACGGACGCTGCTCCGATTGGTCTTGCCATCACCATATTCACAGGAATTGTATTTTATAAAGCAGATTTGAAAGTGATCGTATCAGAGGCAAGTAAGGGAATCTGGAACGCTCTGACCATTCTGGTTATTGTCTGGACGGCGGTTCTTCTTTATCAGGTCGGTAATGAGACGAGGGCGTTTCTCGTGATCCGGGACGGGATGAGAAGGCTGCTTCCGAACGAACTGCTTTTAGTACTTGCCATGGGGTGGATCTTTGAAAGTTTTCTCCAGGGCATCACGGGATTCGGGGTACCGGTGGCAGTCGGAGCTCCGCTTCTGATCGGGATCGGAGTGAAGCCGATGTGGGCAGTCATTATCCCGCTTTTAGGCCAGTCTTGGGGGAATACTTTTGGGACTCTGGCAGCAGCGTGGGATGCCTTGGTGATGAGCGCAGGAATCAGTTCGGGAAGTAAGGAATATCTGATCACCGCATTCTGGACAGCGCTTTTTATCTGGTTCTGGAATCTGATTATCGGCATAACCATCTGCTGGTTCTACGGAAAAGGGAAGGCCATCCGCAAAGGTTTTTTGCCGGTACTTTTGCTTTCCTTGGTCCAGGGCGGAGGGGAGCTCCTTCTGACCCAGGTCAATACAACGATTGCATGTTTCGTGCCGGCCTGCATTTCTCTCATTGTTATCCTGCTGCTTGGAAGACTTCCGGGTTACAAACAGGAATGGAGTGTTCGGGACAGCCGGGTGATGGACAGAGAGAAGTCTGCCGAGAAGGGGGAAGTAAAGCCGGAGGGAATGACCCTCATACATGCGTTTGTGCCATATTTTCTTCTCTCCGTGATCGCGCTGATCGTGCTTCTGGTGGAGCCGGTACATACATTGCTTGGCAAAGTGCAGATCGGATTTTCTTTTCCGGAGACGGTCACGGGGTATGGATATGTCAATGAAGCGGTGGAAAGCTTTTCACCGTGGACGCCATTTACACATGCAAGTATGTTCCTGTTTGCGTCGGCCGTCATCGGGATGATCTACTACAAGAAAAAAGGATGGATCGTATCCGGCGGAATCGGGAGAATCTTTCTTCGTGCGGTCTCCATGACAATGCCGTCCGGCATGGCGATTATCGGACTTGTTATCATGTCCAAAATCATGGCAGGAACCGGACAGACTGAGGTACTGGCTAATGGAATCGCGGGAGTACTTGGAAAGGTTTATGTCATCTTTTCCCCGTTTATCGGACTTCTTGGATCATTTATGACCGGAAGCAACATGAGTTCCAATATCCTGTTTGCAGGATTCCAGTCGACAACGGCGAATCTTCTGGAAGTTCATTCTGCTATTGTTCTTGGGGCGCAGTCATCGGGCGCATCGATCGGAAGCGCGCTTAGCCCAAGCAATATCGTTCTTGGTACGACAACAGCTAATATTTTGGGAAGCGAAGGAAAGGTGCTCAGAAAGATTATTGTGATTACTGTTCCGGCAGCGTTGATGATTGGTGTATTTGTACTGGTGCTGACCAGCCTGTAGAGGAGGACGAAAATGGAAGAGAAAGGATTTTTTCAGACAAGAGCAGGGAGGCTTACGATTGCTTTTTGTATTATCATGGTGGCATTTGCCCTCATGCTGAACGGGCTACGTTTAAACAACGACATCTTATGTCTCGTCGGGTTTCTTTTGACAGCGGGCGCTTTGCTTTACTCCCCGATGGAAGGACATCTGTATGCGCGTTTAAAAAAAGATAGAAAGGTGAGGAAAGAACATGGAAATTGAAGAAGTAACAGGGAGAATCGCGGAAAATCTGGAACACTTGAAACGGTACACAGCTACACCTGGAGATGGATGTACCAGACTTCCTTTCACAAAGGAAGCAAGGGAGGCAGCAGAGTATCTGAAAAGCCTGATGACAGAAGCGGGACTGGAAGTCCGTGAGGATGCGGCGGGAAACGTAATCGGCGTAATGAAAGGAGAAGATCCGGCGCTGCCGTGCGTTATGATGGGATCTCATTATGATTCTGTTGTAAATGGCGGAGATTTCGATGGAATCGCAGGTGCGGTCTGCGCGATTGAAGTGGCAAGACAGTTAAAAGAAAAGGGCGTTACGCCGAAAAGAAATTTTGTGGCGGTTGGTTTTTGTGATGAAGAGGGGATGCGCTTTGGAACCGGATACTTCGGATCCGGAGCAATGCTTGGAAACAGGGATGTGGAGTATTGCAAAAAATTTAAAGACACGGATGGCGTTTCTATCTATGACGCAATGAAAAGTTATGGCCTGGATCCGGAGAAGATCACAGACGCAAAATGGCCGGAAGGCTCAATCGGCCATTTTTTGGAAGCACATATTGAGCAGGGTCCTGTTCTGGATGCCGAGAATATTGAAATTGGACTGGTAGACTGCATCGTAGGAATCCAGCGTTATATGGTAACGGTACATGGAAGAGCAGATCATGCAGGAACGACGCCGATGGATATGAGATTAGATGCTGTGGATGCGGCTACAAAGGTCATCTCTAAGATTGCTGACTGGGCAAGGGAAAAAGCGGACGGTACGGTATCCACAGTAGGATATATCAACACGGTCCCGGGAGGTATGAATATTGTTGCGGAAGAATGTCAGTTTACTGTAGATATCCGTTCTAAAAACAATGATAACATTAACGATATCGCAAACCGTATTCGTGCGGCACTTGATCGCGAAGTAAAAGCGATGGGTGGCAGCTATGACATAGAGACAAAACTTATTATTACACCGGTAAACCTTTCTCAGGAAATGCTTGGTATTATGGAAGAAAGCTGTAAAGCACATGGATATAGTTATAAATATCTTCCAAGCGGTGCCGGACATGACGCATTGGAGATCGGACAGGTACTTCCGACAGTAATGCTGTTTGTACCAAGTAAGGAAGGAAGAAGCCACTGTCCGGTTGAATTTACAAAATACAGTGACTTCGCGAAAGCATCTGTCATTATGACGGAACTTGCTGAGAAACTGCTCTCTGAATAGTAGAGAAAATGAATAAGGCAGGGAAGATGTTTGCTGCGGTGAACATCTTCCCTTTTGTTTTTTCCACTTTTTCAAAAATCTATGCTATACTGTTACTATTATAGATATAGAAAGAAACGGATGAAGAAGCATGGGATTTATGGTGGAAGATCTCCTTCGCACAGAGGAGTGTAGGGAGATGAAATTGATTTGCGGGGAACAGGGGCTGAAAAATGAAATTAAGGGTGTTACAATCATCGAAGCTCCGGATATTGTGAAGTTTATTAACGGAGGAGAGTTGCTTTTGACAGGGCTCTATGCCTTTAAGTCGTGCAGCATCGAAGAGTTCCAGAATTACCTTCAGGAGTTACGGAAGAAGGAGATCAGTTGCCTTGTCATCAAGAAAGGACGTCTGGTAGAGCACGCAGACAGGAAAATTGAGCTGTTGAGGGAATATGCATGCAAGAATGGGATTCCACTTTTGGATGTTCCATTTGATATGTCATTTCAGCGGGTGCTTGCAATCGTCATGGAGCATCTGTTCAATGAAGAGGTCACATTATTAAAGTATTTTAAGACAACACATGATAATTTTACGGCACTGACACTCGGAAATATCAGATCAGAGAATCTCACCCGGCCCATTCTGGAGATGCTGGAGAAACTGATCCGTAATCCGGTTGCTCTTTACAATCAGAACCGGACTTGTTTTGAATCGACTGCGGAAGACCGGTCTGATCTGGTATTTCTTGACAATCTGGAAGATTATGATCCGGATGTGCTGACAAATTATCAGTACTGGAGGCAGAAGGGGGAACAGAACCAATATGTGATCCGGATTCATATGAGTGTCGGTGTGCAGATGTATCTGGTTGTTACGGAGAAGACGCCGCCCTTTACCAAGATGGATTGTATTGCGATTGAAAATGCTATTGTGGCTCTTCAATACGAGTTTTCCAGACAGTTTGCGATCGAAGAGCTGGAGAAGAAGTTCCAGAATGATATCCTGAATAATATTCTGAATGGTAAGGTGTCGTCTGATGCCGAGATGGAGAAAAGTGCGAATCTCCTCCAGATGGACAAGAACGGCTCCTATCGGGTGATTGTATTCGGAGTAAAGAATGAGGGGAGAGCAGCAAAGAATGTCAATGACAGGCTGATGCATATTAGTTGTCTGGAGGAGGCAGTGAGACACCGGTTTTCCGATATGAAGCTTCACCGGGAGATTGATAAAATTGTCGCTGTCAGAAAAGCCGATCTAAATGCTACGCAGGCGGATTATCGTAAAGAGATGCGGGAGATGATTGAGCAGGTGCAGACAGAGATGCGCTACCAGAATAAGAATCTGAGCGTCCGGGCAGGAGTCGGAAAGATCGTTACAGGTCTTGGTCAGCTTCCGGAGTCTTATAAGGAGGCAGAAGACGCACTGTCCTTTATTGACATTGGAGGAGATATTTCCGGGGATGGAAATGCTTCTGTTATGATGTTTTCCGATTTTGGTATCTTTAAGCTGCTCTGTCAGTTGGATGAGCCGAAGATTCTGATGGAGTACATACCAGAGTCACTGCAAAGGCTTTTGTCATACAAAAAGCCGCAGCAGGAGGATCTGATTGCGACGCTTAAGGCCTATCTGAAAAACAATCAGAATCTTTCCAAGACTGCCCAGGAGCTCTACGTCCACTACAAGACAGCAGCTTACCGGATTGAGAAAATCGCAAAAATCACGGGAATGGATTTCGACAATGCGAATGAGATGCTGGCGGTTCGGATTGGTCTTGTTGTATGCAAAATGATAGAAAATTACAATAAAAAGTGAGATAGAGCAGTGTTTTTAGGCAGTTTATCCAAAATGGATAAACTGCTATCTTTTTTTTATCATATTCCGCCGATGCCAACTGTTAAAAAAATATCTATACTTGAAATCATGAGGAACAGCCAGAAAGGAAGGGATTACGTGGAAGTTGATGTAAAGAAAGTCATGGAACATCTGAACGAAATCTACCAGTGCGGTGCAAAACCGGATGGCACTTTTACAAGGATGGCATACTCCCGGGAGGATAAAAAGGGAAGAGAAGTCTTCTGCGGCTATTTTGAAAAGCTGGGTATTCCGACACGGGTCGATCAGGCAGGGAATCTGATCGCACGCATGGAGGGTACAGACCCGTCTCTTCCGGCGATTATGGTCGGCTCCCATTTGGATACGGTGCCGGATGGCGGGAAGTACGACGGAGCGGTCGGATGCATGGGAGGACTTGCCGTGTGTGAGACACTGATTCAGGAAGGACGAAAATTAAAGCATCCCCTGGAAGTTGTTGTCTTTACCGATGAAGAAGGATTCCGGTTTGGTAGTGGACTTCTGGGAAGCAGCGCCTTGTGCGGAGAAGAGCTGGACATCCATCCGGAGGATCTGGATATCGAAGGAAAAACGAGAAGAGAAGTGTTCGAGGGTTGCGGCATGTCTGTAGAGCATGTTGCCGGAGCAAAGCGGGATCCGGAGTCGATCCACTGCTTTATTGAGCTTCATGTGGAGCAGGGGGGAACCCTTGATAAAAAGCAGATTCCGGTAGGTATTGTATCTTCCATCGCAGGGGTGAGCCGGTTTGAAGTGACGATCACTGGAGAAGCGAACCATGCGGGAAGTACAATGATGGAAGACAGAAAGGACGCGCTTGTAGCAGCATCACATTTTATCGGACAGGTTCCGGAAACAGTGCGGACACATGGAAATCCTTATACTGTGTCAACTGTAGGAACGATCCGGGTAACGCCGAATTCTGTCAATGTGGTGCCAGGTACCTGTACATTCCAGTTAGAGATCCGGGATCAAAATGACGCGGTTATGAAAGAGATTGAGACAAGACTTCACACGACACTTGAGGAAATATGCCAGAGAGAAGATGTCAGCTATACATGGGATCCAATTTCCTACCACGCACCGGCCCCGATGAATGAGGCAGTGAAAAAAGCCATCGAGACGGCGGTAAAGAAGACTGGAACAGACTATATGGTTCTTCCAAGCGGTGCGTTTCACGATTCTCTCCTGATGACAGGGCTCGTCCCGACAGGAATGATTTTTGTACCAAGTGAAAATGGAATCAGCCATTCCCGGTATGAATTTACAAAAGAAGAAGATATCGGACTGGGATGTGCAGTATTATTAGAAACAATTTTAGAAGTAGATAACATGGAAATGTCATGTTAATGATAAGAAAGGAGAACATCTTATGGAGAAAAAAAGAATTGGAATCATTGGCGGAGGAATTTCCGGAACATGTCTCGGCTACCACTTAAGCCTTTATGACAATGCAGAGGTAATCGTATTTGAGAAAGATACGATCGGCGGAGCCTCCACAGCAAAATCAGCGGGGACGGTATGTCTGTTTGATGATTCTTTGAAAAACAGATACTGGGATGTCAGACTGTACGGTTTTGAGTCCTACCTCAAAATGGAAGAGGAAGAAAAAGGCTCCGCAGGGTTTGACAAAACAGGAACACTTGTTGTTGCGACGAATGAGCAGGTAGAAGCAACCATTAAGACCGGTATCGCACTAGCGAAGGCAGCAGGATATAACGGAGAATACATTACAGATAAAGACAGAATCAAAGAGATACTTCCAGATATCTCTACCGATAACATCCTCGGGGCAGGATATACCGCAGACGACGGATACTTTGACGGAACCATGATCTCCAATACATATGCTAAGAAAATGCAGAAAAACGGCGGCGTAATTAAGACGGGCGTCAAAGTGACAGAGGTCGTAGTAAAAGACAACAAGATCAAAGGATTAAAGACAAGCGAAGGCGAAGAATATGAATTTGATTATGTTGTAGACTGTACAGGACCATGGAGTAAGTTCACAGGAGAACTTGTAGGACTGGATGTACCGATCTGGCATACAAAAGCCGAGGCATTTTTCCTCTGCCCTCCGGGAAAGAAATTAGATTACACCTTCCCGGTACTGAAATACCCGGAATTTTATGGATTAAGAGCGGGAGATAACATCTTCATCTGTAAGTCTCACCTCTCCATGGACCTGAACAACCCTATGCACGCAGGACAGTGGGATCCGGATAAACTTCCGGCAACAGGCGGAACAGACGATTACTTCATCGACTTCCTTCTTGACCAGCTCGAAGTAAAGGTTCCTGGAATCGTAGACAGCGGACTTGTATCTTCCTGGCTATCCTATCGTGCGGAGCCGAAGGATTTCCTTCCGATCCTCGGAGAAACACCAGTCGAAGGTTACATTCTTGCTACAGGTTATGGCGGAAACGGTGTCATTGAGGCACCGGCAGCAAGCAGAGACCTTGCAAAACTTATTATGCGTGGAGAGTCCACACCATTACTGGAAGACTGGGCATTCAAACGTCTGCTTTAATATTAAAACAATCAGTAACAGCTCGGCCATGGATGTTCGTTCATGGCCGGTCTGCTATTAAAATTTTAGGAGGAAAACATGGATATAGCGGTTCTTATTAAACAGGTACCTGTTTCAAACAATGTATCAGTAGATCCGGAGACACATGCCCTGATCCGTGCAAGTGCGGAAGGCATGATTAACCCGGCAGACTTAAATGCGATCGAAGAGGCAATGGTGCTCAAAGAGCAGACCGGCGGCAAAGTTGTAGTATTTACGATGGGACCTCCGGATGCGGAGAAAGCGCTTCGTGAGGCTATGGCTCATGGATGCGACGAAAGCTGTCTGATTACAGACCGTGTCGTAGCTGGCGGAGATACGATCGCAACAGCAAGAGTACTCGCAGAAGCGATCAAAAAATACGGCCATTTTGATTTGATTCTCGGTGGTGCGCTCTCCGCGGACGGTGCGACCGGACAGGTAGGGGCAATGGTGGCAGAATGCCTCAGTATTCCACATATCTGTGAGATCCAGAGTATTCAGTACGACGAAGCGGCACCGGATAAGATCGAAGCGGTCAAGAAAGTATACGGAGAGCGTTTTCGTGTACGCGTATCCCTTCCGGCTGTTATCTCCGTAAACTTTGGATGCAATGTTCCGAGACTTGCGACACTTCGGAGTACGAGAGCGGCGAAGAGTAAACCGCTTACAACCTATACGAACGCAGACCTGGAACTTCCGGAAGACCAGGTGGGAATCAAAGGTTCCCCGACAACAGTGATCGATTCCTTCGAACCAACCGGAGGACGTATTGCAGAGATGATTGAGGGTACACCGGAAGAACTGGCAGCGAAACTAAAAGATCTGATCGAGGAGGAGAAAGGAAATTTATAATGGCGAATGGAATTTGTATTTTTGCAGAAAATTATAATGGAAAATTAGAGCCGGCATCCGCAGAACTTGTCTCCGCAGCGCGTCGGATTCAGGAAACGACAAAGGAAGAGATCAGCGCCCTGGTTGTGGCGGAAAGCTGTGACGGTATCATTGAAGAATTAAAGGGAATCGGCGTGGAGAAAATCTATGCGATTAAGACAGACCACGACCTGCTCCTTCAGGACGATGCGGCAAGTCAGATGATTGCGGATATGTTAAAGAAAATCGATCCGTCTTCCGTACTGATTCCGGCGACACCGACGGGAAGATCCCTGTTCTCACGTGTGGCGATGAAATTAAACTGTGGTCTGACAGCGGACTGTACCGAGCTTTTAGTAGGAGCAAAAGAAGACGGTACTTACTATATTAAACAGAACAAACCGTCCTACGGCGAAAATGTCTTTGTCACGATCATCACAAGAGAAGGATACTATCCGCAGATGATGACCGTACGTCCGGGCGTATATATGGTTCCGGAGCAGACTGAAGGACAGGCGGAAGTCATTTATATGGATGACATCCAGGCGCCTGTTTCCCAGGTAGAGGTGGTAGAGATCCTTCCGCAGGAAGAATCCACAGACAGCATCCTCTCTTCCGAGATTGTTGTCGTCGGAGGAAGAGGAGCGCTGGAAGACGATAACTTTACGCTCGTGAAGGAGTTCGCGGATAAAATCGGGGCGGCGATAGGAGGCACCCGCCCGATGGTTGACACCGGAACAATCCCGTTCGATCACCAGATTGGGCAGACCGGTCTTACGATTCGTCCGAAGATCTGTATCTCCCTTGGTGTGTCCGGAGCAATTCAGCATACAGAGGGTATTAAGGATACGAAGCTTTTTGTGGCAGTCAACACCGATGAAAACGCGGCGATTTTCAAAGTAGCCGACTATGGAATCCAGGCAGATTTAAGGGAAGTTCTGGAAAACTACATGAAACTGTAGTACAATACAACTGAGGTGAGATATATGGAATTATTAGAATTAATGAGAACAAGACGCAGCATCCGGAAATACACCGACGCGCCGGTATCTGAAGAAAATATTACAAAAATTCTTCAGGCAGGAATGCTTTCCGCAACAGGAAAGGGAATCCGGCCTTGGGAATTCATCGTCGTGACAGACAAAGATGTCCTTCAGAAGATGGCAGACTGTCGTGCGGGTTCTGTAAAGATGTTAAAGGAAGCTCCGTGTGCCATTGTAGTACTTGGAAATGAGGATGCGTCCGACGTCTGGACAGAAGACTGTTCCGCAGTGATGAGCAACATGCATCTGATGGCTCATGCTCTCGGACTTGGAAGCTGCTGGGTACAGGGGAGACTCAGAAAGGCAGAAGATGGAAGAGATACCGAAGCCTATGTCAGAGACATTCTGGGCTACCCGGAGAACGATAAGCTTCAGGCGATTCTGACGATTGGGGTACCGGATGAAGAGAAGGCACCGTACGAATTAAGTGATCTTCCTATGGACAAGGTTCATTATGGAACATACTAAAACACAGACGACAATGACCTCTGACGGAGAACGCCAGAGGTCATTGCCTGTTTATGGGGAGAAAAGGGATGCAAGCTTGCGACAAATTGTTACTGTTTCAGGCCGCATGGCTGAATAGATACCGCAAACAGGCGATTTTGAGGGAAACGGGGTTGACATGGTGCGTCGATTATAATACTCTAAAAGTTAATATAATTAAGAGTTTATAAATTTTTGAAAAAGTTACCAGATAAGGGGAGTATATGAGCAAAAGGAAAAGAAAACAAAGAAGAATGGGGAGATGGGCTCTTGGGATCGGCTGTATGCTGCTTTCCGCAGGAGCGTTTGCGGCAGTGATCTATTTCAGCCATGCAGGCCGTGATGAAACGGATGGCACAGACGGGACACAGCAGGTGAAAGAAGATCAGAAGGAAAAAGACATACAGAAGAAAGAGGAGAACAAAAGGCAGATTGATGAGAAACTGGGGGAGCTTTCTATAGAGGAAAAAGTGGCACAGATGTTTATCATTACGCCGGATGCCCTGACGGGAGTCGAAGGCACATGGAATCCAGGGAAAGTCACAGAGACTGCCTATCACGAGACGCCGGTAGGAGGTCTTATTATGATGGGGAATAACCTGATTTCCCAGGAACAGGTTCAGACGTGGAACGATGCAGTCACTGGGTTTTCTAAAGAGGCGGTGGGACTGGTTCCGTTTTTATCAGTCGAGGAAGAGGGCGGAACAGTGGCTCCAATTTCCGGGAATCCGAATTTCGGAATCGAAAATGTAGGAAATATGTCTGAGATCGGGGCAACCGACGACAGTAAGAAGGCATACGAGGCCGGAAAAACGATTGGAACCTATCTGAAAGAATTGGGATTTAATCTGGATTTTGCCCCGATGGCGGACGTAAGGCTGAATTCGGAGAACATTACTGCTCAACACCGGTCTTTCGGATCAGACCCGAAGCTGGTATCGGATATGGTATCTGAGTCAGTGGAAGGATTTCACAGCCAGGGAATCTATACTGTGGCAAAGCATTTTCCGGGAGATGGCGGCACTGAGGGGGAATCCCATGAGAAAAGCGTTCCTTTGAACCGAACAAAGGAGGAGCTAAAAGAGAGTGAACTTCTGCCGTTTGAGGCAGCGATCGGGGCTGGTACTGAGTTTGTGATGGTAGGGCATATTTCCCTGCCGGAGATTTTGACAGACGATACCCCTGCGTCATTATCGGAGGACGTTGTCACCGAAATGCTGCGGGAAGAACTTGGCTACGAGGGGATTATTATTACCGACTCCATGGACATGGGAGCGATTACAGATCATTACACTTCCGGGGAGGCAGCGGTCAAAGCCGTGCAGGCAGGGGTCGATATGATCCTGATGCCACAGAATTTTGAGGAGGCATACCAGGGAATTCTGGAAGCAGTCCATCAGGGGACAATCTCCGAAGAGAGGATCGACGCCTCAATAAAACGGATTCTGGAAGTCAAGATGAATGAAACATCCAACCTAAAGACAGGTGATTCATCAGAAAGGCAGACTGCAGACCGGACTACGAATTACACAGGAGAGCAGGGAGCGGATAGGCCATGATTATAAGTACAGCAAACCAAAAAGTAAAACGGATTTTAAAACTGCAGAAGAAGGCAAAGGCCAGAAACGAGGAGCATGTCTTTTTGGTAGAGGGGATCCGGTTGACAAGAGAGGCTCCAAAGGAACGCCTTTTGGAGCTGTACATTTCGGAAACCTTCTTACAAAAGCATCCGGGGCTTGACGATAGACTTCTGAGGAGGGCGGAGGTCGTTAGTGACGAGGTCTTCGCGCATATGTCGGACACAAAAACGCCGCAGGGGATTTTGGCGGTCATCAGGAGAGAGGATGCAAGACTGGAGAGCCTTTTTGAGAAAAGGGACGGCACGGAGCCGTTTCTAATCGTGCTCGATCATCTTCAGGATCCAGGTAATCTTGGAACGATTCTTCGGACGGCGGAAGGAGCTGGGGCGACTGGCGTTATCCTTACAAAGGACTGCGCCGACCTGTACCAGCCAAAGACGATCCGTTCTACCATGGGAGCTATCTACCGGATGCCGGCGGTGATCGTGGAAGATCTGAAAGCGACGCTTGGAAAGATGAAGGAGTGTGGGATTCATACATATGCCGCGCATCTGGATGACAGCCGTTTTTATGATGAGGAGGATTATACGAAGGCAACTGCATTTCTGATCGGAAACGAAGGGAACGGATTGCCGCAAGAGATCTGCGCCGAGGCAGAGCACAGGATTAAGATTCCGATGCACGGGCAGGTGGAGTCGCTGAATGCGGCAATGGCGGCAGGAATCTTGATGTATGAGGTGTGCAGACAGCGACGAAGATAAGCAGATCATGTTGCCCCTGCGTATCTGTATTGACAATGTAAATACAAAAAAGTAAAATAGAATCCAGGAGGTGCGAAACAATGGCGAAGACTTTTTTGCAGGTGCGGACAGACGAGAGAGATAAAGAGCAGGCCAGCGTGATTTTAGAGCAGCTTGGAACGAATCTGTCCTCTGTAGTGAATATGCTGTTGAAACAGATTATTATGACAAAGAGTATTCCGTTTGAAGTAAGGATGTCGAAGGATTACACAGAAAAGGAAAAGACAGAAGAAGTCAAAGCCTCCATGGAGATGGAAAGACTGACGCTGACTGAGGAAGACCTGGAGCTTCTGAAGCAGTATCAAAGAGCGGCGGACAAAGAGAAATTCAGGGAGAAGATCCTGGCAGAATACACGGAGGCATAGATGAGCGATACGATTTACTGTTATCCGGATTCGGACGTTTTGATGAACAAGATGGATATTCGTGATCAAGCGAAGCTGGAGGAGGCCGAGAGGCGCCTTACGATGTTTCGTATGAGTGATCTTCTTGATACGCCTGTCAAAGGCGATTTTGATCTGAAGCATCTTCAGAGTATTCACAGATACCTGTTCCAGGATCTTTATTCCTGGGCAGGTCAGATCCGCACGGTCGATATTTCCAAGGCAGCGGTCTTTTGCAAAGCACGATTTATCGAGGAACAGGCACACGTGCTGTTTGGAAAACTAAAAGATGAGAACTGCCTCTTAGGGATTTCCAAGGACCGGTTTATCAGAAGGATTGCCTATTATTTTTCTGAGATCAATGCCCTGCATCCATTCCGGGAGGGTAATGGGAGAACGCAGAGAGAGTTTGTTCGTGAGCTGGCGCTCAAAAGAGGATATGTGATCCGGTTTGCCCGCATTTCGAGAGATGAGATGATGGAGGCGAGCAGAGAATCGTTTTTGTGCAGATATGAAAAGATGGAAGAGGTGTTCTGGAGGGCAATACAGTAACAGCAGCTTACATAGAATATATGGATCAAATGTGGAGAGTGGTCCGGTAGAAAGTCAGTTGATTTCTACCGGACCATTTTAGTAATTGCGGAAGAAAGTTTATCACACGATTGTGAGCTTGTCACTGAAAAATCTGAGAAAAGTGTTATAATAACTATATAAACGGACGATAGTAAAGGAGGTATATCGTATGAAGCTAAAAGAAAAAGTTGCGATTGTTACCGGGGGAAGCCGTGGAATCGGATTTGCCACGGTGAAGAAATTTCTGGAAGAGGGGGCGACAGTGGTCCTGACGGCCAGCAGGAAGGAGACAGCAGAGAAAGCGGTGACACGGGTCAAAGAGAGCTGTCCGGACGCAAAAGTGGAAGGGATCTGGCCGGATCTTTCCAGTTTGGAATCTGTCAAAGAGTCATTCGCAAAGATCCACGAGAAGTATGGGCGGATCGACATCCTCGTAAATAATGCGGGGATGTCCGACAGTGCACCGTTTACGAATTATACTGAGGATTTGTTTGAGAAAGTAATGGATCTGAACGTGAAAGGTGTATTCCATGCTTCCAGAGCGGTAGTGGACTATATGGTGGAACAGGGCAGCGGCGTGATTCTTTCTACCTCCTCCATGGTCAGCATCTCCGGACAGGCTGCGGGGGTGGCTTACCCGACATCCAAGTTTGCGGTAAATGGATTTACGATCTCTCTCGCAAGGGAACTTGGGCCGAAGGGAATCCGTGTCAATGCGGTGGCGCCTGGTATCACGGAAACGGATATGATGAAGGCTGTACCAAAGGAAGTTATTGATCCGTTGATTGCCCAGATTCCGCTGCGAAGATTGGGACAGCCGGAAGATATCGCCAATGCCTTTACGTTTCTTGCTTCCGACGAGGCGTCTTATATCACGGGAGTGATCCTGAGCGTGGACGGTATGAGCAGGGCGTAACTCTTTCAAAGGGCTTGCACAGAGAAGTATATACATACCGCAAAATTGAATAAAGAGCAGAATAAAAACCGGCAGAGGTAATTGCTTTTGCCGGTTTTATAATGAAGATAAAACAAAAGAAAAAAGACTGGATTTTTTTGGAAGAGGGGATTATACTAGAAACAATAATTGTTATTTTTATTGTCGAAAATCGGAGGTAAATATGAAAACACTCAAATTAAGGGAGAATTTTTATTGGACGGGGATTGTAGATGCCAACTTGCGTGTCTTTGATATCATTATGTACACGGAATTTGGTACAACATACAATTCTTACGTGCTGAAAGCAGGGGACAAGACCATTCTTTTTGAAACCGCAAAGGAGAAATTTTTCGACGAATATCTGGAAAAGCTGAGGGAGATCATCGATGTGGAGCATATCGATTATCTTGTAGTGGAGCACACGGAGCCGGATCATGCAGGAAGCGTAGAGAAGCTTTTGGATCTGAATCCGGGCATGAAGATCATTGCGACCGGATGCGCTCTCGGATTTTTAAAGGAGATCGTGAACCGGGATTTCACAGGGATAGCGGCGAGGGACAATATGGCGATGACCATCGGGGATCGGACACTTCGTTTTCTGTTTGTGCCAAATCTGCACTGGCCGGATACGATGTACACTTATATTGAGGAGGAGCAGATCATGGTGACCTGCGATTCCTTCGGATCCCATTATGCATTTGACGGCGTGCTTTTAAGCAAAGTGACAGACTGGGAAGATTATATGAAAGCTACGAAATACTATTACGACAATATCATCGGGCCGTTCAAGCCTTTTATGTTGAAAGCACTGGCGAGGGTCAGAGATTTCGATATTTCCATGATCTGTACGGGGCACGGGCCGGTTATCGACGACAAGATTGACCAGATCCTGAATCTTTATGAAGAATGGAGTACGGTGGTCAATCCGAATCCGCATAGAACAGTAGTTATTCCGTATGTAAGCGCCTACGGGTATACGAAATCTCTGGCGGAAAAAATTGCGGACGGAATACGGGCAAGCGGGGAGATTGACGTGAGAGCCTATGACATGGTAGAGGCAGATCCGTCGAAAGTCCTGGAGGAGCTTGGCTTTGCGGATGGAATCTTATTGGGGTCTCCAACGATCCTTGGAGAAGCACTTAAACCGATCTGGGATCTGACGACGTCCATTTTTGCGGGCACCCACGGGCAGAAGCTGGCAAGTGCTTTCGGAAGTTACGGGTGGAGCGGGGAGGCAGTACCGCATCTGTTGGAGCGGCTCCGTCAGCTAAATATGAAAGTAGAAGAAGGATTTAAGGTGCGGCTGAAACCAGATGAAAATAATCTTCAGGACGCCTTTGATTACGGATTTAATTTTGGATGCATGTTACAGGAAAAGGAGAACCCGAAAAAGAAGCAGGGCAGCAGAACACTTGTCAAATGTCTTGTTTGTGGAGCAATCTTTGATTCTTCTATTGACATTTGCCCGGTCTGCGGCGTGGGACGGGAGCAGTTTGTGGAAGTGGAGGTGGAGGAGACTGAATTCTCTAACGACACAAAGAATTTCTATGTCATTCTTGGAAACGGAGCGGCGGGACATTCCGCAGCGAAGGCTGTCCGGGAGCGGGACCGCACAGGAACGATCGTGATGATTTCCAATGAGCCGTACCGGACTTATAATCGACCTATGCTGACAAAGTCTATCATGGCCGATCTGAGTGAAGAACAAATTGCTGTGGAGGACGCGTCCTGGTATGAGGAGCAGAAGATTTATCAGATTCTTGGGCGAGAGGTTGTGGGGATCGATCCTGAGACAAGAGAAGTCCATCTGGACAATGGAGAAAAATATCATTATACAAAGCTGATCTACGCTCTGGGATCGGAATGTTTCATTCCTCCAATCAAAGGGGTGGACTTAGATGGCGTGGTAGCTGTCCGAAGACTTGCGGACACCCGGAAGGTGGCAGAGAAACTAAAGGAAACGAAACACGTTGTTGTCATCGGGGGAGGCGTTCTGGGACTGGAGGCCGCATGGGAGTTGAAAAAAGCAAAATGCGAGGTAACGGTTCTGGAGCTGGCTCCGGTGCTGATGGGCCGTCAGCTCGACCGGGAAGCGGGGGAGATGCTGCAAAAAATCAGCGAAGGCCAGGGGATACGGATTCACACCGGTGTCCAGATCGAAGCCATCGAAGGGGAAGGCAGTGCCAGTGGAGTTCGTCTTGCCGACGGTACAGTCTTTCCGGTGGAGCTTGTGATAGTTTCCTGTGGTGTGCGGGCAAACACTGCCATTGCAAAGGAAGCGGGTATCGGGACAGATCGGGCGGTCATCGTCAACGAGAAGATGGAGACAAGCCTGCCGGATATCTACGCATGCGGTGACTGCGCTCAGTATGAGGGCATGAATTATGCCATCTGGCCACAGGCACTGGAAGAAGGTAAGGTGGCAGGCGCGCAGGCCGCAGGGGATGATCTGGTTTACAAAGGTGTTTCGGCGGCATTAAGTTTCCATGGAATGAATACATCCCTTTTCGCTGCGGGTGACAACGGGCAGAATCCGAATTTGATCTATAAGACGGTGGAATATAAGGACGAAGGAAAGAAACAGTACCGGAAATATTACTTCCTCAACAATCGGTTATGTGGTGTGATCCTGATCGGGGATACGAGTCGTATGGCGGATATGACAGAGGCGCTGGAGCATCACCGGCATTATCAAGAAATTATCAATATTTAAACTAGGTTTCTATATAAAAGCAAGAATCCTAAAAATCTAAGCAAGATGCAAATTGACAAAATGTACACCTTTTTCGTATCCTTATGTCATAAAAACCAGCAGATTTGACAGAAAGAGAGGAGAATCATTTTGAAAGAGTGTACGAGCGGAAGAGTAACGATCCCGACAGACATCGATGTGGTGCCGGAGACACTGGAACTGGTAAAGCGGTGGGGAGCGGACGCTATCCGGGACTGTGACGGTACGGATTATCCGGAAGAGTTAAAACATGTGGACGCCAAGGTCTACTCCACTTACTACACGACCCGGAAGGATAACGAGTGGGCCAATGCCAATCCGGATGAAATCCAGCAGATGTATATTATGACACCTTTCTGCACAGCGGTGGAGGAGAAGCTTTCCATTCACCTGATGGATCATCTGTATCCGGACATGCTGAAAGTGAATGACCGGGACGACATAAAAAGATGGTGGGAAGTCATTGACAGGACTACGGGAGAAGTAGTGCCGGCGTCCAATTGGAGTTACTGCCCGCAGACCGGGGATGTGACGATCGAACATGCGGCTGAGTTTCACGATTATACCGTGAGTTTCCTCGCATACATTATGTGGGATCCGGTACATATGTATAATGCCGTGACGAATGGATGGACGAACTTTGAAAAGCAAGTTACCTTTGATGTGCGTCAGCCCAAGACCCACAAATATTCCATGGAACGCCTCCGTAAGTATATTGCGGATAATCCTCATATTGACGTCATCCGATATACGACCTTCTTCCATCAGTTCACCCTTATTTTTGATGAACTGGCAAGGGAAAAATATGTGGACTGGTATGGATATTCCGCATCAGTCAGCCCATACATCCTAGAGCAGTTTGAAAAAGAGGCAGGTTATCCATTCCGCCCAGAGTATATTATTGATCAGGGATACATGAACAATACGTATCGCATTCCGTCCAAGGAGTTTCTGGATTTCCAGAAGTTCCAGAGAAGAGAAGTGGCAAAGCTTGCCAAAGAAATGGTGGACATCACACATGAGTGTGGAAAAGAAGCGATGATGTTCCTTGGTGATCACTGGATTGGAACGGAGCCATTTATGGATGAATTCAAGACTATCGGTCTCGACGCTGTAGTAGGAAGTGTCGGCAACGGCGCAACGTTGCGGCTTATTAGTGATATTGGTGGAGTGAAGTATACAGAAGGAAGATTCCTGCCGTACTTCTTCCCGGATACGTTCCATGAAGGCGGAGATCCGGTCAGGGAGGCGAAGGTCAACTGGGTGACAGCAAGACGTGCCATCCTCAGAAAGCCGATTGACCGTATCGGATATGGCGGGTACTTAAAGCTTGCCATGCAGTTCCCGGAATTTATTGATTACATCGAAAGCGTATGTAAAGAATTCCGTACTTTGTATGAGAACATCAAGGGCACGACTCCATACTGCATCAAGACCGTAGCAGTACTGAACTGTTGGGGTAAGATGCGCGCATGGGGCAATCATATGGTACATCACGCCATTTACTATAAAGAGAACTACTCCTATGCAGGTATTATCGAGTCACTCAGCGGCGCACCGTTTGATGTGAAATTCTTAAGCTTTGATGATATTCGCAAAGATCCGTCCATCCTCGAAGGTATTGACGTGATATTAAATGTGGGAGACGCAGACACCGCATACACCGGCGGCGAGAATTGGACAGACGAAGTCATTGTTACCGCAATTAAGAAATTTATCTATAATGGAGGCGGCTTCATCGGTGTCGGAGAACCGGCGGCGCACCAGTATGAAGGGCATTTCTTCCAGCTTGCCACAGTTATGGGAGTTGAGAAAGAGACAGGATTCACACTCAACGTGGATAAGTACAACTGGGAAGAGCACGAACACTTTATTACAGAAGACTGTGCAGGTGAGATCGACTTTGGAGAAGGTAAGAAGAGCATTTACGCTCTGGACAATACAACTATACTGGTTCACAGGAACAAAGACGTACAGCTTGCGGTCAATGAATTCGGAAAAGGGCGCTGCGTCTATATCAGCGGTCTCCCGTATAGCTTTGAAAACAGCCGGCTTCTATACCGTTCCATTATCTGGTCTTCCCATGATGAGGAGAATCTGCACAGATGGTTCAGCAGCAACTACAACGTAGAAGTACACGCATACGTTAAAAATAAAAAGTACTGCGTTGTCAATAATACTTACGAACCGCAGTCTACAACGGTATACAAAGGTGATGGTACAAGTTTTGACCTGAATCTGGGGGCAAATGAAATCATCTGGTACGAAATCGAATAGCACAGATAAAATCATACAAAAAACAGCAAGCTTCCGCACAACGAAATCATGTGCGGAAGCTTGCTGTCATTTGGTCGATATGAATTTCAAAGAAATCATAAAAGGGAGGAAACAGGATGCGTGCAAGGCAGCTATTAATAAAGCCGGTATCGGCATACTGTGATTTACAATGTCGATACTGTTTTTATAAGGATGTGGAAAAACATAGAAGCAGACGCACTACGGCACGAATGAGCGATGATGTCATGCAGGCTGTTGTGGAGAAGGGACTCGCTGACGTGGATATCTGCACATTTGGTTTTCAGGGGGGTGAGCCACTTCTGGCTGGGCTGGGATTTTTTCAAAAATTTGTGGAGGAAGTTGGCCGGTTGAAAAAATCAGATCAGAAAGTATTGTTTACGGTACAGACGAACGGTTGGAGTGTGGATGAGCGTTGGGCAGACTTTTTCAAAAAACATGAATTTTTGGTCGGACTTTCCCTGGATGGGGTGCGTAAAAGCCATGACAGCAACCGTCTGGGGCCATGTGGGGAGGGGACTTTTGAGAAGGTATTTGCGGCGGCGTGTCTTCTTCGGGACGCAGGAATTCCTCTGAATATTCTCTGTGTGTTGAACAGACAGACAACGGAGCGGATTGAAGCGATTTACCGTTTCCTGATGCGGAAAGGTTTTTTCCGGCAGCAGTATATTCCCTGCCTGGACCCACTGGATTTATCGGATCCGTCAATTTCACGGGATTGGGTAGATGTTTCGGAAAGTCTGGATGAGTTTTCTCTGACCCCGTCCATGTATGAAAATGCCATAAAGAAACTATTTGATCTGTGGGCATCAGATCGGATGCGGGGAGTTCCGGTCTATATCCGGCAGTTTGAGAATGGTTTGCAGGTGTTGAGAGGAAAAACGCCGGAGGCCTGTACGATGTACGGTAAGTGCTGTATGCAAAATGTCATCGAGGTGGACGGCCGGGTATATCCCTGTGATTTCTATGCTTTGGACGAGTACTGCATGGGAAATATCCTAGAGACAGATTTTGACACGATGCTGCAGGAATCTATGGAGGAAAGGGCGGGAAGTTTCTTTGAAGATCCGACAAGACGAGATGACCGATGCCCGGACTGCCGCTGGTATCCTTTATGCCGTGGTGGGTGCAGGAGGGAGTGCGCTCAGGATGCTAAAGGAAGGTGGAAAAATCGGTACTGCGAGGCAAACAGTCATTTTTTCGAGTATGCGATTGAACGGCTGGAATGGCTGGCCGCCAGGGGATCGTGAGAAATTGAAAGAGAAATAAGAAAGGCCACAGAAAACATAACTTACTTTCTGTGGCCCTTCGGGTTATTCTGCCGTGGCGTTTGGCAGGGTTGGCGGATATGGTCTGCCAGGGATGAGATGCACACCGTCGCTCATGCCTTCCGGACGATCTTTCAGGCAAGCAGCAAGATGGGAGCGGAGTTTATGAATACGTTCCCGGCAGGATTTGTCATGGATTCGGTCATGGAGTTCATGCGGATCCTCACTTAAAAGGAAGTACTGCTCTTTACCGGATTGACTATGCCAGATATATTTATCTGTCTCCGTTACGATCCAATGATTCGAGTGTTCCCCATAGGAATGTTCCCCGTGGAGCCATGGGCGTACGCTTCCGGAAGGATTGGCCCCAAGTGGGAGAAGATTAAAACCGTCCACCGTATCCGGTATCGCTCCCCCGGCCGCCAAGAGCAGAGTCGGCATGACGTCCCGAAGTTCTACAACTGCATGGCAGACAGAACCGCTTTTCATATCCGGGAGGACATTCTTTCCGGCGGCAATGAGAAACGGGATCCGACAACTCCCTTCATATGGACGGGATTTGCGGAACATGTGGTGATCACAAAGCTCCTCGCCGTGGTCGGATGTAAAAAGGATGAGCGTATCATCATATAATTCCTGTTCAATCAGGGCCATAATGAGGCGGCCGATCTGATGATCCAGGTGGGTGATACAGGCGTAATACCCTATCTGAGCCTGTTTCTTTAGTTCCTCGTCCAGAGGTCCGGTCTTGGAGTCAAAGATGCGTCCGTTCTTCATCAATTCCTCAGTGTCTTCCCAGTCGCCTACAAATGGAGGACGCAAATCTTTATCCTTATAAAGATCAAAATAGTACTGCGGAGCGTCAAAAGGTGGGTGCGGCCTTAAATATGACGCCATAAGGAAGAACGGCTTTCGCGGATCTCTTCGGCGCAGGAAGTCAAGGCTTCGGGCCGTCACCCAGTTGGTTGGATGATATTTTTCCTCGTGCATCCACGGACGGGCCAGATAGCTGTTGCAATCAATGCCGGTATCTGTCACGTCGGCGGTGACGCCAAGCTCCTGCTTCAGCCAGTAGAAATAGTCGTCTGCCACAAACTGAGATTCCCGGTAAGGGACGCTTGCGTAGCGGGCGGCGTGGAGATATCCGTCGTGAAGGTCCACATGGTGGAATCCGAGATAATTCCGGAGTGGATGGACATGCATCTTGCCGACACATTCCGTATAGTACCCGGCGCCTGCAAGCTCGGACGCAAGGGTATGGGTGTAGTTCCACGGTACATTGTCTTCGTATCCCACGCGCCCGTGATGGGACTGTTCCATGCCGGTATGAAGAGCTGCTCTGGCTGCAATACAGCTTGGGCAGGCGCTGTAGGCTCTGTCAAAGGATACCCCCTTTGCTGCCAGAGAGTCCAGATACGGAGTTTTGACGTCGGGGTGTCCGGCATAGCCGAGACAGTCTCCCCGAAGCTGGTCTGTCATAATCAATAGGATATTTGGCTGTTTCATAATAGACGCACCTCTGCTTCATAATCATTGCTTTCACCTTAATACAAATCCGAAAGAAAAGCAAGAAAAAGCGTCGTTCAGGAGAAAGGCTTTTAAGAGGGAGCTGTCTCGCCGTGAGTTTGGCGGTACATGACCGGGGTCATACCGAAGGCCTTGCGAAACGTCTGGGTGAAGTACGACTGCGAGGAAAACCCGGTCAGGGAGGAGATATCCGATATCGAATGATTGGATGACTCCAAAAGATGGCAGGCGATCTCCAGACGGCGGCGGTTCAGATACTGAATGGGGGAGAGCCCTGCATACCTGGTAAAAGAGTGGACCATATAATACTTATTCATATGAGTCAGATTCGTCAGCGTATCCAGAGTGATCCGGTTCGCGTAATTGACGTCCAGGTACTCCTTGATCTGGGCACATTCTTTGGTAATGCGGACAGAGTTGATGGATACCGGGATTAAGTGTTTGGAGCGGATGATCTTCAAAATCAGAATTTCCAGCAGTCTCTGGCAGATGGCCTCGGAACCGTACTGGGAGTTGCGGATCTCCTGGAGCATCTGGCGGAAAAGATTGAAAATACTGGTATCATCATTAAAATTACAGATAATCTGCCCGGTGGTCTTGTCGGAAGCAAGAAAGGAAATCCCGTCGATCCCGAGAACATAGTACTCAAGTGGCTGGTTGGGCAAGGAGCGTTCGGTGTGTTCCGTATAAGGAGGAATGATGACCAGGTCTCCCGGATAGATTGAGTGGGTCGTCTGATCAAACAGAAAACTTCCCTTTCCGTCAGACACAAAGAAAAGTTCGGTGAACGGGTGCGTGTGGGGAATACTCTTCCAGTCTCCTTCATCCCTGGCATTGGAGATAGAGAGCAGTTTGGAATTGAATTTCTCTACGTCTTGTTCTTTCACAGAATAATGCCGGTTACTCATACCATTTCCCTCCTGACAAAATCAAATTATTGTGCAATCTATTTGTCCGTAACATACTAATTTAATATTATAATACATAATATGCACAAAAAAAGCAAGATTTATAAAAAATAGAGCAATAGAAGGATAGAAAGCGGAGGAAGGGTAGGCTATAATCGAAATCAGATAAGGGCGGACCGGTCAAGATGCCGGAAATCATAGAGCCGTCCGGATAGAAGGGGTGTGACAGAAGCGCGTGTCATCGCCTTGAAATGAAGTATGCCGTGTGCGCTGACGGCAGAGAGGAGAAATATTATGAAAGTAAAATTTGTCAAAAAGCTGGTAGCTTTATCTTTAGTTTCCGCAATGACATTGACAGGCCTTGCGGGATGTGGAAGTAAAGACAGCGGAGACGGCAAAAAGGAAGGCGGCGATGGAAAGACCTTGAAAGTTGCCGCATTCAACGGTGGAAACGGAGAGCAGATCTGGAAAGATATTGCGTCTGCGTTTGAAGAAGAGAACGACGGAGTGAAAGTGGAGCTGGAAATTTCCTCCGAGCTCGACAAGGACCTTACAAAAGAGATCAAAAACGGGGACGTCCCGGATGTTGTTTACTACAACCTGGGACAGGAAAGTGGATTTACGGAGACGATGCTGAAAGAAAAAGCGGTTGCGGATATCTCTGACGTATTTGAAGGAGAGCTTGGCGATAAGATGCTTGATGGTATTCTGGACAGCACCATCTCACAGCCATATGGAGACGGAAAGATCTACCTGGCTCCGATTTTCTACACGCCGACCGGATTCTGGTACAATAAGAACCTGTTTGAGGGAGAGAACGCAAAATATACCCTTCCTACTACATGGGAGGAGTTCTTCGCACTGGGTGATCAGGCAAAGAAGGATGGTATCTCACTCTTTACATTCCCACAGTCCGGATACTTTGACGCAACCATGTACACTATGCTGGAGCAGGCAGGCGGAATGGATTTCTACAATAATGCGTTAGAGTATGACGCAGATACATGGACGTCCGACGCTGGAAAGAAAGTACTGGATACATTAGGAAAGCTGGTTACACCGGATTATACACAAGAAGATACAGTTGCCAACGCAAATGCGGAAGGCGGATTCAAGATCAACCAGCAGAATGTCATCGATGGCAAAGCACTCTTTATGCCAAACGGAAACTGGGTTATTGGAGAGATGGCAGCTTCTACACCGGAAGATTTTGCCTGGGGCATGATGCCGGCACCGAAGTGGGGAGGCGACGAGACACAGGCTGTTTATATGTTTACAGAGCAGATGTGGGTACCAGCAGACGCTGAAAATATGGATCTTGCAAAAGAATTCGTGAAATTTATGTATTCCGATACAGTAGTAGACATTCTGTTAAACAACACGACAACAGATAAAGAGAGCGGAAAGACAACAGCCGCGCCGATTGTTGCACCGGTTAAAGGCGCAGCAGAGAAACTTCCGGAAGGCACAACAAAAGACGTATATGCTTCCACAGCAGCAGACAATATCGTATCTGTTACAGGAACATGGGCAACCACAGCTCCGATCGAAGGTCTTGACATGAAGAAGAACGTATATGGTCCTGTAGAGTCCATCAATACGGGAGATATGACGGTTGATGATTGGCAGAAACAGCTTGTGGAAACATGGAAAAAATGTGCTGACAACATGGAATAAAGTCGGCCCGCATGAGAACGAGCAGCAACGGTGAGTTTTTATAACTCACCGTTTTTAAAAGAGGAGGAAAAATATGAACAGAGCAAAATCACAGCGGAGATTTGTTTTTGCATGTCTCGCACCTGCAGTCATCCTGGTGGCGCTCTTTATGTTCTGGCCAACCGTCAATGTCTTCCGGATGTCACTGTACCGCATGGGTGGAATTACAAACCGGAAAGAGTTTATCGGTCTGCAGAACTTTAAGACATTGATGGAAGATAAAAATTTCCTGGAAGCGATGCAGAACACAATTTTGATTATTGTGATGGTTATGATTTTTACTATTGTATTTGCAATTCTGTTTGCGGCGATTCTGCAAAGAGGGAAATTCAAGGGGAAGAACTTTTTCCGCGTTATTTTCTACATACCGAACATTCTCAGTATCGTTGTAATCGGCGGTATTTTTGGCGCGATTTATGATCCGAGCAACGGACTTCTGAATACGTTTCTTGAAGCCGTCCATCTGGATTTTCTGACTCATAAATGGATGGGCGAACCGAAGATCGTGATCTATTCTATTATCTTTGCGCTTGTATGGCAGGCAATAGGATATTATATGGTAATGTACATGTCTGGGATGTCGGCGATTCCGGAAGATCTTTATGAGGCGGCGTCTCTGGACGGCTCTTCTGAGATCAATACGTTTTTTACGGTAACGCTTCCGTTAATCTGGACAAATATCAGGACAACACTGACATTTTACATTATCAGCACGATTAACTTAAGTTTCCTGTTCGTACAGATTATGACAGACGGAGGACCGAACGGAAAGACCGAGGTATTTCTGAACTATATGTACAAACAGGCATACGGAAACGGTGCGTACGGATATGGTATGGCAATCGGAGTCGTTGTATTCATTTTCTCGTTTGTGCTTGCGGCGATTGTCAATAAGATTACTGACAGAGAAGTTTATGAGATGTAGAAAGGAGGGCGAAAGATATGAATAAAAATCAAAAACCGGGCAGCATTGTTGGCAAAGTGATTATCTATGTAGCTCTCATTGTATTTGCGATTACGATCATTGTACCTGTGGCGTGGGTATTTATGGCAAGCTTTAAGCGGAACTCTGAGTTCATCGGAGCCGGTACCAACCCATGGGCTCTCCCGAAACAGCTCTTTGTGCAGAACTTTCAGGTGGCGTTCCAGGATGCTCAGATGGGAGAGTATCTGCTGAATACGGTGCTTGTTACAGTTCTTGCGCTGGCGCTTATCCTTGTGATTGCGCTTCCGGCGGCATATGTACTTTCCAGATTCCGATTCAAGGGGAACAAGATCCTCAACACGGTCTTCATGGCAGGTCTGTTTATCAATGTAAACTACATTGTCGTACCGATTTTCCTCATGCTGAGTGACTGGGATAAGGCGCTGGGCTTCCAGCTTTTCCTGGATAACCGGATCGTACTTGCGCTTGTGTACGCATCTTGCCACCTGCCGTTTACCATCTATCTTCTGAGCAGTTATTTCCGGACGCTTCCGAAAGGGTTTGAAGAGGCTGCCTACATTGATGGATGTGGTTATTTCAAGACCATGGTGAAGATTATGATTCCAATGGCAAAGCCAAGTATTATTACGGTGTTATTGTTTAACTTCCTGACGTTCTGGAATGAATACATCATCGCTTACACTTTGATGGACGAACACGGAACGCTTGCCATGGGACTTCAAAATCTGATGGCAGTAGAGAGAACGGCGACAAACTATGGTATCATGTATGCAGGACTTGTCATCGTCATGCTTCCAGTATTGATCTTCTACATCTGTGTACAGAAACGTCTGACAGAAGGTATGACACTCGGCGGACTGAAAGGTTAGGAGGAAGATCGGGATGAGTAAAGGTATCATAAGAAATGTAATTATGGTTATTGTCTTTATTGTTTGTCTTGCGCTGATTATTATCGGACAAAAGAATATCAGCGCAGCCGGACTTGGCATGGAGCTGATCGGATTGGTCGGTCTGCTGACCCTGCTGTTTATCTATAACCATCGATATAAATAAGAGTATAAAAAGAAGGAGCTATTGCTAAACAGAGATACGCTAAATCAGCGTGTGATCTGTGAGGCAATGGCTCCTTTTTACTTTATTTTCGATGGCTTCGGTCGGCCATGGCTTTGATAGAGGAGGCATACTCAGAGGGGGTCATGCCTGTTACTTTCTTAAACTGTCTCGAAAAGTAGTGAATCGAGGTATAGCCCAGCTTCTCGGAAATCTGTGTAAAATTCATCTGGCCTGTACGAATCAGCTCCTTGGCGGCCTCAATTTTCATCTGAGAGAAATATTCTATGATGCCAAGACCGGATTTCTTGCTGAACAGCTTCTGTAATTGTGATCGGCCGATCAGATTGTCTTTGCAGATCTTTTCTATCGTAACCCTCCCCGACAGATTTTGACCGAGATAAGAGACGATCCGATTGAAAACTTCCGTGTCGATATTCTCTCTTACGGTCTTGTCCGGTTTATCCGGCTTTTCTTCGGCAACGGAAGAAAGATCGGAGTACTTTCGGTAAAAATAAATCATCAGCTCCTCAAGATAAAGCTGAATGAGCTGTCCAGATCCTGGCGGGAGGGAAGACTTCGTGTGCAGAGTGGTCTGGTATGGATCGTCCAGACGCCCCTCCAGAAAATTTCCGGCCTCCGTAATAATCCGGGCCAGAATATTTCTGGCAAAATCATCAGTCCTCAGAATCTTTTTTCGAAAAAAATTCATCATCGGGCTTTTGGAGGAAAAGGAAATGACAATCAGGTTCGGGGCTATGCTGCCGTTGGCTCTGACCCAGTGAAACTCATTCGGCTCATGGAAAGCGATATCTCCCTTTTTCAGTGTGTGAACCGCATCCCCGGCGCCGATGGTAACTTCCCCTTTGTCTACACAGACAAATTCCCAGAAATTATGCGCTTCCCCGGGAAAAGAGAAGGTACTCATATACTCAAAATAGTGCAGAGAAAAGATCTGATCGATATGCAGTTCCTTGCGAAACGTAATTCCTTTGTAAGCCATAGTACGGTCCCCCTTTCCGGATCATAGACGGTAAGTTTCCTGTTTCCATCATAGCGCATTTAGACAGCAGATGTCAAAGTAAAAATGCAGATTGTACAAATCAAATCGAAAATCAGACAAAGATTTTTCGTCTATTTTATCATACAATGATATCAGAAAGAAAATCGCGAACAGGAACAATGTGATGGAAATCAAAGGAGGACATGAACATGAAAAAACCGGTTTTAGTGATTATGGCAGCAGGAATGGGAAGCAGATACGGCGGCTTAAAGCAGATCGATCCTGTTGACAAAGAGGGACATATTATTATGGACTTTTCTATCTTCGATGCGAAACGTGCCGGATTTGAGAAAGTGGTATTTATTATCAAAAAAGAAAACGAGGCGGATTTTAAAGAGGCGGTAGGAAAGAGGATGGAAGAGATCATGGACGTTTCCTATGTGTTCCAGGATCTCCACAATATTCCGGAGGGATTTGAGGTACCGGAAGGACGTGTGAAGCCATGGGGAACCGCACATGCGGTATTGAGCGCTATTGATGAGGTGGATGGACCGTTTGCGGTGATCAATGCGGACGACTACTATGGACGTCATGCGTTTGAAGTGATCTATGATTATCTGACAACACACGAAGATGATGAAAAATACCGTTATACAATGGTTGGTTACCGTCTGAAGAATACGGTGACAGACAACGGTCATGTGGCAAGAGGAATCTGCGAACTGAATGAGGACAAACAGCTTGTGGCCATCAATGAGAGAACACGGATCGAAAAGAGAGACGGCGGCATCGCTTACTCTGAGGATGACGGCGAGACATGGGTGTCTGTAGATCCGGATACACTTGTTTCTATGAATATGTGGGGATTTACAAGAAGTATTCTCGACGAAATCAAAGCGGGATTTCCGGCGTTCCTGGAGAAGGGCCTCAAGGAAAATCCGATGAAATGCGAGTATTTCCTTCCAGCAGTTGTCAGCAAACTGCTTGGAGAGGACCGCGCGACTGTCAGGGTACTGGAATCTGAAGACAAATGGTATGGAGTGACTTATAAAGAGGACAAACCGGTCGTGGTAGCGGCAATCCAGGCGCTCAAGGACGCGGGGGTATATCCACAGAAATTATGGGAGGACAAATAGAGATGGCACGGGTAAATCAGGTACAGATCGATGAAGCAATCGCTAATTTTCAATATGAGGGAATTCTGGTAGAGGAAAGACCATATGGAAACGGACATATTAACGATACATTTCTTCTGACTTTTGAAATCGCAGAGATGGGACGGATCAAAGTGATTCTCCAGAGAATGAACAAGGAAGTTTTCACCAATCCGGTAGAACTCATGGAAAATGTCATCGGGGTGACATCCTACCTTCGTAAGAAAATAATTGAGAACGGTGGAGATCCGGACAGAGAGACTCTGAATGTCATTCCGGCTGTGGATGGAAAACCGTATTTTATTGATTATAAGGGAGAATACTGGCGTTCCTACAAATTTGTCACGGACGCATCCAGTTACGATCAGGTAGAAAAACCGGAAGATTTCTATCAGAGCGCCTATGCGTTTGGAAATTTCCAGAGACTTCTTGCGGACTATCCGGCAGACAGTCTGCATGAGACGATCAAAGGATTCCATGATACGAAAGCAAGATTCGAGACATTTAAAAGGGCAGTAGAGGCCGATGTCTGTGGACGCGCAAAATATGTGCAGGATGAAATTCAATTTGTTCTGGATCACGAAGATGTAGCGAATGTATTCGGTGAATTGCTGGCAAAGGGTGAGATCCCTCTGCGTGTGACCCACAACGATACAAAGCTGAACAATGTTATGATCGACAATCTGACTGGAAAGGGGATCTGTGTCATCGACCTGGATACCGTGATGCCTGGTCTTGCTATGCATGATTTCGGTGATTCCATCCGGTTTGGCGCAAGTACCGCGGCAGAAGACGAGCAGGATCTGAGCAAAGTATCCTGTGATATGGATTTGTTTGACACCTATGTGAAAGGTTACCTGGAAGGATGTGGAGGCAAGCTTACGAACAAGGAAGTGGAGCTTCTTCCTATGGGCGCTAAGGTGATGACATTTGAGTGCGGAATGAGATTTCTGACAGACTACCTGGAAGGAGATCATTATTTCAAGATCCATAGAGAAAATCATAATCTGGACAGATGCCGTACCCAGTTTACACTGGTAAAAGACATGGAGAAAAAATGGGATACAATGAGAGAAATCGTAAAAAAGTACCAAAAGTAATCCCAAAGATGGTATAATAACAAGGAAGGCGCGGCTTGTCCTTGTACAGAGCCGCATTTGACGAGAAACCCATTGAAACGAAGTTGAGATGGGATACCTGGTAATAAGAAATGCGTCAGCTTATGAAAGGAGAAAAGATATGTCTATTTTAGTAACAGGAGGAGCGGGCTTTATCGGAAGCCATACCTGTGTAGAGCTCTTAAATGCAGGCTATGAAGTTGTTGTTGTAGATAATTTATATAATTCGTCTAAAGAAGCTCTGAAAAGGGTGGAGGAGATCACCGGAAAAAGCGTGAAATTTTACGAGGCGGATATCCGCGATAAAGAGGCGATGAACGCAATTTTTGATAAAGAGACGGACGTTGAGTCTGTGATTCATTTTGCGGGACTCAAAGCAGTTGGAGAATCTGTTGCAAAGCCGATCGAGTACTATGACAATAATATCGCAGGAACACTGGTTCTGTGTGACGTGATGAGAAACCATGGAGTGAAGAACATTATTTTCAGTTCTTCTGCGACTATTTACGGAGATCCGGCATTTATCCCGATCACAGAAGAGTGTCCGAAAGGAACCTGTACAAATCCATACGGATGGACGAAGTGGATGCTGGAGCAGATCTTGACAGATTTACATACGGCAGATCCGGAGTGGAACGTAGTACTGCTTCGTTACTTCAATCCGATTGGAGCGCATAAGAGCGGTAAGATCGGGGAAGATCCGAAGGGTATCCCGAACAATCTGATTCCGTATATTACACAGGTGGCAATCGGTAAATTAGAGAAGCTCGGAGTATTCGGGGATGATTATGATACACATGATGGTACTGGGGTACGCGATTATATCCATGTCGTAGACCTTGCACTCGGACATGTGCGTGCGGTAGAGAAGCTGAAAGAAAAAGCAGGCGTATCTATCTACAATCTGGGAACAGGAAACGGTTATTCGGTACTGGACATGGTAAAGGCATTCAGCAAAGCATGTGGAAAAGAAATCCCTTATGAGATTAAGCCACGTCGTGCTGGAGACATTGCAACCTGCTACTGCGACGCTACAAAGGCGAAGAATGAGCTTCACTGGGTGGCAGAGCGGGGACTTGATGAAATGTGTGAGGATTCCTGGAGATGGCAGAGCCAGAATCCAGACGGATATGGCGATAAATAAAAAAGGCACTAAATGAGAAACGAGGACGGAGCCGGATGGCATCGTCCTCGTTTTAGTTGCGCATTACTGTTTGATTTGGACACGGATACGTGTACCCGGATAATCGGGGCAGGACTCCACAGACAAGGAGGAGGTTTCTCCAAAATACAGATGAATCCGTTTGTATAGATTAGCCAGTCCATAACTCTGAGAAACACTCCCAACGGGTTTGTCATCCTGGAAAGAAAGCAGAATCTGATCCAGAACATCCTGGGAGATACCGATACCGTTATCTGAAACAACGATCTCCACATCAGATTGCTTCTGACGAATCAGAAGATGAATTCTAATTGTAGTAGAGGTGGCTTCTACCGCATGTTTGACAGAGTTTTCTATCAGAGGATGAATCAAAAGCTTTGGGATCAGCATCGTCTTTAAAGACGGCTCCACATCATAGGACCATTGCAGTTTTTGACCAAATCGGAATTTTTCAATCTGAAGATATTCATCAATGAAATCCAGCTCTTCTTGAATCGAAATCCAATCATTTGCCTTTAGAATATAGCGGAAGAGACGGGCAAGGGAGAGCATAATTTGAGAATTCTCCAAGTCTCCCTTTTTAATCAGACACCAGTACACAGATTCCAGTGCATTTATAATAAAATGCGGGTTTACCTGAGACTGGAGTGCTTCAATTTCCGCCTTGGTTTTCATAATTTCTTTTTCAAATACCTCCTGAATCAATTCGTTATTTTTATCCACTAACTGATTATAATGCAGATTCAGCTCATTCATATCCGAATTCCAATATACTTTGAGGTTTTTCTGAAGCTTTCTATTGGAAATATACATTGCTTTTTTCATATCTCTGATAGGGGCGGAAATCATTCGTGCGATCAGCAGACAGAAGAACAAAGATAATGTTGCGCCCATTCCAAAGGTTGCCAGTAGGGTTTGGTTCAGCCATGGCAGATCCTGATTTAAAAGATCCAGCGGGATGCATATAGTAAGTTCCCAGTTGGAATAGGCTGATGTCGAAGTCACAAATCGATACGACTTTGAAGTGACAGTATCTATGGAAATTTCCGGATTATTGGAGGAAAAATAAATCAGATTTCCGGTGGTGTCTTTCAAAAAGACTGCACTATTGCTAAACTGCTGGAAGTCCTCTTGAAAAAATTCTAAAAAGTCAGGACGCAATAACATAACAAGATAGCCTCCATGTACAAATTGATAATCTGAAAGAAGCAGGCGTTTCCCAGCGCGAATGTAAGAATTTTCTTGTTTCGTATTGCTTAACCAGACAATTTTTCCATTTTGTTCGTCAATCAAATCCAGTTCCGTTTTGGTAAGAAAATCAAAAATACTTTTCTGTGCAAAGGGATAGATCTGGTGTGGAGAAGCGGCTGTATAAATTTCAATTTGTTGAACCGCATCGGTATAATTTAGAGTTTCCATGACTTTTTGACGTAATGTCATCTGGTCTTCGGACGATAAAACGTTGTTGTTCTGGCTTCGATAAAGGATATTCTGAATCTGAATATCATTACAAAGCTGCTGGATATTAGAATCAATTTCCGAAAGTGTTGAATTTAGGCGTTGCTGTACCTGTTCTGCGATAGAATCAGTATATTTCGTGGACTGCTCCAGAATATAAGTAGAAAGATGCCTGTAAAGACTGGAACCAATGATCAGGAACATAATCAGCATCGTTACCAGTGTAGAAAAGATAATGAGCGTTGAAGTTTTCAAAATCCATGATCTTAAAAAATAACGTATTTTCATATTGGAAATCCTTTCTGAATCTAAGTTCTCCTATTATCATATCAAAAAAGAGAGAAAAACACAAAAAACACAGAAAACACAGAAAAATATTAGAATTTTACGGAAATATATTGTGGTTTCAAATGAAAAGTTTTTATTTATAATGGATACAACAAAAAAGACAAAACAAAGGAGGAGACAAATGAAAAAAAGAGTTGTAGCTGTTTTGTGTACTATCATGATGGCATCGGGGATGCTGGCAGGATGTGGTCAGGCCAACAGTCATTCGGAAAAAAGTGGATCGGGGGAAACGGAAATCACATTTTGGGGAACAAGCAGTAGTACAGAGGATAAGCAGGCAATCGAAGACATGATTGACCGTTTTGAAGAGGAAAATCCGGATATTACCGTGAAGTATGAGGGAATGGAAGGAGAGGCATATAAAACGAAGATCAAAACTGTGATCAGTTCCAATAGCCTTCCGGATGTTTTCACTTACTGGGTAGGGGAGCAGTTTGAAACCTTGGTCAGTTCCGGGAATGTGATGGATCTGAGTACCATGTATGAAGAAGATACGGAATTTACAGATACTTTTGTAGAAGGTGCTCTGGATGAAGTAACTTATAATGGGAAAATATATGGCGCGCCTACAGACATTACCTGCATGACAGTCTGGTATAATAAGAAAATTTTTGAGGAGAACAATGTGTCGGTTCCGAAGACTTATGAGGAACTAAAAGAGGTAATAGCAAAACTGGAGAAAAATGGGGTAACTCCGATCGTAGTCGGGGGAAAAGACAGATGGCCGTTCCTCGGATGGTTTTCCTATCTGGCGCAGAGAATCGGAGGAGTGGAACTTTACAATGAGGTGTGTCAGGGAAATAAAGACTTTACAGAAGATGCGTTCGTCAAAGCGGGGGAAGAGCTGAAAGCACTTTCTCAGCATGGATTTATCAATGGAAGTCTTTCTATCGATTCTGCCACGTCAGAGTCACTGTTTGCGGCAGGAGAAGCTGCGATGCTTGTTTCTGGTTCGTGGTCTGTGACGACTATAACATCAAATGAAAAGACAGCAGATGACTTTTCATTTTTCCCATTCCCGGCAGTGACAGGAGGTAAAGAAGAGGAGGCCGGATACCTGTATGGAGGTGTGGCAAATACGCTGGCGGTTAGCAATAATACCGAGCACAAAGAAGCGGCTCAGAAATTTTTGAAATTCTATCTGAGCGAAGATGAGCAGACAAAAAATGTAGAACGGACAGGAACATTTTCTCCGGTGCAGGTAAGCCCTGATTCGAATAATATGACAGCATTGGCTTACGATTTCAGCCAATATGTTTCGGAGGAAGTGGATGGATTTTTCCCTTATACGGACCAGGCACTTGCGTCTGAAGAATCGGAGAAATTATTAAATGCACTTTCCGCAATCGTTTCAGACGCAAATTCAAATGTAACAGAGGAATTAGGAAAGGTAAAATAGGAGGGATGAAATGTGAAGAAAGTACGAACAAGCACACGTCTGCTTTTTATTCTTCCGGCGGTAATTTGGTTCTCTGTGATAGTAATCCTGCCGGTTCTTGTTTCTGTTTATTATAGTTTTTTCGACTGGAACGGGATCACGGAAAAAGTATTTGTGGGACTTCGAAATTACAGAGAGATGTTAAAAGATGAGATTGTATGGAACGCTCTTAAGAATTCATTGAAAATGGCATTTTGGTGCGTGATACTGCAATTACCAATCGGTATGTTTTTTGCAATCATGCTTTGTAACAAAAAACTGAAAGGAAGAAATTTTTTCAGGACAGCGTATTTTCTTCCCGTCGTACTTTCTTCTTCTTTAATCGGAATCTTGTGGTCCCAGATCTATGATCCAAACTATGGATTGATTAACAGTTTTCTGGAAAAAATCGGACTGGGCGAATGGCGCCAGTTATGGCTGGGGGATGTGAAACTCTCGTTGGGATGTGTGATTGTGGCGGTAATCTGGCAGTTTATCGGGAACTATGTGTTGATCTATTATACCTCCCTTCATGATGTATCGGAAGAAGTAATGGAATCTGCCAGACTGGATGGAGTGAATGGAATTCAGATGTTTTTTCATATTCAGCTCCCGCTAGTCTGGCCTACAGTGAGACTCACACTGGTTCTGGCTACGGTGAATTCTCTGAAATATTTTGACCTTGTCTACATTATGACCGGAGGAGGGCCAAATTCATCCAGCGAGGTACTGGCGACGTATATTATCAGAAATGCATTTAGCTCCATGAGGATGGGATACGCAAATGCGGTGGCGGTATTACTTTTGCTTTTGGGAGTTTTCTTTGTAGTCCTGTTTAACAAAATACTTACGACAAAACAGGAGCGAGTTTAAGTATCTGGTTTGAAAAGGAGAGAACATGATGAAGAAACCTTGGAAAGTACTCACTTATATTATTCTGGGAATACAGGCTGTAATTACAATCTATCCACTGGCCTGGATGATTATCGGATCTTTAAAAGATAATATTTCTTTCCTTGCGGACCCATGGGCGCTGCCGGATAAACTGCGGTTATATAATTACCAGGTAGCATGGGAAGAAGGAATTCAGAATTATATGGTCAATAGTATTTTGATTACAGTAGTTACGGTATGTTTTGTGATTCTGTTAAGCTGTACGTTTTCCTTCATGCTTGCAAGATTTCCGTTTAAGGGAAGCGGGATATTAATTGGATTGTTTTTTGTAGGTATGATGATTCCGGTACACTGTACCTTGATTCCATTATATAATATGATGAACATGGCCGGCCTGATAGATCATTTGTGGGCGTTACTGTTCCCTTATGTGGCGTCATCCCTTCCGATTGCGGTATTTCTTACATATGGACATTACCAACAGCTTCCAAAAGAGCTGGAGGAAGCGGCAAGAATTGACGGATGCAGTGTTACAGGGATGTTTTTCAGAGTTTTCCTGCCATTATCAAAACCGGTGATTTCAACCATCAGTATTCTGACGGCGCTGAGTGCCTGGAACGAGTTTATGTTCGCAAATGTATTTCTGTCGGATCCGAACCAGAAAACATTGCCGATTGGACTTTTAGCGTTGAAAGGAACGTATTCTACTGATTATGCGGCACTGTGTGCGGCATTAACGATGTCGGCCGTTCCTATTATTCTTGTATATGTATTGATGTCAAATAAGATACAGTCCGGTATGGTGGCAGGAGCTGTAAAAAGCTGAGAAAGGTGGAAACAAGAAAATGAAAACAATCATAAATCCGATTCTGCCGGGATTTCATCCGGATCCGTCCATTATCCGTGTGGAAGAAGACTACTATATCGCGGTATCTACGTTTGAATGGTTTCCTGGCGTATGTATTTATCATTCCCGTGATTTGCAGAACTGGGAACTTATAGCAAGACCATTGGAAAGAACAGGCCAGCTTGATATGCGGGGAAATGATGCGTCGGGCGGTGTCTTTGCTCCGTGCCTTTCGTATGATCAGGGGACTTATTATCTGGTCTATTCTAATGTCCGTACACACTGGTATGAATTTATGGACTGCCAGAACTATCTGGTCACGGCAAAAGATATCAAAGGACCGTGGTCTGATCCGGTTTATCTTCACAGTGCAGGATTCGATTCTTCTTTGTTTCACGATACAGATGGAAAGAAATATCTGGTCGGTCTGATAAGACATTACAGGAAAGACAGAATACAAAAAATATTTCTTCAGGAATACGATGATAAAGAAAAACGACTGATAGGAAAGCTGAAAGAAATCTATGCGGGAAGTGGAATTTCTATTCCGGAAGGACCACATCTGTACAAGAAAGGAGGATATTATTATCTGCTCACAGCAGAAGGAGGAACGGAATACGGACATGCGGTCACGATGGCAAGATCCAGAAACATAGAAGGACCGTATGAACTGCATCCGGGGAATCCTATTTTGACATCCAGAGATAATCTGAGAGCAGATTTACAAAAGGCGGGTCATGCGGATCTTGTAGAGACGCCGGACGGACAATGGTATATGGTCCATCTTTGTGCCAGACCGCTTCCGCCTTTCAGGAGATGTCCGCTTGGAAGAGAGACGGCGATACAGAAAGTGGTCTGGAAAGATGATGAATGGCTGTATCTGGAAACCGGAAAAAGGGAACCGCAGGTAAGAGTCCCGGGAATTACGAAAACCAGGAAAAGAGAAAAGAGAAAATACTTTTATAAGTTCCATGATAAGATCAGCAAGGATTTTCATTCACTCAGGATTCCAATGGAGTCATTTGCCACGCTTAGTGAACGGCCGGGATATTTAAGACTGAATGGACTGGATTCCCCAAATTCCAGGTTTGAACAGGCATTTTTGGCAAGAAGACAGGAAGATTTCTGTTTCCGAATGGAGACCAGGATGGAATTTCATCCTGTTTCTGAACGGCAGATGGCAGGGCTTATGTATTTCTATGATGAGGAAGATTTCTATTATTTATATTTGTCCAGAAATCCGCAAGGTGAGAACTATGTTCATGTGATGCAGATGGACAGAGGAAAGCTAAAGTTCTCCGTTTGCGGGGAAATTACCGTTGAGGATAAGCCGATTTTTTTAAGACTGGAAGTCAGAAATACCCGAGGGAAGTTTGCTTATTCCATGGACGGAAGAAACTGGAATCCGGTGGGAAAGGAGTGGGAGGCGGATAAGATTTCAGACGAATATCCGTTAGAGGGCGCCTATACAGGAGCGATGACAGGGGTTGCATGCCACGATATGCTTTATCGAAATGCCAAAGCGGACTTTGAATATATACTATATCAAGAAATATGTGAAAATATGGAACATTAAAAAGTATCAAAGTCATGTTATACTGGAAATCGGGATTGGTAAGGATGTGAAAGGATGAAAAAAAACGATACACTTTTGATAGTGGAAGACGAAGAAAATATTCTTTATGGTATGCAAAGCGTACTTTCCTGCCATTTGGATTTTATTTCAGAAGTATATACAGCCAGAAACGGCAAAGAGGCCCTTACAATCATTCAGAACAAGCCGGTCAGTATGATTGTGACGGATTTACGTATGCCGGAAATGGATGGGACGACAATGATAAAGAATATCAGGAAAATGGGGTATCAGATGCCGGTGATTGTGCTGACAGCGATTGCTGATTTTAAGAAAGCCCAGGAGTTGATTCCGCTGAAAATACAGAACTATGTTCTGAAGCCATTCAGCGTGGAAGATATATTGAAAGAGATTGACAATGCGTTTTGTGAACTCAGAGAAAAGGAGTCTTTAAAAAAGGCGGAAAAACTGTTGGAAAAGTTCCCGGAATTAAGTATGGAGCAGGAATATAAAGGGAAAAATCCGCTGATCAGAGAGGCACAGAAGTATATATCGAAGCATAGAAAGGAAAGTATTTCACTTCAAATGTTGTCGGAACAGTTGCATGTCAGCAAGGCATACCTTTCTACTTTGTTCAAGCATGAGATGGATATGACATTGACAGAGTTTATTACAAAGCAGAAGGTGAAGCTCGCGAAAAGATATCTTCTGGACACGGATCTGCGTATCTGCGAGATTGCAGAAGAAACGGGTTGGCAAAGTGATAAATATTTTATACAGGTATTTAAAGAACAGGAAGGGCTTACACCGCTCGCTTTCCGTAAAAGATGGAAAAACAGGACTTTTGAAAAAGGGGAGGATTAAATCCCCCCTGTATCTTTTGGGCGTAGAGACTGGCTGATTCCTTTGACGGAAGACGAATATTCCAGAGGCGACATTCCAGTCGCCTTTTTAAACTGTTTGGAAAAGTACTGAGGTGAGCTGTAGGAAAGAAAGTAAGCGATCTCAGTAAAATTCATCGTACCATCACGGATGATGTCCTTTGCCCTTTGAATCTTCATATTATTAAAGTATTCGATGACGCCGCATCCCTTTTCCTTGTGGAACAGCGACTGGAGAGCAGAGCGGCTCAAGGAATGAGCCTCACAGATCTGAGCGATAGTAAGCTGCTCACAGATATGGTATTCCAGGTATTGCAGGACTTTTGTAATCCGCCCGGACTCATGCGGAGAAGATTCCTTCCGGAAAATCTTAGAGATCTCTTTTGGAGAGACGGCATTTTCTCCGTTATGATTGCGGATAACGGTGATTAAAAAAAGCTCCAAATATAATAAAATCAGTTGCTGAGAGCCAAAAGGAAGTTCGGGGCGCAGTTTAACCTGCTCGACAGAAGGAAGATTCAGCGGTGTGCTGAACGTCTCTCTTGCCGTATGAATCAGATGCGAAATCATAGTCCGCTCTTCCATGGTCAAAGTACAGTTTTTCTTGCGAAATAGGTCCATAGCGGGCGAATGTGAAAGAAAGGAGACAGCAACAAGGTTTGGTGATTTATCGCCGATTGCCTGGATCGCGTGAAATTCATTTGGCTGATGGAAAATAATATCGCCGGTATTCAGATGCAGGTGATCATCTTCCGAACGGATCAGAACACTTCCTTTATCTACATACATAAATTCCCAGAAGTCATGGGCTTCTCCATTAAAAACAAAGTCCTTCATATATTCAAAATAGTGAATCGTGATGATGGAATCGATTGTAATATCCTTTTTCAGATGAGTTTTTACATAAGTCATCGTATCATCTCCTCTGCATTATTGTAGCAGGACTAGGATAATAAAACAAGAAAATTAGTTGATATGATAAGTGACCTTGGTAAAAAGCGTGTATAATAAAAAACAGAAAGACATGTATATGTGCAAATATAACAAGAAAAGGAGGAAAAAGGATGAAGATTGAAAAGAGAGGTATCATTCTTCAGTTTGACGAAAATACTTTGACCTATTCAATGGAACGCGATCATCAGACATGGAAGTGGCCAAAGAATTATGTGCCAAGAATGATCTGTGAGGAAGGGGAATTTTGCTTCCGGGATGCATGCCAGATTTCCCATGAGGTCATTCATTTCGGGACTGGCGAAGGAATACACAGCCGGTTCAAAGGCTTCAAAAAAGGCGGAGAAGAGATCTCGTATCATTTTGAGACCCTCGTGTGGATCGAAGAGGCAAGTGGGGATGTATTCTTCGAGTGGATCCCGGTAGAGGAAGAGGGGCTTCACGTTCTGAAAGTGCTCTGGCCGGGAGAGATGGAGTTTGATGAGGCCAGGGATGATTGGTATACCCTTTTGAACCAGGAACAGGGAATGATGATACCTAATACATGGCCGGAGGAGCTGCAACCGGTTATCTTTGATGGGTTCTTTGGTACCGCAGGCGGCTATATGCCATGGTTCGGTCAGGTGCGCGGACGTGAGGGGTATATTGCGATCTGTGTGACTCCGTGGAATGCAGGATACCAGGCCGAGCATCCGGCGGGCGGACCGTATACCCATGTCAGCGTGCGTTTTGAACCAAGCCTTGGAAAGATGGATTATAGACGAATTATCAAATATACTTTCTTATCGGATTGCGATTATAATGATCTCTGTAAGGTGTACAGAACATATGTGAACGAGCAGGGAAGACTCAGAACGCTGGAAGAGAAAGCGGCCAGAAATGCATCTGTGAATGATTTGATTGGGTGTGCGTTTGTACATAGAGGCATTAAGACGGTTGTTCAGCCGAACTCTGATTTCTTTGATCCGGAAAATCCGGAGAAGAACAATAATCTGACAAGGTTTGAGACAAGAGAGAAGGAAATCCGCCATTTACATGACCTCGGAGTGGAAAAGCTGTACCTGCATCTGGACGGATGGGCACAGCCAGGATATGACAACCAGCACCCGGATTATCTGCCGGCATGTAAAGAAGCAGGAGGATGGGAAGGCATGAAGTCTTTGGTGGATGCAATGCATGAATGTGGCTACATGTTTGGAATCCACGATCAGTACCGGGATTATTATCTTGCGGCTCCAAGCTTCGATGAGAATTACGCATGCCGTCTCACAGACGGAAGCATTCCGAAACATCAGAAATGGGCGGGCGGACCGCAGTCTTATTTGTGTGCGACACAGGCTCCTTACTATGTGAAAAGAAACTTCCAGGAGATTGAGAAAAACGGAATCAGGCTGGATGGCGCATACTTGGATGTATTTACATGTAACGAAGGGGACGAGTGCGATAATCCGATGCATAGAATGACGAGAAAAGACTGCTACGATTTCCGCTGCAAATGCTTTGAGTATCTTCTGTCCAATGGTATTTTGCCAAGTTCAGAGGAAGTAAGCGACTGGGCGGTACCAAGCCTGGTATTCTGCCACTATGCTCCATACGACTTCATGCTGCGTCAGCCTGGTTCACCGAAACAGGGAATTCCAGTACCGCTTTATAACCTCGTATATCACGACTGTGTGATCGAGCCGTGGATGATGGACAAGGTAAGTGAGGAAGAAGACTATATGCTCTATGCGCTCCTAAACGGCGGCGCTCCGTACCTCATCAGAGATGCGGCATACCCGAACTTTGACGGTGCGTTCGACGGTGCGATCGAGAAAAAGCTGGAAGAGGATATCGAAAGATGCAAAGTAGTATCGGATCTGCATGAAAAGATAGCAAAATGCGAAATGGTGCGCCATGATATGGTGGATGGTAATCCGATGGTACAAAGAACGACTTTTTCTGATGGAACAAAGGTGACGGTAGATTTTGAAAAACAGACGTATGTCATTGAGTAATCAGGTCATAAATGAAAACGGCGGCAGGAAATCCTGCCGTCTCTTATATTGGCGAATATCTATGTCAGTATGAACATATAAAATCTAATAATTAAAAAAAGTATTATGCAATATGACAAACGAAAGACAATATGACAAGAGATAAGGACAATCGTAAAAGATTTTATGCCGAAAAAACTATATAATTAAGTAAATTGATAGTTGCAAATCACTAATTAAGGAAGAAAGAGGGGAGTAATGATGGGCAAAAAAATATCCATCGCACTGGCTGGTCTTGGGAGTCGTGGGAAGGACGCTTACGCACAGGCGGCCAAGGAGTTCCCGGAGAAAATGGAAATCGTCGCTATCGCCGATATTGATCCTGCAAAGGTAAAGGAAGTGGCGGAAGAGTTCCATATTCCACAGGAAAGATGCTTTGCAAGTGCGGAAGAGCTGATTGCTCAGGAGAAGCTGGCTGACGTTATGTTTATTACGACTCAGGATCGTCAGCACGTCGGACAGGCAATTCCGGCTTTGAAAAAAGGATACCACTTATTATTGGAAAAACCGATTTCACCGGATCTTGAAGAATGTCGGGAACTTGTAAGGGTGGCAAAAGAGTGCGACAGACTGGTCATCATATGCCATGTACTTCGGTATGCTCCGATTTATTCGAAATTAAAAGAAGTCATTGATTCTGGTGTGGCGGGAGACATTGTATCCGTAATGTCAATCGAAAACGTAGGGTACTGGCATCAG
>NZ_LGAJ01000012.1 GCF_001280875.1 Sellimonas intestinalis | reverse complement strand
CGGCAAAAGGACCGCTCAGAAGGTATGTAAAACAGATCGTGAAAAAGAAAATACGATTATGTTATGTAATGATAGAAAAAGAACTGTTTGGACAGAAAAGGAAGATATTGATCGGAATCCGGACAGGAAAGAAAAAAGCAGAAACAAGATAAAGTATAGAACAAAGGAGGATTTTCGGAAACGGAGGTCCTTATTTTTGTTAAAAAAGAGGAGTGAGGGAAAGAAGATGAGAAATCTTCTGATTTTAGGAGCCGGAGGGCACGGACATGTAGTGGCTGAGACGGCAAGAGCCATGCAAGATTCAGAAGGGAATCCGATTTACGATAAGATCGATTTCCTCGATGATCTGAAAGCGGAGGCGATCGGAAAACTTCAGGATCTGCCACTGTTTAAAAAAGAATATCAGGAAGCTTTTCCGGCGGTCGGCGCGTATGGAAAACGAATGGAGTTGTATACCAGAGCGAAACGTTTTGGCTTTGATGTACCGGTACTGGTACATCCGGAAGCTTATGTAAGCCCTTCAGCAAAAATCGGGGAAGGCTCCGTCGTTCTGCCGAAAGCGGTAGTACATACGGAAGCACAGGTGGAAAAAGGATGCATCCTTTCCATTGGAAGTCTGACAGAGCATGGAGCGATCCTGGAGGAAGGAGTTCATCTGGACTGCGGAGCCATTATCAAAGGAAGCAGGATTCCAGAAGGAGAAAAGATTCCGTGTGGGATGGTTATAGAAAATCAAAATATGGACAGAAAGGAAAAAGCAAAGAATTGATGTTTTTGCTGTGAGAGTGAGAGATGAGGAAAAAAGAGTATATCAAAAAGAAAGAATATCTGGATATTTATTTGTCGCTGATGGCATTGTTTTTTTTGGCACCAGTATTTCTTACGCTGGTAATTGCGATCAAGCTGGATTCCCCTGGTCCGGTCTTTTTCAAGCAAAAACGTGTGGGAATCCACCAGAAGCATTTTAAAATCTTAAAATTCCGTACCATGCGGACGGACACTCCGAAAGATATGCCGACCCATCTGTTGCAAGATCCGGATCAGTATATAACGAAAGTAGGAAAATTTTTGCGAAAGACGTCCCTGGATGAACTACCACAACTTATCAATATCGTAAAAGGGGAGATGTCGATCATCGGACCTCGTCCAGCACTCTGGAATCAGTATGACCTGATTGAAGAGCGGGAGAAATACGGTGCGAATGACATTTTACCTGGACTAACCGGATGGGCACAGATCCACGGAAGAGATGAACTGGATATACCGGAAAAAGCAAAATTGGACGGATACTATGTAGACAATCTGAGCTTTGGTCTGGACGTGAAATGTTTTTTCGGAACCATTCTGTCAGTACTGAGGTCAGACGGGGTGGTAGAAGGCGGAACCGGAGAGATGAAGAGGAAAGGATAATAATATCGAGGTACATATAAATGAAAAAGGACAAGAAAGCTACGATAGCAGAAACAATATTTGTAATTGGTATTCCATTTATCAGTGCTGCAACCATGGTTTTTAAGATGAACCAGATGAGAACGCAAGTATATAGAGAGCTTTTAAAAAATAAAGAAAAGAAAAGAGAAAACTGTAGTAATAGAAAGCAGGATGCTATCCCATCAAGGCGTATTTTGATAACAGGACAAGGTAGTTATATAGGGGAAGCAGTAAAAAAATGGCTGATGAATTACCCAGAGAGATATGAAATTGATACAGTAGATATGATTAAGGATGCATGGAAAAATACAAATTTTTCTCTATATGATGTGGTATATCATGTGGCTGGAATTGCCCATGCTGACGTAGGAAGTGTAACAGAGGAACAGAAAAAATTATATTATCAAGTGAATACAGAACTGGCAGTAGAAGTAGCTAAACGAGCAAAAGAAAGTGGGGTAAAACAGTTTATTTTTATGTCTTCCATGATTGTGTATTCTGGATGTAAGGAGAAATTTATAACAGAAAAGACCAATCCAAAACCGCTTAATTTTTATGGAGATAGTAAGTGGCAGGCAGATCAGAGAATACAAAGTCTTAAAGATGACAAGTTTAAAGTAGTTATTTTACGTCCCCCGATGATTTATGGAAAGGGAAGCAAAGGGAATTATCCAGAACTTGCTAAATTAGCAGTGCGAATCCCATTTTTCCCAAAAACAAACAACAGAAGATCCATGCTTCACATAGATAATTTATGTGAATTTGTAAAGTTGATGATTGATAATGAAGAATCAGGAGTATTTTTTCCTCAAAATGGGGAATATACAAACACATCAGAAATGGTTCAGATGATCTCAATCGTGCACAATCATTTCATTTTTATAATTCCCGGAATGTCATGGGTTATTAGAATCATGAAACGTATACCAGGGAAAATAGGTGGTTTATCGGAGAAAGTATTTGGTGACTTAGCCTATGACCTGACATTAAGTGAATATAAAGACAACTATTGTGTACATACACTGTTAGATTCAATAAAAGCAACAGAGGAAACAGAGTAATGAAAAGAGTTTTATTTTTAGTAAACCATGATGTGGTAATTTATAATTTTCGGCGTGAACTAGTTGAAGAACTGTTAAAAGAAGGATGCGAAGTTATTATTTCATCTCCATATGGTGAGCGTATTGATCTTTTAAAAGATTTAGGGTGTAAGTATATCGAAACAAAATTAGACAGGCATGGAACAAATCCAATTACTGAAATTAAGTTATTGTTTTACTATATGGAGTTAATCAAAGCTGTAAAACCAGATATTATTTTATCTTATACAATTAAACCCAATTTATATGGAGCTTTAGCGGCAGCAAAATGTAAAGTTCCAATTTTAGTTAATATTACAGGGTTAGGATCAGCTGTAGAAAATCCAGGGTGCCTTCAAAAAGCTATGATTACAGCATATAAAATTGCATTCCAAAATGTAAAAAAGATTTTTGTACAGAATGAAGAAAACCAACATTTTTTTGTTCAGCATCACATTTCGGAAGACAAGCTAAAATTGCTGCCGGGATCTGGAGTAAATCTGCAACAGTTTCATGTACTTGATTATCCTGAGGGAGAGAATGTAGAATTTGTTTTTATTTCCAGAATTATGAAAGAAAAAGGAATTGATCAATATCTGCAGATGGCCAAATATATTAAGAAAAAGTATCCATATACACATTTTCATATTTGCGGTTTTTGTGAAGAAGAATATGAGACAGTTTTAAAGAAGTATGAGGAAAAAGGAATTATTACATACCATGGGTTGATTATGGATATTCGAGATGTATTGCAATACACACATTGTACGGTGCATCCAACATATTATCCAGAAGGGATAAGTAATGTGCTGTTGGAAAGTGCCGCCTCTGGAAGGCCGATTATTACAACAGATAGAAGTGGATGTCGTGAAGTTGTAGATGATGGAGTAAATGGATATATGGTTCCTCAGAAAGATAGTAAAGCTTTAATTCAGGCAGTAGAAAAATTTTTGAAATTGTCAAATAAAGAGAGATTTAAAATGGGGCTTGCTGCAAGAGCAAAAGTTGAACGGGAGTTTGACAGGAAAGTTGTTGTAGAAGCATATATGAAAGAGGTCAACCATGAATGAATATAAAAAATATATAAAATCTCCGAGAGTTAGGGAAAAAATTTTGAATGCGTTATTTTTTTTACCAGACAGCGTTATGTTGAAATTGCAATATAGAATTAAATTGAAACGGAGACTCAATTTAAAAAATCCTAAACGATATACAGAAAAATTACAATGGTACAAAATGTATTATAGAAATTCATTAATGCATAAATGCGTAGATAAATACTTGGTAAGAGATTATGTGAAAAAAAGAGGGCTGGAAAATATTTTGGTTGATTTATATGGAAAATATAATTCAATACACGAGATAGATTTTAAGAGCTTGCCGGAATGTTTTGTAATGAAAACAACCCATGGCGGAGGTGGACTGAATGTTGTAATTTGCAGGGATAAGAAGGAATTAGATTATGACATTTTATTAGAAAAATTGAGTTCTGGAGACAAGCCATTTAAGAAAAGGTCAGGTGGAAGGGAATGGGCATATTATGGTTTAAAACCTGGAATCATTGTAGAAGAATTGTTAGTGAATAAAAATAATCCGGAAGCCGGAATTAATGATTATAAATTTTTTTGCTTTGATGGGAAGCCAGAATATATTGTTGCTGACGTAGATCGATATATAGGCCATAAGCGTAATTTTTACGATGTTCATTGGAATAATCTACATATTTCCAGTGACTGTCCAGTAGCAGATCGGGAAATAGATAAACCGCAGAAATTACAAGAAATGCTTAAAGTTGCATCAAGATTATCAAAAGGGTTTCCATATGTGCGAGTAGATCTATACGAAATAGAGGGACAGATCTATTTTGGCGAAATGACGTTTTATCCTTGGAGTGGTTATGTTCAATTTATGCCAGATAAGTTTGATTTTATTTTAGGAGAAAAGTTTAAATTACCAAAAAGTAGAAAAGGAAAACGAATCCATTAGTGATTCATATCTATGAATAAATTGTAAAAGAAATAAGGAGAGAAAGGATATGTCCTTGTTTAGCATTATTGTACCTGTCTATAAAGCAGAAAAATATTTGGATGATTGTATTAAAAGTTTGTTGAAACAAACGATTACTGATTTTGAAGTGATTTTAGTTGATGATGGATCTCCAGATCGGAGCGGAGAAATTTGCGATGATTATAGTGAAAAATATAAGTTTATCAAGACAATACATAAAAAGAACGAAGGACTAGTAAGTGCACGAAAGGCCGGTGCAAAAGTTGCAGTAGGAAAGTATATCGTATGTGTTGATAGTGATGATTGGGTTGATGATGGCTATTTAGAGAAATTTTATACAATTATCAAGCGATTTCAACCGGATATTATATGTAGCGGTATGAAAAGAGTATTTGGCGAAAAAAGTAAAAAGGTGCAGATAAAGCAGCGAAGCGGATTTTATTCCAAAAGCCAAATTGAAGAAGAAATTTTTCCAATATTGATTCAAGGAGAAAATGGAAGTACATTTATGCCTAATATTGCTGCTAAATGTATTGAAAGGAATCTATATGTTACTGCTCAAATGACAGTTAACAATCAAATTAAAATTTCGGAAGACAAGTCTGTTACGGTTCCATGCATATATAGAAGTAATTCGTTGTTTGTTACAAAATATTGTGGATATAATTACCGGATAAACGAGGAATCAATGACTGATCGAAAACGGGTTTTTCCATGGAATGGCCCTAAATTGGTTTCAGAGCATTTGAGGGGAGAGATTGATATTGAATTATATGATTTTGAACAACAAATTGATCGTTTTATTGTGCATGCTTTATTCAATGTTATTGTTTCACAGTTTAATTCGAATAAGAAATATAAATCAGTTGTTAAAGAAATCAAAAATTATATAGAGAAGCCGTATTATAAAAAAGCAATAAAAAATGGAAAATTTAACAAATATTGGCCAGGAATATTAGCCAGATTTGTATTGCTGTATAGAATGATTTGGCTATCAAAAATATATTATTATAAGAAATACTATTTATAATTTGAACCAACAAAAAATAGGAGTGATTAAAAATAGATGGATGATATTATTTTTAACCTATCGATTTTTAGCTTGTTTTTATGCTTAGCAATTATTGGCTTGATATTATTGCTGTCGATCGGACTGGGTAGAAAAAAATTGTTGATATTATGGTTTTTTTTCATAATAGCACTCTCTGGTTTTGCATATTTTGCAGAACCTTCTCCTTCGGACGATTTGTATAGATATTATTTAAATATAAATCGATTAAGAAATGGAATACCAAATGTCCAGTTTGTAGAATCACCATTAATATTGCAAAAAATATGGTTTTTTCTTATCGCTCAAACCAATAATAATGGATGGCTGCCAGCAACGGCAGTATTATTTTTTGGTTTTTTTGTAGGTAGCATAGCGAACGATTACATGAAAAAAAATAATGTGGCAACCAGAATTATAATTTTATATTTTCTATCTTGCCTAGGATGTTGTTCAGTATTTAGTTTAATATCTGGAGTTAGAAATGTAATTGCATTTGCTTTGTGGTATTGGACATATTATTTTTTTTATGAAAAGAAAAAAATCGTATTTTATATTTTGACTCTTGTGGCTGCACTTTTACATACAGCAGTAGTAATATGTCTAATATTATCCTTGATATATCATTACTACCTTAAGATGAAAGCTGGCAAAGATTTTGTAAAAGTAGTGATTATCATAGTTTTGATAGCGTATGTTTTGCCTTCGCCATTAATAGGAAATATTCTTGCCAGAATTCCAAATTCATATGCTAATTTAATGTCACAAAAATGGAATTACTATTTTCAATACGAAGGTATTATGGGTGACATGGGCTCATTATTTGTAAGGCTGATTGTACTATTCTTTACAGGATCAGCAATATACTTGATTGTCAGAAAAAGGGGAGAGATAACATTTTCTGAATTCATATTGAGCATAGGAATACCTATGAGTTTTAGTAATATTATTTTTGAGCGTTTTATTATCTTGATTGGCTTAGTGTCATTACCCACATTAAACAATACATATCAAATAATGTCAAAAAGGATTAGATTTTTCTATTATGGAGCCACATTGATATTACTTAGTATAAGAATTTTGCTGAGTTTTTACTCTATGTTTGTATATATGAGGTTCAATGGACAAGCCTTAGGAGGTTTCTTACAGTCGATTTTTCGAGGATAAAGAGGAGTACAATTATGAAGAAAATTGCATTTATAATAATGGGTTTGCGAAATGGAGGGGCAGAAAGAGTAGTTGCTAATTTGGCAAATGAGTATTCGAGGAGAAGAGATTGTTCTTTTTATCTTATAACAGGAAAAAGCAATAAAGAGGATTATGCATTAAAAGATGAGGTGAATAGAGCATGTATTCTGTCAGGAAATTTATTGAAGGATACTTATAAATTAAGAAAGTTTTTAATTCAAAAAAGGATTAATTGTGCAGTTGGAATAGATTTGTATGCAAATTGGTGTGTATGTTTAGCAAATATTAAAATAAATACTAAAATGATTATATCAGAAAGAAATGCACCAAAACATAATTTAATTTCCGCAAAAAGTAAATTGCTGATCAAATTGACGTACTGGAAGGCCGATGCATATGTTTTCCAGACAAATCAGGCAAAAGGGTGTTACTCCAAATTAATCCGAGAAAGAGGTATTGTAATACATAATCCTGTTAAATCTAACTTGCCATTGAAAAGTCAAAAAGAATGTAAAAAAATTGTTGCGGTGGGAAGACTAAATCCTCAAAAAAATTATCCAATGCTGTTAAAGGCATTTGCTAAAGTTCAAAAGGATTATCCAGAATACAAATTAGAAATTTATGGACAAGGGGAAAAGAAGCAGGAACTATTACAGCTAATTAATGATTTGAAACTAAATAGTAAAGTATTGCTATGTGGATATTGTGCAGATGTACATAATGAAATAAAGAATGCACAGATTTTCGTTATGTCTTCTGATTGTGAGGGAATGCCAAACTCGTTGATGGAAGCGATGGCGATGGGAATGCCTGTTATTTGCACGGATTGTCCAGCAGGTGGACCAGCAGAATTAATAAGGAATGGAATAAATGGAATTTTGACTCCGGTTAGAGACAGTGACAAAATGGCAGAAAACATAAAAAAGTTAATTAATAATAAGGAGCTAAGGGATCACTTAGGAGAAGAGGCCTTCAAACTGAGAGAAACTCATAGTGTAAAAAATATAATTCGACAATGGGATGAACTGTTATTATGAGACGAATAAAGATCAAAAAAATAAGTACGAAAATAGTATTACGATTAGGAGCACTTGGATATTTACCATTTTTATCTGATGAAAAATATTTAAAAATGAAGTATAGATATATGATGAATAAAACTCTACATTTAGAAAATCCGAGAAGTTTTAGTGAAAAACTTCAGTGGTTAAAACTCCATGATCGTAATTCTAAATATATTATAATGGTCGATAAGTATAAAGTTAGAGAATATGTATCAGAAAAACTTGGAGACGAATATCTCATTCCATTAATTGGTGTTTGGGATACTCCTGATGATATAGATTTTGCATCTTTGCCAGACCAATTTGTTCTGAAATGTAATCACAATTCTGGACTTGGAATGTGCATATGCAAAAATAAAACAACTTTAAATTTGCATGAAGTAAAGAAAAGATTACGAAAAGGATTGAAACAGAATTATTTTTTAGTTGGAAGAGAATGGCCGTATAAAAATGTGAAAAGAAAAATTATCGCAGAACAATATATGAAAGATGAAAATTTGGAAGAATTAAGAGATTATAAGTTTTATTGCTTTTCGGGTAAACCTTTGTATTGTCAGGTGATATCAGATCGAAGTACAAATGAAACGATAGATTTTTTTGATATGAATTGGAAGCATATGGAGTTTACCGGCTTGGAGAAACCTTATTATCCGCATAGTAAATTGGAGATTCCCCGACCTACACAGTTTTCGTTAATGAAAAAATTTGCTGAAAAATTATCTACTAATATCCCTTTTTTAAGAGTGGATTTTTATGAAATTAATCAAAGGTTGTATTTTGGAGAACTTACATTTTTTCCGGCAAGTGGATTTGGGGAATTTGACGATAATAAACTGAATTTAGAATTGGGGAAAAGAATAAAAATATAGGAATAGTAAATGAAAGGAAATAGAGATGGCTTTTCGGATTTTAATAGGAGCAGACTTGGTTCCGACAAAATCAAATTATGAGTTGTTTATAAAAGGTGACAGTAAAGAATTAATAGGAATAGAGCTAGAGACAATTATCAAAAAAGCAGATTTTACAGTATTTAACTTAGAGGTGCCTTTGACAGATACGAAAGCTCCTATTTCAAAATGTGGACCAGCTTTAATCGCTCCAACTACATGCATTAACGGAATTAAAAAAATTAATAGATATTTTTTCACATTGGCTAATAATCATATTATGGACCAGGGAGAACAGGGGTTACAATCAACTTTAGATATATTTAGAAAAAAAGGGATAGGATTTGCAGGGGCAGGTAAATGTCTGGAAGATGCAAAAAGACCGTATATTATCGAAAGGGATTCAATGAGAATTGGTATTTATTGCTGTGCCGAGCACGAATTCTCCATTGCATCACTTGATCAGGCAGGAGCTAATCCATTTGATCCATTGGAGAGTTTAGATCACATTGAATCTTTGAAGAAGCAGTGTGATTTTATTATTGTTTTATATCATGGGGGGAAAGAGCATTACCGATATCCCTCTCCGTATTTGCAAAAAGTATGTAGAAAAATTGTGGATAAAGGGGCAGACGTAGTTGTTTGTCAGCATAGTCATTGTATTGGTTGTAAAGAAAACTGGAATAATGGAACGATTGTTTATGGACAGGGTAATTTTTTGTTTGACAATCTGGATAATGAATTATGGAAAACCAGTCTTCTTATTGATTTAAAAATTGAGGAAAATGCAACATATCAAATTGAATATATACCTATTTTGAAAAAGAAAAATGGGGTAATAATGGCAGAAGGCGAAAAAAAAGAAGAAATATTACAAGATTTTTTTAGCAGAAGCAGAAATGCGAAAAATGAAGAATTTATTAGTCATGAATTTGAGAAATTTGCATCTGATAGGTTAGATAATTATTTGTCTATTTTACAAGGAAAAAGGTTTAAGAAGTTTAGTTTTAAAGTTTGTAACCACCTCTTTCATAAAAAGCTACGTAAATGGATATTAAATCGTATTTATAGAGAAGAGGAATTTCTGCAAATAATAAATTATTTTGAATGCGAGCCCCATCGTGAACTAATTATTCAAGGGGCCAAAAATCGTGTGAGAGACAGAAAGAAAAAACAAGAACAAAAAACATTTTAAAGAGTGGGTGATATTTTAATGAACTCAAACAACTTAAACAAAAAAATTGGTATGGCAGCAAAATGGTCTATAGCGACAGAAATAGCAGCCAAACTGATATCTCCGGTTTCCAATATGATTTTGGCCAGATTTTTGACACCGGAGGCGTTCGGTGTTGTGGCAACTGTAACTATGGTTACAAGTTTCGCGGATATGTTTACAGATGCAGGATTCCAGAAATATTTGGTTCAACACGAGTTCAAAGACAAAAATGATCAATATGATTCTACGACAGTAGCCTTTTGGACAAATCTCGCTATCTCTATTTTTTTATGGTGCGTGCTGATTTTGACAAGAAATGGGTTGGCAAGGATGGTAGGAAATCCAACTCTTGGAAATGTAATTGCGGTAGCTTGCTTTTCTTTACCCCTGACATCATTCTCGAGTATTCAAATGGCCTTATTTAGACGAAAATTTGCATTTAAGACATTATTTGTAGTAAGAATAATAGCCATTTGTGTTCCAATAGTTGTTACAGTACCATTGGCCTTTATAACACGAAGTTACTGGGCGCTTATTATTGGAAATTTATCGGTTAATTTAGTTAATGCAACTGTACTTACATTAAAGTCCGAGTGGAAACCTAGGGTTTACTATAGTTTAAAAAAATTCAAAGAAATGTTTTCCTTTAGTTTTTGGACATTAATAGAACAAATTGCTATATGGCTGACATCGTATATAGATACATTTATTGTTGGGACTTTATTGACCACATATTATGTTGGGATATATAAGACGTCTACGACTACAGTAAATCAAATCATGGCATTAATTACAAGTGCTACAACACCTGTACTTTTTTCAGCATTATCCAGAGTTCAGGATGATGAGGATGAACTAAAAAAAATATTTTTTAAGTTTCAACGGTTAGTTGGAGTGTTTGTTATACCATTAGGAGCAGGGATATATTTATATAGAAATTTAGTTACAGATATTCTTTTGGGAAATCAGTGGAAAGAAGCGGCTGGTTTTGTAGGCTTATGGGGCTTGATGAGTTCAATAACTATTATCTTTAGTCATTTTAGTAGCGAAGCATATCGGGCAAAAGGAAAACCAAGAGTTTCGCTAATAATTCAAGTGTCTCATCTAGTTATTTTAGCGCCTTCTGTATATATAGCATGTCAATTTGGTTATGAAGTTCTTTATAAAGTAAGGGCATTTATTAGAATAGAATTGGTTTTAGTGAATATGATTATGATGTTTATAATGTTTAAAATCACTCCAATTATGCAGATAAAAAATATTATTCCGGAAATCATATCAACAGGCGTTATGACTATATGTGCATTAGTATTGAAACAGGTTTCTGATCAGTTCATTTGGGAGTTCATTTCAATTGCAATCTGTATAATATTGTACTTCCGAATTTTATTATTTTTGCCATATCACCGACAAGAGATTTGGGGATTAATAAAGCCGTACATTCAGAAAATCAGACAAAAGTTACATTGTTAAATAATGCAGATAAGCAAATTGGGGAGGGAAGATAATGAATAAAGTAACTCTGTTATGGTCAGGCGGCTGGGATGGTACTTTCCGCTTCCTGGAATTAATGCAACATGAAGATATAGAAATCCAACCAATCTATGTAATTGACCCGGGGCGGGAAAGTACACCATATGAAAAGAAAGCGATGAAAAAAATTATTTTCGAAGCTTCCAAAAGATTTCCAGCAAAAGTAAGAGATATTCAATTCTATGAAAGGGACTGGATTTTACAGAACTGTAAAAATGAAAAGATCAGTAATGCATTTAGGTATTTAAGAAAGAATTATAGCATCGGAACTCAATATGAGTGGTTTGCATTACTATGCGATAAACTGAATATAAAAATGGAGAGTGCTGTTGTTCATCAGTATCACGGAAAAGTAGAAGATGCAATTCATGCAGAAGGGAAATTAGAGTTAATAGAGAATGATTTTCTTCCGGAACGATATTGTGTGAAAAAGGCGGGAGAAAAAAATACAGCCTTTTTAGTGTTTGGAGATCTGATTTTACCGGTTATCAAACTGTCAAAAGAGGATGAAGAAAAGATTGCAAGACAGAACGGATGGTTGGATATTATGAAATATACTTGGTTCTGCCATACTCCTATTCATGGGAAACCATGTGGTCTGTGCAGTCCCTGTGACGATGCAATGAACACCGGTATGGAATGGAGAATGCCTAGATGTGCTCAATTTCGTTATAAGAACAGAAAATTTTTCAGGCTGATCAGAGCAATCAAAAGAAAGATAGGAATACGTTAAAATGGACAAGGGAAAAAAACTTGAAAGAAAGCTCTCATCTATTAATGTATGCTCCCTGGCATTAGGATGTATTATTGGATGGGGAGCTTTTGTAATGCCAGGGGAAATTTTTCTGGGGAAAGCAGGACCAGGAGGAACTGCGATTGCGATAGGTATAGCTGCTTTAATAATGATAATCATAGCGTTTAATTATCATTATATGATTAATAAATTTCCGATAACTGGTGGAGGATTTACTTATGCTAAAATGGCTTTTGGGAAAAAACATGCGTTTATATGCTCCTGGTTCCTAAGTATTTCATATCTTGCAATCGTGCCATTAAATGCGACAGCTTTAGCGCTGATCGGACGCAATTTGCTGGATAATATTTTTCAGGTAGGTTTTAATTATAGCGTTGCCGGTTATGATATCTATCTCGGAGAAATTATTTTAGCGGTTGGAGCCCTTTTACTTTTTGCAGTCCTAAGTATCCGTGGAGTAAAAGTTGCAGGAGTTTTCCAGACGATACTGGTATTTGCGCTTGTTGGAGGAGTGTTGATTATTAGTATATCAGCTGTGGTAAGTGGAAAGTTACATATAGAAAATTTAAGTCCGGGTTTTTATCCGTCAAATCATAAAGGGCTGGGAATATTTGCTGTTGTAGCTGTGGCACCATGGGCTTTTGTTGGATTTGATACAATTCCACAGGCGGCAGAAGAATTTAAGTTTTCTCCAAAAAAATCAAAGATTATTATGATTTTATCTATTTTATTTGGTGCGCTTGTTTATATTGTTTTAAGTACAATCACTGCGTCCGTATTTCCGAGTCAGTATAATAATTGGGTGGAATATATTAATGATCTGCCGAATCTTGAAGGTATGTTATCTCTACCTACATTTCATGCTGCATCTCAGCTTCTGGGAAATACAGGATTGCTATTTATCGGGTTAGCTGTTTTGGCTGCAATATTATCAGGAGTAATTGGGTTTTATATGGCAGCAAGCAGGCTCTTTTATTCTATGGCAAAAGAAAATGTCCTCCCATTATGGTTTGGAAAGCTCCATGAAAATTATCACACTCCTGCAAATGCCATTTTATTTATCATGGCAATTTCTATGATTGCCCCTTTTTTGGGCAGGAATGCTTTGGGATGGATTGTTGATATGTCATCGATTGGAGCTGCGATAGGATATGGGTATACTTCTGTGGCGGCTTTAAAGTATGCGAAAAAAGAGCAAAATATTTTAATAGAGATTACTGGGTGTATCGGCATTGTTATGTCGATATTTTTTAGTATTTTATTATTGATACCGATTCCGGCGTTGGATTGTTCTCTTAGTAAGGAAGCATATTTATGCTTTGCTATATGGATTCTACTTGGAATTGTTTTCTATTTCAAGAGAAATAAAGAAATGAAGTGAGGAGTGAAAAGATGAGAAAGGAAACAATGTACATTCAGGATGCCACCATCCTAATCACCGGAGCTGCTGGTTTTATCGGTTCTAACCTGGCCTTAGAACTTCTAAGATCAAACAGTCCGGTACAGATTATCGGAATTGACAACATGAATGACTACTATGATGTCAGTATAAAAGAATATCGTTTAGAAAAGATTAAGTCCATGTCGGAATCCAGACCAGATTCGACATGGACTTTTATTAAGGGCTCGATTGCGGACAGAGAATTGGTAAACGAGATTTTCCAGAAATATGAGCCATCGATTGTAGTGAATTTAGCGGCTCAGGCAGGCGTCCGGTATTCCATCACGAATCCGGACGCTTATATTGAATCCAATCTGATTGGATTTTACAACATCCTTGAGGCGTGCCGCCACTCATATGATAATGGGTTGCCGGGAGTGCAGCATCTGGTGTATGCGTCTTCTTCCAGTGTTTATGGATCCAATATAAAGGTTCCGTACAGCACAGATGATAAGGTGGACAATCCGGTCAGCCTTTACGCCGCCACAAAGAAAAGCAATGAGTTGATGGCACATGCTTATTCTAAACTATACAACATTCCTTCTACAGGATTGCGGTTTTTCACCGTGTATGGGCCAGCCGGAAGGCCGGATATGGCCTATTTTGGTTTTACGAATAAGTTGAGGCAAGGAAAGACCATCGAGATTTTCAATTTTGGAAATTGTAAGAGAGATTTCACATACGTCGACGATATTGTAGAAGGCGTCCGCCGTGTAATGGAGAAACCGCCGAAAAAAGAGACTGGAGAGGACGGACTTCCGATTCCTCCGTATGCAGTTTATAACATTGGAAACAGTCATCCGGAAAATCTTCTGGAGTTTGTGGATATTCTTCAGCAGGAACTCATCCGTGCGAATGTGCTGTCGGAAGAGTATAATTTCGAGGCCCACAAAAAGCTGGTGCCAATGCAGCCGGGAGATGTTCCTGTGACCTATGCGGACACTTCCGCTCTGGAAAGAGATTTTGACTTTAAGCCATCGACCTCTTTAAGGGATGGTCTGCGGCAGTTTGCCGAGTGGTATCACGATTTTTATATGGATCAAGAGTAAAAGAAGAAGGAGAATAAGAGAATGAGAGAGTTTCAAGATTTGAAAATAGCGGTAGCCGGGACAGGTTATGTTGGATTGTCCATTGCTACATTGCTGGCACAGCACCATCATGTGGAAGCAGTAGATATTATTCCGGAGAAGGTTGAGCTGATTAATCAGAAGAAAAGTCCGATCCAGGATGATTATATTGAGGAATATCTGGCAAGCTACACGCTGGATCTTACCGCCAGAATGGATGCAGAAAGCGCATATAATGATGCGGATTTTGTTGTGATTGCGGCTCCGACGAATTATGATTCCAAGAGGAATTTCTTCGATACATCGGCCGTGGAGTCTGTGATAGAGCTGGTACAGAAAGTCAATCCGGATGCTATCATGGTCATTAAGAGTACCATTCCGGTCGGCTACACCCGCCAGGTAAGAAAGAAATACCAGACCAAAAATATTATTTTTAGCCCGGAATTTTTAAGAGAATCCAAAGCACTGTACGATAACCTGTATCCGTCCCGGATTATTGTGGGAACCGACCCGGAGGATGAGAAAATTGTAGAGGCGGCGCATACCTTTGCCAAGCTTCTTCAGGAGGGTGCCATCAAAGAAAATATTGCTACTTTATTTATGGGATTTACGGAAGCTGAAGCGGTCAAGTTATTTGCGAATACATATCTTGCCCTTCGTGTTTCCTATTTTAATGAGCTTGATACATATGCCGAGATGAAAGGACTCAATACGAGGGAGATTATCAACGGCGTCTGCCTGGATCCTAGAATCGGGAGCCATTATAATAACCCATCATTTGGATACGGCGGATACTGTCTGCCAAAGGACACAAAACAGCTTCTGGCCAACTATGCGGATGTTCCCAATAATCTCATTGAGGCGATTGTGGAATCCAACCGTACAAGAAAAGATTTTGTTGCGGACAGAGTATTGGAAATCGCAGATGCTTATGAGGCAAACAGTAGCTGGTCCCAAGAGAAGGAAAAGGAAGTAAAAGTAGGCGTGTTCCGTCTGACGATGAAATCCAATTCTGACAACTTCCGCCAGAGCTCAATCCAGGGAGTGATGAAACGGGTAAAAGCGAAAGGAGCGACGGTATTTGTCTATGAACCAACACTGGAGAATGGTTCTACTTTCTTTGGAAGTAAAGTAGAAAACGATCTGAATATTTTCAAGAAGGAATGTGACGTGATTATTGCAAACCGATATGACTCTTGCCTGGATGATGTAAGGGAGAAAGTGTATACGAGAGATCTATTTGAGAGAGACTAGAAATGAACGAAAATAGAATAAGCTACGGCTGAAAGAAAAGAGTTCTTCTTGATTTTGCCTTATATTTATGTAAAACTGTACCTATCTAATAAAAATCTGCTTTTTATGTTTCTAGGGCATTTTGCAGAATGATTCAAGGTAACACGTTTGAAAAGTCCAGGTCATTTGTCGGGAGAACTCTTTTTCTTTTTTCGCTTCAGAAGCATATCATGTTAGAACCTTTATAGGACAGATCTTTTAGAGTCAATCTTTTTATTCATCTTTTTATCTGAGGATAGCCACTGCCACTGTGCGGCTAAAATTACTGCCGTCCGATAAGAGCGGCAGTATCAGTTAATTTTTCAAAAAATCAGTTGGTGTGATCGCCAAAACTGTGGAACCGTCAAAGTTCTTGTTATTCCTTGTGAGGATATAGCTTGCATCGATCCGCTCCTTTGCTTTTTGAGCGGACTGGAACCCTTGTAGAGTATATAGAAAATATCATGCGATTTAAAATGTTCGGTGGCAATGGGACACTTTAATCTGTATGATTCGAGTTCATGACATGGGTAAAATAGAGAATCTTACTTTTTGCCAAATCCCCTTGACAATTATCTACCTTGTTATATAATGTAGTTAAGAAAAGAACCTTATATTACAAGGTAGATAGGAGGGAAGATGATGGGAACAGTATTAGAGGTTCGGGATATTATCAGAAATTACTCAAAGAAAGGAGATGGTGCCCGTCCGTCAGAGGATGATATCAAAGTAATACGCGGACTCAGCTTGAAAGTGGAGAAAAAAGATTTTCTTGGAATTATGGGGAAATCTGGTTGCGGGAAATCCACGCTTTTGAGAGTCCTGGGACTTTTAGACCGGCCGACGGAGGGAAAAGTATTTTTTGAGGATTTCGATACAGAGGAGCTTTGGAAGGATGAGCTGGCTGATATCCGTAGACGAAAGATTGGATTCGTATTTCAGGATTATTATCTCATGGACAGTCTGACGGTACGGGAAAATATGATTTTGCCAATGATTCTTGACAAGGCAGATTCTAAGGAGATGCAAAGAAGGGCAGAAAAGTATGCCGCGCAGTTTGAACTGACCCATCTTTTGGAGAAAAAGCCAACAGAGCTTTCAGGGGGAGAGAAGCAAAGAGCGGCAATCTGTCGGGCACTGATCAATGATCCGGAGCTGATTCTAGCGGATGAGCCAACCGGAAATCTGGACTCCAAGTCTGGAAAGATTGTGCTGGATGCACTCAAAGAAATCAACGGATGGGGCAAGACCATTATCATGGTAACTCATGACCCGCAGATGGCGAGCAACTGTAAGAAAGTCATTTTATTAAAAGACGGCGTTATTTTAAAGACGCTGGAAGGAAAAGGCGACAGTGAAGAGGAGAGAGAACGGTATTACCGTGAAATTCTCGGGGAGATGGAACAACTGTAACAAAGCCAGATAGAACAGGCGGTGAGGAGCATGGATAAAGCACAGCTTATGAAAGGAATCCTGGAGGGATGTATTTTAAAAATCATCGATCAGGAAGAGACGTATGGATATGAGATCGTGACCAGACTTCAGGATTATGGATTTACGGATGCGAAAGAAGGCACGCTTTATCCATTACTGCTTCGTTTGGAGAAAAAGAAACTAATTCAAGGTGTCTTTAAAGAAAGTCCTCTTGGACCTAAGCGGAAATACTATACGTTGACACAGGACGGGGAAATGTATGTAAGCCGGTTTTATCAGGTGTGGAAAGAAGTGGAGGCTTCAGTCGAGAGTATATTTGGCGGGAGGTGACAAAGTTATGATAAGGAAAAATAATCTGGAGATACTGAAAGAAGAAAATGTGGATCGGATCGCCAATATGGGCGGTGAAATGTGGGATCAGCTCGCTCCTGTTTTCCGCTATCTGTCAATCAGCATGATATCAGAATTTGAGATCGAATCGATCAAAAAAGATTTGATAGGAATGGCGGAAGAGGCCGAACTACAGCATATTTCTCTGGAAGAGAAACTTGGAATACCGGCGAAAGAATTTTGTGAGGATCTGATTCAAAGCGTGAGACGAGATGGCGGTGGGAAATCGAAAGCTGGAGAAATATGCATGGTTTTTCTCTCCTCTGTTGTAAGAACACTGACGTTCTTTTGGGTTCTGGACAATGTTTTCTTTGGGGAACCGGGAAGAATTAATCTTTTCAGCATCTGGTTTGCCGTAATCCTGGGGGCGATAGATGTGGGAGCTCTTGTGGCGCTGAAGTTTGCGTTTGACAGACGAAAAAGAGGGATGATAGAAGTAGGCGGGCTTGTACTCATTTTAATCTGCTTTTTCTACGGTGGAATAAGAAATTCCTTTATAGTAATTAGCAGAGGATGGAATCTTTTCCTGGGAATGATCCTGATAGCTGCCACGGTGTTGACGTATGGGATACAGAGATGGTACTGGAACCGACAGTCGCAGAAATATGAATGGAAATAGATTGACATTTGAAAAAGGGCCTTCGTGATGATTGGGGATGAAATCACGAAGGCCCTTTTTTGGAAAATAACTGAAATTGACTAAAATGAGCATGAAAATGACTGATTGTGAAAGAATTACAAAAATATAAATGGATTTTTGTGAAATAATATGATTGATTTTGAATGAAAATGGAAGTATAATAAGGGCAGAAAGAACGGAGGTAAGAAAAGATGATCTACACAGTAACATGTAATCCGTCCCTGGATTATATTGTAACCGTAAATGATTTTCAACTTGGACAGACGAACCGGACGACGTCAGAACAGATGCTTCCGGGCGGGAAAGGAATTAATGTATCTACAGTACTCAAAAATCTGGGGGTTGAAAATACGGCACTTGGATTTGTAGCCGGGTTTACCGGCCGGGAGATCGTAAGAAAAGTGCGGGAACTTGGTTTTCAAAATGAGTTCCTGGAGCTTTCGGAGGGATGGTCCCGTATCAATATTAAGATGAAGGATTTTGACGGAACAGAAATCAATGGAAAAGGTCCTGAGATCAGCGAAGAAGCGGTACAGGCTCTGCTGGACAGACTGGATCAGGTTGAGGAGGGAGATGTACTTGTGCTGGCGGGGAGTATCCCGGAGAGTATGCCGTCCACGTTTTATGCGGAGATTCTAAGCCGGATGCAGGGGAGAGGAATTCTGACTGTGGTGGACGCAACAAATAATCTTCTTCTGGAAGTGCTGCAGTACCGGCCGTTTCTTGTGAAGCCGAATCAGCATGAGCTGGGAGAAATCTTCGGCGTAAAGCTTGAGACACAGGAAGATGTCATTCCATATGCCGGAGAGCTTCAGGAAAAAGGGGCAGTCAACGTGCTCGTATCCATGGGAAGCAAAGGAGCAGTGCTTCTGGATGAACAAGGGGAGGTACACAGACTTCCGGCTCCGGAAGGAAAATTGATCAATGCGGTTGGAGCAGGAGACTCCATGGTGGCAGGTTTTTTAGCAGGATGGTTGGAAAAACATGATTATGAACACGCCTTTCGTTTGGGGGTTTCGGCTGGAAGTGCCAGTGCGTTTTCGGAAAAACTGGCTACAGAAGCCGAGATACGAAACTTATATAAAACAATCGGAAATAGGAGGTAAGAGGAATGAGAATTACGGAACTGCTTGATTTGAGAAGTATTTCTCTGGATGCAGTACCTGCGTCCAAACAGGAAGCGCTTGATATGGCCGTGGCATTGATGGCCAAAAGCGGCAAGATCCGGGATGAGGAAGCATACCGGAGAGAAGTCTACTTAAGAGAAGAGGAAAGTACCACCGGTGTGGGAGGGGGGATTGCGATTCCGCATGGAAAATGTGATGCTGTGATCCGTCCGGGGCTGGCGGCGATGGTGATTCCAAACGGTGTGGATTTTGATTCCCTGGACGGAGAGCCGGTTCACCTGATTTTCCTGATTGCGGCTCCAAACACCAAGGATAATGTGCACCTGGACGTGCTGAGCAAGCTTTCTGTTCTTCTGATGGACGAACAGTTTTCTGAGAAACTAAGACGGGCAAAGACGGCAGAAGAATTTTTGCGGATTGTAGATGAAGCGGATGCGGAGAAACCGGATATAGACGAGCAGCTTGCGGCGCAGACGATGGAAGAAAAGGAAAAGAAATCGTTCCGGATTCTGGCAGTTACGTCCTGCCCGACAGGAATCGCACATACCTATATGGCGGCAGAAGGAATAGAGAAGGCGGCAAAGAAAGCAGGATGTTTTGTAAAAGTGGAGACCAGAGGATCCGGCGGGGCAAAAAATGTGCTGACGGAGACGGAAATTCAAGAGGCTGACTGCATTATTGTAGCGGCGGACGCGGAAGTTCCGATGGATCGTTTCCATGGGAAACGGCTGATTGAATGTCCTGTTTCGGACGGGATCGGAAAGGCGGATCAGCTTGTGGAGCGTGCGATGAACGGAGAAGTCCCGGTATATCAGAGTGGAAATCTGAATGTTGGCAAGACCCGGAAGTCTTCTGGCGGTGGTGCTCATAAAGTCTACACACAGTTGATGAACGGGGTGTCCCATATGCTGCCGTTTGTCGTGGGCGGAGGAATCCTGATTGCCCTTGCGTTTTTGATTGATGGATTCAGTGTGGATATTCATTCCCTTTCCGATGAAATGCGTGCAAACTTCGGTACGATCACTCCGACGGCGGCAGCCCTCAAAGGAATCGGAAATACGGCGTTTGGATTTATGCTCCCGGTGCTGGCCGGATTTATCGCCATGAGTATCGGAGACCGTCCGGCTTTGGCCGTCGGCTTTGTCGGCGGTATGATCGCGTCCCAGGGGAAATCCGGATTTTTAGGAGCACTCCTTGCCGGTTTTATCGCAGGATATCTCATTGTCTTTTTGAGAAAAGTATTTGGCAAACTTCCTCAGTCCATTGAGAAGATTGCCCCGGTACTGTTATATCCGCTTTTCGGAATTCTTATTATGGGACTTTTGATGAATTATGTGATTGAGCCTCCGATTGGAGCCCTCAATACAGCCCTCAATACCGGACTCACCAATATGAGCGGAAGCAGTAAGGTTTTACTTGGCATGATTGTCGGCGGTATGATGTCCATCGATATGGGCGGACCGTTTAACAAAGCTGCCTATGTATTTGGAACGGCGTCCATTGCGGCAGGTAACTATGATATTATGGCGTCAGTTATGATCGGCGGTATGGTTCCGCCATGTGCGATTGCCCTTGCGACGTTACTGTTCAAACAGAAATTTACGAAAGAAGAAAGAGAATCCGGCCCTGTCAACTTTATCATGGGACTGGCATTCATTACAGAAGGTGCGATTCCATTTGCGGCGTCAGATCCGCTTCATGTTCTTCCTTCCTGCATCGTAGGTGCAGCGGCAGCAGGAGCACTTTCCATGGCATTTGGATGTACATTGATGGCTCCGCACGGTGGAATCTTTGTATTCCCGGTTGTGGAACATGCTCTGATGTATCTGGTAGCTCTGGTGATCGGAACGATCATAGGAGCAGTACTTCTTGGACTGTTAAAGAAAAAGGTAGAAGAATAAAAAATCCGGTGATGAAAACAGACTGACACTTGTCCATACTTCAGGTTTTGTTGTACAATAAATGCAGCCATGACAGAAAGGAAGGGAAGTATGCTGACAGAAAAAAGGCAGAAAGAAATCCTTCGTTTCCTGGATGAAAAGGGGAGTGTGACGGTGCAGGAGCTGACAGAACGTCTTGACGCTTCAGAGTCCACGATCCGCAGAGATCTGGCGGTACTTCACCAGAAAGGTGCTCTCGTCAAGGTGTTTGGCGGAGCAGTGCAGGCAGAATCCAGAATCAACATCCGGGAAGAGAAGGTGGCTCTTAGAAAAGAGCTGAATAAAGAAGAAAAGATCCGGATAGCGGCATATGCGGCCACCCTTGTGGAGCCGGACGACTTCGTCTATCTGGATGCCGGGACAACTACCGAGTATATGATTCCGTTTCTGACGGAGAAGTCCGCCGTCTTTGTGACAAATGCAGTGTCCCATGCATTGAGGCTGACGGAGAACGGATTCCGGGTTATTTTGATCGGCGGCGAATTGAAAGCCGCGACGGAGGCGATCGTCGGAAACGAAGCGTATGTCAATCTTCAGAAATATAATTTTACCAAAGGGTTTTTTGGAACCAACGGGTTGAATCGTACATCCGGATTTACCACGCCTGATATCAATGAGGCCATGATTAAAGAGTGTGCACTGAAGCATACCCAGAAGCCGTACATTCTTTGTGACAGCAGCAAGTTTCTGCAGACTTGCCCTGTAAGCTTTGGTGAATTTCATAGTGCCAGGATCATTACAGACCGGTATCCGGAAGAATCGATGGAAACGGAGGGCCATATTATCATAGCAAAATAGTGAGATGCCAAGGGGTAATCTGGACATAGAAAGGCAGCAGGAGAAATCCGCTGCCTTTTGTGATTTTGACCAGGCAGGGCATCCGGCCGGGATTTTCGGTTATTACATAAAAAGGAGGAGCCGTCTTGACGGCTCCTGAAGGAAGAGAGAAAAATCTATTCAAACTATAACGTAATGTCTTGGGCGAAGGACAACAGCCGCAAAGAACTAGGAACTCTCTACAACTGTTGTCTTCTTCTTCATTGAAGATGATTCTACTATATCGTACAAATGTGAGGGATTTATGTCTTTGTAATGAAGGTTTTATAAAAGAACTTAAGAAAATATAAACATCATCTGAATGATTTGGAAAGCTTACAGATACAATAAAGGGAAACAGGTTTTCCGGAGGATGGTGCGGTGAAAAAGAAAAGAAAAATCATCTTATATTTGTTTGTTCTGGCTGCTGCGGCAGGGTTATTCGTCATCTGGATTCTGGCAGGGAGAGAAAATCCAGGTTTGGGAGCAGAAGACCTCAATACACAGGGGATAGTCAGAGTACATTTTCTGGATGCAGGGCAAGGAGATAGTATCCTTATCCAGTCAGAAGGGGAAAATCTGTTGATTGATGCAGGGACGAACGAGGATGAGGAACTGGTTGTTTCCTATTTAAAAGAGCAGGGTGTGGAATATCTGGATTATGTGATCGCCACCCATCCGCATATCGATCATATTGGGGGAATGGACGCCGTGCTGGAGACATTTCCGGTGGGAATCTTCTTTCTGCCTGAAGAGGAGTACGATACGGAGAGTTATCAGGATGTGGAGAAAGCACTGAAACAAAAGGAAATTCGTATGAGGCATCCGGACTTCCTGGAAAACTATGAAATCGGGAGCGCCCGGTTTGTATTTATTACCCCGAATTCCCGGAAACAGTATGAAGATCCAAACGACGCTTCCCTTGGAATACGCCTTACGAACGGAGCCCATAGCTTTCTGCTGTGCGGGGATATCAGCAAATCCATAGAGGCCGAGATCCTGGCGTCCGGTGTCAGGATTCGGTCTGACGTGCTGAAACTCAATCATCATGGCAGCAGTGACGCCAATTCCTGGGAATTTCTAAAAGCGGTGGATCCGTCCTTCGTAGTTGTGACCTGTGCGCCCAGAAATGAATTCGGCCATCCTCACGAAAAAGTGATGAAGAGAGTGGAAAAACTGGGGGCAGGCGTTTTCCGGACTGACAGACAGGGAGCGATTGTTTTTGACAGCGACGGGAAACGACTGAAGAGCAGTACGGCGCCTGAAGACGAGGAAAAGGAAAAATAGTAATGTACACAAAAAGGACATATTTTTCTGTTAGAATACAAAAAAAGAATGGAAAAGAAGGGATCAATCGGTTATGGAACAGATCAAGATATTAGTAGTAGACGACGAAAGCAGGATGCGAAAGCTCGTCAGAGATTTCCTGGAGAGAGCTGGATTTCAGGTGCTGGAAGCAGGAGACGGGATGGAAGCGCTGGATCTTTTTTATGAGGATCAAGGGATCAGCCTGATTATCCTGGATGTGATGATGCCGAAGATGGATGGCTGGGAAGTGTGCAGAGAGATCCGTAAAGAATCCAAAGTCCCGATTATTATGCTGACGGCACGGGGCGAGGAGCGAGATGAACTCAATGGATTCGAGCTTGGAGTGGATGAATATATTTCCAAGCCGTTCAGCCCGAAGATCCTTGTCGCAAGGGTGAACGCGCTTCTTCGCAGGACGAGCGGTCTTTCCATGGATCAGACGATCGCGGCGGGAGGCATCGAGATCGACAAGGCAGCCCATATCGTGAAGATCGACGGCAATATGATAGATTTAAGCTTTAAGGAGTTTGAACTTCTGACATACTTTATTGAAAATCAGGGCATCGCCCTTTCCAGAGAGAAAATTCTCAATAACGTTTGGAACTACGATTATTTCGGGGATGCCAGGACGATCGACACCCATGTAAAAAAGCTGAGAAACAAGCTGGGAGACAAGGGGGAATACATCCGTACCATTTGGGGAATGGGCTATAAATTCGAGGTCACAAAAGCATGAGAAAATTAGGAGAAAAGCTTTCCATCCGGAAACAGATGATCGTCATCTTTGCCAGTCTGATTTTGTTTTTGCTTCTCCTTTTCATAGTTGTAAACGGGATGTTTGCGGAAGAGTACTATGTGGCAAACAAGCGGTCGGATTTGGTGAGTGTCTATAAGGAAATGGATTCCGTGTTGGAAGATGATCTTTTCCAGAGTAATACGGAGCTTTTAAAGCTGAACCGGATGCTGGAGAAAAACAACGTATCGGTCCTTTTGGAGGATGGCTCCGGGACAATCCTTTATGCCAATGTATATAATGTGGAACCGCTTCACAAACGTTTGGAACAGTATCTGTTTCATGCAAATTCCATGGCGAAGAAGTACCAGATCAACCGAACCCGGGAAATCATCAGTGGGGCGGAATATCTGGAGTTGTGGGCGCCGCTTGGAAATTCCAATTATCTGATGATGCGAAGTCCCCTGGACAGTATCCGGTCCAATGTCACAATTTCCAACCAGTTTATTTTCTACATCGGAATCGTGATTCTGGGAATCGGAGTGATCCTCGTATGGTTCTTTTCCCGGCAGATTTCAGAACCGATTCTGGAGCTGGCGGAGCTGTCTAAGAAGATGGCAAAGCTGGATTTTGACGCAAAGTATACCCGCGGAGGAGTGGATGAGATCGGAATTCTGGGGAAGAGCTTCAATACGATGTCTGATGAGCTCAAAGAAAAGATTTCTGAATTAAAGACGGCCAACTATGAGCTGCAGAAAGATATCAAGAAGAAAGAGCAGATCGAGACGATGCGTACAGAATTTATCGGGAATGTGTCCCATGAGCTTAAGACTCCGATTGCCCTGATCCAAGGCTACGCGGAGGGGCTAAAAGACGGGATCACCGATGATCCGGAGAGTATGGAGTTTTATTGTGACGTTATCATTGATGAGGCAGGCAAGATGAATCGGATGGTGAAAAATCTCCTTACCTTGAACCAGTTAGAGCTTGGAAGGGATGACACCCAGTTTGAGCGGATTGATATTACCAGCCTGATTCAAGGCGTCGTGCAGAGTCTTGATATTGTAGCCAGACAAAAGGAAGTTGATGTGCGTATGAATGTAAGCGGCCCGGTCTATGTATGGGCGGACGAGTTTAAAGTGGAGCAGGTCGTGCGGAATTATGTCAACAACGCCCTGAATCATGTGGACGGCCAGCGGATTATAGATATCCGTATTGAGGAACGGGAAGGAAAGATCCGTGTCAACGTCTTCAATACCGGGAAGCCGATTCCGGAGGAGGATATCGCACATATCTGGGAGAAGTTTTACAAGGTGGATAAGGCAAGGACGAGGGAGTACGGAGGCAATGGAATCGGACTTTCCATCGTCAAAGCTATTATGGAATCCTTTCATCAGAATTATGGAGTCAGAAACTACGAAAATGGAGTACAGTTCTGGTTTGAACTGGATAAAAAATAGGAATATGGGAATGATTCAGCCATGCGCCTCAAAGTTGCGGCTTGCAACAGACTTTATTGATTTCAGGATGCATGGCTGAATCAGAAAAAATGCGGGTAAGTCCCGCTTTTTACATTTCTTTTTTAAAACGAGTGTGGTAAACTGGAAAAGATAAGGAGTGGATAGCAATGATAGCATTGATCGATTATGACGCGGGAAATATGAGAAGTGTGGAGAAGGCGCTGACATATCTGGGGGAGCGGCCGGTTATCACACGAAAAAGAGAGGAGATCCTGAAAGCGGACCGGATCATTCTGCCAGGGGTAGGGTCGTTTGGGGACGCCATGGAAAATCTGGAGCGGTTTAGATTGTCGGAAGTGTTAAAGGAGGCAGCTAAGAGACAGATTCCTCTGCTTGGTATCTGTCTTGGTATGCAGGTGCTTTTTGAGGCGAGTGAGGAAAGTCCGGGAGTAAAAGGACTTGGGATTTTAGATGGACAGATCGTCCGTATCCCGAAGAAAGAGGGACTGAAGATTCCGCACATGGGATGGAATTCTCTTTCCTGTGCGCCGGACGGGACACTGTTTGAGGGACTTCCGGATCACCCGTATGTCTATTTTGTCCATTCCTACTACTTAAAGGCGAAAGATCCGCAGATCGTAAAGGCTATGGCCGAGTACGGCGTGATGATCCATGCCTCGGTGGAGAGCGGCAATGTTTTCGGCTGTCAGTTTCACCCGGAAAAGAGTGGGGAGACAGGGCTTCACATTCTGAGAAATTTCATAGCAAGACAGGGGGAGTGAAACGATGTTTACAAAGAGAATTATTCCATGTCTGGATGTGAATCAGGGACGTGTTGTCAAGGGAGTCAATTTTGTGGATCTTAGGGATGCCGGGGATCCGGTGGAGATCGCAAAGATTTACGATAGAGAGGGGGCCGATGAGCTGGTATTTCTTGATATCACCGCATCGTCGGACGCCAGAGCCACTGTGGTCGATATGGTAGAGCAGGTGGCGGAGAATGTATTTATTCCCTTTACCGTAGGCGGAGGAATCCGCACGGTGGAGGATTTTCGCACAATTTTGCGTGCCGGGGCGGACAAGATTTCCATCAATACTTCGGCCATTCATACGCCGGATTTGATCTCTGACGCGGCATACAAGTTCGGGAGCCAGTGCGTGGTAGTGGCAATCGACGTCAAGCGATGTGCGGATAGCAGCGGATTTCACGTCTATAAGAATGGAGGGCGGATTGATACAGGACTGGATGCGGTAGAATGGGCCGTGGAGGTCGAGCGCCGTGGAGCCGGGGAGATTCTTCTGACCAGTATGGACGGAGATGGGACAAAGGCAGGCTATGATCTGCGGATTACGAGACAGATTGCGGATGCGGTATCAATACCGGTCATTGCGTCTGGAGGAGCAGGGAAACTTTCCCATTTTTACGATGCCCTGGGCGATAACGGACGAGCGGACGCAGCGCTGGCGGCATCGCTGTTCCACTATAAGGAACTGTCAATCCGCGAAGTAAAAGAATATCTCCGGGACCTTGGAATCCCGGTCAGACTTTAACAGAGGAGGAAGAAATGGCAGCGATACAAAATGACTGGCTGGACGCCTTGCAGGGAGAGTTCAGACAGCCTTACTATAAGAAGTTATTTCAGACTGTAAACGAAGAATACCGGACGAGGCGGATTTTTCCGCCGGCGGATGACATTTTTAATGCCTTTCACCTGACGCCGCTTCGTGACGTAAAAGTGGTGATTCTGGGGCAGGATCCGTACCATGGGGAAGGGCAGGCACATGGGCTTTGCTTTTCCGTACGTCCTGGGGTGGAGATTCCACCGTCCCTTGTCAATATCTATCAGGAGCTTCACGATGATCTGGGATGTACGATTCCTAATCATGGATGCCTCGTCAAGTGGGCGCAGCAGGGCGTACTGCTTTTGAATACCGTATTGACGGTGAGGGCGCACCAGGCTAACTCTCACAAGGAAATCGGCTGGGAGAAATTTACGGATGCAGCCATCCGCAAGGTCAGTGAACAGGACCGGCCGATTGTGTTTATTTTATGGGGGAGGCCGGCACAGGCGAAGAAATCCATGCTTCATAATCCCAAGCATCTGATTTTGGAGGCGCCGCATCCAAGCCCATTGTCCGCATACCGGGGGTTTTTTGGAAGCAGGCCGTTTAGTCAGGCTAACCGGTTTCTAAAGGCACAGGGGATCGAGCCTGTGGACTGGCAGATCGATCCGATCGAAGAAAAGGAAGTATGACAGATGAGGAAAAAAATAGATTGTGCGGAAACAGAGTGTTGTGACTGTATTGAGATTCATGGGGAATGTATCAAAAAGGTAATAGAACGGATGCCGGCAGAAGTGACGCTGATCGATCTGGCAGCCCTTTTCAAGGTGTTCGGGGATCCGACGAGAGTGAAGCTTCTCTACGTCCTCATTCAGTCCGAACTATGTGTCTGCGACCTGGCCGAGGTGCTTCACATGACGCAGTCCGCCATTTCGCATCAGCTTCGGATTTTAAAGCAGATGAAGCTTGTGAAGAGCAGACGGGAGGGGAAGACCGTTTTTTACTCTCTGGCGGACGATCATATCCAGACGATACTAAACCAGGGCATGGAGCATGTGATGGAGTAGCCGGGGACAGTGAAAAAAGAGAAGGGTGATAGAAAGATGAAAAAGCGGTTTGGACTGGTGGCGGCAGGGCTTCTGGCGCTTACCATGGCAGGGTGTTCCACACAGATTGAGAAAGGGACGTCTCTTCTGAAAGAGGAAAAGTACGAAGAGGCGGCCGAAGTGTTTGAAAAAGCGTCCGGGAAATCTTCCATGGAGAGGGAAGCATACCGGGGGCTAGGTATCAGTTATTTTGAGCTGGGGCAGTATGACAAAGCTGCGTCAGCCTTTGAGACGGCTCTGGAAAAAGGAGTCAAGAAGACGCCGGAGCTATATAACCTCCTTGGTATCTCTTATATGAAGATCGGACAGTATGATAAAGCAGCGGTTTCTTTTGAGAATGGAAGCCAGATGGATGGGGCCGGAGATCAACTCAAAAGAGAAATGGCGTACAATGAGATCTTCGTCCTGGAAAAAGCGGGAGATTATACAAAGGCAAAGGAGAGGGCAGACGCCTATCTTCAGACGTGGCCGGATGATGAAGATGTGAAGAAAGAAGCAGAGTTTTTAGAGACACAGGCGGGAAATGCATGATTGAGACAGGAAAGAAACAGGAAAAAGTGATTCTCGTGGCGGCGGCTACGGAGGAGATAGAGAAGGCGGAGCGCTCCCTCGATGAACTTGGCGAGCTTGTTAAGACGGCGGGGGCCGAGGTGTGTGGACGTATGATTCAGGCAAGAGACATGATTCATACGGGAACTTATATCGGAAGCGGAAAGTTGGATGAGCTCAAGTGGCTCGTGTGGGAAAAAGAGGCAGATGGTATTGTCTGTGATGACGAGTTAAGTCCTGTCCAGCTCAAGAATCTGGAGGAGGCGCTGGACTGTAAGATTATGGATAGAACACTTGTAATTCTTGATATTTTTGCGGCGAGAGCGTCCACAAAAGAGGGGAAGATCCAGGTGGAGCTGGCACAGCTAAAATACCGGCAGTCCCGTCTGACCGGCCTGGGAAAGAGTCTTTCCAGGCTTGGAGGCGGTATCGGGACGAGAGGGCCGGGAGAAAAGAAACTGGAGATGGACAGAAGACTTATTAAAAACCGGATCGCCCAGTTAAACCGGGAGCTGGCAGATGTAAGGAGGCACCGGGAAATAACAAGAGAAAAGCGCAGTCAGAATCATATTCCGGTCTGTGCGTTGGTCGGATATACGAACGCCGGGAAATCGACACTTTTGAATACCTTGACCGGGGCGTCGGTGCTGGAGGAGGATCAGTTATTTGCTACGCTGGATCCGACCACAAGGATGTTGATTCTTCCGGGGAATCAGAAAATTCTTCTGACAGATACCGTTGGATTTATCAGTAAACTTCCCCACAATCTGATCGAGGCTTTTCGCAGTACATTGGAGGAAGCGAAATATGCGGACATGATACTCCATGTGGCGGATCTGTCCAATCCTCAGATGGAAGAGCAGATGCATGTGACTTACGAAACCCTTCGGGAGCTTGGCGTTTTGAATAAAACCGTGATCACCGTGTTTAATAAATGTGACAAGGCTTCGGAAGAGATTTTGATCCGGGATTTTCAAGCAGACGCGAAAGTGATTGTCTCCGCAAAGACCGGAGAGGGGCTTGACAGACTGCAAGCGCTTCTGGAGGACTGGGTCAGAGAGCAAAGAATGGAAATTAAGAGGCTGTATCCATATACGGAGGCAGGCAAAATACAGTTGATCCGCGCCTACGGGGAAGTATGCAAGGAAGAGTACCAGGAGGAGGGAATCTACATTGAAGGGTTCGTTCCCAGTGAATTGTACACAAAAGTGAATTAGGAGAAAAACATGGCATTGCAGTTTATTTTTGGGAGTTCCGGTTCAGGGAAGTCCCATTCTCTATATAAAAAGATAATCGAGGAGGCGGCGAAGCACCCGGAGCGAAATTACATCGTCCTCGTGCCGGAGCAGTTTTCCATGCAGACGCAGAAAGACCTGGTGGAGGCAAGTCCGGATCACGCGATTATGAACATCGACATCTTAAGTTTTGGACGGCTCGCCTACCGGGTGATGGAAGAGACCGGGGGGAACCAGAAGATCGTGCTGGATGACGAGGGAAAGAATCTGATTCTCAGAAAGATTGCTGGGGATTATGAGGACGAGCTGACGATCCTTAGAGGCAATCTGAAACGGCAGGGGTATATCAGCGAAGTAAAATCCGTGATCTCCGAGTTTGCCCAGTATGATATCAGAGAAGAACAGATTGATGCAATGATGGAGCAGGCAGGGGTGGGAACATCTCTGTATTATAAACTTTCCGATCTGAAGAAAGTTTATCAGGGATTCTATGCCTATCTGGAGGAGAACTATATTACAAGAGAAGAGATACTGGATCTTCTCTGCGAGCGGGTGCCAAAGTCTGCCATCCTGAAGGACAGCGTTCTTGCTCTGGATGGTTTTACCGGATTTACTCCGGTGCAGAACCGTCTTCTGGCAGAGCTGCTGCGAGTGTGCCGGGACGTGAAGGTGACGGTGACGATTCCTGGATCGGAAGATCCGTACCTCTACCAGGGTCCGTACGAACTGTTCGCCCTGAGTAAGGAAATGACGTCCAGGCTTCTTTTGATCTGCAGGGAGCAGAAAATTCAGGTGAAGGACCCGGTCTGGATGGACGGGAAGGTTCCGTATCGGTTCCGGAAAAATGAGCCGATGGCATTCCTGGAGAGTCATCTGTTCCGCTACCAGAAGGACCGTTATGAAAAAAAGCAGGACCGAATCCATATCCTGCATGCCTCCTCACCGGGAGATGAAGTGGAGGCGGCGGCAAGGCAGGTTCGCCATCTTGTCCGCACGAAAGGATGGCGGTACCGGGATTTTGCTGTTATTGTGCCGGACCTTTCGGCATACTCCGACGAGATCCGCACCCGGTTTTCACAGTACGGGATTCCCGTCTTTATGGACCAGAAGAGAAGCGTTCTTCTTAATCCCTTTGTAGAATATGTGCGGAGTGTCCTGGCGATGATTCAGAAAGGATTCACATATGAGAGTGTCTTTCGGTTTCTGCGGACCGGACTTTTTGAGTTTACCATGGAGGAAGTAGATACGCTGGAAAATTATGTGCTGGCTCTTGGAATCCGTGGCTACAAGAGGTGGCAGGAATCCTGGATACGGAAAAGTGCGGGAATGTCCGAAGAGGAGCTCGTGGAGGTCAACTGTTTGCGCATCCGATTTGTGGAACAAATGGAGAGCCTTGTCTTGGTACTGCAGAAGCGACGGAAGTCTGTCCGGGATATCACGGAGGCTCTCTACGATTTTCTCGTACAGGAGGAGATGTATCGGAAAGTCAGAGAGCAGCAGAGGTTTTTCGAGCAGAATGGCCAGCTTGCACTTGCCAAGGAGTACTCTCAGGTGTACCGGATCGTGATCGATCTGTTTGATAAGTTTGTGGAGCTTCTGGGGGAGGAAACGGTTTCACTTAAGGAGTACGGAGCTCTTTTGGATGCGGGACTTGAGGAGGCGAGAGTCGGCATCATTCCGCCTGGAACGGACGAGGTGATGGCCGGAGATGTGGAACGTACCCGGTTAAAGGAGATCAAAGCACTCTTTTTTCTGGGGGCAAACGATACGTTCCTTCCGGGGCAGCTTGGTTTGGGAGGGCTGCTCTCGGAAACCGACCGGGAGAAGATCCGCTCGGGCGGCACCAAGCTTTCGGCAGGAGGAAAGGAACAGGCTTACGTCCAGAAGTTTTACTTATATATGATGCTGACGAAACCGGAGGAGGAATTGTATCTGTCTTTTGCATCGGCGTCGGCGGACGGGGCTCAGCTTCGTCCGGCATATCTGATCCGGGATATCAAGAAACTCTTTCCTCAGATTTCAGTGAAGCGAGAAGAAGAGAGGACGTTACGGGAGACGGAGTTGACGAATAAAAACAGCCTGGAGCTTTTGATCCGGGGCTTGCAAAATGAAGACACAGAGCGGCCGGAATGGATGGAGCTTTGTGCCTGGTACAGGCGGGATCCGGCACGCCGAAAAAAGCTTGAGGAGGTGCTGGAAACATTCTTCTACCGGATGCCGGACGACCGGCTCTCAAAGGAGGCGGCAAAGATCCTCTATGAGGAGGGGATCGACAGGGGCGTGACGAGGCTGGAAAGGTATGCGTCCTGTGCGTTTGCCCACTTCCTGGCCTACGGTTTGAGACTGAGGGAGCGTCAGGAGTATGAGTTCAAGCCGCTGGACTGGGGGAATCTTTTTCACCGGGCTATGGAGCATTTTGCCAGAAAGGCAGAAATACTGTCTGTTCCCGTGACGGAGATCACGGATGAAATGCGGCGAAATCTTGTAGAAGAAAGTGTGGAGGAGAGTATCGTGGACTATGAAAACACGATTCTCTACAGCACGAAACGGAGGGAATATCTGATTACAAGAATGAAGCGCCTTGTGGACCGGACTGTCTGGGCTCTGCTTCGTCAGCAGAAGATGGGAGATTTTATTCAGACCGGAACCGAAGTCTGTTTTGATGGAGGAAAAATCGACCGGATTGACACCTGTGAGGAGGAAAATCAGGTCTATGTCAAGGTCACGGATTATAAGACGGGCTCCAAGGCGTTTGACATGACAGCGTTTTATTACGGACTGCAGCTCCAGCTTGCGGTCTATCTGAACGCTGCCCTGGAGCTGGAGAAAAAGAAGCATCCGAACAAGGAGATCATTCCGGCGGGTATCTTTTACTACCAGATGAAGGATCCGATGGTAGAAAAGACGGAGGAAGATCAGGTACAGGACGCTCTTTTAAAAGAGCTTCGTCCGGACGGACTTGTCAGTTCGGATCCGGAGGTGTTAAATCATCTGGATCATACGGGAACCAGAAGTTCATTGGCGGCTCCGTTTGCAAGGAATAAGGATGGAAGTATTTCCAAGACGTCCAGAGCAGCGTCCCGGAAAGAATTTGAACTTCTGTCTTCCTATACAAGGAAAAAGACGGGACAGCTCAAAGAGGAAATTCTGGAAGGAAATGCGAAAAAGGAACCGTATGAGCTGGGAACGAGTACCGGGTGCGACTATTGTCCGTACCACGGGATCTGTGGGTTTGACGAGAAAATCGAGGGGTGCGGATATCGGAACCTGGTATCACAGAAGCGGGAGGAGATCTTCCGCCTGATTGCCAGGGAGCTTTCAGAATGGGAAGGAGAGTAAGAGGCATGGGATGGACAACAGAACAAGAACAGGTTATTGCGGCAAGAAACTGCAATCTTCTCGTTTCAGCAGCGGCGGGTTCCGGCAAGACGGCCGTTTTAGTGGAGCGGATCATCACCAGACTGATTGAGGGAGAAGATCCACTTAACGTAGATCAGCTTCTGGTTGTAACGTTTACTGAGGCGGCGGCGGCAGAGATGAAAGAGCGGATCCGGGGAGCCATCGAAAAGAAGCTGGAGGAGGAGCCGGAAAATATTCACCTGCAGCGGCAGGCAACCTTGATTCATCATGCCAGAATTACGACGATCCACAGCTTCTGTCTCTCGGTCGTCCGAGATTACTTTCATACTATCGATCTGGAACCAGGATTTCGGACGATGGAGGAGGGAGAACGAAAGCTTTTGATGCAGGAGGTGATGGAAGAACTTCTGGAGGAAGAGTATAGGAAAGGGGAGGCGTCATTCACGGATTTTGTGGAAATGGCTGCCACCGGAAGAGACGATAGAAAAGTAGAAGAGCTGATTTTAAATCTATACGAGTTTTCCAGAAGTAATCCGGATCCGGAAACGTGGCTTTGCGACAGTATCCAAAGTTATGAGGAGGCAGAAAATCAGCCGTGGGATTCGCTTCCTTTTGTAAAACTGGCGTTGGAGCAGACATGGGCATCCCTGGAGGATCTGGAGCAGTCTCTCGTCTATGCGAAGTCTGTCTGTGAAGACACAGATGGTCCGGCGGCGTATGAAGCAGCCATTGTTTCGGATATTGAGAGGATTCGCAAGCTTCGTAAGGCAGAGAGTTTTCAGAAACTTCAGGAGGCACTTTCCGGGCTTTCCTTTGACCGTCTGGCGACAAACCGGGATCAATCCGTCTCCGAGGAAAAGATACAGACAGTGAAATCTCTGCGGGATCAGGTGAAGAAAGAGCTGACTTCTATCAGAGATCAGTTCTTCTATGAGATAGTGGAAGAGCTAAGGGGAGATCTAAGACGCGCCAAGCCTTTTGTCCAGGAACTGGTGCGCCTGACGGTGGCGTTCGGTCAGGCGTTCGAGGCAAAGAAGCAAAGCCAGGGTGTGATAGACTTTGGCGATATGGAACAATACGCTCTTCGGATTTTGCGAAAAGAAGAGATTGCTGAGGAATACCGGAACAAATATGAAGAGATTATGATTGACGAGTATCAGGACAGTAATCTCATCCAGGAAACTCTGCTTACACAAATTTCGCGGGTGAACAGGGGAAAATATAATGTGTTTATGGTCGGAGATGTGAAACAGAGCATCTATCGTTTCCGCCTTTCAAGGCCGGAGCTGTTCATGGAAAAGTATGAAACGTATGGGATAGAAGCAGATGGTCCCAAACGGAGAATCGACCTGCACAAGAATTTCCGGAGCAGAAGGGAAGTCCTGGATGCCGTAAACTATCTGTTTTATCAGATTATGACAAAGGCGCTCGGACGGGTAGAATATGATGAACAGGCTGCCCTTTACGTAGGAGCCCGGTTTGAGGAGAAGCCCGGATTTGACACGGAAGTTCTTCTGATCGAGGAGGGGGACTCCTTGGAGTCAAAGGAGCTGGAGGCGAGGGCAGTAGCGGCCCGTATTAAGGAGCTTAAAGCCGGGATGGTGATTTTTGATAAGGAAAGTGGAACATGCCGGAGCGTGGCGTATCGTGACATCGTGATTTTACTTCGTAGTCTCAAGGGTTGGACCGACATTTTTTCAAACGTGCTCAACGAAGAGGGGATTCCCACATTCTGTGGGACAAAGGAGGGGTATTTTCAGACAAGGGAGATCAGTCTGCTCTTAGATTACCTGAAAATTTTGGATAATGAAAAGCAGGATCTGCCGTTGACGGCAGTACTCGCCTCCTGCTTCGGAGGTTTGACAAGCGAAGAGCTGGCGCGGATCCGGTGCGCTTATCCACAGGGACCGTTCTACCAGGCGGCAATGGACTATGCCAGGGAAAGGAAGGATCCGAAGCTTTGCGCTTTTTTTGCACAGGTTCATGCGTTTCGGAAACAGGTGCCGTATACGGCGATCCATGAACTATTGGAGACGATTGTCTCTGTGACCGGATACCGGGACTATGTACTGGCTCTGCCGGGAGGCGTACAAAGAAGAGCAAATCTGGATATGCTGATTGAAAAGGCGAAGGCCTACGAGAGCACCAGCTACAAAGGACTGTTTCATTTCCTTCGCTATGTAGAGCAGCTCCGGAAATACCAGGTGGATTATGGCGAGGCCAACACAAGCGATGAGATGGGGGACGCTGTACGTCTGATGAGTATTCACAAAAGTAAAGGACTGGAATTCCCGGTTGTGATCGTTGCCGGAATGGGAAAGAGGTTTAATACCCAGGATATTCACAGTCAGATGGTGATTCATCAGGATCTGGGGATCGGGGTAGACGCTGTTTATTTAAAAGAACGGATGCAGGCTCCAACCTTTCTGAAGAAAATGATCCAGAATGAGACAAGATTGGAAAATCTCGGAGAGGAGCTTCGGGTACTCTATGTTGCGCTTACAAGAGCAAAGGAAAAGCTGATTCTTACAGGAACACTGAAAAGTGTGGAGGAAAAGAGAAAGCAGTACGACCGGATCCGGTCTCAGACGGGGCGTCCACTCGCTTTTGGTCTGCTCCAGAAGGCTGCAAGCTATCTGGATTTTCTTGTTCCGGCACTGATGAGGCTGGAACAAGACCACGCAAAGGGAGCGTATCCACCGATCCAAGTGGAAGTTTTGACAGAAGAAGAGATCTTGATGGAGTCGGTGATAGAAGAAGAGCGGCGGCAGATTCGAAGGGAGGATATCGAAGCGATCGATCCGGACAACGTGTACGATTCGAAGGTTCACGATCATCTGAGAGAAAGTTGGCTGTTCCGGTACCCGTACGAGGAGCAGAGCCACTGGAGCAGGAAATTCTCCGTGTCTGAGCTGAAACGGGCGGCCTACGAACCACAAACGGAGGAAGAGAGTGGAACGAGACTTTACGAAAAACCGCTCCATGAAAAATCAGATGAAGAGATTGTACCTAAATTTCGCAGGAGCCAGGACGAGACAGACATCAGCGGTGCGGCACGGGGAACGGCCTATCACAGGATCCTGGAACTTCTGGATTATTCCTGCTCTTATACAAGGGAGACGTTAAAGGCTGCCATTCAGAGATTTGTTGAAGACGCAAAGATCGACAGCGTGTCCGTACAGTCGGTGAATCCGGACGATCTCTGGCACTTTCTTCAGTCGGACTGCGCCGCAAGGATGCAAAAAGCGGCACTTTCCGGGAAGCTCAGAAAAGAACAGCCTTTCGTTCTTGGTGTGGAGGCAGGACGTGTTTACCAGGAAGCAGATCCGGAAAGGAAGGAGGAACTTCTGATCGTGCAGGGAATGATCGACCTGTTTTTTGAGGAAGACGGGGAGATTGTCCTTTTGGACTATAAGACAGATTGGGTGCACAATGAGGAGGAGCTGGTAAAGCGCTATCAAATCCAGCTTGACTATTATCAGGAAGCTCTCGAAAAGAGCCTTGGAAAACGAGTGAAAGAAAGACTGATCTATTCCTTTGCACTTGGCAGAGAGATCAGGGCATAGGAGGAAGGATGATCTGGCAATATGGATTATTAACTTGGGCTGTGTGGAATGTGATGGTCTTCACCCTGTACGGTGTGGATAAATGGAAAGCAAAAAGGCAAAAGTGGAGAATTTCCGAGATGACGCTCCTGGGAATGGCATTTGTCTTTGGCGCGGCGGGCGCTTTTGCGGGGATGCTGTTGTTTCACCACAAGACGAGAAAATGGAAATTCCGGATTCTGGTGCCACTGTTTTTGCTGTTGCAGGCGGCAGGGGGATACTGGATCCTGAGATGAGAAGGAGAAGAGAGATGCAAATTTTCATTGCGGCACTTGGAGGTGCCCTTGGGGCGTCTGCCCGTTATGGATTGAGCCTTCTTCCGGGAAAGTGGGACTTTCCGGTCTGGACATTTCTTACGAATCTTTGCGGGGCTGTTATCATCGGTTTTCTGGCGGGGATTTTGGCCGGGGAAGCGCAAGAGAGCTCCAGGAATGTTGCACTGTTCTGGAAGACCGGATTTTGTGGAGGATTTACGACCTTTTCCACGTTTTCTTTGGAGGCGTGGAATCTTCTGGAGCAGGGCAAAATGCTGACAGGAGGGCTTTATATTGTGGGTAGTGTAGTCTGCTGTCTTGCGGGCATATGCCTTGGAAAATTTTTAGCCGCCAGATGACAGAAAATGCGAGGGGATGACACAAAGGTGATAGGATCCTCCTTAAGTAGAAGTGGAAAGAATCAAAATCTACTTAAGGAGGATTTCATTATTTCAGTTCTGTACGACGAATAATAGCATAAGAACCACTTCCAAATACAGCAATGAGTAATAGGAAAGTCAGAGTAGGGAACAGGTAATTGATTCTTCCGTCATTCATAAAGCCCATGGCCTTTGTCAGAAATTCTATCACAGTACTTATGGTTTTTGCTGAAAAAACATATCGGAATAATGCGATGATCAGCAACACGATACCGCCAAAACAAACTCCCAGACAAAGGGATATTTTTTTCCCTGCTTTATTGATGATCAGTATTCCTAAATACAATAAACTACAAACTAATATATAAACAAGAAAAAGCCACAGCCAATTCATAAATAAATGATCATATCCGTATATTGAGCCATAAAGTGAAGAATAATTGTCGTTAAAATAATGAATCATATTTCCCACCGCCGCGTCTACAAGTGCCATTGTGCCGGCGATAAAGCAGAACATGGAAAATGTCGCTATAAAAATATATTTTCGGGTAAATCCATGCTGTATCAACATTTTGAAGTCTTCTTTAAATCCAAGTACGCCTAAAATACTGACGTAAACCAAGGAATTCATTTCTAAGCAGTTTGTTCCTACCTCCTCAAATGTTCCCATTACAAGTCCAACAATCATGGTAATAAAGCCGACAAGCGCGTACTGGATTGCATAGAAAAGCCAAATATACTTAAATGAAGTGGCACATTCATAGTGAATAATTGATTTCAGATTCTTCATATCAGATACCGCCTTTCTCTGTTAATTTGACAAACAGTTTTTGTAAATTCATAGCTGAAACCTGTAAGTTACTGCCTTGCGGGATTGCCGATTTTTCACCTAATATATAAGCAATTTTGAGACCGCCTAATTCATCGGAGTCAATTACATTTTTATCACTGCAATAGTCTTCAACATCTTTTGCCATACCGGAGACACAATACCCTGTCTCCAATAATGCTGCTACATTTCCCTGTAATAATAATTTCCCTTTATCGATCAAAATAACTTCCTCAATGATATTTGCGACTTCTTCAATTAAATGTGTTGCAATAATAAAGCTACGTTCTTCATTTTCGTATTCTTTCAGAAGCAGACTGTAAAACAGCTCTCTGTGATTTGCGTCCAACCCTAAAACCGGTTCGTCGAAAATGATATAAGGTACATGAAGCGACAAGGCGACGGTTAATTTGAAAATGGACTGATAGCCTTTTGACAAAGCCTTGAATTTTAGGTTTGTATTAAGATGGAATTGCTCTGAAATTTTTAAGGCTTTTTCCAGATCAAAGTTTTCATAGAAACGATGAATCCACTTAAAATGATCTTTGATTTTTAAACCGGTATCATATAAGTCCGCTTCACTCATACAAAAGATTTTTTCATGTATCGCCATATTTTCTGTTGCCGGCAAATCATCAATTAAAATTTCGCCGCTATCAGCAAAGATACGATTGGCAATAATATTAATCAGTGTCGATTTTCCGGCGCCGTTTCTTCCCAAAAAACCGTATATTTTTCCAAATTCAAAAGAAAAAGAAACATGGTCTAATGCTGTTACGCCATTATACGCCTTTGTAATATTTCTAATTTGGATGGTGTTCATTTCTAAAGCCCCTTTCTATTAGTTGAATTACTTCTTCTTTTGTCATGTTCAACTTCGATGCTTCCGCAACCAGCGTTGCGATATACTGGTCAAAAAACTGTCCTTGACGCTTGGCGCGGATTTTATTGACTGCCCCTTCTCTTACATACATCCCTAAGCCTCTTTTTTTATAAATAACTTCTTCGTCTACGAGCATATTCATTCCTTTCAGTACGGTATGAGGATTGATATTCAACAGTGCGGATATTTCATTTGTAGAGGGGATCTTCGTTTCCTCCGGAAATGTTCCTGTGAATATAGCGTCCTCAAGCTGTTCGGCTATCTGAATGAAGATAGGTTTATCGGCATTTGTATCTATATGCACAATATCACTCCTTTTGATTGCTAGTTTGTTACTTGAGCAACTAACTAGATTACGTCTTTAATATAGACAATAAAGAGAAAAATGTCAAGAGATTTTTATAAAATATTAGGAAAACTTTTCGCAATCCCTTATTGACGTACAATATTATACGTCATATAATATAGAAAATGATATAGGGATGGATGTGTCCTACACAAAAGGAAGTGAGGCTATGGTTTTTAATACCGGGGCAGCTCTCTTGGATGCGATCGTACTTGCAGTAGTATCGCAGGAAGAAGAAGGTACTTATGGGTATAAGATTACGCAGGATGTCAGAAAGGTGATTGAAATTTCCGAATCCACGCTCTACCCGGTGCTTCGTAGATTACAAAAGGACGAGTGTCTGGAAGTATATGATAAGCAGTATGATGGAAGGAACCGCCGTTATTACAAGACGACGGAGAAAGGCGTCCTTATGCTGGAATTGTACCGGTCAGAGTGGATGAAATACTCAAAAAAAATTACTGAAATATTCGAGGGAGGAATGAGTTGATGAATCGTCAGGAGTTTTTGGAAAAGTTGAGATTACTTCTCGGCGATCTTTCAGAAGAAGAGCGGGAAGAAGCGATCCAATATTATGAGGACTATTTTGCAGATGCAGGACCGGAGATGGAAGAACAGGTTATCCGGGAGCTTGGAAGCCCGGAGAAGGTCGCCTTGATGATCCGGGAGGCAATCCGGGGAGAAGAGCCAGGTGGAGAGTTTGCAGAGACCGGATATTCTCAGAGCCGGTACGACAACAGGGATGTTCCGGCAGACTACACTAGGAGAAGAACCGGGGATTCGGACTCTTACTGGCAAAAAGAGACCGGGGAAGAATACCGGAAACCGTGGACAGACAGGAGACTAAAACTGATCCTGATTATTTTGATTATTATTGTCGGTTGTTCTACGGTTGTTCCGGTGGTCGGGGGAGCCGTACTGGGAATCCTTGGCGTAATCGCAGGTATTTTCGGGGTTTTCATTGCCTTTGTCATTGCGGCCGTCTGCATTGTCGTTGCGGGTGTTGCGATGGCGATTGCCGGGATTCCGCTGATGATTGCAGGATCCGGAGCGGGGCTTCTTGTCTCCGGCATCGGCTTGTTGTTGCTGGCGGCAGGGGTTCTGGGTACGGCTTTTAGTATCCGGCTTTGCGGTGTGATGATCCCGGCGATTTTCCGGATCATGGTAAAAATCGCAAGAAGACTGATTTACAGAGGAAAGGAGCGCGCATAATGATGAAGAAACGATGGAAAGGACTTCTTGGCATCTGTGGAGCGATTGCCATTGTTGGAGCCGGGATGTGTATTGCCGCTGTTGCGGTAGGAGTCGACAGGTCAGAGATTCCGAATCAGATTTTTCCTCATGTCAGATGGCTTCATGAGACAAAAAACGATGGCGACCAGGGAACAGGAACGTATGTGGAGAGGTATAGCGGTATCCGATGTCTGGATTTCAGGGCAGATGCCACTTCTATTGAGATTCAAACCCAAAACAGTACCAAAGACCGGATTGAAATATCTACCCGTGGCATGGATAAGGATGAACTGGATGTAAAGAAAGACGGAAGCACCCTTGAGATTCGTACAAAAGGGAAGCCTAAGATTCATTGGATTGGAAAAAGCAGGACTGTGATTGTGACAATACCAAAAGAAAAGAAGTTTGATCAGGTTGAGGGAAAAGTTGGCGCTGGTTCGCTCTCCTTTGAAGAGATCCACTGTGACAAAATGGAGCTGGATGTAGGAGCCGGGGCAGTCGAAGCGTATGATTTTTCAGCGAATGAGATGAAAGTTGACTGTGGCGCAGGCAGCGTGGAATTATTCGGCGGCAATCATCCATCGAAGATCGATATATCCTGCATGGCAGGAGCGGTGGAGATGGAGCTTTCCGGTGATCGGACACAATATGACTATGAGGTAGATACCAGCGCAGGAAGCGTCAGTGTGGACGGCAGCTCCTTAAAGTCCGGCCATCACGATAACTATCACAGTCACCACGGTAATGGTGGGATGATTCACGCGGACTGCAAGGCCGGCAGTATTGAGATTATGTTTGCATAAAGCCCGGTTTCTGGGTAAGAGTAAGATAGACAGGAGGGAAATGTATGGAACCGGAAAAAAGATTATACCGTTCTAAAAATGACAGAATGTTGTGCGGAGTATGCGCGGGAGTGGCAGAATACTTTCACATTGATCCGACGTTGATCCGTCTGGGCTATGTGTTGTTTACCTGCGCAAGCTTCGGGGCGGGCGTACTCGGATATTTTATTGCGGCGGTTGTGATACCGGAGCGTCCGTAGGCGTATAAATAAGGAAAAAGATGGAAATACTCTCTTCTGTGAAAGGAGAGAGTATTTTTATGTCTCAGAAAAAGGAAAAGAAAATCAATTTGAACGAACTCACAGAAGAAGAATTATTAAAATATGAAGTCGCGGAAGAACTGGGATTACTTGACCGGGTCTTAAACCAAGGGTGGAAGTCTCTCTCTTCCAAGGAGACCGGAAGAATCGGAGGTATGGTCAACCGAAAGAAGAGGGAGAAAAAAGAAGAAAAGTGATACGAAAAAGGAGCCAGGGCAAGCGCGGAAACATATAAAATCCATTCTGCAAACGAATTTGCGAATGTCTTCCATATGTTCATGGCCCCTGGCTTGTAGCGTTACAAAAGTATTAATTTGTGTGAATAGAATGTAAAGAGTTTGCAAGAATTCTTGCAATACGTGCCCAGGTCTGCTATAATTGCCCGGTTAGGAATAATAGGTGATGGTATGTGTGAAAAGATTGAGGTTTTAGGGTTACAATTAGACGGATTTACTGCAAAAGAGGCCATGCAGGAAGCAATCCGTTATATGGAAACAGAACCGATCAGCACGATAGAGATTCTTGCCGGGACTTCGGTGGTCGAACTGACAGAAACAGGAGATCTGCGCGACAAGCTTGCCCAGATGGAGCTTCTCATTGTGGGCGACCGGACGCTTTTGGAGCTTTCCGGGATTGAGGACCGGACCCTTTTAAAGGAGGCTGAAACGCATTTATTTTTGAAGATGTTTCTCCGTTACCTGAAAAAAGGGAACAGAAAGGTCTTTCTGCTTGCACCAAGCGAGGAGAGAATGGGGAAGCTTCGGGACTATCTGGCACGGTATTACTCCGGGATTGAGATTTCAGGTGCTGAGATCGTGGAGGACAAGCCCCAGGTGGGCGATATGATTGTCAATAAGATCAACGGAGCCGAGACGGAGTGTATCTTATCGGTACTTCCGTCTCCACAGCAGGAGAACTTTATCGGGGAGAATAAAGCGGTACTGGATGCTAGAGTCTGGCTTGGGCTTGGCGATGGACTTTCAAAGAGCGACGCAAAGAAAAGTACGCGTGGAAAGATTCAGAATTTCTTTGTGAAGTTTATGTTGAAATCTGAAATAAAAAAGAAAGAAAAGAAACAGCACGGGCAGGCCGATGCAAAATAGAATTTCGTCACTATGCACAGTGGAGAGCAGGACAAATCCGAGCCCATGGAAGAGGAAATGCATAAAAAAATGCGATTTCCTCTTTCTTTTTTTGTGAATTTATATTAGTATATATCATAGGTGAATTTTAGAAAGCGAAAGAGAAACAAGATGCAGTTGTGAAAATTGCATACGAAAAATTGGAGAAAAGAGGAGTCGGAATGATATCAAACCAGATACTACAAAACACAATAGAAGGATTAAAAGGGATCACAAGAATTGACTTATGCGTCATGGACATCGATGGAAAAGTACTGGCATCAACCTTTTCTGAAAACGGCGATTATGAGAATGCGGTGCTTTCTTTTGTAGCATCTCCGGCCGACAGTCAGGTCATTCAGGGATATCAGTTTTTCAAGATTTTTGACGAACACCAGCTTGAATACATCCTTCTCGCAAACGGAGGGAACGACGATGTATATATGATCGGAAAGATCGCGGCGTTCCAGATCCAGAACCTGCTTGTCGCATACAAGGAGCGGTTTGACAAGGATAACTTTATCAAAAATCTTCTGCTTGACAATCTTCTTTTGGTAGATATTTACAACCGTGCAAAAAAATTGCATATTGACACTGACGTCAGACGTGTTATCTTTATTATTGAAACTTCTCACGATAAGGATACGAATACGCTGGACAGCGTACGCAGTCTTTTCGGGGGTAAGACAAGAGATTTCATCACGGCGGTAGACGAGAAAAATATTATTGTTGTAAAAGAGCTTTTCGCAGGGGAAGGCTACGCCGAGATGGAAAAGGTTGCCGAAGAGATGCTTTCTATGTTAAAATCGGAAGGCGAAGAGGGGGCGCATATCGCATACGGCACGATTGTGGGCGATATCAAGGAAGTGTCAAAATCATATAAAGAGGCAAAGCTTGCTCTGGACGTCGGCAAGATTTTCTTTGAGGAGAAGGACATCATTGCCTACAGTGCGCTTGGCATCGGACGGCTCATTTACCAGCTTCCGATCCCGTTGTGCAAGATGTTTATCCGTGAGATTTTTGAAGGGAAGTCTCCGGACGACTTCGATGAGGAGACACTGACGACGATCAACAAGTTTTTTGAGAACAGCCTGAATGTATCTGAGACATCAAGACAGCTTTACATCCACAGAAATACGCTGGTGTACCGTCTGGATAAGCTTCAGAAGAGCACCGGGCTGGATCTTCGTGTGTTTGAAGATGCCATCACCTTCAAGATTGCGTTGATGGTCGTGAAGTACATGAAGTATATGGAGACACAGGAATATTAGGCGGCAGCCTGTCTACAAGGAGTATCAGTAATTAGCAGGAGGAGACTTATGATTGAATTTAAGGACGTGACGAAAGAGTATTCCAAAGGAATCGCTGCTCTGAACGGGGTAAACTTAAAGATCGAAAAAGGTGAGTTTGCTTTTATCGTAGGGGACAGCGGTTCCGGGAAATCCACGCTGATCCGTTTACTGTTAAAGGAGCTGGATCCGACCAGCGGCAGCATTATTGTCAACGGTCAGAACTTAAATCGTCTGAAACACAGGAAGATTCCACAGTACCGGAGACATCTGGGGGTCGTGTTCCAGGATTTCCGTCTGTTGAAAGACCGGAACATCTATGAGAACATCGCGTTTGCTCTCCGGGTGACAGAGACGTCACCACGTATTATCAAACAGAAAGTGCCGGCAGCGCTGTCGCTCGTGGGACTGGCACAGAAATATAAGGCGTTCCCGAAGGAGCTTTCCGGAGGGGAGCAGCAAAGGGTGGCGATCGCAAGAGCGATTGTCAATGAGCCGGCGATTCTTTTGGCCGACGAGCCTACAGGAAATCTCGATCCGACCAATTCCTGGGAGATTATGAAGCTTCTGGAGGAGGCAAATGAGCGTGGTACGACAGTCCTTGTCGTAACGCACAACCAGGAAATTGTCAACGAGATGAAGAAACGCGTTATCACGATGAAAAAAGGCGTTATTGTAAGCGACGAACAAAAAGGTGGGTATAATAATGAAAATTAGTACAGTAGGATATTCGACAAAGCAGGGGGTAAAGAACATTTTCCGAAACAAACTGTTCTCACTTGCTTCTGTTGCCACAATGGCAGCATGTATTTTCGTGTTCGGCCTGTTCTTTGCGATCGTTATGAATTTTAACTACATGGTTCAGAAAGCAGAAGAGGGCGTGGCGATTACGGTATTCTTTAAAGAGGGTACGGCACAGGAACAGATCGATGCGATTGGGGCGGACTTAAAAGGTCAGCAGGGAGTTTTAAGAGTAGAGTATGTTTCAGCAGAGGACGCCTGGGCAGAGTTCCAGGATGATTATTTTGCGGGAAATGAGGATGCGGCAGAAGGGTTTGCGGATGATAATCCGCTGATTAATTCCAATCATTATGAAGTATATATGAGCGATGTTTCCAAGCAGCAGGATATCGTGGAACACGCACAGAGTCTGGAGGGCGTAGGCAATGTCAACAAGTCTGACGTGGTGGCAAAGACCCTGACAAAGTTGAATTCCCTGATTTGGTACGTGTCTATCGCGATCATCGCAATTCTGCTTGCGGTATCCGTCTTCTTAATCAGTAATACGGTCACAATGGGTGTTACCGTCCGGCGGGAGGAAATCGCTATTATGAAATATATCGGAGCGAAGGACGGATTTGTCCGGGCGCCGTTTGTTATCGAGGGTCTTGTTATCGGAATCGTGGGAGCGATTATCCCGTTGATTCTTCTCTACTTTATGTATAATAAGGCAGTAGAGTATATTATGATGAAATTCAGTCTTCTGAACAATATTATTGACTTCCTTCCGGTTATGGATGTTTATAAGACCCTTCTTCCGGTAGGGCTTGCGCTGGGGGCCGGGATCGGGTTCCTCGGAAGTTTTATCACGATTCGGAAGCACTTGCACGCATAGTCTTAGGAGGACAAAAGAACATGTTGAAAAAGAAAGCCAGACGAATGGCGGCTGCGATGATGGCGGGTATTCTGACCTGTTCTCTGACTGCAGTTCCTGTCAAGGCTGATTCTATTTCAGAGACCGAGCAGAGAGGAAAAGAGCTTCAAAAACAGAAGGAAGCAGCGGAGAATGAGAAAAGCTCTCTGGCCAGTCAGTTGAATCAGGTCATCAGCGATATGCAGGAAACTGAGAAAAAACTGACAGAGAAGCAGGACGAGATCAAGAAGGCACAGGATGAGCTTGTTCAAGCGCAGATTCAGGAAAATGACCAGTATGAAGCGATGAAGCTTCGCATAAAATATATGTATGAGAATGGCAACGCAAGTCTCCTTGAGATTCTTTTCAGCGCCAAGAGCATGGGAGATCTTCTGAACAAAGCGGAGTATGTACAGTCCATCTCTGAGTACGACAGAAACATGCTGGAAAAGTATGAGAAGCTTACAAAAGAGATTGAGGAAAAGGAAGCGGCTCTTGAAAAGGAAGAAGAAGAGCTAAAGACGCTTCAGAATGACTTGATTGCAAAGAGAAACAGTGTAAATCAGCTTCTGGCGGAGAAAGAGGTACAGATTTCCAGTCTGGAGGATCAGATCGGCGCCAATGCCGCAAAGCTTCAAGAGCTCATTAAGGAGGCTGAGGAGGCGAAACGCCGTCAGGAAGAAGCGGCGGCGGCCAAGCGTGCCGCGGAAGAAGCAGCAAGGAAAGCAGCGCTTGCCGCACAGCAGGCAGCATCCTCATCCGGAAGCAGTTCAGGTTCCGGTAGTTCCAGTGCCGGGAATTCTCATGTATCTGGAAACGGATCACTGGCTTATCCGGTTGCAAGTCCGCGGATCACAAGTGGGTACGGCTACCGTACTGCGCCCACAGCAGGTGCTACCAGCAGGCATGATGGAATCGATTTTGGGGGCGCGACAGGCACGCCGATCTATGCATCAGCGGCAGGGACCGTTGTTACAGCGGCATATAACAGCGCACGGGGCAACTATGTGGTAATTAACCATGGCAACGGGCTGCAGACCTGGTATCAGCACTGTAGTGCAGTCTATGTCAGTGGAGGACAGAAGGTATCGAAAGGACAGAACATCGCGGCCATTGGTTCCACAGGAATTGTCACCGGGCCGCATCTGCACTATGAAGTCCATGTAAATGGGACTCCGGTGAATCCACTGAACTACTTATAATTTTCAGACTCAGAAAGGGATCAGATGGAAGAGCAAAGGAAAGAAAAACGGATATTACTTAAGGGGGCGCTTTATGGCGCCCTCACGATGTTTCTGGCAGGGGTGCTCGTTTTGGCGGGACTGACGGCCACCGGGACGGTCAGTATTCACACGGGAGCCATCCAGGCCGGAACAACGAGAAAGGCCGAACAGATCCGGCAGATTATCGAGAAGCAGTTTCTCTACGGTGATGACATCAAAAATGAAGATCTGCAGAATATGTCTCTGAAGGGATATGTGGCGGGACTGGGAGACCCGTACTCTGTGTACTACGATCCGGAGGAGACGAAAGAGTTTTTTGCTTCGACGGAAGGGAAATATGCAGGGATTGGTGCTTTGATGTCTCAGGATCAGGAGACAAAGGCGATCACAGTAGAAGAAATCTATGAGGATACCCCGGCGGAAACAGCCGGCATGGAAACAGGAGATGTGTTGACGGCCGTAGATGAGAAGGATGTGACAGGAATGGACCTATCTGACGTGGTCGATCTTGTAAAGGGGGAGGAAGGCAGCAAGGTGAAGATCACCGTGCAAAGAGGGGGAGACTCCATTGAAATGGAGATGACCCGAAAGATCGTCAAAACACAGACAGTGGAAATCAAGATGAAAGACGAAGACGTTGGCTATCTGAAAATCAGTGAATTCGATGAGGTTACATTGGAGCAGTTCCGGGAAGGAATGGAGGAGTTGGAACATCAAGGGATGAAAGGCCTTGTAGTGGACTTACGGGACAATCCGGGTGGAAATCTGGACACGGTCTGTGAGATTCTCGATCTGATTCTTCCAGAAGGCATCATTGTCTACACGGAGGATAAGGAAGGAAAGCGGGTGGAGACAAAGACGTCGGATGAAGAGCATCAGTTCACCAAACCGATGGCAGTCCTTGTCAATGGGAACAGTGCCAGCGCTTCGGAAGTGTTCACAGGAGCGGTGCAGGACTACGGACTGGGGACAGTGATCGGAACCCAGACTTTCGGAAAAGGGATCGTACAGACGCTTTTTTCTCTGGATGACGGTTCATGCTTAAAGCTTACGACGGCACAGTATTTTACTCCGAATGGCCGAAATATTCATGGAGAGGGGATTTCTCCAGACATCGCAGTGGAGCAGCCGTACGGTGTGAAAGAGGATGTACAGTTGGAAAAGGCAGTAGAGACCGTGCGGCAGCAAGTTGCCGGATCCGAAAAGGAATGAGATTTTCATTCCTTTTTTTTGTGTCCTATGGTAAGATAAGTATGGAATGAAACAGAACAGGAAAACGATAGAAAATCAGAAAGGAAAAAACCGAATGAAAACATGGATTCAGAACGGGCATGTACTGGATCCGCTTACCGGAACGGATCAGATCTATGATGTTCTGGTAGACGGAAAGGATATCAAAAAACTGGGAACCCGGGAAGAGATCGCAAAAATTCTGAAGAGAGAGGAGAACGTTCAGGTACTGGATGCCTCCGGATGCTATGTGATGCCAGGTTTTATCGATCTGCATGTACATTTCCGTGATCCGGGACTGGAATATAAAGAGACGCTAAAGACCGGAGGGGAGGCAGCGGCCAGGGGCGGTGTGACGACTGTCTGCGCCATGCCAAACACGAAGCCGGTCATCGATACGAAAGAGAAAGTGGAGGAAGTACACCGCAGGGCAAAGGAGGAGTCCCCGGTTCATGTGATCCAGCTTGGAGCAATCACAGTGGGAGAGGAGGGAAAAGAGCTTGCCGATATTAAGGGGATGGCCGAGGCAGGATGTATTGCACTTTCTGAGGATGGCAAGTCTGTGATGAACTCTGCTCTCTACCGGGAAGGAATGAAGATAGCAAAGAAGTACGGGCTTCGGATCTTTGCTCATTGCGAAGAGATTGACCTGCGCCGTGACCCGGACACTGGGGAGGACGGCGTGATGAATAAGTGTGAGAAGAGCGAAGAGCTGGGACTTCCAGGCATTACCAATTCCGTGGAGGACATTATTACGGCTCGTGACATCTTTCTTGCAAAGGATACCGGAGTGCATCTTCATCTGTGTCATTGCTCCACGAAAGGGACGGTGGATCTGATGCGGATGGCAAAGGAGGAAGGCGTTTCTGTATCTGCTGAGGTGTGCCCGCATCATTTCATCCTTTCCACTGACGACATTACCGAGGATCACGGACGATTCAAAATGAATCCGCCACTTCGGGAGATGAAGGATGTGGAGGCGCTCCGACAAGGTATAAAAGAGGGCGTCATGGAGGTGATTTCCACCGACCATGCACCTCATTCCGCCGAGGAAAAGGATGCGCCGATGAGAAAAGCCGCCTTTGGAATTGTAGGACTGGAGACGAGCGCATCTCTGACCTATACAGAGCTTGTGGAGGGAGGCGTACTCACGCCGATGCAGATGGCAGAGCGGATGAGCTTTGCCCCGGCTAGAATTCTGGGGCTGGAGAACAAGGGGTCAGTATCCGAAGGAAAGACTGCGGATCTGGTTGTCTTTGATCCGTCCAGAGAATACGAGATTGATACGGACACGTTCTTGTCCAAAGGAAAGAACACACCGTTTGATGGATGGAAAGTCAAAGGTGATGTCAAATATACATTGGTAGACGGAAAGCTTGTCTACAAAAATAAAGCATATGAGGAACAGGAGTAGAGATTATGATTAACAAATTAGTGGCGAATATTAAAAAGACAAACGCACCAATCGTAGTAGGACTGGATCCGATGTTGGATTACGTTCCGGATCAGGTGAAAGCAAAGGCATTCGCTGAGTGCGGAGAGACCCTTGAAGGGGCGGCAGAAGCAATCTGGCAGTTCAATAAAGAGATCGTGGACAAGACTTACGATCTGATCCCGGCTGTGAAGCCACAGATCGCCATGTACGAGCAGTTCGGAATACCGGGACTGATGGCGTTTAAAAAGACAGTGGATTACTGTAAAGAAAAAGGCCTGGTTGTCATCGGAGATATCAAGCGAGGCGATATCGGTTCCACGTCGGTAGCTTATGCGGTAGGACACATCGGGAAAGTAAAGGTGGGCGAAAAGAGTTACGCACCGTTTGACGAAGATTTTGTGACAGTCAACCCATACCTGGGATCTGACGGCATCAATCCTTTTATTGATGTGTGTAAGGAAGAGAAAAAAGGTCTCTTCATTTTGGTAAAGACGTCTAACCCGTCCAGCGGGGAATTCCAGGATCTGATTGTTGACGGACGCCCACTTTACGAACTGGTAGGAGAGAAAGTTGCCCAGTGGGGAGAGGACTGTATGGGGGATGAGTACAGTTATATCGGAGCGGTTGTCGGAGCGACCTATCCGGAGATGGGAAAAGTGCTGCGTAAGATTATGCCGAAATCCTATATCCTCGTGCCGGCATATGGCGCACAGGGTGGACGGGGGAAAGACCTCGTACATTTCTTCAATGAAGACGGCCTTGGAGCAATCGTCAATTCTTCCAGGGGAATCATCACCGCATATAAGCAGGAGAAATACGCACGTTTTGGTGAGGAGCATTTCGGAGATGCGTCCAGAGCGGCAGTGGAAGATATGATTGCGGATATTAGTCAGGCACTGAATTAGAGATCATACTGGATAAGGGGAAAGAAAAATGGCAGAAAGAGAAAAAGAGCTGGCAGTTGTCTGTTCGCAGGAGCAACTGGCAGAAGGAATTTTCAGTATGTGGATCCGGACGAAGGCAGCTATGACGGCAGTGCCTGGACAGTTCCTTTCCATGTATACAAATGATAAGAGCAAACTGCTTCCTCGCCCAATCAGCATTTGCGAGATCGACAGGGAGAAGGGGATGATAAGAGTCGTTTACCGAGTGACCGGGGAACATACCGGAACGGAGGAATTCTCCAGGATGCGTGAGGGGGATACGCTTCCGGTTATCGGTCCTCTTGGAAATGGATTTCCACTGGAGGAGGCAAGAGGCAGAAAGGCTTTTTTAATCGGCGGTGGAATCGGTGTTCCCCCGATTCTGGAGCTTGCCAAGCAGATTAATTGCGAAAAGCAGATAATTGTAGGATACCGGGACGACCAGACCTTTTTAAAAAAGGAATTTGAGCAAAATGGAGCTGTCTACATTTCTACAGAGGACGGAAGCGTGGGGACGGCCGGAAACGTCATGGATGCGATCCGGGAGAACGCTCTACAGGCTGATATCATTTATGCCTGTGGTCCAACTCCGATGTTAAAAGCGATCAAGGCTTACGCGAAAGAGCAGGAGATCCCATGTTACATCTCCCTGGAAGAGCGGATGGCATGTGGTATTGGAGCCTGCCTTGCCTGTGTATGTAAATCCAAGGACAAAGACCACCACAGTCACGTACACAATAAACGCATTTGTAAAGATGGGCCGGTATTTCTTTCGACGGAGGTGGAATTATAATGGCAGATACAAGAGTAACGATTGCGGGCGTCGAATGGAAAAATCCGGTTACAACTGCTTCCGGAACGTTTGGATCCGGCACGGAGTTCAGTGAGTTCGTAGATTTGAACCATCTGGGAGCTGTCACAACAAAAGGTGTTGCCAATGTTCCATGGGAAGGTAATCCGACGCCGAGAGTGGCCGAGGTTTACGGTGGTATGATGAATGCGGTAGGTCTTCAGAATCCGGGGATTGACGTCTTCTGTGAAAGGGATATTCCATTTCTCAGAAAGTATGATACGAAGATCATCGTTAATGTATGCGGACGTTCCGAGGAGGATTACTGTGAAGTCGTGGAGCGGCTGGCGTCCGAGGATGTGGATATGCTGGAAATCAATATTTCCTGCCCGAATGTCAAAGAGGGAGGAATCGCCTTTGGACAAAATCCGAAGGCAGCGGAAACTATTACCAGAGCAGTGAAAAAATACGCAAAACAGCCCGTGATTATGAAGCTGAGCCCGAATGTCACAGATATCACGGAGATGGCAAGAGCCGTTGAGGCAGGCGGGGCGGATGCGGTCTCCCTGATTAATACCCTGACCGGAATGAAGATCGATATCAACCGGAAACAGTTCGTTCTTGCTAATAAGACGGGCGGAGTGTCCGGACCGGTCGTGAAGCCGATTGCTGTTCGGATGGTTTACCAGGTGGCAAATACAGTCAAGATTCCGATTATCGGCATGGGAGGCATCAGTACATGGGAGGATGCGGTAGAATTCCTGCTTGCGGGGGCAAGCGCCGTATCCGTCGGAACCGCCAATTTCTACAATCCGAAAGCAACGGAGGAGATCGCGGACGGTATTGCTGCTTATATGGACCGGAATGGATATGCGGCCGTACCGGAGATGGTAGGAATTGTGAAATAGCGTTGTGCCGGAGTGAAAGAGAGCAAAACCAGAGGCGTATCGTTTAGATGCGCCTCTTTTTCAAAACTCAGAAGGGTAGGAGGGACAGACGATGACAGATTTAGAACAAAAGCTCAACTCAGGGAAAGTATATCAGGTGATAGCCCAGGAAAATCAGGATCCTCGGTTTTACGAGTATCTGGAAAAGATGGAGAAGTACAATACTCTGGGATATACGGAAAGAGCAGAAAAAGAGAAACAGCAGATTTTAAAAGAGCTGTTTGCGGAAATTGGAAACAATTCCTACATTCAGGCACCGTATCATGCGATGTGGGGAGGCCGGCATGTCCACCTTGGAAAAAACGTATATATCAATTTTAACTGCACTTTTGTCGATGACGCACAGGTCTATATCGGAGATGATACGCTGATTGCTCCGAATGTGACGATTATCACTGCTTCCCATCCGATTTCTCCGGCACTGCGGGCACAGAAATATGGATGTAACTGGCCGGTTTTCATCGGAAAAAATGTCTGGATCGCTTCCAATGTTACTATTCTTCCGGGCGTTACGATCGGAGATAATTCGGTTATCGGGGCCTGCTCTGTGGTGACAAAAGATATTCCGGCCAATGTGGTCGCAATGGGAACTCCGGCAAAAGTAGTAAGAGAGATCACACCGGACGATGACATCTATTATGATCATGGAAAGCTGATTGCCGAAAATATGGCGTAAACAGAAAGAGCGGAGAACTTACAGAAAAAGATGAATCGACTCAGGTGGTAAACTGGCGGGGCAGGGGAGAGACAATGAATGGGATTTTAATCAGGAGGAATGTATGAAGAACTATTATGGTAGTTTATGTACAGAGATGTATGAAATTTTACATGAGAGTGCGCCTGGGGATGAATTGAATTTTTATCTTTCCTATGCGGAGAAAGGAATGTCAATTTTGGAACCTTTATGTGGAAGCGGAAGGTTTTTGATCCCATTTTTAGAAAGAGGGTTTGAAATCTGTGGTCTCGATTTGTCCGAAGAGATGCTTGCGAAACTAAAAAAGAAGGCGCCTCAAGCTAAATTTTTTCAGGGAAATATATTGGAGTATGAATCGAAAGAAAAATTTGATTATATTTTCATTTCATCAGGATCGGTGTCACTATTTACGGACATAGACGTATGTAAAAAGATATTGTGGAAAATGAAAGAATTATTAAAGCCGGGAGGGAAATTCGTTTTTGCAGTCGACTCTATAAAAGATCGGTGTGAGGATGACGAGGAATACAAAACGTCTATAGAGGTGAAGACAAAAGAGGGATTTGACCTTGTATTGAAAGGAAAAAATCGATTCGATGAGGAGACCAATACACAGTATTCTCCAAGTGTTTATGAATTATACCGTGGTTCGGAATTATTACAGAAGGAAGAGATGGATTTCCAGACCCACCTTTATGAATTGGGGGAATTGGAACCGTATCTGGAGGAGATCGGATTTTCCAAGGTGACGGTGTATTGTTCTTATGAGAAAGAAATTGCACAGAATAATGAAACAAATATGTTTTTATATGAATGTTCATTATAATTGGAGAAAGAAAGTTAGAAACGTATGATCCGGTTATATAAAAAGCATGGATTATTGTTATAGTGGGTGTAAAACACCCAAAATCGGGGAGGAAATTTAGGATCATGGAACAAACAGAACAGGGATTGTCCTGTGGAGGTATGAAAGATGAGAAGTGAAAAAGAAATGATGGAGCTGATTCTTAGCGTGGCCAGGAAGGATGAGCGTATCCGTGCGGTTTACATGAATGGATCCAGAACAAACCCGAATGTGAAAAAGGATATTTTTCAGGATTATGATATTGTGTATGTTGTGAAGGAAAACAGGCCCTTTTATGAAGACGAAAGATGGATCGACCGATTTGGAGAACGACTTTATATGCAATGTCCAGAAAAGATGGATAAGGATCGCGGACAGGCAGTGGATCTCGATCAATGTTTTGGATGGCTGATGCAGTTTCAGGATGGAAACAGGCTGGATCTGCATGTTGTCCCAGTAGAAAAAGCAAATGTCATGGAGGATAAGCTTTGCGTGATTTTACTTGACAAAGACCATATTCTCCCATCGATCCAGCCGCCGACAGATGAGGATTACTGGATCAGAAAGCCTTCAGAGCCGGAGTTTCTGGCTTGTGCAAATGAGTTCTGGTGGTGCCTCAACAATGTGGCAAAAGGATTGTGGAGGGAAGAAATTCCCTATGTACACGCAATGTATACGGAAGGAAGTCACGCCCAGCTTCTTAAAATGCTTAACTGGAAAGTCGGATATGAAAATGGATTTTGTCTGTCCACCGGAAAAGCATCGAAATATCTGAAAGATTATCTGCCCGAGAATTTGTGGGGAAGATTTTTGAAAACATATATCACGGGTGATATTCCGCAGATATGGGATGCTATGTTCATCATGTGTGATCTGTTCCAAGAGACGGCGACAGAACTTGGCGGACGACTGGGCTATGCATACAATATCCAGGAAGCAGAGGCGAGTTATCAATATGTAAAACATGTTCGGACGTTACCCAAAGACGCCAAAGGGGTATTTTAAAACAAATAGGAAACGTGATAAAACTTCCATAGAGAAGGGGATGTAGAAAGGTGGGGGGCCTAAGAAATTGCAGGCTCTACCAGCGGAGGAAATTTATGAAAAGAAAAGTACAGGAATATTTTTTCTATTTTATGTTGTATTCTATTTTAGGATGGATCTATGAAGTGTTTCTGGAAGTCGTCATTTATAAGTGGGGATTTTCTAACAGGGGCGTTTTATTCGGTCCATATTGCGTTATATATGGAGTGGGGGCTCTTGTTTTGATTATTTTATTGGGAAAAGCAAAACAAAAAGCGGTACATATTGGGAAATGGAATGTGACGCCGATTTTGATTTTTATTGCAATCATAGGAATTACTACAGTGATCGAATTGATTGGAAGTTATATTATGGAATTCACAAGGGGAGAATGGCTGTGGGATTATACGAGGTTCCGGTTTAATTATCAGGGGCGTATTGCCTTGAATCCAAGTATCCGTTTTGGAATCGGAGGTATGATTTTCTTATATGTGTTGCAGCCGATTTTTGTCAAACTAACAGAAAAGATGAATAGAAGATTGTTTGAAAAGATTGTCGCTATTATGGGGATTCTGTTTGCGGCAGACGTTCTCGTATTGATCATCAAATAAAAAAGTAAAATCGTTCAAAGAATGTAAGCAGGCAGGTTCCTCAATCCTTGGCGGGTAATTGAAATGAAGGGGATTCTATGTTAGAATGGAAAAGATTTAAAGTACAATGTAAATCATAGCTGGCGAAAGATAAAACAGGGCGTATAAGCCTGATTATATAGGAGGTTGAAACAGATGGAAACTTATAAGAAAGAATTTATCGAGTTTATGGTGCAGAGTGATGTGCTCAAGTTTGGAGAGTTTACATTGAAGAGCGGAAGAAAGTCCCCGTTTTTTATGAACGCAGGAGCTTATGTGACAGGGGCTCAGTTAAAGAGACTGGGAGAATACTACGCAGAGGCGATTCACGATAATTACGGTGATGATTTTGACGTGCTTTTCGGACCAGCATATAAGGGGATTCCTCTTGCTGTCGTGACAGCAATCGCTTACAGTGAGTTATATGGCAGGGAAGTGCGTTACTGTTCCGACAGGAAAGAGGAAAAGGATCACGGCGCGGACAAGGGAAGCTTTCTTGGGAGTAACTTACAGGACGGTGACCGTGTAATTATGATTGAGGATGTAACGACTTCGGGAAAATCCATGGAGGAGACTGTGCCGAAAGTAAAAGGGGCTGCGGACGTCACGATTAAAGGATTGATGGTTTCCTTAAACCGCATGGAAGTCGGAAAAGGAGGGGAAAAATGCGCCCTTGATGAGATAAAGGATCTGTATGGTTTTGATACCGCTGCGATCGTGACGATGGAAGAGGTTGTCGAGCACCTCTACAATCGGCCATGTCAGGGTCGGATTGTAATTGATGATGCATTAAAATCAGCGATTGACGCATATTATGAACAGTACGGAGTAAAATAGGGAGGCTTGTGATTATGGAAGAAAAGGTATATCGCAGCATGGGAGTCATTGGCGCATGTAATCTTGCGGTGGGAATCATTCTGATTGTCGTCGGAGTGGCATGTGGGATTCTTTCTATTATCGGAGGAGCACGGTTATTCAAAAATCAGAAGATGCTGACATTTTAAGGCGGTGCCGGATTGTGAGAACTCGGGAAAGAAAGTGGCTTCGCCGTTTTGGCAAATTGTTGTTTCTTCTTTATATTGTGTTTCTGTTCTGGTTTCTGTTGTTTTCGGACTGGTACGGCCGCGGCGGGGAGATGCGGGAGTACCACTATAATCTGGAACTGTTCCGTGAGATCCGGAGATTTTGGACGTATCGGGAGCAACTGGGATTTCTGGCCTTTGCCAATCTGGCGGGAAATGTACTGATTTTTGTGCCGTTTGGTTTCTTTATGCCGATGGCGAGCAGATCCTGGAACCGGAGTTTTTTTCTTACGGTATTTTACAGTTTTGGAATTAGTTTTTTTGTGGAAGTCTTTCAGCTCCTTACAAAAGTAGGGAGCTTTGATGTCGATGATATGCTGTTGAACACAGCCGGGGGATTGTGCGGATATATCTTGTTTGCACTGTGTAATGTAATAAGGAGAAGCTATGTGGAAGAACGAAAAGGACAACGACAGAGAAAAAAGAAGAGTAAGAGGTAGAAAAAGGCGGGAACGGGAAATAGAGAGGCGGAAGAAGTCTGCCCGGAAACGGGAGGAAAATAAAACGCCTCATGCATCCAGAGGGATTACATCCTGTATCTATGCGGGAGGATTTTTTGCGGCTCTGATTGCTATGATTGTCATTTCTGTGGCAACTGGAGGGAAGGCGCCTGCTTTTGTGGGTGGGCTTTCGATTGTAATCTTTTTCGGAGCATGGATGGGAGTGATTACCGGATTTCGGGGATTCAAAGAACGGGACAAGAATTATGTGACCTGCAAGATCGGTGTTGCCTGTAATCTGGCAATTCTGGCCTGTTTTGTAGGAATTTTTATCAGGGGGCTTTTGTAAGATGGATGAAAGTATGATGAAAGAACGGTATGCGCTGGCAAAAGAGCGACTTGGCGGGATCCTGACAGAGGAGACGGTAAAGGAGCCATACCGGGATTATTTTCAGAAGACAGCGGCATTTCTTCTGATGCTTGCTGAAGTACAGGAAAAGATACAGGGAAGAGATTGGGGATCCTTAGACCCGGAAGAATTAAATGAGGAGAATGAAAAGCTCTATCAGGATATTTTGCCGGAACGATATGGGACGAGCTACGGGAATCCGGCTTTTGCAAAAGAAACGCTCGGCGGGACGTTTGGCCCGTTCTTAAGCGCTCTTTACAGTGAGCTTCGCGGTGGGATCGTCTATGCCTTTGAAGGGCAGGTCGAGTTTCTGACGATTTTAAATGAGCTCTTTATTGAAGTCTACAATAGTTTTGAGCAGGAAGAGCCACAGTATCAGACAGTGCGGGACATTTTCTATTGGTACGCCATCGATTACTGTGAAGTATTTGCGGCACATCGTGTTCTGGAACAGATTGATCCGAAGTGTTCTTTTGCTATGGATATTATCTGCGACAGCGATTTGAGTGATCCAAAGTATTTGTACCGTTATGGAGAGTACATTTCCAAGAATGAGATTGAGACAGCGAAGTTTATCGGTGAGCTTCCGGAGGAGACAGTGCGGATGATGGCTGATGTGTACACAGAGGGATTCCGCAAAGGCTTTGTGCTTGGAAACAAAGATCTGACAAAAAAGTCAACCGTAAATATACGTTTTAAGCTTGGATTTGAACGGGTGGTGAAGCAGGCAATCGAGAACTTCCAGGCTATGGGGCTTGCTCCGACTATCTATCGATCGGGAGCCAGTGTTCTGACCAAAAGAGGTGCATCCAGAAACGGCTATTTCGGGGGAATACCGAACAAGCAGTTTGATTACGATCATAAGGATGATCAGATGTTATTTTTGGACAAGCATTACGTGGAGCGCAGACTTGAGGTCTTAAAAACTGTGTATGAGCAAAACAAAGAGCTGGCGGCAGGATTTGCAGGACCGGCTGTTATGGAGGTGTTTGGTGAAACGCCGTTTGCACCGCGCAAGAAGGAAGAAGCGCTGGCGCTTACGAAGAAGCAGGAGGAGCTTCTGCTCTCATTTGACGGGAAAGCAAGTCAGATTTCCAATACCTATATGCCGGGGGATGAGAGAAGCTTTACGATTATTTCCTACCCGGTGCCGGAAATCGGAGATCAGTTCAGGGAGATTTTCGAGGAAGTGATCCGGATTAATACCTTGGATTCAGACCTTTATTTGCAGGTACAGCAGAAGATGATCGACGCCCTGGACCGGGGAGAGGCGGTACGCATCCTTGGAACCGGGACAAACCACACAGATTTGACGGTACAGCTCTACCGTCTGAATGATCCGGAAAAGGAGACAATCTTTGAAAACTGTGTTGCGGACGTCAATATTCCAGTGGGCGAGGTCTTTACGTCCCCGGTATTACAAGGGACGAACGGCGTGCTGCATGTGAGCCGGGTATATCTAAATGGCTTACAGTACAAAGATCTGGAAATATGCTTTGCGGATGGTATGATTTCCGGGTATGGCTGTAAGAATTTTGCAGATCCGAATGTATGCCGGGACTATGTAAAGGAAAATATTCTTTTCAACCATGAGACGCTTCCGCTTGGCGAGTTTGCTATCGGAACAAATACGACAGCTTATGTGGCGGGCAGAAAGTACGGGATTGAGGAAAAGTATCCGATTCTGATCGCGGAGAAGACCGGACCGCACTTTGCTGTAGGTGATACATGTTACAGTTACAGTGAGGACACGGAGGTGTATAATCCGGACGGAAAAGAGATTGTGGCAAGAGACAATGAGGTCTCTATTCTCCGGAAAGGACATCCGGAGCAGGCGTACATGCACTGTCACACGGATATCACGATCCCATACGATGAGCTGGGTTCCATCACGGTACTTTGTGCGGATGGAAACGAGATACCGATTCTGAGGGACGGACGGTTTGTTCTTCCGGGAACGGAAGTGCTCAATAAAGCCTTTGATGGATTGAAATCATAAGCCAGGGACATTTCCAGTTATAAGAAAATATAATCACTAATACAGGCGGGCATCTGTTGACAGAGCTCGCCTGTATTAGTAAAATAACTTATAAATAGGAATTTATTTATTTCAACAACTTATAAATCATAAACGTGGGAAAGAAAGGAAGTACACTATGCCAAAAGTAGGAATTGTAATGGGCAGCGACTCCGATATGAAAGTCATGGGTCAGGCTGCAGACATGCTGGAGAAATTAGGAGTAGAGTACGAAATGACGATTATCTCTGCTCATCGTGAGCCGGATGTATTCTATGAATATGCGAAATCCGCGGAGGACAGGGATTTTAAAGTAATTATTGCTGGAGCAGGAATGGCTGCACATCTTCCTGGTATGTGCGCTGCGATCTTTCCGATGCCGGTCATTGGTATCCCGATGACTGGAAAGGTGTTGGACGGACAAGACGCACTGTATTCTATCGTTCAGATGCCGCCTGGAATTCCGGTTGCGACCGTAGCGATCGACGGAGGGAAGAATGCGGCGATCCTTGCGGCAAAGATTCTTGCCACATCTGATCCGGAGCTGTTGCAGAGACTCAAAGACTTTTCCAAAGAGATGAAAGAGGAAGTCGAGGCAAAGGCAGAAAGGCTTGCAAAGCTCGGACATAAGGAATACATGGCTCAGAAAGCCGCGAAATAAACTAAAAAACACGATCTGATGGAGGAACGATCATGGATTATAAGAACGCAGGTGTGGATATCGAAGCAGGTTACAAGTCAGTGGAGCTGATGAAGGAGCACATCAAAAAGACGATGCGCCCTGAAGTCATCGGGGGACTTGGTGGATTTTCCGGTGCTTTCTCACTGGAGAAGATCAAGGAGATGGAAGAGCCTGTATTATTGTCCGGTACAGACGGATGTGGAACCAAGGTAAAGCTCGCCATGGTTTTGGACAAGCATGACACAATCGGAATTGATGCAGTGGCAATGTGTGTCAATGATATTGCATGTGCAGGAGGAGAGCCTCTATTCTTCCTGGATTATATCGCATGTGGAAAAAATGAGCCGGAAAAGATCGCTGCCATCGTAAGCGGTGTGGCAGAGGGCTGTGCACAGTCCGGCGCTGCTCTGATTGGAGGAGAGACGGCAGAACATCCGGGCCTGATGGCAGAGGACGAATACGATCTGGCAGGATTTGCTGTTGGTGTCTGTGATAAGAAAGATATGATTACCGGGGAACACTTAAAGGAAGGCGACGTACTGATCGGCCTTGCTTCTTCCGGCGTACATAGTAACGGATTCTCTCTTGTAAGAAAAGTATTCGATATGAGCAGGGAGTCTCTGGAGACTTACCATGAATGTCTGGGATGTACTCTTGGTGAGGCTCTGCTTGCCCCGACCCGGATTTATGTAAAAGTATTAAAGACCATCCGGGAAGCAGGAGTGACCGTCAAGGCATGCAGCCATATCACAGGAGGCGGCTTCTATGAGAATGTACCACGTATGTTAAAAGAGGGCACCCACGCCGTAATCCGCAAGGACAGTTATGAAGTACCGGTTATCTTCGATATGCTTGCAAAGGAGGGCGACATCGAGGAGCACATGATGTATAATACATTCAACATGGGAATCGGAATGGTAATCGCTGTAGACGAGCAGGATGTGGAGGCTGTACTGTCCGCTGTCAAAGCGGCAGGCGACAAGGGCTTTGTCATCGGAACGATTCAGGCAGGAGAAAAAGGAGTCACATTATGCTAAGAGTGGCGGTACTGGTATCCGGGGGCGGCACCAATTTACAGGCCATTCTGGATGCGGTTAAGGCAGGAACGATCGACAATACCGAGGTTGTCGGGGTGATCAGCAACAATAAAAATGCGTATGCGCTGATAAGAGCTCAGAAAGCGGGGATTGAAGCGCACTGCGTTTCTCCAAAGGATTTTGAAGAGCGCGGGGAGTTTAATGCGGCACTTATGGATACGATTGATGCGTTGTGCCCGGACTTGATTGTACTTGCGGGATTTTTGGTGGTAATTCCGTCAGAACTCATCCGTAAATATGAAAACAGGATCATCAATATCCATCCGTCCTTGATTCCGTCTTTTTGTGGGAAAGGTTATTACGGTCTGAAAGTTCACGAAGCGGCACTGGCCCGTGGCGTGAAAGTAACCGGAGCGACGGTGCATTTTGTGGATGAAGGGACGGATACGGGGCCGATTCTTCTCCAGAAAGCGGTGGAAGTACGCACGGGTGATACGCCTGAGGTGCTTCAGCGGCGTGTGATGGAGGAGGCCGAGTGGAGGATTCTGCCTGAGGCGATCCAATTGATAGCCAATGGAAAGGTAGCTGTCAAAGACGGACAGGTTATGATTCAGAAATAGAGAGTAAAAGGGTATTGGATGCAATAGAGATCAGCAATACCCTTTTTCTGGTTGATACGAGAAGGAGGATGTCAGATGAAAGTAATGATTGTAGGAGGCGGCGGCAGAGAACATGCGATTGCAATGAGCGTAGCAAAGAGTGAGAGGGTAGAGAAGATTTACTGTCTGCCGGGGAACGCGGGGATCGAGGCAGTGGCGCAGTGCGTGCCGATCGGCCCGATGGAGTTTGAGAAAATCCGGGATTTTGCAAAGGAGCAGAAGATCGACTTAGCGGTGATCGGAATGGATGATCCGCTGGTGGGTGGCCTGACTGATATTCTGGAGGCGGAAGGAATCCGTACATTCGGACCCCGAAAAAATGCTGCCATTCTCGAAGGAAGTAAGGCTTTTTCTAAGGATCTGATGAAAAAATATCAAATTCCAACTGCTGCCTACGAAAATTTTGATAATGCAGACGATGCGCTTTGTTATCTGGAGAGAGCAAGCTACCCGATCGTACTCAAAGCAGACGGTCTTGCACTTGGAAAGGGCGTTCTGATCTGTAAAAGTTTTGAAGAAGCGAAAGCGGGCGTCAAAGAGATCATGTTGGATAAGAAATTCGGGGCTTCCGGAAATACAATGGTTGTGGAAGAGTTTATGACTGGAAGAGAAGTTTCTGTGCTGTCTTTCGTGGACGGAAAAACAGTAAAGACAATGACGTCCGCCCAAGACCACAAGCGTGCGAAAGACGGAGATGAGGGACCAAATACCGGAGGAATGGGGACCTTTTCTCCAAGTCCGTTCTATACAGAAGAAATCGCACGGTATTGTGAAGAACATATCTTCCAGCCGACGGTGGATGCAATGCGCACGGAAGGCCGGGAATTCAAAGGCATCATTTTCTTTGGCCTGATGTTGACGGAGGACGGGCCGAAGGTACTGGAGTATAATGCAAGATTCGGTGATCCGGAAGCACAGGTTGTTCTTCCAAGAATGAAAACGGATATTGTGGATGTAATGGAAGCCTGCATCGACGGAACGCTCGATCAGGTGAACCTGGAGTTTGAAGATAATGCGGCGGTTTGCGTTGTGCTGGCGTCCGATGGTTATCCGTTGGCATACGAGAAAGGAATTCCAATCGAAGGTTTTGAGAAGTTTGAAGGGAAAGACGGATATTACTGTTTCCACGCCGGCACGAAGAAAAATGAGCAGGGGCAGATTGTCACCAATGGAGGACGTGTCCTTGGAATTACGGCAAAGGGAGCTGATCTAAAAGAAGCGAGGAAGAATGCCTATGCAGCGACGGAGTGGATTTCCTTTGCTAATAAGTATATGCGCAACGATATTGGAAAGGCGATCGATGAGGCGTAAGAAAAGATGAAAAGAGAACATTCATAGAGAAATGGGCAGGGCAGATGCAGGAAAATGGCGTCCGCCTTGCCTTTTTAATTTGTTGACTCGGATTGCAAAAGGAGATGGAAGGGCATATAATAAGAAGAATGAAAAGAAAAGGAGAAAAACAGATGGTTTATGAGAATATACTTGAGGCGGCGGGGAATACTCCATTGATTCGTCTGCATCATATGACAGGAGAGGAGGATGCTCAGATTTTTGTGAAGTTTGAGGCAGTAAATGTGGGCGCCTCTATTAAGACGAGGACGGCCCTTGGTATGATCAAAGCGGCCGAAAGAGAAGGAAAGATCACCAAGGAGACGATCATTGTGGAGCCGACCAGCGGTAACCAGGGGATTGGTCTGGCACTGATTGGGGCAGTGCGTGGATACCGTACCATTATCATCATGCCGGATTCCGTCAGTGAAGAGCGCAGAAAGCTGGTCAGACAGTATGGAGCCGAGGTCCGGCTGATCCACGATGCCGGAAATATCGGAGAATGTATCCGGGAGTGCATGGATACTGCTCTTCGCATGGCAGCAGAAGATCCTCGTATCTTTGTGCCTCAGCAGTTTGAGAATCAAAATAATGTCCGTGTTCATTATGAGTGGACGGGGAAGGAGATTTTGGAGCAGGCAGATTGTAAGGTGGACGGATTTTGCTCCGGTATCGGAACAGGAGGAACAATTTCAGGAGTCGGAAAGGCATTAAAAGAGGCAAATCCAAAGACTCTTATCTGGGCTGTGGAACCGGAGCAGGCGGCGATTTTGTCCGGTAAAGAAGTGGGAAGTCATTTGCAGATGGGGATCGGAGACGGTCTTGTGCCAAAGATTCTGAACCAGCAGATTTATGATGATATTGTCATTATCACAGACGAGGAGGCTCTGAAAACCGCAAAAGATCTTGCGGCAAAGGAGGGGCTCATGTGCGGCATCACAGGAGGCACGAATGTGGCGGCAGCGCAGAAGATGGCCAGGAAACTCGGAAAGGGGAAGACCATTGTCACGATCTTGCCGGATACTGCGGAGCGTTATTTTTCCACACCACTTTTTGACGAGCAGTAGGATGCGGGGAAAAATCTTTTCTTGCAAAACCGTGACATCTGTTATATTATGGATGTAACAAACGAAAGAAAAGGGTGAAGTGTTTATGAAAGAAATTATGATCGAGATTGATTTTAACAGCGACGAGGCTATTTATATGCAGCTCCGCAATCAGATCATTATGGGGATCGCGCTTTCTGCGGTTCGGGATGGGGACACACTTCCCTCGGTCAGGAAGCTTTCAGAGCAGATTGGCGTGAATATGCACACGGTCAACAAGGCATATGCCGTACTGAAACAGGAGGGGTTTATTCAGCTTGACAGAAGAAAAGGTGCAGTGATTGCAGTCAGTGAGGATAAGCTTCAGGCGCTGGAAGATATGAAACAGCAACTCCGCATGGTGCTTGCACGAGGCTACTGTAAGAATATCACACGGGAGGAAGTACACAAGCTGGTGGATGAGATTTTCCACGAATACGAGACCGAGTAATTCAGATCAGGAGGACAGACATGGAAAACAGATATACAAAGCAGGCCCGGGAAGCTCTGGATGCGGCCGAGGTTTATGCAAAGGAATTGAAGCATCCTTATATTGGTACGGAGCATCTGCTTATGGGACTGAGGACTTCCATTTCCGGGGTGGCGGCTCAGGTGTTGGAGATGAACGGCCTGAGAGAAGAAGATGTGCGTAAGGTTGTCGGAGAGCTTGTCTCAAGAGTCGGAGATGAGCCTTTTGCAGGAAGGCCAAAGGAGAGCCCGAGACTTAAGTTTATTTTGGAAGAAGGGCGGAAGATGGCAGAGCGCTTCCGGATGCCGGAAGTAGGGACGGAGCATCTGCTGCTTGCCATTGTGCGGGATACAGACTGTGTGGCAGCCCGTATTCTTATTACACTGAATATCAATCTTCAGAAAATTATGCAGGACTGCCTGACGACTATCGGGGAAAATCCGAAAGCTCTGTCAGACCGTGGTGATGGCACAGGCAAAGGCTCTGTGTTGGAGCAATTCTGTACCGATCTGAATGCTCTTGCGGAAGACGGTAAGCTGGATCCGGTGGTCGGCCGGGAAGAGGAGATGCAGAGACTGATGCAGATCTTAAGCCGCAGGACGAAGAATAATCCGTGTATGGTGGGGGAGCCGGGAGTCGGTAAGACGGCTATCATTGAGGGGATCGCACAGCGAATCGCGAAAGAAGCGGTTCCGGAGAAGATGAGGGACAAACGGATCTTCTCCTTGGATTTGGCGGCGCTGATCGCCGGTTCCAAGTACAGGGGAGAGTTTGAGGAGCGGATGAAGAGGCTGGTCGGAGAAGTCCGGGCTGCCGGTAATATCATCCTTTTTCTCGATGAGATTCATACGGTTGTGGGTGCAGGGGGAGCAGAGGGCGCCATGGATGCGTCCAATATTCTCAAGCCATCTCTGGCAAGAGGGGAGATTCAGCTTATTGGAGCTACGACGATCACGGAATACCGGAAGTATATTGAGAAGGATGCCGCTTTGGAGCGCAGGTTTCAGCCGGTGATGGTGGAGGAGCCGTCAAAAGAAGAGACGATCAGGATTCTGGAAGGGATCCGGGGAAAATACGAGGTACATCACAGAATTGAGATCAGTCAGGAGGCCATTCGGGCTGCGGTGATGCTTTCTGACCGGTATATCAGTGATCGTTTTTTGCCGGACAAGGCTATCGACGTGTTGGATGAGGCGTGTTCGAAAGCTGCTCTTAGGGGCTACAAGATGCCGGAACAGATAGAAGATCTGGAGCAGATCATCGGGGAACTGAACCAGGAGCTGGAGGACGCCATTAAAGAGAGAAATATGGAGAAGGCTGCTCTCCTTGCAGCAGACAAAAATCAGATTAATGAGAAATTAAAACGGGCGAAAGCCAGAAGAGAGCGGCAGCAGCAAAAGCTCCGTATCGCTCTGACGGAGGGAGATATTGCGGACGTAGTATCCGAATGGACGCGGATTCCGGTTCAGCGGCTTGCTCAGTCTGAGACGGAGCGGCTGAAAAAGCTGGAGGCGACTCTCCATAAGAGAGTGATCGGACAGGAGGATGCGGTAAGTGCAGTAGCAAGAGCTGTCAAGAGGGGGCGTGTAGGTCTCAAAGATCCGTCACGGCCGGTGGGCTCATTTTTGTTCCTGGGACCGACCGGAGTCGGAAAGACCGAACTTTCCAAGGCACTTGCTGAGGCTCTCTTTGGGAATGACGAGTCGATGATTCGAATCGACATGTCCGAATATATGGAGAAACACAGTGTGTCAAAGTTAATCGGTTCCCCTCCGGGATATGTAGGACACGAAGACGGAGGACAGCTCAGTGAGAAAGTCAGAAGACATCCGTATTCGGTGGTACTCTTTGACGAGATTGAGAAAGCCCACCCGGATGTGTTCAATATCCTGCTTCAGGTATTGGATGACGGTCATATCACAGATTCCCAGGGGCGGAAGGTAGATTTCCGTAATACGGTCATTATTATGACGTCTAATGCCGGAGCCCAGTCCATCGTGGACGCGAAACGTCTGGGATTCAATACGGTACAGGACGAGAAGGAAGATTACAAGAAGATGCAGAGCAATGTGATGGATGAGGTGAAGCGCATTTTTCGTCCGGAGTTCCTAAACCGGATCGATGAGATCATTGTATTCCATGCGCTTACTGAAAGCGAGCTGGAGAAAATCGTTGGGCTTTTGTGTCAGGATTTGATTCAGAGAGCAAAAGAGCAGCTTGATATTACCTTAAAGATCAAAAGCGCCGCAAAGAAACTGATAGCGGAGGCAGGCACGGACCGTAAATATGGGGCAAGACCGCTCAAGCGTGCCTTACAGACGAAGCTTGAGGATCCACTGACGGAGGCAATTTTAAATGGTGAGATCAAACGGAGCGATCTGGTGGAGACAGGTGTTTCTAAAAATGAGATAAAATTTTCGGTGAAAGAGACAAAGAACTAGAAAAAAAGAATCGTTTATTATATAATGAGACTACGGTAAATATAAGATACGACCAGGAGGAAAAAGACATGACAGCAGTCAAAGAGTTACTGAGGGCGAATGAAGATGGAACGATCAGCTTCGGCGATTATACCTTATCTTCCAAGACGAAGAAGGAAGGATTCGAGTTTGAGGGAGACATTTATAAGGTAAAGACATTTTCGGAGATTACAAAGCTGGAAAAGAACGGCATGTTCGTCTATGAATCGGTCCCGGGAACTGCAGTAGAGCAATTTCGTGCGGAGGAAAGCGGAGTGTCTTTCCATGTGAGCGGGAACGAGGATGCTCAGTTTACACTGGAGCTGGAGGCAGACAGCGAGTACACGGTATATCTGGATGATGTGAATGCGGGAAAGATGAAGACAAACCTGAGCGGGAAATTAAGTGTCAGTACAGAGCTGCAGCCGGATCAGACTGTTTGTGTGAAGATTATAAAGGCTTAATACAAAGAGAAGGCAAAATGCTGCAAAGATCAGAGAATGGCTTTGCGGCATTTTTTCTTTGAACGATGTCTTTCAGGGACAAAGAGTCTGGTGTCGGGAAAAGAGTTCGGAATTAGAAAGAGGAAATGTGATGGCTAAAGCAAAAAAAACAGTATTTTTCTGTCAGAACTGTGGACATGAGGAAGCCAAGTGGTTGGGACAGTGTCCAGTCTGCAAGGAATGGAATACATTTGTAGAAGAGAAAAAGTTGCCTGAGAAAGGGAGTGAGTCGGGAATCCGCAGAAAGGCAGAGCCCATTTCCCTTTCCAGGATTGAGACGAAAGGCGAGGAGCGGATCCGGACAGAGATGGAAGAGTTGGACCGTGTACTTGGCGGAGGGATTGTGAAGGGATCTCTGGTGCTGGTAGGGGGAGATCCTGGCATTGGGAAATCCACCCTTTTACTACAAGTCTGCCGGATTTTAGGGGAGAAAGGTGAGGAGATCATCTATATTTCCGGAGAGGAATCCGCAAGACAGATTAAGCTTAGAGCCGACCGGATGGGAAAGTTTGACGATCGGCTTTCTCTGTTGTGTGAAACGAATTTGGAGACGATCGAGGAAGTTATCCGAACAAAGAAGCCGCATATTGCGGTCATTGACTCCATTCAGACAATGTACAGCGAGGAGATTGGATCCGCTCCGGGAAGTGTGTCCCAGGTGCGGGAGGCAACCAATACCCTGATGCACCTGGCAAAGGGAATGGGCATTACAATCTTTATTGTCGGGCATGTAACCAAAGAGGGGACGGTGGCAGGCCCAAGGGTACTGGAACACATGGTGGACACAGTGTTGTATTTTGAAGGAGACCGTCATGCTTCCTACCGGATTCTCAGAAGTGTGAAGAACCGATTCGGATCCACCAATGAGATCGGCGTGTTTGAGATGCGGGAGAATGGACTTCAGGAGGTGAAGAATCCGTCTGAATTTATGCTGAACGGCCGGCCGGAACACGCTTCCGGTTCGGTTGTCGCCTGTTCCATGGAAGGAACGAGACCGATTCTGCTTGAGATTCAGGCTCTCGTATGCCGGACAAACTTCGGGATGCCGAGGCGTACAGCGGCGGGGACTGACTACAACCGGGTCAATCTTCTGATGGCGGTGCTGGAAAAAAGGCTGGGTATGGCGCTTGCGGACTGTGACGCTTATGTAAATATAGCAGGGGGGATCCGGATGAATGAGCCGGCTATTGACCTGGGCATCGTTCTGGCTCTTGTCTCCAGCTATCAGAACAAGCCGGTGGATCCATATACGATTGTCTTCGGAGAAGTGGGATTAAGCGGAGAAGTTCGGGCAGTCAGTATGCCAAAGCAGAGAGTCATGGAGGCAAAGAAACTTGGATTTCATACCTGTATTCTGCCGGGGGTCTCTGTAGAGAGTGTCGGAGAAGTGTCGAAGATGAAAATAATTGGTGTGAAAAATGTGAGCGAAGCGATACAGCATTTATAAAAAACTGTTGACAAACATACCGATAGTATGATAAATTTGAAACATACCAAAAGTATGTAAAAGGAAGTGAGCGGAAATGGCACGAAACAAGCATCCCGAGGAGACGGTTGGTCGGATCCTGGATGTGGCAAGCCGCCTGTTTCTGGAGAAGGGATACGAGCATACCTCTATTCAGGATATCATCAACAACTTGGGAGGACTGAGCAAGGGAGCGATTTACCATCATTTTAAGTCAAAAGAGGAGATCCTGATTGCGGTAACAGACAGGATGACCGCAGAATCCAATCACATGTTGGCACAGATTCGGGATGCTTCCGGACTTAATGGAAGAGAAAAACTGAGGTGGATTTTTAAAGCCTCCATCAATCGGCCTGTCCAAAATGACATTTTTTCTGTAGCGCCGGATTTTCGAAATAATCCAAGACTTCTGGACAGTCTTTTACGGGAGAGCGTGGAAGAGGTGGCGCCGCAGTACATTCTTCCGATTATTCGGGAGGGGATTGAAGACGGATCGATTCAGACCGAATATCCGGAACAGTTGGCGGAATTGATTATGTTAGCAGCCAATATTTGGATGAATCCGATGGTATTTGACAGCAGTCCGCAGGAGTCCTTAGGTAAATTTATGGTGTTCCGGCAGATGATGAGCGGACTTGGTGTTGATATTGTGGATGAAGAGATGATTCGGAGACTGGCAGAACTGACGGACATTTACAATCGGAGAAAATAAAAAGGGAGCCTGCCCTGAAGAAAGGGCAGTTTTCTTTTAAATTTATACATACCGACGTTTGGTATTAAAAGGAGGAAAAAGATGATTGTTGTAAGAGGAATCGGTATCGATAAAAATTTCGGGGCAGAACCAGTGCTTTCGCAGTGCAGTATCTCCCTTCAAAAAGGTGAAATCTATGGTCTGGTCGGGATCAACGGAGCCGGAAAGACGACACTGATGAAAATTCTGCTTGGACTGCAAAGACCGGATGAGGGAATTGTCGAGTTGTTTGGGAAGGAGCCAAGTGAGGACAGAGGGTATCTGCTAAAAATCGGGAGTATGATCGAGAGACCGGTTTTTTATGAGCATCTCAATGCTATAGAGATACTGGAAATGCATCTCAGATATATGGGAAAAGAAGCTTCAGTGTCCGGGATGCTCGATCGTGTCGGATTGTATCATGCCAGAAAAAAGCCGGTGTCCAGTTATTCCCTTGGTATGAAGCAGAGGCTGGGATTTGCGAGAGCCTTGATTCACCGCCCTGAACTGATTGTTCTGGATGAACCACTGAATGGGATGGATCCAGTAGTAGCGGCAGAGATGATCCAGATGTTGAAAGAAGCGGCACAGAATGGAGCGGCTATTCTTCTCTCAAGTCATATGCTTGGTGAAATGCGAAAGACGGCAGACCGGATTGGGGTTCTGACAGGTGGATGTATCCGACGTGAAATTACAGAGAAAGAAGAGATCCGGGATCATCCGCAGGAGATGGAAGAAGAGTTGGTGACGTTGATGAGGGGAGGCGTAACAGATGAGAAAACTGTATGACTTGGAAAAGGAGAAAATTTGCTGGAAACCCTGGATGATTTCCGGTGTCGGGATCTGGACGGGGCTTGTGGCAATGGGACTTTTATTGTTTGCCGTAGCCTGTTCGGAGGGAACGGGAGGCGGGCAGTCATCAGAAGACCTGATTTTGTTTAGCTGGGAGGGACAAATCGCCCTATTGTCAGCGCTTGATTTTGCCTGTGGGAGCATTTTTGCCGCAGCACTGGCCTCCCGTGTGGTAGTACGGGACTATGGGAAAGACTATGCATCCGTTTTGCTTCTTTATCCAATGAACAGAAAAAGGATGTTTCGGGCGAAAGAGCTGCTGATTAGTTTGCGTACTGTGCTTTTATGTTTGCCGGCACTTCTGATTGCCACAGGAATTCTGGCATTTGTGGCGGCAGTGGCGAGGGTTCGCCTTTCAATACAGTCTCCTTGGTTTTGGATCAGTGTCCCGGCAGCAGGACTTCTTGTCGGATTGATGGCGTCAGCAGTTGGTATGATTTCCGCTTATGCCGGATGGAAACGGAAATCCCAAATGGCCAGTATTGTCTGCGGGATTCTGATTGTATGTCTGGTGTCAAACGGGATTGTCATCATGCCAAAGTATCTGACAGCGGTTCTGATGGGAATGGCAGTTTTTATTTGTGTGTTCGCCGGAGTGCTGTGTGGGAAATTGGAACAGAATATAGAAAAAATGGAGGTATAGGGATATGAAAGAGAAAGGATTTTCTAAAGATTTTATTATGGTAGTAATTGGACAGATTATCTCTCTGTTCGGAAACGCAGCACTCCGGTTTGCGCTCCCATTATATCTGCTCAATCAGACCGGGTCGTCGGCACTCTATGGCACTGTGACTGCCTGTGCGTTTCTTCCGTCCATCGCAATGTCACCTATTGGAGGAATTGTGGCAGACCGGGTAAATAAACGAAATATTATGGTGGCACTTGATTTTTTGACAGCTGCGGTTGTTGGAGGACTTGCGGTTTGCCTTCGGTTTGGAAACGAGGTGCTGCTGATTGCGCTGACACTGATGCTTTTATATGGAATTGCAGGAGCATATCAGCCGTCTGTGCAGGCAGCTATCCCAGTGCTTGTCAGACAGGAGAAGGTGATGAGTGCAACTTCTATTATTAATACAGTAAGTTCACTTTCCTCCTTGACCGGTCCGGTTCTCGGTGGAATTCTATACAGTATGTATGGCCTGGTTCCGGTGCTCATATTATGCACCACTTGTTTCTTTGCCTCTGCGGTAATGGAGATATTTATACATATTCCTTACCAGAAACCAGAAAAACATGACCACATTGTTAGGATTCTGAAAACAGATTTTGCACAGGGAATCCATTTTGCATGGAAAGAAAATCGGAAGATCGGGGATGTTGTGCTGATTATCTGTGGAATCAATCTTTTTTTATCTGCTATGATGATTGTAGGAATCCCATATCTTGTGACAGAAGTACTGGAACTGGCAAATCAGCTTTGTGGTTTTGCGGAAGGCGCCCTTGCGGCCGGTGGACTTGTAGGAGGAATTTGTGCGGGTATTTTTGCAAAGAGACTGAAATTCAGTCAGGCTGGAAATCAGATTATGGCTGCGGCAGCGAGTGTCTTCCCGATGGCAATCATTCTTTTTTTACCGGTTTCGGCAATAGTAGTCTATGGAGTAATGATGGTATGCTGTTTTGGGATTATGATGTTTGCTACTATTTTCACTGTACAGATGATGTCCTATGTACAGATCGTAACGCCCCGCAATCTGACGGGGAAGGTCATTGCCCTTGTTCTGATGGTATCCACCTGTTCTCAGCCTCTTGGAAATGCGATGTATGGGATTCTATTTGAACTGTGTCGGGGAGCAGAAGCATTTGTCGTACTGTTTTCAGGAATTGTGTCATTTGCGCTTGCGGCTGTGACAAGAAAAAGCTTTCAGAGTATGGAGACAGAATATAGAAATGCATAAAGAAAAAAGATAAAAAAAGTCGAAAAAAGAAGTTGACATTTATAAGCACAGATGATATGATATAACACGTTCCGCTGATAAGTGTCAGAACAAAACATCAAATGCAGATGTCTGGCCCGGGCGGATCCCGGATAGAGAGACCGGGACGCCGGATCAGAAAACTGGAAAAAAGATGAAAAAAACACTTGACACAGAGGAATGGATGTGATAATCTAATATAGC
>NZ_LGAJ01000011.1 GCF_001280875.1 Sellimonas intestinalis | reverse complement strand
GATACATCTGAAAGGGTGTTTCTTTGCATCCTGAACAGAATTTAATATAGGGGATTGGTCAAATGGTATGACAGGAGTCTCCAAAACTCTTAGCGGGAGTTCGATTCTCTCATCCCCTGTTCGGTGAAGTGCCGTGAGCCTTGTAAATTCAAGGCTTGCAGCGTTTCTTATTTTATGGAAAATTCCAATGTAGTCAAGCATGTAGTCAACTAGGAATGATTCCTAAAATGAGATTGCATTTTCAATCTGTTTTTCCTTATTCTTTGAGGTTTTATTGCTGAAATAATATAGTTTTTTGGTTGTACTTATGTCGCTGTGTCCCATTTGTTCGGTAATGAATCCCTCATCAACATCACTGTCAATTAAAGTAGTCCCATATGTTTTCCGTATCTTGTGCATAGTGCGGTGAGGAATATTTAACTCCTTACATATGAGCGAAAGACGTTTATTAAAAGTATTTCCCCGAATACGTTTTCCACCATGTTCAAACAAATACTCGCCTGTTGGATTTAATGCTAAAATTTTATCCAAAGTTTCTTGTGCAGTAGTAGAAATAATTAAATCCCGGTTTCCGGCATCGGGTTTAGCATGTTCTTTGACGGTTACAATCCATTTGTTATTCTCATCACGGTATTTGTCCTCTGTACGCCTTATTTTGATAATACGTCTAAATAAGTCTTGTGGTTTTAGTGTGCTTAATTCTCCAACTCGTAAACCTGTCTGAAAAGTAAGCAGTATGCCGAGATTGTATATGTCCGGCTTGCTTTTTAAATAGTCAATTACAAGAGGAATTTCATTTTCCATAAAGACTTCTTTCTGCTTATCAATGATTCTCCGTTTAAAAAGATTGTTGGGTAGTTCCAAATCTCCAAAAAATTCTGTAATGCTGATAGAAGTATATTTCCGCTTTTTCGCATATTTGAAAATACCTCTTATCAATGTACGGAGTCCGGCGTATGCTTTTCGTGTGAGTGATAAATCACGAATCACAGATTTAATGAATATTTCCAAATCGTCTTCGGTGATATTTTTAAATTTCTTTTTAGAGATTGAATAAGTACCGCTTTTGAAAAATCTTTTATAATCATTTATATATCTGTCATAAGACGCTTTCTGTATCTCACAGAATTCAAGCTTTCGGTCAATCCATTCATAAAATACATTTTCAATATAGATTTCTTCCTGTAAAGCCTTATAGAATGATACGATTACTTCTTCTAATTCTTCACGGGTGTTTCTTCGTCTAAAAAGCCGATTACCGTCTGGACTGGGCAAATATGTAGAAAATATCTCCTTTCCCGATTTTTCAGTAGTTACTGTGATTGCATAGGGATGTTGTTCAAGTAGTTCCTTTCTTTCCATAGCTTCTATATCATTCAGCATGGTATCTAAAGAGATTATACCTGTTTGTACTGCATAGTTCAACAGGTCTGAACTATCGTAAATTGTCTTGTCTGACATAGATTATAGTAATATGATATGGGTTCTAAAATATCTAGTTTCTTAATTTTATCATCCACTTATCTAATATTCTTCTGCCCGATTTCATGCGTATTTTAATATATTTTCTAAATTATATGGGCTGTCTTATTCTGTCAGATACTTAGTGCACTCACTATCAAATAGTCTCCTTTCTTCTTTCCCCAATCGGAAAGATTTTTTATAATCATCATATATCCGTTGTTGCGTGGTGTTCATTCTTCCATTTTTCACAAGTAGACCGATATAGTCCTGCTTGTCTAATTTGCCTATCTCTGACATCAGTTTCAAGGAGGGGGAAACAGAGACAGTCAGCCAGTTCCATATTTTATCCAGCGTTTTCTTTTGTGGATTCATGGTCAGTCTGACTTTTCCCACATCTTTCATAAATTCTTCCCACGGTGGGTAGGTTGGATAAAGACGTTTTCTTGTAGTCTTACTATTTTCCGGCTTTTGCAGAAACCGGATTTTTTCATTCAGTACCGATAATGCAATTCTTGCCACGTCCCGGTCCTTTAACAGTTCCTGTACCACTCTGACCGCCTTTTCCTGTCGAAACCGCAGTTCATATCTGTTCCAGTCTGTATCCAGTTCCTTGCCAAACTTTTCAGACTGTTCATAGCCCTTTTCATAAAAGATAATTCTGAAATCACTGTTTTTACTTCCGATATATAGGCTCTTTCCTTTTGGCTTCACTTCATCTTCTGTAAGTTCATCGGAACTGTTCTCTGACATTTCACGCAACTGACTGGATATCAGTCCCTCGTTTTTCAGCCGGATAAGTTCGGGGATTTTGAGATACGTTTTCCTATCGTCGATTGCTAAATCTATCCGTGGAAAATTTACGTTATATGTGCATACCCGTTCTAAAAAATCAAACCATGTCTCTTGATTCATGGCAAGGAAGTTCTCATAGTTTCTGCACCCCGAACCACTCATTAAAATCTGAAATCCCTCATATTGTGCATTTCCTGTAGGTTTTAGGATTCTAATATTGTCAAATCCGGCTATCAGTTCATGTCCGGCTATCCCTTTCCCACTACAATGTAGTTCCATTAGGTTTAATGGAATCCGCAGAATATCTTCTATGATAGTAAATGCGTCTACTTCTTTAACGGTTATCTGACACCAGTCAATCAATGCTGTTAATTCTTCGTTCTGACGAGTTACCCTCCTGTTAGTATAGGAGGGTTCTGAAAAAAATCTTTCATCCTTTTCTACCAAATAGTCAATCCTCCTTTTTTGGCGTGGCTTTGCCACGCCCTGTCCTCAACCTGTCCACTGAGGGGCGGAGCAGAACAAGGACAGGGTAATGTAAAGCCTATACATTCTTGCCGGAAACTGCCCGGATTCCCTTACAGGTAAATCTCTCAACTAATGTAGCGTAATTCCCTCTCTGCACATACGGAGCATATACAGGTTCTTCCAATTCCACTACAGAATAAGGTTCAATCTTTGGAAGTTCTGTTGTTTCCAGACGGATGTCAATACTGTTTCCGAGTTTCATGCTTCCGAGGTGAAGTTTTAATGCTTCCACTTCCTCTGTTTTCTTTCGGGTTTCCTTATCATAGCGATAGCAGAAATCCGCACCCATAAACCTAAGTTCCCCAAATACCTCTTTTACCTGTTCTTTTGTTAAATGAATTACCATATACCATTCCTTTCTCCCTAGTTGGTAGGGCTGTCAAATTTGTGTTTTCTTAATTTAAGATACTTTAAAATTAGGCGCGCCGTTTGTTTAGTTATTACTAAACTAATTGTATCATAACATCGTCGTGGTGAAATTGCAAGCAAAAGTTTAGAAATATATAAACCTTCTCTTTTAATTTTTTAAAGTGTGTGCTATAGTAAGGGAAAGATAACTGATAAACCTTTGAAAGAAAGTTGAGGATAGTAATATGGAAACAATCTCTGAACGGATTAAATTTGCTATGAATATAAAGGATATGAAACAAGCTGAATTAGTACAAAAGACTGGAATAACCAAAGGTGCTTTCAGTTCTTACTTATCCGGGCGCTATTACCCGAAGAAGGATAAACTTGAACTGATTGCGGACGCTCTCGGTGTAGACATTGAATGGCTGGCAGGAAAAAATGTACCTATGCAGAAAGCAACTTGTATGCCAAATAATGAATTAGAATCTGAACCATTGCCGGAATATGTTTTCTATAAGAATGCAGATACAGAATATCTGCTTGATGGGATTGATGATGTATATATGGGACTGATGAATGAGTCTACCGCACTTGTACCAAGATTTTATGTGCTTGTGAATACCAGTTTGAATGAAATGCACATTCTTCCGCTATTTTTGAGGAAAGACTCACACAGATTTTACGAGTGTCCTGCTGAACTGTTTGACTCTCAGCTTCACAGCATTTTTACAAAAGATTTTGACAGTATTAAAATGGTGCTTTCCACTTCAATGATTTATTATTATGGGATAGATACAGAAATTTATGCCCCCACAGTAGAGGTGCTTTCCTATTCACAAAATAAAGGGCACTATGAGCCGACAGAAGACTATCCGGCAGTTCCGGTAGAAGAGTTTCTCAGAGAAGTTCAAAAAGAAGCACTGTATCTAAAAGAGAAAAACCAGTAATAGACAAGAGGACTTGCAAGGTTGTGACCTTTCAAGTCCTCTGCTGTATCATGGTTATATTGACACCGTCCGTTCCGTAAAGGACTGCCCTACGGCGTCTCGGCTTCGCCTTGTTCCTTTACCTCACTAGAAAACAGATTTAACAATTCCTTTGTTCCTGTATTTTTAATTATATCCAACATTAACAGAATCCCTGTCTGTATACCAATTTCCATATATACGCTGGCAGTTTCCTCAGTCATTTCATTTGCTAAGTCTAATAATTCTGGCGTAGGATTGTCATCAAAATTAAAAACGGCTTTTTTATATTTTTCATACACATCGTCTAATCGTGTCTCATAATCTCTTGTATCTTTATTTGGGGCAAGACCGTACAATATATAATCTGCTAATCCTCTTATTGATGCCTTTTCAAATATTGGTTTCGTATAATCCACCTGTTTTCTCCTTTTTCTTTTAGATATTCCAACTGGTTCTATTCCCGTGTCAAATTAAATGTCTTCAAAATAGTGTAGCCATCTAATATTCCTGCCATATATGCGTTTATATGGTAATCATATTCCAGTTCGTCTTTTCTTGCAATTAAGGTGTCTACAATATGTCTTTGTTCTTCTGTCAACTCTAATTCGTCAACTGCTTTTAATGCCTGTATTTCTTCTTTTGATTTTTTTTGAAATTCTAAATCATTTTCCAATAGTTTGGATAGTGTCTCGTTTTTTAAACTATCCGCAGCAAGTTTTAATAATTCTTTTAATTCACTCATATGTACATCTCCTTTAAGAACTTTTGTTTGCGTAACTAATCTAACAAGACATGTTAGAACTTCTTTTTCTATTCTAACATCTATAAACTAAATTACAAGGATTATTGTTCATGTTTTTATTACATGTTTCGACAAGGAGAAGATTATGACTGACGCTGAATATGGAATTATCAAAATTAAGTTGGAACAGCTTTTAAAAGCTAAAGGTCTTAGTCGTAATAAGTTATCTCATAAGGCTGAAATGCAGAGAAGTCAAATTAATGCCTATTGCAACAACACAATTACTAGATTGGATATTGCTGTACTTGCCCGGTTATGTACTGCATTAGATTGTCGAATTGAAGATTTAATTGAATTTGTTCCTTATGACAGTTTATTAAAATGAATATATGTTCGTGTAATTAGTTGCAATAGAGATGTAAGAACTTATATTCCTACCCTGATATGTCTAAACTGTATACATAGAATACGGAAACAATAGAACACTATATTGATTGTAGGGGTGAGTAATTTTGATAGATTCCGATTATGGTATTATTAAAATAAAGTTAGACGAACTTTTAGAGACGAGTGGACTTAGCAAAAATAAGCTGGCACATAAGGCAGAAATGCAAAGAAGCCAACTAAACGCTTATTGCAATAATACAATTACAAGATTAGACATTGCTGTTCTTGCCCGGTTGTGCACTGTTTTAGAATGTCGTATAGAGGATTTACTTGAATTTGTTCCGGCAGAAAAATAATTTGTTAAGTATATCTTTCGTTTTTAGAGAATGATACCATAAACTAATTTTATAAAATAAGGTGATGTTTTGATAAGTATTTTTAGAAAAGAAAATGTATTTACGTGTTTAACTTTTGGAGCCATATTTGTTTTTGCAGTTATTCAAACAATGGCACCTTCTAATGATTTAGTTTTAATAGCATGGATATTATCAATTTTTATTTTTTTAATTTCTCTTTTAAAATTAGTAATTAGTATTTTTGAGGATATTATAGTTAAACAGACAGAGCTACTTAGAAAGGAAGAAAATGATGGTCTTTTTAACTATGAATATGGTACCCTTTCAAGCGAACAAATGTGGGAGATAAGAAATAGCAAGAAGTGTGTGCCGAAAGACATATTATCCGAAATACAAAAAAAAGAAAATGCAGAAAACATTCTAACAAAGGTCCAAAACTACAAGACATGTTTTGATATGAGAAAGACTTTTAGATGTGTAAGGCGTGCTTTACTTTGGATGTACTACATTATCTTTATGTTGATATTAGTTATTCTATTACTGAGGACAGAAATATCAAATGTAATAAATGTTGATAGTATTAAATTATTGGGTACAAATATATTAACAATGTGGTCACTTGTTATTATTTTAGTAGAAATTATGATGAAAGATATAATTGAACAAATTATAATTAACTTTCTCACAAAAAAATATGAAATAGATTTTTGGGAATATTGGTAAATACATAAGGATGTATAAATTGGTTTTATGATACCATGCCGAATGAATCTCCTTTCTGTTTATGTAGTCAATATGTAGTCAGATGTAGTCAAACGGAGATTGAAAGAATGCTGTATTTACGGGGAGTGAGAGAGTTTCCACTAGGGTTCGATTCTCTCATCCCCTGCTCCAAGAAGTACCGGAAGCCTTGATTTTTCAGGGGTTCCGGCACTTTTCATTTGTGGGATTGTTTCCATATCAGCAATGAGACACATGGTACTTACATAAAGGCTTTTGAAACAGAATCGCTGTACCGAAACATAAGATTCAATCATAGACAAGAGGACTTGCAAGGTTTCTGACCTTTCAAGTCCTCTGCTGTATCAAGCCGCTATTGTCTGTGTCCGTTCGGTTAAGCACTGCCTTACGGCGTGTCGGCTCCGGTTTCATATTTCATTAAACTGTCATTTATTTAAAAAATTCCTCGATTATACTTTATAAGTCCATAAACAATACAGATCATTCCTATGATTATACCTATTACCGTTATCCACCACAGAATTTCCAAATCAAAAAACATTTGTAATATGGATGTAAATACAATGCTTCCACCAATGACCGTTGCCCCTATACCCATGACTTTTGCAAATTTAGGAGCATTTTCACCCGTTATTCTGGAACGATTATACCAATGTATATAGGCTATATTTCCTCTAAAAGTGATTACACCTATTATCATCAGCCAAATGCCCAAAATACAAGGAATTATATAATCTATAAGTATTCCCTCCTTTAATCCCCTGGGTTTTTCAGTTCTTGAGCAATATTGTACCGCTCCGTTACAATATTGTCATTTCGCTTTAATCTTTATTTTAAACATTTCTGGATTGTCTTTAACATGAATGGAGCGTTTTATTCTACCTCATATTTCCAGTCCAGGATGCCTCCGAAATCCTTGATATTTTGATACCCCAGGATGTCCAGCTTTTTGGAGGCAATTTTGCTTCTCTGGCCGGATCGGCAGTACACCAAAAGTTCCTGATTTTTGTCGGGAAGCTCTGGAATATCCCGGTTGGTAATAGAAGGATTTGGAATGTTGATGGCGTGTGGAATGTGCCCTTCGGCGAATTCCTCCGGATTGCGTACATCTACGATCAGTATATCGTCTCTTGTATCCATCAGATACTTTGCCTCTTCCTGTGTGATTTTTGTATATGCCATAATCAAAAACCTGCCTTTCTGTATTGAGATTCATTACAGTATCAGTATACCATGAACGGGGAGATCATAAAACAGCAAAAGGGGGATTTTCTTTACACAAAAGAGTTCTTCTGGTATACTTGTACCAGGCGTTATGTTTTTGAAAATAGTACGGTTTGGTAAAATAGTACGAATTCAGAGAGGATAGGGAGAGAACATGAAAGTAATCAGTACAAAAGATGCCGTTGGATGTATCTTGTGCCATGATATTACACAGATTATCAAAGGCCAGACAAAGGGCCCGGTATTTCGGAAAGGTCACATCGTGACAGAGGAGGATATTCCGGTGCTGCTCCGTGTGGGGAAAGAGAATCTTTACGTCTGGGAGCCGAAGGAAGGGATGCTCCACGAGGATGAGGGTGCTGAGATTCTTCGGCAGTTCTGCCAGGGAGGAAGCCGAAAAGAGGCGGCATTTGAAGGCGAGAAGAAGTGTTTTCGTTATATGAGCGCATCCCGGGCAAGCGAGGGAAAGATTGAGCTGACTGCAGAGATGGACGGCCTCTTTAAAGTGGACAAAAAGGCTCTTTACGAGGTCAATTCCCAGGGAGAGATGATGATCGCTACCCGCCACGGCAATACGGAAGTGCGAAAAGGAGACAAGCTTGCGGGGATGCGTGTGATCCCGCTTGTTATTTCCAGGGAAAAGATGGATAAGGCGGGGGATGCTATCCGGCAGGAAAATGGGGGAAAGCCGATCCTGTCTTTGCTTCCTTTTGTCCCGAAGAGGGTTGCCGTTATCACGACGGGAAGCGAAGTCTATAAAGGCAGGATTAAAGATACCTTTACTCCGGTGCTTGAGGAGAAGCTTGGCCACTATCCGGTCACAATTATTTCCCGTACAGTGTGTGATGACGATCCGCAGATGGTGACAGACGCCATTCGAGGCGCCCTTGAGATGGGAGCTGACCTGGTACTTTGTACTGGGGGGATGAGCGTGGATCCGGATGACCGCACACCGCTTGCGATCAGGAATTCCGGGGCAAAGATCGTGATCTATGGAGCGCCGGTTCTGCCGGGAGCGATGTTTCTTCTTTCCTATATGGAGGGAGGACAGGCAGTCATGGGGCTTCCGGGCTGCGTGATGTACGCAGAACGGACGATTTTTGATCTGGTACTGCCAAGAGTGCTGGCAGACGATCCGGTGACGAAAGAAGAGATTGCCACACTGGGAGAGGGTGGACTGTGTCTGAATTGTCCGGTCTGCACTTATCCGAACTGCGGATTTGGAAAATAGGAGAGAAATGATGGAATTTACACATTTTGACGGAAAAGGGAATGCGGTAATGGTGGACGTCGGGGATAAAGCCATTACAAGCAGGGAGGCGACGGCTCAGGGGGAGATCGGGGTCTCGCCGGAATGTTATGAAAAGATTCAGGAGGGCAGTATGAAGAAGGGCGATGTTCTTTCGGTTGCCCGGATTGCGGGAATCATGGGCGCCAAAAAGACGGGTGAACTGATCCCACTCTGTCATGTATTATGCCTTACGAAGGTGGCCGTAGAGTTTGAGATGGTTGGAAAGCGGGCGGACCGGAATCCGAAGAAGCGGTATATCCGGGCAGTCTGTACTGTCCGGTGCGAGGGAAAGACCGGAGTAGAGATGGAAGCATTGACCGGGGTGAACACCGCTCTCCTTACGATCTATGATATGTGTAAGGCGGTGGATAAAAGTATGGAGATGACGGACGTCTTTCTATGCAGGAAAAAAGGTGGTGCATCAGGCGACTATGAGCGGGCGGACGATTGATTATCTGAGGATTTCTCTGACAGACCGCTGCAATCTGAGATGCCGTTACTGCATGCCGTGTGCGGTGCCGTCCGTTCCCATGGATGAGGTTTTGGCGTATGAGGAGATCTGCGAGATCACGAGGGCAGCGGCACTGGAGGGGATTCACCATGTGAGGGTAACAGGAGGAGAACCGCTCGTCCGGAAAGGATGCCCGGATTGCGTGCGGATGCTAAAGGAGATCCCGGGGATTGAGACGGTGATGCTGACGACAAACGGAGTGCTCTTAAAGGAGGCTCTGCCTGAACTTCTTTTGGCCGGGATCGACGGGATCAATATCAGCCTGGACACGCTGAAGCGGGAGAAATACCGGGAAATTACCGGGTACGATGGACTGCCGCATGTATTAGAAGCTATCGAGGCCTGTGTGAAGGCCGGTATCCGGACGAAAATTAATGTGGTGGCGGCAAGGGAGATCAACGAAACGGAGATTGTGAATCTGGCCGAATTGTCAAAGCAGTATCCCGTGGATGTCCGGTTCATCGAGATGATGCCGATTGGCTACGGGAAATGTTTTCATGGGCTTGACAACCGGGAAGTTCTAAGTCAGTTAAAAGAGCGGTATCCGGGTCTTACGGAGGCGAAGACCGTGCCGGGAGCAGGATATGGTCCCGCGGTGTATGTGCAGATCCCGGGATTTCTAGGGCGGACCGGGCTTATTTCCCCGATCCACGGGAAGTTCTGCAAAGATTGCAACCGTCTGCGGCTGACAAGTGTCGGGAGACTGAAATACTGTCTTTGCTATGAGGATTCAGAAGATCTGCGGGCACTTGTAAGAAGCCCGGAAGAGGTGGAGAAGCGGCAGGAGAAGATACGGAAGGTGTTCCGGGAGGCGACAGAGCGTAAACCAGGGGAGCACCGGTTTGAAGAGATGGAACAGATCAGCGAGAAGAAAAAGATGCATGAGATCGGGGGATAAGAGATGGGAGAAAAGGGAAAAGAAACGATAGAAAAGACGATACGATCTGGGCGGGTGCGGGCAATCTGCACCAGTGAAAGACGGGGAACCGAAAAGCACGCCGTATCGGAAGCCAGATTTGAGAAAGGTTACGGGATCCGGGGAGACGCTCACGCCGGGAACTGGCACCGCCAGGTGAGCCTCCTGTCCTATGACAAGGTTAAAGAATTCAACGAAAGAGGCGCCAAGGTGGTGGACGGCGCTTTCGGAGAAAATCTCGTAGTGGAAGATCTGGATTTTCGAAGCTTCCCGGTAGGGACGATTCTGGAATGTGAGGATGTGGTGCTGAAAATGACGCAGATTGGGAAAGAGTGCCACACTCACTGCCAGATTTATCAGCGGATGGGAGAGTGCATTATGCCGGTTCAGGGCGTCTTCGCCGAGGTACTGGTTTCCGGTACCATCCATGTGGGAAGCGTGATGACGGCCCGGTTTCCGGATGGCACGGAGCCATTTACAGCGGCGGTGATTACCATGAGTGACAAGGGAAGCAAGGGCGAGAGAGCTGACGAGAGCGGTCCGGCTATGAAAGCAAGATTAAAGGCCGCAGGATTTGACGTGGTGGAGGCTCTCTTGCTTCCGGATGAAAAGGGGCTTCTGAAACGGGAGCTTGTAAGGCTTTCGGATCAGCGTCAGGTAGATCTCATTTTGACAAGCGGAGGCACGGGATTTTCCGTCCGGGATACAACACCGGAGGCGACATTGGAAGTGATGACACGGAATGTGCCGGGAATTGCGGAGGCAATCCGGGCAGAGTCCATGAAGTATACAAAAAGAGCGATGTTATCCAGGGGCGTTTCCGTGCTCCGGAACAAAACACTGATCATCAATCTGCCGGGAAGCCCGAAAGCGGTCCGGGAGAGTATGGAGATTGTATTGGAGAGTGTACAGCACGGACTTGGGATCTTACGAGGTTCGGAGTCAGAGTGCACAAGATAAAAGTAGGAGAGGCGAGCGTGACATATGAAAAAAAGAATGATGGTGCTGCTGCTTGCGGCAGCGATGGGAATGGCAATGGCAGGATGCCAGTACGGAGGAGACGCAGACGCCAAGTCAGAGCAGGAAGAGACAAAGAAAGAGGGGACAAAAAGGTCAGAGGAGAAGTCCGGTCTGTCTGGGACCGTGACCCTTGCGGCGGCAGCTTCCCTAGAGTATGCATTTGAGGAGGAGCTGATTCCGGCGTTTGAGGAACTGAATCCGGAAGTGACGATCGAAGGAGTGTATGATTCCTCAGGTAAGTTACAGCAGCAGATTGAGTCCGGCCTTGCGGCAGATCTCTTCTTTTCAGCGGCTCCGACCCAGATGAATGCGCTCGATGAAGAAGGAATGATCGACAGTGACAGTATTGTCAGTCTCCTGGAAAATAAAATCGTGTTGATTATACCGACGTCTTTGGATGCATCCTTTGCCTCCTTTGAGGATATCACGGATGCGAACACGGTAGCAATCGGTGATCCCAAAAGCGTGCCGGTAGGACAGTATTCCCAGGAATCCTTGACGAACCTCGGACTGTGGGATGCGGTTTCCGCTAAGGCAAGTTTTGGAACCAATGTAACGGAAGTCTTAAACTGGGTAGCGGAATCCTCCGCGGACTGTGGAATCGTCTACGCAACGGACGCCGCAACGACTGACAGGGTAAAAGTAGTGGCGGAAGCTCCGGCAGATTCCCTGAAATCTCCGGTACTTTATCCGGTAGCGATGACAAAGGAAGCTCCGAATCAGGAGGCGGCCGAAGCATTTTATGAGTTTATTTTATCCGACGATGCGATGACCATATTTGAATCTTATGGATTCACGGATTATCGCAGCGCCGAGTAGCGGAGGGATGGAGATGGATTTTTCTCCGGTCTGGATTTCATTAAAGACAACAGTATGTTCCTCGGCCATTACCTTTGTACTTGGGATCGTGGCGGCCTGGGCGGTCATGTTCATCAAAAGCAAGAAATGGAAAGCGGCCGTGGATGGATTTCTGACGATTCCCCTGGTGCTTCCTCCGACGGTGGCGGGCTTTTTCCTGCTCTGGCTGTTTGGGGCAAGACGGCCTATTGGAAGCTTTGTGGAGGAGGCCTTTGGTTTCCGGATTGCTTTTTCCTGGGTCGCTACTGTGCTTGCGGCAGTGGTCGTATCGTTTCCTCTCATGTACCGTTCTGCGAAAGCAGGATTTGAGCAGATCGACCAGAACATGATTGAGGAGGCGAAGATGCTTGGCCTTGGGAAGTGGGGGATTCTCTGGAAGATCCTCTGCCCGTGTACGTTTCCGTCGATTCTCTCCGGTATGATCCTGTCTACCACAAGAGGACTTGGAGAGTACGGGGCGACGGCCATGCTTGCCGGAAATATTCCCGGCAAGACGAGGACACTCCCACTTGCGGTCTACTCGGAGGTGGCCGGAGGCAATATGGACCGGGCCGCAGTGTACGTGGCTGTGATCCTTGTCATTGCTTTCCTGTCTGTGTGGGTGATGAATATGATGGCCAAGACAGAGCAGAACATCAAAATATAAATGCAGGATACAGAAGTTGCAGAAAAGGAGTACGAAGATGGAAGGGACGATCCGGCCGTCCATACGGCTGACATTGGAAAAAGAAGAACGGTTTTTCGGTCCGGGAGTAGCCGACCTTCTGGAGCTGGTGGAGGAAAAAGGTTCTATCCAAGGAGCGTGCAGCGAGATGGGAATGTCTTATTCCAAGAGCTGGAAGATCATTAAGAGGGCTGAACGGGAGCTTGGATATCCACTTTTAAGCTCCCACAATGGCGGTACCGCAGGAGGAAAGAGTGAACTGACGGAAAAAGGAAAGTGGTTCTTGCAACAATACCGAGAGATGGAAGAAGCCCTCAGGAGAAAGATGGAAGATGTATTCAGGGAGTATTTTCCGGCAGAATAGGGATATGGAGGGAGATAGATCAAAAAACTGAAAATCATTGATCCTTGTTTGGGGACGTGGCAGGAGATCAGACACGTCCCTCGATGTGTTTTTCGCGTACTTGCGGGTTTGGGGGAAGTTTGCTACAATAAAGAAAGTGAGAAAAAGAAACGGAGGAGATACATATGACATATGACGAGATATTAAAAGAAGCACGTACCTGTATCGGACAGTATTGTAAGGCATGTCCGGTCTGCAACGGCAAGGCATGTAAGAACCAGATTCCGGGACCGGGGGCCAAGGGAGTGGGCGACACTGCTATACGCAATTATGATAAGTGGCAGGAGATCCGTGTCAATATGGACACCATCTGCGCCGGAGGAAACGTCGATACTTCTCTGGAATTGTTTGGAAAGACATTCCGGTTCCCGTTCTTTGCCGGTCCGGTAGGAGCGGTCAATCTGCACTATGGGGACAAGTATAACGATCAGTCCTACAATGACGTACTTGTATCTGCCTGTGCTGATGCGGGCATTGCGGCGCTGACAGGAGACGGCGTGGATGCCAATGTGATGAAGTTTGCCTGTGAAGCCATCAAAAAGGCGGATGGTATGGGAATTCCGACGATCAAGCCGTGGAATCTCGATACGATCCGGGAGAAGATGGAGCTTGTGAAAGAGGCAGGAGCCTTTGCGGCAGCTATGGACGTGGATGCGGCCGGACTTCCGTTTTTGAAGAATATGACCCCTCCGGCAGGAAGCAAGTCTGTGGAGGAGCTGCATGAGATCGTCACAATGAACGATGTACCGTTTATTGTCAAAGGTGTGATGACAGTCAAAGGAGCTTTAAAGGCAGTGGAGGCAGGGGCAGACGCTATCGTCGTATCTAACCACGGCGGCCGTGTTCTGGATCAGTGTCCGGCGACAGTGGAAGTGCTGCCGGAGATCGTAGATGCGGTGAAAGGAAAGATGAAGATCTTTGTGGACGGCGGAATCCGTTCCGGCACGGACGTCTTCAAGGCATTGGCTCTTGGAGCAGACGGCGTATTGATTTGCCGCCCGTTTGTGACAGCCGTATTCGGAGGAGGAACAGAAGGAGTCCGCACTTATATTGAGAAGATCGGCGCCGAGCTTGCCGACACGATGGAGATGTGCGGAGCCAGATCATTAGGCGAGATCACAAGAGACATGGTACGTATGTAATCAGGAGGAGAGAAGATGCTGTTTATCGAATATCCGAAATGCAGTACCTGCCAGAGAGCAGGCAAATGGCTGGAGGAACACAGGGCAGTTTTTGAAAGACGCCATATCGTGGAGAAGAATCCGACAAAAGAGGAATTAAAGCAGTGGCACCAGATGAGCGGACTTCCGCTGAAACGCTTTTTCAACACAAGCGGTATGAAGTACAAAGAACTGAAGCTCAAGGACCGTCTGCCGCAGTTGAGCGAGGAGGAGCAGTATGAGCTTCTGGCAACAGACGGGATGCTTGTGAAGCGCCCGCTTCTCATAGGGGAAGATTTTGCGATTCCCGGCTTTAAGGAAAAAGAGTGGGAAGAAAAAATCAAGTAAAGGAAGCAAAAGGACATGCGGGAACAGTTGACAGAGCATGATGTAAAGAAGATCGAAGAGGAGATCGAGTATCGGAAACGGGTGGTCCGCAAAGAGGCCATCGAGGCGGTCAAGGAGGCGAGAGCCCACGGAGACTTAAGTGAGAATTTCGAATATCATGCAGCAAAGAAAGACAAAAATCGCAATGAAAGCAGAATCCGTTATCTGGAGAGGATGTTAAAGACGGCGAAGATCGTGAAAGACACGTCAGCGGCGGATGAGGCAGGGCTTAATAATCTGGTGGAGGTTTACTTTCCGGAGGACGACGAGACAGACACGTTTAAGCTGGTGACTTCCATCCGTGGAAATTCCCTGGATGGTAAGATCAGCATTGAGTCGCCCCTTGGGAAGGCCATTTTGAAAAAGCATGTGGGCGACCGTGTCAAGGTCCATGTGAACGACGATTACAGCTACGAAGTGGAGATCCGCTCAATCCAGAAGACGACAGACGATACGGATGACAAGATCAGAAGCTATTAGACCAGAAACGATAAAACGTGGTATTTCTGTATAAAACAAAAAAAAGCGCAGATACTAGAAAGAAAAAAAGGAGTGCGCTACATGAGTGGAAATACAGAACTGTTAAATTTTGTCTATCAGAATTCCCAGATGGGAATGGAATCGTTGAGTCAGCTTTTGGAGATTGCGGAGGATGAAGAATTCAGATCGTGTATGGAAAAGCAGCTTGATAAATACCGGGAGTTTCATAATGAGGCGAAACGGCTTTTGCAGGAACGGGGACACAATGAAAAGTCCCTTGGGATGTTTGATAAGCTGAAAACATATCTGATGATCAACATGCAGACTATGAGCGACAAATCCACATCCCATCTGGCGCAGATGCTGATCGAGGGCAGCAGTATGGGCGTGACGAACGCCTTGCAGGACCTCAGAAAATATGAGGATGCCGACACGGAAATCTTGCGGCTGATGCGGAAACTGTACAAATTTGAAGAGAAAAATGTGGAAACTTACAAGGCTTTTTTATAGTAACTATTTAGACCGCATGGATGAATCGTTACTTTTAATAAAATATGTAGAAAAAACACTCTGCTTCCGGGATAGCAGGGTGTTTTTTTGCCCGAAAAGGGTGGTTGATAAGGGCAGGCGTATAATGTTCATTAGAAATACTTACATATAGAAAGGCGATTCCACTGGAATCAGGGAGGCGGTTTGCGTTATAATGAAAAAAGAACGATGAAAAACAAACGGCAAAGGAGAAAATTCATGGAAATGTTATCAATCGAGCAGGAACTGAAAGGCAATGCTTACCCGGGACGTGGGATTATCATTGGAAAGACACCGGACGGCACGAAGGCTGTGACAGCTTATTTCATTATGGGACGCAGCGAGAACAGCCGCAACCGGATCTTTGTAGAGGAAGGACAGGGAATCCGCACACAGGCGTTTGACGAGTCTAAGCTGACAGATCCGAGCCTGATTATCTACGCTCCGGTGAGAGTCCTTGGCAACAAGACCATCGTGACAAACGGAGACCAGACGGACACAATCTACGAGGGAATGGACAGACAGCTCACCTTTGAGCAGTCATTAAGGAGCAGAGAGTTTGAACCGGACGCACCGAACTACACACCTCGTATTTCCGGTATTTTGCATATCGAAAATGGGAATTACAACTACGCAATGTCCATCTTAAAGAGTGACAATGGCTGTCCGGATAGCTGCCAGCGCTTTACATTTGCCTATAACAATCCGGCGGCAGGGGAAGGACATTTTATCCATACATACAAGTGCGATGGCACCCCGCTCCCAAGTTTTGAAGGTGAGCCGAAGCGAATTGCGGTGACAGACGACATCGATGGTTTCACAAACCTTCTCTGGGAAAGCCTCAACGAGGACAATAAAGTATCTCTTTTTGTACGTTATATTGATATTGCGGCAGGAACATATGAGACAAGAATTGTAAATAAAAACAAATAGGAGCGGATCAGAATGAAAGAATTAGAATTAAAATACGGATGTAACCCGAATCAGAAACCAGCCAGAATCTTTATGAAAGAAGACAAAGAGCTTCCGATCAAGGTGCTTAGCGGCCGGCCGGGATATATTAATTTCCTGGATGCCTTTAACGGCTGGCAGCTCGTCAAAGAATTAAAGGAGGCCACCGGACTTCCGGCGGCAACATCTTTTAAGCATGTATCCCCTGCAGGCGCGGCGGTAGGACTTCCACTTTCCGATACGTTAAAGAAAATTTACTGGGTGGATGATTTAGGAGATCTCTCTCCGCTTGCCTGTGCATACGCAAGAGCAAGAGGAGCAGACAGGATGTCTTCTTTTGGTGACTTTATCTCCCTTTCCGATGTATGCGATGTAGCAACAGCGAAGATTATCAAGAGGGAAGTATCAGACGGCGTCATCGCTCCAGGCTATGAGCCGGAAGCGCTGGAAATTCTGAAGCAGAAGAAGAAAGGCAACTATAATATCATTGAGATTGACCCGGCCTATGTACCGGCTCCGCTAGAACATAAAGATGTATTCGGCATTACCTTTGAGCAGGGAAGAAACGAGCTGAAGATCGATGAGAACTTCTTTTCCAATGTCGTGACTAAGAATAAGGAGCTTACCGGGCAGGCGAAGATCGATATGGCGATTTCCATGATTACACTGAAATATACCCAGTCCAATTCCGTATGTTATGTCAAAGATGGACAGGCAATCGGGATTGGAGCAGGACAGCAGTCCCGAATTCACTGTACGAGACTTGCCGGGACGAAGGCGGATAACTGGTTTTTACGCCAGTCCCCAAAGGTGCTGGGACTTCAATTTGTGGACGGCATCGGACGTGCGGACCGCGACAACGCGATCGATCTCTATATCGGGGACGAATACATGGATGTATTGGCGGACGGCGCTTGGGAAAAGATATTCAAGGTGAAACCGGATGTCTTTACAGCAGAGGAGAAGAGAGCATGGCTGGATCAGATGACAGACGTGACGCTGGGAAGCGACGCATTCTTCCCGTTCGGGGACAATATTGAGCGTGCACATAAGAGCGGTGTGAAGTATATTGCACAGCCGGGTGGATCTGTGCGGGATGACAATGTTATTGAGACATGTAATAAATATGATATGGTAATGTCCTTTACCGGACTTCGCCTGTTCCACCACTAAGAATCAGCTAAATACAGAAAAGAAAACGGGGATAGGACTTTTGGTCCTATCCCCGAGGTTGTCTTATCCACGTAGTCCTGCGATGATCCGTTCCGGATGAAGAAAGAGCTCCAGCGCTTCCTCGGAGGAGTGCACACACAGATCGCAGTAAGGCAGGAGGGGCGGATACATACCCTCCCGGTCTATGACCGCGATGGAAAGAGCGGCTTCTTTCAGCATGAAAAGGTCATTGCGTCCGTTCCCGATACAGGCACAGCAGGACGCTCCGGTTTCTTGGAGTTTCTGAAGCTTACAGGAAGCAGCATCAGACGTTGGGAAGGTGTCCAGAAGAAGGGGGATGCCCTGGCATTCTGCGGCAGCGGTTCCATGGGTGTCGGCGGTCAGGACGTGGATGGTCAAGGATTCAGAGAGTTGGATAAGAAGTTCCCTTACATGATTTCGGATCCTGCCGTCTTCAGCAATGGTGCCATTATAGTCCAAAAGTAGATGGTCGATGGTAAGGGTCTGATAACCTGGTATTTCAATTTGCATTTCTAAACCTCCTTAGGTCCCTGACTGGGTCAAGTCTCTTTCTATTATACAATAAAACCAATACGATAGATATGAAAAGAAGCGGCAGTGTTCGGTGAAAGTCACGCTATCAGACTCTTTTTGTCATACCTGGATTTGGGATTTTCTGGCCAACACTATAAATACTGTCAAAAATTTCATAAAGAATAAGTCAAAATATACAAAAAATATAAAAAATAAAAGTTTTTTATAATAAAACTTGACAAAATATTACGGGGGGGGGGTAAAATAGAAGCGTCAGAAAAGATATAGAAATAGAAAGAGAGAAAACCATAGTCATGTAGGGTCGTTTATCATCAATCAGGTCATATCATAAGGAAGATCAGACTGACTTTTTTTGTGCCGTCTGTTATGCGGAGGGTGAGACGGAGTGAGAGAACTTTTCGCTCTTTTTGTTTCGGAACAGGAGAAAGGAGAAACGAACTATGAGAAAGAAAGTAATGTCCTGTCTGCTTGCAGGGATTATGACCGTATCGCTTGCGGCTTGCAGCGGCGGTGGGGTCAGCAGCAATGACGCTTCCAAAGACAGCGGAAAAAGCAGCGCTGATACCGAAGTTGGCGTAGAGCAGACAGCAAAGCCCCAGGCGCCTCCGGAAGACGCGCCGGTTGGAGGAAAGTTTGTCGTTCAGATCACACCGGGTACCCTCTCACCGGATATGATGGATGGATGGTCTGCAAACGCTACTAACACCGGATTTATCAGGTTGATGAATGGTTACTATCTGACGGATACGACCAGAGACAGGACCATTGACTGGGATCCGGTTGTAGTCAAGTCCCATGAAGAAACGGAAAATGAGGACGGGTCCACAACATTTACTGTGGAGATTAATGATAACCTGAAATGGAACGACGGATCCGGTATTACGGCAAAGGATTATCTTTTCGGCATCATGTACCGTTCTTCCCAGGAATTTGCGGAGTGTGAAGGCGATGCGACTACAGGAAGTGTATTGGTCGGATACAATGAGTTCCGTAATGGCGAGAAGAAAGAGTTCACCGGCCTGAGACTGCTTGGAGACTACAAGTTCTCTATGACAGTTGATGCTGAAAACCTGCCAAACTACTATGTACTTGGCGACATCGGATTTTCACCGGAACCGATGGCAGCTATTGCTCCTGGAACAGATGTCCTGGACGATGGAAACGGATGCTACTTTAATGATCAGTATACAGCAGAAGTCTTAAGAGAGACGCTTCTGGATCCGAACACAGGATTCCGTTATAAGAGACCGGTTGTCTGCGGACCTTATCAGTTAAAGAATGTGGATATTGGATCCGAGACGGTGGAACTTGAGATCAACAAAGAGTATCTGGGTAGATATGATGGAACCAAACCTCATGTTGAGACGATCATTTCGAAACCGATCGCTACCGAAACATGGAGAGATGAGTTTGAAAAAGGAACGGTAGATTACTTCTATTCTTCCAAGGGTGAGACCATCGACTCCACTTTGACAAAAGTAGAAGACGGAGAGATCAAAGCCAACTACGGTATTGTACCGCAGGACAGTGTAAACGAGTTCCGTTTCGCATGTGATTTCGGAGCAAGCCAGTTCCCGGAAGTACGCCGTGCTTTTGCTTACATTATTGACCGTGATGAAGTGAACAAGCAGATTTCCGGCGGATACGCAAGCGTTGTAGACTGCCTTGCTACAGAAGCGATGGAAGACTACCAGGAGACAAAGGACGAGCTGGAAGGGGAACTGACACATTATACATACGACATCGATAAGGCAAAACAGGAACTCATTGATGGCGGCTGGACACTCAATGAAAAGGGTGAAGAATTTAAAGAAGGTACTGATAAAGTACGTTACAAAGAAGTGGACGGGAAACTGATGCCTCTGGAACTGAAATGGGCTTATTCTGAAGATGACCTGACAGATCTTTGCAACACGATCATTCCGCCGGAAGCTGAGAAGATCGGTATGAAATTTGAGGGAACAAAGATGGACTTCGCACAGATGATCAATCATCTGAACAGAGAAGGCGTTGACGCCACATACAACGTATTTTCCTGCGGCGTTGTTTTGCCGGAGTTCAGCTCCTGGTGGTATTTCTTCGACGACGCACCGGAGAGAATGGGACTTTGGAACTACTACCGTATCAGCGATCCGGAACTGAAGAGCATCACAGCTTCCATGCAGAAAGTAGAACCGGGCGACACAGAAAAATACCGTGAGCTTTTTGTAGAATTTGAAAAAGAAATCAACAAGAAGATGCCGGGGGTGGTTCTTTCCACGGGTACCCAGTACTGGTTTTACAATCCGAAGTTAAAGAATTTCGTTCCACGTTCCTACGACAACTGGTGGTTCTTCATTCTGGATGCATATATCGAAGAGTAAGTATCGGAATGTAATACAAGCAAAAAGGAGACAGGCTTCTTCTGTCTCCTTTTTGTAGAAAAAGTGGGGTTAATTAGGTATGGTAAAATACATTTTAAAAAGACTTGCCTACATGGTGATTGTCTTCCTGATTTTGTCCGTCTTACTGTTCTGCCTGTTTAAGATGGTTCCGGGTGATCCGGCACGTATGATGGTAGAAGGACAGAAAATGAGTGTATCACCTGAGAAATATGAGATGCTCTACCAGGAGGCGAGAGCCCGTCTGGGACTTGATAAGCCTCTGGTGATCCAGTATTTTAGCTGGTTTGGCAACATGCTCAGAGGCGACTTTGGCTACTCCTCGGTGTACCGGATTCCGGTACTGGATTTGGTAGGGCCGCCAATGCGTAATACCGTCTGCCTGAACCTGGTATATTATGTGATCCTTTTCCTCATCACGATTCCGCTTGGAATTAAGGCGGCCGTGAAGCAGAACTCACCGTTTGACACAACTGTTCAGGTGACAACGATTATCGGAATCAGTATCCCGTCCTTTATCACGGCCCTGATATTCATCTTCCTTTTCGCCATTACTCTCCCGATCTTTCCGATCAGTGGTATGGTGACGACCGGAGCCGGGTACACAGGACTGAGGGCGGTTATCGATTATCTTTATCATCTGTGCCTGCCGGTGATCGTTATGGTCTTTGCGGGACTTGGAGGTCTGACAAGATATGTGCGGGGTGCTCTTCTGGATGCGCTCTCTATGGACTATGTGCGTACGGCAAGAGCTAAGGGACTTAGAGAGAAGACGGTAATCTACAAACATGCCTTTCGGAATGCGCTGATCCCGATCACCGGATATGTGGTTGGATCCATCGTGGCGATTTTCGGCGGTTCCATTATTATTGAAACACTGTTCTCCTGGAAAGGAGTAGGAAAGCTTTTGATTGATTCTTTGAACCAACAGGATTACACGGTTGCGCTGGCTATGCAGATGTTCTATATTCTTCTGGCGCTGGCGGCAAATCTGATTACCGATCTGTGTTACTGCCTCGTAGATCCGAGAATCAAATTAGAGTAATGGAGGAAAAACATGTTAAGAAAAGGCAAAAAAGACACAAAACCAAAGTCCATTCTTGAAGAAGAACAGATGCAAAGTCCTTTCCGGACAATTATCCAGCATCTTTGTGAAAATAAAGTTGCCATGGGATCCGCCATTATCTTCATTGTAATCTTTCTGATGTGCTTTATTCTGCCAATCTGGATGAAGCAGGACCTGAACTTCCAGGATCCGACGCAGAAGAATATCGCACCGGGATTTTCTTTCCTGAGTGTTCCGAAGGAACTGAAACATAACGCAAAGGAGATTGAAGCGGGTCCGACATTCGGCATTGGGATTGACAACGATGGGGTTGTGTACGAGTGGGGAACTCTTACAGACCGATTGAAACAAATTCCTGCTGACATGGGAAAAGTAGTAGATATTGCGGTCGGACAGGACCATGTACTGGCCATGAACGAAGAAGGGGAACTCTTTACATGGGGTTACAACCGGATGAACCTGAACCGGATTCCTTCCGAAGTCCAGGGTAAGAAAGTGAAATCCATCGCGGCAGGATATCAGGTGTCCATCGTCGTACTGGAGGATGGAAGCCTTGTGACCTGGGGGAATGAAAATGCGGTAGATATCGTGGCGTCCAAGGCAAAAGATGAGAAAGTCAAGCTGGTACGAACAAACATCTCTACCGGACTTGCATTGACAGAAGATGGAAGACTGATCCCTCTTGCAAAGAGAGAGACAGCGTTTGACGCGGTACCAGACGAAATTCAGGGAAGAATACAGGATTTTGCTATGACAGATAAGACTGTGTTTGCTCTTCTGGATGATGGTACATTGGCATCCTGGGGCGGCAATGATTACAATATCCAGAAGATTCCGGAAGGTGCGGACGGCCACGTAGTGAGTATTTCCGCAGGAAGAAATCATGTGACGGCTCTTCTGGACGACGGAACAGTGGCATCCTGGGGCGGAAACAATAATAAGCAGTGCAAGGTTCCTTCCGGAGTGAAAAATATCCAGAGTGTATCCAGCAGATACTATCAGAACTATGCCATTGACGAAGACGGAAATGTGACAACGTGGGGACTGAAAGGGTACCTCTTTGGTACAGATAACATGGGAAGAAGCGTTGCTCTTCGTATGCTCAAGGGAGGGCAGATGACGATGACTGTCGGCTTTGTTTCCGTTATCATTTCCCTGATTATTGGTATCATTGTCGGAGGTATAGCCGGATATTATGCAGGCAAGGTAGATATTCTTCTTATGCGTGTGGCAGAAGTTGTAGGATCTCTGCCGTTCATTCCTCTGGCACTGATTTTATCGGCTCTCATAGGGAACAAGGTCTCGGAGGTCGGGCGAATTATTATGATTATGGTGATCCTCGGTATTTTAAGCTGGCCTGGTGTGGCTTACATGGTACGTGCCCAGGTACTTGCGGAACGCCAGAAGGAATTCGTCACTGCGGCGAAAGCGCTCGGCGTACGTGAGCGGAATATTATTTTCCGTCATATTGTGCCGAATGTTATGACAATTATCATTGTAAACGCGACCCTTTCTTTTGCAACCTGTATGCTCACAGAGTCCGGACTTTCTTTCCTGGGATTTGGAGTCAGCGAACCGATTCCGTCCTGGGGAAATATGCTGAATGACTGCCGATCCTCGGAAGTCATCTCCCAGTTCTGGTGGAGATGGATATTCCCGTCCATTGCACTTGCTCTGTGTACCATCAGTATCAACCTTTTTGGTGACGGCCTGCGTAAAGCAGTCGATCCAAAATCCAGTGAAAGGTAGGGTGTGTCATGGATTACTTATTAGAAATAGATGATCTACATACATATTTTAAAACGAAAAAAGGAACTGTAAAGGCGGTAAACGGCGTTTCCTACCGAGTGGAAGCCGGAAAGACACTCGGAATTGTCGGAGAATCCGGAAGTGGGAAGAGCGTGTCAGCTATGAGTATCTTAAAGCTTCTGGATGGCAACGGCTATATTGACAGCGGTGAAATCAAATTCAAGGGAAGAAATCTGGTAGAGTGTTCCCAGAATGATATGTACCAGATTCGTGGAAATGAAATCTCCGTCATCTTTCAGGAGCCGATGACGAGCTTAAACCCGGTGTACACCATTGAAAAGCAGCTTAACGAAGTATACCTGACTCATCAGAAGATCTCCAAGGAAGAGGCAAGTAAGAAATCACTGGAGATGCTGAACGCGGTGAAGATTCCGAATGCAAAGTCCATTATGAAGCAGTATCCTCACCAGCTTTCCGGAGGAATGAGGCAGAGGGTTATGATCGCCATGGCGCTTGCCTGTGAGCCAAGCCTTTTGATTGCGGATGAGCCGACGACGGCGCTGGATGTAACGATCCAGGCACAGATCCTGCATTTGATGAATGAGCTGAAACGGGAAAAAGGAACATCCATCCTTTTTATCACCCATGATCTGGGAGTTATCAACGAGATGGCAGACAGTGTGGCGGTCATGTACTGCGGACAGGTTGTGGAGATGTGCGACGCCCATACGATCTTTGCAAGGGATAATGAGTACTCCCATCCGTACACGGAAGGACTGATGACATCCATTCCGCGTTTGGATACGCCGGTGGGAACAAGGCTGGATGCGATTCCAGGTTCTGTTCCCCATCCTTTGGATCTTCCGAAGGGATGCAAGTTTGCGCCGCGCTGCAAATATGCGACGGCAAAATGTATGGAAGAAGAGCCAAAGCTGGAAGAGGTAGAGGGAAATCATTCTGTAAGATGCTTTTATCCGGAGAAGGAGGGGCGCCATGCAACAAAATAATCAAAGCAAAAAAGTACTGCTTAAAATTACCGATCTGAAACAGTGGTTTCCGATTAAGAAAACGAAACTGTTCCAGAAAGAACAGCTCTATGTGCGGGCTAACGACGGTATTACCCTTGATATCTATGAGGGGGAGACGGTGGGCCTGGTAGGAGAATCCGGATGCGGAAAATCGACATTTGGAAGGACACTGCTTCAGCTTTATCCACAGACGGAAGGAAAAACGATGTATTATGGCCGGACTCTTTGGGAGATGGCCCCGGACTATGTGGAACACACGGTGAAAAATATTGTCTCCAGAAAGAAAAAGATCCGGGAACTGGAGCAGAAGACCAGGGAGATGAGAGCAGAATACGAGAAGATGGCGGATGGAGCAGAGAAGTTCAAGAAGCAGGAAACCTGCGAGAAAGTACGCAAAGAGTGTAACCGGGAATTCCTGGATTTGATACAGATCATCGGTGGATTCTACGCGATTGAGTCTACTCAGGAAGCGGAGCACATGATCCTGAATCAATTCAAAATTGCAAAAGAGCTCCGGGAATTAAAAGAGGATCACGAGAAAAAGGGCAGGGAGAAAGAGATTGGGGAAAAGGAGAGACAACTAAGGGACGCCATGGAAAAAATGGATACGCTCAGAAAAGCATACAGCAAGGACGATGCGTTCCAGAAGTATGAAGAATACCGTGATGACGGCGTGGATCTGGCAAGACTCAAAGCTAACGAGATGCGCGTCCTCAGAAAAGACATGCAGATGATTTTCCAGGATCCGTATTCCTCGCTGAATCCACGTATGACGGTCGGACAGATCATTGGGGAAGGACTGCTGGCTCATGGATTCTTTGAGAAGAATGACGACAAGATGCAGGATTATGTCATGAAGATCATGGAAGAATGTGGTCTTGCGCCGTATATGATCCACCGTTATCCGCATCAGTTCTCAGGTGGTCAAAGACAGCGTATCGGGATCGCCCGGTCATTGGCGCTGAAACCGAAGTTCGTTGTGTGCGACGAGGCTGTATCCGCCCTGGACGTTTCCATCCAATCACAGATTGTCAACCTTTTAAAAGATCTGGGGGGAAAGGAAAATCTGGCATATCTGTTTATCTCTCACGGCCTGAGTGTGGTAAAATATATTAGTGACCGGATCGGTGTCATGTATCTTGGAAATATTGTGGAGCTTGCAACGTCCAAAGGAATGTTCGATCATCCGATGCATCCGTACACAGAAGCGCTGCTCTCCGCAATCCCGACCACAGACCCGGATCACAAGAAGGAAATCGTGCCGCTGGAAGGAGATATTCCAAGCCCGGTACATCCGCCGGAAGGATGTAAATTCCATACGAGATGCAAATACTGTCAGGAAATCTGCAAACATGTGACGCCGGAATTAAGAGAGCTTGAGGAAGGACATTATGTGGCATGTCATTTCCCACTGGAGAAAAAGCAGGAAGAAGTATAATCAGCAGGAAAGGAAACGAGTACAATGTTTGGATTTGGTAAGAACAGCAAAAGAGCGAAAAGGCGCAGGGAACAGGAGGAAAAGCTCAGACGCTTCAAAGAAGAGATCCAGGAAGTCCCGCTTGAGAGAAATGACTATCTGGCGATGGTTCTCGGTGCGTTCTGGGCGCTGTGGCCAGTACTTGCCATCGTCGCCGGTGTGGTACTGTGCGTTGTACTCTTCTTTTTCAGGTAAGGAAGGAGAGGAATATGAAGTTTAGTGAGTTTGTGTACAAAAGGACGGATGTGGACGAGGTGAGAAACCGGATCCGGGAGATCACCGAGGAGCTAAAACACGCGTCTTCACTGGAGGAGCAGATTCAGGCGGTATATAAGATGAACGAGGTGGAAAAGGAGATTTCCACAGCGGACTCCCTTGTCTACATCCGCTATACGATCAACACAAAAAACGAATTCTACGCAAAAGAACGGGAGTACAATGACCGGATCTCCCCGATGCTGGAAGAGGAATTCCAGAAGTACAATGAAGTGCTTTTGCAGTCGAGGTTCCGCAGGGAACTGGAGGAGAAATTCGGCAAGGTACTCTTTCTCAATCTGGAGCTTGCCATGAAAGGGTTTTCCCCGGAGATCACAGAACTTCTCCAGGAAGAGAGCCGGTTACAGACCCAGTATCAGACTCTGCTTGCCGGGGCGCAGATCGAATTTCAGGGAAAGACGTACAATCTTTCCCAGCTCGGACCATATATGCAGAGTACGAACCAGGAAGTAAGAAGAGCGGCCTATGAGGCGTCCGGCAAATTTTTCGATGACAATCAGAGAGAACTTGACGAGATCTTCGATAAGCTTGTCAAGAACCGTACCGAGCAGGCACACCGCCTTGGTATGAAGAGCTTTGTGGAGCTTGGCTATGTGCGCCGCCAGAGAAACTGTTACGCACCGGAAGCAATCGCCGGATTCCGGGAACAGGTGGTAAGAGATCTGGTGCCGGTCGTATGTGAAATTAAGAAGCACCAGGCAGAGTGTATCGGTGTGGAGAAACTGCATATCTATGATGATTCCTTCCGGTATCCGGACGGGAATGCGGTACCGCAGGGATCATACGAAGAAATCATGGAAGCCGGACGAAAGATGTATACGGAAATGTCCCCGGAGACAGCGGATTTCATTAAGATGATGTTTGACCGGGAGCTCTTTGATGTGGTGGCAAAGCCGGGAAAGGCGACAGGAGGATACTGTTGCGATATCCCAGGCTACGGATGTCCGTTTATATTCTCCAATTTCAACGGAACGGCAGGAGATGTGGACGTATTAACCCATGAAGCAGGACATGCATTCGCGGCGTATATGGCGGAGAAGAATATCGACCTGATTGCTACACATCTCCCGTCTATGGAAGCGGCAGAGACTCATTCCATGTCTATGGAGTTTTTCGCGACGCCGTGGTATGGGCTGTTTTTCAAACACCAGACGAAGAAGTATGAAGTGTCCCATCTTGAAGGAACACTGAATTTTATCCCATATGGTTGTCTGGTCGATCATTTCCAGCAGGTTGTATATGAGCACCCGGAAATGGCTCCGCATGAGAGAAATGAAGCATGGCTGAAGCTTGAGAAGATGTACCGTCCTTATCTGCACCTGGAAGGCATCCCATTCTATGAAAGAGGAGCAGGATGGCAGAGACAGAACCATATCTTCGCCACCCCATTCTATTATATTGACTACTGTCTCGCACAGACAGTGGCACTTCAGTTCTGGCTGGAACTCGAGAAAGACTGGAAGAAGGCGTGGGAGAAATACAAACACTTTGTAAAGCGGGGCGGCACAGATACCTTCCTCGGGCTGGTGGAAGGAGCGGGACTGACTTCCCCAATGGAAGACGGCTGTATTCGTCAGATTGCGGAATATGCCTCAGCATGGTTGAAAGAGAAGAAAGCTTAATTCACACAGAATGTACAGAAAAAGGAACCGGTGGTTTGCCGGTTCCTTCGTTCTGTTTAGGAAACATTTTGAGAGATACACATTAAATAAAAAACTTTTATATAAAAAATCTTATACAAGAGTTTTTCCAAGTTCTATGCAGGCGTTTTGGGCGTCTGCATCCGGATCTTCATTACAGATCACGGGATCAGAAGAGAGAATGGCTCCGTAGCCTTTACAGTCCTCTTCCCAAGTACGCATCCATTCACCGTCTCCCCATCCGTAGGAGCCGAAGAGGGCGATTTTTTTGCCGTTCAGTTTGGATGTACACTCCTGGAACATCGGTTCAAATTCCGATTCCTCAAGCTGCTCGGCACCCATGGACGGACATCCAAAAGCGACAGCGTCGTAGGAATCCATCATGGAACCGTTAAATTCAGAGGCAGTCAGTACCGTGGCCTCTCCGCCGGCAGAAATGATGCCCTCAGCGACTTTCTGCGCCATGGCTTCGGTATGCCCGGTACCGCTCCAGTATACTACAGCAATATGACTCATGTGCGTTTACCTCCTGTCATCAGTCAGTTTCTTAATACGTTTAAATGAATGTTCTATTCACAAGCAGCAACCGTGAGCTGCTGGATAGACCGTTGTCGGTAGTGAAACAGCCTTGTATAGACTTCACGACATTTGATGAATTTCTGAAACAGCTTCAGCGTCTCAGTTTCGTTTTCGTAGACTTTCCAGAATCCGCAGGCGCGGCAGTTCTTTCCGTTATTATCAATGAAACCTTTCACATCGCAGTACGGATATCCGAGGAAAAGTCCAATTTCATGTGGAAATCTGTCACAATTTGCAAGCCTTTTCTTTAATGTATCGATTGCCTTTTCGGCAGTAAATTCTCTGTAACCATAGTTCTTTAAAAAGCCTTTTACACACTCCCGCTGAAAATCGGCCTGGAGTCTGCCGGGACGGCAGACATAAATAAGCGCGTTTTGATTCGTTTCTTTGAGAATGAAAAGAGTAATTCCTTTCGGGTTTAAAGTCCGGTTCCGGTCAGTGACCAACTGCCGGACGTCGTCGCCCGGACCAACCGTATAGGAAAACAGGTTCGCTGTCTTTAAACCAGCCAGGACAGCGGAACAATGTTCGACTAATTTTTGATCAAACATATAAGGCCTCCTTTCAACGGAAGTTAGTAAAAGCTAACTAAGGAAGAAAAAAAGAAACGGATTAGGTATAACTACCCGTTTGTTTTAGTTAGTATTAACTAACTGATGACAGAATATCATGCTATAGAGAGTTTGTCAATACTTATTTTAAAATTTTTTTACTATTCAGCCATGCGTCCTGAAATCACGAATCCTTGTCGTAAGTCTTGAATCTGAGCTCTATAGCTGAATAGCTACAAATTTGATAAGTAACGTAAAATCCCAAGAATGAGAATATGAGTTTGGAAGGAACACATAAAATAGTTGCAAAACCAGATCAGGACGGATATAATAGAACAGATGAAACGATTGTGCAAAAAAATCGGCAGATAAAACAAATTTAATAAAGGAGTATGAAAAATATGGGTAAATATTTTGGAACGGACGGATTCAGGGGAGAAGCCAACATCGGGCTGACAGTAGAACATGCTTTTAAAGTGGGAAGATATCTCGGATGGTATTTCGGGCAGGAGCACAAGGCACGGATTGTCATCGGAAAAGATACGAGAAGAAGCAGTTATATGTTTGAGTATGCGCTGGCAGCAGGACTAACAGCTTCCGGTGCGGATGCCTATCTGCTTCATGTGACGACGACGCCGAGTGTTTCCTATGTGACGAGTACAGAAGATTTTGACTGCGGAATTATGATTTCAGCCAGCCACAACCCGTTCTATGACAACGGTATCAAGCTGATCAACGGCAAAGGATATAAGATGGAAGCAGAAGTCGAAAACCAGATCGAAGCCTATATCGATGGTGAGAAAAAAGAGATTCCGCTGGCAACAAGAGACGGGATCGGACGTACGATCGACTATGCGGCCGGAAGAAACCGTTACATCGGACACCTGATTTCGGTGGCTACCCGTTCTTTTAAAGATATGAAGATTGGCCTGGACTGTGCCAACGGAAGCGCATTTGCCATTGCAAAGAGTGTCTTTGACGCACTTGGTGCGAAGACCTATGTAATCAATAACAATCCGGACGGGACGAATATCAATACGGCTTGCGGTTCCACCCATATGGAAGGACTGATGGCTCACGTCAAGGAGAAACACTTGGATGTGGGATTTGCTTTTGACGGAGATGCGGATCGGTGTTTGGCAGTAGACGAGAACGGCAATCTCATTGACGGCGACTTGATTTTGTACATCTGCGGTAAGTACCTGATGGAACAGGGCAGATTAAATGGAAATACCATCGTGACGACGATCATGTCCAATCTGGGGCTGTATAAGGCGTGTGATAAGATCGGAATGAACTATGAGAAGACGAAAGTCGGAGATAAATACGTCTTTGAAAATATGATGAACAATGGTTATGTGCTCGGGGGAGAGCAGTCCGGCCACATCATTTTCAGCAAGTACGCAAAAACCGGGGACGGTATCCTGACATCCTTGATGCTGATGGAAGTCATTCTGGAGAAGAAGATGAGCCTTGGAAAGCTTGCGGAGGAAGTGAGAATTTATCCGCAGCTTCTGCAGAATGTAAGGGTGGCGGACAAAAAGACAGCCAGAGAGAATCCCAAGGTCGTGAAAGCCATCGAACATGTTGCGGAAGAGCTTGGCGAGGACGGACGGATTCTCGTACGGGAGAGCGGTACTGAGCCAGTGATACGTGTGATGGTAGAGGCGTCTGACGACGAGCTATGTGTGAAATACGTGAAAGAAGTTGTGGATGTGATGAGTCGGGAAGGGCTTGTCATCGAATAAACACGAGGGAAGCAGGATGAAATAAAAGAAAAGTAATGGAGGATTGGAAAGATAAAAAGACGTGGGAGGAGCTCCTACGTCTTTTTGCTGGAGCCGGGTATGGTATTCAGCTTGCTGATGGAAGTCCAGTCATGGGTATTCAGCATGTAGTGCAGAGAATCGCCAGTATCCATGCTCCTGGGATTGTGGTAAAATGAAAAAAATAAGATTTGTGGAGGTAAATATGAAAAAACAATACAGCAAATTGCCTGAATCGATGAAGAATATGGAAATGTATGGATTTCATTGGATGGAGTTCGTTGTTTCCGTTCCTTCTCCTCTCTACATTATTACTTCATATAAAAACAATGGACAACCAAACGCCTGTATGCAGTCTTGGACAACATTCACAGGAGGAAAAAACGGCTACTTTGCCATTGTTTCCGCGGTCAGCAAATACGGGCATTTATATCAAACGCTCCATGAAGCAGGGGACGCTGTCATTAATTTTATGTCTGCCGATTTGTATGATAAGTGCATGTCAAGCTGTAAGAATAATGGTTTTGAGATAGATGAGATTAAAACCGCCGGGTTAACTTCGGTTAAAGCGGAAATGGTAAATGCTCCTCTGATTGACGAGTGCTTTATGAATCTGGAGTGTCGTTTCAGGTGGGAAAGAGAAATTGTTGAGGGTGACGATTATGTTTTGGTATGCCTCGAAATCGTCTGTGTCCATATAGATGAAAGTCATATAGACGAGGGCGATTTAGGAAGAACAGGAGAAACGGGAATTCTATATAACATCCATCATCCTATTAATCCAGAAAATTTTAAAGGAACAGCCCATGATTACGTCGGTACCGTCAAGAAGATACGGGATTATACCGAGTATTAAGAGCTGTGGTTTTTATACAAGCAATACAAAAATATCTTTTCACTATCTAGTTCTCGAAAAACACTGTTTTTCAAGGTTTCATGCCCGTTTTCAATTCAATCCCTATCTGTTTGCCCTTGTTTTTGTTCCTACGAGCCGAAACAAGGGCAATTCCTCATTTTATAGCGTGGATACTGAGCATTTGCTGAGGATGTCCGAAAATTGTCCCACTCGCTTTACTGGTGGGAGCGAGGTGATTTTTCGCATTTAATTTCTGGCAACCTGGTTTTCGTTGCGCCAGGTACGGGGTGAAAGTCCGTATACCTTCTTAAATGCCCGGGAAAAGTGCAGCGGATTGCTGTAGCCAACGGCATTTGCGATATCCTGGATGGAAAATTGGGTCATCTTCAAAAGCTCCGCCGCCTTGATCATCCGGTAGTGGATGAGGAATTCCTGGGGTGTCTGACCCAATGCCTGACGGAAAATAGTGCCGAAGTAACTACGGTTAAGGCCGCACTGTGCGGCAATGTCCTCTACAGAGATATCGTTCTGAAAGTTTTGCTCGATGAACGCCAGCGCCTCTCGCATATAGAAATCCTGAATTTTCCCGTTCTTTCCGACCCGAAACGGTGCCATGGAGCGGGTGAGATAATCAAGGAAGAGAAATCCGTGCCCTAAAATATGCAGAGGGGATTCCTTGGGATGGTGGACGATGTAGAGCATTTCTTCCATCATCTTTTCTCTTAATTCTTTAGAGCGAGAGTGGTAGACCGGATGCTCGGGGGAAAGGCCCGCAAGCTCGACGGACTCTTTGACTCTTAGTCCGTCAAATTCAATCCAGACATATTCCCAAGGGAGTTCCATGTCAGCCCAGTAGGAGCAGACTTGCTGGGGAAACATCATAAAGCCTTCTCCGCTTTTAATATGATACTCGGTGGAGCTGCCTTTTGCGTTTTGGGCAGAGAATACTCCGGTACCTGAAATGACATAATGAAATAGATAATGATCTTTCGCTACAGGACCAAAAGTATGTGCCGGAAAGCATTGCTCCCACCCGGATTGATATAGCGCAAGATCGATAAAATTTTCAAGCGGAAAGACGGAAAATAAGTAGTTATCCATAAAAGCAATACCTCTCTTTTTTGTATTATATACCAAAATGCAAGATGACTTCAATTATATTTAGAAAATCAAGCATTTGGGTATAAAACCAGGATTATCAAGGTATTTTTGCAAGCATATTGCTATGTTATAATAAAAATATCTTAGAGACAAAGACAAGAAAGGAGAAAAATGATGAGAAAGGGGAAAAAGGTAATCGGTGCTGCTCTGGCCGGATGTATGACAGCGTCTATGTTCCTCACTGCGTGCGGAGATGGAAATGAAAAGAGTGGGAAGACAGAAATCGAGATTTTGCAGTACAAACCGGAAGCGGCAACCTATTTTGACCAGGTGGAAGAGAAATTCAATGCAACACACGACGATATCCATCTGACCATTGATTCGCCAAACGATGCTTCTACCATTATGAGGACAAGGTTTATCCGGGAGGACTATCCGGATATTATCGGAATTGGCGGGGATATCAATTATTCTTATTATGTGGATGCCGGAATTCTGGCGGATGTTTCCGACAGTGAAGTGATGGGGGAAATTAAGGATTCTTACAAAGATATTCTGGAAGCACTGGAAATTGTTCCAACGGAAGGAACGTTTGGCATCCCTTATGTAGCGAATGCAGCAGGGATACTTTATAACAGGGATATGTTTGAAGAACATGGATGGGAGATCCCGAATACGTGGGATGAGTTGATGACATTGTGCAATGATATTCAGTCCGAAGGGATTCTTCCATTCTATTTCGGGTTCAAGGATACTTGGACATGTCTGGCGCCGTGGAACTCTATGGCAGTTGCATTGGCACCGCCGGATCTGTGTAAGCAGGTGAATAAAGGCGATGCAAACTTTACGGATTCGTACCGTGAAGTCGCGGAAAAATATTTGGAACTTTTAAACTATGGACCGGAAGATCCGTTTGCCTACGGATATAATGACGCCTGCACCGCATTTGCCAACGGGGAATCTGCAATGTATCCAATCGGAAGCTACGCTGTACCTCAGATCTTATCTGTGAATCCGGATATGAATATTGATTCTTTCGTTACACCGGCCAGTGATACGAAGGAAGGGAATACATTGAACTCCGGTGTCGACCTGATGTTTGCTGTGACGGCGGATTGTGAAAATAAAGAGGCAGCATATGAGGTACTTGAATTTCTCTATGAAGATGAGAATATCCAGGCATACATTGATGACCAAAATGCGATCCCTTGTAAAGAAGGAGATTTTGATCTGGCTTCCCAACTGGACGGTATGACGGAGTATATCGAAGCGGGTAATATGACAGATTATCAGGATCACTATTATCCGTCTGAGATGGCGGTGGATGCACAGATCCAGACTTTCCTGATCAATAAAGATGTGGATGCGTTTCTGAAGAAATTCGACAGTGACTGGACAAGATACAACCGTGATATTATACGGGAAGTGCAGGAGTATGAGGAAGAAAACGGGGACGCCTAAGTTTAAGGAAAGGAGAGCAAAAACATGAGAAAAATGAACGATAGAAATCGTACCTTTCTGTTGATCACGATACCGATTCTGGCACTGTTTATCTGCTTTAACACGGTTCCGCTCATCAGAGGTGTGTACTACAGTTTTACGAACTTTAAAGGATTTGGAGACTACGATATGGTAGGTCTTCGGAATTACACGGATCTTTTCACCGACGCAAGAGTCGGCAAATCCTACTGGTTTACATTTCGTCTTGCCATTTGTGCTACGATCATTACCAATGTCATCAGTCTGATTCTTGCACTTGGGCTCAATAGCAAGATTAAAGGTAAGAGTTTTTTCAGAGCGGCTTACTTCCTTCCGAATGTATTGGGAGCGCTGGTAGTCGGTTACATCTTCAACTATTTCTTTACATACATCCTTCCGGAATTCGGAAAGACGATAGGAAGCGGAGCATTGAGTGGAAGTATGCTTTCCAATGAAAAGACAGCATGGATTGGGGTAGTGGTTGTCTGTGCATGGCAGTCTATTGCAATGAATACGATTATTTATATCTCCGGTCTTCAGACCGTGCCGGAAGATGTTTATGAGGCGGGATCTCTCGACGGGGCGACAGGATGGAAGAAATTTAAACTCCTGACTTTCCCTCTGATTATACCATTTTTTACAATCAATATGGTTCTCTGTGTAAAAAACTTCCTCATGGTATTCGACCAGATCATGGCACTGACAAAAGGAGGACCTGCACAGAGTACCGAGTCCATCTCCTACCTGATCTACAATAATGGTATGGCTGGAGGACAGTTCGGATTCCAGAGTGCGAACGCGGTGATCTTCTTTATTGTGATCGTGGCGATTTCCGTAGCGCAGATGAGCTTTTCATCACGGAAGGAGGAGCAGTTATAATGAAAGTAAAAGCAGAACACAAAACAAATTGGACCGTAATGATCCTTTTGATCCTTGGACTGATTACGATTGCGTTCCCTCTTTATATGACGATCGTGATCGCGTTCAAACAGCCAAGCGAGATGACCAACAGCATTTCCGGTATCTTATCTTTACCGGAAAGCTTCAGTCTCAGCAATTTCAAAGAAGCGATGAAGGTAACGGACTTCTGGAATTCCCTGAGAAACAGTTTGCTGATTTCCGTGCTGACTGTGGTACTTTCCATTGTGATCCATTCCCTGATGGGATACGCGGTGGGAAGAAATAAAGCGCACAGTAAGTTTTACAATTTTGTTTATCTGTTTATTGTAAGCGGTATGTTTGTGCCGTTTGCGATCCTGATGATGCCGCTTGCAAAGCAGACGGCTGAGATGGGACTTGGAAACTGGGTTGGCGTTATTATTCTTTATGTGGTATTCTATATGCCGATGAATGTTTTACTGTATTCCGGATATCTCACTAATATTCCGATTGCGTTGGAAGAGGCGGCGCGGGTGGACGGCGCAAGTACATGGAGAACATACTGGAAAGTGATCTTTCCCATTATGAAACCGATGCATGCGACGGTTGCGGTTATCACAGCTCTTTCCGTATGGAACGACGTAATGACACCGCTTGTCATCATGGCCGGGACAGGACAGAATACCCTGCCGTTGGCACAGCTCAATTTCCAGACACAGTTTGGAACCAATTATAACCTGGCGTTTGCATCGTACTTGTTGGCCCTCATTCCGATTGTGATTTTCTACGTGATCTGTCAGAAACAGATCTTAAATGGAGTAGTAAACGGTGCGGTAAAATAAAAGACGGTACAAGGAGAGTAAATATGGGAATTGAATTTGAAAATGAGAAAAGAATTTTTACATTACAGACAGACCACACGACATATCAGTTTCAGGCAGACGCATATGGATTTCTGCTGCATCTATATTATGGGAAGACGGTCTACGGGGGAATGGATTATCTGCTGACCTATTATGACAGAGGATTTTCCGCCAATCCGTATGATGCGAACCAGGACAGAACCTATTCCATGGATGCGCTGCCACAAGAATTCCCGACAAGCGGAACCGGAGATTTCCGCAGTCCGGCTCTTACCGTGAAAAACAGTGACGGCACGTATAGCTGTGATCTGCGCTATAAGAGCCATCGGATTATAAATGGGAAATATTCTCTTCCGGGTCTGCCGGCGGTCTATGCCACAGAAGACGAAGCACAGACACTGGAAATCCTGATGGAGGACGCTGTGACAAAAGTGCAGGCAGTGCTTTTGTACGGCGTTCTGCCGAAATACGACATTATTACACGTAGCGTGAAAATCATCAATCAGGGCGAAGAAAAGATTCATATCAGCAAGGCAGCGTCTGCCTGCCTGGACTTTGTAAGTGGAGATTATGATCTGATCAGCTTTTACGGGCGCCACGCGATGGAGAGGAATTTCCAGAGGGTACCGTTAAGCCACGGGAAACAGATTCTGCGAAGCAGAAGAGGAACATCCAGTCACCAGTACAATCCGGCAATGATTTTGGCGGAAAAAGACACGACAGAGGAATCCGGAAACTGCTATGCAATGGTCTTTGTATACAGTGGCTGCTTCAAAGCGGAAGCTGAAAAAGATCAGTTTAATCAGTCAAGAGCACTGATGGGCCTTGCCTCGGAATTATTTTCTTATCCAGTTGGGCCGGGGGAGAGCTTCCTGATTCCGGAGACAGTTTTGACTTATTCCGCAGAGGGGATGTCACAGCTTTCCCAAAATCTGCATCGGTGTTTCCGTAATCATCTGTGCAGAGGAAAATTTAAAAATGAAGTACGTCCCGTTCTCGTCAACAGTTGGGAGGCAGATTATTTTAATTTTACGGGGGAGAGCCTGTTAAAGCTTGGAAGGGAAGCCGCGAAACTTGGCATTGAAATGCTTGTGCTGGACGACGGATGGTTTGGGGAGAGAAACGATGACAATACAAGTCTTGGAGACTGGGTAGTCAATGAGAAGAAGCTGGGATGTACTATGGGAGAACTGATCGGAAAGATCAACGATCTGGGATTAAAATTCGGACTGTGGATTGAGCCGGAGATGGTCTCCGAGGATAGTGATCTTTACCGGGAACATCCAGACTGGGCACTGCAGATTCCGAAGCGTCATCCGGTCCGGGGAAGAAACCAGCTTGTGCTGGACTTCTCCAGGAAAGAGATTCGGGATCATGTATTCGATCAGATTTGTTCGGTGCTCGATCAGGGGAAAGTTGATTATATCAAGTGGGATATGAACCGCAGTATTTCCGATATTTATTCTTCTGAGACGAAAGAGCAGGGAAAGGTTCTTTATGATTATGTTCTGGGCGTCTATGATTTCCTGGAGCGGCTTCTGAAGCGGTACCCAGATACACTGATTGAAGGATGCAGCGGTGGCGGCGGACGGTTTGACGCGGGAATGTTATACTATACCCCTCAGATCTGGTGCAGTGATAATACGGATGCAATCGACCGGATCGAGATACAGTATGGTACATCCTTTATTTATCCGGCATCTTGTGTGGGCTCTCATGTGTCTGCTGTGCCAAACCACCAGACCGGAAGGGTGACTTCACTGAACACGAGAGGTGTCGTAGCTATGGCGGGAACATTCGGTTATGAGCTGAATCTGGGACTGTTAAGCGACAAGGAGAAAGAAGAAGTCAAAGATCAGGTAAAGAAGTTCAAGGCATATGCGCCGTTGATCCAGAATGGAGATTACTATCGATTGTCAGATCCGTTAAAAGACGAGTTGGGAGCATGGGCGTTTGTATCAGAGGACCGGTCTGAGGCGTTGGTAAATGTAGTTATGCTGAAACAGCATGGCAACATGACGGTGAACTATGTGAAAATGCGTGGATTGGTGCCGGAAGCATATTATAGGATTGACGGACATGACCGGCTCTACAGTGGAGCGGCACTGATGCAGGCTGGGCTTCCGGTGCCGATCGAGAGCGGAGAATATCTTGCATACCAGAAGTATCTGAGACGAGTAGAACAATAAAGGGGCTTTGAAAATCGTGGGAAGAGGAAAGAAAAGCGACATAGAATTTCAGATTCGTATGGAAAAGCATCAGGATGAATTGAAATGGCTCTATATGGAGCTCTACGGAAACGATTCCATGTATGCGGAACTGTGCGGCCAGATGTATGAATATTATAGGAACCGAAGTGCGGCTTTAAAGAAGCGTGACCGGGAGCGGGAACAACACCCGGGCTGGTACCGTAAGAAAGACATGCTTGGCATGATGCTTTATATCGATCATTTTGCCGGGAATCTGAAAGGGGTACAGAAAAAACTGGACTATATCAAGGAGAGTCATGCATCTTTCATTCATTTGATGCCGTTTCTCGATACTGTAAAGGGAAAATCTGACGGGGGATATGCTGTGGCGGATTTCCGCAAGGTTCGGGAAGATCTGGGAACGGTGGAAGATCTGGCGAAACTGGCAACAAAATGTCACGGAATGGGAATCGACCTTTGTATGGATTTTGTGATGAACCACACTTCCGAGGAGCATGAGTGGGCGGTGCGGGCGAGAAGAGGAGAAGGCGAATATATGAGCCGCTATTTCTTCTACGACAATCCGGATATTCCCAACCAGTTTGAGCGTACGGTTCCGCAGGTATTCCCGACGACGGCGCCGGGGAATTTTACCTGGATTCCGGAAATCGGACACTATGTGATGACGACATTTTATCCGTACCAGTGGGATTTGAACTATGGAAATCCTAGAGTGTTTAACGAGATGATGTACAATTTCCTGTTCTTCGCAAATCAGGGAATGGATATTATTCGTATTGATGCGGTTCCTTATATCTGGAAAGAGCTCGGTACATCCTGCCGGAACTTAAAACAGGTTCATACTATTGTCCGTATGATGAGGATGATCGGTGAAATTGTCTGTCCGGCAGTAGCACTTCTGGGTGAGGTTGTGATGGAACCGGAGAAAGTGCTGCCTTATTTTGGAACGGTAGAAAAGCCAGAGTGCCATATGCTATACAATGTCACAACCATGGCGACCACCTGGCACACCCTGGCGGTACACGATACGAGACTTCTCAAGAAGCAGCTTGATATTGTGAACAGTCTGCCAAAGCAATATACCTTTCTGAATTATCTGAGATGCCACGACGACATTGGCTGGGGTCTGGACTATGATACACTGAAATGGTGGGGAATGAAAGAAATTCCTCACAAACAATATTTGAACGATTACTTTACAGGTAAGTATCCGGGAAGCGTAAGTCGTGGGGAGCTCTACAACGACGATCCGGTGACAAAAGACGCCAGATTTTGCGGTACGACGGCATCCATGTGTGGGATTGAAAGCGCAGGGTTTGAGCAGGACGGTGCCAAAATGGAGAAGGCCATCCGAAAAGATCTGATGCTTCATGCCTATATGTTCATGCAGGCGGGGATTCCGATGATTTACAGCGGGGATGAGATCGGACAGGTGAATGACTACACATATAAAGAAGATCCGGATAAATGTTCAGACTCCAGATACATCCACAGAGGAGCTTTCAAGTGGGAACTTGCAGAAAACCGGAATGATAAAGATACGGTGGAAGGCCAGATTTTTGCGACACTGGATTATATGGAGAAACTAAGAGCGCAGGAAGATATTCTAGGTCCAGAAGCGGAAGTGAATACGTGGGAAACCGGGGATCAGGAAATTCTTTGTATGATCAGAAGATGGAATGGCCGGACATTGACCGGAATCTTTAACTTTGCTGACAGGTCAAAAGAATTTCGTCTTCCGCAAGAAGGACTACAAAGAGAACTCTTTAGCGGTGAAATAATTGAAGACGGCGTTATCACGCTGCCGGAATATGGATATGCGTGGTGCCTGAAGTAACTACAGAAATATAAAAAAGGGAAACCATGTTCCGATCAATAGAAGGAACAGGTTTCCTTTTCTAATATCTTTATGGCGGCAATTTCTATAAAAATCCGCCGTCAAATCCAATGATTTGTCCAGTCATATAAGAAGGCGCTTGAAGAACATGTAAGATCATCTGTGCGGCCTCTTCCGGTGCGGCGAAGCGGCCGGCAGGGATTTCGTCCTGGAGAGCGAGCCATTCGTCCGGATCGAGCATCTGGTTCATAGCGGTGTCGATGACTCCAAAAGCGATGGCGTTTACCTGGATGTTGCTTGGCGCAAGTTCTTTGGCCAGCGCCTGGGTAAGGCCGTGAATCCCCGCTTTGGAGGCGGAGTAAGCTGCTTCGCAGGATGCGCCGCTTCGTCCCCACATGGAAGAAATATTGAGGATTTTGCCCGTTTTTTTTGATACCATGTGCGGGATGGCTTCCCTGCAGCAGTAAAAAGCGGAGGAAAGATTGGTTGCGATCACCTGATTCCACTCGCTGTCCGTCATATCGCTTAACAGCCCGATATGGGAAATCCCGGCATTGTTAATGAGAATCTCCACACCTCCATCCACTTGTTCGGAGCGGGAGATCTGTGAGAACATATTCCGTACCTGCCCAGGATCGCCAACATTACCCGGACAAAGTTCACAGGAAGCACCAGGGAGACGCAAAATCTCTTTTTGTACTTCTTTTAAAGCATCCAGGTGATGGGCGCTGTTGAGAAACAGATGGAACCCATATCTGGCAAGTAAAAGAGCGGCTGCACGTCCGATCCCCCTGGACGCCCCGGTAATGAGGACGCCTTTCTTTTTCTTCATGGCAAAAACCTCCTACTTTCTACAAATCGAAAATACATTTCCGATGATTCGTTTCCATTCTTTTGACGTAAACTAGTATACGATAGAATCTCAATTTATGGAAGAAAAACCTTGATTTTATTTTTCAACGTGGTACGCTAAATCTGTAAATGTCAACAGAAGAAAGGAACGGAATATGATGATAGACCGGGCAATCGAATTTGCGACAAAGGCACATGAAGGACAGTTTCGGAAAGGGACGAAGCGTCCTTATATTGTTCATCCGATTGAGGTGGGGGACATCGTCTCTACGATGACGAAGGACGAGGAAGTGATCAGTGCGGCGATTCTTCACGATACGATTGAGGACTGCGAGGGAGTGACCAAAGAGCTGCTGGAGGCGTCTTTTTCAGAGCGGGTCGCATCGCTGGTGGCACAGGAAAGTGAGGACAAGTCCAGGTCGTGGATAGAGCGGAAAGGTTCAACGATAAAAAGAATTCGTTGTGCTCCTTATGAGGTACAGATGATCGGACTTGCGGACAAGCTGTCCAATATGCGGGATATTGACAGGGATTATCCGGTTGTCGGGGAGGAGCTTTGGAATCGGTTTCGGATGAAGGATAAAAAGATGATTGGATGGTATTATAAGGGCATCCAGGATGCGCTTCGGGAAGCGTTTTCCGAGGTTCCGGCTTATGAAGAGTACTGTCACCTGGTGGACAGGCATTTCGGAAGTGGGGAATCATCCGGGGCGAACAAGGGACCGGAGCTCATTTCCCTTTAGGAATGTGTATTCACTTTTATTCCCCGGAATGTCATCTTTTTGAAAGCGGCAGTCAGGACAATGCCTTTGCATATACTCGAGATTGTGATACTCCACCAGATACCGTTTAGTCCAAGCGGGGTGGAGATCAGAAGCAGGGCCATCGGAATCCGGGCAACGGTGAGAGAGGTGCTGACAATGGATGGAGGAAGGGTGCGTCCAAGCCCGGAAAATGCTCCGGCCGTTGTGATTTCCATGCACATGAAAAGCTGGGAAACGCCGAGGATACGCAGGTAATCTATGCCCATCGGGAGAACGGCGGCTTCTGGTATGAAAATCCGGAAGATCGGTGCCGGAAATACGATCAGTACGATGGTGCAAAAAAAGCCCCACAGCAGGACAACGATCATGGAACAGCGGTAACCCCGTTTTGCTCTGGTTTCGTTTCCGGCTCCGAAATTCTGCGCAATAAAAGAATTGACCGCTGCGGCAAAACCATCGGACGTCATCCAGGAGATGGACTCGATCTGGGAACCGACCTTTTGGACAGCCACGGCAGCGTCTCCAAAACTTGCTACCATCCGTGCGATTACCATGGAAATCCCGGTAAACATCATATTCTGAATAGAAGAAGGCAGGCCAATCTGAATCAATTCTTTCAGAATATCCGTCTGGGGACGGGTAAAAAAATGCAGATTCATAAAAATATCCGGTTCCCTGCGGATGGAAACGAGGAAGACCGCTGTGACAACGGATTGTGCAAATACAGTGGCAATGGCGGCTCCGGCCACATACATCTGTGGAAATGGCCCAATTCCGAAAATCAGGATAGGGTCAAGGATGATATTGATGACAAGTCCGATTGCTGTCGCGAGAAACGAGGTCCGGCTGTTTCCCATGGCAGTCAGAATTCCGGTAAATACCTGGTTCAAAAAGGAAAATATGACCAGTCCGCAGGTGATGGCGAGATATACTTCGGCATCCTGGATTACGGTTTTGGAATTCAGACGGAAGAATCCGATCAACGGACCTTGAAACAGCAGGCAGATAATTCCATAGAAAAGGCCGAAAAACAGCGAAAGCTGAATCGCGTTTCTGGCATAGCCACGTGCCTGTTCCGGCTCACCGGCTCCGAGGGCGTGGCCAACTTTCACTTGTCCGCCCATTTTTGCCAGGACGGCAATGCCATTGGCAAACCACATATACATTCCGGCAGCGCCCACCGATGCTACAGCGTTGCTGCCGATGCGGCCAATCCAGATCATGTCGGTCAGGTTGTACGCCATCTGGACAAGTGATGTAGCCATAATCGGCACAGCGAGCTTTGCAAGTGACGGAAACACCGGTCCGTTCAGCAAATCAATTTTTTGTCTCATATCCTGCTCCTCCCTCATTTGTACAAACTGTATTTATTCTATCACAAAAACAGGTAAAATCCCAGAAGCAGTTGATTTCCCGGGGAAATTTCTTTATACTAAAATTATAGCAGAACCCCATCCGCTTTGTGGTGGGGCTTTTTTCTGACAGAAGGGGAAGTATGGAAAGAGAGAGGATACGAGAATGAAGAAAATACTTATGATTGGAACCGGAGGAACGATTGCGTCCAGACAGACGGAAAACGGGCTGGCTCCGGGACTGACACCGCAGGACATTTTGTCTTATATTCCTCAGGTGGAGCAAGTATGCGAGGTGGAAACGTTTCAGGTGTGCAATATAGACAGTACGAATGTGACACCGGAACATTGGAAGCTTATCGTAGAGGCGGTAGAAGAAAGATATGACAGTTACGATGGCTTTGTGATCTGTCATGGAACCGATACTCTTGCTTATACGGCAGCGGCACTTTCTTATATGATTCAAAATTCTCCGAAGCCGATCGTCATTACAGGAGCACAGAAGCCGATCAATATGGATGTGACAGATGCCAAAACGAATCTTCTGGACAGCTTTATTTATGCGTCGGATGACAATTCTGAAGACGTAAGCATTGTATTTGATGGAAAAGTGATTCTCGGAACAAGAGCGAAAAAAGAGCGTGCCAAGAGTTACAATGCTTTTTCCAGTATTAATTTTCCATATCCGGCCGTGATCCAGGACGAACAGGTAATTCGTTATATTCCTCCGGTCAGACATCAGGGAGAAGTGCGGTTCTATCACGAGATGAAAGACAGCGTATATGTACTGAAACTGGTGCCGGGGATGAGAAACGGTGTGCTCACCCAGATTTTAGATTTCTATGACTGTGTGGTGATTGAAAGCTTTGGTGTGGGCGGTCTTCCTGATAGCATCACAAAGGAAGTTTATGAAGGTATGAAGAAGTGGAAAGAAGAAGGGAAACTCATTGTGATGACAACCCAGGTAGTCAGTGAGGGAAGTAATATGACAGTCTATGAGGTCGGAAAGAAAGTGAAACAGGACTTTGACCTTCTGGAGGCATACGATATGACGCTGGAGGCAACGATTACCAAGCTGATGTGGCTGATGGCACAGCCGTCAAATAGTTACGAGGAGATCAAGAACCGTTTTTATACCATGATTAACCATGATATTCTGTTTGCGGGATTCAGAGAGGAGAAGTAGACAGGTGGCAGGAAAGAAAGAGAAAATGAGGGAAAGGCTGATAGGGCTTTCTGATCCGGAGTATAAAGAATTCAACGACCGGATTTTGAACGCACCGTCTGTGAAGACGCTCGGAATCCGTGTTCCGGTGCTTCGCAAACTTGCAAAAGAGACCGCCAAAGAGATGCAAAAAGAAGACGGATGGCTTTATGAGATGACCAGAACGAAAGGGGAGGGCATTTATCAGGAGGAGCATATGCTCTTTGGGATGGTGGCCGGATACCGGAAAGCGTCCCGGGAAGAGAGAGTGCAGTATCTGGACGCATGGGTACCTGGGATCTGCTCCTGGGCTGACTGTGACTGCTGTGTATCGACTTTTGGATGGATGGAAGAGGATCCGGATTTCTGGTTTTCTTATTTGCAAAAATGGGTGACAAGCAACCGGGAATTTGAGGTCCGTTTTGGCGTCATTTCCATGATGGATTATTTCCTGAAGGATCTGTATATTGATCGGGTATTGAAGATTTACGAAGAAATTGGGCAGAAAGAATATTATGTCCGGATGGGGATTGCCTGGAGCCTTGCGACTGCCTATCTGAAATATCCGGACAAGATCATTGACCTATTAAAAGGGCACCGGATGGATGTGTGGACACACAATAAGGCAATCCAGAAATGTAGAGAATCCAGGCGGGTCAGCGCCGAAGACAAAGCTATGTTCCAGAAGCTGAAACGAAAGCAGGAGGAATAAGGATGAGAGAACAGGCAGGCTTTGATATGATTTTGCTGGATCTTGACGGGACACTGATTGATTCAGAGAAAGGGATCGTCAATTCCGTCATTTACGCCCTGGAAAAGTTTGGAATAGAAAAAGAGCGGGAAGAACTTCTTCCGTTTATCGGGCCGCCGCTGGTTCATTCTTTCCGGGAATACACGGGATTAGGCGAGGAGGAAGCTGTTCAGGCTGTATCCTACTACCGGGAAAATTTCGGTGTCAAAGGAGTTTATGAATACCGCCTTTTCGATGGCGTGACCGATTTGCTAAAACGTCTGAAACAAGCGGGAAAAACCGTCGTGATGGCCACGTCGAAGCCGGAGGTCTATGCAAAGATGATTGCAGAAGATGCGGGGATCACATGCTGGTTTGACGCCATCTGCGGAAGCGATATGGAAGGGAAACGCCTGACAAAGGAAGCCGTCATCGAATATGCGCTTGATTCGTTTCATCGGAAAGCAGGGGATCCTTCGGTGATTATGGTGGGGGACCGTCACTACGATATTGACGGGGCAAAGGCAAACGGACTTGCCTCCGCAGGTGTACTTTATGGCTTTGGCAGTAGGGAAGAGTTGGAAGATGCCGGGGCGGATCAGATCTTTGATACGGCAGAGGAACTTGGTGAATATCTGGCAGGATCTAATAAGGAATAGAAAATAAGCTGCCAAAAAGGCAGTGTCGTTCAGGGAAACCTTAAGAATCCATGAAAATTCCATGAACTCCTTGACAAATGAAAGCTTCGTGACTATGATTATCATAGTTTCATATTTAAAGGTGTTGATAAAGAGGAGTACACACCTGCCCTTGACAGAGAAAATTACCCACTGGCTGGAAGGTGATTACAAGTAGGAGTTGTGGAAGGTAGCTTTGGAGCCGGATATCTGAATGGGTCCGACAGGACAGTAGGACATCCCGGAGTGGTTCCCGTTATAGAACGAAGAGATATATACCTGTCAGGGAGGACGGGTATATAATGAAGGTGGTACCGCGTTTATACGCCCTTTACATATGTAAAGGGCGTTTTCTTTATTTCATAGGAAACTGCGTTCCTATGAAATAAGAAACGCTCCGCGCGGATCGCACTGCAGCGGAGTGGAAGCTGCCGCTGAAGCGACCCGCAGCAGGCGGAGAATCCTGCCAAACAGGATTCTTTTTTATGATGAGGAGGTAATAATGAGCAGACAGTTGGACAAGACGTACAATCCAAAAGAGATTGAACCGAAACTTTATGAAAAATGGTGTGAGAATAAGTATTTCCACGCAGAGGCAGACCGGAGCAGAAAGCCGTTTACGACGGTGATGCCGCCTCCGAATATTACCGGAAAGCTGCATATGGGGCATGCTCTTGATAATACGCTTCAGGACATCCTGATCCGATACAAGAGAATGCAGGGCTACAATGCGCTGTGGATTCCGGGGACAGACCATGCGGCGATTTCAACAGAGGTTAAAGTAACAAACCAGTTAAAGGATGAAGGGATCGATAAGAGAGAGCTTGGAAGAGAAGGTTTCTTAAAGCGGACCTGGGAGTGGAAGGAAGAGTACGCAGGGACGATTGAGTCCCAGTTGAAAAAGCTTGGCGTATCCTGCGACTGGGACAGAGAGCGTTTCACCATGGACGAGGGATGCAGTAAGGCAGTAGAGGAAGTATTCCTCCGTCTTTATGAGAAAGGCTACATTTACAAAGGCTCCCGGATCATCAACTGGTGTCCTGTATGCCAGACGTCTCTTTCAGATGCGGAAGTAGAGCATGAAGAACAGGCGGGACATTTCTGGCATATCCGCTACCCGATCGTAGGTACGGACAGAAGCCTTGTGATCGCGACAACCCGTCCGGAAACGATGCTTGGAGATACGGCGATTGTTGTCAATCCGGAGGATGAGCGCTATACGGATATTATCGGAAAGAAAGCGATGCTTCCACTTGTAAATAAGGAAATTCCGATCATCGCAGATGCGTATGTTGACAAAGAATTCGGAACCGGAGCCATGAAGGTGACTCCGGCACATGACCCGAATGACTTTGAGATCGGAAAGCGTCACGGCCTTGAGGAAATTCATATTATGAACGATGATGCCACGATCAATGAAAATGGCGGCAAGTACGCGGGGATGGACCGTTATGAGGCGAGAGAGGCTATTGTACAGGATCTGGAGGATCAGGGATATCTCGTTAAAGTAGAAGAATACACCCACAGCGTTGGTGTGCATGAACGGTGCCATCACACAGTTGAGCCACTGATCAAGCAGCAGTGGTTCGTGCGGATGGAGGAACTGGCAAAGCCGGCCGTCAAGGCGCTGGAAACAGGAGAGTTAAAGCTGATTCCGGAGCGGATGAATAAAATCTATTTACAGTGGCTTAATAATATCAGAGACTGGTGTATTTCCCGGCAGATCTGGTGGGGACACCGAATTCCGGCATATTACTGCGATGAGTGTGGTGAAATGGTAGTACAAAAAGGAGGTGCGCCTTACGTATGTCCAAAGTGTGGATGCAATCATTTTACACAGGATGAGGATACGCTGGATACGTGGTTCTCTTCCGCACTGTGGCCGTTCTCCACACTGGGATGGCCGGAGCAGACCGAAGATCTTGACTATTTCTATCCGACAGACGTTCTGGTAACCGGATACGATATCATCTTTTTCTGGGTGATCCGGATGGTATTCTCCGGATTTGAGCAGACCGGTAAATGCCCGTTCCACACGGTATTTTTCCATGGACTGATTCGGGACGACCAGGGAAGAAAGATGAGTAAGTCTCTCGGAAACGGCATTGATCCGCTGGAGATCATCGACCAGTATGGTGCGGATGCGCTCCGTCTTACGGTAGTGACCGGAAACGCGCCTGGAAACGATATGCGTTTCTACAAGGAGAGAGTGGAAGCCAACCGGAACTTTGCCAACAAAGTATGGAATGCGTCCCGCTTTATCCTTATGAACATGGAGGATAAGGTAATCAGCCGTCCGGATGCAGAGGACCTGACAGCAGCAGACAAATGGATTCTTTCCAAAGTCAATCGTCTGGCAAAAGACGTGACGGAAAACATGGATAAGTTTGAGCTTGGTATTGCGGTACAGAAAGTTTACGACTTTATCTGGGATGAGTTCTGTGACTGGTACATTGAGCTTGCAAAATACCGGATCTACCATGCGGATGACAATTATAAGGCGGCCAATGCGGCGCTTTGGACATTAAAAACAGTACTTGCGGACGCACTGAAGCTTCTGCATCCGTATATGCCGTTCGTGACGGAGGAGATTTACAGCGTTCTTGTTCCGGCAGAAGAGTCTTTGATGATGTCCTCCTGGCCGGAGTATGACGAAGCTTTGGATTATCCACGGGAAGAGAATATTGTAGAGCACATCAAGGACATTGTACGTGGGGTAAGAAATGCCCGTGCCGAAATGAACGTGCCAAACGCAAGAAAAGCGAAAGTATATATTGTTTGTGAGAATGAGACACTTTGTGAAGGGTTTGAAACATTAAAAGAATCAGTGAATCCATTGATGAATGCAAGCGAACTCATCATTCAGAAAACAAATGATGGTATTTCTGAAGATGCGGTTTCTATTGTGGTTCCGGATGGAGCAGTGTATATGCCGCTGGAAGATCTGATTGATTTTGAGCAGGAGCGGGAGCGTCTCTTAAAAGAAGAAGAGAGGCTCAAAAAGGAGCTGGCCCGTGTCAACGGCATGCTGAACAATGAAAAGTTTATGAGCAAAGCTCCGGAGACGAAGATCGCTGAGGAGCAGGCAAAGCTTGAAAAATATACACAGATGATGGAACAGGTTCAGGAGCGTCTTGCATCGATCAGGAAGTAGCAGACAAGGGGAAAACATGAATACAATCCATTTTAAGAAACCAGATATCAAAGGAAAGATAGAGAAGCTGCGGCATCTGAGCAGAGAAGATCTCAAAGAGAGCGCGAAAAAGCGAAAAGAACGCCGGCAGCGGATTTTGGAGGAGCGCAAAAACAGTGCTTTTGCCAAAAAGATGGCTCCGGTATATAAGTGGATGAATCTTTTCTCGCTTCCGCTTCAAGCAATATGGGCGATGGCGATTAATCTGATCATTGAAAGTATTTCTCGCCATTCGTTCGTCTCGGCATGGAGTTATGCGGTAGAAACGCCACTTGTGTTTTTATACAATTCATTTATGATTTTTGTGACGTTTTCTATTGTATACCTGGTCCGGAGAAGGGTGTTTGCCCGGATTCTGATCAGTGTTTTCTGGATTATGCTCGGAGTGGTCAACGGTGCCATGCTGTTAAAGCGTGTCACGCCGTTTAACGCGCAGGATCTCAAGACGCTGACCGAGGGACTTTCTCTGTTTACGAATTATTTTGCTATCTATGAGCTGGTCATTATGGCAGTTGGTGTTGTGGCGGTCATCATCTGGGTGATTGCCATGTGGCGCCGGGGTGGACAGTATCAAGGGAAAATGCATCGGATCAGGGCCCTGATCGGAATCGGGATCTGTTGTGGGGCCTATGTCTTTTTAACGAATCAGGCGATTGACAAGCGGGTGGTATCGACTTATTTTGGAAATATCGCGTTTGCGTACGAAGACTATGGCCTTCCATATTGCTTTTCCGCCAGCCTTTTTAATACCGGAATCGACAAGCCGAACGGGTATGACGAGGGGACGATGGAGGACATCAACGAGGGAGGACGCCTGACAAAGACGACGACGGGGCTTGCAGATGGAGAGAAGCCGAACATTATTTTCGTGCAGTTAGAGTCTTTCTTCGATCCGGCGGAGGTGGAATTCTACCAGCTCTCCAAGGATCCGATTCCGTTTTTACGGTCTTTGTTTGAGAATTATTCTACCGGATACTTCAAGGTACCGTCAGTGGGGGCGGGAACAGCAAATACGGAATTTGAAGTGCTGACAGGAATGAACATGCGCTATTTCGGGCCGGGAGAGTATCCATATAAGACCAAGCTCAAAAGCGAGGTCTGCGAAAGTGCGGCGACCGCACTTTCTGCTCTGGGATACGGTGCCCACGCGATCCACAATAATGGAGGGAATTTTTACAGCCGTGCCCGGGTTTATAATGATACAGGATTTGACAGTTTTACGAGTAAAGAGTTTATGAACATCCTTCAAACGACGCCGAATAATTGGTCGAAGGACGACATTCTGGTGGAGCATATAACGGATGCCTTGGATTCAGATGAACAGCAGGATTTCGTGTTCTGTATCAGTGTACAGGGACATGGGGATTATCCGACAGAAAAGGTGATCGAGAATCCGGAGATCACAGTGTCCGGAATGGAGGACGAAGGAAAGCAGAATGCCTGGGAGTATTATGTGAATCAGGTCTATGAGATGGATCAATTCGCAAAGCATCTGGTTGAGGAAGTGGATAAGCGGGACGAACCAAGTGTCATCGTTTTCTACGGAGATCACCTGCCGACCATGGGGTTGGAAGCGAAAGATTTAAAAAGCAAGTATCTCTATAATACGAATTATGTGATTTGGGATAATATTGGCCTTAAGAAAGAGGACCGGAACATTCCATCCTATCAGATTATGGCAGATGTGCTGGAACGGCTTGATATTCACTCGGGGACGCTTTTCAACTACCATCAGCAGAGAAGGAAAACCGAGGACTATTTAAAGGATCTGGAGCTGTTGCAGTATGATATTCTCTATGGCGACCAGTATGTATATGAGGGGGAACCGCCGATTACGGAAGGACATATGCGTATGGGCGTCAAGGATGTGACATTGAGCAATATCGTGCCTCAGCCGGGTGAGGAGAAGACCTACAGCCTTTATGGAGAGAATCTGACAAAGAGCAGTAAGATCTTTGTCAACGGTGAGCAGCAGGAAAGCAAGTTTTTAAATAATACTCATGTGATTTTAAACGACTGCACATTGGAAAATGGGGATATCATTACCGTGATCCAGATGGGATCCAGCAGTACGGTGTTTGCCACCTCCAAGAAATATGTGTACCAGAACGGCGAGATTACGCTGGCGCCTGAGGAGGAACAGGATCCACCCGCAAAGAACTGGGTGGAGGCCTTTGAAGGAACCGAGGATGAGGAATAAAAGATGAATTATGAAGAAGCGGTAAGCTATATTAATGAACTCCAGATGTTTGCCAGGAAACATACGCTGGATCATACAAGGGCATTTCTTTCGTATTTAGGCACGCCGCAGGAGAAGAAAAAGATGATCCATGTGGCAGGGACAAATGGGAAAGGGAGCGTTTGCAGATATCTGCAGGCGCTCCTTATTGGAGAGGGGAAACGCACCGGATTGTTTACATCCCCTCATCTGATGACGATTCGAGAGCGGATCTGCATCGGGGAGGAGATGATATCCAAAAGGCGGTTCCTTACGGTGTTTGAAGAGACACTTGAGGCAGTTCGTAAGATGGAGACAGATGGTTTGAGCCATCCGACATATTTCGAGTTCCTCTTTGGCATGGCGATGAAAGCTTTTGACGACGCTAAGATGGAATATATCATTTTGGAGACGGGACTTGGAGGGAGGCTGGATGCTACGAACAGCATTGAGCATCCTGTTCTGACGGTCATCACCTCCATCGGGATGGATCACACTGAGATTTTGGGAGATACGATCGAGAAGATTGCCACGGAAAAGGCGGGGATCATCAAGCCGGGAGTACCGCTGATTTGTGATGCCTCAGACGAAACCGTTCAGAAGGTGTTGCGAAAGACGGCAGAAAATGCTGGTGCTCCTTGTAGAGAAATCTCAGAAAATGCGTTCAAAATCCAGGAAATTACCAAGAAGGATCTTGTTTTTTCCACAGAGAATCGGTATGATGATACTGCCGAGTGGAAACTGCGGACAACCGCACTTTATCAGCCGATGAATGTCGTTCTGGCTTTGGAGGCGGCTGCCTGTCTGATTGAGACACCAAAGGCATCCTGGTATCAGATCCTTGCCGGCGTTGTCTGGAAAGGACGTATGGAGGAAGTGCGTCCAGGAGTGATCCTTGACGGGGCGCATAATCTTGCGGCGGTTCGCGTCTTTACAGACAGTGTCTGCAAACAGAGGGAACTGATGCCAAAAGACGGCAGGGTGATCGTCCTGTTTTCGGCGGTGAAGGAGAAGGATTATCGTGAGATGATACATCTTATCTGCCGGGAGATTCCAGCGGATCTCTTTGTGGTGACACAGATTTCGGCTAGCCGTGGTGTGAAAGCTGAAGAGATGAAAGCCGATTTTGAACAGTGGGCTAATTGCCCGGTGGTGGAAGTAGATACAGTTGAGGAGGCGGTCCGTTATGTGTGCGGACAGAAAAGGGAACAGGACCGGATTTACTGTTTTGGATCCCTGTACCTCGTTGGAGAAGTGGAAGCAGTGTTAAGGGAGGCATCCGAATGTTAAATTTTGAAGAAGAACTGAAGAAGTTTCAGCCGAGTCTGGAGGTAGATGAGATCGAGGCGGAGGCAATAAGTGAAGATTTGACCGACCTGTCGGATCTGTTAAAAGATATCTTGGATACAACGCGTTAGGGAAACGGAGAGATTTGTATGGATATCAGAGGAGAATTGCGTTATCGGTCCCTGTACTGGTATAACGATGGATTAAAAAAAGCAAAGATACGGGATCTGACAGGAGCTTTGGCGTCCCTAAAGAAGAGCATTCGCTTTGACAAGTATAATAAGGATGCGAGAAATCTTCTTGGCCTTGTTTACTATGGAAGAGGCGAGGTGCCTCGCGCGATGGCCGTCTGGATCGTCAGCGAGCGATTAAATCCCAGGGAGAATGTAGCGACGGAGTATTTAAAATCGTGCAGAGAATCTAAAAACTGGCTGGATACTGTGGATCAGGCTGCCAAGAAGTACAACCAGTGTTTACAGTACTGCAGGCAAGGGGGCGAGGATCTCGCCATTATTCAGTTAAAGAAGATCGTGTCAGAACAGCCGGATTTCCTGCGGGCATTCCAGCTTTTAGCCCTTTTGTATCTGCATACTTCACAGTACGCAAAAGCTAGGCAGGTGTTAAGGACGGCCCAGCGGCTGGATACGACAGATCCGGTTACACTCGGATATATTTATGAGCTGAACCGGATGCACAAAAAGCGGACGTCCGGACAGAAAGATGTGAAAGGACAGCAGACCGTCAGCTATAAGCTTGGTAACGAGACGATCATTAAACCAGTGGAGACGAAGGATCCGGAAAAGGGCATGGCATTTACCATTGTCAATATTGTCATCGGACTGGTCATCGGGGCGGCGGTGATGTGGTTCCTGATTATGCCGGCTGTCAATGAGTCTCAGACAAGGGAGAAGAATGAGAGTATCGTGGAAGCGAGCAATCAGATTGCGTCCCAGAAAGCTGAGATCAACGCTCTGGAAAAGGAACTGGAGAGCTACCGAACAAAGAATGATGAGGCGCAGACGGCAAAGGAGACGGCGGAGTCCACAAAAAGCAGCTACGAAGCTTTGATGGATATTCAGACGCAATACCAAAGCGGCGCCAAGTCCAATGAAAACCTGGCGGATGAGCTTCTGGCAATCAATCTGGATTCCCTTGGAGAGCTTGGAAAAGAGCAGCATACGACACTTGCCAACAGTATCTACCCATCGGCGTGTAGCAGACTATACAACCGGGGAAGCGCTAATTTTGACGTGGAAAACTATGAAGCGGCGATTGAAAATCTGCTGAAAGTCGTCAGGATGGACGAGTCCTACGACAGCGGGAACGCCATGTATCTTCTTGCCCAGGCTTACGAAAAGAGTGGCGACACGGAGAATGCAAAGAATTACTATCAGAAAGTATCGGAACAGCACTCCGGAACGACTTTAGGCAATGACGCACAGGAAGCGCTGGAGAGTCTAAATGCCGCAAGTGCAGGAAAGAATGGACAATAGAGGACAAAGAAGAGTTTACAAAAGAGGATGATGTACATTGTGCATCATCCTCTTTTGTGCTTATCAGACGGCAGAAATTACAAAGGAAGAGGGGACATCATGGATAGAAAGGGGAGCGCACTATGAAATATCAGATAGAAGAGAACTGTCTGACGATCTTTCTGCCTAAGGAACTGGATCATCATCAGACGGAAGAAATCCGGAGAGAGGCGGATCGGCAGATCGAACGGAATCATGTGAAATATGTGATCTTTGATTTCGGGGAGACAAGCTTTATGGACAGCTCCGGGATCGGAGTGATGATGGGGCGGTACCGGAAGCTGAGTCTGACAGGGGGAGAAGTCTGGGCGGCGAATCTGAACGAACGGATGAAGAAGATCCTGAAAATGTCGGGAGCGGCAAAGATTATTCGGATTTACGAGGAGGAAAGAAGATGAAACAGGATACGAATGAAATGGAATTGATATTTGACAGTTGTTCGGAGAACGAGGGATTTGCCAGGGTAGCAGTAGCGGCCTTTCTTACCCAGCTCAATCCGACACTGGAGGAGGTGGCGGATGTTAAGACCGCGGTATCCGAGGCTGTCACCAACGCAGTCATACACGGCTACGACCAGGAAATACATAAAATCCGGATCCGCTGCCGGATCTCGGGACATGCGATGGAAATAGAAATCCGGGACGAAGGAAACGGGATTGAAGATGTAGAAAAAGCCATGCAGCCGATGTTCACCACAAGGCCGGAGCTTGATCGCTCCGGGATGGGATTTGCATTTATGGAGGCTTTTATGGACGAACTTGAGGTAGAGTCCGAGCCGGGAAAGGGAACGACGGTCCGCATGAAAAAGAAGATCGGAAGCGGGAGGGACGGATGGATCGTACCACAGAGCTGATCCGTAAGGCGCACGAGGGAGATCAGGAGGCAAGGACACGGCTGGTGGAAGAAAATGTGGGACTTGTCTGGTGTATTGTCCGGCGTTACAGCGGAAGAGGGACGGAGGCCGAGGATCTCTTTCAGATCGGAAGCATCGGCCTATTAAAAGCAATCGACAAGTTTGACCTGGCCTATGATGTCCGATTTTCTACTTACGCCGTGCCCATGATCTCCGGGGAGATCCGACGTTTCCTGCGGGACGATGGGATGCTGAAAGTCAGCCGTTCACTCAAAGAAATTTCCTACAAAGCATGTCAGGCAAAAGAAGAATTTGTCAGAAAGTACAACCGAGAACCAACCATCCAGGAACTCTCAGAGCTTTCCGGGGTGGGGAAAGAAGAGTTGGTACAGGCTCTGGAAGCCTCGTCGGAAGTGGAGTCTTTGCACCGTCCGGTTTACAAAAAGGACGGAAGTGAGGTGGAGCTTCTGGAGAAGCTTGAGAAAGAGGAAAAGACAGAGGAGAAGATTATTGACCAGATATTTTTGTATTCTCTATTGGAGAAGCTCGGGAAGGAGGAACGGCAACTGATCTATCTTCGGTATTTTGAAAACAAGACACAGTCAGAGACAGGGAAACAGCTTGGCATGTCCCAGGTGCAGGTCTCGCGTCTGGAAAAGAAAATCCTGAAACGGATGAAAGAGTACGGCGGTTCAAGTGTCCCGTAAAAGAAGGGAATTACCACTTCGGCTTATCACTGATACAAAAAGAAATCAGGCATATCCGGTATAAAAACAGCCCAAACAGACATACTACACTTGAAAGAAAGGAAAGGTGAAGGTGATGGAACAGGCGAAACGAAGAATCCGGATATGCCTGATCTGCGTTGTCACGGCAGCAGTGCTTCTGGGACTTCTCTATTACGTCATGTCACAGCGTCATTCGGTTTCAGAGGAGAATGGGACGCTGGTAAGCAGCCGGATGGCAGAAGGAGGAAATGATGGGGACAACGGGTCAGATTTTATATATTAAAGGGGATAAGAATAAAGAGGTGACAAAGTCGGACGTCCTTCTGGGGGATATCCTCTCTATGGAATGTGCTGACCAGACAATCGTCAACCGGTTGAAACCGGTACGACTTTTGAAGGCAAATGGACAGGGGCAAAAGCGTTATGTTGTCTCCATTTTGGAAGTGATCGCAAAGATCCATGAGGTCTGTCCGAATCTTACTGTAGAAAATCTGGGGGAGACGGATCTGATCGTCACCATCGAGGAGCAGAAAAAACAGAAGAAAGTGGTGCAGGCCGTAAAGAGTTTCTTTGTCCTTCTCGTGACATTTATCGGAGCCGGGTTTTCCATCATGTCGTTTAATAACGACGTGGATGTGCCAAAGCTTTTCGATCAGATCTACTATCTCGTGACCGGGACGACGTCGGATGGATTTACGATTCTGGAGCTCACATACAGCCTTGGAATGAGCGTGGGGATTCTGCTCTTTTTCAATCATTTTGGGAAGAAGCGCTTTACCCCGGATCCGACGCCGATGGAAGTGGAGATGCGGACCTATGAGGAAGATATTGAGATGACCCTCATTGACGAGTATTCCAGAAAGGGGAAAGAAAAAGATGTGGGCTGAGCAGGTACTTCTTGGCGTCATCGGATTTGCCTCCGGCGCCGTGATTGCAGGGGGATTATTTTCCTTTCTCATCGGGCTTGGTCTTGTCTCCATCTTTGCGGACCGGACCCACACGGGAAGACAGATTCTACTGTATGAAGATTCTATTGTACTGGGAGGGACCCTCTTTAATATCTTTTATCTCTACCAGGTCCGGATTCCGGGAGGCAGCGTACTTCTGGCAGTGCTTGGCATCTTTTCGGGGATATTTGTAGGGTGCTGGGCGATGGCGCTGGCAGATATCCTCAATGTATTTCCGATCTTTATCCGGCGGCTGAAAATTGTAAAAACTATACCATATATTATCATGGGCCTGTCTCTTGGGAAAACGGCGGGAGCGCTTTTGTATTTCCTGGGAAGATGGGGAACGTAAGGAGGAATCAGTTTGAAAAAGCCGATCAACAAAGAACAGGCAAGAAAGCAAAAAAGCTACGAAGAATATGTCAAACAGAAAACGCCGGTGCACAATGTCTGGAAAAATATGTTCCGGGCCTTTGTAACCGGAGGTGCCATCTGTCTTGTGGGCCAGATCATCTCCAACTACGTGTCCGGTACAGGAATGGACAAGGAAATGACGAGCTGTTATACATCCATGCTTCTCGTGTTTTTAAGTGTTCTTCTGACGGGACTTGGCCTCTATCCGAAGATTGCGAAATGGGGCGGAGCCGGGGCGCTGGTCCCGATTACCGGGTTTGCCAACTCTGTAGCCGCGCCTGCTATCGAATATAAAAAGGAAGGGCAGGTGTTCGGGATAGGCTGTAAGATCTTTACGATTGCAGGTCCCGTCATCCTCTATGGAATCGTAACAAGCTGGGCCTTCGGACTCATTTATTATCTCCTGCTGAAAGCGGGAATCAACTGGTAGAGAAAGGCGGGATGGAAGATGAGAAATGGAATAGCAAAGGGAAAGCAGAGCCTTGGGTTTGCCGAGGCTCCGTACCTGCTAAGTGCAGGAACGATTGTGGGACAGAAAGAAAGCCAGGGACCACTGGGAAAGCTCTTTGACGAGAGGGGACAGGACAAGAATAACCTCTTCGGAAAGACGACCTGGGAAGAGGCGGAAAGTGAGATGCAGAAGCGGGCGTGCCTGCGGGCAGTGGAAAAATCCGGGATCCCCAAGGACAAGATCCGCTATCTCTTTGGAGGTGATCTTCTGCGGCAGGGTACGGCGACGGCGATGGGAATCGAGAGTCTCCAGATCCCTATGTTCGGACTTTTTGGGGCCTGCTCGACCTCCGGTGAGGCACTGGCTCTGGCGTCTATGACGGTGGCGGGAGGCTATGCGGACTATGCCCTGGCAGTCACGTCGAGCCATTTTGGAAGTGCGGAGAAGGAATTCCGGTTTCCTCTTGGCTATGCGTCTCAGAGGCCTCTCTCGGCTCAGTGGACAGTGACCGGAAGCGGTGCTTTTGTCATCGGATGTGAGAAGTCGAAAGTTCGCCTCTCCGGCGTGACTGTCGGAAAGATTGTGGACTATGGACTTAAGGACTCCCAGAATATGGGTGGTTGTATGGCGCCGGCGGCATGTGATACGATTCTGACGAACCGTAAGGATTTCGGACAGGATCTGGAGGCGTACGATCAGATTGTTACTGGGGATCTGGGTTATATAGGAAGTACGATCCTTCTGGAACTTTTAAAGAAAAATGGGGTGGATATTGAGGACCGGCATATGGACTGTGGGAAGACAATTTTTGATCAGCAGACCCAGGACACACACGCCGGGGGCAGCGGCTGTGGCTGTGCGGCGGTGACGCTTGGCTCCTATGTGGTCCCAAAGATCTGTAAAGGGGAGTGGAAGAAAGTACTTTTCGTTCCGACCGGGGCGCTCATGTCCACGGTAAGCTTCAACGAAGGAGAGAGCATCCCCGGAATCGCACACGGAATTGTGCTGGAACATGCTGGATGATAAGGAGGAACAAGATGGAATATGTCAATGCGTTCTGGGCGGGCGGATTGATCTGCGCCCTGGTGCAGATCCTTCTGGATCGGACGAAACTGATGCCGGGAAGAGTGATGGTCCTTTTAGTGACGACAGGGACCGTGCTTGGATTCCTGGGCGTATATGATCCGCTCATAGAAATGGTCGGATGCGGGGCGAGCGTACCGCTGCTTGGATTTGGAAACACCCTCTTTCAGGGAGTGAAAGAAGCGGTGCAAAAAGACGGGTTCATCGGCATTTTTGAAGGAGGCTTTACCTCCAGTGCGGTGGGTATCTCAGCAGCGCTGATCTTTGGTTATCTCGCCTCTCTGATTTTTGAACCGAAGATGAAAAAATAACGGAGGGTATCCCTCCGCTATACATAATCCGTGCTGTATGAATCCTCCTCGATGACCTGGATCTCCAGATAATCGAAATCAATGCCGTCGATAAAACTGTCCTGATAAAACCGGACTTTTGCGTGCTTTTGAAACTCCCGGATATTCGTATCGAGCCAGATCGGCTTGCTGAGATCAAAGGTGTAACAGATCTCGTCCAGAGCCCGGAACACCTTGTGCGTTCTCGTGTCCGGGGAATCATCGCAGATCACGGTATCCGCGGCCATCCGGTTGTTTTTCCATATCTTTCCCCACAATCGAAACATCTGAAATCTCCTTTCTCTGTCTGAATATCATACCATTCTATAAAAGAATTGTAAAGTTTTCCACGTTTCTTTACGCCCTGTGGGAATCGTGTTACAATACAGAAAAAGCAAGAGGAGGAGGAGCAGGATGAAAGAACTTCTGGTTGTGATTGATATGCAAAATGACTTTGTGACAGGGAGCCTTGGGACGAAGGAGGCCTGTGCCATCACAGAGAAGGTGCGGCAGAAGATCCTGTCCTGGACTGCCGAGGGAGGAGAGGTTGTCTTTACCCGTGATACCCACGGGGAGAATTATCTTGAAACCCAGGAAGGGCGAAAACTTCCGATCACACATTGCATCCGGGGTAGTGAAGGATGGGAGATTATTCCACAGCTTCAGCCGTTTGCCGGGGACAGCCGGATTTTTGACAAGCCGGCGTTTGGAAGTGTGGAGCTTGCAGAGTATATCCGGGATGGCGGATACGAAGCAGTGGAGATGATCGGAGTCTGTACAGATATCTGCGTGGTGTCCAATGCACTGCTTGTCAAGGCATATGTGCCGGAGCTGCCGGTTTCGGTGGATGCGTCCTGTTGTGCTGGCGTCACTTTAGAGAGCCATCATGCGGCATTATGTACAATGAGAATGTGCCAAATTTTAGTAAAATAGAGAAAAACATGGTTAAAATGTGAAATAAATGACAAAGTAAATAGAATATGTTATAATATAAGGTGGCGCGTAAATGCGGTAAGCATGAACATGCAAGTCTTTTTCGTGAAAGGTGGAAAAGGATGAACGTAAAAAACTATGAAGATGTCGACAGTTGGAAAACCGTGATGTTCCTGTATAACGCGGCATTGAAGGAAGTTGGTACCAAGCTGGAGATTCTAAACGACGAATTTCAGCATGTCCATCGGTACAACCCGATTGAACATATCAAAAAGAGAATCAAGACGCCGGAAAGCATTGTTAAGAAACTAAAGAGACAGGGGCATGAGAGTTCCATTGAGAACATGGTGAAGTACATCAACGATATCGCCGGAGTACGTCTGATCTGTTCTTTTACATCGGACATTTACCGGCTGGCGGAGCTGATTGGGAACCAGAGCGATTTGAAGGTGCTCTCCATTAAGGATTATATCCGGCATCCGAAGGAGAGCGGATACAAAAGCTACCACATGCTTGTTTCTGTCCCGATTTTTCTGACAGACAGCGTGGTGGATACAAAGGTGGAGATTCAGATTCGAACCATCGCCATGGATTTCTGGGCGAGCCTGGAGCATAAGATCTATTACAAATTTGAGGGCAATGCACCGGAATACATTAGCAGGGAACTAAAAGAGTGCGCAAAGATGGTATCGGAGCTGGACGACAAGATGCTCTCATTAAATGAAGCGATTTTACGATGTCTGGATGAGGCTGAGGAGGAGAGCAGACAACTGGAACTTTTGAAGGATCAGTACGGAAATCTGATCGTGAACGAATAGAGAGGATATTGCAGGATGATCAAAGGGAGGGTCCCGGCAATATCCTTTCCTGTTGCAATGCATACGACAAAAACGTTCAATAGATGTTTTTTAGAGTTCCCAAACAGGAGAAAGGATTGACATGAAAGTATTAGTTATAGCGGAAAAACCATCCGTGGCAAGAGACATTGCGCGGGTGTTGGGATGTAAAAAGAATGGCCAGGGGATGATAGAGGGCGAAAAGTATATCATCACCTGGGGGCTTGGGCACCTTGTTACTTTGGCTGATCCGGAGGAGTATACTCCAGATTGGAAAGAGTGGAAGATGGAAGTACTTCCAATGGTGCCCAAATCATGGAAGCTGACGGTGATACGTCAGACAGCAAAGCAGTTTGGCGCGGTCAAGGCGCAGATCCGCAGAAAGGATGTGGGAGAGATCATTATTGCTACGGATGCCGGACGGGAAGGCGAGCTGGTGGCGAGATGGATTCTTGACATGGCAAAAAACCAAAAGCCGCTCAAACGGCTGTGGATTTCGTCGGTGACGGACCGGGCGATCCGGGAAGGCTTCGCCCGTCTGAGGGACGGGAGGGACTTTGAGAACCTTTACGATGCCGCGAGAGCAAGAGCCAAGGCGGACTGGCTCGTGGGGATCAATGCCACGAGAGCACTGACGTGCAAGTATAATGCCAAGCTTACATGCGGGCGGGTACAGACGCCAACCCTGGCACTACTTGCAAACCGGGAGGAGGAGATCCACTCCTTTACGCCAAAGTCCTACTATGGTGTGCGGCTCTATTCTGAAGGGATCTGCTTTACCTGGCAAGATCAAAAGTCCGGCAGCACCCGTATCTTTGACGGAGAGCGGGCAAAAAAGATCACGGAGATGATCCAGGGAGAACGCCTTCTTCTGGAACGTGTGGAGAAAAAGAAGAAGCATACATACGCTCCAGCACTTTATGACCTGACGGAGCTTCAGCGGGATGCCAGCCGACGGTTTGGCTTTTCCGCCAAGGAGACACTCAATATCATGCAGCGGCTTTATGAACATCATAAGGTACTGACTTATCCACGGACAGATTCCCGGTATATAAGTTCAGATATTGTTCCGACTTTGAGAGAGCGTGTGGAAGCGTGCAAGACAGGGCCTTTTCGGGACCTTGCAAAAGCCCTTCATGGAAAGACGTTCAAAGCGGAGAAACGGTTTGTGGATGACAGCAAGGTGAGCGACCATCATGCGATTATTCCGACGGAGCAGTTTGTGGACTTGACCCATATGACTTCGGAGGAACGGAAGATTTATGATCTGGTTGTACGGAGATTTCTGGCGGTTCTCTACCCTCCGGCAGAGTATGAGCAGGTACGTATTCAGGCGTCTGTCTGCAAAGAGCGTTTCGTCGCAAAAGGAGAGACGATCCGGGAGGCCGGATGGAGAGCAGTCTACGACAGTAGTATCGAGGAGGAAGATGGGGAGGATGAGCTGGGCAATCAGACACTCCCGGATCTGAAAGAGGGGCAAAGCCTTCTCATCAAGAGACAGGAGCGGACCGAAGGAAAGACGAAACCTCCGGCACGGTATACGGAAGCAGCCCTTCTGACTGCGATGGAAAAGGGTGGGCTTGGGACGGTCGCCACCCGTGCGGACATTATCGAAAAGCTGTTTCATACCTTTTATATGGAAAAGAAAGGGAACGATCTTTTGATTACTTCCAAGGGAAAGCAGCTTCTGGAGCTGGTGCCTCAGGATCTGAAGAAACCGGAGCTTACGGCCAGGTGGGAGAAGGAACTCCAAAGGATTTCCGAGGGAAGGCAAAAAGAGTCGTCCTTTATGAGGGAAATCGAACGGTACACAAACGATGTATTATCTGACATTCGTACAAGTGAGGGGACATTTCGGCATGACAATCTTACAAATCGGAAGTGCCCGCGCTGTGGTAAACGAATGCTTGCCGTAAACGGAAAGAACAGCAAAATGCTTGTCTGCCAGGACAGAGAGTGCGGATACCGAGAGACAATCTCCCGGACGACCAATGCCCGTTGTCCGGTCTGTCACAAGCGGATGGAACTTTTTGGTAAGGGAGAGGCACAGACCTTTGTCTGCGTCTGTGGTCACAAAGAGAAGATGGCTGCCTTTGAAGACAGAAGGAAGAGAGAAGGAAAGGACGTAAGCCGTCAGGACGTCCGGCGTTATATGAAGCAACAGCAAAAAGAGGCGGAACAGCCTCTCAACCATGCATTTGCCGAGGCCTTCGCAAAGATCAAACTGGATTGACAGAAAGCTTTTTGGGCCTTTTAAATGATAGATCAATCTAAAAATTAACAATGATTGAAAAGACAATTTAGATGATGTATGATGGGCATAGAGAACTATGAAAACCAATACAGACGCACAAGGATTGGTCGATTCTACAAAACACATAAGGAGGTAACAACATGAAGATCGGCTGTGTGAAAGAGATCAAAAACAGAGAGTACCGGGTAGGACTCATTCCAGACAACGCAAAAAGCTATGTGAACGCAGGACATGAAGTGTGGATCGAAAAGGGAGCTGGTCTGGGATCCGGCTTTACAGACGCAGAATATGAAAAGGCCGGTGCGAAGCTTTGTGATAAAGCAAAGGAAGTCTGGGACGGCGTAGATATGATGGTAAAGGTCAAAGAACCGCTGCCGGAAGAGTACGGATACTTCCGCAAAGACCTTCTGCTTTTTACTTATCTTCATCTGGCGGCGGACAGAGCTCTGACAGACGCTATGCTGACATCCGGCATGAAAGGATTTGCTTATGAGACTCTGATAGAGCGGGACGGGAGTATTCCTCTTTTAGCGCCGATGAGCCAGATTGCCGGAAGACTCAGCATCCAGGAGGGTGCGAAATATCTGGAAAAGACGTTCGGAGGATCCGGGGTACTCTTATCCGGCGTGCCGGGTACGCCAAAGGCTAACATTGTGATTATCGGCGGCGGTTCCGTAGGCACGAATGCATGTAAGATTGCGGTCGGCATGGGGGCTAACGTGACGATTTTGGATATCAGCCTGCCAAGGCTTGCCTATCTGGATGATATTTTCGGGGCAAGAATCCAGACACTTGTCAGCACCGATACCAATATCGAGAATGCGGTGAAAGACGCGGATCTGGTGATCGGAAGCGTTCTGATTCCAGGTAAGGCTGCTCCGAAGCTGATGAAACGTGCGTACTTAAAGGAAATGCGTCCGGGCAGCGTAATTGTGGATGTAGCAGTAGACCAGGGCGGATGTTGTGAGACGACAAAAGTAACATACCACGACGATCCGATTTACGAAGTAGATGGTATTGTCCATTACTGCGTCGGAAATATGCCGGGAGCAGTGCCAAGGACCTCCACCATCGCTTTGACCAATGCGACATTGCGTTACGGACTTGCCATTGCGAAGCATGGACTGGAGGAAGCATGCAGAAAGAACCCGGTTCTGATCTCGGGAGTGAACACCTATGACGGGAAGCTTACATGCAAAAATGTGGCGGAGAGCTTTGAGATGGAATACACAGACCTTGCAGAGCTGTTATAGAATACGAAAATCTTAAAAAACAATGAAAGCCGGATTGCGGATATTCAGAATATCTTCAGTTTCTACAGAATATCTTTCGTTGAAGCAAGTTGAGGACAGTGATAGAATAGCCTCATAACAGAACGAAGGAGGGACAGGTATGAATAGAATTCTGAAACAATCCGGTTTTCATCATATGGGACTGCTGGAAAGACTGTACAGACGCCTTTATCGTGACCCGAATGAAAGGGATCCGGACGAGATAGATATGATTATTGTGACGGAGGAAGGCGTCATGGTAAACGATACCTACTTCGATAGAGAACGGATTCAGCAGCTTGTGGCCGCTGCTGGCAACCCGGGGATCCGCCGGGAACGTCCTATGACAAATGCGGACGGCTCCATGGAGATAAGGATTCCGGAGCTTGGAGTTGCGACTATGACAAGAGGCGGCACAGTGGAGGTCGGCGGGGTTGAGATCCAGCGCAGATCGTGGCTGTACAAGGAAATTGCGAGACTGTTTCTTGCAGAATCATAGAGAGCGGTAGAAACAAGGAAAAGAAACTTAAAATAAGATCATAAACGAAAACGCCCGAAGAATGGAAGATATACACTTTCATTCTTCGGGTGTTTTGTACAAGCATTTGCCACGTCGGAGCGTTTACAGCCTCTTCTCAAAGTTCCCTTCTACGGAGCAACCTTCCGTGAAGATCATAAAGGCGTTCGGATCGATGTTCTGGACGATTCTGCGGATCTGGTTAACCTCATACTTGGAGATCATCACGAACAGGATATAGGACGTCTCATTGGTGTAGGCTCCGGCGCCGTCCCAGTTAGTCACGCCACGTCCCGTCTCCTCCATAATCGCCTTGGAGATGCCGAGCTTTTTCGTGAAGATCATCACACTCATATTAATGTTCTGGATGTGAATCCGGTCACATGCCATGGCATAGATGACGCCATAGATTAGTGAGTAAATGACGATTTCCAGGTCAAACATTAACAGACAGACTCCGTATACAAAGATATTGATAATATTGGACATTTTTCCGACGCTGAAATTTCGAAACTTCTTTGTAAAGTAAAGTCCCAGAATGTCCTGTCCGCCACCGGAACTTCCGCCTCGCAGTACAAGGCCGCTTCCGAATCCTGCGATAAGTCCGCCGATGATACAGGAAGTCAGACGGTCGTCGATGATAGAGCGTTCGGGAATTGGAATCAAGGTCAGCGCTGCTGTCTGGACAATGACAGTAAAGACAGTTCGGGCGAAAAAGCCCTTTCCCATTTTCTGCCACGCAAGGTACAGAAGCGGAAGATTAATTAAAAAGTAAACGATACCCGCAATATCGGTCTGCCCGAAAGAAAGATGGAAGACAGATGTCAAAAGGGTACGGATCAGCTGTGCGATTCCCATGAATCCACCGTTATACAGATCCAGCGGTGTGATGAACAGATTCACGCCGGCCGCAAACAGTACACCGCCGCATACGGCGTAGAAAAGGCCGGTCAACTGTTTTTTCTGAGCTGGTTTCATTGCCATTTCTTTTCTCCTCCCTGATAAATGCCAATGTTTTTCTTCTATATGTATAGAAATAATTCCAACTCATTCTATCATTCTGCCATGACCATGGCAAGTATTGTCTAAAAGATAACAATAAAAAAGTGATTGCAGGTTTTATTGATTACAGGTCGCATGGTTGAATTACTACATAAAATCAATGTAAAGTTTTTAGAATCGTCGTAGAAAAGTTTACATTTTCTTGATTTTTACACGGATTTTCTTCCCGACAGCATGAAAATGTAAAATTGGGGGATAAATATTTTACATAGATTTAACCGGAAGTTTTTAATAGATTTAACATTTGTCCTTTATGATAGGCACTGTCGACAGGAAAACAACAAAAATGTAAAATTTGAAATCAGGGAGAGAAAACTATGAAATTAAGAAAAGTTACAGCAATTATTACAGCAGCAGTTATGATGATGTCTCTTGCGGCATGTGGTAGCAGTGATAAAGAAGGAGGAAGCGACGGAGGATCTTCTTCAGGAGGAAGCATCAACGTCATTTCCCGGGAGGAAGGATCCGGAACAAGAGGGGCATTCGTTGAGCTTTTCGGTGTGGAAGAAGAAGTAAACGGCGAGAAAGTAGATAATACAACAACAGATGCCACTGTCACCAACAATACATCCGTCATGCTTTCTACTGTAGCACAGGATCCGAATGCAATCGGATATGTATCTCTTGGGTCTTTAAGTGATGATGTAAAAGCCGTCAAGATTGATGGAGCAGAGGCTACAGCAGAAAACATTGAGAGTGGTACTTACAAAATATCCCGTCCGTTTAATGTTGTAACAAAAGACGGTTTAAGCGAAGCGGCGCAGGATTTCCTCAATTTCATTATGAGCAGCCAGGGACAGGAAGTAGTGGCTGATGAAGGATATATTCCGGTAGAGACTTCCACAGAGTATAGTGCATCCGGGCTGAGTGGAAAAGTGACAGTATCTGGTTCTTCTTCTGTATCTCCGGTAATGGAAAAACTTTCCGAGGCATATAAAGAACTGAACAAAGATGTCGAAGTGGAAATCCAGACAAGTGATTCTACAACAGGTGTATCCAATGCGATCGAAGGAATCAGCGATATCGGAATGGCTTCCCGTGAACTGAAAGACTCCGAGACGTCCGAAGGTGTGAAGGCGACAGTCATTGCGACAGATGGAATTGCCGTGATTGTAAGCAATGATAACAGCGTAGAGGAACTGACATCCGATCAGGTAAAACAGATCTTTACAGGTGAAACGACTTCTTGGGATGAGGTAACGAAGTAATTATGAAAAATTGGAAGGAAAAAGGCATGCAGGGAGTATTTCTCCTTGCGGCCTGTGCTTCCGTTTTAGCGGTAGCACTGATTTGTGTGTTTTTGTTTGCAAACGGGGTTCCGGCGATGTCCGAGATCGGTTTTCTGGACTTCCTTCTGGGAGAGGAGTGGAGACCGAGCAATAATATTTACGGTATTCTACCGATGATTATGGGAAGTATCTATGTGACGGCCGGAGCCGTGGTTATCGGTGTGCCGATCGGGATTTTTACCTCAGTTTTCATGGCGCACTATTGTCCGAAAAAGATTTACCCATTTTTAAAATCAGCGACTGAGCTTTTGGCCGGAATTCCGTCCGTTGTCTATGGATTTTTCGGTCTGGTAGTTATTGTACCGTTGATAAGAACATATACAGCGAAAACCGGCGTGGGAGGGAACGGCCAGACGATGCTGACAGCGTCCATCATTCTCGGAATTATGATTCTTCCGACCATTATCGGTGTGACCGAGTCTGCCATGCGGAGTGTACCGGATCAGTACTATGAAGGTTCACTTGCTCTGGGAGCTACAAAGGAGAGGACAGTTTTTCGGATTGTGATCCCGGCTGCCAAATCCGGTGTGATCGCGGGAATTGTTCTTGGAATAGGACGTGCGATCGGCGAGACTATGGCGGTCATCATGGTTGCAGGAAACCAGCCGAGAATGCCACAAGGGCTTCTGAAAGGTGTGCGTACAATGACGACAAACATTGTAATGGAGATGGGTTATGCGGCGGATCTGCACAGAGAAGCACTGATTGCGACTGCGGTGGTACTGTTTGTATTTATTTTGATTATCAATGGATGTGTATCCGTTTTGAACAGGAGGAGCAGAAATGACTAAAGGCAGAAAAGTGGAAAGTATCATTTTGCGGGTACTGATTTTTGCGGCTGCTGCAGCGACATTTGCAGTGCTTTTGTTCCTGCTTGCTTATATTTTGATAAATGGACTTCCGAATATCAAGCCCTCTTTATTCTCATTGGAGTATAACACGGAAAATGCGTCTTTGATGCCGGCGCTGGTGAATACTGTCATTATGACCGCATTGTCGCTGGTCATTGCGATTCCATTTGGTATTTTCTCCGCCATTTTCCTTGTGGAGTACGCAAAAAAAGGAAATAAATTTGTGGGTATCATCCGGATTACGGCGGAGACTTTATCCGGAATTCCATCCATCGTGTACGGTCTGTTTGGTATGTTGTTTTTCGTATCAGCGCTTAAGTGGGGATATTCCATTCTGGCAGGTGCTTTTACCATGTCCATTATGATTCTTCCGCTGATTATGAGAACGACAGAAGAGGCGTTAAAATCCGTACCTGATACATACAGGGAAGGAAGTTTTGGACTTGGGGCGGGAAAGCTTCGTACGATTTTCAGGATTGTGCTTCCAGCGGCAGTGCCGGGAATTATGGCGGGAGTTATCCTGGCAATCGGAAGAATCATGGGTGAGACAGCGGCCTTGATGTACACGGCAGGAACGGTTCCGAAAATGGCGTCGTCTCCAATGGATTCCGGACGTACACTGGCTGTTCACATGTACAATCTTTCCAGTGAGGGGCTATACATGGATCAGGCGTACGCGACAGCAGTGATTCTTCTGATTGTGGTAGTCGGAATGAATACCTTATCTGCCGTTGCGGCAAGAAAACTTACAAAGGGGACACGGTAATGGGCAAAATCAATATTAAAGATATGGACTTGTTTTATGGCTCGTTCCAGGCACTCAAAAATGTCAACCTGGAAATCAAACCAAATAAAATTACAGCGTTCATAGGACCAAGTGGCTGTGGGAAATCTACGCTTTTAAAGTCTTTAAACAGAATGAACGACCTGGTGGAAGGATGCCGCATCGAAGGGAAAATCCTTCTGGATGGACAGGATATTTATGCAAAATCAATGGATGTCAACACTCTTCGGAAACGCGTCGGTATGGTATTCCAGAAACCGAATCCGTTCCCGATGAGCATTTATGACAACGTAGCATATGGACCGAGAACACACGGAATCCATTCCAAGGCAAGGCTGGATGAGATTGTGGAGAAATCCTTGAGAAATGCGGCGATCTGGGATGAGGTGAAGGACCGTCTCAAGAAAAGCGCCCTTGGAATGTCTGGTGGACAACAGCAGAGACTTTGTATTGCAAGAGCTCTGGCTGTGGAACCGGAAGTGCTTTTGATGGACGAACCGACCTCCGCATTGGATCCGATTTCCACTTCTAAAATAGAAGATCTTGCGGCAGATTTGAAAAAAGATTATACTATTGTCATGGTAACACATAATATGCAGCAGGCAGTACGAATTTCCGATAATACCGCATTCTTCCTTCTTGGAGAAATGATCGAGTACAACAACACGGAAAAATTATTCTCAATTCCATCAGATAAGAGAACAGAAGACTATATTACAGGGAGGTTCGGCTAAATATGAGAAACAAATTCGATATGCAGCTTGACTCATTAAAAGAACAGCTTACCAATATGGGCGAGTTGTGCGAAGTTGCGATCACAAAGGCCACAGAGGCTATTCTGGAAGGTAAGGAAGAGCAGGCAAGAGAGGTCATCCTTGCGGACGAGGAGATCGACCAGGCAGAGAAAGACATTGAGAGACTTTGTCTGAAGCTTCTGCTTCAGCAGCAGCCGGTGGCAAAGGATCTTCGCCAGATCTCAGCGGCATTGAAAATGATTACCGACATGGAGCGGATCGGAGATCAGGCGTCAGACATTGCGGAGATTCTGCTCTCTACAGATCTTAAGATGGAGATGGACAATAAGGACATCGGCGTGATGGCCCAGGCCGCAGCGAAGATGGTTCGGGAAAGCGTCCGGGCGTACGTTGAGCAGAACATGATGCTTGCGAAGAAAGTGATGACAGCGGACGACGAAGTAGACCGGCTTTTTGACAAGATCCGTCAAGAAATCATAGAATATATTGCCAAAGAAAACGGAGACGGCGGCGAGGACGCGGTAGATCTGATTATGGTTGCTAAATATCTGGAACGAATCGGGGACCATGCGACCAACATCGCCGAGTGGGTAGAGTTTTCCGTCACCGGAAATCACCGCATTGCCACGGAGGTCCATGAAAGGAAAAGCGCAGGAGAAGTAAAATGATTTTTTGTGTAGAAGACGACAGGAATATTAGAGAACTGGTAGTATATACATTATCAAGTACAGGCATGGAAGCGGAAGGATTTGAAGACGGCGAAGTGTTTTTTAAAGCTTTGGCAGAACGGCTGCCAGAGCTTATTTTACTTGATATTATGCTGCCGGGAGAAGACGGGCTTACAATTCTGAAAAAGCTGAAAGGTAACAAAAAGACAAAAGACATTCCGGTTATCATGGTGACGGCAAAGGGGACAGAGTACGACAAAGTGTCCGGGCTTGACGCCGGGGCGGACGACTATGTGACCAAGCCGTTTGGGATGATGGAACTGGTATCCAGGATTAAAGCCGTACTCAGGCGTACGAAGAAAAAGGAGGAGGCCGAAGTCCTAAAGGCAGGGCCGATCACGCTCAACGAGAAAAAGCACGAGGTACTTGTAGACGGAGAGCATATTAATCTGACGCTGAAAGAGTACGAGATGCTGAAGAGACTGATTCATAACAAAGGGATTGTTCTCACAAGAGACCGGCTTTTAGAAGAGATCTGGGGCTATGACTTTGATGGTGAGACACGGACCGTGGACGTACATATCCGAACCTTGCGCCAGAAACTTGGGAGCGCCGGGGAGGTCATTGAAACAGTGCGCGGCGTGGGTTACCGGATCACAGAGGATCAGGAGGAAGCATGAGAAACAAGATCCAGAGAAATATGGTGTTCATGATTGTTCTGACACTTCTGGCGTCCTATGCATTTATCATTGGTATTGTCTACAATCAGACTTACCGGATCATGAGGCAGGACGCAAGGCAGGAGGCAGCCTATATCAAGGAGGCCATTAACCTGTTGGGAAGCCAGTATCTCCAGGAGATGGACGACGTCAATACAGATACTCGTGTAACGCAGATCGACGAGGAGGGAACCGTCCTCTATGATTCCCACGGAATCAACAGTAAGGATGAGAATCATGCACAGAGGAAAGAGATCAAAGAGGCGCTGGAAAAAGGGCATGGTCAGGCGAAGCGGATGTCCGAGACAGTAGGGCAGGAGCTTTATTACTATGCGACACTTCTGGAGGATGGTACGGTTCTGCGGGTCGCCAAGTCCATGGACGGCGTAAGCAGCACGGCTGTGCGCGTTCTGCCTTATATGTTTGGGATTGGTATTGCCCTGGTCGTGATCGCCTGGAGGCTTTCGAAGTGGATGGCGAGCCGGCTGGTGCAGCCGATCAATGAACTTGATCTGGAACATCCGATTGATAACGATGTCTACGAAGAGCTGACGCCTCTGCTTCTTAGTATGGAAAGTCAGAAGAAGGAAAAGGAAAAGAATGAGCAGATGCGAAAAGAATTTTCCGCAAATGTTTCCCATGAGCTGAAGACTCCGCTGACGTCTATTTCCGGTTATGCTGAGATTATGAAGAGTGGGCTTGTAAAACCAGATGATGTGCCGGGATTCGCGGAGCGTATCTATAAGGAGGCAAGCCGGCTTATTGTGTTAGTGGAAGATATCATCAAGCTTTCCAAGCTAGATGAAGGAGGCGTGGGTCTGGAAAAGGAGACGGTAAATCTTTATGCCATCTGTGAGGATGTTTTGGTGCGTCTGGAGAATATGGCGGAGCGCCATCATGTTTCCATGGATTTGAGTGGAGAAACAGTAGAATTTGAAGGTGTATACCGGATTCTGGATGAGATGGTCTGGAATCTGTGCGAGAACGCCGTAAAATATAATAAACCGGGTGGCCGGGTGCATGTCTGGGTGGGCAGTACCTTAAGCGGGCCGAAGATCATCGTGAAAGATACGGGGATTGGAATCCCGGAAGAGGAGCAGGAGCGCATTTTTGAGCGCTTCTACCGGGTGGATAAAAGCCACTCCAAGGAGACAGGGGGAACCGGGCTTGGGCTTTCTATCGTCAAGCATGGAGCGGTTATACACAATATTCAGATCCGGACTGACAGTGAGGTTGGAAAAGGGACGACCATTACCCTTTCTTTTTTAAAAGGTGATTCAGTGTCAGGGACTGAAGCGCAGTAAATCCGATTCCGGTCAGGACGGATAACATACCGTAGGTAAAGAGTCCGAAAAGCAATACGCACATGTTGATCAGATACATGCTAAGTGCGATATTGATTTTCGGATTTTTTTTATTTAAAATCAGGGCCACTACATCGAATCCTACGGCTGTGGACTTCGCACTGATGCAGAAATAGTATCCGAATCCTACAATGGTTCCGGCGACCACCATGCCAAGGGCAGGCGGCACGATCAGAGCAAGCCCGGTGCTGTGCAAGATCGAGAAGAAGACAAGATAGCAAATGCAGCTAAACACGGTTCCGGTAAAAAAGGTCTTACCAAGAAAAATATAGCAAAGCAGCAAAAGTAAGATGGTGATAAAGTCCACCAGGTACGTCAGATTGATGGAGGTAACTTCCTCCAGAATCATAGAAAAGCTCGTAACGCCTCCGTTTACGATCTTATTAGGCACAGTGATGAAAGCATAAGCGCCGGTAATCAACAGATTGCCTAAAATGATGCTCAGATAGCGTTTCCCATTCTGTATGGTGAAAAGGTTTCTCATGGCTTAGTGTCTCCATTCCTTAAATAATGTTCGGTAACGAGAGGCGAAGATGCTGCCCTTCTGCCAGATCAACGTGAAATCATGGGTTACAGAGAAGTCCTCCGGTGTGATATCATACAAAGTATGGCTTTTCAGCTCTTCTTCCACAGCGGACCGGTATAAGAAGGTGATACCAATACCGGCAGCAGCCATTGCTTTTAAGGCAGGGATATTTCCGATTTCGGAGATCCCGGCAAAATCGTGGATCGAAAGATTGCGGGAAGTCAGACATTTCTCCAGAATCTCCCTCGTCCCTGATCCGGTTTCCCGGATTAGAAGCTTTTCCCCAAGAAGATCTGTCAGCTGGGCAGGACGTATCCCACTTTGCGGTGGCTTTCCTGCGACCGCAATGTAGGGCTCCGTCGAGAAGGTCAGGTAGTCATACTGGGTCTTATCGAAATATCCTTCCACAATGGCAAAATCGATCTCCCCATCGGAGATCCGTTCGAGAAGCTCGTGGGTGTTGGCGGTGATCATCGTCAGGGCGGTGTCCGGGTGGTGTGTCTGGTGTTCAATCAAAAACTGCGGCATGACGTACTCCCCGATGGTGAGGGTCGCTCCGAAGATAAGGGATGGGTGTTTGTTTTTCATGGCAAGAACCTGTTCCTTTAAGTAAACCTGGTCGTGGCTTAAGGTCGAAAAGGCATGGAGCAGATATTCCCCGGCCTCTGTGAGTACCGGCTTCTTGCCCTGGAAGGAAAAGAGCCTCGTCTGGTAGTAGTCTTCGATGAAACGAATGTGCTGCGAGACGGCAGGCTGGGTGATGTGGAGAGCCTCGGCTGCCTTGGTGAAATTCATGTATTTACAGACTTCCAGAAACGTGTAGACACGGAAATCCAGCATAGATATCGCCCCCTTTTTCTTAATCATAACATAAATTTATGGATAAATAAATATATATCATTTTTCATAATGCCGGGTCTTTGATATGATACTTGCAGAAATGGGAAAGTGAGGAAATACAGATGAAAACAATGCAGGAAACTTATAAAGGAATCGGATTCTGTCTCTTGATCGCCATTCCGGCCTTTTTGCTCGGCAAACAGTTCGAGGTGATTGGAGGCCCGGTATTCGCGATACTGATCGGTATGTGTCTGGCGCTTCTGGTAAAAGAGAGCGGGTCGCTTCAGGCGGGAATCAAATTTACATCTAAGAAGATTTTGCAATATGCAGTCATTCTGCTGGGATTTGGCATGAATCTAACGGATATACTTGTAAAGGGCCGTCAGTCTCTGCCTATCATCCTGGCAACAATCTCCACATCACTGGTGATTTCGTTTATTCTATATAAAGTAATGCATATTCCGGCACGGATCTCTACCTTGGTTGGTGTAGGATCCAGTATTTGTGGCGGGTCCGCCATTGCGGCAACGGCTCCGGTGATCGATGCGGACGACGAGGAGATCGCCCAGTCCATCTCGGTTATCTTCTTATTTAATGTCATTGCGGCGCTGATCTTCCCGAAACTGGGAATGATTCTGGGGCTGAGCAACGAGGGTTTCGGTCTCTTTGCCGGGACAGCAGTGAACGATACGTCCTCTGTGACAGCGGCAGCGGCGGCCTGGGACGGACTGCACGGAAGCAATACACTGGATGCGGCGACGATTGTTAAGCTGACAAGAACGCTGGCGATCATTCCGATCACCCTCGTCCTGTCTTTCTGGCAGATGAGAAAGGCGAAGAAAAGCGGAGAAATCCAGGGCGGAACCTTTGATATCAAGAAGATTTTCCCGTTCTTCATCCTGTTTTTCATTTTGGCTTCCGTGGTCACTACAGTCTTCGCACTGCCGGCGACGGTGACAGCGCCAATCAAGGAGCTGAGCAAGTTTTTCATTATTATGGCGATGGCGGCGATTGGATTTAATACAAATCTTGTGAAGCTTGTCCGCACCGGTGGGAAGCCGATTTTCATGGGACTATGCTGTTGGATCGGTATTGCGGGCGTCAGCCTGCTTATACAGCATGTTCTTGGCATCTGGTAACACCGAAAGAAAAGGGAACTGGTAAAAGGAAACTTGGGAGCATATATTGTAGGAACACCACAATGCTTCGGAGTATGTTTATGCATGTTTGGAAAGAAAAAGGGAGGAAGGTATTCTTATCCCTCATGGCGTTTGCCTTTCTGCTTGTAGGGGGAATCTGGTACGCAAAGGAATATACGACGGTCGGAAACAGCGTCAATGGACGGGAGATGCCGGTTTGTTCGGTGGAGACGGAGGAAAAGGAGATGGCGCTTACCTTTGAGACTGCGTGGGGAGAAGAGCGGACAGGGGACATTCTCGATCTGTTAAAGAAAGAAGGTGTCCGGGCGACATTCTTTGTCACGGAGAGCTGGATGCGGAATCACCCGGAACTGATCGCGCGGATGAAGGATGAGGGACACGATATCGGGACGCTTGGCGTCAGTCACGAAGATCTTTCCCAGAAGACCGGGGAGGAACAGAGAAGCGAGCTTAGGGAGGCGAAAAAGGCAGCATACGAGTATGGGATTTCCATGGAGTTTTTCCGCCCACCTTATGGAAACTACAATGATTCGCTGATTCGGACGGCCTGGGAGGAAGGTTTCTATACGGTTCGCTGGTCTGTGGATTCTATGGATTGGAAAAACTACGGACCGGAGAGTCTTATTCAGACGGTAACAAAAAGTAAAGAATTCGGAAGCGGCGCCATTGTCCGGCTGAACAGTGAGGCGGAGGATACAAAAGGGGCGCTGAAAGAGTTGATACGCATGATCCAGAAGAAAGGATATCATCTCGTCCCGGTCTCCGAATTGATTCATCGGGGCAAGTATCATATGGATGTGAACGGGCGGCAGATTCCGGGATTGACATAAAATGGGCCATTTCTTCATATAATATAACATTCAGCCATGCCAGACCGGGTTAGTAGGTTGAACGCAGATTTCTGTGACTTTGTGCATGGGCTGAATTGTCACCATACAATACCAGAAAACATCAGGAGGTATTGGCAATGCATTTTGTGAAAATGGAAGGATGCGGAAATGATTATATCTATCTGGACGGAGAAAAAGAAGCCATTTCCAATCCACAGGCTCTGGCCAGGAAGATCAGCGATCGTCATTTCGGTGTGGGGGCGGATGGCATGATTCTTATTTGCCCGTCGGATACGGCAGACTGCAGGATGGAGATGTATAATGCGGACGGTTCCAGGGGCAGTATGTGTGGAAACGGCGTACGCTGTGTGGCACGATATCTGTACGACTATAAACAGATAAAAAAGCAGGAGATCGCTGTCGAGACAGACAGCGGGATACACACGGTGCGTGTCCTGAAAGATTCGGAAAAAGGAAAGGTTTCTATGGGGAGACCTGTGATTCTGGATCAGTCCCACATCATTTCGCTGGAGGGGCAGAAGTTGGAAATGATGCTCGTTTCCATGGGAAATCCTCATGCCGTGATTTTCATGCCGCCGGAGGAAGGAAGCTTTAAGACCTGGGATATGAGGAGGGCAGCCGTTATAAGCAGTCATTCGGACTTCCCGGACGGGGTCAACGTGGAACTGGTGCAGGTGTATTCGGAGACCGGAATGAAGATTCGGGTGTGGGAGCGAGGAAGCAAGGAGACGCTTTCCTGTGGAAGCGGAGCGTGTGCGGCAGCGACCGCAGCCATCCTGGACGGTCGGACCAAGCGGAAAGTAAATGTGGAAATGCTGGGCGGAATGTTGGAAGTGGAGTGGAAGAGCGACGGAGAGATGTATCTCACCGGAAGTTGTCATTTTATCTGTGAGGGCGATTATCCTTGTATTCTCCAGGAAACAGGGGCGTAGTACAAAATTGTACTACGCCTTTTGAAAATTTTCTTTACGTGTTTCCGGAAATGTGTTATGATATACGCGACGTGAATTTAATACATTAAAGAAATAAAGAGAAGGAGACAGGATATGTTTAAAATTAATGAAAATTATCTGAAACTTCCAGGAAGCTATCTCTTTTCTACTATCGCAAAAAAGGTAGCCGCATATACCGAGGCAAATCCGGACAGATCCATCATTCGACTGGGAATTGGGGATGTAACACAGCCACTTGCGCCGGCTATCATCGACGCCCTTCACAGTGCGGTAGATGAGATGGCGCATGCAGAGACTTTCCATGGTTATGCTCCGGATTTGGGATATGAATTTTTAAGAAGCGCTATGGCAAAGAATGATTACCAGGCAAGAGGATGCGAGATCCAGGCGGATGAGATTTTTATCTCCGACGGCGCAAAAGGAGACTCCGGCAATATCCAGGAGATTTTCGACCAGGACAATAAGATTGCGGTCTGTGATCCGGTTTATCCGGTTTATGTAGACACCAACGTCATGGCAGGTCGTACCGGTACATACGATCCAAAGTCTGAGGTGTGGAGCGATGTGATCTACATGCCTTGTACGGCGGACAATCATTTCGTGCCGGAACTTCCGAAGGAAGTGCCGGATCTGATTTATCTGTGTTTTCCGAACAACCCAACGGGGTCTGCTATCACAAAGGATCAGCTTCAGATGTGGGTGGATTATGCGAATCAGAAGGGATCTGTCATCATCTACGATGCGGCATATGAAGCATATATTTCTGAAGATGATGTACCACATACCATCTTTGAGTGCAAGGGAGCAAGAACGTGTGCCATTGAGCTTCGCAGCTTCTCCAAGAAAGCAGGATTTACCGGAGTGCGGCTCGGTGCGACGGTGATCCCAAAAGATCTCAAATGCGGCGATGTGATGCTTCATTCTCTCTGGGCAAGACGTCACGGAACAAAGTACAATGGAGCGCCGTATATTGTACAGAAAGCGGGTGAGGCCGTGTACTCTGAGGCCGGGAAGGCACAGTTAAAAGAGCAGATCGCTTACTATATGAGAAACGCGAAGACAATTTACGGAGGGCTCAGAGAAGCAGGATACACCGTATCCGGAGGAGTGAACTCTCCGTACATTTGGTTGAAAACACCGGACAACATGACGTCCTGGGAGTTTTTTGATTATCTGCTGACAAAGGCCGGTGTAGTAGGAACACCGGGGTCAGGATTCGGACCAAGCGGGGAGGGCTACTTCCGTTTGACTGCGTTCGGAACATACGAAAACACGTTGGCAGCCGTGGAGCGGATCAAACATCTTTAGGGAACTGATACATGGATCTGAAGTTCCGTGATATATTCTTCCGGATTGGCAGACTGGTGGATGTCCACCCAGAGAAGCTCCAGGATTTCCTCCCCGATCCGGTAGCCTTTCTCCGTAGCGTAAGAAAGGAGCCGGGGAATTGCAACTGCGTTGTGATTGTTATTTCCGCGGTAGCTGTAGGAGAGGTAAAGTCCTTCCGGAAGGATATCAAGGCCATCCTCCGCAATGACGAATACACCTTCATACTTCCGGAACTGCCCGCTTTTTGCCGCATACACCGGGATCAGAGAGCCGATATGATTGCTTCCGATAATGTAAAGATTGTCCTGAGATTGATTTAATAGCTGCTTCATCAGAATGTCCATCTCCTCATCTTTTTGATATCCTGAGTAGAGAACATGGCAGGATCGGGCGGGAAGCCGGATCTCTGTGACGGTCTCAAGGGGCTGCTCCTTTGCTGTCTGAAGTGTTGCGAGGCGCTGCTCCACATTGGACTGGAGCTGGCGAAGCTGTGCCATTTTCCGGTGGATGGCATTCAGCTCCTCATTGAGCAAAAGCTCTGTGGTATCAATACTTCGATTTGTCAGGTATTCCCGAATTCGTTCCATAGAAAAACCAAGACCCCGTAAGTCGCGAATCACATTCAGCCGCCAAATATCATCGAGACGGTACAGACGATAACCATTTTTACCTCTCTTTGGCGTGAGTAGTCCCAATTCCTCATAATAACGAAGAGAATCGACACCGATCTGGTACAGCTTTGAGATCTCTCCGATTTTAAAATATTGTTTCATACTGTCCTCCCGGAAATGATTTGTTATTTATATTATAACAAGGCTTGAAAGCGAGCAAAAGGGAAAATAAAAAAAAGTATTGACAATCAGGATTTTTTTGGTATAATAATCTATGTTCGCTGATAAAACAGCGGTACGGCAAAAGTGCGATGCGGATTGGTGTAATGGCAGCACAGCAGACTCTGACTCTGTTAGTAGAGGTTCGAGTCCTCTATCCGTAGTTATCGGAGTGTGGCTCAGCTTGGTAGAGCGCTACGTTCGGGACGTAGAGGCCGCAGGTTCAAATCCTGTCACTCCGATCACCGGAAAAACTCGATTTTGCCGATGAAACAGGAAACACAGCTTTGTAACAGAAAGCAGTATTGCGGATTGGTGTAATGGCAGCACAGCAGACTCTGACTCTGTTAGTAGAGGTTCGAGTCCTCTATCCGTAGTCACCGGAGTGTGGCTCAGCTTGGTAGAGCGCTACGTTCGGGACGTAGAGGCCGCAGGTTCAAATCCTGTCACTCCGATTTTATCCTCCATGTTACGGAGGATTTTTTTATAAGATAAAATTCAGACGGTTCCGGGTCAGGATTATCCGTACATATCAGATTTGGTGATGTGTAACGGATAATCTTTTTTGTTTAAAAAGAGAGGTTGTTTTGACTTCCATTGATTCCAGTCTTTGATTGAATATTTAGCAAAATGGAATTATACTGTGAATAACGGGAGTGAAACAACTTCTAAATTGAAAAGGAAAGACAGGAAAAAGAAAATGAGAGAGAAAAAGGATATATCCTATACCATCCGCAGATCGGCCGATTTTCCGGTAATTATGATCGGAGAAGGGATCCTGGTAGGATGTTTCGCCGGAGGCGTGGTGCTTTTGTACCGGATTTGCCTGAATTATGCGGCTTCGTGGATGCAGGAGATTTTGGGACTTTGCCAAGGACATCCGGGAAGAACAGCGCTCTGGATGGGAGCGCTTTTTCTGATGGCGGTAATTACTGGACTCCTTGTAAAGTGGGAGCCGATGATCTCCGGTAGTGGGATCCCACAGTTGAAAGGGGAGATGGAAGGAAAACTGCATCAGAATTGGCGCCGGATTCTACCGGCGAAGTTTCTGGGGGGATTTCTGGGGCTGTTCGGAGGATTGGCACTTGGACGGGAGGGCCCGTCCATCCAGCTCGGGGCTATGGCAGGAAAAGGCGTCTCAAGAGTGCTGAAGAGGGGGAAGACGGAGGAGAAATTTCTTCTGACCTGTGGTGCGAGTGCAGGGATGGCTGCCGCGTTCCAGGCGCCGCTTGCAGGTGTGATGTTTACTATGGAAGAAATTCATAAAAACTTTACAGCGGCGGTATTTGTGTCTGCGATGACATCAGCGGTAGTGGCGGACTATATGACGACCAGGGTGCTCGGTATGGATCCGGTTTTTCAGTTTGAAATTGTGGGTAACCTGCCCCAGGGATATTATGGACTGTTGATTTTGATGGGTGTTCTGTTGGGATTTTTTGGCGTCTTTTATAACTGGTTTACTTTGAAAGTTCAGACTTTCTACCAGAAGATTTTTGCCTTTAGACCGGCAGGCAAAGCGGTGATCCCGTTTCTTGCGGCGGGGATTCTGGGAATCTTCGCTCCGGAAGTGCTGGGAAACGGACACAGTTTGATTGAGACAATGACACACGAGCGAATGATCATTCAGACATTGTTGATTTTGTTTGCCCTGCGGTTTGTATTTTCAGCAGTGAGCTTCGGAGCAGGAGTACCGGGTGGCATTTTCTTTCCGATGCTGGTGTTGGGCGCCTTCGCGGGCTGTGTTTTCGGTACGGTGTGCAGTGAGTTGTTTGGTATTCCCGGTGAGTATATCAACAATTTCATTCTGCTTGCCATGGCAGGATTCTTTACAGCGGTAGTCCGGGCGCCTATGACGGGTATCATCTTAATTTTTGAGCTGACAGGATCGATCAGCCAGATGCTCTCCCTGTCTGTTGTAACTGTCATTGCTTATATCAGCACTATGATGCTGAAGTCCGAGCCTATTTATGAGAGTCTGCTGGCGAGGATACTGAAAGGTAGGAAACAGGAACCGGAGGAATCCGGCCAAGAAAAGGTACTGGACTATTATGCTGTGGCGGAGGACGCTTTTGTGTCCGGGCGCACGGTCAGAGAAATTCCGTGGCCAGAATTCTGTCTTCTGGTATCGATCCGGCGGGGAGAAAGGGAACTGATTCCAAAAGGGAAAACACGCATCCAGACAGGGGACGTCATTATTACCATGACCGACGAAGAACACAACGGTGCGGTCTGTGATCAGATGAAGCAATTATGCAGAAATGAGTAAAAGAGGCGAATGATTTTGGAAACAAGAAATGATTTCAGTAAAGGGAGTGTCGTAAAAAATATCTGGAGTCTGGCAGTTCCTATGACGGTGGCACAGCTTGTCAACGTCCTTTACAGTGTGGTGGATCGGGTCTATATCGGACATCTTCCCCATACATCGACGGAAGCGCTTACCGGGATTGGACTGGCTCTCCCTGTTATTACAATGATTACCGCGTTTTCCAATCTCTTTGGCATGGGGGGAGCACCGCTTTGTTCGATTGCCAGGGGAGCGGGCGACGGAGAACGGGCAGAGAAGATCATGGGAAATTCTTTTACCATGTTGCTCTTGTCGGGTGCGGCATTGATGGCAGTCTGCTATCTGACAATGAAGCCCATGCTCTTTTTGTTCGGAGCAAGCGTCCAGACGTACCCTTATGCGAAAGGGTATCTGAGCGTCTACCTTTTAGGAACGCTTTTTGTAATGATCAGTCTTGGAATGAACAATTTTATCAATGCCCAGGGATTCGGCAAAATGGGGATGATAACTGTACTGATCGGAGCTATTTTGAATATTATTCTGGATCCGGTTTTTATTTTTATCTTCCACATGGGCGTTTACGGGGCAGCGACGGCAACCGTGATCTCTCAGGGGGTGTCAGCGCTCTATGTGTTCTGGTTTCTGAGGGGAGACCGTGCCTTGTTCCGGCTGAGGCGAAAGACTATGCGGCTGGACGGAAAGTTGGTTCGGGAAATCACAGGTCTTGGCCTTTCTGGCTTTGTCATGTCTGTTACCAATGGGGCAGTGCAGATCGTATGTAATGCCATGTTGTCAAGGTATGGAGGAGACCTCTACGTGGGTGTGATGACGGTAGTCAATTCTGTCCGGGAGATCATTACCATGCCGGTCAACGGGCTCACTAACGGTGCTCAGCCGGTGATTGGATTTAACTACGGAGCAGGTGAATACGACCGGGTAAAGAAAGCCATTCGTTTTATGGGAATAAGCTGTGTGATCTTTACCTGTGCGGTGTGGGGACTTCTTTTTGTAGCGCCTCAGTTTTTTATCCATCTGTTTAATAGTGAGCCGGAGCTTCTGAAAGCAGGGGTGGGCGCGTTTCGAATCTATTTTTTTGGAATCTTTTTGATGGCACTTCAGTTTACCGGGCAGTCCACATTTGTGGCGCTTGGAAAATCGAGACAGGCGGTATTTTTCTCTCTGCTTAGAAAAGCAATCATCGTCATTCCCCTTACCATTTTGTTCCCGATGATCGGAGGGCTTGGGGTACACGGCGTTTTCCTTGCAGAACCGGTGTCTAATCTGATTGGCGGTGTGGCATGTTTTGTTACGATGTATGTGACTGTTTATAGAAAACTGGGACAAAAGAGGTAACTATTCAGCCATACGGCTTTGATTTGCCACTGTGGGACTGAATAGTTACTAAAAAAGCAGATAAGTATAGGGTTTCAGTTGCAAAAAACGGGAAATAATAGTAAACTGATAATAACTTGATGTATTTTGAAAAATCAGAAAAAAGGAGAAAGTTTTGAAAAAGGACCATCTCCCGTCTTTCCGATACAGGAAAGATATCTGACAGAAGGAGGTGCAAGTTGTGGCATTGACACCGGAAACGATGAGAATGATCTGGCTGTTCCTGGTTGTAGTACTTCTGATTATTGAACTGGTAACAGTGGGATTAACAACGATCTGGTTTGCCGCCGGATCGGCGTCGGCTTTTCTGCTGTCCCTGGCGGGACTCGGAATTGGCTGGCAGATTGGCGTATTTCTGGTTGTTTCCATCGTCCTGTTTGTGTTTACCAGGCCTTGGGCGATGAAATATGTCAATAAGAAAAGCGAAAAGACCAATTACGAAGGTGTGATTGGGAGGACAGTCAAAGTGACACAAGAAATCAACAACACCGAACAGACAGGGAAGGCAGTCTATGACGGACAGGAATGGACGGCGAGAAGTGCGGATGACAATACGGTCATCGAGGCAGGACAGCTTGCAAGAGTTGTCAGAATTGAGGGTGTGAAGCTGATTGTAAGGGAAAAGGAGGAAAAGTAATATGAAAGGTATTGGTGCATCTACTATTATGTCGATTCTCGGAATCATTGTTCTGATTCTGGTTGTGGCGATTTTAATCTCCTGTATTAAAATCGTACATCAGGCACAGGCGCTTGTCATAGAGCGGCTTGGAGCTTATCAGGCGACATGGAGTGTGGGAATCCACTTTAAGATTCCGATTATTGAGCGGGTAGCAAGAAGAATTGACCTCAAAGAGCAGGTAGTCGACTTTGAACCGCAGGCTGTGATCACGAAGGATAATGTTACGATGCAGATTGACACGGTTGTATTCTATCAGATTACAGATCCGAAGCTGTTCTGCTATGGTGTCGCAAGCCCGATTATGGCGATTGAAAATTTGACTGCTACAACGCTTCGGAATATCATAGGTGATCTGGAATTAGACCAGACACTTACGTCCCGGGAAACGATCAATACAAAGATGCGCTCAGAGTTGGATCTGGCTACAGACCCTTGGGGAATTAAGGTCAATCGTGTGGAACTGAAAAATATTATTCCACCAGCGGCGATTCGTGATGCCATGGAGAAGCAGATGAAAGCCGAGCGTGAAAGACGAGAAGCCATTCTTCGTGCGGAGGGAGAGAAGAAGTCCACCATTCTTGTGGCGGAAGGAGAGAAAGAGTCCGCAATTTTGAATGCGGAAGCAGATAAGCAGGCAGCGATCCTTCATGCCGAGGCGGAGAAAGAAAAGATGATCCGCGAGGCAGAAGGTGAGGCAGAAGCGATTCTGAAAGTCCAAAAAGCAAATGCCGACGGTCTGCGTTTCTTAAAAGAGGCAGGAGTGGACGAGGCAGTTCTGACCTTAAAAAGCCTCGAAGCATTCGAAAAGGCGGCGGACGGCAAAGCAACGAAGATCATCATTCCGTCCGAGATTCAGGGCGTGGCAGGTCTCGTGAAATCGCTGGTAGAAATTGGAGAAAAAGAGACAGAAAGCGGGGTATAACCGTTGCACACAATACGAGAGATAGAGGCGAGTATCATAGACCAGATCGAAGTATGGAGGCAGGAAGAACAGAAGCAAAGAGCCGGCAGCAAAAAGAATCAGAAGAATCGAAAACGGCCGTGGATGATCGCTCTGGACGGAATGTGTGCTTCCGGAAAGACAACGCTGGCCGGTAAGATGAAAGAGCGTTACCCGGAACTTGCTGTGATTCATATGGATGACTTTTTCCTGCAACCGCAGATGCGGACGCCAGGGCGGCTTTCTGAGCCGGGTGGAAATGTAGACTACAAGCGGTTTTGCCTGGAGGTGGTCGATCCTCTGGTTCAAACCGGATCATGCAGTTACCGGGTGTACAGTTGTCACAGTCAGAGCTTTGTCCGTACAGAAACGCTGGCTGATCCGAAGATCGTGCTTGTGGAAGGCGCATACAGCGCTCATCCTTATTTCGGGGCTGTCTATGACGCCGTCTATTTCCTTTCCATTTCCAAACAAGAGCAAAAAGAGCGGATTCTGAGGAGAAATGGGGAGGCAATGCTGTCCCGGTTTCTGGACGAATGGATTCCCATGGAGGAGCAGTATTTTGAAACATTTGGAATCCGGGAAAAGGAAGAGTAATGATGGAAGGAGGTCCAAACCGCAATGTGCGGTTCGGACCTCCTTTTAACATGGCAGTTTATTTTACTGTGATCAGATCGTACTCTCTGGTGCCAAGGCCGATCTTTTCAGCGTGGATGAGACAGTCTTCCCATCCCGCTTCCGGTGTGGTATTCACAAAATGATCGTGGTGGTCGCAGAAACCATCCTCATGCATCCGATCATCGAGAAGACTTCCCGGCAGCGGATTCTGAGCGTTGCAGGCGTCCACACATGCCTGGTCAAGAGCCACCGGATCGAAGCTTGCGAACATTCCGATATCCGGCAGGATCGGCACGTCATTCTCTCCGTGGCAGTCACAGTACGGAGAAACGTCGATCACCAGATTGATGTGGAAGTTCGGGCGACCGTCTACGACCGCCTTGGAGTATTCGGCGATCTTCATGTCAAGCTCTTTTACTGCGGAAGAGTTCTCATTGAAGATGGCGTCGAAATTGCAGGAGCCAAGGCAGCGTCCGCATCCGACACACTTCTCATGGGTGATAGACGCATGACGGTTCTCATCAAAAGAGATGGCTCCATGAGCACAGTTTTTGGCACAAGTCTTACAGCCGACACATTTCTCCTGATTGACGGCTGGCTTTCCGCTGTTGTGCATCTCCATCTTTCCGGCACGGGAACCGCAGCCCATTCCAATATTCTTCAGGGCGCCGCCAAACCCGGTAGCCTCGTGGCCTTTAAAGTGATTCAGGGAAATAAAGACGTCTGCGTCCATGATGGCGGTTCCGATCTTGGCTTCTTGTACCAGCTCACCACCTTCTACCGGCACATAAGTCTCGTCCGTCCCCTTTAAGCCGTCCGCAATGATGACCTGGCATCCTGTGGAAAACGGAGTGAATCCATTCTCATAGGCACTCTCGATGTGCTCCAGCGCATCTTTCCGGCGTCCCACATACAGGGTGTTGCAGTCCGTCAGAAACGGACGTCCGCCGAACTCTTTTACGATGTCCGCCACGGCTTTCGCCCAGTTCGGCCGCAGGTAGGATAGATTTCCCGGTTCTCCAAAATGAATTTTGATGGCCGTCATCTTTTTCTCAAAATCGATCTCTCCGATACCGGCCCTACGGATGAGCTTTTTCAGTTTCTCCGGAAGACTGGTTCCCGGAAGTGCCCGCAGATCTGAAAAATAAACCTTTGCTTTTTCCATTGATGGTTCCCTCCTAATTGTTTTGTTTCCTGAAAATTTCTCGCTATATTTCTGAGATATGTCCTGACGACTGCCCCAGATCCCAATGGGCTGAAAAGGATCAGATCTCCAGTTCCAGAATGTAATCATCCATCACATAGCCATTCCCGATGTCTGCCACCTGGCTGCGGACGTTAGAAAATCCGAGATGATGGTAGACGTCCAGCGTGTGGCTGTTGTACTTATTGCAGGTCAGCCTGATTTTCGTAAGGCCGTGTTTGTGGCAGTAGTCTTTCAGAAACTCCAAGGCCTTTGTGCTCAGATGTTGTCCCCGGTAGTCCTTGTGCAGGTAAAGCTTGCTCAAAAAGAGGGCGTCTTCCTCCGGGCGGATACCCGCATAACCTGCAAACGCATCGCCACAGAAAATCCGGTAGTATTCATATCCCTCTTTCACCTGATCTTTTAAGGCAGGGTAGGACTGAAACTTTCCGACCATATAGTTGACCTGGTCAAGGCCGATGATCGGAACAAAATGTTCATGCCAGATCTCGTTTGCAAGCGCGGCAATCTTGTCCAGCGCAACGTCCGTCGTGGCTTGTTCCATACGAAATGTTCCCATAAAAATTCCTCCTCCAGGCTGTTATTTCAACCCCTTATCTGTTATTATAATTATAGTAAGAAATTCATGCAAGATAAAAATAGAGGTGACGTGCAGGAGATGGCAGGCTTTGTAACTTTGAAAGATGTACGGAAAATTTATAAGATGGGAGAGGTCGAAATCCGGGCCGTGGACGGCATCGATTTTGAGATCGAAAAGGGAGAGTTTGTCGTGATTGTGGGACCAAGCGGTGCTGGGAAAACGACGGTACTCAATATTCTTGGCGGTATGGATACAGCAACCAGCGGTCTCGTTCAGATTGACGGCACGGATATTACCAGGTTTAAAGCGAGACAGCTCACCAGCTACCGGAGAGACGATATCGGGTTTGTATTTCAGTTTTATAATTTAATCCAAAATCTGACAGCTCTGGAAAATGTGGAGCTGGCACTTCAAATCTGTAAGGATCCGCTGGATGCGGAAATAGTCTTAAAGGAAGTTGGATTAGGAGACCGGATGAAAAATTTTCCGGCACAGCTCTCGGGAGGGGAGCAGCAGAGAGTCTCTATCGCAAGGGCTCTTGCGAAGAATCCGAAGATTCTGCTTTGTGATGAGCCGACCGGAGCACTGGACTATAACACGGGGAAAGCGATTCTGAAATTGTTGCAGGATACGTGCCGGGAAAAGGGTGTGACGGTGATTCTGATTACCCATAATTCGGCGATTGCGCCGATGGCGGACCGGGTCATTCATATCAAAAATGGAAAAGTATCGAAGATTCTGAAAAATGACCATCCTGTTCCGGTAGAGACGATAGAGTGGTAATGGCGGTGATATGATGAAAAGGACAGCACTACATAAAGAGTTCTGGACGTCCATCAGAAAGAGTCTGGGACGGTTTTTGTCAATTTTTATGATTGTAGCTTTGGGCGTGTCTTTTTTTTCCGGGATCCGGGCTTCTGAGCCGGATATGAGGATTTCCGGGGACCGGTATTATGATGAGACGAATCTGATGGATCTAAAAGTCCAGGGGACTTTGGGATTGACGGATGATGATGTAAGGACTCTTTCGGATGTAGAAGGAATTGAGCTGGCGGAAGGCGGCTTCACAGTGGATGCGCTTTGCCAGGTAGGAGAAAATGAAAAAGTGCTGCATATTGCTTCCGCCTATGAGAAGATCAATCAGATCACGGTGTTCGAGGGGAGGATGCCAAAAGGAGAGGGCGAGTGCCTGCTCGATGAGGATTTCATGGCGGAGGGCGGTTTTGAAATCGGGGACAGGATCTATCTGTCCTCCGGAACAGACAGCCCGGTTACGGACAGTCTGAAACAGGATTCTCTGACGGTGGTCGGCGCCGGGAGCAGCCCGGAGTATATTTCCATTGAGCGTGGAAGCTCTCTTGTAGGAAACGGAGAGGTCTCAGGATTTGCGGTGGTAGCGCCGGAAGCGTTTTCTCTGGATGTTTACACAGAGATCTGTCTTCTTGTGGACGGAGCAAAAGCGAAGACTTGCTATACGGATGGATACGATGATCTGATTGCCGAAGTGAAGAACCGGGTAGAAGGCATCGAGGATGTAGCGTGTGCAAGAAGAACGAATGAAATCCGTGAAGAAGCATTCGAGCAGATCGAAGATTCCCAGAAACAGCTTGATGAAGAACGGCAGAAAGCAGATGACGAGCTTGCGAAAGCAGAACAAGAGCTTAGTGATGGTGAGAAGGGAATTCAGGACGGGGAGAAGCGGATCGCGGACGGAAGAGAGGCTCTTATTTCCGGAAAAGCAGAGATCAGCAGACAGGAGGAAACTTTGAAAGACGCCGAGACCCAGTATGAGAATAGCCTGTCGGCGCTGAAGTCCGGCAAGTCCAGCCTCCGGAGTAAACAGGCGGAGCTTGAGGAGGGGAAACAGACGGCGCAGAAGCGCTTTTCTGAGCAGGAGACGAAGATTGCCCAAAGCCAGAAAGAGCTTGATGAGGCGAAACAGCAGTTGGATGCCGCAGAGCAGGAGATCGATACGCGGGAGCAGGCGCTGGCAGACGGAAGAGCACAGCTGGAAGCAAAGAAGACAGAGATTATGACAGCGTCAGCGACACTGGATCAGATACAGGAAGAGATCGAAGCTGGCATTACGGAAGCAGAGCAGACGATCGACGAGCAACAGCAGAAGTTGGAAGCGCTTGGCGACCAGATTGCAGAGCTTATGGCATTGATCAACCAGGATCCGGATGGCGCGACAGAGGAACAAAAGGCCCAGCTTGCCACTTTGCAAGAGCAGTATGCAGTCGGAAGCAGTGCGGTCGAGGCAGCAAAGGGCGAGCTGGAAGTGGAAAAACAGGAGGCTCAGGCACGTCTTGCTGAGATAGAGAAAAAGCGCGCAGAGCTTTCAGACGGGCAGAAAGCGTTGGAATTGGAAGAAGCAGATCTCCAAGAGAAAGAAGCTTATTTTGCAGAGAGTATAGCTCCTGTAAAAGAGAAGCTTGAAAAGCAAAAGCATCAATGGGAAGCAGGAGTTCAGGAACTGGAAGCAGGGAAGGAGGCCCTTGCTAAGGCAAAGGAGGAAACAGAAGCGCAGTTCGCTTCCGGCGAACAGCAGATTGCAGCGACACAGTCTAAGCTCCGTTCCTCTGAGGCAGAGCTTTCCACGGCGGCATCTCAGATTGCAAGTGGAAAGTCCCAGATCCAGAGCGCAAAGAATACGATTGCCCAAAAGGAAAGGGAACTTACCGAGGCAGAAACCGAACTGGCTGACGGCAGGAAAGAGCTTGATAAGGGCAGAAAAGAGTACGAGTCGCAAAAAGCAGACGCCGAGAGCCGTCTGGCGGATGCTCAGAGCCAGATCAATGATGCCAGGTCAGATGTAGAAAAGCTGGACGAACAGACATGGTATGTCAATGACCGGGACATTCTGGCAGAGTATACCAGTTATGGGGAGAACGCAGACCGAATGCGCGCCATTGGCGAAGTATTTCCGGAGCTGTTCTTCCTTGTGGCGGCGCTGATCAGTCTGACAACCATGACAAGAATGGTGGAGGAAGAGCGAACTCAGATCGGAACGATGAAAGCCCTTGGTTACGGCAAAGGGGCCATCGCCGGAAAATATCTGATGTATGCTTTTCTGGCAACGATGGGCGGCAGCGTTTTCGGAGTACTGATCGGAGAAAAAGTTTTTCCGTATATCATTATTTATTCGTACCAGATTATGTATACTCATCTGCCGCATATTGTCGTTCCGTATCAGTGGAATTATGCGGCGATGGCAACAGCGGCGGCACTCGCCTGTACCTTGCTTGCGACCCTTTACGCATGTTATAAAGAGCTGGCGGCGCAGCCGGCGGAGCTGATGCGGCCACCATCACCGAAAGAGGGGAAACGGATTCTTTTGGAACGCGTATCCATACTCTGGAGACATTTAAGCTTTACATGGAAGTCCTCCGTCCGGAATTTGTTCCGTTATAAGAAGAGATTCTTTATGACGATCGCAGGAATCGGCGGATGTATGGCCCTGATGGTAGTCGGATTCGGACTGAGGGATTCCATCATGTGTATCGGAACAATTCAGTATCAAGAGCTTCAGGTTTATGATGGGATGGTCTATTTAAGCAACAGTGTGACCGATGAAGAAATCCGCACGATTATGAATACTATGGATGAGATGGGGAAAATGGATCGCTATATGGAAATGGAGATGATGAAAGAGCCAATTGCCGCTTCAGCAGATGGAAAGACAGAGGATGTCTACCTTTGTGTGCCGGAAGACAAAGATATGGTCGATGAATTTATGACATTTCGGGATCGGACGTCAGGAGAAATCTATCATCTGACAGATGACGGTGTCATTCTGACAGAGAAGATGGCAAAGACGCTGGATGTATCCAGAGGAGATCCGATCTATATCGGTGTGGATGGAGAGGAAAAGGAAGTCACTGTCACAGATATTTGCGAGAATTACATGGAGCATTATGTTTACATGACTGCGGAGCTCTATGAAGAGTTGTACGGAGAAGAACCAGGATATAACAGTATTCTCTTTGATTTGAAGAATGCTTCGGACAAAGAGATTTCAGATGCTGGAGAGACACTTCTGAAATACGATGGTGTAATGAATGTGACTTACACAAATAATATTGAAGATCAGCTCAACACGATGCTGGAAAGTCTGAATCTGGTTATTGTGGTTCTGATCATTTCCGCCGGGTTGCTGGCATTTGTCGTTCTGTACAATCTGAACAACATTAATATCACAGAAAGGCGGCGGGAGCTTGCGACACTGAAAGTGTTGGGCTTTTATGATGCGGAAGTCAGCTCCTATGTATATCGGGAGAATATCATGCTGACTCTTTTCAGTATTGTAATCGGTATCGGACTGGGGGCAGTTCTTCATCGTTTTGTGATCACAACAGTGGAAGTGGATGCTGTAATGTTTGGCCGGGTAGTGAACTGGCGGAGTTATCTATATAGTGCTCTGTTTACAGTAGGTTTTTCACTTTTTGTCAACTGGGTGATGTACTATAAACTGAAAAAAATTGATATGGTTGAATCGCTCAAAAGCGTGGAATAAGAAAATTGACAGGCGGGATAGAATCCCGCCTGTTCGTGTATGTACGAAAAATTCACAGAGTTTTCTACTCTG
>NZ_LGAJ01000010.1 GCF_001280875.1 Sellimonas intestinalis | reverse complement strand
TGGAGCTCCACATAATCCTCCCTGCGGGGTTCCGCGTTTTGTTTCCTCATATCCTTGCGTTGTCATGACTCCTGCTTTCAGATACTTACGGATTAAGGATTCTGTATCGCCATCGTTGATAATGTCATGAACCAGACTCATCAACTTGTCCTGCGGTACATTATCGAAAAATTTCTCCAAGTCGATGTCCACAATCCATTCATATCCCTCGTTTAGATATACGAGCAGTTGCCTGATTGCCATTTCACAGCTCTTGCTCGGTCTGAAACCATAACTCCACTCTGAAAACAAAGGCTCACACATTGGACTTATCACCTGTACGATGCCTTGTTGTATTACCCTGTCCATTACCGTAGGGATTCCGAGTTTTCTCATTCCGCCGTTTGACTTAGGTATCTCCACCCTCTTGACTGGCTGGGGCTTGTACTCCCTGTTCCTGATCTGATTCCTGATACTTTCCCAATTCTCTTTGATATGATCGCCAAGTTCTTCGACTGATACACCGTCTACTCCTCCTGCGCCTTTATTGGCACAGACTCTCTTGTATGCAGTGTTCATATTGTCTTTGGACAGTATCTTTTCCAACAGTTCTGACATTGCCTTGTGTGCTTTCTCCTTTCCGTTCCCATGGATTCACCCTAAGTTGTGCAGTACCTGCTCATTTACGTTTTGCCCTTCCTGCTGTCAGGTATTCCATGGGGCATACATTTGATTACACGGTTACATTGTTCAGCCCTTCAGCAACTCCCATTTCAGGGCTTTACCTACTATGGCTTCTGCTGACTTCTCACAGTTCGTTGTTACTACGGTATTTCCCCGCCTGTGAGACCTCACGGGATAAGCCTGCCAATCTTTCCTCGTCTACCTGCCTGATTTACACACATGGGTTACGGTTGCCTTTCGGACTTCACTGTCTCGCGCCAGCTTATCCGCCATGTGTGCCTTATATCAGATTTCTGTTCGTCAGGCTACGATTTCGCTATCCCTTCTTCTCGCTTGCACCTCACGATGTAGACCTTGGGAGTCGCTATGGGGTTCGTCGGCAACTACGCCCCTTGTGGACTTTCACCACAGACTGACGGCATGCCCGTCATACGCGAAAAAAGAGGGATGCCGCAACATCCCCCTTTTTTGTCCTTTACAATAACGAAAACTCTTCCTTTATTCCTGGTCTTCTCCGTTCTCTTCCGTCAAAGCCTGCTCATATTTTTCGAGGATCATGCTCTGGATACGGTTTCTTGTATCAGAGTTGATTGGGTGAGCGATATCTCTGTACTCTCCGTCCAAAGCCTTTTTACTCGGCATTGCGATGAACAGCCCTTTTTCCCCTTCAATCACTTTAATGTCATGCACCACGAATTCCTCGTCCATCGTGATTGACACAACTGCTTTTAATTTCCCCTCTTTTGCTACTTTCCTTACGCGCACATCTGTAATCTGCATAGTACCTGCCCCTTTCTTACGTATCTATATATGTTCGCTAAAGCGCATATCTCTCATTCTTTTCGACAACGATTTTGATGCCGTTTTCCCCGACGTGTCTTGTATTGGCACGGATCGTATCGCGACTCTCCACGATACAGTTTTCAATATATGTATTATCACCAAGATAAACATCATTCATAATAATGGAATTTCTAATCACGCAGTTGTTTCCGACAAATGCTTTCTTGAACAGGATGGAATTCTCCACTGTTCCATTGACAATGCATCCGCTGGAAACGAGACTGTTCTTCACATAAGATCCCGGATTATATTTGGCCGGCGGAAGGTCGCTGACCTTGGAATATACCGGAGGATACTCTTTGAAGAAGTGATTCCGCACTTCCGGTTTCAAAAAATCCATATTTGTATGATAGTAGGCCTCCGCTGTCGAGATATTGCTCCAGTACCCAGAGATCTTATATCCGTAAATCTTTTTGAGATTCTTATACCGGATCAGGATATCGTTTACAAAATCATACCTGTCTTCCTGTGCCGCATGTTCGATCAGGTCGATGAGCTGTCTTCTGCGAATTACATAGATTCCAGTGGAGATCGTGTTAGAATTTGCCACCATCGGCTTTTCTTCAAACTCCTGAATCCGCATGGAGTCGTCCATCTTGATCGTCCCAAATCTCGTAGCATCCTCTCCCGGTACAAGTTCCTTGCACACAACAGTAATATCCGCCTTTTTCTTAATGTGGTATTCCAAGACGTCATTGTAATCCATCTTGTACACCGCATCACCGGATGTGATAATGACGTACGGCTCATGGCACTTCTTCAGGAAATCGAGATTTTGATAAATCGCATCCGCGGTTCCCCTGTACCAGTTACCATTTTCCAATGTAATGGTTGGGGTGAATACAAAAAGTCCCCCCTGCTTTCTTCCGAAATCCCACCACTTGGATGAGCTTAAATGCTCATTTAAAGACCTGGCATTGTACTGTGTCAGTACTGCCACCTTCTGAATGTGGGAATTGGTCATATTGCTGAGCGCAAAATCAATGCACCGATAACTGCCCGCCACCGGCATTGCCGCTACAGCCCGCTTATATGTCAGTTCACGCATTTTATGATTATTGCCGCCTGCCAGAATGATCCCTACTGCTCTCATACGCGTTCACCTGCCTTTATCAATGTCTCGCCGCTCTCCAGTACGCCGTTCGGATAATCCTCTGCCTCTGTAACGCCGCTGATAGCTGTATTCTTGCCGATCTGCACACTAGACGGGATCACGGAGTTTTCCCCTATCGTCACTAGTCCGAACGAATAAACCGCTGGTTTTTCTTTATTTGGTACATCACTTCCGATGCCAAGCGTCACATGATCGCCAATCCGTACATTTTCTGCGATGATCGATTTATCGATCACACCGTTTTCTCCGATGACGGTATCCTGCATAATGATGGAATCCCGCACCACTGTGCCTTTTCCAATCACAACTCCGGCACCGATCACGGAATTTCGGACTTCTCCGTAAATTTCGGAACCATTACTGATAATGCTGCGCTCCACAACTGCCTGTTCAGAAATATACTGCGGTGGCAAAGCCGAACTGTTCGTATAGATCTTCCAGAACTCCTCGTAAAGATTGAATTCCGGAATCAGGTCGATCAGCTCCATATTGGCTTCCCAGTACGAACCAAGAGTTCCCACGTCTTTCCAATAGCCATTATACTCGTATGCAAAAAGCCGTTTACCATTCTCATGGCAGTACGGAATCACATGCTTTCCAAAATCACAAGACGGTTCATCTGACATTTTTACAAGCGCGTCTTTGAGCACCGGCCAACTGAAAATATAAATTCCCATGGAAGCCAGATTGCTCCTTGGCTCTTTTGGCTTCTCCTGGAAATCATTGATACGTCCCTCCTCATCCGCAACGACAATACCGAACCGGCTTGCCTCCTCCAAAGGCACAGGCATAGCCGCAATGGTAACGTCTGCATTGTGTTCTTTGTGATAATCCAGCATCACTTCATAATCCATCTTATAAATATGATCGCCCGACAAAATTAACACATAATCCGGATTAAATGACTCCATATAATTCAGATTTTGATAGATCGCATTTGCCGTTCCAGTGTACCACTCACTGTTTGTACTCTTCTCATATGGCGGAAGAATCGTAACTCCTCCCACATTACGGTCCAGATCCCACGGAATCCCAATACCGATATGAGAATTCAGACGAAGCGGCTGATACTGTGTCAGGACCCCGACTGTATCGATCCCCGAATTAATGCAGTTGCTAAGCGGAAAATCGATAATCCTGTACTTACCTCCGAACGCAACAGCAGGCTTCGCCACTTTAGCGGTCAGAACCCCGAGCCTGCTTCCCTGTCCTCCGGCCAGCAGCATTGCTATCATCTCTTTCTTTATCATGTCCTCACCCCTTGTCAGTAATTTAATGTCATTATTATAACATACTTTTTATAAAGATCGAGTAATTTTTATATATTTTTGTTCTTTTTCTACTATTTTTTATGCATTTTACATAATCTTAATATTAATTTCTCAACACAGTGTTGTTTTTATTGTGATTTTGTATAATTCTTCTAGTCCGCTTTATATAATTACTATGCAGACATGCCCTTTTTCAGAACCACTTTTTTGCCTATTCCAAAGCGGGTCTTCTGTGCCTGAAGCGTTGTATCTTTCATTTTGATATGCTACAATGGACGGGAACAGCGGGCCGACGGGCTTTTGCACCGTATACGGTCCTTTGAAAAATCCAGAAACGGAAGTGTATGATTATGTATAAAATTAATTTTCAGAAACCAGTTCACGTTCATTTTATCGGTATCGGCGGCATCAGCATGAGCGGGCTTGCCGAAATCTTACTGGACGAATGTTTCACCATCAGCGGTTCTGACAATAAAGAGTCCTCTCTGACCAGACACCTGGAGGGGCTTGGTGCCAAAGTCTTTATCGGACAGAGATCCTCCAATATCGAAGATGACGTGCAGGTTGTGGTCTACACAGCGGCTATCCACAAAGACAATGAAGAATACCAGGAAGCCGTCCGCCGGAACCTTCCAATGTTAAGCCGTGCCGAGCTTCTAGGCCAGTTGATGACAAACTATGAGACGCCAATCGCCGTGGCCGGAACCCACGGGAAAACAACAACGACCTCCATGCTCTCCCATATTCTGCTGGCGGGGGAGAAGGATCCGACCATCTCCGTTGGGGGAATTTTAAAGGCTATCCACGGTAATATCCGGGTTGGCAGCTCCGAGATTTTTGTTACCGAAGCGTGCGAGTACACAAACAGCTATCACCATTTTTTCCCGAAGATCAGCCTGATTCTGAACGTCGAGGAAGATCACATGGACTTTTTTAAAGACATTGACGACATTCGGAAATCTTTCCACACCTTTGCCAAACTTCTGCCTCCGGACGGTACTCTGATTATCAATGGAGAGATCAGCCATCTCAATGAGATTCTGACAGATCTTAACTGCCACGTGCTCATCTATGACCTCCACAATGCAGACGCTGATTTCAGCGCAGCCGATATCCGGCACGATGACAAGGGCAACGTTTCTTTCGAACTTCTGGTGAAAGGCCGCAAGGCAGGGCACATCCGGCTCTCGGTCAATGGGCTTCACAATGTGTCCAATGCGCTGGCTGCCATTGCTGCCGCATCGCTTCTGGACATCCCGATGGAAAAGATCCAGGAGGGGCTGCTTTCCTTTGAGGGCACAGACCGCCGATTCCAGTACAAAGGAGATGTCAACGGATTCCATATCGTGGACGATTATGCCCACCATCCAACGGAGATCCGTGCCACGCTGGAAGCCGCAAAGTCTTACCCGCATAAGGAGACCTGGTGTATCTTCCAGCCTCACACTTACAGTCGAACGAAGGCATTCTTCCACGAGTTTGTAGATGCTCTGTCTCTTGCGGATCATGTTGTTCTGGCAGATATCTATGCCGCCAGAGAGACTGACACCCTGGGAATGTCCTCCCGGCTTCTTGTTGACGAATTGTCCGCAAAAGGCTGCGACGCACACTACTTTCCGAGCTTTGAAGAGATCGAAACATTTATTTTAAAAAAATGTAAGAAAGATGATCTGTTGATAACTATGGGGGCGGGAGATGTTGTAAACATTGGAGAATCTCTCCTTAACTGCTAGTTTTCCACAGAATCCACACCGTTTTATCCACAAAGTGTGGGAAAAATAACCCTTTTTCTTGTAGCCGGAAAGTGCTATAATACGCTTACTTCTAGGAAAAACAGACATTAATAATAGAAAGACAGAGGTTTCAAGGAATGGGTATGTTAAAGATCACAGATTGTACAGGCCATCACTATACGAGCATTGATAATGCGTTCATCGATTCCTACATGGCGGAGGCGAACGGAGAATACGTCAAGGTGTATCTCCTTTTACTGCGCCGTATGGGAGAGACGTCTCCTTTCTCCGTATCTGAGTTCGCTGAGATTCTCGAGAATACAGAAGGAGATATCATCCGTGCTCTGAAATACTGGGCAAAGAGAGGGCTACTGACGATTGAGTACGGTCCGGATGGGGAGATGACAGGGCTCCAGATCGATTCACTGTCCCGGAAGGAGGAAAGATTATCTCCTGCCATTCCTTCTGTTCCTACGGACAAGTCCGTGGCATACTCCTCTGCGGAAGCAGCCACTGAGAATACAGCCCTTACCGAGGAGCCGTCTTCGGATGACATATCTCCGACATCCTGCGCTTCCAAGCCTTCTATCGGTGATATCAGCGAATACAAGAGCCGTCGGGAATTTAAGCAACTCTTATTTATTGCCGAACAATATATCGGACGCACCCTGTCCCCTTCCGATGTGGAGACACTTACATATTTCTACGATAGCTTACAGTTCTCGGTGGATTTGACGGAGTATCTCATCGAGTACTGCGTGGAAAACGGACACCGGAGTATGCATTATATCAAATCCGTTGCCCTCGCCTGGGCGGACGCGGGGATTAAAACTGTTTCCGAGGCGAAGCGCTCATCCACTTTTTATAGCAGGGACTGTTCTGCCGTTATGAAAGCCTTTGGTCTTACCGGACGCATGGCCGCCCCTGTAGAGAAGGAACTTGTAAAGAAATGGACCGGGGAATTCGGTTTTACAATCGACATTATCGTCGAGGCATGCAGCCGCACCGTATCTGCCACCCATCAGGCGAGCTTTGAATATGCGGACAAGATCCTGACAAACTGGCATCAGAAAGGCGTACATCACCTGGCAGATATCGCTGCCATCGATGCCGCCTATATGAAGAAGCGCTCAGAGAAATCGGTTTCTTCCCAGCCTTCCGTAAAGAAGACGAAATTCAGCAATTTTGAAGAGCGTAACTACAACATGGACGACCTGGAGAGACAGCTTTTACAAAGTTAAGTAAAGGAGAAGCAGCATGGCACTGACGAATTCCCAGTACGACACCATTATGAGGATATATGAGCAAAAGCGTCTGCGAACGCACGACTTGCTTACCCGCCGCTACAACGAAATATATGAACAGATTCCGCGGATTCATGAAATCGATAATGAGATTTCCCATCTGGGCGTCGCAAATGCCCGGGCACTGATCGACGGCAATACGGACGCTCCCGCACAGTTTCGCCGGCAGCTCCATGCGCTCACCGTTGAAAAGGAGGCGCTGCTTCTTGCTTCCGGCTACCCTGCTGACTATCTGGAGCCTGACTATGAGTGTCCGGACTGCCAGGACACCGGATATGTAGACGGGCGCAAGTGTCGTTGTTTCCAAAAAGCAGAGATCGATCTGCTCTACACCCAATCTAATCTGACCGATATCCTGAAAAGTGAGAATTTCTCCACCTTTCGGATGGATTACTATTCTTCGGACTATATTGACGCTGTAAGTCACAAGAGCTCTCTTGATATGGCAAAGGAGGCGTTTACTGTATGCCGCTCTTTTTCAGATCACTTCGGCAGCGAGTTTCAGAATCTTCTGATCTACGGCAGTACCGGGGTCGGCAAGACATTTTTGACCCACTGTATCGCCAGAGAGCTGATGGATCGGATCCATTCCGTCATCTATGTGACGTCCTCGCAGCTTTTTGATCTGCTCGGAAACCGGGAGTTCGGAACAAACCAGCAGGACCGTCAGGCCGGTGCCCTGCTGGATGACTGTGAGCTTCTCATTATTGACGATCTGGGAACGGAGCTTACCAACTCCTTTACGGTTTCACAGCTCTTTATCTGCCTGAATGATCGTATTTTGCAGAAGAAATCCACGATTATCTCTACCAATTTATCATTAAATGAGATAAAATCAATATATAGTGAAAGAACTTTCTCCCGCATCAGCAGCAATTACCGTCTGCTCCGGCTTGTGGGGGACGACATCAGAATCAAAAAGAAACTAATGAAATAGGAGGCAAACCAATGCTGCATCGTACAGAACGAAACCTGGAAAACATCCCTGTAGGCGCTCTGGGGATCATCTCTCTGACCGGATGTGAGGAGATGGGAAAGAGAGTGAATGATTACATTGTCAAATGGCGAAAGGAAGACGGACACGTCTTTAAAGATGACGTTGTCTTTACAGGTTATGAGAAGGATAATTACCTGATTCATGCTTCTACCCCGCGTTTCGGCTCAGGAGAGGCCAAGGGAGTCCTCACGGAGTCCATCCGAGGAAAAGATATTTATTTGATGGTTGATGTCTGCAATTACAGCCTGACTTACTCCCTGAACGGACGTACCAACCATATGTCCCCTGATGATCATTTTCAGAATCTGAAACGTATTATTGCTGCCATTGGCGGAAAGGCACGCCGTGTCAATGTCATCATGCCGTTCCTCTACGAAAGCCGTCAGCACAAGCGCAGCAGCCGGGAATCCCTCGATTGTGCTTTAGCATTACAAGAGCTTGTAAAGATGGGCGTAGATAATATTATTACTTTCGACGCTCACGATCCGCGAGTACAGAATGCGATCCCTCTGAGTGGATTTGAGACAGTCCGCCCTACCTATCAATTTGTAAAGGGTCTTCTTAGAAATGTCAAGGATCTGAAAATCGACAGCGACCACATGATGGCGATCAGCCCGGATGAGGGTGCGACCGGACGTGCAATCTACCTTGCCAATGTGCTCGGTCTGAATATGGGCATGTTCTATAAGCGCCGTGACTACACCCGCATTGTGGACGGACGGAACCCGATCGTTGCCCACGAGTTCCTTGGAGATTCCGTAGAAGGAAAAGATGTTATTATCCTGGATGATATGATCTCCTCCGGAGACAGTATGATCGATGTTGCAAAGCAGTTAAAAGAGAGAAAAGCAAACCGCATCTTTGCGGCCGCAACCTTTGGTCTATTTACAAACGGTCTGGAGAAGTTCGACAAAGCGTACGAGGAAGGCATCATCACCAACATCCTCACAACCAACCTGATCTACCAGACACCGGAACTTCTGAGCCGTCCATACTATATCAACTGCGATATGAGCAAATACATTGCTCTGCTGATCGATACGCTGAACCATGATGGCTCGATCAGCAGTATCTTAAGCCCGAGCGAGCGTATACAGCATGTATTAAACAAATACCGCAACGGACAGGAGATTTAGTCCCATCCATTGCGGTATGTAAAATGCATCTTGTCAAGTGCTTCTTTCTCCCTGTTCTGACAGGAGAAAAGGAGCACTTGTTTTTTCTGTGCGGCAATCCACCGAAGCACTGCCTCCATCCTCTTGTCATCATAGTATGCAAAGGTATCGTCAAGCAGGATTGGCCAACTCTCTTCATAAAGGATTTCGGACGCTGCCATCCGGATCGCAAAATAAATCTGCTCGATCGTTCCACGGCTCATCATATGAAGGGGTATCTTTCTCACACCGTCAAATATACTGATTTCCAGTTCTTCTATAAAAATCTTCGGATAACGTCCCCCGGTAATCTCACCAAAAATTTCAGCCGCACGTTCTGCCAGCCGTAATCCCGTCTCTTTTCTCACATCCACGGAGACTTCTTGCATCCGCTCCTCTGCCAAAATCAGTGCCTCTCGTCTCTTTTCCAGTTCTTTCTCTTCCACTGATATGGTACAGGCCTCCGCAATCTGCTCCTGGATGTTGTCATACTCCACCTGTTTATCTCTCCGCTCGGAACGAAGTTTCTCCCGGTTCCACTTGAGCTTCTCCATCCTTCTTCTCACCGTCTGTTCTTCCTCAGTCTGTCCCTGCTCCGGTTCCGGTCTCATCAGTAAAAACACCGCCAGAATTCCTGCCACAGTCAAAATCACAGCCAAATAATATCGGAACGGAGACGGCAGGACAACAAGTGATACAAGCAGTATAGCCATCCAAAGGATTCCTGCCTTGACCGGAAATTTCTTCTTCACCTGCTCCTCTCTCGCCTGCTCGTAAGTGTCCAGGAGACGCTTCCCTTGGCGAATCTCTTCCTCTCCGGATGCCGCCTCCCTCTGGATCCGGTCAATCTCCTTTGCCGTATATTCCGCCGCGCGCTCCGCTTCTTCGCGCTTGGCAAGCCGTTTTTGAGCTGCTTGCCTGAGAAGCCCTTCTACTTCTTTTTTCCGCTTCTGTAAACCCAGAAGCGCTGCTTCCAAATCCATATTTCCTGCCCCGGAGGTGTAATAATTGGCCGCATAATTTTTGAGCGCTGTTGAGAGTTCCTCTCCCGGCTGTGCCTTTAGCTGCCCGACCGCCACGGTGTTTTCAAATCCTGCACTGTCCAGATCCATCAATAGCGCCTGAAGATCCCCCTTTTCCTCGGAAAGCTCTTCCCCGTCATCCAGACAGAAGAGCCGCGTTTTCCTTCCTTTTTTGGTAAAATCCCGCTCCAGTTGGAAATGCCGTCCTCCGCTTTCAAACCGGATCATCCCGCAGTACTGGGTGGGATTTCTCCACGGCTCATATTGATGAAACGCATCTTTGGCAGCACCTCTCCCCCGGCCCCGTTCCACATTGAACAGCATACCTTTGATAAATGCATAAATGGTGGATTTTCCTGCCTCATTCTCTGCACAGAACAGATTGATTCCGTCGGAAAGCTCAATACTTCTGTTTTGGAATTTCCCAAAGCTCCATAATTCTAGTCTCTCTAACTTCATCTCTTTTTACGTCCCCTTCTTCTCTCTTTTGTTTCACGATTACTCTTTCCTCGTCTCCAAGATAGCCTGAACTCCCTCATAGAGCGCCATCTGCCCTACTTCGCTCTGTTCTTCCCCCTGAAAGCTCTCAATAAATCTACCCAGGAGATTCCGCCTGTTGGCAGATAAAAGCTTCTCAAAATCATATGAAGGTTTTGTCAAATCCCGGATCTCAAGGACGCCGCCTCCCACGTCCATGTGGCCCGTATCAAAACGGATATCCGGATCCCGGAATCCTACCAAAGTAAAGCGGTACAGATTTTCCTCACCGTGTTCCAGCACCTCAGCTCTTAACTTCTCCAGAAGGCGGCGCCCGGTCATCTCCTGATCCACCCGGATGTCCAAGTTCAGATATTCTCTCCTTGCCGCTGGAACAAACTCGGTCTCCACCACACCATGTTCTATCGTACCGATGACATAACCATGTTTTCCGATATCGTTCGGATCCGTTGGCTCCAGAGAACCGCTGTAACGGCATTTTCCTTTCATCTCCAAGTCTGGTTTGTGGATATGACCAAGCGCCGTATAATCGTATCCAAGCAGATCCACCTCGGCTCTGCCAAAAGGCAGGTGCCTTTCATCCCCACCGTGAAGAAGAAGGATCTCGTTCTCCATGCTCCGGACACATTTCCACTCTACCCGGATCCCACCTGGGAGCTCCCTCTCCTGATAGCTGAACCCGGACACCGCTGTCCCAAACTCCGGAAATTCTACTTTCATCAAACGGGCTCCTAAAAGCGGCGTCACGTTTCCCGCCCACCTGAAGTTCCGGTACATGGAATTCGGTTTCAGATAATCGTGATTCCCGGCAGTAAAGACAACCTTCGTATGGGTAAGCGCCTCAAACATAGAATTCAGCTCTTTGAGCTCGCGCAGGAGAGGCTGACGGTGAAACAAATCTCCCGCGATCAACAGCAAATCAATCTGCTCCTTCTCACATCTTGCAAGAAGCCCCCTCAGACTTTCCCAAATCTCTTCCGGACGGCCCTTTGTATATGCGCTTCCCGCATCCGGCTTCACGCCCAAATGCAGATCCGCCGTATGTATAAATCTCATCCTAAAGTTCCCCCTTCTCTTTCTTTGGCAGGCTTACGATAAACCGGGTCTCATGGTCATCACTCTGAGCCTGGATTTGACCCCCGTGAAGCTCTACGATCTCCCTTGCAATAGCGAGTCCAAGTCCGGCTCCCCCCGTCTCGCTGGAACGGGAATTGTCCGCCCGGAAAAACTTCTCAAAAATATGCTGTAATTTGTCATTGGCAATCTTAGGCCCCTCATTGATAAAAACGATCTTTGCATTGTCCTTATCCTGGGAGACCTGAATATGTATCGTCGTTTCCCTGTCACAGTAGGCGACAGCATTTCGCATCAGATTGTCAAAGACCCTGGCCAGCTTGTCCGGATCGGCAGGTACGATTACATCTTCCGCGGCCTCCACCTGGCACTCGAGCCTCTTTTCTTGGAAGACGCCATACATCTCGTCGGCAATCTGCTCCAACATGCGGCTCAAATTCAACTCCGTTTTTTCCAGAACGATATCCTGGGCGTTAAACTTGGTAATCTCAAAAAACTCCTCGATCAACTTCCCCAGACGGATCGCTTTCTCCAGGGAAATCCCGGTGTACTTGCTCCGCTCCGCCTCTGAGAGCTCCGGATGAGACTGCAGCATACTTAAATAAGCCACAATAGAAGTGAGCGGGGTCTTTAAATCATGTGCCAAAAAGACAACCAGATCATTTTTACGCTGCTCACTTTCCTGCACTTCCCGCTCCTGCCGTTCCAGTGTATATTTGATATTATTCAGTTTTGTCTCGATCGGCTCCAGCTCCGTGATGAGATGAATCGGCTCTGTGGAACGTGAGACAAGCTTTCCAATCTCCTTTTCCACGTCCTCCAAATAGGTAATCATCTTGGAAAGAGCAATATAGAAAAAAAGCGCAAACAGTGCCAAAAAACCGATCATCATAAAGAACGTCTTATTGTTCCCAAGAATCCGCCAGTAAAGTCTGATGGCATCCGGTTCTTTTACATGAAAGAATTTCAAAAATCCGATGAAAATCTCAGATACATCATCGTTATAAACGCCATCGATAATATATTCCAGCAGAAATCCACCGACCAGAACTGTCAGCGCGGTAATCAGCACTGTCTGTAAGAGCAGGCTGATTTTCAGTTTCCTGTATTTGCTTTTCTCTAATCTTTTCAGTCTATTCTTCAACCTTATATCCCACTCCCCAGACCGTCTTGATAAAATCTGATTTTCCCATAGGACCGCTCATCTTCTCCCGAAGGTGTCTGATATGTACCATCACGGTATTGTTGCTGTTCTTATAGTACTTCTCGTGCCAAACGTTCTCGAAGAGCTCTTCCGAACTGATGACCTTGCCCCGGTTCTCGCAAAGCAGCCATAAGATGTCAAACTCGATCGGCGTCAACGTCAGCTCCTTCTCATTGAACACACATTCGTGCGAATTACGGTCAAGAAACAAGCCCCCAAAATCAATGACGTCATTCTCTGTTCGTCCACCGTCGTTGTACTTCGTATAACGCCGGATCTGTGCCTTGACTCTGGCTACCAGTTCCAGCGGATTGAACGGTTTTGCAATATAATCATCCGCCCCCAACGTAAGTCCCGTAATCTTGTCAATATACTCGGTCTTTGCGGTCAGCATAATAACCGGAAAATGATATTTTTCCCGGATTTTCTTGAGAATCGTAAATCCATCAATATCCGGCAGCATCACATCCAGAAGCGCCAGATCAATCTTTGTTGATTCTATACAGGCGAGGGCCTCCTCACCCGTATAGAACTTTAATACCTCATACTGGTCATTTTTCAAATACAGCTCAATAACGTCCGCGATCTCCCTCTCATCATCCACAACCAGAATATGATTCATTGTTTCTCCCCTTTTCTGATCTTATCTACAGTTCACAGTTGTTGACCGTTCTTGGGAACGGCAATACATCACGGATATTGGACATTCCGGTGAGATACATAATGCACCGTTCAAATCCCAGTCCGTATCCTGCATGGCGCGTGGAACCGAACTTTCTCAGATCCAGATAGAATCCATACTCATCCAGATCCATGTCAAGCTCTGCCATCCGTGCACGGAGTTTCTCATAGTTGTCTTCCCTCTGGCTTCCTCCAATGATCTCCCCGATTCCCGGAACAAGGCAGTCCATGGCAGCAACCGTCTTTCCATCCTCATTCAGCTTCATATAAAAGGCTTTGATCTCCTTCGGATAATCTGTCACGAATACCGGTTTCTTATAAATCTCCTCCGTCAGGAACCGCTCATGCTCGGTCTGGAGATCGCATCCCCACTCTACCTTGTATTCAAAGTTATCATTGTTCTTCTTTAAGATCTCAATGGCGTCCGTGTAGGTCACTCTGGCAAACTCAGACTCTACTACATTTTTCAGACGATCGATCAGCCCTTTATCCACGAAGGAATTGAAGAATTTCATCTCCTCCGGAGCCTCTTCCATTACATAGCGGATCACATATTTCAGCATAGCCTCTGCCAGATCCATATCATCTTCCAGATCCGCAAAAGCGATCTCCGGCTCAATCATCCAGAACTCGGCCGCATGACGTGTCGTGTTGGAATTCTCCGCGCGGAATGTCGGTCCGAAAGTGTAAACATCCCGGAAAGCCTGGGCGAACGTTTCAGCATTGAGCTGTCCACTTACAGTCAGGCTCGTATGTTTATGGAAGAAATCCCTGCTGTAATCGAGGTCTCCATCCTCCGTCTTCGGAGGATTTAACAGATCCATTGTTGTAACCTGGAACATCTCTCCCGCACCTTCGCAGTCGCTTCCTGTAATCAGCGGTGTGTGTACATACACAAACCCCCTCTCCTGAAAGAACTTGTGAATAGCGTACGCTGCCAGGGAACGTACCCGGAACACCGCCTGGAAGGTATTGGTCCGCGGACGAAGGTGTGTCATCGTCCGCAGATATTCCAGTGTATGACGCTTCTTCTGAAGCGGATAGTCCGGAGCGGAAGCTCCTTCAATCGTAATCTCCTCTGCCTGGATCTCAAACGGCTGCTTTGCCTGTGGTGTGGCAACGAGTATTCCCTTAACAAGAATCGCCGCACCGACATTTAATTTGGAAATCTCTTTAAAGTTCTCCATAGTATCATGGTACACGACCTGAACCGGTTCAAAAAATGAGCCGTCGTTGACTACGATAAATCCAAACGCCTTAGAATCCCGAATACTTCTGACCCATCCTCCGATCATTACCTCCTTATCCAGGTAGTCGTCTGTTTTCCTGTATAATTCTTTCACTGTCACTAATTCCATCTTCACTTTCCTCCAGTCTTTTGACTTTGTATCATTATAGCATGACCTCACTATTGTGTATATCCCACAAACGTATTCCCGCTTGCACTTACCATCCGATCCATCTCCTCGAACGTCACAGTATCCTCCTCTCCACTTGCAGGATTAAGATATCGCACACTTGTCCGGCCATACCCCGTCAGAAGCAGGGTATTTCCATTGCCCGTGAGGGCCGCCACAGGAGTTCCCTGTCCTATCAGGTAGAGAACATCCTCCGTCTTGCAGTCCGTAAGCTCCAGAGCTTCCCCGGCCACTTCACCGTTCACGAAATCAAGGATAGATTCCCCTTCCGCAAGCTCTTCCCGAAAATCGATTTCGTTTCCCGCTGTAGCAAGAATCATTCTCATGCAGGCTTCCAGTGTACTCTCACCCTCCCGCACGGTCGTATCCTTAAGATCCGAAATTTCATAAGCGTATGGACGGTTGCCACTTTCATAAACATTTGCAAGACGGGCCGTCACTGCCACTCCGTTAAATTCGGCCGCCCGCTTAACGGCATAGCCCGCATTCTGGTAAATGCCCTGCAATTTTCCATATCCGTAGACATAATAGGTGCCTTTCCTGGATACAGAATCAAATGAGAGCGTCATCTGATCCTGTGCAATCGTAAGCTGCGGCTTCAGAAGCTTCGGTGAGCTGTCCTCCACCCCGTCCTCACAGGTAATCCGCATCTCACGGCCTTTCAGCTCACTGGTGTACGTTTCCAGCGTAATACTGCTCTCTTCTCGCTCTTCATTGTTTGTGATATAGTCCGAGCTAGTGTAGGCGTAGAAATCTCCGTTTTTCACAGCCCTCTTCAATGTTGCCATATCATGTTCAAAAACCACGTCCAGAATAAACACGTTCTCGGTCTGATATTCTTTGACAGTCTCATTGTTTTGGTTGCGGATCTCCAGACGATACATCGGAAGAACAGTCTCCCCGGACGCTGTCGTGCCGGAGTCCCCGCTCCTTGCGGTTCCAAACACAAAATCATTGCGGATAAATCCGAGCGGCCGGATACTCTCTTCGGCGCCTGCATCCACCTGGTACCCCTTTCCCGTTGAGAGATTGAGTACTTCGATCCGGGTAGCCTGATTGATGCTGCCCTCCTTCTGGTATGCCAGAAGATGTCCATCCTCCGAGCTTACATACTGTCCTTCCTCTAGATTTGTCACCAGAGTCGTCCGGGTATTATGGACAAGATCTACCTCGTAGAGGGTTCCTTCCTGCATCACATAAAGTTTTCCGCTGGAATGGCTGTAGTAGAGAAGCTTGCCCGGATCATTTGCCAACACCGGATAGGATTTGGTACTTGGTATAAAGACCTTTTCCTCCACTGAATTTTTGTTGATGTCATAAAAATAAACACTCACTCCAACCTCTCCCTCATGGCTTCCCCGGTTGACATATCCCGACACTGTAAATGTCGTGCTACCGTCCTTATCAATCGACACAAGCTGGACTTTATGCTGGTCATAACCATTTTGCGGGTTTTCTCCATCCGCATAACTAAACACAAGAGAAAGCTCGTCGCTTTCCTTATTATAATTCCAAAGCTGCCGTTCCTGCACAAATGAGACAACTGTCCCCTCCTTATTAACAAGATAATCCACATCAGAGTCCGTCACTCCCAGAAGCACACCGTTTTCATCCACATCTCCTGCTCCACCGTCAAATAACTGGTTCATCGTGCGGTTGTAATCCAGAAGATACATCTGCTTGTTCTCCGAATACCGCACACGGAAGAATTCATTGACATTGTAACGATCCTTCGTATCCTTTTCTTCCCCGACACAGTCCACCTGGTACGTCAGCATGACAGACATATACATGGAATTAGCTTCCTTAATCTGCCACTGTACATCACCGATTACCTCTGGTTGAAGACTCCCCCATGTCACGTGCTCAAAATCCGAATGAATTGTAACTGTCTGGTAAGTCTGATTATCACTCTGGCTGTTCGGCTCCAGAGCTGGCTGCAATTCCGCCGCCGCTTCCTTATTCCTCTCCTTATCGAAAAAATTTTTTACATAGGCCATACAGCGATCCAGATTCCATTTCGAGGCATCCGCTATCCTCGTATAGTAGCTGGCACGTCCATCATCAAAACGGAGCGTCACCTTCAGAAACCGTTCGCCCTCCTCCAGCAACTTCTGCGGAATCTCGATCTGCGCCTTATCCTCCGACAGTTCCAGATCCTGTGAATACATCTTTTTCTTTCCATCGATAGAATAGACCTCGTAGGCCACAGATCGAACTTCCTTGTCGTTTTCCTGGATCTGCATCTGTACCTTTCCATCTATCACAGGCGTAATCTGATCCCGCAGCGTGGCCATCTCCAACTCACTCGTATATCCGACCAATGTATTGATCTTATAGGAATTGTATACGAACGACACTCTCGGAAGAGACGCATTACCGATATCTGCTGTCAAATCTATATGATTTCTGTTCACCGCATAGCCGAACAGAATCATCGCCACTACGAATACACTGGCCAGGATACCCGCATGTATCGCTTTTTTTCTCATTGAATAACTCCCCTTTTATAAAAGCTTTCCTATCGTTGGTTTCACATGAAGAAAATCCTCACATACATCTATTATGCGCTGATTTTCCGCTTTTTTCCCCGTTTTCACCGCTCGAATTAAAATATTTTTTGGTGTGTGTTCCATATCAATGAACTCCAAAATCTGCGTATCATACCCCTCTCTTTTCAGATACTCAGCCCGAAGCCCATCTGTGACAAGCGCCGCCATCCGCTCTTTTAACAGCCCGTAATTTAAAACAGGACTTAACACCTCGTTTTCCATCTGGCCATTCAGCTCATGCTGACAACACGGTACGGATAAAATCACATCTGCTCCCCAGGATACCGCCTTCGCAAGCGCATAATCTGTCGCCGTATCACAGGCATGAAGCGTCACCACCATGTCCACTTTCGTCATTTCCTCGTACTGTGCAATATCCCCGGTTAAAAAGTGCAAATGATTGTACCCATATTTTTCCGCAAGTACGTTGCAGTGCTGGATAACGTCCTCTTTCAGATCGAGTCCCACCATCCGTACTTCATATGCCCGCATTTCATGGAGAAAATAATACATGGCAAACGTCAGGTAAGATTTACCACACCCAAAATCAAGAATTGTGATCTCCCTATCCTTTGGAAGTCTTGGCAGAACATCATCGATAAACTCCAGGTAACGGTTGATCTGCCGAAACTTGTCAAACCGGGAATGAACAATCTTGCCATCCTGTGTCATCACGCCCAGATCCTTTAAAAACGGAATATCCATCCCCTCCCGGAGAAGATACTGCTTCTCCCGGTTGTGGGAAAGATTCTGTTCCCCGGTATCCGACCGGCTGACTTTTTTTCTCTTCACCGTTACTTTTCCCTTTTTGCTGACCAGCACTGTGGCCCGCTCACTCTTCGTGTCAATCTGCATCTGCCGGAACTGTTCCAGCCATTCGCAGGCCCTTTGAACTGCCTCTTCCACACTCAGATTCTCGTGAAAAACCTGCTTCCCGATAAAGACCTCGAACTGGAACACAAGCTCCTCCTTTTTCAGCACCGGACGTATCCGGACTTTCCATGCCTTTTCCCTGTCCCTTGGGTTACTTAGAATTGCGGACAGAAGTTCTATACAAAATACCTCTTTCAGGTACACTGCCAATTCGTCCATTTTCATTTCCTTTCTACTTTTTTCTTGTATTATTGTAATGCGAATTCCGTCAAAACGCAAGGAGAGGATATCGAAATACCCTCTCCCAAATCTAAAGATTTCCTTATTTTATACCTGATTCCGATGTCTGATTCATGGTCTGCGACGGCGCCTCCGGCATACCTTCTGTCTTCGTGTTCTTCTGAGGTTCTCCGGTCACTTCTGTGCCGCCTGCCTGTGGCACTCTTTCTGTCCTTTCCTTTTTTATCTCTTTTTCTTTGGTCAACCGTCTCACTCTCGGGAAGGTAATCAGTACCTTAAACAGATCTCCGTCCAGATACAGCTCAAAAGTACCTCCCTGGAGTTCTGTAAGATTCTTGGCAATAGATAATCCAAGTCCGCTTCCCTCTGTACTTCGGGACACGTCACCTCGGATAAAGCGTTCGGTGAGCTCATCTGCCGAAATATTCAACTGCTGGTCTGAAACATTTTTCAAAATAAACTTAGCCGTCCCCGGCTGGAGCATCAAATCCGCATAGACCCGGCTGCCCTCCATGGCATATTTTGCCGCATTGTTGAAGATATTGGCAAAGACCCTCCACATCCGTCTGCCGTCTACCCGTACCGTCACAGGCTCATCCGGCATGTTCAGTATCACCTTGATGTTACGTGCCTCGAATTTCTCTTCATACTCACCCTCCACCTGGTAGATCAACTCCACCAGATTCAGCGTCATAAACTCCAGCTTAACGTTTCCGCTGCTGACTTTGGACGCCTCCACCACGTCCTCGGTGAGCGTCTTGAGCCGCTGCGCCTTCATCTCCAGAATGTTCAGGTAGTTCTGAATTTTGGGATCCTGGAAATTCTCTCTCTTTAAAATGTCCACGTAATTGATAATCGACGTCAGCGGCGTCTTAATATCGTGGGATACATTGGTAATCAGATCGGTCTTAAGCCGCTCATCCCGGACACTCTTCTCCAACGCACGATTCAGCCCCTCGCCCAGACGATTGATTGTCTGCGCGATCTCCAGCGTCTCGCCCCTTAGGTCATCCAGAGGAATCTTGTAGTTGACATTGCCTTTTGCGATCTCCACCAGACCCTTTTTAATCTTCTGCCTTGACAGTGCGTATCGCACAAGGAAAATTCCCACCCCGATATTGACCAGAATTCCGATCACCATCAGCGGAGTGCTTCCCCAGGTGACAAACTCAATGAGCAGGAATAAAATATAGGCTATCACCACCTTTGACGTCGTCTTTTTCTGCTGCCATCCCCGGGCCACAATATCCGCCACAGATTTGGCCATACTGTTCTTCCACAGCGTATGCGCTTTGATCCGGCGTACCATGCTCAGGTAGAACCAGAAAAAAAACAGACAGCTAATGAAGGTGATAGCGCCGGCCATAACCATATTATAGATTGGAAGTCCACCCTCCTGCCAGATATCCGAATAATAATAGTAATCATAGGCGGTCGCATAGCCGGATCCCCATTCGGACAGTAGATACATGGAGGCGCCCCAAAGCAGGATCACAAATATGGCCGCAATCTCCGTCTTCCAACGGTCAAATCCAGACAATACAATTTCATTTCTTTCCGATCGGAGGCTGTGTCCGGAAGAAACTGTCAGACAGACAAGCAGAATAAAAAACAAGATCAGCGTCCCCCATGCCAACTCGCAGGCGATCGTAATATATGGCACAACCTCCTGGTAATACTCCCGATCACTCTCAAACGCGTCAGGCACAGAATAGGTCGTATCTACCGAGGCCATGAAGACGTAATTGGTATCACGGCCAATAATTTTGTGGGATTCCACAATACTGTTCTTCCACTCCTGAGCACTCTGAGCCGGGTTGTTAAATGAAGACTTAAAGCCTGCAAGTTTAGGAGTTACAATGACATAGGCTCCCGCCTTTTTGATTTTTTCCTGGTAATGATCGATCTCTTTGATATCCTGAAACTCCTGGCGGTTGGAATAAATCTGCCCATCATCATAATCTACATAGAGATAGCTGTAATTCGTATTTCCTTCTTCCCATCCTCCCGGCGCCTCTTTGTAGTCTTTCAGATCGCTGGAAATCACACTAAGCGTGCCGGACAGCGCATGATACGCATCGGCCAGTTTTCCATTCCATCTCTCATTCGTATTGGCCAGTTCTACCAGGTTGGCTGCTCCATCCAGTGGATATGACTCCTTCAGAACCTCCGGACCAAGACCCAGGTTCCAGCAATCTGTGTAGAGCTTCTGTCCTTCTTGATCCAACACCTCACCGTAACCCGCCGTACTATTGTCATCCTCCAAAATGGAGTTCAGCTTTTCCTCCTTGGAAACAAATTCTCCATTGGCGGCAAAGCCCAGCTCCCCCGATGCCATCTTATTGCGAAAGTCATCCCCATAATAATAGTAATAGCTTCCATCCTGTTTCAGACATACGATGACCGTTGTCACATAATCATGCAGAAACTGCTCCCAACTCTCCTCCGACTCGTATGCATTTTCATACGTTCTGCTCCAGCGCTCCAAATCTTTGAGCCGGTACGCAATCCCGGAATGGTTCTTCCCATCCTGGTCAAGATCTCCATTGGCATAACGAACCACATCGATCAGCTTATCTGGATTATAGCTTCCATTTGTCTCATATTTCGCTTTAACGTCAAGCTGATCCAGAACGTCCATCGACAACTCTTTCATCCGATTCTCAAACTGGGCAGTCGCCTCATATTCCCCCGGGACCTTCTCGAATGGAACCAGATAACGAAGTCCTGCTGAGGAACCGACCCAGACAAAACTCACCACACTCACGACAATACAGATATGGGCCAGAAGAATCAAAAGCCCCTTGCATGTTGCAGAATAAAACCATTTGTTCATCTTGTTCTTCCTCTGCTCTTTCCTAGATCTTTTCTATTTTATATCCGACTCCCCATACGACTTTCAGGTAACGCGGATCCTTCGGATTAATCTCAATCTTCTCTCGGATATGGCGGATATGTACCGCTACAGTATTGTCCGCCCCGATGGCCTCCTCATTCCAGATGTTCTCGTAAATCTGATCGATAGAAAATACCTTTCCCTGATTTTTCACAAGTAAAAGCAGGATATCGTACTCGGTCGGCGTCAACTTAACGAGCTCGCCATCAACAGTCACTTCTTTTAAATCATCGTTGATAGAAAGACCGCCCACCGTGTACACCTCCTCCTGCTCCCCGGCGCTTACCGTACTGCCAAGCTTGGTGTAACGGCGAAGCTGGGACTTTACTCTCGCTACAAGCTCCAGCGGATTGAACGGCTTCGTCACATAATCATCAGCGCCAATATTTAAGCCCAGAATTTTATCCGAATCCTCAGACTTAGCTGAAAGAATAATAATCGGAAGGCTCAGTTTCTCCCGGATCTTCAATGTCGCCCGGATACCGTCAAGCCGCGGCATCATCACATCGATTACTAGAAGATCCACCTTTTCTTCACTAAGCACCTTGAGTGCCTGCTCTCCGTCATAAGCCTTTAAAATCTGATACCCCTCCTGCGACAAATAGATTTCAATCGCTTCTACAATTTCTTTATCATCATCACAGACTAAAACTGTATACATCTTCTCCCACCTCTTCTTCATTTTCTATATTAAATAATACCAGATATTCTTTAAGAGCCAAAGCATAAATTCTTAATTCTTGATGAATCCTGATCTACGTATTTACGCCCTTTTCTCCATTGCAGGTGGAAATGAAGTATGGTAAATTAGTAGCAGGAGAAATTTCAAATGGAAAGAGAGGTAGTCTATGGATACGTTAAAACGATTTATTCACTATTATAAACCATACCGCACGGTCTTTTTCCTCGATCTGATCTGTGCGGCAACCATCAGTGTGATTGACCTTGTTTATCCGCAAATTTTACGGACAGCGACCAATTCCCTGTTTACAAAGGACAGCGGAGCCATTTTAAAAATGCTTGTGCCAATCGCGTTGGGACTCTTTGTCATGTATACAATTCAGAGCCTCTGTAAGTATTATGTCAGCTACCAGGGCCACATGATGGGAGCCTATATGGAGCGGGATATGCGTCAGCAGCTCTTTGAACACTACGAGACGCTGTCCTTTTCCTATTATAACAGTCACAATTCCGGACAGATGATGAGTAAGCTTGTATCAGATTTATTTGATATTGCGGAATTTGCCCACCACGGACCAGAGAACCTGTTTATCTCTCTGATCAAGGTTGTCGGCTCCTTTATCTTTTTGTTCTTCATCAACTGGCGGCTTGCCATTCCACTCGTAATCATTGTAATTATCATGTTTGTGTTTTCGATGCGTCAGAACAGCCGGATGCAGGAAACTTTCATGGAGAACCGTAGGAAAATCGGAGACGTCAACGCAAGCCTTCAGGATACGCTCGGCGGAATCCGCGTGGTACAGTCCTTTGCCAATGAAGAAATTGAAAAGAAAAAGTTTTCCAAAAGCAATCATGCATTCTTGCTTTCCAAGGATGCAAACTACAGTTGCATGGGCAGTTTCATGGGTTGGAATCTGTTCTTTCAAGGCATGATGTATCTCGTTACACTGATATTCGGCGGTTATCTTATTGCCCACGGTCAGATGGATCCGGCAGATCTTGCTATGTACGCTCTCTATATCGGAATCTTTATCAGCCCGATTCAGATTCTCGTCGAACTTGTAGAGATGATTCAGAAGGGCTTCTCCGGATTCCGCCGATTTCTCGACGTCATGGATACGAGGCCGACTATCAAGGATGAACCGGGTGCTCAACCCCTCAGCGATGTGCACGGACTTGTATCCTATGAAGATGTGTCTTTCTGCTACGATGACGATGACACCCCGGTACTGAAAAATGTCTCCTTCCAGATTCCGGCCGGACGTTCTGTTGCCCTCGTCGGTCCGTCCGGCGGCGGTAAGACAACAATCTGTAATCTTCTGCCACGTTTCTACGACGTAACAGAAGGCCGCATCACCATAGATGGTAAGAATGTACGGAAACTGACCTTAAAATCCCTCCGGGATAATATCGGAATTGTCCAGCAGGACGTTTATCTGTTCTGTGGAACCATCAAGGAAAATATCTCCTACGGAAAGCCGGGAGCTCTCATGGAAGAAATCATAGACGCAGCAAGGCATGCCAACATTCATGATTTCATTATGTCCCTGCCTGACGGTTACGACACCTATGTAGGCGAACGTGGAACAAGGCTCTCCGGCGGACAGAAACAGCGAATTTCCATTGCCAGAGTATTTTTGAAGAATCCCCCAATTCTGATCCTTGACGAGGCGACAAGCGCCCTGGATAATGAAAGTGAACGCCACATCCAGAAGAGTCTGGAAGAATTAGCAAAAAACCGGACGACGATTACTATTGCCCACCGTCTTTCTACAATCCGCAACGCTGATGAGATTATTGTCATCACCGAAAATGGTATTGCCGAGCGTGGTACACACCATGATCTGCTCAAGCGGGGCGGCATCTATGCTCACTATTATAAGATGCAGTTTGAGGGTCTGGAGACTGAAGATATGATATCATAGCCCGTTAAGATGAAAGCCGGGATGATGTAAGATCAGTAAGGGCAGAAAAGTGCATTAAAAATCGACAAAGGTGGAGCCATCATAAGGCTCCGTCTTCTGTTTTTCTTAATAATCTTTGTATTTCTTTTATAGTTTCAACACATTTTTGACACATTTTCTGGCTATACTAAGAACCAGATAGTTGATGAACAATCACTATCTCCCCCCCCCCTCATAAAGTAAGCACTTCGGAGAGATATCTCCAAGTGCCACTTTACTCTCATTCCTTTAGAAACTATAAACACGAAAACCCGCTGGTCTTTATGATCAGCGGGTTTTCGCCTTTATCCGTTTTCTCTACGCTACACTCTTGCAGTCAACTCCTGATACAGTCTTTTTGCGTAGCTGTCTGTCATACCACAGATGTAGTCGGTCACAAGAAGGATCCGCAGGTATAGCTTCTCCACCATGTCTTTTCCCTCAGACTGTCTGACGTAAGCTTTCTTATAATTGTCTGAAACAAACGCCAGCATCCTTCTGTCTATGGAGTCCATCTTTTGCTCAGGATCTCCCACACGAACCGCCGCTGCCACGAACTTCTCCATCAAAAATGAAAGAATCCGCGACTCCGCCACCTCCATCTTGTAAATCTCATCTGTCATAAACACATAGGTCTCCGCTATATGTCCGAGCATCTCCATGAGCTCTTCCGCTTTTGTCCCCGCAAAAAGATCCTTGTGATATTTTCCGTACATAATCATCTCATAGTTTTCCGTGAATCCTTCTGTCGCACAGGCAATCAGAAAAGACTGTGCCCGGACAATCCAGTTCTTTACCGCATATGCTTCCGGCTCCTCTTCGCCTCGTTCCACGGCACCCTGGTACAGATCCGCAAGACAGGCATACGCCTGAAAATTCTCCCCCGTATCCACTTGCCTTAGCTCTCTTTCCAGGGCAGAAAACGGCAGAAATCCCTTGACAAAAGCATCCTCAATGTCTGCCGTCCGATATGCAATATCATCTGCAGCCTCCAGCATAAAGGTCAGAGGGTGCCGATGATCTTCAGCTCCTGTCTCCCGGCTGATTTTCTGGAACAGCTCTTCGTCAGCCAGATAATAACCTAGCTTTTTTTTCTCAATTACCCCTGCGGACGGATCAACATGCAGAGAGTCCACCGGATATTTGATAATCGTGTTTAATAAGGCATAGGTCAAGTTCATCCCCGTCTCATCTACAAGATAATGAAGCTTCGTCACAAGACGGAAGGCCTGCGCGTTTCCTTCAAAATAATAGAGATCCGCTTTCATTCTCGGGGTCAGTACTTCGCTCAATGGTTTCCCTTGAAAGAAGATGTGATCCAGATGTTCCTCAAACCATTCCCGGATCGTCGTCTCTCCGAAATGCCCAAACGGTGGATTCCCAATATCATGGATGAGCCCTGCACAGAGCAATATATTACAAATATCCTCTTTCATCTGTGGCGTAAATTCCGGATCCTTCCCATAAGCAAGAATATACTCTCCAATATTCTGACCAAGCGACTTGGCAAAGGAAGAAACCTCCAAAGAATGGGTCAGCCTGGTTCTCACAAAGTCGCTTTGATCCAGCGGAAATACCTGGGTCTTATCCTGAAGCCGCCGAAATGATGCGCTTCCAATAATGCGATGGTAATCTTTCTCAAAACTTGTCCTTAAATCCGTCCGGTTCTTCTCCTTATGTTTTCGTCCTGTCCGCTCCCTCTTGGGGGACAACAGCCTGCTCCATTTCATCCAGCATCCCTCCTGTCCGACCAAATTTCACCACTTCTGCTTTCTGACACTTTCCAAATATACTCGACCGTTCTTTAATACTCCTCATTCAGATACTCTTCCAGTGTCACACCCTGATCCCGGATAGCAAGCGCTGCTTCAGTCCCCACGTACCGGTAATGCCATGGTTCATAGATAATCCCGGTATCATCGGATTTGTCCTGCGGATATCTTAGAATAAATCCATATTCATAGCAGTGCTCCATCAGCCACTTCTGGTCGTCAGTCTCACCCTGCTTTTCATCCAGCCCCGCGTACTCCGTAGATACAATGTCCATCGCAAGCCCGGTTGCGTGCTCGCTCTCCCCTGGCCACGCAATGGATTTCGCCGTCTCAATGGCAGCCTCATAGTAGTTCATTCCCTGATTGACATAGCCGACCATGGACTCATTAAACAGCTCTTTCTGCCTGTCTACCGACCGGTACGCCGAGCAGACATAAAGTCCGTATCCCTCATCGCTTGCTGCTTTTAGCATCTGCTGCAACGGTTCCAGAACTCTTTTGTCTACCTGGTGGGATGCGTCAATATTGGCCAGCTCCGGCACATACCCTTCCTCCATCGGATGGGATTGGTTTACAAGCATCAGATACCACGGCCTTGTGTCTTTGTCCTGCGCCTCGGTCTGTTCCTTTACAACATCATATTCTTTCTGGAGCGATTCATACCTGTCCGTCTCCTTTTGCATCGTCTCCTCCGCCTTCCGCCCCTCCACATGCCGGCCAAGCGCCACTCCACCAAGAAATCCGGCCACAAGGATAGATACGCAGGATACAGCAAACACCCTTCCTGGATGCTGCATCTTCCGAATCCGATACCTCACCAGCAGCTCCAGTCTGCACCACTTTTCTTTTGTCTGTTTTTTCATTCTTCTGTCCTTTCTGCTTACCTATGCCACAAGCTCATCTGTCATAAGGTCATCCACCGCAGCATATCATCAATTTCCGGGTCTTCCGAACATACAGCGGCAAAAAATCCTTTCTCTTTCTGTGGGTATTCGTGGAAATAAAATTCCCCCCTGATATGTTCCGGCATACGCACAAGTACCGGGGCCCCTTCATCCTTTAACCGGATTTCAAAGGAATCCAGAGGAAGCTTCATCCCAAATCTTGTCGCTTTCATAAAACTTTCTTTGAGAACCCAGTAGCGGTAAAACGCTTCCGTTTGCTCTTCCCCGGATTCCTGTTCCCGAATATATTGCCATTCGGACGAGCAAAAAAATCTTCTGGCCACCTTCATACCCGGCGTCCCAATCTTTTCCAAATCACATCCCGTCCTCTTTTCTTTTTCATCTGCAATCGAACACAGGACATAATGTCCCGAATGAGAAAGATTAAAGCACATCTCCGTAGAAAGCCCGCTCTCCCTGAGTGCTTTCTGATAGAGCACATAGGCTCCAATACTCAATGCCCGATCCTCCGAAAAACGAATCCGGTCTGCCTTTTCCTGTCTCCACTGCGGAACCTCGCGATAATACGCTTCATATATAATTGGATCCAGAAGCGGAGCCACATCCGCTGCCCATGTATAGATCATCTCGTTCTCCTCTCTTTTGACATCCTATATCAATCCGATACCCTGATTATAGCACACTTCCCTGATACTTGAAATGCCCTGGAAGCACGAAAAGCCCCAGGGCATCACCCGATTTAAAACAACAGTTTCATTTCATTCCACTTGGCCCCTCCGTGGGTAGAGTCCGCCACACCGCAATGTTTAAACCCAAATCCGGCATAATAATGTACCAGATGATCTTTGCATGTCAGCACAACACCCTTTCTTTGGCACTCTCTGGCATGATGAATCATCCTCTCCAGGAGCCTTCCTGCAATGCCGTTTCTCCGATATGCCGGAAGAACATCCAACCCGAAGACTGTCTGATAAGCTCCGTTCGGATCATGTAAGGATGCGTCGTGGTACATCTGATCCGGCAAAGACGCCTCTTTTGCCACAGCTCCGTTGATAAATCCCACGATCTTTCCATTTGTCTCAGCCACAAAAAAGCAGTCCTCAAATACATCCATTCTGGCCTCAATATCCTGCTTGCCGGCTGCCTCCGCCGCCGGAAAACACTCCGCTTCGATCTGCGCCAACAAAGCCGCTTCTTCCTTTTTTGCGTTTCTTATTAAAACCTCCATACATGGCCTCCTTGATTTTAAGGCAACAAAAAACGAATCTCGTCGCCCAGATTCGTTTTTATCATACCATATTTCTATGGTATACGCTATTATGAATCACTAACTCCCTCGATTCCCTTAGACAAATTTATTTTATCATATTTCTGCCCTGCTTTCTATCGGTTTCCTCAGTGGACAAAAAAATGGACAATGTTTCTGCATTTTCCGCTTGTGTTCTTCACCCGGTATTCTTTATAATAGATCTATCACATAATAGAACTATCATCCGGAGGAGAATGATCTATGTCAGTTTTTTCAGATTTGTTAGGACATCATATCGCCGCAAAAGGGATCAAGTCCTATGAGATAGCTCAGTACTGTGGAATCGAGCGCTCTCTGATGTATAAAATTATTAAAGGGACGAGACCTGTAACCAGTATGGACACCGTACTTTTGATCGCTGAGTTTCTGCGGCTCACTCCATCCGAGCGGACCGATTTTGTGGAGTCTTACAAAATTTCTATGGACGGTTTTGAAAACTATTACCGTCGTAAAAATATCCTGGAGCTTTTCGAGAATTTCAGGAAATATTCTGAGATCTATACCGCCCCTGACCACCAACCGCTAGTAAGCTATCATGACATCTCCGATATGTCAACAGTATCAGGACAAAATGAGATTAACCACCTGCTGTTTCACATCCTGTTTCTGGAGACTCGTAAAAGTGATCCCCAAATCCGCCTGCTGATTCAGCCAGATACAGATTTTCTGATGAATTTGCTTCCGACCCTCGGTTATGAGAATCAGAATCTGTCCATCACCCAGATCATCTGTTTTCATAAGAGCGATGAACTGACAAACGATAAGAAAGATTATAATCTGGCATGTCTCAAAAAGATTCTGCCAGTTTACTGCTCTGCGTGCAGATATCATGTCTATTACTATTATGGGGATCTGATTCATTCATCGGCCGATCTCCTTTTGTTTCCTTACCTTGTACTGACGTCCGGGCACGCTCTTCTCCTCTCCAAAGACATGCAATCCGGTATTGTCTTTGAAAAACAAGATACCCTGAAATTTTTTCATCAAATGTATGATCGTTATCTCGAACAGGTTTCCTCGTTTGGCGTTGTGATGAACAATCTGCCGACACAACTTTCCTATTTCCATAATATCCGGGCGGATATGGAACAGAATTACTGTTTCCAAATGCTTCCATGTCTTACCTTTGGAATTCCGGATTATTTCTTTGACAAGTATATTTATCCGGAGATTCCAAGTCGTGATAAACTCATCGCCATGCTTATGGATTATGTGCACAGCATCCGTAAACGCTTTACCGAACATCCGGTGCGATTTATTTTTTCTGAGGACGGCCTGCAACGTTTTCTGGAGACAGGACGGATCCCGGAATATCCTCCTGCCGTTTACCGCCCTTTTGAGCTATCTGACCGTATCGTACTGATCCGTCAATTTTTAAAATTTTGCCCTCCAAACGGATTGTGTATGCTAAAATGCACCATTGGGGATCTGGACAATGAATTGTTTATGTATGTTAATCCACGCAACGGCTACCTCATGTTCCCCTCCTCTGAGCCGGATCAGCTCATCTGCCTGGACATTACTGAACCCGGATTGCTGCACGGCTTCTGTGACTTCTGTGAACATCTGGATAAGGATCTGTTTTATACCGAAACGGAAGCGTACAGCCTCATTTCCTCTCTCCTTGACAAGACAGAGCAGAAAAAGGGATCATAAAGCGCCAGTTCCATTAAATACCGGAACTGGCGCTTTATGCGTAAAGAAACTATTTTACAATACTTTTCTTTCTGTCTTCCATTATAATTCTCAGCAGCAATTCTCTTGCCTCATGGGCTTTAGACTTATCCATGGCCTCCACTCCATCCAACGGATATTTCATTCCGAGTTGTTCATATTTCTTCGTCCCCATCGTATGGTATGGAAGCACTTCTAATCCCTTCAGATTTCGATAACCGGAAATCAGATGGCCCAACGCCGTGAGCTCTTCCTCGCCGTCAGTAATCCCCGGCACTACGACATGACGGATAATCATAGGGACACCGGCCGTTTCCAAAGCTCTCGCAAACTCCAGCACCGGAGCCTGCTCCTGTCCGGTCAGTTCCCGGTGGCCGTCTGGAGCACTGTGTTTCATATCAAGAAGCACCAGATCCGTCACGCAAAACAATGCTTCAAACTCATCTTTTTTCGACTCCCGGTATATAATCCCGGATGTATCGAGGCATGTATGAATACCTGCTTCCTTCGCCTGTCTAAAAAGCTCTGTCAGAAATGAAAGCTGCATCAGCGGCTCCCCGCCTGTCGCCGTGATTCCGCCTTTCTTATAAAATTTCTCATTGTGTCGGTATAATTCCAAAAGTTCCTCTACTGTCATAAGTTTTCCCTGGTTTGGCTGCCAGGTGTCCGGATTATGACAGTATTTACAGCGCATCGGACACCCCTGGAAAAAAATGACAAAACGAATTCCGGGACCGTCTACGGTCCCGAAACTCTCTGTCGAATGAATATAGCCTTGATTACATTTCATCATGGAATGTTCTGGAAATGACTTCATCCTGCTGCTCTTTTGTCAGCTTGTTGAAGTTGACCGCGTATCCGGACACACGCACCGTAAGCTGCGGATACTTCTCCGGATGTGCCTGAGCGTCCAGAAGCGTATCTTTTGTAAATACATTTACATTCAGATGATGTCCGCCTTTCTCAGCGTATCCATCTAATAAACCTACAAGATTATCAATCTGAGCTTCACTGATTTTCATATGATGATCCTCCTTATATGAGTTTTCTTTATATTATTTCTATTCTTCGTCTAATGATGCGTTTGGTTCACAGCAAGCGCAGTCCGGTTCAAGTTCAAACGCAATATCATCAAACAGAACCGCATCGTCTTTTCCAAGTGCTCCCGGAATAATGGAGAAAGTGTTGGAAATACCATCCTGTGCATCCTTGAACGGCAGCTTGGATACAGAGCTTAAAGATGCAACAGCACCATGGCTGTCTCTGTGGTGCATCGGGTTTGCTCCCGGCGCAAAAGGTTCTCCGCCTTTTCTTCCATCCGGTGTGGAACCTGTATTCTTTCCGTATACGACATTGGATGTGATGGTCAGGATAGATGTGGTCGGGATACCTCCACGGTATGTGTGGTTTCCTTTCACATAAGCCATAAACTGATGCACGATATCGTATGCAATCTCGTCCGCACGGTCATCGTCATTTCCATATTTCGGGAAATCTCCCTCTACTTCGTAATCCACAACGATCCCATTCTCATCACGGATTGTCTTCACCTTTGCGTATTTGATCGCTGACAAAGAGTCTGCTACTACGGAAAGTCCGGCGATACCTGTTGCAAACCAACGTGTCACCTTCTTATCATGCAACGCCATCTGCAATCTCTCATAGCAGTACTTATCGTGCATATAATGGATGATGTTTAGTGCATTAACATAAACCTGTGCAAGCCATTTCATCATGTCTTTGAACTTGTCCATTACTTCGTCGTAATCCAGATACTCTGATGTGATCGGACGGTACTTTGGCCCAACCTGCTTTTTAGAAATCTCATCCACACCACCGTTGATTGCGTAGAGCAGACATTTCGCAAGGTTTGCCCGTGCACCAAAGAACTGCATTTCTTTACCTACACGCATGGAGGATACACAACATGCGATTGCGTAGTCGTCTCCGTGTGTCACTCTCATCAGATCGTCATTTTCATACTGAATAGAGGAGGACTCAATGGAAGTCTTCGCACAGAAACGCTTGAAGTTTTCCGGAAGTCTTGTGGACCAAAGTACGGTCAGGTTCGGCTCCGGTGCGGTTCCAAGGTTCTGCAGTGTATGCAGATAACGGTAAGACATCTTCGTTACCATCGGACGTCCGTCAATCCCCATACCACCGATAGATTCTGTTACCCAGGTCGGATCTCCCGAGAACAGGGCGTTGTATTCCGGCGTTCTCGCAAATTTAACAAGACGCAGCTTCATAATAAAGTGGTCGATAAACTCCTGAATCTGCTCTTCTGTAAAGGTTCCGTTTGCAAGATCACGCTCAGCATAGATATCAAGGAAAGTGGAAGTACGTCCCAGGGACATTGCCGCACCATTCTGCTCTTTGATTGCCGCAAGATATCCAAAGTAAAGCCACTGGATCGCTTCCTGTACGTTTTCTGCCGGTCTGGAGATATCAAATCCATAAATCTGTCCCAGCTCTTTTAACTCCTTTAATGCTTTGATCTGCTCGGAGAGCTCTTCTCTCTCTCTTGTAACATCAGAGTACATAATCGTTCTTGTTGTATCTTTCTGATGCTGCTTATCCTCGATCAGCCTGTCTACCCCGTATAGTGCTACCCTTCTGTAGTCACCGATAATACGTCCACGTCCATAAGCATCCGGAAGACCTGTGATGATATGGCTGGAACGGCAGGCCCTCATCTCCGGTGTATAAGCATCAAATACACCGTCATTGTGTGTCTTTCTATGTTTTGTGAAGAATTCAACGATAGCCGGATCTACATGGTAGCCATTGTCCTCACAGGCTTTGATCGCCATACGGATACCACCGTAAGGCTGCAGGGAACGCTTAAACGGCTTGTCTGTCTGAAAGCCGACAATCTTTTCCTTACCTTTGTTCAGGTACCCTGGTCCGTGGGACGTAATCGTAGAGATAATCTTCGTGTCCATATCAAGCACTCCGCCTTTTGCTCTCTCCTGCTCGGACAAATCCATTACCTGCGCCCACAGCTCCTTTGTGTCCTCTGTCGGCCCTGCAAGAAAGCTGTCGTCACCTAAATATGGTGTGTAGTTTTTCTGGATGAAATCTCTGACGTTGATTTCTTTCTCCCAGATGCCTCCGCGAAAAGATTCCCATTCTTTTCTCATGTTGATAATCCTCCTTCAAAAATAAACCCTATACTGTTACGAAACAACCGTTTCATGGGGCTATTATAGCGATTCGTGAAATATGTGTCAATGCGTTTCATGTACTATTTCAGGTACATTCCAGACTTTCAGGCAATTCCCATCGATTGTATAGGAAAAAGTGCATTTTCCATTCTTTTTTACTCTTTTGAATCCAGGAAAAAAAGGTCGTTAATCCTGTTTTTTCTGTCAAAAATTTTATTATAATTTACAGAATCGTCCAGATTCAGATAGTTCTCCTCCTGACCGCCCGCTCCGTACTCGTGGAATTTTCCATCTTGTCCAAGGTAAGATGAGGCGCCGAAAGCAGGCACTTCTTCTCTGAGATTCAATAAATATTGTTGGTATTTCGTCAACTCTACTCCTGCAGCTTCCACTGTCATCGCTCCCAGATAATTAGAACTTGTCATCACATTTTCCTGTTCTTCAATATCATAGTTTGCCCAAATCAGAAAAGGAGTAAGATAATAGTTCTGATACTCTTCAAACGGAACTTCCACCCGTGGTATTCCGAACAGATACTGATAAAACTCTTCTGATAACGATGGAAGATGGTCTCCAAAAAAGACTACTACCGTGGGCTCGTCAGATTCCTTCAAATGTTCAATCAGATTTTGTAACGCCCGATCCGACTCATGGACCAGAGACAAATACTGATCCACCCGTTCATCTTTATATTCCGTCAATTTAACAGACGCATCGTAGGATTTCGTATATGGGGAATGGTTTTGCATCGTCACACAAAAAGTGAAGAGTGGATTCTCCTCTTCTTCAATCATTCCCACAATTTTATCAAAACATGCTTCATCTGAAATAAAACCGCGGATTGTTTGATCTCCTTCAAAATCCTCCAGACTTAAAAAGCGGTCAAACCCCATCGTTTCGTATACGACTTCTCTGTTATAATTTGTAGGAACATAAGGATGCATTGCCACCGTAGTATAGCCCTGCTCCTCCAGCGGTTTCACAAGAGACACATCCAGCTTCTTCCCCAGCGCAACATAAGGAGTCGAAGAAAGCATTCTCATAGAAGTACCTGTCAAGAATTCAAATTCTGTTTTTCCGGTACCTCCTCCAAGGGCTGGAACCAATACTTTGCCCTTGATGGTATTTTCTTTCAGACTGTTATAAAACGGAATAATCTCATCAGATACAGGGAAATCCCGAATCCACGTCAAATCTGAAAAGGTCTCATCCATAATTGCGATAATATTGGGTCTTTCCTGTTTTCTAGTATTCTGAATTTTAGTATCATCCGCCATCTGCTGAAGTTCTTCTACCTCATATCCTGCCGGCTCTTTTACAATAGCATCTCTTGCACCTCGAATAACACACATTTGCATTCCGTAGCTATAAAAACTGTCTCCCGGCCGATTCCCATTTAATTCTATACTCCAACGCTCTGGTTGTTCCGACCATCCCAGATACCGGATTCCTCCCACCAATACCACGAGACCAATGATCCTGATCAAAATCTTTGTTTTTTTACTCTTTGCAACTTGATATCGATTGGCTACAAACAGCGAAGTAACAATGCTGGTAATCACAGCTCCTACAATGAGCATATGCAATGTGATTGTATATTCATAATCCCCGGCTACTGTGGCTGCCGTCCTTAAATCCAGCAAATCCACAATCTGTAAAGGGAGCCCTCGAAACATATAAGTAAAATAGCTGGCGACTGTCCACGCAAAATACAGACAACTACACAAAAGCACCGCAAGCCATAACGAATTACACAGCAATAAAAGAATCAGGAAAACTATCGCAGATACACAAATACTAAGAGCAACATACTGATAAGGAATTGTAAACATCTGTGGATTATAAATCCATTCCATAACCCAGAACATGCCGGTTCCCATCGCAATAGCCAATGGAATCATACCACCAATTCCGATTCTTCTGATTGTCCTTTGCTTTCTTAAAAACAAGGCATAAAATTGCCATAATATTGCTCCTGCTATTCCAATGATCCAAAGAAACGCCCATTGAATAATTCCTTTTACAGATCCCCCATTTGCACTTCTCCCAAACAGCCTCCAATGCTTCAACAGCACAATAATAACCGCAAGCCAGACCAATAAAAGAAGGGCAACTGTTATTTTTACTTTCCTTTTCTTCCACCTGATCCGGATTCGTTTGGCTCTCTTTTGTATCTTTTCCTTCATATAGAAACCCCTTTCTCTAAAAGTAAACATGTCACTTCCATTCATTCCCTCACATACACAAAAAAATCACCGTCCCCAGAGATCTCCCTCTCCAAAAACAGTGATTTAAAGTGCGCCATCAGGGGCTCGAACCCTGGACACCCTGATTAAGAGTCAGGTGCTCTACCAACTGAGCTAATGGCGCTTTTGCATTTTACCGTTTTGCTTAACGCAAGAAATATTATATTATACCTCTCGGAAAAATGCAAGCCCTATTTTAAATTTTTTATATTTTTTTGCTCTCCAGTCTTTTGGCCATCTCCTCTGGCTCCATGACGCCCGTCATCCGCAGAACAACTTCCCCGCCAACAAACAGGAGAAATGAGGGGAGCCTGCTTATCCGGTAGCGCGCTGTCAGAAGCGGATTCCGCTCCGTTTCTACCCTTCCTGTCCCCATCTGTCCATCAAATTCTTCTGCTACGAGTTCGAATACATCCTCCATCATAGCGCATTTCCCGCACCACAAGGCATAAAACTCTACCAGCACTGGTTTCTTCGCCTCTAACACCTCTCTGCGGAAATTTTTTTCTGTCAATTCTTGCATGAATCACACCGCCCCGGCCTGCAGCCAGGATTAAGCGCCTTATAAAGCTCCGCACAAGATCTTTGCAGAATCCGCATTTTTTTATTCCACCATGCATTGTCATAACATAATCTACCGCAGGTACAACGAAGTTTTCTTCTGCCTCTTCTCTCCATCTTCTACCCTGCCCGCTTTTTTAACAGCATATGCAAAAATCCAGATACCGTTACTGGTTCTCACTATCTTTTTCTTTCTGCAATAAGTTTGCAGATTGGATTCCCCTTTGAAGAAAATTTCTCCTCATATTCTGTCATAATATTGTTCTGATTCATCTTTTCGTCATTGTGAAGATCAAAGGTACAGGCTTTCACCTCCCATCCTGCCTCCACCACCTGTTCCAGGGAAAAATCAAAGAGCTCCCGGTTGTCGGTCTTAAACTCAACCGTACCATCCTCCTTCAGGATCCCATCATATCTCTCCCAGTATGCGGTGGAAGTGAGCCTTCTCTTAGCGTGGCGGGCCTTCGGCCACGGATCCGAAAAGTTGAGATAGATCCGGTCTGCCTCTCCTTTTTCAAACACCTCACCGATCCCGGACGCGTCCATACACACAAACCGGAGATTGGACGGCGCCTCCTCCAATGCGTTCATCCGCTCCAGTGCACGTAGAAGAACACTGGAATAACGCTCGATCCCAATATAATTGATATCTGGATTCTGCAGCGCCATCTGCATCAAAAACTGTCCTTTCCCCATTCCGATCTCCAGGCGGATGGGGTGATCATTTTCAAAAACCTGATCCCAGCGCCCCTTCCATTGCTTTTCTTCTTTAATCACAGCCTCATGTCCTGCAATCACGTCCCTTGCCCCCGGTATATTCCGAAGTCTCATCCTTTTTCTCCTCTCCTTGTCTACTTATTTGATGTACTCATTATCCCAGTGCAACGTCCAGGATCATCATTAACACAAAACCTGCCGCAAAACCGATGATTCCGATATTGCTATGCTCTCCCTCGCTCGCTTCCGGAATCAGTTCCTCTACGACCACATAAAGCATGGCCCCTGCTGCAAAGGACAACAGGTACGGAAGCACCGGCGTGATAAATCCTGCCAGCAGAATGGTAATCACTGCCGCCACCGGCTCCACCGCTCCGGACAACATTCCATAGAGAAAGGCTTTTCCCTTTCCTGTGCCCTCACTTTTTAACGGCATGGAAATAATCGCCCCCTCAGGGAAATTCTGGATAGCAATCCCCACGGACAGGGCAAAAGCTCCTGCCACCGTAATCTCTGTATTTTGCGAAAGCATACCTGCAAACACCACACCAACCGCCATTCCCTCTGGAATATTGTGAAGCGTCACGGCAAGGACAAGCATGGTTGTTTTTTTTAAAGAGCACTTAGGCCCCTCCGCACATTCTGCTCCCATATGGAGATGCGGTACTGCCCGGTCCATTCCAAGCAAAAACAAAATTCCAAGTAAAAATCCGGCTGCCGCCGGGATAAATGCATATTTCCCCATCTCCTCCGACATATCCATCGCCGGAATCAGAAGCGACCACACCGATGCCGCCACCATCACTCCCGACGCAAATCCCAGAAGCATCTTCTGAACAAGCGGCTTCATCTGCCCTTTCATAAAAAAAACACAGGCGGCACCCAGTGTCGTCCCGAGAAACGGTAATAACAATCCTACTGCAAGCTGCATATCTTCATCCCTCCTGTCTGTTATTATATGCTATCATTCCTGTTCTGCCACCTCAAATCCGGATAATCAGACCCGGAATCGGCGGATGATTCGGACGATTATAATATGAGCTCATTATAACCAGATATTTTTTTCTGTCAAGATTTTTCAGATATTCCAGGAGGGCGTCCCTCTCCTCAAACCCACTGTCCTTTCCGCTGTAGATGCAGAGACTGATAATCCCTCCTCGTTTCAGAATAGTAAGACTTTCCTCCAACGCCACCACACTCGTTTCTGCCTTTGTAGCAAGCTCATGCAAGCCTCCCGGCAAATATCCAAAGTTAAATACAATACAAGAAACCTTACCATACCCGTCCGCCGTCTGCTCCAGCATTTTCCTACAATCCTCATGCTGCAAAAGCTGTTCCTTCATTTTTTCATGTCCGCAGCAGAATATTCGGCCCCGTCCGTTCATTCCAGTTTCGGCGAGTCGTGTTTCTGTCTTTTCCACCGCTTCTTTCTGGATATCAAATCCGGCTACCAGCCCACTGTCCCCCACCAGCTCGCACAGCAGAAGGGTATCATGTCCGTTACCGCAGGTTGCGTCAATACAGAAATCCCCCTCATGTACTTGCTCTCTGATAAAATAATGACACCACTGTGTAATCTGATAATTCTCCATTTTTTCCTCCGTTCTCTTCCACGTGTACCTTACAAGAAGGTTTCCCATGGGACAAGAAAATCAGGCTCATCCACAAAGCCACTGAGACTTTCCAGACGGGCCCGATTCATACTTCTGTAGCATGCAATAATTCATGCAGAATTAAAATTCAAAAACTGCCACACCATATGGCGGAAGCTTGTACGCAAAGGAATACGGTCTTCCATCACATTCCTGCTTCACAGCCTTATATATCTGCGGACGCTCCTCTCCCTTTCCGCCATACTGCTTGTCATCGCTGTTTAGAATCAGCTTATACTGCTTTCTGCGCGGCACACCCACTCTATAATCCGTCCACTCCATTGGGGTAAAGTTGCAGACAAAAAGCAGGTTCTTTTTATTATGTTTGGAGTGCCGGATAAAGCTGAAAACACTCCGGTATCCATCATTTGCATTCACCCACTCAAATCCGTATCCTTCCGTATCCTGCTCATACATCGCCTTATTCTTCCTGTAGAGCTTCAGAAGATCTCTTGTAAACGCCTGCAGATACTGATGCTCCGGCTCCTCAAGCAGATACCAATCGAGCTCCCTTGCCTCGCTCCACTCCCGAAGTTGTGCGAAATCCTGCCCCATAAAGAGCAGCTTTTTGCCCGGATGTCCCATCATAAACGCATAGCCGACTTTCAGATTCGCATACTTGTCAAAACCAAGCCCCGGCATTTTATTTAACATCGAACACTTCAAATGCACAACCTCATCATGGGAGAGTACCAGAATGTACTTCTCACTGTAAGCATAGGTCATCGCAAAAGTCATCTGATTATGATGCTCTTTTCTGAAATATGGATCCAGCTTCATGTATTCGAGAAAATCATGCATCCAGCCCATGTTCCATTTCAGGCTGAATCCAAGTCCATCGTCCTCCGGCTTTCCGGTCACCTTCGGCCACGCCGTTGATTCCTCCGCAATCATCAGCGCACCAGGATTCCGTCCAAGCACAACAGAATTCAGGTGCTTGAAGAATTCGATGGCCTCCAGGTTCTGATTTCCTCCATATTTGTTGGCCACCCACTGGCCATCCTGCTTGCCATAATCCAGGTACAACATGGATGCTACCGCATCCACCCTCAGACCATCCACATGAAAATGCTCCATCCAGAACAGCGCATTGCTGATGAGGAAATTCTTAACCTCTGACTTGCCATAGTCAAAAATCTTGGTACCCCAGTCAGGATGCTCTCCCTTTCTCGGATCTGCATACTCATAGACCGCCGTCCCGTCGAAATCCGCAAGGCCATGCGCGTCTCTTGGGAAATGAGCCGGTACCCAATCCAAAATTACTCCGATCTTATTTCTATGGAAATAGTTAATCATATAAGCAAAATCTTCCGGCGTACCATACCGTGACGTCGGCGCAAAGTATCCTGTCACCTGGTATCCCCAAGACCCATCAAATGGATGCTCAGCAATCCCAATCAGTTCAATATGGGTATACCCCATCTCTTTCATATATTTGACCGCTTCTACAGCGAATTCTCGATAATTATAAAACCTCTCGTCCTCCTCGCCAGGATGCTGCCTCCAGGAGCCGATATGCGCCTCATAGATAGAGATAGGACTCTCGTCCATATTCCAGGTGGCCCTGCCCTCCATCCAAGCACTGTCACTCCATTTCAGGTTAGAAATATCATGCACCTTGGAGGCTGTGCCCGGTCTCATCTCCGCATAGTTGGCAAATGGATCCGCCTTGTAGAGCAAGTCACCCGTCTTTGTTTCAATGCAGTACTTATAGATCATATCCGCTTCAACCCCCTGAATAAAGCAGGTATAAATTCCAAGCGGATCTTCCCGCACCATCGGATTCTTGTCCCTATCCCAGTTATTAAAATCACCAACCACCGAGACAGACTTTGCATTCGGAGCCCATACCGCAAAGTAAGTGCCCTTCTTCTTTCCGTCCGTGACAAGATGTGATCCCATTTTTTTATATAAATCATAATGCGTGCCCTGTCCAAATAAGTACTGATCCAGCTCACCGATTTCATATGGTTTCTTCTTTTTTGTTCTCGCCATGCTATTCACCTTCTCACAAAAAGTCTACGTTTATTATACTTGAGCGTCGGACAAAAAGAAAGAGTTTTAACAAAGTTTTTAACTTTATTAAAACTCTTTTCGTCATTTTGTACAATTATTGTCGATTATCTTTCATGTTGTAACAGTTCCGCCATAACAGCTCGGCTTAGCCGCCGAAAACTATTACTTAATGTTTGAAATCATCCTCTTTTAAGATAATCCGGTCTGTCTCATCTGTGCTCTTTCCAAACACACGCTTCATCAGATGTTTCACATTGGCTTTCTGTGAATGTTCTATCGCATCATCCATGATATCCTTCACTTCAGCTACCGTCACAAAATGATCTTCTTTCTGAAGGACATCAATTCTACTGTAAAGTGCCAGAATCCCCATCTCATCAATCCGGTAACCATTTTCCTTCGCATAGGTCTGCCCAAATGTAACGAGCTCATCGTTGATAAAGATTGGAAGCTCTACTCTTGAAGTAAACTTTCTGCGGAAATCCGGATACTCAGAGAGCATTTTTTCCATCGGCCGTCTCTCATCTTCCAGGATAAAAAGCATCTCACCGGTCTGCTCTTCCATCAGACCTGTCAGATCATCAATGGTCTTATCATTCATCTTGCTGGCTTTCTCAATAATCAGCGCCCCACCACTCAGCTTTTGGATAATGCTGATGAGATTTTTCTTATTCAGGGCATCACCCGTAATAATTGCCACTTTACCCTGTTTCATTCTGCGTTGCTTCTGAATTGCCTTTACGATATCTACCGCAAGCACCGTCTTACCGGAACCCTTATGACCAATTACAAGAATATTTCCTGTTCTGGATGTACCGTAACGCTTCTTGCAGACTTTATCCTGCTCCAAAACATCTACAAGCTGTTCACTCATGCCACGAATCGGTACAAAGTAGGAAAACAGTTTCTTCTGCTCCTCAGTCAGACCAAGCTTCAGACCGATCTCACTTGTTGCGCTTAAATCATAACGGCCCTGTACAATAAACCCGGTATCAAAGGACGAGCCGCCAGAAGATCCGGAACTATCATCCTCATCTGGCTCTTCAATCTCAAGTACTTCTTCTGTCTCCAGCTTTGTAGGTTCTTCCTCCTCTGTTTCCTCATCTTCTATTTCTTCGTCATCATAACCAAAATCATCCTCTTCAAAATCAGATTCTTCGTCGTCGTATTCCCCCTCGTCATACTCCTCCTCAAATTCATCCTCGGAGACGTCTTCGTACTCGTCCTCGTATTCGTCTTCGTCGTACTCTTCCTCTTCGTACTCTTCCTCTTCGTACTCGTCTTCGTCGTACTCGTCCTCTTCGTACTCTTCCTCT
>NZ_LGAJ01000001.1 GCF_001280875.1 Sellimonas intestinalis | reverse complement strand
TCGTACTCTTCCTCTTCGTACTCTTCTTCTTCGTACTCTTCTTCTTCCTCTCCAGCTTCTTCTGTTTCTCCGACTGTCTCCTCCATAATCTCTTCTTCAGCAGGCTCTTCCTGAGACACTGTTTCCTCTGGCTGCTCTTTCATAGACTCAGAAAGTCTTGCAATAGATTCTGTCGTACCGCCCATTTCTTCCTGGCTTCCTTTTTCTTCTGATTCCATTTCATTCAGAAGTCTCTGGATATCTTCCGAAAGAATTGTTGCTGTATCTTTGGAGACCTTCTCGGCCTTAGCCCGCTCTTTGGCTGCCTTTTCCTCTGCTTCTTTTTTCTTTTCCTCAATGGCGGCTGCATTTTTTCTCTGTCTTTCTTCCCATTGACGGAGGATCTCCTCTATTCTCATCTGTCCTGTCTCGTACACGTCTCCCTCTCCTTTTCCCAACATATGCGTTACTTCTTCTATTGTCTGATTTCCCCCGACAGCCATTCCAAGCAAAAAAACTCCTGTCAGCGCCCTGGACATATCCAATTTCCTGATCAGAGCATCTCTCTTATCATCATCCTGAAGCATGGAAATCACCTGGCCGACATCAACCAGTTTTTCCGGCTCTGGCTGTATTTCCTGGCTCTGATCTGGCTCCTCTTTGGCTGTCTGTCCTTGTGATGCCTGCCCTTCCAAGATCTCACCTTTCTTCTCCAGCTCTTCCTCCTGTGCCGTTTCCACTGCAGCCGGCTTCCCCGCCTGGGACTTCTCCTCGGTTTCCGGAGTCCTGTATTTCTGCTGCTGCTGTGGTGTAAGCGGCTTGTATTTTATCTTCAGCTCCATCGCCTTCTGTACGAAGACTCCATCACTGAACCACAGAATCAGATCATCACACTCTTCGAGACATTCCGTTGTCATCCCCGCTTTGTCATAGAGCTCTGCCAGCTCGTATGCCCACTTTTCAATATACTCTGCCTTCTTAAACTCTTCCAACACACGGATCTGCTCTTTAAGCGGTGCATTCTGCGCTTTTAGAATCTTATATTTTAATATGTACTGATTTGGATCTTTCGGGGCCATACTCACAAACTCCTCGTAGCAATCCAGCGCCTCTTCCGTCTCCCCCAGCCGGAGTGCCAGCGTTCCCAGTCGGTATACAATCTTCCTGCTCCCCGGACTTCTGTCATATGCGATAAAAAGAATCTCTCTGCTTTTCTGATACTCCCCGGTATATTCATAAATCTCACTTACTGTACAAAGCATGGATGCATTTTTCACACGCTTCCAGTCAATCGTCTCCGCAATCTCTTTTGCCTTATCGTAGGACTTTGTCTGGACGTACTTCATTATTTGTTCCGTTTTTTCACGATACTCGTATTTATCCAATGTCGCTCACCTCATTAATTACTTGCTCATCATAGCAGCTTCAAATCGTTCTTTTATTCGCAAGGATCATATATCTTTTCATTTTCTTAGTGTATCATACCAACTTGTCAATGTCAAAAAATTGGAGCCGTTTTTTTCTTAATTATTACAAAACTATTACATCAATCATTGTAAGTGTCAGATGACACATTCCGGTATTGAAGATAGTTGCCAACGTCTCGGTCACCTCCGGATGTTTACTTATCACCAACAGAAAAACAGCCATTATATATTTTTCTTATAATGGCTGTTTTATTTATTCAATTTTATCATATTTTTAATTCTCTTACCGGAGGAATCTTTCATTTCGATTTACCGGTTCCCAAAAGCCTTTTTTATTTTATATTCGATATATAACTCAAAGTCTCTGATTAATTTTCCGCTAATGTAATCTTTGATCTCAGATTTTCTACTTCCTTTTATAATATATTTAATTTTGTTGACTTTTCAAATCTTCTGCCGATATATTCAATTTTATAATTTAGAGAACTCCTCTCCTTTTTATTCTAATCTACTTATGGGTTCTGCCCTTTGGCTTCCTCCCCTGTATTATCCGCATACCAAATCTTTTTTCATCAACTCATATTAAATATAAGATAAACGGTTAAATAAAATTTCTGATCCTTAGGCGATGTTTCTTTACACATCTTCTAATTCTTTGAACTATTGACTGATGTGGTATCATATTCAATATGTCTTACAGAATTTTCAATCTCATATTCCAGCTTGTTACATCTCCGATATACTTTGTACACTCAACTATTTACTGGATTTATTTATTGATAAAGGCTTTCAACATGGGAACCTTCATCTGTAATACCACTAACATATTGAATTTTGAACTCCGTGCTGTCCAATGGTAAAAGCCCTCCTTTTTCTAAATTTCCAATTCTGAAAGTGAAACAACTTCCAGTTCCAAGAACCCCTTTCTCGTCAGGTTTCTTTTCTTTTGGATTGATTAAACTATAGCACTTGCCTCTTTATTTGTCAATACTTTTTTGAATTATTTTTTATTTTATTTCATTTTTAATTTTTAATTGTCTAAATTATCTGTTTTATTTTGAATTTTTATTCATTTATCTATATTTTATTTCCCTCTTCATTTACCAGGCCATCCGTGCTAAACTAAATTAGTATTGTCAACGCAAGATTTGTTTTAGAATGGGAAAGGAGAACCATATACTATGGGCGGATTTTTTGGTGTAGCATCAAAAGGCGAATGTGTACTTGATTTATTTTATGGGGTAGACTATCATTCTCACCTCGGAACAAGAAGAGGCGGTATGGCGACTCATGGAGAGTCCGGTTTCAGCCGTGCCATTCACAATATTGAGAACTCCCCGTTTCGTACCAAATTCGACAAGGATCTGAATGAGCTGAAAGGAAATCTTGGCATTGGCTGTATCTCCGACTTTGAACCACAGCCACTCCTGATTCAGTCACATCTTGGCAGCTTCGCAATCACGACGGTCGGCAAGATTAACAATCTGGATTCTCTTTTAAAGATGATCTTCCAGGACGGGCACTCTCATTTCCAGGAAATGAGTACCGGACAGATCAATGCAACAGAACTGATCGCTTCCCTGATCTGTAAGAAAGATTCCATCGTGGAGGGAATCCGTTACGTACAGTCGATTGTAGACGGCTCCATGACACTTCTCGTGATGAACCAGGAGGGGCTTTATGCCGCGCGTGACCGTTATGGGCGTACCCCTGTTGTCATTGGGAGGAAAGAGGACGCATACTGTGTTTCCTTTGAAAGCTTTGCATATATCAATCTTGGCTACTCCGACTACAAGGAGCTGGGACCGGGAGAGATCGTCTACATCACCCCGGAAAGTGTGGAGACAGTCGGACAGCCTTTCGAAAAGATGAAGATCTGTTCTTTCCTTTGGGTATACTATGGCTACCCAACTTCTTCCTACGAGGGAGTCAATGTAGAAGAAATGCGCTACAAATGTGGAAGCCTGCTTGCCAAGAGGGATGCGGGAACGGTATCTCCTGACATTGTGGCAGGTGTTCCGGACTCCGGTGTAGCACATGCGATCGGATATGCGAACGAATCCGGAATTCCATATGCCCGCCCATTTATTAAATATACACCGACCTGGCCGCGCTCTTTCATGCCTACGACACAGAGCCAGCGGAATCTTATCGCCCGCATGAAGTTAATTCCGGTACAGGCGCTGATCGAGGATCGCAAGCTCCTTCTGATCGACGATTCTATTGTACGTGGAACACAGCTCCGTGAGACGACCGAGTTTCTCTATCAGAGCGGTGCGAAAGAAGTGCATGTGAGGCCTGCATGTCCTCCGCTTTTGTACGGATGTAAGTACCTCAACTTCTCCCGCTCCAAATCCGAGCTGGATCTGATTACCCGTCGGATCATCCGAGACTGGGAAGGAGACGCTTCTCCTGAGATTCTTGCAGAATATGCGGATCCGAACAGTGACCGCTACCAGAAAATGCTGGATGAAATCTGCAGACAGCAGAATTTCACTTCCCTTCGTTATCATCGCCTGGATGACCTGATCGAATCCATTGGAATCGACTCCTGTAAGCTTTGCACTTACTGCTTCAACGGAGAAGAATAAATTTAACTCTTTGTAAAACCCCGCAGGGACTGCGGCGCCATACCATGGTGCTTTTCCCTGCAGGGTTTTTATTTTTGATGAGTTTTGATATTTCTTACGTCTATTTCTGAATTTACCCTCGATAATAATTAATGAGGCAGCCTTTCAGAATGATGTCTCTTTCTGTATCCGTCAATGCTCCAAGATACAGTGTCATCTCTCTGAGACCGCTGTCCACAACATAGGCTTTGACTTCATCTGCTTTGTCCTCCACCGTCCTTCGAATATCCGGCACAAAAATGTAATCTCCGTTCTTAAAAGAAAGTGCGGTGTGATCTTCCTTTGTAATAAACGGCAGCATACCCCAGTTGATCAGATTGGAGCGGTAACGCTTGGTTGCATATTCACAGGCAATATTTGCCCATCCTCCAAGTACTTTTTGGCAAGAGGCAGCCTGCTCCCTTGCAGAACCGTCCCCGGGCTTCACCGCAAAAATCGTACTTCCGATTCCAAGATTTCCTTCACCTACATTAGCAAAACGCTTCTTTACCTCCGCCATCACCAGTTTCAACTCATCAAGCACTTCTAACGGACAGATCCCCTCTTCAATAGCTTTCTCCGCTTTCTGTACTTCCTTGGCACGTCCAACATACGCCGGATCCTTTCTGGAAAGCGCAAACTCTGCCAGTCCCAGCGGGTTGGAGCGGTAGGAAGATGTCTCGCCGGATGGAATCAACTCATCGGTCGTCGTCACCGGATCATGGATCTCAGAAACGACTTTTAACAGAAGATTCTGTGGAAGCTCCGCCATCTTCGGCCAGTCCTTGATGTTCGGCCCGAACTGAATTTCCACTTCCGGTTCTGCCTTTCCGTGGCTGTCAAAAACACGGTTTGCATAAATGGAACTGTCAAAATGATACTTCGGACTGCTGTATTCCACGTCCAAATCTGTCGCCGGAGTCAGATATCCCTTGTTTGCTGCTGTTGCCGCGATCGAACGCGCATCCATCAACGCCACGGATGAAATCTGTCCGCTCTGCAGCTTGGAGCCCTCCCGATTCGGGAAATTCCTTGTCGTATGACGGATACTAAACGCATGATTGGCCGGTGTATCACCCGCGCCAAAACACGGTCCGCAAAACGCCGTCTTTACAATCGTTCCTGCCTCCAGAAGGTCTGCAACGGCTCCATTCTTTACAAGCTCCATATAAATCGGCGTACTTGCCGGATAGACACTGAACGTAAAGGCATCCGCCCCGATATTTCTGCCCCGGATAATGTCCGCTGCCGCACAGATATTTTCAAAGCCGCCGCCGGCACATCCTGCAATAATCCCCTGCTCTACATAGAGTTTTCCATCCCGGATCTTATCCTGGAGGGAATAAGGTACCGCATTATCAAGGCTCACTCTTGCCTTCTCCTCTACATCATGGAGAATATCTGTCAAGTTGGCGTTTACCTCCTCGATGGTATATGCATTGCTTGGGTGGAACGGCATCGCGATCATCGGACGCACCTTGCTCAGATCCACATAGACCATGCCATCATAGTATGCCACATCTCCCGGTGCAAGCTCCTCATACTCACCCTCTCGTCCGTGGATCTCGTAGAATTCCCTGATTACTTCATCCGTCTCCCAGATGGAGGACAAGCAAGTCGTCTCCGTTGTCATCACATCGATACCAATCCGGAAATCCGCACTCAACTTCGCAACGCCTGGTCCTACGAACTCCATGACTTTATTATTCACATAGCCGTTCTGGAATACCGCCTTAATAATGGCAAGGGCGACGTCCTGGGGGCCCACGCCCTTTACCGGCCTGCCATCCAGATAGACGGCAATGACACCAGGCATCCGAATATCGTAGGTCTTATTCAGAAGCTGCTTGACAAGCTCCGGTCCGCCCTCTCCCATCGCCATGGTGCCAAGCGCCCCATAACGAGTATGGCTGTCTGATCCAAGAATCATCTTCCCGCATCCTGCCAGCATCTCTCTTGCGTACTGGTGTATGACTGCCTGGTGGGGCGGCACATAGACACCGCCGTATTTTTTCGCACAGGTCAGCCCAAACATGTGGTCATCTTCATTGATGGTTCCGCCCACCGCGCAAAGGCTGTTATGGCAGTTGGTCAGCACATACGGAATCGGGAACCGCTCGAGGCCGGACGCTCTCGCCGTCTGAATGATCCCCACAAATGTAATATCATGAGAGGTGAGCTTGTCAAACTTGATGTTCAGATCCTCCATATTGTCTGAAACATTGTGTTTTTTCAAAATCCGGTAGGAAATGGTCTGCTCCGCTGCCTCCGTCTTCAAAACCTTGTGCCCGTTCTTTGCCCGCAGCTTCTCTGCCGCCTCCGGACCGTCTTCTATGATATCTCTTCCATGCAGTAAGTAAACTCCATTTTCATATAATTTCACCATATGGACAATCGCCTCCTTCTTTTCTGCTTTCCTCATTTTAGCACATTAAAACAACAGAGACAAGCTATAACGCCTGTCTCTGCGGTTTTCGATCTATTGATTCATATATTTCATGTGCTCCGATACCATCATCGCAATCTTAAATGTCAGGGCATCCTCAAATACCCGGACATCAAGCCCGGTGAGCTTCTGAATCTTCTCCAGCCGGTAAACAAGGGTATTACGATGAATATAAAGCTGCCGTGCTGTCTCGGAAATATTCAGATTGTTTTCAAAGAACTTATATACGGTGGAAAGCGTCTCCTCCTCAAACTCTGATACATCCCGTTCCCCAAATACTTCTTTCAGAAACATGTCGCAAAGGGAAAGAGGAAGCTGATGGATGAGCCGTCCGATACCAAGCTCATTGTACGCCAGAATATTGTGTCCCGGATAGAAGATCCTACCTACATCCAGAGCCATCCCCGCCTCCTTGTAAGATTTGGATACATCCTTTAATTCGTGGATAATCGTCCCATAGGAAACACGGATATTAACCATGGCCTCCGCGGATACGGTGTCCGCAATACTCTTTGCACTCTCGTACACCTCCCGATAACCGTCCGTCTCCTCCAGCGCCTTGACGAGAATCACACTGCTCTCATCTACCGCCGTCACGAAATCCTTCATACCGGAAGCATACATCCCTTTCATCGTCTCCAGCAGCATCTGGTTGTCCTTGGACTTTGCCTCCACCAGAAAGACGATCCGTTTCTGATCATTCTCGATGTGCAGCTTCTTCGCCTGATTGTAGACGTCCACAAGAAGCATATTATCGAGAAGAAGATTCTGGAGAAAACGATTCTTATCGATCTTTTCCTTGTAGGCACGGATCAGCCCTTCCATCTGCTTTGCGCCCAGACGGCCTACAAGCTCTGCCTTCTCACCTCCCATATTTTCAATATTTAAAATATAGGCCGGCTTCTCTTCATCGCACACAAGAAAGAGCGCATATCCTGCTCGTACCTCCTCCATTCCCTGAATAATCTCCTCTTTTTTTATCTCCTCCAAAAACGCCTGAATCCTCTCACCGGCACCCGGACTCTCTGTTCCCGCCTGTACAATACGGTGTCCGTCCAACGCCCATACAGAGCAAGATCCCCCTGCAATATTCTCTATTTCTGATATTGTTCTTTGTAGTACCTGATTTGACAACATGATGATTTCCTCCATTCATTGGATTCATTATAACAAAAAAAGCTGAAAAGTAAAATGAGGATTATTAAGATTTGTTGAATGTTTTCTTACTGTTCTCGAAATCGTATTGACTTTTCATTTTCTTTTTTTATGATACTGGTAAAGCACTACAGGAGGAAAAGTTATGAATATTTTATACGAAATCAGCCAGACAGCCGCCCGCTTTCCTGACCGCACTGTTATGATATGCAAAGAAGGCCGGCTAAACTACGGGGATCTGGCCCGCTGTACCGATCTCCTGGCGGCTGCCATCCAGAGACTCTGTAAAGAAAACCGAACGCCAATTCCGGTCTACGGACACAAGAGTCCCCTGATGCTCATCTGTTTTCTTGCATGTGTAAAATCAGGAAGGGGCTATTGCCCGATTGACGTCTCTGTACCATGGTCACGCACTATGCAGATCATAAAGAACATTCAGCCGCCGTTTGTATTGGCATGTGAGGATCCGGAAGAAACCGAAAGTGCAGATGCTTCTGTTTCCTTTATAAAAAAGGATGACATTCTCAATCTGATCGAGGAGACTGATCCCGCTGAGACAGAGGCTCTTACCCCGGTTTCCGGTGATGATCTGTTTTATATGATCTTCACTTCGGGAAGCACCGGAAACCCAAAAGGCGTACAGATCACATCAGACTGTCTGAATCACTATCTGGACTGGTCTGTGGGCCTTGGGAACACACGGGATGAGAAAGAGGGCCGCATCTTCTTAAATCAGGCGCCATTTTCCTTTGATCTGTCCGTGATGGATTTATACACCTGCCTTGCCTGCGGAGGAACGCTTTTCCCGCTTACGAAAACAGAGCAGGCCGACTTCAGTCTGCTTCTCCCAGCGCTGGCAAACTCCGGCGCATCTGTCTGGGTTTCAACCCCATCCTTTGCCGACATGTGCCTGCGGGATCCGAACTTTGACAGCGATCTGCTTCCGCAGCTCCGTCTGTTTTTATTCTGCGGGGAGACGCTGACAAACCGGACGGCAGAAAAACTTTCGGGGAGGTTTCCGGATGCGATCATTATGAACACCTACGGGCCGACCGAGTCCACTGTGGCCGTGACGGAGGTGAAGATAACACCAGAACTGATCCAGAATGTAAACCCTCTCCCGGTCGGACGTCCAAAGCCAGGGACCTGGATTGAAATCCATTCTCCGAACGGAGAGTCGCTTCCGGACGGAGAGAAAGGTGAGATCGTCATTCTCGGAAATACGGTAAGCACGGGATACTACCGGCGACCGGATCTTTCGGCCCCTGTCTTTTTTAGTACCTTGAAGGACGGCATAACTGTCCGGGGCTACCGGACCGGGGATGAAGGATACTTAAACGACGGCGAACTTTTTTACTGCGGCCGAATCGATTTACAGATCAAGCTGCACGGATACCGAATTGAGCTTGGCGATATTGAAAGCCACCTCTTGAAGCTTTCAGGTATTAAAAATGCAGCCGCCGTTGCTAATATGAGAGACGGGAAGGCAAAAAGCATTACCGCATTTCTTGTGATGGAAACCGTCCCAGGAGATGCCTTTGCCGAATCTCTGCGGATCAAGCGGGCGCTCAAAGAATATCTTCCGGATTATATGATTCCCAAGAAACTGATCTTCCTCGACCAGCTGCCGATGACATCCAACGGCAAGGCCGATAGGAAGGCTCTGGGAGGGATGCTGTCGTGAGTTTCTATGATAACTACCAGTTTTTCTGCGTGCTGATTTTTATCCTCATGCCCGCAATGCTGCTCGGTATTTTGGAGCAGCCGCTAAAATGGTATTCCACCGCCGCAACCTTTTTGTTTACGGCTCTAGCCTTCCTTTCCAAGCCGCAGCAAGCGGCTTGGCTGGCTCTCTTTTTTGTAACCGAGCTGTTTTTGGTTGAGGGATATCTGGCCTTCCGGGTGTCTCGCGGGAGAAGTCCCGCTGTTTACCGACTTGTGCTGTTCTTGAGTATCCTGCCCCTGATTCTAAGTAAGCTGGCCGGTTTCTGGGACGGCTCCACCTTTGCCTTCCTTGGTATTTCCTATCTGACGTTTAGATGCGTACAGATCATTATTGAGACATACGACGGTCTCATTACGGAAATGCCCGTCCTGGATTTTGCAGCCTTTGTGCTCTTTTTTCCGTCCATAAGTTCCGGTCCCATCGACCGGAGCAGGCGGTTTTTACAGGATCTGAACAATATTCCTTCCCGTCAGGATTATTTGACTCTTGCCGGGGAGGGTGTGTTCAAAATCCTGCTGGGGCTGATTTATAAGCTGATTCTGGCTTCTATCTTCTTCAAGGGGATGGGAATGGTACAGGGTGCATGGGAATGGTACTTCGTTATCTTCTACGCGTACTGCTATGGATTTTACCTGTTTTTCGACTTTGCCGGATACAGCCTTATGGCCATTGGTACCAGTTATCTTCTGGGAATCCGGACGCCTGAGAACTTCCGAAAACCATTTTTAAGCGTTGATATTCAGGAATTTTGGGATCGTTGGCACATCACCTTGTCTCACTGGTTCCGGGACTTTCTTTTTTCCCGGTTTATGATTCAGTCTATCCGGAAAAAGCGGTTTAAAACCCGGCTGAATGCAGCCTGTGCAGGATTTCTTGTCAATATGCTCGTCATGGGACTCTGGCATGGAGTGACCCCTTCGTATATTCTCTATGGACTTTACCACGGGGTACTACTTGCCATCACAGAATGGTATAAGAAAAAATCAAGTTTTTATAAAAAATACCGTCAAAAACGGTGGTATCGTTTCTTATCCTGGCTGATTACACTACAGCTTGTAATCTTCGGGTTTTATATCTTTTCGGGACAGTTCTTGTGGCTTCTCGGATTATCATAATTTTTAGGAGGAAAATACTTATGAGAGAACAGATTTTTGATATTTTGGAAAAGATTTGCGAGGATGATATTGTAAGGAGTAATCCAGACATCGACTTGTTTGAGTCTGATTTGATGGATTCACTTGGTTTTGCGGAACTTCTTGCAGACATTGAAGACGACCTTGGTATTCTGGTCGCGCCGTCCGAAGTAGATCGTAGCACATTCAACACGCCGAACCGCATTGTGGCTTACCTGGAAACAAGGAGTGCGTCATGAAACGGCTTCTTGCTTTCTTCCTGGCGCTCCTGCTTGCCCTTACCTCAGCAGTGGGACTTCATTTTCTGGCAGAGAGTCGGATTCATGTAGACAGCAACGCCTTTGCCTCCTGGTCCGGGGACGGCAAATTTCAGGCCAGAGAAGCAATCCTTCAGAATCTGACCGAGGACACGATCCTGACTTTTGGTTCTTCGGAGTTTCAACATGGCGTTAAGACACCCTACCACCCTGCCAAAGTCTTTCAAAACACGAAGTTCCAGATGATGCTGATCGGAGCCGGCTTCTATCAGTCCCTCAGTCACGCCATCACACTGGCGTCTCTGGGGGATGAGGTACAGAAAAAAGAGGCGATCCTGTTTCTGTCACCTCAGTGGTTTCGCAAAAGTGGTGTTCAGCCTGAAGCTTTTGCGTCCCGGTTCTCTGACTCCCACTATATTGCAATGCTGAAAAATAAACACCTGAGTCCCAAAGTCAAGGACTATATGATCCGGCGTTCCCAGGAGCTGCTGTCTGTAGATCCGTCTATGCAAAATCGCATTGCTCAGTATAACCGAATTCTCTATACAGGAGACGCCTCCCTGTTCGACCGTGTAAATTACAGGATCTTCACCCGGTTTATGGAAGAAAAGGAACTTCAGACTACGATGATGCAGCTTATCAAAGACCGGATCGTGCGAAAATCCTCTGGCTCGAAAACATCCGATACTCCAGATTTCGTTTCCTTGATCGATCAGTCCATCAAAGACGGGGACAAACATAACCAAGGCAATCCTTTCTATATGGATGACAACGTCTACAAGCGTTTGATCCGTCCGTCTCTTAAGAAAAAGAAAAACCAAAGTGTAAACGGAAGTTATAGCACTTCACCAGAGTACGAAGATCTGAGCTGCTTTCTCGACGTTTGTGAGGATCTCGGCATACGTCCGATGCTAGTCATGCTCCCGGTCAACGGCTACTGGTACGACTACACCGGTTTTCCTAAAGAAGCCAGAGCTGACTATTACAAAAAAATACGCACAATCGCCAAAAAGTATCACGCATCACTGCTGGATTATTCTGATCAGGAGTACACCAAATACTTTTTTGAGGACGGCGTTCACATTGGAAAGAAAGGATGGGCAGTAATTAATGAAGACCTTTATCACTTTTATCAAGGACATGAAAAAGAATAAATACGTTCGGTTTGCGGCTTGGACAGCCATCTTCTATTGTATGATCCTGGCAATCTATTTGTATCTTATGTATGCAAATCTGTCTACAGCGCCTAAATTTGTCTACAATATGTTCTAAGTTTTTTCTTATTTTTAGGGCGTGTTCCAATACATTGGAACACGCCCCCTTAATTCTAAAGAACGTTAATGGGTCTCTCCCATTGCTTTTTGAACATCATCTGTAGTTGTAACTGCCGCTTCAATTCCGTATTCCAGTCCTTTTGCGATCATTTCCAGAGACATAAATGGTGTACCGTTGGCTTTATCGACTACCTGACCGTTCTCAAATGGTACATGTATAAATCCTGCACGTACACCTAAATATTTCTTTGCTGCCAGATATAGTGCATTGTACATGATACAGTTACATACATATGTTCCTGCTGTGTAAGAGATGTGAGCCGGAATTCCATGTGCTCTCATATTCTCTACCATTGCTTTTACCGGAAGCGTGGAAAAATATGCCGTCTCGCCGTCCTCTCGGATCGGCTCATCAAATGGCTGCTCTCCATCATTGTCCGGAATCCTTGCTTCTTTTAAATTGATCGCTACTTTTTCCACTGTCATGCAGGAACGTCCGCCAGCCTGTCCTACATCCAGCACAACGTCCGGTCGGTATTTCTGAATCGCTTCCTCTAATACTTCCGCGCTTCTTGTGAATACGGTCGGGATCTCAATCTTGATGATCTCTGCCCCCGCAATGGTATCCGGAAGCAGCTTCACTGCTTCGTAAGCTGGATTAACTTTTTCTCCCCCAAACGGATCAAATCCTGTAACCAAAACTTTCATTGTACTGTAGCCTCCTTTTTATTGTGTTTTTCTAATATACATTCGGCTCCGGAAGGATAATCTTTCCTTCCTGCATCAACATCCTGTTGTCCGCATAAATATCGGGCTCCAGGCATACGAGGTCAAAATGCCCTTTGGCATTTTGTACGCCCCCAAGTGCAAGATTGCGTCCAAGTCCGATATGAAATGTTCCATAGGCGGACTCATCCTCAATATAACAGTCTCCCACACACCTCGAGTAGGAATTCAGGCCAATACCAAATTCCCCACCAATATAAATCCTGCTGTCCTTGTATGCTTTCATATACTCTTTTAAACGGATGCCAGTCGGCGTCTCTTCGATCTTTGCAATACGGCCTTCCCGAAATTCGATTCTCGTTACCTCCTCGGCGCGCCCGATATACCCAAGAGAACCGTCCAGCATCATAATGCCTTCTGTCTTTGTCTCCTCAATCGGCACATACACTTCAATACTTGCGGAAGAATAGCCTTTTCCGTCTTTGATCACACCGTTAAAGAATCCCGGATTTCTTCCCCGCTTTCCCATGTAAAGATCCGTGCCCGCCTGTGTCGTGACATGGAGACCGGAAGAATGTCGAAGATACTTCATAATCACCTTTGCCATCAGCCGGCTTTTCTTCGTATCCATCATCAGAAAATCGAATTCCAGCATGGATCTGCCATTGTTTGTAGACAGCGGCAACGACAAAAACTTCTTATGCTGGCTGATTGCCCTTTTAGCCGCCCTCGTTGTCACAAGGGAATACTCTGTGGCCGCAATGATGGCAGTGTACGGGTCAAATACTGTTTCGTTATCGTCAAAAAACATCCCCACATGTCGTCCTTTATTCTCCACCAGAAGGACATTGACGGATCTGGCCCTCCCAAACGCCTGTTTCCTAAGCTCTCTGGCTTCAGCCCGATATTCCTTGCTTGTTACAATCAACAGTCTGTCCCATGGCTTTATTCTTACCCAGTCTTTGATAATAATGCGGGCTCCCCGCTCCATCTCACACATTCTGTCTGTGCCGTCCTTCTGCTCCTATTTGAAGATGATCATGTAGCAGATCTGCACTACGAGCATGATTCCTGCAACAACGACCTGATTTTTGATTACGCCCCAGCGGTCTTTCATGTTCAAGATCGCCACTGGAACGATATTGAAGTTCGCTGCCATCGGTGTACAGAGCGTACCGCAGTATCCACATGTCAGCGCAAGCATACCGATAACCACCGGATCCGCACCGTAAGCAAGTACGAATGGTCCACCGATACCTACGGTGATAACGGTGATCGCCGCAAACGCATTTCCCATAATCATGGTAAAGAGTACCATACCAATCGCAAAGACGATAATACCAAGGTTGACATTTCCCTTCGGGACCACATTTTCCACGATACCAGCAATGACTTCACCAACACCTGCTGCTGTGAAAATTCCACCCAGCGCCCCAAGGAGCTGAGGAAGCATACACAGAGGACCCATCATAGAAAGGAACCGCTCGGAACCTTCCAGAAATACCTTCGGCTTGTTGTCCGGGGAATAAGCTCTCAGGATCAGCATGGAAATAATAACACCAACCGTAACGCCTACCATAGAGCTGATATTCGTAAACAACGCGAATAACAGAGAACATACCGCTACTGTCAGCGCCGGGATAAAGATTTTCATACCAATCTTTGCATACTGGGATTTTGTATATTCTTTTGTCGGAGCATTTGTTTTTCCGACTTTTACACGCTTGAAAATCGGCGGCATACACATAACAATAACGAGCGCACCGGACACTTTTGCCGGAAGCCAGGTACCGAACGCACATACAACGCCAAAAGAGCACCAAAATACTGCCGTCCCGATTCTGGATGGGTTTTCTTTATCAAGCAGATTCTTGATACCTGCGAAAATCGTGATCAGACCGATAATGATCCACACTGCTTCGCCTAAGATATTTGCAGGGCCAGCCCCAATCTGTATAAATTTAAGATCCATATATCCGTCCCCCTCTTATTCCTTCTTTTTGCCCGATTTTACGGAATCGGATCCATAATATTTTTTCATCAGCTTTTTATCTTTTGTAATGTAGTAGACGCTTGCCACAACAAGAGCGATAATTGCAATCGGAATTTCCGCGGCAGCCAGCTCAATCAACTCTACTTCATATCCGAGAGATTTCAGAGTTGTCTGTACAAGGATGCCTCCGGCTCCGCCGACGAAAAGTACCTGGAAGAAGAACCAGGTAATATTTTCCATGCTGGAGGCCATACCTTTAATATCCTCCATATGTTTTTCGTCCGGCTCGTGCCCATGACTTTCGATGGCGCCTTCCGCCATTGGAAGAAGTACTGGACGGACAAAACCTGCCACTCCACCAAAACCTACGTTAAACGCACCAAAAAACCCTCTGAGGATACCATATGCACACACAAGTCGGCCGGCCGTAGCGCTCTTTACCTTTTTCATCAGATCCGCCGCCGCTTCACGCAGACCATTGGCCTCGAGAACGCCTGTTACAAGCAGGATCATTATGAAAATCGCCATGCTTCGATTTGCTACAAAGTTGGTTCCAAGTGCCTCCAGAAGACCGTCGATTCCGAGACCTCCTGCAAGCGCGGTCGTAACTGCCGCCAAAAAGATAATCAGAATGGAGTCCAGCTTCAGCGCAAATCCGAGCACAACAATCAGGACACCGATCAATTTTATATATTCCATAGATTTTCCTCCTTCTGTGAGTATTCACTCATAGTTTATATATCTTCCGCTTCTCTGGCTTTCCGGATTTGTCCTTCTCTTTTTTCTCTTCCTCCTTCTCTTTTTCTTTTGTTGTCCAGAACCGCGGAGTCTATACGATCATCGGGCGAAGTCTCCGGTATGACGCGGATACCTCTCCTTCTTTGCAGCTTATGCCGCTTTCTTTTAGGTGGGTCGCCTGCATCAGCATCTGCAGGGTCGCCTCATCATGTGCTACATGCGCCCTCGCGCACAAATTCAGATAATCACCCTGAGCCGTTTCATCCGCCACCTCGCTTGTATAAGATACTGTCGTGATCCAAGGGAATCGGATCGACGGATACTTGTGGGCCGGATCTGCCGTATACGGAATCCAATAGTTGATCATATTTTTATAATAATTTGCCGGAAAAAGCTTTGGCATCCAGGCGTGGGCGTATTTCTCAAACTGTGCGCTCCACTCCTTATTAAGCGCCGTCATCTCCGAATCTTCGGCAATTTTGTCCGCAATGACATCTTCCATCTTCTTGTTGACCGGATAATTATCCTTATATTCCTCATCAGTCACATACCAGAAATATCCGTACAGAAGCGATCTTGGCAGCCAGAATCCCTTGTAGGATGGGGATGTATAACCGGAGAACTGCTGCTCCCACTCATGGCTTGGCACTCCGTGATTGTCAACGATCATATCCGGCGCATACCGCTCATAGAGTCTGCTCAGTCCCATGGCCTCACCGTGAATCGTATCCTGGCGGAAATGCTCATGGAAGAACTCTTTTCCAAGGGCATTGAATCTTGCTACATGGAATTTCCAGTACGGGTGCTCTTTCTGAAGCCCGTAATGAATCGCCGCGCCGTCTACATTCTCCATCGGAACAAGGATCAGATTCAGCTTCTCCGGAAGCTCTTTGTACGTCTCCTCCGTGAGCAGTTTCTTCAGAAGAATGAACGATGCATTCGTGCTGGACACCTCGTTTGCATGGTGTCTCGCATTGATAATCTCGGACGGGCAGTTCGTCAGACGCTTCGTCATGGAGAGATAGCCCTCCCACTTTGGCTTCAGCCAGATCGCGTAAAGCTCTCTTCCTGTGTAAGATCTCGCGGTTCGGAAAACTTCAATTCCCGGAACGTGCTTTAATTCCTCAATAATAGTCAGATATTCCTCGTAACCGATCAGTTCCTTCTCAGAAAGTTCAATATCCGTAATCGCTCTCAGACAGGTCTTAGTCTCTGTGGCCCGGATCATTGCCCCTGTTACACTTCCGCTCTCACTGACAAAACGGATTTCTCCAATCTGCTGCCATCCCTCCAGAATTTCCAACACTCCCTGCTCTAAAAGTCCTGCATATGCTTTTAAATATTCCTCTGTGACACCCTTAGCGGAAATCTCCACACCAAGCTTTCCATTCTTCTCCCAAAGTCTGGTCACTTTAAAGGAAACGTCCTCCCGTTTCCTCATACTTTCTATCACGGTTCCGTCTTTGGTGATGCATGGCTTTTCTTTTAATTTCTCAAATACTGTCACTTTCAGTGCCGGTCCGCCTTCCCTCTGGTGGATGGACGGCAGGATCAGTCCCGGTGCGTCCAGCATAACTCCGATATTCTGTACACCATAGTTTTTGAAATAATCACTGCCGGTAAAGTACATATCCTCATGCAGCGCATCCAGAGAAGAAATCAAATCTTCTCGGCAGCCCACCCGGAAATCCGGTTCGCTGACTGTCACATCCAGTAGGAGCTCCTGGAAAAACGGCTGCTGTTCCGGTGTAATGATTCCTCCATTCTTTTCCTCAATATACCGCTTACAGTCCGGCAATACTTCAGCCTGATAAGTATCCCAGACTGCTTCCAGATCCGTCCGGATATTCTTGTGAAGAACTTCCTCCCCATTAATCCAAGCACGTATATAACCCGTCGCCGGATGAACTTTTCCCATTTGCGGATACTCATCCAGATATGGCCGCTCCGAACAACGTGCTTCGTATGTATTCTCATAGCAGATCGCTTGTCCTTGATAAACTCTGCACAGATATGTCAGCCGCTCCTCACCCTCATATGGAAGAAATACGACTGCGTCCCTTGGAATTCCAAGTTCTCCTATAAGCACATCCTCAATCGGATAAAGTTCCTGTAAATAACGAATCGGCAGATCATACCATTTATCCGGATTATCCGCCTGAAGATTGTGGTAGGACGGTGTCGCACCATTCTCGTCCAGCCATCTCGTCTCACCCTCCGGGAGAAATGGCTTGAAATAAATCTCAACCTTGTCCGGCTTCTGCTCTTTCACTGCCGGGATCACAATCTCATTCATCCATGAGAACCCCTGCTTATACGCACAGATCAGCTCTGTCTCCACTGTAGAAACTCCAAGACCCTTTGCCCTCTCTTCGATCTTCTCTGCCATGCAGCGGCGGATCTCCTGGTTCTCGCTGACGGCGCCTTCCACACGGAGAGTATCCCCCACCTTCAAAGTCGGGAAAACATGTTCTTCCAGGAGCGCTTCAAACGTCTCCACTTCCCACGGCAACTCGTATACTTTTTCATATGCTTTCCTGCCTGCTTTGTAATTTTCAAAAATGACGTTCTCAAAAAGTGCTTTTTGTTTATCGGAAAGCTCCGGAGATCCATAGACCGTATATGCTCCCTCTTCTTTCTGCTTCCACGCTTTCAACGCCGCAATCTGACCATTCGCATTTCGCAGCACCGCATCATCGCACATCTCCATCATGACGTCCCGGAACTGCCGAAACCCACCCATCCCCGGGAATTTCTCGCAAATCAGAGCCGAAAGCGTCTCAAGATCTGCTCCTCTTCCTTTCAGATGGACACGGACTGCTTCATCCGTCTCCTCCAGTGTCATCTCCGCACGGTCTCCGTCCTCTAGTATGATTGCGTTTCCACAGTAATCCGCATCCGCCAAAATACCTCCCTCATATCCGGTCGTCTCCATACCAAGACGAAATGCGATATTGCACGCTGCAATCATGGTAGATACGTCCGCATTTTCCGGAAGAATGATCTTCACGTCCAGCTTATCCGGAAGCAGATCAAAATCTTTATCCTTTAAGAACGGGCCTTTACAAAAGACCGTCTCCAGCCCCTTCTCTTTCCGAAAATCCAGATCAAACATCGGCTCCGGATGCCCTTTTACCGGCTCGTATCCTTCCGGCAGTTCTGAGCTGGAAATATGGTATAGGGCTTTTAACTCCTCCTCATTTTCCGGAACCGAGATCTCCCCCTTTGGTCCTGCAACCGGAAATACTGACGCTTCCGCCTGAAATCCCAGAAGCAAAGCGGCTTCCAGAGCCATCCTCTTCTCTTTGGTCGTCATATGTTCTCTTATTTTCAGTTTCCCCAAGATGACACCTCCCATGAACCTATCTTTAAAGTTACTTATGATTTTTCACCCACGGCATAAAATATAATCGAATTTTATCACAGTGAAATGTGAAAGTCAATTTCTTTGCCTGCTTTTCCTCGTTCCATCTGTTTCCATGCGGTTCCGGCTCCTTTTGACGCTTTTTCAGATCACCTGGTGTTCCAGCCATTTCCGGTTTTTCACTCTCACGCTAAATACAATCGCCCGAACAGTCCAGTCTGTAAACATACCGATCCAGACAGCAATTGGCCCCATCTTAAAAACTCTTACAAGAACCATCACCAAGGACACCCGGAAGATCCACATAGAGAGGATCGACACAACCATAGAGAACCTCACATCCCCGGCCGCTCTGAATCCATACGCCGGAATAAATGCCAACGTCCAGACAATCGGCTTGACAATCGTGATGCAGGTGAGCATGAAAATGCACATAGACGCACTTCCCTGTTCCATCCCTCCAAAATATGTGATTGGACGCACCAGGGCAAAAATGAAAAGACAAGACGCTATCACCACAACCTCCCCGATGATGGAAAGCTTCTTCACATAGTAGATTGCTTCGTCCTGTCTCCCGGCTCCCATACATTCCCCAACGACCGTCATCAGCCCGATCCCAACACCGATGGCCATGATCCCATTCAGGTTTTCCAATGTGTTTGTCATACCCTGAGCTGCAATCGCCGCCGTCCCCATCATAGAGACCGTGGACTGGATTGCCAGCTTTCCAAACTGGAACATACTGTTTTCAATGCCTGAGGGAATTCCGATTTTTAAGATTCGCCGAATCTGATCCCAATCCGGGCGGATAGAAAAGTAGCTTTTCAGATGTACCGTCCACTTTGGTTTCCGCAGCTCGTAGAGAACCGCTGCCATGGCAAAGGCTCTCGCCAGCATAGTCGCACACGCTGAGCCGCCCACTCCAAGATGAAATCCCCATACAAACAGGAGATTCAAAACGACATTCAGAACATTCGCAATGATAGATATCTGCATCGGGAGCCTGCTGTTCTCCTGGGCACGCAAAATGGACGCCCCGTCATCATACAGGGCAATAAACGGAAACGCTACTGCAGAAAACAGAAAGTAAATTTTGGCGTTGTCCATCACCTCTTTTTCCACCTTGCCGAAAATGGCCCTCAAAATCGGTTCATGGAATGCAATACAGATCACTGCCATCAAAAGAGACAGAAAAAAAGTGACAAACACAAGCTGACCCGCAGCTTTATTTGCCTTCTCCACGTCTTTGTTTCCAAGATACTGAGAACAGACGACCGTACCTCCAGCCGCCAAGGCCAGAAACGCTTCCACAACCAGGATATTGATTGCGTCCACCAGGGATACCGCCGAAATAGCCGCCGACCCGATATTGCTGACGATCAGCGTGTCCACCGTCCCCATAAACGAATTCAAAAGCTGATCCAAAGCCAGTGGAATCAGCAGCGCAGCCAACTGCCTGTTGGTAAACAAATGCTTTTTCTTTTGTTCTTTCATTGCGGTAAACTCCCTCTGTTTTTTCTCTATCAGTTTATCACAGGAAAGCATTTCCGACAAGATTGCTCAGTTGTGCTGTCACTCCCATTTCCAGAAAAAAGCATATCCCATGATACTCCTCTGGGATATGCCTTTTATAAGCTTTTATATTCTTTTTCTGGATGTTACTCTAAGCCTTGACATGGCTCTTGCGAGCGCCATCTGATTTGCGTTGTATTCTTCCAGACTCTTTTTCTGCCTGAGCTGCTCTTCCGCCCGCTCTTTTGCCTCCTCGGCACGACGGATATCGATCTCCTCCGGGCGCTCCACAGTCAGGGCAAACACCTTGATCCGGTTGTTAAATACTTCGGTGAATCCTGCGCTCACCGCAACGGTAATCTTTTCTCCGTTCGCGTCTACAAAATCCATTTCTCCTGGTACAATCGCCGCAATCATATCTTCGTGGTGCGGCAATACCTGCATCTGACCGTCTTCCACCGGGAATGTAATGCTTTCGCCTCTCCCGACATAGAACTGTCGATTACTTGCATAAATCTCCAGTCCAAATGTATGCTGCTGGTTCATATGCACACTCCTTTACTCCTCTGAGTCTGCTTCCTTTTTTGACTTCTCTATGACATCGTCAATCGTTCCGACATTAAAGAACGCATTTTCCGGGTACTCGTCCATCTCGCCATTTACAATCATCTTAAATCCACGGATCGTCTCTTTGAGCGGAACGTATTTTCCCGGAATTCCGGTAAAGTTTTCCGCCACGTGGAACGGCTGGGAGAGGAATCTCTGTATCTTTCTCGCCCGGAAAACGGTCTTCTTATCCTCTTCTGATAGCTCTTCCATACCAAGGATCGCAATAATGTCCTGGAGCTCTTTATATTTCTGCAGGATTTCCTGCACTTTTCTGGCTACTTCATAATGCTCTTCTCCGACTACGTCCGCTTCCAGAATACGTGAGCTGGATTCCAGCGGATCCACCGCCGGATAAATCCCCTGCTCTACAATCTTTCTGGAAAGGACAGTCTGCGCGTCCAGATGAGCGAATGTCGTTGCCGGAGCCGGGTCTGTCAGGTCGTCCGCAGGAACGTAAACCGCCTGAACAGAAGTGACGGAACCGTTCTTCGTCGAGGCAATCCGCTCCTGAAGAGCCCCCATCTCATTGGCAAGAGTCGGCTGGTATCCTACCGCCGACGGCATACGCCCGAGCAGAGCGGACACCTCAGAACCTGCCTGCACGAAACGGAAAATATTATCAATAAAGAGAAGTACGTTCTGATGCTCCCTGTCACGGAAGTACTCAGCCATAGTAAGTCCAGTCTCCGCCACACGCATACGAGATCCCGGTGGTTCGTTCATCTGTCCAAACACCAGAGCCGTCTTATTTAATACCCCGGACTCTTTCATCTCGGTCCAAAGGTCATTTCCCTCACGGGAACGCTCACCAACGCCAGTAAAGATCGAATATCCACCGTGTTCAGTAGCGATATTCTGGATTAACTCCTGGATGAGCACGGTCTTTCCGACTCCGGCTCCTCCGAATAATCCGATCTTTCCACCCTTGGCATAAGGAGCAAGCAGGTCGATAACCTTAATTCCTGTCTCCAGGATCTCCACTACCGGGCTCTGCTCTTCAAAAGACGGCGGATCTCTGTGAATCTCCCAATGCTCCTCCCCTTCCAGCGATTCTCCGTTGTCAATCGTATCGCCCAGGACATTAAAGAGGCGTCCGAGTGTCTTATCTCCGACTGGAACCTTGATTCCGGCTCCTGTAGCGGTCACTTCCATGTCACGACTAAGTCCCTCACTTGCGGAAAGCATGATGCAACGAACCGTATCATTTCCAACGTGCTGGGATACCTCCATCACGCATTTTTTCCCGTCATTATCCACGACCAGCGCATCTTTGATACTTGGAAGCTCACCGTTTTCAAACACAACATCTACAACAGGCCCCATGACCTGTATAATCTTACCTTTATTCATCGTTATCACTTCCTTTTTTGTGCCTTCGCGCCGGCGATTACCTCAGTGATCTCCTGCGTAATCGCGGCCTGTCTTGCACGGTTATACTGTATGGACAAATCCCGGAGCATCTCCTTTGCATTGTCCGTCGAAGACTGCATCGCAGTCATTCTGGCATTGTTCTCACTGGCATAGGATTCTACCAGACATCCGTATATATTTCCTGTAATGTAGTTCGGTATGACCTGATCCAGAACCTCTTTCGTTGATGGAATCATATGAATGATCTCCTGCTGCACGTCCACCGGAACCTGCGGTATGAAAGCCGCCTTTTTTAACGGGAGAAGCTGCACCCGCTTTGTTTCCATGGTCACGGCATTCTCCATCTCTGTATAGATGATGTCCACCTCGTCCAGATCGCCCTCCAGAAACTTCTCCACAACTTCTCTGGCTATCACCCTCGCTCTGTGCATGGTAGGCTTCTGAACCGTATAATGGAACTGCTCATCCATGTCCACATCCTTCTTCCGGAAATACTGCTGCCCCACAATACCGAGCACATACAGCTTGTGATGGCCTTCCTCCTGAACCATCTCCTCTGTCATCTTGATGACATTGTGGTTGTAGGCTCCGGCCAGTCCCTTATCCGCTGTCACGACAATACAGCCGATCTTTCTGTCCTGTATCTCGATGTGTGGCCTCGTGTCAAAAAAGACATGATCCACATCCGGCATATGACGCAGGATTCGGGAAACCGCATTCTGCATATTGTAAAAGTACGGCTCCGTATCCGCAAGAACCTGCTTGGCACGTTTCATCTTAGAAGAAGAAATCATATACATGGCATTGGTGATCTTCATCGTATCCTGGATACTTTTCATCCGCGCCTGAATTTCTTTTGCATTTGCCATACTAACACCTGCTCTTGTCTCTGAATTCTTCCGCTGCCTTTACAATGTTATCTTCCAGCTCTTCTGTCAGAACCTTCTCTTCAGAAAGCTTGCGGATAATTTCCGGGTACAGATTGCCGATGTATTCCAGAAGCTCTTTCTGGTATTCTTTCAACCCTTTTAACGGAATTCCAATCATCTTCTTATGGGTCGCCGCACAAAGTGTGATCACCTGTTCCGGCATGGAAAGAGGACTGCAAAGTGGCTGTTTTAAAAGCTCCATCAGGCAGGCCCCATATTCGAGTTGGGCTTTGGTGGAATCATCCAGGTCTGAGGAGAACTGGGTGAACACCTGCATCTCACGGTACTGTGCGAGATCGATACGCACACTTCCTGCCGCTTTCTTCATCGCCTTTGTCTGTGCCGCACCACCGACACGGGATACGGAAAGACCGACGTTGACCGCCGGACGCATACCGGAGAAGAACAAATCGCTCTCCAGAAAAATCTGTCCGTCCGTGATGGAAATCACGTTCGTCGGAATGTATGCCGACACGTCTCCCGCCTGGGTCTCAATGATCGGAAGCGCTGTGATCGATCCGCCGCCAGCCTCGTCACTTAAGCGGCTGGAACGCTCCAGAAGTCTGGAGTGAAGATAGAATACATCTCCCGGATACGCCTCACGTCCTGGTGGTCTCTCCAAAAGGAGGGACAGTGCCCGGTACGCTACGGCGTGCTTGGACAGATCGTCATATACGATCAATACATCCTTTCCTTTGTACATGAAATACTCCGCAAGGGCCGTACCCGCATATGGCGCAATATACTGAAGCGGCGCGCAGTCGCTGGCTGTTGCGGCAAACACGGTTGTATAATCCATAGCTCCATATTTTTCAAAAGTGGAAACCAGCTTCGCAATCGTAGACGCCTTCTGTCCGATTGCAACATAAATGCAGATCACATCCTTACCCTTCTGGTTGAGGATCGTGTCTGTGGCGATAGACGTCTTTCCTGTCTGACGGTCTCCGATAATCAGCTCACGCTGTCCGCGCCCGATCGGGAACATGGAATCGATAGAAAGGATTCCCGTCTCAAGCGGTACGGTAACAGATTTTCTGTCTACGATAGACGGAGCCGGATACTCGATCGGCCGGTATTCCTTAGCCTCGATCTCACCCTTGCCGTCGATCGGCGCGCCAAGGGCATTGACAACACGTCCGATATATCCCTCGCCTGCCGGAACACCTGCGCTCTTTCCGGTACGGAACACCCGTGTACCTTCCCCGATCTCACGGTCATCCCCGAACAGAATACATCCGATGCTGTTCTGACGGATATCCTGCACCATACCTTTCAGTCCGTTCTCAAAGGTCACGATCTCACCGTAAGCTGCATGGTCGATGCCGTAGATCGTAGCAATTCCGTCTCCGACGCTGACGACAGTTCCGACTTCCTTGTCCTTGCTGATCTCGTCATAATTCGCGATTTCTTCTTTTAATATGGAGATTATTTCGTCTGAATTGATTGTGCTCAATTAGTTCACCTCCGCTGTTAATGCTGTAAAACACGGGATAATGCCTGGAATCGCCCTTTATGGCTCCAGTCAAACTCCCGACCGCCCGCCCGGAGAATAAATCCTCCGATCAGGCTTTCGTCTTTTGTTAAGGAAAGCACTGCTTCCTTTACATGAAACTTCTGACACAGGAACTGTCTGATCTTTTCCTGCTGCTCCTTCGTCGGAGCCGTCACATAAAGCAAAGTAGCTTCCAGTGTCTTGCTCTGCTTTCTCTCTATTTCCCGGTATGCCTGAAAGATCTCTTCCAGCATATCCGCTTTCTGATTCCTGCACACAACCTTGATAAAATTTCTCGTCCCGTCAGGGAAGATTCTCCCAATGATCTGTTCCTTCACCCGGAACGGGATCGTCGGATTTGTAAGGCTTCTCCCTACTTCCGGGACTGTCTTTAAAATCTCTTCTGTCGTTTTCACGGATTCCGCATCCACATGCAGTTCAAACAAAGCCTGTGCATAATTTTTAGCTGTCTGTGTCATCAGAATCACCTGCTTCTTCTAAAAACCGGTCATAAAGTGCCAAATCTCTTTCGCTGCTTGTTTTCTCACCCATAATTTTAGAAGCGGCCGTTAAAGCAATCTCCGCGATCTGGGATTTCATCTCCCGCATCGTCTGCTCTCTCTCCACTTCCATGGTCTTTCTTGCCTTATCCACAATCTGGCCGGCCTGCTCATTTGCATTCTTTACGATTGCCTCCGCCTGGAGTGACGCTTCTTTTCTGGCCCGCTCCACGATCTGCCCGGACTCCTCCTTTGCCGAAGCGAGCGCCGCCTCATACTGGTCTTTGAGCTTTCCGGCGGATTCCTTCTGATCCCGGGCATCCTTCAACTGTCCACGGATCAGTTCCTCTCTCTGATCCATGATCTTCTGGATCGGCTTAAACAAAAAATGCTGCAACAGGAAATACAGAACAAGCAGATTTATGATGGTACCGATGATCGTTACCGGACTTAACGTCAGCATCTGCCTCTACCTGCCTTTCTGCTATCCTAATAAGATGATGATTAACAGACCGATTACGAAACCGTAGATCGCTGTTGCCTCGGCAAGCGCACAACCTAACAGAAGGGTACTTCTGATCTTTCCTTCCGCCTCCGGCTGTCTTGCGATAGACTCAGCCGCCTTTCCTGTTGCAAGACCGATACCAATACCTGCACCGATACCTGTGAACACTGCTACTGCCGCTCCGATTGCAATTAAAGATGTCATCGTTTTGTTTCCTCCTTATACTCTTTGTGTCAGTGCCCCGCCTACTCGATGGCTTCACCGATAAACAGGGATGTTAAAAATACAAATACATATGCCTGAATGAATCCGTCAAAAAAGTCAAAGTACAGATTAAATGGGATCGGAAGCAAAATCGGACAAATAATTTCGATCAGCTTCATTACCACATAAGATCCCAGTACATTCCCGAACAACCGCATACACAAAGACAGCGGTCGGATTCCAAGCTCCAGTATATTGATGGGAAGCATAATGGGAATAGGCTCGGCAAAGCTTTTCAGCCACCCCTTTGTCCCTTTCTGGTGAATCCCGGAATACTCGATCAGGATAATGCTCATAATCGCCAGTCCGATCGTCACACCGATATCCTTTGTCGGCGGTACAAACCCGAATACCCCCATGATGTTAGAAAGTCCAATAAAGAGGACGATCATCGTCATATAAGGTATGTAGCGTGCTCCACGCTCACCCAGCAGATTATGAAAGAAATTGCGGAAAAACAGGTATCCAGCCTCCAGCGCAAGCTGCTTTTTCCCCGGATTTTCTACTTTCAGGTTCCGCACTAAGATGATAGAAAGTAATACAAGAATCGCCATAACAATCCATGTCACAACGACGGATTCATAGATCGGAAGTCCTTTTCCGACCGGTATTGTGAACACGACTTTACAGTTCAGCTCTTCCATTAACTTCTCTGATAAATTACCCGTTTTGCTCCCTCCTTTTCTTTATTCATATCGTGCTTACTTTACTCCTCAATAATTGAAAAGTCAATATCCGATCCCACAATAATCTGTGACAAAACTTCCCTTTTTTGTATATTTTCACCATTAGGTTTATGAAAGTTTACGACATTTCCAGTCATATCAGCAAATATCCTTTCTGGTATACTTTCCGTAAGCGGCAATTAGGCCGATCACTGCATAGACCATCCCCAGCATAACCAGCTTTATGTCTAATTCCCCTGCCGGGATCACATTGGCCCCGTCCGCATAAGTATATGGAGTAATATAAGTTACAAACTCTGCCTTTTCCGTGATATTTCCAAATACACCCAGGAAATACAGTGCCGCTGCTATACCGATCCCTGCGCTGGTAGCGCCTTTTTTCAGGAAAGCAGAAATACCAAAGCAAATGCAGAGAATTTCAAACTGCATCACAATCTGCGCCCCGTGGAATAAGAAGAAATCATGCCAGTCCGGTTTCTCCCCGATGATGCAGAAAGATACCACTGACAACAGGATCACCATCCCATTAAGCAGGAGCATCTGGCTGATCATCGCCAGAAGCTTTTCTGTTACAACCTGGCTCCGGCTGACCGGATGCGTCAGCAGAAACTCTGCCGTGTGTTCCCGCTCTTCTTTCTCCAACATTCCGGTTCCAAGTACCGCGGCATAAAAGATGCCTCCTATCCCCAGCATACACCCGCCGTAAATTCCATAAAACCCCATCAGTTCCGCATAGTTGAGCCGGTCTGCCCCAAAAGCGGCTGTAAAAGTCCCCATGCTTTCAATGGCGGCCTGAATGGACGCTCCTTCTTTGGTCAGTTCCGGATATAACAGCAGACATAGCGCAATCATCCCGCCAATCACACACCCCCACGCCAGAAGTCCCATCCTTCCGCGCTTCATCTCATGCAGATAGATTCCCATCACCTTTTTCCTCCTTCATAGAAATGCAAAAATGTCTCTTCCAGATCCGGTTCGGTAATCGTCAGGTCCTCTACAGCAAGCCCTTGAAGCGCCCGAATCAGTTCCGACATGGTACCATTGTACAGAAAACTCACAGAACCCTCTCCCCGTATCACATCCTTTGCCTGAATCCCCGGCACTTCTTCGATGCCTTGAATCGTAACTCTCTTTGCGGAAGAATGGCAAATGGTCTTCACATCATCCTCCACTATCAGATGCCCGTCCCGGACAATGGCTGCCCGATGACAGTACCGCCGGATTTCACTCAAAATGTGGGAGGATAAGAACACTGCAGCCCCGCCCCCGCTTTTCTCCCGCACAAGACTGAAGAATTCTTTCTGCATTAGTGGATCGAGTCCGCTCGTAGGTTCATCCAAAATATAGAGATCCGCTTCATGCTGAAAGGCACATATGATCCCCACCTTTTTTCGGTTTCCAAGGGACAGCTCCTCTACTTTCTTTTTCATATCCAGCTTCAGCCGCTCACACAAACATCCTGCTTCTTCACGGCAGTCCTTCCCATACAGTCCGGCAGAAAACCGGATAACCTCACTGACTCTCATTCCACTGTAGAATGTTGTCTCCGACGGCATATAACCGATTCTTCTTAAAATGTCCGTTTTATGTTCCCGCACCGAAAGCCCGAATATTTCCACCTTTCCTGCCGTTGGAATCAAAAGCCCCATCATTGCTCGAATCGTCGTACTTTTTCCGGCTCCATTAGGCCCGATAAACCCGAAAATCTCTCCCTTTCTGACACTGAGGGAAAGGTCTTCAATTCCTCTGTGCTTTCCATAATACTTTGTGAGATTCTGAATATTTATAATGTTCTCCATTCTTATTCCCTCCGTAGATATACCTGTTTCCAAAAATCCAGAAGCTTCTGGAACCCCTCTTCCGCCTGTTTCAGATCTATATGACCCGACTGCATGATCGTATTGAGATACCCTTCACACGCCCAGTACATTTCCCTATACATCATATCGAAATCTAAATCCGGAAGAAATCGCTCCTTTTCAACGTTTCCGATGATCGGCATACAGTAATCATCCACCAACTTCTTCATCTTATCCTGGATCGCCATATGGATCTCTTCCTCCGGTTCCTGTACTGCCCGCAAAATAAATCCAGCCAAATGAGGATAGTCCCGGATTATCCTCAGTTTCCTTTTCATTCCTATCTCGAACTTTGCAAAGAAGTCCTGCTGACTGAGAAGCTCCTTTTCATTCAAAATTCGAGTTCCTGTCTCCACTGCTTTCCCCCAAAGAAACAGATAAAATTCCTTTTTATTCTTAAAATAATGGAACAGCAATGCTTTGCTGATTCCAGCCGCCTTTGCCACATCCGAAACCGGCGCTCTCCGGTAACTGGTGTCACTAAACACCAGAAATCCGGCATTTATAATCCGTTGCTGCTTTTCTTCAGGCAGGCAATAAAATTTCTCGTTCATAGTACTGATTCCCTCCGGTTTTTATATGACTCCATCTGAATCTATTTTCTTCCCGTTGACCATTTTTGTAAAGACCTGAATATGACAAATAAAAAACCAGTATAAAAGAGCCGCATTTTTATAAAACTACGGCTCTTTTTCTGATCTCTTTTTGATATTTACAATGTCTTATAATCTCTTCATCAGTTCTTCGCGTTCCTTTTCATATCCAGGTTTGCCCAGGAGCGCAAACATATTTTTCTTGTATGCCTCTACACCCGGCTGGTTGAATGGGTTGACCCCAAGAATATAGCCGCTGACACCACAGGCAAATTCAAAGAAATAGAATAGTTCTCCAAGGTAGAATTCATTCTGTTCCGGAATGTTCACCATCAAATTCGGCACATTCCCATCTGTGTGGGCAAGAACAGTTCCGTTCATGGCACTCTTGTTGACGAAGTCCACCGTCTGTCCTGCCAGGTAGTTCAGTCCATCGAGATCTACCGGCTCTTCGCCGATCATAACTTCCTCTCTGGATTTCTCTACATTGAGGACCGTCTCATACATAATCCTGCTTCCGTCCTGGATGAACTGTCCCATAGAATGAAGGTCTGTTGTTAAATCCACAGACGCCGGAAAAATACCCTTCTGATCTTTTCCTTCGCTTTCACCGTAGAGCTGTTTCCACCACTCGGATACATAGTGAAGGCTTGGCTCATAGTTTGCCAGTACTTCCACTGATTTTCCCTTCGCATGAAGAATATTTCTGACTGCCGCGTATTTCAGTGCGTCATTTTCCTCAAAGGAAAGCTCCAGCGCTGCTTTTCTGGCGGATGCCGCACCTTCCATCAGTTTCGTAATATCCGCTCCACTTGCAGCGATCGGAAGAAGTCCGACTGCTGTCAGAACGGAAAAACGTCCTCCTACATCATCAGGAACAACAAAAGATTCATATCCTTCCTCTGTCGCCAGATTTTTAAGCGCTCCTCTTTCCTTATCTGTGGTGGCGTAGATTCTCTTTGCCGCCTCTTCTTTCCCGTACTTCTTCTCCAGCATTTCTTTAAAGATGCGGAATGCGATGGCCGGCTCTGTCGTCGTACCGGACTTGGAAATAATATTTACAGAAAAGTCTCTCTCTCCGATCACATCAATCAGGTCGTGAAGATAGGTACTGCTGATACTATTTCCTACAAAGTAGATCTCTGGCGTCTTACGTGCCTCTTTGGAAATCATATTGTAGAAACTGTGTCTTAAGAACTCAATCGCAGCTCTGGCTCCGAGATAGGAACCTCCTATTCCGATTACAAGAAGTACGTCGGAATCTGCCTTGATCTTATCTGCCGCTTTCTGAATTCTCTCAAACTCATCTTTATCATAATCTTCCGGAAGGTCGATCCATCCAAGGAAATCATTTCCTGCTCCTGTGCGTGCCAACAACTTGTCCTTTGCTGCCAGTACGATATCTTTCATGGACTCCATCTCATGTTCCCTGATAAACAGATTTGCCTTTGAATAGTCAAATGTTACCTTTGCCATCACATTACCCATCCTTTCTATCATCATTATAGGTAGTTATTACAGGTATATTTTAGCAAAAGGCCTTTTAATTATCAAGTTAAAAACTCAGCAAGGATCTCACGGATCATCTGTTCATCTCTTCTTCTCTTCTCCCTGTGTTCTTCTTCGTCTTTTCCCTTCTCCTGTTCTTCTTTCATCAAAGTAACAAGTTCTGACTCAATCTTCTCGTGTTCCGGCTCTCTGGAATATGTGTCCTGCTCCCGGTCAAAAGCGAATGCTCCTGCCCTCACTTTAGCGCTTGCCGCCACCGCCGGAGCTGCTTCTTCTGCCATCTCCTGAGACTCTGCCTCCACCTGGAAGGCTGCTATCGTCTCTTTCTCATTCTCTGTCGGCCCTTCTTCCAAAACCGCCTTTTTCTCCGCTAACTGGATTTCTTCTTCCACTTCCGCCGTCTGACTCATTTTTTCATACCTGCGGGCATATGTATTTTCCAAGAACTCAATCATATAGTTTTTGGCTGCTTCTAACTGATAGCCCTCGTCCGTCACCATCCGAAGGGCAAACAAAAGCAGCGATCCTGCCAGACCGGCAGCCGCGTACTGTCCTACAGTTTCCAGCGGTGCCTCCCCCACATATGCGGCGGCTGCCCCTGCGGCTCCAAACACCAGGCAGCACCATGCGGCCGCCTTCTCCATCTGCCTCCAGCTATGAAGCTTTATCCACAGTACTTTGTATTCATACATATACTTATCCACAAACGCCCGGATATTTTGCACCTTATCGCTCACCATACAGGCATGTTCAAATTTTGCCCGGACAAGCTTCATCAAAGGATGCAGGCTTTTCCCCATTTTGCCCGCCTCTTTTACCAGACGCCTCAGTGTCAGGCTGACAGTGATCTTACTGATGACTCCCAGAACACACATCACCCCGACCGCGTAAAATAACACTCCGTGTTTCCATACTGCTTCCAACATAAAAAGAGCCTCCTCCGTTATTTTGTTTGTTTTTAAGTATAACTGATAATAACAGAAAAAGGCTCAATAACCGTTCTACATAATTTTTATAAATCCCTGCAAAAGCAGGCGTTTTTTGCCGACTCGAAAGTGTTCCTCTCCTAGATCTCCGAAACCAGCGCCTCGATCAGCCGGACACTATGCCGGATTGCCGCCGCTTCGAAAGCCGGATAGTCCACAACAGCACTGTTGTCGGCTTTATCCGAAATGGCACGAATGATGACGCACGAAATTTTGTTGAGATAGGCCGCATGAGCGATGGCCGCACCCTCCATTTCTGTACACTTTGCGTCAAAGACCCGAATAAGCTGCTCTTTCTTCTCCCCGGAAGATACAAACTGATCGCCACTTACGACCCTTCCGATCCAGGTATGGACATCTGGATTGGCTTTCTCGTTGACTTCCTTTGCTAATTTGACCAGACTTTCGTCTGCCGGGAAAGAGAATGTATCCATCTGAGGAATCTGACCGATCGGATCACCAAATATACTGGCGTCCATATCATGTTCCACCGCATCTGTGGAAATCACAATATCACCAATATCAATTTCCGCATCCAGCGAGCCTGCAATCCCCGTGTTGATAATCACATCCACATGAAATTGATCTACAAGGATCTGTGTACAGATCGCCGCATTGACCTTGCCGATGCCACTCCTTACAACAACAACCTCTCTGCCGGAAAGTTTCCCTCTACAAAAAGAAAGGGAGGCAACCTCGGTTGTTTCTTCTATTTCCATATTCTTTTTCAACTGTGCAACTTCATCTTCCATTGCCCCGATAATTCCTATCATGGTTTCGACCTCCTTTTTTGTTGCTATTTACAGCACCCCGCCCGCATGCGCACTCGTCGCACTCACAGTGCTCCAGTCCCGCTCCCCACGGAGCTAAGACTGCTTATGTGGGTGGGGTGACTGCTTCACAGTACGGAATCTTGAATCGGCTGTAAATAGTAACCCTTTTTCCCACAGTATAACAAATTTTTTCATTTATACCTAGCATCTTTTTTTCCTGTTTGCTATAATTCTGTCTCGGAAGGGAATCAGAAATGGAGGAATTATCATGAAATACAGACCAACAGGCGTTTGTTCCAAAGAGATCCAGTTTGATCTGGATGATCAAAACCGCATCCACAATGTCCGTTTTCTCGGCGGCTGCAACGGAAATCTCCAGGGTATCGCAAGCCTTGTAGAAGGGATGGAAGTCGAAGACGCCATCCACCGTCTTTCCGGAATTAAATGTGGCGCAAAAGCTACATCCTGCCCGGATCAGTTTGCAAAAGCACTTCAGGCAAGCCAGAATGAATAAAAGCTAAAAAAAGCGATCCGCTTTGAAGCCACAAGGAAAAGGGATAGTTCCGGAACACTATTGCAAGCATTGTTCCAGACCATCCCTTTTTTGCGTTCATCAGCTAAAGTTTATTCACGCTTTGCCATCCAGTCTGCGATCTTCTCAAAGACTCTCTTCCGATCTTTCTCATTTAAAATCTCATGCCGATCCCCGGAATACAGTTGGATCTCCACATCCTTCATTCCAGCTTTTCGGTACTGCTCATAGACTCTCCATACTCCGGCTCCAAAGTCTCCTACCGGGTCTTTGTCTCCCGACACAAAGAGTACCGCAAGATCCTTGGGAATATTCGCGACTCCCTTTTTCGTCAGTGTCTTCATTCCGCGAAACATCTGTCTGTACGCAGTCACAGTAAACAAAAATCCACAGAGCGGGTCTTCCTCGTAATGTACAACATTTTCGGGATTTGCTGACAGCCACTCTCTTCCGGTCTTCCCGGGCTCAAACGACTTATTATAGCCTCCAAACGCCATGTTATCTACAAGACGGCTCCGGTAATGGCCACCCCGCAAATTACCGATCGCACTACAAAGTAATCCTCCTGCCACAAGCAGCGGATACGGCTTATACCCGGTTCCCATCACAATGGCACCAGTAAGCTCTTTCCCATAGTTCTGGATATACTGTCTGAGCAAAAAAGACCCCATACTGTGTCCCAGCATAAAATACGGACAGTCTGGATACCGCTTTTTTGTCGCCAAGAACAACTTACGTATATCCCCAATCACACATTCATTGCCTCGTTTGTCCGGAAAGTATCCATAATCCTCCTCTGATAGAACAGATTGCCCATGCCCCAGGTGATCATGCCCGGTAACATAATATCCCTTCTCAGCAAGCCACCTTGCAAATTCATCATATCGATTCACATATTCTGTCATCCCGTGACAAAGCTGTATCACAGCCCGTATCTCTCTATTTTCCGGTATCCATGCTACTGCATGGATTTTTGTTTTATGGTCACAGGAAAGATAGAATCCCTCTCGTTTCATGCTGCCTCCTACCTGTCTTCCAGCTTGACATATTCTTTATGTCCTGCCAGAGCCTTGTACGCCGGACGGATGATCTTGTCCACGTTCTTCAGCTCTTCCAGACGGTGTGCACTCCAACCGACCACACGCGCCGCCGCAAAGATCGGCGTGTAAAGAGCCGGGGGCAGTCCCAGCATACTGTATACCAGGCCGCTGTAGAAGTCGACATTGGCATTGACTCCTTTGTATATCTTTCTTTTCTCTCCAATAACCTGCGGGCCTAAACGCTCCACAAGCTCATAAAGCGCATATTCTTTTTCGTAACCTTTTTCTTTAGCAAGCTTCTCTACAAAGACTTTAAAGATCTCTGCTCTCGGATCGGAGATGGAATATACCGCATGTCCCATTCCGTAAATCAGCCCTTTCTTATCGAATGCCTGCTTATCAAGAAGCCGGGACAGATAATCTTTTACTTCATCTTCATCTGCCCAGTCGTTTAACTGAGCTTTCATATCCTCAAACATCTTTACAACTTTGATATTGGCTCCGCCATGCTTCGGTCCCTTTAAAGACGCCATGGCAGCCGCCATCGTGGAGTATGTGTCGGTACCGGAGGAGGTGACAACGTGAGTCGTAAAGGTGGAATTGTTACCGCCGCCGTGATCCATATGAAGTACCAGCGCCATGTCGAGAATCTTTGCCTCGAGCTCTGTATATTTCCGGTCTTCTCTTAACATCATCAGAATATTCTCTGCTGTGGACAGCTCCGGCTTCGGTGCGTATATAAAAAGATCCTCTCCCATCTTGTAATTGTATGCATGATATCCGTACACCATCAGCATCGGAAACTGACTGATGAGATTCAGGCATTGCCGCAGAACATTCGGAATACTCGTATCGTCCGCTTTCTCATCATAGGAGTACAGTTGAAGAATGCTTCTTGAAATACTGTTCATCATGTCCGGACTGGATGCTTTCATAATTACATCCCGCACGAAATTCGGCGGCAATGTTCTACGCTCCACCAAAAGATCGTGGAACTCTTCCAACTGTTTTTTTGTCGGGAGTTCACCAAATAAAAGCAAATACGCAATCTCTTCAAATCCAAAATGATGTGCGGACAAAAAGCCATTGACCAGGTCTTTGATATTATAGCCCCGGTAATAAAGGCTTCCCGGACAGGGAACTTCCTTGCCGTCAATGATTTCTTTCGCATGAACATCAGAAACATTGGTCAGACCGGCAAGCACACCTTTTCCGTTCAAATCACGCAATCCTCTCTTTACTTCGTATTTTGTAAAGAGCTCTTTGTCGATTGCATTGTTCTCTTCACAAATCTCCGAGAGCTTCTGAATCTGTGGTGTAATCTTAAATAATGCTTCATCAACTGTTTTGGCCATAAGCTGTTCCTCCTTTATGTCTTGGTTCTCGTCAATCGTCTGTTTTCACAAGCGAGACTACTTTATTTTGACGATGGGAAATACGGTCTCAGTACGCCTGCCACATTGCTGAGCGGCATCGTCTGAAGCCACACATGTCCCGGGCCTGTAATCACGGTGTTAAAAAGGCCCTCCCCTCCAAATACCATATTCTTGATACCCGGCACACTCCGGATCTCAATACCGCATGAGGCAGACATAGCTGCCAGATATCCAGTATCAACGACAATCTGCTGATCTGCCCGCAGCTCATACTCCACCACATGACCATCAAACTCAGCAAAGACGGTTCCCTGCCCAGATGCTTTCTGCATAATGAATCCCTCGCCTCCGAACAACCCGGAAGCGATTTTCTTCTGAAAATGGATGCTCAGCTCCACACTCGCCTCAGAGGCAAGAAACGCGCTCTTCTGAAGCACATATTCCTGTCCTGGCCCTACTTCAAATACCTTTATAGAGCCCGGGAAACTGGACGCAAAGGCAATCATCCCATTTCCCCGTTCCGCAGTATAAATGTTCTGAAAAATCGAATCTCCGGAAAACATTCTGCCAAATGCTTTCCCAAGTCCACCACGTGCACCGGACTCCATCTTCATATTCGGCGACATCCAGCTCATCGCACCCTTCTCCGTCACCATCTGCTCTCCATCTTCCAGGTGACAGATTACTACCGGCAACGTCTCTCCTTTAATCTCATACCGCATCTTCCTGCCTCCTTTTCCCTGAATATTTATGACAACTTCATCTGATATATCGTGTTACTGAGCTTTGCGAACTCCTCAAGCGTCAGTGCTTCCCCTCTTACGCCGGCGCCTTTCCCGAGGCCTTCTACCGCCTTGGTGATCTGTTCTTTTGTAAGAGTCATTTCCGGGGAATGATTCAGCCCGTTTACAAGTGTCTTCCTTCTCTGGTTGAATGAAGCCCGGATCATCTGGAACATCAGCTTTTCATCCTCTACCTGCACCGGTGGCACCTTATGCCTTGTCAGACGGATCACTGCCGATCCCACATTTGGCCTTGGCATAAAACAGTTCGGAGGCACATTCGCCACTATGTATGGATCGGCATAGTATTGAACCGCAAGGGACAGCGCTCCGTAATCCTTGCTCCCCGGTCCAGCCTGCATCCGCTCCGCCACCTCTTTTTGAACCATTACAGTCACTAAAGCCAACGGCACATCATGCTCGAAAAGGCTCATAATGATCGGAGTAGTAATGTAATAAGGCAGATTTGCAACGACTTTAATCGGCCTGCCACCATTTCGCTCGGCTGCCAGCTCTGCAATATCTACCTTCAGGATATCATCCTGTATGACTTCTGCATTGGGAAATCCAGAAAGGGTGTCCTGTAGAATGGGAATCAGTGCTTTGTCAATCTCTACTGCTACCACTTCTCTTGCCGCCTGTGCAAGATACTGTGTCATTGTCCCGATCCCCGGCCCGATCTCCAGCACGAAATCGTCTTTTGTAATCTCGGCTGCCCGGATAATCTTGTCCAGAACGTGGGTGTCAATCAAAAAATTCTGTCCGAACTTCTTCTGGAAATTGAAATGATATTTCTGTAATACCGCAATCGTATTCTGCGGATTTCCTAAAAAAGGATCTGTCATAAATCTTCCTCACTTTACCGCTTTATTTAGTATAACACACTTTGCTTCTTTAAATGGTTAAAATATTATGAAAAGTATATTAATTTTGCATTGTTTTCAGTCTGCTTTATTACTGTTTCCTTAGATATCCCTTTGAGCTGTGCGATCTGCTCCGCTACATAATGAATATTCCTGGAATCATTTCTCCTGCCCCGGTTCGGCTCCGGGGCAAGATATGGACAGTCCGTCTCCAGTACGATCCGCTCCAACGGAATTTCTGTTGCGATCTCCTTTAGCTTCCTGCCATTTTTAAATGTTACCACACCGCCGATGCCGATATAAAATCCCATCTTCACATATTCCAATGCCATCTCCTTAGAGTAAGAAAAACAATGAATAATGCCTCTCGTTCCTTTGCCGTAGGTTTTCATAATCTCCATTGTATCTTCCGCCGCGTCCCGGCTGTGAATATTGACCGGCAGGTTTTTTCCGGCCGCCAGCTCAAGCTGCCGGATAAACCAATGTTTCTGAATCTCTCTTGGTTCCGTATCCCAGTGATAGTCCAGTCCGATTTCCCCGACAGCCCTGACTTTCCCATGACTGCACATCCGGTCAAGTTCTCCAAAAGTCTCCTCATTCAGTTCCCCTACATGATCCGGATGGACACCCACTGACGCATAGACGAAAGGATACTGCTCTGCCAGACGAATGGCCTCCCGGCTGGACTCCATGGACGCTCCGATCTCCACAATAGTTCCTACGCCTTCATCTTCCATCCCCCATAAAAGCTCATCCCGGTCTTTGTCAAACTGCTCGTCGCTATAGTGTGCATGTGTATCAAAAATCATTTTTTCACTCCTCACTTTTGTAACTATCCAGCCATCCAGCTCAGATTCGCGGCTGACGCAGCTAAATCTTCGCTTATGGCTAAACGCCATATGTCCGGAGAGATCCAAAATCGGCTGCAAGCAAGCTTGCGCCGGATATTCGATCTCTCCGGCCGCATGGCTGAATAGTTATTTAATTTTCCGCAAGATGGTTGTATTATAATTTAAAACATACTATAATTCAAATAGAATATCAATAGGAGGGACTTTTCAATGCAGGTATATGACAAGGTAAATAAGACCGAACTTACCGCTGATACGGACGAGCTTATCAAACTCATGGCTCCGGGTGGACGACAGGTCGATTTATATCTGAAAGAGAAAAAAAGCGATGAAGACGGATATATGACGTGGGACGTAGAGCACTGGTCCAGCGTAGACGGAAGACGTTTTATACGGTGCTATTCTCTAGAAGGACGCGTATTAAGCGAATCCACAGGACATAACATCTACGACCTGAGAAATGAATTTAAACCAGAAGAAGCAGAAAAAGTAGAACTCAGCTAACACAATGGCGCACCTCAAAGGGATCTCCCCTTGCGGTGCGCCGTATGCTTTTCGGTCTTATTTTTTTCTATTTCTCTTCCGGTGATAAAAGCAACAGAAGCATACACCAGAATCTCCAGTGTATGCTCCTTTACCGTTCCTTTTTTAATTCATCACCGCTTCAATGTCTTCCACTGTTCTTGGGATATCTTTGGATAAATTGCGGCATCCGTCCTCTGTAATCAGGCAGTTGTCTTCCAGTCGGAATCCGATTCCCCACTCCTCATGGTAAATTCCGATATCCACGCAGAATGTCATTCCCGGACGGAGAAGCTCGTCCCTGGCCGACACGACGTCATGGGTGTCAAATCCTACATGGTGTGCGCCGCCATGCCACATATACGTTCCGATATCGTCAAAGCTCTTGCATACTCCCGCTTCTTTGAGCTGCTCAAAACAATAGCGGCGGATCTCCGCATCTACTTCCATCATCGGTACTCCCGGTTTCAGCGTTGAAAACATATGCTCCGAAGTCTTGTACTGGCACTCAAAGAGCAGCTTCTGTCTCGAGGAGTATTTTCCGTTGCATGGCCACCCTCTGGATACGTCCGTCAGCTCATTGTCCCAGCGTACTCCAACGTCATTCAGTACGATATCCCCATCCATAGCCTGTCCCCGGTAACCATAATAGTGGATGCAGAAATTATTCTTTCCGGCACTGATAATGGAAGGAAATCCCGCTTCCAGTACTCCGTGCTGCGCCAGAGCGTAGTCGTACTCTGCCTTATACTGGTATTCGTACATTCCCGGCTTTGAATGTGTCATCATCGCCAGAATTCCGGCCTTTGTGATCTCCTGCGCTTTTTCCATCGCCCGAATCTCGCAAGGCTTCTTGATAAGACGCAGCTTCTTCAAAATCGGGAGCGAATTTTCAATCAGAAGATTTGGATATTCCTGTTTCAAGAATGTCTCCATGCTGTCTGCTCCGCTGACTACGACCTGTCCGTCCATCCGATCGATATCCAGGTAGACTTTTTCAATTCTCCCGGATGCCAGCACTTTTTTGAGCTCTTCCTCAAACGTGTCACGGTAAGCAAAGTTGGAAATCATAGATGCGGCTTCAATCTCCTCCGGCTTCATTCTCGCTCCGGTCCATCTCTCTTCGATCAGATTCGGAGGCAGAATAAACAGGGTCTCCCGACACCCGGACGCGTCCTTTTCCAACATCAGGATTGTGTCTTTTTGCTCCATTCCAGTCAGATAGACAAAATTGCGGTTCGCAAAATAAGCATAATCCTCGTCCGCTGTTTTACGGACAGGAACGCCGCTGAAAAAGAGGGCCAGACTTCCCGGCGCAAGCTTCTCCATAAACGCGTCCCTGTTTCCCTTGTAAAATTGTGGTTCCATTGATCGTTTCCCTCCTTATGCATTTGTACTTTAGTCTAATAACATTCTACCACAAACGATCAAAAGAATCATCCTTTTCCTAGCAGATTTCCGCTCCTGCCGGAACATCTTTTTCCGGCTTCATGAGTACAATATTTCCGTTCTTATCTTCGGCGCAGAGGATCATTCCCTCAGAGAGCACTCCTGCAAGCTTTGCTGGCTTCAAATTCACAAGAACCATTACTTTTTTACCTACCATCTCTTCCGGTGAATACCATTTTTTAATACCAGAAACAATCTGGCGTACCTGGCTTCCGATCTTCACCTGAGAGCAGAGAAGCTTTTTGGACTTTGGGACCTCCTCACACTTGATGATTTCTCCTACCTGAAACTGCATCTTCATAAAATCGTCATAAGCAATCTCCGGTTTTGCCTCAATATCGATCACCGGGCCTTCTTCCTCCGGCTCCTCTTCCGGCTGCGCCGGGTGAAGTTTTTCTACCTCTTCCATCACTTCTTTTAAGTCTCTTCTGGCAAAGAGGATCTCCGGCTTATCCGTTACATGACCGCCGCCAAGCTGTGCGAGAATCTTCCCGGACGTCTCCGGCATATATGGAGTAAGCAGTCTTGCCCCCTCGGAAATGCTGGAAATCAGGTTGAAAAGCACCGTCTCCAGACGGCCTTTTTTATCTTCTTCTTTTGCCAGCGCCCACGGCATTGTCTCATCAATATATTTATTGCAGCGCTTGAACAGATTAAATATTTCTGTAATGGCGTCCGCCACTCTGAGATCTTCCATCTTTGCGTCTACTTTCCCGGATGTTTCCTTTGTTACACGCTTCAGATCGCTGTCAACCTCCTCTGCTATGCCTTTGTCTGTCACTGTACCACCAAAATATTTATTTGTCATGGAAACAGTCCGGTTGACCAAATTTCCAAGTGTATTGGCAAGATCTGAATTCATTCTCTCTACCATCAACTCCCAGGTGATGACGCCGTCGTTGTCAAACGGCATCTCATGCAGAACGAAATAACGCACAGCGTCCACACCAAACAGATGAACCAGCTCATCAGCATAGATGACGTTTCCCTTGGATTTGCTCATCTTACCGTCCCCCTGCAAGAGCCACGGATGCCCGAAGACTTGTTTTGGAAGCGGCAGATCCAGTGCCATCAGGAAAATCGGCCAGTAAATCGTATGAAAACGAATAATATCTTTTCCAATCAGATGAAGATCTGCCGGCCAGTTTTTATGAAACAGTTCCGTGCTGTTCCCGTCAACATCGTATCCGATTCCGGTAATATAATTTGTCAGTGCGTCCAGCCATACATAGACGACATGTTTCGGATCAAAGTCAACCGGAATTCCCCACTTGAAAGAAGTTCTGGAAACACAGAGATCCTGAAGCCCCGGAAGAAGAAAATTGTTCATCATCTCATTTTTTCTGGCAACCGGCTGAATAAACTCCGGGTGCTCATTGATATACTGGATCAGGCGGTCTGCGTATTTGCTCATCTTGAAGAAATACGCCTCTTCCTTGGCCGGCGTACACGGGCGACCGCAGTCCGGGCATTTACCATCCACAAGTTGGGACTCTGTAAAGAATGATTCGCATGGAGTACAGTACATTCCCTCGTAATATCCTTTATAAATGTCCCCTTTGTCGTACAGCTTTTTAAAAATCTTCTGTACCTGCTTTTCATGGTAATCATCTGTCGTCCGGATAAAATGGTCGTAAGACGTATTCATTAAATCCGCAATCTCTTTTACCTGGGCAGCTACCTTATCCACATATTCCTTCGGTGTGATCCCTGCCTCCTCAGCTTTCAACTCGATTTTCTGACCATGTTCATCGGTTCCCGTCTGGAAATAGACGTCATATCCTTTGCTTCTTTTGTATCTTGCGATCGCATCCGCAAGCACGAACTCATATGTGTTACCGATATGCGGCTTGCCTGATGTGTAGGCAATCGCAGTGGTAATATAATACTTTTGCTTTTCATTACAGTTACTGCACATACATTTTCTCTCCTTTTCCTGATTCCTTTCCGGAACTCTTTTTCACGAAATAAAAATGCCCTCCAGGGAAATCCCCGGAAGGCGAATTCGCGTTACCACTTCCATTCATCTGTCCCTCACAGAACAGATCTCAGCGAGTGTCCTCTGACACCCCCCGCTGTAACGGGCGGACCCATCACGGATTATCACCACTTCGTGTTCATCCATGCCGCTCCGAAGCCATCTTCCATGCCCCATCTTCTATCCCTCTCAGCATCCGGCCCGATCAGGCCATCCGGGAATTCTCTGTAAGATTCCAGAACATGTACTCTCTTCATCTCTGCGTTTTCTCATATAGTTGAAATGGTAGCATAGAAAAAATGGAAAGTCAAGAACCCTCCGGCGTGAAATCATGGCTGTACCCGGACGCAGCTTCATAGCTCTGGCTCTACTCCCGCTTTTTTCCATAGTATACAAGTCCTACCACACCCGGTCCTGCATGCGTGCCGATACTTGGGCTGACATCATTAATGACGATCCTCTCAAACCCAAGATCGTTTACCATACGTTTGACTGCCAGTGCATCGTCCATACAGTCGCCATGCAGGATACAGACAAGGCGATCCTTTCCATATTCGCCAAGTTCCAGACTCTTTTCCATATTTGTCACCAAAGTCTTGAGCGCCTTCTTTCGTCCACGGACGGTTCCATCGGATTTGAGCTCCCCGGACGCTGTCACCCGCAGCAGCGGCTTGATATTAATCATACTTCCGACAATCGCCGTTGTCTTTGATACACGGCCTCCCCTCTGGAGATGGTGAAGATCATCTACGGTAAACCAGACATTGACATGATCTCGCTCCTCCTTCAGTACTTCGCAGACCTCGTCCATGCACTTCCCTGCCTCTCTGAGTTCAGCCGCCCGATAAACGGATACTCCCTCTCCAAGTGAAGCGTTCAGTGAATCAAAGATGGTAATCTTCCGCTCCGGATATTCCTCCAGCAGCTCTTTCGCCGTCATACGCACATTGTTACAACTTCCGCTTAACGCACTGGAAAAGGCAATATGGAGGATATCCTTCCCTTTCTTTAAAATCGTTTCAAATTTTTCCCGGATCACTGCCGGATTATTGGCCATGGATTTCGGCAGATCACCCTTTCGCATAGTCTCATAAAATTCTTTTGGCGTCATGTTTTTTTCGTCCCCGTAGACGACGTCACCAAATGCGTAATATTGTGGGATCACCGGGATTCCATATTGATTCAGTACTTCTGACGGCACATCCGAATTGGAATCTGTCGTAATGATATAGTCCATTGTTTTACTCCTCATATTTTACTTTTCTCTCTTTTTTAACCTTGTTTTCTTCGTTTAATTACCTTCAGCCTCGTAAACTCTTCCCTGTCCTTTTCCTCCAGCGCATTACTGATATCGGTTACCAGGCCGGTATACATCGGAATTGTAATATTCTGCAGTGCATTTGCCCGTTTTTGTGTTTTCTTGATATTCGAAGCCAGCCGATATGCTGCGTTTTCCACCATGGATAGCTTGACCGTCAGATCTTTTACCTTTCGAAATGCTTCCGCCGCCCGGTCAGCCGACTCCTTCGTCGTGCTGAACGCATAGGTCGGAACCGGAGTCTTAGGCGTGTATTTCACATGTGGAATCTCCGTTCCCATGATACTTCTTGTCTGAATGACGATGGAATCCTCAATGGGAACCGTATACGCAATCTGGGAGATCGTATTGATTCCATTCTCTATATTCGCCTTTTGCAGACACTGATAGGCATAAGTGAAAGTACTATCGATTTCCTCCTGGATCGTCCGGGCCTGATCGATCAGCTCCATCAGCTCCCGGATCAGGATATTCCGTTTCTTGTCCATCAGTTCATACCCCTGCTTCGCAAGCGCAAGAGAATTTTTCGCAAGCATCAGGTTTCCTTTTGTCGGAAATGTCCGTGGATCCAATCATCTCACCTCTTTTACAGTTCTTTATTGGCTACCGATCCGGGAGTGGCACTCGTCGTGACGCCATCTTCCCGCTTTGTCTGATGGTAATATTTATCGAGAATCTTTGTATTCACACGGTCGAGTTCTTCTCTTGGCAGCCTTCCAAGAAGCTCCCATCCAAGATCCAGCGTCTCTTCGATCGTGCGGTTTTCTTCCGCGCCCTGCCCGATATACTTTTCTTCAAACTCTTTTCCAAAAGCCAGGTACTCCTTATCAATCGGGGAAAGCTCATCCTCTCCGATGACAGACGCCAGATTTCTTGCGTCTCCCACCTTTGCATAGGCGGAGAAAAGCTGGTTTGCCAGATCCTGATGATCTTCCCTTGTATAGCCCTCTCCAATGCCATCCTTCATCAAACGGGAAAGAGACGGCAGAACGCTGATCGGTGGGTAGATGGACTGTCCGTTTAAGTTCCGGTCAAGCACGATCTGTCCCTCTGTGATATATCCGGTCAGATCCGGAATCGGATGGGTGATATCATCATTTGGCATGGTCAGAATCGGAATCTGTGTCACCGATCCGCCTGTCCCCTCTACGATGCCTGCACGCTCATAAATAGCGGCAAGCTCACTGTAAAGATAGCCCGGAAATCCTTTCCGGCTTGGAATCTCTCCTTTGGAAGAGGACACTTCACGCATGGCCTCCGCAAAAGACGTCATGTCTGTCAAAATAACAAGAATATGCATATTTTGCTCAAAAGCCAGGTACTCGGCTACGGTGAGTGCTACCTTGGGGGTAATCAGACGCTCCACTACCGGATCGTTTGCCAGGTTCAGAAACATGGCTACATGATCAGCCACCCCGCTCTCTTCAAACGTCCTGCGGAAGAAGTCAGCAACGTCATGCTTGACACCCATAGCCGCAAACACGATGGCAAACTCTTCTCCCGAATCTTCCCCAAGGGACGCCTGTTTGACGATCTGGGCCGCAAGCTGGTCGTGAGGAAGCCCGTTTCCAGAGAAAATCGGGAGCTTCTGTCCCCGGATCAGCGTTGTCAGTCCGTCGATGGCGGAGATCCCGGTACGGATATAGTTTCTCGGATACTCTCTTCTCACCGGATTCAGCGGCAGACCATTGACGTCTTGCTTTTTTCTCGGCACGATCGGCCCCAGATCATCAATGGGCTGTCCGATGCCATTAAAGGTTCTCCCAAGCATCTCCCTGGAAAGTCCGATTTCCATGGGATGTCCGGTAAGTCTCGTATGAGTATTGACAAGCGACATGCCCTCGGATCCTTCAAAGACCTGAATCACAGCCTTATCCTCGTAAAGCTCAATGATCCTCCCGATCCGCTTCTGGTTTCCCCCTACGATAAACTCTACAATTTCATCATAAAACGCATCCTGCACCCCTTCCAGAACGATGAGGGGACCATTGATGCTGCTCAGTCCGAGATATTCGATTGGCATAATGTTCGATTCCCTCCTTTACTATGCGTTCTTTTCTAATACATTCTGGTAGAACGTATCAATATCCCGGTGGTACTGTGCAAACAACTCCAACTGGTCGTTTGGCACATCGTATTTGATGGCAATGACACGTTCAAAAATATTTTCCGATTTCAGCACAGACATTGGGTGCCCCATAGTTACAAGGGCACGTGCCTGTTTATACAGATATAAAATTGTCTCCATCATGAAAAACTGCTTCTCCATGGATACGCAGGTATCGTCCTTGTGGAAGGCGTTCTGTTGTAAAAATCCAAGACGGATCACTCTGGCGATCTCCAGGATCAACTTCTGATCGTCCGGCAAAACATCGCTTCCGATCAGCTTAACAATCTCCAGCAGGCTGCTCTCCTGGTTCAGAATCGCCATGAGCCGGTTCCGGTAATCCACAAACTTCGGAGACACATTGTCCTGGTACCAGTGGGAAAGATCCTGCAGATATTCGCTGTAACTGGACAGCCAGTGGATCGCAGGGAAATGTTTTGAGTAAGCAAGGCTCTTATCCAGACCCCAGAAGCAGCGCACAAACCGCTTCGTATTCTGGGTGACAGGCTCCGAAAAATCTCCGCCCTGAGGGGAAACCGCCCCGATGATGCTGACGGAGCCTTTTGTACCATTTAAGTTCTGCATCATACCTGCCCGCTCATAAAAAGCAGATAAACGGGAAGCTAAGTAGGCCGGAAAGCCCTCTTCTGCAGGCATCTCCTCAAGACGTCCGGAAAGCTCCCTAAGGGCTTCTGCCCACCTGGAAGTCGAATCCGCCATGATCGCCACATCATACCCCATATCCCGGTAGTATTCTGCCAGGGTCAGTCCGGTATAGATGCTGGCCTCTCTGGCTGCCACCGGCATATTGGATGTATTAGCGATCAATGTCGTCCGGTCCATCAAAGGATTGCCGGTCCGGGGGTCTGTCAGTTCTCCGAACTCTTCCAATACCTGCGTCATCTCATTTCCCCGCTCACCACAGCCGATATAGATAATGATGTCTGCATCAGACCATTTGGCGATCTGATGCTGAGTCATTGTCTTTCCTGTTCCAAATCCTCCGGGAATTGCAGCCGTCCCACCTTTTGCAATCGGGAACATCGTATCAATAATTCTCTGTCCTGTCACAAGAGGAACGGAAGCTGAAAATCTCTGGTTTACCGGGCGGGGAGTCCTAATCGGCCACCTTTGTGCCATCTGAATTTCTACTGTCTCCCCGGTCCCGGTATCCAGCGTAATCAGCGATTCCTCGATCGTATACGCCCCGTCAGGTTTTACCGCAACGACTTTCCCATGTAAGTGCGGCGGAATCATACATTTATGAACAATAGCCCTTGTCTCAGGTACTTCTGCAAAAATATCGCCACCGTTGACATAATCCCCCTCCCTCACGGTAAAATGGGTGTTCCAACGTTTCTCACGATCCAGAGAATCTACCGAAACGCCCTTTGTAATAAATGCGCCTCCTGTCTCGGAGATTTTCTCCAGCGGCCTCTCAATTCCATCAAAGATATTGTTGAGGATTCCCGGCGCAAGCGTCACAGACACGGCATTTCCAGTGGCTGTCACCACCTCACCTGGCCGCAGGCCAGACGTCTCCTCATAGACCTGAACCGTTGTCCGGTCCTTCTCAAGGGCAATCACCTCGCCCACCAGTTGATCCTTACCTACATAGACCATCTCTGACATCCCGAATCCGGTATTACCATTTAAATAAATGACGGGTCCGTTGATTCCATAAATTTTTCCTGTCTTAAGCAACCCCATCACCTCCCCGGAACACGAATTCATCATACTCTGCTCTCAAAGCCGTTTTAAAGGAGTGATCAATCAGAATATTCCGTGTCCGGATGACCGCCCGGATTCCTCCAATAAAGTCCTCCTCACTGATAGTCAGCATAGCGCCGGACCGTAATTCCAATTCCTCTTTGAGTTCTACATCCGACGGATTCATATAAATCGTCAGCCCCTCTCCTCCCGCAAACTCCAATGATTTCCGGATACAGCAAAGCAGAAAGTCCCGGTACTCCTCCGTCTTCATAAAGCTTTCCACCATTTCCATAACTTCCCGGAACACCTTGTCTTTCAGTTCTTTCTGCACCCGTCCTTCCTGCCGTTTCAGGTCGAGCTGTGCCTTTGCCATTGCCTGATTTTTCTGCTGCTTTGCATTGACGGTCTCTGCCTTCACACGAGTCTCCATCTGACGCACAGCCTCCTGCTTATGATCTTCGAATACTTTTTCAAGGGCTCTGCGGTAGCTTTCTATGATATCATTTCCCTCCGCTCTTGCCGCTTCCATAGAGGAAGAACGGATCTCTGCGATTTTTTCTTCTAAGGTCAAAAGGACTCCCTCCTTTTATAGTTTCAGTCCGATTGCATCGGTAATATACGATGTGATAAAGTCCTTGCTCCGTCCGGTTCCGTGTCTGTCGGGAATCTCCACAAGCAGAGGCATCTTACGCTCTAAACGAAATTCATCGATAAGATCCGGAAACTCTTTCCCAAACTTCTCTGTCAGAAGCACGATCCCAACGCTTTCATCTTTCAAAACATTCTGCAGTGCGGCGTAGAGCTCCTCCCGTTCGTGGACAATCACCCCGTCCACACCTGCAAGTCTCATTCCCGTATATGTGTCGACATTATCACTGATCAGATACATCTTCATCTCTTATAACTGTCCCAGGATCATAAAGGAGATAATCAGCCCATACAGGCACACTCCTTCTGCAAGTCCTACAAAAATAAGCGACTTACCAAGGACGCTGGAATCCTCACTGATGGCTCCAAGCGCCGCGCTCGCCGCACTTGCCACGGCAATACCACCGCCGATACAGGATAAACCGGTAACCAGAGCGGCCGCGATATAGCCAAGTCCTGTTGCTGTTGAAGCGGATGCCGCCGCATCCGCTGCCTGCACATTCGGTCCTGCGAACATCATAATTGACGCCACAAGGCAGGCCCCAAAAAAGAAAAATACATTTGCCGCGAGAGCACATTTATAGCGTCCTCTGTTCTTTTCCCCGATCAGATAATATCCAAATGGGATAATAATACTGAATACCAGTGCCACGATTAAGATCAATCTTACTGTTAAAGTCATAATTTGCTCCTCCTTTATTTTTCCATTCTCCTGTTTTTGTTATATGGTTCAAATTTTCTTCCGCTTCCTTTATAAAACCGGCTGAACATCTCATAATATTCCAGACGAAGTACCTGAATCCCCACGACAAGCCCTTCCATCAGACAGACAAACAGGTTTCCAAGCACAACAACAACCCAGTTGGTATTTCCGCTTTCCACTCCGGCCAGCATCAGTACTACTTCCATCATAGCCGCATGGCTGACGGCAAAGGCACCGATACGCACGAAAGAAAGCGTATTGGAGAAATAGCTTAACAGCATTTCAAACAGTTCGAAGAAACCCTCCACGAAGAACATGACTTTCCCTTCTTTCATCTTCTCTTTCTTCTTTTTGAGCCTGTTAGTCAAAGGTTCCTTAAACAAAATCAGCAGAAGCGGTACTCCAAACATCACTGCAAGGACGATACCTGCAGGTGTCGGGCGGCCACTCATAAACAGGATGACCACTGCCGCTACCGAACCATAGAACACAAGTCCCGCGACACCGTTAGGATCAAACCATGTGGACTGTGTATCGTGTTCCCGGAACGCGTTGATAATGTGAAGCACCATGGCTATTACAATCAGCCCCATTCCAAAGGCAATCGATACGATAAAGACTGTATTGAGTTTTCCGACAAACGGAAGTGTCGTCATATGGTCAATCGGCCGAAGCCACAGTGGCTGAATCACGTCTTCAAATCCAAACACACTTCCGAACATGAAACCGAAAATCGTGGAAAACACCCCCGCCGTAGCAATAATTCCGGCCAAAGGAGACTTCTTGAAATGGTAAACCAGCGCTCCTACAATCACCAGCAAAAGCCCCTGCCCCACATCCCCGAACATGACACCAAAAATGAACGAGTATGTGAGTCCTACGAACAAGGTCGGGTCCATTTCATTGTGAGCCGGCAGACCGTACATTCCGACAAACATCTCAAACGGCTTAAACAGCTTGGGATTTTCCAACTTTGTAGGCGGCTCTCCGAAATAACTGTCGTGGTCGTCTTCCACCACAACAAAGACTTTATCGTCCTGTTCAGCCTCTGCCATGAACTTTTTCACATCGTCCTCCGCCATCCATCCGCAAAGAATATAGTAATCCTCCTTCTTGTCCTCTACCCTGGCCGCCATCTTGCGTACGTCAAAGTTGTGTGCCAGTTCTTCCAGCCTCTGCTTTGCCCATATAAGCTGCGGCGCTTTCTTTTTAAACATTTCCGCAGCCTCTTTATCGATCTCTTCTATCTTCTTTTGAATATCGTACATCTCTTTCAAAAGCTTCTGGCTTGCCTCCTCCGGGGATCCCTCATATTGTGCAGGGATCTCTACCCGCTCAAAATGCAGGGAACGAAACACTGCGTCCGTTTTCTGAAGATGATCTGGCGCGGCAAAATATGCGCCATAGACAAACTGTTCATCCTGCACACCCTTTACAAAGACGGCGTCCAGTTCTCCCAAAAGATATTTCTCCAGTTTCTGATACTGCTCCTGCGGCATCTTACCAAACCGGTACGAAATGTATTTATAATGCAGCACCTGGCTTAAATCCCCGCCCATCGGGCGAAACGGTTCAATGATTTTTTGCTTGGAGGCAATCTCCTCTTTCTTCTTTTTCCATTCTTCCTGCTTTGCCTGCAGCTTCAGGTATTCTTCATTCATAGTTCGGATCAGTTCGAAGATATCGTTAAGCCCCAAGCTCGTATCCGGCTCCGTCTCCTCCGGATTTTCCAGGAACCCCACAAACTGTACTGCTTTTACCAAGGCGTCCTTGTATGGATTCATCTCCACAAAGGGCCTTAAATTATCCACTGTCTTCAGCTCTGAGAGAGCTGATTCCAACTGGATCTCATACCGCGACAGGTACAGATCCATCACACGGTCAATATCGCTGCGAGGTCCTGAGATATTGACAAATTGCATTTTTACAATCATAGTTTCTGCCCTCCTGTATACCCCCTGATTTCCTCAGGAGGTATGCCATAACGTACACATTCGATTACGGTTGTCAGCTTCTTGATCTCCTCCTCTTTTAGAAACAGATAGGTGTTGATTGAAGCAATAGAATACGGATCCTTCCTTCGGTCAGACCGGTACAAATAATACAGATAATCCGTATACAGCTTCTCCACCGTAAGATTTTGGCTGAAGTCAAAGTGTTTTGCGTACGACGTCTTTTCGACGGCCTTCTGGAACGCATCCAGATCCGACGCCTCCACCATCTCCTTGATAAGCACGGTGCTGATCTTGTACTGGATGGGGATGAGCAGCGCATAAATATCCGCCGGAGACAAGTTAAAATACTTCTTCGCCCTGTAAATCCACTGAATATTCAACATATTGATCTGCGCCCCATAATCCCTTGTGAAAAGTTCCAGTTCTTTTGGTTTTAATATTTTCTTTCGTTGTTTCCACATGGAAACAAAATAGTAGAGATTCAGAGCCAGGTCGTAGTCAAATAATGTCGCCTTGCCCGAATCCCGCAGCTTCTTCAAGGTATTGTAATATTCCGTCCCTTTCAGGTTTTCGATCAGCTCGTCCGTCGTCCTGGAATGAATGAGCTTCTCGATGGAAATCTGCGAATACCGGTCAAAAAACGCCCGCTTGTGGTTCAGGTCAAACGGCTCCTGATAATGGTTAATGACAATCCTCAGACAGTAATTAATCAGCTCCACCTCATAACGTTTCAGGTACAATTTCAAAAACTTTCTCTGTTCCAGTGTGGCAAACAGATAGATCCGGGTATAGTCCTGGTATAGGGATACAATCAAAAGCTTCTCTATATTTCCCCGGTGTACCAGAGTCGGTTCCAACGTCTCCAGAATCTCCCGGTACACCGTGTTCTGGATCAGATAAGTAACGGCTTCCGGCACACTTTTCATGGCCTTGATCTCATCAAACTGTGTTTCCGTAAGGAGCTTTGCCTCCATTCCCCGGATCTTCGTGACAATCCCGCTGTAGGCAAGTAAATTTCCCATAGACTACACCTCTGTGATCCGCTTTAAAATATTTTCTGCATATACTGTATGATTTTTAGTATACTCCTCCTGAAGGGATGCGATCAGTTCCCTGCTGGACTCCTCCTGTCCGGTCAGCAGGTGCTTCTTATCGCTCTCAAGCCCCTCCCGGATCCGTTCAATCCTGACCATTGTCTCTTCCTCCAGCTTCTGATCGAATTTCTTTCTACGCTCGTCGTACTCTCTGTCAATCTCCGCTTTTTCCTCCTCTGCATGAGCTACAATCGCCGATGCAGTCTGTTCAATTTCCGTCAATTTGTCTATTACAGAGTCCATAAAAAGCCCCCTTTTTGTATAAATTGAAATTATCTTTTATCATACAACTTTTGTGACAAAATGCAATGCTTATTTTAAAAGTTTAGTAACTATTCAGTCATGTTGACGGGAGTGTCAAAAATTCAGCGCAACATTGCTTGCAGATGGTTTTCGGTGTTCCCCGACATATGGCTGAATAGTTAGTAAAACTCCTTCATATAATGTGACAAATTCTATCTGGAGTTCTATTATGAAATTATCATTCCCAGATTGTGCTTTTTTTCGATCAAAAAAGGCGAGGATTACTCTGATTGTGGCAGTACTTCTGACAACGGTCCTAATACTCTACTCCTTTCTTCCGCCTTCCCCGGATCCGGACGCGTTCTTTTCCCGGTCGCTTACCACGAACAATATAGACGAACAGTTTGAAACTTTTACAAAAACTCTGTTCTGTCGCGAGGTATCCGGGGATTCCATCAGTCTGCACTTTACACTGGAACACCCGGAATCTTACGGAATTTTAGACGCTCCCGTGACTTTTGGGACATTTGTATCCACCCCGGAACTTCCTGCTGTCTCCCTGGAAAATACGCTGGCAGCATTAAAACGCTTTGCCCCCGAAAAGCTTTCCGCCGACAATCGGCTGACCTGGAAGATTTTGGAATCCTATCTTCAGACTGCCCTTGACTGCGCCGGATATCTTTTATATGAAGAGCCACTAAGCCCTCTCACCGGAATCCAGTCCCAGCTTCCCGTGCTTTTATCCGAGTTTTCCTTCAAAACAGCGGAGGATGTCGATACATACCTTTCTCTTCTGTCCACCATGCAGGAGTATTATCAATCTCTTCTCGACTTTGAACGGACCAAATCGGACGAGGGACTCTTTATGTCGGACGAGAGAGCGGACGCTGTCATTCAGGAATGTGCAGATTTCATCTCCATGGGGGACGATCATTATCTACTCTCCTCCTTTGAGGAACGCCTCGATGAAATGGGCACGCTCTCGGAAAGCGAACATGCGCTCTACACCGCAAAAAATAAAGATCTGCTCACAACCCAGGTTTTCCCGGCCTACCAGCTTCTGATCGATGGACTTGGCTCCTTAAAAGGCACCGGAACCTCTGACCAGGGACTTTGTACCCTGCCGGATGGTAAACAATGTTACGAGGCCTTGTTGAAAAAATCCATTGGTACAGACCGCTCCGTGGACGAACTAGAGCAGCTTGCGACCTCCCAGATCATCTCAGACATGAAAGAGATGAAAAACGCATTGCCTGCCTCCCAGATGGCAGAAGACGTCGTTCTCCAGGAATCCTCACCGGAATCAATTCTTCTGGAACTAAAGCAGAAAATGGCAGACTCCTTTCCCGACATTCCTGACGTCACCTTTACCGTCAAACAGGTTCCTAAGTCCACTCAGGAATATTTAAGCCCTGCCTTTTATCTGATTCCGCCCCTCGATAACAGTACGGAAAACACAATTTACATTAATCCCAGACATTCCATGGAGGGCTTAAACCTTTTCACCACCCTGGCGCATGAAGGCTATCCCGGCCATCTCTACCAGACGACCTACTTTCTCGCACAGGACCCGGATCCTGTACGCACCATCCTGGATTTCGGAGGTTATGTGGAAGGCTGGGCTACTTATACCGAGATGCTGTCTTACTATCTCGCTCCGGTGTCGAAAGAGGTAGCCACGATCCAGCAGAAAAACGCCTCCATCATCCTGGGTCTCTATGCTCTGGCGGATATTGGTATCCATGAAAAAGGCTGGACCAAAGAAGATACCCTCTCCTTTTTCTCCCAGTATGGAATCGGAGATGAGAAGAGTATCTCAGAGATCTACCAGCTCATCCTGGGTGATCCCGGCAATTATGCAAAATATTACTTCGGTTATCTGGAATTTCTTGAATTGAAAAAGGCAGCTATTGCCAAATGGGGAGAAGATTTCTCCCAAAAACGTTTTCACAAATTCGTACTGGATATCGGCCCTGCGCCATTTGATTTGTTAAGGGATGAGCTGAAACAGACCTCATAATCCCAATGGAATCGCCGGAAGAATCAAACTGCGAATTTGGGAATTGTAAACGGCCTCCAAGTCTCTTGTCAGTCCAGGACTTTGGCTCATCGACACTTCAAAAAAGAGATGCCGCACATCCACTGTACGGCATCTCCCATTCTCTATTACTCTGCCACAAACACTTCTTTTCCCATACCACAGATTGGGCAAACCCAGTCTTCCGGAAGATCTTCAAATGCTGTTCCCGGTGCGATTCCGTTGTCCGGATCACCCACCTCCGGGTCATATACATATCCGCATGGTTCACAAACATATTTCTGCATTTTATATTCTCCTTTCTTCCTGTACAAATAGTAAGAATTACTATTTTTATTTGTGAATAGTATAATCGATATTTTCCGGAAAATCTATCCCTAAATCTATTTTTTAATAAATAATTTACATTTTTCCGGCAAGCCACACACTAGCTGCAAGTCCGGCCACTGTAGCAAGCAACGCCCCTGCCAGCGTGTATCTGGATTTCTTGACTTTTGCTGTCATAAAATAAACAGACATTGTGTAGAAAATTGTCTCTGTACATGCCATTGAGATGGATGCGATGCGCCCGATATAAGAATCTGTGCCAAACTCTTTGTAGAGATCTGTCAGAAGCCCGGTCGCTGCGGACGAAGAAAACATCTTTACGACAGAAAGCGGCACCAATTCTCCTGGAAATCCGATTCTCTGCGTCCACTGTCCGAGAAGCCCGGACAAGAACTCCAGAAAGCCGGAAGCCCGCAGCACCCCCACCGCCACCATGAGTCCGATCAGCGTCGGCATGATTTTCAGCACCGTATAAAATCCGTCCTTCGCCCCCTTGATAAAAGTCTCATAGACTTGTACCCGCTCCAGTATGCCGGTTACCAGAATCGAAAAAATCAAAAAAGGGACGATGTACTGAGAGAGGAATAATACAAAACCCATGTTCCGTTCTCCTTTGCATATCGTCCCTTTATTATACGCACTCCGGCTCTTTTTTTATGAATCAGGCCGACGGATTTTGATCCAGATTCCTCATAATTCTAAAGTACATCCATAACAGAAGGGCCCCCGCAAGCACCCAGGCCATCGGACTTGCGAGACATACACCGACATAACTTCTCTGCCAGGACGCAATCACCGCCACAACTCCTCTTCCGACCAGCTCGGCAATTCCGGCCGTCATCGGCAGAAATCCATATCCCATCCCCTGTATTCCGTTCCGGTACAGGTTGACAACTGTAAGTGGAATGAAGAAGACCGATACACAAATCAGATACATCCGTACCTCTCCAATCACTTTCGGCACATCAGCCGCCTCCACGAAAAGATAGGTCAGATAGTGGCCCACACTGACCATCAGTACCGCAGCCACAACCGAATACACTGAGCCAAGAATTGTCGCTGAACGAAATCCATGCCGGATTCTTTGAACATCACCCGCCCCCATATTCTGGGCACAGTAAGTTGCCATCGCCGTTCCAAGCGCCACATACGCCTGGGTCACAATCTGTTCGATCTTACTTGCCGCCGTAAAGGCCGCCACTGAAATGGATCCGAGCAGGTTCAAAGCAGACTGTACCATCATGGTTCCAATCGCTGTTATAGAATATTGCAGCGCCATGGGAAATCCAATCCGCATCTGGGTTTTTAACAGGCTGCCTTCCACCTTCCAGTCTCCCTTATGAAGATGAAGCTGTGGAACTGCTTTCCAGATGTAAAGCAAACATGCTGCTCCGGATATCCCTTGTGCAATCACAGTCGCATACGCCGCCCCTGCCGGTCCCATGTGGAAGCAGACAATAAATACCAGGTCCAGAACCACATTCAAAAGGGCGGCTAAAATCAGAAAATACAACGGAGTACGGCTGTTGCCAAGAGCACGCAGCACACTGGACAGCAAATTGTAGAGTACCTGGGCAAAAATCCCGGCGCAGATGATGACAATATATTCATAAGCATAGTCAAAAATATCTTCCGGCGTATTCATCAAACGCAGGAGATTCTTCATAAATATAACACTCGCGGCTGTCATCACTACCGATACAACCAGTGACAAAATAGCAGCGGACGCTACCGTCTTTCTCATGGCCTCCAGATCACCCGCACCATATTTCTGAGCTGTCAAAACAGTAAAACCCGCCGTCAGTCCAAGCAAAAATCCAATGATAAGAAAGTTGATTGTCCCCGTAGCTCCAACACCGGCCAGAGCCTTCGTACCGACAAATTTCCCGACAATCACCGCATCTACCATACTATAAAATTGTTGAAACACATTTCCAATAAAAACCGGTAACGTAAATCGAACTATCAGTTTTCCCGGGTTTCCTGTTGTCATATTGTTTTCCATGGCTGTTTCTCCCTTTTTTATTTCTCGTGCGCTCATATTTTTCTATTCTACTGGCTTGTCTGTCTTTATGCAATCCTTTTTTGTTTACAATCACATTTTCCCGTGATACACTCAAGAAAAACGTAGGAGGTGAAGGCTGTGGATGAATTGCGAACTTACACGGAATATAATACAAACCTATTTCAGGAAATCTATATGCTTTTCTGCGGAATACAAGACTGCCAACCCCTCTATTCCTATGGACCTGCCATCCGGGATTCTTACATATTTCACGTATGCACAAAAGGAAAGGGAACTTTTTATTCCGGTGAAAGAAGTTATGCTATCGAAACAGGGCAGGGCTTTTTGATTCGGCCCGACAGACTCACCTTCTATCAGGCCGATGAGACAGAGCCGTGGAGCTACGTCTGGGTCGCCATTGCCGGCTCCGATATCGAACGATATTTCCAGCTCATCGGAACAGCTCCGGATCACCCGGTCTTTACCTGCCCTGATCCGGAAAAAGCAAAAAAATATGTCCTGGATATGATTGCTCACCATAAGATGAGCTTACAGAATGAAATTTACATCCAGGGAGTTTTGCTTCAGTTTCTGGCTCTTCTTGTTGAGGGCTCCGATTACAAGACTAAGAGCCGGAAAAAGATTGCGGACGTCTATGTAAGTCAGGCCATCTCTTATATTTACAAAAATTATCAGAATCCGATATCCGTCCAAGAAATCGCAGACTTTCTCTCCCTAAACCGCAGTTACCTGACAGAACTTTTTTTGAAAACAGTGCATTTGTCTCCACAGCAATTTCTCGTCAAGTATCGAATGACAAAGGCCTGTGAACTGCTGCAGAATACCAGCCTCCCCATTGAACATATCGCATATTCCTGCGGGTATTGCAGCACATTCTCTTTTTCCAAAGCCTTTCGCAAGGTCAACGGTATCAGTCCCTCCGGCTACCGTCAGTTTAAGAAAGTGAACCCCTATTCGATCGATCTCAAAAGAAACAATTTGGATTGATAATCCCCGTTTCTTCCATTATATTCCTCCCGGTTCTCCCCGGAGGAAGCATCGGATACATCCAGTCCGTACCACAAAAGTTCGTCACCGTAAAGATCTCCTTCAATTCTGGAGACATGATATATTTTATCTGGATCCAGGCCCTGTAGACGGATCTTTCTGTACGGTCCATTAACTGTCTGCAATATCCGGTAATATCCTACCATCGCATTCCTTTGATCCTCTGACACGACCATCCATGCCATTTCATTCCCTTCAAACGGACTGACAAGTCGGTAAAAAGTACCGAATTGGATCAGACGCCGATATTTTTTCATAAATCCAATCTGCTCTTTCACCTCTTCTTTCTCTTCCTCTGTCAGTCTGTTCGGATCCAGTTCATACCCAAAAGTCCCGAAATACGCCACATTAGCCCGCATCTCCAGCGATGAATTCCTAAGAAGCTGATGATTTGGCACGGCAGACACATGAGATCCCATACTGCTTACCGGGTAGACCAGTGAAGTCCCATACTGGATCTTACAGCGCTCCACCGCATCCGTATCGTCCGATGTCCAACACTGTGGCGCATAATACAAAAGGCCCGGATCAAACCGTCCGCCCCCGCTTGCACAAGACTCAAACAAGATCTTCGGAAATGCCTTTGTCAGCATGTCATAAAGCCGGTATACACCTAAAATATACCGATGGAACACTTTCCCCTGATCTCCCGATCCGACGCCTGTAGAGTAGACCTCAGACATACTCCGATTCATATCCCATTTAACATAGGAAATCGGCGCTTCGCTTAAAACCTTGTACATTTGTCCAAATATGGCATTCACCACTTCATCCCGCGAGAAGTCAAGCACATACTGATTTCTTCCATGGGACAGTCTCCTCCCTTTATCTCCCAGGATCCAGTCCGGGTGTTCCCTGTAAAGATGGCTGTTCTTATTCACCATCTCCGGCTCGAACCACAGACCGAACTTCATTCCTTCTGCTTCCACTCTTTTCGCAATTCCGGTGATTCCATCCGGAAGTTTCTCCAGATTCGGATACCAGTCTCCAAGGGAACGAGTATCGTCATTTCTTTCGCCAAACCAACCGTCATCCAACACAAACAGCTCCACTCCAAGACTCTTTGCTGTTTTAACAATACTCAAAATTTTCTCTTCATCAAAATCAAAATATGTTGCTTCCCAATTATTGATCAGAATCGGCCGTTCCTTATCTCTCCAGTATCCTTTCGCAAGGCGGCTTCTGTAAAGAGTATGATATGCCTGACTCATTCCATTTAATCCCTGGTCCGAATACACCAACACCGCCTCCGGCGTCTGAAAACTCTCCCCTTTTTTCAACGTCCAGGAAAAGGTATCCGGGTGGATTCCCATCGTGATTCTTGTTGTATCATAAGTATCCACATCTGCCTGCGCCAGGAAATTCCCACTGTAAACGAGGCTGAACCCATACACTTCTCCATTTCCCTCTGTGGTCTCACGACGTTTTAAAGCTAAAAACGGATTATAATGATGACTACTGCATCCCCTCATACTATAGACAGACTGCGTACCGTGCTCAAGCTTCCTTATTTTCACAGCCCTCTCTCTTGACCATGCCCCGGTCAGTTCTATCATTTCAAATTCTTTGTCCGGAAAATCTACGCTTACACTCATCACCCGGTTCAAAACAATTTCCTCTTCTCCAGTCTGCATAATTTTAGCACTTCTCGCAATAGCCGGGACATTGACAAAAATCGTATAAAACAGTATCATTTCGGTTCCCGTAAGCTGATCTTTTAAATAAAGTTCCAGTGTATCCGCCTCGTCATCCTGTTCCACATAGGTTGCCGGAAGGCCCTCCAGTTCCGGCTTCCCTTTGTAAATGCGATGTCCCTGATAGATAAACTCAGATATCCTGCTGCCATTTTCCTGCTGCACTTCAATAGCCGGATATCTCATATCTCCTGCTCCGTAAACTGGATATTCCTGTTTGATATGCTCCATGGAAAAATCCAGATTATGTTCAAAAGCACAGACCGACATTGGTCTTGCCCGGAAATTCAACATATGCGCAAAGCTTTCTCTGTCTTTTAACCTTTTCCCAAAATACAGATGTCCGAGCTGCCCATTCTCCAACACGGTCAAAATGTAACTGATTTTTTCATTGTAAAGATGGAACTCTTTTGCCGTTTCACGAAAACAAATTGCCATCTGCTTTCCTCCTTCTCCTTTGATTTTCGGATCGTTATTTCGTTTTTCATTTACCTCTATTATAATCATTCTTCTCTTTTATTCCAGTTCAAGATGTTGGATAAATATGTCCAAATGTTGGCTTTTTGTATTGCTGAATTAACATAAAGACCCGGAGAACTTTACGCTCTCCGGGTCTTTTTTCGATCCATGATCTTACAGAATATAATCGCCGTTCCCGTGCTGATAGCTGTCGCCACAATCCCCGCCCCTACGATCGCAGTCGGATTTACACTTCCGTACTGGCTCCGAAAGGCGATGACATTCACCGGAATAAGCTGTAATGAAGAAATATTCAGGATGAGAAAGTTGCACATCGCATTACTCGCCACCGGGCTTCCATGGTTGAGTTTTCCAAGTTCCTCCATGGCTTTCAGTCCCGCGGGTGTCGCCGCCCAGCCAAGACCGAGGAAGTTGGCGATAATGTTTGTAGTAATATGTTCGCCCGCTTTATGCCCTTCCGGAACTTCCGGAAACAAAAATCTCACAAATGGTTTGAGCATCTTCGCCCCTTTCTCAATCATCCCGGCCTTCGACGCAATTTCCATCAATCCCATCCAGAATGCCATGACGCCGATCATCGTAATGCAAAGTGTCACCGCCTCCTTGGATGAGTCTAGGGCAGCGTCCGTAATCTCCGGTATTCTGCCCGTAAATGCAGCGAAGATGATCCCAATCAGAATCATCCCCGCCCATAAAGAATTCAACATCGCTTCGACTCCTACACTTTGTTTTCCACATTATATGTGAAAATCCCGCGGATTATTTCTCGCTTTGAAGAATATCTTTGATTTTTATATTGTTTTTCTTTAATTTCAGATATACGATTTCCCGAAACAATGCATATAAAACCGATACGATCGGAATGAAAATCAACATTCCGACAACTCCCATCAGACTGCCGCCAATGCTGACTGCGGCCAGCACCCAAATAGAAGGAAGTCCCACCGAGTTGCCTACCACATGCGGATAGATTAGGTTTCCTTCAATCTGCTGCAATACCAGAAACAATACGATAAACCATAGCGCCTGAATCGGATGAATCATAAAGATCAGAAACGTACCGACAGCGCACCCAATAAACGCCCCAAAAATCGGGATCAGAGCAGTAAAGGCAATCAGAATTCCGATCAGCCATGCATACGGCATCTTAAATATACTCATGGCAATTACAAACATTGTTCCAAGAATTACTGCCTCCATACATTGTCCTGTCAGAAAATTGGAAAATGTCCGGTATGTCAGAGAACAAACCTCGATAGCCGCCTCTGCCCTGCCCTTCTGTACAAAAGCAAACAGAACCTTTTTCGCCTGCACCCCAAGTTTCTCCTTCTGAAGTAGAATATAGCAGGCAAATACAAAAGCAATAAAAAACGTCGCAAACCCACTTACAATATTTACCGCGGCGGTCACACCGGACTCGACAATATTTCCTGCACCGTTGGACACCCAGTCTACCGCAACTTCAATGACCTTATCCCAATTAAACTCTAATTGATTGACGTAAGCCATCACTTCCTTATTATTGTGGAACCAGTCGTTTGCCCACTCCTGTACTTTAGGAATAAAGGTTTGAATACTGTATCCTAATTTGGCAATCGTACCTGTTAATTGTGGAAGAACACCAAAGAGGACGGCTGCCACAATTCCGATCACAAAAATAATGGTAAGGACAAGGCTGACCGGTCTTGCCGTTTTCCTGACTATTTTATATTTTTCTTTCCACTTTTCCTGGATCAGCCTGTTTTCGATGAAATGCATCGGCACATTGAATACAAACGCAATCGCCCCTCCGAGAATGAAAGGAAACACAACCCCGATCACAAATTTGACCGCCTGAAATACAATCGTATATTTCCAGAAACACAAAATAATCAGTGCAGTAAATACGATCAGATGCCTTATTTTTTTCATATTCTCGTTGTTTAATTCCATATAAAGTCCCCTTTATCTGAGTTTAAAACGGATTGCTTTTAAACACTGAATCACCGGAATATTTAATATCGCAAGTCCATAAACCGTGAAAAGCTGTGTTATATTGAGAGTTGTAACACTAAATATGCCATGCAATGCCGGAATTGTCAATACTCCTGTAATCAGAACAAATCCGATCAGGAAAGCTCCCTGGAGATAAATATTATTAAAGAACCCTTTCTTAAACAACACCGGCCTGTCTGCCTTACAGTTATATCCATGGAAAAGTCTGGATGTACAGAGTGTTCCAAACGCCATCGTACTTCCGAGCAGTGCTCCTTCGCTTGTATACCCAATCATAAAAGCAATCATAGTCATTACGCCAATAGAAAGTCCTTCTGTCACAATCTTAGCCAAAAAATCTCTGGTCAGAATGGATTCATCTTTCTGTCTTGGCTTTTCATCCATAACGTCTTTTCTATGCGGCTCCAGTCCAAGGGCAATCGCCGGAAGACTATCTGTCAACAGATTGATAAACAACAGGTGAACCGGAGCGAACGGAACCGGAAGACCAGCGATGGATGCGTACAGAACCGCAAGGATTGCTCCGAAGTTTCCGGATAACAGAAACTGAATCGAACTCTTGATATTTCTATATACATTTCTTCCGTTCTCCACTGCCTTGACAATCGTGGCAAAGTTATCATCCGTCAGAACCATGGATGCAGCATCCTTTGCTACCTCGGTTCCTGTAATACCCATGGCAACACCTACATCTGCCTGCTTCAGTGCCGGTGCATCGTTGACGCCGTCCCCGGTCATAGATACGATATTGCCTTTCTCCTGCCATGCTTTTACGATTCGAATCTTATGCTCCGGTGAAACACGGGCATACACAGAAATATGTTCTACAAAATCTTTCAGTTCAGCGTCAGACATGGTCTCAATATCCGCACCCTCACACGCCTCGGATTCATCTTTAAGGATTCCAATCCTCTTTGCAATGGCCGCTGCCGTAACCTTGTGGTCTCCTGTAATCATCACCGGCTTGATTCCGGCCCGGATACATTCTGCTACCGCAGCTTTGGACTCTTCTCTTGGCGGATCCATCATAGAGATTAGACCGAGGAATGTCAGGTCATCTTCATCATCTTCTACAATCTCTGTCTTTGTCTCCAATCTCTTATATGCAAATCCGAGAACTCTAAGTCCCTGTCTGGAGAAATCCTGATTGACACTGGCAATGTGCTTCCGGTCCTCATCTGTGATCGGCTCTTCCTCACCATTTCTGCGTACTTTGCACATTCTTCCAGAAAGAACATCCACAGCGCCTTTGACAAACATGATAACACCCTCACTCGTCTCATGTACGGTAGACATGAGCTTTCTGTCACTGTCAAATGGCACTTCCGAGATTCTTCCATATTTTTGCCGGATCTCTTCCACATCCATTCCACAGTTTCCTGCAAAGGTGACTAGAGCTGTCTCTGTCGGATCCCCAATCTCCTGCCCGTTTACATTCTTTGCATCGTTGCATAAAATACTTGCAAGCATCAGCCTTCTGACCTCGTCCTGCTCTGTGGAGACTTCCTCCTTTGACATTCTATGCCCTGCAATGTAATAATCTTCCACTGTCATCTTATTCTGTGTCAGCGTTCCTGTCTTATCAGAACAGATAACAGACACACTGCCCAGACCTTCTACAGCCTGGAGTTTTCGGATGATCGCATGTTCTCTTGCCATCTTCTGCGTACCAAAAGAAAGTACGATTGTTACAATAGAACTCAATGCCTCCGGAATTGCCGCAACCGCAAGCGCAACCGCAAACATAAATGCATCTCCGAAGGATTCTCCTCTCCACACGTTGATTCCCATGAGGATTGCACAGAGAATCAGAATAAGAATAGAAAGTTTCTGACCAAACTGATCCAAATTGACCTGGAGCGGTGTTCTCTTCTCAGACGTCGTCTTTAAGAGGGATGCAATCTTTCCAACTTCCGTCTCCATACCAATACCAGTAACAACAAATTTTCCTCTCCCGTATGTGACGAAGCTTCCGGAAAATACCATGTTCACCCGGTCGCCAAGCGGCACCTCCCCCTCAATCAAGTCTATGCTCTTCTCTACCGGAATGCTTTCTCCTGTCAGTGCGCTCTCATCTACTTTGAGACTTGCCTGTTCGATAATCCTTCCATCCGCCGGAACCTGATCTCCTGCTTCCAGAATGACAATATCACCGACTGTTACTTCCCTGGACGGGATCTGCATGACAGTTCCATCACGCTCTACTTTGGCCTCTGGTCCGGAGAGCTTCTTTAGACTGTTCAGAGATTTTTCCGCCTTCACAGTCTGCACCGTTCCAAGAATTGCATTGATTGTGATGACAATCAGGATTACCGCCGCGCTTTCTGCATCCCCGAGAAAACCTGAGATGATTGCCGAGATAATCAGAATGATAACAAGGAAATCCTTGTACTGCTCCAGAAAAATCATCCCGATGCTTTTCTTCTTCTCTTCCTGAAGCTCATTTGGTCCGTACTTCTTCTGATGTTCCCGCACCTGCTCACTGGAAAGCGACTCCAAAGAGCCGTTAATCTGCATCCTGGTCTCATCAGATCCCATCTGATAATACTGTTTCATTTTTTCCTCCTCCACTTTCTTATAGGGTTCACCATTTTTTCATTTGCGATTCATACAGAAAAGTAAAGTATAAAAAAAGAGACTTTTACTGCACCACGCTCATGCAATAAAAGTCTCACCGTTTCATACTCGATCCGGGCAGAATCACTGCCGTACTGACGAACCTGTAACGCTTAATATAAGCGCCAGTTACTCCCTTTTATCAGATATTAATATAACGATTTTTTCTTAAAATGTCAACCTTTATCTCTGTAAATTTTCCATAAACAAGTAGCATTGGTATAAAATGGCTGCCGTACATTCCCGCGCGGCAGCCATCATACTATCTACTATCCTATGTTTAAAACAGATTAGTTTGTGATTGTCATCTCCGTCTCTTTGTCAAATACGTGAATCTTTTCAGCATCAAATGCGAATTTCACTGTATCTCCGTTTCTTGCTGTTGTTCTTGGATCAACACGAGCTGTCATAGTAGCTCCTTCGTAATCAAAGTGTAAGTAAACTTCTGCACCAAGCATTTCATATACACGAATTGTAGCTTCGATCACTGTGTTCGGAGAAGATGCGATGAACATCGGCTCATCGTGCACGTCTTCCGGACGAATACCAAGTACAACCGTCTTTCCAGCATATCCACCATCGATAAGCTTCTTTGCTTTTGCAGGCGGAAGTTCGATCTTAGCCGGACCTACATTTAATAAAACTTTGTCTCCATTTACTTCACATTTTGCATCCAGGAAGTTCATCTGAGGAGATCCAATGAATCCAGCAACAAACAGGTTGCATGGCTCATCGTACAGTTTTCTTGGAGTATCTACCTGCTGAACAACACCAGCATTCATAACTACGATTCTTGTACCGAGTGTCATAGCCTCTGTCTGGTCATGTGTTACGTAGATGATTGTTGTACCAAGTCTCTGATGTAATTTGGAGATCTCAATACGCATCTGTCCTCTTAATTTCGCATCCAAGTTGGAAAGAGGCTCGTCCATAAGGAATACCTTCGGATTACGAACGATCGCACGTCCCATGGCAACACGCTGTCTCTGTCCACCAGAAAGAGCTTTCGGCTTACGGTCAAGCAGTTTCTCAAGATCAAGGATCTTTGCTGCTTCACGAACCATCTTGTCAATCTCCGGTTTCGGAACTTTTCTTAATTTCAGTCCGAATGCCATGTTGTCATAAACTGTCATATGTGGATACAGAGCGTAGTTCTGGAATACCATCGCAATATCTCTGTCTTTCGGCTCAACATCGTTTACTACTTTGTCGCCAATTTTCAGTTCTCCGGATGTAATCTCTTCCAGTCCGGCAACCATACGAAGGGTTGTAGATTTTCCGCATCCTGAAGGTCCTACGAAAATGATAAATTCTTTATCAGCAATTTCAAGGTTGAAATCTTTAACAGCCTCGAAACCGTTTGGATAAACTTTATTAATATGTTTCAATGATAAACTTGCCATCGGTGCTTCCTCCTAAATTTTAACCGTTTTTATTCGATGTAATTAGTATAAAAAAAAATGGTCAAAAACGCTAGTGCATGATTGCACAAACATTTTTGGGGATTCTGTACAAGGTGCCGAACTCTTTTGGGTCATATCTCACCTTTTTTCCCGATCATTTCCTGGTAGATATCCCGCTTACTTACCCCTCTGTCTTTTGCGGTCCGTTTCATAGCCTCCTTTTTATCCATTCCCTGGTTTAAATAAATCTGCAGATGCTCTTCCACAGAAAGTGGCATCCACCCTTTCTTTTGTTCCTCCTCCACTTCCTCCTGACTCTTTCCCTCCAGGACGAGTACACATTCTCCTTTTGGCGGCACTTCCTCATAATACCTGACGGCTCCTCCAAGACTATCGCTGTATACAGTCTCGTACTTCTTTGTAAGCTCCCGGCACACCGTGATTCTCCGGTGGCTGCCAAGAGTGTTCTCCAGTTCTCTTAATGTCTTTACCAGTCTGTGCGGCGCTTCATAGAAAATCATTGTCCTAGTCTCCGTACACACCTCATCCAGTATACGGCGGCGTTCCTTCTTATCTTGTGGCAAAAATGCCTCAAAAGCAAACCGTCTGGTCGACATTCCGGACAAAGTCAGCGCCGTAATGCAGGCACACGCCCCCGGAAGCGATGTGACAGCGATGCCTGCTTCCTTACACATGCGTACCAGCTCTTCTCCCGGATCTGATATCCCTGGAGTGCCGGCATCCGTTATGAGCGCAACATCCTTGCCCTCCTGCAATTTTTCCACCAATTTTCTCCCTTTTTCGATTTTATTGTATTCATGGTAACTTGTCATGGGTGTACGGATCTCAAAGTGATTCAACAATTTAATACTGTTTCTCGTATCTTCCGCCGCAATCAGATCCACTTCTTTTAAGATCCGGATCACACGGAACGTCATATCTTCCAGATTCCCTATCGGAGTCGCACACAAATATAATGTTCCTGCCATAGTTCCTCCTTTACTTTTCTCCTGCCCTTCCCATCCCATAGTTGGTGAGAAGCTCCCCGGTATAACTTCCATCCTTTTCATAGACAATCAGTGGAGGATCCACCTGCATCCGTGATCTGCCCTTATTACTCCCCTCGATCAGAACCATATTGGGCTCCTTATCCACATAAGGATGGACAAAGCGGATTCTCTTCGGCTCAATCCCATAACTTGTCATCTTTGTAAAAATCTCCGCCAGACGAAACGGTCTATGTACCATATAGAATCTCCCATGGAATGTCAGAAGTCTTGCGCTCTCTCGCAAAATATCATCCAAAGTACAGAGTACCTCATGTCTGGCGATCGTCTTGGCACTGTTGACATTCTGAATCCCATGCTGCCCGATCATATAGGGTGGATTTGTTGTGATGACGTCAAAAGAAGCAGCCGGAAAGTAGTCTGCCGCTTCTTTAATATCGCCTGTCTTTATCGTAATTTTGTCTTCCAGATGGTTGTGAACGACACTTCTTCTGGCCATATCCGCGCTTTCCTCCTGGATTTCCAAACCTGTAAATTCCTCTCCGTCCGTCTTGACTGTCATCAAAATGGGAATGATCCCTGTCCCGGTGCCGATGTCCAGAGCACGCTCGCCCCTTTTGACCTTTGCGTAGCTGGCTAAAAGCACAGCATCCATTCCAAAACAGAACTTTCCCGGATGCTGAATAATCTCATACCCATGAGTCTGCAGATCATCCAGGCGCTCCCCATCTTTTAACTTACACATTGTCCAATTTCGACGCTCCTTCATTTTTCTCAAGTGCTACAAGCTCTTTCATTTCCTCTTTGGAAAGGCGCATATCATTTTTCTTTCTGTGTGACTTGAATTTCAGCTCAGAAGCCTTATACTCGCGTATCTCTTTCTCGTCGTTTTCCAGTGTCACAACTACCTTGACTAGCTGCCTCAATACACTTAAACTCTGCACTTCTCCCCGCAGTCCTTCTGGTGTTGTCACCGTATCGCCTGTGGACGGCAGCCTGCTGTTAAGCTTCTCATATGTCTCCTGCTCATTTGTCAGACAACACATCAGTCTTCCACACACACCGGAAATCTTGGTCGGATTTAGAGACAGATTCTGCTCTTTCGCCATTTTGATGGAAACTGGCGCAAACTCCGAAAGATAGGTGTGGCAACAGAGCTCCCTTCCGCAGATACCGATGCCCCCCCGCAGTTTCGTTTCATCACGAACTCCGATCTGCCTGAGCTCAATCCTTGTCCTGAACACCGCTGCCAGATCTTTTACAAGCTCCCGAAAGTCAATTCTTCCGTCTGCCGTAAAATAAAACAGTACTTTATTATTGTCAAATGTATATTCCGCATCAATCAATTTCATCTCCAGCTTATGTTTGCGAATCTTCTCCAGGCAGATTTGGAACGCTTCTTTCTCTTTTTCACGGTTACGTTCTTCGATCTTTCTGTCCTCGTTATTCGCAAGGCGGATCACTGACTTTAACGGCTGCGTGATCTGGTCTTCCTCCACTTCTTTCGGACCCATCACTACATGTCCAAACTCAATCCCCCGCGCCGTTTCGACAATCACCTGCTGTCCCTTCTTTATATGAAATTTACCAGGAGCAAAGTAATAAATCTTTCCGGCCGGTCGGAACCGGACTCCTATAATTCTTGTCATATTCTAGTTCTCCTTTATCGTCAATAGCAAAAGCTCCATCACCAGCTCAAAGTTGACATTTGCTTTCAGCCTTGTCTTCGCCTTTTCCAGTGCCTTAAGGATTGTCTCGATCCCCTCATAAGAGCTTGTATTGGCACTTTCTTTGATATATTTCATCTGATCCGAGAAAATCACGCCATTGATATCCTTCGTTGCCTTATAAAGCAAAACGTCCCGGTACCATACACTGATCAGGTCCAGAATATCATCCACTTCCACTTTATAAGAGGAAAGACTCTTGAGCGCCTTTAAAAGCTCCGGAAGCTCCATGTCCTTGATATACTTCATTATCTGGAGCGTCTCTTCCTTGATCTCATTAAAATGCTCCGATGTAGCCAGCATAATTGCCCTTCCCATATTACCCTGGGCAAAGGCGGTGCAGACATCCGCTTTGTAATCCGGTATCTGCATCTGCTCCATCAGATACTTCTTTATGAGCGCATCTTTTACATTTTTGATCTTTAGCATTACACATCTGGACAAAATCGTAGGCAAAAGACTTTCTGCATTTTCCGTAAGAAGAAAAATCACCGCATACTCCGGCGGTTCCTCAATCGTCTTGAGCAATGCATTCTGTGCCTGTACCGTCATCATGTCCGCATCCGGTACAATGTAGATCTTATATTTTCCATTGTACGGCCGGATCATAATATCATTATTGATCTGCACACGCACCTCTTCTACGCTGATTGTATTCGGCTTCTCATGCACCACCCGGATGATATCCGGATGATTGCCAGAAAGCGCCTGACGGCAGGAATGACATTCATTACAAGGCTCCGCCCCTCCGCGTTCGCACTGAAGCGTCATCGCAAATAATTGTGCAAACATCTTTTTCCCGGATCCGCGCTCCCCATTTAAAATATAGGCGTGAGAAATCTGTTTCTGAGTAACGGCTTTCTGAATATAGGATACTAAATCCTTACGTCCAACAACATCTTTAAATCCCGTCATTATTTTCACCTTCTTTATTCTATGTCAATCCCCGATTCTGGTAAATCTAATCCAATATAATTATATCACAAATAATTCTGAATATATAGCATTATTTCTTGAATGCACTCTTCCAGCACCACATTTTGAAAACGTCTGTCTATCCCACATCGTTTTAGATTCACTTCGCTGAAATCTATTGTATCTGCCAGAAATCTTCTGCACATTTCCGCATACTTTGGTTCCTCCTGAAGCCGCTCCCTCATAAGTGCCCGAGACAGCCGCTCTCCATCCTCTACCTCCACATAAATAGGTACAATCCGTTTCTGTCCAAAATATCCACACAGCTTTTCATAAGACTCCAGCGTACCGATCATCAGGTAATCCTCTTCGTTTAAGCGGATTCTTCCGTCATCCGCCGTAAAATATTTCCAGATTCCGTGTACAGTATCATACTCCCGAAGCTCAATCACTCTGCCCGCCCTCTGAAAATTCTCAAGCGTTTCCTCCCCCACAAAAAAGTACTCTTCTCCATCCCTTTCCTGCTCCCGCATGGGTCTCGTCGTATAAATCGTAACTGTATGAAGAAATGTCATCCTTTTCTTCAGTTCTTTAAATATGGTATCTTTTCCCGATGAACTTTTCCCCATCAAATAGAAAATCTTACCCATTTATCCACACTCCTATTCTGTTTTCCTCAATCGTCCCTTCAATAGAGAAGCCCATATCACGATATTGACAAAGAATCCGAGCCGCCTCCATTGAGATCCGCTCACCCGGAACAAGTATCGGGCTCCCCGGAGGATAAAGATATGCATATTCCAGAGCAACCAGGCCCGCACAGTCCTCAAAACTTACACTTTTCTTCTGTTCTTCAGGAATGTCCCCCATCTCGCATGGAAGATAATTTTGCTCCACTGGCGGAAGCTGCGTCTGAATCTTTTTACTATCCTGACAGGTTTCAATCTGTTTGTCAATCTCCAGAAGGGCTTTTTCCAATCTCTGAAATCCCTCCTTGGTATCTGCCACGGACGTCATCGCCAAGACGTAGCTTCCCGACGTCATTTCCATCTGCAAATGATAATCCGTAAGCAGTCTTCTGGAAAGTTCTCTACTTGACAGACTCGTCCCATCTGTGGCAATCACAATCTTCGATCTGTCATAACTTCGTATTTGCTTTGGCTCACATAGGTGCAAATGTTCCATCCTTTTAAGACTTTTTCTGAGCAGCCCCAGATTGTCCACATACTGCGTAAAAATTTCCTGCGCCCTTGTCTCCAGAAGATGAACACAAGCGTCAATGCCTGCCATCAAAACATAAGAAGGACTGCTTGACTGTAACATGTGAAGGTAGTGTCTCACCCGCTTCCGATCCGCCAGTGTTCCGTTCATATGAAGAAGGGCGGTCTGTGTCAGCGCCGGAAGTGTCTTGTGTACACTGTGTATAACAATATCTGCTCCTAGTCTATTCGCATTTTCCGGAAAATAGTCGTCAAATCCGAAATGTGCTCCATGAGCCTCGTCCACAATCAACGGAATCTCATGGTGGTGCACTATCTCAGCAATCGCCCGGATGTCCGAGACTACTCCGTCATAGGACGGAGAAACTATCATAACCGCCCGGATTCCCGGGTGTTCCGTGATCATCTCCTCTACATCCCCCACTCTGATCTGACCACTTAGCACCGAATCTCCGTCTTCTTTCCTTGGGTAAATGTAGACCAGCTTGAGTCCAAACATTTCAGCAGCATGGTAGACAGATTTATGACAGTTCCTGGCAATCAGAACTTCATCTCCTCTTCTAGTGCATCCCGCCAGAGCGCTCAGAATCCCTACAGTGCTTCCATTGATAAGAAATCTTGTCTCTTCCGTACCATAGACGGCTGCCGCCCTCTGCTGCGCTTCCATAAGTATTCCTTCGCAATGATGTAGATCATCAAATCCCTCAATTTCTGTAATATCTATATGAAATGGAAACTCCTCTTCCATAATCATTTTATTTCTCTTGTGTCCCGGCATATGAAAGCCGTAGTAATCTGATTGTGCATAACCGCTTAATTTTTCATATAGTGTCATACGAACCTCCTGCATTTACCGGAAAATGCCCAGACACATTCCGGAATTGTAAACGAGCACCAATATTATTGACAAATCGGACTTTAGCTCGTCACCATTGTTAAAAAATGCTGCCCCTTAGTAAGGGCAGCCATTCTTGTGTCTTATCTCTGTTTTATTCCTTGTCTTAGATTTCTCCCGCACTCTATTCTGAGAATACCTTTACATTGTAAATAGCATTCTGTATTTCCTCCGCCGTCTCTCTGTTTCCCGTATTTAAAACAGCAAAAATCTGGCATCCGTAATCTGCCCCGAATTTACCGGAAGCGATCAAGTAGCGGATCTCATTCTCAAGATCATAACGGATTGTCGCATAGTAAAGTCCCTCATTATCATAGGACTGAAATTCTTCGATCTGATAGGATGTGCCGCCAATAACATCTTCATAAAGCGCCGCACATTCCTGCTCTGATTTTGGAAAACTTTCTGAAGAAATCCCTTCCCCCAAATATTCCATCTTGATTTCTCCCACTTTTCCATCCAGAACAATCTCACTGGCACTCTGCTTCGTACACTCGAACCTATCTGACAAATCAATCTGTATTTCCTGATTCCCCAACTGGTAGACTTCCTCTGAAATCTCGCTCTGCCCTGTTTCCTCTGCAGAACACCCTGTTGACAGAACCGCAGTCAAAACGCAGAAACTCAGAAGTGCAACCCTCATCTTTCTGTAGATTCTCCTCATATCCTCTCTCCTTCTTTCCCTAATCTCAGTTTATCGTCAGAAAGTTGCCTTGTCAAATTTATTTGAGTTTTTTCGCCAAAATTTGTAACTAATCAGCCGTCTGTTCTGAAATCAATCAGAAAAATCTATGAAAAAGACCTCATATGAATCATACGACTCATATGAGGTCATAGAGCGTGAAGCATCGGGGATTCGAACCCCGGACAACTTGATTAAAAGTCAAGTGCTCTACCGACTGAGCTAATGCTCCATAATACCAATAAATGCCCAAAGCCGGAATCGAACCAGCGACACGAGGATTTTCAGTCCTCTGCTCTACCAACTGAGCTATCTGGGCTTATCCTCTAAAATAAAAAAGGACAAAAAAAATTGCGGGGGCAGGATTTGAACCTACGACCTTCGGGTTATGAGCCCGACGAGCTTCCAGACTGCTCCACCCCGCGTCATTATAAAGTTATAATATATTATAGCACATTTCTCAGAAAATATGCAAGTGGATGGAGGTGGATTCGAACCACCGAAAGCGTTGCTAACAGATTTACAGTCTGCCCCCTTTGGCCACTCGGGAATCCATCCATAATACCAATAAAACTGGTAGAGCCAACGATCGGACTCGAACCGATAACCTGCTGATTACAAATCAGCTGCTCTGCCAATTGAGCCACGTTGGCATATATTTGATTAAGCCACGCAGGCAAATGCCGATTGGCAATGGGACCTATAGGGCTCGAACCTATGACCCTCTGCTTGTAAGGCAGATGCTCTCCCAGCTGAGCTAAGATCCCAAAACGACCCGGATGGGACTCGAACCCACGACCTCCGCCGTGACAGGGCGGCGCTCTAACCAACTGAGCCACCGGGCCAAATTTCTAAGACTCTGTACCTTCAAAACCACATA